>NZ_AP026433.1:0-2275000 GCF_055382765.1 Agrobacterium sp. 6Ca8
TATGCAATTGAATTTGGCGATGGGTGCGGTGGCCGATGGGGACCGCGCACCACAGGCTCGTGATGCAGCTTGCTCAGAAGCGGCAGGGGATAAATCGGCAATGAAGCACGATGCGCTGTTTGAACGTTTTAGCGCGCGGCTGAAGGCACAGGTTGGTCCCGAGGTCTATGCAAGCTGGTTTGCACGGCTCAAACTCCACACCGTTTCGAAAAGCGTCGTCCGTTTTACCGTTCCGACGACCTTTCTGAAGTCCTGGATCAACAACCGTTATATGGATCTGATCACCAGTCTCGTCCAAAGCGAGGATCCGGACGTGCTGAAGGTGGAAATTCTTGTCCGCTCCGCCAGCCGCCCGGCCCGCCCCGCGCAGGTCGAGGAACGGGTGCAGCCCGTTCAGGACATGGGCGCTGTTGCGCGCAACAAGTCCTTCATTCCGTCGCAGCCCGCGACAGCACCTTCTGCACAGCCTGCGGCGGCGCAGGCGACGCTGCGGCAGGGTAGCTCCGGGCCGCTGTTCGGTTCGCCGCTCGATACACGTTTCACCTTTGACACTTTTGTCGAGGGCTCGTCCAACCGCGTCGCGCTTGCGGCGGCAAAGACGATCGCTGAAGCGGGTGCCGGTGCTGTGCGCTTCAATCCGCTGTTCATTCATGCGGGTGTCGGGCTTGGCAAGACACACCTTCTGCAGGCGATTGCCAATGCCGCCATCGACAGTCCGCGCAACCCGCGTGTGGTCTATCTGACGGCCGAATATTTCATGTGGCGTTTTGCGACCGCGATCCGCGACAATGATGCGCTGACGCTGAAGGACACCCTGCGCAATATCGACCTTCTCGTCATCGACGACATGCAGTTCCTGCAGGGCAAGATGATCCAGCACGAATTCTGCCACCTGTTGAACATGCTGCTCGACAGCGCCAAGCAGGTAGTCGTGGCCGCTGACCGCGCGCCGTGGGAGCTGGAATCGCTTGATCCGCGTGTCCGTTCGCGCCTTCAGGGTGGCATGGCCATCGAGATCGAAGGTCCCGATTACGACATGCGCTACGAAATGCTCAACCGTCGCATGGGCTCGGCGCGTCAGGACGATCCGTCTTTCGAGATTTCGGACGAAATCCTGACCCACGTGGCCAAAAGCGTGACGGCGAGCGGACGCGAGCTTGAAGGCGCCTTCAACCAGCTGATGTTCCGGCGCTCTTTCGAGCCGAACCTCTCGGTTGACCGTGTCGATGAGCTGCTGTCGCACCTCGTCGGCAGTGGGGAGGCCAAGCGCGTCCGTATCGAGGATATTCAGCGCATTGTCGCCAGACATTATAATGTGTCGCGGCAGGAGCTGGTTTCCAACCGTCGCACCCGCGTCATCGTCAAGCCGCGCCAGATCGCCATGTATCTGGCCAAGATGCTGACACCGCGCTCATTTCCCGAGATCGGTCGCCGTTTCGGCGGTCGCGACCACACCACGGTTCTTCACGCGGTGCGCAAGATCGAGGATCTGATTTCCGGCGACACCAAGCTCGGCCACGAGGTTGAGCTGCTGAAGCGCCTTATCAACGAAAACAACGCATGAAAAAAGCGGCCTTCGGGCCGCTTTTTTATTGGTTTCTCGGTTGTTGATTGGCTCAGGACCAGGCAGGCTGCCGGTCAGCAGGCGAGATCGGCGACCACGGCATCCAGAATAAGCATGCCGGAAGGGGTGCAGCGCAGGCGGGAATTGCCGATCCGTTCCACGAAGCCGTGTTGCAGGAGGAATTCCTCTTTCTCCGGGTCGAGTTCGCGGCCGGAGAGATCGCTCCAGCGAGCAAGATCAATGCCTTCGCGCAGGCGAAGGCCCATCAGCAGCAATTCGTCTGCCTGTTCGTCGACGCCGAGAAGCTCCTGATCGACCATGCCGTGGCCTTCACGCTCTACGGTCTCGAGCCAGGTTTCGGGATGGCGCTCGGTGACGGTGGCGAGCTTGGAGGCGCCATTGGTCAGGCGTCCATGCGCACCGGGTCCAATACCGGCATAATCGCCATAACGCCAATAGGTCAGGTTATGGCGGCTTTCCGCACCGGGGCGGGCGTGATTGGAAACCTCGTACGCCGGCATGCCGTAACGCTCGGTGATTTCCTGCGTCGCTTCATAAAGCACCGCCGAATGCTCGCCATCCGGTACGATCAGCTTGCCAGCCTTGTGCAGCCCGTAGAACGGCGTGCCTTCCTCGATAGTGAGCTGATAGAGCGACAGATGGTCGACGGCGTAGGAGACGGCTTCCTTCAGCTCAGCGTCCCATTCGGCCACCGTCTGGTTCGGGCGGGCGTAAATCAGATCGAAGGACATGCGCGGAAAAATTTCCCGCGCCAGACGGATGGCTTTAAGCGCATCGGCAACATCATGCAGCCGGCCAAGGAACTTCAGGTCCCGGTCGTTCAGCGCCTGGACGCCGAGCGAGACGCGGTTGACGCCGGCTGCCCGGTAACCGCGAAACCGCTCCGCCTCGACGCTTGAAGGATTGGCCTCCATGGTGATCTCGATACCATCAGGCACATGCCAGAAGCGCGAAACGCCATCAAGAAGCGCGCCTACGGTCTGCGGGTCCATCAGCGAAGGTGTACCGCCGCCCATGAAAATGCTGGTAACGACACGCGGACCGCTGAGCGCCCGCATCTTTGCCATTTCGCTGAGGAACGCCGCAGTGAACCGTTCCTGATCCACCGGGCGGTGGCGGACATGGCTGTTGAAATCGCAATAGGGGCATTTGGCCGCACAGAAGGGCCAGTGCAGATAGATCCCGAAACCGGGATCGCCCGTATCCGGCAGAAGCGACGCGCCGGGGGCAGAAAGTTGGTGCTCCCCGGTCATCGGGTTCATGCCTCCAGACAGGTTTCGACGAATTTTTTGAACGCGCGGGCACGGTGGGAGAGCGCAAACGCATCGCCGTGCTTCCAGCCGTGTTTTTCGTCTGCGGTCATTTCACCGAATGTGGTGTCGTAACCTTCTGGTTTGAAGATCGGGTCATAGCCGAAACCGCTCGTTCCGCGCGGGGGCCACGCCACCGTGCCTTCCACCTCGCCGCGAAAATATTCGACATGCCCGTCCGGCCAGGCAAGGCACAGCACGCTGACGAAGCGGCCCGTGCGGTCTTCCGGCTTCGTTGCACCGCGTTCGGCAAGCGCATCCTCGACCTTCTGCATGGCCATGGCGAAGTCGCGCGTACCGTCAGCCGTTTCCGCCCAATTGGCGGTATAAACGCCCGGCGCGCCATCCAGCGCATCGATGACCAGACCGGAATCGTCAGACAGAGCCGGCAGGCCGGACGCCTTCGCAGACGCAAGCGCCTTGATGGCAGCATTTTCCTCAAAGGTGGTGCCTGTCTCGTCCGGCTCCACGAAGTTCAGCTCCGCAGCCGATTTGGCTGAAAAGCCGAAAGGCCCGATCAGGTCGGCGATTTCGGCGATCTTGCCCTTGTTGTGGCTGGCGACAACGATCGTTCTGGTATCGAGCTTGCGCATGACGTTTTCCTGTCGGCTCAGGCAATTGCCTGCTTCTGAAGGGCGACCAGTTCGCTGCATCCGGCCTTTGCAAGACCAAGCAGCGTCAGGAATTCCTCTTCGGAGAAGGGGGCACCTTCCGCGGTTCCCTGCACTTCGACGATGCCGCCGGAGCCGGTGATGACGAAATTCGCATCGGTCTCGGCGGAGGAATCCTCGAGATAATCGAGATCGATGACCGGCTGTTTTGCAAAGATGCCGCAGGAGATCGCGGCGATATGGTCCTTCAGGACCTTCTCGACCTTGATCATGTTGCGAGTTTCCATCCACTTCAGGCAATCATGCAGGGCGATCCATGCGCCGGTGATGGAAGCCGTGCGCGTGCCGCCATCGGCCTGAATGACGTCGCAGTCAATGCTGATCTGGCGCTCGCCGAGCGCCTGCAGGTCGACCACTGCGCGCAGCGAGCGGCCGATAAGGCGCTGGATTTCCTGCGTGCGTCCGCCCTGCTTGCCGGCCGAGGCCTCGCGCTTCATCCGCTCATGGGTGGAACGCGGCAGCATGCCGTATTCGGCGGTGACCCAGCCCTTGCCGCTGTTGCGCAGCCACGGCGGCGTCTTTTCCTCAAGGCTTGCGGTGACGAGCACATGCGTATCACCGAATTTGACCAGACAGGAACCTTCGGCATGTTTCGAGAAATTGCGCTCGAAGGAAACCTTGCGCATCTGATCGGTTTTTCTGCCTGAAGGCCGCATATGATCCACTCTCCATGTTGGTTCCTGCCTTCTAAGGCGCGCCCCGGGGTTTTGCAAAGCCAATTTCCATTTTGCCGCAGCGGTGCAACGCATTATATTGGTACGGACAGAGTTTTGACGATAAAGAACGGATGATATGGGCTTTTCCGCACCGCTTTCAAAAGATCAGGCATCGTTGCTGGATGAACGGTCGCGGGAGATTTTCCGGCGCATCGTCGAAGGCTATCTCGACACCGGCGAACCCTTGGGGTCGCGCAGCCTGTCGCGGCTGTTGCCGATGTCGCTTTCACCGGCCTCCGTTCGCAACGTCATGAGCGACCTCGAGGAACTGGGTCTCATCTATTCGCCGCATATCAGCGCCGGTCGCCTGCCCACCCAGACGGGGCTGCGCTTCTTCGTGGACGCATTCATGCAGGTGGGCGATCTGCCCGCCGATGAGAGAGCCAGTATCGACCGCCAGATCGGTCCAGTCGCCGGCCACGAGCAATCGCTGGAAGGGTTGCTGACAGAGGCAAGCCGCATGCTTTCAGGCATGTCGCGCGGTGCCGGCCTGGTGCTGACGGCCAAGAGCGACGTCATTCTCAAGCACGTTGAATTCATCCGGCTGGAGCCCACCAAGGCGCTTGCCGTGCTGGTAGGGGACCACAATCAGGTCGAAAACCGTATCATCGAATTGCCGGTCGGCATTTCGTCATCGCAATTGACAGAGGCGGCAAATTTCATCAATGCCCATCTTTCCGGGCAGACGCTGCAGGAACTGCGGGGCCAGTTTCAGACGCAGCGTGCCGAATTGCAGTCGGAACTCGGCACGCTCGCGCAGGACCTCATCGAACGTGGTCTCGCCATATGGGCGGGCGACAATGAAGAGGGCAAGCTCGGTCGCCTCATCGTCCGCGGACGCTCCAACCTGCTGGAAGGTCTGGCCGGTGAGGAAGATATCGATCGTGTGCGCCTGCTGTTCGACGATCTGGAGCGCAAGGAAAATCTCATCGAGATCCTCAACCTTGCAGAAAGTGGCTCAGGCGTCAGGATTTTCATCGGCTCGGAAAACAAGCTCTTCTCGCTGTCAGGCTCGTCACTGATCGTGGCACCTTATCGGGACGAGGAAAATCGCGTTGTGGGTGCCGTCGGCGTCATCGGTCCCACGAGGCTCAATTACGCCCGTATCGTGCCTATGGTGGACTACACCGCACAAATTATGGCCCGCCTTTCCCGAAAGCAGAGATAGGACAAGCCCGCAAGGTTAGAGAATGCGGCAAGCTTTTCGCCGCAAGCCTTGATTTTTGCCCTTCAAACCTCGATATCGGGCGCAACCAACAATATTCAAATCTGGAGAACGTCATGACCGACGATACGAAAAAGCCCGGACCTGACGCGGACGTCGCCGAAGAGTTTGTCGAACCCGCATTTACAGGGGAAGAGACGGCGGAAGCTGCCGAGCCCGATCCGATCGAACTGCTCAGGGCCGAAAATGCCGATCTGCGCGACAAGTTCCTGCGTCTTGCAGCAGAAATGGACAATCTTCGTCGCCGCACCGAGCGCGAAGTCAAGGATGCGAAGGCCTATTCTCTCGCCGCTTTCGCGCGCGACATGCTTGCCGTTTCCGACAATCTTCGCCGCGCTCTTGAAGCCATTCCGGACGAACTCAAGACCAATGGCGAAGCCGGTCTCAACGGCCTGATCGAAGGTGTCGAGATGACGGAGCGCTCGATGCTCTCGACGCTGGAGCGACATGGCGTCAAAAAGATCGATGCGGAAGGCCAGAAATTCGATCCGAATTTCCACCAGGCGATGTTCGAAATTCCGAACACGGCAGTTCCGAACAACACGGTACTGCAGGTGGTTCAGGCCGGTTTCACCATCGGTGACCGGGTGCTGCGCCCCGCCATGGTTGGCGTCTCAAAGGGTGGCCCGAAGGTGGAGACCGCCGCAGCGCCCGAGCCGGGCACCGCCTCCGTCAACGAGAAGGATGCGTGAGGCATTCCCTCATCTAAAGCGCGTTCGGATGTAAAACCGGGGCGCGCTTTTGTTTGAAATGCTCCAATAAAAAACGCGCCTCAAGGGCGCGTTTTTTTGTCCATGGAAAGGACCGTCGGCAGCCTTTGATCAGGCAGCGGTCGCCTGCTCCTGATTGAGGAAGGCGTAAATTGCCGTGTCGGAATCGGTGGCACGCAGCTTGGCCACCAGCTCGGGGTCGCGCAAAGCTCGGGCAATTCTCGACAGCGCCTTCAGATGATCCGCGCCGGCGCCTTCGGGTGCAAGCAGCAGGAAAACCAGATCGACCGGCTGGTCATCCAGCGCCTCGAAATCAACAGGTGTTTCAAGACGTGCGAAGACGCCGGTGATCTGATGGATGCTGCTCAGCTTGCCATGCGGAATGGCAATGCCGTGCCCCACACCGGTGGAGCCGAGTTTCTCACGCTGGAGGATGACGTCGAAAACTTCCCGTTCCGAGACTCCGGTAATTCTGGCTGCCTTCGCGGCCAGCTCCTGAAGCAATTGCTTTTTGGAATTCACCTTGAGGGCGGGAATAATCGCATCTTGTTGCAGCAAATCTGCCAACGCCATTCTCTTTTTCCTTCATGCCATCGAGACGATGCAGGAGGCAGATACGCTTTCGCGCTCTGCCTCCCATGTCTTGTCAGACTGTTCAGCTCTTGATCGTTTCCGCGTCGATCCAGCCAATATTGCCGTCATGTCGTCGGTAGACGATGTTGAGATATTCCTTGCCGGGGCTGCGGAACAGCAGAACCGGTTCGTCCGTCATGTCGAGCGCCATCACGGCGCTGGCGACGGACATCGTCTTTATCTGTTTCGAACTTTCCGCAACGATCGTGGGTGCGTAGTCTTCCGGAACCTCGTGGTCCTCATCGGGGACAGCATCCATTACCGTATAGGCGATTTCCGACATCGCGCCGTTCGCCGCGGAACCATTGTGGTGATGGTCCTTCAGCTTCCGTTTGTAGCGACGCAGGCGCTTCTCGATACGCTCGGCGGCGGCATCGAAACTCGCTTGCGGATCATTTGCCTGACCCGCCGCATGCAATACAACGCCCGTATCGAGATGCAGTTTGCAATCGGCTGCAAAACGCGATCCGGACTTCTCTACGGTCACTTGGCCTGAATACCCCCCATCGAAGTATTTGGTAACTGCCAGACCTATATTGTCCTCAATCCGCTGCCGGAAAGATTCGCCGATCTCCATATGTTTACCAGATACACGCACACTCATGGAAAATTTCCTTTTTGTAGTGATTTGCGAGTACCAGCTTACGTCAAGCCGCGCGCGCATCCAAGCGTTTCGAAGGCCTTTAAAAGCCCCCATTCGAATTTTACGCCCATGGACGGTGGAGATGAATCCGTTACAAATGACCTTGCTTACGTGTGCGGCGGGCTTCTAGCCCTTGCCGTAGCAAGAGTCAATGGTGCGGCTGGAAAGCCCTGAAAACGTGACCAGCGCCACCGCTCAGAACGCCGACAGTCTGGCCAGGGCCTTCTTCTCGCGCCGTCTCTGAACGGAGGATGGGATGTTCATCGCCTCGCGATATTTGGCCACGGTGCGGCGGGCAAGATCGATACCACTCTTTTTCAGATTATCGACGATATCGTCATCGGAAAGCACTGCGTCAGCGGCCTCCTGCGCGATCATCGCCTTGATGCGATGACGCACGGCTTCTGCCGAATGGCTGTCACCGCCTTCCACCGAGCTGATGGAAACACTGAAGAAATATTTCAGCTCAAACAGGCCGCGCGGCGTCAGCATGTATTTTTTCGACGTCACCCGGCTGACGGTGGATTCGTGCATCTTGATGGCGTCGGCCACCGTCTTGAGGTTCAGCGGGCGAAGGTGGTCCACGCCATTGACGAGAAAGGCGTCCTGCTGGCGCACGATTTCGGTCGCCACCTTCATGATCGTTCTGGCGCGCTGGTCGAGGCTGCGGGTCAGCCAATGGGCCGTCTGCATGCATTCGGAAAGGAAATCCTGATCCTCTCCCTCCCGCGACTTGTGCCTTGAAACCTCTGCGAAATAGGTCTGGTTGATGAGCACGCGCGGCAGGGTCTCGGGGTTGATTTCCACAAGCCAGCCGCCGGCAGAGGAGGGGCGAATGATGATATCAGGAACGATTGTCTCGGAAACGGTCGAATCGTAACCAGCGCCCGGACGCGGATTGAGCGTGCGGATTTCCGCCAGCATGTCGAGAAGGTCTTCCTCGTCCACGCCGCAGAGTTTTTTTAGAGAAGCGAAATCCCGTTTCGCCAGAAGCTCCAGATTGTCGATAAAAGCCCGCATTGCCGGATCAAGCCTGTCCTTCTGGGCAAGCTGGATCGCCAGACATTCGCTCAGCGAGCGGGAAAACACGCCGGGAGGATCAAAGCCCTGAAGCGTCTCCAGAATTCGCTCCACTGCCGAAGGCGCCGCCCCCAGCCGTTCAGCGACGTCTTCGACAGCATCTACGGCGATATATCCGGTCTCGTCGAGCTGGCCGATCAGCGCATCAGCGATCATCCTGTCTTCCACAGAGGATATGGCGAGAGGCAATTGCTGATTGAGGTGGTCGCTGAGGGTCTGTTTCGCGGCAACGAAGTCGTCGAGATCGTAACTCTCGCCTGACTCCTGCCCGGGCATGGATTTCCACTGCCCCGCAAGTTCGGGTGCGTCGGGCTTTCTGGGTTCGGTATCGTCGGGAAAGACATTTTCGAAGCTGGTGTCGAGCTGTTCGCCGAGATTCGCCGCGCGATCGCCGTACCAGTCGTCGCTGTCGGCCGTTACCGGCGCGGACTTGTCGGACCCTTCGCTGTCGGCATCGCCGAAATTCTCCGCATCAGCAGGGGTATCGTTGCTCAAATCGCCGTCGTTTGCCGCAATTTCAAGCAAAGGATTGCGCTCCACCTCCTGCGCGATGAACTGCGTCAGTTCGAAATGCGTCATCTGAAGCAGCTGGATGGACTGCATCAGTTGCGGTGTCATCACGAGAGACTGGTTTTGACGCAGCAAAAGGCTGGCAGATAATGCCATGGCGGACGCGAAACTCCCCTTACAGCTTCTTCGTCGCCACAAATTTCATAAATTTTGCGCAGGCAACGAAACTTGGCCCAAAAATTGCTTTTTTATTATGTTTGGTCAAGCGTCACTGCGGGGCGCGATGAAGAATCTTTCGCGCCCGGGAGCTTAAAGGCTAAAATTATTGCCGAGATAGAGCCGGCGCACATCCGGATTGTTGACGATATCGTCCGCACGGCCATGGGTCAGAACCTCACCGGCATGGATGATATAAGCGCGGTCAATGAGGCCGAGCGTTTCGCGGACATTGTGGTCGGTGATGAGAACGCCGATCCCGCGCGCGGTCAAATGTCTGACAAGGTTCTGAATGTCGCTGACGGAGATCGGATCGACGCCGGCAAAAGGTTCGTCCAGAAGCATGAAGGTCGGATCGGTCGCCAGAGCACGGGCGATTTCCAGACGGCGACGTTCGCCGCCCGACAGGGCGACAGCGGGCGATTTGCGCAGCTGCGCAATGTGGAACTCTTCCAGCAACTCATCGAGCTTGCGGCTGCGCTTGGCGCTGTCAGGTTCGTGCACTTCCAGCACGGCGCGGATGTTTTCCTCGACTGTCAGTCCACGGAAAATGGAGGCTTCCTGCGGCAGGTAGCCGACACCGAGGCGGGCACGCCTGTACATCGGCATGGTGGTGACGTCGTTGCCGTTGATGGCGATCTTGCCGCTATCGACGGGTACGAGGCCCGTGATCATGTAGAAACAGGTGGTTTTGCCCGCGCCGTTCGGGCCAAGCAGCCCCACGGCTTCACCACGGCGCACGACCAGCGAGACGCCGTTGACGACGCGCCGTGTATTATAGGTCTTCGTCAGACCATGCGCGATCAGGGTGCCGTCATAGCGAGCCTTGTCGGCCTGCGACGCAGCGTCCACAGGTCGGTCGCGCCCACCGCCAAATATTTTTGAGATCGAGGCTATCTTCACGAGGTGAGACTACTGTTTCTTCTGCTGCGATTTCGGATCGAGCATGATCCGGACAGGGCCGCCGCAGCTTTCAAGCTTTGCCTGCCCCGAATTCATCAGAACAGTGAGCTTGCAGCCGGTGAACACATTCGCGCCCTCGGACAGCACAACCTGCTTGCCGGTCAGAATGAAGGTCTGCGCCGCCATGTCGAATTCGCCGTGATCGGCCGTGGCCTTCTGCGTCTCGGACGTCAGGTAGACGTTATTGTCGACGAAGATTTTTTCGATGTTGGCGTCACCGCTGGTGAGCGAGGAACCTTCACCCTTGTAATTGACCGTCATCTTGCCGGCCTGAAGGGTGGTGGTGCCCTGCACAACTTTCACGTTACCGGTGAAATAGGCCTTGCGCTCTTGGTCCCGAATTTCGAGCTGATCGCTTTCGATAGCGATCGGCTGGTCGCCGGAGAGCTTGACGCCTGTCATGTTGCTGGTGGTGTTCTGAGCGAAAGCCACGGTTGCAAGACAGGAAAAAGCAAAAGCTGCGGCTGTAACGCCTGCGGATTTGCCAAGGGAAACGGGACGGGAAATTTGCATCATCTGGACCGGGCTCTCACTTGCCTTCATTCTTGATATTGGATGCAGCGATACGTGCGCGTACCTGCCCCGAAAATGTAATAGTCTTGCCATTATCCGCGATATCAATCGATTGCGCAACAATGGCGCCGTCGTTTGTTTTGATCGAAACTGGCTCTTTGCTGCTCATTTTTCCAGCCTTCAGATCGACATCCGCAGATTGGAACTTCGCTTGTATGCCATTGCTGAGATTGATGTCAAAAGGGGCGGTCATCTTCAGCGTGTTGGTGGCCCGGTCGAAAATGCCTTCCTTGGCGATCACCTGGGCGACGCTGTCGTTCACAGGCACCGCGGCCAGAACCCTTTCGAGCGTCATGAGGTTGGGGTTGGCGATATCCTGCAACGCACGGTCTGCGTTCATCGAGTAGTCGATCCCCTTCTCGTTGCGGCCCGCAACGGCCGGCTTTTCCATCACGATCTTGCCGTCTTCGATCCTTGCGCTTTCAAGCGAAACCTCTTCGGGCGCCCAGGTGCGAATGAGCGAAACGGCGACGAAGGCAAACGAGATGATCGCCGCACCGAGCGGCAGAATGATTTTCAGCCGCTTCACGCGCGCGGAATGCCTCAGCGCGCGCTCGTAAGCGCCGTTCTGGTCATTGGGCAGCGGAAACGCTGGCGCGGGCTGGCGGAGTCTTTCGAGCATAAGAGTGGGTCCGGAAAACTTCCTGGGCGCCACTTTGGCGCGCAACTGAAGCTTATATGTTTATCTTGATGTCTTTGGCATGAGTGCTGTGTCCTGCCAATATGGTTTTTGTCTGGAAAGGTGCAAGGGAAATGCGAATTTAATCGTAATTCTGGTTTCCTTATTGTTTCCTTGCGGCTTCGCGCTAGAAGAACCATATGGCCATGACGCTTACATTACGCTTCAAATGCCGGAAGGCAGGGGTTTTCGATGGATAATATGGCGATAGCGGATCGCAGACGATTGCGCCGCAAGCTGACTTTCTGGCGGATTGCCGCTGTTTTTCTGTTTGTCGCCGGCATTTTCGGCCTCTACCGGTTTTTATGGGCCACCCCGCAGCAAAGCGAGAGACCCCATATTGCCCGTGTCCAGATCTCCGGGCTGATCCAGGACAATACCGAACTTCTGGAGCGGCTGGACAAGATTGCCAAGAGTGACAATGTCAAAGGGCTGATCGTTTCGATTTCATCGCCCGGTGGCACCACCTATGGCGGCGAGCGCATCTTCAAGGCCATTCGCGGCGTTGCGGAAAAGAAGCCGGTGGTCTCCGATGTCCGCACGCTTGCCGCCTCCGCTGGATATATGATCGCATCTGCAGGTGACGTCATCGTCGCTGGCGAAACCTCGATCACCGGCTCTATCGGCGTGATCTTTCAATATCCCCAGATCGGCCAGCTGATGGATAAGCTCGGCGTCTCGCTGCAGGAAATAAAGTCCTCTCCGATGAAGGCGGAGCCTTCGCCGTTCCATGAGGCGCCCGAAGAGGCGAAGACGATGATCCGTTCCATGGTGATGGACAGCTACGGCTGGTTCGTCGATCTTGTGGCCGATCGCCGCAAATTGCCGCGCGAGGATGTGTTGAAACTGGCGGACGGATCGATTTTCACGGGCAGACAGGCGCTCGCCAACAAGCTGGTCGACACGCTTGGCGGCGAAAAGGAAATTCGCGGCTATTTCGAAACGCGCGGTGTTGCCAAGGATCTGCCGATCGTGGAATGGCGCGCACCGTCTTCCAGTTCGCCTTTTTCGCTTTTCAGTGTTGCGCAAATAGCGAAGCTTCTGGGATATGACGATTTAATCCCATTTGCGGGCTCCGGTCAGCTCGGTGCGGACAAGTTGTTTCTTGACGGTCTTGTTTCCGTTTGGCAGGTTGAGCCGCATTAAAAATCCAATTCTTTCAGGGGGCAACCGTGATCAAGTCTGAACTGGTGCAGATCGTTGCTGCGCGTAACCCGCACCTTTATCACCGTGACGTGGAAAATATCGTCAATGCGGTGCTGGATGAAATCACCGATGCCTTGGCAGCGGGAAATCGTGTCGAGCTTCGTGGTTTCGGCGCATTTTCGGTGAAGAACCGTCCTTCGCGATCCGGTCGGAACCCGCGCACGGGTGAATCGGTTTTCGTTGAGGAAAAATGGGTGCCTTTCTTCAAGACGGGCAAGGAACTGCGTGAGCGCCTGAACCCCGGTATGGGTGACGAAGAGGACGATTGATCGTTCTCACCCGCCGCCCCGGAAACGGAGCCGAGGGAATGCACGCCGCGATGGAGTAATGTCGGATGTCGAAAAAAATCATCAACCTCATCATCCTGCTTCCGCTGGCGATTATCCTCGTCATCCTGTGCGTGGCCAATCGTCAGTCCGTGACGCTCGCGCTCAATCCGTTCCGGCCGGAGGATGGTGTACTTTCCTTCACCGCGCCGTTTTTCGTGTTCCTGTTTCTGGCCGTCATCTTCGGTGTGCTTCTGGGATCTTCCGCCACATGGTTTGCACAGGGCAAGCATCGCAAGCGCGCCCGTATCGAGGCGAAGGAAGCCGTTCGCTGGCATGACGAGGCGAACCGGCACAAAGCGGCAACAGCCGCGCAGCTTCCGAATGCGGGCCAACTCCCGGCAAAGTGATGGTGCCGACATTCGTTGCGGCTCTAGTCGAGCGACGCTTGGAATGCTATTTGCTGGCGCGATAAGACGCGGGCAGAAGCGGAAAGATTTCCATTGAAGAAAAAAGACAGCCGGCCGGGCAATCGCGTGCGTGCCGGGAGCGAGAAAAAACAGGTTCATGCCGCAAAGCCGGCACGGCGAATGGACGCGGCACCGAAAAAGCGCGAGCCGGACGCGGTGCGCAGCGCGCCGAAACCTGCGCCGAGGGAAAAAATAGCCCCAGTACCGGCCGTTGAGCAGGTGCCTGCGCGGCCCCTCAAGCATCGCACCGGCGAACGTCCCGCAGAACAGGTTCCGGTTATTCTGGAATCGAGTGGCGCGGGTGATTTTCATCTCATCGACAGCGGCAATGGCCTGAAGCTTGAACAATACGGCGAATATCGCGTCGTCCGTCCCGAGGCGCAGGCTCTCTGGCAACCGTCGGTTCCAGACCGCGTATGGCAGAATGCCGACGCCATTTTTACCGGCGACACGGATGAAGACGGCATGGGCCGTTGGCGTTTTCCAAAGGCAGCACTTGGCGAAACCTGGCCCCTGTCGCTGCTCGGCGTCGAATTTCTCGGCCGCTTCACGGCCTTCCGGCATGTCGGCGTCTTCCCGGAGCAGATTGTCCACTGGGAATGGCTGAAAAATGCCGTTGAAACGGCTGACCGGCCGCTGAAAGTCCTGAACCTGTTTGGTTACACCGGCGTCGCTTCTTTGGTCGCCGCTGCTGCAGGCGCTGAAGTGACCCATGTCGACGCCTCCAAGAAAGCGATCGGCTGGGCAAAGGAGAACCAGGCGCTTGCCGGGCTCGAACAGGCGCCGATCCGCTGGATTTGCGAAGACGCGATGAAGTTCATTCAGCGCGAGGAGCGTCGCGGCAGCACCTACGACATCATTCTCACCGACCCGCCGAAATTCGGCCGCGGCACCCATGGTGAAATCTGGCAATTGTTCGACCATCTTCCGTTGATGCTCGATATCTGCCGGGAAATCCTGTCGCCCAAAGCGCTCGGTCTGGTGCTGACGGCCTATTCTATCAGGGCCAGCTTCTATTCGATGCATGAATTGATGCGCGAAATCATGCGCGGCGCCGGTGGCGTCGTTGCGTCCGGCGAGCTCGTCATTCGCGAGGCCGGGCTTGATGGGAAGACGCCGGGCCGGGTGCTTTCCACATCGCTGTTCAGCCGCTGGGAGCCGAAATGACGAACGACATGCGCGAAAACACGACGCGCCGGGTTGGCCAGGTCAAGGAAGTCACCAGCCTTGCCAATCCCATCATCAAGGATATCAAGGCGCTTACCCAGAAAAAGGGCAGGGAAGAGACCGGCACCTTCATGGCGGAAGGCTTGAAGCTGGTTATCGACGCGCTCGAACTGGGCTGGACCATCCGCACCCTGGTTTACGCCAAGGCGGCCAAGGGCAAGCCGCTGGTGGAGCAGGCGGCCGTAAAGACGGTCGCTTCCGGCGGGCTGGTGCTAGAAGTCAGCGAAAAAGTCATCGCCTCGATCACCCGCCGCGACAATCCGCAGATGGTCGTTGGCATCTTTGACCAGAGATGGAAGCCATTGAAGGATATCCGTCCGGAAAAAGGCGAGACCTATATCGCGCTCGATCGGGTGCGTGATCCCGGCAATCTCGGCACCATCATCCGCACGGCGGATGCGGCGGGTGCCTCAGGTGTCATTCTGGTCGGCGATTGCACCGATCCGTTTTCGCTGGAAACCGTGCGTGCGACCATGGGTTCGGTCTTCGCTACGCCCGTTGCCCGCGCCTCGGTTGAGGAATTCCTCTCATGGAAAAAATCAGCCAATGTCAGTGTCGTTGCCACCCATCTTGCCGGGTCGGTGGACTATCGAAAAATCGATTACGCCGGAAAGCCCGTCGTGCTTTTGATGGGTAACGAACAATCCGGCCTGCCGCCTGAACTGGCCGGCAAGGCAGACCAACTGGCGCGCATTCCCCAACAGGGCCGTGCCGATAGTCTCAATCTCGCCATCGCAACCGCTGTCATGCTTTTCGAGGCGCGGCGACATCTCCTCGAACTGGCACCGGTGAAGTAATGGCCAAAGCGGCGTTGTTTTCGAAATTTGGCCCGGCTTTCGCGCTTATCGTTGCTGCCCTTGTGTTGGACCAGGTCGTCAAGCAACTGGTCGAGACCTATCTGCCGTTGCAGGAGATGGTGCCGGTCATTCCGTTCCTGGCGCTTTACCGCACCTATAATCTAGGTGTGGCGTTTTCGATGCTGGCGGACATGCACGGCTGGTTCATCGTCAGCATGCGGCTCGTCATCGTGGTCTTCGTTCTGTGGCTCTGGCGCAAGACGGCGGCGGATCGGACTTTTGCCCATCTTGGCTTCGCCTTCATCATCGCTGGAGCAGCCGGCAATCTTCTCGACCGCTTTTTCTACGGTCACGTCATCGACTACATCCTGTTTCACACCGATACATGGTCGTTCGCGGTCTTCAATCTGGCCGACACTTTCATAACAATCGGTGCCGGTTGCGTCATTCTCGATGAGTTTCTGCACGCCCGGGCGGCTAAAAAGTAAAATTTTAGCGTTTGAGCCAAGCATATCAAAACCGCTGCCGTGGTAGCGGTTGTGCATGAGCGAACTGGCACGACTGCGGGAAAAAGTTTCAGATGGCCTCGCCGCCACCCCGGCGCAGCCTGCGGATCGTGTCGACACGACATCTCACCATGGCGGTGCGGAGCGCGGGATAGATGCCAGATCGATCACGCTGTACGTTGCCGCGTCATTGTCGGTGGGTGCCTTCTCCGCGGCCTTGATCGCGCTTGCGGTGCCTTATTCGGTCACCGTCGCCTTGGCATCCTTCTTCGGTGCGGTGCTGGTCGGTCTCCTGTCCTACGCCATGTTCGGCAAATCCTTCCAGTATCCCGGCAAACTATCTGCAGATGATTTGGATGTACGGCTACGCCAAACTCAAAACCGATCGCTGATTGCCGAGATCCAGGAGGCCATGGGCGATATCATCGTCATCCGCAATATGGATCGGCGCATCGTCGAGGCGAATGCGGTTTTTCGTGAAGTGACGGGCTGCTCGGCACCCGAAGGGCTGAGCTGTGAGGAAATCGGCATCGCTTTCCGGCCAGGCGACAAGGCCCACGCTTATGATGTGGAAATCGCGACCCCGTTCGGTCAGCGCATTTTCTCCTGGCACGATGTCGTCACCCGCGATCTGGCAAGCAGTCGTCTTCTCATCAGCAGCATCGCGAGAGATGTCACCGAGGAGCGGCTGGCACTCGGCGAGCGGGAAAACGCCCGGTTACGCGCGGAAAAGGCCGATGCCGAAAAGGCAAGGCTGCTGGCAACTGTTAGCCACGAGATCCGTCTGCCGCTTTCCGGCATGCTCGGCATGAACCATCTTCTATCGCAGACGAAGCTCAATGAAGAGCAACGTAATTATCTCGACGGCATGAAGCAGTCCGGTCAGTCGCTGGTACAGTTGGTCGAGGACCTGCTGGATTATTCGACCATGGAGGCGGGCCGTTTCAAACTCAATCCGCGTGCGGAAAACCTGCGCCGGCTGATCGAGAGCATTGTCGAGATGCTGGCGCATCGCGCCCACGAAAAGGGCATCGAAATCACCTCCTTCGTCACGCCGGATGTGCCTGATTATCTGGATTTCGATCCGGCAAGGCTGCGTCAGGTTCTGTTCAACCTCCTCGGCAATGCCGTCAAATTCACGCAGGTGGGCGGGGTCGTCATCCGAGCGCGCATGGTTGAAGGCGAATTGCATATCACCGTCGAGGACACCGGCCCCGGCATGAGCCAAGCGGAACAAGCCCGTATCTTTGGCGAATTCGAACAGGCAGGCCCGATGTCGCAACAAAGTGGGGGAACAGGGCTTGGGCTCGCGATTTCCGCCCGCATCGTGCGGGAATTCGGCGGCAGCCTCACGGTCTTCAGCCGCAAGGGTGAGGGCAGCACCTTCAAGCTGGCATTCCGTCCGGGCAGTTCGTCCACCGGCACGCCGGACCCGGACCGGCACCATTGCCTGCAGCATACCAATGTCCTGCTGGTCGCGCCGAGGGGCGTGGCAGCAACGGTGACGATGGAGGCGATCGAGGCTTTCGGCGGTAAATGCGCTCTTATCCACGAACCGGAGGACTTGGAAAAGCTGCACGGTACAGCTGCCGATCTCACCGATATCATTGTCGACAGGCGTATTTCGCCTCTGTTCAGAGACGCGCTAAGGGATTGGCCGCAACAGAATGTCCGCCGCACGTTGCTGGTCAGTCCCGAAGAGCGGGCGTCGACCATGCATGCGTCCTTCGACGCCTGGTTGATCCGGCCGCTGCGCGAAAAGTCCCTGATTGACGTCCTCTGCGGCCGTCTGCGCGGCATAGAACGGCGCGATGCCATCAACGACAACCATCCGGATGTGGGGTTTTCGTCACGGGTAACGGAGGGGGTAAGCGGTATCGATATCCTCGTGGCCGAGGACGACGCCGTCAATGCGCGCATCATCCGGGCCGTTCTGGAAAAAAGCGGTTACATCGTGCGCGGTGTCGACGATTTTCAGGCCCTGCAGCAAGCCGTGGCGCCGGGCACAACCCGCCTGCCGCACCTCATCATATCCGATCTCAATATGCCGGGCGGCGAGGGGCTTGAGGTGCTGCCGGAGCTTCTCGGCACGCTGAAGGGCGGAAGAAATATTCCGCTCATCGTGCTCAGCGGCGATGCGAGCGTTGAAACCGCTGAAATCCTGCTGAATGCCGGTGCGGCCAAGGTTTTGACCAAGCCTGCCGACCCGAGACGACTGGTCGAGGAAATCCGCCGCTTGCTGGAGGCGAAACGCCTGTTGCCATCATGACTTGAGAGACTCGCAATGGCTGCATTTTGTCACTATTCTGTCGTCAATTAGTGATTTATGACAGGAAAAATCTTTTGGTGGCGGAGCGATTCCCCATGGTTGCCGAAATCTACAGTCACGACATTTGTGAAAACAAAGTTGTTATTCATCCTCGTCCAGACACCGCTCAGGACAATGAGGGGCTTTTCGGCCGTATCGGCTCGCTGGAAACGCGGCTCGCAAGAAACGAGCGGGAGATCGACGCGGCGCAGTCCGTTCGTTACCGGGTTTTCGTTGATGAAATGAAGGCGCGCCTTCCCGCAGACGCCATGCGCCGCAAGCGCGACATCGACGCCTGGGACAGTGTCTGCGACCATCTGCTCGTGCTCGACAAGGCGATTGAAGGCGACAGCGAGGACCAGATCGTCGGTACCTACCGTCTGTTACGTCAGGAAACTGCACTCGCGAATAACGGTTTTTATTCCGCAAGCGAATTCGACATCGCCGGGCTGGTAGCGCGCCATCCGGGCAAGCGCTTCATGGAGCTTGGCCGCTCCTGCGTGCTGCCGGAATATCGCACCAAGCGCACGGTTGAGCTTTTGTGGCAGGGCAACTGGGCCTATGCCGTGAAACACCGCATGGATGCCATGATCGGTTGCGCTTCGTTCCCCGGCGTGCAGCCGGAAGCCCACGCGCTTGCTCTGTCCTTCCTGCATCACAATTGCGTTGCAAAGGGCGAGTGGGCGGCTTCCGCTCTTCCCGAGCTTTATCACGAGATGGACCTGGTACCGGCTGAGGCGCTGAACGCCCGCAAGGCGCTGAACGCCATGCCGCCGCTGATCAAGGGCTATATGCGTCTCGGCGCTATGTTCGGCTCCGGCGCCGTGGTGGACCACGCCTTCAACACGACAGATGTTCTCGTGGTCCTGCCGGTTTCCTCTATCGCCGGCCGCTACATCAGCTATTACGGCGGCGAGACCGAGCGCATCAACGGCTGACCGGTTTTAACTCGGATCAAGCGGGATGTTCCTGTGGGCAGCGGTGCCGTGTGTGTTGTCTTGGTGCGGCCATTGCCGCTAGTGTCGGCGCTCCCTTTCCGCAACACGATATGACATCGGCAAGCCATTGACGGACGTTTTGACCACCGCTTCCCTGATCTCGGAAGAGAGCCGCGCCACGGCCACTCCCATGATGGAGCAATATATCGAGATCAAGGCGAACAACCCCGGTTCGCTGCTGTTTTACCGCATGGGCGATTTTTACGAATTGTTCTTTGACGATGCGGTGGAAGCCTCTCGGTCGCTCGGCATCACGCTGACGAAACGCGGCCAGCATATGGGGCAGGATATTCCCATGTGCGGCGTTCCCGTACACGCCGCCGATGATTATCTCCAGAAGCTCATCCTGCGCGGTTATCGCGTCGCCGTCTGCGAGCAGGTGGAGGACCCGGCCGAGGCGAAGAAGCGCGGATCGAAATCCGTGGTAAAACGCGATGTGGTGCGGCTTGTCACGCCTGGCACGCTCACGGAAGAAAAGCTGCTGTCGCCGACGGAATCCAACTATCTTATGGCGCTCGCTCGTATTCGCGGCAGTGCGGAGGCACAGTTTGCGCTTGCCTGGATTGATATTTCCACCGGCGTCTTCCGCTTGGCGGAAACCACGCTGACGCGTCTCCTCGCTGATATCTGGCGCATCGATCCGCGCGAGTTGATCGTTGCCGACAGTCTGTTCCATGACGAAGAGCTGCGACCGGTTTTCGATATGCTTGGCCGTGTCGCCGTGCCGCAGCCGGCCATTCTGTTCGACAGCGCTACGGCGGAAGGGCGGATCGCGCGTTACTTCAACGTCTCGACCCTAGATGGTTTCGGCACATTTTCGCGTGTGGAAATGGCCGCTGCCGCTGCCGCGGTTGCCTATGTTGAAAAGACCCAGATTGCCGAGCGCCCGCCGCTTGGTGCGCCGGAACGCGAAAGCGCTGCCTCCACGCTGTTCATCGATCCCGCGACCCGCGCCAATCTGGAGTTGGTGAAGACGCTCTCAGGCGAAAGGGACGGATCGCTCCTGCATGCCCTCAACCGCACGGTCACGGGCGGCGGTGCGCGGCTTTTGGCCGAGCGGTTGATGTCTCCCTTGACCGACCCGGAAAGGGTTAATGCCCGTCTCGATGCAGTCGCCTATCTTATTGATGACGTCTCCCTTTGCGATGGCCTGCGCGATGCCTTGAAACAGGTTGCCGATATGCCGCGCGCGCTCTCCCGTCTTGCGCTGGAGCGCGGTGGCCCGCGCGATCTCGGGGCGATCAGGCAGGGCCTGGCGTCGGCCGAGAGAATTGCCGCCATTCTCGATCAGGGACTATTGCCGCAGGAGCTTGCTGCTGCACTTGCGGATCTGAAGGCTTTGCCGGGCGGGCTGGAAGCCATGCTTGGCTCGATGCTCGCCGACGATCTGCCGCTTTTGAAGCGTGATGGCGGTTTTCTGCGTGAGGGCGCCAATCCAGAACTCGACGACGTGCGCGCATTGCGTGACCAGTCGCGCCGGGTAATCGCCGGGCTGCAGCTGCAATATGCCGAGGAAACCGGCATCAAGTCGCTCAAGATCAAGCATAACAACGTGCTTGGTTACTTCATCGAGGTAACGGCGGGCAACGCCGATGTCATGATGGCCACGGATGAGGCGAAGGCGCGCTTCATTCACCGCCAGACCATGGCCGGCGCCATGCGCTTCACCACCACCGAACTTGCCGATCTCGAAAGCCGCATCGCCAATGCCGCGGCAGAAGCCCTGACCATGGAGCTGGAAGCCTTCGAGCGCATGGTCGAGGCCGTGGTGCGGCAGGCGGAGGCGATCAAGGCGGGTGCGCTGGCGCTTGCGGTGATCGATGTCGCCTCAAGCCTTGCTTATCTCGCTACCGAACAGGCTTATTGCCGCCCGATCGTCGATGCCTCCATGACCTTTGCGATCACAGGCGGGCGCCACCCGGTTGTGGAACAGGCGCTGCGGCGCCAGTCCGCCGGGCCGTTCATCGCCAATAATTGCGATCTGTCGGCTGCTGAGGGCGGCAAAAATGGTGCGATCTGGCTGCTCACCGGCCCGAACATGGGCGGTAAATCGACTTTCCTGCGTCAGAATGCGCTCATCGCCATCCTCGCGCAGATCGGCTCCTTCGTTCCGGCAGAAGCCGCCCATATCGGCATCGTAGACCGGTTGTTTTCCCGCGTCGGCGCGTCCGACGATCTGGCGCGTGGCCGCTCGACCTTCATGGTGGAAATGGTGGAAACGGCCGCCATCCTCAATCAGGCGACGGATCGCTCGCTTGTCATTCTGGATGAGATCGGCCGTGGCACGGCAACCTTCGACGGCCTTTCGATCGCCTGGGCGGCGGTCGAGCATCTGCACGAGGTCAATCGTTGCCGTGGCCTCTTCGCCACGCATTTCCACGAACTGACGGTGCTGTCGGAAAAACTTGGTCGCCTTTCCAATGCCACGATGCGGGTGAAGGAATGGGAGGGTGACGTCATCTTCCTGCACGAGGTCGGACCGGGTGCTGCAGATCGTTCCTACGGTATTCAGGTGGCAAGGCTCGCCGGACTTCCGGCATCGGTGGTGGAGCGCGCCCGTGAGGTGCTGACGAAGCTCGAAGATGCCGATCGAAAGAACCCGGCCAGTCAGCTGATCGACGATCTGCCACTATTCCAGATCGCGGTTCGCCGTGAGGAAACCCGCAAGGCTGGACCATCGAAGGTGGAAGAAGCTTTGAAGGGGTTCAACCCGGACGAAATGACGCCGCGTGAGGCATTGGACGCGCTCTATGCGTTAAAGAAAGAACTTGGCAAGGCTTAAGAGGATAGACTGCCTGTCCATCGCCTTTGAAACTCGCTATAGGACAATCCCATCGCAAGCGGTGGCTTTCCCACAGGACATGGATAACGGCATAAATGGCCATCAAGGACCTGGATTTTTCCGAAATTCTCGATGTTTCGGCGCTGAAGCGCGAATGCGACATCATCTTCAAGAACGACGGCAAGCGCATCGCCGATGTCAGGTCAGACCTGCTGCCGATCTTTCGCAAGGCCAGCACGGAAGGCCGGGAAAAGGCTCGCGAACTGCTGAAATCCGACGGCAGCGGCATCGATTGCGCCCGACGTATCTCCTGGCTCCAGGACCGGCTGATCGAAATCCTCTATGATCTCGCCTGCCAATATGTCTATCCGAAAGACGCGCCGCAAATCGCCGTTGCAGCGGTGGGGGGGTACGGTCGCGGCACGCTGGCGCCGGGATCGGATATCGACCTTCTGTTCCTGCTGCCGGCCAAGAACACGCCGGATATGCACAAGGCCGTGGAGTTCGTGCTTTATCTGCTCTGGGATCTCGGCTTCAAGGTCGGCCACGCCACGCGCACGGTGGATGAGTGCGTCCGCCTGTCGAAATCCGATATGACCATCCGCACCGCCATTCTGGAAGTGCGGGCAATCTGCGGCAAAAAATCGCTGACCGATGATCTCGAAAAACGTTTCGAGTCGGAAGTTGTCACCGGCACCGGGCCGGAATTCATCGCCGCCAAGCTGGCAGAGCGTGACCAGCGTCACCGCAAGGCGGGCGATACGCGCTATCTGGTGGAGCCGAACGTCAAGGAAGGCAAGGGCGGCCTGCGCGACCTGCACACGCTGTTCTGGATCGCCAAATATTATTACCATGTCCGCGATACAGCCGATCTCGTCAAGCTTGGCGTCCTGTCTAAGCGCGAACTCAGGCTGTTCGAAAAGGCCGATGATTTTCTCTGGGCCGTCCGTTGCCAGATGCATTTCATCACCAACAAGGCGGAAGAGCGCCTGTCCTTCGACATTCAGCGCGAGATCGCCGATGCGCTGGGCTACCAGCCACGCCCCGGGCTTTCCGCCGTCGAACGTTTCATGAAGCATTATTTCCTGGTGGCGAAGGATGTGGGTGACCTGACCCGCATCGTCTGCGCCGCACTGGAGGACAGGCAGGCAAAGGACGTGCCGGGCCTGTCGGGTGTTCTCAGCCGCTTTGCCCACCGCGTCCGCAAAATTCCCGGTTCTGTTGAATTCGTCGAGGATCGCGGACGCATCGCGCTGGCCAAGCCGGACGTGTTCAAAAACGATCCGGTCAATCTGATCCGGCTCTTTCATATCGCCGATATCAACAATCTCGAACTTCACCCGGATGCGCTGCGTGTCGTTACCCGGTCGCTGTCGCTGATCAATGACGGGCTTCGCGAGAACGAGGAGGCGAACCGGCTGTTTCTGGCGATCCTCACCTCGAGGCGTGATCCGGCGCTCACCTTGCGGCGCATGAACGAGGCTGGCGTCCTAGGCAAGTTCATTCCCGAATTCGGCAAGATCGTCGCGATGATGCAGTTCAACATGTATCATCACTATACGGTGGACGAACATCTGATCCGCTCGGTCGGCGTACTGTCGGAGGTGGACAAGGGGACGGCTGTGGATGCCCATCCGCTTGCCAACCAGCTGATGCCGGGTGTCGAGGAGCGTGAGGCACTTTATGTGGCCGTTCTGCTGCACGATGTGGCCAAGGGCCGGCAGGAGGATCACTCGATTGCCGGCGCGCGCGTGGCCCGCAAGCTTTGCCAGCGTTTCCGGCTGACCGGCAAGCAGACCGAAATGGTCGTCTGGCTGATCGAGCAGCATCTTCTGATGTCCATGGTCGCCCAGACGCGCGACCTGCACGACCGCAAGACCATCACCGATTTCGCCGACAAGGTGCAATCCATGGAGCGGCTGAAGATGCTGCTTATCCTGACGGTCTGCGATATCCGCGCGGTCGGTCCGGGTGTCTGGAACGGCTGGAAGGGTCAGTTGCTCCGCTCGCTTTATTACGAGACCGAGCTGCTTCTCTCCGGTGGGTTTTCGGAAGTCTCACGCAAGGAAAGGGCGCATATTGCCCGTCAGGCGCTTTACGACGCGCTGGAAGACTGGGGCCAGAAGGCACGGCGCAAATACACCAAGCTGCACTATGAGCCCTATCTGCTGACGGTGGCGCTGGAAGATCAGGTGCGTCACACCCGCTTTATCCGCGAGGCCGACAAGCAGGAAAAAGCGCTGTCGACCATGGTGCGCACACATTCCTTCCACGCCATCACCGAAATCACCGTGCTGGCGCCCGACCATCCGCGCCTGCTGTCGATCATTACCGGCGCCTGCGCTGCGGCCGGCGCCAACATTGCCGACGCGCAAATCTTCACCACATCCGATGGGCGGGCGCTCGATACGATCCTGATCAACCGCGAATTTCCGATCGACGAAGACGAGACGCGGCGCGGCAACAATGTCGGCAAGCTGATCGAAGAGGTTCTGTCCGGTCGTCAGCGCCTGCCGGAAATGATTGCCACCCGCACCAAGAGCCGGAGGAAGAAAAGCGCCTTCACCATTCCGCCCTCCGTCATCATTTCCAACGGGCTTTCGAACAAGTTCACCGTTATCGAGGTCGAGTGCCTCGACCGGCCGGGGCTTCTGGCGGATATGACGGCTGTCATTGCCGATCTGTCGCTGGATATTCATTCCGCACGCATCACCACCTTTGGCGAGAAGGTCATCGACACATTCTACGTGACGGATCTCTTCGGTCAGAAGGTCACCAACGACAACCGGCAGGCCAGTATTGCCACGCGTCTGAAGGCCGTGATGAGCGAGCAGGAAGACGAATTGCGCGATCGCATGCCAAACGGCATCATCGCCCATCCCGATGTGGCGGCGCTGCCGGCCACGCGCACGGCAAAGGCTTGAAATTCCCATGAGCTTGATCGGAAAGTTCGCCACGGTCGGCACGGCCACGCTCGGAAGCCGTATCTTCGGTTTCCTCCGCGAGACGCTGATGGCCGCAGCCGTCGGTACCGGCCCGGTCGCCGATGCCTTCAATGCTGCCTTCCGGTTCCCGAACACCTTCCGGCGCCTTTTTGCCGAAGGCGCGTTCAACTCGGCCTTCGTGCCGCTTTTCGCCAAGGAGATCGAGGCGAACGGCATGGAGGGCGCAAGGCGCTTTTCCGAAGAAGTTTTCGGCGTTCTGTTCACCGTGCTTCTGGCTTTGACGATCCTGATGGAACTGTCGATGCCGTTCATCGTGCGCACCGTTATTGCGCCGGGCTTTCTGGAAGACCCGGTGAAATTCGACAACACCGTCCGTCTCGCAACCATCATGTTCCCCTATCTCGCCTGCATGTCGCTGGCGGCGATGATGGGCGGCATGCTGAATTCGCTGCACCGCTATTTCGCTGCCGCGATTGCGCCGGTCTTCCTGAACATCATTCTGATTGGTGTTCTGATGCTGGCCTGGTGGAAGCATTACGACCCGCTTCAGGTGGGTTATGCCCTGTCCTGGGGTGTGATGGCGGCGGGTGTGGTGCAGCTTGGCATCGTCTGGATCGCCGTGCGCAATGCCGGCATGCGGATCGGTTTCCGCAGACCCCGGCTGACGAAGAATGTCCAGCGCCTGCTGGTCCTTGCTTTGCCGGCCGCTATCACCGGCGGCATCACCCAGATCAATCTCCTGATCAACACCAATATCGCGTCTGCCGGTGAGGGTGTGATCTCCTCGCTTGCCTATGCCGACCGGATTTACCAGCTGCCGCTCGGTGTCGTCGGCATCGCCGTTGCCACCGTGCTTTTGCCGGAGCTGGCGCGGGCTTTGCGTGGCGGACATATGGTCGAGGCGGGAAGCCTGCAAAACCGCTCGGTCGAATTCGTGCTGTTTTTGACATTGCCCGCTGCCGCTGCCCTTCTCGTCATGGCGGAACCCATCGTGCGCTTTCTGTACGAGCGCGGCAATTTCGCGCCTTCGGCCACCGTCACCGTCGCGCAGATCCTCGGTATTTATGGCCTCGGCCTGCCGGCTTTCGTGCTGATAAAGGCGTTCATTCCCGGCTTCTTTGCCCGCGAGGACACCCGCACCCCGATGATCTTCGCGGCGATTTCCGTGGTTGTGAACGTCTCTCTGGCGCTGACATTGTTTCCGCGTCTCGGAGGTCCGGGCATCGCCATTGCCGAGATCACCGCCGGCTGGGTCAATGCCGCCCTGCTGTTCGGCATGCTGTTGTGGCGGGGTCACTGGCATGTGGACATTCCGCTCCTCACCCGCATTCCGCGCTTGCTGCTGGCCGCCGCCCTTATGGCGGGCTTCGTTCACTATGCGCTGACCTATCTCAGCTTCGAGCTGTCGTCGGCCTCGTCTATCTTCGTCCGGGCCGGAACCATCATGGGCCTCGTGCTCTCCGCCATGCTCGTTTATTTCGTGCTGGCTTTCGTTTCGGGTGGTGCCGATCTCGGCATGGTCAAGAGAGCCATCAAAAAGCGCCGCAACAAGAATGCCCAGACGGAGACAAGCTGATGTCCTTCGCAGAAAACCGTCGCATCGCCCTCATCACACTCGTGGTGGACGATTATGACCGGGCAAAGACGTTTTATTGCGAGGTTCTGGGGTTTGACTGCCTGTCCGATCAGCCGCTCGAGGACGGCAAACGCTGGCTGGTGGTGAAGCCTCAAGGGACCGATGGCTGTGCCCTCTTGCTTGCCGAGGCGGATGGTGAAGCGCAGCGTCTTGCCATCGGCAACCAGACCGGCGGCCGTGTCGGGTTTTTCCTGCATACCGACGATTTCGGTCGTGACTACGAGACGATGCTTGCGCGCGGCGTGCGCTTTCTGGAGGAACCGCGCCATGAGGTTTATGGCTCCGTCGCGGTCTTTGCGGACCCTTATGGAAATCACTGGGATCTTCTTCAGCCGCGCGGCTGACGCGCCCTGAAACCGCTTGATTGCGAGGGGCTGTAGGTGCATAAGCGCGCGTGCAATTCCAACCACGGGGCGGGGCCCTCCACAAGCCTTTTCGAGGACGACAATGAACGCATTCAAGCCGCTGGTTTTCTCGGGCGTCCAGCCGACCGGCAATCTGCATCTCGGCAATTATCTCGGGGCCATCCGCAAATTCGTGGCGTTGCAGGAAGATAACGACTGCATCTATTGCGTCGTCGACATGCATGCCATCACCGCCCAGCTCGTTCATTCGGACCTGAAGGCGCAAACCCGCTCGATCGCTGCCGCCTTCATTGCCGCAGGCATCGATCCGGTGAAGCATATCGTCTTCAACCAGTCGGCTGTGCCGCAGCACGCCGAACTCGCCTGGATCTTCAATTGCGTGGCGCGTATCGGCTGGATGGAGCGCATGACGCAGTTCAAGGACAAGTCCGGCAAGAATGCCGAGCAGGTATCGCTTGGGCTGCTTGCTTATCCGAGCCTGATGGCTGCGGACATTCTCGTCTACCGCGCGACCCACGTTCCTGTCGGCGACGACCAGAAGCAGCATCTGGAACTGGCCCGAGACATCGCCCAGAAATTCAACATCGATTTCGGCGACCATATCCGCAACGCCGGTCTCGGGCTCGACATCACCGTGGGCAATGAGCCGGTGCATGCCTATTTCCCGATGGTGGA
The DNA here is from genome assembly GCF_055382765.1 of Agrobacterium sp. 6Ca8. Lineage (NCBI taxonomy): Bacteria > Pseudomonadati > Pseudomonadota > Alphaproteobacteria > Hyphomicrobiales > Rhizobiaceae > Agrobacterium > Agrobacterium sp. 6Ca8. The sequence goes on from NZ_AP026433.1 coordinate 27,696, forward strand.
GCCGCTGATCGGCGGTCCGGCACCGCGGGTGATGTCGTTGAAGGACGGCACCAAGAAGATGTCGAAGTCCGATCCGTCGGATCTGTCGCGCATCAACCTCATGGACGATGTCGACGCCATTTCGAGAAAGATCAAGAAGGCGAAGACGGACCCGGATGCACTGCCGAGCGAAGTGGAAGGCCTGAAGGGCCGCCCGGAGGCCGAAAACCTCGTTGGTATCTATGCGGCACTGTCTGACAAGACGAAAGCGGAGGTTCTTTTAGAATTCGGCGGACAGCAGTTCTCGGCCTTCAAGCCGGCTCTCGTCGAGCTTGCCGTCAATGTGCTGGCTCCGGTCAACAACGAGATGCGCCGCCTTCTCGACGATCCCACCCACATCGATGCCATCCTCAAACAGGGTGGTGAGCGCGCGCGCGCGATCGCCGAAAACACGATGAACGAGGTGCGCGACATCATCGGGTTCCTGCGCTGACCACGCATCGCCTTGCGGATCACGGCGGGCGGTTTGCGCCTGCCGTGATTTGATATAATCTCCGCCCGAACCGTCGGGCGGTTTTTCGGATCGCGGCGGACACAGGGAGTGCGGAATGGTTTCAAAACGGCTGTCGCGTCTGGAAGGGCATCGTCGCAAATTTCTCGCTGTTATCGATGACACACCGGAATGCGAAAGGGCCGTGCATTATGCCGGTCGTCGCGCCAAGAACTCCAATGGCGGACTGGTTCTGCTTTACATGATACCGGAAGGCGATTTCCAGCAGTGGCTGGGCGTCGAGCAGATCATGCGGGCCGAGGCGCGCGAGGAGGCGGAAGCAACGCTTGCCAAGATCGCCCAGAAGGTCCGTGAGACCATCGGCATCGAGCCGGAAGCGGTGATCCGTGAAGGCGGCGCAACGGAACAGATCCACGGGCTCATCGAGGAAGATCGCGATATTGCCATTCTGGTTTTGGCGGCAGGATCGACGAAGGAGGGGCCGGGACCGCTCGTCTCCTCCATCTCAGGACGCGGTGCGGCCTTCCCCATCCCCGTCACCGTGCTGCCGGATACGCTGACGGATGAGGAAATCGACGCCCTTTGCTGAACTTTGTTCGACCCCGAAAGGCAGGAACGGATTCGGGCAAGAATTTGGGGCTGACGATTTCTTGAATGTAATTATCATGTCAGGGCTTGAAGTAAGGCTTCGCCAGGCGTATTTTTTGGAAGAATTCTAAATTGCGGGGCGTGAACGGCGACCTCGAAGGAGACAGATAATGTTCATTCAGACGGAAGCCACGCCGAACCCCGCGACCCTCAAGTTCCTGCCGGGCAAGGTGGTGCTGGAAAGCGGCACGGCTGAGTTTCTCAACCCTGCGCAGGCGCAGGCCTCGCCGCTGGCAGAGCGCCTCTTCACCATTCCGGGTGTCACCGGCGTTTATTTCGGCTTCGATTTCATCACCGTCACCAAGGATGATGCCGAATGGCAGCATCTGAAGCCCGCCATTCTCGGTTCGATCATGGAGCATTTCATGTCTGGCCGCCCCATCATGGGCACTGCCATTGCGGCTGAAGTGTCGGATGAGGAAGGCGAGTTCTTTGAAGCGGGTGACGAAACCATCGTCGCCACCATCAAGGAACTGCTGGATACCCGCGTCCGCCCCGCCGTGGCGCAGGATGGTGGCGATATCACTTTCCGTGGTTTCCGCGACGGCACCGTGTTCCTGAACATGAAGGGCGCCTGCTCCGGTTGCCCATCCTCCACCGCCACGCTGAAGCACGGCGTCCAGAACCTGCTTCGTCATTTCGTGCCGGAAGTGCGCGAAGTCGAAGCTGTATGACGTTGTAAGCCAGGCCGCGCCATGATTGTTCTCGCACTCGATACCTCAGGTGTGGACTGTTCCGCCTGCGTCTATGACAGCGCCTCCGACACGGTGCTTGGCGAGGTGTGCGAAACCATCGGAAAAGGTCATGCCGAGCGGCTGATGGCTGTGATTGATGGCGCTCTGCAGCAGGCACACCTGCCGCTTCAGAAAGTCGGGCGCATCGCGGTAACGATCGGACCGGGTTCCTTTACCGGCATTCGCGTCGGCGTTGCCGCCGCGCGTGGTTTTGCCCTGTCGCTCGGCATAGAGGCAGTCGGCGTAACCACGCTTGAGACGATCGCCTTGCATCATCTGCTGGAAAATCCCGGCCGGCCAGTGGCTGTCGGGCTCGACGCCAAACGGGGCGAAGCCTACCTCCAGACATTTGCAGAGGATGGATTGCCGCTCCTCGAGGCCGCGCTTTGGTCTCTGGAGGATGCCAAAACGGCTCTCTCCGGTTTCGATGGCGCCATTATCGGTTCCGCCGCACCCCTTTTTCAGGGTTTCGACACGGGGTCGGGTCCCGATCATTTTCCGATTTCCACTGTCGCGCGGGCGGGTGGACGCAAGCCGAAAGGCATGCCGAAACCCGCACCGCTTTACCTTCGCGGCCCGGATGCCCGGCCGCAGACGGGTTTTGCGCTGGCACGCCAGAGCGTTGCCTGATAGGTGGCACCCGTAAATGCGTGCGGATGATTCCTTGTTATGTTTGACGAATATCTAAGCTGGAAGCCCTATTTCGAGATCGTGCCGATGCAGCATGAGGATTGCGCCGGAGTGGCGGAATTGCATGCGCTGCGCTTTCCGCGCCCCTGGAATGACGGGGAGTTTTCCGGGCTGTTGACGCAAGGCTCGGTTTTCGGTGCCGTCGCGCGGCAGACGAACGCATTTTTCAGCAAACCGCTCGGTGGTTTCGTGCTTGCGCGCGAAGTGGCCGGCGAGGCGGAAATCCTGACCGTTGCGGTGGCCGAAAAGTTCGCGCGCACCGGCCTCGGCTGGCGCCTGATGCAATCGGCCGTCCGTGAGGCGATGATGCGCGGTGCCGAAACGATGTTCCTGGAAGTGGACAGCAACAATGCCTCCGCCCTGGGACTTTATAAAAAGCTCGGCTTCAAAACGGTCGCTGAGCGGAAGGCCTATTACACCGCCAAGGATGGCGCGAAGTCGACGGCGCTTGTCATGCGCCGCGATCTTCGCTAGTTCCCTGCGACAGGCATTTTTCGGCGACAGCCCCGAAATTCAACCGGAATACTCAAAAGGCCAGAAGACGTGATAGACCTTTCGAAAACGCTGGAGGAACTTTGTGCCGAACGCGGCATGCGGATGACGGACCAGCGCCGTGTCATCGCCCGTGTGCTGCAGGAATCGGCAGACCATCCGGATGTCGAGGAGCTTTACCGCCGTTCCTCCGCCGTGGATCCGCGCATCTCGATTTCAACCGTTTACAGAACGGTGAAGCTGTTCGAGGACGCCGGCATCATCGAGCGTCATGATTTTCGCGATGGCCGCTCGCGTTACGAGACCGTGCCTGAGGAACATCACGATCATCTGATCGATCTGAAGAACAGTGTGGTCATCGAGTTTCATTCACCCGAGATCGAGGCGCTTCAGGAAAAGATCGCCAGGGAACACGGCTTCAAGCTCGTTGATCACCGGCTCGAACTCTACGGTGTACCGTTGAAGCCCGGCGAACATTGAGACGCTGGTGAGCAAGCGCACGGTTCAATCATGATGTGGCTTCGGACAGCCTATATTGCGGTCGTTCTCCTGATCGTCACGCTTATATTGCTGCCGCTGCAACTGTTGGGCCTTGCCTTCGACTGGCAGCTTCGTCGCCGCATTCCCCGCATCTGGCACCGCATCGCCTGCCATGTCCTCGGCATCCGCGTGCATGTCCATGGGGATGTGGAGCGGGCAAAGCCGCTGATGCTGGCGGTCAACCATGCCTCGTGGAAGGACATTCTCGTTCTCGGCAGTATTGCCGACGTGGTGTTCATCGCCAAGACGGAAGTGCGTGACTGGCCCGTCTTTGGCTGGCTCGCCCGTCTGCAGAAAAGCATCTTCGTCCAGCGCGAGCAGAAGCGCAGCACCGGTGCGCAGGTCGGCGAGATCGCCGCCCGCATGGCCGATGGCGAGATCGTCGTGTTGTTCCCGGAAGGCACCACCTCTGACGGCAACCGCATGCTTGCCGTCAAATCCTCGCTGTTTGGCGCAGCCTCCACGGCTGCCGAGCAGGTTCCGGGAAAGCTCGTCTATGTGCAGCCGGTCGCAATCGCCTATACGCGGGTGCAGGGCATGGCCATGGGACGTTACCACCGGGTCATTGCGGCCTGGCCGGGCAGCATAACTCTGGTGCCGCATCTGCTCGGTATCATCAGGGCAGGTGCTATCGACGTCGACGTTACATTCGGCGACAGCGTTCCGTTTCACAGCACGGATAACCGCAAGCGTCTGGCGACCGATATCGCCGCTTCTATCCGTTCCATGTTGGCTTTCAGCCTGCGTGGTGGCTGGCGGAAATAGAGCATTCCAGCTTTTCCGGTATTTTTCTGTTTAATCCGGGCGTGAAAAACACTAGATAACCGCCATGACCCAGGAAACGCTCGGCCTCGATGCCCCCGAAATGATTGCCCGCGAGGGCTCTAACAGCAGGAAGGTCTTCATCAAGACCTATGGCTGTCAGATGAACGTCTACGATTCCGTCCGCATGAGCGATGCGCTGGCGAAGGACGGTTACGTTCAGACGGAGGATATGGGCGAGGCGGATCTGGTGCTTCTGAACACCTGTCACATCCGCGAAAAGGCCGCTGAAAAGGTCTATTCGGCGCTCGGCCGCTTGCGCGACATGAAAAAATCGCGCGAAGAACAGGGCCGCGAATTCGTGATCGGCGTTGCCGGATGTGTGGCACAGGCGGAAGGCGAGGAAATCCTTCGCCGTGCGCCAGCCGTCGACGTCGTCATCGGCCCACAGACCTATCATCGCCTGCCGGACGCCCTGAAGCGGGTGCGCGGCGGCGAGCGCGTCATCGAGACCGAATATGCCGTTGAGGACAAGTTCGAACATCTGCCGGTGGCCGAAAAGGCAACACTGCGTACGCGCGGCGTCACGGCATTTTTGACGGTGCAGGAAGGCTGCGACAAGTTCTGCACCTTTTGTGTTGTGCCCTATACGCGTGGTTCGGAAGTTTCGCGTCCCGTGCGCCAGATCGTCGATGAGGCGATGAAACTGGTGGATGCCGGTGTGCGCGAAATCACGCTGCTCGGCCAGAACGTCAATGCCTGGCAGGGCGAAGGCCCGAAGGGCGAAAAATGGGGACTTGCCGAGCTTCTTTACCGGCTGGCGGAAATTCCCGGTCTTGCACGCCTTCGCTATACCACCAGCCATCCGCGCGACATGGATGACCGCTTGATTGGCGCACATCGCGACCTGCGCATTCTGATGCCCTATCTGCATTTGCCTGTTCAGTCCGGGTCGGATCGCATTCTGAAGGCGATGAATCGTCGCCACACAGGTGAGGAATATATCCAGCTCATTGAAAAAATCCGGGCCGCCCGCCCTGATATCGCCATGTCCGGGGATTTTATTGTTGGCTTCCCCGGCGAGACGGATCGTGATTTCGAAGACACGATGGCGATCATCGAACAGGTGAAATATGCGCAGGCCTTTTCATTCAAATATTCCACACGCCCAGGAACGCCGGGTGCCGATCTGACGGATCAGGTTGCGGAAGAGGTGAAGGCCGAGCGGCTGGAACGATTGCAGGCGCTGCTCTTGCGGCAGCAGAAGGAATTTGCGGAATCGCTGGTCGGAAAGACGATGGATGTGTTGCTGGAAAAGCCCGGCCGCATGCCTGAACAGTTGATAGGTCGCTCTCCCTGGCTGCAATCTGTGAATCTTGATGCAAAGACTTTGAAAATCGGTGACATTGTTAATGTACGAATCACCGCAACGGGTCCAAACAGCTTGTTTGCCGAGGTGGCAGAGAGTTAGAGTGAGGAGCCGACACTGATTGGGACAGGAGCCTGACCGCTTGAACGCACATGAATTGGTATCACCTTCATCGCGCCAGCCACGCCAAGCCGCGACCGACGCCAATCACTTCGTCCTCACGTTCGAGAATAACAGGATAGCGGGAGAGCTATTCGGTCAGTTCGATCAGAACCTCAAATTGCTGGAACAACGCCTCAACATCGATGCGCGCCCGCGCGGCAATTCCGTTGCCATCACCGGCGATGTCGTTGCCACCAATCAGGCTCGCCGGGCGCTGGATTTCCTTTACGAGCGTCTGCTCAAGGGCGGAACCGCCGAGGTTTCCGACGTGGAAGGCGCGATCCGCATGGCCATGGCGGCAGATGACCAGCTGACCTTGCCGACGATGGAGCGCAAGGCGAAGATCTCCATGGCGCAGATTTCCACGCGCAAGAAGACCGTCGCTGCCCGAACGCCCACCCAGGATGTCTACATGCGGGCGCTGGAGCAGTCCGAACTGGTTTTCGGCGTCGGCCCCGCCGGCACGGGCAAGACCTATCTTGCCGTGGCGCATGCAGCGCAACTTCTGGAGCGTGGTGCGGTCGACCGCATCATCCTCTCGCGTCCCGCAGTAGAAGCGGGCGAACGCCTTGGCTTCCTGCCGGGCGACATGAAGGAGAAGGTCGATCCTTATCTGCGCCCGCTTTACGACGCGCTTTACGACATGATGCCGGGTGACAAGGTGGAGCGCGCCATTCAGGCGGGCGTCATCGAAATTGCGCCGCTGGCCTTCATGCGCGGACGCACGCTCGCCAACGCCGCCGTCATTCTGGACGAAGCCCAGAACACCACGACCATGCAGATGAAAATGTTCCTTACCCGTCTTGGTGAGAAAGGCCGCATGATCGTGACCGGCGACCCAAGCCAGGTGGACCTTCCGCGCGGCGTGAAGTCGGGCCTTGTCGAGGCCCTGCAAATCCTCACCGATGTGGAAGGTGTATCCGTCGTGCGCTTCAAGGATGTGGACGTCGTGCGCCATCCGATGGTGGCGCGCATCGTGCGGGCGTACGAATCCCACACGGCGGTGCCGGATGAAAGCCTCGTGAAGGGCAACTGACGCAAGACAATGACAGCTCTGGATATTCAAATCAGCGTCGAGGCCGAAGGCTGGTCCTCGGAAGAGGACCTTCTTGCCTTCGCCACCAAGGCGCTGGATGCAGCGGTTGATTTTTTGAAGCGGGAAGAGAACCAACCCTTCCCGAAAATGCCGGTGGAACTGTCGCTGGTCTTTACCGACGATGAAAATATCCGGGAAATCAATGCCGAATGGCGCGACAAGGACAAGGCAACCAATGTCTTGTCTTTCCCCGCTTTTCCGCTGGAACCGGGCGGCATGCCTGGCCCGATGCTGGGCGATATCGTCATCGCGCGCGAGACGGTTGAACGCGAGGCTCTTGAACTTGAGAAGAGTTTCGAGGATCATCTGACCCATCTTCTTGTTCATGGGTTCCTGCACCTGTTCGGTTATGACCACATGGATGAGGAGGAGGCGGAAGAAATGGAGTCGCTTGAGACTCGCATTTTGGCGGTGCTTGGCCTATCTGATCCTTACGCGGGACAGGAACCGCTTTGAATATTGTCTGGAGCCATGAACGAACATTCTGCACGACCTGCCAATGAGGGCAGAGAAAACGGCGAGCAGTCCTCCTCGGAGGAGGGCAGTAGTCATTTACGGAACGACTCCAATGCAAAGCCGAGATCGACGATCTGGTCGCGCATTGGACGGTTGCTGAAACCGTCACAGGGCGAGCGCCTGCGCGAGGATTTGACCGACGCGCTGATGGACGACACCGAAATCGGTGCCGCCTTTTCGCCCGAAGAGCGGGCGATGCTGAACAATATCCTGCGTTTCCGGGAGGTTCGGGTCGAAGATATCATGATCCCACGCGTGGATATCGACGGTCTCGACCAGAATATGACCATCGGCGAAGCTTTGATCCTCTTTGAGGAAACCGGGCGCTCCCGCATGCCGGTCTACGATGAGACGCTGGATAATCCGAAGGGCATGATCCACATTCGCGATCTGCTGGCCTATGTCGCCAAGCAGGCGCGCAACAAACGCCGGGTGGGATCGCGTGGCGTTGCCTATGGCGAGGCGAAGGCTCCGCGCTCGCCGCGACCGAATTTTGACCTGGCACGGGTGGATTTGGAACAGACGGTCGCCGATGCCGGGCTGGTGCGTAAAATTCTTTTTGCACCCCCCTCCATGCTGGCCTCCGATCTTTTGAAGACCATGCAGGCACAGAGAACACAGCTTGCCCTGGTGATCGACGAATATGGTGGCACGGACGGTCTCGTCAGCCATGAGGACATCGTCGAGATGGTCGTGGGTGACATTGATGACGAGCACGACAAGGACGAGACGATGTTTTCGCGTCTATCCGCCAACGTGCTGGTGGCGGATGCCCGCGCAGAGCTTACAGAACTTGCCGAGGCAATCGGACCGGAATTCGATGTCCGCGAACATCTTGAAGAAATCGATACGCTCGGCGGCCTGATATTCTTCGCACTCGGCCGCATTCCGGCCAAGGGTGAAGTGGTCAGGGCCGTACCTGGTTTCGAATTCCAGATCCTCGATGCGGATACAAGGCGTATCAAGGGTGTTCGTATCGTCCGCGATCATGGCTCAGAAGGGCAGGATGACCGCGCGCCGGGCGATGCCGATGCCGATGAGGTTATTCCGCTGCCCGCGCCGGATGTTCGCCTCATCACCCACCAGCAAAACGCTGACTGAGGTGGGCGACGGGGGGCTCCCCGTCGCCTCCGCTCCTTGAACGCGTCATCAAGAGTCCAAAAGGACGCACGGTGCTCCGGCGACCATCCCTTCTGTGGACTGCGAATCTTTTTTCCTTTACGTCGAGTCTAAAGGGAAATTCCTTTGCGCGGCCATGCCGGGGTTGGGCTTTTCCGGGTGGGCATTAAACGGAGATGGCATGGAGCGTCTTGCAGGCAGGGTAATGCTGGCCGGCGGCAAAAGCCGCGCAGTGATGGCGATTGCCGCAGGCGCGGTTGGAGCGCTGGCCTTGCCTCCGGTTGGCTTTTTCGCAGCGCTTTTTTTGTCTTTCACCCTGCTTGTCTGGTTGGTCGATGGCTGCACCGGCAAGCCGGGCGGCGGCATCTTCAGCCGCATCATGCCCGCTTTCGGCATCGGTTGGTGTTTCGGCCTTGGTTATTTCGTGGCGGGCCTGTGGTGGCTGGGCAATGCGCTCCTGCTGGAAGCTGACGAGTTCGCCTGGGCGCTACCGCTCGCCATCCTCGGCCTTCCGGCTGTTCTCGCCGTGTTTTACGGTTTTGCGGTCGCAGCCGCCAATATCGTCTGGTCGGACGGTCTCGGCCGTATCGCCGCACTTGCGGCCGCATTCGGCCTTTTGGAATGGCTCCGCAGCTTCATAGCAACTGGCTTTCCCTGGAACGCTATCGGTTATGGCATCATGCCTGTGCCGATCATGATGCAGTCGGCGCATCTGCTTGGTCTTTTTGGTGTCACCACGCTTGCCGTCTTCATCTTCGCCTCGCCTGCCTTGATCGGCACGAAAAAAGGCATGTGGCCGGGTCTCATTGTGGCGAGCCTGCTGCTGGCTGGCCATTTTGGTTATGGCTTTTACCGCCTTCAGACACCGTTGGAGACACCTGCGGATGCGCTGACCGTGAGGATCGTGCAGCCGTCGATCGATCAGTCCCGCAAGATGCTGAATGCAGACAGGGCCGAGATTTTCAGCGAGCATCTGCGCTTGACGGGCCTGCCGCCTGGCGAAGGAAAAAAACGCCCAGATATCATTGTTTGGCCGGAGACCTCCGTGCCTTTCATCCTGACGCAAAATCCGGACGCTCTGGCGGAAATCGCCAAGACGCTTGAGGACGGGCAGGTCCTGTTTACCGGTGCGGTCAGAATGGAAGATGCCGGTGCCGGCCGGCCTCCGCGTTACTACAATTCGGTCTATGCGATTGACAGTCAGGGCGAGATCATCGGCGCGACCGACAAGGTCCATCTTACACCCTTTGGAGAATATGTCCCTTTCGAAGATATTCTACGGGGATTCGGCATCAATAATGTCATCAGCCTGCCGGGCGGCTTTTCAGCCGCGTCTTCGCGCACGCCTTTGACTCTTCCTTCCGGTAAAACCCTCTATCCCCTGATCTGCTACGAGATCATTTTTCCCGAAGAGATGACCCTTGGTCTGGCGGGCGCCGCAGCGATCCTGAACGTCACGAATGATGGCTGGTTCGGCGATACACCCGGCCCTTATCAGCATTTTCTACAGGCAAGAGTACGGGCCGTTGAAACGGGAGTGCCGGTGATTCGCGGCGCTAATACCGGGATTTCCGCCGTTATAGATCCCTATGGTCGTATTATTGCCGGGTTGGATTACGGCCGGGTCGGAATTGTTGACGCCACCTTGAGTGGTGGGTCAAATGACGCTGTTACTTACGACATACATCGGACGTATTTCTGGTTGATTTTTTCTATCATGCTGACCGTTTCGGTATTTTCTGCCTGGCGTTTTGCCCGGCGCCAGAATTGACCGGGAACCCCTACAATTGCATAGTGAATACGTCAGTCGTAAAACAAGTTTAGACGCTGTCGAAATACCAGCTCATTTCTTCGAATAAGCAATGAAACGAGATATCAACCCTTTCCGAGTGTCAGGACCGCATGATGACCGAAAATAAGAAAAAGCCTAACCCCATCGACATTCATGTCGGAAGCCGAATTCGTCTTCGCAGAACCATGCTGGGCATGAGCCAGGAAAAGCTGGGTGAAAGCCTCGGAATTACCTTTCAGCAAATTCAGAAGTATGAAAAGGGCACGAACCGCGTGGGCGCCAGCCGCCTGCAGAATATTTCCGCGATCCTGAATGTGCCGGTTTCCTTCTTCTTCGAGGACGCGCCGGGTGATCAGGCCGTCGGCACGACGGGCATGGCAGAAGCATCGAGTTCCAATTACGTGGTGGATTTCCTGTCGTCTGCCGAAGGCTTGCAACTGAACCGCGCTTTCGTGAAGATCGCCGACCCGAAGGTTCGCCGCCGCCTCGTTGATCTCGTCAAGTCGCTCGCCGCCGAAGGGGATGCCGAGTAGCACTCGCAGGCGACTGCTTTATTTTCCAGCGTACGGCGCTGGACACTCAACGGTCCGCAAGGGCCGTTTTTTTGTGCCCAATTAGAAAGGAATTCTCACATAAAGATATATTTATGTGGTTGTGTCCTTGTCTTTCATGGCCGAAATGACTAACAAACTCGAAGACCGTTCTTTGAGGGGAATCCCGCATGCGTGCCAATTACCTGTTCACCAGCGAGTCCGTGGCCGAAGGTCATCCGGACAAGGTTTGTGATCGTATTTCCGATGAAATCGTGGATCTCATCTATCGTGAGGCATCCAAGACGGGTGTCGACCCCTGGACCGTGCGCATCGCATGCGAAACGCTTGCGACGACGAACCGCGTCATTATCGCCGGTGAGGTTCGGGTTCCCGATACCCTGCTGAAAAAGGACAAGGACGGCAAGGTTCTCAAGGATGCTGCCGGCCACCCGGTCATCAATCCCTCGAAGTTCAAGTCGGCTGCCCGCAAGGCGATCCGCGATATCGGCTACGAGCAGGATGGTTTCCACTGGAAGACGGCGAAGATCGACGTTCTCCTGCATCCGCAGTCGGCGGATATCGCGCAGGGCGTGGACAACGCCTCCGACAAGCAGGGCGACGAGGGTGCCGGCGACCAGGGCATCATGTTCGGTTACGCCTGCAAGGAAACGCCGGACCTGATGCCAGCTCCGATCTATTATTCCCACCGTATTCTGCAGCTGCTCGCGACCGCCCGTAAAAGCGGCGAAGGCGAAGCTGCGAAACTCGGTCCCGACGCCAAGAGCCAGGTGACGGTTCGTTACGTCGACGGCAAGGCTTCGGAAGCCGTGTCCATCGTTTTGTCCACGCAGCATCTCGATGCCAGCTGGGATTCGAAGAAGGTTCGCGAAGTTGTCGAACCTTATATCCGCGAAGCGCTGGGTGACCTGAAGATCGCCGATGATTGCCAGTGGTATATTAACCCGACGGGCAAATTCGTCATCGGTGGTCCCGATGGCGATGCGGGTCTGACCGGCCGCAAAATCATCGTGGACACCTATGGCGGTGCTGCCCCCCATGGCGGCGGTGCATTCTCCGGCAAGGACACGACCAAGGTCGACCGTTCCGCGGCCTATGCTGCCCGCTATCTGGCCAAGAACGTGGTGGCTGCCGGTCTGGCCGAGCGCTGCACCATTCAGATTTCCTACGCGATCGGCATCGCCCAGCCTCTGTCGATTTATGTCGATCTGCACGGTACCGGCAAGGTCAGCGAAGATCAGGTCGAAGGCGCCATCCGTAAGGTCATGGATCTGTCGCCGTCGGGCATTCGCCGTCATCTCGATCTCAACAAGCCGATCTATGCCAAGACGTCCTCCTACGGCCATTTCGGTCGCAAGGCGGGCCGTGACGGTTCCTTCTCCTGGGAGAAGCTCGATCTGGTGAAGCCGCTCAAGGAAGCTTTGAGCGCTTGAAGCATTTCCAGTAAAATTGCGTAGCGATTTTACGTTCGGAAAATGCGGGGACTTGTTCTAAGCCTTGTCATTCGATGGGGATTGAGAGATACCGGTTGCACCATTTGTAACCCGCATAGTGCCATTCAAGTGGCCCTGTGCGGGTTTAGTCTATTTGTTCTTGAGAGTATGACATGACGGAAGAGCGGCGTTCGCGCGCAACGGAAGCGTTTTTTGGCAGACGCAAGGGCAAGCCACTGCGCAATCAGCAGATCGATACGATCGAAAACCTGCTGCCTTTGCTGAAAATCGATCTGGAAAGCGCGCCTCCGAAAAATCTCGTCGCTCTCTTTCCGGCGGATGTGAAATCGGTCCGCCTGGAAATCGGTTTCGGCGGCGGCGAGCACCTTGCCCACCGCGCGGTTGAAAATCCTGAGACCGGCTTTATCGGCGTCGAGCCCTTCGTCAATTCCATGGCCAAGCTGCTGGCAAGCGTGCGTGAAGGCGAGTTGATGAATATCCGCCTTTACGATGATGACGCGACGCAATTGCTGGATTGGCTGCCGGATGGGTCGATCGATCACATCGATCTTCTCTATCCCGATCCCTGGCCGAAGAAGAAGCACTGGAAGCGCCGTTTCGTTTCCGACGTCAATCTTGCCCGTTTCCATCGCGTCCTGAAACCCGGTGGCAAGTTCTGCTTTGCTTCCGATATCGATACCTACGTCAACTGGACGCTACAGCATTGCGCTCGCCACGGCGGTTTCGAGTGGACGGCGGCAAGTGCCGAGGACTGGCACACCCCCTATGCCAACTGGCCGGGCACGCGTTATGAGAACAAGGCGAAAAGAGAAGGCCGCAGCTCGGCCTATCTCACTTTCATTCGCATTTAACAGCTCGAACCGTCAGATATTCGCGTCCACTTCGGCAGCAACCGGAATGGAAGGCTGGGCGCCGGCGCGGGTGCAGGCGAGCGAGCCTGCGACTGCGGCGCGCTTCAGCGCCTTTTCGAAATCCATACCCTGATCGAGGCTGGCGGCGAGATAACCGCAGAATGTATCGCCAGCGCCAACAGTATCGACCGGCTCGATCTTGAGACCGGACGCCTTGAAGACCTTGCCGTTGCGAATGGCGATCACGCCATCAGCACCAAGCGTCACGATCAATGTCTGGCCGGTCTGCTCATGCAGGGATTTGAGTTCATTTTCCCGTTCGGAGGCTGAAAGTCCGTTTTTGCCGATCAGCAGTTCGAACTCGGTTTCATTGGCGATGACGATATCGGCAAGGCTGGCAAGGCGCGGTCCGTCCGCGGTCAGCGGCGCGGTGTTGATGATAGTGGTGATGCGTTTAGCCTTCGCGGCCGTCAGTGCTGCTTCGATTGAGGGTGCGGGCACCTCGAACTGAAGCATCAGAATATCGCCCGCTGCCATCTCCGCCACGGCTCTTGCGGCGTCGGATGCGGAAACTTCGCCATTGGCGGCGGGAATGACCGAGATCATGTTCTCCCCGCCTTCACCGATCAGGATTACGGCGGTTCCCGTGGGGCCGGGCGCGGTCTTGACGAGCGACAGATCGGTGCCGGCATCGCGCAGCAATGTCAGCGCTGGCGCGGCAAAGGTGTCATCACCCGTAGCGCCCGCCATTTTGACCGTTGCACCTGCGCGCCGTGCGGCAAGCGCCTGATTGGCTCCCTTTCCGCCGGCCGCCGTGGAAAAGGTCTCTCCCGTCACGGTTTCACCGGGTTTGGGCAGGCGTTTGGCGGTGGCGACGAGATCCATGTGGATGGAGCCGAAAACAGTAATCATCAGGGCATGTCCGTATGAAATTCAAAGCAAGGCGGTGACTTTGCCCGAGGGGATCACTCGTCGTCAACCACCCGCAACTTGGCCGTTCCTGCCCTGTTCTCTGCAAAGCGTCGCGCCTGCTCGATTTCGCTATGGGAGGTCTCCTTTTCCGTCGGCGAAAAATCGAGGCCCTCGATCTTCTGGCCACGCGCCAGCACCTTGTCGGAGGAAATTAGCATCATGTCGACATCTTTCTGCGCCAGCCCGAAATGGGCCTGCAGCTTGCGCGTCCGGTCGTCCAGCCGCCGCACGTCATCCATGAGAAGCGCGACTTCACCCTGAATGAGGTGCGCCTGCTCGCGCATGCGCTGGTCCTTCAGCACCGACTGGATAACCTGCACCGACAGCATCAAAAGCGATGGCGAGACAATGACGACACGGGCGCGATGGGCACGCTGCACGAGATATTCGAAATGCTGGTGAATATCGGCGAAGATCGATTCCGACGGCACGAAGATGAAGGCCGTATCCTGCGTTTCGCCGCGTATCAGATATTTCTCCGCCACGTCGCGAATATGCACTTCCATATCGCGGCGGAACTGCTGGGTCGCAGCCCGTTTGCCCTCGGGCGTTTCATCCGCCTTCAGCGCATTCCACGCCTCCAGCGGAAACTTGGCGTCGATGACGAGAGACGGGGCGTTGTTCGGCATCCTGATGATGCAGTCCGGTCGGTAGCCATTCGAAAGCGTGGGCTGAAGCTGAAAGGCCCCGGCGGGAAGCGCATCGGCGATCAGCGCTTCCATGCGCGCCTGCCCGAAAGCGCCGCGCGTCTGCTTGTTGGAGAGGATCGCCTGAAGCCCGACCACGTCCTTTGCCAGATCCTGAATATTGCCCTGCGCGGCATCGATAACCGCAAGCCGCTCCTGCAGGCGGCTTAGATTCTCGTGCGTCGACCGGGTCTGCTCGGTCAGCGTCTCGCCCAGCCGCTGCGACATGCCGTCGAGGCGCTGGTTGATCGTCTGGCCCATCTCGCTCTGGCGTGTGCCGAGCGTCTCGGCCATCGCCGCGATCCGGCCGTGCAGTTCCGACTGGGTTTTCAACAGATCGGAAATTTCACCATCGGCTTCCGCTTTTTTCCCACGACTTTTCGTGACCATCCAGAAAGCGGAAAGGCCGAAAACGAGAGCCGCAAGAAGCCCGCCGAAGCTGATGTCGACGGAGCCGGCCCGCATGGCGGGATCGAGGAGAAAAGAGAAATCGATACTCATGGCTAAATCTACCAGATTTCCAGTGATTCGTAAGATCAAAACAAGAACATTCATGCGGCGGAATTGAGTCGGGCAAAACCGGACGAAGGTCTCATTTCGACCGCGTATTTTTTATTTCCTCCGCGCAAGAGATACGTTATGGGAAGCCATGACTATCAAACCGCTTATCATTTTGCCCGATCCCGTGCTGCGCCAGCAATCAAGGCCCATCGAACAGGTGGATGCCGAAGTGTTGCGCCTTGCCGACGACATGCTCGAAACCATGTATGATGCGCCGGGTATCGGCCTTGCCGCCATTCAGGTGGGCGTGCCGCGCCGCATGCTGGTGATCGACGTTTCGCGCGAGGATGAGGAGAAAAAGCCGGTCGTCTTCATCAATCCGGAAATCCTCAGAGTGTCGGACGACGTCTCGGCCTATGAGGAAGGGTGTCTCTCCATTCCCGATTATTATGCCGAGGTAGAGCGTCCCGCATCCCTGACAGTGCGATATGTCGATCGTGACGGCAAGCAGCAGACGGTCGATGCGGACGGACTTCTGGCGACGTGTCTGCAGCATGAGATCGACCACCTGAACGGCATTCTGTTCATCGACCATATTTCGCGGCTGAAGCGAGAAATGGTCATCAAGAAATTCACCAAAGCAGCCCGCGCTAAGGTCTGATTCGTCTTAAATATGTAGACGGACCGGCATAGAGGGCAGGGGGCGATATGGCTCTTCGCATCATTTTCATGGGCACGCCGGATTTTTCCGTTCCCACGCTGCGTGCATTGGTGGACGCTGGTCACGAGCTCGTTGCCGTTTATACGCAGCCGCCGCGTCCAGGCGGTCGCCGTGGCCTCGATCTGCAGAAATCGCCGGTGCATCAGGCCGCCGAACTGCTGGGTCTGCCCGTGCTGACGCCGGTGAATTTCAAGGCCGAGGAGGACCGGCAGCATTTCAGGGAATTCAACGCCGATGTCGCTGTTGTCGTTGCCTATGGGCTGCTATTGCCCGAGGCAATCCTGAGCGGTACGCGTCTTGGCTGCTATAACGGCCACGCCTCGTTGCTGCCGCGCTGGCGCGGCGCTGCTCCCATTCAGCGGGCGATCATGGCTGGCGATGCCGAGACGGGCATGATGGTCATGAAAATGGAAAAGGGGCTCGATACCGGCCCGGTGGCGCTGACCGCCAAGGTCACGATCGGTGAGAATACCACGGCAGGTGAATTGCACGACAGCCTGATGCTGACAGGCGCGCGGCTGATGCGGCAGGCGATGGACAAGCTGGAAGCAGACGATCTTCCTCTCGTTGCGCAGCCGGAAGAAGGCGTCGTTTATGCCTCGAAAATCGACAAGGGCGAGACCCGGATTAATTTTTCCCGGCCGGCACAGGACGTCCATAACCATATCCGCGGCCTTTCGCCTTTCCCCGGCGCCTGGCTGGAAATGGAAATCGGCGGTAAGGCCGAGCGCGTGAAGGTTCTGGCGTCAGAACTGGCGAGCGGTATGGGCGAAGCGGGCGCTGTGCTCGATGACGCCCTGACCATCGCCTGCGGCAGTGGCGCGGTGCGGCTTACCCGTTTGCAGAAGGCGGGTGGCAAGCCGCTGTCGGCTGCCGATTTCGTTCGTGGCACACCCGTTCCCGCCAGAACGAGGCTCGGCTGATGCCGCGTTTCCGCATGACCGTCGAATATGACGGTACGCCTTACTTCGGCTGGCAGAGACAGGATAACGGCCCTTCGGTTCAGGGCGCGCTTGAAGCTGCCGTCCGGTCGCTGACCGGCGAAACCGTTTCTATTCGCGGCGCTGGCCGCACCGATTCCGGCGTGCATGCCGTGGGACAGGTAGCCCATGTCGATCTTTCCCGCGATTGGGCTCCGTATAAGCTTCGCAATGCTCTCAACGCCCATCTGGCCATGGCGAAAGAGGCCGTCTCGGTTGTCGACGTAACGGCGGTGACCGAGGATTTCGACGCGCGCTTCTCCGCGCTTCGCCGCCATTATCTGTACCGCATCATTTGCCGGAAAGCGCGGCTGGCACTCGAGCACAAGCGCGCATGGTGGGTATCGAAAGATCTGGACCACGAACACATGCATGAAGCTGCACAGATGCTCGTCGGCCGGCACGATTTTACCACTTTCCGCTCGGTTCATTGTCAGGCGAGCAGCCCGGTCAGAACGCTCGACCGGCTGGATGTGACGCGCAATGGCGATCTTATCGAGATACGCGCCACCGCGCAGAGCTTTCTCCACAACCAGATACGCTCTTTTGCCGGAACGCTGAAAATGGCCGGTGAAGGCAGCATGACACCGGAAGACGTGCGCGCGGCACTGGAAGCACGGGATCGCAAAGCCTGCGGCCCAGTCGCGCCGCCGGATGGTCTCTATTTCATGCAAGTCGATTATCCCGATGTCATTCCGCCGCGGGTCTATTCAAAGGTCGAGACGGTCGAAGACACGGACTGAAGTCCGTCTCGTTTCTCAGGCCGGATAAACGCCGAGAAAACGCTGCAGCGCCTCGGACAGAAGCATGCCCGGCACCAGCAGGGTCATGACGATCGCCGAGACAAGCAACGACTGGTCGCGGATGAAGAAGCGCACGATCCGCGAAAAGGCGAAGACCAGCGACAGCAGCAGTGCCAGCCAGAGGATGGCGATCAGCCCCTGCAAGGGCGGCAGAAAAAACGCGATCAGGATCAGAACCGCATAGGCATAGGAAAATGGCAGCGACAGCCAGTTCATGGTGGTGACGAGGGGGGCGAATTTTTCCCGCGCGCCGAAAGCGAACAGCAGCATGCCGATCAACAGCAGCGGCACGATCCAGCAGATGGCTTCGACCATGGCCAAGCGGAAAAAGTAGATTAGTCCCGTTTTGGTTCCAGGCGGACAACTGGCAAGGAAGGCGTTACGTAGCCACAGCCAGGACACCAGCATGGCGGGCAGGCACCAGAGAGCGGAATAGAAGGATCGCCACATGCCGCGTTCGGACAGATCCAGATAACGCGCGCCGGTATGGTCGCCGAGCAGCAGCAGCCAGAGGCCTTTCAGATAGAGCCTTACTTCACTTGCCGTCGGCATGGGAGAACCAGCGTTCGATGAAGGTCTCGTAGATGCGTGTCAGCGTCTCCAGATCGGCGACTTCCACGCGCTCATCGACCATATGCATGGTCTGCCCGACGAGGCCGAATTCCACGACGGGGCAATAATCCTTGATGAAACGCGCATCCGACGTGCCGCCGGTGGTCGAAAGCTTGGGCTCCTTGCCTGTCACGGCTTCCACGGCGCCGGAAAGCGATGAGATGAGCGCATTGTTCCGGGTCAGGAAAACATGGGCCGGACGGTCCGCCCAGACGATCTCATATTTGACCGGGCTGCGGTCGGGACGAAGTTCTCCCTCGGCAGCGGCGGCATCGAGGCGGCGGATGATTTCCGCCCGCAGGCTCTCCACCGTCCAGCTGTCATTGAAACGGATGTTGAACGACGCCGTCGCCCGCGCCGGAATGACATTTGTGGCGGCGTTGCCGGTGTCGATGGTCGTCACTTCCAGATTGGACGGCTGGAAGTCGTCCGTACCGTGATCGAAGGGCGGATGCATCAGCGCGTGGGTCAGTTGCAGCAGCCCGCGAATGGGGTTGTCGGCCAGATGCGGATATGCGGCATGACCCTGCACGCCATGCACGGTGATGCGGCCCGAAATCGATCCCCGGCGGCCGATCTTGATCATGTCGCCCAGCTGGTCGGGGTTGGTCGGTTCACCCACCACGCAGGCATCCCATGTCTCGCCTTTGGCGGCGGCCCATTCCAGCAACTTGGAGGTGCCGTTGATCGAGGGGCCCTCCTCGTCACCGGTGATCAGGAAAGAAACGGAACCTTTCGGTTTTCCGTGTTTCTCGATGTAGCGGGCGATGGCAGCAACGAAACAGGCAATGCCGCCCTTCATGTCCACCGCACCACGGCCGAACATTTCGCCGCCGGCAATTTCAGCGGCAAAGGGCGGATGGCTCCATGCCGCCTCGTCGCCCACCGGAACGACATCGGTATGGCCCGCAAACATCAGGTGCGGACCTTCCGTACCAAGCCGGGCGTAGAGGTTTTCCACGTCAGGCGTTCCCGCTTCCGTCGCCACCATCTTTTCCACCGCAAAGCCAAGCGGTGAAAGCAGGGTGTCTAGCAGCGATAGCGCGCCACCTTCGGCGGGCGTCACCGAAGGGCAACGGATGAGGGCGGCGAGATTTGCAACGGGATCGGTCGTGGTCATGGTATCAGCTTTTATCAGTCGCGCAGAAGCTCGTTGATGCCTGTCTTGGAGCGGGTCTTTTCATCGACGCGCTTGACGATGACGGCGCAATAAAGGCTCGGGCCCGGCTCGCCGTTCGGGAACGGCTTGCCCGGCATGGTGCCGGCAACGACGACGGAATAGGGTGGCACTTCGCCATAGGTGATCTCGCCGGTGGCGCGATCGACGATCTTGGTCGACTTGCCGATGAAGACGCCCATGCCGAGAACGGCGCCTTCGCGCACGATGCAGCCTTCTACGACTTCCGAACGGGCACCGATGAAGCAATTGTCCTCGATGATGGTCGGGCCGGCCTGAAGCGGCTCCAGAACGCCGCCGATGCCAACGCCGCCGGACAGATGCACGTTCTTGCCGATCTGTGCGCAGGAGCCGACCGTCGCCCAGGTGTCGACCATCGTGCCTTCATCGACATAGGCGCCGAGATTGACGAAGGAGGGCATCAGCACCACGTTCTTGGCCACATAGGCCGAGCGGCGCACGACGGCGTTAGGCACTGCGCGGAAGCCCGCAGCGCGGAACTGGTTTTCACCCCAGTTCTCGAACTTCGACGGCACCTTGTCCCACCAGGTGGATTCACCGGGGCCGCCGGTGACGATTTCCATGTCGTTCAGACGGAAGGAGAGGAGCACGGCCTTTTTCAGCCATTGGTTCACTTTCCAGTTCCCGTCCGCCTGCTTTTCGGCGACGCGGACCTTGCCGCTGTCGAGAAGTTGAAGAGATGTGTTCACCGCGTCGCGAACCTCGCCCTTTGTCGATACGTTCACACCGTCACGGTTGTCGAAGGCTGTTTCGATGGTGGTTTCGAGGGAGGTGAGATCCGGAAGGCTCATGGAAAATTCCTTGAATGTCGCGTGTGTTCGTGGCCACGGATGGTCCCGCGCCGCTGGAAGGCTCTGGTCATTTGATCTAAGGGAGTGTTGGAAAGGCGTCAATGTGATTTGGGTGATTTGGCGCACCAGACGAAAGGCTTGGAAATGACACGACTGAAAAACGGCAAATTGCGGCGCAAGGATGGGGTGTGGGACCCGTTGAAGCGTAGCTCTGCGGACAAGCAGCAGGCCGATGTCATTCCCAAAACACCGCAGTCGGATTCCCCATCCTACCGGCTTGCCTACGCGGATATGGATTTTCTCTGCCGCGAGGAGTTGCGCCCCGTCAGGCTTCAACTCGAACTTCTGAAGACGGAAATGGCGCTGACCGAGCGGGGCATCAAGTCCACCGTCGTCATGTTCGGCGGCGCGCGCATTCCCGAGCCCGGCGGCGAGGCTTGGGCGGCCCGCAACGAGACGCAGAAACGCAATCTGGAGCAATCCTCGGTTTATTACGAGGAGGCGCGCAAGTTCGCCCGGCTCTGCACCGACTACGGCGCGAAATCGGACCATCTGGAATATGTCGTGGTCACCGGCGGTGGTCCCGGCGTCATGGAAGCAGGCAATCGCGGCGCAGCCGATGTCGGAGGCCCGTCCATCGGCCTCAACATCGTTCTGCCGCATGAGCAGGCGCCCAACCCCTATGTCACGCCGGAGCTGAGCTTCAACTTCCACTATTTCGCCATCCGCAAGATGCATTTCCTGATGCGGGCCAAGGCCGTGGTGATCTTCCCCGGCGGTTTCGGCACGCTCGATGAACTGTTCGAGACGCTGACGCTGATCCAGACGAAGCGCATGGCGCCCATCCCGCTCATTCTCTTCGGGGAGAAATTCTGGCGCTCCGTCGTCAATTTCGAATTCCTCGCGGACTTCGGAACAATTGCACCCGAAGATATGGAGCTGCTACATTTCGCCGAAACCGCCGACGATGCATGGAACATCGTATCCGCCTATTACGAGCACTGATTTCGGCTCGATGCGACGGGGGAATTTTAGGGGTTAATTAGCAAAGATATTCTAATTTCCCCTCGTCGCGTTGCAGCGCACTGCCCCCAGCGGGCGGGCCTCCATGACGGAGATTTCTCATCCGTTGACGCCAGCCTTTTCGGCCGGCGATTTGATCGAGGCCAAAATGTTCAATTTCAAAGTGAAGTCGCTTGCGACCAAGCTGATCCTTGTAACCGGCTGTGCAATCACCACGGTCCTTGTCGCATCGAATTCCTTCCTCATTTCCCAGACCAGCGACCGTGTCCATTCGCTGACCATGGATCAGGCGAACACCGAGGCACGCGCCATCGCCAACGTCATCGCCGCCGATGTCGGTGAACTCGGTAGCGCTGCCCGCTCCATGGCCGGTATCATCGGCCGTGCGCACCAGGCGAAATCGATGGACCGCCCCGGCATCGTCAACATCCTCAAGGCCAATGTCGAGCAGAATGCTTTCGCTTTCGGAAGTTGGTTCTGTGAGCAGCTGGGCCTTTTCGACGGACAGACCACCGAGATCGCCAACAGGCTCGATCTCGGCACCAATGCAACGGGTGCATTTGCCCCCTACTGGTCGAAGACCCAGAAAGGCGACATCCAGTTTTCGACCTTCAAGAACGACTATGCGGCGGAGTGGTATTCGCTCGCTGCCAAATCCGGCAAGGGCGCCATTACCCAGCCCTATCTGGCCGAAGGCACGGAAGTGCCCACCACAATGACCTCGCTTGCCTATCCCGTCATGTCTGATGGTAAGATGATTGGTGTGGCGGGGGTCGATATCTCGCTGGCAGCTCTGTCGCAGAAGCTGCAGGCGCTGCATCCTTTCGAAACCGGCCGTGTGACACTCATTTCGCAGGGCGGCCAATGGCTGGTACCGCCGACGCCCGAGCAGAACATGAAGGCCTATGACGGAGAGGGTGCAAGCACCGTTCAGGCGGCGATCACATCCGGCAAGCAGGGCCTGATCGAAAATCTCGGCCTTGATACCGACGCGCCCTATAACCGCCTTGTCTATCCGTTTGCGGTTCCGGGCCTCAATGCCACCTGGGTGGTTCTGGTGGATATCCCGCATCAGGCGTTGAACGCGCCGGTGCAGGAGCAGACTTATCTGATGATCCTCGGGGCGATCGTCATTCTTGCGGCGGTTATTGCCGCGCTTTATTTCTCCGTCCGCTATTTCGTCCGCAATCCGCTCGCCTCGCTGGTCTCCGATGTGAAAACACTGAGCGACGGTCGTTACGATGTGCCGGTTTCCGGACAGGACCGCAGGGATGAGACGGGCGCGGTGGCAACGGCTCTGGAAGGCTTCCGTGCGAAGCTTGCCGGTATCCGCGAAATGGAAGCGGATGCCGCCGTGCAGCGTGGCAATGCGGAAACGGAGCGCCAAAGGTCCGAATCCGAGCGCAATGAGAACAGCCGGATGCAGCAACATATCGTGAGCGTACTCGGCGCGGGTCTCAATGCGCTCTCGCAGGGCAATCTGACCTATCGCATCGAGGACCAGTTCCCCGGTGAATATGCAAAGCTGCGCAACGACTTCAACTCGGCGCTCGCCAGCCTCGAGGAAACCGTTTCCACCGTCAACGGAACCGTTGCCAGCATCGGCAACGGCACCGGCGAGATCACCCGCGCTGCGAGCGATCTCTCCCACCGCACGGAACAGCAGGCTGCAAGCCTGGAAGAAACCGCTGCCGCCCTCAACCAGCTGACTGCGCAGGTCAATTCCAGTGCGGAAAACGCAGCGCAGGCGGCGACAGCTGTCAGCAATGCCTGCGACGACGCCGGCAAGTCGGGCGAGGTCGTGCAGCAGGCCGTCAGTTCCATGGAAGGCATCGCTCAATCCTCGGCGGAAATCTCCCGCATCATCGGGGTAATCGACGAAATCGCTTTCCAGACCAACCTTCTGGCGCTGAATGCCGGTGTGGAAGCTGCCCGTGCGGGCGAGGCTGGCAAGGGTTTTGCCGTCGTCGCGCAGGAAGTACGTGAACTGGCGCAACGTTCCGCGACGGCTGCGAAGGAGATCAAAGGTCTGATCAACACCTCCGCAAGGCAGGTGGGCGAGGGCGTCCAGCTGGTCGGCAAGGCCGGCGAGACGATGAGAAAGATTGCCGATCAGGTTCTGCAGATCAACCAGCTGATACGGCAGATTTCGGCCTCCGCCAGCGAGCAGGCGGTCGGTCTCAAGGAAATCAATTCCGCCGTCACCCAGATGGATCAGGTCACCCAGCAGAATGCGGCCATGGTGGAAGAAACAACGGCGGCAAGCGTGACGCTGAACAGCGAGGCGGAAACGTTGAAATCGCTCGTTGCCGGCTTCTCCGTATCCGGCGGTCATTCCAGCCAGTCGAGCCAGCAATTGCGCGCCACCGCGGCGGCAATGCGTGCGCCTGTCGCCCCGTCACAGGCATCGGGCCGCTCGGCTGCGACCCAACGTTCGCGCCCAAGAACCAGCGGCGCAAACGCGCTGGCACAGGACGACTGGACCGAGTTCTGAGAATATCCCGTGGTTCCAAATGAAAGGGCCGCTGGTCATGCCAGCGGCCCTTTTCATGTCTGCGTTCCCATCAGAGGCGGGCGAAACGTTCCGTCAGCAATTCGAAAAAGCCGTCCGCATCCACATTTCGCATCACGCGGGCGTTGACCGGGCGCTCGGTCACCCGCCACCAATCCACCACCGTCATGCCCATGGTCAGTTCGGAATTGACCTCGATTTCGACATTGCAATCGCGGCCCTGAAACAGCTCGGGCTTGAGGAGATAGGCGATGACGCTTGGATCGTGCAGGGGGCCGCCGTCCGAACCGTATTTCTCGATGTCGAAACGCTCGAAGAATTCCAGCATTTCCGCCATGGCGATTGCCGGGCGTGTGCCTATATCGCGAATGCGGCTGACACGCGCCTTGGTGGTCAGCAACTGGTGGGTTACGTCAAGCGGCATTACGACGATGGGCACGCCGGAACGGAAGACGATATCGGCAGCCTGCGGATCGACATAGATGTTGAATTCCGCAGCCGGTGTGATGTTGCCGCCTTCAAAGAAGCCGCCACCCATCATCACAAGTTCCTTGACGCGGCCTGCAATCTCGGGGGCCTTCTGCAAAGCCAGCGCCACATTGGTCAGCGCGCCGAGCGTGCAGAGCGTCACGGTGCCCGCAGGCTCCCGCAGCAGCGTTTCGATCATGAAATCGACGGCGTGCTGCTTTTGTGCCTCCATCGTCGGCTCGTCGAGAACCGGGCCATCAAGGCCGGTGCTGCCGTGAACATGCTCGGCAGTGATGGGCTTTCGCACCAGTGGCCGCTCGGCACCCTCATAGACGGGAATATCGGTGCGGTCGCACAATTCGCAGATGATGCGGATGTTGCGGCTGGTCAGTTTCAGCGGAACATTGCCGGCGACGGCGCACAGACCGAGAATTTCAATTTCTTCCGGGCTTGCGAAAGCCAGCATGATCGCTGCCGCGTCGTCCTGACCTGGATCCGTGTCTATGATGATTTTTCTGCGTTCTGCCATGTCTTGCCCGCCGTTGAGATAAGGCGCTTTTTTCGAGCGGCGGACGCTCACTTGTCAAGTCTCATTCCTCGGCGTGCCCGCCTTTGCCTTGTGGCCCCGCCTTGCGCATCGTGGTTTTGCTTCCCATATTGCGTAGAGCCGGTAAGATTGACCGGCAGGGTTGCCGGAAGCGGGACCGCGAAACGTCGCTTGGTTGCAAGGACAGAGACGATATGAGCCGCATGACGCCATTCACCCACCCGCTTTTGCTGGGTTTTGATGCCATGGAAAAAACGCTGGAGCGTATGGCGAAGGCCAATGATGGCTACCCTCCATACAACATCGAGCGCCTGCCCGGCGGTGAAGACGTGCCGGAACGCCTGCGTATCACGATTGCAGTCGCCGGTTTTTCGCAGGACGATCTGGATGTGACGACGGCCGACAATCAGCTCGTCATTCGCGGTCGCCAGCAGGAGCAGGAAAAGCGAGATTTTCTCTACCGGGGTATCGCTGCCCGGCAATTCCAGCGGGTCTTCGTGCTTGCAGACGGCATGCAGGTGAGGGACGCGCGCCTGCGCAACGGCCTTCTTGCCATCGATCTGGTGAAGCCCGAAATTTCAAACGTGGTAAAGAAAATTAATATTTCCGTCTCAGAGTAGAACGTGAACGCCGGAATCCGACACGAATCGCTCGGCGTGAAGAAGGAGGCTGAAATATGCTTTTAAAAGAAGCGCATGCGCGTCTCACCCGGTCCCAGCTCGCTCATATCGGCGAGGGAGAAGTGGGCTATATCCGTAAAATCCGCGCGGAAGACGTAAGCCGCTGTTTCCCGGAAGCGCCTGATCTCGATCCGCAACTCGATCTCTGGGCCCTGTTTGGCGCGGATGGCACGCCGATCCTCCTGACAGACAATCGTTCCAGCACGTTTTTCAAGGCTGCCGAAGACGATCTGAAAACCGTCAGCCTGCATTGAAAGGAAAAAAGCCCGCCGATTGAGCGGGCTTTTTCTTATGTGATTAAAGGAACGGGCGGTCTGGCATATCATCGATAGAGATGACGCCGTCCTTGTTCCTGTCCAGCCGTTCGAACATTTTTTCGCCGGCTGCGGTGAATTCGGCCTTGCTGACCTGGCCGTTTTCATCGGTGTCGGCCATGCGCATCATCGCGAACGCCCCACCCTTGCCGCCATGCTTGCCCCAGCCCTGACGACCGCCATGTTCGCGTTCGGCGCGCTTGCCCTCAGGTCCCTTGCCTTCGCCCGCTTTGGCGTTAGCAGCCTCTGGGCGCGGATGAGCCGCACGGAACGCCTCCATTTTGGCCTGGCGGTATTCACGCATTTCCTTTGGCGTGATCGAACCGTCCTTGTCCTTGTCGATCTCGGCAAAAAGTGCGTCCTGACGTGCGGCGAACTCTTCCTTGGTAATCTTGCCGTCCTTGTTGGTGTCGGCCACCTTCAGCAGCTGAACAAACGCCAGTTCCGGGCGGAACGGCATGCGCTCGCCGTGGCCTTTGCCGTGCGCTGGCGGGGCCGCAAAGCTGGCTGTAGCGGCCGAGCCGAGCAAGAGGGCTGCGCCAAGAGCAGAGAGTGCGATCTTTCGTGTAGACATCGTCATTACCTTCCGTTGGTGTCCCTGAGGAGGAAGATAGTGGCGCAGGTGGCAGTTCACTACTTAAACATCCGTAAGGTGCATGAAGCTTCGGTAATGTCGTCTGCGCTCGATTTCGATGTTGCCGGTCAGCGGGTGATCGTTTTGGTCAGGAAACCGGTCAGATCGTCAGTGATGTAGTCGATATGCTCATCCGTCGCGGCGGGGATCTCCCAGCGCTCCATGATCACGCCTTCGAGGTTCGAAGGAACGAGCAGCACGGTCTTCATGCCAAGTGCCTTGGGTGCCGCGAGATTGCGCGGCAGGTCCTCGAACATGGCGGCTTTTCTGGTGTCGAGCTTCGCAAGTGCGGCAAACTTCTCATAGGTCGCACTGGCCGGTTTTGGCAGATAGTCCGCGGCGACGATATCGAAAATATCCTCGAAATGGTCGAGAATGCCGAGCGCGCCCGCCGCTGCCTGTGCATGCTTGACGCTGCCATTGGTGAGGATGAACTTGCGGCCCGGCAACGCCTTGATTGCCTCGCCGAGCTCCGGATGCGGGCTCAGCGCGGAATAGTCGATGGCATGCGCGCGCTCCAGAAACTCGTCCGGGCTGATGCCGTAGTGGATCATCAGGCCCTGAAGCGTGGTGCCATGTTCGTGGTAATAGCGCTTCTGAAGTGCGCGAGCCTCGTCGGGCTCGAGCTTTAAAAGCTCCGCAACATAGGCCGTCATGTTACGATCGATCTGGGAAAACAGATTGACGTGATGCGGATAGAGCGTGTTGTCGAGGTCGAAGACCCATTCGCTGACGTGGGCGAAATCGGCGGCATCGGGCAGGTTTTTCGGCTTTGTGTCCATGGGCAGCTTTATGCCCGTTTCGTATGCCGAAGAAAATCGAAAAGACGACGACAGACGGGAAAATCGGGCTTGGCTGCGGCCTCCAGCGCATGATACCGCCAAGATCATGGAACTCTGGATAGGCATAACCTTCGCAAGCGCGTTCTTGCAGAACCTGCGCTCGACCCTGCAAAAACACCTGAAGGGCATGATGGGCACCACGGGCGCAACTTTCGTGCGCTTCGTTTTTGGAATGCCCTTCGCTCTTGCCTATCTCGGTTTTCTGCATGGTGTACTTGGCCGACCGCTGCCGGTGCCGAACATGTCATTCGCCGTCTGGGCGATGGTCGGGGCCATGGCGCAGATCGCCGCCACTTTCCTGTTGGTGCACCTCTTTTCCTTCCGCAACTTCGCGGTTGGCACGGCCTATTCCCGAACTGAGCCGGCGCAGGCGGCATTGTTTGCACTGATTTTCGTTGGCGAAAGCGTCAATGGCGGCACTCTTGCGGCCATCGCTATTTCGGTGGCCGGCGTCATGCTGATTTCGGTCGCGCGCACGGAAGTGACCCCTGCCTCCATTCTCACCTCCATCTTCAGCCGGACGGCGGGCATCGGCCTCGCCTCGGGGGCTTTTTTCGGCCTGTCGTCTGTCGCTTACCGTTCGGCCTCGCTGGCGCTAGCACCCAGCCTGCCAGCACCGGATGCGGTGATGCAGGCCGGCTTTACCCTCGTCGTTGTCATCGTGACTCAGACCTTGGCGATGTTCTTGTGGATCGTATGGCGGGAGAGGGACGAATTGCGGCGGATCGCGAAGGCATGGAAACCGTCGCTTGCGGTCGGTTTCGTGGGGGCCACGGCGTCATTCGGCTGGTTCACGGCGATGACGTTGCAGCAGGCGGCTGTGGTCAAGGCGCTGGCGCAGGTGGAGATGCTCTTCGCCTTCGCCTCGACCGTGCTCTTCTTCAAGGAAAAGATCAACCGGCTGGAACTCTCGGGCTGCCTGCTGATCGTGCTGGGCGTGCTGTCGCTTCTGATATTCGGCTGAAAGTGTTGTCGTGGCGGACAGGCATTCCCGTCCGCCACATGAACCGTATCAGGGCACGATGAGCGTGCCCGCGCCTTCCGTGAAGATTTCCAGAAGAACGGAATGGGCGGTCTTGCCGTTGAGGATCACCACGCCCTGAACGCCGGCCTTGATGGCCTCGATGCAGGTCTCGACCTTCGGGATCATCCCACCGGAAATCGTGCCGTCCTTGATCAGCGCACGCGCCTGGGAGACCGTCAGTTCCTTGATGAGTTCCTTGTTCTTGTCGAGAACACCAGGCACGTCCGTGAGGAACAGGAGGCGGGTGGCGTTGAGCGCACCGGCGATTGCGCCGGCAAAGGTGTCGGCATTGATGTTGTAGGTGGCGCCATCGCGACCGGGAGCGACGGGAGCGATGACCGGGATCATCTCCGACTTGGCAAGCAGGTCGAGCAGGGTGCGGTCGACCTCGACGACTTCACCGACAAAACCAAGATCGAGAACGCGCTCGATATTGCTGTCGGGATCGACGACGGTCTTTTTCGCCTTTTCGGCGAAGACCATGTTGCCGTCCTTGCCGCACAGGCCAATGGCCCATTCGCCCGTCTGGTTGATGAGCGCGACGATCTCCTTGTTGATCGAGCCGGCCAGAACCATTTCGACGATCTCGACTGTCTTAGCATCGGTAACGCGCAAGCCGCTTTCGAACTTCGATTCAATGCCCATCTTCGTCAGCATCGCGCCGATCTGCGGGCCGCCGCCGTGCACGACGATGGGGTTTATACCGGACTGCTTCAACAGGGCGATATCTTCCGCAAAAGCCTTTCCAAGTGTGGAGTCGCCCATGGCATGACCGCCATATTTCACCACGATGGTCTTGTTCTCATATTTCTGCATAAAGGGCAGAGCCTGTGCGAGCAGCCGCGCCTGAGTCTCGCTTTCGGAAGCAGTCATGGAAAAACCTCGGTCTGTGGTTGCGGCCCTTGAGAGCCTTTCATCGCTCTACAGCATCGGCGCAAAAATCGGAATCGATTTTTGCGGTGCAGGATGCGCGGATTCGGCATGTCGATGCGTTTGCAAGGACAGGTGAATACGCGGGGTGAACGAATGAAGTAACCTCCGGGCCATATTGTGTCGGCGCATAGTAAAATTCCGCTTTCGGGCGGCCTGCGGCGCGTAATAAGATTGACATAAAGCACCAATCGGACCAGCCTTGTGGCGAGCAGGGGAGGGGTTATTCAGCAGGGCGACGGAGGATCGTTGCGCATCGCAAAAAACGATGCTGGCCTGAACGACCGAGGAGTTTGAAAACATATGACCGTACCGGATCGAGACAAGCAAAGCGGTTTGCGGGACGAAGTACTCGCTGGCGAATATGTGCTGGGTGCCTTGCCACCGGAAAGCATGGCGGAGCTTGCAAAACGCGTCAAACGCGACCGCCAGTTTGCGGCCATGGTCAGGCGCTGGCGGGACAATCTGGCGGAAACCGAATATCGCGAAAGAGCGGGCGTTGCAGCCCTGCTTGACAGGGATCCGCTTCGCTCCGGTCTGCCATTCAAGGGCCAGCCGCTTCGCAATGGCAGCATATTCGCCGCAATGCTTCTGGAGGTGTGGAATTCCGTGCGTTTCTGGCGGCTTCTGGCATTGACGGCGATGCTGTGGACCGCCGTCTTGCTTTTCACCATCGCCTGAAGGCGATGGTCTTTTAGAGCGAGACCGTTCGTACGATCTCGGCGCGCAGGCTATCCAGCCCGAAGGATTTTTCCGACGAGGTAGCGAGAACTTCCGGATAGGCGGCGGGACGCTTGCGGATTTTCTCCAGCGTTTCACTTATCAGCCGGGGAACGCCAACGTCCTTGATCTTGTCCGTCTTCGTCAGCACGACCTGATAGGACACGGCCGCCTTGTCGAGCAGGCCAAGAACCTCCTCGTCGTTCTTTTTTATTCCGTGGCGGGAATCGATCAGCACGTACACGCGCTTCAGCGTCGCACGTCCACGCAGGTAATCGAAGACGAGCTTCGTCCAGGCATCGACATGGTCCTTCGGCGCCTGCGCATAGCCGTAACCCGGCATATCGACCAGCGCCATCGGCGGCAGGTCGCCCGGCTCACCGGAATAACCCTCAGGAACGAAGTAGTTCAGTTCCTGCGTGCGTCCGGGTGTGTTGGAGGTGCGGGCAAGGCCTTTGTGGCCCACCAGCGCATTGATGAGCGAAGACTTGCCGACATTCGAACGTCCGGCGAAGGCAATCTCCGGCGGGCCTTCGGGCGGCAGGAATTTCATCGCGGGAACGCCGCGAATGAATATCCAGGGTCGCCCGAAGAGGGGCTTTTCGGTTGCCGGGCCGGTTTCACTCATTTCGATTGCACCGGCTTTCGCTTGAATAGCCCTTTGAGATTATCGAACAGTTCGATCTTGGCACCGTGACGCTTCATGATGAGGGCCTGCTGCGAGATCGACAGCGTGTTGTTCCATGCCCAGTAGATAACCAGACCGGCGGGGAACGAAGCCAGCATGAAGGTGAAGATCAGCGGCATCCAGGTGAAGATCATCGCCTGTGTCGGATCGGGTGGGGTCGGGTTCATGCGCATCTGCAGGAACATCGTGATGCCCATGACGAGCGGCCAGACGCCGATCATCAGGAAGTGCGGCACGTCGTAGGGCAGAAGGCCGAACAGGTTGAAAAGCGAGGTCGGATCTGGCGCGGAAAGGTCGTGAATCCAGCCGAAGAACGGTGCATGCCGCATTTCGATGGTGACGTAGATGACCTTGTAGAGCGCGAAGAAGACCGGAATCTGCAGCAGCATCGGCCAGCAGCCGGCAACCGGATTGATCTTCTCTTCCTTGTAGAGCTGCATCATCGCCTGCTGCATGGCCATGCGGTCATCGCCATGCTTGGCCTTCAGCTCTTCCATCTTCGGCTGCATGCGCTTCATGTTCGCCATGGATGCATATTGCTTGCTGGCGAGCGGGAAGAAGAGAGCCTTGACGACGATGGTGGTCAGCAGGATGGCCACACCGAAGTTGCCAAAATAACGGAAGAAGAAATCCATCATTTTGAACATCGGCTTGGTGATGAAGTAGAACCAGCCCCAGTCGATCAACAGGTCGAACTTCGGAATGGAATATTCGGTTTCATAGCGGTCAACCAGCGGCACTTCCTTGGCACCGGCGAAGACAAGGCTCTTCAGTTCGATGGACTGGCCGGGTTCGACCGTCATCGTGTCGCTCTTGAAATCGGCCTGGTAGCTCGGCTGATTGCCCTTGATGTGCGAGTAACGCGTTTCGAACGGCGTCATCTGCGGCGGCACAATGGCAGCGGCCCAATATTTGTCGGTGATGCCGAGCCAGCCGCCGGTCGCCTTGGCAATCGTTACCGGGGTTTCTTCGACATCCTTGTATTTTTCTTCCGTCAGGCTGCCGTCTTTGCCCGAGACGCCGAGGAAGCCTTCATGGATGACGAAAACGGGCGGTATTGCCGGCTTGTTGTTGCGCGTCACGCGGCCGTAGGTGGCAAAGGAGACGGGCGCCTGCCCGGGGTTCTCGACCTTGTCGTTGACCGTGATCATGTAATGCTGGTCGATCGAAACGGTACGGGAGAAAACGACGCCATTCTGGTTGGTATACTTCAGTGTAACCGGTGTGGTCTCCGTCAGCTTGTCGCCGCTTGCGAGTGTCCACACGGTCGCAGGACCGGGAACGCTGCCGGCATCGGCACCGCCAACGTAACCGAGTTCGGTGAAGTAGCCGTCCTTGGTGTCGGAAGGCGAAAACAGCGTGATGATCGGGCTCGAGTCATCGACGGTCTCATGGTAGCCCTTGAGCCGGATGTCATCGAAGCGGGCGCCGGTCAGATTGATCGAGCCGGCGATGGCGTTGGTGTCGATGGTCACACGCTGGCTTTTTGCAATCGCCTCTTCACGCGTCGCAGTGGCGGCGGCCTGCGTGGAGGAGGCAGGCGGTGCGCCGTCGACGGTCACGCCGGGTGCGGCACCCGGTGCCGGTTGTTGCTGCGTCGTCTGCTGCTGCGCCTGGCGGGCCTCTTCGGCGCGGCGCTGCTGCTCGATGCGCGGATTCATGTAAAGGAATTGCCAGGCGAGGACGATGACAACCGAAAGGGCTATCGCGATGAAGTAATTGCGGTTCTTTTCCATCATTCTTTCCTGGAGCGGGTGTCCTGGGACCGTTTCGGTTTCGCCGTTCCTTCAATTCGCTCGGTAAGGAGAGACTGAAGTTTCGGGAAGGCCGTCTCGAGCACGTCCCTGCGGGCGACAATCACATAGTCATGGCCGGGCTTCATTGCGAATCCGGCAGAAAGCCTGACGGCTTCCTTGAGACGGCGGCGCATGCGATTTCGCTCGACCGCGTTGCCTTGTCTTTTCGTTACGGTGAAACCGACCCGAGGTTCGGTTTCCGGGGTTTTCCTGTCGAGGACCTCCAGAAGAAAGGTGCCTCCCCGACGCTTTTCCCCCGTCTGCACGGCAAGAAAATCCGACCGGTTTTTAAGCCGGCCGGGCAGTTTTTTTATCTTGCTCATGTGCCCGCGACTTTCATCGGGCCACAGAGACGGCAATTAAGCCGACAGACTTGCGCGGCCGCGCGCACGGCGGGCTGCGAGAACTTTGCGACCGCCGGCAGTAGCCATACGGGCACGGAAACCATGACGACGCTTGCGAACAAGCTTGGATGGCTGGAATGTACGCTTCGACATTTATTTAATACCGCGGTGTGCGGCCCTTCTTGAATTTGCACTATTTGCAAGAGCGTTTCGTTTTTTGCACGGCTAACCCCGCCTGGGCGAGCTTTTAATGGCCGAGCGTGCGCGGCTTATAAGGGCATAGGCCGAGCAAAGTCAATTGCCGAAGGGGTTTTCGCGCTTCACCTTTTGCGGAAGCGCCATGAAATCGGCTTCGCTCACGGGCGCTGCGCGCGCATTCCGATCGCACGATCGGTAAATTCTGAAATTCTTTCTTAAGGCGGCATTGATAAATGTTGTGATGGGAAAAGTTATGCCAGCTTCCCATTTTCCATCGTGCGGCTGGCTTTTGGGGGAACGAAATTGAGAATTCGCGGTCGTATCAATCTTCTTGTCGGGCTTATGAGCCTTGTGGCCTGCACCATCGGCGGCCTGTCCATATATGCGGTCAGCGAGTTTCAGGTGCGCACGGTCGGATACGAAAAGGCAGCGGAGCGCGCCTATAAGGGTGAAGCGCTGAACCGGCTTGTGACTGCGGTCGTCATGGAGGCGCGCGGGGTCTACGCTGCGCCCGATATCGAAAAGGCGGCACCTTTTGCTGACGGCATCGTCAAGAACCTCGACGCCATGGAGAAGCTGATCGCAACCTGGACCCCTCTCGTTCCGGCAGAACAGAAGGCGGCCTTCGACAATCTCTCCAGTCGCTTCAAGGAATTCAAGGCCTTCCGTCTGGAAACGGCGCGGCTTGCCCGCGAGGCCGGCCCGCAGGCCGCCAACCAGCAGGGTAACAACGACGCGAACCGGGCCAACCGCAAAGCCTATCAGGCGGAAATCGATGCTGTCGTGAAGAATGACATCGCCGGGCTTGAAGCCGTCAAGGCGGGCATCGACGGGTTTGTAACGACGACCTTCTGGCTGGTCATCATCGTCACCGGCAGCGGCATATTGGCCGGCGCGGCGTTCGGCCTCTACATCGGAGCGCGGCAGCTGAGCGCGCCCATCCGCAAGGTTTCGGAAGTGATGAATGCCGTTGCGGACGGAAATCTGGATGCGGACGTTCCCTATCTCGGCCGGACCGACGAAATCGGCGAAATGGCAGCGGCAGTCGAAGTCTTCAAGAAGAACGGTCGTGAAGTGCGCCGCATGAATGCGCAGGAAGCCGCCATGCGTGCCAAGAGCGATGATCTGCAGGCCGGTATGGCCGTTGTCGTCGACGCTGCGGCCCAGGGCGATTTCAGCCGCCGCATCAACAAGGATTATGGCGACGAAAACCTCAATCGTTTCGCTGCGACGATCAATGCCCTGCTCACCGGCGTGGACAATGGTGTTTCCGAGACCAGCCGCGTCATCGAAGGTCTGGCGCGGGGCGATCTGACGGAAAAGATGGATGGCGAGTTCCGCGGCGTGTTCGCCGAGCTCCAGACCAATGTCAACGAGACGCTGGCCAAGCTGCGGGAGACGATGCGGGAAGTGCGCAGCAGCACGGAAGGCATCAGCGGCAATGCGAACGAATTGCGTTCGGCGGCCGACGATCTTTCGAAGCGGACGGAACAGCAGGCTGCGGCACTGGAGGAAACCTCCGCCGCCCTCGACGAAATCACCGCCGTCGTTCGCAATTCCACGGATCGGGCTCAGGAAGCCAGCACCATGGTCGCAGAGACCAAGCAGAAGACGGCAGAATCCGCCAATGTCGTGCGCGATGCCGTCTCCGCCATGGATCGGATCGAGCATGCCTCGCGGGAAATCAGCCAGATCATCAATGTCATTGACGAGATCGCCTTTCAGACCAACCTCCTGGCGCTGAACGCCGGCGTTGAGGCCGCGCGTGCGGGTGAGGCGGGCAAGGGCTTCGCTGTCGTCGCACAGGAAGTGCGTGAACTGGCGCAACGCTCTGCGACGGCTGCGAAGGACATCAAGGCGCTGATCACCAAGTCCGGCGAAGAGGTCGGGCGCGGTGTGTCGCTGGTGCAGAGAACCGGCAGCGCGCTGGGCGAGATCGAGACCCGCGTTCTGGCTATCAACGAACATATCCATTCGATCGCCACGGCGGCGCGGGAACAGTCGACCGGCCTGCATGAGGTGAATACCGCCATCAACCAGATGGATCAGGTGACGCAGCGCAATGCCGCAATGGTGGAGGAAACCTCGGCCGCAACCCACAAGCTGAGCGGTGAAGCGGGCCATCTCGTCACGCTGGTGTCGCGCTTCAAGGTCGGCGTAGAGGATGGTCAGATCCGCTCTCGCGCAGAACAGCCGATGCGGCCAGTGGCGGTGTCCGGAAGGGCAGCGGCCGTGGCCTCTCCGGCACGTAAATTGATGAGCAGCGTCAGCCGCGCTCTCAACGCCCAACCAGCCGCTGCTGTGGCGAACGGGGACTGGCAGGAGTTCTAAGCCATTCCGCCTGCGGTTTCGCTTGAGACCGGTTCTAAGTCAAACGCCGCCCTCTCGGGCGGCGTTTTGTTTTTCAGGCGATGGAAACGTTTGTTTTGCAACGCATTTGAAAAATATCTGTTAGGTCCTATTATCGTGCTTGAATATAAACCGAGCCGTTCCACCGAAGCGGCGGCGCGCATACAGGATCAGGGCCCGGTGTTTTCTAAAGGCGTAGACAGCTTGGACGGCACGGAAGACAATCCGGTGCACTGCATGCCGGGATTGACCGGGGGGCTTTCCGGGCGCCTGCTGTTGCTCACCGTTATTTTCGTGATGATTGCCGAAGTGCTGATCTTCGTGCCTTCGGTCGCCAATATGCGTCTTTCATGGCTGCGGGACCGTCTGAACACGGCGGCAGCAGCCGGCGCGGTGATCGATGGCTTGCAGGCCGAATTGCCGCGGAGCGTGCAGAACGACACGCTGATGGCCACCGGGGCGAAGCTGATTGCGCTGCGCAAGGATGGCACATCGCGCCTGCTTGCCGTGGCAGAAACGCCACCTGGGGTCGATGAGCAATATGATCTTTCCGATGTCTCGCAACTGGCAGCGGTGCGGGATGCCTTCTCCACATTGCTGTTTGGTGGCAATCGCGTCATCCGCGTTTTCGATGTGGTCGGAGACAGCGACACCATCATTGAACTCGTGCTGGGTGAAAACAAACTACGGGCGGCGATGCTGGCTTATGCCCGCAATGTTTTCCTGATCTCCATTGTCCTGTCGCTTGTCACCGCCGGTCTCATCTTCGTTTCCATCAACCGCATCATGATCCGGCCCATACGTCGCCTGACGCTCGGCATGCAGCGTTTTTCCGAGGAACCGGGCAATCCCGAGCGGATTTTCGTGCCGGAGGAGGGAAGCGACGAGCTGTCCGTCGCGGGCCGTCACCTGGCCGATATGCAGACGGAGTTGCAGAAAACCCTGCGGCAACAGAAAAACCTCGTGGATCTCGGTCTGGCGGTTTCGAAGATCAACCACGACATGCGCAATATCCTGTCATCCGCACAGCTTATGTCGGACCGGCTGGTGGACGCCAAGGATCCGATGGTCAGGAGCTTTGCGCCGAAACTGCTGCGCACGATCGACCGCGCCGTGGCCTATACAACCGAGGTTCTGGCCTACGGGCAGGCGACGGAGGGCGCGCCGAAACGCAAGACGGTGCAGTTAAGTCTTCTGGTGCGGGATGTGCGTGACATTCTGGCGCTCGATCCGGAAAGCGGCATCGAGTTTCACGATAGCGTGCCGCCCGATCTCACCGTCGATGCGGATGGCGAGCAGCTTTTCCGGGTGATCCACAATCTCTGTCGCAACGCCGTTCAGGCACTGCAATCCGACACGGCGAACGCGGCGCCTCGGCATCTGTCGATTGCAGCCCAGAGGGCCGGCAACGTCGTCAGCATCGTGATAGACGACAACGGGCCGGGAATGCCGCGCAAGGCGAAAGAGAACCTGTTTTCCGCCTTCAGGGGATCGGCCCGCTCCGGCGGCACCGGTCTCGGCCTCGTCATTGCGCGGGAACTTGTGCTTGCCCATGGCGGCACGATAGCGCTTGTCGAAAAACCCGGTCCCGGCACGCAGTTTCGCATCGAGATCGCCGACCGCGCCGCCTCCGTACACGCCGCTCGGACCGCCTGATCACTTCGCCTGAAGAAGGTCCTGCACAATCGCCGCACCTCCCGGAATATGCGCCCCATATGGCCACTCAAAAATGCCCTTGATGGAATTTGTAGTATAATCAATAAGATACATGAATTGCTGCGGAAAAATGACAATTTCGAAACGAAATCGCTTGCAATCGGAATGAGGACGTTTTAGAGGATCGCCACGCCACCGGAAATGACCGGAACGGCACGCACCCGTAGCTCAGCTGGATAGAGCACCAGACTACGAATCTGGGGGTCAGGAGTTCGAATCTCTTCGGGTGCGCCATTTCTCTTCCCACAAAAATACTATGATACTGCCTTTGCCTAAAGCTGTTTGTCGTGTCGATAGAATATCGGCACCGTTGGCATATCCGTAAAACCCACGTGGCCGAACAGATTCCGAATTTCCCGTATATGTGCTAAAGTTCCGGGGTCATCAGCTGACCGCAGGGTGGAAGCCATGTTGGAAACGGACAAGGTTTTTGCCGGCTCTATTCCGGAAAACTACGACCGCTATATGGTGCCGTTGATTTTCGAGCCATTCGCCCGCGATCTGGCACGGCGGGCGGCGGCGTTGACACCGATCAATGTTCTGGAAATCGCCGCAGGTACCGGGGTTGTCACGCGTGAACTGGCACCAGGATTACCGCCCGCGGCAAACTATGTCGTGACAGACCTCAACCAGCCGATGCTTGACTTTGCGGCGTCGCGCCAGGTGCCCGACAATCGCATCCGGTGGCGCCAAGCCGACGCTCAGGCGCTGCCGTTCGAAAATGCTGCTTTCGATCTCGTTATCTGCCAGTTCGGTGCGATGTTTTTTCCCGACCGCCCGTCTGCCTATCGCGAAGCGAAGAGGGTGCTGAAGCCCGGCGGCCATTATTTATTCAACGTATGGGACCGCATCGAGGAGAATCATCTCGCGAATGAGGTGACGAACGCCCTTGCAAGCCTGTTTCCCGACGATCCGCCGCGCTTCATGGTCCGCACCCCGCACGGCTACCACGATACGACATTGATTCGTGGTGAGCTGGAAAGTGCCGGCTTCTCTCGGGTGGTGATCGAGACGATAGCGGCGCAAAGCCGTGCATCGTCACCGCGCATTCCTGCCATCGCCTATTGTCAGGGAACCGTTCTCCGGACCGAAATCGAAGCCAGAGCGCCGGGAAAACTTGAAGCCGCGACGGACTGCGCCGCATCCGCCATTGAAGCGCGCTATGGCAGCGACGAAGTCGTCACCAAAATTCAGGCTCATGTGATTCTTGCAGCCGTTTAGAAACCGGGCCCGCGAGGCTCGCGGAGCCAGTGAACAAGCGTCGAGCTCGGATAGTCGAACTGCCCCCTGATATTAGCGGCTTTTTATGAAGGTCGGCATCGCAAGGCGTGGCGATGAGCCGGGATTGCCGGGCTTTTCAGTGTCACGGAACTTTCTGCAAACCTTCGTCATATTGTCATACAATATAAGCATACGCGCTCCAGAAAAGGAGCGCAGAATGACGCCACAATCACTTGAACTTTCGGGTATCGGAAAAGGCTTTGGAGCTGACGATGTTCTGAAAGAGATCGATCTCTCGATCCGTCCCGGAGAATTTTTGTCCCTCGTCGGCATGTCCGGCTGCGGCAAGTCAACGCTGCTGCGCATCATTGCGGGGCTGGAAACGCCGGATCGCGGTTCGGTGACGATCGGCGGTCAGGATGTGACGGAGATCGATCCGAGTGACCGCAATCTGGCGATGGTGTTTCAATCCTACGCGCTTTATCCGCATATGAGCGTGCGCCAGAACATCGCAACGCCGCTTCGGATGCGACGTCTGCCGCTTGCTGCACGCTTGCCGCTGATCGGAAGATTTGCGGCGCCTGCCGAAACTTTGCGCCAGATCGATGCTGCCGTCGAACAGGCGGCCGAGACCCTGCAGATCGCGCATCTGCTGGACCGCAAGCCGGCCCAGCTTTCAGGCGGCCAACGCCAGCGCGTGGCGCTAGCCCGGGCACTGGTGCGCTCGCCTGCCGCATTCCTCATGGACGAACCACTCTCCAACCTAGATGCAAAGCTTCGCGCCCACATGCGCGAGGAGCTTGCCGGGCTGCACCGGCGGTTGGGCGCGACGTTTATCTACGTCACCCATGACCAGATCGAAGCGATGACAATGTCGGACCGCATAGCGCTGATGTCGGAAGGTCGTATCGAGCAACTGGGCACGCCGGACGAGCTTTACCGGAAACCGGCGACACTGACGGTTGCGCGCTTCATTGGCACGCCGTCGATCAACCTGCTGCCGGTGGAAATCCATGCTGGAGGTAAGGTCACGGCTTTCGGCCGCGATCTTGGCGTCGAGGCTTCTGGTCGTGATGCCGGCCCGGCGACGCTTGGTCTTCGCGCCGAGGATCTGCGCCCGGGTGCCGAAGGCTTCGCGGTGCGGTTGACCCGCAGCGAAACCCATGGCGCGGACCGTTTCGTGAACTGCCGTCTTCTGAGCGACGAGACAGTCGCCATTACCCTGCGTCAGGCCGCGGGCGAGGTGTTGGGCGCCGATGAGAACGGCGTGATGAACCTCGGCTTTGCGCCGGAGCGCGTGCATCTTTTTGCCGCAGACGGCCTGCGTCGCAAGACGACGGTGCGTGAAATGGTGCCGGCATGACGGCGGTTGATTTTTCCTCGGCCACGCGCGCAAAGTCTCGCCCGCGCCTCTCGAAGGCGGACCGGCGGATGATCTGGCGTGGCCTGATGTTCGCGGCACCGGCAAGTCTGCTGCTTTTGGCAATCTATATAGTTCCCATATTCGTTCTGGCCGGTTTTTCCGTCACAGATTACAAGCTCGGCGCACTCTCCACCCGCTTTGTGGGTCTCGACAATTTCGTGAAGGCTTTCCACGACCCGGTCTTCCTGCGCGCGCTGGCGAATACCGCCATTTATGCGGTCATCGTCATTCCCTTCGGCGTGTTCCTGGCGCTCGGCGTGGCTTTGCTCGTTTATAATCGCAAGCGCAGCCGTGCCTTCTGGGAAGTCGCTTATTTCCTGCCCGTCACCGCAACGCTCGTCGCCATGGCGACCGTGTGGCAATTTCTGCTGCATCCTTCGCTTGGCCCGGTGAATGCGGCGATCAAGTGGTTCGGCTTCGAGCCCGTCGCGTTCCTCTCCAACCCGGTCCTGCTCATTCCCACCATGGCGCTGATGGGTGTCTGGCAGGTTCTGGGCTTCAACATGGTGCTGTTCCTCGCCGGCCTCACCGCCATTTCGAAGGATCTGCACGAGGCATCGAGACTGGACGGCGCGAAAAACCCGATCGACCGGTTCCTAACGGTGACTTGGCCGATGCTGGGGCCGACGACGATGTTCGTGGTGGTCACCACCTCGATCTCGGCCTTCAAGGTGTTCGAGACGGTTGCCGTGCTGACCAAGGGCCGCTTCGGTTCCGAAACCCTGCTTTTCGATCTCTATCTTGAAGGGTTCGAATATTCCAACACCGGTTATGCCGCTGCGCTGACGGTGATCTTCCTCGCGATCGTGTTGATCCTCTCGATCGGCCAGACGCTGCATATGGACCGGAAGGTGCACTATTGATGGCCGCGCTTCGCAAATACTTCCCGCATCTCGTGCTGGCACTCGGCGCTTTCGTGATGCTGCTGCCGTTCTACTGGATGATGTTGACGTCGATCCGCTCGCCTGCGGAAATATTCGACGTCTCGCTCTGGCCGATCCCGGCGAAATTCGATGCCGTCGAAAACTATACCCGCGCAGCGAGCCAGGTGCCGATGGCACGTTTCATGCTGAACGGCGTCATCGTCTGCGTCGGTATCCTCGTCGTACAGGTCCTGACATCGGTGCCGGCGGCCTATGCGCTGGCGAAGCTCAGGTTTCCGGGCCGCAAGCTGCTGCTGGGTCTCATCATCGCGGCACTCTGCGTGCCAATTCAGGCACTTGCCCTGCCGCTTTTCGTCGGTCTGGCGAAGACGGAACTGCTGAACACCTATTTCGCGATGATGATGCCGTTCTTCCTGTCGGTCTTCGCCATCTTCCTGTTCAACCAGTCCTTCCGCAGCTACCCGGATGAAATCATCGAAGCGGCCCGCATGGATGGTTTTTCGGAAATGGAGATTTGCTGGGGACTGGTGCTGCGCGGCTCGCTGCCTTCGCTCGCGGCTTTCTCGATCTTCTCGCTCGTCGCCCACTGGAACGACCTTTATTGGCCGATGATCGTGGTCTCCGACACCAATCTCGCCCCGCCCCCGCTCGGCATGATGCTTTTTGCGGATGTCGAATCCGGCGCCAATTACGGTGCCCTGATGGCGGGCGCAACACTGATTACCGCGCCAATGGTGCTGTGCTTCCTCCTCGCACGGCGGCATTTCATCGCCGGTATTACCATGACCGGCGTCAAGTGACGTCGTTCGAACTCCTCCTCCCAACCCATTTTGGAGAATGACATGAAAATCAACCGACGCGCTCTGATGGGCGGTCTGGCACTCGGCGTGGCGTTTGCAGGCCTCGCAACGCCGGTTCTTGCCAACGAAATCACGCTGAACGTTCTCTACAACCTGCCGGGTTTCACGAAATTCCATCAGCCGCTGGCCGATGAATTCATGAAGAAGAACCCGGATGTGAAGATCAACTTCCTCGCTCCGGCCGCAGGCTACAATGAAGGCCAGCAGCAGGTCTTGCGCTCGGCCGTCACCGGCAATCTGCCCGATGTTTATTTCTCGGGTTACAACCTGACGGCGGAACTGGTGCACACGCTCGCACCGCGCAACCAGATCACCGATCTTAGCCCATTCATCCAGGCTGAAGGCGGTCAGGCCTTCCTCGACAAGAACTACAGCCCGAAGATGGCAGCTCTCGGCCAGATCGACGGCAAGCAGTACGGCCTGCCGGTCAACGCTTCCTCGCCGATCATCTACATCAACTCCGACCTCGTCACCAAGGCTGGCGGCGACCCGGACAAGATGCCGACGACCTTCCCGGAGCTGATCGCTCTCGCCAAGAAGATCAAGGCACTCGACCCGAAGTTTGCGGGCATGAGCTACGACATCAATGGCTGGCCGGATGACTGGTTGTGGCAGGCGCTTGTTTTCGAACAGGGCGGCAAGCTCGTTGACGAAAAGACCAAGACCGTTGCGTTCGACAACGAGATCGGCCTCAACGCCCTGAAGATGACCCGCCAGTTCGTCACCGAAGGTGGCCAGAACCTGCTCGACTGGGACCAGTCGCGCCAGCAGTTCGGTGCAGGCCTTACCGGCTTCATCTTCTCAACCCCGGCCCACGTTCAGACCATCACCGGCCTGGTTGGTGACCGCTTCAAATTGAAGACGGCAACCTTCCCGCTCGACAACAAGGAAAAGGGCGGCGTGCCGACCGGCGGCAACTCTGCCGTTATACTGACGCAGGAAAAAGCCAAGCAGGATGCTGCCTGGAAGTACCTGAAGTGGATCACCGGCCCCGAGGCGCAGAACACCATCGTGCGCATCACCGGCTACCTGCC
The DNA here is from genome assembly GCF_055382765.1 of Agrobacterium sp. 6Ca8. Classification (NCBI taxonomy): domain Bacteria; kingdom Pseudomonadati; phylum Pseudomonadota; class Alphaproteobacteria; order Hyphomicrobiales; family Rhizobiaceae; genus Agrobacterium; species Agrobacterium sp. 6Ca8. Next base: position 70,433 of record NZ_AP026433.1, read on the forward strand.
GACCAACAAGCTGGCAACCGGCGCCGACTTCCTGGCTCCCTATTACGCCGAGAACCCGAATGTGAAGACAGCTTCGCTGCAGGCTGATCGTTCTCTGCCGTGGGCCGGTTATCCCGGTGGCGATTCCGTCCGCATCTGGCGCACCCAGCGCGATATCATCGGCACCGTCATGCGCGGTGAAGTGTCGCCGGAAGCTGGCCTCAAGCAGATCGTCGAGCAGACCAACGCCCTGCTGAAGTAAGCGACACCATGGAAAAGGCTGCGGGAACCACATTCCCGCAGCCATTTTTATGCAGAAAGACCGACAATGAAGATCATCCAGATTACAGACACCCATCTTTTGCCGCCAGGCATCGCGATAAACGGCGTGGATCCCGAGAAGCAGTTGCGCGCGGCGATATCAGATATTGTCGAAAAACACGCAGACGCCGACCTTCTGGTGATGACGGGCGATCTTTGCAATTACGGCGAGCCGGAGGCCTATGAACTCCTTCGCGACATTTTGGCGTCCGTGTCCTTGCCCGTGCGGTTGATGCTCGGCAATCACGACCGCCGTCCGGAATTCGTGGCGGCCTTTCCCGAACAGCCAAGGGATGAAAACGGCTATATCCAGTCCTTTATCGATACCGAATTCGGCCGGCTGCTGTTTCTCGACAGCCACGAGGCCGATGTCATCGGCGGCATGTACGGTGCGGATCGCCTGACATGGCTGGACAAGGCGCTTGAAGGCGCTGGCAACCTTCCCGTGACAGTTTTCCTTCACCACCCGCCAATGGATTGCGGTATCCGGCATTTCGAAAACATCGGCATGCATGATGACGGCGCGGTTATGCAGCGTCTAGGCAGACATCCGGCCGGCGTGCGCCATATTGTTTTTGGCCATATTCACGTTCCGATGGCGGGCACCAGCGCTGAAGGCATCGCCTATAGTTCCGGCCAGGCCTGCGCGCATCGCTTCATCACCGATATCGAGGTTGTCGATCCCCTGTGGACCGGCGGCAACCCCTGTTACCGGGTGATCAGCCTCGGTACATTCGGCATGCGTGCCTATGATGTCGAAGTAGGGCAGGTCGTGCTGGGTCAGGCCTCCGCATGCGAAGGCCCCTGATTGCGGGCAATAGCTGAGGCAACCCTCCGGTATGTAATGAGGCGATCCATACGCCTCATCAGCGGTTGAGGTCGGCTGCGATGCTGCGATGGCCCTGCAGCCTGTCGCGCCGATGCGCCACTTGCGGTCTGTCGATCAGATTTGATGGATCAAAGCCATGGTCCCGTTCACACCCTTGATCTATGTCAGTTTCATCGTTGAAACTCCGCGCCATAGTCACTGGTGAGGTGGCCAGCCACGTGACGCGCCATCTGGAATGCAGATCATGGAGAAGTGCATGCTTGAAAAGCGTATCCGCAACGCGTCCCTCTTGAACAGGATCGTCAGCGCCGAAGAGGCTGCCGGCCTTATTCAGGATGGCATGACGGTGGGCATGAGCGGCTTTACGCGGGCCGGCGAAGCAAAGGCGGTACCGCTGGCGCTGGCCGAGCGTGCGAAGACGCACCCGATGAAGATCACCCTGATGACCGGTGCATCGCTTGGCAATGATCTCGACAAGACCATGGTGGAGGCGGGCATGCTGGCGCGCCGTATGCCGTTTCAGTCCGACCCCGCTTTGCGCAAGGCGATCAATGACGGCAAGGTGATGTTCATCGACCAGCACCTTTCTGAAACGGTCGAGCAATTGCGCGGCGGCCAGATCCACGGTGTGGATGTGGCCATCATCGAGGCGGTTGCGATTACGGCGGACGGCGGTATCGTGCCCACCACATCCGTTGGTAATTCGGCGAGCTTTGCCATTCTGGCTGAAAAGGTCATCGTTGAGATCAATCTGTCGCAACCCGACGTTCTCGAGGGGTTGCATGATATTTTCATCCCCGCAAAACGCCCGACCCGCATGCCCATTCCCGTGGTGGCAACGGACAGTCGCGTCGGGCTGCCGTTCATTCCGGTGCCGCCGGAAAAAATCGCCGCAATCGTCCTGAGCGACAAGAGCGACAGTTTTTCGACGGTGCTGCCACCTGATGACGAGACCAAGGCGATTGCTGGCCATCTCACCGAATTCCTGCTGAATGAGGTCCGTCATGGCCGCATGACCCACGAACTCCAGCCGTTGCAGGCCGGTATCGGCACCATCGCCAATGCCGTCATGCACGGTTTCATCGATACGCCGTTTCACGATCTCAAAATGTATTCGGAAGTTCTGCAGGATTCGACCTTCGAGCTTTTCGACGCGGGCAAGCTGACTTTCGCTTCCGGTTCATCGATCACGCTCTCCTCTGCCATGAACGAACGGGTCATGCCGCGACTGGCCGATTACAAGAGCAGGCTGATCCTGCGTCCGCAGGAGGTCAGCAATCACCCGGAGGTCATCCGCCGCCTCGGCATCATCGGCATCAACACCGCGCTGGAGTTCGATATTTACGGGAACGTCAATTCCACTCATGTCGGTGGCACTCACATGATGAACGGCATTGGCGGCTCGGGGGATTTTGCCCGCAACGCCTACATGTCCATCTTCGTCACCAAGTCGATTGCCAAGGGCGGCGCCATCTCCAGCGTCGTGCCGATGGTCAGCCATGTCGACCATACCGAACATGATGTGGATATTCTGGTCACGGAAATCGGGTTGGCCGATCTGCGCGGCCTTGCTCCGCGTGAGCGCGCTGCTGTCATTATCGCAAATTGCGTGCATCCCCACTATCGCGATGCCCTGACGGACTATTTCCAGCGAGCGGTGGCACGCGGCGGACATACGCCGCACCTCATTGAAGAGGCGCTGTCCTGGCACAATGCCCTTCGCGAAAGGGGCACGATGCTGCCGCAGCGATAGAACTCGCCTGCACGTCACAATCACGTCTCCCGGCTCCGCAAGGCGGGAAAATTGGGTCTGTTTGGACACACCGGCGCGGAAATCTCCGCGCTTGCGCGATGGTTGCTGGCGCGGCAGTTCCGCCTCCGGTAGAAATTCCTGTCCTCTGGCCGCTATCCGGCTGCCTTTGGGTTGCAGGAGAATGATGTGATGCCCATCCGCTTCGTAGCCATAATCGCGATTGTTGCCCTGCTCGCTGGCTGCGGGGGGCGTCCCATCGGGGTCATGACGCCAACAGGGCAGACCGTGGCGGGAACCACGCCCGTCAATCTCCTGGTTGCCACCACGCGAGCGCCCTCGGACAATGCCGCCGTGCTTTTCGGCGGCGAACGCGGAACCGGCTTGAAGGTCGATGCCGTCACCATCTCCATTCCGCCTAAGGCCAACCGCAAGGTCGGGCAGGTGCAGTGGCCGAAGAAGCTGCCGCCTAACCCTCTGAAGGATTTCACCACGGTGGCGGTTGAGCCTGTTCGTTCCGAAGCGGAGACGAAAAGCTGGATCAGCAAACATATCCATAAGGACCGCCGCGTTCTGGTCTTCGTGCACGGTTTCAACAATCGTTACGAGGAATCGGTCTATCGCTTTGCGCAGATCGTCTATGATTCCGGCTCGGATGTCGTGCCTGTGGTTTTCACATGGCCGTCACGGGCGAGTATTTTCGACTATAATTACGACAAGGAAAGCACCAATTACTCGCGAGATGCGCTTGAGGAAATGCTGACCCGTCTGGCAAAGGACAAATCGATCGGCGAGGTCACGGTCATGGCGCATTCCATGGGCACATGGCTTGCCGTGGAGGCGCTGCGCCAGATGGCCATCCGCAACGGCCGCGTCGATCCGAAGATCAGCAATGTCATTCTGGCAGCACCAGATCTCGATGTGGACGTGTTCAGCCGGCAGTTCGCCAGCTTCGGCAAGGCGCCGCCGAAATTCACCCTGTTCGTCTCGCAGGATGATCGTGCGCTCAGCCTGTCGCGCCGCATTTCCGGCAATGTCGACCGCCTGGGCCAGATCGACCCTTCCGTCGAACCCTATCGCAGCCAGCTGGAAAAGGCCGGTATCACTGTTCTTGATCTGACCAAGCTGCAATCCGGTGACCGGTTGAACCACGGCAAATTTGCAGAAAGCCCTGAAGTCGTGCGCTTGATCGGCGACCGCCTCATTGCCGGCCAGACTGTGACGGATTCCGATGTCGGTCTGGGGGAGGCGCTGGGCGCGGTCAGCATCGGTGCCGCGCAAACGGTTGGAACGGCGGCAAGCGTCGTGGTCAGCGCGCCCATTGCGGTGTTCGATCCGCGCACGCGTGAAAATTACGGCAGGCAGGTGGAGAGGCTCGGTCGCTCTGTTGAAAACACCGTCGGATCGGTTGGTGATACGGCCGGCTCCGTGGTGGACGATCAGGCAGTTCAGTCTTCGCGAGTGAATTGCGACGCCGCCGCCAATCGTAACCGGGCGGAGTGCCGAAATCGCTAGATCATGATGAGAACTGGATGGCGAAAACCATAAGCGATTTTCGCCATCCAGCTCGCGCAGATTTGTATACAGCTTGTATTTTTACCTATATGGTCGGGTCAACAGCTCAACTTCCGGAGTAAGATCCCATGCGTTGGAAACGCACCCTGCAGCTTCTCGATGTTCATTGCGAAGGCGAAATCGGCCGTGTCGTCACCGGCGGCGCGCCGAAAATTCCCGGCAACACCGTGGCCGAGCAGCTTGACTGGATGAATACCGATCCAAAAGGGGAAGCCCTGCGCCGCTTTCTGACGCTGGAGCCGCGTGGCACGCCCATGGGGTCAGTCAATCTTCTGCTGCCGCCGAAACACCCGGATGCCCATACAGCCTTCGTCATTCTCCAGCCGGATCAGGCGCATGCCAGTTCCGGCTCCAATTCCATCTGCGCGACGACAGCACTTCTGGAAAGCGGCATGGTGGAGATGCAGGAGCCGGAAACGGTCGTCATTCTGGAAACGGCCGCCGGTCTGGTCAAGGCCACCGCCACCTGCCGCGACGGGCGCTGCGAAAAGGTCAAGCTGACCATGGTACCGTCCTTCGTGCATGAGCTGGATGTGACCATCGACACGCCCGAATGGGGTAAGGTGACGATGGATATTTCCTATGGCGGCATCTTTTACGCGCTGGTCGATGTGCGCCAGATCGGCCTGACCATCGAAAAGGCCAATGCAGCGAAACTGGTTGCTGCGGGCATGATCCTCAAGGACCTCGTCAACAGTGAAATGACGGTCGTGCATCCCGAAATCCCCGCCATATCAGGCGTGGCCTATGTGATGTTCCGCGATGTGGATGCCGATGGTTCCATCCGCACCTGCACCACCATGTGGCCGGGCCGGGCGGATCGCTCGCCCTGCGGTACCGGCAATTCCGCCAATCTCGCCACGCTTTATGCGCGCGGCAAGGTGAAGGTGGGAGACGAATACAAATCCCGTTCGATCATCGGTTCGGAATTCGATGTCGGCCTTTCCGCCGTCACCGAAGTGGCAGGTCGTCCGGCGGTCATTCCCACCATTGCCGGCCGCGGTTTCACCTTCGGGCTGCACCAGGTCGGCCTTGACCCCTTCGATCCCTTTGCGGACGGCTTTGCCATGACGGATGTGTGGGGTCCCGAAGCGGGCGGCATCTGAGGCTCGCTTCAAAAAAATGACATTTACAGCCGCCCGATGCCTCTCGGCGGCTGTTTTCCTGTGACGAAAGATGCTAAGCGGGCGCCAATTCCGTCATGCTCCGAGGTATCCCGATGAAGTCGCTCACCCTTCGCCGCCCTGATGACTGGCATCTGCATCTGCGCGATGGCGCCATGCTGGAAGGCGTGATCGGGGATACGAGCCGCCATTTCGCCCGCGCAATCATCATGCCGAACCTGGTGCCACCGGTGGTCACCTGCGCCGATGCCCGCGCCTATCGCGAACGCATCGTCAAGGCCATTCCTGCGGGCGACCGTTTTGAGCCGCTGATGACGCTTTATCTCACCGAGGACACGCAGGCCGACGACGTGGAAGAGGGCAAGAAAAGCGGTCTTATCACCGCCGTGAAGCTCTATCCGGCCGGCGCGACCACCAATTCCCACGGCGGCGTGCGCGATTTCAACAAGGCGATGCCGGTTCTGGAACGCATGGCGAAAATCGGCCTGCCGCTTTGCGTGCATGGCGAGGTGACGACGCCGGAGGTCGATATTTTCGACCGCGAGAAAGCCTTCATCGACACGGTTCTGGAGCCGCTGCGCCAGCGCCTGCCTGAGCTCAAGGTGACGATGGAGCACATTACCACCCGCGATGGCGTGGACTACATAAAGTCGTCCAAGGCCAATCTCGCCGGTTCCATCACCACTCACCATCTCATCATCAACCGCAACGCCATTCTGGTCGGTGGTATCAAGCCGCATTATTACTGCCTGCCCGTCGCAAAGCGCGAGGAGCACCGGTTGGCACTCCGTGCGGCCGCGATTTCGGGTGATGCCCGCTTCTTCCTCGGCACCGATTCCGCCCCGCATGTCGATCCGCTGAAGGAATGCGCCTGCGGCTGCGCCGGCATATATACCTCGATCAACACCATGAGCTGTCTTGCGCATGTCTTCGAGCAGGAAAACGCTCTCGACAAGCTGGAAGCCTTCGCTTCCCTCAACGGCCCAGCCTGGTACGGGTTGGCGCCAAATGAGGAGACCATCACGCTAGTGAAGCGCGAGGAGCCGGTGTCGTTTCCCGCCAAGATCGAGACGGGCGCCGGGCCGGTGACCGTATTTGATCCGATGTTCCCGCTTCATTGGGACGTGAGCTGATTTTTTTAATGACCGCCGGCACTGCCGGCGGTTTTGTTATGAAGGCCGAAAAAGGAGAACGCCTATGAACCATTTCACATTCACTGACCGCACTGTCGTTGCAGAACTGGTTGCGAAGATGTTGTGGGAAATCAAGGCGGTCCACTTCAATTCGGAAAGCCCGTACACCTTCGCTTCGGGCATGAAGAGCCCTGTTTATATCGACATGCGCAAGCTCATTTCCTTCCCGCGTATTCGCTCTGCGGCGATGGATTTTGCGGCAGCGGCGGTGATGCGCGAGGCCGGTTTCGAGAAATTCGACTGTGTCGCGGGCGGTGAAACGGCGGGCATTCCCTTCGCGGCTTTCCTTGCTGAGCGTCTTGGCCTGCCGATGATCTATTGCCGCAAGAAGCCAAAGGGCCATGGCCGCAACGCCCAGATCGAAGGCCATATGCCGGAAGGCGCCCGCGTGCTCGTCATTGAGGACCTGACGACGGCTGGCGGCTCGATGTTCACCTTCATCGACGCCATCCGCGCGGCAGGCGGCATTGTCGATCACGGTATTGCGCTCTTCTATTACGGCATTTTCGAACAGGCCGAAGCGCGCTTCGCCAATGGCAATGTCAAGCTGCATTATCTCACGACCTGGCGCGATGTTCTCGCTGTTGCCCGGGCTGAAAAGCTGTTCGACGAAAAGACCCTGTCGGAGGTCGAGGCCTTCCTCGATAACCCGCTGCCTTGGTCCGCAAAGCGCGGCGGCGTCAGCGAATTGCCGCAATCTTAATTTCGGATGCGGCCAGCCAGCTTGTGGCTGGCCTTCCGATCGATCTTCGTCTAAATCGATTTAAGTCCATTTGATTTGCTGTTTGAGGAGGACCGTAATGATCCTGTGTTGTGGTGAAGCCCTGATCGACATGCTGCCCCGGCAGACGACGCTGGGTGAGGCGGGTTTTGCCCCCTATGCAGGCGGAGCAGTCTTCAACACGGCCATTGCGCTCGGGCGTCTCGGCGTCCCGTCCGCGTTCTTCACGGGTCTTTCCGATGACATGATGGGCGATATCCTGCGGACAACCCTGCGGGCGAGCAACGTGGATTTCAGCTATTGCGCAACGCTTTCGCGGCCGACCACCATCGCCTTTGTCAAGCTCGTCGATGGCCATGCCACCTACGCCTTTTATGACGAAAACACCGCCGGCCGGATGATCACCGAGGCAGAGCTTCCGGCCTTGGGCGCCGATTGCGAGGCGCTGCATTTCGGCGCGATCAGCCTCATTCCGGAACCCTGCGGCAGCACCTATGAGGCGCTGATGATGCGCGAGCATCAAAGCCGAGTCATCTCCCTCGATCCGAATATCCGCCCCGGTTTCATCAAGGACAAGCAGTCGCATATGGCCCGCATCCGCCGTATGGCTGCCATGTCGGATATCGTTAAATTCTCCGACGAAGACCTCGAATGGTTCGGTCTGGAAGGTGATGAGGACACGCTCGCTCGCCACTGGCTGCACCATGGCGCGAAATTGGTCGTCGTCACCCGTGGCGCCAAGGGTGCGGTCGGTTACACCGCCAATTTCAAGGTGGAAGTGGCTTCCGAGCGGGTGGAGGTCGTCGATACCGTCGGCGCGGGCGACACCTTCGACGCCGGCATTCTCGCCTCGCTGAAAATGCAGGGGCTTCTGACGAAGGCGCAGGTCGCTTCGCTGACGGAAGAGCAGATCAGAAAGGCTTTGGCGCTCGGCGCAAAGGCTGCTGCGGTGACCGTCTCGCGAGCTGGCGCAAATCCGCCCTTCGCGCATGAAATCGGATTGTAAAGGATATGGTTGAACCGTTTTGAAAAGGCGGTTCATCACTCCTGCCTGGGCCGGGGTCGTAAAAAATCGATATTTGGATATCAAGAAGCTTGTGTCGGCCGGTCTTTCACGAAACAAGCATCGCATGAGCGTTCCAACAACCCATCCTTTCGATTTCGACCCGACCTATGGCATGCGGCGCGAGCAGTTGCTGGCCATTATCCCGCCTGAGGCGCCGCCGGGCTTTGATGATTTCTGGAAGAAGCGTTGTCGCCACGCGCTGGCCACGGATCCGCGACCGGTGCTGCGCAAGAGCAAACTCAGCCATCCCCGCTGGCATGTTCTCGATATCTCATACACATCCACCGGCGGCTTCCGCATCGGTGGATGGATGCTTCTGCCGCGCAAAGGACAGGTGCGGCGCGGACTTGTTGTCGGCCATGGTTATGGCGGGCGGGGAGAGCCCGATTTCGATGTGCCGGTTGAAGAAACGGCCGTGCTGTTTCCCTGTTTTCGCGGGCTTTCGCTAAGCGCCTGTCCGCCGATTTCGTCTGACCCGGCCCTTCATGTCCTCTACAACATCGACAGAAAAGACGACTACATCATCGGTGGCTGTGTCGATGATCTGTGGATCGCCGTCTCCACGCTCGTCACGCTCTATCCATGGCTGGAGGGGCAGGTGGGCTACAGCGGCATCAGCTTCGGGGGCGGGATTGGGGCTTTGGCGATACCATATGATGCGCGCATTGACCGGGGCCATCTGGTCGTACCGACATTCGGACACCGGCCGTTCTGGCTGACGCTGCCGACCGTCGGCAGCGCGGATGCGGTCCAGACCTATCAGAAGACCCATGCCAATGTGCTGGAAATGCTGCGTCTGTTCGATGCCGCTTCTGCGGCTTCCCGCATAAAAGTGCCGATGCTGGTCGCGCCCGCCCTGTTCGATCCGGCGGTGGCGCCGCCGTGCCAGTTTGCGGTTGCCAATGCCCTGCCGCTCTCAAAATTTAATGAAATCTTCATCCTAGACGCGGGACATTTCGAATACGCTGACAGTGCATCCCAAGATGCGGTCCACAGGGACAAGGTCAGACAGTTTTTCAAGGTGCCATGAAACGCGAATATCTCCGCTGGTATAGTCAAAGGCTTCATCGTGATATGGAGCTGTTGATATTCGGTCATTCTGGCGCCAAGGTGCTGATGTTTCCCACACGCGACGGGCGCTTCTTTGAATATGAGGAACTTGGCCTTGTCGACAGTCTGGCCGATAAAGTGGAGGCCGGTCATCTTCAGCTCTATTGTATCGAGGGGCTGGCCAAAGAGACCTTTTATGCGGCCCATAATCACCCGTCCGAGCGCATTCGCCGCCATGCCGCCTTCGAAGATTATATTCTCAATGAAGTGCTGCCGCTGATGGCTAAGAAAAACCCGCATGGCGATACCATCGTGCAGGGCTGCAGTCTCGGCGCGTTTCAGGCCGCCAGCCTCGTCTTTCGTCACCCACATCTTTTCCGCAAGCTCGTCGCCTTTTCCGGCCGCTACGATCTGACGATGAAGGTGGAATCCTTCGGCGATCTGTTCGACGGTTACTACGATGACGATGTCTATTTCCACATGCCGAGCCACTTTCTGCCGGACCTCGCCTGCGGCTGGCGGCTTGAAAACCTCCGCCGCATCGACATGGTTTTCACCATCGGCGATGCCGATCCGTTTTTGGACAACAATCATCACCTGAGCCGGGTTCTTAACGACAAGCAGATAGGGCATCAGTTGCATGTCTGGGAGGGACGTGCTCATCGGGCAGGCGCCTGGCGCAAGATGGCGGCGCTGTATATCTGAGGCGCCCGGCGCCGCCTCAGGCGAGGAGAAATTCCATCAGAGCATTCTGCGCGTGCAGAAGAAATGCCTTTGCGGGCCGGCTTTGACAGGCCGGATGCGACATTGCATCTGCCGTCACTTCCTGACCACGGGCGACCGGCGGGCAGGGTAAAAAGATCACCTCGGGCTGCATCCTGTCGAGAAGGGATGCGGATATACGGTAGTTGATCAGGATATGATCCGAACCGGCGGGCCAGGAATCGGTAATGACCACATCCGCGTCTAGCAACTCCGCCATATCAGAGCTGGCCCGGAAATTCGGGTTGATGAGCGCAGCATCCGTGACGTGCCATTGTTCGGGGTAAACTTGTGTGACCTGAATTGGCAGGGACATCGAGGCCTCGACCCACGAGCGCAAAATATTGGCATCCGGCGCGACGCCGACGATCTTGAGACCGTCGACCCGGCTTCTCAAGCTTTTGATGTGGGCAAGATCGCCAAGCGTCTCGCAGGGATGATTGGACTTGGTCCGCGCGTTGATGACGGGTGCGCGCATTTCGCCCGCAAGCGCCCGGAGGGTCGAGAGTTCTTTCGTGCGGATAATGACTAGATCGAACCAGTTGTCGAGATAGCCCGCCAGGTCGGCAATTTCTTCGCGGCCATTAAAGCTGATCGGGACGGTGACACAAACACCGCCCATGGCCTGAATGCCGAGATCGAAGGCAGCGGTGTTGCGCCAACCGGTATCGTCGACGATCAGCCCGATGCGTTTTCCCTTGAGCAGCTGCGGCATCGTGCCCTTTGACCAGTCCTGCGCCAGACTGCCTGCACGGTCTATGATCGACAGCACCGCATCTTCAGGCAGGTCATGAAACGCCAGAAAATCCTTGCCTTGCCGCAGTGCCATATGTGCCTCCAATCGGCGTTCCATCGATGCTGAATTGAAAAAGCCGGAAGTTTCCTTCCGGCTTTCGTAATTATCAAGGGAGCAAGAATTTTACCCCGCCAGTCCCGACAGCGCCTTCACCAGACCCTGTGTCGAGCTGTCATGGCCGGCTGCACTTTCCTTGCCTTCAACGACGGGAAGCAGGCCGGTTGCCAGTTCCTTGCCAAGCTCCACACCCCACTGGTCGAAGGAGTTGATGCGGAACAGCACGCCTTCCACGAAGACGCGGTGTTCGTAGAGCGCGATCAGACGGCCAAGCGCAAATGGCGTCAGCTTGTCGTAGACGAAGGTAATGGACGGGCGGTTGCCGGTGAAAACGCGGTGCGGCGCGATGAAATCGGCTTGGCTGTCTTCCATGCCCTTGGAGGTGAGCTGGGCTTTCGCCTCAGCCAGCGTGCGGCCCTTCATCAGGGCTTCCGACTGCGCCAGGCAATTGGCGATGAGAAGCTGGTGCTGATGGCGCAGTTCTGGTTCGAAACCGTTGGCGGCGATCATGAATTCCGCCGGAATGACGCTCGTGCCCTGGTGGATGAGCTGGTAGAAGGCGTGCTGGCCGTTGGTGCCGGGTTCGCCCCAGACGACCGGGCCGGACTGGCCTTCGACAGGTGTCCCGTCGATCGTCACGCCCTTGCCGTTCGATTCCATGTCGAGTTGCTGCAGATAGGCAGGAAAACGCGACAGGCGCTGGTCATAGGGCAGGATCGCCCGCGTGGAATAGTTCAGCACGTTGCGGTGATAAAATCCGATGAGACCGAGCAGCATCGGCAGGTTTTCACGGATCGGCGCCTCGCGGAAATGCTTGTCCATGGCATGCGCGCCATCCAGAAACTTTCCGAAATTCTCCGGCCCGATGGCGATCATCAGCGGCAGGCCGATAGCCGACCAGATCGAATAACGTCCGCCAACCCAGTCCCAGAAACCGAAGATGCGATCGCTCTCGATGCCGAAGGCGGCAACCTTTTCCAATGCTGTCGAAACGGCGGCGAAATGGTGCTTCACAGCCTCTTCACCCAGCTTGTCGGCAATGAAACGGCGTGCGGTCGCGGCATTCGTCATCGTTTCGATTGTGGTGAAGGTTTTGGAGGCGACGATGAAGAGCGAGGTCTCGGGATCAACGAGCTTCAGCGTGTCGGCAATATGCGCGCCATCAATATTGGAGACGAAATGCGCACGCGGACCATCATGGAAAGGCGCAAGCGCCAGCGTCGCCATGACGGGGCCGAGATCGGAGCCGCCGATACCGATATTGATGATGTCGGTGATCTTCTTGCCGGTCGCACCTTTCAGGGAACCGGAGCGAATGGCGTCGGCAAACTTGCCCATGGCGGTAAGAACGGCGTTCACATCCGGCATCACATCCTTGCCGTCAACGAGAACCGGCGTGTTGGAGCGATTGCGCAGTGCGGTGTGCAACACGGCACGATCTTCGGTGAAATTGATCGCCTTGCCGGAGAACATCTCCTCGCGCTTTGCCTCGACGCCACCGTCGCGCGCCAGCTGTTCGAGAAGCGTGACGATTTCGTCATTAACAGCGCATTTGGAATAGTCCATCAGCAGGTCATCGAATTTGGCGCTGAAACGGCTGAATCGTTTGTCGTCGGCCGCAAAAGCAGCGCGCAGATCGGTTGCGGCTGTGCTGCTTGCCGTTGCTTTCAGTTTTTCGATGGTGGCCTGCATCTCGTGCTCCTCGGCTTCCTGGAAGGATGAGGAAACTATTCTTTTTCAGGCGACCAAATCAAGGCGACTTCGGTAAAAGAAATGGACTGGGAGAAAAGAAAAGAGCCGGTCACCCGGCTCTCGTCCTTTAGTTCAGATTGCGCAACTCACGCCGCAAGATCTTGCCGACGTTCGATTTCGGCAGCTCCGTTCGGAACTCGATGATTTTCGGCCGTTTGTAGTTTGTCAGGCTTTTGGCGCAGAAGGCCTTAAGTTCCGCTTCCGTCAGCGACTGATCCTTCTTGACGACGAAAAGCTTGACGGTCTCGCCGGAATGTTCGTCGGGAACCCCGATAGCCGCGCATTCCAGCACGCCGGGATGGCTGGCGGCCACTTCCTCGATCTCGTTCGGATAGACGTTGAAACCGGAAACGAGGATCATGTCCTTCTTGCGGTCGACGATCTTGGTGTAGCCGCGCTCGTCCATGAAGCCCATGTCGCCTGAACGGAAGAAGCCGTCTTCGGTCATTGCTTTCGCGGTTTCATCCGGCCTCTGCCAGTAACCGGCCATGACCTGCGGCCCGCGAATGCAGATCTCGCCGACCTCGCCGGTCGGCAGGCTTTTGCCTTCCTCGTCGCGAATGTCGATTTCCGTAGAGGAAATTGGCAGGCCGATGGTGCCGCTGAATTCCGTGGCATCGAGTCTGTTAACGGTGGCAACGGGCGATGTTTCCGATAGCCCGTAACCTTCGGCGATCGGGCAACCGACCATGGAAAGCCAACGCTCGGCCACCGGCCGCTGCACCGCCATGCCGCCGCCGAGAACGAGAATGAGCGAGGACAGATCGAGCTTGCGGAAATCCTCATTGTTCATCAGCGCGTTGAACAGCGTATTGATACCCGGAAAAATATGCGGTCGATAATGCGACAACTCTTTCACGAAGCCGGGAATATCGCGTGGATTGGCGATCAGTAGGTTATGGCCGCCAAGCGCAATGCCCATCAGCGAATTCACTGTCAGCGCAAAGATGTGGCACAGGGGCAGCGCGCAGATGAAGTTGAGGACTTCTGGACGGTCCTTGCGTTGGGTGAAAGCGGCATCCAGCCACAGGCTTATCTGGGCCTTGTTGGCCAGAAGATTGGCGTGGGTGAGGATCGCACCTTTGGAAATGCCCGTCGTTCCGCCGGTATATTGCAGGAATGCGATATCCTGCGGCAGGAGGCGGACCGCCTTCAGGGAAAAACCCTGACCTTCCTTCAACACGGCCTTGAAGCTGATGGAGCCGGGAATAGCGTAGGCCGGCACCAGTTTCTTCACCTTGCGAACCACAAGATTGACGATATGTCCCTTGAGGCCGAGGAGATCACCCATGGCCGCAACGACCACATGTCTGACGGCGGTTTTCGGCACCGCCTGCTGCGCCACATGGGCGAAATTCTCCAGTACGAAAAGCGCTTTTGAGCCGGAATCCTTCAGCTGGTGTTCCAGCTCGCGCGGCGTATAGAGCGGATTGACGTTGACCACGATCATGCCTGCCCGCAAAATTCCGTATACGGCGACGGGGTTCTGCAGGATATTCGGCATCATCACCGCAACCCGGTCGCCTTTTTCCAGTCCTCTGGATTGCAGCCAGGCGGCCACCGCGCGGGTTTCAATATCCAGATCCCGGTAGGTCAGGGACTTTCCCATGCTGGAAAAGGCCTTCCTGTCGGCAAATTTCGCGCAGCTCTTTTCGAGAAGTTCGACAAGGGAGGTATTGGCGGATGCGGGGATTTCGGAAGGTACGCCCGGCGGGTAGGATGCCAGCCAGCGCTTCTCTGCGCTGACATTTTCCGGATGTCCCAGGGACAATTCACTCATGCTTCTCCTCCCAGAGTCTCTGTCGCGCCGTGCGTTCGATGGAACGCATGAAAGGCGCTATAAGCTGCCTGATCATCATGAAGTCCCCCTAATCAACCGGCGTAATGGCCGGATTGAGGGAACCGCATGTGGCGTCACCGGATCGACTGCTCCTCCGCTCCCCGATGACGAATGATAGACGTCTAATCACCTGACGTCCATCGTATCGGCAAAGCCTATTTAACTCTAACGTAAACGTCAATATTCCTGCCGAACATCTCGCAACCTCGTGAATGGAAACCTATTTTCCCCGCCTTTTGACTTTAATCCTGATTTGAGCGATCAACATAATTCGCAAAGCAGGGCAGGATTGGAAATGGCAGGCAACGCAGCGCTTGAACTGAAATCGGTCGGAAAAAGATTCGGCGATACGGATGTATTGTCCGATATCGATCTGACCGTCGAACGCGGCGAAATCATTTGTCTGGTGGGACGTTCCGGCTGTGGAAAATCGACCCTGCTGCGCATTATAGCGGGTGTGGAAACGCCGGATCATGGCAGCGTTTGTGTGAATGGCGCAGTCGTTGCTGGTCCGGCTGGTTTCGTGGAACCGGAAAAGCGCAATATCGGTTTCGTCTTTCAGGATTATGCGCTCTTCCCGCATCTCACTGTCGAACAGAATGTGATGTTTGGTCTCAGGTCATTGCCAAAGGCCGAGGCCCGCCGCCGGGCTGCGGAGATGATCGAGCACGTTCATCTGCAGGAGTTGGCCAAGCGCTATCCGCACACGCTTTCGGGCGGTGAGCAGCAGCGCGTAGCCCTCGCCCGCGCCCTTGCCCCGCAACCCGGCCTGCTGTTGATGGATGAGCCCTTTTCCAATCTGGACCGGGGATTGCGCGACACTGTGCGCGAGGAAACGCTGGGCGTCCTGCGGCAACTGGGCACGACGGCGATCATGGTCACCCATGATCCGGAAGAAGCGCTTTCCGCCGGCGATCGTGTGGTGCTGATGCAGCGCGGTCGTATCGTCCAGAGCGGCACGGGCTACGAAATCCACGATCACCCCAAAAGCCGCTACGCCGCCGATTTTTTCTGCGCCTTCAACAAGATCGAGGGCAGGGTGAGGGAGGGGCGCGTGGAAACGCCGCTCGGGCCTCTGGGCGATGCGTCCGGTCTGGCGGAAGGTCTTGCCGCCACCGCCTATGTTCGCCCCAATGCGATTTCGATCATCGAGGACAGCGCTGCGAAAGACGGGATTGCCGGCGAAATATCAAGTCGTGTGTTCCTCGGCGAGATCGAACAACTCGGCATAGCCGTTCCCGGCCTTCCAGCCGACCTGCGCGTCAGGACGATGCAGCGCACACCCGCCAAGACCAAGGCCGTCCGCTTCGGCATCGATCCGAAGGGTGTCCTGATATTTACCTGAAGTTGAATGAGCGGATTTGCATGTTTATTTTCGCTCCATTTTCAACTGTTGGTGATCGAAACCCGTCTGAAAACGGCCAAATAAAACTTGATTTGATACGTCATGTATGATGTTTGCTCCCCCTATATTGCGCATCGAAGAGGGAGACACACCATGACGAAATTTGCCAAACTTGCCCTGCTTGCCAGCACGGTCGCCTTTGCAGCGGGATCAGTCAGCGCTGCTGAACTGAATATCTACACCACGAGAGAGCCGGCCCTGATCCAGCCCTTGCTGGAATCCTTCACGGCCTCCAGCGGTGTCAAGGTCAACACCGTGTTCCTCAAGGATGGCCTTGCAGAGCGCGTTCTGAGCGAGGGCGCAAGCTCACCTGCCGACGTGCTGATGACGGTGGATGCCGGCAATCTCGTCGATCTCGCGGAAAAGGGTGTTACCCAGCCGGTTGAATCCGAAACGCTGAACAAGGCTATTCCGGCGGAACTTCGCGACGCCAAGGGCCACTGGTTCGCACTTTCCATGCGTGCCCGCGTTCTCTATGCGGCGAAGGATCTCGACCTTGCCTCCTTCAACTATGAAGACCTGGCAGATGCGAAGTGGAAGGGCAAGATCTGCATTCGCGCCGGCCAGCATCCCTATAATACGGCTCTCTTTGCCGACTACATCGCTCACTATGGCGCAGCGGACACCGAAAAGTGGCTTGCCGGCGTCAAGGAAAACCTGGCCCGCAAGGCAGGCGGCGGCGACCGTGACGTTGCCAAGGATATCCTCGGTGGCATTTGCGATATCGGCATCGCCAACTCCTATTATGTCGGCCTGATGCGCTCGGGCAAGGGCGGCGAGGAGCAGGTGAAGTGGGGCGACGCGATCAAGGTCGTTCTGCCGACGTTCAAGAATGGTGGCACGCAGGTCAACATCAGCGGTGCGGCTGTTGCCAAGAACGCTCCGAACAAGGCCGAAGCCGTCAAGCTTCTGGAATACCTTGTTTCGGACGAAGCCCAGAAGATCTATGCCGAAGCCAACTTCGAATATCCGGTCAGGCAGGGCGCAGCACTCAACGACATCGTTGCCTCCTTCGGCACCCTGAAGGTTGACAACAAGTCGCTGACGGAGATCGTCTCTCATCGCAAACAGGCGAGCGAGCTGGTCGACAAGGTCGGTTTCGACCAGTAAAGGCCAATTGGCGACAACAAGTTGGAAGGCGTTCGCATCCGCGGGCGCCTTCCCTGTATTTTCAAGAAGCTCATGAATCCAGACGCCGTCCAGCCATTGATGCCCCGCGCAAGACCAAGGTTTTCATCCTCCTTCTGGTGGCTGAGCCTGTCTCTGGCAGCGGTCTGCGGCGCCATGCTGCCGGTTCTGGCACTCGTCTCGCAGGCGGTGCAGGGGTCTGATGGCCTGTGGTCCCATCTTGGTTCGAGCGTGATTTTGACGGCTTTGCCGGATACCGCAGTTCTGATGCTCGGCGTCGGGTTGCTGGCCGGTGTTATCGGCACATTTGCCGCCTGGCTGGTTACGGCCTATGATTTTCCCGGCCGCAAAATACTGGAATGGGCGCTGCTGCTGCCGCTCGCCATGCCCACCTATATCGTCGCTTACGCCTATCTCGATATCCTGCATCCGATCGGGCCGGTGCAGGGGGCGATCCGCTGGCTGCTCGGCTATTCCAGCCCGCGTGAATTCCGCCTGCCGGATATAAGGTCCATGACGGGCTGCATCATCCTGCTCGGTTTCGTGCTGTTTCCCTATGTCTATATTCCCGTGCGCGCCATGTTCCTCACGCAGGCGGGCAACCTGCTTGAAGCGGCACGCACGCTTGGCGTTTCCAGACGCGCGGCTTTCTTCAAGGTTGCGGTGCCTTTGGCGCGCCCGGCCGTCGCGGTCGGCATCAGCCTTGCCCTGATGGAAGCGCTGAACGATATCGGCGCATCAGAATTTCTTGGTGTCCGAACACTCACCGTTTCGGTCTATACCACATGGGTCACGAAATCCGACCTGCCCGGTGCGGCGCAGATCGCGCTTTCCATGTTATTCATCGTGGTTGCCCTCGTGGCATTTGAACGATGGGCGCGGCGCAAGCAGCGTTATACCGTGTCGGCGCAGAAAAGCAGGGAACTGGAGCCTGTGCGTCTCACTGGTCTTAAAGCTTGCGGTGCCTTTGCGCTCGGCAGCCTGCCGGTTCTGATCGGCTTCGTGGCGCCGGCAAGCTATCTCGTCACCGAGGCATGGAAGCGTTTCCGGTTCAGCGGACTGTCGTCCCGTTTTGCCGATGAGGCTCTGAATACCATCCTCTTTGCCGGACTGGCGACGGCGATCACCCTCGTCCTCGGCCTTGCGGTCGCTTACGCGATGCGCCTTGCTCCGGGACGCCTCTCGCTCTGGTCCTACCGGCTTTCCACGGTAGGTTACGCGGCCCCCGGCACGGTCATCGCCATAGGTGTGCTGATTGCGCTTGGCGGCTTCGACCGGTTTGTCGACCAGACCATGCGCGACTGGTTCGGCATATCCACCGGTCTCATTTTCATCGGCAGCGGTGCGGCCCTGATTTACGCCTATTCGGCGCGGTTCCTCACCATTGCGGCTGGCGGCGTTGATGCCGGCCTGAGTCGTATCCCGCAATCCTTCGATCACGCCTCGCGAACGCTGGGACGATCCGCAACACAGACATTCAGACAGATCCATCTGCCGCTTTCAAAGGCATCGCTGGCCGCCGCCGCCTTGCTGATCTTCGTCGATTGCGTCAAGGAACTTCCCGCCACACTCCTGTTACGGCCGCTGAATTTCGAGACTTTCGCAACCCATCTTTACGGTGAGGCGGCGCGTGGCACCTACGAGGAAGCGTCGATTGCGGCACTGGCGATCGTCGTCATCGGCATCCTGCCAGTCATGCAGCTTGCAAGGATCGGGCGGCGCAAGGGCTGACGCCTGCACCATAAATGACAGGCGCAAAACTTTGCGAGAAGCCAATAAGCTTCAAATCTCCCCAGAAAATGACAAGCATCCGGCCTTAATCCTGATGTAAATACTCAGCTTAATTGAGGTGCTGCGGCCTGCCGTGTATAAACGTCGGCCGTGATCTGTTTCGGGGCATATCTTGAAAAATTTGCATGAGATGTTTTTGGGCCGCCTGGCTTTGGGAACGGCTGCCATTGTTTTGATGGCGCCATTGGTAGGTCACGCACAGCAGACGACCGTCCTGCGTGAGATCACCGTCGAGGGGCAGGGCGCGGAAAACGCCACTGGTCCGGTCCGGGGGTACGTTGCGAAGAAAAGCGCGACGGGTTCGAAAACTGAGACGGAAACGAAGGACATTCCCCAGTCCGTATCGGTCGTCGGCCGAAAGGAAATGGATGACCGTGGCGTCGTGACCAAGATCGACGAGGTACTGCGCTACACGCCCGGCGTAACGGCGGAACCTTTCGGCACCGACCCGGATACGGACTGGTTTTACATTCGCGGTTTCCAGGCAACCCAGACCGGCGTGTTTCTGGATGGGCTGAACCTGTTCAGCTACGGTTTCGGCGGTTTCCAGATGGATGCCTATGGTTTGGAGCGGGTGGAGGTGCTGAAGGGACCGGCTTCGGTGCTCTACGGCGGCGCCAATCCCGGCGGCATCGTGCAGATGGTTCGCAAGCGCCCGCAGGATGAGCCAGTCCGCGAAACGGAAATCGGCATCAACAATTTCGGCAATGCTTTCTTCGGTTTTGATCTCGGCGACAAGATCGATGGTGAGGGCGTGTGGAAATACCGCGTCACTGGCAAGGTCTCGGGCGGCGATAATTACACCGACTACTCCGAGGATCTGCGTGGCTTCATCATGCCGCAGATCACCTTCGAGTCGGATGCTCAGACCAGTGCCACGCTCTACGGCTATTTCTCGGCGCTGGATCAGGTCCATGTCGGCAATGGCTTCCTGCCCTATGTCGGGACTGTGGTTGACGCACCTTTTGGCAAGCTCGACCGCAAGGCCTTTTATGGCGAGCCTGATATCGACAATGGTCGCGTCTACCAGTCCATGGTGGGTTACGAAGTCAGCCACGAATTCGACAATGGCTGGAAGATCAGCCAAAACGCCCGCTACGGCCACCTCTACAAGCACGAAACCGGACCCTATGCGGGCGGCTGGGCCAATACCGACGCCAATGGCCAGCCAATCCTCGATGCCACCACCAATGACTATATGCTGACCCGCTTTGGTTATGACGGCCTGTCGAAGGTCGACAGTTTCGGCGTCGACAACCGCGTCGAAGGCCAGTTCGATACCGGTGCTGTCAGCCATTCGTTGCTCTTCGGTCTCGATTATAAATACTACAAGCTGGATCAGGTGCAGGCGTGCTGCGGATCGAATGCGATCGGTGCGCTCAACCCGGTCTATGGTTCGACGCAGGGAACGAATTTCGTCTACGCCAATAACGTGGTGACGCAGCAGCAGATCGGCATCTATGCACAGGACCAGCTGCGTTTCGGCGATGGCTGGCTGGTAACGCTGAACGGGCGCTACGATTACGTCGATACCGAACTGAACAACAGGCTGCCAGCGGGTGTGTCTCGCCGCTCAAATGACGATGCGCTAAGCGGTCGCGCCGGTCTTGCCTATGAATTCGACAATGGCCTGACGCCCTATGTCTCGGCGGCCACCTTCTTCAATCCGCTCATCGATACACTTGCGGATGGCAGCTCCGCCGTACCCGAGGAAGGACATCAGTTCGAGGCCGGTATCAAATACGAGCCGACCTTCTTCGATGGCAGCATCACCGCCTCTGTCTTCAAGCTTGTGAAGGACAACGCCATCGTTTCCTATACCGCCGGCGGCGTAACGACGAGCGGCCAGTTCGGACAGGTGGAGTCTACCGGCTTTGAGCTGGAGGCGAAGGCCAATCTCACCGACAACTGGAAAACCATCGCCTCCTATTCCTATACCGATCTCGATATCACCAAGGACGCCAATCCTAACCTGATCGGCAAATCTCCGTGGATCGTGCCTGCTCACACCGCGTCGCTTTGGGTGGATTACGCCTTCACCGATGATACGTTTGAAGGCCTCAGTATTGGCGGCGGCGTGCGTTATCAGGGCAAGTCCTGGGCAGATGCGGCAAACACGCTGCGTGTTCCGGATGCTGCGGTCTTCGATGCCGCGATCCGCTACGAGAAGAACGACTGGACGGCATCCGTCAACGTCGCGAATGTCTTCGACAAGGAATACGTCAAGAGTTGCGCCGGCGTCTCGGTTTGCGGCTGGGGTGACAGCCGCACCATCACCTTCAAGCTTTCCAAGAAGTGGTAACGGGTAGCTGGCAGTTGCGGGAAAAATAGTTTGCCCCTATAAACATGAATAATCTTATCATGTTTATAGGGGCGCCTTTGCGCCTTGCGGGATCGAGAGGCCATGGCTTTCCGCGTTCGGATGGAAAATGAGATCGAGGGCTTTGCCGTCATCGGCGGCCCACGCTCGCGGGTGTGGAACGGCATCGTCGCCGATCTCTGGGACGTGCGTTGCGCATCGAAGGCGGGTGGCCGCTATGTCGGCAAGGACCCGCGTTTCGTTTTCCTGCTCGATATGGATGGGACGAATGATGGCCGGTTCATGATGAACCGTAGCCGCCGCGACAATTACGCGTCATCCGAAGCGAACCGCATTTCCTTCGTACCGGCCGACCTGGATATACATGCGGAACTCAGCAATGTTTCCTTCGTGCGCCATCTCGATCTGCACTTCGATGCGGGATTGCTGGGGGCGCGGCTGGTGCAGGGGTTCGATCCGCACGGGTTGCTCGATCCGCACCTGATGTTCGAGGATGAGCGCCTGCTGGTGCTTGCGCGGCTGATCGCCGCCGAATGTGATAATCCAGACCCTTTGCACGATCTATACGGCGAAAGCCTCGTGCTGGCGCTATTGACGGATTTCCTCAAGGTGAAGCGGGAGCCGGTCAAAAAACGCAGCAAGCTGGCCTCCTGGCAGTTGAGGGCGGCGACCGATTACATTCGCGAACATTGCCTGCGGTCGATAAGGCTGGAGGAACTGGCAGAACTCACCAACCTGTCGCAATCCCATTTCAGCCACGCCTTCAAGGCGTCGACAGGCGTACCGCCGCATCAATGGCAGATGCAGGCGCGTATCGATCGGGTCAAGGACCTGATGATGCGAACCGACATGGCGCTGACCGACATCGCTATCGCAGCCGGGTTTTCGGATCAGGCGCATTTTTCCCGCGTCTTCCGTAAAATGGTCGGTGTTTCTCCTTCCGTCTGGCAAAAAATCCGCCAATAGGGCTTTTTCCGCGCCTCCTGATCCGCGTCTTCAGTCCGCAGCGCGCGAAAAGCTTCGGAACGAATTTCTGGTGGAGGGGTTTACCAGGCGTAATACTCACGAGGAAAAAACCAAGGAGGAAAGACGTTATGTTGCATCAAGAACCCCGTGCCGGGCAGGACCCTTACGTCAAGGATACACCGAGCCTGATCGCCAGCGACAAGGTTGAAGGCACGCGCGTCTATGGCGCCGATGGTAAGCATATCGGCTCGATCCAGCGGATCATTCTGGAAAAACGCGGCGGCCGTGTTGCCTATGCGGTTTTGAGCTTTGGTGGCTTTTTCGGAATCGGCGACGACTATTATCCGCTGCCGTGGGAAAAGCTCCATTACGACGAAGAGCTTGATGGCTATCGCATCGATCTTACCAAAGAGCAGATCGAAAATGCGCCTCACTTCGCCAACCTGGACGATGATGACCTGCTGCATGCGCGAGACCGCAAGGTTTACGACTACTACGGCGTCGCACCTTACTGGATGTAGATCGAACGAAATATAGCAAGCATGAAAATGGCCCCTTTCGAGGGGCCATTTGTCGTCTGAATATGGTCAGTGCGGATTTTTCTGCATCTCGGAAACCGCATCGGTAAAACACTTTCGCGCTTCCTCCGGCGATTTGCGTCCATCAAGCGCAGCGCGGCAGGCGCTTCTGGCTCTCACGAAACTCAATCCGCGAATTTTGGGCCAGCCTTCCGTCAATAACATCAGTGCCTCGAACGGGCCGGCGATAACGCTTTTGCCCTTCGCCTCGAGATTGACCTCGACAGGCTCTGTCCATCTCTCGTTCTTCATCGTGCACCTCCCAGAGCAACGCGATCCCGAAATACACCCGACAGCAAAGCAACCCATGAACGCAGCCGTGTGTTACCGCTGATTAGAATAAGCGCAAGCGATCGAATTGACAACGGTGATCAACGAAAGCCGAAAAACGAAAGAATCGCCAGAACGATGACGACGAGGCCCACGATGTAGATGATCTGGTTCATGATTTTCTCCTTAGCTGGTGTCATCACCATAACGTGAGGGAGAAGATGAGGTTCCAGTCGGTATTACGAATTTAATCACGTACTAAAATATTGTGCGCATCTGATGGTTGTCCCGTCATATCCTGCGCAAATCTCATTTGCGCAGGATCACCCAGATCGCGTGAATGATGCCGGGAATGTAACCGCAAAGTGTGAGCAGGATATTCAACCAGAAATGCAGGCCAAGTCCGACCTGGAGAAACACGCCAACCGGCGGAAGAATGATGGCGATGAGAATACGAAGGACATCCACGATGGCAGGCTTTCCATTTGATTGCGACTTGCTGCTCAACGTGCGGAGGCCTGTTTGGTTTCAAAGGTTTTATGATTGCAGCAGCAGCGCCAAATGACGATTTCCGCCAGTGGACAACGCCGCGCCAAAGGCAACTCAATGTCGGAAATGAATTTTTTAAGAAGAAATGGTGCCGCTTACGTGACTCGAACACGTGACCCCGTCATTACGAATGACGTGCTCTACCAACTGAGCTAAAGCGGCCCGATTGTGACCCGTTTGTTACGGATCAGCTTCATGGCGGGCTGATACAGGCAATGCTGACGGATTTCAAGCCTTGAATGCGCGGGTTTCGAAAAATCCGAAAAAAAGCTTTGCCTGCCCGTTGTTTATAGGTGGCCTCAGCCTCTCGCGCAGATGCGCTGTCTGGCTGCCTCATACTCGCGTACCAGCCGATCGACGAGGTCAGCCACCGGCTCCACCACCTTGACCGCGCCGATGCCTTGTCCGGCGCCCCAGATATCCTTCCAGGCCTTTGCTCCGCCGGTGGCGGTTTCGAAGTCCATCTTGGAAGGGTCCGCTTCGGGCAGGTTGTCGGGGTCCATGCCTGAGGCGACGATCGAGCTTTTCAGGTAGTTGCCGTGTACGCCCGTGAAATAGTTCGAATAAACGATGTCCTTGGCCTGTGCCTCCACGATCGCCTGCTTGTAAGCGTCGGAGGCCCGGGCTTCCTGCGTCGCGATGAAGGGGGAGCCTATATAGGCCATATCCGCGCCCATGGCCTGCGCCGCAAGGATGGAGCCGCCATTGGCGATGGCGCCAGCCAGCAGCAGGGGGCCATCAAACCATTCGCGGATTTCCTGAACCAGGGCGAAGGGTGAAAGCGTGCCCGCATGTCCGCCGGCACCCGTTGCCACTGCAATCAGCCCGTCCGCGCCCTTGCGGATGGCGGAGCGGGCGTGGCGATCGTTGATGACATCATGCAGCACGATACCGCCATAGGAATGCACGGCCGCATTGACTTCCGGTACTGCACCGAGCGAGGAAATCACCACCGGCACCTTGTATTTGACGCAGAGGCCGAGATCGTGTTCCAGCCGCCGGTTGGACATATGTACGATCTGGTTGACGGCGAAAGGAGCGGCCGGGCGCTCGGGGTTAGCCTTGTTGTGGGCGGCCAGCTCCTCGGTGATCATTGCCAGCCATTCGTCCAGCTGGCTTTCGGGCCGCGCATTCAGCGCCGGGAAAGCGCCGATGACACCCGCCTTGCATTGCGCCAGCGTCAATTGCGGATGCGAAATAATGAATAGCGGTGACGCTATGACCGGAAGACGCAGATTGTCTTTCAGCACGGACGGCAGCATGTCTCCTCCCACAGATTACGTTTACGCGCACGTAAGTCAATATCGTGTTCGGCAGCGGATTGAAAGCGAAAACAGCGTCGCACTGGCCCGCCAGACCTGCGCTCGCAGCGCCACAATGGATCGATTTTCCCCAAGGCAATCCGGTCTTTATCGCAAACGATGCTTGCGGAGGCGCGGCATAGCCGTTACCGAATCGTAAACCAATGGCGCACTGCCACATATTTTTTGCGAAGAGCAGTAGAATAAGGATCGGTCGTGAGCGGACTGGAAACGGCAATCAGAAATGCTCTGGAAAAATCGGACAGATCGAACGCCGAAGTTCGTGCACGAATTTACCAATCGTCCCGTCAGGCACTGGAAGCGGGCCTGCGCAAGCAGGGCATAGACGACCCGCAGATTGTGGGCCAGCAGCGCCAGCGGCTCGAAAGCCTGATCCATGTTATAGAGAATGAAGAGCGGAATCGTCTTCTGGACAGGGTGGAGCAGCAGTTGCGGCCGCCTGTGCCGGAAAGTGCGGCGCATGACGGCCCCTCGGTCGATCCCGTCTCACAATCGCAGCATCACGGCGATATGGCCGTCGAGCCGGAATTGCGTGGCGAAACGCGCGATGTGCGGCCGGGCGCCGCTGCGGCTCCGGAACCTCTGAGTGCTGGACGTCGTAATGGAAAACCGCCAAGAAGAGGCTCCAGCGCAGGTGACGCCTCGCTCGCGTTTCGTCCGGAAGGTGCCGTTGGCCGCCGCAAGCGTCGCGGACTTTTCGCCCGCCTTTTCATGCTCGTGACACTGCTTGCCTTTGTTGGTTTCGGCGCCTGGTGGGTCTATTCCTCCGGCCTGCTGCTCACGCCGGAGCAGCGCGATACCAGCGTGCCCAATCCGCCGGCACAAGTCCAGGCGGAGGACTTCAACGGTACTGAGCCCGCGCCGAGCCTTTCCGCCGGCCGCGGTTTTTCCGACGACTGGGTGGAAGTATTTAATGCGGAGCGCGGCAGTTCCGGAGTTTCGGCAGGCCCCCGCGCCAATGTCGAGAACATCGCCACACCCGCCGGCAAGGCGATACGGGTGACCTCGAGAAGCGTCTCTCAGGACGGCGCAATCAGCGTCGAGGTTCCGGTGGAAGTGATGCGCGACATGGCGGGTAAATCCTCGACCATCTCGATCACGCTGCAATCCTCCAGCGATCGGCAAACGCAGGTTTCCGTAGCATGCGATTTCGCCACGTTGGGCGATTGCTCCCGTCACCGTTTCACGGCCACGGCCGAGCGTGCGGATATGCTGCTGAACACGACGTTCGAGCGTTCGCTTGCCCCGAATGCGCCCGGCAAGATCTTCATCAACAGCGATATCGATGGCAATGCCCGCCCGGTGAACCTGTACTCCGTGCGCATTTTGCCGGGTCAGTAAGAATCCAGCAAGAAGAGGGAACAAGCGCCGCAGCCGGGGCGCTTGTTGACGTCTCCCAGTCTTATTTCAGAAAACCCGGTCCTGATCCAAGGATCTTGTCGTCGATTTCGCCAATCGCCTTTTTGTCCTTGCCGTCGTAGTCAAGCGTATTGAGGATGTGGCGAATGAGGTTCACCCTCGCACGGCGTTTGTCGTTGGCGCGCACCACCGTCCACGGGGCGACATCGGTGTGGGTCTTTTCCAGCATCTCGTCGCGCTTTTGTGTGTAGTCGTCCCACTTCGTCAGCGCGGCGATATCCATGTCGGAAAGCTTCCAGCATTTCAGCGGGCTGTGGCGACGGTCATGGAAGCGCTCGATCTGCGTTTCGCGGCCGATATCAAGCCAGAACTTGAACAGATGAACACCCTCATGGACCAGCATCTTTTCGAGGCGTGGTGTTTCCTTGAGAAAGCGCTTGTGCTCTTCCGGGGTGCAGAAGCCCATGACAGGCTCCACCCCGGCGCGGTTATACCAGGAACGGTCGAAGAGGACGAATTCTCCAGCCGTCGGGAAATGCGAGATATAGCGCTGGAAATACCATTGGCCACGCTCGGTCTCGGTTGGTTTGGTCAGCGCCACGACACGGGCATAGCGGGGGTTGAGGTAAGCGTGGGCCGCAAAGATCGCGCCGCCCTTTCCGGCAGCATCGCGTCCTTCGAAGACTGCCATCACCCGTTTGCCGGTGGCCTGCAGCCAGAACTGCACCTTGACCAGCTCCACCTGCAGCGCCTCGAGGGTGGCGTCGTATTCCTCCCGCTTCATCTTTTTGTCGTAAGGAAAATCTCCGGCGGAAAGCTTTTTCTCCTCCACCCAGTCGGGAAGAACCGGATCGTCGATGTCGAAGCTGCGCAGCTTGCCGCCAATGGTGATCTCCACCGATCGCTTCTTCGTTTCTTCGCCCATGCTTTCCTCCTGATGTTGTTGTGTAAAGGCAACTCGCTGCCAATGAGTTCATATCCACCCGCATAATTCAAGTGAAAGAGGATTGGTTAGCCGGAGTGCTATCGCAGTGACGATTGCGGCGCAGATTTTGCGCATATACGCTGTGGAAAATACGCGATGATGAATCTCTGTCATGAAGCTGGCCTATGAGACTCCGATGCGCTGTCAGGTGAAAGTGGAAAGTGTGCTGAAATGGCAGTCATGAAAGGCGAGAGTGGATTGAAGCTTTTTGCGAAAAAGCTTGGCCGAAACTGGTTGCCTGTTCTCGTCGTCAGCATGCTTGCCGTCGCTGCCGTTTCTGAGTTGCAAACGCCCTATATGCCCGCCGTCCTGTGGCTCTGTGCCGTCATCGCTATTTTGACCGCTCGGCAAAAGCCGGAGGAGCCGGCTAAGGATGAAACCGCAGCTGCTGAGGCGGAAGAACCTGATGTGCCCGGCGAAAACGTCATTTCCGGGGTGAGGGCGGGTCTGGCCGTTCTGGATACGCCGGTCTTCATCCTCGATAAAAACGCAGGCGTTCTTTATCAGAACGGCGCGGCGGAACGCGCCTTTGGCCAGCTTCCGGCCGGCGCGCATATTTCCGCTCGGCTGCGTTCGCCGGGCTTGCTGGATGTCATTCGCGAAACCATCACCACCGGCCAGCCCAACCAGGTCGAGCATTCCGAGCGTTTTCCCTCAGAGCGGGTCTTCATCGTCCGCATTGCCCGGGCGGATGCGGGAGAGGCGGCGGGTCCACCGTTCTACATCCTGTCGTTCCGCGATGTTTCGGAGCTTCGCCGCATCGACCGCATGCGCAGCGACTTCGTCGCCAATGCAAGCCATGAATTGCGCACCCCGCTCGCCTCGCTGCGCGGTTTCATCGAAACCATGCAGGGGCCGGCCCGCAACGACCCCAAAGCGCAGGAACGTTTCCTCGCCATCATGCTGGATCAGGCCACACGCATGAGCAGGCTGGTGGATGACCTCATGTCGCTTTCAAGGCTGGAATTGCGGGCGAATATTGCGCCGGACCAGAAGGTCGATCTCGTCCCAGTCATCGGCCATGTCCGGGATGCGCTGCTGCCGCTCGCCAACGAGCTGGATGTGGTTATTACGCTGCATCTGCCCGACCGGCCGGCAGAAGTGCAGGGCGACCGCGACGAGCTGGTGCAAGTGTTTCAGAACCTCGTTGAAAATGCTTGTAAATATGGCCAGGAAGGCAAGGTCGTGGATGTCTGGCTGCGTGCCGAACCCGGTAAGCCGGTGGAGGTGAGCGTCATTGACAAGGGGCCGGGCATTCCTGCTGAACATGTGCCGCGTCTGACGGAACGGTTTTACCGCGTCAGTGTCGCTGACAGTCGCTCCAAAAAAGGGACCGGCCTCGGGCTTGCCATCGTCAAGCACATCCTCACCCGCCACCGCGCCCGCCTCATCATTAAATCGGAACTGGGCAATGGCACGGACTTTACCGTCAGATTCTGACATAGAGTACGTTACAGTCTTCAGCTTCGAAAAATTTTATAAATAAAATCAATAATTTAGGCTGTCACAAATCTTTCACCGAAGTGACATAAAAGGAAGTGGTTACGGTGGTTAAGAAGAGACCGCCGAGCGCATGCTAAGAGCGTCTGCCGCTATCGGCTGCGTCCACAAACAAGCCCACGACGGGAGAGACAAATGAACTTCGTTAAATTTTCCGCAGCAGCTCTGGTGGCTTCTGTCGCCTTCGCTGGCGCCGCCGCTGCTCGCGACCAGATCCAGGTTGCTGGTTCCTCCACGGTTCTGCCCTATGCCAAGATCGTTGCCGAAACTTTTGCTGAGACTTTCCCGAACTTCAAGGCTCCGGTTGTTGAGTCTGGCGGCACGGGCGGCGGTCTGAAGGCGTTCTGCTCCGGCGTCGGCGAAGGCACCATCGACATTGCAAACGCTTCGCGCCCGATCAAGAGCGACGAACTTGCCGCTTGTAAGGCCGCTGGCGTTGCCGACGTTCAGGAAGTGAAGATCGGCTACGACGGCATCGTCTTCGCAATGGACTCTTCCAACAAGGACATCAAGCTCGAGCCGAAGGATCTGTACCTCGCGCTCGCCGCTGAAATCGTCAAGGACGGCAAGCTCGTCGCCAACCCTTACAAGAAGTGGTCGGAAATCAACAAGGAACTGCCTGATGTAGCGATCGCCGCTTACATTCCGGGTTCCAAGCACGGCACACGCGAAGTCTTCGAAGAGAAGATCATGGCTGACGGCTGCAAGGAAGCCAAGGCGACCGACGCCATCAAGGCGCTGATCACCGACGCCAAGCAGGCTGCTGCCAAGTGCGTTGCAGTTCGCAAGGACGGCGCTGCAGTCGACATCGACGGCGACTACACCGAGACGCTTGCCCGCATCGACGCCAACAAGACCGGCCTCGGCGTTTTCGGCCTGGCATTTTATGAGAACAACGCTGACCGCCTGAAGGTTGCGACCGTCAGCGGCGTTGTTCCGTCCACGGAAACCGTTGCCAGCGGCAAGTACCCGGTTTCGCGCCCGCTGTTCTTCTACGTGAAGAAGGCTCACCTGGGCGTTATCCCGGGCCTCAAGGAATATGTCGAGTTCTTCGTTTCTGACGAAATGATCGGCCCCGACTCCCCGCTCGCAAACTACGGCCTTGTTGCCGCTCCGGAAAAAGAACGCGAAGAAATTCGCTCCAAGTTCGCTGCCGGCGCTTCGATGTAATAAACAAGGAGGGGTGCGGCCTGCCGCACCCCTCTCTCCGCTCCGGTACCGTTGTGCTTAAGGCGGCTGTCTACGGTTGACAGTTCCCATCCATCGCCGTCCACATAATTGTTGATGGATTACAGATGGATAGGATGTATCAACCTTGACGCTTGCCAGACTTTGTTACAGTCAGGCGGCAAGCATCTCTGGATGGTCCAGCGGTCTCGTTTTGATGACTTTTTGATTTGCCCGATATCGCACCGTGCTCTTGAGGCACGACGAGGGAACTCTAATGAACACATCGATCCTTTTGCTGATACTGGTGTTGATCGGCATCGGCAGTTATCTGCTCGGCAGCCGCCGCGCCGTTGCTTTGTCTGGTGGGCGTCCCTCCAGCATGCATTCCCGTGCCGGTTATCACGGTTCCTACGCTGTCGTCTGGGCGGTGCTGCCCGCAGCGCTCATTCTCTGTATCTGGCTTGTTATCAGCCCGCTGATCGTTACCTCTGCGGTGCGTGGCGAATTTCCCGAAGATGTGCGCTCCCAATCCGAAGCGCAGCAGAGCCTGACCTACGGCATGGTAACGTCCATCGCCCGCGGTCTTCAGCGTCTGACGCCGGAAGAAACCGCAAAGGTTGATGCGGATACGGCTGCGGTAAGATCGCTTCTGGCATCGAAGGGCGTGGCAATTGCCGGCGAACCCCAGCGTTTCATGGTCGATGCCGCCCAGACGCTGAATGCGATGACCTCCACCAGCCGCCTGGGCATGATCGCCACCGTGCTGCTGGCCGCATTCGCGGGTGCCGCTTATGCACTGCGTTCAATCGCGCCGCGTTTTCGGGCACGCAACAGGGTGGAGCGGGTCATTCTCGCGGCTCTGGTCGTCGCGTCGTCCATCGCCATCCTGACGACCATCGGCATCGTCCTTTCGATGCTTTCAGAAGCGATTCAGTTCTTCACCATGGTTCCGGCGCACCAGTTCTTCTTCGGAACGGTATGGGATCCGCGTTTTGCCGCTGCCGGTGCGACCGACTCTTCCGGCCAGTTCGGCCTGATCCCGCTGCTCGCCGGCACGCTCTATATTGGTTTCGTCGCCATGCTGGTCGCCGTTCCGGTCGGGCTGTTTTCGGCGATCTATATGTCGGAATATGCGACGCCGCGCCTTCGCTCGATTGTAAAGCCGCTGCTCGAGGTGCTCGCGGGCATCCCGACAATCGTCTACGGCTTCTTCGCGCTGACGACCGTTGGTCCTTTCCTGCGAGACATTTCCACGCAGATCAGCGGTCTTGCGACAGGCAACTACGCCAACTTCATCCAGGCGCAGAGCGTCATCACCGCCGGCTTCGTCATGGGCATCATGCTGATCCCTTATGTTTCGTCGCTGTCTGACGACATCATCACCGCCGTGCCGCGTTCGCTGCGCGATGGCTCTCTCGGTCTCGGCGCCACGCGCTCTGAAACCATCAAGAAGGTCATCCTTCCCGCCGCTCTTCCCGGCATCGTCGGCGCCGTGCTGATGACGGCGTCGCGTGCGATCGGCGAGACCATGATCGTGGTTCTTGCGGCTGGTGTCGCTGCCCGCCTGCAGCTCAACCCCTTCGAACCCATGACAACAGTGACGGTCAAGATTGTCAGCCAGCTGACGGGTGACCTTGAGTTTACCTCGCCGCAAACGCTGGTGGCCTTCGCGCTGGGCATAACTCTTTTTGCAATCACGCTTTGCCTGAATATCTACGCGCTTTACATCGTGCGCAAATACCGGGAGCAATATGAATGACCGACATCGTTTCTCCGGCGGCCGGTGCTGCCGCCGTGAACAAGGCCACGCGCCGTGATATCGGCATCAAGCGTCGCTATGCAGCTGAACGCCGCTTCCGCGCCTATGGATTGGCAGCAATCTCGTTCGGCCTCATCTTCCTCTTTCTGCTGCTCTGGTCGGTCGTATCCAAGGGTCACACCGCCTTCCAGCAGACGATGATCACCGTTCCGGTCGAGTTTTCCGAACTGATCATCGATCCAAAGAACGAGCGCGCAACCAATCCGGCAAAGCTGATGACGGCCAACTATCCCGTCCTCGCCCGTGATGCGGTGGCAAAGGTTCTCGGCGTCGCGCCGACGGATAAGGCCGGTCTTCGCGCCGTCAACGTCATGATCTCCGACAGCGTACGCACCCAGCTGCGTGATATCGTCGTCGCCGATCCGTCCGTCATCGGCACCACGCGCAGCGTCACGCTTCTGGCGTCGGGTGATGTCGACAGCGCCTTCAAGGGCCAGGTCGACATGTCGGGGGATGAAGCAAACCGCCGTATCTCGAACCAGCAGCTCGGCTGGATGAACCAGCTCGTGGAAAGCGGACAGCTTGGCAAGCATTTCAATACCGGCATCTTCGTCAACGGCGCTTCGAGCCGTCCGGAAGCCGCGGGTGTTGGCGTTGCGCTGATCGGCTCGTTCTACATGATGCTGATCGTGCTGGTGCTGTCGCTGCCGATCGGTGTTGCGGCCTCCATCTATCTGGAGGAATTTGCCCCCAAGAACCGTTTGACGGACCTTATCGAGGTCAACATCAACAATCTGGCGGCTGTTCCCTCCATTGTTTACGGTCTGCTCGGTCTCTCCGTCTTCATCAACTTCATGGGCTTTCCACGCTCGGCCTCGCTGGTCGGCGGCCTCGTCCTGACGCTGATGACCCTGCCGACGATCATCATCGCCACCCGCGCTGCATTGAAGGCCGTGCCGCCGTCGATCCGCGCCGCCGCACTCGGTCTTGGCGCTTCCAAGATGCAGACGATTTTCCATCACGTCCTGCCGCTGGCAATGCCTGGCATTCTGACCGGCACCATCATCGGTCTCGCCCACGCACTGGGCGAAACGGCGCCGCTGCTTCTGATCGGCATGGTGGCATTCGTCGCGAACTATCCGACAACGCCTATGGATCCGTCCACGGCCCTGCCGGTGCAGATTTACATGTGGGCGAACGAAGCTGAGCGTGCCTTTGTCGAACGGACATCTGGCGCTATCATCATCCTGCTTCTGTTCCTCATTCTCATGAATGTTGGCGCAATCCTGTTGCGTCGCCGCTTTGAGCGGCGCTGGTAGAGGGAGCTAGAGCAATGAACATGTTGTCGGAAGCAGCAGTTGAAAAGGCGCTGGACAAGAAAATGAATGAAGTCTCATACAAGATGATCGGCAAGGATGTTTCGGTTTATTACGGCGAAAAGCGCGCGCTTTACGACGTGAACCTCAATGTCCGCGAAAACACGGTGACTGCACTTATCGGCCCGTCCGGTTGCGGTAAATCCACTTTCCTGCGCACCTTGAACCGCATGAACGACACGATCGACGGTTGCCGGGTCACCGGCAAGATCACGCTCGATACCGACGATATCTACGATCAGCAGATCGACGTCGTGGAACTGCGTGCCCGCGTCGGCATGGTGTTCCAGAAGCCGAACCCGTTTCCGAAGACGATTTATGAGAACATCGCCTACGGCCCGCGTATCCACGGTCTCGCCCGCAACAAGGCGGATATGGACCAGATCGTCGAGCATAGCCTGCAGAAAGCGGGTCTCTGGAACGAGGTGAAGGATCGTTTGCTGGAATCCGGCACGGGCCTCTCCGGTGGCCAGCAGCAGCGTCTGTGCATCGCACGCGCGGTTGCCGTCAGCCCGGAAGTGATCCTGATGGACGAGCCGTGCTCGGCGCTGGATCCGATCGCGACTGCGAAGGTCGAGGAACTGATCCACGAACTGCGCACCAACTACACCATCGTCATCGTCACGCACTCCATGCAGCAGGCGGCGCGCGTTTCCCAGCGTACGGCCATGTTCCATCTTGGTCATCTTGTCGAAGAAAACGAAACCGACAAGATGTTCACCAATCCGGACGACCAGCGCACGCAGGACTACATCATGGGCCGCTTCGGCTGATCCCCGGCCGGTGCTTTATCGTAACCGTACAAGACTGGTGCCTCTGCCGTGCCCCGCTGTTGGGCACGCGCATGCAGGCCAAGCCGGAGGAATAGACCATGACACAGACAACGACCCATTCGCATATCCTGTCTGCCTATGACGACGAACTGAAGTTTCTGACGCGCCGCATCGCCGAAATGGGCGGTCTTGCCGAGCAGATGTGCGGTGACGCCGTGCGCGCACTCGTCAATTCCGATGCTGCGCTTGCGCAGAAAGTCATTTCGGACGATACCATTCTCGACCACGCTGAGCGCGAAATCGGCGACAAGGCGATCGTAACCATCGCCAAGCGTCAGCCGATGGCGGCAGACCTTCGCGAGATCATCGGCACCCTGCGTATCGCCGCCGATCTCGAACGCGTCGGCGATCTTGGCAAGAACACGGCCAAGCGCGTTATCGCTGTCGCCGGCACCGGCGTTCCGCGCAAGCTCGCCCGCGGCATCGAGCATCTGTCCGACCTGGCGCTGGTGCAGCTCAAGGAAGTCCTCGACGTCTATTCCACGCGTTCCGCCGAAAAGGCCAATGCGATCCGTGAACGCGACGAGGAAATCGATGCCATGTACACGTCGCTCTTCCGGGAGCTTCTGACCTACATGATGGAAGACCCGCGCAACATCACCACCTGCACGCATCTTCTGTTCTGCGCCAAGAACATCGAGCGTATCGGCGATCATGCGACGAATATCGCAGAGACGATCTATTACATGACCACCGGCAGCCAGCCGGAGGGCGAGCGTCCGAAGGACGACAGTTCCAACACGCTTGGTTCGGTGACCGAGTAACAGACAAGCAGAAGCTTGCGGAGTTCAGCATATGGTGCCCAAGATTGCAGTTGTGGAAGACGAGGAAGCGTTGAGCGTCCTGCTTCGTTACAATCTCGAGGCTGAGGGATACGACGTCGACACGATACCCCGTGGCGATGAGGCGGAAATCAGGCTGCAGGAGCGCATTCCGGATCTTCTTATCCTGGACTGGATGTTGCCCGGTGTCTCCGGTATCGAACTGTGCCGGCGCTTGAGAATGCGGCCGGAAACGGAACGCCTGCCCATCATCATGCTGACGGCGCGTGGCGAAGAGAGCGAACGGGTTCGCGGTCTCGCTACCGGCGCTGACGATTATGTCGTCAAGCCGTTCTCGACGCCGGAACTCATGGCCCGGGTCAAGGCCATGTTGCGCCGGGCCCGTCCGGAAGTTCTGTCGTCGGTGCTCAAATGCGGCGATATCGAACTGGACCGCGAGACCCATCGCGTTCACCGCAAAAGCCGCGAAGTGCGCCTCGGCCCGACGGAATTCCGCTTGCTGGAATTCCTGATGACGTCGCCGGGTCGGGTGTTTTCCCGCTCGCAATTGCTGGATGGCGTCTGGGGTCATGATATCTATGTCGACGAGCGCACTGTCGATGTGCATGTCGGACGTCTGCGCAAGGCCCTGAATTTCTCGCACATGCAGGATGTCATCCGCACGGTGCGTGGTGCGGGATATTCGATGGAAGCCTGAGCGAAGCGAAACCAGATAGTTTCGCTGGCGAAGTAATGCACCAAAAAATCAGGAAGCCCGAAATCTGAAACGGTTTCGGGCTTTTTCAATATGAATATCCGCCAAACTCGATGCCATTGTCCGTTTTGACCGTAGGAGATCGGCGGCGCGTTGAAATCCGGATTGAAGGGTCACGCCCAATGGTAAGGGGAAAGTGTGAGGCCTGCCATCAAGCCGCCCAGAAAGCGGCTTTATTTTTGTCAAAAAAAACGGGCCCGAAGGCCCGTAATTTTTGAGTGCTGAATGCGTGCCGCAACACTCAAGCCTTGCGGCGTTCGCTCACCGGCTGGTAGGCGAGTTTCGCATGGAACTTGCAATAGGGCGAAGATTCCAGCGCTTCACAACCGCAGAAATGGAAGTCGTCCTTCAGCGGATCGCCAACCGGCCATTTGCAGGTGCGCTCGGTCAGTTCCGTCAGCGTCAGGCGACGGGAAATCGGCGTGACAACGTTCTTGGAAGGAACGTAATCGAGAACCTGCGCGGTCTCGATATCGATCTCCTCGTGCAGCGCCGTTGCCGCGTTCGAACGGGTGAGGATGCGCGCCGGAGCCGCGTTGACGCGACCTGCGAAAGTCGTCGCACGCGGTGCAGGGGCAGCGGTACGCTTCGGCGCGGAGCGTGCCGAAGTCACTGGACCGCCAGCCTTGACGCGTCCCGGCAGATTGAGACGATGGACCTTGCCGATCACGGCATTACGGCTGACGCCGCCCAGCTGCGCTGCAATCTGGCTGGCGCTAAGGCCCTCGGACCACAATTTCTTGAGCTTTTCGACTCGTTCGTCTGTCCAGTTCATGCCGCTTCTCCGCTTGTCGCGTGTATTTTCGGCAGAATCCCTCTCCGTCTCGCGCGCATGCCGCAAGCGTGGTTTCCGCCTGATTTTCGGTGACTAGTTCCGCCGCAATGCAGTCTAGTAATTAGCGATTAACCTAGTGCCAGCCCGACTCCGTGGCAAGAGTCGCGGGAATCATCTGGAATCGATTTTCCGGTTTTCCCCAACTTGCTGGCGTATTGAGTCTGAAAGGCAACACCTTGGGGCTGGCCCGCCGCCGCATACTAGTGCTTGAGAAGCCCGGGAAACGCTGACTTTTGTTGACATCGGCAAACGAAGTGACAATAGTGCCCCTGCCGCCGCAAGGCGGCATTTTGATTTTCAGGCGAGGGATAACCCCGCAAGCCTATTGACAACAGTTTGACAGCGCATCTGCGCAAGGAGTGATACAGCCATGGCCGAAGCCGGCGCGCCATTGTTTGATACGTTTTCAAGAGCCCCCCTGCGCTTCGAGCGCGGCGAGGGTGTATGGCTGTTCACGGAAAGCGGCGAGCGATATCTGGATTTTGCGGCCGGTGTCGCTGTCAACTCGCTGGGCCACGCCCATCCTCACCTCGTTGATGCGATCAAGACGCAGGCCGAGAAGGTCTGGCACGTCTCGAACCTTTATGAAGTACCGGGACAGGAAAAACTCGCCAGGCGCCTGACGGAAGCGACTTTCGCGGACAAGGTATTCTTCACAAATTCAGGCGCGGAAGCCCTGGAATGCGCCATCAAGACCGCCCGCCGTTATCACTATACCAAGGGCCATCCGGAGAAGTTCCGCATCGTGTCCTTCGAAGGCGCTTTCCATGGCCGTACACTGGCGACGATCGCCGCGGGTGGCCAGCAGAAATACCTCGAAGGTTTCGGTCCCAAGGTCGAAGGTTTCGATCAGGTTCCGTTCGGTGATGTCGATGCCCTCAAGGCCGTCATCACGGCTGAGACTGCAGCACTTCTGATCGAGCCCATCCAAGGCGAGGGCGGCATTCGCTCGCCCAGCAAGGAATTCCTGCAAATCCTGCGCGGATTGTGCGACGAGCACGGCCTGCTGCTGATTTTCGATGAGGTCCAGACGGGTGTCGGCCGCACAGGCAAGCTGTTTGCTTATGAACATACCGGTGTTGCGCCCGATATTATGGCGGTCGCCAAGGGTATCGGTGGCGGTTTCCCGCTCGGCGCATGCCTTGCCACGGCAGATGCCGCTTCCGGCATGACGGCGGGCGTACATGGCACCACCTATGGCGGCAACCCGCTGGCCATGGCAGTCGGCAATGCCGTGCTTGACGTCGTTCTTTCCGAAGGTTTTCTCGAGAAGGTCCGTGACGTCGCGCTGGTCTTCCGGCAGGGTCTGGCCTCGCTCAAGGACCGTTATCCTGACGTGATCGACGAAATTCGCGGCGAAGGTCTGCTTCTGGGCATCAAGGCGAAGATTCCTTCGGGCGAATTGCTGCAGGCCATGCGCGCAGAGCATCTGCTTGGCGTGCCTGCGGGCGACAATGTCATCCGTCTTCTGCCGCCGCTCGTCACCACGGCGGAAGAGGCCCGTGAGGGTCTTGCACGTATCGACGCGGCTGCCGCCTCCCTGACGGTTGCGAAACAGGCAAAAAGCGCCTGAAAAAATCAAGAGCGGGCCTCTCTTCAGGGGCTCGCAAGCATGGGACAGATTAGAATGGGTTCACCAAAACATTTTCTGGACCTCTCGGCCGTCGGGTCGGAGGATCTGCGGACAATTCTTGATGATGCGCGCACGCGCAAGATTGCCACCAAAACCGGCACGGCGGAAAAGCCGCTTGCTGGCAAGATGCTGGCAATGATTTTCGAAAAACCGTCCACACGCACCCGCGTCTCCTTCGATGTCGGCATGCGCCAGCTCGGCGGTGAGACCCTGTTCCTGTCGGGCACGGAAATGCAGCTGGGCCGCGCGGAAACGATTGGCGATACGGCCAAGGTTTTGTCGCGCTATGTCGATGCCATCATGATCCGCACCACGGATCACTCGCGTCTGCTCGAGCTTGCCGAACACGCCACCGTGCCTGTTATCAATGGCCTGACGGACGACACGCATCCCTGCCAGATCATGGCGGATATATTGACGTTCGAAGAACATCGCGGCCCGGTCAAGGGCAAGACCATTGCCTGGACGGGTGACGGCAATAACGTGCTGCATTCGTTCGTGGAAGGCTCCGCCCGTTTCGGTTACCGCATGGCGATGGCAGTCCCGATGGGTTCGGAACCGCACGACAAGTTCCTGAACTGGGCACGCAACAATGGTGGCGAAATCTCGCTGTACCACGATGCCGACAAGGCAGTGGCGGGCGCTGATTGCGTCGTCACCGATACCTGGGTGTCCATGAACCAGGAACACAAGGCGCGCGGCCACAATATCTTCCAGCCTTATCAGGTCAATGAAGCGCTGATGGCGAAGGCCAACAAGGAAGCGCTGTTCATGCACTGCCTGCCGGCGCATCGCGGCGAGGAAGTAACGGATGCAGTAATCGACGGGCCGCAATCGGTGGTCTTCGACGAGGCGGAAAACCGGCTCCATGCGCAGAAGTCCATTATCGCATGGTGCATGGGCGTCATCTGACCGCTATCGGCCGGGTGCTTGAACTCGGCGATGCACATTCCCATCTGTGGGGCTTCGAAGACGCTCGTCGGCTTTTCGCTGGCGGGCCACCTCACGATTTGCACGATTTTCCCCGGAGGCGGTTTCGCTTCCCGGATCTCTGTGCGACAAGCTGAAAAAGTACATTTTAAAAGCCGGACTTTTGGACGGTAGCGGCGCAACGGCTGCGCCAAGGAGTTATGACATGGCAGATGTAACGGTTGAACTGGACAATCTCGATTTAGCTGGCGACGACAAGGTTGTGCCCTTTCAGGTCGAAGGTCTGGACGTGCGCGGTCGCGCCGTACAGGTCGGGCCGCTGTTGAATGCCATCCTCGAACGTCACGAATATCCCGAGATTGTCGCCCGCCTGCTCGCGGAAGCAACGGTTCTGACGGCGCTGATCGGCACATCCCTGAAATTTTCCGGCAAGCTGACTGTGCAGACGAAGGGCGACGGCCCGGTTGACCTTCTGGTGGCGGATTTCACCGCGCCCGAGAGCATGCGCGCTTATGCCCGTTTCGATGAGGAGCGGCTGGCGGAAGCTGTTGCTGCGGGGCAAACCTCGCCCGAACAACTGCTCGGAACCGGCATTCTGGCCTTCACCATCGATCAGGGCGTCGGCATGCAGCCTTATCAGGGCATCGTGCCGCTGGACGGTTCTTCGCTGGAAGAAATCGCCGGGGTTTATTTCCGTCAGTCGGAACAGCTTCCCACCCGCGTGCGCCTCGGCGTTGCCCAGTTCTTCGACCGTGACGGCGAAGGCAAGCCGCGCCATAGCTGGCGTGCAGGCGGCGTGATTGCCCAGTTCCTGCCGCAGGCGCCCGAGCGTTTGCGCATGCGCGATCTCCATGGCGGTGACGGCGACGAGGGCGATTATGAAGTGGCGGAGGACGATGCCTGGACAGAGGCAGTGTCGCTGCTGAATACGGTGGATACCGACGAGCTGACCGATCCGCAGGTGCCAGTGGAGCGTCTGCTTTACAGGCTTTTCCACGAGAGCGGCGTGCGCATCTACGATCCGCAGGTCATTTTCGACCGTTGCAGCTGTTCACGGGACAAGATCAAGGGTGTGCTGTCCGGTTTCACCGCCGAAGAGATCAAGGCGAGTGAGGAAGACGGTGCGATTGCCGTGACGTGCGAGTTCTGCTCCACGACCTATCGCTACGATGTCAGCGAGTTTGAAAACGTCTGACGAGGAGAGCCGCGCTTGTGAATGGCGCGGCTTTTTTGTCAGTTCAGCACCCGCAACAGGCCGGGTGAATCCAGTGAAAAGGCGGGGATGGTGACGTTGAACACCTCGCCTTTGTCCGTTTCCATTTCATAATGGCCAAACATAAGGCCTGACGGCGTATCCAGCGGGCAGCCGGATGAATATTCGTAACTGTCGCCGGGGTTCAGATGCGGTTTTTCGCCGACGACACCCGGCCCGTAGACCTCATCCACCTGTCCGTTCTGGTCGGTGATGTGCCAGTAGCGGTTGACGAGTGTTATCGGAACATCAGAATTGTTCGAGATCACGACTTTATAGCCCCAGACATAACGATCGTCATCCGGGTCGGACTGCTCCTCGAGATAATACGGATCGACCGTTACCTCGATATCCCTTGTCAGAGCACGATACATACGCGCCACACCTCGATATTTTCCCTGCTGCCATCATCCTACACTACAGGTTCTGGCTATCGTCAAGAAAATGAATGACTTGACGACCACGCGCATCTTCTGTTGCGCCGTTTTTTCACCGTTAGGGATAACGGTAAAGGTAAATATTGGTTGCCCGCGCGGGCTTTCGCCCAGGCGGGATGCGTGCCATGGCCCGACGGGGAAGTCGGGCCATGGCGATATGTCGATCGAATCCTTAAACTGAAACGGCCGCAAGACCCTTCGCCAGATCTTCCAGCAGATCGTCCGTATCTTCGATACCGCAGGAAAGACGCAAGGTCCCGCCGGAAATACCGAGTTCGGCACGCGCCTCGTCGGTCAGGTTCTTGTGCGTCGTGGTGCCAGGGTGGGTAATGAGGCTCTTGGCATCGCCAAGATTGTTGGAAATCTTCACGATATCAAGCGCGTTCTGCAGTGCGAATGCCGCTTCCTTGCCACCCTTCAGTTCGAAAGCCACGAGCGTCGAGCCGCCCGACATCTGCCGCGCGATGATGTCTGCCTGCGGATGGTCGGCGCGGCCCGGATAGATCACTTTGGCAACCTTGCCGCTGTCGGCGAGGAAATCGGCGATCTTCGAGGCATTGGCCGTCTGCTGCTTGACACGCAGCGGCAGGGTTTCGATGCCCTTCAGCAGCGTCCAGGCATTGAACGGCGACATGGCTGGGCCGGTGTGGCGGAAATAGTCCTGCAGCTCTTCCTCAATCCACTTCTTGTCGGAAAGGATCACGCCGCCAAGGCAGCGGCCCTGACCGTCAATGTGCTTCGTCGCCGAATAAACGACGATATGGGCGCCGAGTTCGAGTGGCTTCTGGAAAAGCGGTGTGGCGAAAACATTGTCGACAACCACTTTCGCGCCGATCTGGTTGGCGAGCTTCGCCACGCCGGCAATATCCACCACTTCGAGCGTCGGGTTGGTCGGGCTTTCGAGGAAAAACAGCTTGGTGTTCGGCTGGATCGCCTTTTCCCAATTGTTGAGATCGCGTCCGTCGATCAGCGTGCACTCGATACCGTATTTGGGTGCAAGCGTTTCTACCACCCAACGGCAGGAGCCAAAAAGCGCGCGGGCAGCAACGATATGGTCGCCTGCACGCAGCTGGCACATGATGGCGGCGGTAACGGCGGCCATGCCGGAGGCAAGCGCACGGGCGTCTTCCGCACCTTCCAGCAGGCACATGCGCTTTTCGAACATGTCATTGGTCGGGCTTGCATAGCGGGCATAGATGAAGCCATCCGTTTCGCCCTTGAAGCGCGCTTCGGCGGCTTCGGAGTTTTCGTAAACGAAACCCTGGGTCAGATAGATCGCTTCCGACGTTTCACCATAGGGCGAGCGTAGCGTACCACCGTGAACGAGCTGGGTTGCCGGGCGCCATTTATTGCTCATGTGATCACCTCAAAACAAAAAAACCGGTCGCAAAAGCAGACCGGTTCCTAGCACCCGGTCTTTTTAGCCACTTGTTTAACGTGGCTGCAAGCCGACCGGCCAAATCACCACGGGATAAGCTTGCCATACTGCCGTTACCGGCTTGCGTCAATGCTTTCCTTTTGGTTTTGTCGCCGTAAAAAGGAATGATGATCATGACCAGAACCACGGGCATTTTGGCGGATGGCGCGATCAGGGCGCTGTTTGCGGGCGGCAAGCTGAAAAGCGAGGCTGATCTCGATGTCGATCAGGTGCAACCCGCCAGCCTCGATCTGCGACTGGGTTCCAAAGCCTATCGCGTGCGCGCCAGTTTCATGCCCGGCCCCGGAACCCGAGTCATCGACAAGCTCAACCGCTTCAGCCTGCACGAGGTTGATCTGAGCGAGGGGGCGGTGCTGGAAACCGGTTGCGTCTACATCGTGCCCTTGATGGAGAGCCTGGAGCTGCCGGCGGATATGTCGGCTTCGGCGAATCCGAAAAGCTCGACGGGGCGTCTTGATATCTTCACCCGCGTCATGACCGACAATGCGCAGGAATTCGACAAGATACCTGCGGGCTATGCCGGCCCGCTCTATCTGGAAATCAGCCCGCGCACCTTCCCGGTCGTCGTGCGCCGTGGCTCGCGCCTCTCGCAAATCCGTTTCCGCATCGGCCACTCGTTGCTTAACGAAGCCGAGCTTCTGAAATTGCACGAGACGGAGATGCTGGTCGCCAGCGAAACCCCTAATGTGACCGGCGGCGGCATCGCGCTTTCCATCGACCTAAAGGGTTTTGGCGAAAAAGGGCTGATCGGCTATCGCGGCAAGCATCACACAGCGGTGGTAGATGTCGACAAGAAGGCTCAGCACGATGTTCTCGATTTCTGGGAACCTCTATACGCCCGCGGCCGTGCCGAACTGATCCTCGATCCGGATGAGTTCTATATTCTCGTTTCGCGTGAAGCCGTGCATGTACCGCCACTTTATGCGGCCGAAATGACACCCTTCGATCCCTTGGTGGGCGAGTTCCGCGTGCATTATGCGGGCTTCTTCGATCCAGGCTTCGGCCATGCGCAGGCGGGCGGCACGGGCAGCCGCGCCGTTCTCGAGGTGCGCAGCCACGAGGTGCCCTTCATCCTCGAACACGGCCAGATCGTCGGCCGGCTGGTTTACGAGCACATGTTGCAAAAACCTGATGGCCTCTACGGCAGCGGCCTTGGCTCCAACTATCAGGCACAGGGCCTGAAGCTCTCCAAGCATTTCCGCACGGAGTAATGATCCTGTCGGGTGCTTGACACCCGATAAGAACTGTCCGATGTCTTGTGCGCGGCGCGGGTGTAGCTCAATGGTAGAGCAGCAGCTTCCCAAGCTGAATACGAGGGTTCGATTCCCTTCACCCGCTCCATATTTTCAAGGCAATCCAAACAACTTCTTGGCCAGCCAAAAGCGCGCATGTCACCGCCATCGCTGCGGCAAACGTGCGACTATGCGATTTAGCTTGACTACAATTAAATTGCACGTAATAGTTGATGCGGTCGTAACATTATTGGGGGAGTGTTATGAGTCGCAAGCTTCTTTCGGAATTTCTTGGCACTTTCTGGCTCGTGTTCGGAGGTTGCGGCAGTGCGGTTTTTGCCGCTGCTTTCCCTGAACTCGGCATTGGCTTTCTTGGTGTCGCTTTCGCTTTCGGTCTGACGGTTTTGACCATGGCCTATACGGTCGGGGGTATTTCGGGCGGTCATTTTAATCCGGCCGTTTCCGTCGGTCTGTCCGTTGCTGGCAAATTTCCGGCATCGAACCTCGTTCCTTACATAGTGGCGCAGGTTCTGGGTGCGATCGTCGCGGCGGGGGCGCTTTATGTCATCCTTACCGGCAAAGCCGGTGCCGATATTGGCGGTTTTGCCGCAAATGGTTACGGGGAATATTCGCCGGGTGGATATTCGCTCGTGTCGGCGCTGCTGATCGAAGTCATTTTGACGGCATTTTTCCTGATCGTCATTCTGGGATCGACGCATGGCAGGGTTCCCACTGGTTTTGCGCCGATCGCAATCGGCCTTGCTCTCACACTTATTCATCTGATCTCCATTCCGGTCACCAACACATCCGTCAATCCGGCCCGCTCGACGGGACAGGCGTTGTTTGTTGGTGGATGGGCGCTGCAACAGCTCTGGCTGTTCTGGCTCGCTCCGATCCTCGGCGGCGCAATCGGCGCCGTGGTCTGGAAACTTTTCGGCGAGAAAGACTAAGGCTCAAGGCCCGCTTTCTCCGGCCCGAACAGACATGAATGGGAAGCATTGTTTCCCCGAATGGTCGGGGAAACCTGTGAGGAGGATGACATGGATCTTACTTCGATATTGGCCCAAATTGTCGGCGGTGCGGTTGGCGGTTCGGCCGGCGGAAAAATACTCAAGGATTCTGATCTCGGTGCGCTCGGCAACCTGATTGCCGGCGCTATTGGCGGCATCGGCGGAGGAACCGTGCTCGGATCGCTGCTCGGGACGGCGGGAACTGCTGCCGCCGGCGGCATGGATATAGGCGCTCTTGCCGGCCAGCTTGTTGGCGGCGGCGTCGGCGGCCTGATTGTCCAGATCATTGTGGGCCTTATCAAGAACAAGCTCGTTACCAAATAGAGCCGCTCGGCCGATCTTGTTGCGAAGCGATAAACCTTGCCGGTGGAGAAGCCTCGTTCGGCAAGGCATTTTGGTTTGTGCCATATCCGCTGTGGCGGCGCTGACGGAGCTGGAATTCGTTTGTAGAATTTTCTCTCAGGCCTTGTTCCTGATGACCGGCATATGCGGCGTCTTGTTCCAGACGAACGGCTTGGTTTTCAATTCCAC
Source organism: Agrobacterium sp. 6Ca8 (assembly GCF_055382765.1). Lineage (NCBI taxonomy): Bacteria > Pseudomonadati > Pseudomonadota > Alphaproteobacteria > Hyphomicrobiales > Rhizobiaceae > Agrobacterium > Agrobacterium sp. 6Ca8. The sequence goes on from NZ_AP026433.1 coordinate 115,393, forward strand.
CACGGCGCGCCATGCGGCGAGTGACAGCATCAGCCAGTAAAGCGGGATCGCCAACCAGCGCCGTCCGACCTGTTGTTTCTCATGAGCTATCATCCTGTTTCTGCCCATCAGTACGAAGATCGCGTAGCTTCCGAAAATATTCAGCGTATCGATGAAAAACAGAATGCCCTGCCAGGAAAGCAGCATATCCGCGCCGTTTTCCCGGATTGCTATGGCCATGAAGGCGAAGGAAACAAACAGCAAGGGATGGGCCAGCGACGACAGAAGCATGCCGCCGATCAGCAGCTGAAAGACGATATAGGCGATCCATCCCATGCGGCGCGCGGTCGTGAAGGGCGAGCGGGTCATGACCAGCCAGCTTTGCAGCCAGCCCTTGTACCAACGCGCGCGCTGGTTCAGCCAGACGGAAAGGGAGGTCGGAGCATCCTCCAGTGTCTGCCGCCGGATGACACCGCAGCGATAACCCAGCCTGTGCAGCCGGAGGCCCATATCGGCATCTTCCGTCACATTATACGGGTCCCATCCTCCCACCCGGCGTAACACGGCGGTGCGAAAATGGTTGGAGGTGCCGCCAAGCGGCAGCGGCAGCTTGCACGCTGCAAGAACGGGCAACATGCAGCGGAAAAGGCCGGAATATTCCAGTGCGAAACAGGCGCTGAGCCAGGAGGAGCTGGCATTGCTGATAATAAGCGGCGCCTGCACACAGGCCACCTCGTCCGGCTGGTCGCGGAAGGCGGCATAGGCCTCGCGCAATTGCAGCGGATGCGGCCGGTCCTCGGCGTCGTAAACGGCAACGAAAGTGCCACGCGCGCCGGAAAGCGCATAGGTCAGGGCCTTGGGCTTCGTGCGTGGCATGGATGGCGGCACCCTGACGATCTCGATATGCGGACCGGGATTTATCCGCTGGATGGCCTCGATCGTCGCTACGTCGTCTGCCTCGCATACGAGCTTGATATCGAGCCGGGATTTGGGCCAGTCCAGCCGCTCCAGCGCATGAATTAGCTGCTCAACGACCGCCTCTTCGCGATAAAGCGGCATAAGAATAGTGTAGACCGGCAGCTCCCCGTCCTGCTGGAGTGGTATGACGGTTTTCGCATCGTTTCCTTTTGGCGTATGGACGAGTGCAAACAACCTGAAAAGCAAGGTGGAGAGATAAAGCATCGTGAGGGTGACGTGAATATAGGCCAGGGCCGCCTGCGTATAAAACAGTAGCGACAGAACGAGCAGGGTAACGAAAATGCCGCTGACAAAACCCTGCTCGCCATGCAGCGTGATCCTTGCGGAATGCTGTGGCGCCGCGTTGAAAAGCTGATGTCGCGTGTCTCGGCAGCGGCGTGCTTCGCCGGCCTTCCAGATTGCGCTGCGCATGGCCTGTGGCGTGGTCACGGCAAGTTCTTCGAGAAGATACGGACGCTGATCGAGGATGCCTTTCAGCAATTCCATCCTTGCCAGTTCCGGCACGATCAGCAGCACTGGCTTGCCATTCAGCGGTGTCAACCGCAGGAGCCGTGGTTCGGCTAGTTGCGCGTCCAGGTGATTGAGGTCTGCCACACGACCCGGATCGATTTCCGGTCGAAACGGCAATCGCAACAATCTGGCAAAAGCACCGTAATACGCATCCGCATCGACCAGGCCGCTCGCCAGCAACTCGTCTTCCACGGTTGAGCCGTTTTTGAGGGCCTGCTCTTCGAATGCAGCGATGTAAGGCTTGCCGAACCCCAGCGAAGAGAGAAAGCGTGTTGGCCCATGCTCGTCCGGTTCGGGCGCTGTCCAAAACGGATTGTCGCCGATGAGCGAAAACGCAATTTTTCGCCCCGCTGACGTCGTGCGGAACGATTCTCGTGTATAGTGCCTAAAATAATCCATGCATCGCCGCCGCCGCCATGGTAACGCCCTGCTTCTTGCTACGGACAGTATAGATGAGAATGATGAATGTAACGCGAAATATAGTTATTGTCTTTACTTTAGCTATCGCTTTACAATTCGGTGGTAATTTGGGAAAACTTCACGCGGAAGGTCTCTCGGACAGAAACCGCATGCCGGTGCTGTTTGATGCGCAGGAGCGGTTTCCGGGTGGCGATCTGTCCTCCGTGCCCCGGATCAGGTTTTTGATGTCGGTCGATTTCCCACCCTTCAATTTTACCGATCAGGAAGGCCGGCTTGCCGGTTTTCATGTCGATCTGGTGCGCGAAATCTGCGCCCAGCTGAAGGTTGAGAGCAAATGCCAGGTGCAGGCACTGCCGTTTGATGAGCTGGAGGCAGCGCTGGAAATGGGAGAGGGCGAAGCGGTGATTTCCGGCATTGCCACCACCGCCGATCTGCGAAAGAGTTTCACCTTCTCGCGACCCTATCTGCTGTTGCCCGCGCGTCTTGCCGTCAACAAGGCAGCGAAATTCACTGGCTCCGGCGCTGATGCCCTGTCGGGAAAGAAGGTGGGTGTGGTCACGGGCTCGCGGCACGAACAGATGCTCAAGGCATTTTTTCCCAAAGCCTCGGCCGAAGGCTTTAATGGTTACGAACCCATGTATGAGGCGTTGAAGACGGGCAAGGTGGACGCGGTTTTTGCGGATGGTCTGCGCCTGCCTTTCTGGGTTTCGGGAAGCACGTCCGGTGCTTGCTGTGCGCTTTTCGGCGGACCTTATTTATCCGACAGATTTCTTGGCGAAGGCCTTTCCATCATGGCAGTTGATCCGGACGATGTGCTTGTACCGGCCTTTGATCAGGCGCTTGCCGCACTTTCGCGCAATGGCCGGCTGGAAGAAATCTACCGGCGTTATTTCCCCTACGGGCTTTATTAGAGAAATCCGGTTTCATTCGGATCTGCGCCCGGATAACGTTCTATTTGGCGGGCACAAAGGCTTCTTCGTTGCGCCGCAATCGCAAAAGAGCGATCCAAACGGCGGCGGCGATGGCGGCTTCCACGAAGAAATAGCTGCCGATCGTTCCCGAAATGCTGAACGACCAAGTGAGGAAGGCGACGATAACGGAGCCGATGAGATTACCGCTGTTCCATATCTTGGCGCGGATATCCTGCCGTCCGGATGCACCAAGCGCCTCAAGCGCGGTCGCCGCAACGGCCATCGGCAGCACGACCCAGCAAAGGATACGGGTGATGATCGGCAGCGAGACGTATTCGTCGCCGAACAGTAGCGGCAGGAAGGGTGCGATTATGAAGATGGCCAGCGCGCTGCCGACTGCGATGACAAGCGCTGCCTTCAGCACATTATAAGCGCGCTCTATGGTCTTTCCGATACCCTGCAGGGCGGCTGAGGCCGACCCCGGATAGATCAGCCGGTTGAGAGCCTCGACGGAGAGGTATGAGCTGTCGAGAATTCGCCGGGCAATGGAGTAGCTGCCCAGAACCTCGGCGCTGGCAACGGCACCGAGAACGAGAATATCGGCATTGCCACGCACGGCCTTGAACAGGAACTGGGTGGAAAACAGGATGCCGATGCGGATTTCATCGCGAACGATCCGGAAGACCGGCCGACCGAGCCTGCCGATCGCCTTCAGCGAAATCACTGCCGCAATCGTATGGGCAGCCAGGTTCCACAGGGCCCAGGCCTCCACCGTCTCCACCTTGAAGATGAGACAGGCGACCACGGCGGCAATTGTGCGGGCAACGGCGAACATCACTTCCAGCTTGTTGGCGGAGGCGAAGTCGGAATGGGCGATGAAGCTTTGGGTGGAAAGCGAAATGACTTTCAGAAGGATGAGGTTCGTCACCAGGATCACGAAAGTGGTGATGAGGGTATGCAGCAATGTTTCCGACGTCGGGAAAAACACCGGGATCGTGACCATGCCGATGATGGTCAGCACAATGCCGGTAGCGGCGCTCAAGAGATAGCTGTGGCCGAGCATCACGGGAAACATGCTGCGATCCTGCGCCACGCGGCGGATCAGCGATTCCTGCGAACCGAAACCACAAATCTGTACGCCGAGATTGGTCACGGCCGTGATCGAGGCATAGAGCGCGAATTGTTCCACGCCGAGATGGCGGGCAAGCAGGGCGAAGGTCAAAAGCTGGGCGGCGCTGGACATCAAAAGCGCCCCGCCGGATGCCATATAGGTCAATCCCAGTCTGACTAGATGGCTGAACCGCGGCGTATTCAACGACACCTTATTCTCCGTGCTTTCCGGCGTCGCCGGGCGAATTCAAGATAACTGCCGTGTTCTTAAAATTGATGAACTGAAAAACCCGGCAAGGGGGCAATAATTCGAAGGCCGTCGACCTCTATGAATGGCAGTTGCCCAGTCTTAGCCTTCTTGAGGTAAGAGAGGGTTAAAGCAATTGTATAATAATGATGATAATGACTGTTATGGTTATTTGGACATGGCCCGGTTTCAAAAAGGGTTTCGTTGTTCGTCACAAGGCAGGCCAATGATCCGATTATCCTTTTTCGATGTGGCCGACGATGCCGCCTTTTACTGATACGCAGTCCATTCCTGTACAAAGCAACAGCATGTCGCTTGCGGGCGGCCGTCGCGACGCGATTTTTTTCGTCGTCACGATGCTTTATATCTGGATTTCCGTTGCGCCTTTCGAAAATCTTGCGGCTGCACCCGTGCCGCACGCCGCCGCAAACCAGCTGACCGGGCTGGTGATTGCGCTGATGCTGGGTGTTTTTGCCCTGCGTCATCGGCTGACGGGGCTTTTGTTGCGGCCGCGTCTGCCCATTCTGCTGTTGTTTTCCTGGCTGGTGATTTGTTCGGTGCTTGGCTCCCAGCCTGGCACTTCGCTGCAACGTTTGCTCTTTACGGGCCTTCTGTGCTTCATCACCAGTGTCCTCGTCGTCATGCCGCGCGACAGGCGGCAGTTCGACCGGATGATGGCCATCTTCGCCGTCATCCTGCTGGCGCTCTGCTACTTCGGGGTGATCTTCCTGCGCTCGCGCTCGATCCACCAGCCCTACGATCTCGATGAAACGGCGCTCGCCGGCGATTGGCGCGGTATCTTCAATCACAAGAATGCCGCCGCTCCGGCCATGATCATTCTCGTCATGATCGGGCTTTACCTGCGCAATAGCTGGTCGACGGTTGGCGGCATTGTCATCACGCTTCTGGCAGGGTTCTTCCTCTGGAAAACCAACGGGAAAACCGCAGCAATGCTGTTGCCCGTCACTGTTGCGCTGGTCTGGGTCATGGAAAGACATGCCGGTCGGACATTGCTGATGATCGGAGGTCTTCTGGCTTTCCTCAACATCCTCGCGGTCGGCTCCACCTATTTTCCGAGCATACGGCATGTGGTCGATAGTCTGGGGATCGATTCCACCTTTACCGGCCGAACGGATATATGGCGCCTGTCCTTCGACACGTTTGCGCAATCGCCGATCTTCGGGCAGGGTTTTCAGGCATTCTGGACGAGTGACCGGCTTCTGGCGCAGGCCGATACTGCCGGCACCTGGGCGGTCACCGCCTTCCATGCCCATAACGGCTTTGTCGAAAGCCTGCTGAATGGCGGCCTGCCGGCCTTTGTTCTCATCGTCATATGGCTCGTCATCATACCCGCAAACGATTTTCGTATAGCTGTGAACAAGGGTACCGATCCGGCATTAACGCGGCTTTTTGCACGAATTTGGGTGTATGCACTGCTTTCTTCGTGTCTTGAGAGTAATTTCTTTACCGGAACCGGGCCTATCTGGTCTTCTCTACTGATTGCAATCTATTGTTTGAAGCATCAGGCGTACGACATACTTGAGCAGGGGCAGTAATTTGCAGACAGGCCGGGGGGCTTATGCATGACACAAAAAATCGGGACATTTGCAGACAGGATCAATAACCGGCTGGTGCAGTACTTTCCAGGACCGGCGGCGCTGATCAAAACGTCCGAACCAATCGTCTCCTTCACATTCGATGATGTGCCGGCGACCGCCTGGACAAAGGGCGCGCGCATTCTGGAAAGCGAGGGTGTTCGCGGGACATTTTATCTCGCAGGTACTTTTATCGACAAGCACTATGAACAGCAGGACATGATTTCAACCGAAGGCTGTTCGGAACTTGCAGCGGCTGGCCACGAGCTTGCCTGCCATACTTTTTCCCATCGCAAACTCTCGAGCTTTTCACGGCGCGGGCTTGAAGAGGATCTTGATCACAACGAAACCGTGCTGGGATCGTTCGCCAAAAACCGAGGCAGGCGGAATTTCTCCGTTCCTTTCGGCATGGCCTCGCCCGTCATGCAGCCCCTGTTACGACGAAGGTTCAAGACCGCTCGCGGCATCATGCCTGGCATCAACCGGGGCAGCATCGATCCGTACAATCTTGCCGGGGTAGAGTTGCGCGCGGACCCGAACTATCTCGATGCCGCCGATCGTTGGCTCGAGGATGTTTTGCAAAATGGCGGCTGGCTCATCATTTTCACCCACGATGTTTCGCAGACACCGAGCTTTTACGGTTGCCCGGAAGACAAACTTCAGAGCCTTGTCCGCAGGGCAGCCTCCGGCGGTGCGAAGATCATGACGGTTGATGCCGCGGCAACATCACTCGGTCTGTAAAGGGATAGTGTCGACGCCTGCTCTCTGAGTTGTGCCCGGGCAAGTAGGACGCCTGTCTTCGCAATGGCGGGTGTCTATTGGCTGGCCCAGATGATGCGGGCGATCCATTCCACATCGGCCATGTCGAAGCTGCGGTTCGGATGTTCGGGATTGAGCGAAAGAAGCTCGATATTCTTGGGGCTTTGCCGCGCCAGCACCTTGGCCATCACTTCGCCGTCACGGCTTTTCAGCACAACGCGGTCGCCGCGCCGCACCTGCGCGCCCGGCTCCACGATCAGGATATCGCCGTCGCGGTAAAGCGGCATCATGCTTTCGCCCTGTACTTCCAGCGCGTAGACGCCCTGCTTGCGTTCGGGAGAAGAGGGGAACTCCACCACATCCCAGCCTTGACCGGCCGGAAAACCGCCATCGTCGAAAAAGCCGCCGGAGCCCGCCTGCGCAAAACCGAGCAGGGGGATGGCATTGTCCGCACCTGAAGGCTGCATTGTCTGCGTCCTGCCGAAAGCATAACCAAAAAACTGGTCGACGCTTGCCCCCGTCGCCTCCAGCACCTTGGATACCGATTCCGTCGAAGGCCAGCGTTTTCGGCCATCCGGGCCGAAACGCTTCGATTTGTTGAACGAGGTGGGATCGAGACCGGCACGCTTCGCCAAGGCCGAAGGCGTCAGCTGGTGACGTTTGGCAAGCGTATCGATGGCGCTCCAGATCGTCTCGTGTGAAAGCATGATGAAAGCCCGCAGGTGGAGCCCGTGGCGGAAAAGCTCCTGTCGTTTACTCTGCGGAATCTAGACCACATCCCGTCAGGAGTAAAGAAAAGAAAGGAATAAAATCCTCGATTATGCCACCATGGCCGATGTGTTTATCTTGCTGAGCTGTATCACCGCCTGTGTGCGGCTATCGACCTTAAGCTTCAACAGAATAGCGGAGACATGTGCCTTGATGGTGGCTTCCGAAACATTCAGCGCATAGGCGATCTGCTTGTTCAGCAGGCCTTCGGCCAGCATGCCCAGAACCCGGCTCTGTTGCGGCGTCAGCGTTCTGAGCCGGCCGATGAGATCAGCCACGTCAGGATCATGCTCCTTTTCGCCCTGACAGCTTGCCGGTATCCACACATCGCCTTCAAGAACCGCGCGAATGCCATCCCTGATATCGTCGATGCCCGAGGATTTGGAAATAAAACCGGAAGCGCCGAGTTCGATGGACCGGCGAACAGTGGTCGCGTCGTCCGTTGCCGAAACGATGACGATGGGCAGGCTGGAAAATTCCGCCCGCAGCGCCATCAGGCCTGAAAATCCGCTGACACCCGGCATGGCGAGGTCCAGAAGCATCAGATCGGCGTCGTTGCACGCCGTCGCGGCACTTCTGGCAGCCTCGAAATCCCCGGCTTCCATGATTGTCTGCTGCCCGTCGAGACCGGATACGGCCTGTTTGAGGGCACCGCGAAAAAGCGGGTGGTCGTCTGCGATGATAATGACAAGTTCCGACATTCTGGCCCCCTCCCAAGGGCGTTATGCGGTTCTTTGAAAGGTATGGCGCACTCCCGTTTGCCGGCAGTCTAGACTGCTTCCGGCTCCTCTGCTGAAAGGTTGCTCTAATCGGTTGCGTATTACAAGAAAAAGCTTGGGAACAGCCGTCGCGGCAATAAAAATGCCGTGGAAACTGTGGACAATCGACCCGCTTTGCGGCAAACCGCCCAGACTGAAAAGCCTTGGAAAGCCTTCGGAGAGCCCCATGCAGGAAACGCCCGCGATCATTTATAAAATCGTGCCGGAGACGTTGTGGAATGCAGCCAGGGCACAAGGCGTCTTCAAAGGCGCCGCCATCGATCTGACGGATGGGTTCATTCATTTTTCAACGGCAAAGCAGGCGGCCGAGACTGCCGCCCGGCATTTTTCCGGCCAGACCGACCTGCTTCTGATCGCTGTTGATGGTGCAGCACTTGGCGACAAGCTGGTTTATGAACCCTCGAGAGGCGGCGATCTTTTCCCCCATCTCTATGCGTCTCTTCCCTTGACCGCCGTGCTTTGGGAAACGCCGCTTTCACTTGGCCACGATGGCCAGCACCAGTTTCCGGAGATTTTGTGATGAGCGGATTATTTTCCTCAATCGGCCGCAAGGGCCTGTTTCTTGTCGATCCGGAAAAGGCACATGGCCTGTCCGTGGCGGCGCTGAAAAGCGGCTTTCTGCCCACCTGCATGGTGCCGCACGATCCGCGTCTGCAGCAGACCGTTGCAGGCCTCGTTTTCCCCAATCCGCTCGGCATGGCGGCGGGTTACGACAAGAATGCGGAAGTCCCGGGACCGCTTCTGAGGCTCGGTTTCGGCTTTACTGAAATCGGCACCGTCACGCCGCGTGGGCAATCCGGCAATCCCAAACCGCGCATCTTCCGTCTGGTTGAGGATGAAGGCGTCATCAACCGCCTCGGTTTCAACAATGAAGGCCATGCCGCAGCGCTGGAGCGCCTAAAGCAGGCGCAGCTACGTGGCATCGTCGGCGTCAATATCGGTGCCAACAAGGACAGCGAAGACCGCATCGCCGATTATGTGCAGGGCATCGAGGCCTTTTATTCGGTCGCATCCTATTTCACCGTCAACATCTCTTCGCCCAATACGCCGGGTCTGCGTGACTTGCAGGCGCGCGAAAGCCTCGCGGCACTTCTTGGCGCCGTGCTGGAGCGCCGCAGGGCAGAAGCCGAACGCTTTGGCAAACGCATTCCGATCTTCCTGAAGATCGCGCCCGATCTGACCGAGGAAGGGCTGGATGACGTGGCGGAAGAGGCGCTGGCCCATGATCTCGATGGCCTGATCGTCTCCAACACCACGCTCTCGCGTGAAGGCCTGCGGCCCGGTCCGCATAAGGGTGAGGCGGGTGGATTGTCCGGCAAGCCGCTATTCGAGCTTTCGACCACTGTTCTCGCCAAGATGCGCCGGCGCGTCGGCAGCAATCTGCCCATCATCGGCGTGGGTGGCCTTTCTTCGCCGGAAACGGCATTGGAAAAGGTAAGGGCAGGGGCCGATCTGGTTCAGCTCTATTCCTGCATGGTCTATGAAGGCCCCGGCCTGCCGTCGTCCATCGTCAAAGGCCTGTCGAAGCTGGTCTCTCGCGAAGGTGTGCAGTCCATTCGTGACCTACGCGACAGCACGGTCGACCGCTGGGCCGACCGCAAGCTAGGATGACGATGACCTGAACGGTCGAGACGCTGCGTCGGTTAAGATAAGTGCTTATCGTGGTGGTGTGCTCTCCTGCCTCATCCCTGTGACAGGGACAGGAATGAGGGTGGAGGGGGCGCCCCCCGTTATCTCACGCGCAGAGCACCATCGCCCAATAGGGCCGGTTGCGGCTTGCGGCATCATAGGCAACCGCGACGCCAAGGCCATTATATGGTCCGAGCATGTTTTCCAGATGATGTTTCGAGCCGATCCAGGCCTTGACGACACGCTCCACGCTGTCCTGCCCGGCCGCCACGTTTTCCGCTGCCGGTAGCGGCACATTGCCGTCCTTCATGCGGATGAGGAAACTGTCGGTCAGGCCGATCAGATGCGCCATCTTCTGCGCCTTGACCATGCGTCCGGCCTGATAAGCGGCCGCACCACTTGCCGCACTACTGAAGGAGAGTGGCGAAAGCCCTTTCGAGCGGCGCAACTCGTTGACCATTGGAAGCGCTGCCGCGGTCTCATCGCGGGTGCCTGACGGCATGCCCTTGTTTGTAGGCACGGAAACACAGGCGGAAAGAACAGAACCGGCGGAAATCAGCACGAAGCCGCGCCGCGTAAGCGTCTGGAAAGATGTGTCGGTCATCTCAGCGGCGATAGCTCAGGAGGCGCAGGATGATGAAAATGGGTATGACGATCGTCGCGCCAAGGATCAGATAGTCGCCGATTGCGCCAAGCGCGTGGAAACCGCTGCGCCACAGATCGACCACGAAGTCGCGTGCGCCATAGATGATATTCCATGGCGTCAATCCGAAGATCGCCATCAGAAAGCCGACAAGCAATGAAACCACCAGCAGCTTCACCACGGTGCGGGCCACCGTATCACCCAGCATTTTGTTGACCTCACCGGCCATCAGCAAGTCTCCTGTTTTGTCCTGACATATGAAGCACGCTGCTTCGATGCAAGTTTCGGTGCACTATATCGCGTCATATTCGCAATTCCATGAGTGCGCCATGAAATAGGACTTGAGTTTTTTTATGGCTTGATAAATGACAGCCGACATCTTCTCCAGGAAATCTTGAATGGCCCCAAACCAGTTTTCTTCCGGTGACGTCATTGCCGACCGCCGGGCGGACTATGCCCGCATGTTGGCGGAGAGCGGTGATTATCCCGCCGCCGCCGAACTCATGGAGCAGGCGCTTGAACTTGCGCCACGGTGGACGGCGGGCTGGTTTCGCTTCGGGGAATATCATGAAAAGGCGGGGGAAACGGACAAAGCCGTGGCGGCTTACGAAAAAGTCGCCGAACTGGATACGGAAGGGCTGTTTGCAGCCGAACTGAAACTCGCGGTTCTCGGCGCCGCGGACACACCGGAGCAGCCGCCGAGCCGTTATGTAGAAGGGCTGTTCGACGATTATGCAGACCGTTTCGAAACGTCGCTCGTCGAGAAACTGGATTACAGCGTACCGCAAAAGCTGGCGGAGCTGATCGGCAAGGCGGCGGGAGGCGGCGTCTTCGACACCATTGTCGATATTGGCTGCGGCACCGGCCTTCTTGGTGTTGAAATCCGCCTCCTGGCAAAGCGGCTGGAAGGTTTCGATATTTCCCAGAACATGCTCGCCAAGGCGGAAGAAAAGGGACTTTACGACCATCTCGGCCAGGCCGATCTATCGCTGGAAGCTGACGCCTCGGGACTGTTCGCGCCGGCAATGCCGCATCACCGCGCGGACCTCGTCGCCGCCGCCGACGTGATGATGTATCTCGGCAGTCTCGAAACCGTCATGCCCCTCGTTTCGGCCCTGCTTGTGCCCTCCGGTTTCTTCGCCTTTTCGGTGGAGGACGCAGGGGATGAAGATGGTTTTGTGCTGCGGGAATCGCTGCGTTACGCACATTCGAAAAGCTATGTGAGCGGCCTTCTTGAGCGGGCGGGCTATTCTCTTATCGAAATCCGCAAAACCACCATTCGCAAGGATGCCGGAAAACCCCTTTCCGGCATTCTTTTTCTTGCCCGCGCCAAAGCCTGAACATTTCGTTTCTTGCCTTTTTCACGATAGGTCAGTCGTCCTTACGTATCCATCTTGATCGCGTGTTTGTTGCAGTGCAAAATGCGCGGAAACCTGAGGGAAAAAGCGTGAGCAGAACGAGAAGCGTTTACAGCATGTGGAGTTCGGATCCGGCCAAACATGCGCCGGTGGAAGACGTGCAGGGCATCGTTACCGGAGCTATCGTATCGGCGCTCGGTTTTTATCTGCTGAACAAGGTCGGCCTTTTGACCGGTGGCACCGCCGGCGTCGCCTTCCTCATTCACTATGCCTTCGGCATCAGCTTCGGCCTCCTGTTCTTCCTCGTCAATCTGCCCTTCTATTACCTCTCGTTCCGCCGCCTCGGTCTTGCCTTTTCCATCAAGACCTTCATTGCCATCGGTCTTGTTTCGGTGCTGACGGAAGTGGAAGCGCGCTGGATGGTCATTGACAGCATCAACCCGCTCTGGGCGGCGCTGCTCGGTGGCCTGCTCCTCGGTTACGGGTTGCTGGCGCTTTATCGCCATCGCGCCAGCCTCGGCGGCATCGGCATTCTGGCCATCTATATTCAGGACCGCTTCGGCATCCGCGCCGGCCTGATCCAGCTTGCCTTCGATGCATTCGTGATGCTCTGTGCCTTCCTCGTCATCGATCCGGCCACCGTCGTCTATTCGATTGTCGGCGCCTTCGTGCTGAACATGTTTCTCGCCATCAACCACCGCTCGGACAGATACATCGTTGTACGCTGAAGAAAGTACGCTTGAAATCTCTCGCGCTTGGGCGCAATAGCTCGATCAAGGCGGGAAAATCAGGGGAACAGGCATGGGCGATACGACTACGCGAAAGCGCGTGAATATCTGGGCTTCCGCGCCCGATCGCCATTCGCTGCTGGAAGATGCCCAGGGCGTTCTGGCGGGCAGCATGCTGGTCTCGCTCGGCGTGACGCTGCTTTCCGCTGCGGGCCTCCTCACCGGGGGTGTGGTGGGTATTGCCTTTCTGGTGCACTATTCGATCGGCTTCAGCTTCGGCGCGGTGTTCTTCCTCGTCAATCTGCCGTTTTATTATCTCGCCTTCCGCCGTCTCGGCCTTGCCTTCACGGTCAAGACCTTTTGCGCCATTGCCATAACGGCGCTGCTTTCGGAATATATGCCGGGCTTCTTCGCGTTCGAAAGCATCAATCCCGTCGCGGCCGCCCTTTTCGGCGGGTTGACGGTCGCGGCAGGCATGCTGGCACTGTTCCGCCATCGCACCAGCCTCGGCGGCTTCGGCATATTGGCGCTTTATCTCCAGGACCGCTTCGGCTGGCGCGCCGGTCTCGTCCAGCTCGCCTTCGATGGCATGGTGCTGGCCTGCTCATTCTTCGTGGCGACACCCTTCGTCATCCTCTGCTCCATCCTCGGCGCGCTGGTCATGAACCTCGCGCTCGCCATCAATCATAGAAACGACCGCTACATCGCCATGTAACGGTCGTCCGGTGCAGGTAAAGCGGATCAGGCTGCTTTTGCTGCCGTTTCGACCGGGTGCTGCGAACGGAAGCCGACGGCGATGCGGTTCCAGGTGTTGATGGCACCGATGGCAACGGTAATCTTCACGATGTCCTCATCGGAGAAATGCGCCTTCAGGGCCTCGAAGGCGTCATCCGGAGCGCCGGTTTCGGCAATCTTCGTTACCGCATCCACCCAGCCGAGCAACGCCCGTTCCTGTTCGGTATATACCGGGGATTCCCGCCAAACGCTCATCAGGTTGATCCACTGTTCGGAAAGACCGTCGTGACGGCTTTCCTTCACATGCATGTCCACACAGAACGCGCAGCCATTGATGATTGATGCGCGCAGCTTGATGAGATGAACGAAGCGGCGCTCGAGGCCGCTGCTCTGGACGTAGGTTTCGAGCGCCATCACGGCTTTGAAGGCTTCGGGGGATGCCTTGGCATAGTTCAAACGGGTTTTCATGTGTCTCTCTCCATTCGTGGTTCAGTTTGAGGGGCATGTGTCATCGTTCCGGGAAGCTGCGAAGCTCTCCGGTATTTCAGATGGTTGGGTCTTTTTAGGTTCTAGCGCGTCGCCGTCCTGCGCTCGTTCAGCTCCAGAAAGGCGCAGCCGCGTGCCGCAATGCCGCCGTCGTCAGTGGCGGCAAGGTCGCCCAGAATGTCGGCAATACTGGTTTTAGCGAGTTCCGCCCGATAGGCTTTCTCCGCCTTCAGCATCGCGGCGTTGATGCCGCAGGGCTTGGTGAAATAACGTCCCGGCAAGGGGTTCGGCCCGCGCTGGCGAATTTCTGCGCAGCGAAAGGCAGGCTGTGGTCCCTCCACGGCCAGAACAATATCAAGCAGGGTAATCTTGTCGGTTGTCCGGGCCAGACGATAACCGCCCTTCGGCCCCGGTACAGTGGAAACTATTCCGGCACCGGAAAGCAATTGCAGGTGCTTCAAGAGATAACTCGTGGAAACGCCATGGAATTCTGCCAGCGCCGCCGCCGAAAGCACGCCGCCTTCGGAAAGTCCCGCTAACATGCCTACGCTGTGAATGGCCTGTTCAACGCCGTCGCCGAGTTTCATCCGATTTGCTCACGTTTGGTTTGCTTTAGTATCATGGATATTATTTATCCATGATTATGCATTCCTGTCAAGCAGCTCTGTTCCGCTCTTCTTTTTTCAAGGTTTCTCACTACCTTGAAGGCGTGAAACACGCTGAGTCTCCCATTTCCGGCACGCATGTCGGCACCTTGCCCCCTTCATTCCAGAAATGGTTTGCCGAAAAAGGGTGGTCCCCGCGCGCGCATCAATTGGAGCTGATGGCTCGGGCGCGTGGCGGCGAAAACATGCTGCTGATTGCACCGACGGGTGCCGGCAAGACGCTGGGCGGCTTCATGGCGTCGCTCACCGATCTTGCTGAACGCGGCAAGGTGCCGCCGGGCTCCGCCTTTGTCGGCGTGCACACGCTTTACATCTCGCCGCTCAAGGCACTTGCGGTGGATATCGAACGCAATCTCACCAAGCCTGTCACGGAAATGGGCCTGCCGATCTCAATCGAAACCCGCACCGGCGATACGCCGCAGGCAAAACGCCAGCGCCAGAAGGTCAAACCGCCCGATATTCTCCTGACGACGCCGGAACAGGTGTCGCTGCTGCTTGCCAACAAGGAAGCCGAGCGCTTTTTCCGCGACCTGAAATATGTGGTGCTGGATGAGCTGCACTCGCTCGTCACCTCCAAGCGTGGCCATCTGCTGTCGCTCGCGCTCGCGCGGGTGCGCAGGCACGCGCCGCATGTCCGCTTCATTGGCCTTTCCGCCACGGTGGCGGAGCCGATGGATTTGCGACGTTACCTGGCACCGCAGGGGCAGGGAGAACCGCCCGCAGGTCTTATAACAGTGGAAGGCGGAGCCAAGCCAAACATCGCCATTCTGCAGACGGAGGAGCGTATTCCGTGGTCCGGCCATTCCGCGCGCTACGCCATGAAGGATTTGTATCCCGCTCTGAAGGCGCACCAGACGACGCTCATCTTCGTTAACACCCGTTCGCAGGCGGAACGGATTTTTCAGGAACTCTGGAATGTAAACGACGATAATCTTCCGATCGCCTTGCATCACGGTTCGCTGGATGCCGGACAGCGCCGCCGGGTGGAGGCCGCGATGGCTGAAAACAAATTGCGCGCGGTCGTCGCCACCTCCACGCTCGATCTCGGCATAGACTGGGGCGATGTCGATCTCGTCGTGCATGTCGGCGCGCCAAAGGGGGCGAGCCGCCTTGCCCAACGCATCGGCCGCGCCAATCACCGCATGGATGAGCCGTCAAAGGCAATCCTCGTTCCCGCCAACCGTTTCGAGGTGATGGAGTGCCGGGCCGCACTCGATGCGAACTATATCGGCGCGCAGGATACGCCCCCCATCGCGCAAGGCGCACTGGATGTTCTTGCCCAGCATGTGCTCGGTATGGCCTGCGCCGAACCTTTCGATGCGGATGATCTCTATCGTGAAGTGACCAGCGCTTCACCCTATGCCAATCTACCGCGTTCTACCTTCGACCGCGTCGTGGATTTTACCGCTACCGGTGGATACGCACTGCGCACCTATGAACGTTACGCCCGCATCCGCCAGATGAAGGACAGCCGCTGGCGTGTCTCCAATCCGGCGGTCGCGCAGCAATATCGCCTCAACCTCGGCACCATCGTCGAGGCTGCGGAACTCAATGTCCGCATGGTCAAGCGCAATGCCAAGGGCTCGGTCGGACGCGGCGGCATGTCGCTCGGCAAGGTCGAGGAATATTTCCTCGAGCAGCTGGTGCAGGGCGATACCTTCCTGTTTGCCGGCAAGGTTCTGCGCTTCGAAGGCATCCGGGAGAATGAATGCCTGGTGTCGCAGGCCTTTTCGATGGACCCGAAGATACCCTCCTATGCCGGCGGCAAGTTTCCGCTTTCCACCTACCTTGCGGACCAGGTGCGCTCCATGCTGTCCGATCCCGCCCGCTGGCAGTCGCTGCCGGATCAGGTGCGCGACTGGCTGGCAATCCAGAAGGAAAAATCGATCATTCCCAAGCGCGACGAGCTGCTGGTCGAGACATTTCCCTTCCGCAAACGCTTCTTCATGGTCATGTATCCTTTTGAAGGGCGGCTGGCTCACCAGACCCTCGGCATGCTTCTGACACGGCGGCTGGAACGGGCAGGCGCAAAGCCCATGGGCTTCGTTGCCACCGATTATTCGCTCGCCATCTGGGCCATGGAGGATATTGGCAGGCGGCTGAAATCCCGCCGCCTGTCGTTGGCGGAACTTCTCGACGAGGACATGCTGGGCGACGATCTGGAGGCGTGGCTGGACGAATCCTTCATGCTGAAGCGGACCTTCCGCAACTGTGCCGTCATTTCCGGCCTCATCGAACGCCGCCATCCCGGCAAGGAAAAGACGGGCCGTCAGGTCACGGTCTCCGCCGATCTTATTTATGACGTTCTTCGCAGCCATGAGCCGGATCATATTCTGCTGGAGGCAACCAGACGTGATGCGGCGGCGGGACTTTTGGACATTGGCCGTCTTGGCGATATGCTGAAGCGAATCAAGGGTCACACCACCCATCGTGCACTGGAGCACGTCTCGCCGCTTGCCGTTCCCGTCATGCTGGAAATCGGCCGCGAGACGGTGGCGGGCGAGGCGATGGATCAGGTGCTGGCCGAGGCCGCAGACGAGCTTATCGCCGAAGCCATGTCCTGAAGCATCAAACTGGAATGAAGGAACGACCACAAAAGTGCTAAGCCGACTGACATTGAGCGACAGGTTTTCCAATGGCTTCGAATGCCTTGGCAGCGAAACTGCCATCAACGGCGTCGCCGCCTGGTGTGACCCGTTGGGTGGGCTTTACCTGCCCGATCAGTCGCTGCTGGTTGTCTCGGACCTGCATCTGGAAAAAGGTGCGGCCTTTGCCCGGCGCGGGCGCATGCTGCCGCCTTACGACACGATCGCTACCCTCAAAATCCTGTCTTCCCTTGTCAGCCGTTACGATCCGAAGATCGTCGTCAGCCTCGGCGACAATTTCCACGATCGGGTCGGGTCCGAGCATCTGCCGCTTATGCTGCGCGAACTGATCCGCGAGATGGCCCGTGGCCGTGACTGGATATGGATCAACGGCAACCACGATCCGGATGGCACGGTCGATCTGCCGGGTTCTTCGGTAGATGAGATGTTTTATGGCAATCTCGTTTTCCGCCACGAGCCTAAGGTAGGAGATGCTGCGGGTGAAATCGCAGGCCATCTGCATCCCTCCGCCACTGTTCGCCGTCGCGAAAAAACGGTGCGGCGTCCCTGTTTCGCCACCGATGGTTCCCGCCTGTTGATGCCGGCCTTCGGGGTGATGAGCGGCGGACTGGATTTGCGGCACAAGGCCATGCGCGGTCTCTTTGACCACGCTGCACTCGTCGCGCATCTGATGGGGCGGGACCGCATCTATTCGGTACGGTTTTCAAATCTGCTCGGCTGAGCGCATCGCTCCGCCCGTCTATTGGCGGTATACCAGCACCGGTATCTTCGAGTTTTTCAGCACCTTGGCCGTAACGCTGCCGACAAGCATCTCGACGAAGCTTCTGCGCCGGTGCGAAGCCATGGCGATGAGGTCGCAGCCGGTCCTGTTGGCGATTTCGACAATCGCCTCATCCGGCCGTCCCGCCCGCGCCAGCAGGGCTTCGCAATCCAGCCCCATCGATGCGGCGTGCGCCTGCGTATCTCTCAGAAAATGCTCCGCCTCCTCGCAACGGTGGAATTCCTCTTCGGCAATGGCGGCAATGTCCTCGACATCGCTGGCAATCACGTGAAAGGGTTCGGACACCGTCACGACGGTCACCTTTGCGCCTGCCTCTCTGGCGAGAGCGAACCCTTGGTCGATTGCGATCTGCGCCAGCGGCGAGCCATCGGTGGGAATGAGAATGTGCTTGAACATGACATTTCTCCTTTTCATCCCGGTCACAACCGCACTTGCCGCCATAAGCTGCGTACGTGGTTGTAACGTCTTGAATTTTACCGCAAACCATTGAAGGAAGCGAACGCTATCTTTTACGCCGAAGGCGAAAGACGCGCTCTTTTACGGGAATGAAAAACACTCAGTCCTTGCGGAAAATAATACTGGCACTCCAGCCCGTGACGACGGCGAGGAGAACGCACAGCGCGCCATAGGCAAGCGGTGTCTGATGCGCGGCATCGGTGATTGCCTGTTCCATGCCGGTCTTGACGACGCGCAGTTTCAGCTCGCGCTGGGCGATGAAATTTCCGCTCTTGAAGAGATAGGCACGGGCCGTATGCACGCCGTTCGGGACGTTGGCGGGCAGGCGCAAGGTTGCCCAGAACAGACCGGTGCGTTCAAGCCGCACGCCGGTCGTGTCGTTGCGATAGATGCCGCTTGAAAGCCGCAGGCGCCGATAGGCCTCCTGAAAATCGAAGACATTGTCGGGCACGCCGGAAAACACCGCACTTTTGAGCGACAGATGTTCGACACCAAGCCCCATGGCCCGCAAGGTGCCAGGCGAAGCGACGGCGCTGATATCGCGCGTGCTGGCCATGGAATAGGATTCCGGCAGCGGCGTGAAGGTGATGGCGCTGGTATTGATCCAGATACCGGCCACGCGCTCCTTCTTGCGCACCGTCATGTAGTCGCTGGGGCCTTCGAGGGTGACGACGATATCATATTGGCCGATTGCGAGCAGCAACTGGTCGGTGTTGTTAAGGGCGCCGAAAAGCGTGAAATCCGCCCCGCGGAAATCGGAGGTGATCGGAATCTCCGTCGTCGATGCGCCGATTTCGATATTTTCCTGCAAGGACCTCTGCTGTGTGCCGGGAGGCAGGGCAAGCGGTGGTGTCTGTGCCGAAGCGGTAAAGGCAAGGCAGGAACCGATAAGCAGAAAGGCGCAAAGCAGCAGGCGGTGGGTCAATAACCTAACCCTCCGACGGCGACCGAAAACAGGTCCTCAGGGCGAACAACCAGTGCCACGGCAAGGCGAAGGGCGACTGCAAGCACCAGAAGCGCCAAAAGCGCGCGCAGCTGTTCGCCGCGCAGTTTCTGCCCGACGCGCACGCCATATTGCGCGCCGATGACGCCCGCGACCATTAGGATGAAGGCCAGCACCACATCGACGGAATAGTTCGTCGCGGCCTGAACGATGGTCGTATAGGCGGTAACGAAAATGATCTGGAACAGTGAGGTCCCGACAACGACGTTGGTCGGAATACGCAGAAGATAAATCATGGCCGGCACCATGATGAAGCCGCCGCCGACACCCATGATCGAGGTAAGGATGCCGATACCGAAACCCAGCGTGACGACGGGAATGATGCTGAGATATATCTTCGACTTCTTGAACCGCATTTTCAGCGGCAGGCGGTGAACCCAGTTGTGATGGCCGGGGCGGCGCAGCGTCACCGTCTCATTACGGGCAGCGCGGCGCAGGGCGGAAATGCTCTCCTTCAGCATCAAGGTGCCGACAGTGCCGAGCAGGATGACGTAAAGCAGCGAAACGATGAGATCGAGCTGGCCGATGCTGCGCAGGAAGGAGAATATCCACACGCCCACCGTAGCGCCTACAAGACCGCCGACCAGCAGGACGCTCCCAAGCTTCACATCCAGCGTTCCGCGCCGGAAATGCGTGATCGAGCCGGAGACGGAAGAGGCCACCACCTGGTTTGCGCCCGTCGCCACAGCCACTACGGGCGGAATATTGTAAAAAATCAACAAGGGGGTGATGAGAAAACCGCCGCCCACGCCGAACATGCCGGAAAGAAAACCGACGGCCGCGCCCATGCCGAGAATGATGAAAATGTTCACCGACAGTTCTGCAATCGGCAGATAGACAGTCACGGCTCGGACCTCGGGCAAATGGTTCCGGGCGGCAGGGCTTGTCCGGGTGTGGGGCCGCGCCGCGATTTACATTTTCTGTCTGAAAAGACCGGGCATGCCCAGCCTTCATCCGTCATGCCCGCGAGGGTCCGACGTGTCAACATTCAACGGTAAATACGTTGATAATTTGGAAAGATAGCGATCAGGCGTGGGAGCAGCGCCACATTCCGGCGCCAAACTGCGGGGAAGCGGCCGGGGAGGCCGCCTCGTCCGTTGCGAAACGGTTATTTGTTTCGGGCGAGCAGCGCTGTCACCAGCTCGTTGGTGATGCGCCCGTCGGGTGTCTGGCCAACGGATTTCTGGAAATCCTTGATGGCGGTAACCGTGTTCTTGCCAAGCTTGCCGTCGGGCTGGCCGGCATCGAAACCGTTCTTGTTCAGGATCGCCTGAATGTTGCGGATCGCCTTTTCCATGTCCACGGAGGCAGTCTTCACGCCGTCCTTGCCAGCCCATTCCTCGGGCGGGTTGACACTGTTGGCGTCTTCCGAAAGCGGCTTGACCTTCCACGCGTCGGCTTTCGCACGTGCGCTCTGAAGTTGCTGCGGGTTCATCGCTCCCGCAACCTCGTCACGCTTCTGGGCAGCGTCCGTGTCGCCATCCTTGGCTGCAATGGAGAACCACTTGTAGGATTCCTCGATATCCTGCTTCACGCCGCTTCCGCGCGCGTAGAGAATGGCAAGGTTGAACTGGCTGTCGCGGACGCCGAGTTCGGAAGCCTTGATGAACCATTGCGCGGCGGTGGTGAAATCCGGCTGGCCGGCCGCATCGGAGGCGAGCAGGACAGCGAGATTGTGCATGGCGCCTGCATTGCCCTGTTCTGCTGCCAGCGTGTAATAGCGCTTCGCTTCGGAAAGGTTGCGCTCGACGCCATTCGCCTTCTCGTAAAGGTTGGCGAGACGATATTGTGCGGGAGCAAGGCCGCGATCCGCAGCCAGCTTGTACCATTTGGCGGCTTCCGTGCGATCGGCGGCAAGGCCGCGACCTTCGGTGTAGCGTGCTGCAATCTCGTACAGCGCCTGTGTGTCGCCTTTCGCTGCGGCTTCCGCCAGCGATGCTGGCTCGATACCGGCGGGAACCGCGATCGCGCCCTGGGCGGCGGCAGCCGTGGTGGCGGCCTGCACCGGTGCCTGCGGCTCACTCTGTGCGACAGTGCCTGATGTCGCCGCATCCACAGCGGGCGCATCGGCAACAGGCGGTTCATTGGCAAGCGGCGCGCCGCCAATGGTACGCGGATCGATGGTGTTTTCCGATGGTGCTGCGTTTTCGATGCTGTCGGCGGATGCCGCCTCCTGCGGATCGATAGCCAGTTCGGACGGAATGGTCACGGCCTTGTCGCCGGTCTCGGGAAGTGCGGAGACCGGGGCATCGCCCATCTTCTCTTCGATGACCGGTGCCGGGGCTTCCGCGCCGCCCATCATCGTCTTGACGAGCGGCATGGCCATCATCGCAAGAAGAATGGCGCCGATGCCGAGCAGCAGCGGGCGACGATAACGTGAAAGCGCCGAAGCGTCGGGCTTGCGATTTTTCTTGCCGGTTTCAAGCTTCTCCGGGGAGGTTTCCATGGCGGCAGCCTGCGCTGCGCGACGGGCGGCGGCGATGAAATCCGTGCGGCCTTCTGCGTCCGCCGCCTTGCCGCTGGAAGCGACCTGGCTGGCGCGCACCCGTTCCAGTATTTTCTTGATGTCAGGCGCGCCCGAGCCGGGCTCCAGAAGTTCGTTCTCCTGGCCCGCGGGCAGCACGTCGATCGGATCGAGCGAAGGGGCGGGTTCCACCTGCGTGCGGGTGGTGGTTGCCGATACGGGTTCTTCTGCCGATTTGGCGGTCTTCGCCGTGCCGGTTTTGAAACGCTTGGTCAGGCCGGCAAGCAGGCTCTTTTTCTCTGCTTTTGCGGGTTTTGCAGCGGCGGGCGGCACGATTGCCATCGCATCCGCGCCGTTTTCGCCGACATCGCGCGTGTCTTCGAGAATAAGCTGTTCTTCGGTGATGTAGCCCTCTTGCGGGAAGATGGCGGCCGGCATGGCCACGTCTTCGCGGGCGGGCGTAATCATATGCTGCGCGACGTTGCGTGGCGCTGCCTCTTCGCGATAGGCGGGAGCGGGAGCGCGATTATCAAGGCTGTCCAGTCGACCGGCAATCTGCACCAGCGTTTCGTGCAGCGCCTCGAAGGTGCGGTGCGTGCGTTCTTCCGTGTTGCGGCTCAGCGCCTCGAGGCTGCGAAGATCGGTGGCAAGATCGGTCAGCATCGTCATATCGGCGAGGTTTGCGCCGGAGGAGACATTGTTGCGCGTAAAGGCGTCCAGAACAGCCTCGGCCGCCTGTCGAGCCGCTTCGATGATATACTCATCGTTGGACGCCATGTAGTCCTCGATCGCCGACATGCGGGCATCGAGTTCCGGCGACATGCCCGCCGGCTGGTGATGACCCGGCTGGCTGATTAGCGAGGAGAGATGGGCGATCTGATTTTCTAGGCTGAGCAAAGCGCCGCTGTCGGCGGGTGCGGCATGGGCGGTCTCGTCCAGACGCGCCGCGATATCGCCAAGCCGTTCTTCCAGGCGCGAGAAAGTGCCTTCGTTGAAACCAGCAACGGGCTGCGGCTGGCTGTAGCGATAGTCAAGGTCTTCGATGCGCCGAGAAAGCGTGTCGAGCCGTTCCGCCAGGCCGTCATTGATGGTGCCGTGATCCAGCGCGTCGATCTTGCGGGAAATGTCGCTGAGGAACGATGTCAGTTCCGCCTGCTGTGAGGGGCGCTGCGAACGCTCCAGAAGCAGGGAAAGCTGGTCCAGCCGCTCGTGCAGCTGTGCCGCGTCGCGCGCCGTGCTCAATTCGTCGATCTTGGCGGCCAGCGTTTCAAGACGGGCGGTGAGATCCACAGCAGGATCCGGCTTTGCGGCGGCAATACGATTGATATCACCGAGCTGTTCGGCAAGGCCGTTCAGGCGGGTTTCCAGCCGCTGTGCCAGTGCGTGGTCGGTGGCCTGTGCATTGTTGGAGCGGGCGCCAGTAGCGGCAATGGCGCGGCTGATTTCATCCAGTCGTTGGTCCAGACCGGAAAACTGTTCGGTAAAGGCAGCCTCGTTCGGCTGCATATGCTTGCCGAGCTGCTCCACCGCGCTTGCGATGGTGATCAGCTTTTCCTCAAGCACGCGCACGGCGGGATTGTTGCTCATGCCGCCGAGCTGGGTCTTGATGTCGTCGAGACGATAGGCGAGCGAGACGATTTCGTCCTGCAGCGAGGCCGTGTCGAAACCGCGCAACGTGTCTTCCACGGTGTTCCAGCGGCTTTCGATCCGATGTACGCTGTCTTCACGCGCAAGCTGGTCGATGGTGAGGCGCAGGTCATCGAATTCATTGCGCAGCCCGTAGGCATCGGGAGAGGCCAGATTGCCGAGCTGGTCGATGCTGCCGGCAAGCCTTGCAATATCGTCGCGCAGGTCGCCGATGAACTGCTGGTCTTCCGCGATCGCGCGAATGTTTCGGATTTCGGCTCGCAGCCCTTGCGCTTCGCGCGCCACGCCTTCTGAAATATCGTGCTTCAGCTCATGCCGCAGGTTGACGAGCGCCTGCGCGATCTCCTGCAAGGCCGCGTCGTTTCGCTGCTGCTCCTGATAGGGCGGGATGGAGCGCGCGCGCGGTGCGGGGTTGGCCGCCGCGTTCTGCACGTCGTTCGGCCGGTATTCAGGCGCAAGCGGTCTGGTAATGGTTCGTTCCGGGCGCGCAACGGGCTCCTGCGGGCGCTGGAAGCTTGCCTCAAGCAGGCGCTGGCGCTGGCGGATTTCGTTGACCGGGTCGAGTTGCGGCGGGGTGACGGTGGCGCGTGGCTCGCGCGGCGCGGCATGGGCCTCGTTTTTCGGCTCAGCTGTCGTGGCGCGGGGGTCGCGCGGAAATTTCTGGCTCATCAGCCCTTCGATGCGGGCTTCAAGGCCTTCAATGGTGCGATTGAGAGCATCAAGAGACGACCTGTCGCTCGGGCTTTGGTTTTTCGATCGCAATCCGTTCATCTTCTCGCTCGCTTCGCTTCCGTCCGGCGTGCCCGGTGTTTGTTGCAACGGCTACCCGCCTGATAATGCCGTCGCACAACATGCAGCAATTCTAGAGCCGGTATTTGCCCCCATGAAGGAAAATGCTTCGATTGACGAAGCAGTTACCTCGTGTCGGAGAATTCACGAAACGTGGTAAAGAAGTGGTTAACTATGGTTGGAATTTTTTAACTTTTGCGGCGCGTGACGCTTTCGCGTGGGGCTGGCCAAGCATTGCGCGGAAAAAGGGCAATGACATTCGACCGGAATTTATTTGACGTTTACGCGCACGTCAAATATTGTCATCCCATATCGGCCGGATCGGCTCCGGCTTTCACGATGCGGAGGAACATCGGTAATGCCTGTTTACAAGGCCCCAGTTAAAGACACGCTTTTTATTCTGAACGACGTTCTTGGCCTCGAGCGGTATAACAACCTGCCCGGCTTCGAGGATGCAACCCCCGACATGATCGAGGCTATTACCGGCGAGGCGGCGAAACTTGCCGAGGAGCGGCTTTTCCCGCTGAACCTGTCTGGCGATCAACAGGGCTGCAAGCGTGCAGATGATGGTTCGGTTTCCGTTCCTGATGGTTTCAAGGAGGCTTACGACGCCTATTGTGAAGGCGGCTGGATCGGCCTCGCCGTACCGCCGGAATTCGGCGGGCAGGGCCTGCCCTATACGCTGCATGCGGCGATTGGCGAATACATGTCGTCCGCCAACCTGTCGCTGATGATGTATCCCGGCCTGACGCAGGGCGCCATCGCTGCCGTCCTCGCCCATGGCACGCAGGAGCAGAAAGAAACCTATTTGCCGAAGATGGTCGAGGGAACATGGTCCGGCACCATGAACCTGACGGAACCCCATTGCGGCACCGATCTCGGCCTGCTGCGCACAAAAGCAGTTCCGCAGGGCGACGGCAGCTACAAGATTTCCGGCCAGAAGATCTTCATTTCGGCCGGCGAACATTCCATGACTGATAATATCGTCCATCTGGTGATTGCCCGCATCGAGGGCGCGCCGGAAGGCACCAAGGGTATTTCACTGTTCATCGTGCCGAAATTCCTCGTGAAGGAGGACGGTTCGCTCGGCGAGCGCAACGGCGTCACCTGCGGCGCGATCGAACACAAGATGGGCATCCACGGCAACGCCACCTGCGTCATGAACTATGACGATGCGACGGGGTATCTCTTGGGTGCGGAGAACAAGGGTCTCTCCGCCATGTTCGTGATGATGAACGAAGCCCGCCTCGGCGTCGGCCTTCAGGGCCTGTCCGTGGGTGAGATCGCCTATCAGAATGCGGTCGAATATGCCCGCGAGCGCATTCAGGGCCGTTCACTTTCCGGGGCAAAATTCCCCGATAAAAAGGCCGATCCGATCATCGTGCACCCGGATATCCGCCGTACGCTGATGACTATCAAGGCCTATAACGAGGCTGGTCGCGCCTTCCTTCTGTGGACCGCGCTGCAATCCGATATCGCCCACCGGTCGACCGATGAGAAAGAGCGTCAGACGGCAGATGACCTGCTCGGTCTCGTCACGCCGATCCTCAAAGGCGTGCTGACCGACAAGGGCTTCGACCATGCCGTAATGGCGCAACAGGTCTTCGGCGGTCACGGCTATATCGAGGAACATGGCATGAGCCAATATGTCCGCGATGCCCGCATCACCATGATCTATGAGGGTGCGAACGGCATTCAGGCGCTCGATCTGGTCGGCCGCAAGCTCGGCATGAATGGCGGCCGTGCCGTCATGGCGCTGTTCAAGGAAATCGGCGATTTCTGCGAGGAAAACCGCGCCGACGAAAAGCTCAGCCTTTACACAAAGGGCCTGAAGAAGGGCTTGAACGATCTACAGGCCGCAACCATGTGGTTCATGCAGAACGCCATGGCCAAGCCAGACAATGCCGGTGCCGGTTCGACCGATTACATGCACCTCTTCGGTATCGTGGTGCTGGGTTACATGCAGGCCCGCATGGCGAAGGCGGCGAGCGAAGCCCTTGCGGCAGGTAGCACTTCGGACGAGGATTTCCTCAAGACCAAGCTTGTCACGGCGAAGTTTTATATGGAGCGCATCATGCCGGAAACGGCGCTACGCAAGGCCCGCATCGAAACCGGCGCGGACACCATTATGGAACTGGCTGCGGAAGCATTCTGACAGGGCGTGTCACGCGCCGAGGGAGAGAGTTAATGACCGACGTTTACATTTATGACCATGTCCGCACCCCGCGCGGACGCGGCAAGAAGGATGGCAGCCTGCATGAGGTGCCCTCCGTTCGCCTTGCCGCCAAGACGCTGGAAGCCATCCGCGACCGCAACGGGCTCGATACGTCTGCTGTCGATGACATCATCATGGGCTGTGTCGATCCCGTCATGGATGCCGGTGCAGTTATCCCGAAAGCCGCCGCCTTCGAGGCCGGTTATTCCAACAAGGCACCGGGAATGCAGATCTCGCGCTTCTGCGCTTCAGGTCTCGATGCCATCAACTTCGCGGCCGGCAAGGTCAAGGCAGGCTCCGACGATATCGTCATCGCCGGCGGCGTGGAAAGCATGTCGCGCGTCGGCATGGGCATGTCTGGTGGCGCCTGGTACATGGACCCTTCGGTCAACTTCCCCGCCTTCTTCATGCCGCAGGGCGTGTCGGCAGATCTCATCGCCACGAAATACGGTTTCTCCAGGGACGATGTCGACGCCTATGCTGTCGAAAGCCAGAAGCGCGCCGCACATGCCTGGGAAAAGGGTTATTTCAGTAAGTCCGTTATCCCCGTGAAGGACCGCAACGGCCTGACGATCCTCGACCGCGACGAACATATGCGCCCCGGTACGGACATGCAGGCGCTTGCCTCACTCAACCCCTCTTTCCAAATGCCGGGTGAAATGGGCGGCTTCGAAGCCGTTGGCATCATGGCGCACCCGGAAGTGGAGCGTATCAACTACGTGCACCATGCGGGCAATTCGTCCGGTATCGTCGATGGCGCGGCCGCCGTTCTGGTTGGTTCCAAGGCGGGCGGCGAGGCGATGGGCGTGAAGCCGCGTGCCCGCATCAGGGCTTTCGCCAATATCGGTTCCGATCCGGCGCTGATGCTGACCGGCCCGGTGGATGTGACCGAGAAGCTTCTGAAAAAGACCGGGATGTCGCTTGCCGATATCGATCTTTTCGAACTCAACGAGGCCTTCGCCGCCGTCGTGCTGCGTTACATGCAGGCTTTCGACATCAGCCACGACAGGATGAACGTCAATGGCGGCGCAATCGCCATGGGCCATCCGCTGGGTGCGACAGGAGCGATGATCCTCGGCACGGTGCTTGACGAGTTGGAGCGGCGCGATCTGAACACCGCGCTCGTCACGCTCTGCATCGGCGCGGGCATGGGCACGGCGACGGTTATCGAGCGGGTTTGAGAGGCTGGTCATGAGGCGCGAGGTTTACGAGCGACCCAAGAACGAGATCGAACAGCAACTGGCTAGGCACAATCTGGAAAAGGACATGGCGCAGGATCATAGGGCGTTCGTCAGCCCCGTTTCTTCTGCACATGTCCGCCGCCTCCGAGCCGAACGTTGGGGTTTGATTGTGTTTCTCGTTCTCGTGGTCGGTTCTCTCGGCCTCGCCATCGGCCTGTCATAACCTCAGGGAAATTCAGGGAAGAGGAATCCCAAAATGAGCACTTATACCAATTTCACCATCGAGACGGACGCAGACGGCATTGCCCTTGTCACCTGGGACATGCCGGAAAAGTCCATGAATGTCTTCACTTCCAAGGTGATGGACGAACTTAACGCCATCGTTGACGCAACTGTCGCCGACGCTGGCGTCAAGGGTGTTGTCTTCACCTCCGGCAAGAGCACGTTTTCAGGCGGTGCCGATCTTTCGATGATCAAGTCGATGTTCTCCTTCTACAATGACGAGAAGGCGAAGGACCCGGATCAGGCAGCCGCCAAGCTGTTCGAACTGGTCGGCCGCATGACCGGCTTGTTCCGCAAGCTGGAGACCAACGGTAAGCCCTGGGTCTCAGCCATCAACGGCACCTGCATGGGCGGCGCTTTCGAGCTGTCGCTTGCCTGCCACGGTCGCGTCGCGTCGAATGCCAAAAGCCTCAAGATAGCCCTTCCTGAAGTCAAGGTCGGCATTTTCCCTGGTGCCGGCGGCACCCAGCGCGTGCCGCGCCTGACCGATGCGCAATCTGCCTTGCAGATGATGACCACCGGTCAGTCGCTGACCGGTGCGCGCGCCAAGGCCATGGGGCTGGTTCATCAGGTGGTGGATCCGGATCAGCTCATTTCCGCTGCCAAGCAAATGATCAAGGACGGCCTGAAGCCGGTTGCCCCTTGGGATGAAAAAGGCTTCAAGGCCCCCGGCGGCGGCATCTGGACGCCGGCCGCTGCCCAGCTCTGGCCGGCCGCTCCGGCGATCCTGCGCCGTGAAAGCGCCGGCAACTATCCGGCCGCACTTGCTATCCTGAAATGCGTCTATGAGGGTCTGCAATTGCCGTTCGATACGGCGTTGAAGGTGGAGCAGCGTTATTTCACCGAAATCCTTCGTTCGAAGGAAGCCTTCGGCATGATCCGCTCGCTGTTTGTTTCCATGCAGGAACTGGGCAAGGGCGCGCGCCGCCCGGCCGGTCAGCCGAAGACGGAGTTCAGAAAGGTCGGCGTCGTCGGCGCGGGCTTCATGGGCGCCGCCGTTGCTTATGTCACTGCCGCAGCCGGTATCCCCGTCACGCTGGTGGACCGCGATCAGGAAGCCGCCGACAAGGGCAAGGGCCATTGCGAGGAAAGCGTCAAGGCCGCCATCGGCAAGGGCAGGCTGACGCAGGATGAAGGCAAGGCCTTGCTTGACCTCGTTACCCCGACAGCGGATTACGCGGCGCTCTCCGACGCCGATCTCGTCATCGAGGCCGTCTTCGAAGACCGCGACGTGAAAAAGGCCGTCATCGAGGCCGTGGAAGCCGTGTTGCCGCAAGGCGCAATTTTCGCCTCCAACACCTCCACCTTGCCGATCACCGGGCTTGCGAAGAACTCCAAGCGCCCGGTGGATTTTATCGGCATCCACTTCTTCTCGCCGGTCGAGAAGATGATGCTGACGGAAGTCATCCTCGGCAAGGAAACGGGCGATAAGGCGCTGGCCGTCGCGCTGGATTATGTGGCCAAGATCAGGAAGACGCCGATTGTCGTCAACGATACGCGCGGCTTCTTCGTCAATCGCTGCGTGCTGCGTTACATGGCGGAAAGCTACGACATGCTGATCGAGGGTGTGCCGCCCGCCATGATCGAGAATGCCGCGAAATTCGCCGGCATGCCGGTCGGCCCGCTGGCGCTGAACGACGAAGTGGCAATCGATCTTTCCTACAAGATCCTGAAAGCAACCGTCGCCGATCTCGGTGAAAAGGCTGTCGATCCGCGCCATATGGAACTGGTGAAGAAGCTGGTGGAAGGCGAGGGCCGTTTTGGCCGCAAGAACGCCAAGGGCTTTTACGACTACCCGCCAAAGCCCGCCAAGAAGTCCCTCTGGCCCGGCCTGAAGGATCTCTATCCTCAGCAGAAGCCGGAGGACGTGGATATGGAAGTGCTGAAACAGCGCTTTCTGGTCACCGTGGCGCTGGAAGCCGCCCGCACCGTGGAAGAAGGCATCGTCACCGACCCGCGTGAGGCCGATGTCGGCTCCATCCTCGGTTTCGGCTTTGCGCCCTACACCGGCGGCGCCCTCTCCTATATCGACGGCATGGGCGTGAAGACCTTCGTGGCGCTGGCCGAGAAGCTGAGCGAGACCTATGGCCCACGCTTCAAGCCGACGCCGCTTTTGAAGGACATGGCCGCCAAGGGAGAGACCTTCTACGGTCGCTTCGATCCCTATGGCAGCACCGCGAAAGCGGCATAAGCCTTCAAGACACACAAATGAACAGGCCCTTCGGGGCCTGTTTTTTTATCGGCCTATCGTGCCGATACCGTCGCTTTATGTGCATCCTTTGCCCGGCTGGGGCGTTGAGAAGGCGTGAACGGGCGATGCGCGCCCGGTGCCGCAATTCAGGACACTTCAGGAGACTGCAATGAAGACATCGCTGCGATCCCATGGTTTCGACAAACCATCGGACCTTGACGACCACTTGGCTGAACTTGATGAAGAAGCTGCGGAGAAAGAGGCAGAAAAGCCCGCTGTCCGAGAGGCGCGTGCTTCCGCTACGGTGGACCAGTCGATACGCGCGGAACTGGACGAACTCCGCAAACAGTTGGAAAAGCTGCGCCGCGATGTGAAAAAGCTGGAATCGGCGTCCCATCCAACCCGCCACAAACCCACAGATATCAGGCACGAGAAAGACCACGAGAATTCGCGCCTGATGATGGTTGTGCGCTCCGTTGCCGTTACCTCGCTTGCCAGCCGCATCTTCGCGTCCTCACCCGTCATGGCGGCTCTGGTGGCTGTGGTGCCTTTTGCGCTTGGACTTGCCGCACGGCGCGGGGAAGGGGCATAATTGCCCCAAGCCGCCCAACCGCCGCTCGCCCGGATCAGCCGCGCCTGAACCCGCCACCTGACTGATGTTGATCAGGTCTGGCGGATTGCCGATAGTGCGTTTTCAGCCACGATAAGGCCTTCACAGCGCACGTATTCAAGCCATCCACAGGCGCCGTGAAAAAACTGTCAAAAAACTTCGCTATGGCGCTTGCCATGTCCGAACAAGATGTTATAACCCCGCTCACTTTCGGGGCACCAAACAGCCCCGCCCGTCAAAAGCGGAGGTTCTTCAAGGACCTGAAGTGCCCGGATAGCTCAGTTGGTAGAGCAGCGGATTGAAAATCCGCGTGTCGGTGGTTCAAATCCGCCTCCGGGCACCATTTTTATATAATAAATTCGATCGGTTATGGTGCGGTACGGTAGATAAGATGCCGTAACTTCAAGTGCCTATGACGACTTATACCGTTTCCATACCGTTTTTGGTTTCATGTGGCGGTCCCAGTGTTTTTCCACAAACTTGACGCTTGAGTCCATACCGTTTCCTATACCGGAGCCTTCTGTTTGTGAGAACTCGGTCGATGCAGAGGCCTCGTCTGCACCCGGTCGCAGATCTCTTGTTCGTGGCGGGGGTACCAAATGTCGCTGACTTGCCGATACCCGAGAACTAATCGTCCGATGTTCTCGCTCGCTACCCTGCAAGATTCGAGATCGACGCCGCGACATGGCAAGCTACTACCGACCTCAGATTTCAGTCTGGGGTGACGAGATGACCGACGAAGAAGAGAATCTGCTGAAAAAGCGCCTGCGCCTGAAGTGGCTTCCTTACGATGAGGGTTTCGATACGACGCGCGCTGATGACCATTACCGCTTCCTTGTGCTGCCTGTCGACGAGCAGACCTAGCTGGTTCGGAATATGAGCGCGGAGGAAGGGACACTCCACATCGTCCTGTCGAATGCCCGGATTCTCTACAGCGATTCTGCCCTTTGAAAGAAGTCAAACTCCGGATGGATCCGCACCCCCGTAGCTGGTGAGAGCTGCCGTAGCCCTCTCGAAGTCTCGCTGCGGCAGGAGCGTCAACCGCCGACATGCAGCGGGTACTTCCGATTCCGGACAGTGCTCGACTTCTGGGGTCATCCACGCGATCTTGCCTTGGGTTCCTGCAAGATTCGAGGATCGAGGGGGAAGTCGGCATTGGGGTATAGAGGGGGAAGCAATGACCACTGTTGAAAGACCGTTTCCTGGGAAGACGGTAAAGATAAAACCCGAGCAGCAACGCGACTCGGGCTTCTTGTTCTTCAGATCGGGAAATCACTATCGCCTCGCCGCAATCGAGTGTGCCGGGAAGTTTCGAGACCCCATTGTCGCGTTTAATGAAGCTGAGCAGTGGGGCATCCTACACGATCCGGTTTGCAATCTGATTGGTCATGCTGCCGAGCTTTACCTGAAGGCGTTTCTGCTGGCCAAAGGCCGAACGTCTAAAGAGCTGAAAAACAAGGGTCTCGGACATAACCTTCTGAACCTGTATAGTGCATCAGAGCAGGAAGGACTGGTGCTTGACGAGGAGTATGTCGACGCACTCGCATCTCTCTCCTCTGACTACGGTGAGCCACCGTACATCTTCCGATACCCGGATATAGGCAAACGAAAACTGAACTTCCTTCATGGTCTGTTTGAACTCTTGGATGCACTGCGAGACGCGACCTTTCCGACCGTGAGAAACCATGCTCGATCCCTGGGCACTCCGGTAGAGGAATAAATCAGAAAAGGCGGCATGATCTCTCCATGCCGCCTTCAACTATGCTCGGCTGGTTTCGAACCAGCGACCTTCCGCTCTGGCGAGTGCTCTGCCTCTGAGCTACGCAGCATAGCGTCTGCACTCGACCCCGGGACTCGAACCCGGCTTCTCGGGAATTCCAGCACCGCTCGCAGATGCCAGAGTAGCTCTCGTGTTTTGTCCAGCTAAACTACGCCGACTGCACCCTCATGATTGTCGCCGGCGGAGCCAGAATCAAGACTCCGCTTGACCCCCGGATCAATGAGAACAAAATAGGAACAAATTCCGTTGACATCGGAAGTCATTCCCAAGGAGGCCTCATGTCCCAACAGCTCGCTCTCGATATCCCGGCAGAAGAAACTGGCACCCAGTCGCCTCCGGAAGTTTATCTCGCCGAGTCCGTACTCAGCGCCCACGATGGCGATGCACTCGCCGCGATCCGCTCTCTGCTCGCCGACGCCGATTTCCTGCGCGATCAGCTCTGGATCGCGAGCAGTCTTATGTCGAAGGGGATCGCGCGCGGCTGGAAGCCTTCGTATGAGCGCGTTGCCGGTGAAGCATCGGCGTAGCATCGACCTGACCGCCAATTTCGGCAGCGACTATACCGTCAGCGAGGCTAGCAAACGCTCTGCCGACTACGGCCTCTTCCCTACGCTTGACCAACTCCCGGAATGGTATGCGCTCCTGGGCTGGTGTCCGCGCTGCCGTCGCTACGGTCACATCGAGCGCCGGGATGTCCGTCGCGTCCTCGGCGCAGCCGCACGCCTTGCCGACATCCAGCCACACTTGCTGTGCACCGTCTGTCATGAGAGACGCGGCAACAAGCTGACAGCCAAGAAGCTGCGACGGTGACATCATGGAAAACTCTGTGATGACGATCGCACTCCCTTAACGCTGCCGGTAGAATTCCAATTTTGTGGGCTCCCAAGGATTCCGGGTCCGTGTAGCGTCGGCCTCCGATCAGCAAGGAGCTGCATATGTCGATTTTCACCTCTCGCAATCCGGCAGGAACAGCCGCCCTCGAACTCGGACTTATCACCGCCGGCATCGTTGGATCTATGGCTGACGCGCACGCTGCGGGGAAGCAAGCAGCCGAGGAGCGAGCGGAACGTCGTGCTGCTTATGTCTACGCTTGTGAATTGGCGGAGGCACGCGGCCGCGCCGACGATCTCGGACGAGTGGCAATGCGTGCCGTCCGCCATGTGGCTTCGCTTGAGGCCGAAGTCCGCCGTCTCCGGGTCGCTCTCCAGCAGCGCCAGGCATTCATCGACCGCGCGCGGGGTGCAGCATGAGCATCGTGGCCGACATGTCTGATGAAGGCCTTGTTCGCCAGTTCGGCGATCTCATGCACGAGCTTCCGGAGCTTTTCGAAGCCATGCGTCGCTTTGAAATGCAAAACCGCCTAACACTAGCGCCGGGCGGCTTCAAGATGCGAGCTGGCCGAGGGTCAGTGGAGCGTGGCGACGGGGGTGTGCTTCGGGTTCAAGTTGGGAACCCCGGGCGCTAGCCAAAGCTCGCGCTGAACTTGCCTGTAGAGCGCTGCGATCTGCTGGCGCTTCGCTTCTTCTACGTCGTCTTCGGTCGGGATCTGGTAGATCTCGGCCGTTTCCATTTCCGGCTTCTGCTTCGCGTACGATGGCCTGACATCTCGCGCTTCCAAGCTCCTTGCGCAGGCGCCTGTTGTCGACATCCCCAACGTTGCGAGGTCGTCCTCCGACAGCCTCATGAGCCAGTCCTGCTGTGCATCGTCAAGCGCCTGCAGGTTCATCTCTGCGCGGCCGGCGGCGTCGGCCTTGGCGTATGCACGGACGACTTCCGCTTGCGACATCTCACGAACGAGTGTGTCGACGGCAGCTTCCTGCTCGACAGCGAGCTTCGCTGCGTCTTCGACATCCTCTTTCCGGATGTTCTCGAATCCGTCCGTCGACGGCGGCGTTAGCATCCCAAGCCAGCGGAGCAGCGGCACGAAAACCG
Organism: Agrobacterium sp. 6Ca8; assembly: GCF_055382765.1. NCBI lineage: Bacteria > Pseudomonadati > Pseudomonadota > Alphaproteobacteria > Hyphomicrobiales > Rhizobiaceae > Agrobacterium > Agrobacterium sp. 6Ca8. Next base: position 149,630 of record NZ_AP026433.1, read on the forward strand.
CTGCCAGCAAGGCGAACGCGGCCTGGATCCATTCTAGTGGATTCAACAATGCCCACGCCGATTTCTTCTTTTTCATTTCGACCTCCTTGTCTTGCCGAGACCAGGATTCCGCTGGCGGCTGAAAGCGACAACGGTTGAAAAAATATCATGGAGAAATCCGTGGACGAAACACGATGAAATCGACGGTCGTTAACCTAACCAATTGTTGACAATAACTTTTTCGATTTTCGCTGTTGCGTTGTGTCCGCCGCTAGACACATCATTAGTCATCGGCACACGGCATCCCGCCGCCGACACAGAGGAGCAAAACAATGACCGCACTCAAGACTTTCTCGATCACTTCGATCGGGCGCGAAGTCGGCGTTTATAACGCTGCCGACGCCGACGCAGCCCTGCTGGCTCACATCAACGAGCAGGGCTTCAAAAGCTTCGAAGAGGCTCTTGAGAAATTCCGTCCAATCTTCGGCGACATGGATGTCAGAGATCACTATCAGGTCGTCGCCATCGAAGATCTCAACCAAGCCGCCTGATGAACGGGGAGCTACGGCTCCCCTGGCTCCTTGGCCGGAGCCGAAACCTCCTCGGAGGTCGCGGTAGCCAAAATCACGACAGATGATGCCAGCGCCCGGGAACACCAAAACAAGGAGAATCCTAAATGGAACTTGACATCGAAACCGAAGACGACTTCGTCACGCGACCGCGCGCGCTCTACCACCTCACCGACCACGAGATCGGTAACGCATGCCGCGAAGCCGAAGCGATGCTCGCACAGTACGGCATTGGCAGGGATGCGACAGCCGCCGCTCTCGGCATCTCGCCGATCACGCTGAAGGCCTACTCGCGCGGCGTCGCGACGGTCTCGCATCGCAGGATTCCGCCCGCCGTTCTTGACCGGATCCGCGATCTGGCCGTCGACGCATACTGGCGCGCCGCAGCGCATCCGTATCGCATCGAGGTCGGCGGCGGGGAGCGCTCTCATCTGACGCCGATCTACACCGCTCATGACGACACCGGACTGGTGCGTGATCGGCACCCACATCCGCTGCGCATACGAGAGGTCGCGGATAAGCTGGGCGGCAGCGTTCGCGTGACTTGGGCCATCTTCCCCAGTGTTATCGTGCCTACGCTCGACGCGGCCCCAGCTCTCCGGAGCCGTTGGCGAACGGGCGCATGGCAGATCAGTACCGCATTCGATGATGCGGAGGACAGCAACGCGTTGCTCTGCGAAATTGCCGATTGCGACCGCTATTCGCTGTGGAATTTCGGCACGGAGTATCGTCACTGGCAGCACCAGGTGACGACATTCCAGGTAGAACGCCTTGAGGCTGCCGTCGCGGATCTCGAGCGCGGTGGCCATATTCAGACTTGGGAAAGCGCGGTTCAGAGAGCCATGGCTGATCTGGAGGATTTCTGATGCGAGTGCTGTCGACATTCTCCGGCATCTCGGCGGCCTCGGTCGCCTGGAAGCCGCTCGGTTTCCATTTCGCGGGCTACTGCGAACCGGCAGCCTTCCAGTGCCATGTGCTTGCCGAACGCTGTGATGCGACGGCTCCAAAGTACCTGCCGAAGCACAAGGGTTTTGAGCCGAAAAAATATGCGTCCATCACAGGCGGATCCGTCGTGAATTTCGGCGACGTCACCGCGATCACCGATGAGGACCTTCGTGCACTCGGCCAAATCGATGTGCTCGAGGGAGGGTCACCATGCCAAGCATTCTCAATCTCCGGGCTTCGCAAAGGTCTCGGGGACGACCGCGGGAATCTGACGCTCGCGTTCGCGCAACTGGCTGCGCGGATGCGCAAAATCAATGGACTGCGGTTCGTAGTCTGGGAAAATGTGAAGGGAGTCCTCAGTGACAAAACAAACGGATTCGGATGTCTTTTGGGCGTTCTCGCGGGCGGAAGGAACGGAGATCCTCTGGTCCCGCCAAGGGGCGGCTGGACGAATGCTGGTCATGTGCTTTCCAGAGACGACGATGGAAATCCCGATGTCTCAATCTGCTGGAGAACACTGGACTCTCAATTTTTCGAAGTCCCACAACGGCGGGAAAGAATCTTCCTCATTGCGAGCTTCGATGGGGCCGTCGACGCAGGAAGCGTATTCGCTGAGCAAGACCGCGAAAACCGGAATCCTGCGTCGCGCCGCCGAGCGCAACAAGCTGATACCGCCAGCCGTCAGGAAGGCGCTGGAGACCTGATCTCGCCGCCAGTCCTTGGCACGCTCAACGCCAGCGGAGCCGGGATGTCACGCCCGGCGGGTCAGGCCAATGAACTAGATTTCGTCCTGATCTTCAGCGACGGCACCGTGCGGCGGCCGACACCGCTCGAATGCGAGCGCGCGCAGGGATTCCCGGATCACGTGACAGATATTAACGTCGGAGGTCGGAAGGCGCTCGACATCGAGCGATACCGCGCGATCGGCAACTCGATGTCGGTTCCCGTCATGGAATTCGTGGGCTGGCGGCTTATGCAGGCTGTCGAGATCGCCGAAAAGGCGAAGAAGGCGCGCAAGCCGCATCCTGCAGCCTGGCTGCGGCATTCCTGGGACCGGTAGCACGACCGCCTCGCCACAGAAGCCTCAGTCGGCCGGCAGCCGGATGAGCCGGGTTGGCATCGGCAGAGATCAATTGACGAGATCGAGGCTAGGGAGAATGCGGGGCAGCGGGAGCTGTTCTGATGCTCGAAAGAAGCACTGGGGCCAGTGAGGCCGGAATATAATTCCGGCCTCACTTTTTCTTCTTGAGGACAAGTCGTTTTGGCATTTCGAAGGCGAGTGCGTACGTATCGAGCTTCATCTTGCCGACCTTTATCCTCATCGGAAGCATGGCCTTGCGAATGGCAGTCTCGTGCTTTTCGTGAATCCTTGAGCCTAAGTAGACCGCTGAAACGGCTTTCGCTGACCCATATTCCGCCTTTCCGATTTCGGGTCGGATGAGTCGCCATTCTCGCTCTCCTGACCACCGAAGCGACTTACAGGACAAGATGAGCTTAGCCTTGTTCTCAGCAGTTTCCTTGTCACGGTAGAGCATTGGTGCCTGCTCGTTGTATGTCATGCGAACCATTTCATGGTCGTCTGGGAGGTTCTCCAACAGGGCAGATACACTGTATTCGATACAGATCCCGGAGTAGTTTCCAGCATAGTGCGCCCACATGAGCTCATGCTCGCGGGTCTCAGAAAAAGAAGCGATGCCGAATGTCGCAAGGGCTTCCTCGACTCGGCTTCGCCGGAGCGCATAGTACTTGCTTTCCTTCAGCAGCGCAGATTCCCGGTGTGACCCCTCCATCGGATCGTTCATGTCACTGTAGCAAGGACAGTAGACGTAACCAGACTCGATGGCGTCCAGCTCCTGCTTAAACTTCTTAGGGTCGTTTACTCCAAGAGAGCGATATCGGTAGAGCTGGCGCGGGCGCGCGTAGGCTTTTATCTCTGCTGGCATGGCTCCCTCTCCGTCGGATGATTTCCTATTAATAGGACGCTCGACCGGAGAAATACAACTAGAAGCTACTGTGCCTAGTTAGCCTTCTGACCGCCGCCAGCTTCGTCCGACAGTCCTCGTTTGCAGCCGAACGCTTGACGAGAACTGAGCGACATCGCGCTCACGAATCCAGGTAGATCCAGCGACAGGCTCTGCCGTACACATCAGCAGAGAGTTTGGGATCTCGATCTTCCGCTCTACTACCTTCTCGACCACCATCTATTTCGGCGCAGACTGACACCCCGTCAGAATCGCGGGTCGCGAAGGGTATCCACAAGCCGATTGGCCACAAGAGCTTCATGTCCGACCTCCCAAACGTGTCGCACGTAGCTTCTCAATCAACGGGGACACCGGGTCATCTTCGTCATCAGGTGCCTGCAGGATCTCCTTCACGGTCTCCAGATCCCGCGCAGGCGCAGCTGCGATCTCGGCATGAGCGACTTCAAGCTGGGCAACGATACGCTGTCGATCAGCATCGGCCTTGAGTGAGCGGCGTTTCCTTCGCATATTGGCCAAGCTCGATTGGGCTTTCCGAAAAATGCCGCTGCGACATTGATGGCAGGATGCGTCAGAAGCGGTCATTTGATTGCTTGTTCAAGCTCAAGAATATTACCTTCTGGATCACGCGCATATGCAGTCAGATATGGGTTCGCTGACGTGCCGAAATCTGTGGTTTGACCGATCTGCGCCCTTCCAGCTTCGATGATTTTTAGTAGGGCCGACGTCTTCCATCTGGAATGCAAGGTGCCCGAAACCGGGTTCATTGACCTTTGGTTCGTTACGATGATGCGTAACTTTGTGCTCATGAATTTCGAGAAAAAGTCGTTCTAACTGCGGAAATTTCAACCAGGTTGGGCATATCTTGGATTTTGAAAGCCAGTTCCTCTTGAGACGTATTCACCGGACAACGTCTTGAGTTCGCGAAAGACAACGCATACCATGACGTTCACATAGAATGCCGCAAGCGTCTCCGCGTTTCTGACTACCAGATTGATATGAGCAATTATCATGAAGTCTGGTCCCTCGCCTCTGAGGCGACGATATCAGGTTTCCAAGACGCGACGAAAGGAGTCTGCTTCGGGCGGAGCTGGAGAACTGCCCGTGGCGTGAGCGTGCCCCTTGAGGCGCCCCAAATATCAACAGTAGCGATACGTAAATGATCTCCGCCACTCGCCTTCATTTCAGTCTGAGAAGTACTCTTCTTGCGCGCATGAAAGCAGACGTCTCACCGGCGACAAAAGCTCACAGTCATCAATGTTCATCTGGAGGCGGTCTCCCCTGCAAACAACGTAGGCTCGGATCGATTATGAAGATGTGGCCGAGACGGAGATTGAATAATTGCACACAAATTTCGCGTTTCGCATTATGCCGCCTCGGAAACGCTGATTTCCCAGCAGCATACTATCCATCAATCTCCATTGCTTCAGAGGCGACAGGCAAGCCGGAAAGTAGAGATTCAAGGGTAAGCCGATCCTTTGTCAACCGGTCGGCAGTGTCCTTTCGCCAGTATAGATCCCCCTCCTGCGGGAGCGTTGATTTCAGGGAACGTATTGTGTTGATGGCTTCTAAAGCCCATTGACGAAAATTTTCCAACTCCCAATACCGAACCTTATGGAGCGCAGGTTTGGCGCCTATATTTGCTTTCGTGCAAGGCGTTACCAGTATCGCAGTAAGAGCCAAATCCTTGGCTTCGGCCTTGAATTCGTAGAGCCAGTCGGGATGGCCGGCAGCCTGCTTTGCCTTCGTCGCGCCGAACACGGTGGTAGCCTGCCCGTTCGCGTGGTCTTCAAAAACGATCCCCTTCTGGGACCCGAACCACCAAGGATCAGGATCAGCGTCGCCGTTGCCGTTACCCGCGTCAAATCCGAGCATCTCGCCCAGCTGCCGCTGAGCTTCTTCGAAAAGATTAGAACTCGAGAGGCCCTCGATGATTTCCTTCGCGCGTTTTTCGAATTTTTTGTCATTCGAGGTCCCCATCGACAGAAGAAAGGCTTCGAGACGCTCGACTTGGGTCAAAACTTCAGTAGACGGTCCATCTTGAAGGGCTTGGCCTTGATCGGTGCTGCCCTTTGCAAGAGACGCAAGCCAGGGAACACTAGGCGCTGATTTCTTGGCGGCGACAAACTGCTCCCGAGCAGTTTTCGCATAGTGATCTCCCGGGAACGTTGACAATCGTTGCGCAGCGCATCCGGCCAGATAGTGCCACAGAGCTCGGTATCCCCCCAGGGCCGCAGCATTGAGCTTTGCGACAACTGAACGAGCTTGTTCAAGAGCATCGTCATAATCGCCGGTCCATAGTGCCATCTGAAACGAAATTTCATGCGTTACCGCCGCCTCAAGCTCCGCCATCGCAGGATAAGGTTCCATCGAATAGTTCGCGGCGTCGGAAACGATCGCGCCGTTCGCCTGGTCCCAGTTGGTGTCGTTTGCAAGAAAACTCTTGAAATTGGCCATCATGTCCGCGCTGGTCACGTCCTTCGACTGCAAAAGGCCGAAAGAGAGCTCGGACTGTAGTTCCGGATGGAAATGCCGCCAGTTGCGTTCGTTGGTCAGATAATCAACGAGTTCACGGCCCGTGACGAAAACAGTCGACCGATCCTGGAGAGCTCTCGTGCACCGCCCTGCTGCCTGCAGGATTCGAGTCTGCATGCGATCGTTGAGCAATGCGCTGGCGCCCATCTTGCTCATAAAGAATCGTTCCTGGGCATTGGTGGCTTTCGGAAGCCCGTCTAGGCAGAGAAGGCGGCATTCGTCGTTGGGAAAATCGACACCGTCGAAGCGGCCTGCCATGATCGCTGCGGCCTGTGACGACCCTACGAAAGCGGCTTTCGAAGCCTCTAGGCTTTCGGACTTGAAAATCTGGAATCCTGGGACGTTCTGTAGCTGCTTCGCGACATTGTCTGCGGCGGCCTTATTGGGTGTAAGCACTAATGACCGGCCTGCGGTAATTTGCATCTCTTTTCGAAGGCCCTCGCTCTCGTTCTCCTCGAGCGAAAGATCTGGGAAAACGAAGAATCGTCTCCCGACTCCAGCCTTTCGGAAATCCTCCGGAGCTTCGATGCGTTCGATCTTCCTCCGTCCTGTTAGGCGCTCAAGATCGCCACCGTTACCAAGCGTGGCGGACATATAGATTCGCTGTTTCGCATTGTGAAACGGGTCATGGGTCCATGTCGGAGGTATGAGCGGACGAATGAGGATTTCATGTGAGCCAAGGTAAATGTGGCAAGCGTGAATATGATCTCGAAGGAGTGGCCACGTAAAGCGCACCTCATTATTGCTAGACTCAAAGTGCGCGTCAAACACATCGACTAGGCTAGTGCTGAGATGAGAAACTGTTTCTGTCGGAAGTTTGTCTACCCAAGTGGCGTCCAGTCGGTCCTCCCAGGATCCGGTCAATCTCCGATACGATTGTGCGGTGATATGATCCTTGAAAAGTCCTGAGAGCGCCGCATGCAGCGCCACGAGGTCGATGTTGTCTCGCCGAATTTCCAGAGACCACATTTTCGCAATGTAGTTCTCAGCGGAGTGAGCATCGTCGAGGATTATCGTATCAGGATCCTCGAAGAATGTATGGGAATTGAAGAGTGCTGAATATGTAGCCACTGCGATCTTTGTACGGGTCGTGTAATCGGCGCGGCTCGCAGCGGCGTATTCTCTCTTCGGGCCTGCGAACGCAACGGCATCGATGCCGTACATTGTTTCCGCCTGCTTGACTGTCTGGTGGACTAGCTGCCGGGTCGGGCATAGATAGACAACGCGCTCGTTGAGCTTGCGTCGCCTCCACTCAGCGATCACCAAACCGACAAGGGTCTTTCCGCTTCCAGTGGGGAGTTGCATCGCAACATCACCAATCTCAGCTTTCGTTGCGTAGGAGTTCAGCATGTCCTTCTGATGGGAAAGGGCATCGGGGATCGAACGGCGGGTCAGAAGCGGAAGCAGTCCTACGGGAGTGGCGGGCGCTGGAGCAGTGGCTGTTTTTTGTTTGAAAGACATGCGGCGCGTTCCAGTGTGTAAGGCAATTGAGACTCACTCGCATAGATACGAGAAGCCGAGTTTAATTTCAATCAGAAGGTGGTGAGACGCCCGCTCACCGGCAGTTTTAACAAAGGACTCGCGTTATGGTGATGCAGTGGCGCGTTCACTGCAGACCAAGGATACTGATGACCGTTTTTCTGGAGGATGTCCTATCAGAGGACAGTCGGCCATACGGCCGCGCTGCGGAAATGATTTCCGCTATGCGCCCTCATGTCGGCCATAGAGGCCATTATCGCGCATGCCCGGAAGCAGACATCGTCTAGCCGTACTCCACGCAGCGGAAGGCCGCTAGAAAAATACGCATGCCAGACAAGAAGCGGCATGAGATCAATTAAAGTATTTTTCGCTCAAGGAAATCTAACTATTCATCTGCGTTAGAGGACTGCATAAAACCATTACGGGTGGATTCATTAGAGAAGAGCCTATTCATGTCGCGCACATGCATGTCGGGGAGGGAAATCGTGGACTTCAAGGAACTACCGCAAGACGGGCAGGCGTTTGAACAACTTGTTCGTGAACTTCTGTTCAGTAACGGTCTTCACGTCGCGTGGAGTGGTAAAGGGCCCGATGGTGGGCGCGATTTGATATGCACCGAAACAATAGATAGTCACTTCGTGAAGTCGACAAGAACTTGGCTGGTGCAATGCAAGCACAAAGCTCACAGCGGGGACAGCGTGGGAATCGCAGAGCTCGACAACATCGTAGACTCATGTACGCATCATCACGCGACGGGCTACATCCTTGTCTGCTCGACGCAGCCGTCGTCTGCAGTCGTGAATCGACTCGAGAGTGTGACCAACAATCCAGCGAATTCAGTTACGGCCACCTATTGGGACGGTGTTATGCTGCAGCGTATGTTGTCGGCACCGCGTTTATGGGCGATCGCACAACGCTTCATGCCGAAGTCCTGTGGCGAGTGGCAGATTTATGCCACTGAGGCTCCCAATGATTTCGTTGCACATCACAAGGGGTATGTGTTCCATTTGTCCAATCGAATTGGATCAAGCGTGGACTATCACCTCCCCAGCATTAGCCGACGAATCGAAGAAATTGAGAAGATTTCTTTTCCAAAAGACCACTTCATCAGGCCGCGGTCAGTTTGGTATAATGATAAAAGTGGCGAATACGTTTGGTATGTCGACTACATGCGCCCTCATGATGAAAAAGCTGCTTACACAAAGGCGATGTTAGCAGATATGTTGCATGACGGCTGGGCCCTGGAGGATGGCCAAATGTATAGCTGGGATATTAAGCTCGTAAAGTATTCCGCACACAGCGATCATTACGACAGTGATCACTACGACTATTACACCCGGTACCTACCGAACTTTATCAGTGGAACTCGTCGTGAAGCGGAAGTGGAAGAGTATTGGCAGTCTGCTCAAGAGGCAAGATATTTCGAAAAAGAGGAAATTGATCTTCGGCATTCCGCCTTCAATGCGATGGCCGATGCTTTCAAACGCGTGCCCTTTTTAGCTGTAGTACGGAGCATAAACGCTTCCTGCGAATCCGTTGTGAAATTGGAAAGACGGTTCGATTGGAGCGACCTCGCTGACGAGCTCGATTTCCAGTTCGACAACGTTTTCACGGCGACCCTCACTCTTGATGTTGAGGACGTAAATGCGTTTTTCAGTCTCCTTGAGAAATTACCCAATGACGTTATGCGTCACTTCCGAGCTTCCCGAGTCTACATCTTCCTACCAGAGACAGGCTTGAATACCGGCGAGGACGAGTTCCTTTTCGATGTTCGCTTCACGCTCCATCCAGCAGTGACCAAGAGCCAACGGTCGACGAGGATAGCTTTCAATGAATATTTCGCCGAGATTACCGCGATACTGGAACAGCAATTTCCGGTACCTTTGACCACGCCCTAAGTGTAAATATCGACAGGTTGAATCCGCCCTGAATCTTTCAGTCTCGGCCGAGAGCGGAACGGTCTCGGATTCTGGCCTCTACCCACAGTGGCTTCGTCCTCGGGGAGAGATGTCTCGTATAAGGATATAGAGTTTGGGCGACGCAATTCAAAAACTATTCGAGCATGGCGCGCAATGGGTGCGGGCAGACTTCCATCTGCACACAAGGGCGGATAAAGAGTATCGCTACGATGGTGACGGCGATCGATTCATTGCAGCCTACATCGACGCGTTGGAGGCGGCTGGAATTCGGCTCGCCGTCATCACAAACCATAACAAATTTGACGCAAATGAATTCAAAGCGCTGCGGAAACGGGCGCGCAAGGCAGAGATCGGTGTACTGCCGGGCGTGGAGCTATCAGTCAAAGATGGCGCGAACGGGGTCCACACTCTCGTTGTATTTTCCGACGCTTGGCTGGCCGATGGCCAAGATTATATCAATCAGTTCTTGGGCGTTACCTTTTCTGGCAAAGTTCCCGCGCACTACGAGCAGGAAAACGGACGGAGCAACGATGACCTCATTGCAACGCTGAAGAATTTGGAATCCTATAACCGCGACTTCTTCATTATCTTTGCTCATGTTGAGGCAAATAGCGGCCTGTGGAAGGAGATCGGCGGCGGACGGATGAAAGAGCTTGCCGCCGAGCCGCTCATTCAGAAATACGCCCTTGGTTTCCAGAAGGTGCGAACGCATGACAAACTTGATGCAGTATGTCGTACGAAGGTTAAGGGCTGGTGGGGCGATCACTACCCAGCCGAAGTCGAAGGCTCGGATGCAAAAGCGATTGAAGAAATCGGCAAGGGAAAGAAGGTCTATCTCAAGCTCGGCGATCTTGGCTTCGATGCCGTCAAGTTCGCCCTCGCCGATCACGGCTTTCGCGTCTCGCCAGAGGTCCCGGCGGTGCTTCATTCCCATGTCAGCGCCATCCGCTTTGAAGGGGGGCTCTTGGACGGCAGGCGCGTCACCTTCTCCCCGCATTTGAATTGCTTGATTGGCATCCAGGGTAGCGGCAAATCCTCGATTCTTGAGAGCGTGCGGTACGCACTCGATATCCCCTTCGGAGACAAGGCGCAGGATAAGGACTACAAGAATGGGCTGCTGCCGCATGTCCTTAAAAGCGGTGGCAAAGTCGTTGTTGAGGCGACTGACCGGCACGGCGGGCGTTTTGAGGTAAGCCGTATCTGGGGGCATTCGCCCGATGTGTATGTTGATGGTACGCTGCGGCCGGGCGTCTCCATTAAAGAAACGATCATCGCCAAGCCTCTCTATTTTGGACAGAAAGACCTTTCTGCCGCCGGAAAGGGCTTTGGACACGACCTCATCGAAAAACTTGTGGGGGATAGCCTGAAGTCAGTCCGGCAAAAAATCGCGGAACGGTCAGGCGAGCTCAAAACTGCGATAGAAAGCTTCAAATCAGTCCGCAGCGATGCCGAGGACAAGCAGACGCTGGAGGATGAACTCAAAGACGTAGAGTTCAACCTAGAGCATTTCGACAAGCATGGCATCAAGGACAAACTCGAAAAGGAACTGGCCTATAGCGGAGACTTGACCTACTGCCAAGGCGTCGACGAGGCCACTCAGGCTTGGCAAAAGGCCGTTGATGATATCGCGACCAAGGCCGAGGACGATTTCAAGTCGGTCGAGCCCCATTTCTCCGAGCACAACGCCGATTTTTTCGCGCGCTATGAAGCAAAGGTGCAGGAACTCAAGGTAACCGTTACTTCGGCGAAAACTCTGGCTGCCACGATCAAATCCAAATCCGGCGATCTGGATGCGCTGCGCCAAGAGCTTGAAGGAGTTAGGGACGGATTGAAGGAGGAATTCGCCGAGACGGAGCGCGAATTGGTCAAGGCGCTCGAAGAGCAAGGTGTGACGTCAATCCAGCCGGATGCTTACATCAAGCTCACTCAGCGTAAGCAAGAGCTTGAGGCGCTAATTACGGAACTTGCGAAGCGAACGGGCAGGGAGAAATCTAAACGCGATGCGGTCGTGACGGCGTTGACCTCGCTAAACGATGCTTGGCATGAAGAATATAAGCTCATCGCGGCAGCGTTGAAGATCATTAATACATCACAAGGCTCGCTCAGGGTGGAGGCCGAGTTCAAAGGGGATCGCAGCGCCTTCACGAGTCACATTGATACGCTGCTTCGTGGCAATAACCTGCGCAAGGAGTACTATGAGGCGCTCGGCAATACCTATACCGATTTTGGTGAAATTTTCAGAGACCTCGACAAAGCATCTGCTCACGCGAAAGGAAAGTCAGAAGAGTTCAAAAAGCTCTTCATGGAGAACCTTTATCAGCTTACTGGCTATCAGGTGCCGAACAAGTACGCAGTGACGTATCATGGCAAGGCGCTATCCTCACATTCTCTCGGCCAGCGAGCCTCGGCCATGATGCTCTTCCTTCTGAGCCAAGAAGGGAATGATCTTTTGCTCATTGACCAGCCAGAAGACGATCTCGATAGCCAGACCGTGTACGAGGAGGTGGTGAAGCTCCTTCGCAGACTCAAGCCGAAGCAGCAATTCATCTTCGCAACCCATAATGCGAATTTTCCAGTTTTGGGCGACGCAGAGACTATCGTCACTTGCAGTGCAACCGACGATGAAATCGTCTTATCGGTCGGAAACATTGATGAAAAGGCCTGCCAAGCGAGCGTTATCTCCATTATGGAAGGCGGCCCGGAGGCCTTCGAGCGGCGCAAGGCCATCTATCAAATCTGGAAATCCGATGCCGCTTGACCATAGCCAGGAAAAGTTGATTAGATGCAGGAAATTTGAGTGAACGGTGGCCGTCCGTGTCCGCACCAATTTGTGGGTGCGCGACCAATCGCACAAATATCGCGCGACCAATCTCGCTCGCGTTTCGCCACGCCACTTTTTGAACTGTTTCCCGGCATGCTGCGGCGCGCATTGGTCAACCTTTGCCAGCAGCATGCCACTCGTGAATGTTCGCGCAGTCTTGCTAATGCCTGCTTAGTCGGGTCGGCGGCCGAAACCTGCCGGTCGGCTATCGGCCCCATTATGGCCGTCACCTCCGGCGCAGCTCATGTCTCCCCATGGTGCATTCTTGCCATCAATGTCATAGCGGCATTTTTCGGAAAGCCCAATCGAGCTTTGGCAATGTGCGAGGAAAACACCGCTTGCGCAACAGCTGCCCATACCATCGGAGATCGGATGGCGCTGGCGGGGATCCGGCGAGAAGCGCCTGACCGGGTGCTCGGTTATGAGGTGGTGACGACGACGTCGAAAGATCGCGTAGCCTGCTTACAGAACTAGGACGTGGCGCGCGCTGGTCGTTTGTCGGAGATGTCGAAGGTTTGCCGACCTTCGCTGTCGTCTCAGATAACTCTGAGAGCAGGGGTGTCCAGGGCTTCTGCAAGATTCGAGACGAGCGAGATGGAAAAATGAAGCCCCCGTTTCCGAGGGCTTTATTCAGCTACTCTTCGATTTCGGGGAGCGGATTACCTTGCACGTCGACCCCAGCAATCCAACGCAAGAACTCCTTCCATGTGTCGGAACGCATATACGCGATGAGATCGCCGCGCGTCTTGACGCCTTCGTCGGCGAGACTGACCGACTCGACGACCGCGTCATCGCCGAGATTAAGCGGGAGGCAGATCGACCAGTCACCACTGCTGTCCTGGCAAGCAGCCAACGCAAGAAGCGGGCGGCGGTCGAATGGCAGCGGTTCATTCATGCGATCACGATAGTGCTCGACCAGATAGTCGAGGAAGGCATCACTGGCGGCGCAGATTTCCTTGTAGTCGGGGACGCTGATCATGCTGCCCGCTCCGTTTTGGCCTGGTTTTGGAGACGCGGGCGCGCACGGTGCAACAGACCCACAACATAGTCGCGATCTGACATGATGGGGATCAGAGCGCGGACATCGCCTGCTAGATCTGCATACTCAGAATCGGCATCAAAGCGGAAGCCCATCGCGCCCGGCAGTGCATTTGCTTCAATCAACACTCGCTCTCCGAAGAAGATGCGAATTCCAACACCGCCGTCATCGCCGATATCTGCATATGCCGAGATCGTCGGCTGATCTAGGCGCTCAGCATCCTCGCGGTGTTTCGACATCAACTCGCTAACGAGATCTGTCATGATGTCCTGAATGCCGACGATCATGATCTGCACGCCTTCTTCGAACGCCTCGGCGATGGCGTTCATGGTTGCCAAGCTCATGCTCATGCGGACACCTCCTTGTTAGAGGTATCCTCAAGCGGGTCCGGCATCGCCAGGACGTTGCGGACGAAGCGTTCAAACGCCTCATTGCTGACGCGCTCGAAGCGCGTCTTGCCCGTGCGGAGATCAGCGGTGACGTAGTAGCGCTCACCCTCGAAGGTGAGAAAGTCTGCGAAGTACACTGTACGAGTCCTTTCTGCGACGTTGGTACGCAGCCAGGAGTACCGGACGATATGTTGCCGTCAATCGCGAAATTCTTCAATAATAATCGTTTATAATCAATGTGATATAAATGACATCACGGACATTTCCTTGATAATTTCGGGGAACGTAAACTGGTTTGGCGCGGCGCAATCAGGCGCTGTCTAAGGCCGGAGCCGTCTGTCCGGCGACATTCCCTCCGGGTGATCGCGCATCGTCGATCTGGCTGTTCGTGAGCACCGTGCCGAAGTCCATGGCCTCGAGAGCAGGATACGCGCTGTACTGCAGGCCGAGCATCTTCGCGCGGTCCTGATCCCTGGTGTTCTCGGCGTCGATTTCCTCGATGTCCTCGCCAAACGAAGCGGCCACGCGCTTGCGGCTGGTGAAGCCGTTGAGGACAGCCTCCGCGAATGCCGCAATTTCCTGGACCGGATGTATGTGGCCCCTGGCCGGGTTAAGCAATTCCGCCAGATCGCGGCGATCCTGCTAGTCATAAACCTTGAAGGTCCAGGTGGCGTATTCGTCGTCCCAATAGTCCGCGTCTGGCATCTTGATCCGCAGATGTCCTTCTTCGCCTTCGGGCGATATGGCGGCGAACACGGTCGCATCCGGCTCCTTCAGGATGTCTTCGTAGCCACCTCTCTCATCGCGCATCTCCCTCGCATTCGATACGACAATCGTGCGCCCCCGATCCGCCTGACGCAAACGCCGGCGGAAATTGCAAAGAGGCGATTGAGCGGCATCTCAAGGCGCTATAGGTTGCCCGAGGGTTAGGGACTGGGGACATCAATGGCGATAGTACGACGACGAAAGCGCACCGGAAAGCGTGGGGTATTGGTTCGTTTTCAGCCGTGGTTGGTCGCAGGCGGGGTTTTTCTAAACGTAGTCGCATCAGGTGGAGCGGCTGTCTCAGCGTGGTTCTCGTGGAAGCAGACGGGAGTGGCTATCGAGGCCGTCAATATCACGTCAAGAAATCAAGCATTCTCAGAGTATCTGGCTGCATTTACCGCAGTCTGCGAGGTTAGCCTGATCCCTCAGGATCAGGACGACATGTGGACGTTCCACGCAAACCAGGAGAACTATGATCCGCCTCGAACTGAGTTGTTCGAAATCCGGGAGCTTTACGAAGAGAAGATCGAACCACGAACATCCGAGCAGGTAGATGCCTGGCTCGCGGAGGCGTCGAAGAAACGCGAAGCGATGTGGGCAAAGTGGATGCAACTCCAGATCTGGCTCGATGACCAAGCTGTAGAAGATCTGTCCCAATCGGGACCTGATTACAGTCGCCTCTTCCTGGAAAATGCGAAGATGCCTGCTGCGTATTATGCGGTTGAGCAACAGAGGCGATGCCGATTGCTCCGGGATGCCGTTGTGACTCTCTACAAGAATCCCGACGACAAAACTGCGGACGCTAAGCGATGGATGCCGCTTTGGGTGCTTCCTATGTCTAGGACAAAGCCCACGGAAGAGATTCTGAAAGGCTGGGGGAGAGAAGACATTATTGAAACCTTGGCAGGTCAAGGACTGTGGCCGCTCCCCGAATGATCGCACCACCCTGGTTCGCCCTTGCGGCCGGAAGAACCCTGGAGAGATCCGGGGTTTTCTTTTGCATACATGATGGGCGCCGCCGCGATTGTGCTGGCCGGCATCGTAATCCGGCGCATCGACAGCGGTGCCTAGATCGCTCTCGCAATATCCGCCAGTAGGTCGCTGAGCAGATATCCTTCACGGACGTAGATGACGCGCACGCCGTTTTTCTTGCATTTCGCCAGCTTGGTGCGGTCTCGTTCGACATTCTTTATGTAAGCTTCCTCGCCGCCGAAGAAGGCTATGGACCTATCGTGCTGCTCGCCTTGGTATTCGAGGGCGATGCTGCGGTCAGGGAGATAGATGTCGAGATGCTGCCTTCCGAGCCACTGTGGCCGACCATGCTGGACGACAGTCTCGCCCGGGAATGAATCCTTGATAGCGTAGAACAGGGCCGTCTCTGCGACCCAGCCTTCACCAACGCGAGGAATATCGCGCTCCTCACGGAATGTGTTCTCCGCCTCACGCATCAGTCCCTTGCACATGGCCTCCGCTATCGGCGAGAGGCTGAAGTGGTATTGCGGTGGCTGTTTGACGAGGAAATAGCTCGGATGCCCACTGAATATCGGCATGCCTTGCGGATAGCGATGCGCATCGAGGCTCCATTCTTGAAGAAGGTTGCGGCCATCGTGCTCCTGCAGTTGCGACACCTTTGCATCCAGGAATTCTGCGACAGGGACGATGTGTTCCTTGCCGAATTTGGTGATCTTCGGGCCGAATAGCGTAGCGATATCGGTTCCCGTCACACGCTGCCCAGACGCGAGCTTAAGGCTGAGAATGGTGTCGGTCTGCATTGAGTTCCTGCTACCGAGTGGCGGCTGAGGTTTCGTCTGCAGAGCCGTCTAAAGCTCGCCCAAGCCAATGTAAGCGTCTCCCGCCCAGTATCTGAAATAGAACTTCTTTTCGTCCGGCGCGTTAGCGGCGATCTTCAGCAGGATATCCGCTGCAGATGACCATGCGGATTTCGCGCGTGAAGATCTAGTATCGGCGATATCGTAAAAGGTTTCTGGATCTCGATAGGACGGCAATCCAGATATAAGGGTGCTGGCGCGAGCGAACAACGCGTCCACTTCCTCCTGCGTCATTGAAACCACTGCGTGCGCCCTCCTCGAATCTTGCGGACGGTAGCTGGCAGCTTGAAGGAATGCAAACCGCCGCCGAGCAGGTGACCCGGGCGGCGGTCAGATGAGACGGATACGGAAGTTTCTGTGAGTTAGGAGACGGCTGCAGACGTAAGCTCCTTGATGACTTCTCAATTTCAGTCGACTGCCGCTGAGCATCTCTGTTTTGCTACCGATGGTGATAACGACATCAAGCCGCTTCTTGGGTGGAGTGAGCGAGTATCTGTAAAACCCGACCGTCTTGCCATCAGTCTGCGTGTCAGCGGAGGCGATGACGATCTTGTCTTCCGGATCCGTGACGTCGAACATCCAGCCGTCGCCCTCGAAATCCTCGGGCATCGTTGTCCAGGTGCCGGGCGCGATCTGGTCTTTGCCGCCATCGAGATCCTCGACGATGTGATTGGTGCCGAACGCGGCCGCAGGGCGCCGACGAGGGATTCCCCAACTTGCGTCGACTGCCAAGCAGCCTTCGGCGCATTCTCGGCCGACTCAATCTTCTTGCGGAGATCCGTGACAGCATCGGCATCTTCGTCGATTTCAGCG
Source organism: Agrobacterium sp. 6Ca8 (assembly GCF_055382765.1). Classification (NCBI taxonomy): domain Bacteria; kingdom Pseudomonadati; phylum Pseudomonadota; class Alphaproteobacteria; order Hyphomicrobiales; family Rhizobiaceae; genus Agrobacterium; species Agrobacterium sp. 6Ca8. The sequence continues at coordinate 166,691 of NZ_AP026433.1, forward strand.
CAATCCCCTGTCCGCCAATACGGCGAGCTGTCGTAATCATCCGCAGACTTCTTCCATTCCGCCATGAGGCGCACACGCTCATGAGTAAGCGCGGTGACTAAGATCGACTTCTCGTCTTCATTGATATCCAGTACCGGCATCTCAATCTCCCTCGCTTGGTGCCTGAGAAAATGGCGTGCGGTGGGACGGCACGGCGCAAACGCCGGCAGGATTGAGGTCAGATACTTTTCATCAGGGGTTTTGCTGATATTGTGTCCGCAACTTCCAAGAAAGAACTCCGCATGCAGATCACCACAAGCAACTATAGCGTAATCGAAGTCGTCGAGATGCTCGAACGCAAGGAATTGACCGTAAATCGCGAATATCAGCGGGGCACCGGTCTATGGCCCGATGGTCCCGCCAGCTACTTCATCGACACGATCCTTGAAGGATATCCATTCCCGAAGATCTACATGTATGAGTACATAAATCGGGGCGATCGTCGCATGCGCAAAGAGATCGTTGATGGACAGCAGCGGATTACGACGATCCGCCGCTTTTTCAACAATGAGTTCGCGATCAAGGGCGAATCCAAATACGCGGGTATGCGATTTCAAGATCTGGCGGACGAAGATCAGCTCCGGTTTTCGTCTTACACCGTGAGTGTGGACGTTATCCGCAACGCAACGCGAGCTGAGATTTTACAAATGTTCCGGCGAATGAACGCCTATACATTGCCTCTCAACGAACCCGAAAAGAGACACTCATCGTACCAAGGCAAATTCAAGTGGTTCGTGAACGACATGGCGGACGCCCTAAATGAATTTTTTATTGAGTTCGGCGTCTTTACGCAACGGCAAATCGTCAGGATGGCTGACGCGGAATTGATCTCGGAATGCGTCCTATCCATAGAGCGCGGCATTGTTAGCACGAGTGCGTCTGACTTAACGAAACTCTATAAGAACTACGACGAGACGTTTCAAAACGCTCCCGATTACTACTCGATCCTTCGGTCGACTTTCGACTTCATCATCGCCGAATTTGGCGATCTGCGAAACACCCATATGATGAAGCCATACGCACTCCATTCCTTGGTGACTGCGCTGATTCATGCACAGTTTGGTATCGAGCAGATCGAGCAAGAAGACGGCGTGCAGCGTCCGGCGCAGTTCGTTCCGAACCGAGCACAGGCAGTGAACAACCTATTGGCTCTAGCTCAAGCGCACGAGGCTAAGGAAATCGACGGACCTCTTCACCGATATGTCTGGGGATGCGAAGCTGCTGTAAACCGCGCACCACGCCGCTACGCTCGAACAATGTCTATATTTAAAGCTATCGGTGCACAGGTGCCGGACCCGGAATATGCCAACCTCTTTTAGTCAGGTCCGAAACAAACTCATCATGAGGTTGAACACGCTCGAAAAGGCATTCGAGCGCCACGTGATCGCGCCTTCGGTTACCAAAAATATTGATAAGTACGCGCTTCAGGAGGGCCTAATTTCCTCCCTATGGCAGGCATGGGGCGAGTTCTGCCGAGAGGTTGTAATTGGGGCCGTAAAGGGGGCAAACACAACCGTCGGAACCCTGGTGAGCTCGCCCACCTATTCAGCGAGAACCGAGTTAGAAATCGCATTCGTAGCGAAGCGTCTCGCATCAGCCCAGTCCGTGGGAACAATCAGGTCGGTCGCAGGGCGTCATCAGGAGCCCACTTGGGGGGATGTGACCAAATTGGTTCTGATAGTGTCGGGCCTCGCGCCTTCCAACGTGGCCACCATGCTCACTGCGTTCGGCAGTGCCACGGCGATCAAGGACCTACAGACTTATCGTAACGCCAGCGCTCACATTTGCAGCGATACCCTGGCGATGGTCACCGCGACGAGGGTTCGATATCGCGACACCCATTTCCGACATCCATCAGACACGATGAAATGGACAGATCCGGCGACCAACGACTACCTGTGGAGGACTTGGATCGATGAAATCGATCTCGTGTCGGACATCGCAACGCAGTAGGATGGTTCAGATCCTGACGCTCCGTCCAATAACGACCCCCGCGCTATATTCCCGGTTCTCTCTGTACATGATTATGCGCCCTGGAAGCGCGGTCGCTTGCCAGCCTGGCGGGAGTGCTACGAGGACGGAGTTCAGCACCTCGCGTGTGGTCGAGGGCTTCGCCGTGAACGGCGGCACGATGCTCGTCACGAGATCCCGATGAGGTTTGCGACCACGACCGCCATCTCCTTCGGCACGAAGCGTGAATGGGAGCTCACGACGCAGGGCATCGAGAACTTTCGCAGCCGAGACTCCGCCATCGGACTGGATGTTGACGCAGTGATCGAGATCGATGGGATAGACGGCGTCGAATCCGGTGGCCTTGAGTTCTGTCGTGTCTCGATTGCGGCCGGGGTCATTGCTGCCGAAGCCACTGAAGTTCCACCAAACGTCCGCGTTTTGGGCGTAGTGTCGGATCAGCAGTTTTTCCAAGTCCATGGCCGTAAAGACGAATACGCGAGCTGCCTTGAACTGGACGTCAGAGGGCTTCAAGTTCTGTCTATGCTGAATTGTCCATGCATGCTTCGACAGACGTCCGCGCAGACCAGAGTCGGCATCTGTCTTGCCCACGTAGACGACTTGTCCGCCGACAAGGAGCTGATATACGCCCTGTTGGTCCGGCACCTGCATCGTGTGCTCGTGTGTCAGCGAGGCCGAATCCATCTTGGCAAATTCGCTCACCAGGCTGGCGAGCAGAGCTGACGGGAGATCGAATTCGAACTCGACGTAGCCGTCCGCCATCACACGCCTATCTGCTGAGCGACGCTGCGTCCGACCACGGCCGCAAGTTCCACCGGAACAGCGTTCCCGAGCTGTCGCATGGTCTCGGTCCAGCTCCCGTGGAACACGTAATCATCCGGGAAGGTCTGCAGGCGCGCGCTCTCGCGAACCGTGAAATAGCGGACGCTGCCATCAGGACGACGGAGCATGTTCTCCCCACCCGGCACGCCATGAACGCCAGCCTTGAGTGTCTTCGCAGGCTCGTGCAGCGGGCTGCCGGTGTGACCGGGATACGAGCGTGCGCCCGCCTGGAAGCGGTGATTGTATACAACGATGTCAGACGGAATTTTCTTGGTAGGATCCGGGAGGCCTACGAGAGCGTCGGCGACGGTGCGCCACGGCAGCTCGTCTGGCATCGACATCCTGCTGATGCGGTCGGCACCGAGGATCTCCGGCCGATCCTTTTTAGCCACTCGATGTCGATCCCAGTATTCGCCCATGACCTGATCCCAGATCAAGGATTCGCGGGAATGCGTCTCTTGCGGGAAATGAAAGGCCTTGCCTAGATCCTCACGAATGCCAACGAAGAAGACGCGTTCGCGCTTCTGGGGGATGCCATAGTTCGCGGCGTTGAGTAGCTGCGTGACGACGCGGTAGTTGAGTCCTTCACGGCTGCCGCTAGTGTGGTGCTGCTCAAGCCGTGACAGGTGGTCCTGCCAGGATTCGTCTTTGCCCTTGATGATGTCTGGGTGGGACAACTGCAGACGAATGTATTCGAAATAATTCCGGAAGCTGGCGCGCGTGAGCCCTTTGACATTCTCAAAGATAAAAGCCTGTGGCTGCGCCTGACGCACTGCGCGGATGGCCTGTGGGAACATGTCTCGTGCATCATCGTAGGCTGCATGCTTGCCGCCCATGGAGAACGGCTGGCATGGCGGCCCCCCGGATACGAGACCGATCTTGTCCTTGAATGCGGTGAAATCGACGTCACGCACGTCACCGTGCTTCACCTTCCAGCCCTTGACAGCGCGCATTCCAAGCCGCTGGTTCTCGCGGAGAGTGTCGACGCAGTAGTTGTCCCACTCGACAACGCTGGCGGGCCGGAATCCGGCCGAATGCAAGCCCAAGCCAAGTCCACCTGCACCAGCGAAAAGCTCAATCGACTTCATCGCAAAGAAACTTTCGTATGTTCTCGCTCAGGACTGGCAGGTTCGCTTTCGTAACCTGGCATTCCCAGACGATCATTTCATCCCACCCCAGTGCCTCTAGTCGGGCACTGTTTTCGGCATCACGCACGGCGTTTCGTTCAAGCTTCGGGAGCCAGAAGTCAAGCCGCGACTTCGGTAAACGAGACAACTTGCAGGCCGAATCGTTGTGGCGATGCCAGAAACAACCATGAACAAAAATTACTTTTTTTCGACTACCAAAAACGATGTCCGGCTTACCAGGCACATCTTTTCGATGAAGGCGGTACCGAAACCCCATACCGTGGACGAGCCGACGAACTTCAAGCTCCGGCTTCGAATCCTTGCTTCGGATCCGGGACATGCGTTCTGAGCGGGATTTCGGATCGAGTGTGTCGGTCATGGCTAGCGAAAAGGTTGCAAAAGGATATTGTCGATGCCCTGAGATAGGGTCGGAGGGGACATGAAGCAAAGATTGGAGTCGAACGCGCGCAAAGTTGCCGCAGCCGCAAAGGCGCGTCCCGCGGAGACGCGGTGGTCGTTGATCGGGGCTGCGGCTGGTGCCGTGCTCGGATTGCTCGTGGGCGGCGTGGGCATCGCAGCAATGGGAGGCGCTGCGGGCGTACCTGCGGCCGTCATCCTGGCACTCGTCGGCGGCATCATCGGCAATAGGTACGGCATCAGCAAGGATCGGCCCGTCGGGTGAAATACAGGAAATCCATGCGCAGATATCTCGTCACCTTGAGCGCTCTTGTTTGCGCGACTCCTTCCTTCGCCGCCACGAAGGCCATGGAATGCGAGCGATACCAGATCGGATCCGACGGCTACAAGGCGGAGCGCTTCGTCTACACGATCACGGCTGACCTGGATGTTGGCAGCTTGAGGATTGACCTCAAGCAGCCGGAAGAGAACAAGACCGGAAATTTTCCTATTCCAACGGGATCCGATTGGAAGATCGTCTGGCGATCGAAGGATTCGCTTCGCGTCGTCGGACTTGCAACTGACTATTCCGACAATCCATTCGAATCTCCAGTCATGATGCTCGACGTCGATTTTGCCAATGTGCGGTCGGCATATACGACAGCAGGCGGCCTTACGGATTTTGATACCGTCATCAGTGATCCGTGGAAGTACGAGTGCAAGCGCCTCGACTGATCGAGGCTACGCCTGACGATCGACGATAGCGGGTCCATAGGACACCCGGATCCGGCCGCCATCATTCCGGTATCGCAACTGGATCGGCAGCTGAACCACGAACAACTCGTCGATATCGGCATCAGAGAGGCGCTCCGATCTCTTCTCGGTGACGAAGTCCATTACAATCGCCTCGACTTCGCTTAGCGCCTTCCTGACGGCGTCACGCAGTGCAATCTTGTCACGCGTGCGAGGTGTCTGTCCGGCGACCATGATCGGATTTGGAATGTAGAGGATGCCGTCAGGAAGGCGCTTCAGGACAGGTTCACTGACGGCGGCTGCAGGGGTTTCGTCTTACGTGGAGCCATTAAGCGTCCTCCCCCAGAAAAACGACATTGTTGGCGGCTACATCCATCAGCGCATCGATGATATCGAGCGCTCTCCTGGCGTCCTCCAACGCTGTAATCGGGGCAGCTCGGTCTCGATACGAAGCCACTCGCCGACATCACGGCACCAGCGATAACGATGATCTCCATGCTCATCAGCGAGGAATTCCCAAAGCCAATCGATCTGCTCACGGAACGCTGCCATGTGGCCACGCTCGATGGAAACGATGGCCTCACGGATATTGACGATATCGGAGCGGCGGCCCTGCAGCTTGTCAGCGAGCTGCCACATGATGGATTCGTCGTCAGGGAGCTGGTCGATGAGGAATCGCATGACACGCTGCCAGAGACGGACAATATGGCCGATGTCGTATTCAGATCCGAGGGCTACCCAGTCAACGACAGGGCGCTGGACGCGCTGCGGGCGGGAGTGCCACTCGGGAAAGCGCTCGATGTTGACGGCTGCGTGCATGACAATCCTCCTCGATGTCTCAGAAGAATCGTGCGTGCCGGCGGCGCGTGAAGCAAGTCAGTCCCGATGATCGTCGGAGCGGTGGAAGGAGTCGTTGTAGTCTTCCGGATGCAGATCAGGACGGTCGCGATCGTGTTCGAAATACCGATCAATATCGTCTGGCAACATCGGCGTTGAGAGGTCCAGATCATCCGGCTCGCGACCGCTGATCTTCGGCAGAGGACGTCCTGTCAACGCAGTAGCCTTCTTGTTCTTGGTCGTTTTTGGCCGCTGTCGAGGAAACAGGGTCACTCCTCGTAGGCCTCGAACGTCAAATCGAGCCGCGAGTTCGGCGAATTTGCCAGGCGGAAGGCCGTCCTCGAACTCGCGATAGAGGCGGAGTGCGGCGCGCAGGTCTGATTTCGATTTGACGCTGAGAGTGCCTTTTTTGAAATCCTTGACGTTCGCGCCCTTGCGACGAGCTTCGATGGGAAGGAACGAGAATGGCACTGTGCGTTCTAGCGCGGCGATCTCCTCGGCCGCCGACGAAAATGTTCGGCCGCCTAGCATCCTCCGGGCACGATTTACGCTGCTCATGACGTTGGCGATAGACGCCTTCGATGTCAGCCCCTTTCTTCCAGTCTTAGGATTCGGCTTCTTGAGGAATTCTGCGAAACCATCACGCATCGCCGGGATATCGTCGCCGTCGCTATCATTTCGCGCGATGATGACCTTGCCGATGATCGCCGCGGTAGGACTCGGCACGGCGTTGGCGATCATCTGTGCAACATCGCGACCGGTCCATCCGTCCCGTGAGCGTTTGACCTTTTTCCCCCGGAAGTCGAAATCGACGGGAAACCCCTGGACCCTTGCGACCTGATCGAGCGACAGTTGATGAGCGTCTTTCGCCTTGATCGCATCCTCGGGATGGGCGACATACGACGGCCCAGGCGCTTCATGGGTCGTCCTGATTATCGTAGGGCATGGTTCATCAATCGATCTCACGCCGCGGCCACCGACTTGGCCTGATTTTCCGCTCCACGGGCGCGCCCAAAAGTAGCCGGTCTCCAGCAATTCCTTGTCTTCGGGGTGCCTACGGGGGTTGAGCATATCGCGGACGACCATTGGGCGCGGCGATGCGGCTGCTCTTATGGCCGACTCAAGGAAGCCATCGCGCTCGCCGAGGCGGCCGATGCATAGAAAGCGGATCCGCTTCTGTGGGACACCATAATGACTGCAGTCGATGTAAACTTCAGTGAGGCCGTAGCCGGCGCGCTTCCAATTCGAGCGCGCTTGCTGATAGCTACGATAATAAGGTGCGCGATCAACGTTTTCGAAAACGAACCACTGCGGCCGCAGCACTGCGATGGTCATCGCGTAGATCGGTGTCAGCCGAGCGTTCGTCTTTTCCTCCCGGTTTCCGGCCTTCGAGAAATCTTGGCATGGCGGGCCTCCGACGATGAGGTCTGGACGGCCAGTTATCAAAAAAGCGGTATTGGCAATGTCGTTGAGATCGGTCTTGTGAACCTGTTTTCCTGTGTTGACGAGAACGTCATGCGCGGCATCGCCGATCTCGAATGATACGCTGTGCTTCATTCCGGCGGCCTCAAGGCCACGTCCCAGACCACCAGCGCCAGCAAAAAGTTCGGCAAATCTCAACGCATCATCCCTTCACATACATGTCCGTGAGATGAATAGTGCGGGACCGTTGAGCTCAGGTAAACGCCTCCGGCATGGTTCAGTCGCCGTTCAGCTTGCGGAGCGCGCGTGATCTCGCCGCTGTAGATCTTCGCCAGGTCCGAACTCCGGACGCTCGCCGAGATCACCTCATCCCATTTATACGTCGCTTTGTCGCTCATGCGGGCCAGGAGCTTGAGCTTGTAGTCGCCGTCACGCTTCGCGGCACGCTGCCAGTAGCCTTTTTGCGCTCCGATCTTGCCGAAGAAGATGCCGAGCTTGCCTTGCCGCAAGCGGGCCCGATGTGGCAGCCCCAAATCAAGAATTGCCTGGAGACGGACCCGGTAGATCGCTTTCAGTCTGCCTTGGATCTCGCCTCACCCAGGGTCTTGAAGCGCATCAGGGGCCTGATTTCGAAGCTGCAACGCTGTTACCTCTTCCTGGATCCGGAAAATCGCTCGACGAGAGCGCACAAGCTCGACAGTGTTCCGTTAGCGCGATGATCGCTTGAAACACATCTCGGTGGAGGCAGGGGGATCGGAATACTCGGGGCGCGCGTGCTTGCCCAATCAAGATACCAAGTCGGTCGCTTTCCGCCATCATCCTGAGCTCTTCGAGATTGACAAGAAGCCTAGGGACCAGGCCGTTGTGCAGCAAGGCACTACCATGGGCGCACCGGATGTAAGCAGTGTTGATGGCAGTTCCGGGACTATAGTCTCTAAGGGCTTCATCGATGTCAAAAAGTACATCGGCATGATCCAACATCTCGATTTGGCGGAGGATGGCAAATCCCCGGAGCGCCAATCCCCATTGCGTGACAGTGCCCATGTAAACATAGCATGCTTTGTCGGCCAGTTCCGCAGGGCTTTGTGTGTCGTGCAATTCAATCATAGCTGTCCTCCGATTCGATATCTTCCGATGCCATTGATGTCGGCCGCAATCGCCGGCGAGAAATCCTGAATCGGATTACCGCAATTTGTTTCGACTTAGAGCAAATTGCCTTGACTGATACGTGATGCCTGCCGACGATATCGGGCGGCCAACTTGAGTACCTCAGCGCACGTGCCTTCATTTTGAAGTACGGCCCGGACGCTGAGCTGCGCCAACACATGGCCCTTCGCGGAATCCGGCCGCGAGAAGCCGAACCCATTCAGTGCCTGAGCGTAGTCCGCGTCTTCGGCGGCAACGGTAGCCAGCACCGCCAAAGCTTCTTTGACCTTCGGCCCGCGCGGATCAGGTGCTGGTTTCGGTGGGGGCGAAAACCGTCTCATGCTGGGCCACCGTCCTCACTATGTGAATTTGTAGGAATCCGTTTCTTAAAGCTGGAGTAATGGGGGGAGGAGCCACCCTTGGTCGGCTTCGAAGTGATTTTCCTGAGCGACTCCAGATCGTCCCGAAATAGAAGCCTTGCCATGAGCTTCCGAACAGCTTCGTTCGGCGAATAGCCGTCTCCGAGAAGGATAGTCTTCGAATCGGCGACAACCGACTCCAGGACAGCATTAGACTGTCCTGTCTCCCGGAGACGAGCGAGCGCCAGAGCGAATGCCGCCGCTACAGCCCAATCCACTGGCGGCGCTTCCGGCTTGCGTGCAGCCCTAAGTCGATCGCGATACCGCCCCTGCTCAGCCCTATGCGCCTCGTTCGCGGGGTTCCTCGGTCTCGGCATCGTCTCCTCCTTTCCTCACTACGTGAACGTCTTCTGTCCTCACTACGTGAGTAATAGACCAAGGATTCGCGTCGGCGGTGCATCTCACAAAGCATTGAAAATAAAAGTTTGTTGACGCCGAAAATTGCGCGATTGCCGCGTCAACTTTCTTGCTCGTCCCAACCGCCGGCGACTGCTTGCCCTGCGCTCGGCCGTCTCAAACCATCGAGTCTGAGGGTCCGCAAAGAGACCCCGATCGATGACTTCAGACGACCCGGGGACAACAAGAATGCGCAACGCAAGCAACGCAGAATTCACACGAGACCGCGCCCTCCAATGGCACATGCATGCCGACTACGACCGTATGGTTGAAGCGGGGGTTCCGCTCCCTGACGGTCGAACCAAGCGGGACCGTCAAGCCATTGCCTCGATCGCCTCCGGCATCATCTCGAGCGCACGAACGAAGCCAGGGCAGTGGATGTCCTACAGTCGTTCGGAGTCGTGGTATCCCGGGCAGGAAATGTATTACGGCGATGCATTCGGCTACAGCACAGTCGTAAGCGCAATGGAGCGCCTGACCGACGGCCCGTTGATTGAAGCCCACATCAAGGCGCGGCCGGGTGATCATCTGAGGAAGACGTCGACCGGGCTGACGCTTCAGTCGCGCATCCTTCCCGCAGTTAGCGCATCAAAAGTCGTCCTTCCGGAAATGGACAAAGAACTCGCGCAATCGATCCGCCTGCGCCGTCGCGAGGACAAAAGGTTGGTGCCATACAAGGAGACTGAAAGCATCCACCGGATGCGCGCCACGCTCACGAAGCTCAACGCGCACTACGCTGAGGCCGACATCGCGTTCCACGGCGGCCGTCGCGATGGCGATGTGGCGTTCTTCATTTCCAGAAAGGGAAACGAATACGGCGTCGATCTGTCGACCCGCGCCTGCCACCGAGTGTTCAACGATATCTGGACACTGGGAGGCCGCTACTACGGAGCCGCCTGGCAAGCGATGGACAAGGACGCGCGCAAGCAGATCGTCATCAATGGCGAGGAGGTTTTCGAAGCGGACTTCGCGACGCTGCATCCGAGGATGCTCTATCACGCAGCCGGGCTGCCCCTTGAGGCCGACGCATATGACATCCCCGGCTATCGAGATCAGCGTGATGCGTGCAAGCGCGGCGTGAACATTTTGATCAACGCGGAGGGCTATGAAGAAGCAGTGCATGCACTGTTGGAACATGTTGAGGGTGGATACCACGAAGCTGTCGACATGATCGAAGCGATCCGCGAGAAGCACGCGCCCATCGCACGCTTTTTCCATTCCGACGCTGGCATCCGCCTCCAGCGCATCGACAGCTCCATCTGCACGGACATCCTAAACGAGCTGACCGTCAAGAAGGGCATGACAGTTCTTTCTGTTCACGACTCGTACATCGTCCAGAGTAGCCAAAGGGACGCCGTTCTCGATGCTATGGAGCGTCACTACAACAAGCATGTCGAAGGAGTGTCTCGCATCCTAGATTCCATCGTAAAAACAAACGATTGTCGTCTAACTCCGCTACATAAGGGGTCTACCTCCCCCTTCGTCCTGCCTGCCTCCTGCCGAGACGGTTCCACCGATTCAGAATCCAATCGGAATCGTAAGAAGATTCAGAATCAGAATCGTAAGCCCGTCACTGCGGAAGATAAGGCGGTTATTAGAGCGACCAGGTTCAGCAGGATCAAGACCAAGGCTAGGCCGTCCGCAGACACGGCACATTCCATCTCCACCGCTCCGGAACAGAAGAAACGCGGAGTGGAGCCTGTGGAGTGCACCCGAAACGATCACGAGTGTGTCGATGCGGCAAATACCCACGAACGCACGGTAGATCCCATTTCCGACGATTGCAGACACGGCGCGGAATTGGATGAGAAACCGAGGGCAATCTGGCAGCCGAGGAAGACGACTGTTCTTGATCAGATCCGCGAAGAAGAAGGTAGACGAGACGCGAAACGGAACGGCAAACTAAAGACTGGACGGGAGTGAGGCGAATGACCGAATACATGCGCTACAGAACCTTCATTGCGAATCTTGAGGCCGATGCGGCGGAAGATGACACGATGCGCATCCTGGAGAATTGCTAGCTCGCCGAGGAGTGCGACACATGGCTCTCTCTCGTTCCGGGGAGGGACGGTGGTGTTGCCCTCGTTCGCTCGAGGAAGCACGGCAAGACTCCGATCGATGCGGGCGTCACGATCCGTCTCGAACCGACGGTCATGATGACGTCACTGGCGGCCGCCCTTGCAAGACCCGAGATGATGGATCTTGCCCGGTCGATCCTGACGGGCGGCGATCTCGATCTATACTCGGTCGGCATGTTCACGGACGGTCTGAAGGATCTGCCGACGAATCCATTCCAAGACGACGCGGCGGAGGCTGCCCGCCCCGCACCGATCCGCAAGCCGCCATCTCTCGATATCGAGCTGTGGCGCAGGACTCCTCACGCAAAGCGCCGCGACTACATCAAGCACATGGCGCGTGGCATCCGCCGAGGTATTCACCCCGACGACACCGTCGCTGAACTACTCTCCGCCGCGTGATCCTGGACAAATCCATGATGCCGATCGCACTCCTTTAACCCTGCTGGCGCCTTTCTTTCCGGCAGGGGCTCACAACCCTACCGGGTCCATGCTATACGGATTCCCGGATAAGAGGACCACTCGATGACTGGACTGAAGATAGCCCGAATAGCCTGATGCCGCCGCGCGCGGTGCCGCTTTCGTTTGCCATCTTCCAGGATTCCAGCATGTCCTTCGTTCGCAAGTTCTATCTCTCCGACACCCACTTCAGCCATAGCTGCATCCTCTCGATGCAGCCACGTCCGTTCTCGACGATCGAGCAGCACGACGAAGCGATCATCACGCGATGGAACGCGGCCGTCGCTCCCACCGATGTCGTCTACCATCTCGGCGACTTCGCCCTCGGCTTGAACAATCCCGACCGCATCCGCTGGATCTTCAGCCGTCTCAACGGCCGCAAATACCTCGTCTACGGCAACCACGACGTTCGCCGCGACGGCGATCTGCACTCCACCATCGCCGGCCTCGAATGGGCTGCGCGTCCCGAAGCCATGATGTTCATCAAGGACGAAGGTCAGCATATCGTTCTGTCGCACTACGCGCAGCGGTGCTGGCAGGGGCGCAGCAAGGGAGCGTGGCACTTCTATGGACATGCACATGGTCGGCTGCCGGCCGAAGGGCGATCTCGTGATGTCGGAGTGGACTTGCCCGATGTCGCCTTCACGCCACGCACGTTCCGCGAACTCACCAAAGGAATGCTCAATGCCTGACCCCGCCTGGTACCGCCGCCTCGTCGAGCGCTTCGGATCCGTCGTTCCCGCAGCCGAACACCTCCAGCTCCGCGCCGACCTCCAGCCAATCGTCGACGACCTCTTCGCCGAGCTGACCGACTTGCACCATGCCTGCCGCGTTTTCGGCATCGTCGAGCGTACCGATGGCCTCGTCGTCATCGACGCTCGCTTCCTGGATGGAGCCACCGCCGCCGAGAAGAAGGCGATCAACGAGATCCTCGAACAGCAGCAGGAGCGCCTGAATGACTGATAGCCGCATTCCGATCGGCTGGTTTGACCTCGTTCACGACCTCCGCCTTGTGTTGCAGCGCGAGTTCCCCGCCGTCGCTCTCACCTCAGTGACCTCCGACCGAGGCTGGCTGCACGTGCGCTGCTCCGACCGCGAACTCGATCCTGACAACCGCGTTCGCCTCGACCGTCTCGTGCAGCGTTATGTCACCCAGTCCTTGTCGACATGCATGTCGTGTGGATCTGGATACGGTCGTGACCGCGGCGCTCGCAACGTGGTGACCTGCGATGCCTGCGAAAAGGAGTCCTGCGATGCGTGATGATTTTCCACGGATCAAAAAAGACGACCTCGTCGCTGACTTCCCGGGAGTTTTCGATACGGCGAAATACGTCGACGTCGGTATCGGCTGGCTCGGCCTCGTCCGCGATTTCGTCGTCGGGGCGCTCCCGCACGATCCAAGCTTGTGCGTCTACGAAATCAAAGAAAAATGGGGCTGCATGCGCGTCTGGTGCGACACTCCCGTCCTCGCCGCGCGCTTGGCGAAGGGCAAGGCAGAGTTCAAGTCGTCGATGACGTGCGAGGTTTGCGGGTCCCCTGGCTTCTTGCGCCGCCCGCCGCCTAATCGCTTTGCATGGAGGCGCACGCTCTGCGACGAGCACGCCAGCGAAGACCAGAGGTCTTGGGGTGCCCGTAAGACCGGGCCGTTCTACGGCCACATGCAAGTCAATGGCGATTGGTACCGCTACAACGAAGAGACCGACACTATGGTGCCGAGCGAGCCTCCGGAGGGGTGGAGGCGATGAAAACGTTTGACGAACTGCGCACGAAATACGCGCATCTCATCCGCCCTGGATTTTTTATCGAGTGCCACGAAGGCTGGATCGGGATCCTCGATCGCTATTTCGAAGTCCTAGACCGCGAGCTGCCGGAAGGGGTCGTGTACGAGATCCACCAGGTGAAAGAGAAGCTTGGCTCCCTGCGCATTTTACGATTCGAGCTACTTCGAGCCGCTCTCGACAGTTCGTGTGGTCACGGATGCCCATCGCCGCGCAGAAGCTCGTAGCTACCACACCTGCGAATACTGCGGGCGACCAGGCGTTTGGAGCAGCCGGCGTGGCTATCTGACAACAGTCTGTGAGGACCATGCTGTTCGCGACGGTTACCGAGCAGAACCGTGTGAAGCGGAGCCAACCGCCTTCCGCGACGAGCGCGGGCTGTGGTTGACCTACGATGTCGAAGACGACGTAATGATCGAAGCGGAGGCACCGGAATGGTCGCGATGACAGCAATCTCTTTTCGACGCCGCCGTGAGAGCCTTGGCGTTCCGCGCCGCATCAGCATTGAAGGAATGGATCGCGAATCCTTGGTCTGCGAAGCCATTCTCCTGGATCCAGAGATCGAACGCGCGCTGCCGATCTTCTGGGAACCCGATGACGAGACTTGCCGCCGCGTCGGCTGGTGGCTTGTCCGACACACGGGGACACTCTTCCATGTGGGTCGTCGTCTTCTCGAACTCTCGTCGCCGGGAGGCGCGCTCCTGCCGCCGTTCGAATTCCAGCTTTGCCGAGAGACGGAGCCAACGGAAGAGGAGCAGAGGTCGGCGCCGATGTTGCATCCGTGGTCACTGCTTCTTTTCCAGAGCGGTTCGTCACCGGCGTACTGGCGGCTTGGCGGGACCGTTTATCATCCAGATCATGACTGCGTTTGGGTGACCACGCGGCTGCTGTACCTGCATCGAGAGAAACAGATGGCGATGACGACGAATGGCTGGGTCAGGCTTGGTAAGCGCATGAGCGCGTGATGTCGAAAATAACCGACCAAAAGGTGGACAATGTCGAAAATTTCCGTCGCCGACGGATGGCAGCACATCCTCGCCGAGGCCGTAGAAGAGGCACAGGCGCTACCGGAAGAGTGGTGCGTTGAGATCACCGCAGCCGAGACCGTCGACGGCGCGTTGAAGATCTCGGCGACGTATGTCTCCGGTGACATCCCGCTCGACGACCACCTGCCACCGGACCGCAAGCTTCCGCATCCGTGGCGCTCGATGATGCGGATCCGGGAGAATGCTCGCGCGAAATCTCTCGGGACGTGCGAGTGCTGCGGTCGTGAAGGAAAGCTCATTGATGCCGGCGAGAGTGCGCGTGTGCGGTGCGAGCGTCATGAGTATGTCGTCGATGCCATGGAGTGGTCGGGGAATCCGGTTGGGGCGTTGTTCGACAGCGCCGAGGAAGCGATGGCACATTTCCTTGATGATTACGGAGCGGGGGTCGATATGATGCGGGAGCTGGCGGCTGCCGATGAGGACGATGCCGACGAGATGCCTAGGAAACATTGAAACTGGCATCCAGTGCCCGACGATTTCGATTTGGCGGGCACTGGAATAGGGCGGGAATTACTCGGCTGCGTCGAGGATTGCCGATTTTGCGGTCTTCTGGCGTTCGTATTCGTCCAAGACCGCATCCGTCCAGATGCGCATCGCTTCCTTCTTCAGTGCGATGTATTGAGCCCCGCCGTACGCCATCTTCGTGATGCGAGCGGTGCGCAGACGCTGGAAATCCTCTCGCTCGCGTTCTGATGCTGTCACCGCCAGCTCTGATTTTTCATGGATATCGTGCGCGAGAATGACCGTCGCGCCACCTGGGATCCCGTTCTCATCCAGGACTTTCGTGAGGCTGCGGCGTAGGTCGTGCAGAGACCACCAGTCGATCCTAGCTTCTTTCAGAAGATCTCGGCGCTCAGTGCGTTCCGGCACCTTCTTGCCCTTCCGCTCAGCCTTGGCTTCTTGGATGAGGGCATCACGGCCAGCGAGACGATACAGGATGCGGTAGACACCGGATGCGGTCGCGTGGGCATCCTTCTTTCGCTCAGAAGGGAAAGCCCATTCCTGCGATCCTGCGTACCGACCCTTCTCGCGGAAAGAATTGATCATCTCCCAGGCGCGCGCTGGTATCGGCAACACATGGGCCTGACCTGCCTTCATAACATCTTCCGCCCACGCAGCGAGAAGAAACTCGTTGCTGTCCGGATCGGTGACGACATCATGGGCCAAAAGCGACATTCCGGCAGTCGCGCGCTGGCAAGTGAGGACTAGCCACCACAGACCCGCTAGCGTTCCCGGATTCGTTCCGTTCACGCCTTGCGCTCGGCCGGGCAGCGGCTTCGTCAGGTACTCCTCGGCAAGCAACATCGTAGCCACAATGCATTCAACTTCGGGGCGGCGATTGCGAGGCTTGATCTCGAAGGGCGCGTTGAGGAAGTGCCACCAGGCATCGACTTTATCGAGGCCAGACTGCCCGGCATGATTGCGAGCGCAGTAGTCGAGAACAGCCCGGGTATAGGTCACGACTTTGATCGCGGGAGAGGCACCTACATGCTTCTTGACGTGATCTCGAACGCTCTCGATGTCGCCGCGGGTCACGAGGACGGCAGGTTTGTCGAGCACCTTCTGGAAGAAGTCACGGCCGAAAGTCCCTCGGTAATCCTTGACCGTATTCGCGCCGATCTTGTGCTTGGCATCGGATGCCGTCTTTCCGGCAATGGTCTGCTCGACGCACTCGCGAAGCGTCCATGTGTCTGCCGTCTTGTGGACGGCCTGAAGCGCGGCGCTCTTACTCTGACCGGACCAATGCGCATCCAAGAATGGCCGCGCCTTCGCCGGATCATCCTTCAGGATACTCATGACCGTAGCAGCCAGGTCGCGGACGGTCTTCGGCGCGGTGATCGTGCGGTCACCTACTGGGTGGACGTATCCGACCGTCACGGAGTTGTCGCCCCAGCGCACGATCCAGGACGCCTTCTTAGCCTGAACCATCAAGCGCAGGCCTGTGAACTTCTCGTCGGTGAAAATGAAGGGCTTGCCGTCAGGTGTCTCGCCAGCCTCCGCCATCTTCTTCGCGCGCCCGATCTCCTTGTCCGTGATCACCAGCTTCTCAGTCGCCAAACCTCACTCCATACCGTCACTAAAATCTATACCGCTCCTATACCGCTTCCAAATTGGTTGACAAGGGCAGGTGACACCTAGCCTGCTCCAGCTCGGTGAAACATGCAAGAGGCGCGTAATTGTTGGCAATGACATGATTTTACTGTGTTTTTAGGCGATGCGGCATCGTAAGTTCGACACCTGTCAACAAACTTGAAAATGGGCTATGAGACAGACATTAGGATTGAAAATCCGCGTGTCGGTGGTTCAAATCCGCCTCCGGGCACCATTCTAATCCCTTGGTATGCCTGTCTTTTTCCATCATCTGCCGCTTTCTGTTCTGTATCAGTTTGACAAACTTTTTCTCAAAGTTTGACAGACTTCGTTTTTCGTTTGTTCAGTTCCGCCTCGAAATCGGCTACCGCGCTCTGTGCCTGTTTCGACCTGTCGGCGCGGCGGGAATAGTGCTTCGCCATTGCCTCTGTTGCATGGCCCAAGACGAGGGCGATGGTCGCACTATCCTTCTCCATTTCGGCTAGGATCGTCGCAACTGTATGCCGAAGGCCTTTGAGGGTTAGTCCAGGCTGAATAGCGCCAGTCTCTTCGAGCTTCTTCTTGATCCTGTCCCAATTCGTGCTGAAACCATTGTACGTCCACGGCTGGCCCCGGCTGCTGGCGCAAAGGGTGATTGCGCTGTGGAGCGGCGAAGCGTCCAGCGCCTCTTTGACTGGCGCGAACAGGGGCAGAAAGATCGGCTGGCCGGTCTTGTTGCGCCGGGTGTCGATACCTGCGCTCGAAATCGCCGTTTTAGGCAGCGCCAACGCATCCTGCGGATCGAGGCCGTAAAACATCATGAGACTGAAAGGGAGAAGCATTTGGGGCGGCAGCGCCGCCAAGACTGCTTCGCGCTCCGCGTCCGTCCAAGGGCGGTTTGCATCGGGCAAGTCTTTCGGACGCTCCGCGAGACTGACATGCTCAACTGGGTTTTCCTTCACATATTCATATTCCATACCCCAACTGAAAATGATGGAGAGGACAGAACGGACGTAATTTGCGAAGCGAAACTTATGCTGCTGTTCGGCCTGATCGCGAATTTTTGCAACACGGCCACGCGTGAACCAGTCAAGCGGCTGGTCTCCAATAGGCTGGAGCCAATCAAAAACCTTCTGGTAATCCGACTGGGTGCGAGGCGCACGCTTCTGAAACTTCGGGCTGGCGCGATACTTTTTGATGAGCATGCCGAGCGTTCCCGGCTTCGCTGCCTTAACTTCGTACAGCTTATTGACGCGGTGCACTTCCATGTCGAATGCGAGGCTATAGACCTCGAATTTCTGGCAGTCGATCTTGTGGCCGGTCGCACGGTGATAAGCGCGCCAACGAAACGGAGGCTTCTTGTCTCGCTGGATTTTCCAACCGGCGTATTTGTTCACCCGCTTTTCGCGCATCTTCGTCATGCGCGCTTTCCGAGCTTGCCGATAACAGCTTCGTCGTTGGTTTCCATGCCGCATTTCAGACCGTCGAGATAGCTATCAAGATCGCGCATGTCATAGACTTTCACGCCTGATGGAAACTCCACAGGCGTAATGCAGCAATCGATTGGGAAGCGCTTTGCGCTCACGCCGCAATAGTTTGCCGCTTCGGTGAGCGTGAGCATACGACGAGGTGCTACCCTAATATTCAATGTTGTACCGGCCATGTGATGTACCTCGATTGTCATTGAATTCGCGCGAGGGAAAATGCCCCGAGCAGTTCCAGCGTGAAATCTGACGCACTGTCACGAAGATAGGCGTTGTCGAGAAACAAGGTAGCTTTGCGCCGGACATCGGCCAGCGTCACGCACGGATGGGACGCGAGGGCCAACAGGGCCTTTTCTTCGGCGTCAGCTTCCGAGGTTCCGGTAGGGAGATTGCTATCATTCTGGGTTGCCACCCAAATGGCGTAAGCGGTCTTCCATGCCTCGATAACGTCACCCAGCGGCGCACTAAGAGCCGGTTCCGGCTGACGTGCAGGCTCATGACGTTTGAGCATGTCATGAACTTCTTTCAGGCTGTCCAGCAATTCGTCCACGGCGACTTCCGTGCTGTTGGAGAGGGCGAGAACTTCGTTGGTAGCGAAGCCTACAACTTTGCGGCTTTGATCGCCCACGTAGTAGAAGCCCGGCTTTTCGTTTGGGTCTCTTTGCCCGAAAAGGATGTCGTTGACAGTGTTTTCCGCGACGGTCGCGAGGCAATTCAGTTTATGAAGCTCGTACTGAAAGTCATCGACTTTATCGAGGATCACACTGATTTTTCCGGCGGCGCTTGCGCAGCCGGCGTTTTTTGTTGTAAGATTTTTTTGCATTTGATGTTGACCTTTCCTTGGGGTTAGGAAAAAGCCGACGCGGTTTCTCAGGCCATAGCGTCGGCTTTTTGCGTTTCGGGTTGCGTGTACACGCGGCTCAATTGGAAAACGATTTCGGCGTTCATTGACCGATAGTTTCGCTCTGCTTCCTCTTTTACGCGGTCCCGCATACCGTCGGGCATGCGAAGCATAAATTTATCGTTCTCACGGCTCATTGGTTCAATCCTTGCAAACAGTGTCCTTAGGACATATCGACTTATGTCCTAAGGACACTATTGCCGTCAAGCTGAAAATGATATCATTAGGACTTCATGGCTGAAGATCAGAATAGAACCCTCCAAGACAAATTCATGCTTCGCTTCCCTGAGGGGATGCGCGACGAACTGAAGGCTGCCGCAGAGCTGCTCGGGCGCTCGATGAACGCCGAGATAATTCAACGCCTTAAACGCTCGTTCAAGGAAGATCGGGATGAGCGGGTGAAGCTCGCGCTATCGGGTGACCTCTGGAATTCCCTAATGGTTGACGCATCCATGAACGACCTTTCCATGGAGGAGCGCGCCACACAAATTTTGCAGGCAGCATACGACGGCACAGGAGAATACGCACAGTCCGTCGAGAAAACGCTCGCGCTGGCGAGTGAAAATGCCGAATTGACGGATTTGGTATCTCAGATGAAGGAAAAGGAAGATGCTGACTTCCTGCTATACTACACGAAAACGGTGCAACTTTCTCAATTCGTCAAGTCGGTCATAGCGGCCGGCAGTGATGTTCCCAAGCACCTGCTTGAGACCGCAGAGGAACTCCAAGCATTGAGCCAAGCAGAATTTGAGACGCTTCGTCAAAGGCATGAGATGGCAATGTTCATGAAACGCCGCGTGGAGGAATTGCGGCGATTGGACCAAGAAATTGAGGAAAATTCAAGCGATGCGGATGGCCTGATTAGTCCTGCTGATATCGTGTCAGATGAGAGCATACGTAACGCCGCCAAAAAACAGAACTGAGTGCCGACAAGCGCACCTTATTGAAAGCCAAGCTGAAAGAGAGAATTCGTGAAAGGTTCAGTCAGGTTGATATTTTTTCCAGGCTTTTACGGTGGCATCAATATCACCGTCCATTATATCGACGACCTTCTGAGATCAGAAGGCGAGTCGCCACACTATTCATTTGCGAATGGTGATCCAAGCCGCGTAATCATTGATAATGTCGGTGATGCATATGCGCTTGCGCTCATTCTTCGTTGCGCTAGTTGGATCCAACGTTATCCATGATCAAAACGGGTTCGCCACAGCTGCGAGCCCTCCGTCCAATGCATTCGAGACTGAAGGCTGGTGGAATGACACACGTTGAGAGAGGTGAAGGCAACGAGACCAGTGAACCAATCTTCTACGATTCTCTGACTGATACTAAATATCGTGACCGCCTTAAAACGCATAATGAAGAGCTATATCGCTACTACCTAAATCAAGAAGAATGGGCTCATAACGGCCACACGGGGTATGCTAAATGGCTTTTTGCATCACTCTTGGCGGTCCATGGAGGCGCTATATATGCACTCAATGCATTGCGGACATCAGTTCCCGCAGCCAAGAGCGATTTTTTGATTTACGCAGCAGCTCAAAATCTATCTGCGATTTTTCTAACCTTGGTGGCAGGCCTTTTCGCATGGGTCAACCTCCAGCTTGCTGAGCTTTACTACAAAGATATGGCGAACCCGAAAATGCTTTATCGGCATGACGCCTATCCGAAGCCAAGTGACTGGATCGATAGAACTCTTTACGCATCAGCGATCTGCGGCACCATCGCTGGACTATTGTTTGCTACCAGTTCGGTCACTGTAATCATGGGACTATTTCATGTTAAGCCTTCACCAGTAGCGTGGTAGGTCATCGTCTATCCATTCTCACGGGATTTTGTACAACACGATTATATGCCGCAGGAGGGTGTTTTTGATCGATGATGTAATCGAGATGCCTGAACCACTTGGCCTGTTCGCTAAGCAACTCTTTCATCGTGGCTCAGAGTATTTGGAAGCGTTTAAAATCGTCCATCAAGACGAGCGACTAAAGTATCCCACATACTATTTGCTGACGCATTCACTTGAGTTGTTTTTGAAGAGCTATCTCGCTGCGAATAATGTATCGAAGCGTGACCTTAGAAGCAAAAATCTCGCTCATAACTTAGATAAACTACATAAGCGATGTGTAGACATCGGAATGCCCAATATTCCAAATCTCGAGCACTTTGCCAGAGAATTTCAGCACAAGAATAGTGATCACGATTTTCGCTATCCGACCAATTATATTCTCCGAATACCCTCTCCCAAGCTGTGCCTTGAAGTGATGGAGCCACTTCGCGACACCCTCAGGCCTATTATAGGTGCGATAGCGATGCGAGCGCAACTCGATTGGGCCAACGAAACCGCTCACTTAAGAGGAAGGAAAATCCGCTGGTCGGATTAGTAGTTGCCTAGGGGGTGACAGTGCTCACGCTTCGCTAAGCGGTCAAACACTGTGCTGGGTAGCCCCCAACCTGTCCTCAATCATCCGAGAATGAGCTTTCTTTGCTGTCACGTACCAGATCGCCGAGCCTGCTCAGTGCCTCGTCTGCGGCAGCTTTCGGATCGGAAACGCCCGTTATGTGGAATGTTGCATAAACCGGTGCGCTGACAGGCTGTTGGTTTGTCACCCTGACATCTTGCGTGCCACGAGGTTTGACCATTTCTGCAATTGATCCCGCATCTATGCGAGCCACAAACGGTTCACCCGAGGCACTACCTGTCGCCGGCGCATTACCGCCCGATCCACCCACGCCGGATACTCCGGCGTGTTCGCGAAAGCTGAAATCCGGTTTGGCCGCATCGCCGAACCAAAAGCTGTCCCAATTAGAAACACCAGAAGCATCCTTGTTGAGGCCGAACAGCTTCTGCAAGCCTTCCTTGTACTTTTGCTGGTTGTTGACCTGGTCCTGAAACGTATCGCCGGGGGTGTCACCCAAGCTCTGGACGGACAGGCCAAAGCCGAGCTGTGAACCGAAACCCTTCAGCCATTGGCCAGCCTGACTGTACCAAGGCAGAACTTCAGGCACATTGCCGCCCCCGCTTTTGGGAGCTTTGCCACCTCCCGGTTTAGCACCGTCGCCCCCCAACCCCGGAAATTCGCTGAGAGTGCCTATCGTCTTCAGGATCGAAAGGGCGGTGCTCGCGCCGGAAAGCAGCATCAATGCCCCCGCCAGCTTGCGAACCGTGCCGGCGAGCATCGCAATACCGGAGGCGTACAAAAAGAGCTTGAAGCCATGCCCCGACATTTCCGCAAGGAACTTCGCAATCGGGTTATCCTTCACTGCGTCATTCAGCTCGCGGATGGATTCTCCCCATTCTTTGGCTCGCATGAAGATGCCGCCGATCCGATCCGCCGCGTTTGGATCAACCTCTCCTAGAAGCAGATCGCCCAACGCTTCGGTAAGCTCGCGCACGCCGCCTTCATATCCCAGCCCCTGCATGAAGCCTTTCATGTTGGCCTCAATTCGGTCAAGGATCGTCACGCGGTTGCCGAGTGTATCGATCACATATCCGATACCTTCCGCACCCTCACGGATCGCCGGCAACATGCCGTCACCCATTTCCGAGAACACGTTCGAAATCTTATTCCCCAGCAGATCGAGAACGTTGCGGGTGGTGTTGGCGCGCTGAACGTACTCGGCAAAGGCCGATCCAGAATATTTCGTGCGGTCGGCGACGGATGCGAGAGCATCATCCAACAGCTTGATATTGCCCACCAGCGGCATGAAGGCGCTGGCTTCATCACCGAAAAATTCAGACAGGAGTGAAGTCTGTTGATGTTTCGGAGCCTTGGAGATCGCCGTCAGCACCTTACGCATAGTGCCCTTGGCGTCCTTCTGCATATCCTTGGCAATGGAGGGCAGATGCAGGCCGAGGGCTTTAGCCGCATCACGCTGCGACTTCTTTGCAAAGTCGCCTCTCGCCAGCGCGCGGATAACGTTCTTCATTGCAGTGCCGGCCGTGCTGGCGTCCGAGCCGGCCGCGATCATCGCGCTGCCCATAGCCGCAACGTCTTCTTTTACAAAGCCGCTCATTTCACCGATGGCGCCGACGCGCAACATGAATTCGGTGACATCCTTGGCTTTCGAGGCCATGTTGTTTGACAGGTGGTTGATGGCGTCGGCGATCTCACCAGTTTCGGCAACATTCAAGCCGAGCTGGGTTTTCAGCTTGGCGAGGCTTTCGCCGGCGTCGGCCGCCGTCATGTCGAAGGCAACACCAACACGCGCGGCCATTTCGGCAAAACTTTGTAGATCCTCTGTCGCAACACCAGACTCGCCGGCCGCCGCGAACAAGGCGGCAATGTCTGTTGCGGCCAGCGGGATTTCGCCAGACATGCGCCGAATGCTACGGCGCATGTTTTCAAACTGTTCGTCGGTCGCCTCGACAACCTTCTTCACGTCAGCGAAGGCGGTTTCGAATTCGATGGCAGCGCCGGCCGTAGCCGATATGCCTTCGGTTGCCCCCAGATAGCCGGCACCCAGCGCCACGGCCTGCCCGATCAGCCCACGCATCGGAGCGAAAGCTTTCATTTGCTGGTTCTGCAGGCGGTCGAGCGTGCGGAAGATCGGCGCGGATTTTGCGACAACATCTTCCAGCAGCGAAATGCGCAAGGTGCTCTGTACGACAGACATCTTTATTCCTTCAGGTGTTCTCGGAGATCGCGCACGGTCGCGCAGTAAGCTAGGAGCTTTTCAGGTGTCCACCGCTCGATGATATCGAGCGGTGTTTTGGTGTAACTGGCAACAAAGACGGCGATCACTCGCCAGTCGTGTTGCCTTTGCCGTTTCCCAGCAGGTCAGATGTGGCGGTGACGATCTTGGAAAAGTCCTTCGCGCCGATCTTCTTAAACGCTGGCAAAGGCGTGTCAGAGATAGAGGCAAGGATGGCGGTCATCTTGGCAAGCTGGCCGGGGAACTGGTCGCCGATGATCAGATCGCCAACAGTCGGCTCACGAAACGTGAGGGCGGAAATTGTGTCTTCGCCATGGGTGACGGGCGTGGTGAGGGAAACGCTTACAGCGCTGGACATCGAGAAATCTTTCTATGTTGGATCAAAAGCGGGGAAAAGCCGCCAGATCAGCGGCTTATTTGGTTAAGCTGCCTTCATCCGGAGGCGGACAAGAAGCTGCGGGCGAATGCAGATCGGCAGGACGTTCGACTCTGTATGGATTTCTCGACCCTTGCCGTGAGGCAGTTCGTCCGTCGAAACGAATACCTTGGTTTCCGCTTCGGGGGCGCGGTTTGCGCCGCTGATCGTGTCCGGCGGCGCGATGTAGCGCTTGAAGAACGGCGTCCCGAGCGGAACCACAATGGCCTCGTCTTCGGGAACCGCATCACGCGCTACCAGTGTACCGTTAGACTGTCGCACCTGGTACTGTTCATCGATCCGTTCGAGGGTCAGACCGGCGTATTCAAAGACATCCTGAATGTCATCACGTCCCGGATTGGCGGTGCTGCCCTTATAATCACGGAGTTCCTCACGCACGTTGCTGTGATCGACGTACATATCGAAGAATTTAGCGCCAGCGAGAACGCGGAGGCCGGTGGCCGGCGTACCGCGCAATTCGCGCCGAACATGGGCCTTAACCTGTCGGTTCAGCCCCGCCAGCCTCGTAGCTGAAGAAGCCAGATCATACTCGACGCTGTGTTCCACCAGGTCGAATTTGTCATACACGTTCAGAAGCTCTCGCCCGTCTCCGTCCAGAACGATGCCGTTCAGCGCTCCCCAGTCCAAATGGGAGTGCGTGAAATCATGCTTGGCACGAAGGGCGACGAGACGATCGTTGTAGACATCTTCAAGGCTCGCCATGATGACGTCGCCCTCGCCCCAAACGGTGAGGTTTTGGATATCGGCCGGCAGAATGGCGTCATCGAGGGGGAAGTGTGGAATGTCGAAGGAAACGCCGCTTCTGGCATCACCCCGAATATTAAGGTTGGATTCCCCGCCACGCTCGCGGGCGGGGATGACCGTCAGTTCCTGCTCGGAAACGCCGATCCGAACGTAGGTGGTGTGGATCGGCGTATCGGTAAAGATGCCGAGCTGCGCCGGACGGCCGGTCAAGTATGGCGGAATATTGATCGCTTCGGTCAACTGGTCGTCGGCGAATTCAGGCGCATTCAGATAATCAAGAGGGGTAGGCAATGGATTACACTCCCATGCGTGCGATGATGCCAAGGGCGGCAAGTTGGTCAAGGGCGGTTTTTTGCTGAGGGGCAGTGATCCCGGCCGGCCAGATGAGGTTCTGCACAACCACCTGCGCACGGCGCTTGAGGTTCACAATTTCAACATCGCTGGCGGATGCATCGGCGTTATGCAGGATGATGGCAGCTGCGATCTCGGAGCCGTCATCGACCGGTGAGTTATCGGCCTTCGTGAAGGCCAGCGGCTTGAACTTGCCGGTGCTGGTAACTTTGCCCAGAACCGTGCCGCAAAGCACTTTGCCGGACTGGGCAAGCGTATCCGTGTCGCGCGAGAAGCGATTTTTACCCTCGTCCTTCACGATATCGCCTGCCGTTCTGTAGCTTAATTTTTCCATTCTCTTTCCTCGTGGATTGGGCCAAAGCGGCTGCTACTTGATGCCGTTGCGGCGCTTCATGTTCGCGGCGAGCTTGCCCGCACCGGGCCGATTTTCGTGCCCATACGCGCGGTTCAAATCCTGCGCATTCATCATGCGCTTTGGCGGCTGGTATTCCGGCTCGCGCTCTTCGCTAGAACCACGGGGCGCGACATTCATCAGCGCGATAGCATCCTCGGCCGACATTTCGGTATCGAAAGCCAGGTGCTCCGCGAGCGCCTCGCGGCCCTGAGCTTCGTCAGCTTTCATGATCGCCTTCAGGCGATCCTTGACGGCATTCGCCGCGTTATTCGACATAGTTTTCTCCTTGGATTTTGGCGACTTCTGCGCCTTGGCCGGGTTGCTGGAACCCCAGTTCTGCGAAGCCGCAAGCGCCACCAGCTTTTCTGGCGCGTTGCGGAATTGGCGGTAGTTGAAGGCGGCAACAACTGGGCTGTTTTTGCTGCTGGTCGCGTCTGCGAAACCGGCCTCAACAGCCTGATCCGGCGTGAACCACGTTTCTTCGACCATGATTTCGCGGCAAGCTTCGGCAGTTTTTCCCGACTTAGCCGCGTAAACGCGAGCATAGGCTGTCGCCAGCACCTCAAGAGCGTCGATTGTCTTCGAATGATCCTTGCTATTCCCGAAGGTGAACCCTGCCGGATCGTGGATCATCATCACCGATCCGGCCGACATCGTTACCTTTTTACCGGCCATTGCGATAAGCGAGGCGGCGGAAGCGGCAATGCCCTCGATGACGACATCAACGCGCCCCGGCCGAGATTTCAGCATGGCGTAGATCGCCGCACCTTCAGTTGCGATGCCGCCAGGTGAATTGATGAAGACAGTAATTGCAGCTTTTTCATCGAAACCGGCGAGGGCGTAGAAAACGTCAACCGAACTGAAGCCGTCTTCAAAGGCCTGTTCGTCGGAGGCAAGAACACTCCCGGCGAGGTGGATGGAGTTTTTGTCAACGATGGTGCTCATTTCAGAAAATCCCCGTGGCAGAGTACGGCGCGGGGATCGGCATCGATACGGCGCAAAACATCGATCCCGTTGCCTTCGGCGCTGCGAATAATCGCCTCTTCGGCGAGTTCCAGTTCAAGCAGCTCGCGTTCGGCTTTCTCGATCTGGCGGGCGCGATCAGTGGACGAAAGGCCCTTCGCGGAACCGTAGCTCTCCGCAATTTTTCCGGCGATCAGGTCGCGCAACGTGCCGCATACCGCCGCAGACAGGAGTTCTGGAGGGACTGCGCTGACGGGAAGCCGGGGTGATGGGCTCGTGAACCGAGCTGCAAAGTTCACAGCGGCCGAGCTGGCGGAAATAGATGCAATCCAGTTATCCAACCGCTGATGTGCTTCGTCCATCGACACAGGCGCTTGCTGAAGCTCCGCAATAGCCTGCCGCGAGAGGACAATCCGCGTTCGGATTTCTTCCAGCGTCGTCGTCAGTGTTTTGCCGCCAGCAAGCGACTTTTCCACGGTACGGCGAAGGTCAAAGATGCTCATCGCGCACCGCCGTTCTGTCCATTTTCGGCGACCCATGCTTCGCAGGCTTTTCGGAGGCGGTGCGCCGCAGTCGCGCGCTCCTGAAGCACTTCAATTGAGGCGTGGTGATCCTCAATGCGCTGGTTGATTTCGTCTTCTTTGGCGCGCAGCTCTTCAATGTGGCGTCTGCCGCTTGCCCGTTCGGTATCGCGGCGCTGTTCCGCCGCAAGTTTGCGGCGGACTTCTTTTGCTGCGGAAAGCTCCATGTCCAGTGCGCCACGCGCCCTGTCCACCGCTGCTTTCTCGCGGGCGCTGATCGTTCCGAGAACAGCCAGCCGGCTAAGATCGATTTTCATTTTCTTCAGTCCCTGTGTTGGTGATTTGGAAAATCTGCGAGGCCGCATGAAATTCAAACACCCTCTCGAATTTCACTGTCGAGAATTTGCCGAAGGCGGGCTTCCTGCGGCATGCGCATTCCCGCATTCAGGATGCGCCAGAAGGTCGTGAAGGGTTCTGCCGAGGGAGCTGCGAAGGCGGCCTTTTCGCGCTTCCACCGGCCAGCCTCGTAAAGCTCGAAGGCTTTGCGCATCCGCCGACTGGCGATAGTCGGGACAAGATCGCACCACTCCGGATGGATGCCGCGAAGGTGCCGCAACATGGCATCACGCTGGGAATTTTTTTGAGCGTTTGCGGGAGTGATGCCACCATGGCGGCGGGTGCCGAACGCCTGATCAAGCGAAACTTCGCCGGCAGTCTCGACAACCGGTGTGAGGCCTTGAAGCAAGAATATTTCGAGGTGGTATGGGAGCTTCTGACCAGAGGCCAAGCATCGCGTCACCTGCCCCAGCAGGCGCAAAGTTACAACGGGATCACTGCAAGGTTTTGTCATTGGTTCGACCCGTGCAAGCGTGCGTGTATCGTGCGTGTATGCGTGTACCGCTTTTGCGAAGTGCAACTAGTGAAACTGCGCAGTACCCCAGTCCCGTATGTTGATTTATTCCGGGATACGGTCCCTAAATGGGGGAGGTGGTCACACATGAGCGGCCTCCATTTCGCGATGACGGGTTTCCAGTTCACGAAACCAGACGAGTTGCTTGACGGTCATGGTGAAGTGATCGCCGTGTAGTTCGGCGCGGCCCACCATGTTCCCCACAAAAGTGCGTTCACGGTCATGAAGGAAAGCGGCATCAAGCAACTTGCGCCCGGCCTCAATGATGTAGGCCGCAGAGACAGGCGAGCGGGCCGGTCCTGCCTGCGGCCCTGGTTCCCGCTCCCGATAAACTACCCTCTCGACAACGCGCGGCGGCTTGTCGATCAGAGCCACCAGATCGTGCAGGCAAGCGCCACCGCTTTCCAGCGTTCGCATGATCGCGGCCACGGTCGCGACAACCTCGCCAGCATGGTCACTGGCCAGCATGGGCAAGAGCTTCCGCAGTTTCGTGATTGTATTCTTATCGAGGTCGGCCATCGGTCCAGCCTCTAGCCATGCGATGCGGTGGAAGCTCGCCACCAGCCCGTGCGGTTCATGCCCGGCTGCGCTTGCCGTTGGTCAGGCCGATTTGAGGGATTTCGAGCGGAAGCCGCATACCCCCTCTCAAAAGCCGTTTTCTCCTTTTCGGCAGTCTCGAAGAGAGAGGTTTTTACCTTACTCACTGAAGTGTTCAAACCTTTGAACCCTATCGCCCGGATGATCCAGCTGCCCCACGACTTCGAAATGATCTTGATGATGTTCGTAAGGTTCTTGCCGAAGGTCTGCGGACGCTCGCGAACCGAGATATGCTCCAAGCCCTTCGAGCGCGCCTTGCGGATGGCGTTTTGTACCGAAGTCCGACCGACACCAGCCACGCGGGCGATTTCGTCAAGGCAAAGGTCGCAGAAGCCTTTCTTGCGGCAACGATCTGCAATGACAGCGAGCGCGGCGCGTTCGGCCTCAGAGTAGCAGGCGCGGATTTCGGGTGGCATGTTGCCACCGCTCGCCCATTTCCGGCGGCGCTGTATTTCTTTGGAACGTTCTTCGCTGGTCACGTGCTTGCGGCGCGCCTGCTGCACCACGCGGTCAGCCGCGCGGGCCGATGCCTGTTTCTCGTAGACCTTAGACGCGGGCTTCGTTCCCGCGCCTGTTGCAAAGTAATCATCGTTGGCGCGAGGGGAGCGGCAAACGATGCGTGTGCGAAGGAGCGCGGCGGAGGGCTGATAATTCGTCATTCGCCTGCCCCCGGCTTGGAAAGGGAACGAGCAAGCTTCGCGGCGTCCGCCGCCTCCATGACCGTCAAGGCAAAACGACGACGGATCGTTACGACCGGATGTAACGTCATTGGGTTGAGGCTAAGCCACAGCGCAGCCTCTCTTACGCGGGCTTGGACGGTGTCCAAAGTGTTTGACAAGTTCCCGCTAAGTGCTTGACTTTCGATAGCGGGTTTGACAAAAATTTCGGCATAAGGTGCTGTTTTCGGCTCGACAGGCGCGGCTTGAAAATCCGCGTGTCGGTGGTTCAAATCCGCCTCCGGGCACCATTATTCTTAATTTCATTTTTTCCTGAATTGAATGCGTGTTGCCTCCTCCGCGCTGGCAAGATTAGATTGCTTCCGTTGTCATCGGTTTTTTAGCGCGGACGATGTAACTCGATGCGTTACGTCTGCCTACTTGTCCAACAATCGGAAAGCTGCCCGCAAGTGGATCATCGGATAAGCGCCTCTCATCTGCCGCGTGGCGTAATCTATTTTGATGACTTCCTTTCTTCAGGGAGGAGGCATCCGTTATGGCGATGCTTGATGCTGGTGAATGGAACACGGAGCTGAAGCGTCGCGTGCAACATTTTGGCTACCGGTACGATTATAAAGCGCGCGCTATTACGGCAGATGCCTATCTGGGCAAGTTGCCGGCGTGGCTGGAAATCTTTGCAGAACGTCTGGTTGAAACAGGATACTGCAGGAGTTTGCCCGATCAGGTCATCGCAAACGAATATCTCCCCGGACAGGGCATCAGCGCGCATGTCGACTGTGTTCCGTGCTTTGACGACACGATAGTATCGATAAGCCTTTTATCCACCTGTGAAATGGTGTTTCGCGAATTGCACGGACCGGACATTAGAAGCGTTGTACTTCAGCCTTGCTCCGTCGTCTTGCTTGAAGATGCCGGCCGTTACGATTGGTCCCATGAAACTCCGTCGCGAAAATCGGATGTTGTCAACGGCCTAAGGACAGCCCGTCGCAGGAAAGTTTCCTTGACCTTCAGGAAGGTAATTCACACAAAACTTGTCTGAGTCCGCGGTGCTACAGATGCTCTCTGTTATCCGTATTCTGCTCCGCCCGGTCCCGATAAAGCGCGGCACGCCCCAGCAGCATCAGCGATACTGGCGTCGTCACCGTCACGAAGATGCCGATGAAGATCTCGTGGAAGGCGAAGCGGTCGCCGGAGACGGAGAAATAGATGATCGAGGCCATGACGATGCCGCCGGTGCCCCAGCTGGTGCCGAGCGTCGGTGCGTGCAGGCGCTCGTAGAAGCTGTTGAGCTTGGCAAAGCCGATGGTGCCGATCAGCGTCAGCGAGGCGCCCAGAAGGACGAAGAACGCCACCAGAATGGCGGCCCAGAGCGGAAATTCTGCGGCATTGTTCATTCAATCACCTCGCCACGCATCATGAATTTGGAAAGGGCAACGGTGGAGACGAAGCCGAGGATCGCGATGAGCAGCGAGGCTTCGAAATAGATGTCGTTGCCGGTGCGCAGGCCGAAGGTCAAGAGAAGCAGCATGGCGTTGACATAGAGCGTGTCGACGCCGAGCACCCGGTCCTGGGCACGTGGGCCGATGGCGATGCGGTAAACGGAAATCGTCATGGCAATGGCGAGCATCAGCTGCGCGAGCGAAAAGGACCAGAAAAGGATAATCGAACTCATTCGAATATCTCCATCAAAAGTTTTTCATATCGGTTCTTGATGAGGCTTATCCAGGCCGCCTCATCCTCATCGTCGAGAACATGAAGCAGAAGCGTGCCCTGGCTGGAATTATATTCGAGCCAGGCGCTTCCCGGTGTCGAGGTGAGGATTGTCGCCAGAACGGCCAATCCCATCGGATCGCGAATATCGAGCGGCACCGCGAGGAAACCGGATTTGCGATCTCTCTCGCGCTGGAACAGAATGATCTTCACGACGGAGATATTGGACAGGACGATGTCGTAAAGCACAATCGCGATCAGCTTGACGAGCTTGTGCCAGTTGCGGATGCGCGGTTTTGCCGGCCGGAGCGACGCCATAGCCCAGGAGGCGATGAGGGCCACACCGGTGCCTAGCAGCAGATGTCCGGCTGAAAAGCTGTTGATCGTCATCCAGAAGATGATCAGCGACAGCGTCAGCAGTGGGTAGGGCAGGACACGGCTTATCATGGCTGCCCCTCCGGATTGGTTCCCGCTCTCGGGGCGGAAATGACGCCCTGAATGTAGCTGGCCGGCAGATCGAGAATACGCGCCGTCTCCTGCATGTAGCGCATCACCGGCCCCGCCTGCACGGTCATGGCGAGTGTCAGTCCCAGCAGCAGCATGATGGGCGCTATTTCGATGACGAGAACACGCGGTACTGTGCCTTCGAGGGAGGCCCAGAAGGTGCGGATGCCCGCGCGGGTCATCGAGATCAGCGAGGCGAAACCTGCAAAGACAATCAGGAAGACCAGCCACCAGGAAAGGGTGGAGACGGTGTCATTGGCCCCCAGCCCTGAAGGGTTGAGAATGGCGGTAAGCATGGAGAATTTGGCGATGAAACCCGAGAGCGGCGGCAGACCGGCGAGGAGAATGCCGCAGGCTGCAAAACACGCCCCGAGCACCGCCATGGTGCCGGGCATGGTCACGCCGACTTCTTCTTCCTCTTCCTCCTCTTCGCCCTCGCCATAGGCTTCCATGGTTACGGCAAGAACGTTCGCGCCGGCATCCTGCCCGCGTTCCACCAGTTCGATCAGCATGAAGAAAGCGCTGATGGTGAGTGTGGAACTGACGAGATAATAGAGCGCGCCGGCTGCAACCGTGGGATTGCCGGTGCCCATGGCGGCGAGAAGCGTTCCCGAGGACACCAGAACCGAAAACCCGGCCAGCCGCCCAAGCGCCTGCGAGGCGAGTACGCCGATGGCGCCGAAGATGATGGTGGCGATGCCGCCGACAAGCAGGGCATCATGGCCAAAACCGGCCGATTCCCCGGCCGTCTGCCCGAAAAGCAGGAAGGACAGGCGGGCAATGACGTAGATGCCGACCTTGCTCATGATAGCAAACAGCCCGCCGACAGGTGCTGAAGCCGAGCCATAGGCGGAAGGCAGCCAGAAATTCAGCGGCCACATGCCAGCCTTGACCAGAAACGCGATGCCGAGAACCGCAGCGCCGGTTTCAAGCAGCATGCGCTGGTCCGGGTTGAGGCCGTCGATGCGGTGGGCAAGGTCACCCATGTTCAGCGTGCCGGTGACGCCATAGATGAGGCTGACGCCAATCAGGAAGAACAATGCGGCGACGAGGTTGATGGCGATGTAATGCAGCCCGGCCTTGACGCGCTGCTGACCGGAGCCATGCAACAGCAAACCATAGGATGCCGCGAGCATAACCTCGAAGAAAACGAAGAGGTTGAAGAGGTCACCGGTCAGGAAAGCACCGTTGACGCCCATCAGCATCATCTGGAACAGCGAATGGAAATGCGCGCCTGCCTTATGCCATTTCGCCAGCGAATAGATCAGCGAGGGAATGGCAAGCAAGGCCGTCAAAAGCACCATCAGCCCGGAGAGGCGATCGGCAACGAGCACGATGCCGAAGGGCGCCGGCCAGTTGCCGAGCAGATAGACCCCGCTCGAAACCACCGCCGCAATCTCGGTATTGACCGTCGAGTTCACCTCGCGGAACAGCAGGATGGCGACAACAAGCAATATCACGGTCGAGGCAAGGCTGATGGCGGCCTTCGCCACGCGCTGGCGCTCGTCGAAGAACAACAGGAGGGCTGCGGTGATCAGCGGCACCAGAATGGGCGCGATGACGATGTGGAAGGGGAACGACATCATTTCGATTCCCTCCCGTCCACATGGTCGGTGCCGGTAAGCCCCCGGGCGGCCAAAAGCACGACGAGGAACAGCGCAGTCGTCGCAAAGCCGATGACGATTGCCGTCAACACCAGCGCCTGCGGCACGGGGTCGGCAAGCGTGGAACTGTCGACGCCGTTCACCAGCACCGGCGGCGCATTGGTCTTGATGCCGCCGACGCCGAAGATGAACAGGTTGACGGCATAGGACAGCAGCGAAAGCCCGACGATGACCTGATAAGTGCGTGGGCGCAGGATCAGCCAGACGCCGGAGCCGGTCATGATGCCGATGCCGATTGAAAGAATGAGTTCCATTACACGTCCTCCGCTTTTGCGGCTTCAGGCGTGCGAACGCGGTAGTTACGCAACGATTGGTGTGCCAATGCTATAAGAATAAGAACGGTGGAGCCGACGACCAGCGAGAAGACGCCGAGGTCGAACAGCAAGGCGGATGCCGTCGGCATTTTGCCGATATAGGGTATCTCCGTGTACTGGAAATAAGAGGTCAGGAACGGATAGCCGAAGTACCAGGACCCCATGCCGGTTGCCGCCGCCATCAGAAGGCCGAAGCCCATCCAGCGCAGCGGCAGGATGCGGATGCGATCCTCCGCCCAGCGCGCGCCGCCGGCGAGATATTGCAGCAGGAACGCGATTGCCATGGTGATGCCGGCCGCAAAGCCGCCGCCGGGCAGATCGTGGCCGCGTATGAACAGGAAGATCGAAAAGGTGACGATAACCGGGAACATCCATTGCATGACGATGGACGGTACATAGAGATAGTCGCGCACCGTATCGCCCTTGCTGCGGTCGGGCCGCTCCGCATCGAAGGCGTTTTGCATCTGCTGCTGTTCCGGCACCCCGATGCTTTCATGCGCAGGGCGGAAACGGCGAAGCAGCGCAAAGACCGTCAGCGCCACGATCGCCAGCACCGCGATTTCGCCGAACGTGTCGAAGCCGCGGAAATCGACGAGGATGACGTTGACGACATTGGTGCCGCCGCCTTCCGAATAAGCGCGCTCGAGGAAATAGGTCGCGATGGCGTTCGGCACGGGCAGGGTCATGACCGCATAGGCGATGACGGACATGCCAATGCCGCTTGCTGCGGCCAGCAGGAAGTCACGGGCGCGGCGAAGCTGCGCCGGCAATTCATCGCTGCTGTCCACCTTCTCGAAGCGTTTCGGCAGCCATCTGAGACCGAGCAGGATCAGAACGGTGGTGACGATTTCGACCAGCAACTGGGTGATCGCGAGATCGGGTGCAGAAAGCCAGACGAATGTGAGGCAGGTGACAAGGCCGGAGACGCCGAGCATGATGAGTGCGGCGAGACGATGATATTTCGCCTGCCAGGCGGCACCCAGCGCGGCGATCATGCCGATCAGCCACAGAATGGCAAAGATCGGATCGAAGGACGTCACGCGCGGCAGCGACAATGAAAATTCCGAGAGGAAAAGCGGCGAGAAACCGGCAAGAATCGCCACGAGGATCAGAAGCCTCAGCTGCGGCTGCAGGCGCCGGGTGCCGAGCGTGCTTTCCAGCCACCGCGCCCACTTCCAGGACACGGTGACGAGAATGCGCTCGAAGATGCGCTGTCCCCGAAGATGCCGGAAGATCGGCGGGCCGTCGTCGCAGCGGGAGAAATAGCCGCCGAGCAGGGCATAGATGGCAACGCCGCCGCCGAGTGCCGCAATACTCATGATGAGCGGAAGGTTGAAACCGTGCCAGATCGACAGGCTGTAGACGGGCGTTTGCGGACCGAGAACGGAAAGCACGGCCGAATGCAGGAACGGGCCGATCGACAGGCTCGGAACGATGCCGACGATCAGGCAGGCGAAAACCAGGAACTCGATCGGGAAACGCATCCAGCGCGGCGGCTCATGCGGATTGGGGTTCGGCAGGTCAACCGGCTTGGGGCCGAAGAAGACCGTGTGGATGAAGCGTAGCGAGTAGGCGACGGCGAAGGCGCCTGACAACGTCGCGACGTATGGCAAAGCCCGGTCCAGCAGCGAGTCTGCGTGGGTTTCGACGGCCTCGGCAAAGAACATTTCCTTGGAGAGGAAGCCGTTGAACAGGGGTACGCCGGCCATTGCAGCGCTCGCCGCCATGGCGAGCGTCGCGGTTGCCGGCATATAGGTGTAAAGCCCGCTCAGTCGCCGCATGTCGCGCGTGCCGGTTTCATGGTCGATGATGCCGGCTGCCATGAACAGCGATGCCTTGAAGGTGGCGTGGTTGACCATGTGGAAGATCGCTGCAACCGCCGCAAGCGGGCTGCCCAGGCTCAAAAGCGTGGTGATGAGCCCCAGATGGCTGATGGTGGAATAGGCGAGCAAGCCTTTCAGGTCCTGCTGGAACATGGCGAAATAGGCGCCGAGCAGCAGGGTGATGACGCCTGCAGCACCCACCAGCCAGAACCATTCCGGCGTGCCTGCCAGCACCGGCCAGAACCGCGCCAGCAGGAAAACCCCGGCCTTCACCATGGTGGCCGAGTGCAGATAGGCGGAAACGGGCGTGGGCGCCGCCATCGCATTGGGCAGCCAGAAATGAAACGGAAACTGTGCGCTTTTCGTCAGCGCGCCGCCAAGGATGAGAATAAGTGCGGGCAGATAAAGGGAATGGGCGCGGATATCGGCACCGGCCGCGATGATCTTGTCCAGATCGTAGCTTCCCGCCATGTGGCCGAGTATCAGAAGCCCGGCGAGCAGGCTGAAGCCGCCGATGCCGGTCACGGTCAGCGCCATGCGGGCGCCATCGCGCGCGCCGGCATTCTGGTGCCAGTAGCCGATCAGCAGGAACGAGAAGATGCTGGTCATTTCCCAGAAGATCGACAGCAAAATGACGTTGCCGGACAGCACTATGCCGAGCATCGAGCCCATGAAGGCGAGCAGAAAGGCGAAAAACCGTGGAATAGGGTCCTGAGCCGACATGTAATATCGGGCGTAGAGAACCACGAGCAGGCCGATGCCGGTAATGAGGATCGCGAAAATCCAGGCGAAGCCATCCAGCCGCAGGGTAAAATTAAGCCCCAGCTGCGGCAGCCATTCCACATCGTATTTCAGCACGCCACCGCCACTGACATTTGGATAAAGAAGGATGCTGCCGACCAGGCCGAAGAGGGCTACGGCGCTTGCTACGTAGGCCGCGCTTGCGGCCGCGCCTTCGCGCGGCATGAAGGCCGTTATGAGAGCGCCGACGAACGGCAATGCGATAATAAATGGTAGAACGGTTGCAAGTGTCATATGCGGCGGCGGTTTTCTCTCTGGAATTGGAGCCTACGGCGGGTTTCCGACGACTCCGATCCCTCAAGGTTCGCAAGGAACCGAATGATGAGGACCGCCGGAATGACTAAGAGATAATATGCGGAGGTGCTCTTGGAATCACGTTCGCAAAGTCTCGGAAAGTTTGTGGCGCGATGGCAACAGGCGTGACGGCCGGTTTGGCGTCAGCCACGATCCGCAGGATGGTCGAGGGAAAACCGACGGGGCGAAGCCCCGGAGCACCGTTGTGAGCCTTGCAGCCGTGATCGTCGCCGGTGGTGCAGTCCTTATCGCGAGGCGAGGGGGAGTGGCTTAGGTCAGCCGTCTGCAATCGTTCCAGACGGCTGGTCTTTGAGATTGCCTTGATGCCGGATGGCGCCTGAAAGCCGATGATGACGAGCAGGCTCGCAACCACAAGACCGATCAACACTTGCGGATGGCGCCTTGAACAGCGGCATTTCTCCATCCGTAACAAGTTGGCGTCTCCTTGATCGTAAAGGTCTCTCTAAAGCATCACCGCTGAGCGAATATCCCGTTGATTTGTTTTAGGGGAAGGCGGACACGCTTGTCCAGCGCACAGGCTGGAAAAACCGCCCGTCGCGTCCGATTCCTTTTCGTTTTTGCCCGTTTGCGGCAAAGTAGGGGCGACAATGGCTAAAAGCTTTTACAAATTTTACCGTTTGACGCCGGTGCTGATGTTTCTTAACTTTCAAGCAAGGAATTAACCATAAAGATTGATGGTATTTCCACGGCGGAATGGGGTTATCTCCCCTTCCAGGCATGACGCCGCACTGCCGTACCGGGCCCGATCCGGTATTTCGTTTCTTGGTTCAAGAAGGTCAGGCAAGCGTCGATGCCGCATCGTCCGCGATGGGTATGTTCGTTCAAAAATCCCCCTTAAGGGTGCTGGCGTTCTGAACCTTGCCATTTGGCCGGGTTTTACCGGCCGTCATATTATTGGGGTCGTCGGTTGGGGCAGGACTTGCCATCAGAACAAGCGCGGAGATCGGCAGGCGCAAGCCTGGCGGGGCGGTTGCGCTTTGCCGGCCTCGACGAGACGCAATCCGATTTCCTGCGCAATTATCGCAGCATGCTGGAGCCTTACGTTAAGGCCGGCCTGCGCGATGTGATGAACCGTTTCCAGTCCATGCCGGACTGTTCGCCGTCTTTCGAAAGCGAAAACCAGCTCGACCGCCTGCACGATTTGCAATCCTCGCACTGGAGCGTGCTGACCGATGCGCGTTTCGATGGGCTTTATGCCGAGCGGGTGAAAGTGCTTTCCGACAATGCCGGTCGCATGGGTCTCGATCCGCGCTGGCAGATCGCCAGCCATGCCGTCGTTCTGGAACATCTTCTGGGCGGTCTGGTGACTGAGCACGCGCCGCGCTCCATCCTGCCCGGCAACCGCAAAAAGAGCCGCGAACTGGCGGAAGCCGTCAAGAACGTCGTCCGTCTGGTGATGGTCGATACCGAGATTGCCGTATCGTTGCGCTTCAATGAATTGCGCCTGCGCCATGGCCGGGAACTGGCAGAACAGCGTGACAATGACCGCTCTGAAGCCGCAAGGTTGCTGGGCGAAGCGTTGACGGCATTTGCCGCAGGCGATTTGCAGGCCCGCATCGGCGGCGACGTGCCCGACGCCTACCGCGACGTTGCTGCCACTTTCAATGCGGCACTCGAGACGATTGGCGCGTCACTGACATCGGCGCAAAACAGCATCGGTGAAGCCGAGGCGCTGAGCGCGCGGTTTGCCGACATTGGCCGTTCCATGGCGGAGCGCTCCCGCCAGCAGGCCGCAGCCCTTGCCGAGACCTCCCGTGCGATCCAGACGATGATCGGGGATGTGGCCGAAAACGGCGCCCGCATTTCGGCGGCGGAGACGGCGGTTTCCCATGCCCGTGAGGCGGCGGTTGAAAGCGGCAAGGCAATCGGTGAGGCGATAAACGCCATGTCGGATATCGAGCAATCCGCCGAGCAGATCGGACGGATCATCGGCACGATTGACGAGATCGCTTTCCAGACGAACCTTCTCGCCCTCAACGCCGGCATCGAGGCAGCACGCGCCGGTGACAGCGGACGCGGTTTTGCCGTTGTCGCGCAGGAGGTCCGGGCATTGGCCCAGCGTTCCGCAGACGCTGCAAGAGAGATCAAAAGCCTCGTTGGCTCCACGAAAAAGCAGGTCGAAGGCGGCGTGCACATGGTCAACCGCACGCAGGAGGCAATCGGCGGTGTCGTCCGGCAGGTATCCGGCATCAACGACATGATCACCGAGGTCTCCCGGCACGCGGCAGAGCACGCCGGCGAATTGGAATCAGTCGCTGCCGACATCGGTGAACAGCAAAGACAGGCTGACCGGAACCTTGCCGATATGGGCAATGGCTCCTCGGAGGCCGATACGCTTCACACTGTCATTCTGGAACTCGGCCGCACCATTCGCGAATTCCGCATTGCCCGTCAGGGACAGGCGGCAGCTGTTGCCGCTACGGCTCGGCAGGACACATCATTTGTGGCCCGTGCGGATAACCGCACGGATTACGGCCAGGATTACCAACAATTCAGACGCCAAGGAGTCATGTAATGGCAGCCAGAAAAGCAGCTGAGGCGACGCTGAAACTGTCACCGGTGCTGGATCTCAACGAGGCATCGGCGCTGCACGGCAAGCTGATGACGCTGAGAGGAGCACCTTTGTCGGTGGATGCGTCCGAGGTGGAACGTATCGGTGCGCTTTGCGCCCAGGTCCTGATGGCCGGTGCCAAGTCCTGGGAAGAGGACGGCAAGCCGTTCGGTTTTGCCAGAGTGTCCGATGCATTCGACAAGACCATGAAACTGATAGGCGTCGAAATCGATCATTTGCTCCTGAAGGAGATCAAGAAGTGAAGAAAAAAGTTCTTACCGTGGATGATTCCAGAACGATCAGGAACATGCTCCTGGTCACGCTCAACAATGCCGGTTTCGAGACAATTCAGGCCGAAGACGGCATTGAGGGTCTCGAAGTGCTGGAGCAGAGCAACCCCGACGTCATCGTGACCGATATCAACATGCCCCGTCTTGACGGTTTCGGCTTCATCGAGGGTGTGCGTCGCAACGAGAAGTACCGGGCCATACCGATCCTCGTTCTGACGACCGAAAGCGACGCAGAGAAGAAGAACCGCGCCCGTCAGGCCGGTGCGACCGGCTGGATCGTCAAGCCGTTCGATCCTGCGAAGCTCATCGATGCCATTGAACGCGTAACTGCCTGATACGGGACATTTCACGATGGATATGAACGAAATCAAGGAAATCTTTTTCCAGGAATGCGAGGAACAACTCGCGGAACTGGAATCGGGGCTTCTTAAATTGAATGACGGTGACCGTGATCCGGAAACCGTCAACGCCGTTTTCCGTGCCGTTCATTCCATCAAGGGCGGGGCGGGTGCCTTCGGTCTGGATGATCTCGTGGCCTTCGCCCACGTTTTTGAAACGACCCTCGACTGCGTTCGCTCCAACAAGCTGGAACCGACACAGGACGTCCTGAAAGTCATGCTGCGTTCCGCCGACGTGCTGGCGGACCTGACCAATGCGGCGAGAGACGGCGGCAGCGTCGACGAAAGCCGCACCCGTGGCCTCGTCAAGGAACTGGAAGCCCTGGCCAACGGCGAAACCGTCCACGCATCCGCGCCGGTGGCAGCGCCGGTTGTCGCAAAGATGCCGGAACCCGTTGCGCCCAAGCCGACAGACGATAGCGGTTTCGAGCCGATCCCGTTCTCCTTCTCGGACTTTGCCGATGAAACGACGCCGTTGATGGAGACGCCGTCTTTCCAGATAACCTTCAAGCCGCACGCATCGCTTTATTCGAAAGGCAATGAAGCAGCCCTTCTCCTGCGCGATCTCTCGCGCATCGGTGAGATGAGCGTCAATTGCGACCTGTCGGAACTGCCCTCGCTCGACAAGCTCGATCCAGAAGCGTCCTATTTCTCCTGGACGGTTTTGATCTCGACCGACAAGGGTGAAGAGGGAATCCGCAGCGTCTTCGAATTCGCCGAATGGGATTGCGATCTCGAAATCATCCCGATTCTTTCGGAAACTGCCGCGGATGCGGAAGAGCTGCCGATGATCCCGGTTCCGTTCGACCTGTCGGCTCTCGACGGCGATGCGGAAGGGGAACCGGCCGTTGTGACCGCCGGGGCCGAAGAGCCCTACGTTGCCGCAGTCGTCGAGGCTGCCGTCGCAACGACGCAGATCGCCCAGAGCGTCAACGCCGCCATCGAAAAGCGTGAGGCTGCGGCAGCGCCGGCCGCAGCGCAGGCGAATGCCAATGCCGCGGCCAATGCAAGCGCCGGCCAGACCATCCGTGTCGATCTCGACCGTGTTGACCGCCTGATCAACCTCGTCGGCGAGCTTGTCATCAATCAGGCGATGCTGTCGCAGAGCGTCATCGAAAACGATGCGAGCGGCACGTCTGCCGTCAACATGGGTCTCGACGAACTCCAGCAATTGACGCGCGAAATCCAGGACAGCGTCATGGCGATCCGTGCGCAGCCGGTGAAGCCTGTCTTCCAGCGCATGTCGCGTATCGTTCGCGAAGTTGCCGACATGATCGGCAAGCAGATCCGCCTCGTTACCGAAGGCGAGAACACGGAAGTCGACAAGACGGTCATCGACAAGCTGGCCGAACCCCTGACGCACATGATCCGCAATGCGGTGGACCACGGGATCGAAACGCCGGAAAAACGCGAAGCCGCTGGCAAGAACCCGGAAGGCACCATCAAGCTTTCCGCCAAGCACCGGTCGGGCCGCATCCTGATCGAGCTTCAGGACGACGGCGCGGGCATCAACCGCGAGCGCGTTCGCCAGAAGGCGATCGACAATGATCTCATTGCCGCCGATGCGAACCTCACCGATGAGGAGATCGACAATCTGATC
The DNA here is from genome assembly GCF_055382765.1 of Agrobacterium sp. 6Ca8. NCBI lineage: Bacteria > Pseudomonadati > Pseudomonadota > Alphaproteobacteria > Hyphomicrobiales > Rhizobiaceae > Agrobacterium > Agrobacterium sp. 6Ca8. Next base: position 208,048 of record NZ_AP026433.1, read on the forward strand.
TTCGCGCCGGGCTTCTCTACCGCGGACAAGATTTCCGACATTTCCGGCCGTGGCGTCGGCATGGATGTGGTCAAGCGTTCCATTCAGGCGCTCGGCGGCCGCATCAACATCTCCTCGCGCCCCGGTCTTGGCTCGACCTTCACCATGAGCCTGCCGCTGACGCTTGCCGTTCTCGACGGCATGGTGGTAACCGTGGCCGGCCAGACGCTTGTCGTTCCGTTGACGGCAATCGTGGAAACCCTGCAGCCGGAAGCGAAGAACATTCACTCCTTCGGCGCCAACCAGCGGCTGATTTCCATCCGCAACTCTTTCTGCCCGCTGGTCGACGTGGGACGCGTTCTGAACTTCCGTCCGACCCAGGCCGATCCTGTGGAAGGCGTGGCGCTTCTGGTGGAATCGGAAGGCGGCGGCCAGCGCGCCCTGATGGTCGATGCGATCCAGGGCCAGCGCCAGGTCGTCATCAAGTCTTTGGAAGCCAACTATACCCATGTTCCAGGCATTGCCGCCGCCACCATTCTGGGTGACGGACGCGTTGCGCTCATTCTGGATGTCGACGCCATCGTCAGCGCTTCGCGCGGGCAGCCACTGAAACAGGAAATGTCACTCGCGGCGACGGGTTGAAGGCGGATATCCAATGGCAGCACTTAATCTCAGCGATCAGCGACAGTCTCCCGATGACGTTCTTGCCAGCGGCGAATATCCGCTGACGAGACGCGATTTGTCGGAGATCGCTGCGATGATCTACGCGGATGCGGGCATCTATCTCAACGACACCAAGGCGTCGCTGGTCTATTCGCGCTTGTCCAAGCATATCCGCAATCTCGGACTGGCCGGGTTTCGGGAATATTGCGCACTGGTGTCATCGCCCGATGGAGCGGCTGCGCGCCGCGAAATGCTGTCGCACCTGACGACGAATTTCACGCGCTTCTTCCGCGAGAACCACCATTTCGAACACCTGCGCGACGAGGTCCTGCCGGGCCTCATTGCAAGGGCAAAGACCGGCGGACGCGTCCGCATCTGGTCGGCCGCCTGTTCCGACGGGCAGGAGCCCTATTCGATTGCGCTCACCGTGCTCGCCATGTTTCCCAATGCGGCGGAGTACGATTTCAAGATCCTGGCGACGGACATCGATCCGAAGATCCTGGCGCAGGCCCGTGCAGGCGTTTACGATGACAACGCTCTCGAAACCGTGTCTCCCGCGATGCGCAAGCAATGGTTCACGGAAGTTGATGTCGGCGGTCGCCGCAAGTTCCGCATCGATGACAAGGTCAAGCGCCTCATCACCTTCAATGAACTGAACCTGATGACACAATGGCCCTTCAAGGGCAATTTCGACGTCATCTTCTGCCGCAACGTCGTCATCTATTTCGACGAGCCGACCCAGATGCGTATCTGGACGCGTTTTGCAGGCCTGCTGCCGGAAGGCGGTCATCTTTACATCGGCCATTCCGAAAGAGTGTCCGGCGACGCCAAGAACCTGTTCGACAATACCGGCATCACCACCTACCGCTACATTGGTCACACGTCCGGGAGGAAGGCATGAGCGCACTCGCACGGGTCCTCGTCGTCGATGATTCCCCTACCATGCGTGGCCTGATTTCCGCCGTCCTCAAGGCCGATCCGGAGGTCGAGGTGGTTGGGCAGGCCGGCAATGCCATGGAAGCGCGCGCCGCCATCAAGCAGCTCAATCCCGATGTCGTGACGCTCGACATCGAGATGCCGGAAATGAACGGCCTCGAGTTTCTCGAAAAGATCATGCGACTGCGGCCGATGCCGGTCATCATGGTCTCGTCCCTGACGCACCGCGGCGCGGATGCCTCGCTCGCCGCGCTTGAAATCGGTGCTTTCGACTGTGTCGGCAAGCCGGCTCCAGGCGATGCGCGCCCCTTCGGCGACTTGGCCGACAAGGTCAAGGCCGCCGCACGGTCGCAACACGCAGCTTACCGCGCGGCGCGCCCGGAACTCGTTGTCGCAGCCCAGCCGACCCCGGTCAGCGATTATCGTGCCGGCCGCAAAGTCGTCGCCATCGGCTCCTCCACCGGCGGTGTCGAGGCACTGATTGCCGTGCTCCAGAAGTTTCCGGCCAATTGTCCGCCGACGGTCATCACCCAGCACATGCCGCCGACTTTCACCAAGAGTTTCGCGGAACGGCTGAACCGCATCTGCGCACCCGTCGTGGAAGAGGCGACGGATGGGGCGCGCCTGCAGACCGGCAAGATCTACCTTGCGCCGGGCGGTGAACGCCATTTGCAGATTTCCAATCGTAACGCGCCCTGCTGCCGGCTTATCGAGCGCGATCCCGTCAACGGCCATCGCCCTTCAGTTGATGTGCTGTTCGATTCGGTCGCCGAGCTTGCCGGACGCAACGCCGTCGGCGTCATTCTCACCGGCATGGGCCGCGATGGCGCGGCCGGGCTGCTGAAAATGCGGCATGCCGGTGCGCGAACCGTCGGCCAGAACGAAAAAACATGTGTCGTTTACGGCATGCCCAGAGTGGCCTTTGAACTTGGCGCCGTTGAACTGCAATTGCCGCTGGCCTCAATCGGCGAAGAAATCCTGAAACTAACCACTGCCCGCAAAGAAGGTGCTGACTAATGTCTCTCGCAGAAAAGATCAAAGTTCTGATCGTCGACGATCAGGTGACCAGCCGGCTGCTGCTCAGCGATGCGCTGACACAGCTCGGCTTCAAGCAGATCACTGCCGCTGGCGACGGCGAGCAGGGATTGAAGATCATGGAGCAGCAGCCCCATCATCTCGTTATCTCCGACTTCAACATGCCCAAGATGGACGGCCTCGGTTTCCTGCACGCCGTGCGGGCCAACCCGACCCTCAAAAAGGCGGCCTTCATCATCCTCACCGCACAGGGCGACCGTGCGCTGGTGCAGAAGGCAGCGCAGCTCGGCGCAAACAACGTGCTGGCCAAGCCCTTCACCATCGACAAGATGCGCGCAGCCATCGAAGCGGTTTTCGGATCGCTGAAATGATTGAAGCTGCGGCCAAGCGCGTACATATCATTCAGGGCGAGTACAAGGTTGTCAGCGATCCCGACGTGGTCATGACGACGATACTCGGTTCGTGCGTGGCCGCCTGTCTGAGAGACCCCGTTGCCGGCATTGGAGGAATGAACCACTTCCTGCTGCCGGGAACGGGCAACGTGACCGGTGGGGATGCGACGCGTTATGGCGTGCATCTTATGGAACTGCTGATCAACGGTCTTCTGAAGAAGGGCGCACGCCGCGACCGGCTGGAGGCGAAAGTTTTCGGCGGCGCAAAAACGATTGCCAGCTTCTCCAATGTCGGTGAGCAGAACGCCATCTTTGCCATGCAGTTTCTGAAGGATGAAGGCATACCGGTCATCAGCTCCTCCACGGGCGGGGATCATGGCCGCAAGATCGAGTTCTGGCCGGTTTCGGGCCGTGCACGACAGCATCCGCTGAGCGGCGCGGAAACCCAGAAGACGGTCGCCATGGAAACGCGTCCGGTGCCGGCCCCCAAGCCCGTCGCCAACGACATCGAATTTTTCTAGTCACGGAGTTTCCAATGCAGATTGCAAACAACACCGGCACCACTCCGTTCGAAGAAGCCTTGCCCGACGTTCTGATGCGCGTGGTATCGGAACTGCACGATGTCGCCTATCTGATCGAGCGCATCGAGCCGCAACTGCTGGAAGCGACAAGCGGCGAATTGTCCAGCGATGGCGTCAAGCTCTTGCAGGGCATCGACCTTGCCGTCCAGAAAACCCGCGGCCTTGCCGAGTTCATCGATACCGTCACCGGCTCCATTCCCGGTGATTGGATCGTGGATGTCTCGACCGCGCTCAGCCTCGTCAAGCTGGCAGAAATGCAAAAGGCGCTGGGCGCAGCCATCCGCCATGGCCATTCGCAGCCGCTGGACAAGGTCGCCGGAGACTTCGATCTGTTTTAGACAGCATTCATCTGGCCGTTCCCTTCCTTTGGCGGATTGCGGATAAAGGCAACGCTCGCGCAAGCTTCGCACCCTATTGTCATTACGGGGCCAAAAGGTCTCGGACTCTATGAATGACGGTGCGGAACAGAATGAATCTGTTAAATCAAATCCCTCAGGTCTTGAAGAATTTCGCGGCGCTGGGTCAGACACGGTTGTTGATGCTGGGCGGCGTGGGCATTTTGTCCATGGCCATTATCCTTGCAGCAGCACTTTACGTGAACCGTCCCGCTTACGAGACCCTTTATGTGGGACTTGAAAAAAGCGACCTCAACAAGATCAGCATTGCACTCGCCGAAGCGGGGCTGGACTTTCAGGTTGGAACGGATGGCGCCAGCCTCCAGGTTCCGGTCGGCCTCACCAGCAAGGCAAGGCTGCTTCTGGCCGAGCGCGGCCTGCCTGACAGTGCCAATGCCGGTTATGAGCTTTTCGACAATGTCGGTTCTCTCGGCTTGACTTCCTTCATGCAGGAAGTGACCCGGGTTCGCGCGCTTGAGGGTGAGATCAGCCGCTCCATTCAGCAGATCGACGGAATTGCGGCCGCACGCGTCCATATCGTCATGCCGGATGTCGGTAATTTCCGCCGCGGTGAGCAGAAGCCCACCGCATCGGTCATGATTCGAGCCAATGCCACCGCCGGGCGCAAAGCGTCCGCTTCCATCCGTCATCTCGTCGCCTCGGCCGTTCCCGGCCTCGAGGTCGATGACGTGACGCTGCTCGATTCCACCGGCCAGCTTCTCGCTTCCGGTGACGACGTCACCAACGCCGCCATGAACCGCTCGTTGACGCTGGCGCAGAACGTTCAGCAGGAAATCACCACCAATATCGACAAGGCGCTGGCGCCTTTCCTCGGCATGGACAATTTCCGCTCCAGCGTGACGGCGCAGCTCAACACCGACAGCCGGCAGATTCAGGAAACCGTCTACGATCCGGAATCGCGCGTCGAGCGCTCCGTTCGCACCGTTAAGGAAGACCAGAAGTCCCAGGAAACGCAGCCCGATACGGCCGCGACCGTGGAACAGAACGTACCGCAGGCAGCGCCCCAGGGCGGCGCAGGCGGCCCGCAGTCTTCCGACCAGTCTGCCAAGAAGGAAGAGCAGACCAACTACGAAATCAATTCCAAAACGGTCGCCACCGTCAAGAATGGCTATACCGTCGAGAAGATTTCGGTCGCCGTGGTCGTCAACAAGGGTCGCATCGCCAAGATGGTCGGCGAACCCGTCGACCAGGCCAAGATCGACGCCTATCTTGCCGAAATGCAGAAGATCGTCACCTCGGCTGCGGGGGTTTCCTCCGATCGCGGCGATATCGTAACGCTGACGGCGATGGACTTCCTCGAAACGCAGCTGCTCGACGAAGCCGCAAGCGGGCCGGGCATCATGGAAGTGCTCAGCCGCAATTCGGCAGGCATCATCAACTCGCTCGCCTTCGTCGCTGTTGCTTTCCTCGTCGTCTGGCTCGGTGTACGCCCTCTGGTTCGTACGGTCACCGGCAACGGCGCGGCAGCAGGCCAGATCAGCCAGGAGACCGCAGGCCTCGAACTGCCGGATTTCTCTCCCGGCATGGATGCGGGTGCTGGTGGTCTCATGGAAGGGTTTGGGGCGGATTTCGGCTTCGACAGCACCGACGATCTTCTGGCGGGCGGCGACAGCGAAGGCACCTTCAACCGCCGGGTTCGCGAAGGACCCGAGCGCAGGCTCTCCCGCATGGTGGAAATCAGCGAAGAACGCGCAGCCAAGATACTTCGCAAATGGGCCGTGGAAAAAGCTGCATGATTTTGAAAAAGGCCGGGGTTATCCCGGCCTTTTGCGCATTTCCGGGTTCTTTGGTATCTTGGCGCCGCGCGCCGTCGCATTCCCGCTTTGGGACACTGTTTACAAAAAATTCAGCAACGATACAGTTTGCTGGGAATAGGCTGAGAATGCCGTTTATGGATTGGTCAGCTTTTCAGTATGTTTTTTAGGAATAGACGAACAAGGAAATACGTGGAAAGGCTGGTGTCAGGTAATGGCAAATCCCAGTCCGTTCCATAAAATGAAGTGATTCGGTCTCCGGGGGCTCACCATCCCATTTTGGTAAGCTTCTCGAATGGAATGATTCCATCCCGAGGTATAATCTCCCCATTGGGAGCAAGAGGGCGTAGGCGATTGAAAGTCGATGTTGATATCCGCAGGCTGTCTGCCAAGCCTATGGAGGGCATGGGTAAGCCCTTGCCACGCGACCAGCTTGCCAAGAACGTCGCAGCCTCGGCCGCTGCCGGCAACGTTTCAGGCGCGCTGGATTTGCTCGTAACCTACGCCGGCGCCTCGCATTATCTGCTGGCGCGGGAGGATCTTCTCGAAGAAACCGGACTGAAATTCATCATCACATCCGACTGGCCTTTCGATCTGGTGCGCAGGCTTGGTGCCGAACTCGCCAACAGCCAGAACAGATCGAGCGAAATGGAAAAGTGCCTTTCGCTTCTGCAGCCGCGATTGCTTGTTCTTCCGGACGACGTTTCTGTCCCTTTCGGCATCGACCGGCAATATTCGGCGCTTTCCTTCTGTGTGGGCCGCATTCGTCTTTCGCTTCTGCTGCTGTTTCCAGAACACTCGGTTCCTTCGCCGGACCGTCTGCGCGAAATCGCGCTTCTGACCGGCTATTGTGTCAGCTTCGGCATTGCCAGCGAAGCAAAGGCAGTGCGGGACATCGACCTCACAGAACGTGAGCTTGAGTGCCTGTTCTGGATCGCGGAAGGCAAGACAAGCGACGAAATTGCGATGATACTTGGCATTTCGCGCAATACGATCAATAATTACATTACAAGCGTGATGCGGAAAACCGCGACGAAAACCCGCTCGGAGGCAATCGCCTACGCCGTGCGCAACAACCTCGTATAGATGGTCGGGACCCATGGTACAGACGAAAGATAATGAGGGTACGAGTCAAAGCAGCGGTATGTTTTACCGCAGCCCTGTTGTGACAAGTCGGTCGGATCTGTTTCCGAAGCTGGTCGCCATGCAGAAACTGGTCGGCGCACGAAATTTCGTGGTGACGAAGGCTGCCGCCTCCGGCTTCCCCAACAAGAAGAAGCTGACCTGCGAGCTGGAGAACTGGGGCATGAATGCCGCCGAACAGAGCGCGCAGTTCATCCGCGCGGTCGGCGATATTCTTTTGGATCATATCGAGACATCGCTGCTGCCGGTCATCTGGCGTAACAAGAATGCCGGCGGTTTTGCCGATCTTCCTGACGTGCCGGCTTTGATGCGCCGGATCGAGAACGATACATTGCCCTATGCGGGACTGGCTTTGCCGGTGCGGCTCGGCACGATCGGCAACGGCTACATCGTTTTCTGTGGCAGCAACCTCGTTCTCGACAACGAGGTCGTTATCGAACAGCACATCAAATGCTGCGAGATCATGGTCGATATGCTGGCGCTGGATGAGCGCAAGGTGGCACCGTCTGAAGCGTTGAGCGAAAGGGAAATCGCCTGTCTGCAACTGGCGGGTGATGGCCGTATCAGCGAAGAAATCGCGGTGAAGCTCGGGCTTTCGGTACACACCGTCAACGCCTATCTGGGTTCAGCGACGATCAAGCTCGATTCCGTCAACCGTATCCAGGCGATCGCAAAGGCCATCCGGCTCGGCTATATCCATTGATTGAGGGGGCGGGCTTTCCCGTCCCTGTAAGCCGGCAGGCGCTGGCGCGGCTCGTGTAATCCACTCTAAAAGCTGCTATTGGTACTTCGCGTTTTTTTAACAGTTGCCAACTAGAACTTTTATAAGTTTGGTTTTGGGGAACTGTTTCATGCACAACCGGCTCTTTAAGTCCGTTGCGGGTAAGGTCGTCGTGCTGACGATCGGCCTAATTGCGCTCAGCGTCGCGGCAGTTGGTTTTTCGACATACATTCGCCTGAAGGACAATATCATCACCACTGCGCTGCGTGACACGCACAGCGCGATGCGCGGCATGGCGATCCTTTACGAGATGAAGGTCGGCGGTGTAGCGCTCGAAATGGTGGATGGAGAGCTTAAGAGTATCGGCCGCGCCAGCATCGGGACACTGCGCGACAATGATCTCGTCGACCGCACGGCTGCCGGTAATGGCGGCATCGCGACGGTTTTTGAAGCCAAGGCCGGCGATTATATTCGCATGACCACCAATCTGAAGAACGAAAAGGGCGAGAGAGCAGCGGGCACGAAGCTCGCCACCGACCATCCCGCTTTCGAAAAGGTTTCCAAGGGTGAGGGTTATTTCGGCGCCGCCACGCTTTTCGGCACCAATTACATGACCGGATACATGCCGGTTCTCAACAAGTCCGGAGCGACCGTCGGTATTCTTTTCGTGGGCGTTCCCATGGCCGTCTACGAAGCCCAGATTTTCGGCCTGCGCGACCTGATGCTGATCTGTGGCGCAGTTGCCATGGTCGGCGTGGGATTGCTCGCCTATTTCGTCATCCGGCGCACCCTGCAGCCTCTAGGCAAGCTTACCGATGCGGTGAAGTCCCTTTCGGACGGCAATCTCGATACGCCGATCCCCTATGCCACCAATACCAATGAATTTGGCAACATCGCCCGCGCTCTCGTGATATTCCGCGAGAATGCGCTTGAGAAACTAGCGATCGAGGGCAAAAGCGCCGAGGAACGGTCCGTGGCGGAATCGGAGCGTCACCGCAACGATGCCGAGAAGCAGGAGCTGGACGGCCAGATCGAATTCGCAGTTAGCGAGATCGCGTCCGGCCTCGGCAGGCTTTCGCGCGGTGATCTGAGCCGCACGATCGAGACACCCTTTAACGGCCGTCTGGATCGTCTGCGCACGGACTTCAACGAATCCCTTCTCAACCTGCGCGATGCGCTGGGGCAAATCCGCGAGCGCACCTTGGTCATCCAGCATAGCGGTTTTGAAATCGAGCAATCGTCGGTCGACCTGTCGAAGCGCACGGAGAATCAGGCGGCCTCGCTGGAAGAGACGGCAGCCGCTGTCGAGGAAATCACCGCAACGGTCAGATCGTCGGCCGAGCGGGCGCGCGAAGCCAACGAGGCCGTCCGCATCACCAAACAGAGCGCCGACAGTTCCGGTTCGGTCGTCAGCAATGCCGTGGACGCCATGGGCCGTATCGAAGACGCCTCGCGCAAGATCGAGCAGATCATCGAGGTCATCGATGACATCGCGTTCCAGACCAACCTTCTCGCCCTCAATGCCGGCATCGAGGCTGCGCGTGCGGGCGAGGCGGGCAAAGGTTTTGCGGTCGTGGCGCAGGAAGTGCGTGAACTTGCACAACGCTCCGCGGACGCGGCACGTGAAATCAAGCAGCTCATCAACCAGTCAACGCATGAGGTGAGCTCCGGATCGAAGTTGGTGCAGGAAGCGGGCACGGTCCTTTCAGCCATCAGCCATCAGATCGTCGCCGTCAGCCAGCATGTCGAAACCATCGCGACGGCGACGCAGGATCAGTCCTCCGCGCTCCACAATGTCAACGGGTCCGTCAACCAGATGGACCAGATGACCCAGCAGAACGCGGCGCTTGCCCAACAGTCGAGCGCAGCCAGCAGGGTGCTGTCGGGCGAAGTGGAAGCGTTGCTCGATCTGGTTCAGCGTTTTCAGATGGAGCAGGGCTCGGCGGCCGGCCAGGATCGACTGAGCCGCGCGGCCTGACAGTAGAATTTTTGAAAGTCGAAGAGCTCCCGGATCGCAAGGTCCGGGAGATTTTTTATTCTGCCGCCGCGCGGGCCGTGCTGGATATCTGGTTGATATAGGCCCGCAGCGCCGCCGGTTTGACCGGCTTATGCTGGACGGAAATCCCGTATTTTTCCGCATCGCTGCGCACTTCCGGGCTGCGGTCCGCCGTCACAAGCAGGGCAGTGATCGTTTTGCCGTAGAATGTCCTTATCAGGCGGATGGCGCTGATACCGTCGCCGTCGTCGAGATGATAATCGGCAATGATGATATCCGGCGCCGCTGACATTGTCAGGAACGGTTCTTCGAGTGTGGCCACCGAACCTGCGGGTAAGACCTCACAGCCCCATCCCGTCAGCAATAACGTCATGCCCTCGAGGATTTTCGGCTCGTTATCGATGCAGAGTACCCTGACGCCGGCAAGCTGGTCGCTCGCCACCGGATTGGTGATCCCGCCAGCGGCCTTGGCTGGCGTCAGGCGGTCTGCCTCGCGCGGCAGGTGGATACGGAATGTCGTACCTTTTCCGGGTGTGGAAATCAGCTGTACCGGATGGTGCAGCATGCGCGACAGCCGGTCGACAATGGAAAGGCCAAGTCCGAGGCCGGAGGCCGTTTTTGCACCCTCATCCAGCCGGGCGAATTCCTTGAAAACCGTGCGGAATTTGGATGCGGGAATGCCGATGCCGGAATCCGTCACCTGAATGACGACATCGCCTCCCCGGCGGCGCGCGCCAACGATAACCTTGCCACTCAGCGTGTATTTGATGGCGTTGGAGACGAGGTTTTGTATCAGCCGCCGCAACAGGTTGGGGTCGGAGCGGACGGTGAGCGAGGTGGGCATGACCACGAGATCGAGGTTCTTTTCCTGCGCCATAGGCGCGAAATCGGTTTCGATGCGTTTCAGCAGCTCGTTCAGCGGCACCGATGTCATGCGCGCTTTCATCGAACCGGTGTCGAGGCGGGAAATATCGAGCACCGCGCCGAGAATGGTCTCTACCGACTCGAGCGCCGAATCGATGTTCTGGACGAGATCGCTTTCCCCCGAGGCGCCAAGCCGCTCGACCAGCGAGGAGGAATAAAGCCGCGCGGCATTCAGCGGCTGGAGGATATCGTGGCCGGCGGCAGCAAAAAACCGTGTCTTGCCGATGTTCGCCTCGTCGGCGGATGCCCTTGCCTCCGCAAGTTCGCGGTTGACGCGGGTAAGCTCGACGGTTCGTTCCGCCACCCGCTGTTCCAGCGTTTCATTGGCCTGTTTCAGTGCCTGATCGCTCGCCACTCTCTGCGTGATATCGGTGAAGGTGGCGACGATACCCTTGTCCGGCATGGTGTTGGAGCGCACTTCGATGATGCGCTCGCCGCCGCCAAGCACCAGCGAGAAAGGCAGGTCCATGGTCAGGAAACTGGTGATCAGCTGTTCCGTGTCGCCCGGCGGCATGTCGCCGCGCTCCTGCAGCATGGAAACGATGTCCGTCAGCGGCAGCCCCACCTGCCCGAATTGCTCAGGTAGATCGAGAAGGGTGCGGAAGCGCCGGTTCCAGATCGTCAGCTGCTGCGAGCTGTCGAAAACGGCGATGCCCTGGTCCATCTGCGCCAGCGCCGTTTGCAGCATGTCCTGATTATATTGCAGCGCCTCGCTTGCCTGATCCAGCAGCCAGGCCGTGTCGGCGCTGGTGTCCTCCGCCTTCTGGAGAATGATCGAAAGCACGAGGCGGGCTGAGGAGGAGCCGATGGCGCTGCCCAGCAATTGTTCGGAGAAATGGATCAGCGCCATGTCGGCGGGCTGGTCGTCATTGAGCTTCCTGCCCGCCGTCTTTTCATAGGTCGCCAGTGAGCGCAGCATGCGCTCTTCACCGAGATAACGGGCAATCGCGCTTTTGAGATCGCCGACGCTGACGCGGGTTTTCCAGCCGCGCGTGGCGAATTGTGATTTCGAATGGCGCTTCACGAAGATGCCGGACTGGATGCGCTCCACGGGTCGCGGGTTGCGTGAAAGCGAGCCAAGCACGAAAGCCATGCTGTTGACGAGCAGGCTGAGGATGACCGCGTTCACAAAAGGGTCGGCCTCGGGACCGTTGAAGACCGTACTGCCGGAAAACAGGAAGCCGAGAACGGTGGCCGCGACCTCTGAGTTATCAGGCCCGCCGAAGCTTGGCAGAAACAGCAGGTAGGCCCAGACAAAAAAGCCTGAACTCAAACCGGCAATCGCACCGCGCGCATTGGCGCGCCGCCAGAACAACCCGCCGAAAAGGGCAGGTGCCATCTGGGCGATGGCGGCAAATGCCAGGAGGCCGATGGAGGCAAGCCCGGTGGCACTATCGGCCGCACGGTAGTAGCCGTAGCCCAGAAGCATCACCGCAAAGATCGCTGTTCTGCGGATGTTGAGAAGCGTTTTGGCAAAGTTGTCCCGGTGCGGCGAACGGTTCAACAGCTTCTGCCGCAAAAAGATCGGCATGACGATGTCGTTGGAAATCATGATCGACAGCGCGACCGAGGCAACGATCACCATGGCGGTCGCCGCTGAAAATCCGCCAATGAAGGTAATCAGCGAAACGACCGGCATCTGATGCGCAAGCGGCAATTGCAGGACGTAAAGATCGGCGTTGCCATTGGCGCCGAGCGTCAAAATTCCGGCAAGCGCTATCGGCAGCACGAAGATGTTGATCGCAATCAGATAAAGCGGCAGCAGGAACCCCGCCATGCGCAGCTCTTCCGGCGTGCGATTTTCAACCACGGTGACATGGAACTGGCGCGGCAACAGGATGATCGCGAAACCGGAAAGCAGGGTCATCACGATCCAGCGGCTGATGGGCGTGTGATAGGATATGGCCCGCATGGCCCGTTCATTGCCCGACGCAAGTTCCCACAAATGCGAGGGGCCGTCGAATAGGACGAACAGAACGTAAAAGCCGACGGTGCACATGGCGACGAGCTTGACGAGCGATTCCATCGAAATTGCCAGAATAAGCCCGTCCTGGTGTTCGGTCGCGTCGGTATGCCGGGTGCCGAACATGACGGCGAAGCCCGCCATGACGATGGTGACGAGCAGCGGCAGATCGAGGAAATAGAGGTTGCCGCTGCCAATGCCGTAATCGCCGGGATCGACCATCGTCGCCACCGAACTGGAAACGGCCTTCAATTGCAGCGCGATATAGGGAATGGCGCCGACAAGCGCGATGATGGCGACAATCATCGCCACGGTGGAGTTCTTGCCGTAGCGGGCGGCAATGAAATCGGCAACCGACGTCAGCTTTTCGGTTTTGGCAAGCTCCACGATGCGGCGAATGATCGGCATGCCGATGGTGAAGGCAAGGATCGGCCCGGTATAGATGCCGAGGAATTCCAGCCCCTTGTCCGCCGCAAGCCCGACGCCGCCGAAATAGGTCCAGGAGGTGCAATAGATCGCCAGGCTAAGCGCATAGACGAACGGCCGCCCCTTTTTGGGAGCGTTTCTTTTCCGGCTGTTCCTGTCCCCATAACTTGCAACCGCAAACAGCAGCAGGACATAAGCGAAGGCCGAACCGAATATGATCCACCCAGGAAGCACGCATCCTCCCCATGCAACAATCCCTGAAAACGAGCATAGGCGAATTCCGGGCCGTTGAGAATGAGCGCGGTCTGATCATAAAGTTCAAGACTACCGTGCAAAAAGCCTAATAAATGCAATCTTGACGAATTCCAAATGGGACAGGGAATCTATATGGTTGAACCCGTAGGGACAGTCACATAGCTTCAGCTCGCGAAGCAGGAGAGGGACCATCTGATGCTTAACGAATTTAAAACCTTCATTGCCCGTGGCAATGTCATGGATCTGGCCGTGGGTGTTATTATCGGGGCGGCGTTCAGCAAGATCGTCGATTCCGTCGTCAACGACCTTATCATGCCGATCGTCGGTGCGATTTTCGGCGGGTTCGATTTTTCGAACTACTTCCTGCCACTCAGTTCCAGCGTCACCGCCAGCTCGCTTGCCGCCGCGCGCGATCAGGGCGCTGTCTTCGCTTATGGTAACTTTCTCACGGTCCTCATCAACTTCCTCATTCTCGCCTGGATCATTTTCCTGATGGTCAAAGGGGTCAACAAGCTTCGCGCTTCTGTCGACCGGAAAAAGATAGAGGAAAAGTCCGAACCGGCTCCGCCGCCGGAAGACGTCAAGCTTCTCACCGAAATCCGCGATCTGCTGAAGACGCGTTGAAGCTTAGATTGTCCCGGCGCGATATTGCTGACCATGGGTCAGCTCCCTCTCGCCGGGCATCCATCCATAAAGAAAATCCATGACTGTTGCACGGAATATCATGCATATCGCCCGTTCGATGCGATAAGAAGACACCAAACGGAGTGTCTTTAATGTCCATTTTGAACAGTCTGAGTGCGCGCTCTCTGGCGGCTCCCGAGAGCGGCATTGTCGAGGTCGTGAATTATGCCCGGGGACGGGACAATCTTCTGCCGCTTTGGGTCGGCGAAGGCGATCTGCCGAGCCCGGACTTCATCAACAGGGCGGCCATCGACGGACTCAACAATGGCGAGACCTTCTATACCTGGCAACGCGGCATTCCCGAATTGCGCCAGGCGCTCAGCAGCTACTACGAGCGTCACTTTTCAGCCTCTCTATCCGCAGATCATTTTTACGTAACAGGTTCCGGCATGCAGGCGATTGCGCTTGCGGTGCAGGCGCTGACCTCGCCGGGCGACGAGATGATCTATCTCACGCCCACCTGGCCCAATATTGTTGCCGCCATCGGCGTGGCGGGCGCAAAGGCGATCGCAGCCGGCATCGATTTCCACGATGGTCGCTGGGATCTCGATATCGGCAAGCTGGAAAGTGCGATCACCGGTAAGACGAAGGCGCTCTTTATCAACACGCCGTCCAACCCGACCGGCTGGACCGCAACGCGAGACAATCTTCGCGATGTTCTGGCACTCGCCCGCAAACACGACCTCTGGATCGTGGCGGATGAGATTTACGCACTTTATCACTATACTGGCACTCGTGCGCCGTCGTTCCTCGACGTGATGGAACCGGATGACAAAATCGTCTTCGCCAATTCTTTTTCGAAGAACTGGTCCATGACGGGCTGGCGTGTTGGCTGGCTTGTGGCGCCGCCGGTCATCGGCCAGGTGATCGAGAACCTTATTCAATATTCCACCTCCGGCGTGGCGCAGTTCATGCAGCGCGGCGCAGTCGCGGCTCTCGACCATGGTGACGGTTTCGTCCGCGAGAACTACGAACGCGCTCTGACATCCCGCGACATTCTCTGCGATGCGCTGATCGCGACGAACCGCGTGGAAACATTGAAGCCGGATGGCGCTCTTTATGCCTTCCTCAAGGTGGACGGCGTGACCGACAGCCGCGCCACGGCTCTGGATATCGTTGACAAGACCGGCGTCGGCCTCGCGCCGGGCACCGCCTTCGGCCAAGGCGGAGAGCTGTTTCTCCGTGCCTGCTTCCTGCGCAACCCAAAGCAGATCGAAGACGCAGCCGATCGGCTTGCGTCCTATATTCTCGGCAGATAACCGCAATCCTGCGATAGCCCGCCCTGCCGCGCCGAATTTGGCCGCGGCAGGCACAGTTTCTGCCAAAAGAATCATGGCGAGCCGCTAAAACTACAACCTCACGGCGTACCAATCGACGTGCGGGCTTTTCTGTGCTAAGCGCCTTGTGTTCCATTTATGAGAACATTTTCATCTAATAAATAAAACACACTTCATTGCGCTAACCAATCGTAAGCCACCTTTTCATAGGGGCAAGGGATAGGTGGGGTATTTGCTGTGCAAGTAATCAATGATGAAGAATTATTGGCTTTGATGGACGCAACAAAAGCAAACAGGGAAGTAATGTCATGGCTGTTCTGGTCACCGGTGGGGCCGGTTATATAGGAAGCCACATGGTGTGGGCTTTGCTCGACGCCGGTGAAGACGTCGTTGTTGTCGACCGTCTTTCGACGGGATCACGTTGGGCGGTCGCGCCAGCGGCGCGTTTCTATCTCGGCGACGTCGCCGATCGCGATTTGCTCGGCCAGATTTTCGAACACAACCAGATCGAGACCATTTTCCACTTCGCTGGCTCCGTCAGCGTCCCTGAATCGATCAGCCAGCCGCTGGAATATTACGAAAACAATACCGGCACGACCCGCGCCCTTGTTGCGGCGGCAGTCGGTCATGGTATCCGCAATTTCATCTTCTCTTCAACTGCCGCGGTCTATGGGAACCAACCCTTTGATGGCCCGGTGCCGGAAACGGCAGTTCTCAGCCCGGAAAATCCCTACGGCCTGTCGAAACTCGCCTCAGAAATCATGTTGCGCGATGTCGTGCAGGCACATGATTTCAACTATGTGGCGCTGCGTTATTTCAATGTTGCCGGCGCCGACCCGAAGGGCCGTGCCGGGCCGTCCCCCACGGGTGTGGCGAACCTCATCAAGGTAGCGTGCGAAGCGGCAACCGGCCGGCGCGACAAGGTGGAGGTTTACGGAACCGATTATCCGACCGCTGACGGCACCGGCGTTCGCGACTATATCCATGTCAGCGATCTGATCGACGCGCATATGCTCGCCATGGCGCATCTTCGTGCTGGTGGCGGCACACGAACGCTCAATTGCGGTTATGGCGTCGGCTATTCGGTACTGGACGTGCTGCATGCCGTGCAGCGGGAATCTGGAAACGATTTCCCGGTTATCCACTGTCCCCGCCGCGCCGGCGACATTGCCACGATGGTTGCGGATTCGAGCCGTATCCAGTCGGAACTCGGATGGTCGCCGCGTTTCAATGATCTCACAACCATCGTTCGCACGGCCCTTCAGTGGGAGGCTAAACGTCAAGCCCAGCGAAGCGACAGGATTCTGCCTGGGCAGCATAAACTGGTAGCGATAGGCTGAGCAGCCGTTGGTTTTCGGGATGCGGTTCTACCTGACGGAAAAATAGAGGACCGGTCGATCCGAAAGAGTGGCAGCGGGAAGCCATTTCTCGCTGTCGAAAAAGCTGCGCGTGAGCTTCAGTCCCGGCAATTGTTCCGTTGCCAGCAAAATCAGGTTCAGCCGATGCGGCGCAGACGGCTCCGGCTTTAGGGAGACCGAAATACCGAAATGCTCTGCCTGATAGGGTTGCAGCCTGCGTGCCGGCTCAAGCATGCTGGCAAGGTCGGCCCAGCGGGTCTGCTCGATGATCATCGCCAACGCGTCCTCAAGCTTCGTCAGAATAACGGCACCATCAGGTGTCTGCGGCGCAACCACTTTCATCCTGATAGAGCGAACCTCGTCGGACGCCTCGCCTCTGATGTCGAGAAAAAGCGATGCCCGTTCCGACGCGTTCGCTGTGTCCCCGACCACAAGATCGGCCATGCATTCGAAATTGCGGATCTTCACCGGGCTTGCGTGCCAGCCTTGCGGGTTGGAAAAGCCCGCCGCGGTAAAGCGGTCGCAGAGGTCCTTGCCGGACAGAACGAAGTCGCGGGCAAAGGATGCCCTGTCGCCGCCTTGCTCGAATTTCAGCAGATGCGGCGGTAGATTGAGCTTTTGGGCGGTGACCTTTTGCCGCTTGACGGGCTTCATCCGGGCTGGCTGCTCGGCGGAGCGTGTGGCAGGCGCAAGGTTGAGATAGCTCAGCAGGCTTTTGAGATGTTTCTTGTCATTGGCAAGCAGCACCGTTGCCAATATGGCAAGACAAACTGCCAGCACCGCAAACAGCAGCGCGCCAGGCCTTACTCTTTTTTGCAGGCTTGCGTCCATCGGGGAACCCTAATGGCTGCCGGGGGAGGGGCGTCAACCGGTTTTTGATATGGCTTTCGGGCTGTCGGTAACCCGGTGAATATACTGCGAGCTGAAGGTCATTAAAAATATTCTGTATTCCACCGCCGGATTTTCCGGCGGCGCAACGTTATTCGGAGGAATTTTTGAACGAGTCCTGCTCGTCCGCGCTGCTTTCGTCGTCGGCGACAGGAATGGCGTAGGAACCGTTCAGCCAGCGGGCGAGATCGAGCGAGCGGCAGCGATCCGAACAGAACGGATAGTCTTCCCGTGTCGAGGGCCGCCCGCACTCCGGACATGGCTTCGTTTTCCGAAGCGGCGTGACATTTCCCGAACCTTCAGGAGATGATTTTGTCATGGTCTATCCTTCGAGCCAGCCCGACGTCACCTCGAATCCTTCACCGGAAAGAAGCGACATGGTCTCATACAGCGGCAGGCCGACGACATTGGTGTAGGAGCCGGTCAGTTTCTGCACGAATGAGCCGGCAATGCCCTGGATACCATAGGCCCCGGCTTTGCCGCGCCATTGCCCGGAGGCGATATAGGCGTCGATCTCGCGCGTGGTAAGGCGTTTGAAACGCACCTTGGTTTCCACAACCTTCTGACGGATCTTGCCGCCGGGCGTCACAAGGCAGATGCCGGTATAGACCCAATGGCTGCGCCCCGAGAGAAGATGCAGCGCTGCGGAAGCCTCCTCGGTATATTCCGCCTTGCCGACAATGCGGCGACCCACGGCCACCACGGTGTCGGAGCCGAGAACATAGGCGTCTTTCCACGTCTGCTCGCTCTTCAGCGCCGCATGCGCAGCCTCGGCCTTCTGTAGCGACAGGCGACGGCACAGCGTGCGCGGATGCTCAAGCTTTACGGGCGTTTCGTCTATATCCATCGGCATCAGACGTGCCGGCTCGATGCCGATCTGATGCAACAGTTCCAGACGCCGCGGCGAACCGGATGCCAGAACGAGCTTTTGTTTTGAGTTGGTCATTGCGCTGCCCGGGCTTCCGAATGCCGAAAACGGATTACTTGAAGCGATAGGTGATGCGGCCCTTGCTCAGGTCGTAAGGCGTCATTTCGACCAGCACCTTGTCGCCCGCCAGAACGCGGATACGGTTCTTGCGCATGCGGCCCGCCGTGTGGGCGATGATTTCGTGTTCGTTCTCAAGCTTCACGCGGAATGTTGCGTTCGGCAGCAATTCGGTTACGATGCCCGGGAATTCGAGGACTTCTTCTTTTGTCATGTAAGGGTTTTCTTCCTGTTGATAGTGCCGGACCTGTCGTGTCCGGGAAAATTGCGCGGAAACTACACAATCCCGGCACATTTGTGAACCTCTAAAGCATCACGGCGAAAATCGGAACCGATTTTCGCCAGGTGAGAGGTGCAGATCGAATAAATGCCTGTCCTGTGCGGCGTTTGAAGTGTCTGGTCCGATCGAAACGGACACTCAACCTCAGTCTTTTGAAAGCGTATCCGCCGCCGGCTGCGGCCTACCTGGCAGGCGTTCGGCAATCAGCCTGGCAAGATGGTCCCGCACCTCGCGATAGGCATCCAGAATCTGGTCCCGCGTGCCGGTGATGACGGTTGGGTCCATGGTTGGCCAATAGACAACGTCGAGCGAGTTGGAGCGTGTCAGTTCAAGTGCTGCGTGATGAGCTTCGGGTGTCAATGTAATGATCAGATCGAAAAAATCATCCTCGATCTCGTCCAATGTGCGCGGTTTGTGTTTGCCGAGCGAAAATCCCTGTTCTTCCAGAACCGCATCCACAAAGGGGTCACGCTCGCCCGCCCGCACGCCGGCCGACTGGATGTAGATGCCGGGTGCCACCAGTCGTTTGGCGATGACCTCGGCCATGGGAGAACGGATGGAGTTCATACCGCACATGAAGAGGACCGATTTGGGAGCCTGTCCCCCATTTGGAGCCGTGGCGGGATCTCTCATCTCTAACCCCGCCAATAAAGCACACAGACAAGGGTGAACAGACGGCGCGCAGTATCGAAATCGATTTTGATCTTGCCGGAAAGCCGGTCCATCAAAGTCTGCGAGCCGTCATTGTGAATGCCCCGCCTGCCCATGTCGATCGCCTCGATCTGACTTGGAGTGGAGGAGCGTATCGCCTCGTAATAGCTTTCGCAGATCAGGAAATAATCCTTGATGATGCGGCGAAACGGCGTCAGCGACAGGATATGGGTCGAGACATCCTTCTCGTCTTCGGTCTTGATCGAGAAAACCAGCTTGGCATCGACCAGCGATATGTGCAGCCGGTATGGGCCGCCCTCATGGCCGAATGGTTCGAACGTGTTTTCCTCAATCAGATCGAAAATGGCGACGGCGCGTTCATGCTCCACGTCCGGCGTGGACCGGCCGATGCTATCGTCCAGAACCACATCGCAGAGCCGGAAATCGCCTGAAGCCATCTCTTAACTTTCCGGGTTGAGGCGAATGGAGACGGAGCGCGCATGCGCGTCCAGCCCCTCCGAACGGGCAAGGGTGATCGCCGCCGGCGCAAGCTGCCGCAGCTGCTCAGGCCCGAGACGCAGGATCGAGGTACGCTTGACGAAATCCAGCACCGAAAGGCCGGAAGAGAAGCGCGCTGAGCGCGCCGTCGGCAGAACGTGGTTGGAGCCGCCGACATAATCGCCGATCACCTCAGGCGTATGGCGCCCGACGAAGATCGCGCCGGCATTGCGGATGTGCGCCATCAGCGCGTCCGGATCGTCAACGGCAAGCTCCAGATGCTCGGCCGCAATGCGGTTGGCCAAGGGAATGGCATCGGTGAGCTTTTCGACGAGAATGATCGCACCGAAATCTGCCCAGCTCGCCGCTGCCGTCTCGGCGCGCGACAGCCGTTTCAGCTGCCGTTCCACCGCCGCCTCCACCGCCTTGCCGAGTTCGGCATTGTCGGTGATGAGGATGGACTGCGCGCCACGGTCATGCTCCGCCTGCGCGAGAAGATCGGCGGCCAGCCAGTCCGGATCGTTGTCCCTGTCGGCAATGACAAGCACTTCGGAGGGCCCGGCGATCATGTCGATGCCGACAGTTCCGAAGACATGCCGTTTCGCGGCCGCCACATAGGCATTGCCGGGGCCGACAATCTTGGCGACAGGCGTGATTGTTTCCGTGCCATAGGCGAGTGCAGCCACGGCCTGTGCGCCGCCAATGCGGTAGATTTCCTCAACACCTGCGATGCGCGCGGCGGCAAGAACGGCGGGGTTTATCACGCCACCATTCGCCGGCACGACCATGACGATACGCTCTACACCGGCAACCTTGGCCGGGACGGCATTCATAAGGACGGAGCTTGGATAGCTCGCGGTGCCGCCGGGCACATAAAGGCCGACAGCTTCGATCGCCGTCCAGCGTGAACCGAGGCCCACACCGATCTCGTCTTCGTAGATATCGTCCTTCGGCATCTGCCGCGCATGGTGTTTTTCAATGCGCCGGGCTGCGAGTTCGAGAGCTTCGATGACACTTCTGTCAACGGCTGCGACGGCCGCATCGATCTCTTCCGCTGTCACCCGCATCGAGACCTTCGAGAAATCGATG
Source organism: Agrobacterium sp. 6Ca8 (assembly GCF_055382765.1). Classification (NCBI taxonomy): domain Bacteria; kingdom Pseudomonadati; phylum Pseudomonadota; class Alphaproteobacteria; order Hyphomicrobiales; family Rhizobiaceae; genus Agrobacterium; species Agrobacterium sp. 6Ca8. The sequence continues at coordinate 228,942 of NZ_AP026433.1, forward strand.
CCGTCGAATTTAATGGAGTAGTGGGCAAGGGCCGCATCGCCGCGATTGCGGACGTCATCGATGATGTCGCGAACGGTCGCGTTGACGTCTTCCGAAACTTCCCTCTTGGTTGTCAGGAAGGCAGCGAATTTCTGTTCGAAATCAGCCGATGCCCGCTCCAGCCAGATTGCCACGCCATTACCCTCTCATTTTCCTCGCGGCGATCCCGCGAGGTGCACGAACTCACCGCAGAAAAATGCGGCTCTGGTATGTGGCATAAATCGAAACAGTGACGAAAGGCAACCGTTGCAATGGCGTGGAGAGCTTATTCGCTATCGGGATGATGCGGTTTGGCGGCAGTTTCCCAGGCGCCGCTCACATCCGTCAGCTGCGCCTCGATGCATTCGACATCGAGTGCGATAGCGCCACCGCCCGAAAGCGTCAGTTCGACGGCGCCATCAGGACCTTCGCCGTTCTGCACGAAGCGGATTGCAAGGAGCGAAAGCACCTGTTCCTTATCACTGCGATTGATGCCGTGCGAGCGGACGGCGGAGACCCGCTTCAGGAAAACCACGCTGCGGCATCGCTCCGGCGGCAGGTTCTTCTTATTCGCGCTTTCCCAGACGAAACGATTGGCGGAAAGTGTGAATTGGCCCTGCTTTGCCTCGAATGCAACGTCCTTCAGTTTGAAGACGCTGTCCTGCATGTGCGTCGAAATGACGGAGAGATCTTCAGTATCCAGCGCGAGCAATTTCAGGCCGCTCATCGTTTTCTTCCTTTTCCGCGGGGCCGCGCCCGCAATGTCTATTCCTTGTACAGGAAATAGGCAGTCGCGGCCCGCTCTGCAACGGGGAGAAAACGAATGAGCGGCGATGAAAGGATCAATCGCTGACGCGTTCGACCAGCGCACCGCAGCGGGTGAGCTTTTCTTCAAGCCGTTCGAAACCGCGATCGAGGTGGTAGACGCGCGAAACCATGGTCTCGCCTTCCGCCACCAGTCCCGCAATGACCAACGACACCGAGGCGCGCAGATCGGTTGCCATGACAGGCGCACCCTTCAGGCGGGTAACGCCTTCGATACGGGCCATCTGCCCGGAGAGCGAAATCTTCGCGCCGAGACGGGCCAGTTCCTGCACATGCATGAAGCGGTTTTCGAAGATGGTTTCGGTAATGTGGGATACACCCTGCGACCGGGTCATCAGCGCCATGAACTGCGCCTGAAGGTCGGTAGGGAAGCCGGGGAAGGGTTCGGTGACGATATCGACCGGCTGAATGCCGTTGCCGTTGCGCACGACGCGCAGACCGGTCTCCGTGTCGCTGATCGACACTCCGGCAAGCCGCAGCGTGTCCAGCGCATTGTCGAGCAGCGATGCACGCGTGCCTTCCAGCACCACATCACCGCCAGCCATGGCAACGGCCATGGCATAGGTGCCGGTCTCGATACGGTCAGGCAGCACCCGGTGGCGTGCGCCGGAAAGCGATGTGACGCCCTCGATGGTGATGGTGGAGGTGCCAGCGCCCTCGATCTTCGCGCCCATCGCAATCAGGCAGTGCGCTAGATCGACGACTTCCGGTTCGCGGGCGGCGTTGTGAATGACGGTGGTGCCTCTTGCAAGGCTCGCGGCCATCAGCATCACATGCGTCGCGCCGACGGAGACTTTCGGGAAGGTATAAACAGCGCCGATCAGGCCGCCCTTTGGAGCGCTGGCGTTGATATAGCCGCCATCGATCTCCATCGTTGCGCCAAGCGCCTGCAGGCCCTCGATGAACAGGTCCACCGGACGGGTGCCAATGGCACAGCCGCCGGGCAGTGAAACGCGCGCACGGCCTTCACGGGCCAGAAGCGGGCCGATGACCCAGAAGCTGGCGCGCATCTTGGAAACCAGCTCGTAAGGTGCGGTGGTATCGACAATGGTACGGCAGGTGAAGTGGACCGTGCGGGAATAGGCTTCGCCCTGGCTTTCACGACGGCCATTGACCGAAATATCGACGCCATGATTGCCGAGAATACGGATGAGCTGCTCGACGTCCGCCAGATGCGGCACGTTTTCGAGCGTCAGCGTATCGCTGGTCAGAAGCGAAGCGATCATCAACGGCAAGGCGGCGTTTTTCGCGCCGGAGATGGGAATGATGCCGTTGAGCTTGTTACCACCCGTAATTCTGATGCGATCCATGCGTCCCTACGGGCCTTTGCCCGCCTTTCTTAATCATGCCTTGCGGAAATGCGCGTCCTTAGACGAGTTTCCGCGGCGTTTCAAATGATGCTGGTGAATTCTCTATGAGGATGATTCGTCCGTTTTTGCGGCAGGCAGGCCAATCGTCTCATCCGCATCGCCGGCCCGGCGCGCGCGAACCTGCTGTTTGCGCTTCTGCAGGTTTTCACGCAGCTTCTTCGCTGCCCGCGCCTTGCGCTCCGCCTCGCGTTGCCGCGCCTTCTCGCCGGGTCCTGCCTGCGCGTTGCCGCTTGCCGCAACGGCAACGGGGTCTTCTGAAGCGTTCACGGAAAACGCCGCCTTTGCCTGTTTGTCATGATGTTCGTTCATAAATTCAGCAATATCCGAAAAATACGTTTTTCAACAGGGGGAACGCTTTTTTGCCCCGCTTGTTGAAGAATATCGTTTTGCGACTTGCGCTCGTCAAAAACCTATGGCAATAGGCCGCCACGCTTGATGCTGAAGCAAACGCTTCGGCGCCGGATGCTGCTATAGCTCAGGGGTAGAGCACTCCCTTGGTAAGGGAGAGGCCGAGAGTTCAAATCTCTCTAGCAGCACCATTTTCCCCAATAAAATCAGAAATTTACGCAACGTGACTGGTGTCGTCCCCAAGGTTTGTCCCTACGGCAGACATCTGTGGCCAAAAGTGCCGTTATCGCTGGCCCTGAACGCAATTATGACCGACTTTCAATTTATGCTGCCTCGCCGAAGGCCCATTACTTGACCGGGCGAAGCATTTGGTGATGACACCATTCGTTCCTGGGCATAGCAACCTTGCAGAGTAGCGGCTGATAAATAACCAAACATCGCTCGTTGCGAGGCGATCCCCTTCGAGACCGGCTAAACGACGTCGAAGTCGGCGTGGTCGTTCAGCTGCCGCGAATATCGGCGCACGATTTGATCTGCCGCTTTGTTCAGCTCTGGAAACAACGTCGATTCGTTAATTCCGAGTCTATCCAAGCCTTCCCTTATCTCCTGTTTTTTGCCAGCAGGCACGTGGATGTACCGCTGACGAATATTGTGTTCGAAGCTGTTTTTGGTGTCGGAGAGATCGATACCATAAATGAGAAAAGCACCAGATTGCGCGATCACCCGCTTGTTGGACAGGCGAGGTTTGACATACATTGGTACAAAGGGTGTCAGCGGGTCAATCGTGGTTTTGAAGTACGGCTTTTCGGCCTGTATGAAGCTTCCCAACCGCTGAACTGATGGCAGCTCGTTGAACGTAAGCTTGTCCACCGTTGCGTTGTCCGCAATTTCCCTTTTTTCATGCCAACGAAGATTTGCCAGGTTTGCTAGGATAGCGACCGTGTCGGAATCGAAAAATCTCGAACGTTCGGGCGGAACATTATAAGCTATGACAGCGCCATCGATTTCTCGTCTGCCGCCAGGTTCGATCAGGTCATCGGCATCGATAGGTTCAAAGTGTTCCTCGCAAGCGAAGTATAGCGCAACCAGCGGATTTTGCGAAACATCAACAAGACGGGTCGGAATGCCATAGTGCTGCATCCGCACAAGACGATCAAACATGGTGTTGTCGGTCGCGAACTCCGTTGGGTGAAGGGACATGAGATCACGGCCCATTTCGTGTTCATAGCGAAGTAACTTATCCTCGTTTCGAAAAATCGACGCCTGGGTAAACCACCTGATATCCTTCTGTCCTCGATAGACTACTTGATGCCATGGCAACCCTCTATTCTCCGTGATGCTCTCGATGAATTCCGCAACGCTGGTGACTGTTTCTCCTCGACGGCGAACTCGCGTTGCCTTGCGCGGATTTCGAAATTCGGCCCATGTCGCCGTGCCTCGCGCCATCGTTCATCTCCTACCGTAAATCGCGACAGAGCCTTTGGTCTTTAGATCGGTCGAAAAATTCCGCGCCATCCTCAACTCTGTCCTGCCGCAACATTAGCGATCAGTGCGCGGAATTCTTTGCTCACTGATACAGAGATATGATCTATAGCCAAGCCGACGATTTTCGCGGATGCCGATAAAGGATGGTCCCTGTCGAGGACAAGATTGTGCAATTGTCGACCCAACGCGCCCGGCATCTTCAACAGAAACGACTGATTGTTGAGAGTGTCCAACCACTGGTCCTTCATCCAGAGCATGAGACGCTCACGAGCGAAATCCGGTATGGAGCCCAGTTGAGCGAGTTGCAACATATACAGCTGAAGACGAGCGAGTTCGTTAGGGTGTAGCCGATCTGATCCTTCGAGGCCTGCACGTTCAAGGATGCATGCCATGATGACAGCGGAGAAATCGTCAGATGCTACGTTCTTTGCTTCGACGGCTTGCAGGAACTTCTCACCAACGTCGGCTCTGTAGTGGAGGGAGATGAGCCTACAGAGTTCAACGATTTCCTTCGGCCTGTCATGAATTAGCAGAATGACGGCAGAAACTGCGATCAGTGACTCGAACGCACTATTGGCCGCTGCGCGTTCTTCATTCGTAAGTTCACGATGCTCGATAGCGTCAGGCTTCGTAAGATCGGGGCGATCATCAGAGGGAATATCGCTACGAGCGATAATCCCATCTATCGTGATTTTGCGAGCTGAATTTAGTATTCCGACCGGTTCGGCATGTCGCTGGAAATGAGAAAGTGCAAATCCAGAAAGCCACACTTCTCCCGCGCGCGATCTGTTGCCACCCAGAATTTCTGGTAACTTCGGGAGAAGCTGCGGCTGTTTAGTGCATTGCAGCTCAATAGTAGCGAGCATGTACCACGCTAGATCAAGTGCAGCGATAGGCTGTGAGACAATTGAAGGGTTTGGCTCAGGATCGCTGATGGCCCCGCTTACCATTTTGGGTGATCCATCTTTGATGATAACGTCACCAGTAATCTGATCTTGTGCCCAAAGCAAAGTATGTCGATAAAGCGCGTGGCAGTTGCGGGCCGTTAAAGCTTCATCGACTTCCAATAGGGCTAATTCGTGCAGGCCTGTCGCAAATAAATCTATGAATTGTAATCTCTGCCCCGCGTTCCAATAAGCTACGCCAGCATCGCCCAGCAGCCCAGTGGCCATAATCGTCATCGAGCGCATATCGGAGCTTAAGGCGGCATCCCTTGCATCGCTAAAAAGCTTCGCTGCCTTCGACCATTCCCCGACCTCGGCTGCGCATATAGCAGCTTCTCGCAACATAAACGTGCGCTCGATAGCTGAGGTAGGAGCGTTAATCGCAATCGCACGAGCATAGTAGGGTATCGCATCGACATATCGCTTCGACCGATAAAGTATCTTCCCTTGGGCGCGGAGAATTTCCCAGTTGTCGATTCCTGCCCAGGCCTCTGCCTTCTTCAACACGGCCAGTGCGTCTGACGCCGAGTTTCCGTACTCGTCAAGGATAACCGCCTGGTATTTCGTGGCTGACAACGCTACGGAACTCAGATTCCACTTGCGGGCCAAGGAAGCAATTTCCTCGTAGACCTTGGCATGGTGGTTGGACGCTATCGAATTTGCACCGTGCTCTTTCAACCATGGCCCACTCAAATACATGTCTGAGTCCATTTCCCGGATATTCAAAGCAGCGAATATTTCGCTTCTGAAGTCTGAGGAAAAGGCGTCGAGTGCCCGAAAGGCTTTAAGCGTTTCATCGATAGTAGAAAAATTCTGGGCGTTCATAAGGAACATTATTCCCAACGCGCTGGTCTCTTCGTCTCCCTTAGCCACCGTGTACGAATCTCTTAATTCAGCATGAGGCGTAGATTTGGTGATTTCATAGATGCGATGCAGGTGTTCAACCACATCAGGGATGCGACCAGGTGCAGACGTTACAGCCTTGGAGAGCACCATCAGTTCCAGTACGTCGTGGCCCGGAAGATCAAGCGCTCTGGTCTCAGAGAGCAACGTTTCCCAAGTGGCCTGTAGTTTCTTTTCATCGAGGGACACCTCATGAAGAAGAAGCAGGTACTGCGCCAATCGGAGAACGACATTGAGGTAGCGGTCTGATGAGAAAATCGGTTGATCGGCCCCCATTGCCTGCAGAGCAAAGAAAATAGGGCTGAGATTTTTTATCTGTTCTGGATCAGATTGGATGGTCGCCATGGCAATCTTCATCAAAACTGACTTCTCTTGTGTGGCGAGCGCCAGCAGTAGTGCGGCGTTCATCTTGCCTGCATCCAGAGACCGGCCTGATGTCATCGCCATGGCTATACGTCGCTGCCATTCGAGCCGCACGTTTGTTGATTTCCACTGAGAACTGACCCGGTAGCCCAGGATATTTCCATCGAGAATTGACCCATGTTTGAACCTTGCCCTGCGTGTTTTCAGCGGGGGCTACGGAGTGATCGACATGGCGTTACTGAGCGTGATCCGACGCTGGCATTTTCGAGACCACATATCGATCCGGGACATTTGCCGCAGGACCGGCCTATCCCGGAATACCATCCGCAAATATCTCCGGCTTGATGGCGTGGAACCATCGTTCAAGGTGCCGGAGCGGCCGAGCAAGCTTGATCCTTTTGCCGACCGGCTGTCAGCGTGGCTGCGGACGGAAGCCAAAAAGAACCGGAAGCAGCGGCGCAACCTGAAGCAATTACATGCCGATCTGGTGAGCCTTGGCTACGAGGGATCGTATGGTCGGGTTGCTGCTTTTGCTCGGGAATGGAAAGCTGATCTGCAAAGGGAGCTGCAGACATCGGGACGTGGGACGTTCGTTCCGCTGGCCTTTGATCCGGGTGAGGCCTTCCAGTTCGACTGGTCGGAAGACTGGGCAATCATCGGCAATGAGCGCACCAAACTGCAGGTGGCCCATACAAAGCTTAGCTATTCCAGGGCGTTCATCGTCCGGGCGTATCTTCTGCAGACGCACGAGATGCTGTTCGATGCCCATAACCACGCGTTCCGTGTCTTCGGCGGGGTGCCGCGGCGCGGCATCTACGACAACATGCGCACGGCAATCGATAAGATTGGACGCGGCAAGGAGCGCGACGTCAACATCCGCTTTATGGCAATGGCCAGCCACTACCTCTATGAGCCGGAGTTCTGCAATCCGGCGTCTGGTTGGGAGAAAGGCCAGGTCGAGAAGAATGTTCAGGATTCGCGCCATCGGTTCTTTCAACCGACACCACGCTTTCCATCGTTGGAAGCCCTGAACGACTGGCTGGAGCTTCGATGCAAGGAGGTTTGGCAGCAGACCCCGCATGGAAAGATGCGTGGCACTATCGCTGACCTCCTGGCCGAGGAAACAAAAACTCTGATGCCAACGGCGCGTGTCTTCGATGGTTTTGTCGAGCATAGCAAACGGGTGTCCCCAACCTGCCTGGTTCACTTCGATCGCAATCGCTACAGCGTTCCGGCATCCTTTGCCAACCGACCCGTCAGCATTCGAGTTTATCCAGACCGTATCGTTGTTGCAGCGGAGGGTCTGATCATATGCGAGCATCTTCGCGTCATCAGCCGGTCGCATGACGGACCTGGGCAGACGATTTACGATTGGCGGCACTATCTCGCGGTCGTGCAACGCAAACCTGGCGCTCTTCGCAATGGTGCGCCGTTCGTCGATCTTCCCGAAGCCTTCAGAACGCTGCAGCAGCACCTGCTCAAAAAGCCGGGTGGCGATCGAGAGATGGTCGATATTCTGGCGCTTGTTCTCCAGCACGACGAACAGGCAGTGCTATCGGCAGTCGATATGGCTTTGACGTCCGGAGTTCCGACCAAAACCCATGTGCTAAACCTGTTGCATCGCCTCGTCGATGGCAAATCCTCGACACCACCTACGATCGACGCGCCGCAAGCTCTTACACTTGCCAACGAGCCCAAGGCCAATGTCGAACGCTACGATACCCTGAGGAAGACTGCGGAGGTCCGCCATGCGTCATAACCCAGCCAGCGGAGCGATCGTTATCATGCTGCGCCAACTGAAGATGCACGGCATGGCTCAGGCAATCGGTGAGCTCACCGAACAAGGATCGCCAGCTTTTGAGGCTGCCATTCCTATTCTGTCGCAACTGCTCAAAGCGGAAACGGCAGAGCGGGAGGTTAGATCAACCGCCTATCAGCTCAAAATTGCCCGCTTCCCGGCCTATCGCGATCTCAACGGCTTCGACTTCTCCAGCAGCGAGATCAACGAGGCGCTCGTGCGCCAACTCCATCGCTGCGACTTCCTCGATGATGCCAACAACATCGTGCTGGTCGGCGGACCTGGGACAGGCAAAACCCATATTGCCACCGCTCTCGGTATCCAGGCAATCGAGCATCATCACAAACGCGTCCGGTTCTTCTCAACAGTCGAACTGGTCAACGCGCTTGAACAGGAGAAGACGCAAGGTCGCTCAGGGCAGATCGCCAATCGGCTTGTCCATTCCGATCTCGTCATCCTCGACGAATTGGGCTACCTGCCGTTCAGCGCGTCGGGAGGAGCTTTGCTGTTCCATCTCCTGAGCAGGCTCTACGAACGTACCAGTGTCGTCATCACCACCAACCTGAGCTTCAGCGAATGGGCCAGCGTCTTTGGCGATGCCAAGATGACCACGGCGCTGCTCGACCGCCTGACCCACCACTGCCACATCCTCGAAACCGGAAACGACAGCTTCCGCTTCAAGAATAGCTCAGCTCATGAACCGAAAAACACGAAGGAGAAAAACAGGAACTTGACCTCTACACCAGACCCGAAACATATCTAAAAGGCGGGTCAAATCTCGGTGGAAATACCGGGTCAGTTCTCAGTGGAAATCAACAAGCTGCGGTCGTGATGTTCGCGCTCTCATTTACCGTCGCAATGGACCCGGGTTCCGCAATCCGAAGGTCGAGTGCGCCGAAAGCTATGCGATCTGGCTGGAGGAAGCACGCAACTATGCCAGCCGCCGCAAGCCGTCGAAGGCAAAGCTGCTCCGTGATGTCCATGCCCGCATCGCAGAGGAAAACAAAAGCCGTGTTGGAAAGGCACCGCTCATTACTCCCGGGCGCAAACGTTTCGAAGCTCTGATTGATGCCATGGACGAGTTCGAGGTCGTTGCGGGCCGCGAAGGGCTTCCCTACGCTCGCGCGCAGTTCAAGCCCAAAATGGATTCCTATGATACCGAGCGTCCCGGCGAACACGTCGAGATGGACGATTGGAACGCCGATGCCATGACGGCCATGCAGGGGTCCGGCTTTTGGCAAATGCTTCCGAAAGCAATTCAGGAATACCTGATGGAGAACCCGCAGCGCATCTGGTTCTGCGGTGCTGTAGACACGTCCACCAACTATGTGCTGGCACTCAAAGGAGGACGTAATCCGTCCTCGGCCCTTGTTGTCGATACCCTCGAAATGGTGATGACCGACAAGACGGATATTGCCAAGCTGGTGGGTGCGAAGACCCCGTGGTTCGGTGTTCGTCCTGAGGTGGTCTACACAGACAATGGTGCGCCCTACATCGCAGACGCGACGCGTGATGCATTCCTCATGTGCAAGATTGCGTTGACGCGTCCGCCCGCTGGTCAAGCTTGGAAGCGCCCCTTCATCGAGAGCCTGTTCAAAACGCTTGCGCGCGACATCATGATGTTCTTCGACGGGCGCACCTTCTCCAACGTTGTGGAGAAGAACGACTATGACGCTGAGAAAAACGCGGCTCTGGCAGTCGATGAGTTCATCAATCTGGTGATCCGCGCAATCTGCGACATCCACCACAATCGCCCGTCTGCACGCCTCAACAATCTGACCCCGCACGAAGCCTGGGTTCAGAGAACCAAAACCTACCGTGTGCGTGCCATGCCCGGACGTCATGAGAAACGCCACATCTTCGGTGTCACCAAGAAACGCATCATCGACAGCGCGGGCGTGACGGTTCACGGGATTCCTTACAACTCAGACGTTTTGCAAACCCTCCGCCGCAAGGATGGTTCGAAGGAGTACCCGGTGCGCACGCATCGCAACGATCTCTCGGCTGTGTCTGTCTATACCGGCGAAGGTTGGCTGACGGTCGAAAATCGCATCGGGATGCCGACGAACATCTCACTGGCCGAATGGTACCTTGCCAAGCAGGACCTCAATCGCCGCAACGGGGTGAAGTCCGAAGCCAACCTGCCGATCATGTACGAGGCGATCAACGTCATGCGTCGTGCCGGTACCAGCGCTGCAATGCGCGCGGGAATCTCCCTTCATACACTGCGCCCGGAAGAGATTTCGCACGCTACCGACCAGTTGTTCGAAGGCCGCCCGTTCACTGAGGAGGACACGGTGAACGAGGTGGAACTGCACGACGAGGAGATCGCCTACGATCCGCTACACGACGGCTACGTCGGGCCCCAGGGCGGCGAGTTCGCCGGTCCTCCGACCAGCGAGGAGACGCAGGAAAGCACTTCGGAAACTGACGCCTCTTCCGACAACAACGATGATGAACCTTCGCATTTTGGAGAGATCGAATGACAGACGCCAGCATCGCCATGAACGTCCCCACCATGACTCCGTCGGACCGCAAGCTGCATCTCCATAAACTGTACTTGCGCTACGCAAAATATCATGAGGTCAGCAAGCACATTGACGACCTCATCGCCAACGCGAGAGCCTGCCGTGAGGGCGGTGGCTTCAAGGAACGCGCGCTCTTCTTGATCGGTGAATCCAATACAGGAAAGTCGCGCATGCTGGAGGAGCTTTTCCGAGAGAAGCCGAGCTTTCAGCCTTACCAGGATGAGGAGGGCGAGTGGGTACGACCCATGATCAGCATTGAAGCGCCGTCGCCCTGCAGTTCCAGGGAACTCGCCCTGAAAATACTGAAGGAACTTGGCACGGTCGTCCGGAACAACCGAATTAGCAATCCGGAACTTTACGACTTCCTGAAAGATCAGTTGCGTGATCACAGGGTCGAGTACCTTCATATCGACGAAATGCAGGACACGGTGCTCCACAATACGGAACACGCCATCAAGTCCGTGCAAAGCGACGTGAAGAGCCTTCTCCAGATCAAGAACTGGCCGCTCCACGCCATCTTCTCTGGCGTCGATGACTTGGCAAACTTCATCAGCGGCGGTGATGATCAGCTGAGCAATCGCTCTAACACCGTTCGCCTCGAACTCTTGAAAGACCCAAGGGACCTGAGGGCGGCGGACCAGATTTTGTCCAATATCGTCGTAAAGCACGCAGGCCTTCAACCCGGCTGGACTGACAAGGACGAGCTTCCGGCGCGGCTCATACTGGCAGGGCAAGGACGCTTCGGCACGATTTGTGACGACATCAAAAAAGCCTGCTTCGCCGCAATTGACGCCGACCGCCGCAAGGTCACGCTGTCTGATTTTGAAATGGTATATCAGGTCCGCAAGGCATGTCTTCGCGAGGATAACCCTTTCCGTGGAAGCAAGTGGCGGGACATCGTACCCAAAAACGCGCTCGCCGACCTGCGTAAACCAGTCGCCAAACGAAAGAAGTGATCATGTCCGGTCCAAAGCTTTCCCGCGAGATCGTTCTCCACGATGACGAGTGCCAGGTAATGTTCGCTTCCAGGTTGGCGAAGGCCAACGGCTACCGTGACCTGGAAGAGTTTTGCTGGATGACCAGCCTGTCCCTGTCCGGCCTGCAGACCATGAATGATGAAACCGCAGGCTTGTTGTCGGCTTGGTCTGGCGTCCCGGCAGCACGCCTCAGCAAGTTCGCATTGACAGGTAACAACGTGACAAGTTTCGGAGCGACATTCGTCCGGCGGTCCCAATTGGAAATGGCATCGCTCCGAGTTTGCCGCCATTGCCTTTGCCATGACATGCTTGCAGGGCACGGTCGCGCGGTAACACGTCCTTATCTTCGTGCTGCATGGCGGTGGACGGTGATTGGCACATGCCCGATCCACGGGTGCGAACTTGAAGTGATTTCTGCAGGCGATATCACCGCATGGATCGTACGGCGCGCTGACGCACTGGGTTTGAACCTTCCTGAAATTCGCGAGCCGGACCTAGCTGATGTCTACTTTTCTAACCGCGTGAACGGCGCAGGAAAGGCGTCCGAGTTTCTGGACGAACTCCCGGCCTATGTGGCGGCAGAGTTCTGCACCGTCATCGGGCATTTTAAAAACCTTCCTGAGGACGGGCGTGCGCGAAACCGCATTCCCGAAGGATTCATGAATGGCTCGTGCCGCCGGGAGGGCTTCCTGATTGCCAAACAGGGCAAAGAAGCGGTCCTGTCTTTTCTCTCCCGCCATGTTCATGCGGCTATCGAAACTGCCACTGAATTCATGGATATCTATGGCGTAGCACGTCGTTGGCTGCGGAAGTTCGTGAATGACCCTGACTATCGACCGGTCGTTGAGCTGTTTCAGCGCCACGCCGAGCAGCACATTCCCATGGAGGCAGGCGATGTCTTCCTCACCGAAGTCAAGGAACGTCAAGTCCACACCGTTCGCTCTGCGACAGTCGAGTACCAGCTTACGCCTGACCGGGTGAAGAACGTAATCGAGAAATACGGATTCACTACGACCACCCCGAATGGTGGTGTAAAGGCCGCACGCGTGTTTCCTCGTGCAGCTCTGCATGAACAGCTGGTTGTGGAAACACAGCTCCTCACGACACCTGAGGCAGCCAGCCTCCTGGGCTGCACATGGCAATTCCTTGATATCCTTCTGCAGCAGGGACACGTGCCGTATCATGCGAACTCGGAGGACTATGCAAGGGTATTCCGGCGCATCTCTCGTGAAAGCGTGGTAAGCCTCCTGGCACGGCTCAAGGCGCAACGGAACTGTGTGTCGCACGATGGCCTCGTCTCGATCCACATCGCCACAGCTATCTGCCATTGCAAGGTTCCCGAGATCGTTGATCTCATTTTCGGCGGCAAGCTGACAAAGGTGTCGTGGTCAGGCGATGAACTGCTCCTTAAGAACCTGCTCGTTGATCCGCAGGAGGTCCTTCCGCACGTGGCCCTTGATGAGGCAGAGAACTATCTTGATGTAGCTGCGCTTGAGAAAGCACTGCGCACGACGACCGTCACCATCGACGAACTCCTTAAGCGCGAGTTCCTCCCGGTAGAGATGCGGCGTCATCCTCACACTCGCGTCCACCAACGTTTCGTCCATCCGGACGCCGTGGAGCAATTTCTGAAGAAGCACATTTCGTTGAGCACAATGGCCCGTGAGAATGGCAAACAGATTGCCGGTTTGAAGCAGACGTTGGACAAGGAAGGGATCAAACCGATCTTTGAACCGACCGGCAAGATTGCCAGATTTTATCGAAGGTCTGACGTTCAACGGCTTGGATTGGGGTAACGCAGCATCCGGATACAGTTATTAAAGCCCGCGAAAGCGGGTTTTTCTTTGCCTATGAGGCTATTCCGGCCACCGATAATCGCACTTTCTGCAATGGGCAGATGAACGATCTTCCTCCGAAACCCCAGGAAACCTGGGCTCTCATATTCATCAGGGCCAAACTTTAGGGGCCGCACCAGTGACGGTGGGTCTTGTCCACGATGTCGGCTTGCTTTTTCGCGCATTCTGCACTGGTCTCGGTAAATGTGAAAACCGCGCCTCTTGCGAAGCGCGGTTTCCATTTCCGAATATTCTGTTGCTGCCAGAGCGGGACGAAACCGCCCGTAGCCAACGGGCGCCGCTTACTGGCGGAATAGCGACAGGATATTCTCGGAGCTGGTATTGGCGATGGAGAGCGACTGGATTGCCAGCTGCTGCTGGGTCTGCAGAGCCTTCAGCTTGGTGGACTCTTCGTTCATGTCGGCATCAACGAGACGTCCGACGCCCTTGTCGATGGAGTCTGTGAGCTTGTTGACGAAATCTTCCTGAAGATCGAGGCGCATCTTGATGGAGCCGAGATCGGCGCTCGCGCTGATCAGCGATTCCAGCTTGGTGTTGACGAACTGGATCATGTTGTCGAGGCCGTCATTGTCCGTCAGCGGCTGGCCCTTGGCGTCCAGCAAACCGCTGAGATCCTTGGTGATGTCGAGATCGATCAGCGAGTAGCCGAGCTTCTGTGCCATCTGGGAATCTGCGGCGGCGGTTTCGAGGTAAATATTGTTATTGGACGAACCGCCGGTTCCGATTGCCGTTACAGTGGTGCCTGCAGGCGTCGGCGCGGTATTGTTGGCTTTTACGTAGAGGGCTTCACCCGCTGCGTTTTCGCCGATCTTGAAGTAGGTGCCGTTGTTTCGTGCGGTTGTCGCCGCAGCAACGGTTACGAGGCCGGTTACTGCGTCTGGAGCAGAAACTGTGGTCGTCGTCCCCGAGGGGAAACCCAGAAGCTGGGATTGCGTGAACACCTTTGCGGTAGAGGGCGTGTTTGTGGCAGCACCTGCGGGTGTGGTCGTGGTAATCTCGAAATTGCGCAGGGAGCCTGTATCGGAATAATAGGCGGCGCTATCGAGGATACCGTTTTTCGCCGCACCGGTCGAGGTATCGAAAAGGGCAGTCTTGTTGTCGACCTGAACGTTGATCGTCTTGACTGCAACATTGCCCGCGCCGTCACGGATGAAGGAGCCGACGATCTGCTTCGTTATCGGGGTGAGGTTGCCGGATGCGTCGCTAATCTTGCCCTTAAGCCAGTTTTCGCCGGAGAAGGAGGCGGATTCGCCGATGCTTTTCAGCTGGTCCTGGAGCTGACGGATTTCTTCCTGGATCTTTGCCTTGTCGACGCCGGCCTCGCGGGCGGCAACCAGCTTCTTGCTGATTTCCTTGACGACATCGACAGTGGTTTCCATGGCGGAATAGGCTGTATCGACCTTTGCGGCGCCGAGGCCGAGGGCGTCCTGAACAGCGGAAAGAGCACCGTTATCCGAACGCATGGTGGTCGCGATGGACCAGTAGGCGGCGTTGTCGGAGGCGGTTTTGACGCGCAGGCCGGAGGAGACACGCGACTGCGTTTCTTCCATGTCGCTGCCGATTGCGCGGAGGGTCTGAAGGGCGGCCATTGCCGCGACGTTCGTCAAAATGCTGGTCATAATTATTTGCCCCTTGATTGGCTTAAATGAAAAGGGACATTCCGGATTGCCGCCGGTAACGATCGCGCGGCTTGATGCCTGTTAACCTCTTTTTCGTCTTGGTTAACCAATCGTTTCGATGGCTAGGTTTTAGGGCCCGAATGGTTAACAAAGCCTAAACTGTTGTTAATAAAAATTAGGAAATAATAATTTCTCTTAACCATGACGGAAAAAGCCGCACCCTTTCGGATGCGGCTCGATTTTTTGGCGATGTCTTTTCCGATTAACGGAAGAGCGACAGGATGCTCTGCGAGTCGTTGTTGGCGATCGACAGGGCCTGAACAGCCAGCTGCTGCTGGGTCTGAAGAGCCTTCAGCTTCGTGGATTCTTCGTTCATTTCAGCGTCGACGAGACGGCCGATGCCCTTGTCGAGCGAGTCGGTCAGCTTGTTGACGAAGTTTTCCTGCAGTTCGATGCGCATCTTGACCGAGCCGAGGTCGGCAGCGGCGGACGTCATGCTCTGGAGCTGCTTGTCAACGAAGGAAACCATGGCGTCGAGGTACTGGTTTTCCGAGACTGCCGAGCCGTCGCTGTTCTTGAACGTGCCGGTCAGGTCCTTGGTGATGTCCAGAGACGTCAGGGAGTAGGTGAGCTGCGTTGCGAGCTGGGCGGTTGCGCCTTCTTCCAGGTAGATCTTGGTGGTGCCGTCGAGGCCAACGGCAATGTTGGTCTTGGTTGCCGGCGAGGTCGGCGCAGTCGTGTTGATTTTCACATACTGGTCGTTGCCAAGATTGAAGTAGGTGCCGTTGACGTCGGGGGCTGTCGCATCGGCGTTAGCGATCGTGACGATACCCGTTGCAGCAGCGGTGGTGAAGGTGACGGCGGTGCCGGCAGTTGCTTCCTTCAGACCCTTGAGCTGGGCTTCAGTGTAAACCTTGGCTGCTGCAACCTTGGTCACCGGCTGGGCGGCGCCTACGCCGTCCGAGTCATTGGTGATTTCGAACAGCTTGTAGCTGCCCGTGGAAGAAAAATAGGCGTAGGAGTCGAGGACGCCCTGCTTGTCCTTTGCAGCGCCCGAAGACGTGTCGAAAAGCACCGTGTTACGGCTCAGGTCAACGTTGACGGTCTTTACGGACACGTTGCCGGCAGCGTCGCGGATGAAGGAGCCAACGATCTGCTTGGTGACGTTCTTCAGTTCGCCAGCACCGTTGCTGACGGTTGCCTGCAGCCAGTTTTCACCGGAGAAAGACGAGGAGCTGGAGATCGACTTCAGCTGATCCTGCAGCTGGGTGATTTCTTCCTGGATCTTGGACTTGTCGACACCGGGTTCGCGGGCGGCAACCAGCTTGTTCTTGATTTCCTTGACGACGTCGATGGAGGATTCCATACCCGAATAGGCAGTGTCGACCTTTGCGGCGCCGAGGCCGAGGGCGTCCTGAACAGCGGAAAGAGCGCCGTTGTCGGAACGCATCGTGGTCGCGATCGACCAGTAAGCGGCGTTATCGGAAGCTTCGCCGACGCGCTGGCCGGAAGACACGCGGTCCTGCGTCGTTTCCATGTTCTGGCCGATGGAGCGCAGGGTCTGGAGTGCAGACATAGCTGCTACGTTAGTGAGAATGCTCGTCATAGTAAATTTGCCCCTTGAATGGCTGATTAAAGAAGGGACATTCCGGTCTCACCGGGAACAGCGCACAGCATCATGCCTGCTAACCTGCTGATTTTTAATGGTTAGCTCGCCGTTTCGATGGCTCTAGCTAACCTCCATATGGTTAATGAAGAGCTAAGGGTCGCAAAAAAATGCACACGCTGAGATTTTATTATGCAATCTTCGCGCGCATGCGCGCGTAGCCTGAAATGTTTAAAAAATAATAAAGCCGCACCCGTTTCCGGATGCGGCTTTGGTAAAAGGGCAATACGCTTGGGTCAGCCTCCGTCACGTTTGCCTGTTTCACGCAATTGCAAGACAGTCAGCCTCCGCTTGCGATCCTGCGTGTTGTGTCATTCAGGCCAGCGGCTATCCGCCTGTCCATGCCCAAAATCTGACAGCCGGTGCTTTCCAATTCCCTAATTTCAGGGCGCTCCCGGCGCTTCGCTCAAATCGTGGTAAATGCTTTCAAAGCAAGGATGGTAAACGAAATCTTCCCGTTTGCGGAGCACTCCACAAATGCAAAACCGCGCCCTTTCGGGCGCGGCTCGACTTTTGTAATTTTCGGTCCGATTAACGGAAGAGCGACAGGATGTTCTGCGAGTCGCTGTTGGCGATCGACAGAGCCTGGATTGCCAGCTGCTGCTGCGTCTGCAGAGCCTTGAGGCGGGTCGACTCTTCGTTCATGTCAGCGTCAACCAGACGGCCGATACCCTTTTCCATCGTTGCCGTCAGCTTGGAAACGAAGTCGCCCTGCATCGAGATGCGGTTGGAGACCGCGCCCAGATCGGCAGCAGCGCTGTTGAGGGTTTCAAGCTGCTTGTCAACGTGGGTGATGAGCTTGTCGAGGATGTCGTTGTCCGTTGCAGCGGCAGTGCCGAGCATGGTGGCACCAGCGCCCTTGTAGATGCTCAGGTCGGAAATATCGAGGTTCGAAACCGACTGCTTAACGCCATCTGCGACAGCTGCCTTGTCGAGGATGCCCGTACCCTTGCCGTCTGTTACAGCGCCGGTATCGAACAGAACGTTCGAGCCGCTGAGCTGCAGATCGACGCGCTGAACCTTGACGGCGCCAGCGGAGTCACGGGTGAAGGAAGCAACAACCTGCTTCTTCAGGTTGGCAATAGCCGCATCGTCAGTACCGGCAGCAAATGCTGCGCCGTCGTTGGATGCTTTCGTCTTCAGCCAGTTTTCACCGTTGAAGGTCGCGGAGTCGGCGATCGACGTCAGCTGCTTCTGGAGCTGGCCGATTTCCTTCTGGATCTTCTTCTTGTCGGCAGTCGGGTCCTGGGCAAGGATCAGCTTGTCCTTGATTTCCTGAACGACCTTGATCGTCGCTTCCATGCCGGAGTACGCGGTGTCGACCTTGGCTGCGCCGATGCCGAGTGCGTCAGAAACGGTGGAGAGCGCCGAAGCGTCCGAACGCATCGTGGTCGCGATGGACCAGTAAGCGGCGTTGTCGGAGGCGGAGCCTACCTTCAGGCCGGTCGAGATACGACCCTGCGTGGTCTCCATGTTGTTGCCGATCGAACGCAGCGTCTGGAGAGCAGCCATAGAGGAGGCGTTGGTGAGAATGCTTGCCATAGTATTTTGTCCCTTGTTTTTACGAGATACTGGAGTTGGGGACATTCCGGACTTTGTATTACCGGTCACAACGTTTCGGCTTCATGCCACTCGGTTCCGAATTACTTGCCTTTGGAAACCAAACCCGCTGTGTGTAGGGAGAATTTGGCAGCAAAGAATTGCCCAATTGTTAATTTGAGCATTAAGAAATACTAGAAAATACTTATGGTTACTGCGAAGTATATTTAATTGGTAAGTTTTTAATTTAAAATTATAGTTATCCGACCCCTAGCAAAAACGGTAACCAAAGGGTTAAAACGCGAAAACCCCGCAGCCGTGGGGCTGCGGGGTTAACAAACAGGATTAACGAAGATTATTTCGGCACAGTTGCCGTCAGTTGAACGATCTCACAAGGCTGCCGACCAGCAGGTTCCAGCCGTCGATCAGCACGAAAAAAAGGATCTTGAACGGTAAGGAAATCGAGGTGGGTGGCAGCATCATCATGCCCATGGCCATGGTGATGGTGGCGACGATGAGATCGATGACCAGAAACGGCAGGATGATCAGGAAACCGATCTCGAAACCGCGCCGGATTTCCGAAAGCATGAAGGCCGGAACGAGCACGCGGTAGTCGACCACATTGTCGGTCATCACGACCTGTCCGCGCTCGCGGGCGATATCGACGAACAGCTTCAGATCCTTGTCGCGCGTATTGGCGTTCATGAACGTACGGAAGGGTTCGGCGATGCGCCCAATCGCCTGCTGTTCGTTGATCTGGTTCTGCAACAACGGCTGCACGCCGTCTGTCCAGGCTTTATCGAAGGTCGGCGACATGACGTAGAAGGTCATGAACATCGCCATGGACAAGAGAATCATGTTCGACGGGGTCGAGGCAAGCCCCATGCCGGAGCGCAGGATCGAAAAGGCGATCACGAAGCGCGGAAAGCTCGTGACCATGATCAGGATGCCCGGCGCGACTGACAAGACCGTCAAAAGGCCGAAGGTGCGGATGATCCATGCGGCGACGGATCCGTCTATCTGTGTATTGAACAGATCGGTCGGAAATTGCTGGGCGTTGGCAAGGCCCGGCAAAGCCAGAAGAACAGCGATGGTAACAAGAAATCGAATCATTCGATGACAAAGGTCCGGAACATGACCTTGGATACGCGCCCTTGAGAGCGCAGGTCAACTCGTTCCTGAATGTCATCCTTAAGATATTGAAAGCCGCGTGGCCCTTCCAGCTGCTGAAGGGAAACGGTGCGGACGTAGGCCATGATATCCTGATGGATATCCTCCGCGAGATTGACCTCTACCGGACCCTTGAACATCAGCGCCACTTCAAGCCGCACCCAGTTCGTGGAGGGGTATGCAAGGTTGGTGGTGATGGGATCGAGCTGGACGATACCGTTAGCCTCTGCCGGGATTTTATCGATGCCCTCGCCCTTCTTCTCGCCATGCTCGCCGGCGGCAGCCGGGGCATGCGCCTCGGCGCCGGCGATCTTCGGGGCGACCATGCCGCCCACGAACCAGCCGCCGCCCGCACCCAGCAGGGTGAGGATTGCAACGCCAGCGATGGTCATGATCATCGGCGAGGATTTTTTCTTGCCCTCAGTCTGTTCGTTTTCCATGGGTCAGTCCCGCTTTCGCATGTCGGCGTCAGAGCGGCGAGAACAGGTCGACGACCTGCTGACCGACCGGGGGCTGCTGCACTTCCGTCAGGCGGCCGCGGCCACCGTAGGAGATGCGCGCCTCGGCGATGCGCTCGTAGGAGATCATGTTCTGCGCATCGACATCCTGCGGCCTGACGATACCGCCGACGTTGAGGATGCGGATTTCGTGATTCACGCGCACTTCCTGCGAACCGCTGATGATGAGGTTGCCGTTTTCGAGAATGCCGGTCACCACGGCCGCCACCATCAGCGTCAGCTTTTCGGAACGCTTGGTCTTGCCCTTGGCCTGGGTGTCTGTATCGGAGCCGTATTTGATGTTGGAATCTGCCTCCGGCGTCCAACCTAAGATTTCCGCCTTTGCCTTCCAGTTCAGGCCGCTGGAATTAGTACGGTTGCGCTCGGTTTCGTTGTCGAAATCGGCCTTGTCGTTGATCTGGATGTTGACGGTCAGGATGTCGCCGATGTTAAGCGCACGTAGATCCTTGAACAGCGCACCCTGGCTGTCGCTCCACAACGAATAGCCGCTCGCCATGTGCTTTGGCTGCTTCGGATACATGCCCATCTGCGGCGTCTGGCTGAATTGCAGGCCGCTGCCGATCGGGCTCATCGCGGGAGCGTTGCCGATTTCCTTCAGGGTCTGGTTGTTCTGGCAGCCGGCAAGCAGGGCAAGCGGCAGGAGGAGGGCCGGAAGACGCGGGGTCATGAAGGATCCTTCGAAGTGTTTTTGTCGATTGCCTGCGACATGATGCCGGCGACGATTGCGGCTTTCTGAGCATCCATTTCACTGAGGATGAGGCCCGATTGGCGCGGCGGAAGCTGCATGATGATGGCAGCCGCGATTTCCACATGCATCTTCTCGAGCTGCGGTGCTGCGGCATCCGCCTTCATCGTCTTGTAGATATCGACCAGATTGCTTTTCGCCTGCTCGAGGAAATGATTGCGGCGTGCCAGCCAGTCCTCATATTCCGCCTTGCGGTCCTGCAACGCGGAAATGCGCTCGTTGACGTCAGCCTGAAGCTTTTCCAGCTCCTGCTTCTGCATGAGATAGCGCTGGTCGCGGGCCGCATCGGCAATATTGGTGCAGAATTTCTGGATTTCATCCTGCGTGCTGAGTTCGGACACCACGTTTTGCTGGCTTTCGGCGCCGGCGGCGGGCAGCAGGAAAAGCAGCGAGGCAATGGCCGCGAACCGGGTAAAGCCGTTCCTGAAAGCAGTTTTCTTCTGAAGTTCCATCATTGCAGCACGAGCTCCGCCTGAAGGGCGCCGGCGGATTTGATGCCTTGCAGAATGGCGATGATGCCGTCCGCCTTGAGCCCGATGCTGTTGAGACCGGCAACCAGCGTGCGAAGGTCAGGGCCTTCGACGATGGCGACCTTGCTGCCTTCCTGCAGTGCCATGATATCCGTCTGCGGTTGCACCGCCGTCTCGCCGCGCGAGAAGGGCGCCGGCTGGATGACCTGCGGCGATTCCGTCACCTGCACGGTCAGCGTTCCATAGCTCACCGCCACGCGGGAAATACGTACATCCGCGCCGATGACGATCGTGCCCGTGCGCTCGTTGATCACGACTTTCGCCGGCGTATCCGTCTGGACCGTCAGGTTTTCGATTTCCGCCATCAACCGCGTCAGGTCGGCGGTGCGAGGCTTCTGCACCGAGATTTCCTGCGAATCGCGCGGTTCGGCGATGCCGTCGCCGTAACGGGCGCGGGCAAAGGCGTTAACGACATCGGCGACGCGCACCGCGGTCGAAAAATCGGGATTGCGCAGCTGAAGGACCAGATTGACCGAATCCTTGAATTTCGACGGCAGTTCCCGCTCGATGATCGCGCCGTTCGGCACGCGCGCCGAGGTCGTGACGCCCTGCGTCAACGTCGCTGCATCGCCCTGTGCCGAAAAGCCGTTGACGATCAGTGCTCCCTGCGCGACCGCATAGATCTGCCCGTCTGCACCGGAAAGCGATGTCATGATGAGGTTGCCGCCGCGAAGCGAGGAGGCGTCGCCGAGCGAGCTGACCGTCACGTCTACACGGCTGCCGGGGCTGGCGAATGGCGGCAGGTTGGCCGTCACCATCACGGCGGCGATGTTCTTGGCGTTGGACTGGCCGCCCTGCGTGGTGATGCCGAGGTTCTGCAGCATGGCGCGCATGGACTGTTCGGTGAAGGGTGAAGAGCGCAGGCTGTCGCCGGTGCCCTGTAGGCCCACGACGAGACCATATCCGATCAGCTGGTTGTCGCGTCCGGCCTGCAGGGATGCGATATCCTTGATACGGGACGTGTCTGCCTGGGCTGGCGGCGTCGAGATGAAGGGCAGGGCCGAAATAACCAGAGCCGCACAGAGGATACGAAGCACTTTCATTTCGCCATAACCTGAATGGTTCCGTCCTTCATGACGGTACCGCTGACCATCACGCCGGAATCGATGTTGCGTACCCTTACGACCTCGCCGAGCGAGCCGTCGCTCATGGGCGTTCCGGACGCCATCAGCGTCATGTTGCCGATGTGGAAAACGAGTTTGACGCTCGTGCCGCGCACCACAAGTGACGGTTCACGAAGCGCTGCAATGGGGATCGTGCGGCCGGGAAGCAATGTCTGCTTGGAGATCATGCCTTCCACTTCGCTGATATCGCTCGCGTAACCAGCGGAAATGTTGGGGTTGGTCACTTCCACCGGCTTCACCTGTTCGGGCGTGATCGTCTCGCCCGGATAGATCGTGCGAGTAGGAACCAGCGCCGTCGGTGCCTGTGCAAAAGCGGGTGCCATGGCACCCAGTGAAAAGGCAGACGCAAGGCACATACGGACGAGTGCCGTTCTGCAGCTGCTATGTTTCCGGCCAAACCTCATGTCCGCCTGCCTTTCCGTTCTTACTTCAGGTTCTTGCTGACAATCGAAGCCATTTCGTCAGCGGTGGTGATGACCTTGGAATTCATCTCGTAGGCGCGCTGCGCCGTGATGAGGTCGGTGATTTCCTTGACGGCATCGACGTTCGAGCCTTCGAGGTAGGATTGCTTGATGTAGCCGTAGCTCGGATCGTCAGGCACGCCGATAACGGCGGCGCCGGAGGCCGGCGTCTGGGAAAAGAGGTTGTCGCCGAGCGGCTTCAGGCCCGCCTCGTTGGCAAAGTTGGCGATGGTCAACTGGCCGAGTTCAGTGAAATCCGCAGCGTTGCCGATGCGGGCGGTCACCTGACCCGTGCGGGTGATGGTGATGTCCTGCGCGTCGGTCGGGATATTGATGTTCGGGATGACATTGTAGCCATCAACCGTCACGAGGTTGCCGTCAGCATTCTTGTTGAAGGCGCCGGCGCGGCTGTAGAGCGTCGAACCGTCGGCCGCCTCGATCTGAAACCAGCCCTGGCCGATGATTGCCACGTCGAGCTTGTTGCCGGTTTCGATCAGGTTGCCCTGGGTGTGGATGTTGCGCACCGCGGAAGTCTGCACGCCGAGGCCGATATTCGCTCCCTCAGGCACGATCGCCTGGTTGGCACGGTTCGGCACACCCTGCATGCGTTCGGTCTGGTACAGAAGATCGGTAAACTCTGCACGCGCGCGCTTATAGCCGGTGGTGTTGATGTTGGCGATGTTGTTGGCAATGACTTCCAGATTGGTCTGCTGGGCGTCCATACCGGTGGCAGCGATGGCAAGAGCTCTCATGTCATTTTTCCTGCGGGGCTAGAGCATTTCCAGTAAAGGCGCGGAGCGGTTCTACGTCCGGAAAGTGCTTAAAAACAAAGGCCTAGAGCGCGGCCAACGATTGGCTTCAAACCGGACGCGCTCTAGATCTGCATCTTGGTAATGTCGAGATAGGCCGACACGATCTTGTCGCGGAACGCGATGGCCGTTTGCAGCGACTGCTCGGCCGAAAGCACGGCATCGACCACTTCGCGTGTGTTTGCCTTGCCCTGAATACCTTCGAAGGAGGCCACTTCCGCCTTCTTCAGGTTGTTCATCGCATCCGTTGACATATTGCCGAGAACGCTTGCGAAGCTTGCGCCCGTCTGCTGGGCGGGCGTCGTCTGCTGGCTGCCGAAAATGCTGTCGGTCAGCGAAGAGACGTTGCTCGTGCCACGCGTGAGCGAGAGGGAACCGAGTTGCTTGATGCCGTCGATCATTGCGATGCTTTCAGAAGGTCGATGGTGGAGGCGACGAGGTCGCGTGTCTGACGGATGACCTGAAGGTTGGCGTCGTAGCTGCGGTTGGCTTCGCGCATATCCGCCATTTCGATCAGAACGTTGACGTTCGGCATCTTGACCATGCCGCTGGTGTCGGCGGCCGGATTGCCGGGGTCGTATTCATGGACGAAATCGCCGCGGTCGACGCCAAGCTTCTTTACCGTCACGCGCTGCACGCCGCTTACGCGGTCAAGCTCGGAGCCGAATGTCACGGTCTTGCGGCGATAGGGGTCGGCGCCAGGCGTGTCGCCGGTCGATCTTGCGTTGGCAATGTTTTCCGAAACGATGCGCAGTCGGGTGGACTGCACTTCCAGGCCGCTGCCCGCGATCTTGCTCGCCGCACTCAAAGGATCCATGGTTTACCTCTTTACCGTCATCAGCATCATGCGATGGAAGGATTTGACGAGACTGGCGTTCAGGTCGTATTGCCGCTTGATCTCGCCGGTCTTGGTCATTTCCTCGGCAAGCGCGACCGAATTGCCGGACTCCTGCATGCCGATCTCGTTATTGATCGGGTTGTCGCGCACCGCGATATTTTCGCTGAGCTCGCTAGCACCGAAATGAGCGGGATGGGTCTTCGCCATGCCGACCTGCTGGCTGGTGGCCTGCATGACCGCTTCGAAAGGACTGACATCCTTGGCGTGAAACTTGGGTGTGTTGGCGTTGGCGATGTTGGTCGCCACGACTTCCTGCCGCACGCTCAGCCATTCCGCTTGGCGGGAGGCCAGATCGAACAGTTGAATCGGTTGCATAGACTTCTCCATCTCGTATGGCCCGAACCTACGGTGCTAATCTTGCGTCAGACTTGCGGTGAGGGGCGCAGGTGCGGAAGCACTGGAGAATCTGATCCCGAAGGCGATTGCGAAAACAAAAATGGCGCGCCGGCAAATGCGGCACGCCTTGGGATCGAATAGTGAATTGCGAAGACGTCTCCGTCCTGCCTGACTGGATCCGGCGACGGCAGCAGACTTCAGCAGAGTGCCGGTCTGACTACTTCTCGGGATGATAGGTTTTACCGGAAGAAGTCTCTATCATCCACTCGCCGTCGCGCTGCTCGATTTTGGTCAGGCGCGCATTGTCGGGCAATGTGGAGCCCACCCGCACCATATACATGCCCGATCCGTCCTCGATGAGGGCGCGGCCGTTGGAGACATGCAGCAGGCGGAAGGAGGTCTGGCCCGGGAAGGGCTGGTCTTCAAGCCCTGCGGCGAGATTGTTCTGTTTTTCCTTACCCTTTTCGCTGACCGTCGCCGTCGTCAGCATGTCCGGCAATTCGCCGGGCGCTGGCGCGTCTTCCTTGTTGCGATTGGTCATGGCCAGGGGCGAAACGCTGAAGACTTCGCGCGGACCGGTATGGGGCAAGTCGCGCGTGCGGTCGCCGTCTGCCACTCTCATTCCAAACTTGTCCTCGTTAAAGAACACGTACCAGGGGAAAAATGCGGCGGCGGCGGCAAGTCCTATTCCCGTCCACGCCAGAATACGGTCGGGCGTGAAGAAGGGAGGCTGCGGCTGTACGTTCTCGAGGTCGTTATCGTCGATCTTGTCGATCTGTTTCTTTTTCACGGGTCAGCCTCTCATTCTCGGGTTTACCTGTGGCTGATTATTTTGCACTCCACCGCGCAACGCGGTCGCCAGATCGGCGTAGGCGTCCTGCGCCGCCGGTTCATTCGGAAGCTGTTTCAGCGTTTCATAGATGATCGGAACCTGTTTCACCGCCATGTCGAGATCGGGATCGGTGCCGGGTCGATAACCGCCGATGAGGCGCAGATCCCGCGTTTCCTCAAAGCGGTGCACCAGCGCTTTCAGACGCGACACCAGCTTTTCCTGATCCGGTGTCCATGCCTTCTTGGCGAGACGCGAGATCGAGGCCAGAGGATTGATCGGAGGATAGCGGCCTTCTTCTGCAAGGCTGCGATCCAGCACGATGTGGCCGTCGAGAATACCGCGGGTCGAATCGGCAATCGGATCGTTGTGGTTGTCGCCGTCCACCAGAATGGAGACGATGGCGGTGATGGTACCGCTGCCTTCGGCGCCGGGTCCCGCCCGCTCCAGAAGGCGCGGCAATTCGGTGAAGACCGAGGCCGGATAGCCGCGTGCCACCGGCGGTTCACCCGAAGCGACCGCCACTTCGCGGATCGCATGGGCAAAACGGGTCACGCTGTCGATGATAAGAAGGACGTTGTCGCCCCTGTCACGGAAATATTCGGCAATGGTGACGGCCGAAAGCGGCGCCATCTTGCGCAGCATCGGGCTTTCGTCGCTGGTCGCGACAACGGCGACGGACTTGCCCATATTCTCGCCCATCGTATCCTCGATGAACTCGCGCACTTCGCGACCGCGCTCGCCGACAAGTCCGATGACGACCTTGTCGAAGGCGTCGGCCTTGGCAAGCATCGATAGGAGCGTGGATTTTCCCACGCCTGAGCCCGCAAAAATGCCGAGACGCTGGCCAAGGCAGAGAGGCGAGAAAATATCGATTGCCCGGACACCCGTCTTGAAAGGCGTCTCCACCCGCTTGCGCGTCATCGACGGCGGTGCATTGCTGGAAATCGGACGGCGCTCCGTGCCTGATGCAAGCGGACCCTTGCCATCGATGGGTTCGCCAAGCGCATTGATGGTGCGGCCGCACCAGCTGTCGTCAGGCGCAACGCGGAAGGCACCCTTGCGGATGACGGTGTCGTGAATGCCAATCGGCTCGCCCGGTTCGATGGGGCAGACGTAGCAGATATCGGGTTCCACGCGCACGACTTCGCCGAGATGGATACCGGTCGCGCTGCGATGGGCGACGAACTCGCCCAGCCTCACATGCCGCGACAGGCCGGAAACCGTGTAGTGTCCGGCGGCGATGGTGCGGACATGGCCGCCCGGCGCCACCGAAAACTCCGGATCGGCATAGTGTCCGGCAAGGCTGGCGAGCTGGGCGAGCTTCGGTGAAATCGCCTCGACCGTGAGCGTAGATTCCGGCATTGTCATCGCTCAGTTCCTTAACGTGCGCCGCCAAGCGTCTTGATGGCATCGCCGAAAGTGGATTCGGTATCGCGCATCAGCGACGAAATGCTCTCGAAGGCCCGGTTGACCTGGATGAGCTGCGTCATCTGGGAAATGCCGTTGACGTTCGACTGCTCAAGATAACCCTGAACGACGCCGACCTCGTGATTGTTGACGACCGGCGTCGGCGGGGCCACGGGCTTCACGCCGCTATTGGGATGGCGCAGGAAGCCTTTCGAGAAATCCGCCTGGAAGATACCGAGCGTGGCGACGATGTTGTCGTTCTGCCTGATCGCACCATCGAGACTGACGGTGATCGGGCCACCATTCGCATTGAGCTGGATGGGACCGCCGCCGGCGTCGAGAACCGGATAACCGCTTGAGGAGATGAGCGCGCCGTCCGGGCGCATGGTGAAACGCCCGTCGCGGCTCAGGATCTGGCCGTCGGGTGTGTCCATCGCGAACCAGGCATCGCCCTTGATGGCAAAATCGAAACTATTGCCAGTCTGTTCGAAGGCGCCCTGACGGGTGGAGAGATAGTCGTTACCCTGCGACACGAACGCCACCTTGGCATTCATGTCATTGTGGTTCTTGGCGACCATTTCGTCGAATTTCACTTCGGAACCGCGGAAACCCACCGTGTTCGCATTCGCCATATTGTCGGAAATGGTGGTGAGACGACGCTCCAGCGCAATCTGCGAGGAAAGGGCGACGTATAGTCCGGATTGCATATCATTTGCCTCCGAGTTTCAGGGAGTTGATGGAGATCAGCAGGTCCGGGGAAATGCCGTAGCCGCTGGAGGAGCCGAAAACGGCCAGAGGATCATAGGTCGTCGAGGGATTTTGCATTTCCCACATGATGGTGAAACGCTCGAGCAGCTTGCCGACCTTTTCAGGATTTTGCAGATCCTTGATATTGATGGATTTTTCGATGAGCGCGGCCTGTTTTTCGACGCTTCCTGCCGCAATTTCGTCAGGCAGGTTGTAGGCGGTGCGGAACACCTGTGCGAGCGCGTCGTCGGCTAGAAAATCGAGACCCGATTTGATCGTTGGTGCCTTGCGCTCGAAGTAAAGAGCAAGCCGGACACCGTTATTGTCGCCGCCCGCCTCCTGCTCCAGCGTCTGGCGGGTGTATTTGCTGATGATGCCGGACTGGGCCGCTTCGGTCGCAGTTGCAGCTGCACCGAGACTTGCAAAGTCGAGCGATTTCGCAAGGTCCGAATAGCGGCTGTCGGAAAGCTTGTTGGCGAAGGCGTTCTTGTCGGCCGTGCCTTCGGTCAGCACCTTGCGGATGAAGGCTTTCGCATAGGCCATGTCCTCGAGGCCGTTAGCTTTCAGCGCATAATTGTAAAGACGGGTATCGGCCATGAAGTCGTCGACGGATTTCACGCTGCCGATCTTCGACCGGTAATATTCGGTTTCGCGCGCCACGTCGGGTTGCTTCGACACACGCTCAAGCGATTTGCCGATGTCCTGACTGATCAGTCTGTAGCTGGTGTAGGTGGAAGTCACTGAACCGCCGCTCTCGTTTGATCCCGATACCAAGGCGCACGTCCGCCTTTGTCGGGATAATGCCGGATGTTGCTTGTGCGAAACTGGCTGAAGTGACGAGGGACAGAGGCTCCGCGGACAGGTTCACGCAAGCCACATTTTCTAGAGATGGCGGCATGGAACACTGTTCGGGCGTGGTCGATCAATGAATATTGTAATTGGACTTATAATCACCTTCGGCTGCATCATCGGCGGCTACATGGCGATGGGCGGCCATCTGAACGTGCTGGTTCAGCCGTTCGAATTGTTGATTATCGGCGGTGCCGGCCTAGGCGGCTTCATCATGGCGAACCCGATGAAGGTCGTGAAGGATTCGGGCAAGGCGCTCGGCGAGGCCTTCAAGCACTCGGTCCCGAAGGAGCGCAACTATCTCGACGTACTCGGCGTACTTTATTCGCTGATGCGCGACCTGCGCACGAAATCGCGCAACGAGATCGAGGCGCATATCGACAATCCGGAAGAATCCTCGATCTTCCAGAGCGCACCCTCGGTGCTGAAAAACAAGGAGCTGACGTCGTTCATCTGTGACTACGTCCGCCTCATCATCATCGGCAACGCGCGCAGCCACGAAATCGAAGCGCTGATGGACGAGGAAATCGAGACCATCCTGCACGACAAGCTGAAACCTTACCACGCGATCACCACCATGGGCGATTCCTTCCCCGCCATCGGTATCGTCGCGGCGGTTCTCGGCGTCATCAAGGCCATGGGCAAGATCAACGAATCACCCGAAGTGCTGGGTGGCCTCATCGGCGCCGCACTGGTGGGCACCATGCTCGGCATCATCCTGTCCTATTCGATCTGCAACCCACTCGCTTCGCAGGTCAAGATCGTCCGCACCAAGCAGCACCGCCTCTACATCATCGTCAAGCAGACGCTGATCGCCTACATGAACGGCTCGGTGCCGCAGGTCGCGCTTGAATACGGGCGCAAGACCATCTCCAACTACGAGCGGCCGTCCATCGACGCCGTTGAACAGGAGATGATGAACCCCGGCGGCGAAAACAAGGCGGCATGACCATGGCTAAAGCTGCACAGCAAAGAGCACCCGTCATCGACACGTCGCTGCTCGCGAAACTTACGGGCGGGCTTTCCGACCGCAAGACAATCGCGAAGGTCGGCTCCGATATCGGCCATCTCTACAGCGAATTCCTGCCTGATATCTTTCACAGCGAGACCGGCATTGCGATAGACGTCGAATATATCGGCTCCGAATCGGGGCTGATGACCGATCTCATCGCCAATATCGGCGGCAATTTCTCGGTTGCGGATTGTTCTCTGCGCAACTGGTGCCCCAATTTCATGATGGCGGTCGGCAACGGCTTCGTCATCGCGCTCATGGAGCGCATGCTTGGCGCCGCCGCCGACACCATCGGCGAGCCGGACGAGCGCAGCCTGTCCCACATCGAACTCGACCTGGCGGCCATGGTTCTCGGGCGCATCGGGGGTGTCCTGCGGTCGGGCGTCAACGCGCCGGGCGGTTTCGAGGCGACGATCGACCCGCCCTTTACGGCCAATGGAAAAAGCGCCTTCGAGGAGATGATCGCCGGCCTCTACGGCGTGACAGTCCGCATGAAGATCGCCATCGGCAAGGTTTCTTCGGAATTCGCGCTGATCGTGCCGCAGCGGCCCCTGCTCAAGACCTCCATCGCCGCTCCCAAGGCTTCAGCCCAGGCGCTGAAGAAGCAGGCGGAATGGGTGGATTTGATCTCTGAGCAGGTGAAGAGATCGCAGGTAACGCTTGAGGCGCGCATCAAGCTCGAAACCTTGACCCTGCGGACGATCTCCAGGCTGGTGGCCGGCGACGTCATTCCGTTTCAGGATCTGAAGCAGGACGACATCGGCGTCGAGGTCAGCGCCAACGGCTCCAAGCTCTATAATTGTGAATTCGGCAAGTCCGGCGACCGCTACATGGTTCGGGTAAAGAACAATGTGAGCACGGACGACGAGATCTTGCGACATCTGATGGGTTAAAACCTGTCCACCTTTTTTGGGTTCTGGGCAGGCTGACGCAAGTTTCAAAGGGAATAATCAGCGCATGGCTACGAAGAAAACACCTGTGACCGATGATATGGCGCTGCCGTCGCTTGAAGATGGCGGTGAGCTCGACCAGGCTATCGGCGATCTGCGTGGCGTCCTCAAGACGGATGCGGAAGGTTCGCTGTCCGACTTTGGCGACTTCGGGGATTTCGGGAGCGTTGACGACGCTTCCGCCGGCAGCGACCTTTCCGCCTTCGGTGGTGGAGCGGGCGATTTTGCAATGAACGATTTCGCGGCCACCCCACAGGTCGCGGGCATCAAGGCGCCGCTCGGCAGTGGCCTGTCCGACAATATGGACCTGATCATGGATATCCCGATCGATGTCCAGATCGTTCTCGGCACCAGCCGCATGCTCGTCTCGGGTCTGATGAGCCTTGAAGAGGGTGCAACGATCGCGCTTGACCGCAAGATCGGTGAACCGGTCGAGATCATGGTGAATGGCCGCCGTATTGCGCGCGGTGAAATAACGGTACTTGAAGACGACGATACGCGCTTCGGCGTAAAATTGATTGAAGTAATGAGTACGAGAAAAGCCTGATCCCTGTGGGGACGGAGAGGAAAGACCATGATGGACTTCGAGGATTTCGGTAACCCGCTGGCAGGGAAGCCGTTGTCTCAGGCCGACAAGGCGGCCGCGGTGCTTCTTGCCATGGGCAAGGGCGTCGCCGGCAAGCTGCTGAAATTTTTCACGCAGCACGAATTGCAGATGATCATTTCCTCGGCCCAGACGCTGCGTGTCATTCCCCCTGACGAACTCGCCCAGATCGTGGCGGAGTTCGAAGACCTGTTCACGGAAGGAACGGGTCTGATGGACAATGCCAAGGCGATCGAAAGCATTCTCGAAGAGGGCCTGACACCGGAGGAGGTGGACAGCCTTCTCGGCCGTCGTGCAGCCTTCCAGGCCTATGAAGCGTCGATCTGGGATCGCCTGCAGGAAGCGGAGCCGGAATTCGTCGGCAAGTTCCTGCTGCGCGAGCATCCCCAGACTATCGCCTATATCCTCTCCATGCTGCCCTCGTCCTTCGGTGCCAAGGTCCTTCTGACCATTCCCGAAGAGCAGCGCGCCGATATCATGAACCGCACGGTGAACATGAAGGAAGTCAGCCCCACGGCTGCCCAGATCATCGAGAAGCGTGTGGTCAACCTCATCAACGAGATCGAAGCAGAGCGCAATGCGGGCGGCTCCACGAAGGTTGCCGACCTGATGAACGAAATGGAAAAGCCGCAGGTCGATACGCTGCTCAGCTCGCTCGAAACGCTCAGCAAGGAAGCTGCCAACAAGGTCAAGCCGAAGATCTTCCTCTTCGACGATCTCATGTTCATGCCGCAGCGCAGCCGCGTCCTGCTGCTCAACGATGTCTCGGCGGACGTTCTCACCATGGCGCTGCGTGGCGCAACCATGGAAATCAAGGAATGTGTGCTGTCCAGCATCAGCCCGCGCCAGCGCCGCATGATCGAATCGGACCTCGCCGTGCCGCAGGCTTCCATCAACACCCGCGAAGTGGCGATTGCACGCCGCGCCGTGGCGCAGGAAGCGATCCGGCTGGCCAATTCCGGTCAGATTCAGCTGAAGGAAGCCTCCACGGAGGAACAATCCGCAGCAGCCTGAGCGGAAGCCGGTTGATAACCCGCCTTACAGGCAATGCCGGCCATTGCGATGGCCGGTCTCGGGCGCTAGTTTCGGAATGACGGCCTGCCGCGATCGGCGGGCCTTTTTTTATCCCGGGAACGTGCCTTGGCAGACGATCAGGACAAGGACAGTAAAACAGAAGACCCAACGGAGAAAAAACTCCGTGATGCGGCGGAAAAGGGCAATCTTCCCTTTTCCCGCGAGGTGCCGATCTTTGCTTCGTCACTCGCCTTTTACTGCTATCTGGTTTTCTTTTTGCCCGACGGCGCCGGTCGCCTCGGCGTAACGCTGAAGGACCTGTTCGGCCAGCCCGAACAATGGAACCTCAGCACCAGGCCGGATGCCCTGTCGCTGCTTTATTTCCTCGGCACGTCCATGGCCTATCTGCTCATGCCGGCCATGATCATGTTCATCGTCTTCGGCCTTGCCTCCTCGTTTTTCCAGAACCTGCCGTCGCCGGTGCTTGAGAGGGTGCGTCCGCAATGGTCGCGCATCTCGCCTGCAAAGGGGTTCGGCCGCATCTACAGCAAGCAGGGATTTGTGGAATTCGGCAAATCGCTGTTCAAGATCTTGATCGTTTCGATCATCATGTTCCTGTCTCTGCGCGGCGATTTCTACAGTCTCATCGACCTGATGTTCTCCGACCCGCAGGTCATTTTCGTCAGGGTTGTCGAGCTCACCAAAAAGATGATGGTCGTGATTCTCTTTTCGACCGCGCTGCTTGCCGCCGTCGACCTTTTGTGGACGCGCCACCACTGGTTCAGCCAGCTGAAAATGACGAAGCATGAGGTGAAGGAAGAGTACAAGCAATCGCAGGGCGACCCGGTGGTCAAAGCCCGTCAGCGTTCGGTCGCCCGTGACCGCGCCCGCCGCCGCATGATCGACAATGTGCCGCGCGCGACACTGGTGATTGCCAACCCGACACACTTTGCAGTGGCGTTGCGTTACGTTCGCGAAGAAGGCGACGCGCCTGTCGTCGTTGCCAAGGGTCAGGACCTTATCGCATTGAAAATCCGCGAGATTGCGGAAAAAAATAATATCCCCGTTTTTGAAGATCCGCCACTCGCACGCTCCATGTTTGCGCAAGTCTCGATCGATAGTGTGATTCCACCAGCTTTTTACAAGGCTGTAGCTGAGCTCGTTCATCGGGTTTACGCCATGAAGTCATCGAAAATACGGGTTCAATAAAACCAATGAAAAAATCCGCCTATTCTGAAAAGCGGGAAATGATCGTCGCAGAGGCGATCAACCCGATCGCCACCGAACTGCGCCTGCTCGATCCGGCCGACCTGATTTCATTGCTCAGATTCGAGTGCTACGGCAGCATTGCCGACCTCGTCTCGTCGGCCGCGGAGCTTTATTATCATCCGGGCACGATCAATTTCGGTGCCGGTGGCGAATACAGGCTCGAATGGGAAGGGGCGCCGGAGATCGTCCTCGATCTCGAACTGAAACCGCACGGCGCGACGGTTTATGCGCAATTGATTCTGGCCAACGAGCATGCTGCGGTCGAGATCAATCATGTTTCGTTTCAGAACCCTTCGGAAAATCCGGACGAGAACACCGAATTTCTCCGTCAGAGCCTGACGGCTGCCCGATTCGTGTCGGCCCGCCAAGGCGAAGCTGCCTGAACCAGTCCAGCGGACATTTTCATATATTATCCATTGCGCCTTCCGAATTCGCGGGCGCGATGGCTTCATTCGGGCACTTTTTCACCCGACCTTGCCTGAAGCGTGTCGGTTTATGCAAAACCGGCCTGTGAAGGCAAGGAACGCCTTGCAAATCAGCGTTGTTGTTTGGTACCTATCGAATTAACGATTTGTTAACGAACGGCAGGTCGCGGTGGCTCTTTTTACCATCGCTGATGCGCATGATGCCTCTGCTCGTTTTCGGCGCAGCGCCGGATTTTTCCCGACAGTACCAATTGGGTGGACCCAATGACCAGCATTTTGACCAATGCGGCGGCGATGGCCGCGCTGCAAACCTTGCGCATGATCGACAAGAATCTCGAGACGACGCAGGCGCGTGTGTCGTCCGGCTACCGTGTCGAAACGGCGGCGGATAATGCCGCCTACTGGTCTATCTCCACAACCATGCGCTCCGACAATGCAGCGCTCTCGGCCGTGCAGGATGCATTGGGACTGGGCGCCGCCAAGGTCGATACGGCCTATGACGCCCTTGCGAACTCGATCGAGGTCGTCAAGAAAATCAAGGAAAAGCTTGTCGCCGCCTATGGCGTCGGGGCTGACCGCGGCAAGATCCAGGACGAAATCAAGCAGCTTCAGGAACAGCTGAAGAGCACGTCGGAATCTGCCTCCTTCTCCGGCGAGAACTGGCTGCAGGCCAGCATCAGCAATGGTGGCACGCCGCCGGTTGTAGAACCCATCACCAAAAAGGTCGTCGCGTCCTTCACGCGCACCGGTTCGGGCAATGTCGGCGTCACCACGGTTGACTATGTGCTGGACGGCAGTGCCGTGCTTTTCGACCTCAGCGGCGGAAAACTCGGTATTCTCGACAAGAGCGCCGTTTTTGTCGCGAAGACGGAACAACAGATCACCCAAACATCGACGACAGCCGGCGTGACCACCAATGCGGGTTACGTCGTCAAGAAATTGACGGACGCCGAAATCGGCACGCTGAATGCGGCGACGCCGGATACGAATGCCGACCCGAGCGTCTACAGCAACGGAACGGTGAATTATCTTCGTTTGTCCGAGAATACCTGGGTCAAGGTGACGGCGACCAACCCTTCGAGCGGCACCACCACCGTCGCGGCGGCCTATCGGGACACAGGCAGCAACGATTGGTTCTATGACACGACCGGTGCGCCGACCTCCGTTGCCAGATCCCTCGGTCTTTCCGTCTCCACGCTCGATCTCGACAATCTCGATGTCGTGGCGGCAGCCATGAGCGGTTTTTCCGGTGGCACCACGAACTACACCGCTTCCGACGCCATCGATGTGATGATGAGTTTTGTCGACAAGCAGCTCGAAGCCATGACCAGTACGGCCTCCAGCCTCGGCTCCTTGCAGAGCCGCATCAACATGCAGGAGAACTTCGTCTCGAGCCTGATGGACGTGATCGACAAGGGTATCGGCCGTCTCGTGGATGCGGATATGAACGAGGAATCGACCAGGCTGAAGGCTCTGCAGACACAGCAGCAGCTCGGCATCCAGGCGCTCTCGATCGCCAATGCCAACGCGCAAAACATCCTTCAGCTCTTCAAGTAACCCGGCGTCGGTCCGGCGGGTTCGGGGGAGTTGGTTGCAAGGTTTCTGAAAACGGGGCCCGCCTTCATCCTCGCACAAGTTTGAACACCTAACGTCGGGGCAATATCGGGTGGATCGCATGGCGTGATCCGGCCGGAAACAATTGAAGAGACGGGCAGGGTAGCAAGGATGACGGTGGTGCCGCCAAACGGCTTTGATCGCAGGCAACGAAACATGTCTCGCCCCTTTGGCCTGTTTTGCCGGGGGCGGGCATGAGCGCGTCCATTGCAAGATATCTCAAGGATTTCGGTGACGTGCAGCCCGCGGGACTGACGTTCGGCGAACCGTTGGCAGACGTCGACGGCATTTCCGGTTTTGGCGATATTGCGTCCGGTTTCGATGAATTCGAGCCGCTCGACGTCGAAAGCGAAAAACAGGCCGCCTATGCCCGTGGTCACGAGGATGCGACCCGCGAGATCACGGAGAAAATGCAGGCCGAGCGCGAGGAGCTTCTTGCTGCTCATGCCGCAGAACTCGAAGGCTTACGTTCCGTCTATCTGGAAGAAATTGCCGTTTTCCTGTCGCTAAGACTGCGTGAAGGCATCGATGCGATCGCCACCAATCTCAGCGAACAGACCGCCAATATCCTTGCCCCGGTTCTGACCGAAGAGCTGTCGCTGAAGGCGGTTTCGGCGCTTGCGGATGTCGTTCGTGCCTCCATGCCGGATGGCGAGGCCGTGACCCTTGTCGTGAAAGGCCCGAAAGATTTGTTTGAGCAGCTGAAGACGCAGCCGGGCTTTGAAGAAGAGACGATGAAATTTACCGAGACGGCAGATATCGACCTCTCCGTTGAGTTGGGTGAAAGCGTGTTCGTCACGCGCATGTCCGCCTGGGCGTCCAGTCTTCGCAAGGTGATGAAATGAGTGAAGGCGAAAATCACCACCACGGCAAGAACGAGATCATCATCGTCAAACGCCACAAGGGCGGGCACGATGGCGCCCATGGCGGCGCGTGGAAGATCGCTTACGCCGACTTCATGACGGCCATGATGGCGTTCTTCCTCGTCATGTGGCTGGTCAATGCCGCAAACGAGGAAACCAAAGCCTCGGTTGCCAGCTATTTCAATCCGATAAAGCTGTCCGATGAGAAACCCTCGTCCAAGGGGCTGGAAAAACCCGTGGACAAGGAAGAGGGCGTCGAGAAGAAAGACCAGTCCAACATAAAGGCGGAAAAGGTTACCCAGGGTTCAGCCGCCGCAACAGGTGAAGACCTGACCTCGCAGACCGGGGAGCAGTCGAACTTCTCAGAAGCGGACTTTTTCGAGAATCCCTATTCCGTTCTGGCGGAAATTGCCCAGCAGGTCGGGCAGCAGGCCAATGTCAGCGCCAAGGGCGAAGGTGGTGCTGCCGATTCCGGCCCGGCGACGGGTGCGAGCGGCGGTGAGGCTTACCGCGATCCCTTCGATCCCGATTTCTGGACCCAGCAGGTGAAGATCACACGTGCGGACCAGCAGCAATCTGCCGAGAACAAGCAGCAGGACGCTGCCAAGGATAATGAAGCGGTTGCGGCTAAATCGTCTCAGCAGCCAGCCGATGGTGCAGATCACGGCAAGGCCATGGAAGTCGCCGCCGTGGTGCCGCAGCAGCGGCCGGGTGCCGCCGAGCAGGCAGCACTTACGCAGCCTCAGCCGGAGCAGCAGCAGCAAGGCACTGCTGCGCAGAAGGAAGAGGCCAAAGAGCTGCGCCAAGAGATCGAGAAGCAGATATCCGGCATCAGCGGCAAGCTCGCCGAAGGTCTGGTGGTGACGCCCGCCGAAGGCGGATTGTTGTTGACCATTTCCGACCAGACGGAAACGCCGATGTTCAATGTCGGATCGGCTGTGCCCCGCGGCGAAATGGTCCTGGCCATGGAGAAGATCGGCAAGTTGCTTCAGGAGCGTGGCGGCAGCGTGGTGATCCGCGGCCATACCGATGGACGCCAGTTCAAAGGTGAGGCCAATGACAATTGGCGGCTTTCCATGGACCGCGCGCACAGCGCCTATTACATGCTGGTTCGCGGCGGCCTGTCGGAAGAGCGGGTGAAACAGGTTTCGGGTTTTGCGGATCGCAGATTGCAGGTGCCGGCAGACCCGCTGGCGAATGCGAACCGCCGTATCGAAATCCTGCTTGAGGCCGATCGGGGGTGAGTGTGACGAAATCCTCGAAACGTTGGGTTTTTCTTGCGGCGACACTGTGTGGTCTCGGTGCCGAACCGGCGAAGGTTTTTGCGCAATCGCAAGACAACCTCATGCCCTATGCCATGTTGCGCTCCCTGCAGTTCGTGCAGGATTC
Organism: Agrobacterium sp. 6Ca8; assembly: GCF_055382765.1. Classification (NCBI taxonomy): domain Bacteria; kingdom Pseudomonadati; phylum Pseudomonadota; class Alphaproteobacteria; order Hyphomicrobiales; family Rhizobiaceae; genus Agrobacterium; species Agrobacterium sp. 6Ca8. The sequence continues at coordinate 266,747 of NZ_AP026433.1, forward strand.
CGTCACCATGGGAGACCATTCGGCAACCGAAATGCAGCGGTTTCTGCTCCAGACGATCGACGAGCGGCTTAAGAGCGCACCTTCGGCGATCTTCAAGGATCCGCGCAATGTCGATGCGGCGCTTGTCTACGCGATGAGCGGCGGCAATCCGGCCACGCTCGAATTGCTCGTCGCGCGGGATGTGGACGGCAATTTCGACAGCCGCGTCGCCGATATTCTGCGCAAATATCTGTCCGGCAAGGGAACGCTGGTCGCCCAGAGCATCGCTGCCATGGTGCCCGAGTATCGCGGCACGAGAATTGGCGCCTATCTTGCACTGATCGGCGGCAATGTGACGATCCCCCGCGATCCGGTGGCTGCCCTCGGTTTCTATGACATAGCCCGGCTCGAAGCGCCCGGTACCATCGTGGAGGAGGCTGCGCTCCGCCGCTCGCTTGCTATCGCCGTTGAAGACGGCGATGCCGGGCGTGGCGTCGAATATGCACAGCGTTACGCGCGGCGGTTCCTGCATTCGCCCTATGCCAGCCAGTTCGCGGACCTTCTGGTCTCACTGGTGGTCAAACGTGTCGATTCCATCGGGCACGACACGATAGAGGAAACATTCGCCATGATGGACGCGGAGAGGCAGAAGGAAGCTTATCTGCGCCTGTCCCGTCTCGCGGCGATCAGCGGCAAGGATTCGCTGGCGCGCATGGCGGCGTTAAAGGCGAAAGCGCTGTCGCCGGATATGCCGGACCAGCCGCAAGTTCAGGCAAATCTCTATGAAAGCCTTTCCAATATCGGCACGCCCGATGTGGTGAGCGCGATTGAAACAATCGGGCAAATTCCCGAGGCCCAGCTTTCGGATCGCGACAGGGCCCTGCGGGACGCGGCAAGGGCAATCGCCGACCAGGTGGTTCGTCCGCCTTCCCCGCAGCCTGGCGCCGATCCCGGTGTCACGGCAGGGCAGGGGGCTGGGTCGGGCGCGCCCGCGAATGAGGCGGCCAGTGCCGAGACCAAGGGCATATGGAGAGTTGAAAACCACAAGGCTGAGGATGAGGGCGAGAACGTCCGGCAACTCGTGACGAGCGGCCGCAGTAAGCTCGATGAAATCGACAGCCTTTTGAAGAAAGGCGAGGGGGCACCATGATCGACGCAACCATCAACGCGATAGTGAATGCGCCATATAACGATCCGCGCGCTGGCAGCGCCAGTGTGAGGGACGACGCCAAAGGCGGAAGTTTCGGCGACACCCTCGCGACGGTCAGGGAAGAGCGCCCGCCGCAGGCACCGCATTCGCGTCATCAGCAGGAAGCGGGATCGGCTGAGGAGCAGCATGCGCAACCGGATGACGATGCGGAAAAGACGGATGTGCCGGTCAAGCGGCCCCCGAGCTTCCTGAACGTGCTCGTCAAGGACCATTCCGGAGAAGGCCATGGTCACGAGGCGCTGGCGGAGCTTCAGAATGCGATTAAGACGGCGCACACATCGCCTGAAAACGGCAAACCTGGCAAGAAGGTCAAGGACGCCGACAAGGAGAGCCAGACGGCGGCGGATGCAATCGATCCGAAGCTGGCAGAGCTGCAGACGCTCACGGCCAATGTCGGCGATATCGTGACAGCCAAGACACCCCTTGAGGAAATTGCGCAGGCGATTGCCGGCAATGCCGATGTCAAATCCGAAAAGGTCGAAACTGTCAGGGGCAAGGCTGAGCCTCTGGCGAAGGACATGCACGCAAGGACCGAGCTTGCCGGAAACGAAGCCGGATCCGGATCGGGCACTGAAGGCGACGCCTCGGCATTCCGCTTCGCATCTCCTCGTTCCGGCACGGCCCGCGCTCTCGATATGAGTACGGTTCAGCGGGATGGCCGCGTCGAGTTCGATGCCCGGGAAAGCAGCGGCAAGGCGACCGAGACGATTACCGTTCTCGATTCGCGGCGGTTCATTGGTCTGGCACCTTCATCCAACGCCTTGGCTCTGACTGGCCTCATCGCCAATGATTCTGAATGGGTTAGCGCCATGCAGCCCGGCTCGTCGCTGTCCAATGAGGCGGCCCAGAGCAGCACCGGCAAAGTCGTCCATACGCTGAAGCTGCACATGACGCCGATCGAGCTGGGATCGGTGACGATGTCGTTGCGTCTTGCCGGTGATGAGCTTGCCGTTCACATGACGGTGGAGAACGTGGCCGCCTACAAAAAGCTTCAGCAGGACAGCAAGAGCATCCTCGAGGGCCTCAAGGCGCAGGGTCTGACGGTTGATAACATCACGATCAGCATTGCTTCTTCTGACAAGAGTGACCAAACGGGCACACAAGCCAACAATCAGCAAAATCAGCAGGCGCAGCAGCATGGCCAACAGGCCGCCGCAGGGCGCAACCGTGACGAGTCCGGCACACGCGGCGGACGGCAGGGCAATGGTGATAATTTGGGGGTGCATAATGAAGGCATGGATGGCGCTCTTGGCTCTGCCCGCACTTCTGCTGACAACGGCGTTTACCTCTGAAAACGCCTCCGCTTCGGCAACGTCAGGTGTCTGTGAAAGGGAAATTCAGTCCGCTGCCCGCAAATACGGCGTGCCGGAGGGAATTCTCTATTCTGTCGGCCTGACCGAGACCGGTCGCAAGGGTCGGCTTGACCCCAACGCCATGAATATTGAGGGAAAACCGGTATTTGCCTCCTCCACCGAGGAGGCATTGACCACTTTCGAGACGGCAAAGCGCAACGGCGCCAAGCTGATCGACCTCGGATGCATGCAGATAAACCACTATTTCCATGGCGAAAACTTCACATCCGCGCGTGAAATGTTCGATCCGCGCCGCAATGTCGAATATGCCGCCATGTTCCTGCGCAATCTCCACAACAGGCACGAAACCTGGACCATGGCGGTTGCCCGCTATCATGCCGGGCCCAACAACGACCCGGCTCAAAAGAAATATGTCTGCCGGGTGATCGCCAATCTGGTGGCGACGGGCTACGGAAAATGGACCGCCAACGCGAAAAATTTCTGTGACGGATAACAACCATCGATTGTTTTGATGCGGTCAAGGACTCGCAATTTGAAATGTGGCGAGAGAAAGCCCTAAAAAAGGCGTCGCAAGCGATTTTTTCGGATTTTTGAAATTTTTACACAAAAATTTTGTACCGTATATGGTTAACAACCACTATATATAGATCAAATCGGCACAAAATGGTTAATCAATTATTAATAACTATCGATGATTTCCTACAGTTGTCGCTGAATCCCCCGATTCGTACCAATGCCGCATTGGAAAACACCACACTGATTCGGAGGCGGACGAATGATCGTAGTGGTTGATGAGCGCGAGCTCGTTAAAGACGGCTATACTTCTCTATTTGGGCGTGAGGGCATCCCCTCGACCGGTTTCGATCCGGTCGAATTCGGGGAATGGGTCTCGACGGCAGCGGACAGCGATCTGGCGGCCGTAGAGGCATTCCTGATCGGTCAGGGCGACCGGAGCTTCTCCTTGCCCAAGGCGATCAGGGATCGCACGACGGCACCGGTGATCGCGGTCAGCGACCAGCCCTCGCTGGAATCGACTCTGGCGCTGTTCGACAGCGGCGTCGACGATGTCGTGCGCAAGCCGGTTCACCCCCGTGAAATCCTTGCGCGTGCGGCGGCGATCCGTCGCCGCCTGCAGGTTATCTCGAATTTCACCGATGCGGGACCGATCCGGGTTTTCTCAGACGGTCGTGATCCCGAAGTTGGTGGTGAGGTCTTTGCCTTGCCGCGGCGCGAGCGCCGCATCCTTGAATATTTGATTGCCAATCGCGGACGCCGCGTTTCCAAGGCGCAGATTTTCAATGCAATCTACGGCATCTTCGATGATGACGTCGAAGAGAACGTCGTGGAAAGCCACATCAGCAAGCTGCGCAAGAAGCTTCGCAAGAAGCTCGGCTACGATCCGGTCGATTCGAAGCGTTTCCTCGGTTACAGCATTGATTGGCAATAATATTCATTCATCCGCGTGGTCTTTTTCAAACGCGGTATTTCAGACAGCTTCACGCAAGCCAAACGCTTTACCTTCTCCCTGAAGATGACCACGAGGGTTTTTGAATGAGTATTTTCGGCACTATGCGAACCGGTGTGTCCGGCATGAATGCACAGGCTAACAAGCTGGGAACCGTTGGCGACAACATCGCTAACGCAAGCACCACCGGCTACAAGCGCGCATCGACGTCGTTCTCCTCGCTCGTTCTGCCCTCTTCGTCGGGCAGCTATGCCTCCGGCGGCGTGCAGTCCAACGTTCGCTACAGCATTTCAGAGCAGGGCAACCTGTCCTACACCACGTCGAGCACCGATCTTGCCATTCAGGGCAACGGCTTCTTCGTGGTTCAGGATGGAGCAGGCACGCCTTACCTCACAAGAGCCGGCTCTTTCGTGAAGAATGCGGAAGGGTATCTGGAAAACTCTGCTGGCTTCCAGCTGATGGGCTACCCTTATGGATCCAACCCGCCAGCTGCCGTCGTCAACGGTTTTACCGGTCTCGAGGCTATCAATGTCAACAACTTCGGCCTGACGGCATCGGCGTCCACACAGGGTAGCTTCCCGGCCAACCTGAACCGCGATGAAGATCCGGTTGCTGCGGGTTCGCGTCCGAGTAACAACGTCGCCACTTCGACCATCGGTGCCAAGACCTCTCTGACAGCGTTCGATAGCGGCGGTGCAAAGGTACTCTACGATTTCTACTATACCAAGACCGCTGCAAACACCTGGGAAGTGGCGGTTTATCGTCAGGACCAGTCCACGAATGGTGGTTTCCCATACACGGCAACAGCACCTGCTACGCTGGTCCAGGGAACTGTGTCGCTGACATTCGACCCGGCCACCAACAAGCTTACGACTGCGTCTCCCAAATCGATCACCATCAACGATAGCAACAGCGGCGTTGCACAGTCGATCGATATCGACCTGTCTGATATGTCGCAGTTCTCATCGAAGTTCACGCCCGGCACCGCGATCCTGAACGGCAATGGTCCGAGCCAGATCAAGGACGTCGAAATCGGCAAGGACGGCGTGGTGACTGCAGTCTATCAGGATGGTGGCCGCCGCAACATCTACCAGCTGGCGCTGGCAACGGTGCCGAGCGTCGACAATCTCAGCCCGCAGAACGGCAACGTTTATCTGCCCAGCAACGAGTCGGGTGTCGTCACAATCGGCTTCGCGCAAACTGGCAGCTTCGGTTACATCCAGAAGGGTGCGCTTGAGGGCTCGAACGTCGATATCGCCAGCGAACTCACCGACATGATTGAATCCCAGCGTATCTATACAGCGAATTCGAAAGTCTTCCAGACCGGGTCGGATTTGATGGATGTCCTGATCAATCTGAAGAGATAGTAATTCTCACGAGGACAAATGAATGTCGCTCACGTCAGCAATGAATACTGCGCAGTCGATCTTCAACAATACAGGTAAGCAGACGGACGTTACTTCGAAAAACATTGCCAATGTGGGTAATGCGAACTACGTCAAGCGAACCGCCATTCTCGGCACGACCATGTCAGGTGCAAGTATTGTCGCCAACGGCCGTGCCCAGAATGAGAGCCTCCTGAGGCAGACGATCTCCAGTGCATCCCTCGCTTCCGGCCAGAAAACCGTTCTGACCGGGCTCGAGGAGATGAAAAGCCTTTTCGGCGGCAACGATTACGAGAGTTCGCCTGCCACCTATATGAAGGAACTGCTGAAGAGCCTTGACGGTTACGCCTCAAAGCCGAGCGATTCCGCGCTTGCTGCGACGGCGGTGACATCCGCCGTGGACGTCGCCAATTCCCTGAACAAGGCTTCGTCCGAGTTGCAGGCGATGCGCCTGCGTGCCGACAAGGAAATGTCCCTTCAGGTCGACAAGCTGAACAGCCTGCTCGCGAAATTCGAGGAAGCCAACAACGAGGTCAAGGCGCAGACCGCGATCGGCGGCAATCCAAGTGATGCTCTCGACCAGCGCGAGACGCTGCTGAAGGACATTTCGTCCATCATCGGGATCAACGTCGTCAATCGTGAAAACAACGACGTGGCGCTCTACACGGCGGATGGCGCGACCCTGTTCGAAGTTGTGCCGCGCAAGGTTACTTTCAAGGCGCAGCCGGGCTACGACGCGACGGTCACGGGGAACGCGATCTACGTTGATGGCGTCGCGATCAAGGCGAGCAGCGGCAGCAACACGACAGCGGAAGGTTCGCTTCAGGGTCTGATGCAGGTTCGTGACGACCTGGCGCCAACCATGCAGAGCCAGCTCGACGAAATTGCGCGCGGCCTCATCACCATGTTTGCGGAAAAGCCGGCCAGCCCCACCAGCACGCTGCCGAAGATGCCAGGCCTCTTCACCTACGGCTCCCCTGCGGCCACAACCATTCCGGCAAGCGGTGTTGTCTCTCCCGGGCTCGCTGCGAGCATTACCGTCAACCCTGCGTTAATTATTTCCAAAGGTGGAAACCCGGAATTGTTGCGCGACGGCGGTATCAACGGTACCGCTTATGTAATCAACAGCACAACTTCAGGCGGAACCGGGTTTTCCGCACTGATCGACAGCTATGTCACTGCTTTTGACGCGCCCATGAATTTTGCCGCGTCGACACGTATCGATACGAATACAAGCATCCTGAAATACGGCACCAACTCGGTGGGGTGGCTCGAACAGGAACGATCCGGCGCAACTTCGGCAAACGAAGCGAAAAGCGCGCTCTATGAGCGCTCCGCCACCTCCTATTCGAACAATACTGCCGTCAGCCTGGATGAGGAGCTTTCGCTGCTCATGGATATCGAGCAATCCTACAAGGCCGCCACGAAGCTGGTGACCACCATCGACGACATGCTCAAGTCGCTGATGGATATGGTGAGGTAATAGATGAAAACGTCCTTCATTTCATCGCTGGCGATGCAGAACAGCATGCGCAGCACCATCCTCAAGGCCCAGCTTGAGATGACGAACCTCAATACCGAGCTGACCACGGGCAAACATGCGGACCTGGGCGTGACGCTGGGTGCCAATACGGCCCGCAGTCTTGACCTTAATCGCGATGTCGATCGTCTCTCTTCGCTCGTCAGCGTCAATTCCATCGCCACGCAGCGCCTCAAGTCCTCTCAGGCGGCACTTGATGGCATGGCAAAGGCTGCCCAGGAAATTCAGAAGGTTCTTGTTCCGAATACCAGCAGCGCAGCACCAACGCTGGCAACGGTCGCCAAAACCATTTCGAATGCGTTCAACACCTTCACCGGTTTTGCCAATACGGCAGTCAGTGGCGAATTTCTGTTTTCCGGCATCAATACGGATGTGAAGCCTATCGATGACTACTTTGCCGAAGGATCGACGCTGAAGGCAGCCTATGAGGTTGAGCTGAACGCGTTCATGGCGGCACAGACACCTGCGGTCGGTAACATTGCCGACCTGTCCAAGGATCAGGCCGCGGCGTTCATGACCCGTATCGAAGGCGTGTTCAACGGCACTACGCCGGTTACGAACCCACCGCACAGCGATCTGACGGCCGGCCAGAATTACGATTTCTGGACGACCTATGGGTCGAAGGCGAGCGACACGAACATGACGAGCCGCATCAGCCAGAACGAGGTGGTCGAGACATCGACCAACAGCAACTCGCAGGGCATGCGTTATTTCGCGATGACAGCAATGACGGCGATGACGTTCCTTGATGACAAGGTCCCAAGCGACGTTCGCGAATTGGTGGCAACCAGGTCGGTGACCAATATAGGCACGGTCATTAGTGGTTTGAACCAGCAGCAGAGCCAGCTCGGCCTTTCCGAAAGCCGTGTTTCGAAAGCGAACGACTCGCTCGCCGCCCAGAAAAAGATCATCGAGACTCATCTGCTGGATATCGAGGGGATCGATACCTACGAGGTGAAGACACGCCTGGATCTGCTCCAGCAGCAGATTGAAATTGCCTACAGCCTTACGTCGCGTCTGCAAAAAATGAGTCTGGTAAACTACCTCTGATGAACAGGGGTGGCGGCAGATAAAGGATACATGAATGTACCAGTTTTCCTACGCCGAAATCATGGAGGATGGTGTCGCAGACGCGAAGGATCGCGAGCGGCAGGCGTTGACAAAATCGATCGATCTACTGGTGGAGGCAAAGGATTCCTCTTCCCAGCGCCACACGATCGAAGCGCTTTTTTACACTCGACGGGTCTGGATCCGCTTCATTGAGGACCTCAAGCAGCCCGAAAACCAGCTGGCCATGGAACTCAGGGCAAATCTGATTTCTATCGCGATCTGGATTTTGAAAGAGTGCGAACTGATCCGGAAACGTCAGTCGACGAATTTCCAGGGTATAATTGACGTGACAACCATCATCAGGGATGGACTGAAATGAAAAGTACACTTCGAATCTCGCTGAAATCGGGCGAAAAGATTTTCATCAACGGCGCGGTTTTGCGGGTGGATCGCAAGGTGGCCCTCGAATTCCTGAACGATGTCACGTTCCTGCTTGAAAACCACGTCCTGCAGCCGGAGCAGGCGACGACGCCGCTCAGACAGCTGTATTTCATCGCCCAGATGATCCTCATCAACCCGGAAGGACGCGAACAGTCGACGAACCTGTTCCGCAAATCCGTGAGCATGCTGCTGAATTGCTTCCAGCATGAGGAGATTCTGGCCGAACTCAAGCGTATCGACGGTCTGGTTGCCTCGGGTAAGGCTTTCGAAGCGCTGAAGGCCATTCGTGGCCTGTACCCGACCGAGGAAAAGATCCTCAACAATCAGGAAATGACCCCCGCAACGATCGAGCAGATTCGCAAGGAGATCGCACCATGGCGGTAGATGCAGTCACGTCGGCAGCCTCTAACCCCTGGGCAAATGCCGGGGCGAGCAGCAACGACAAAAGCGCGGCCTCGCTTAACTACGACAGCTTCCTGAAGCTTCTCATCGCCCAGATGAAAAACCAGGATCCGACCAGCCCGATGGATGCCGGCCAGCAGATGTCGCAGCTTGCGAGCTTCTCGCAGGTTGAGCAGACGATCAAGACCAACACCCATCTGAAGAGCATGCTGCAGGCCGAAGCCCTGACGCGCGCTTCCGACCTGGTTGGCAAAACGGTCAAGAGCGCCGACGACAAGGTCACCGGCGTGGTAAAGGAAGTCGAAGTCTATTCGGACGGCGTCGTCGCCATCACAGAAGCTGGTGACAAAGTGCTGCTGCAGGCCGGTGTGACCTTCTCGAACGGTCCGATCGCGACTACACCTGATAGCGGCACCGATTCGGACGTGCCGGCAGGTTCCTGACATTGAAGAGGCGGCATGATGCCGCCTTTCCGGAATAAAGGATGCGACGATGAACGAGGCCGATGCGCTTGATATCATGCAGGCGGCAGTCTGGACGGTTCTCGTCGCGGCCGGTCCCGCCGTTCTCGCGGCCATGATCGTTGGTGTCGCCATCGCCTTCATCCAGGCCCTGACCCAGGTTCAGGAAATGACGCTGACCTTTGTCCCTAAAATCGTAACGATCATGATCGTTCTCGGCGTTGCCGCCCCGTTTGTGGGCGCGCAGATCGCCCTTTTTTCCAATCTCGTCTTTTCGCGGGTTCAGTCGGGCTTCTGACGCCCGTCCCGTCTGGATGCCATCCTCGCGCAAGCTTCAGCGACTAGGGATAGGCTGAAGCATCGGGCTGAATTGCGTCAGCGATTTTAGAAAACCGGTGCCGCGGAACCGTGCGGCGGCTTTTCCGTCGCCCTTCTCATGAAGAGACAGGACGATTTTATGGCGCAACCACCAGTCATTTCCTTGCCCAAGGTAAGCCCGAGCATGCGGGATGTCGGTTTCGCATTGGGCATCGTGTCGATCCTCTGCGTGCTGTTCCTGCCCATTCCGGTCGTTCTGGTGGATGTCGGTCTGGCCTTTTCCATAGCACTTTCGGTCCTCATCCTCATGGTGGCGCTCTGGATACAGCGTCCGCTGGATTTCTCGTCTTTTCCAACCGTGCTGCTGATCGCGACCATGATTCGCCTGTCGCTGAACATTGCGACGACGCGTGTCATCCTTTCGCACGGCAACGAGGGGCCCACGGCGGCGGGCGGCGTGATTGCGGGCTTCTCCAGCCTCGTCATGTCGGGCGACTTCGTGATCGGTCTGATCGTCTTTCTGATCCTGATCACCGTCAACTTCATCGTTATCACCAAGGGTGCCACCCGTATCGCCGAAGTCGGCGCGCGCTTTACGCTGGATGCCATTCCCGGCAAGCAGATGTCGATCGATGCGGATTTGTCCGCTGGCATCATCGATGAAAAGGAAGCGCAACGCCGTCGCCGCGAACTGGAAGAGGAAAGCTCGTTCTTCGGTTCGATGGACGGTGCCTCGAAGTTCGTACGCGGCGATGCGATCGCCGGCCTGATCATCACCGCGATCAATATTTTCGGCGGCATCATCATCGGTTACTTCCGCCACGGCATGCCGATCGGCGAGGCTGCCGATGTTTTCGTAAAGCTTTCGGTCGGCGACGGTATCGTTTCGCAGATCCCGGCCCTTATCGTGTCGCTGGCGGCTGGCCTTCTGGTGTCGCGCGGCGGCACCTCCGGATCGACGGATCAGGCCGTCATCAATCAGCTGAGCGGATATCCGCGTGCCTTGATGGTCGCAGCCATGCTGATGGGGCTTCTTGCTGTCATGCCGGGATTGCCCTTCCTGCCCTTCACGCTTTTGGGCGGCATCATGGCCTTCGGCAGCTGGTATATTCCGCGCCAGGTCGAAGCGGAAAGCGCGCAGCGCCGTCAGGAAGAGGAGGACAAGGTTCTCCAGACCAACGAAGCGGAAAAGGACTCCGTCAAGCAGGTCCTCAAGACGTCCGAAATCGAACTTGCCCTCGGCAAGCAGGTTTCGACCCGCCTCCTCGGTGCGCATCAGGAACTGGCTTTCCGTGTCGGCAAGATGCGCAAGAAATTCGCGACCCAATACGGCTTCGTCGTGCCGGAGATCAAGGTCTCCGACGACATCATGATCCCGGAAAAGGCCTACCAGATCCGTGTCCATGGCACGACGATCGCGTCGAGCAATCTGCGCGTTGGCGATGTTCTTGTCGTGACGGGGGCAGGGCGCAAGCCGAGCATTCCGGGCGACGAAATCCGCGAACCCGCCTTCGGCATGCCGGCCGTTTCCATTCTCGAGACATTCACCGAGGATTTGAAGCGCGAAGGTTTCCACCCGATCGACAATGTCTCTGTGGTGCTGACGCATCTGAGCGAGGTCATTCGCAACAATCTCCCGCAATTGCTGTCCTACAAGGACGTCAAGATCCTCATCGACAGGCTGGACCCGGAATACAAGAAGCTTGCCGACGAAATCTGCTCGTCGCACATGTCCTATTCCGGCCTGCAGGCCGTGCTGAAACTGCTGCTCGCCGAACGTGTGTCGATCCGCAACCTGCATCTCATTCTGGAAGCGGTCGCCGAACTTGCCCCGCATGTGCGCAAGACCGAGCAGATCGTCGAACATGTACGGGTGCGCATGTCGCAGCAGCTCTGCGGCGATCTTGCCGACAATGGCGTATTGCGTGTGCTTCGCCTCGGCAACAAATGGGACATGGTCTTCCATCAGGCGCTCAAGCGCGATCAAAAGGGCGAAATCGTCGAATTCGATATCGATCCCCGCCATCTCGAGGAATTTTCCGAGCAGGCATCGAAAGTTATCCGTGAATTCATGGATCGCGGACTACCCTTTGTCCTTGTCACGTCGCCGGAAACACGGTCCTATGTGCGCATGATCATCGAACGACTCTTTGCGACCCTGCCGGTTCTCTCGCATGTGGAACTGGCCAAGGGGCTGGAGATCAAGATTCTGGGCGCCATTTCATGATAACCGACCCGCAAGGGACAATTATCGCATTGTTCCTTGCAATTTGCCGTATCGGCGCCTGCTTCATGACCATGCCGGGCTTTTCCAGTTCGCGCATCTCGCCGCAGATACGCATTCTCCTGTGCGTTGCGGTGTCCATGGCGCTTCTGCCGGTACTGTGGGATACGATCTATCCGAAAGTCTCCGGCGCAAGCCAGGGCGCCGTTGTCGGCCTCATCTTCACCGAGATCGTCATTGGCGCAATGTACGGGCTGATCGCGCGGTTTTACACGCTCGGCTTCCAGTTCACGGGCGCGCTCATCGGCGCATCCATCGGGCTTAGCGCTCCCGGCGGAGCGGATGCCGTTGAAGACGTGCAGGAAAACCAGATTTCGAACTTCATCACCTTCGGTGGGCTCATGGTGCTGTTCATCCTGGATTTCCACCATATTGTCCTGCGGGCGCTGGTCGATTCCTACGCCACGACACCGGTCGGCGCGCTCATCAGCGGCCAGAAGATGCTGATAACCCTGACAGACACGCTGCGCGCCTCCTTTTCCATCATGCTGCGGCTTGCCAGCCCCTTTGTAATTTACGGTCTGATGTTCAACGTTGCGGTCGGCCTCATCAACAAGCTGGCGCCGCAAATCCCGGTCTACTTCATATCGACGCCTTTCGTTCTCGCGGGCGGTATTTTCATGCTTTACCTGTCGATCGCGGCCCTCATCCGGCAATTCGTGGATGGTTTCGGCCCGGTCTTCATCGGCTTCTGATCTGGAGAAAACGCCATGGCTTCGGACAAGCGTTCGGCCAAACTCAAGCGCCTGGTAACGGTCCAGCGCCACATGGAGAAAATGGCCGAGGTGGAACTGGCCGACACCACCCGCGTGCGTGCCGAAGTGGCGCAATCCATGGAGAACGTGCTTGAAGCGATGAGTTCCATGGAGCCGGTCCACCAGACGTTCTCCAGGCACTATTCGGATCGTTACGGCCGCCTTGTCGTCAAGGACCGCCAGCTCTCCGGCGTGCAGCGATTGCAGGAAAACAAGGTGCTCAAGGAAAAGACCAAGGCCGACCGGCTGGAGGACAGGATGCATCTCGCCCGCGATCTCGAGGATCGTGAGGCCGACGACAATGCAATCTATGATCTGTTAGAAATCACGAACGCATCCCGGACACCAGCCTCCAGCAAGGTTGGCGATCCATAGTCTGTCCCGTTGTTGCATCGTTGGGCGTCCAGAGAGACGTATTCAGCGGTGTTTCTTGATTGAGCGAACGCCCCGGTTTTAGTGCCGCCCGTTCGTCAGCTCGGGAGTTCTGGACGTGGCGATATCGGTTATAAGCGATCTGGTGATGGATGTGGTTCGCGCTGCGGACCCTCAGGAAGTGCAGGTCGCCCAGGAAAAATTGAAGGCGAACAAGGCGGCTTTCGCTGCGACTAGCCTTGCCGATTCGGGCAAGGGCTTTGGCGCTGCCATTGATATGCTTGACAGCGCCACTTCGAAGGCAGGTCTCGGCAATACCAACATCCGCTCTGCCCGTACCGAAGTTCCGGAAACATATCGCAAGTATGAGGCTTCCGTGCTTCAGACCTTCGTTGCCAACATGCTGCCGAAAGACAGCGAGGAGGTCTACGGCAAGGGCAACGCCGGCGAGATCTGGAAAAGCATGATGGCGGAACAGTTTGCCGACACGATCTCCAGAAATGGCGGCGTTGGCATTGCAGAACAGGCCTACAAGGATGCGTTGCGGAAAGCCGAGAGCAAAGGCATTACCGACGTATCCATGAATGACAAAGATCATAATGCTGCAATTCGGATGGTGGCGGAGTTCGAAAGGCAGGTCCTCGGCGTTTCCAATGATAAAACGGACGAGGCTTGAGCATGATAAATCATAACGAGGAGACAAGCATGGACCTTATGTCGAACGACCACCGCATCAAATCCGTTCTCGGCCGTCTTGAAATGATCATCGACAATGAGAATGACAATATCGGTAAGGACCCCCAGTTCGATTTCAAAGTCTCCAATGCCCATAAAAGCCGTTGCCTCTATGAGTTGACGATGTTGTTCCGCGATACGCCCCATGAGGAAATCGCCGCCGGACATCTCGATCAGGTGCAGGGCATCAAGTCCAAGCTCGCGACCAATGCCAGCCGCGTCGAGGCGCATCTGAATGCGGTTCGCGCTGTTGCGGATCTTCTCAAGACCGCGATTCAGGAAGCCGATACGGACGGCACGTATTCCCAGGAACAATTCATGTACGGCGCAGCCTCCTGATGTTGAAGCTTCTTCTCACCGGCGTCTGGGTTTGCGCCGTCACGCTCGGCGCGGTGTATTTCTCCGTCCAGATGGCGACGGCCCCCTCGTCGGGAGATGAGGCGGGGGCGAAAAAGGCAAGTCTGCAGCTGGTCAAAGGCGAAAGCATCACCATTCCCGTCATCAATGACGGTGGTGTGAACGGTTATTTCCTCAGCCGCATTTCCTTGCGTGTCGACAAGGACAAGATGGCGAAGATCGAACTGCCCGCAACGCAATTGATGACCGACGAACTCTTCACGCTTCTGGCGGGTTCTTCCATGGTCAACATCGCCAATATCTCCACCTTTGACCCTGATGTCTTCAAGCAGCGCATCCGAGAGGGGCTGAACAAGAAACTCGGCGACGAGGTGGTCGGGGACGTCCTGATCGAACAGCTCGATTATCTGTCGAAGGCCGATATTCGCGAGCAAAAGGGCAACGGCTCGCCCCGTTCGGTCAAGCTTGTCGAAGGCGAGAAAGTCGACACCGGAAAAGAAGCGGCCCCAAGCCACTGACGGCGGCGCGGTGCAGGCCACCGGTCTGGTTAATCGCCCCTTTCTATTTTCCGGAATATTCGATCGGTTGCCTTCAGGGTAAATTCAACCAGCACCTGTATAAACAGACCCATGAGCTGCCGTCCCGCAAACCATGCGCCGGATTGGCGGCGGTGGATTTGGCATTCGGGGGCTGGCATGAATTTCGCGGCAGATTTTGCGCGGACGGGATCGCAACGGAATATTCACGGACTGCGCGTCTGTGATCTGGACTGGAATGGGGCGCTGGAAATGGTCAGCAGCCAGGCTTCGGCTTGTGATGGCCACACGATGCTCTCGTTTCTTACCATCCAGAATGCCAGGCTGTCCCTCAAGGACATTGCTTACAGGCAGATTCTGGAAAGCTGTCTGCTTCTGCCGCAGGGCAGGGGTATGAATGCCGCCGCACGGGCCGAAAACGGCAAGCCTCTGCCCGAGACCATTGATGGCGTTGCCTTCGTCATGGCACTTCTGACCTATATGGCGGTGCCGAAACGTATCGGCGTTGCGGGGGATGATGCAGCACAGGTCGGAGAGGTCCTCGCCAAGCTGCGCGCACATGCGCCCTGGCATGATTTCGTGATGCTGAATCGGGATACTTCGGGCGTGAAGGTGGATGTCGTGCTGGCGGGCATGCTTGCGGAAAACCAGGAGAAATGGCTGCATCGCAGCATCAATCGCGACGATGCGCGTCTCGTCATCGCGGTCGGTCCCCTGTTCAAGGTGCTGGCGTCCGAAGTGGCTGGCATGCCCGAAATCTTTCGCAAGCTGCATATGAGCTGGCTTTACAGCCTTTGCGCCGAGCCCTGGCACATCGCGCTCGGCAAGGGCTGAGGCGGGTCGGCAAGGCCCGCGTTAACCATTTGTTTGCCACGATCCTTTAACCTCCCGTAAGGTTTTGAAAGCCGCCTGTTGCGGGCGGCGCCGAGCGTGGCAGACGGCTTCAGATGGTTGATCACAGTCCCGATATGATGGCGACGCGCCCTGATGAGGATGGTGTTGCCGTGCCTGCGTCGCAATTTCGCAAACATTGTCTGCGGCTTCTGACAGCTGGTTGCGTAGCCGCCGCCACCGTTGTGGGGGCTGCACTTCCGCTGCTGCTCATCGATTCCGGTTTTCGCGGATATGTTTCGCAGGCGCATGTCGAGGTTACCCAGACCGGCTACGACGCACCCGATGCGGCACGCTTTCTTGCCATGGCCCGCCGCACCCTGCTTTCTCCTTCCGGTCTGGACCGTATAACGGGCGACCTCAAATTGAAGCCCGCCGACATGGTCGGCGTTCGCAATCAGGGCGAACTTGGCCTGCTTTTCGACCTTTTGACCGGGGCGGATACCCGTTCGCTTTCCCCGCGTGAAGCATTGAACGGTGCTGTGGGCGAGGCGATCCGTCTGGAACTGACGCCGGATGAAAACACGCTGATCGTAACCTCGAAGGCAGCGACGCCGGAAACCGCGATGCGGCTTACGGATTATCTTTCGATGCGTGTCATGGCGGATGGCAAGGCCGGCACCATGACGCCCGCCATGCGCGAGACGGAGCGGGCGCGCACCCGGTTGGACGAGGCGGAAGCCGCCTTGAACGGTTTCCAGATGCGCCACGGCGAGGCCGTCCTGGCGGAAGTGCAGCAACTCGAGCAGCAATTGCGCGACCTCAATGACAGCCTTGCGGGGACGACCCAGCAGCAGCAGTCGCTTCAGACGGATCTGGCGGTGGCCACCGGCCTCAAGCCGAATGACGTATTGTCAAAGCCCCTGCCGTCAGGCGCTGCTTTCTCTGTGCTTGAGGACATCAGGCAAAGACATGCAACTGCCAGCATGGCGCTTTCAGGCGTCTCGGTCGATTACGGCCCGAAACATCCCCGCCGCATCGCCGCCCAGAATGCCGTAGATGCCGTGCAGGCGCTTGTCGCTCCCGCATTACGTCAGCTGGTCGATGGCTTGCGCGCCGATGAGAAGCGCGTCGCACAGGAAGTTGCAACCGCGAACGCCGAACGAACGAAACATCTCGACCGCCTGAGCAGCCTTGGTGTCACGCCCGGTGAATTCTCCAGATTGCAGGGTGAACTGGAAACGGCGCGAAATGCCTATCTTGAGGCGAGCGAGCGTCGGGACATGTCCTCATCCACCACAACCGCCGTTGAGACCCGCCTCACCAGGAAGGCAGCACCGGGCGAATTGTCGCGCGACCTCACACAAGCCGCGATACTGGCAGGCGGTGGCGCGTTGCTCGGCCTGCTGGGCAGCCTGTATCTCCTGAGCTACCGTCGCCATGACGAGGAAGAGGCACTCGTCTTTGATGATGCGCACGTTCTGCCCTCCGAAAAAGCGCCTGAGCAATCGGGGCAGTTTCCCGAGTTCGAGCCGATCGAGCCGGATGTGTTCCATGATCTGGAAGAACTGGCCGCGGACAGCGAATTCGAGCCGGAGGCTGAGTTCGCGGACTATTACGCCGGGGCGGCGAACGATAGCGGATTCGATACCGATGACATTCCGCTGGACGAGCGTGTGCGGCAGGTTCTGATGGGCAACCGCACCGTCAGGAATACCCCCCAGACGACACCGGAGCTGCCGCCATTGCTCAGTGAAGCCCTTGCCGGGCATTTCGATCACGAGCAGGCCGAAGCCGAGGAATTGGCGGAATTGAGACGCGAGTTGGCGCTCTTGAGGGAGCGCCTCGCCGATTACGCCGAGCATCGCGACGACTACCGCAAAACTGCCTGACGAAGCTGCATTTTTGCTTGCATTCCTGCAAAGTCGGCACCATACGGGGCCAACGTAATCCAGCAGGAGCAGGACGCATGGCAGTTGTGATTGACGGAAAGGCAAAGGCGGCTTCGGTAACGGAGGCGGTCCGCAAATCGGCAGAAACGCTTGAGGCGGAACAGGGTGTGAAGCCCGGTCTCGCGGTTGTCATCGTCGGCAACGATCCGGCCAGCCACGCTTACGTGAATTCCAAAAGCAAGACAGCCAAGCAATGCGGTTTCAATTCCGTTCAGCACACGCTGCCGGAAGAAACAACTCAAGATCAGCTTCTGAAGTTGGTCGGCGAACTGAACGCCGATCCCTCCATCCACGGCATTCTGGTACAGCTTCCTTTGCCGAAACACTTCAATTCCGATGAGATCATCCAGTCGATCCTGCCCGAGAAGGATGTGGATGGCCTGAGCGTGCTGAACGCCGGCAAGCTGGCGACCGGCGATCTCGCAACCGGCCTCATCTCCTGCACGCCAGCCGGCGCCATGCTTCTGGTGCGCAGCATTCACGGCGAAGATCTTTCCGGCCTGAACGCCGTGGTCATCGGCCGCTCCAACCTCTTCGGCAAGCCGATGGGCCAGCTTCTCCTGAATGCCAACGCCACGGTGACGATGGCGCATTCGCGCACCAAGAATCTCGCCACCGTCTGCAAGACGGCCGATATTCTCGTGGCGGCGGTGGGTCGCGCGGCAATGGTGAAGGGCGATTGGGTGAAGTCCGGCGCGACCGTCATCGATGTCGGCATCAACCGCATTCCCGCTCCGGAAAAGGGTGAAGGCAAATCGAAACTGGT
This sequence comes from Agrobacterium sp. 6Ca8, assembly GCF_055382765.1. NCBI lineage: Bacteria > Pseudomonadati > Pseudomonadota > Alphaproteobacteria > Hyphomicrobiales > Rhizobiaceae > Agrobacterium > Agrobacterium sp. 6Ca8. The sequence continues at coordinate 284,899 of NZ_AP026433.1, forward strand.
CGGTGACGTCGCCTATGATGAGGCAAGCGCAGTCGCTGCTGCCATCACCCCCGTTCCGGGCGGCGTAGGCCCGATGACGATTGCCATGCTGATGGCCAACACCGTCATCGCCGCCTATCGCGCGCTTGGAAAAACCGCACCGAAGTTCTGAAATCGGTAGTTACTCTTTCGGAGCCGGTCCTGTGGAGGCGCGGACGACAAGTTCCGCCTTCCAGAGCTCCTGATGAGGTTCGGTCTGGTTAAGCTTGATCCGGTTGATCAGGCGCTGCCCGACACGCACCCCCGCCGCCCGCAGGGATGAGCGGGTGGTGGTGAGAGGCACCGAGAAATTGTCGGGCTTCAACAGCGGCAACACATCGTCATGGGCAATCAGCGAAATATCCTTGCCCGGTTTCAGGCCGCGCTGGTTGAGCGAGCGGATCACGCCGAGTGCCAATGCGGTACTGGCGCATACAATGGCGGTTGGTCGTTCCGGCTGTGACAACAGCGCTTCCATGCCGAGATAACCCTCCTCGTCGGTCATGCTGCTGTGTCTTGTATTTTCCGGGCGCAATGTCAGCCCATTTGCCGTCAGCGCCTTTTCCACCCCGAGACAGCGGCGGAAGGTGAAGTCGTAGCCCTCCGGCCCGTTAAGAAGCCCGATCCGCTTGTGGCCAAGCTGAAGCAGCAGCTGGGTCGCATCGCGAAATGCGGCCTCATTGTCCACGTCGAGAAAGGGATAATCCTCTTCCACGCCGATGGAGCGGCCATGGACGAGGAAGGGCAGGGAAAGCGATTGCATCATGGCGATGCGGGCGTCGTTCTTCTTCATATAGGCGAGGTAGATGCCGTCGACGCTGCCGCTCGCCGCCAGCCCCCGCAGGGCTTCCCGTTCCTTTTCCGGCTCCGTGGGCGTGATGAGGAGGTGAAATCCGCTGCGAGCCGCTTCTTCGCCTAGACCGCTCAGGAATTCGCCGAAATGCACATCCGAGCGGTGGTGCTCGCCAACCGGCATGACCAGTCCGATGGAGCCGACCTTGCCAGTCGCCAACCGTTGCGCCGCGGCATTCGGGCGATATCCGGTCTTTTCGGCGGCGTCCATGACGCGGCGGCGCGTCTCTGCGCTCACCTCGGGATATCCGTTGAGCGCTCTGCTGACGGTTGTCTGAGAAATCCCCAGCAGTTGCGACAACTGTTTCAGGTTCATGTTTGTTTTTCCTCCATGCGCGCGCATCGGAAATGGCAAAAGCCTCTCCTCTAACTCCCAAAGCGCTTTAGTTTTTTACCAGTCCCTGCCGGTTTTCTCAATCGAAAACGATAGCCGCCTTTCTAAGTAAGTATGACTATTCATACGACAATGCGGCATGTCCAGCGAAAGAGCCTCTTGACTCCTTCTCAATGACAATGAGATGAATAGGCAGCCAAAGCGCTTTGATTTATGGGAGATGCTTTGAGCCTTTTATGTGATGGGAGGTAAATCACATGCAGAAGACCTTTTTGGCGACGGCGGCTTCTATAGTGCTGCTGTCGGGTTCGGCCTTTGCCGCCGATCTGAAATTCGCGCCCGGTCAGGATGCCAAGTTCAACTGGAAAAGCTACGAAGACTTCAAGGCGGCCCATGCCGACCTGAAAGGTCAGACGCTGACGATTTTCGGGCCCTGGCGCGGTGAGGACGAGGCGCTGTTCCAGACGGTGCTGGCCTATTTCTCCGACGCGACCGGCGTGAACGTCCGCTATTCCTCCTCGGAAAACTACGAACAGCAGATCGTCATCGATACGCAGGCAGGTTCTCCGCCCAACATCGCCATCCTGCCGCAGCCCGGTCTTCTGGCCGATCTCGCCGCCAAGGGTTTTCTGGTTCCGCTCGGCGATGAGACCGCAAGCTGGGTCAAGGACAATTACGGCGCTGGCCAGTCCTGGGTTGATCTCGGCAGCTACAAGGGCAAGGACGGCAACAAGGCTTACTTTGCATTTCCCTTCAAGGCCGACGTGAAGTCGCTCGTCTGGTACGTGCCTGAGAACTTCGAGGAAGCGGGCTATAAAGTGCCCGAGAGCATGGAAGACCTGTTCAAGCTGACGGACCAGATCGTTGCCGATGGCGGCACACCCTGGTGCATCGGCCTCGGTTCCGGCGGTGCAACCGGCTGGCCGGCAACGGACTGGGTGGAAGACCTGATGCTGCGCACGCAGCCACTCGACGTCTATCAGAAATGGACGACGAACGAGGTGAAGTTCACCGATCCGGCCGTCGTTGCGGCAATCAATGAATTCGGCAAATTCGCCAAGAACGAAAAATATGTCAGCGGCGGCGTTGCGGCTGTGGCCTCCACCGACTTCCGCGACAGCCCGAAGGGTCTCTTCGACATTCCGCCGAAGTGCTACCTCCACCATCAAGCGTCCTTCGTGCCGTCCTTCTTCCCTGATGGTACCAAGGTCGGAACGGATGTGGATTTCTTCTATATGCCGACCTATGCCGCAAAGCCGGAACTCGGCAAGCCGGTTCTGGGCGCCGGCACGCTCGTCACCATCACCAAGGAAGCGCCCGCCGCCAAGGCTTTCGTCGACTTCCTGAAAACCCCCATTGCCCACGAAGTCTGGATGGCACAGTCCAGCTTCCTGACGCCGTATAAGGGTGTGAATGTCGATACCTATGCCAATGAGCAGATGAAGCGCCAGGGTGAAATCCTCACCTCCGCAACCACCTTCGGCTTTGACGGTTCCGACCTGATGCCGGGCAAGATCGGCGCGGGTGCATTCTGGACCGGCATGATCGATTTCGTCGGCGGCAAGTCGGCCGATCAGGTCGCGGCCGATATCCAGAAGGCCTGGGACGGCCTGAAGTAACCTCAACAGAGCTTGACCCGGCGGTGATGCCGCCGGGCCTTTGCCAACGGAACGGCCGTCGACCGCATAAAATCAGCGCGGCGCGGAGAGGATCAAGGGAGGGAACATGGCTCAACAACTCGTTTCTGCCATCGGCGTCATGGTGGCCGGCGTTTTTGCCTGCGCTGCCTATTATTGGCTATCCGACAAACTGTTGCAGGTAATTTTTCCCGTCCGCTCGGGAGACGTGTTGCAGGCATCCCGCAACCTCAACCGCCGCGCGTCGGTCAGGCCCTGGCTGTTCATCGGCCCCGCCCTTCTCCTTCTTCTCGTCTATCTGGTCTATCCCGTCATCGCCACGCTCATCCTCTCGTTCTATGACCGGACAGGCGCCGAATTCGTAGGTCTTGCCAATTATCGCTGGGCATTTTTCGATGCCGGCTTCAGGCAATCGATCTTCAACAACATCCTCTGGCTGGCCGTGGTGCCGGCCGCCTGCACCTTCTTCGGCCTCGTTATTGCCGTCATGACCGACCGCATCTGGTGGGGCAACATCGCCAAATCCATCGTCTTCATGCCGATGGCTATCTCCTTCGTCGGTGCCTCCGTCATCTGGAAATTCATCTACGAGTATCGCGCCGAAGGTCAGGTGCAGATCGGCCTCCTCAACGCCGTCGTCGAGTTTTTCGGCGGCAGCCCGGAGGTGTGGATTTCCATGCCCTTCTGGAACAACTTTTTTCTGATGGTCATCCTCATCTGGATTCAGACCGGCTTTGCCATGGTCATCCTGTCGGCAGCGCTGCGCGGCATTCCGGAAGAGACAATCGAAGCGGCCGTCATCGATGGCGCCAATGGCTGGCAGATCTTCTGGAAGATCATGGTCCCGCAAATCTGGGGCACCATCGCCGTCGTCTGGACAACCATCACCATTCTCGTTCTCAAGGTTTTCGACATCGTGCTGACCATGACCAACGGTCAGTGGAACACCATGGTTCTCGCCAACCTCATGTTCGACTGGATGTTCCGCGGCGGTGGTGACAGTGGCCGAAGTGCGGTCATAGCGCTCGTCATCATGGCGGCCGTCACCCCGATCATGGTCTGGAACATCCGCCAGGCGAACCGCGAGATGGAGGGCCGCTGAGATGGATATCGTAAAACGTCTGCGCCGCGTCGGCCTGCCGCGCCTCATCGTCCATGCCAGCGTGCTGGTCGTCGTGCTTCTCTGGCTTCTGCCCACACTCGGTATTCTCGTAAGTTCCCTGCGCGACAAGGACCAGATCACCGTGTCGGGCTGGTGGACGGCCTTTTCCAGTTCCGAGCAGACCGCGGCGGTTCGCCTTGCCGACGCTGCCGTGCAGAAGCAGGACGGGAACCGCTACGTCATATCAGGTAATGTTTTTGAAAGCGGACAGGGGGGCAAGGTTGCAGCCTTCGGCGTTCGCGTGCAGGAGCCGACGGCCTTCAAAGCCGGTGAAGCGGCAGATATCGGCGACGGGGAAACGCTGCTCGTCAACACCGATGGCACCTATGAATACAGCAAGGCCTCAAGCTTCGAGGGCTCTCGCGGCAAGCGCGTCTATATTTCCGTCGCGACACCGCCGGTCTTCACACTCGACAATTATCGAACCGTCCTGACCTCGGAAGGCATCGGCCAGTCCTTCGTCAACTCGCTGACAGTCGCCGTGCCGGCAACCGTCATTCCGATCCTCATCGCCGCCTTTGCCGCCTATGCGCTGTCATGGATGAGCTTTTCCGGCCGCAATTTTCTGATTGCGATGGTGGTGGGCCTAATCGTCGTACCGTTGCAGATGTCGCTGATACCGCTCCTGAAACTCTACAACGAAATCGGCAATATCTTCGGCGTACCGTCCAAGACCTATGCCGGCATCTGGCTGGCGCACACCGCCTTCGGTCTGCCGCTCGCCATCTACCTGTTGCGCAACTACATTTCCGGCCTGCCGAAAGAGATCATCGAAAGTGCGCGTGTCGACGGCGCGAGCGATTTCGAAATCTTCGTCAAGATCATCCTGCCGCTGTCCTTCCCGGCGCTCGCCTCATTCGCCATCTTCCAGTTCCTGTGGACCTGGAACGACCTGCTCGTCGCCATGGTCTTCCTCGGCACGCAGAAGGATGAGCTGGTGCTGACCGGTGCTTTGAACGCGCTGCTCGGTTCGCGCGGCGGCAACTGGGAAATCCTCACCGCCTCGGCCTTCGTTACCATTGTCGTGCCGCTCGGCGTCTTCTTTGCCCTTCAACGTTATCTCGTGCGTGGCCTGCTCTCAGGCTCCGTCAAGGGAGGCTGATTATCCATGAACGCCCATACCAGACAGGATGAGACTATGACCGCTCCGGTGACTTCCGCTTTGACGCCCAACAAGGATTGGTGGCGCGGCGCCGTGATCTATCAGATCTACCCGCGCTCCTATCAGGACTCCAATGGCGACGGCATCGGCGATCTCAAGGGCATCACCGACCGGTTGGCGCATATTGCCGGTCTCGGTGCCGACGCAATCTGGATTTCGCCCTTCTTCACCTCGCCAATGAAGGATTTCGGTTATGACGTCTCGAATTATGTCGATGTCGATCCGATGTTCGGCACGCTTGCCGATTTCGACGGGTTGATCGCGGAAGCGCACCGTCTGGGCATCCGCGTCATGATCGACCTCGTCATGTCGCACACGTCTGACCAGCATCCGTGGTTCGTGGAAAGCCGCGCCAGCCGCAACAATCCGAAATCGGACTGGTATGTCTGGTCGGACAGCAAGCCGGATGGCACGCCGCCCAACAACTGGCTGTCGATCTTCGGCGGCTCCGGCTGGCAGTGGGACCCCACCCGCATGCAATATTACATGCACAACTTCCTGACCTCGCAGCCGGATCTCAACCTGCATAATCCGGAAGTGCAGGAAGAACTGCTCAATATCACCCGCTTCTGGCTGAAGCGCGGCGTCGATGGTTTCCGCCTCGATACCATCAACTTCTATTTCCATGATCTGGAATTGCGCGACAACCCGGCGCTGGCGCCGGAGCGCCGCAACGCGTCCACGGCACCTGCGGTCAATCCCTACAATTTCCAGGAACATCTCTACGACAAGAACCGCCCCGAAAACATCGCCTTCCTGAAACGCTTCCGCGCCGTGCTGGACGAGTTTCCGGATATCGCCGCCGTCGGAGAAGTCGGCGACAGCCAGCGCGGACTCGAAATCGTCGGTGAATACACCTCCGGCGACGACAAGATGCAGATGTGCTACGCCTTCGAATTCCTGGCGCCGGATGCGCTCACGCCGCAGCGTGTTGCCGATGTGCAGGCGGATTTTGCCAGGGCCGCACCGGAAGGCTGGGCCTGCTGGGCTTTCTCCAACCACGATGTCGTTCGCCATGTCAGCCGCTGGGGCGAGCATGTCGAGGATAAGGATGCTTTCGCCAAGGTGCTCTCGGCGTTGTTGATGACGCAGCGCGGCTCCGTCTGCATCTATGAGGGTGAAGAGCTGGGCCTTACTGAAGCCGATATTGCTTTTGAGGATTTGCAGGACCCCTACGGCATCCAGTTCTGGCCGGAATTTAAGGGCCGCGACGGTTGCCGCACACCGATGGTGTGGGATGCGGGCCATGCGCAGGCCGGCTTTTCGACCTCGGACAAGACCTGGCTGCCCATTCCGGCCGAACACAAGCAGCGCGCCGTCAGCGCCCAGCAGGGCAATGAGGCATCCGTGCTGGAGCATTACCGCCGCTTCCTTTCCTTCCGCAAAAAGCATCCCGCTTTTGCCAAGGGCGGCATCGAATTCCAGCCAGTGGAGGGCGATGTGCTGAGCTACACCCGCACGCTCGGCAACGAAACCGTTCTGTGCCTCTTCAATCTGTCCGCGACACCGGCAAAGGCGACGCTGCCGGAAGGGAACTGGGAGGTTCTCGAAGGCCACGGCTTTGCAAGCGGTGTGGACGGCAGAAGCGTAGAACTTCCGGCATGGGGCGCTTTCTTCGCCCGTTACGCCTGATAGAGCAGGGAGGAACAACCCATGACAAGTCTCGTTCTCAAGGATATCCGCAAATCATACGGGCAGGTAAAAGTCCTGCACGGCATCGATCTGGAGATCGAACAGGGCGAATTCATCGTTTTCGTCGGGCCGTCCGGCTGCGGGAAATCGACGTTGCTGCGCATGATTGCGGGTCTGGAGGAAATCACCGGCGGTGAGATGTTTATCGACGGCCAGCTGGTCAATGAAATCCCGCCCTCGCGTCGCGGCATTGCCATGGTGTTCCAGTCCTATGCGCTTTATCCGCATATGACTGTTTACGACAACATGGCCTTCGGCATGAAGATCGCCAAGGAAAACAAGCAGGAGATCGACCGCCGCGTCCGCGCCGCCGCCGAAATCCTGCAGCTGACGCAATATCTGGAGCGTTTGCCCAAGGCTCTTTCGGGCGGCCAGCGCCAGCGCGTCGCCATCGGCCGTGCCATTTGCCGCAATCCCAAGGTGTTCCTGTTCGACGAACCCCTGTCGAACCTCGATGCCGCGCTGCGCGTCGCAACCCGCATCGAGATCGCCAAGCTCAATGAGCAGATGGCAGACACGACGATGATCTACGTCACCCACGATCAGGTGGAGGCGATGACGCTGGCCGACCGTATCGTCGTTTTGAATGCGGGTCGTGTGGAACAGGTCGGCCCGCCGCTGGAACTTTACGAAAACCCCGCCAACCTCTTCGTGGCGCGGTTCATCGGCTCGCCCGCCATGAACATCATTGCGGCAAAAATTGCCGTAACCGGGGAGCGGACTTCGATCGAACTTGCCGGAGGCAAGACGCTGAACATCGTCGTTCCCACGCCTGCAACCGAGCAGGGCAAGGTCGCGAGCTTCGGTGTCCGGCCGGAGGATTTGAGCATCGTCACCGGCGACGATTATCTTTTCGAGGGAACAGTCGCGATTGTCGAGGCTCTCGGTGAAGTGACCCTGCTTTATCTCGAAGCGCCGAAGGGGCAGGAGCCGATCATCGTCAAGGTGCCGGGCATCGTATCCGTCGCCAAGGGTCAGACCCTGCGTTTTGCAGCACCGCAGGCAAAGCTCCACCTCTTTGATGCCGAGGGCAAGAACTACCGCAGATAGTTGCGGAAACAATGGCCGTGAGCTTCAGGAAACATGCCCCGGAACGTCCCGTTCCGGGGTTTTTTCATGATATTTTGCCGCTGTGGAAAAATGCCAAAAATGTTCCTTCTTCGGTCTGTTTAAGGTGACGCTGATATGAATTGTTAAAGACTACGTTTTAATCTTGGAGACGTTGAAAGAGCATGGAGGTCAGGGCGTGCAGAGCAGTGCGGGTGTTATCAAGAACAGTTACCTGACCAAGGAAGAATCCTTCATGTACGACCGCGAAGGCCGGTTTCGCATGGAAGACACCATGAATGCGGCGCGCATCGAATATACCGAGAAGGCCGTCATGCATATGGCCGCTCGCCGTTGCGACGTCATTCGCATTTCCCAGACCGAGGCCGTGCTGGCGCTGCTGACGAAATACAATCTTCCGAACCAGTTCTATCTGGATATTCCCGACGCCCGCATCACCAAGATCGGCTGCGTTATGTTGCGCGTCAACGCCAACAATACGATCCACGTCCGTTTCCTGCGCATGTTGACGCAAAAGGAACTCGACCGCATTTTCGTGTTCAGCACGCATCCGGCGCATAAGGACCGGAAGCTCGATATCCGGTCTTTCTGAGGGGCTGGAGAATCTCCGGCTTCAGGAAAGCCCACCCAGAACCGTCTGCTTCAGCTTCACATCCGGCACTTCCGCAAAGGCAAGATCGCTGCGGCCGAAATAGGATTTCTGGTTGGTGGCGGACCAGTCGTTGCAGACCAGTTTGTATCGCTCTCTTGTGACCGGTTTTTCCGGCATGGCGTAAAGATAATCGCCGGTGCGGTCAGCAAGCGGAATGTCGCCGTCCTGATTGCAGCGCTTGAGGATTTGCGCAAGCGTTTCGCCATCCACTTCCGTTACCATCAGCTTGCCGTCGAAACGCAGAGAGGCGTTGAAATCGTAGCGGCGGATATCGCCCCTTGGCAAACCAGCGCCGAAGGAGGTGTGGCCGATGAAGTTGACATCCGCGCCGGTTTTTGCGGTAATCAGTTGCGCCACACGGCGTCCTGCCTCGTCAACTGTCATCGCCTTTTCCGTTTTGCCGACAACCGCCTTTTCTTCTGCCGTCAGATGTTTGTCGAGCGTCTGTTCGATCAGGCCTTTGAGCGCCGGGGAGGAGGGGGTGTCGCTGTCGATGGCGACGGTCTCGATCGTCGGCGCCTTGCCAGCAGCTTCGATCGTCGCAATGGCCATGGAGGTGCACCATGAACCCGTGTGGACATAGCGCGTCGCACCCTGTTCATGCACGAAGTTCAGGTGATCGTGGCCGCCGATCAGCAGGGTGCCATCAGGCAGCAATTGCAGGATATCGCGGTCGGCAACAACACCGGCGTGGCTGAGAACGATGTTGATGGCCTCCGGCTTGACGATTGCCGGCAGATTCGCCTTGGCCCATTCCACAGGCTGTGGAATATCCAGCATCTCACGCGTCGCCTTCGGATAGGTATTGATCGCGTTGGTGGCAAGGCCCGCAACGACGACCGGCCGTCCGCCCATACTTACCTCCACACTGGCCGGTGCATAGGGTGCGCCGCTGCGCTTGTCGATGATGTTGGACAGCACGTTGATGCCGAGCGCGCGGGCACGACTGACGAAATTGGCGAGGTCGTTATCGATATCCGGTTCATGGTTGCCGATATTGATGACGGTGGGCGCGAGCCTGGCGAGCGCCGAGAGGAACGTCCACTCGATTTCGCCGGACGACCGTGTCGCCACCGCATTGCCGGTTTCGAACAGGTCGCCGTTCAGAAGAATAATGTGGGGCGTCTTTTCAGCCGCGATGCGCATTTCTATGGCTGCTAGGAGCTGCCCGATGCGCTCATAGGCCGAATGCAGGTCGGAAATCACGATTGCACGCAGGGCCACATCCTGCGCCTCCGCCGGCGTTGCCACCACCATCAGCGGCAGTATGGCGGTGCCAGCCATAAGCTTCAGCACGTCACGGCGTTTGCTTGAGAAAATCGTCATGTCTGGCCCCATCATCTTGAAATGCGTCATCGTCCCGCGGCTGGCTGAGAAGCCCCTATAGGGCGATCATCACAGCCGCATGACAAGTTTGGCGTTTAAGAGACGGGAAATAAAGCGGTTTCAGCGCGGGTTATGCGGGTCATGCCAAGAGGGTGCGGAGGCGAGGCCGAATCCGGCCTTCGCCTCCGGACGATCAATGGAACAGAACGCTGGCGCCCTGGTCGGCAGGGCCGACATTACGGCGGAACGGGGCGAAAAGTTCGCGGCCCATGCCCCATTCGTTGGCGGAAAGGTCGGCGCGCGCCGGTTCGCGCTTTGCCAGCTCTGCGGCTGGAACAAGCACTTCAAGCGTTCCGGAAATGGCGTCGAGACGGATGATGTCGCCATCGCGGATGAGCGAGATCGGGCCGCATTCGGAAGCTTCCGGCGTGACATGGATGGCGGCCGGCACCTTGCCGGAAGCGCCGGACATGCGTCCGTCCGTTACCAGCGCCACCTTGAAGCCGCGATCCTGCAGTACGCCAAGTGGCGGTGTCAGGCGGTGCAGTTCCGGCATGCCGTTGGCCTTCGGACCCTGGAAGCGGACGACAGCGATGAAATCGCGGTTGAGCTTGCCGTCCTTGAAGGCATCCTGAAGCTCCTGCTGGTCGTTAAAGACGATCGCGGGCGCCTCGATGATATGGCGTTCGGGCTTGACGGCGGAGATCTTGATGACCGATTTGCCGAGATTGCCGGTCAGCATCTTCAAACCGCCGGTCGGCTGGAACGGCGTTTCAATGCTGGCGAGAACCTTGGGATCGTGGCTCTGCTCGGGAGAAGGCTCGCGGGTCACTGCGCCGTTTTCGTCAAGCTTTGCATCCACGGTGTAAGCTTCGAGCCCCTGTCCGAAGACGGTGCGGACATCGTCATGCACGAAGCCTTGTTTCAAAAGCTGCTTGATGAGGAAGCCCATGCCGCCTGCGGCGTGGAAATGGTTCACATCCGCAAGACCGTTGGGATAAACGCGGGCAAGCAGCGGCACGGTATCCGACAGGTCGGAAATATCCTGCCAGGTGAGGATGATGCCGGCTGCGCGCGCCATGGCGATCAGATGCATGGTGTGGTTGGTCGAGCCGCCCGTCGCGTGCAGGCCAACGACGCCGTTGACGATAGAGCGCTCGTCGATCATTTCGCCCGCAGGCGTGAACTCGTTGCCCTGCGCGGTGATGGCGAGTGCCCGTTTGGCGGCCTCGCGTGTCAGCGCGTCGCGCAGCGGCGTGCCGGGATTGATGAAGGAAGAGCCGGGCATGTGGAAACCCATGATCTCCATCAGCATCTGGTTGGAATTTGCCGTGCCGTAGAAAGTGCAGGTGCCGGGACCATGATAGGATTTGGACTCCGCCTCCAGCAGCTCGGCGCGCCCAACCTTGCCCTCTGCATAAAGCTGGCGAATACGGGATTTCTCGTCGTTCGGCAGGCCGGTGGTCATAGGCCCGGCGGGGATGAAGATGGAGGGCAGGTGACCGAAGGAAAGCGCTGCGATGACGAGGCCGGGAACGATCTTGTCGCAGACACCGAGATAGACGGCGGCGTCGAACATGTTATGCGACAGGCCGATGCCGGCAGCCATGGCGATGGCATCACGGGAGAATAGCGAGAGCTCCATGCCCGGCTGGCCCTGGGTTACGCCGTCGCACATGGCAGGCACGGCACCCGCGACCTGCGCCACGCCGCCGGCTTGCGCTGCGGCCTCGCGGATGATTGCCGGAAAGGTCTCGTAGGGCTGGTGCGCCGACAGCATGTCGTTATAGGCGGTGATGATGCCGAGATTACCAACCCGGTCGCCGGCAAGGAGGTCCTTGTCGGCGGGGGAACAGACAGCAAATCCATGCGCGAGGTTACCGCAGGAGAGAGTGGAGCGATGAACGCCCTTCGAAACCTGCAGCCGCAGCCGCTCTAGATAGGTCTCGCGGTAAGGCTTGGAGCGTTCGACGATGCGGGCGGTAATGGCCTGAATGCGGGAATCGGCGGACATGAGCGTTCATCCTGTTCGTTGGTCGAGAACCGGCGTTCCGGGAGATGAAGGACCGGTTATCGTGTTTTCGTCTTGTGTCGTCGGGCGCTGTCGCGGGGCCGCTTGCGCGGCAACCGCATCCAGTCATGGCGCCCAGTAAATATCCACGGCGGTTTCTGCCCGGTTCAGCACGGCGCGGATCGGCATTTCGTCCTCATCCTCGCCCGACTGTGCTTTTTCAAGCGTCGCCTTTTTTGCTGCACCTTCGATGTGGAGCACCAGAAAACCTGCATCGTGAAGGCTGGAGAAGTTGAACGTCAACCGTTCTTCCCCCGCGGTTTCCGCCGCCATGGTCAAAACGCCGCGCGGTTCGTCAAGGTCGAGCGCTTCGTAGAGATTGTCGCCACCGGGAAAGAACGATGCCGTATGCCCATCCGTTCCCATGCCCAGCACGACGACATCGAAAGGATCGCAGATCGCTTCGGTCTTGACGGTCGCAAGCGTCGCTGCATCCTCAGGCGAGGCCGCGGGCTGGAACAGCGGCACGAAATAGGCCGCCTTCGCCTTGTCCTGCAACAGGTTCTCGCTGACCAGCCGGTGGTTCGAGCGCTCGCTTTCTGGCGGCACGAACCGTTCGTCCACCAGCGTCACGCTGATGTTGCTCCAGTCGAGATCATGATGGGAAAGCGCCTGGAAGAACAGCTTGGGCGTTGAACCGCCCGAAACGGCAATGCTTGCCGTTCCGTATTCTTTCGTTGCCGCGTCGAGACGCGCGGCGACATCCGCCGCCAGGGTTTTCGCCAGTTCAGCGGCTGTGTCGAAGACATGGATTGTTTCGCTCATACCCGCGCCCTCAGTCAGCGTCGTGCCAGGTGCGGCCGTCGCGCTCGATCAGTGCGATCGAGCCGCTCGGACCCCAGGTTCCGGCAGTATAACCCTGTACGCCCTGTCCCAGCTCTTCCCAGCTCTTGAGGATCGGATCGACCCAGTCCCATGCCGCTTCCACTTCGTCGCGGCGCATGAAGAGTGTCTGGTTGGAGCGGATGGTATCCATCAAAAGCCGCTCATAGGCATCGGGGCTGCGCACATTGAAGGCTTCGGCAAAGCTCATGTCCAGCGAGACCTGACGCAGACGCATGCCGCCCGGGCCGGGATCCTTGATGAGCAGCGACTGCTTGACGCCTTCGTCCGGTTGGAGGCGAATGACCAGCTTGTTGGCTTCGATCTTGCCGGCCGCATCGTCGAAGATCGAATGCGGGATCTGCTTGAACGTGACGACGATTTCCGAAACGCGGGTCGCAAGGCGTTTTCCCGTGCGAATGTAGAAAGGAACGCCGGCCCAGCGCCAGTTGGCGATTTCGGCCTTGATGGCGACGAAGGTTTCCGTGTTGGAAACGCCGCCCTCCAGCTCCTCCAGATAACCTTTCACCGGGCCGCCTGCGGAAGCGCCGGCGCGGTACTGGCCGCGAACCGTCAGCTTTTCGACATTGCTGGTGTTGATCGGCTTCAGCGAGCGCAGGACCTTGAGCTTTTCGTCACGCACGGCTTCCGCGTTCATGGAAGCGGGCGGCTCCATGGCAACGAGGCAAAGCAATTGCAGAATGTGGTTCTGCACCATGTCGCGCAACGCACCGGCCGTATCGTAATATCCGGCGCGACCCTCAAGGCCGACAGCTTCTGCGACCGTGATCTGCACGTGGTCGATATGGGCGGAATTCCAAAGCGGCTCGTAAAGCGCGTTGGCAAAACGCAGTGCCATCAGGTTCTGCACCGTCTCCTTGCCAAGATAGTGGTCGATGCGGAAGATCTGTTCTTCCTTGAAGACGTGGCCGATGGTGTCGTTGAGTTCCTGCGCCGAGGCAAGGTCGCGGCCGATCGGCTTTTCGACGACGATGCGGGTCGAGCGGGTGATAAGCTTGTGTTCGCGGATCTTGTCGGCGATATCGCCGAAAATGCCGGGCGCAACAGCGAGATAGAAGGCGCGTATGCGCTCCTTGCCCTCATCGAGCAGCTTCTTCAACACGTCCCATCCGTTGCCGGATTTTGCGTCGACGGGAACGTAGAAAAGCCGGTTGAGGAACAGCGCAACCTGCGCATCATCATATTCGCCCGCCTTCAGATGCTCCTTCAGCGCGTCCTGCGCGAATTTGCGATATTCCTCATGGCTCATGACCGAACGCGACGCGCCGATGATACGGGTCGGCTCCGTGAACTGGCCTTCGACCTGACGGTGATAAAGGGCCGGCAAAAGCTTGCGCTCTGCCAAATCGCCTGTGCCGCCGAAAACGACACAATCAAAAGCTTCAACAGGAATGATCTGACTGCTCATATCGATACTCTCGATCTTCAAGGGTTGGGGCATCCATAATCTAATCGATTTAAAAATGCCAGTCTCAGTTATGTGAAATTATGAATTTTGGTTTCACGGGTCGAAAACCCGTACCGATTGTCATTGAGTGATGCCGGCTAGAAAGCAGGGTTCTTGAACAAGCCTTTGGCCGGCGGCGGAACGGAAAAAAAGAAAAAAACGACGATTGCTGCGATTTTCCCCATCCATGATCGCGGTGATGGCTCATCGACCTTGTGCGAGGCATCTATACTGTCCAGCAGCAGTCTCGCCTCATGCCGCTGCCACTCCGGCACCCGGATTTCCATGCCTCCGAAAGCGACCGTCAAATGCCAGTTCACGGAAACGATATGGGCCGAGGGCACGGTGGTGTGGATGCCATAGGCGCGCAGAAACGAACAGGTCACGGCGGTTTCCGCCATCCCGTAACCGGTCGCAATCGTTACAAGCCTGTCGCTAGGTCTTTCCATCAGATCTCCAGAGGTGGGCGGATTTCCTAAAACCTGTCTCGCAACGCGTACCATGAGAGCGCCAGGAAAAGCAGCGGCGCCCGCAGCGATGCACCGCCGGGGAACGACGGAACCTTCAACCGCGCGAATGGCGCCAGCATATCCTGTCTGCCGAGAACGAGATCGGCATAGAGCTTGCCGCAATAGTTCGACAGCATCACCCCGTGTCCGGAATAACCGCCGATGGAGGTGACCCCTGGCATGACTTCCCGCACGAACACCCGCCTTGGCAGGGTGATGCCGACGGAGCCGCCCCAGGAATGGGTGATCTCGACATTTCCGAGTTCGGGATAGATTTCCGCGATCTGCCGGCGAATATGGCTGGAAATGTCGCGCGGCGTATCGGCCGTATAGGCCTCGCGCCCGCCGAACAGCAGCCGGTTGTCGATCGTCTTGCGGAAATAGCGCACCACGAAACGGGAATCGGCCACGGCTTCCTTGCCGGGAATAATGTCGGGATAAGCGTCAAGCGGTGCGGTCGCGCCGATGAAGGAGCGGATGGGCATGATATGGGCCGCCGTTACCGGTTCCAGATTGCCGATATAAGCATTGGTCGCAATCAGCACCCGCGTTGCGGTCAGCGTGCCGGAGGGCGTTTCGATGATGGTCTTGCCGCCCGCCTGGCGTATGGATTTGGCGGGCGTCATTTCATGGATGCCGGCGCCCGCCTCTTTTGCGGCTTTCGCAAGCCCGACCAGCAGCTTCAGCGGATGGATATGGCCGGTGCCGGTATCGCGCGTGCCGCCGAAATAATGGCTGGAGCCGACACGTCTGCGTGCGTCCGCCCGCTCCATGTAGGAAATATGCGGATAGCCGTAGCGATTGTTCATCGCATCGACGCTTTTGCGGTAATCGTCTTCGTAAGCAGCCTTGTGCGCAACATAGAGCTGTCCCGGCAGATACTCCATGTCGATGCCTTGATCGCGGGCGAAGTTGAGGACGTAGTGCTTGGCATCCTCGGCGATATCGAACAGTACCTTGGACTGCTCGAAGCCGATCTCGTCTTCCATCTCGTCGGGAAACGAGCGCTGCCCGGTGCCAAATTGCCCGCCGTTGCGGCCGGATGCGCCGTCGCCGAAACGATGCGCCTCGATCAAGGCGACGGAGACACCGTTGGCGGCAAGATTAAAGGCGGCCTGAAGCCCGGTATAGCCGCCGCCGACGACCGCGACGTCCACTGCTTTCGACCCGTCGAGCGCCGGATATTGCGGCCGCTCCTGGGCGCTTGCCTGATACCAGGAAATCCCCGGCGCTATCGGGCTTTGCCACGTCATGCTTCAGACCTCACACGTTGAGAAGCAGGAATTCCCGCTCCCATGGGCTGATGACCTGCATGAATGTCTCGAATTCCCCGCGCTTCAGGCCCGCATAAAGGCCGACGAATTCATGGCCGAACACCCGCTCGAACTGTTCTTCGCCTTCCAGCAGCGCCACGGCTTCCAGCAGCCCGCGCGGCAGGTCGATGGAGCCTTCATTGGCCGTATCGGCGGTC
Source organism: Agrobacterium sp. 6Ca8 (assembly GCF_055382765.1). Lineage (NCBI taxonomy): Bacteria > Pseudomonadati > Pseudomonadota > Alphaproteobacteria > Hyphomicrobiales > Rhizobiaceae > Agrobacterium > Agrobacterium sp. 6Ca8. Next base: position 301,143 of record NZ_AP026433.1, read on the forward strand.
GGTTCGGTCGGCTCGATATTGTTGACGATGCCGAGCCAGCCGCAGGCAAGCGAAGCTGCAAGCGCGAGATAGGGATTGGCATCCGAACTCGGCAGGCGGTTTTCGACACGCCTTGCCTGCGGGCTGGAAATCGGCACGCGGAAAGCCGTCGTGCGATTGTCGTAACCCCAGGCATTGTTGACCGGGCAAGCCATGTCAGGTGTCAGACGACGGTAGGAATTCACGTAAGGAGCAAGCATCACCAGCGCGTTCGGAACATAACGCTGCATGCCGCCGACGAAGGCGAAGAACTCCTTGGATGGGCCGCCGTCCTTGTTGGAGAAGATATTGCGGCCGCTGTCGATCTCCACCACCGACTGGTGGATATGCATGGCCGAACCCGGCTGGCCCTGCATGGGCTTGGCCATGAAGGTGGCGTAGATGCCATGCTTCAATGCTGCTTCACGGATAGTGCGCTTAAACAGGAACACCTGGTCGGCAAGTTCGATCGGATCGCCATGGCGCAGGTTGATTTCAAGCTGGGCCGGGCCTTCCTCGTGGATCAGGGTATCGATCTCGAGGCCCTGTTTTTCGGAGAAGTGATAGATATCGTCGATCAGTTCGTCGAACTCGTTGATGCCGGCGATGGAATAGCTCTGCCCACCGACAATGGAGCGTCCGGAGCGGCCCTTCGGCGGATGCAGCGGATAGTCAGGGTCGTCATTCATGGCGACCAGGTAGAATTCGATTTCCGGCGCGACGACCGGCTTCCAGCCTTTCTCTGTGTAAAGCGAAAGCACGTTTTTCAGCACGTTGCGCGGCGTATAGGGAACGAAATTACCCTCGGCATCCACGACATCGCAGATCACCTGCGCGGTCGGGTCGCTTTCCCATGGCACCACGGACAGCGTGGAAAGATCAGGCACAAGCTTCAGGTCGCTGTCGCGCGGCTCATAGCGGAAGTTTGCCGTCTCATCCGGATATTCGCCCGAGATCGTGTGGCGATAGAGGGCGGAGGGCAGGGCAAGCGAGGTGTCGCCCGTAAATTTCGCCGTCGGCATCATCTTGCCACGCGCAACCCCGGCAAGATCGGGTGTTATGCATTCAATATCCTCGATACCGCGCGCCCTCAACCATTGCGAAGCTTCGCGCCAGGAGGAAACGCCACGGGTAGAGGAAAGGTCGAGGGGAGGTTTCTTTGCCATGGTTGCCTGTTTCTTCGGGCGGAGCATGGTTTTCTTCGGGGGCATGTATCACCGGGTCTGTGTTTCGACTGGCGCCATCATAACCGGAGTTTGGCAATTGGCGAGGGGGAAAGCGCCATTGACAACGGGCGACACTTCGAAAAGAGGAAAGGGAGAAGCAAACGGAAAACAACTATGGCAGACAAATGTGACGTGCTGATTTTGGGGGCGGGGGCTGCCGGCATGATGTGCGCCATCCGCGCCGGCCAGCGCGGCCGCTCCGTCATCATCCTCGACCATGCCAAGGCGCCGGGCGAGAAAATCCGCATCTCCGGCGGCGGCCGCTGCAATTTCACCAACATCCACGCCGGGCCGAAGAATTATCTCTCCGCCAACCCGCATTTCGCCAAATCCGCACTTGCCCGTTACACGCCGCGCGATTTCATCGCTCTGGTCGAAAAACATCGTATCGCCTGGCATGAAAAGACGCTTGGGCAGCTGTTTTGCGACGATAGCGCCAAGGACATCATCCGCATGCTGCTTGGCGAAATGCAGGCTGCAAAGGTGAAATTGAGGCTCGAAACCGCTGTTTCTGATGTCGCATATGATGGCGGCCGGTTTCGCGTGACGACCTCCGGCGGCGTCATCGAGGCGGAAAGCCTTGTGGTCGCAACGGGCGGCAAGTCGATCCCGAAAATGGGTGCGACGGGTTTTGCCTACCAGATCGCCGAGCAATTCGGCCTGTCGCTCATCGAGACGCGCCCCGGCCTCGTGCCGCTGACGCTTGATCCTGCGGCACTGGAAAGGCTGAGCCCCCTTGCCGGTGTTGCCGTGCCAGCCGAAATTTCCCATGGCAAAACGGCTTTCAACGAAGCACTGCTGTTTACCCATCGGGGCCTGAGCGGCCCCTCAATCCTGCAAATCTCCTCCTATTGGCGGGAGGGCGATACGATCCGCCTGAAACTGGAGCCTGCGCGCGATATCGTCGCCTTGCTAAAGGAAGCGAAACAGAAGAACGGCCGCCAGTCGGCCCAGACCGCTCTTGCGGAAATCCTGCCGAAACGGCTGGCGCAACATGTCGTCGAAAAATCGGGGCTGACCGGCAACCTTGCCGATATGTCAGACAAGGCTCTGGCGACCCTGGCAAATGAGGTGCAGGACTGGCAGATCAAGCCAGCCGGTTCCGAGGGGTATCGCACAGCGGAAGTCACACTTGGCGGCGTGGATACGACCGGCCTCGATTCCCGCAGCATGGCAGCGAAAACCTTGGCCGGGCTCTATTTCATCGGCGAATGTGTTGACGTGACCGGCTGGCTGGGCGGTTATAATTTCCAGTGGGCCTGGGCCTCCGGTCAGGCAGCAGGTGAATTCGCCTGAAACCGCTCGTATTAACACCTTGTTAACAGGCACGGAGTCATCCTGACAGAATGCCAGCAAAGCCGAATCTCGTTGTGGTTCCGCTGTACATGATGTCATGCTGGAGGCTCTTAACAGGGCATGGGTCGGTTGAGTTTTTCGTCAGGAGCCCGCGCATGAACAGATCCGCACATCGCCGCCCTCGCGCCATTGCCATCGCCCGCGCCGAAAGCGAGAGCAGGCAGTTGGCCTTTCGCCTGACTGCAATCGCAGCCGGTGCCGTGGCTGCCCTGATCGCCCTTTTTTATTAAGGTCAGGCTCTTCGCTTTCGCCCTTGCAGCAACCGCGGTAAACAGCCGCCACGGCCAGGATGCCTCGGCCATATCGGCATAGAATTTCTCTTCCTGCCGGATGGCTTCCCGCCGCGTGCGCGGCGTCTGGTTTTCGATGATGGCCAATGCTGAATAAAATACGTGCATGTCACTCTCCATGTTGCGGAGGGCCATGATGCACGCCGTTTTTTGTTTTATCTGCGCAAGAAAATGCGCTACGTTTTTCATAAATGAAAAACGTCACTTGGGATTCATACCAACTTTTCCTCGATGTGTCACGCAGCGGCGGCCTGACGGGTGCTGCGGCGCTGACGGGTTTGAGCCCTGCGACTATCGGGCGACGCATGGTCGAATTGGAGGAGCGCATTGGCAAGGCGCTGTTCCAGCGCAGCCAGACGGGATATGCCCTGACCGCGGATGGCCGCGCCTTGTTCGACCGTCTTCAGGCCATGGAAAATGCGGCCAAGGATATAGAGGGCTGGCAGAAGGCGTCATCAGCCTCTTCCGTCGTACGTATCGCCGTCGGTACCTGGAATGCCTGGCTGCTGACCGGGAACTTTTCCGCCATCTGCACGGATCGCGACGATTTCCGCATCGATCTTTTCATCGCCGAACAGAGGGCGTCTTTGGCGCACCGCGAAAACGACATCGGCATTCGCGCTTTCGAGCCCGAGGAACGCAACCTCGCTGCCGTCAAGACGGGGGAGGTGGCCTATGCGCCCTACAGGTTGCGCAACGCCGCCAGCTCCGTTTCAGACCGGTGGTTGGCGGTGGCGGAAGAAAACGCCATTTCCGCCTACCTGCGCTGGCCGCATGAAAACCGGCGGGACAATATCGTGGTGACCGTCAACAGGCCGACGGCACTGCTCGATCTGGCACTGGCGGGAGCAGGGGTTGCCGTGCTGCCGTGTTTCGTGGGCGATGCCGATGCGCGGCTGATGCGTGAGGGTGACGAAATCGAAGCGCTTCGTCACAATCAGTGGATCGTCATGAACAATGACGATCGCCACCGCCGCGATATACGGACGGTGGCGGACCGGATGACGCGTCTCATCAAGCGACATTCCGATTTGTACGCCGGACGAAAAAGCCGTCCGGTATGAGCGGTGTCACGCAGCAGCACTTCCCTGCGCAACGATGACCGGGATCAGAAGATCGCCCCAGTTGCCGCCCCCGCCGTGATGGCGGGCTGAGCGGACGAGTTCAACGGAAACACCGGCCTCAACTGCCTTCATGACGGCCTGATTGAGGCGGTGCAGATCGTTGGCCAGCATGCGGATGGCGACTTGTTGATCCTGCGTCATGGCGGAGGACTGCTCCTCGGCGCGTTCCTTGACGTGGGTCTTGATGGGGTTATGGGCATTCATGGCATTTCTCCTCTCTTTATTGGTTGGGGTTCTTGATGCGATTTGCAAGCCCTTCCCGTTCAAGGGAAGGGCAGTTTTCCAGTTTATTCCGCCGCCGGGCGGAACTGGTCGTGCTCGGTGGATTCCTTCATGGCGGTGGTCGAAGACGTGCCGCCCGAGATTGCCAGCGACACGGCGTCGAAGTAGCCGGTGCCGACTTCGCGCTGGTGTTTGGTGGCGGTGTAGCCGTTAACCTCGGCCGCGAATTCCGCTTCCTGAAGCTCGGAATAGGCCGCCATCTGCCGCTCCTTGTAGCCGCGCGCCAGTTCGAACATGCCGTAATTCAGCTGGTGGAAGCCGGCCAACGTGATGAACTGGAACTTGTAGCCCATCGCCCCGAGTTCGCGCTGGAACTTGGCAATAGTCGCGTCGTCGAGGTGCTTTTTCCAGTTGAACGACGGCGAGCAATTGTAAGCGAGCTTCTTGCCGGGATGCACCTTGTGCACGCCCTCGGCAAACCTGCGCGCCTGCTCGAGATCTGGCTTGGAGGTCTCGCACCAGATCAGATCGCAATAGGGCGCATAGGCCACCGCACGGGCGATGCAGGGTTCAAGACCGTTCTTAACCTGATAGAAGCCCTCTACGGTGCGGCCGGCATCGTAGTCGACGAAGGGCTGGTCGCGCTCGTCAATGTCAGAGGTCAAAAGCTTGGCTGCCTCCGCATCGGTGCGGGCGATGACCAGCGTCGGCACGCCCATGACGTCGGCTGCAAGTCGCGCCGCCGTCAGGTTGCGAATATGCGCCGCCGTGGGGATCAGAACCTTGCCGCCGAGATGGCCGCACTTCTTTTCAGATGCCAGTTGGTCTTCATAGTGAACACCGGCTGCACCGGCCTCGATGAATGCCTTCATGATCTCGAAGGCGTTGAGTGGTCCCCCGAACCCGGCTTCCGCATCCGCAACGATCGGCGCGAACCACGTGTCGACCGAAAGGCCCTTGCCCTCTGCCGTCTCGATCTGGTCTGCCCGTTGCAAGGTGCGGTTGATGCGCTTTGCAAGCTCTGGCGCCGCATTGGCGGGGTAGAGCGATTGGTCCGGATACATGGCGGAGGCCGTGTTGGCATCTGCCGCAACCTGCCAGCCGGAAAGATAGATCGCCTTCAGCCCGGCGCGAACCATCTGCATGGCCTGGTTGCCGGAAAGCGCGCCGAGCGCATTGATGAAATTCTCTTCGTTGATCAGCTTCCACAGCCGGTTGGCACCCATCTCGGCCAGCGAATGGCGGATTTCAACGGAGCCGCGCAACCGCTCCACGTCGGCGGCGGTATAAGTGCGCTCAATGCCGTCGAAGCGTCCCTGCGGTGCGCCCGGAACAAGTTTGTAAAAATCCGTCATACTTCTCTCTCCCATGACAAATGCGGTTTAAGAAACGTGCTGTCTTCAACTGTGTGAAGCGCCGTTCGATGTGACTACATTTACATTTTCATGAGTTTGAGCGCCAGAACAAACATAAAAACAGTGACTTGAAAGAGGTTATGCTGTAGTATGCATGACAGGGTGGAGCTGTAAAATTGTAAATTTTGTAAAAGCCTCATGCCCGGCGAATTTGTAACAGACTTGTATGAGTCTTTCGATGTGAGGTTGATGCTGTGTCGGAAAACAAGATTTTTGCTGGCCCGCGCGTACGTCGTATTCGCAACGGTCTGGCGCTGACGCAGACGGCCATGGCCGAGGCGCTGGCGATCTCGCCTTCCTACCTCAATCTCATCGAGCGCAATCAGCGGCCGCTGACCGTGCAGCTGCTCTTGAAGCTCGCTTCAGTCTACAAGGTGGATCTGGACGACCTGCAAGGCGAGAGTGCCGGTTCCGCCGGGCAATTGCGCGAGGTCTTCGCCGATCCGCTCTTGGTGGGCGAGGTGCCGTCGCCGCAGGAGCTGATCGAGGTGGCAGATGCCGCGCCCAATGCGGCAAGTGGCGTCGTCAAGCTGTATAGGGCCTATCGGGAACAGGCGCAGCGCCTTTCCGACCTCTCGGATCTTCTGGCGCGCGAAGGACATGAGACGGTGCTTTCCTCCACCCGTCTGCCGATCGACGAGGTGCGGCACGTCTTTGAAAACCGGCCGGCCTATGTCCATTCCATCGATACGGCGGCAGAAGAACTGCACAGGCAATTGTCGGCGGGCGAAGATCTCGCCGCGGGCCTTCGCGCATGGCTTCAGAAAAACCACGGTATCGTGGTCAGAACTCTGCCGGTCCATGCCATGCCCAATCTGCGGCGGCGTTATGACCGCCATTCCATGCGGCTGTTTTTGTCCGAGCGCCTGTCGCAGCCGGATCAGCTCAGGGAAATGGCGATGGAAACCTGTCTTCTGGCGCTTCGAGAGGAGATTGGCGCTGAGCTGGAGACGCTTGGCCTGAAGGGGGAGGAGGCACGGCGCATCGCCCGCTTCGAGCTGGCGCGTTATGCCGCCCATGCCCTGATGATGCCCTATGGTGCGTTTTTGAGTGCCGCCCAGCGCGCGAAATACGATCTCGATGTCCTGCGATCACGCTTCAATGTGTCGTTCGAGCAGGCCGCCAACAGGCTCGTCAGCCTGCAAAGGCCGACGGCCGCGGCAATCCCGTTCTTTTTGATGGAGACTGACAATGCCGGCAACCGTTTCCGTCTTGCGGGCGCCGGTGGTTTCCCGAGGGCACGGTTTGGTGGCCTCTGTCCGCGTCTTAATATCCACGCAGCTTTTGCCCAGCCGGGGCAGGTGCTGGTGGAGCCGGTGGAGATGCCTGACGGTGACGCCTTCCTGACTGTTTCGTGCACGCTTGAAGGCCCGCAGGCCGGTTTTGGCGAAAGGGTGCGGCGAACGGCCGTGCTTCTGGGCTGCGATCTCGCCCAGGCCGGGGAGACGGTTTATGGGGCTGCCGGCGCAGGTGGGCCGACCATTGCCATTGGTCCCTCGTGCCGGCTGTGTGAAAGGCAGGGCTGTCTGTCGCGGGCGGAGGCCCCGCTGACGAGGCCGCTCGGCCTGGACGAAATGGTGACCGGTCTTAGTGTTTTCGACTTCCAGTAGAGGTTTCGCATTACTTTTTTTCCGGTGGAACACATTCGGTTGAAAATGCTGTGCTGCACATTTCCCCCTTGCTCCCTTTTGTTTTCCTTTCTAGTCTCACTAAAAAAGGGGATCACGCTTCCGTCACGAGGATGCGTTAACAGGAGAAATCATGAAAAACCGTTCGCTCCGTTTCACTTTGGCTCTCACGACGGCGCTCGTTGCTGCAGGCTCGGCAATGGCCCAGGAGAAGGTCGTTCACGTCTTTAACTGGTCGGATTATATCGACGAATCGATCCTCACCGATTTCACCAAGGAAACCGGCATAAAGGTCGTTTACGATGTATTCGACAGCAACGAACTCGTGGAAACGAAGCTTCTGGCCGGCAGCTCCGGCTACGACGTGGTGGTGCCGACAGGCCCCTTCCTTGCCCGCCAGATCAATGCCGGTGTTTTCCAGAAACTCGACAAGTCCAAGTTGCCGAATCTGAAGAACATGTGGCCGGATGTCTCCGAGCGTCTGGCGAAATACGACCCCGGCAACGAGTATGCCGTGAACTACATGTGGGGCACAACAGGCATCGGCTATAACGTCGCCAAGGTGAAGGCAGCTCTCGGTGATGTTCCGGTCGACAGCTGGGATATTCTCTTCAAGCCGGAAAATGCCGAAAAGCTGAAATCCTGTGGCATCAATATTCTCGATGCATCGGACGAGACCTTCGCCATCGCGATGAATTACCTCGGCAAGAACCCGGACAGCAAGGAAACGGCCGATCTGGAAGCGGGCGGTGCCGTCTATTCGAAGATCCGTCCCTTCGTGAAGACCTTCAACTCCTCCGCCTATATCGACGAGCTGGCAAATGGCGACAGCTGCATCACGATCGGCTGGTCGGGTGACATTCTTCAGGCGAAAAAGCGTGCCGAAGAAGCCAAGAACGGCGTCGAGGTGAACTACGTCATCCCGAAGGAAGGCACCTATATGTGGTTCGACAACCTTGCCATCCCGGCGGATGCCAAGAATGTCGAGGAAGCTCACACCTTCATAAACTACCTGATGCGCCCGGAAGTCATCGCCAAGGCGTCCAACTATGTTCAGTATGCGAACGGCAACCTTGCCTCGCAGGCACTGATGGATCCGTCGGTTGCCAAGAACCCGGCGGTCTACCCCAATGCCGAGACGATGAAGAAGCTCTTCACCATCTCACCCTACGGACCGAAGGAACAGCGCGTCTTGAACCGTGTCTGGACGCAGATAAAGACCGGTAGCTGATAGCTCCGCGCGCTGGTTGAGAAACGGCCGGCGGGCCTGTTTCTCTGATACCTTGCCGGCAGGTCACGCAACCTGCCGGCGCTGCCCGCCTCATGGCATCGGACCGAAAAGTGTGACGCGGTTTTCGGGAAATCCGATGCTCAAATCTACAAAATTCAACGGGATTTGAGGGTAGGGTGAATGGCGAAAACTCTGGGGCCGGTCAAACGCAAATTTAGCCCTTGGGACAATCCCGATGCGGTTCCCTTCATCCGTTTTGAAAACGTCACCAAGCGGTTTGGCGATTTCGTCGCCGTCGATAATCTGACGCTCGATATTTACGAGCGGGAGTTCTTTTCGCTGCTCGGTCCTTCCGGCTGCGGCAAGACCACGCTGATGCGCATGCTGGCCGGTTTCGAGGAACCGACCAATGGGCGTATTCTCCTTCAGGGCAAGGATATTTCCGGCGTGCCGCCCTACAAGCGCCCGACCAATATGATGTTTCAGTCCTACGCCCTTTTCCCGCATATGTCGGTGGAGAAGAACATTGCCTTCGGTCTGGAGCAGGACGGTCTGCCCAAGGCAGAAATATCCTCGCGGGTCGAGGAAATGCTGCGGCTCGTCAAGCTCAGCGAGTTTGCCAAGCGCAAGCCGAGCCAGCTTTCGGGCGGCCAGCGGCAGCGCGTGGCGCTTGCCCGCTCGCTTGCCAAGCGGCCGAAGGTGCTTTTGCTGGATGAACCGCTCGGTGCGCTCGACAAGAAGCTGCGCGAGGAAACCCAATTCGAGCTGATGGACATCCAGACCAATCTCGGCCTCACCTTCCTGATCGTCACCCATGACCAGGAAGAGGCAATGACGGTGTCGGATCGGATCGCGGTCATGGACAAGGGCATTGTGGTGCAGGTGGCAACGCCTGCCGAGATCTACGAGGCGCCGAACAGCCGTTACGTGGCGGATTTCATCGGCGACATCAATATTTTCGACGCCAATGTCGTCACTAACGCGTCCGATATCGGCAAGCCGGGACTGGTGACGCTCGATTGCGACGGGCTGGCAGTTGCGGTGGAGCAGGAATGCGCCGCTGTCACCGGAAGCCGGGTGGCTTTCGCCATCCGCCCGGAAAAGGTCCGCATCTCGCTCGATCAACCCACCGACAGCGCCGTCAATTCCGCTTATGGCGAAGTCTGGGATATCGGCTATCTCGGTGACTTCTCGGTGTTCATCGTCAAGCTTGCCGATGGCCGTGTCATCCGTGCAGCGCAGGCGAATGTCTCGCGTCTCGTGGATCGCCCGATCACCTTCGGCGATATGGTGTGGTTGAACTGGAAACAGGATTCCGGTCTTGTGCTAACGCACTGAGGGAGGCTTTTATGGCGATCACCACTCCTGAAAACCGGCAAAGTCCCTGGCGATGGCTGGTCGTCGCGGTTCCCTATTTCTGGCTGATGCTGTTTTTCGCAGCGCCCTTTTTCATCATTTTCAAAATATCGCTTTCGGATACGGCGATATCCATGCCGCCCTATACGCCGGTCTTCGAAGGGTTTTCGAAGCTTGGCGCGTTCTTCTCGCAACTGGATTTCGAAAACTACCTGTTTCTGACGGAAGACCCGCTCTACATCGACGCCTATCTCTCGTCGCTGCGCATCGCATTCATCTCCACCTTCCTGCTGTTGTTGATCGGTTATCCCATGGCTCTTGCCATGGCGCGTTCGCCGTCATCCATCCGCCCGACGCTGGTGATGCTGGTCATCCTGCCGTTCTGGACCTCGTTCCTTATCCGCGTTTACGCCTGGATCGGTATTCTGAAGCCCGAAGGTCTGCTGACGGTGCTGTTCCAATGGCTCGGTTTTCTGGGGCCGGACCAGCAGGTCAATATCTTCCGCACCGAGACGGCGATCTTCATCGGCATCGTCTATTCCTATCTGCCGTTCATGGTGCTGCCGCTTTATTCGGCGCTGGAAAAATTCGACAATACGCTTCTGGAAGCGGCGGCCGATCTGGGTTGCCCGCCCTGGAAAGCCTTCTGGAAGATTACCTTCCCGCTGTCGCTGCCGGGCGTGGTGGCCGGGTCGATGATCTGTTTCATCCCGATAACCGGCGAATTCGTCATTCCCGATCTGCTTGGCGGTGCGCAGACGCTGATGATCGGCAAGACGCTCTGGACTGAATTCTTCGGCAACCGCGACTGGCCCCTGGCATCCGCCGTTGCGGTGCTGCTTCTACTGTTGCTGGTGGTGCCCATCGCCATCTTCCAGAACCAGCAGAAGAAAGTCGGGTGAGGCCATGAAACGCGGAAAATTCGACATCACCGTCCTGACCCTCGGTTTTGCCTTTCTCTACATCCCAATAATCATCCTGATCGTTTATTCCTTCAATGCCTCGAAGCTGGTCACCGTCTGGGGCGGATTTTCGCTGCAATGGTACAAGTCCATGTGGTCTAACCAGGGGCTGATGGATGCAGCCTGGGTGACGCTTCGTGTCGGTATTTTGAGTGCCACCATCGGCACCATCCTCGGAACGCTGGCGGCGCTGTCTCTGACGCGCTTTGCGCGCTTTCCGGGACGCGTGCTGTTTTCGGGCATGATCTATGCGCCGCTCGTTATGCCGGAGGTCATTACCGGTCTGTCGCTGCTTTTGCTGTTCGTGGCCGTTGGGGTGGATCGCGGCTTCTGGACGGTGGTCATCGCCCACACCACCTTCACCATGTGTTATGTGGCAATCGTCGTGCAGTCGCGCCTGTTGACCTTTGATCGCAGCCTCGAGGAAGCAGCGCTCGATCTCGGTTGCCCGCCGGTCAAGACCTTCTTCAAAATTACCCTGCCGCTGATCTTCCCGGCCGTCATCGCCGGCTGGATGCTGGCGTTTACGCTGTCGCTCGATGATCTCGTGATCGCAAGTTTCGCCACTGGTCCGGGTGCGACGACGCTGCCGATCAAGATTTATTCGCAGGTTCGTCTTGGCGTCACACCTGAGATCAACGCCATCTGCACGATCCTTATCGGGCTTGTCACAATCGGCGTGATTGTCGCTTCCATCGCCTCCAAACGCACGGAACTCCAGCGGATGAAGGACGAACACGCAGCCGCGCGCAACTGATCGAATATTCCTCTCCGATTTCTACGCGTTACTGTTGAGGCGTCGATAAAATTAGAAACCTGTAATTTAGTTTTCGACTTTTACGGTCTCAAAATAGGAATTATCGTCGGTAATTGATCGATTTTGGTTTTAACCGCTTGTTAATAGGAGTTGGCGGAAAGTAAATCCCAACGCAGGGCTGTCAAACTTTAGATAGCCGGGATTGATAATTTCCATATGGCGAGGTTGTCCCCCTTTCTCTCGTTAAAAAAGCACAACTAATACAGGCGGCCGAGAGGCCGCCTTTCTTTTTGCCGCCATGCGCGTTGCCTTCAGCGGTTTTCCGGATGATCCATCGATTTCGACACGAGAAGCACGGGGATAAGCCCGGCAATGATGATGATGATCGCCGGCACGGCGGCATCCTGCACCCTTGAGCGGGACGCGTCTTCATAGACCAGCGTGGCGAGTGTGTTGAAGCCGAAGGGCCGCAGCAGGATCGTCGCCGGCAGCTCCTTCATGGATTCGATCAGTACCAGAAGAAAGGCTGTCAGCGCCGCAGGCCGCATATTCGGCAGCAGCACCTTGAACAGTGTCTGCAACCGGTTGCGCCCAAGCGTTCGCGAGGCCATGTCGATATGCGGCGAGAGCTTCTGGAACCCGGCATCAAGCGTTCCCTCCGCCATGGTCATGAAGCGCACCGAATGGGCGTAGATGATGGCAAAGGCAGTGCCTGACAGCAGCAGGCCGCTCGAAAATCCGAAATGGGAGCGGACAAACCCGTCGACGTGATTGTCGAGACCGGCCAGGGGAATGAGCACGCCGATGGCGAGCACCGTTCCCGGCACGCCATATCCCATGGAGCCAAGTCGCGCGGCCACCTTTGACGTGCGCGAGCGCTCGGTGCGGATGGCATAGGAAAATACGAAAGCCGCAATCAGGGTGACGAAGGCGGCGGAAAGCGAGACCTCGAGACTGTGACCGAGTGCTTTCAGCAGCTTCGGCGCAAACAGCGCATCCAGCCTTTTTGCGGCGTAACCGCCAAGAACGATGACGGGAATGAGGAAACCACTCGCCACAGGAGCGACGCAGAAGAGGCTTGCAGACCAGCGCCGCCAGCCGCGAAGGCTTTTCAACCGGTGGCGTTGCGCCATGGTCGTGGCTTTTGGAGCGGCAAAGCGCTGTTTTTCGCGGGCGTTGCGTTCGATGAAGATCAACGCGCCAACGATGAGCAGAATGACGGCGGCGATCTGTGTGGCATTGGCAAGATTGCCGCGATTGAGCCAGGTCTCGTAAATCGTGAAAGTCAGCGTCTGGACACCGAGATATTCGACAGCGCCAATATCGTTCAGCGTTTCCATCAGGACCAGCGAAAGACCGATGGCGATCGCCGGCCGCGCCATCGGCAATTGAACGGAAAAGAATACGCCAAGCGGTTTCGCACCAAGCGTGCGCGCAGCTTCGGCCGCAAACCGTCCCTGCATGGAAAAGGCGGCGCGGGCCGAGAGATAGACATAAGGGTAAAGCACCGAACTCAGAACCACCACGGCGCCGCCAAGCGAGCGTACGTCCGGAAACCAGTAGTCGCGGATGCTGTGATAGCCGAAGACGGCGCGAAGGGCGCTTTGTACCGGGCCGGTGAAATCCAGGAACTCGCCGAAAGCATAGGCTGCCAGATACGAAGGAATGGCGAGCGGCAGGACAAGTGCCGCCGACAATACCCGCCGCAAAGGGAATTCGAATGTGGTGACGAGCCAGGCGCAGACAATGCCGAAGAATGCCGTCGTTGCGGCCGTCATCGCCAGCAGCAGGAAGGTTCGAAACCCGGCGCGCGGCAGAACATTGGCTAGAAGGTGTTGCCATCCTTCCGTGCTGCCGGTCAGCGCCAGCCAGAAGACCGCCAGAACAGGCATGGCGGCGATGGCTGCGACGATGACCGCCGTGATGGGCAACAATGAAACGCGTCTTGTTGCCGGAATGGAAACCGTCATGGAAAAGCCAGCCTGCTGTCCTGCGAAAGCCTCAACCGGCTGTCCGTTTAGCCGGCGGTTCCCGCATTGCTACGCCCGCATGGCCTCAGTTGGCAAGAACCCGCTGCGACGGAAAGGTAATTTCCACCAGCGTTCCCTCGTTCGGTGTCGAGGTGATGGAGAAGTTCGCGCGGTTGGCGTCCACCATCGCCTTGGTCAAGGGAAGGCCGAGCCCGGTGCCATCGCCGCGCACGCGCTTGCCCGATGACGCCACCTGCCGGAACGGCTTCATGGCCTGTTCCAGCTCAGCCCGGGTCATGCCGATGCCGGTATCGCGGATACGCAGCGCGACGCTGCCATTGGCCTCATAGGCGGTGGAAACCACGATCTGGCCGCCTGATGGCGTGAAGCGGATGGCGTTCGACAGGATGTTGAGCACGATCTGCTTGATCGAGCGCAGGTCGGCAACGATCTGTGGAACGGATTGCGAAAGCGCCGTGCGGATGATGACACGCTGATTGTTGGCCTGCGGTTGCACCAGCGAGACCGCCTCGGCCACCGTCTCGTTCAGCGGAACCGCGATGAAATCGACATCCATCTGCCCGGCTTCGATCTTGGAGATGTCGAGGAGGTCGTTGACGATATCGAGCACATGCCGGCCCGAACGTCCGATATCATTGGAATACTCCACATAACGCGGATGACCGATTGGCCCGAAACGCTCGGTCGCCATCATGTCCGCAAAGCCGATGATGGCGTTGAGAGGCGTGCGGATTTCGTGGCTGACACGCGCAAGAAAATCGGTCTTGTGCGCATTGGCGGTTTCCGCCGCGCGCTTGGCGTTGCGTAACTCTTCTTCCGTGCGCTTCCACTGGGTGATGTCACGGATGACCACGCAATAGCCGTGCGAGGATTTGAGTCGCCCGATCGTCATGAACAGCGGCAGAAAACCGCCGGATGCCTCGCGGCCGATCACCTCGCGGCCATCGTTCAGCACGCTGGCGACACCGTTATTGGCAAGGCCGGAAAGATAGTCCAGCACCGCGCGCTGGCTCTCATGCGCAAACAGGGTGACGAAGGGCTTTCCTGCGATTTCGCCATTGTCATAGTTGAACAGCGCACTGGCGGAGCGATTGAGCGAACGGATTTCGCCGTCGTCTCCCAAAAGCACCACGCCATCCGTTGCCGTTTCAAGAATGGAATGCAGTTCTTCGACTTCGCCCTGCAATACGGAAACGCTGCCTGCGTCGGCATTCGCGGTTTCCGCCGCTGACGTATTCTCGTTGGCTGCTGTAACCGGTGCCTGCTTTTCTTCCAGCGGAACCAGCGACAGCATCAGCGCCTTGGTGTCTTCCCAGCGGATGGATTGCAGCCGTGCCTTGACCGGAATGATGTCATTTTCGGCGCTGACGACGACCATGCCGCCTTCGTTATCAGGCATATCCTCAAGCTCCTGCCGTTGCAGCAGGGCTTCCAGTCCACCGACCTCGTCCAATTCATCAAGAGAGCCGTAGCCCGTCAGCCGCAGGAAATCCGGATTGGCATGGATCAGCCTGTCACCGGCATGCACCAGCAGTGCCACGGGCATCTGGTCCAGCGTTTCGGCGCTCAGCGCATCGGCGGGGCGCAGCGGTGGGCTAACCATCGCAGCGGCGATATCGGCCGCCGGTACCACCTCAGTGAAGGCGACTGTCTTTTCTTCGATGTGGATTTCATCGGCAGGCTTGGTCGTGGCCGCAGGGCGTTCGCCGCGAACATAGTCCGCGAAGAGATCGTCTTCCTCAGCCGGTTCTGCGGCATTAACGTCTTCTTCCAGCACGGGCGGCAGGTCCACCTGTGTTACCGCGTCGATATCGTCTTGGATATGCTGTGCAGCCGGATCGGTAGAAGGAGCGTCTTCTTCCGCCTTCGGGCCTTCGTCTGAAACGGCATCTACGGGTGCCAGCGTCCGGCCGATTTCGCGGAAGGCGGCCTGCTCGCCTGCGGTCAGGCCCTCGCGGGAGCGCCAGCGGCGCTCTTCCAGATGGACGACCTTGTCGGAGTAGGTTGGCTCCGGCTCCGGCTCCGGCTCCGGCTCTGGTTCCGGGGTCGGTACGATTGCCAAGGCCGGCACTTCGAATTCCGGCGGGCTGTAATCGTGGGGCCGCTCTTCGTCCGAAATCTCGGCTGGCGCATCTTCAGCGGCCGGGGTTTCCTCATCGAGCTCATCGAGAAAAGCCAGCAATTCCTCGTCTTCATCCTCGGCAGTCGGCTGCGGCAAAACCTCGGTTTGAAGGATGTCTTCGCCGTGCAGGAAGGTGAGGCCGGTGGCGTGCGGATCCTCTGCGGCATCGGCCAGCCGCACGATGCCGAAACCACGGAAACCGTCAAATTCGCGCGAGCGCGTATAGGTGGGAAGGGCGGCGAGATCGATCGGCACCATCAGAGACGTGCCTTCAACCGGCCAATAGATCGTCTTGCCAGACCAGGTATCACGGCGGCCGAGAAGCTCGCGAATCTTGCCTTCCGGATCGAGATTGAACAGTGCCGCCACATCGGCAAAACTCATGCCTTCGACAGCTGCCGCCTTCGCGCCCACAGCTTCTGCAAATTCGTGCGAGATCGAGCTGAAGCGGCCCTCGGCATCGATTTTCCAGACGAAACGGGATGCACGCGCACCGGCGTTGAAGACAAAAGGCTGGGGTTCGTCGGTCTGTTCCACGGCCGCTGGGGCATCCTCTTCAACGGGTGCAGCGTCCTGCGCCGCTATTGTTTCAGCGACCTCATCTTCCGCCTCTGCGCGCTCCACGTCCGGGGCCTGTTCGGTATGGTCTTCGCTGGAAGCCTGACCAGCTGCCGGAACCTTTGCCTCATCCGCATCCAGTTCGAAGAGATCGGCAATATCGTCCGTCATAGCCGCATTTGCAGCCGTATCGGCATCCTCCAGCGGGACATCCGCCGGAGCATCCGTTTCTTCTTTTGCTGCAAGCAATGGCAGGACGGTTTCCTCATCCTGTTCCACAGTCACTTCGTCTTCGACGTCGGAAGGCAGTTCCGGCACGTCCTCCACATCTTCTATCCCGGCGACGGCGTCGAGCACGGAATCGAATGAGGCAGCCGTTGCGGCAACAGGCGCGGTCTCGGCGACCGGCAAAGCCGGTTGGGCGGCGGCCGGGGTTTCCTGCGGCTTGTCTTCGGCAAAGCCGTTAACGGGATCGAGCGTCCCGAGCGCGGTTTCTACCACGAACAACAGATTGAGTTCTGGCGATGTCGTGATCTGGCCGGCGGCGGCGGGCATGTAACCCTTGCCGGTCGGCACGGGCCGTTTGACGAGGTGGCCAGCCTGGCCTGCGGCCATCCTAACCAGCGTCTTTGCCGTATGCGGCGTGATGCCGAGCGACGCAAACTTGGCCGAAGCGGCAACGACCTCGTTATCGCCATTGATGACAGCGATATGGATATCGGGATCGTCAAAGCCTTCAATCATGCGCCTTGCGCATTCCGCCGTGTCAGGTGCGGCCTGATCGGTGAGGGCGGAAAACAGAATAGCAGGCTGGCCCGGTTCGGCCTCGATGATTTCCGCCTTGGCGGTAACGGCAAGGCTGCGGAAGCCCGCATTGATACGAATGGTAAACGGCAGGCTGTCGCCCGTCTTCGAAAGACGCGCCGCCGTCGCGGCCAGCTGCCGGAAGGTCACGTCCTGCCGTTTGGGTCCCTGTTCCAGAAAATCATAGACCATCGGCGTGCCGAACAGCGCTGCACCGCGCCCATTGGCCCAGAGCGCGCTCTGAAGATCGAGCGAGAACAAAGCCATCGCCTCGCCGCGCCCAAAACCTTCGCGCACCCGTTCATGCACTGCGATATCGATAAAGGGATACTGGACGGCGGGCATGTCGAAACCTATTCTGGCACTACCGGACCTTGCGAGGCTTTCGGCTTCCTCATGAAGCTGAAACGTAAATCCGCTGAGGCACCACGTTAACAGAATTTTAAATAACTTCACAGGGCGGCGCGGTCCACCGCCGCCTGAATGAATCGCCAAATAGAGTTAACATGAACAGGCCCGGCGAGACCCGTTCTGGCCCCGTTCCAGATTGCAAGCGGTATACCCGGCTATCGACTGTTGCCAGCTCTGGCGCCGTGAAAACGGCTTGCCTTTCCAAGCCTTTTTTCGCAAAATTCGCTGAAGGACTTGCAAATAGCGAAAACACCTTTTATGTCACCCCCCGTGGCGCCGGTTCGGCGTTTGATGTGCGGTTGTAGCTCAGTTGGTTAGAGCGCAGGTTTGTGGCACCTGAGGTCGGAGGTTCGAGACCCCCCAACCGTACCATCTCCAATTTCCTAAAATTCCTGAAAATCATTGCAGCGATTTCAAACCCGATTTGGGTTATCGCAAACGCATGTCTTTGCTGCGCGTCGACGGTGCGGTTTCCTCCCTTCCAAAAACCATTTGGCTAAAATCTCTTGCGCTGGTATTGTCCGCCCAACGAAACCTTATGAAAGCCAGCAGCATAGCCTCTACGCTTGTGCGCGGCGAAATGGACAAGACAGTGATCGACCCCGGAAACGGCCCAAAGCCGTCGGAACAAGGGGCGTCGGTGGCAAACAAAGGGAAAGCGAAGCGATCCCGTCGTGGCAAGAAAAACAGGCGTGACGGTAAACCCCGTGACGTTGCTGTGCTGTCGCATGATGTTGCCGCGGATGTTCCGGCCGGTTCCCCCTATGTATCGGCTCTCGAGCCGGATGCCGAACCGCGCAAAAGAAAGCGGCGTCGGCGTTCCCGTGGCAAAGGCACCTCCCATCAGACGCCGCCTGCTGCCAGTGAACAGCCAGAGGCTGTCGTCGCAACGGATGCCACCAATCCATCCTCCGTGCCGCCTGCCGGTGGTCGCAAGTCGCGTAACCGCAAGCGGGCTCACCGTGATCCGCGCAGCCGCGATCCGCAGGGTCGCCCGCTGGTTCCCTCCCATGCGCCCCGACATGTCGGCAAGCAGAACGGTCGCGCCAATGGGACGGCTCAGGAACCGCACCGGCAACAATCCGAAATGTCCGCCCGTCACGGCGCCCGCCATCAAGAGCATGGCTCCGAATTCGCAACGGACATGTATGCGGCGCTCGATCTCGGAACCAATAATTGCCGACTGCTGATCGCGCAGCCGACACGGCCCGGCCAGTTCCGGGTCGTCGATGCCTTTTCGCGCATCGTCCGGCTGGGCGAGGGGCTGGTATCGACCGGCCGTCTTTCAGACGATGCCATGGATCGCGCGGTGGAGGCTCTCAAGGTCTGCTCCTCGAAACTTGCTGGACGCCCGATCAGGCGTATGCGCCTCATCGCCACCGAAGCTTGCCGGGCAGCAACCAATGGCGAGGAGTTTCTGGAGCGGGTTACCCGGGAAACCGGGCTCAAGCTTGAGATCATCAGCCGCGAGACGGAAGCGCGTCTCGCCGTTTCGGGTTGCGCCTCCCTGGTCGGGCGTGAAGCCCGTTCGGTGGTGCTGTTCGATATAGGCGGCGGATCGTCGGAAATCGCGGTCATCAAGGTCGGCGAAAACCGTTCCAACCGGCTCGCCAACCACATCACCCACTGGACATCGTTGCCGGTCGGCGTTGTTACCCTCTCGGAACGCCATGGCGGCCGCGATGTGACGCCGGATGTGTTTGCCGCCATGGTGCGGGAAGTCGAAGGGCTGCTGGATGCCTTCCAGTGCCCGCCTCTGGCGCCGCTTGCGCATCACGAGGATTTTCACCTGATCGGAACCTCGGGTACGGTGACGACGCTTGCCGGCGTTCACCTCGACCTGCCGCGCTACGATCGCCGCAAGGTGGATGGCCTCTGGCTTTCAGATACCGAGGTGACGGCGATGCAGGACAAGCTTCTGGCATGGGATTTTGCCGGCCGCGCCGCCAATGCCTGCATCGGTCCTGACAGGGCCGATCTGGTTCTGGCCGGCTGCGCCATCCTCGAGGCCATTCGCCGTCGCTGGCCGGCGCGGCGCATGCGTGTGGCCGATCGCGGGCTGCGCGAAGGCCTGTTGACGGATATGATGGCGGATGACGGCGCATGGCGGCGTAACCGGATAAGGCGCATGCAGATGGCACGGCAGGACAGAACGGAAGGTTTGACATGAGCAAGGCGCCCACAAGCACCAATCGCACCGGCCGAAAGATCGGTCAGAAGGTCAAGAAGACCAAGCTCAAGGCCTCATCGCGCCGCTGGCTGGAACGTCATATCAACGACCCCTATGTGCAGCGCGCCAAGCTGGAAGGCTATCGCGCCCGCGCCGCCTTCAAGCTTCTGGAAATCAACGACAAGCACCAGATCCTGAAGGGTGCCACCCGCATCATCGACCTTGGTGCGGCACCCGGAAGCTGGTCGCAGATCGCTTCTAAGGTTACCGATTCCACCGAGGATGATATCCGCGTCGCCGCTATCGATTTTCTCGAAATCGATCCCATCCCCGGCGTGAAGATCCTGCAGCTCGACTTCCTCGATCCGACCGCACCGGACCAGTTGATGGAGGCCGTTGGCGGCACGCCGGATCTGGTGCTGTCCGACATGGCGGCACCAACCACGGGCCACCAGAAGACGGACCACATCCGCACCATGCATCTGTGCGAAGTCGCGGCCGATTTCGCGGTTCAGGTGCTGGCGGAAGGCGGCCATTTCCTCGCCAAGACCTTCCAGGGCGGCACGGAAAAGGCATTGCTCGACATGCTGAAGAAGAACTTCAAGCAGGTCCTGCATATCAAGCCGGCGTCCTCGCGCTCGGAATCGGTCGAAATGTTCCTGCTCGCCAAGCATTTCAAGGGCCGGACAGCCGAAACGCAGTCCGTTATGCACGTGGATGAGGCGGACGAAGACTAATCATTCTGCCGGTTGCGAGACCTTGCCGCGGTGGCCGGAAACGGCCGCGCCCGCTTGCGCGTCCATGCGGATGATCGGCACGATTGCAAACAGCGAGACCAGCGCCACGATGGTGAAGGCAACGTGGAAATCGGCAAGCTGCAGATGCGAGCCGGATAACATGCTGCTGACTTCCAGGATGGCGGCTGCGAAAGCCACGCCGAGCGCAAGGCTGATCTGTTGCAGCACGGATGCCATCGAAGTTGCCTGACTTGCCTGGCTGTCGTCTATATCGGAATAGCTGAGCGCGTTGGATCCGGTAAAGAAGAAGGAACGGGCAAAGCCCGCCGTGACGAGGCAGATCATGATCAGCGGGTAGGGCGTTTCCGGCGTGAAGAAGCTGTTGGCGAGCGTCGTGAAGGCGCCGACGATGCCGGCTCCGATCAGCGTTGATCTGAACCCCGTTGCGGCAAAGACCCGCTTGGCCATGAATTTCGTGGTGATCGCGCCGATTGCCCCGGCAAAGGTGATCATGCCTGATTGAAACGGGTTGAGCCCGAAACCGATCTGCAACATCAACGGCATCAGGAAGGGAATGGCGCCCGTGGAAATGCGGAAGGCGGTGCCGCCAACGGTGGCCGCCCGGAATGTCGGGTTGCGGAAAATCCGGAAATCCAGAATGGGGGCAGGGTGGTTTGCCGCGTGGCGCACATAAAGAAAGCCGCAGATGAAACCGATGACCGTCGAGGCGATGCCGATGGCGGGCGGCAGTGCCGGAAGGCTGACGACCGACACGCCGAAAACCACGCCCGATGCTGCGAGACCGGATAACACGAAACCCTTGCCGTCCATCGGTGGCGGATTGGTGGTCTCGATTTCCGGCAGGAAGATCGTCGACAGCCAGATGCCGATGACGCCGATGGGCACGTTGATGAGGAAAATCCAGTGCCATGAAAAATAGGTGGTGATGAAGCCGCCGATCGGCGGGCCGGTCAGAGGGCCGACAAGCGCCGGTATCGTCAAAAGCGCCATGGCGGAAACCAGTTCGCTGCGTTGCGTCGTCCGCAGGAGGACGAGGCGGCCAACGGGCGTCA
The DNA here is from genome assembly GCF_055382765.1 of Agrobacterium sp. 6Ca8. Lineage (NCBI taxonomy): Bacteria > Pseudomonadati > Pseudomonadota > Alphaproteobacteria > Hyphomicrobiales > Rhizobiaceae > Agrobacterium > Agrobacterium sp. 6Ca8. The sequence continues at coordinate 322,594 of NZ_AP026433.1, forward strand.
TCATCGCCCCGCCCATGCCTTGCAGGAAGCGCGAAACGACGAATTCGAATACCGATGACGAGACCGCGCAGCAGATCGAACCGACGACGAAGACGCCGATGGCGAAACGGAAGATTTTCTTCGCGCCGTATTTGTCGGCCATCCAGCCGCTGATGGGAATGAAGATCGCCAGCGACACCATATAGGCCGTGAGTGCGAGCTTGAGCGTGATCGGACCCACATGAAGATCGGCCGCAATGGCCGGAAGCGACGTTGCGATGACGGTGGAGTCCATCTGCTCCATGAAGAGAGCGACTGCCAGGATCAGGGGAATGATGCGGTTCATGAGGCTGCCTGCGGCTCTCCGCTGCGACAATGGTATCGCAGTTCCTCCTACGCCTGATGGGCCGACTTGCCAACACGTTAATTATCAATTTCTGAAGTTCCGATCAAACCTGCGTGAGGCCGGTTTTCTTGCAACTTTCTCGCTCTATTGTCCGTTGGGCAAAGTGACATTGGCGAGAATCGGGAGAAAAATGATGACTCAATCCTTGAGCATGAGCAGACGCGGCCTTATCGGTGTGGCGGGAGCAAGCGTTCTCGGCGCGCCGCTATTGATGGCGCGCACCGCAACGGCGCAGACGAACCAGCCGCAAACTTCCATGGAGATCAAACACGCCATGCCGCCTGAAACCAATCGCTTCAAGCTTGGTAATTTCGAAGTGCTTGTCGTGAAGGACGGCGCGCGCGCCGCGCCCAATCCGGGCGAGACCTTCGGCACCGATCAGTCGGCGGAAACCGTCGGCAAGCTGCTGGAAGACAATTTTCTGCCGAAGGAGCAATTCGTCAATTCCTTCTCGCCGGTTCTCGTAAATACCGGCACGGACCTCGTGCTGTTCGACACGGGTTTCGGCGAGTCCGGCCGTGGCGCTGGTAATGGCCGTCTTATCGAAGGCATGGCGGCTGCCGGTTACTCTCCTGACGACGTGACCGTGGTGGTGCTGACCCATATGCACGGAGACCACATTGGCGGATTGATGGAAAAGGGCGCGCCGGCCTTCTCCAAGGCGCGTTATGTTTTCGGCCAGGCGGAATATGATTTCTGGACGGACGAGAAGCGGGTTGGCACGCCTGCCGAAGGCGGCCAGAAGGGCGTCATCGCCAACGTCAAACCGCTGGCGGAAAAGGCGACCTTCATCGGCGACGGTGCTGACGTGGTTTCCGGCATCACCGGCATTGCGGCGTTTGGCCATTCGCCGGGCCACATGATCTTCCGTGTCGAATCCGAAGGCAAGCAGCTGATCCTGACGGCTGATACGGCCAACCATTTCGTCCTGTCGCTGCAAAAGCCTGATTGGGAAGTGAAGTTCGACATGGACAAGGCGGCGGCCGCTGCAACCCGCAAGAAGGTCTACGACATGATCGCCACGGACCGGCTGCCGTTCCTCGGCTATCACATGCCTTTCCCGGCTGTCGGTTACGCGGAAAAGCTGGATACGGGGTACCGTTTCGTGCCGAAGTCCTACCAGTTCGACATCTGATGCATATCGCGCAAAAGCGTTAAGCGGTTTTGCGATAACGACATGCGTAAAAACAAGCAGTTAAAGCGCGTCGTGCGGAACAGGGATCCACAGGACGCTCTTTAACGCCTGCTGCAATGCAGCAACAGAATAAGCCCGGAAGGTCATTCCGGGTTTTTTCTATTTCCTTCCTGTCATGAACGTGTTACCAGCCCTCGCCAACTTCCAAGCAATCCTTGCAGGGCGCCGGGGTGAACTTTTCGTTCCGGGACGGCCACGCATTTTCATTATGAAGGAATTTGGTCATGGCACGCATCATTCAAACACCCACTGGTTTGGACGCTCTCACATTTGACGATGTGTTGCTGCAACCCGGACATTCCGAGGTTATGCCGGGACAGACGAATATCGCCACCCGCATTGCCCGTGATATCGATCTCAACCTGCCGATCCTCTCTTCCGCCATGGACACGGTCACGGAAGGCCGCCTTGCCATCGCCATGGCGCAGGCCGGCGGCATCGGCGTCATCCACCGCAACCTTACCCCCATCGAACAGGCCGAAGAAGTCCGGCAGGTAAAGAAGTTCGAGAGCGGCATGGTCGTCAACCCGGTCACCATCGGCCCGGATGCCACGCTGGCAGAAGCACAGGCTTTGATGAAGGCGCACGGCATTTCCGGCATTCCGGTGGTTGAAAACGGCGGTGCAGGCGGCCACAAGAATGGCCGTCTCGTCGGCATTCTGACAAACCGCGACGTGCGTTTCGCATCCGATCCGCAACAGAAGATCTATGAACTGATGACCCGCGAAAACCTTGTTACGGTCAAGGAAAGCAGCGTCGATCAGCAGGAAGCGCGCCGTCTGTTGCACAAGCACCGCATTGAAAAGCTGCTGGTGGTGGATGGAAAGGGCAATTGCGTCGGCCTCATCACCGTCAAGGATATGGAGAAGTCGCAGCTCAACCCCAACGCCACCAAGGATGCGCAGGGCCGTCTTCGCGCCGCTGCCGCAATCAGCGTCGGTGCCGATGCCATCGAGCGCGCAGAACGCCTCATCGATGCCGGTGTTGACCTTCTGGTCGTCGATACCGCGCATGGCCATTCGCAGCGCGTGCTCGATGCGGTTTCGGTGGTCAAGAAGATGTCGAATTCCGTTCGCATCATCGCCGGCAATGTTGCAACCGCTGACGGCACCAAGGCACTGATCGATGCCGGCGCCGATGGCGTCAAGGTCGGTATCGGCCCTGGTTCCATCTGCACCACCCGTATCGTCGCCGGCGTTGGCGTTCCGCAGCTTGCTGCGATCATGGCCTCGGTCGAAGTGGCCAATGCTGCAGATATTCCTGTCATCGCCGATGGCGGCATCAAGTTCTCGGGCGATCTGGCGAAGGCTATTGCCGCCGGCGCCTCCGCCGTCATGATCGGCTCGCTTTTGGCCGGCACGGATGAAAGCCCGGGCGAAGTGTTCCTCTATCAGGGCCGTTCCTTCAAGGCCTATCGCGGCATGGGTTCCGTTGGCGCTATGGCGCGCGGCTCCGCCGACCGTTATTTCCAGGCGGAAGTGCGAGACACGCTGAAGCTCGTTCCGGAAGGTATCGAAGGTCAGGTTCCCTATAAGGGTCCGGTCTCCGGCGTCCTGCACCAGCTGGCCGGTGGCCTGAAGGCTGCCATGGGTTATGTCGGCGGCGGCACGATCAAGGAATTCCAGGAGCGCGCCACCTTCGTGCGCATTTCCAGCGCGGGCTTGCGCGAAAGCCACGCCCATGACGTGACGATCACCCGCGAAAGCCCGAACTACCCCGGCGCGGTTTGATCTTTCGAGCCGAATCCGCAACAACATAGTCTCAGTATTTGGCGCTCCCCGATTCATGCCGGATCGGGGAGCGTTATTGTGATTGGAGGAGAAAGCATGTCACCAACGACCGCAATGTTCTGGCCGATGATAGCCCATGCATTTCTCGTGTTCGTTCTTTACGCCCTACTGCTTTACCGCCGCAAAAAATACACGCTGACGGACCGCGACACCGCGCTCAGATATCGCGATACGGGACAGGAAGGGCGCGAAAGCTATCTGGTCAACCGAAACATTGCCAACCAGTTCGAGCTTCCGGTTCTCTTCCACCCCGTCTGCCTGCTGCTTTATATTACCGACGCGGACAATATCGTTACCGTCGTTCTGGCCTGGCTGTTCGTGATTTCCCGTTGTGCGCACTCCTTCGTTCACGTCACCAGCAACCGTTTGCGTTATCGTGCGCCATTGTTCGCGATTGGTTTCGCGCTTCTCGTCTGCCTCTGGGGCTGGCTCGCCATCTGGTTGGCGCTGGAGTGAGATGGCACCGTAAGGTTGCTTCATAAGTGAGACAATCGCGCCTCTAAAATGCTGCGATTTGCGATGGGTCAATTCCGTGACGCCCCATCCCCGGTAGTCTCTGCCTCGCCGTCGAGAATTTCAGGCGAGCAGAGATTAGGGAGTATGTCATGGCTAAAACAATGAAGGCCGCGGTTGTCCGCGCATTTGGCAAACCGCTGACCATCGAGGAAGTGGCGATACCTGATCCCGGCCCGGGTGAAATTCTCATCAATTACAAGGCGACCGGCATTTGCCACACGGACCTGCACGCCGCAACGGGCGATTGGCCGGTCAAACCCAATCCACCATTCATCCCCGGCCATGAAGGCGTCGGCTACGTCGCCAAGATCGGCGCTGGCGTGACCGGCATCAAGGAAGGCGACCGCGCCGGCACGCCGTGGCTTTATACCGCCTGCGGATGTTGCATTCCGTGCCGTACCGGCTGGGAAACTCTTTGCCCAAGTCAGAAGAACTCGGGTTATTCCGTCAATGGTAGCTTTGCGGAATACGGGCTTGCCGATCCGAAATTCGTTGGCCGACTTCCCGACAATCTGGAATTTGGTCCCGCTGCACCCGTGCTCTGCGCCGGTGTCACCGTCTACAAGGGTCTCAAGGAAACCGAAGTGAGGCCCGGCGAATGGGTGGTCATATCGGGCATTGGCGGGCTTGGTCATATGGCCGTGCAATATGCCAAGGCCATGGGCATGCATGTCGTTGCCGCCGATATTTATGACGACAAGCTGGAGCTTGCGAAAAAACTGGGCGCGGATTTCACCGTCAACGGTCGGGCGCCGGATGCGGTGGAACAGGTGCAGAAGGCGACCGGCGGCGTCCACGGCGCGCTCGTGACGGCGGTTTCGCCCAAAGCCATGGAGCAGGCCTACGGTTTCCTGCGCTCCAAGGGCACGATGGCACTTGTTGGCCTGCCGCCGGGCTTCATCTCCATTCCGGTTTTCGAAACGGTGCTGAAGCGCATCACGGTGCGTGGCTCCATCGTCGGCACAAGGCAGGATCTGGAGGAGGCGCTTTCCTTCGCTGGTGAAGGCAAGGTAGCCGCTCACTTCTCCTGGGACAAACTCGAAAACATCAACGACATCTTCCGTCGCATGGAAGAGGGCAAGATCGACGGCCGTATCGTCGTGGACCTTGCCGCCTGAGACAGATGACCAGCGGCGGCGCTCACGCAAAAGTGTGCCGCCGCTTGTTCACCGGGCGACGATCTGCGCTATCCTCCCTGTGCATCTGCGCGTTCAGGGAGAAGAGAGCGATGGACGACAAGCCGAAGATTACGCAGGCCATGATCGACGCTTACGATGAATATACCCATCTCAGCCTCGATCGCCGCAAATTCATGGAAAAGCTCAGCCTGCTTGCCGGGTCCGGCGCAGCTGCTGCCGCAATCGCGCCGCTTCTTTCGGCCAACAGCGCCCGTGCGGCAATCGTCGCGCCTGATGATGCGGGTATCGTTGCGGAAGAGGTGACCTATCCCGCCCCCGGTGGCGAGATGAAGGGCTATCTCGTCACGCCGAAATCGGTTTCCGGCCCCATTGGCTCGGTTATCGTCATCCATGAAAATCGGGGCCTGAACGACCATATCCGCGATGTGGCAAGACGCGTGGCGCTTGCGGGGTTCAGGGCGCTTGCGGTTGATTTCCTGTCGCCGCAGGGCGGCACGCCTTCGGATGAAGATAAGGCACGGGAGATGTTCAGCGGCCTCGATATGGACGCAACAGTCGCCAATGCCGAAGCCGGTCGGGTGTGGCTCGCTGCGAGGCAGGGTGCGAACGGCAAGGTTGGTGCGGTCGGTTTCTGCTGGGGCGGCGGGCTGGTCAACCGGTTCGCCACCAAATCGGCAGGCCTGAATGCCGGCGTCGCCTATTACGGCCAGCAACCGCCGGCGGCCGATGTGCCTGCTATCAAGGCGCCCCTGCTGTTACAGTATGCCGGTCTGGACGAGCGCATCAATGCCGGTATCGACGCCTATAAAAAGGCGCTGGAGGAAAACGGCAAGACCTTCGAAATCTTCGTTTATGACGGCGTCAACCACGCCTTCAACAACGATACGTCCTCGGCGCGATACGACAAGGCCGCGGCCGATCTCGCCTGGGGCCGGACAACGGAGTTCTTCAAAAAATATCTGGCGTGATGGGGTTTTGGTCCGCTGTGACGGACAACCCCTGAAATTCCACTCTAGACGCCGCCAGCCCCGCGTTTCAAATGCTCATCAAGCCGGGGCATGATCTCAACGAAATTGCAGGGCAGGTGGCGGTAATCGAGCTGGGCTTTGAGAATACCGTCCCAGGCATCCTTGCAGGCGCCGGGAGAGCCGGGCAACACGAAGATGAAGGTGGCGTTTGCCACGCCGCCGGTCGCCCGTGACTGGATGGTGGCGGTGCCGATCTTTTCATAGGAAATGCGATGGAAGATGGCGGAAAAGCCGTCCATGCGCTTTTCGAACAGGGGTTCCAGCGCCTCGGGTGTCACGTCGCGGCCTGTAAAGCCGGTGCCGCCGGTGGTGATGACCACATCTACGCTCCCGTTGAGCGTCCAGTCGCGCACGGTGTTGAAAATAGCAGCCTTGTCGTCTGCCACGATGGTGCGGGCGGCGACCTTGTGTCCGGCTTCCTCTATGCGTGCGACTAGCGTGTCGCCGGACTTGTCATTCTCAAGCGTGCGGCTGTCCGAAACGGTCAGAACCGCGATGCCGAGGGGAATGAAGGGTCTTTCGCCTGCCATGGCCTTATCCTCGAATTGTGTTGTCTTCAGATGGTCCGCGTCGCCTGAAAATACCAGCCGGGGCGCTTGTTTCGAAGCGATGTTTCCGCTTTTCGGGCGGCCTCGAAGGAATGAAATAGTCCAAAACAGGTGGCACCCGAACCGGACATGCGCACAAGGGAAGCACCTTCCTGCGACAGCATGCCGGCGATTGCGCCGATCTCCGGCAGGAGCGCCTTGGCGGGGACTTCCAGATCGTTGCGGCTTTGCGCCAGAAAATCCATCCAGCCGCCTTCTTTGCGCTCCGGCAGGGGCGGGTTGGCCTTGTCGAGCAATCGCCGAAAAATCTCCGGCGTCGAGACCGCTTTCAGAGGGTTGGCCAGCACCAGAAAGAATTCCGGCAGATCGGAGACCGGCTCGATATCCTCGCCGATACCTCGTGCGATGAGTGTGCGGCTTTCAAGGCACATCGGCACGTCAGCGCCAAGCGCAAGCGCGATGGGTGCGAGATTTTCAGGAACAATCCCGGCATTCCAGTGCCGCAACAGCGCCCGCAGTGTCGCTGCCGCATCCGCTGAGCCGCCGCCAATGCCGGAGGCGACTGGCAGGTTCTTTTCGAGATGGATGGCAACCGGGCGTGCCGATTGACCTGCCGCCACAAGCGCATCACGCAAAAGGTCTCTGGCACGGACGACGAGATTGTTGCCGCCATCGCCTGCCCGCAGCAGATCGCCAAACGGGCCGGAGATGGAGAAAGTGTCGGCATCGGCATCGCGAACATGGATCGCGTCGCCTGCTTCGGTGAAGGTCACCAGCGTCTCGAGCAGATGATAACCATCTGCCCGCTGACCGGTTACATGCAGTGCCAGATTGATCTTGGCCGGGGCCGCCTCGGTTGTTTCGACAGCCCCGGTAATGTCATCCGCGCGCATGTCGCGTCAGGATTTCTTGTCCGGGGCAGGGGCAACAGGGGCCGGTGCTGGCGGAGCCGGCGGCTGCGGCGCGGCCTCCTTCTTGGCGGTGTTTTCGGCGTCCTTTTCCAGCGGCGGCAGGCCGTTGGCAATCTTTTCCTTCACCTTGGCCTTGTCCAGATCGTCATTGTCGCCAATCAGCGCGCGGTTCCACTGATACACGGCCTCGATCTTGCGACCGACACGCCAGTAGGCATCGCCCAGATGATCGTTGATGGTCTGATCGCCGGCCTTGAGCTCGATTGCCCGCTCCAGTTCGGTGACAGCCTGGTCAAACGCGCCCAGCCGGAAATGCGCCCAGCCAAGCGAGTCGACGATATAGCCGTCATTCGGCCGAAGCTCGACCGCGCGGCTGATCATCTTCATCGCTTCGTCGAGGTTGATACCCTTGTCCACCCAGGAATAGCCGAGATAGTTCAGCACCTGCGGCTGTTCCGGGTTGAGTTCGAGCGCACGCTTGAAGTCCGGCTCGGCCTTGTCCCATTCCTTCAGGCGCTCATGGGCGATGGCGCGCTGGAAGAACACGGTCCAGTCCGACTTCTGAGGCACGGCACCGATCACCTCGACAGCCTTGTCGTAGTTTTCGGCCATGGCCTTGTAGTCCTTGGCGTCGGAAAGCACGCTGCCATAGGCGAGGTAAGAACGGATATCCTTCGGATCGGATTGCAGCAGGGATTGCAGGTGGTTGCGCGCTTCCTCCACCTTGCCCGTCTGCGCCAGCGTTAGCCCGAGCTGCAGCTCGGAGATGCGGTGCATCGGCGAATCCTTCGGCACGTCGCGGTAGAAGGCGATGGCGCGGTCGGGCTGTTTCATCGCCTCGGCAAGTCCGCCGAGAAGGATCAGCGTATCGGCGCTTTGCGGATCGAGCGCCCGCGACGTCTGAAGGTAAAGCGTGACGATCTCTTCGGCACCTTCGCGGTTCAGCGCGCCCGCGATCGAAAACATCACGGAAGCCGCGCCTTCAACGGCATTGGTGATCTGCTGCGGCGGCTTCTCGCCCTTCTCGATGGATTGGCGAAGCGCTTTGAGAGGCGCATAGTTCGGCGCAAAAGTGTCGCCGACCGCAATTGCGTCCAGCGCCTTCTGCTTGTTGCCGGCTGAAGCCTCCAGCCGTGCAAGCGCCATCACCGCGCGCATATAGGTGTCGGAAGCGGTTGCCCCGCCTTCACGATCCGTCACGGCCTCATTGAGGCTCTTGCGGGCAGCATCTGTGTTGCCGGAGACAAGGGCGATCGCCGCGGCATTGTATTTCTGGAAAATCGAAATCCAGCCCGGACCCTTCATATTGTTGACGAGGGCCAGTGCTTCCTTGGGCTTGCCTGAACCGGCGCGCGCCCATGCCGTCAGAAGCGTGTTGACCATGCGGTCGAGATCGTTCGGGCCGGTATATTTCAGGATTTTCTCGGCTTTGACGAATTCCTTGTCCTTGATGGCGTCGAGGCCGCGCACGATGGTCGTCACGCGTTCGACGGAGGTATCGTCCTTCATCGAATCGGCAATCTTGGCGCCAGCCTCGAAATTGCCGCTCAACAGTTCGGCGATCATCAGGCGCTGGCGGATTTCCGAATTGGCCGGATCGAATTCCAGCGCCTTCTTGTAGAGCGAAATCGCGGTGGGGTAATCCTGATCGACATCGGCATTGCGCGCGGCAAGGAATGCGCCGGAGAAGGTATTTACCTTGGCAGGATCGAACGTAACGGCCTTGGCTTCCGTTTTCGTCTCCGCAAAGCCGGGGCTTGCACCCGCGCCAAGTGCGAGAGCGGCGGCAAGAGCCGCGCTGCAGAGAAGACGAAGTGCTGGTTTACGCCGCATGAGGGAACCCTTGCCTTTGTGCAGAAGCACGGAAAAATCAGTTTCCATTGTTTGGTCACGATAGAATGGCTTTTTTGAAGCAACCCCGCAAGAAATTATGGCCCGCGCCACAATCTCCCCTTGCGGGACACCCAGTCCGAAACAGCGGCGGACGGTCTTGTCCATCCGCCGTTTGCCTGAGGCCTCCAGCGTCAGTTGAGACGCTCGATGCAGAAGTCGATGACTTCCAGAAGCGCGTTTTTCCACGGGCTTTCCGGCAGCGGTGCAAGCGCATCGCGGGCAATGGTGCCGTAATGCGTGGCGCGGCCGATCGTATCGCCAAGACCGTTGTATTTGGCGATGAGACCGAGCGCCTTTTCGAGGTTCTCGTCGCTGCTTTCACCGTTTTCGATGGCGTTTCGCCAGAAGGCGCGCTCATCCTGCGTGCCGCGGCGATAGGACAGGATGACCGGCAGGGTTATCTTGCCCTCACGGAAATCGTCACCCGTATTCTTGCCGAGATCGGCGGATTTGCCGCCGTAATCCAGCACGTCGTCAACGAGCTGGAAGGCGAGGCCGAGATTCATGCCGTAGGATTTCAGCGCGCTGCGGCTTGCCTTGTCGGTTTTGGCGACGATGGGGCCAACTTCCGCGGCCGCTGCAAAAAGGGCGGCCGTCTTGGCGCGAATCACCTGCAGATAATCGTCCTCGGTCGTTTCCATGTTCTTGGCGACCGAAAGCTGCAGCACTTCGCCCTCGGCGATGACGGAAGCGGCGGTGGACAGCACGTCGAGCGCATCCAGCGAGCCGACGTCCACCATCATGCGGAAGGCCTGGCCGAGCAGGAAGTCGCCGACGAGAACGCTTGCCTGGTTGCCCCAGATGGTGCGGGCGGTGGACTTGCCACGGCGCAGATCGCTTTCATCCACCACGTCGTCATGCAGCAGCGTCGCCGTGTGCATGAATTCCACGCTGGTGGCGAGCTTGATATGGTGGTCGCCCTCGTAACCGAACATCGAGGCAGAGGCCAGCGTCAGCATCGGCCGCAGGCGTTTGCCTCCGGACGAGATCAGATGGTTGGCCACCTCAGGTATCATCTGGACATCGGAACCGGCTCTGGAAAGGATAAGCTGGTTCACCCGTTCCATGTCGGCACGGGTCAGGTCGACAAGCGGCTTGACGGATGCGAGTTTGTTTTTGCTTTCTTCAAGCGGTATGACGACGCCCAAGGGACAGGACTCCTGTTCGAATTTGAGTTCGACAATAAAAACTGGCGCCTGTCGCGGCAAGGGGCGAATTGCCGCTAGCCATTCAAAAAAATGGGAATTTGGGGCTTATCCATGCGTGAACTGATTCGTACCAACGATGCCGTGCTGTTATCCTTCGCCGAAAGCCTGATGAAGGACGCTGGCATCCATTGCCTTGTCGCCGATCAGGCAATGAGCATTCTGGAAGGTTCGCTCGGTCTTTTGCCCCGCCGGTTCCTGGTGGAGGAAGACCGCGCCGGTGAGGCCCGCCGCATTCTCGTGGATGCCGGTCTGGGCGACGAATTGCGCAACGAAGAGGCGTAAACGAACGTGGGCGGCGAGATTTCGGAAACTTTGGATGCGTTTCACCGGGGCCGTTTTCACATTCTCCAGCCCAAGGGCAGGGGGCACCGCGCCGGCATGGACGCCATGCTTCTTGCCTCGATGGTGGCGGACGAGCGCGCCTGCCGCATAGCCGATCTCGGCGCGGGCGCGGGCGCGGCAGGTTTCGCGGTTGCCACGCGGCTTGAAAAGGCCGAAGTGACCCTGTTCGAACGTTCGCCGGAAATGGTGGAATTTGCCCGCCGCAGCCTGGCATTGCCGGAAAATGCCGCTTTTTCCGCCCGTGTCAGCGTGCGTGAGGCCGACGTGACGCTGCGTGGCAAGGCGCGCGTCGAGGCCGGTCTGCCGGACGGGCATTTTCACCACGTCATCATGAACCCGCCCTATAATGATGCAGGCGACCGCCGCACGCCCGATGCGCTGAAGGCTGAGGCCCACGCCATGACGGAGGGCCTGTTCGAGGACTGGATCAGGACCGCAGGTGCGATCACGGTTCCAGGCGGGCAGCTTTCCCTTATTGCACGGCCGCAATCGGTGGCGGAGATCATTGCCGCGTGTGGCAGCCGTTTCGGCGGCATCGAGATCACACTCATCCACCCACGCCCCGGCGAGGACGCGGTGCGCATGCTCGTAACGGCGATCAAGGGGTCACGGGCGCGGCTGTCGTTCCGGGCGCCGCTCGTCATGCACGAGACCGGCAGCCATGCCTTCACGCCCATCGTGGATGACCTGAATAATGGCCGCACCGCCTATCGCCGTAATGTAAAGGCAATCGGGCCTGGCCTATAAATTCGCCGTTCCTCCGGCCGCAAACCATTGTGTTTTGCAGGGCAATACATACATCCGTGACGAACAGGCAAATGCTGCGAGGAGTGAATTGTGGGTTTTCTGAAGTATCTGGTGCCGAAACGCTTTCGCAAAAAAGAACTCGTCATCCCGGTTGTGCGCATGCATGGCGCCATCATGGCTGGCGGCAACCAGTTCCGCCCCGCCCTCAATCTTGCCTCCTATGCACCGCTGCTGGAAAAGGCCTTTGCCGTCAAGGACGCGCCAGCTGTCGCCATTTCCGTGAATTCTCCCGGTGGCTCGCCGGTGCAGGCGCGAATGATCTATAATCGCATCCGCCAGCTTGCCGAGGAAAAGGACAAGAAGGTCCTGATCTTCGTTGAGGATGTGGCGGCCTCCGGTGGCTACATGATCGCGCTTGCCGGCGACGAGATCATCGCCGACCCCACCTCCATCGTCGGTTCGATCGGCGTCGTTTCCGGCGGATTCGGTTTCCCTGAAATGCTGAAGAAGATCGGGGTGGAGCGCCGCGTCTATACGGCCGGCGAGAACAAGGTCATCCTCGATCCCTTCCAGCCGGAAAAAGAGGGCGACATCGAATATCTGAAGTCGCTTCAGGTCGAAATCCACAATGTTTTCATCGATATGGTCAAGATGCGCCGCGGTGCAAAATTGAAGGGCGATGAGACGGTCTTCTCCGGCCTGTTCTGGACCGGTATGCGTGGCCTGGATCTCGGCCTGATCGACGGCTTGGGCGACATGAGGGAAGTTCTGCGCCGCCGTTACGGGACGAAGGTCAAGCTACAGCTCGTCACCGGCGGGCGCTCGCTGTTCGGCAAAAAAGTGCCGGGCGTGAATGCGGCACTCGGCCTCAATGCCGAAAGGCTTGCGGCAGGCGCCGTCTCGGGACTTGCGGAAGTTGCCGAAGAAAAGGCATTGTGGTCGCGTTTCGGTCTATGATGTCGCAGGAATAGGGCCTTATGGCGCAGCTTATTACAATTGTTCTTCTGGTGGTGGGATCCGTCATCCTCTACCGCCGCTTCGTTCGCGATGCGGAAAAGCTTTCGGCAAAATCGAAGCAGCGCGAAAAGGAACGCGAAACCGGCGCCATCGGCACGCTGATCAAGGATCCCGAAACCGGCGAATACCGCGTGAAGCGTGAGGATGAGACGTAAGCCGGTGTCTCCACGCATAAATCCTTGACCCCTTCGCCATGCCGTGGCACCAGTCCGCATCCGAAGTAAGTCAGTGCTTACTTATCCTCACAACGCCGCGATGACTGCAATGACCGATATTCCAGACCATATGAACCCCAAGCGTTCCTTTCAGGCGCTGATCCTGACGCTGCACAATTACTGGGCCGACAAGGGCTGCGCGGTATTGCAGCCCTATGATATGGAAGTGGGCGCCGGTACGTTTCATCCGGCAACGACGCTGCGCGCGCTGGGCCCGAAGCCGTGGAAGGCTGCCTATGTGCAGCCCTCGCGCCGGCCTTCCGATGGTCGCTACGGTGAAAACCCCAACCGTTTGCAGCATTATTACCAATATCAGGTCATTCTGAAGCCCAACCCTTCCAACCTTCAGGAACTCTATCTCGGTTCGCTGAAGGCCATCGGTCTCGATCCGCTGCTGCATGATGTGCGCTTCGTCGAAGACGACTGGGAAAGCCCGACGCTCGGCGCCTGGGGTCTCGGCTGGGAGTGCTGGTGCGACGGTATGGAAGTGTCGCAATTCACCTACTTCCAGCAGGTCTGCGGCATCGAATGCTCGCCGGTCGCTGGCGAACTGACCTACGGTCTGGAGCGTCTGGCTATGTATGTTCAGGGCGTCGACAATGTCTACGACCTCAACTTCAACGGCCGCGAGGGTGAAGAGAAGATCTCCTATGGTGACGTCTTCCTGCAGGCCGAGCAGGAATACTCCCGCCATAATTTCGAATTTGCCGACACCGGCATGCTGCATCGCCATTTCATCGACGCGGAAAAGGAATGCCTGGCGCTTCTCGCTGCGGGCGCGCCGGGTGATGATGACAATCAGCGCCTGCATAAATGCGTGTTCCCGGCCTATGACCAGTGCATCAAGGCAAGCCATGTCTTTAACCTGCTGGATGCGCGCGGCGTGATCTCGGTGACGGAACGCCAGAGCTATATCCTGCGCGTGCGCACGCTGGCAAAAGCCTGCGGCGAAGCCTTCCTGCTCACGGATGCGGGCGGGTTGAACTGGAACAGGGCCGCCTGAACCTTTATGTAGGGCGGGGCAACAGTCTAACGTGCGGGTGCCGTTGCGGCGCTCGCGCCTCTTGAGGAGGGGTCGGGAATGTTCATCACGCTGGCAATCATCGCGGCAATCGCGCTCTATGTCGTCTTCATCTATAACGGGCTCGTCAAGGCGAGGCAGATGAAGGAAGAGGCGTGGTCGGGCATCGACGTGCAGTTGAAACGCCGCGCCGATCTCATTCCCAATCTCATCGAGACCGTGAAGGGCTACGCGGCGCATGAAAAAAGCACCTTCGAAGAGGTGATTGCCATGCGCAACCGGGCCCAAGCCGTGCCGGCTGGCGATGTCGAAGGCCGCGCCCAGGCGGAAGGCATGCTGTCGCAGGCGCTCGGCAAGCTCTTTGCGCTGGCTGAAGCCTATCCTGATCTGAAAGCCAACACGAACTTTCTGGAATTGCAGCGCTCGCTGGAAACCATCGAGGGCGAACTGCAGATGTCGCGCCGTTACTACAATGGCGCCGCGCGCGATCTGAACGTCAGGGTGGAAAGCTTCCCATCCAATCTGATCGCCGGCCAGTTCGGTTTTGCCAAGGCACCTTATTTCGAGATCGACAACCCGGCAGACCGCGCCGTGCCGACCGTGAAATTCTAAGGCCACCGTTCCCCGGGTCCAAATCCTCCCGCCGACATTCCTATATCCCGGCTCTCTGCCGCATTCTTTGACAAGACGACGATCATGATCGAACTGACCATCACCCCGCCCGGCCACCCGCTTTCCGGCAAGGTAGAGCCGCCCGGCTCCAAATCCATCACCAACCGCGCGCTTCTGCTGGCTGGCCTCGCCAAGGGAAAAAGCCGCCTAACCGGCGCGTTGAAGAGCGATGATACGCTCTATATGGCCGAAGCCCTGCGCGCCATGGGCGTTAAGGTGACAGAACCCGACGCCACGACCTTCGTGGTGGAGGGTACAGGCGTGCTTCAACAGCCGGAAAAGCCGCTTTTTCTCGGCAATGCCGGCACAGCCACGCGGTTCCTGACTGCGGCTGCAGCACTGGTGGATGGCGCCGTCATCATCGACGGCGACGAGCACATGCGCAAACGCCCGATCATGCCGCTGGTGGAAGCGCTGCGCGCCCTCGGCGTCGAAGCGGATGCGCCGACCGGCTGCCCGCCAGTTACCGTGCGGGGCAAGGGCATGGGTTTCCCGAAGGGCAGCGTCACCATCGATGCCAACCTCTCCAGCCAGTATGTGTCGGCACTTCTGATGGCGGCCGCCTGCGGCGACAAGCCTGTCGATATCATCCTCAAGGGCGAGGAAATCGGCGCGAAGGGTTATATCGATCTCACAACATCAGCCATGGAAGCCTTCGGCGCAAAGGTGGAGCGGGTCAGCAACGCCATCTGGCGCGTGCATCCGACCGGCTACACCGCGACCGATTTCCACATCGAACCGGATGCATCCGCCGCCACGTATCTCTGGGGCGCGGAACTTCTGACCGGCGGTGCGATCGACATCGGCACGCCCGCCGACAAGTTCACCCAGCCGGATGCCAAGGCCTATGAGGTCATGGCGCAGTTTCCGCACCTGCCCGCTGAAATCGACGGTTCGCAGATGCAGGACGCCATTCCGACCATCGCCGTTCTCGCCGCGTTCAACGAAACGCCGGTACGTTTCGTCGGCATTGCCAATCTGCGTGTGAAGGAATGTGACCGTATCCGTGCCGTCTCGCTCGGCCTCAACGAAATCCGCAACGGTCTGGCGCATGAGGAAGGCGACGACCTGATCGTGCATGCCGATCCGGCGCTCGCTGGTCAGACGGTCGATGCCTCCATCGATACTTTTGCCGATCACCGCATCGCCATGAGCTTTGCGCTGGCGGCGCTGAAGATCGGCGGCATCGCCATCCAGAACCCTGCCTGCGTTGGCAAGACCTATCCGGGCTACTGGAAGGCGCTCGCCTCGCTCGGCGTCGACTATACCGAAAAGGAAAGTGCTGCCGAGCCGCAGCACTGAAACCGGCTGGAGGAGACCGCCCCGTGAAGACCATCGCCGCAAGACTTCTCGCGCTGCTTGTCTTCCTGGGCGCGGCCTGCCCGGCCTTTGCGGAAGAATTCATCCGCTCCTATCATTCCGTCGTCGAGGTTGCGAAGAGTGGCGAACTGACGGTGACGGAAACCATCACCGCCCGTGCCGAAGGCCAGAACATCAAGCGCGGCATCTTTCGCGATTTCCCGCTTTATGCGCTGGATGCGAATAACCGACGCACCAAGGTGGATTTTAACGTCGTTTCCGTGGAGCGCGATGGCGCGCCGGAGAACTGGCGCACCGAGAATATCGATGGCGGCATCCGCATTTATACCGGCAGCGCCGACCGTTTTCTTCCGACCGGCGAGCATATCTTCCAGATCACCTACACCACCGCCCGGCAGATCCGTTATTTCAGCGACTATGACGAACTCACCTGGAATGTCACCGGCAATGGCTGGCAGTTTCCGATGGGTGAGATTTCAGCCACCATCACTTTGCCACAGGGCGTGAAGGCTACCGGTACTGCCGTTTTCACCGGTCCACTCGGTGCCAAGGGCAAGGATGCGCGCATTTTGAGCGAAGGCAACGAGGTGTTTTTTGCCTCTACCCGCCCGTTTTCAGTGGGCGAGGGCATGACAGTTGCCGTGAAGTTACCGAAGGGCGCCATTGCCGCCCCCGACTCCTCCCAGGAGGCCGGTTGGTGGCTACGTGACAATCTTGCCATCCTGCTTTCGGGCGGCGGGCTTTTCGCAGTGCTGCTCTATTATCTGCGAGCATGGTTCGCGGTCGGCCGTGATCCGGCCAAGGGTGTAGTCGTGCCGCGCTGGGATGCACCGGAGGGGCTTTCGCCGGCTCTGGTCAATTACGTTGATAACAGGGGTTTTTCCGGCGCAGGCTGGACAGCGCTGTCCGCCTCGGCACTTGATCTGGCGGTCAAGGGTTATGTCGTTCTGGAGGATCTGAAGAACTCCATCGTCATCCGCCGCACGCAAAAGCAGGCTGGGGCGGAGTTGCCGAGCGGGCAGAAGACGCTGTTGTCCTCCATCGGTGGTCCGGGCGAGACGCTCACCATCGACAAGGCGCATGGAACGGAAGTCGAAAAAGTCGGCAAGCAGTTTCGCGCGGCGATAGAGAAAGAGCACCGCGGCAAATATTACCGCAGCAACGCCGGTTACATCGTTTTCGGCATCTTCTTCAGCGTCGCCATCATCGTCGCGACGCTGGTGTTCGGTGATCTCGATGAAAGCGCCATTGCCGCCGTGCTGGTCTTCGGCTTTTTCGCCTTCTTCTTCAGCATCCTGTCGATCGGCATCGGCCGACAGTTCTCGCGTGGTGCGTCGTTGAGCAAGCGCATCGGCGGCATCATCATGCTGGCCTTTGCCGGTTTTGTGGCTTTCTCGGTCATTGGCGGCATTGCCACGCAGATCCTGCTGGATGTGACGCATGACACCAAGTCGCTGGCGCTGGCTGCCATCGGCGGCATCGTGCTTACTAACGCGCTGTTCCTGTTCCTGATGGGTGCGCCGACGCCGCTCGGCCGCAAGCTGATGGACGGCATCGAGGGCCTCAGAACCTATCTGACGCTGGCGGAAAAGGACCGGATGAATATGGCGGATGCCCCCGCCATGTCGCCGCAGCATTTTGAGACATTGCTGCCCTATGCGGTCGCGCTCGGCGTGGAAAAACCCTGGAGCCGCACCTTCGAGACCTGGCTTGCCACGGCTGCTGCCGGTGCTGCCGCGGCAAGTTATGCGCCCGGCTGGTATTTGGGCAGCAATTACGGCAGCTTCGGAGACCGGATTGGTGGGTTCTCCACTTCCATGGCGAATACAATCGCTTCCACCATTCCCCAACCTGTCAGCTCATCTTCCTCCAGCTTTTCAGGTGGCGGTGGTGGTGGTTCTTCCGGTTCGGGCGGCGGCGGCGGTGGCGGTGGCGGCTGGTAACGTCCACCGGCGGTAATTTAACCGATAGCTGATGACTTTTGCCGCTGGTCTTGCTAAGTCCGCGACACTCTTTTGCAACAGATTAAAGTCCTTATCCCATGCCCGATCTTCTGCTTGAACTTCGCTCCGAGGAAATCCCCGCACGCATGCAGCGCAAGGCGGCGGGCGATCTGAAGAAACTCGTCACTGACGCCTTGGTGGAGAGAGGGCTGACCTATGAGGGTGCGCGCGAATATTGGACGCCGCGCCGCCTGACGCTGGATATTCGGGGCCTCAACGCCCGCTCCGCCGATGTGCGTGAGGAAAAGAAGGGTCCGCGCACCGATGCCAACGAAAAGGCGATTGAGGGCTTTCTGCGCGGCGCTGGCCTTAATGATGTCTCCGAGGCTCAGGTCGTTTCCGATCCGAAGAAAGGCGATTTCTACATCGCCATCATCAACAAGCCCGGCCGCCCGGCGGAAGAGATCATCGCCGAGGTGATGCCCGGCATCATCCGCTCCTTCCCCTGGCCGAAATCCATGCGCTCCGGCCCGGCCTCCATGCCGAAGGGTTCCAGCTATGCCGGCATCGAAGGCAAGGGCTCGGAAAGCCTTCGCTGGGTGCGCCCGCTGCAATCCATCGTCTGCCTGTTCGGCCCCGAACATGACGAAACCCAGGTCATTCCCTTTGTCATCGACGGCATCGTCGCTGGCAACGTCACCTATGGCCACCGTTTCCATGCGCCGGGTCCGATCACCGTGCGCCGTTTCGAGGATTATGTCTCCAGCCTTGAAAAGGCGAAGGTCATTCTCGATGCCGACCGCCGCAAGGATATCATCCTGCACGATGCCAAGGATCTGGCATTTGCCAACGGCCTTGAGCTGGTGGAAGACGAAGGCCTGCTGGAAGAAGTCTCCGGCCTCGTTGAATGGCCGCAGGTGCTGATGGGCACTTTCGAGGAGGATTACCTGCAAATCCCGGCGGAAATCATCCGGCTGACCATCAAGACCAACCAGAAGTGTTTTGTCACCCGCAATCAGGGTGCGGAAGAGGGTCTTTCCAACCGCTTCATCCTGATCTCGAACATCGAGGCAAGCGACGGCGGCAAGGAAATCATCCATGGCAACGGCAAGGTCGTCCGCGCCCGCCTGTCGGATGCCCGCCATTTCTGGAACCGTGACCAGGGCGATCTGCCCGATCTGGAGACGCTCAAGGATTCGGCTGCGAAATTTGGCCTCGATCTCAAGAAGCCGCTCGACCAGCGCATGGCCAAGCTCGATGCGCTGAACGTTACCTTCCATGCCAAGCTCGGCACTCAAGGGCAGCGTGTGGCCCGCATTCGCGAACTGGCCAAGGCTCTGGCCCCCGTCGTCGGTGCCGATGCTGCTCTGGTGGACCGCGCCGTGGTGCTGGCGAAAGCCGACCTGCGCACCGAAGCCGTCGGCGAATTCCCCGAGCTTCAGGGCCTGATGGGCCGAAAATACGCAACCTTGCAGGGCGAAAACGAAAGTGTCGCCGCGGCGATCGAGGATCACTACAAGCCGCAGGGTCCCTCCGACCGCCTGCCAGCCGACAAGGTGGCGATTACGGTTGCTCTCGCCGACAAACTCGACACGCTCGTCGGCTTCTGGGCCATCGATGAAAAGCCTACCGGTTCGAAGGATCCCTTCGCACTGCGCCGTGCGGCGCTGGGCGTGGTTCGTATTCTGCTTGAAAAGAACGTGCGCCTGCCGCTCTTGAGCGTCGCGAAGGATACTGACCTTCTCTCCTTCTTCCACGACCGCCTGAAGGTCTATCTGCGCGATCTTGGCGCCCGCTACGATCTGATCGATGCAGTCCTGACACCGGAATCCGACGACCTGCTGATGATCGCCCGCCGTGTCGAGGCGCTGACCGCCTTCATCACCGGCGAAGATGGCCGGAACCTGCTGGCCGGTGCAAAGCGCGCCACCCAGCTTCTGGCCGCAGAGGAAAAGAAGGGCACCGTGGTTGCGAACAGCGTTTCAGAAGAACTGCTGAAGCTCGACGCCGAAAAGGCGCTTTACGCGGGGATCAAGACCGCTTCCGCCGATGCCGCAAAGGCCGTCGAGACGGAAGATTTCCGCTCCGCCATGCAGGCGCTTTCGACGCTTCGCGCGCCCGTCGACAAGTTTTTCGAGGATGTGCTCGTCAACGACGAGGACGCGGCCATCCGCGCAAACCGTTTGGCGCTGTTGAAGGCCATTCGTGAAGCCACCGGAACGGTTGCGGATTTCTCGAAGATTACGGGGTGAGGCAGGGTTGCCAATGGTAATGTTTATGTTACTATTGCTCCATGAAGGTCGTTGAATATCTGGACCCTAACGGATCGAGCCCATTTGAGCGATGGTTCGTGAAGATCGACGCGCGTGCAGCGTCGAAGGTAACGATGGCCGTGACCCGGATGGGGCAGGGCAATCTCTCCAACGTAAAATCCGTTGGCTCCGGTGTTCTAGAATACCGGATCGATTATGGCCCCGGATATCGTGTCTATTTCGGGCGTGACGGTGATGAGCTGGTGATATTGCTGATTGGTGGAACCAAGGCACGGCAGCAGAACGATATCGAAGCGGCCAAGGCCTTTTGGCAGGATTATAAATCCAGAAAGGGCGCCCACAAGGGTGCCGGGATGGGTGATTGACATGGCGCTAACGCGGGAATTCAAACAGACAGTCAAGGCGAGGGCGGAAAAAGACCCAGCCTTCCGGGCGGCTCTCTTGTCGGATGCTGTGGAACTGTTGCTGGAGGGAGATGTCGAAACCGGCAAGTCGGTATTGCGAGATTTCATCAACGCCACGATCGGTTTCGAGACTTTATCCAAACACGTGGATGTGCCTGCGAAAAGCCTGATGCGCATGTTCGGCCCGAAGGGAAATCCCCGGGCCGATAATCTGTTTAGTGTCATTCAAGCGCTTCAGAAGAACTCGGGTATACATCTCGCTGTCGCAGCGGCCTGATGATCACCAAAATCCTAATCAGCGCCTGTCTCCTCGGCCAGGCGGTCCGCTATGACGGCAAGGGCAAACCTCTCGTACACCCGGCGATAGACCGCTGGCGGGATGAAGGCAGGCTGGTGGCGATCTGTCCGGAAATGGCGGGCGGGATGCCCGTGCCGCGCCCGCCGGCGGAAATTGAGAATAGCGCTTCCGGTCTCGATGTGCTGGAAGGCCGCGCCCGGGTGCTGGAAGTAACCGGCGGCGATGTCACAGCGGAATTTATTGCCGGTGCGGAAAAGGCGTTGGCCCTCGCTAAAGCCAATGGCTGTACGCACGCGCTGTTGATCGACGGCAGCCCGTCCTGCGGATCGGTCGCGATCTATGACGGCTCGTTCTCCGGCATCAAACATGCGGGCAATGGTGTGACGGCGGCACTGCTTGAAAGAGCGGGAATTGCGGTCTTTTCGCCTGCCGATATCGACCGGCTGGATACTTCGACACGTTGAAACAAAAAAACGCCGGAGTTTCCTCCGGCGTTTTCGTTTATCCATCACCTCGGCGTATATCACCCCGCCATGCGCATCTGCTCTGCCATGCCGTGGAGTTGGTTGCCGGAGGAGACGCGGAAGCCGCGGATGAGGTTCAGTAGCTCTTCGGTATCGACGGCCAGCGCTTCCGCCGAAGCCGTGGTCTCTTCCGCCATCGCCGCATTGTGCTGGGTGGCGACGTCGAGTTGGTTGAGCGACGTGGAGATAGAGCGCAGCGTCGTGTCCTGTTCGGCCGCCGAATGGGCGATCTTGCCGACGATCTCGTTGGCGGATTTGATCTGGTCCGAGATGCGTTTCAGCGCGTCACCGGCTTCGCCGACAAGACGCACGCCGTTTTCCACCTGGTTGGAAGAGCGGGCGATCTGGTCCTTGATCTCCTTGGCGGCGGCGGCGGATTTCTGCGCCAGTTCGCGCACTTCCTGTGCCACCACGGCAAAGCCCTTGCCCGCTTCCCCGGCACGCGCCGCTTCCACGCCCGCATTCAGTGCCAAAAGATTGGTCTGGAAAGCGATGTCGTCGATCACGCCGATGATGTTCGAAATCTGATCGGAAGATTGTTCGATGCCGCTCATCGCCGCAATCGCTTCTTCCACCACCCGGTCGCTGCGCATTGCTTCGGAACTGACTGTCGTGACGCGCTTGGCGGCGTCGGCTGCACCTTCAGCCGTCTGGCGCACCGCAACCGTCAATTCGTCAAGCGCGGCAGAGGTTTCCTCTAGATTTGCCGCCTGGCGTTCGGTGCGCTGCGAAAGCTCGTTGGAGGCCTTGCGGATTTCTTCCTTCGAGCCGCCGATATCGATGCTCTTGGAATTCACCTTGGCCATGGCGGCGTCGAGATGGGTCAATGCCTCGTTGAAGTTGTCGCGCAGCGCGGCGTAACGGTTGCCGAGATCGGCGCAACGCACGGTCAGATCACCGCCGGCGAGTTTTTCCAGCGCCTCGCCAATGGTGGTGACGACACGCGCCTGCAATGCGGCCTCGTCGCGCTGCATGTCGAGGTTGTTCTGGCGCTCGGCGTTGAGCTGCTGCTGCTGCTCTTCCTCCCGGCGCTGCATGGCGTGGCGCTCCCGCACCTTGTCCTGAAGCGAGGCCGTGGCCTTCGCCATCATGCCCACTTCGTTGGTCAGCCCGGTATGGGGTATGGTGAGCGAGACGTTCTCATTGGCGACTTCACCCAGCGCCCTGTGAATGTCGCCGAGCGGCTTCGAGATCCCCCGGATAACGTAGAAGGCGGCGGCAAGTGCCAGCACGAAGATGGCGGCACCGATGGACAGCGCCCTCATCACCTCGCCACGAACCTGGGCATTCAGATCATCGATGTAAACGCCGGTCACGACCACCACCTGCCATGGCTCGAAAGCAAGGGCGTAGGAGCTTTTGGCGTAGTCATTGCCTTCCATGCCGGGCTTCGGACCGTAGAAATCCGTCTGGCCGCCGCCGTTGCGGCCAAGCCGTACGAGCTCGTCACGATACTGGAAGCCCTTGCTGTCCGGCTTGCCCTTGTAGTTCTCGCCGACACGCTTCGCGTCGGGATGGAATTTCATCGTCACGTCGTAGTCGTAACCGAACAGATAGCCATCCGGGGTGAACCGCATGGCGCTGACGGTGGCGAAGGCCTGCTTCATGGCGTCTTCGCGTGAAAGTGTCCCGGCCTTTTCCTTGTCGTGGAAGGATTGCAGGATGGAAATGGCGGATTGCACCTGTGTTCGCAGCATGCCGTAGCGTTCTTCATAGATCGCGTCGGTGGCGGATTTCAGCTGGTAAAATGTTGCTGCTGCGAAGGCGGCCATAAGGGCCACCACGAGCACGATCAGCTGACGGGAAATGGAAAGATTCTTCATGGGCGCTCACAAGCTTTTGCGTCGCGAGCCGGAAAAAGCCGCGCGCTGCCGAAGTTTCGAAAATGGGAAGGCGCCTGATGCGCTGTGATCAGCCTGAAAGCGAAAGTCCGCTCCAAGCCCTCATGTCGTGCTGCATCGCACTATGAGGTCACTTAGCGGCAAAAAATTTGAATAAATATTTAATTAGCAAAAGCTTTATGAGCGTGCTTGGCAGAATAACGGATGCATAATTTATTATTCACCGGATGGTTGCCGTGCACTTCGAAAAATGCAGCGATGACGCGATTATTTGACTTTTGTCATCAAAGACGCCGCCGACACTGTCGGTCAATTGCCGCGCAATTTGAGATCCTGGAAATCGGGTGCCGCCATTGCTGATGCGCTTGACGGTGCCGTGGCATTGGCCGCCGAAATTGTCTTCGTCGCTGCCGTGGTCGCGGTCATGTCTATGCCTGCTGGCGTGGCTGCCGTTTCCTCGGGGGGAGTGCCAGCTTCACCCTTATCATAGGTGGCAATTGCGGTGCCGGGGGTTTCCTGCGGCATCCAAGCGGGATTGGTGCTGACGAAGGTGACGGGCGCGCCGCCAAGCCAGGCCTCGGTGCGCACCAGCGTGCGCTTACCCTCGATTTCACGCATTTCCGTGTGCTGCGTGCCCGGCTCGATGGAGGGGACGGCAAAGCCCTCGGGGGCAGGGTTGTCCTTCACGGGCTGGCAGCGGGCGCAGTCGAGACGAACGAAGCTGCCATTGCTGGTGTGGGTGCCGTTTACATATTCGATGGAAGACGCCATCGCAGACCCGCCGGTCAGCGCGACAACCGCTGTCAAAAGAAGATGACGCATCGAAAAACCCCCGAAATGACGGCGCAGCCTCACGATCGAGACAGAATGCGCCCTTCAATGTTCGGCAGATATTATCGGTCTTTCGTTTCCATCAGGTCAGCAAACTTGGTAAAAATTGAGCGAAATCTGCGCCCCGGCCGCTGTATGCCTTGAATGGTCAGACTTTTTCGCGCGCCACGGCCTGCCAGCCGATATCGCGACGGCAGAAGCCGTTTTCCCATTCCACCTTGTCCGCCAGCGCATAGGCGCGCGCCTGCGCTTCCGTCACGTTCTTGCCAAAGGCGGTGACGTTCAGCACGCGTCCGCCCGTCGCCACCAGTCTGCCGTCCTTCAGCGCCGTCCCGGCATGGAACACCTTTGCCTCTTCGCTGGCATCGGGAATATGGGCGATGGGCGTGTTCTTGTCGTAGGCACCGGGGTAACCCTTGGAAGCTAGAACAACCGTCAGCGCCGCATCGTCGCGCCATTCCGCTTCTACCTTGTCCAGCGTGCCGGTAGCAGTGGCGTAGAGAATCGGCAGCAGGTCGCTCTTGAGGCGCATCATCAGCACCTGACATTCCGGATCGCCGAAACGCACATTGTATTCGATCAGCTCGGGGCCTTTGGCGGTGATCATCAGACCGGCGAAAAATACGCCGGAGAAGGGATTGCCGTCTTTCGCCATGCCAGAAATCGTCGGTTCGATGATTTCTTTCATGGTGCGCTCCACCATGGCTGGTGTCATCACCGGGGCGGGGGAATAGGCGCCCATGCCGCCGGTGTTGGGGCCGGTGTCGCCATCACCCACGCGCTTGTGGTCCTGGGCTGTTGCCAACGCCAGCGCGGTTTTGCCATCGGAAAGGCAGAAGAAACTGGCTTCCTCACCGTCGAGGAAAGCTTCCACCACAACCTCGGCGCCGGCAGCGCCAAAAGCGCCGTCGAAACAGTCGTCGATGGCGGCAAGCGCTTCCGCCTCGCTCATGGCAACCGTTACGCCCTTGCCGGCGGCAAGCCCGTCGGCCTTGATGACGATGGGTGCGCCCTGTTCACGGACATATTGCTTTGCGGGTTCGGCGGTCTTGAAACGCTGATAAGCCCCGGTTGGAATATCGTAACGGGCGCATAGATCCTTCGTGAACCCCTTGGAACCCTCAAGCTGAGCGGCTGCTTTCGAAGGCCCGAAGGTGGCAATATCAGCCGCACGCAGATCATCTGCCAGACCGGCAACCAGCGGCGCTTCCGGTCCGACGACGACGAAGTCGATCGCCTTTTCCCTGGCAAAGGCGATAACGGCGGCGTGGTCTTCCACGTCAAGCGAAACGAGTGTCGCATGGTCGGCGATGCCGGGATTGCCGGGAGCGGCATAAAGTTCATCGAGCAGGGGAGACTGGGCGATTTTCCACGCCAGCGCATGTTCGCGTCCGCCGGAACCGATCAACAGAACTTTCATGGTCAACACCCCTGCAAATTCGCCTGTAACCTTGTTTGAGGGGCGTTAAGGGCAGGGGGGCGAAAGGTCAAGGAGAAAGCGCCTCAAATGCCCGTCTTTCCCTCGAACTCAGCCTTTCCTGTGGAATCGTTGCCGCCTCTTGTTGTCACGCCACAATCAGACATTATGTTCGCCGCTCCAGATGTGACATCAGAGAACCCCATGACCGCAGATAATGCCCGCCTCGCCACGCTCATCGCCTCCGAAATCAACGCCCGCGCCGATCAGGTGAAGGCGGCAGTGGCGTTGCTGGACGAGGGAGCGACCGTGCCCTTCATCGCCCGTTACCGCAAGGAAGCGACGGGAGGGCTGGATGATACCCAGCTTCGAACGCTTGCCGAACGCCTCGTCTATCTGCGTGAACTCAATGCGCGCCGCGCCTCCATTGTTGATACCATCAACGGTCAAGGCAAGATGACGGACGCCCTGATGGTCAAGATCATGCAGGCGGGCACCAAGGCGGAGCTGGAAGACCTTTATCTGCCCTACAAGCCGAAGCGCCGCACCCGCGCCGAAATCGCCCGCGAGCGCGGTCTCGGTCCGCTGGCCGAAGCGATCTGGGCAAACCGCGCAGCCGATCCGGCAAAGCTTGGCGAGGCCTATGTGCAGGGCGAGGTGGCGGATGTGAAGGCAGCGCTTGAAGGCGCGCGTGACATCGTGGCGGAAACCATGACGGAAAACGCCGATCTTCTTGGACGCCTGCGCGACTATATGCGCCAGAACGCCATTTTCCGCGCCAAGGTGGTCGACGGCAAGCAGGCGGCAGGCGAAAAATTCTCCGATTATTTCGATCATTTCGAGCGCTGGGCGACAGTGCCGGGACACCGCGCGCTGGCCATGCTGCGCGGCTGGAACGAGGAAATTCTGACGCTGACCATCGATGTCGATGCGGATGATCCCTCTCCGGTCAAACCCGCGCAGCGTACCGTCGCGGCCGCCTTCGATATCCGCAATGCCGGCCCCGCCGATCAATGGTTGATGGAAGTGGCAGGCTGGACTTGGCGGGTGAAGCTCTCCATGTCGCTTTCGCTCGATCTCATGCGCGAATTGCGCGAACGTGCGGAGGAAGAGGCGATCAACGTTTTCGCCCGCAATCTCAAGGATTTGCTGCTGGCCGCACCGGCGGGCTCACGCGCCACCATGGGGCTCGATCCGGGCATCCGCACCGGCGTCAAGGTGGCCGTGGTGGATGGCACCGGCAAGCTGCTCGACACCACGACGGTCTATCCCTTTCAGCCGAGGAACGACGTGCGCGGCGCGCAGGCGGAACTCGCCATGCTCATCCGCAAGCACAATGTCGAGCTGATCGCCATCGGCAACGGCACGGGCAGCCGTGAGACGGAAAAGCTGGTCGCCGATCTGCTGACACAGATGCCGGCTTTGGCTTCCGGCGCAAAGCCCACCAAGGTCATCGTTTCGGAGGCGGGCGCGTCAGTCTATTCCGCGTCGGAACGGGCGGCGGCGGAATTCCCCAATCTCGATGTGTCCCTGCGTGGCGCGGTGTCCATCGCCCGCCGCCTTCAGGACCCGCTGGCCGAACTGGTGAAGATCGAGCCGAAATCCATCGGCGTCGGGCAGTATCAGCACGATGTCGATCAGGGCCGTCTCAGCCGTTCACTCGACGCGGTCGTGGAAGATGCGGTGAATGCCGTCGGTGTCGATCTCAATACCGCCTCCTCGCCGCTTCTGGCGCGGGTTTCCGGCCTCGGTGCTTCGATTGCCGATGCCATCGTCGCACACCGCGACCAGACCGGCCCCTTTGCCAGCCGCAAGGAGCTGTTGAAGGTGCCGCGCCTTGGCCAGCGCACCTTCGAGCAATGCGCCGGCTTCCTGCGTATTCCCAACGGCAAGGAACCGCTGGATTCGTCCTCCGTGCACCCCGAAGCCTATGGCGTTGCGAAAAAGATCGTTGCCGCCTGCGGTCGCGACCTGCGCACGCTGATGGGTGACAGCGCCACGCTGAAGGGGCTTGATCCGAAGCGCTTCATCGACGAACAATTCGGCCTGCCCACCGTCAAGGACATCATCGCCGAACTGGAAAAGCCCGGCCGAGACCCGCGCCCAAGCTTCAAGACGGCGACCTTTGCTGACGGCGTGGACGAGATCACCGATCTGAAACCGGGCATGTTGCTGGAAGGTACCGTCACCAATGTCGCCGCCTTCGGCGCTTTCGTGGATATCGGTGTGCATCAGGACGGGCTCGTGCATGTCTCGCAGCTGGCCGACCGTTTCGTGAAAGACCCGCATGAGGTCGTGAAAGCGGGTGATGTCGTCAAGGTCCGTGTCGTGGAAGTGGATGTGAAGCGCAAGCGTATTGCCCTCACCATGCGCAAGGACGGTGGCGAGGCGGCACCCCAGCCAATGCGCGAAAAGGGCAATGCGGGCGCCATGCGCCACGCGAATTCCAAACCGCAGGGACACAACGAAGGGTCGCAATCGGGTGGTGCTCTTGCTGCGGCTATGGCCGAAGCGATGAAGCGACGCTGACCTCCGGTTGAAATAATTTCTATGGAAAAGCCCTGCCGGAAACCCCGGTGGGGCTTTTTGCTTGATGAAATCGTTCAATTTTTTTGAAATAAGACTATCTTGAAACTTGTGCCGAAAGGAATACGGTCAGAAAAATTGATAAGTGAGACTTAGCAATTGGGGGTGCCATGGCGTCGTCTCTGCATGTTCTTCTCGAAAAGATAATCAAGAACGGTAATCTTGTCGTCAATAGCCCGGGTGGTAGCCGTACATTTGGTAACGGTACCGGAACAAGGGTGGTTCTGAATTTCACCGACGAAGCTGCCATGCAGGAGATCGCTGCCGATCCTGCGCTGAAACTCGCCGAAATTTATATGGAAGGCCGTATGCAGGTCGTCGAGGGCGACATCTACGACTTTCTGGCGCTGGTTAAAAGCAACACGCTAAGCGAGGCGCTGTCCTTCGGCATGGTGTGGCGTGGTATGGCCCGCATCATCGCCGCCCGCATCAGGATGCATCTGCCGGTAAACCACAACAAGAGCAACGTCGCCCATCACTATGATCTGAGCGCCAAGCTGTTCGACATCTTCCTTGATGAGGACTGGCAATATTCCTGCGCCTATTTCAATCCGCCGGGCATCAGCCTTTATGAGGCGCAGGTCGCCAAGAAGCGGCACATCGCCGCCAAGCTGATGACGGAGCCGGGCCAGAGCGTACTGGAGATCGGATCCGGCTGGGGCGGCATGGCGATGTATATTGCCGAAAGTGCAGGTGCCGATGTGACCGGCATCACGCTCAGCGAGGAGCAACTGCGCGTTTCCCGCGACCGTGCAGCAAAACGTGGGCTTGCCGGCAATGTTCGTTTCGAATTGCAGGACTACCGTTACCTGCCTGCCTCGAAGAAATTCGACCGTATCGTCTCAGTCGGCATGTTCGAACATGTCGGGCCGACCCATTACCGCGATTATTTCGACAAGGTGGCGGAGGTTCTGGACGACAAGGGCGTAATGGTGCTGCATTCCATCGGCCAGCCCAGTCCGGCACTTGCAACCAATCCCTTCATCGAAAAATATATTTTCCCCGGTGGTTACATCCCCTCGCTTGCCGAGGTGCTGCCGGCCATCCAGAAGTCTGGGCTGCTGGTGAAGGATATCGAAATCCTGCCCATGCATTATGCGCATACGCTGCGGCACTGGCGCGAACGTTTCGTGGCGCGCAAGGCAGAGGCGGTAGCACTTTATGACGAACGTTTCTTCCGCATGTGGGAATTTTATCTGGCGGGGTCCGAAATGGCCTTTACCCACGAAAATTTCCATATTTTCCAGATCCAGCTCGCCAAGGATCGCGACGCCGTTCCGCATAATCGCGACTACATTGCCCGCAACGAGGAAAAACTGCTGGAGTTCGAAAAGACGCGGCCGCCGCTTGCGAAGGTTATGTTCTAAGGCTTGTCCACTCGCCATCGTCAAGCCGGACCTGATCTGGCATCCAGTCGGCCCAAGTCCTTGGGCTGAAAGAAGGCTTCCTGCCGCGCAGACGCGCGACGTCTGAATTCCGGCTCAGGGCCGGAATGACGGAAGAGCTAATCGCCGCCTTCTCGCGCTGGTTAATGGAATGGAAACGGAATCCCTCTAATTCTACGCTTACCTGTTTGTATTGCGTTTCCTGGGGTTATTTTCATGTTCAAGCCATCAGCGGCCGTCGCCGCTTGTGTTTTATCGCTTTTTGCCGTCGGTAACGCCCATGCCGATGGCTGGTTTTCCGGCGACTGGTATTTGAAGCTCGGCGGTTCGGGTTTTTCTGCGCCGAAATATCAGGGCGACAACAAGAACGAATTCGGCTTTTCGCCCATCATTTCTCTCGGCCGTCAGGGTCAGGGCGCGCGTTTCACGTCGCGCAACGACAGCGCCTCGATCTCGCTGCTGGACAATGGCCCGATCAGTATGGGTCTTGCGGGAAAGCTGGTGTCTCCGCGTGACCAGAAGGATTCGGCCGATCTGAAAGGCATGACCCGCATCAAGCGCGGCGGCGAGCTTGGCGGTTTCGCCGAGGCTTATCCCACCGACTGGCTGCGTATTCGCGGCGAAGCCCGTCAGGGCATCCGCAGCCATAGCGGCGTGGTCGCCGACCTCTCGGCCGACGTCTTCACCGATATCGCCCCCGGTATCCAGATTTCCGCCGGCCCGCGCGCCACATGGGTCAGCAGCAAATACAATGAACGCTATTACGGCGTAAGCGCCGCGCAGACAGCGGCCGGCGCGCCATCGCCCTACAGCCCCGGCGGCGGCCTGCATTCCGCCGGCGTCGGCGCCGCCATTACGTGGAAGGTCACGGAAGCCGCTGAAGTTGGTTCCTTCGCCGAATATCGCCGCCTGACGGGCGATGCCGCCGACAGCTCGCTGGTGCGTGAGCGCGGCTCCAAGAACCAGTTCGTCGTCGGCGTCCAGGCAAGCTACAAATTCGGCTTCACGCTGCCCTGAGGCGAGGCGAATATGCCCACCCCAAGCCCCGCCGCGAAAGCGTTGCGGGGCTTTTTTGTGGCTACGGCCAAGTGCTGAAATCGATTCCGATTCGCCTGCCGATGCTGTAGAACCATCCCCATGGTTCACCACAGCGATTTGTCAGACCGCGTCTCCGACGCACCATCCAACAACTGGGTCTATCGGATTTTGCCGAGACCCCTCTGGCCCTATGCGCAGCTAGCAAGATGGGACCGCCCCATCGGCTGGCAATTGCTGATGTGGCCGTGTTTCTGGTCCGCAGCACTCGCGGCCAATGCCGCGGTAGCAAGCGGCGGTTTTTCCTGGGGCACGCTGATCTGGCATCTGGCGCTGTTTTTCATCGGATCGGTGGCGATGCGCGGCGCGGGCTGCACCTATAACGATCTTGCGGACCACAAGATCGACATGGCCGTTGCGCGCACTCGCTCGCGGCCGCTGCCATCTGGTCGCGTGAGCAGGGCGCAGGCGAAGGTCTTCATCGTGTTGCAGGCGCTCGCCGGACTCGTGGTGCTGTTGCAGTTCAACGGATTTGCGATTGCCACCGGCATATTCTCGCTGGTCTTCGTGGCAATCTATCCCTTCGCCAAGCGCTTCACCAACTGGCCGCAATTTTTTCTCGGCCTTGCCTTTTCCTGGGGTGCGCTGATGGGCTGGGCCGGGCAGTTCGGGTCCATCGCCTGGCCTGCTGTCCTGCTTTATGTCGGCTCCATCGCCTGGACGATCGGTTATGATACAATCTACGCCCATCAGGACAAGGAAGACGACACGGCAGTGGGCATCGGTTCAACTGCGCTGCTGTTTGGAGACAACACACATCGCTGGCTGGTTTTTCTTTATGGCACAGCCCTTGTCATGATCGCCCTGTCCTTCTGGGGAGCGGGCGTTAACCTGATCGCCTATAGCGGCCTTGCCGCCGCCGCCATCATGCTTTTCCGGCAGGTCTGGGTGCTCGATATCGACGACGTGGCGCAATGCCTTGTGCTGTTTAAATCCAACAACCGCGTCGGCGTGCTGATTTTCGCCGGTCTCATTCTGCCGCTTCTGTTGGCGTGAGGTTGTTGAAAGGTAGATGCAAAAAAGCCCGGCCGCGATATCCGCGCCGGGCTTTTTATTGTTTTGTCTGAAGATTATCAGCTGCGAGCGATGATTTCCTTGCCCTCGATCTTCATGCTCATGCCGAGAGAACCGGTGGAGCGGCGCACGAGGAAGCGCGGGCGACGATCCGCGAAATAGGAGTGCCGGCGACGGGGGCGGCTGTTCTTGGTGCGCACCTTGCCGAGATGTTCTTCCAGCGGACGGGCGACGCCATCGGCCTCCACCATCAGCATCGGAATGCGGTAGGCCTCGGACCAGCTGCGCCAGTCGGCGGCGATGTCGCAAAGATCATGGGCGACGAGAAGCGGAACGCAAAGTTCCGGATCGTCGTGGTGAAGCTCCAGCGTCACCGTCACCTGTCCATCACCATGGTCGATGGCGCGGGCGGCAACGCCCTTGAAAGCGCGGGCCGGCAGGGCGAAGGACAAAGGCAGGCCGGAAGAGGACAGGATCTTTCGCAGAACGGCGCCCCGTTCATCGAGCGTCACGGCAACATCGGTTGCGCCATTGCCCCTGCCATAGGTGACCTGTTGCGGAAAACGTGCCGGGTCGAGTCTGAGTGTGGCGACGGCCCAGTCGGGCTTCAGAACGGTCTTGGTCATGTTTATTCTACCCTTGTTTTACCTGAGAGCCGGTTTCCGGTCTTCTCATCGGGACTTTTCGTCCTCTGATGTCAGGAGAATATCCGCCGCATGTTCGAGACTGCTTAAAAATCGCGGTTAAGAAAACTTTGCATTCCCAAATGGTTAGCAAAACCCACCGTGGCATGGTTTCGCTGAGGTAAAGCCGATTGAGACAATGCGATTTTTCTCAGTCCCGAAACTGTGCTCTTTCAAGCTCCGGGCAAGGCGCGTCATGCACAGTCGCGCCAAGGCCTGCCGTGCGTCCGGATGGAGGTGTGGTGGGCGAATTCAAAACCGGAGCCGGCCGTATCCAGCGTGATGCGCGGTGCTCCAGGGGGCATTCGCATGGTATCGACTTTTCTGAGCTACGACCTCATCAACCGCGATATGAAGGCAAGCATTTCACGCGTGTCGCAGCAGGGGATCGTCGAGCGGCAGACGAAATATTACAAGGAAAACATCGGCAATGTAAAAAGCGTCGACGAGTTCCTCAATAACTACCAGCTCTATTCCTATGCCATGGATGCCTTCGGTCTCGGCGAGATGACCTACGCCAAGGCCTTCATGAAGAAGGTGCTGGAAAGCGACCTGAACGACCAGAACAGCTTTGCCAACAAGCTGACCGATGAACGTTATCGCGAATTTGCCGCATCCTTCAACTTCACGCAGTCCACCACCACGGTGCAGACGGAGGCGCAGCTCGACAAGATGATCGGGCTTTACGACACCTCGATCACCAACCTCGATGATAGCCTGTCCGAAGAAACCCGTTATTATAAGGCGATCATCGGAACGGTCACGAACGTGGACCAGCTGCTTCAGAACGATAGAACCCGCGCCTACATCTTCGAGGTCTTCAGCGTTGATGAGAAGACCTACAGCTATTCCCACATCAAGGGATTGATGACGAGCGATATCGATGACCCGAACAGCTATCTGAACCAGAAGTTCGGCGCGGCCTATTCCGCTGCCGTGGAAAAGCTTACGACCAAGGGCAATATCGAGTTGCATGGGGATGTGACGGATCGGATAAAGGCCATCGATACCGCGCTGGCTGATACCACGCTGACCGCCGAACAGCGAACCGCCCTTGAAACAGAGAAAACCACCCGGCAGGATCAGCTCACCCAGCTTGAAGCCGTGCTGCCGCCGAAGGACCAGTGGGCGGCGACCCTTGCCTCCATCACGGCGGAGCAGACCCAGCTCTCCAATACCGTCTCGCAATATAATACGATGGCGCAGATGGCCCAGGCTTTCGAATTTGCCAATGACGGTACCGTTGCGGCCGGCCAGGCGCAGACGGCCGACAACGTCAAGATCCTGACCCAGGCCTATGTCGGCAGTGCCCCGCGTGTGACCCCGACCGTTGCCACCCTGAACAGGGATTATTTCGAATCGAAGATCGGTTCGATCAAGACCGTCGATGAGTTAATGGCAGACCCGCGTCTGGTGAATTACATCAAGGTCGCATTCGACCTGAATGACTTGACCATAGTCAATGCGACGATCGAGAACATTTTGACCAGCGATCTCAGCGATCCGAACAACTATATCGCCAAGTTCGGCAATGGCGACAAACGTTACATCGCATTGCGCGAAGCGTTCAATTTCAAGGGGGATGGAACGCTGCCGGACGGTACGGCATCACAGACGACGACCCAGACCGTTACCACGACCAACGGGTACATGAACCATTATAACGACAAGGACGAAGCCGCTGACGAAAACGCTTTGAAGCTGTTCAAGAGCGATATTGCCAACGTCAAATCCGTTGCGGACTTCCTGGAAAGCAGCGCGGTTTACACCTATGCGCTCAAGGCGGTCGGCCTCGATCCGACGAAGGTGAATATTGCGGACGTTCGTAGAGCCTTGACCAGCGACCTGCTGGACAAGAAGAGCTACGTTTATGCGCTGAAAGACGACCGTTACGTCAAACTCGCGGAACTCTTCAACTTCAAGTCTGACGGATCGCCAGGCTCTCCGGTTCTTGCGCAGTCCGAACTTGAAATTCAGAGCATGTCGGTCGACTACATCAAGAAGAAATCAGCCTTCGGAACAGACCAGGAAAAGGAAGCCGCCAAGAAGGAGGCGGAATTTTTCCGTTCGGAGCTACAGAAGGTCAAGACGCTCAGCGATTTTCTGGGGAATGATCGCCTGACGAAATTCGCGATGGAATCGCTTGGCATCGACCCGACGAAGGTCACCAAGGACCAGCTGCAAAAAATGTTCACGTCCAATCTGGATGACAAGGACAGCTATCTCAACAAGGAGATGGACCCGGCTTTTCGCCGTCTCGTCACCGCGTTCAATTTCGATACGGACGGTAATATCCTGCGCGAGGATCGAAGCTCTATCCAGACGCGTCGCGGCCTCTACGAGACGCTGGACAATTATCTGACGCAGACGCTGGAGACGCAGGCAGGTGAAGAAAATGCGGGCGTGCGTCTGGCGCTCTATTTCAAGCGAATGGCGGCGGGAACAACGTCCTATTACTCCATTCTTGCCGACACCGCGATCCAGAACTTCATCACGACCACCTTTGGCATTCCCGATGAACTCGGCAATGCCGGGGTCGATACGCAGGTGGCGATGATGAAGAAATATTTCGACATCGAGGACTTTCAGGACCCCGATAAGGTCAAGAAGCTGATCGCCCGTTTTACCATCATGTACGACGACAAGCAGAACACCACCAACCCGATCATGATGCTGTTCAACGGCAGCGGCTCGGTGGGCATCAGCGGCGACACGCTGCTGGCTGTCGCATCGCTGCGTGCGCGGTAGGCTGGAAAGCGAAGACGGACGATGGAAAGGCCGAGCTTACCCGGTTAAGGCGTCTCACACGACCGCATTTGCGGACCCATTCACCAGCCCGGCAGCATGTGCCCGGCGCGCAGGCGCGGCATCTTCGGGTAGGTCTTCACATCGTTATCCAGCTCATCGGCGACGTTCATCGGAGAGATGTTGTCGAGGCAGGCGGTGATGTGGTCTGTAATGGCGTTCACCAGCGAGGGCGACAGGCCGGGCCGTTTCATCAGGCCGATCTGGACCGGCGGCAGCGGTGGGAAACCGTCCGAGGCGGTCAAAACCTTCATGCCGGTACGCAGCGCCGATTCCGGCAGCACGGAAACCGCCATACCTGCCAGCACGGCGGCGGCAACCACGGTGGAAGACCAGCTGGTGAACAGCACCTGATAATCCCGCCCGTCGGCATCGAGCGCCGAGCAGGCAAGTTGGCGCCAGTGACAGTCGCGCCGGCCGACAGCCAGCGGCACTGGCGCATCATCCTTCAGCGGATGGTTCGCGGAGGTGACCCAGCAGAGCGGCTCGGTGCGCACGACATCGGAGGAGCGGGCGCGGGGATTGTGGGTGACGAGTGCTATATCCAGCTCGCCGCGCGCCATTTTTTCGGCAAGGCTCACCGAAGGTTCGCAAACGATGTAAAGCTCTACATTCGGATGCGTCTTGGCGAAACGCCCGATGATCTCTGGCATGTAGCGGTCGGCATAGTCGTCCGGGGTGCCGATGCGCAACGTGCCCTCGAGCCTGTTGTCATCGAAGGCCGCAATCGCCTCGTTGTTAAGGCGAATGATGCGGCGGGCATAATTCATCAGTTTCTCGCCCTCGGCCGTCAGGCGGTTGCCGCGCCCGTCCTTTGCAAAGAGCTGTTTGCCGATCCGCTCCTCAAGCCGCCGCATCTGCATGGATACGGCGGATTGCGTCTTGAAAACGCGCTCAGCGGCCTTGGTAAAGCTGCCGGTATCGACAATGGCGATGAAGGTGTGCAGTTGGTCTATGTCGAGAGGTGCGGACATTGATACTCATCCATCAGAATGATTGATGCCTCACATTAGAAACATTCGTTGGACTGATCAATAGTCTTGCGACATTTTGACACCCAGCAAATCAATCTCAACCCCGGGGCGGGCACATCGTCAGGCCCCCAACCCAAGGCAGCTTCCCGCGCACGGTGCGTCGGGAGCGGTGCCGCATCGTGCCGTTACGGAAGGATCATTGTTATGCGCACGGCAGAACGGAAAATGGAACTGGAATTCGCAACCGGCCAGCAGAGCGACACCCTGCGTCGCATCGCTTTCGGTGTTGCTTCCACCGTGAAAACGTTTGTGCAGCGCATCTACAATCGTATCGTCGCAAATGGTCTCACGGAGCTTGACGATCGCCTGCTCGCCGATATCGGGCTGGCGCGCTCGGATGTGACCAACGCGCTCAATACCGGCTTGCTCGAAGATCCGACCGCCCATCTGACCCGCGCCGCACGCACGCGCTCAGTCACGCGGTTCAAGACGCTCTAGGCTTGTGTTCGTGCAATTCCGGCGTACCTCCAGACGCCGGGATTGCTTGCGAACCGATAAGGTTTTCCCCGCAGGGTGATTTGCCAATAACCCTGCCTTTGCCCGGTGTCAGGCCCCTCGGCCGCACCGGGTTTTTTTATGGCAACGCCTTGCCTGTTTTGCGCATTGTCCGGACGTAAAGCCGCTGCGCAGTTTCAGCGAAATGTTTTAATACTGATATTCATCGAATACTGGCAGCACCGATCCACCCCAGCGGCCGTTATAGAGCGCAAGCAGGTCTTCGGCGAGCGTGGTCTTCTTGGCAAGAACCTCGTCCAGCGATGACAGGAACACGGTTTCGTCCTGGCCTTCGCCGTTCAGCCGGTTGCGGTTCTTGAGGCCGGTGCGGGAAATGTCGAGCACCTCGCGGGCGAAACCGAGAAGCGGCTTGCCGGTGATCTCCGCGGCCAGCCCCTTGGCCGGCACGGTATTGCGAAGGGCGATGACCTCATCGAAACTCCAGTCGGCTGTCAGCGCATCGGCTGCGTCAAGCGCTTCCTGATTATAGAGAAGGCCGACCCAGAAAGCGGGCAGGGCACAGATGCGTCTCCATGGGCCGCCATCGGCACCACGCATTTCCAGAAAGCGCTTCAGGCGCACATCGGGGAACAGCGTGGAGAGATGGTTCGTCCAGTCACCCATGGTCGGTTCCCATTCGGCGATTTCACCCTTCAGAGCCCCGTTCATGAACTGGCGGAAGGTGACATGGGTGCAATCGTGATACTTGCCGTCGCGCACGATGAAATACATAGGCACATCCAGCGCCCATTCGACATAATCCTTGAAGCCGAAATCGTCATTGAAGGTGAAGGGCAGTACGCCGGAGCGGCGATTGTCGGTATCGCGCCAGATATCGCCGCGCCAGGAAAGCAGGCCGTTCGGCTTGCCTTCGGTAAAGGGCGAGGAAGCAAACAATGCGGTTGCCAGCGACTGGAGCTTCATGGAAACGCGCATCTTCTGGCGCATATCCGCTTCGGAAGAGAAGTCGAGGTTAACCTGAATGGTGCAGGTACGGTACATCATGTCGAGACCCTTGGTCCCGACCTTCGGCATGTAGCGCGTCATGATCGCGTAGCGCGATTTCGGCATGCGCGGTGTTTCGTCATAGCTCCACAGCGGGCTGCCGCCTATGCCGAGAAAACGGATACCCATCGGCTCCGCCACTTCGCGCAGGGTCGCCAGATGCTGGTTGGATTCCTTGCAGGTCTGATGGAGGTTCTCGAGCGGGGCACCTGATAGTTCGAACTGGCCGCCCGGCTCGATCGATATGGCGCCCATGCCGTGCTGTTCGCCAAGTCCGATGATGTTTTCACCATCCATGATCGGCTCCCAGCCGAGCTTTTCCTGCATGCCCTTTAGCAGAGCGGAAATGCTGGCCTCGCCGAAATAGGGAACCGGCCGGTTGCCCTCGCGAAAAAAGGCGAATTTCTCGTGCTCGGTGCCAATGCGGAAGTCGGCTTCAGCTCTGCAACCGCCGGCCAGATAATCTGTAAGCTCCGTGACGGAGGAGAGGGGTGTCTGGTCGGTCGTATCGCGTGCCATGGCTTACCTTGTTATGACGTCTCTGTTGCGGCGAGGCATATGTGTGGCAGATAGAGCCGGATCGTATCCGGAGGCAAATGAATTTCTTTTAAAGATGCATGAAGCGCAATGGTTCAGCGCATGTCGCGTAAAACTGTGCAGCGGTTTTGCGATAAAGACATGTGCCAGATAGGTCAATTCCAGTCGCCGATCGATGCCTGAATGACCGCAAGGGCTGCGACCGCAGCCGTATCGGCCCTGAGGATACGCGGCCCGAGCGGGATGGGGGTGACGAAGGCAAGGCTGCGCAGCAACTCTCTTTCCTCTTCGGAAAACCCGCCTTCCGGGCCGACCAAAAGAGCGATTTTGCGTTCCTTGATGGATTGCAGGACAGGCAGCGGATTTTGGCCCGCATCGCCCTCGTCGCAATAGATGATCCGTCGATCCCGGGGCCAGGTCTCGAGCATGTCTTTCAGTTTCACTGGCTCGGCCACGTCAGGCAACGACAGGATGCCGCATTGCTCGGCGGCCTCGATGGCATTGGCGCGCAGCTTTTCGGTATTGTGGATCTTGCCCTGCACATGCTGGGTCATCACCGGCTGCAAAAGACCGGCCCCCATCTCGACCGCCTTCTGCACCAGATAATCCATGCGTCCGACTTTCAGCGGCGCAAACAGGTAGTGCAGATCCGATGCCGGCGGCTGGGGCCGTGTCTGTTCCAGAGGGATGAGGGTAATCTTCTTGCGGCTCGGAAAGGAGAGTCTCGCCTTCCATTCCCCGTCGCGGCCGTTGAACAGCAGGATTTCCGCGCCATCGGTCATTCGCAGCACATTGGCGAGATAATTGAACTGTTCGGTCGTTGCTTCCTGCGCCGCGCCCGCGACAAGCGGGGTTTCGACGAACAGGCGTTGCATCCGGAAATTTGCGCGCATGGGACTTTTCTGTTTCAGCGTCAGAGAAAGAGGAAGGACATAAGCCAATATAACAGTGCTGCAAGCGTAGCACTTGCGGGAACGGTCACCAGCCAGGCGGCGATGATGGTCATGAAGTGGGATCGCCGGACGAGATAACGGCGGCGTATCTCCGAAGGATTGTCCAGATATCGATCGGCCCGGCGGATTTGACTGGTGCCGGCCTGGACGAGTTCCTGCCGCCGTCGAGACGCCTGCGTGTACCATTCGCGGAAGAAGCCGACGCCGAACACGGCTCCGATCGCCGTATGGGTGGTGCTGACCGGCAGGCCGAAGCGTGAGGCGACGAGAACCGTCAGAGCCGTAGCCACGGAAACGCAGAAAGCGCGCATCGGGTTGAGCTTGGTGATCTGTTCACCGACAAGGCGGATGAGGCGCGGGCCATAGAGAAGAATACCGCAGGAAAGCCCGAATGCGCCGACCAGCATCACCCAGAGCGGCGCGCGGGCGGACGTCTCCACCGCCTCGTCGTGCAGTGCCCGCACGATTGCCACCACCGGGCCGATGGCGTTCGAAACGTCATTTGCCCCATGCGCGAAGGACATGAGGCCAGCCGCAAGAACGAGCGGCCACTGAAACAGCGTTCGAAGCGACTGGTTGCGGTTTTCCAATCCCACCGATTGTTTGCGGATGATCGGCACGCACAGCCGCCAGGAGACGAGGCCGGTCAAAAGCCCGATGCCGCTTGCATGGCCAAGCGAGACATGCACGATCTGCCTCAGCCCAACCCAGATGAGATAAGCGGTGAAGACCCCGGTCATGATGCCGATCAGAACAGGAACCCAACGCTTCGCGGCGTCGATCTTGTCGTCGCGGTAGATGATGAATTCCTTGATGAAGGCAAGGAGGGCGATGGCGATGGCCGCGCTTATAAAGGGCGCTAGAACCCAGGCAAAGGCGATGCTGCCAAGCGACAGCCAGTCGACTGCCCGGATGCCATAGGCCGCCATTCCAGCCCCCGCAACGCCGCCAACCACCGTGTGGGTGGTGGAAATCGGCGCTTTCGTCCAGGTCGAGATATTGACGAGAAGACCGGCGGCGAGAAGGGCCGACAACATAGCCCAGGAAAACACGGTGCGGTCGGGAATGGTCTGGATGTTGATGATGCCGCTGGAAATGGTCTCGACGACGTTGCCGCCGGTGATCAAGGCACCCGCGATTTCGCAGATGGCGGCGATGATGAGTGCCGCTGCAAGCGGCATCGCCTTGGCGCCGACCGCCGGGCCGACATTGTTCGTCACATCGTTCGCGCCGATGTTGATTGCCATATAGGCGCCGATGGCAACGGCTGCGATGATGATGACGGCGCCCGCCGTGCCCGTGACGAAGGCGCCCGCAAATATCGCCGCCAGAACAACGAACATCACCCCCGCACCAAGGCCGGCAAGCTGCTGCGTGACGTGCAGCGTCGCCTCTTCGACACGGGTGATCTTCTCGAGATCCTTGTCGAGCGTCGGCTTCATGTTCGGTGGCGGCTTTATTGCCATTCAGACCTCGTTCGCCAGCATTCCCATTCGTCCGGCAATGTCGCGGGCTGAAGGCAATTTACAGAAAGACTGTTACATCTCGCACATCTTTCCAAAATGAAAGACAGTAAAAGCCATGTTGGAAAAACAAACTGCAGATTGCCACTATTCGGGCGTGGACGCTATTTCGAAAGCGCCATCCGCTTGTCGAAAGTGAGCATGAGCGCTTTCAGTTCCGGCTCATTGACCCGTTTGGCGGCCTCTTCTGGAGTAACCCATTCAAGCCGTCTGGAATCCTTCTCGGGAAAGCTGTCCTGCAGCTCCGCCACTTCGAGCAGATGTACCTGAACCTTGCACAGCACATTGATGCCGCTGTTCAGCTTTTTCTCATACTCATAAAAGCCGAACGGGGCCTTATCCACCCTGCCTTTGACACCGGCTTCCTCGTAGGCTTCCTGTTCGGCAACGGCATGCGCCTTCTTGTTGGCCATGGGCCAGCCTTTGGGAATGACCCAGCGCCCCGTATCCCTGCTTGTCAGCAACAGGACTTCCGGCTCACGATGTTTTTTGGACGATCGATAGCACAGCGCTGCATATTGCTGTCGCGGCGGTCTGCGCAACATCAAGCCTACATCTGTCGCCAATCGATTCAAAATCTTCAATCCGTGTGGATCCTTCTTCGCCTGTTAGTCGTAACTGCTAATATAGATATCCTTTATGTCCCGCCAATCCCCTCTCACGCATAACCCACGATTGTCTTCATGCCGTTGAAGATCGTAGGCAGCAGGGGATGTGGCAGGGGGTGCGAACGAAGGCTTTGCCCGGTACGTAACCGTCAGCGACCGATCGCGGAAATACTGCATTTTTTCTGTTTTACGCTATTCAGAACGCAAAACCGCTATGAATTATTGCCGGAACTGCGTTGGTCAGCGCGCAATCCCCAATTCTGGAGACCTTCGATCACACCGTCAGCTTCGGTCGCGCGCGAGAGGAAAAAACGGCTGTCATTGTTCGCCAGCGAAAGAAGCTCCGGCAAGGCATTGCCAACGATCACACCGCGAATACCATTCAACTCGAACATCGCCCGATCATTGCCAGTATCGCCCGCAACCACTGATTCGTCGAGACCAATGTGCAGTTGTCCACATAACCACGCCAATGCCGCACCCTTGTCTGCGGCCTTGGGCAATATGTCGAGGTCGCGGTTGCTGGAATAGACGATCCGCGCATCGATATCCGCCGCAACGAGCGTGTCTTCGATATCACTGAGCGTCTTCTCATCCGCACCATGCAGGAACCAGCTGGATTTGAGTCCATGCTGATAGCGTTCCGCCTGCATGGTCACACCCGGCAGGCCGGCCATGACATCGGCGATCTTTTGCCGGTCGAAACCGGTACCGAGCGAATGCGTATAGGCGCTTTCAAGCTCGCCCCGCTCTCTTGCGTGCAGCATGGTGCCGACCCCGCCGATAATGTAGTCGGGCCTCGGCAAAGGGACGTCTTCCAAAAGGGCGAGCTGGTCATCGACCAGCCTGCCGCTGTTGAAGACCAGAACCGGGCGAAGATCGTCCGGCAGCGAATGCCAGAAATCGCGGAACCGGCGCGTAGCGGCGTTATCGCCGACGACGGTTCCGTCGAGATCGGTGGAAAACAGACGAAGCGGTTTCAATCGCCGTCGTTCCATGGCTCTGCCCAATCGGATTCTTCCAGAACCGGCATCAGCGGCCTGCCTTCCACCAGCGCCAGCAATTGCTGCGCGATTCCCGTCCAGGTGAAAAGGCTACGCGCCTTGTGGGCCCCCATGCGGGAAAGCCGCCCATACAGCCGCTCGTGCTTGAACGGCTTCATCATGGTGATGCCGAGGTCTTCCTTATCGAAAGGATCGGCAAACAGCGCGTGGCGGCCGTAGCTGACGGCGCGGAACAGCCCGCCGTGGATGGTTACCACGGTCGGAGTTCCGCTCGCCATCGCCTCGATTGCGGTCATGCCGAATGGCTCGTAACGGCTCGACAGAACGAAGAGATCGGCTGCCCGGTAGATATCAGGCAAATCCTCGTCCTCGACATAGCCGGAAAACGCCACCTTGTCCTCCAGCCCGAGCGATTTGACCCGCTCTTTCAGCTGATTGAGAATGGTGGTTTCCTGCTCGTCCATATTCTCGCCGCCGACGGCCAAATGAAGGCGGGCTTCCGGTTCGCGCGCCGCAAGAACCGAGAAGCCGTCGATCAAAAGGTCGTAACCCTTGTTGGTGGCAAGGCGTCCAAGCGCCAGCACCACCTTGCCCTCGAAACCGAAACGTTGGCGGATCATTTGCCGCGTCGCATCCGAGACGGGGAAGAATCGGTTGTCGTCATAACCCGGCGGGATCATGTGGATGTGCTTGCGCTTCAGACCGTAATCTTCGATCAGCACGTCGAGTTGCACCGGCGTCGTCGCAATCACCATGTCGCAACTGCGATAGATGATGAGTTCGTGCTGGATACGTTCCTTGAAATTGAACTCAAGTTCGAAGGTATCGGCCTT
This sequence comes from Agrobacterium sp. 6Ca8, assembly GCF_055382765.1. Classification (NCBI taxonomy): domain Bacteria; kingdom Pseudomonadati; phylum Pseudomonadota; class Alphaproteobacteria; order Hyphomicrobiales; family Rhizobiaceae; genus Agrobacterium; species Agrobacterium sp. 6Ca8. The sequence goes on from NZ_AP026433.1 coordinate 365,632, forward strand.
TTCCGGGTAATCGGTTTCCATCTGGCGTTTTTTCCAGAGGCCGAGCGAATGGGGCGTGTGCAAATGCGGGACTTTCAGCGCCTCGGAAAGCCGCTGACCGGCAACGCCCGCATCCCAGTAGTGGCTGTTGATGAAAGAGTAGTTGAGGTTGTTTTTCTTGATGAAGCGCAACGCGTTTTCGCACCATTCCATCAGGTGGCGGTGCAGATATTCCTTGGGAATGAAATCGCGCCCGCCGCAGGGAATGCGCACCACACGGACGCGCTCGTCAACCTCGTCGAATTCCGGCTGGTCTTCGAAGCGGCGGGTATAGAGATCAACGGTATAACCGAGCTGGCCGAGTTTGCGTGCAAGCTCAAGCACATAAACCACTTGTCCCCCGGTGTCCGCTGCGCCGAGTGGCGGGTGCGCGGCGACATAGCCATGCGTCGATATGAGAGCTATCCTTGGATAGCGTTCAGTTTCGCTCGTGGTCGTCATGGGTCCCATCTTGGTAAATTTTTCCAATTAACCCCAGAAAAAGACCAAAGAGGACAAAAGGTTCCATAAAATCTGAAGAAAAGCGATGCCGCATTTCGTCTGAAGCTGTTTTCAGGCGTTGCGCTGCTGTTGCCGCAGGCGTGAAATCCGGTCCCATTCCCTTGCCTGATGCGCCTTGGATGTGGTGTCCACGATGAAATCGATATGGGTTTCCGCCGCAGCCCTTGCCCCTGCCGCATTACCGCCCGCAATGGCCTCGTGGATGGCGATATGCTGTCTCAACACCTCGTCATGCGCACCTGCGACACTGAATATGAGATGGCGGTTATAGAAGATGTCGTCGCTCAGGAGCCGGTAGCAGGACCGCAATGTGTGCATCAGCACGATATTATGTGCCGCCTCGCCGATGGCGTTGTGAAATTCCACATCGCTTGCAAGTTCTTCTTCGAAGCGACCAGCCTCATGCGCCTCCCGCATTTTTTCGACGATAGCCGCAAGGTTGCGCCTGTCCGGTTCAGTCGCCCGCTGTGCCGCAAGTTCGGCGGTCATGCCTTCGATATATCGACGATACTCCAGAAAATCCCGCGTTGCGCGGCTGTGGCGTGTGATCAGCGCGCTCAAGGGATCGGAAAAGACCGGACCGACAATATCCGCCACGTAAGTCCCACCGCCGTGCCGGCTGGTGAGAAGGCCGCGCGTTTCGAGTTCCTTAAGCGCTTCCCGCAGGATTGGCCGCGATACATCGAGCTTCTGCGCCAGTTCACGCTCGCCGGGCAGCCGGTCGCCATCCCGCAATATGCCGTCGAGGATGAGCTCCTCGAAACGTAAGATCACCTCCTGCGATGTGCGGCTGTGCTCTATTCGGGCGAACAGTGTTTCGTCCATCGCAACATTCTCCGGCGAAATCTCGCCCCGTATTCGATGAGGCAAATTATCAGCGAAGCATCGCACTGGTCAAATATTCTGTCCAGTTCTGCCGTAAGCTCTGCGCCATGCCTGCGGCAACACGGCACCTGCCTTTTTAAACTGGCTTTTGTTAAAGCACCCGCACAGGGTGGTAATGGCGGGTTTTCTCCGTCAGGTGCATCAAAACAATTACATATGCTTCGATTGCGGTGTCGTCATCGCGATGGATGTTCTAGAAAACCGGCGAAACAGGCGGGGACGATATCGCAATGGCCAAGGGTAGATTTGCTTTCGCAAGCGCGCCGGAAAGATCGCTGGCTCTCGGCGAGGTTCATGCGCGGCCGACCGTGCTTCTTGCGCCGTCGCGCATCATCGTCCAGCTTGCCTTCATGATGGATGGCGGTTCTGCCGTGCATCACTCGGTCATTGCGGAAATGTCGCGCAGCCGGGGTGTCGCGCCGCCGGAACGCGATGCCCGCCACCATGCCATGCCCTGGGGGCAGGGTACGCTGCGCTGGGAGCGGCATACCGAATTCTCGACATGGTTCTGGGATGGCCCCGCGCCGGAAAAATTCGGCGGCGATATTGTCGGCGATCCGTTCGGCGACGGTTTTTCACCACCCGGCTCCCTGATATCAGGCATACGGCTGGAAATCCGTCCAGAAGGCGCAACGGCCCCCAATGCGGAGACCATGTTCGAGCCGACGAGCCTCTGTTACAGCGACGTGCGCGACGGGCAGGCGGCGATCCTCACCGATTTTCGTCAGGATCGCGACGGGTTGACGCAGATATTGGTGATCGACCGTGGCTTGAGCGATTACAGCCGCGGTGCGCTGGTGCAGCGGCTGCTGGATATCGAGACCTATCGCACGCTCGCCATGCTCGGACTGCCGATGGCGCAGACGCTGTCGCCGGAAATCCGTCGCATCGAAGATGGCCTGACGGGAATCACCCAGCGCATGAAAAACGGCGCACGCGACGAGGCCGATGCGCTGCTGGCGGAGATGACCCGGCTCGCGGCGGAACTGGAAGCCAATGCCGCGCTCAGCCTCTATCGTTTTGGCGCCAGCCGCGCCTATGACGGCATCGTGCGTGAACGTATTCGCGCGCTTGCGGAAACGCCGGTTCAGGGGCACGAGACCATGGGCAGCTTTCTGGAAAGGCGTCTGGCGCCCGCCATGCGCACCTGCCAGTCGGTCGAGGAGCGGCAGGCCAACCTGTCGCGCAAGCTCTATCGCGCTACGGCACTCGTCAGAAGCTGGATCGACGTGGAACTGGAACGGCAGAACACGGTGCTCCTGAACACCATGAACAAGCGCGCCGCCATGCAGCTTCGCCTGCAGCAGACGGTGGAAGGCCTGTCGGTCGCCGCCATCTCCTATTACGTCGTCGGATTGATCGGTTATCTCACCAAGGCGATCAGCCACGACGTGCTGCCGGTTGATCCCGCCGTGGTCACCGGTCTTTCCGTTCCCTTTGCCGTGCTCGGCGTCTGGTGGGTGGTGCGCCGCATTCGCCGCTCCCATGTCGAGGGCGGGCACTGAATACCAGCGTCAATCATGCTCCCAATAGGGTGAGGGGCCGTAAAGTCCGGCGAGATAGTCGATGAACAGCCGCACCTTCGCGGGCAGGAACTGGCGGCTTGGATAGACCGCCGACAGCGTGACGTTTCGCGATCCCTCATAGCTGGGTAGAACCTGCACCAGCCGGCCGGCGCGCAATTCGTGGCCGATATCCCAGGTGGAGCGCAACGCAATTCCCAGTCCCGATATCACCGCCTCGCGGATCACTTCGCTGGAATTGGTGACCAGCATGCCTTCCGGGCGGATGCTGAGCGCCCCGCCCGGTCCTTCCAGTCGCCAGATATCGTTGTTGTGGGCCGGCAGGCAGCGGTGCTTCTTAAGGTCCTCGATCGTCGCCGGCATGCCGTGGGCAGTGACATATTCCGCCGAGGCGCATAGCACGCGGCGCACCGGCGCCAGCCGGCGGGCGACGAGGCTGGAGGAATTGAGATCAGCGATGCGGATCGCCAGATCGTAACCGCCTTCGATGATATCGATGAATTCGTCGCTGAGCACCAGATTGACCGACAGGTCCGGGTGGCGCTCCATGAACGTCTTCAGATGCGGCGCAATATGCATGCGACCGAAGGAGGTGGGAGCTGAGATTTTCAGCGTGCCGTTGACGGTGTTGGCGCGCCCAGACACGAAATCCTCGGCATCCTCCAGCCCTTCCAGCACGGCAAGTACCCGTTCGTAAAAGCCCTGGCCCGCTTCGGTCAGTGAGATCTGCCTTGTCGTGCGCTGGAACAGCCGTGCGCCGAGCTTTTCTTCCAGCCGCTTGATGCGCTTGGAAATAACAGCGGGCGAATAACCAAGCTCCTTGGCGGCAAGCGACATGCTGCCGGAGGCGGCAACGGTTGCGAAGACCTCCAGATCGCCCAGATTTGTCACAGTTGCCTCCCGATTATTTCCAGAACGGAAAAAATCCTTAGCATTTGATTGCGCTCCTTCAAAGTGGTAAAGAAACAATACCACTTGTCAAGACGTGCATGGAGGAGGGGGCGGTGACGCAGCCGATCAAGTTTCTGGAGCCGCGTGCGGCGGTTTTATCGAGCCGTGACCGCATCATATCCGATCTGAAGGATATCCTGGCCGAGGACTGTCTCGTGCACGAGCCGCGTGAGCTCGTGCCTTTCGAGACCGACGCTTTCGTCTCCTACCGCCGCCTGCCGCTGGCCGTCGCCTTGCCGAAGACCACCGAAGAGGTCGCAGCGGTGCTGAAATATTGTCACCGTTACGGCATTCCTGTCGTGCCGCGCGGCGCGGGCACCTCGCTTTCCGGCGGCGCCATTCCGCAGGAAGATGCGGTGGTGATCGGCCTTTCGAAGATGTCCGCGATCCTCGAACTCGATTTTTACAATCGCACGGCAAGGGTACAGGCGGGCGTCACCAATCTCTCCATTTCCGATGCGGCCGGTGCGGAAGGCTTCTTTTATGCGCCGGACCCAAGCTCGCAGCTTGCCTGCACCATCGGCGGCAATGTCGGCATGAATTCCGGCGGTGCGCACTGTCTGAAATACGGTGTCACCACCAATAATCTGCTCGGCGTAAAAATGGTGCTTGTCGATGGCACGGTGCTGGAGCTGGGCGGCAAGCATCTTGACGCCGCCGGTTACGATCTTCTCGCCCTCGTTTGTGGTTCGGAAGGCCAGCTCGGCATCGTCACCGAGGCGACGGTGCGGCTGATTGCCAAGCCGGAGGGCGCGCGCCCGGTGCTGTTTGGTTTCGAAACCTCCGAAGAAGCTGGCTCCTGCGTGGCCGACATCATCGGCGCGGGCATCATTCCTGTCGCCATCGAATTCATGGACAAGCCGGCAATCGAGATTTGCGAGGCCTTCGCCAGGGCCGGATATCCGCTGGATGTCGGCGCGCTGCTGATCGTCGAGGTCGAAGGCTCGGAGGCGGAAATGGACGCCATGCTGGCCGATATTGTCGCCATTGCGAAAAAACACGGCGTGAAGACGGTCAGGGAATGCCAGTCGGCCATGGAGGCCGCGGCGATCTGGAAGGGCCGGAAATCCGCTTTCGGCGCAACGGGCCGCATCGCGGACTATATCTGCATGGATGGCACGGTGCCGCTTTCCCAGCTTTCCTATGTGCTGAAAAAAACAAGCGAAATCACCGACCGCCTCGGCCTTCGCGTCGCCAATGTCTTTCATGCGGGCGATGGCAACATGCATCCGCTGATCCTGTTCAACGCCAACGATCCGCAAGACGCCGCCCGGGCCGAAGAGGCGGGCAATGAAATCCTGAAGCTCTGCGTCGATGCGGGCGGTTGCCTCACCGGCGAACACGGTGTCGGCATCGAAAAACGCGACCTGATGCGGCACCAATATGCCGAGGCTGATCTTGCCCAGCAGATGGCGGTTCGCGCTGCTTTTGACGAGGGTTGGTTGATGAACCCTTCCAAGGTGTTCCCGCTGGAGGGGAGGGGATGATGTACTTTAGCTTTGTAGCCTTGGTGGGTGCGGCTCACCCCTCCGTGCCCGGCAGGCCAGAGGAGGGTATCTCTTGCTCGGAGCGCACCCCATGCTGACCCCTTATGCAGAAACCCAGGTCGCCGACATCATCCGCGACCACACGACCCGAAAAACCCCGCTGAAAATCATCGGCGGCAACACCCGCTCTGGTTTCGGCAATGCTGTCGAGGCAGATGAAACGCTTTCCTCCCGCGCAATGTCTGGCATCATCGCCTACAACCCTGCCGAAATGGTCATGACGGTCAAAGCAGGCACGCCGCTCGCCACCGTCGAGGCCGCCCTTGCCGAAAACCGGCAGATGATGGCTTTCGAGCCGATGGACCACCGCCCGATCATGGGAACCACAGGCGAGCCGACCATCGGCGGCGTCTTTGCTGCCAATGTTTCCGGCCCGCGCCGTTATGTGGCTGGTGCGGCGCGTGACAGCCTGCTCGGCATCCGTTTCGTCAATGGAAAGGCGGAAGTCATCAAGGCGGGTGGCCGGGTGATGAAGAATGTCACCGGGCTAGATCTCTCGAAGCTTCTGGCGGGTTCACACGGCACGCTCGGTTTTCTCACGGAAGTAACCTTCCGCGTGTTGCCGAAACCGCCAGCGGAAAAAACCGTGGTTGTCTGCGGTCTGGACGACGAGGCCGCGACGCGGATCATGGCGGCGGCGATGGCGATGAGCGTCGAGGTTTCCGGTGCGGCCCATCTGCCGGAAAGCGTTCGCTCCCATTTCATCGCAGGCGCGCTGCCGGAAGGTCCGGCGACAATCCTGCGGTTGGAAGGGCTCGGGGCTTCCGTCGAGGCGCGCGCGGCGAAACTCCTTTCCGTCATGGATCGGGTTGGCCCATGGGCGCTGCTGGAAGGCGAGGAGAGTGCTGTTTTATGGCGGCAGGTGCGGAATGTCGCGCCCTATGCCGGGCAAGATGCCAAACCGCTCTGGAAAGTCTCGGTCGCGCCGAGCGAAGGCCACAGGCTGGTTGCTGCCTTGCGCATGGAAGCGGGCATCGATGCCTTTTATGACTGGCAGGGTGGTCTCATCTGGATGCAGATGGAGGCGGACCCCGAAGCGGAATTGCTGCGCGGTGCCATCCGCGCGCTCGGCGGCGGGCACGCCACCTTGATGCGGGCGAGCGACGCGGTGCGCGCCACCGTGCCGGCATTCGAACCGCGCCCGGCGGCGGAGGCCATATTGTCTGCGCGCATCAGGGAAAAGCTCGATCCGGCGGGCATCTTCAATCCTGGCAAGATGGGAAGGGCCGTCTGAACCATGCAAACATCCTTCACGCCCGAGCAACTGGCTGATCCGCAAGTGGCGGAATCCGAAAAAATCCTGCGCAAATGTGTGCATTGCGGCTTCTGCACCGCCACCTGTCCCACCTATGTCACGCTTGGCAATGAGCTGGACAGTCCGCGCGGCCGCATTTACCTCATCAAGGACATGCTGGAAAATAGCCGCCCGGCGGACCGCGAAGTCGTCACCCATATCGACCGCTGCCTGTCCTGCCTTGCCTGCACCACCACCTGTCCGTCCGGCGTCGATTACATGCATCTGGTCGATCACGCCCGCGCCCATATCGAAAAAACCTATAAACGTCCCTTCATGGACCGCCTGACCCGCAATCTTCTGGCTGCAGTTCTGCCTTATCCCGGTCGCTTCCGGCTGGCCTTGCATCTGGCACGGATCACGCGACCCTTCGCCGGTGTGCTCGCGAAGTTTCCCGCGCTGAAACCGCTGCAATCCATGCTCGCTCTCGCCCCGGCTTCCGTGCCCGCCGTTTCAGCCTCTGCCCGTCCGGGTGAACGGTCAGCCGAAGGTGAAAAGCGTGGACGTGTCGCCATTCTTACCGGCTGCGCCCAGCCGGTGCTTGACCCTGGTATCAACGAGGCGACGCTGCGTCTTCTGGCGCGGCTTGGCGTGGAGGTTGTCGTGCCGAAGGGGGAAGGCTGCTGCGGATCGTTGGTGCACCATATGGGGCGCGAGGCCGAGGCGCTCGCCGCCGCCCGCCGCAATGTCGATGTATGGATGCGTGAAATGGAAAATGGCGGCCTCGATGCCGTCATCATCACCGCATCCGGCTGCGGCACGACCATCAAGGACTACGGCCATATGCTACGGCTTGATCCGGCCTATGCGGACAAAGCCGCACGGGTATCGGCACTCGCGAAGGACATCACCGAATATCTTGCCACGCTCGACCTGCCGCAAAAGGAAAGCCAGGGCCTGACGGTTGCCTATCATTCGGCCTGCTCCATGCAGCATGGCCAGAAGATCATCATGGCACCGAAGCAATTGCTGAAAGCGGCTGGTTTTACCGTCCGCGATCCGGCGGAAGGGCACCTCTGCTGCGGGTCGGCCGGAACCTATAACATCATGCAGCCGGAGATCTCAGGAAAGCTGAAGGCGCGCAAGGTGAGGAACATCGAAGCCACACGCGCGGATGTCATTGCCACCGGCAATATCGGCTGCATCACGCAGATCGCGACTGGCACGGAAATGCCGATCCTGCACACGGTCGAGCTGCTGGACTGGGCTTATGGCGGACCGAAACCCGCGAGGCTTTTGGCTTAGAGCGCCGTTCGCTTGTAAGGGCCATGGGACCCGACACAAGGTTCGGGCCGGTGCGTCGTTCGCTCTGCTCATCCTGTGTTTGTCACAAGGATCCAGTCAGCCCAAGTTTTGGGCTTGAAGGCCTCTTCTCGAAGCGCAGACGCGCGTCGGATGGATCTCTGTGACAAGCACAGGAGTGAGGTTTGAGGGTAGCTTGGCACCTGTCGGAAAGCGCCCTCTATTGCCATCCCAGCTTTAGAACTTGTAGGCCACGCCGAAGTTCACCGCATTGGTCATGATATCGGTTTTCAGCTTGCCGCCATTGTCGATATCCACGTCGATAAAGGAGTAGGTGCCTTTATATTCCACGAAGGTCGACCAGTTGTCGGTTATGCGGTAGCTAAGGCCGGCCTGCGCCTGCAGGGTTGCGCCACCGAACTGGTATTCGAAGGTTTTGCCGGAAGCCCGGGTAACCTCCACATGCGGCACGTTGATGCCAACGCCCGCGCCCACGTAAGGCGTCAGGCGCCAGGTCTCCAGCGGGAAACGATAGAGCGCGTTCAGCGTCAAAAGGTTCAGGCCGTCGGTGAACTCGAAATGCGACCAGCCGGAACGCGCCAGCGTCTGGTCGTTGGCATAGACTTTGTCATGGGTGTAATCGAGCGAGATGCCGAGATTGTTGAGCTGGCCTTCCTCGAACCAGTAGGTGCCGCGCACCCCCCAATAGGCCGGGCTCGAAAATGACTTGCCTTCCCACCCCGCCCGAAAGCCCGTTCCGTCCGAAACCGTGACATCGCTGTGCGGGGCGCTTTGCCAGCCGCCGTAACCGGAAAATTCAAATTCCCCCGCGATTGCGGAAGAGAAGGAAACGCCGCTGAGCAGCAGGGCGCAAAGAATGGAAACGTGGCGCAGCATGGGGAGAATCCAGTTTGGTGTTGAGGACACACCAAACTGCTTTTTAGTAACATTTAAATGACAGAAACGAAAAACGGGCGGTCATTTGACCACCCGTTTCAAGGCCGTTCCATCATCCCCCTGAGAGAGGTCCGGCGCCTGGCGTCCCCCGCCAAGTCTCCTTCAATCAATCTAGTAGCGATTGTACCGCTGCGGGACATCAATTCAAGCGCGATCTGCCGTGGTGTGGGTCTGCAAGTCCGCGTATTAGCGGCACCGTTGCCGTCATATCACAATGACGGTTGTTCCGACGTTCACACGCTCGTAAAGATCGGTGACATCCTCGTTGCGCATGCGGATACAGCCTGAGGAATTGTTGCTGCCGATCGTCCAGGGCTGGTTGGTCCCGTGGATGCGGTAAAGCGTGGAGCCGAGATACATGGCGCGCGCGCCCATCGGATTGGCAGGGCCGCCTTCCATGAAGGCCGGAAGGTAGTGTCCCTTCGTCGCTTCGCGGCTGATCATTTCTTTCGGGGGCGTCCAGCTCGGCCATTCCGCCTTGCGGGTCACCTTGTGTGTTCCGGCCCATTCGAAACCGGGCTTGCCGACGCCGACGCCATAACGGCGGGCCTTGCCATCCGCCATGACGAGATAGAGGAAGCGGTTCGGCGTATCGATGACGATGGTGCCGGGCTTCTGGGTGGTCTGGTAGCTTACGATCTGGGGCAGGAATTGCGGGGCGATCTGCGTGCGCACCGGCGCATTCGGGCGAACGGCGGCGTTCTGTACCCGGGCCGGGCGCTGCGAGGTGACGCCGGAGCTTGGGCGCTGTGGCATGGCGGCCTGGCGCTGCTGGAAGAAAGGCTGGCGGGCTGCTGGCGCGCGCGGGTAAACCACGGGCCGCACATTGCCGCCACCAAGCTGCGTTACCCAAGGGGCGGAAAGGTCTGGACTGACGACGACAGGCGGGCGCTCCCGGTAACGCTCACCGGCTGCGGCGGCCGGGGCGGCGAAGGTGGAAACGAGGCTCAGCGCCAGAAAAACGGACTTCATCGTCATCGGGTGGACTCTCTCTGCGGTATGTCGCAACAATAGCAATTGCGGGATCATTCGCCCGCCTTGCCGGCTACGTTCGCACCTTGACGCCAGCGAATCGTAAATGGCTGTTCATTAAAAAGCGCTTGATTAGAAAAAGCTGGATTTAAGGTTAGCGACCCGTTTTGAAACGTGGTGAATGAGTGGTAAGTGCGCGCATCACGCCGGTCACGGGCGGGAGCGAAAAAGGGTGGTTGCGGTATGAACGAGGCGGGACTTGAAACGGGCGCGGATGGCCGCGTGCGGTGTTTCTGGCAGCAGGGACTTGAGGATTACAGCCGCTACCATGACGGAGAATGGGGTTATCCCGTCACCGACGATCGCCGCCTGTTCGAGAAGATATGTCTCGAGGGCTTCCAGTCCGGCCTCTCTTGGCTGACGGTGTTGCGCAAGCGCGAGGCTTTCCGTCTTGCCTTTGCCAATTTCGAATTCGAAAAAGTGGCGCAGTTCGGTGAAGCCGACATTGAGCGCTGTGTTGCGGACAAGGGCATCATCCGCCATCGAGGCAAGATCGTGTCGACCATCAACAATGCCCGTCGCGCCATAGCGCTCCGGGACGAATTCGGTTCGCTTGCCCATTATTTCTGGGGGTTCGAGCCTTCCGCCGCAGAAAGGCCGCAAAGGCTGGACTATGCGACGTTAAGGGCCAACCCCACCAGCGACGCGTCCATTCGTCTTTCCAGGGATTTGAAAAAGCGCGGCTGGACCTTCGTCGGCCCGACGACCGTCTATGCATTCATGCAGGCCATGGGTATGGTCAACGATCATATCGAAGGCTGTCATTGCCGTGAGCCGATCGAGGCCATGCGGCGGGAGTTTGTACGTCCATGAAAGCAAAGTCCCTTCTTCTGGCTTTTGCCATGGCCGTGGCGGCCGTGCCGCATCCGTCCTCTGCGGAAAGCCGCAACGTCGACGGCATCTGGCTGGACGACGGCGAAAGGCTCAAGGAAGTTGCCCTGCCGCCCACCGGGCCGCTGAAACTCGATGGCTGGACACGGCGCGGCCGTGGCGATGTCTACCGCCTGAAGGTCAAGGCCGGGCAGACGATGAAGGTCGAGCTTACCTCTTCCAGCGAATTCGTCCTGATGGCGATCTTTGATTTTTCGACGCCGGATCAGGACGCGATCTTTTTCAGCGACTCCGAAGGTAAAATCGCCACGTTGACGCCGAAGGCGGATACCGAATGGCTGATCCGCCCGACGCTTATCCTGGGATCACCGCGTCGCGGGCTCGGCGCGCATTATATCCTGACGGTCAGCACTCAGAAATAACGGCCCGCCGCACCTTCAGGCCGTTTGCGTCAGCGCGATCAGGCCGAAGCTCAAGATTCCAAGCACCACGAGCGAGAGGCTGGCGGCGACGATGACCTTGCCCCCGGCATGGCGAAGGCTGCGAATGTCGACCGACAGACCAAGTGCCGCCATCGACATGATGGTGAGGATGTTGGAGAGCGAGGCGAGGGGGCCGAGCAGAACCTCGGGAATGAGGCCGAAGGAACGGGCCATGATCATCAGCACGAAGCAGATGATGAACCACGGAACCATCTGCTGCAACTTCAGCCGGCCCTTGCCGGACTGGCCGTGGATGACGGAGAGGGCAGCAATGACCGGCCCCAGCATCAGGACGCGTATGAGCTTGACGATTGTCCCGGTCTGCACCGCAACGGCGCCGAGCGGGGCGGTGGCGGCTAGCACCTGCGGTACGGCATAGACCGTCAGGCCCGCGAAGATGCCATACTGGGTGGCATCAAGACCGAGAAGCTGCGGCAGAAACGGCATCAGCAGAACGGCGGCGACACCGAGAACGGCTGTAAAAGCAATCGATGCGGCGACATCTTCTGGCTTGGCGCCAATGGCGGGCGCTGCCGCCGCAATGGCCGAATTGCCGCAGATGGAATTGCCGCAGGCGATAAGGGTTGCGAGTTTGGGTGGCAGCCCCAGCATCCGCCCGGCGGCATAGCTGAAGATCAGCGACAGGGCGACGATGACAGCGATGCCGCCGATCAGCAAACCGCCGGCGCCTTTTAGAATGGCAAGGCTCAAGGATGCGCCAAGAAGCGCCACCGCAATCTCGAGCAGGGTCTTGGCACTGAACTTGATGCCGGCCGAAGCAACCGCTGGCAGCGACACGAGCGAACGCAAAAGCGTACCGATCAGAATAGCCAGCACCAGATCGCCGAGCCATGCATGTCCGGCAAGCCGCACCTGAAAGCGTTCCGCCAGAATGGCAGCGCAACTGACCGCCGCGCAAAGCAGAATGCCCGGCAGAAGCGGGTTCAGCGAGCGAAAAGAAGACTGGAAGGGATGAGTGAGGGTGCGATGCTGTGCCATGCCCAGACAATGCCGGAATGGCATGTTTTATTCTATCAAATAATATGGCATATATCATTCGATAAAATCGAATGAAAAAGCCATGACCTTTGAACAACTCCGCATTTTCATCGCCGTCGCCGAACGCGAGCACCTGACAAGGGCCGCGCAGGCGATCGGTTTGACCGCCTCGGCCGTCAGTTCTGCTATCAAAAACCTCGAGGCATTTTACAATGTCGAGCTGTTCCATCGCGTCGGCCGCAATATCGAATTGACCGAAAGCGGCCGGGTCTTTCTGGGTGAGGCCAGGGCGACGCTGGCGCGTGTGCGCAGCGCCGAACTGATTCTCTCCGAAATGGGCGGTCTGACGCGCGGCGAAATCACCGTCTGCGCCAGCCAGACCATTGCCAGCTACTGGCTGCCGCCGATCCTCATGCAATTCAAGAAGCTTTATCCGGGTGTGACGCTGAAACTCGATATCGGCAATACGAAAACGGTAACGCAGGCCGTGCTCGATGGGCTGGCTGAGGTCGGCTTCATCGAAGGCAAGATCGACGAGCCGGCGCTGATGGTGCAGCCCGTGGTATCCGACAAGCTTCTGGTCGTCACCGGCTCCGCCCACCCCTTCGCCGACGGCCGTTATCTCACCGCCCTCGATATTCTATACGGAACGTCCTGGGTGTTGCGCGAACAGGGTTCCGGCACCCGCTCCGCCTTCGAGGCGGCGGTGCGGCAGATGGGTGTCGACCCGGCAGATCTTTCCGTGATGCTGGAACTGCCCTCCAACGAGGCCGTGGTGATGGCGGCACGCTCCGGCGGCGCGGCGACGGCGGTTTCCGCCTCCGTCGCTTCCCTCTTCTTACGCCAGGGATTGTTGGTCCGCGCCGGCATTGATCTGCCCGCCCGCAATTTTGCTCTGTTGCGCCACAAGGAACGTCACACCAGCCGTGCCGCCATGGAACTGGAACGCCTCAGCCGTGCCGCCTCGGAGGACTACAAGGCCGGTCTTGCCGGTTTGTAGGTCGAAAGGCCGCGCGGCATTATCGGGATCGCGGTGCGCGGGCAGAGCCTATCACGTCAGCTCATGCGCAACGACGTGATGAACGATTCGATAGTCCCTGCTTTCCTCTCCCAACGGAGCGAGTGGCCATTCCCATGCGGCGGCCGGCGCGGACAGATCAACGCCATGCAGCAAGTCCTCGTGCTGGTGCAGGCTGCCGTCTTTGCCGATAACGTCAAAGGATGTGTCCGTTACCAGGCACGCCTTACAGGGAAGGGCGGCCAGCGCATCCAGATGCGTCTGAATGAGCCTCGGCAAAAGGTCATCAGGCGCGCCGGCAATCTTCTCCCGCTCCAGCCGATGCCGCGCGCCGGTGCCGATCTGTGACAGGAGGTTGGCCGAGACGACGAAATCCAGATAGGGCACCCGCCGCAGGAACTCGAGCGGTTCCGGTTCTTTACCGGCAACGATATCGTCAAAACCGGAAAGATCGCGGTTGACGATGCGCACATTCTTTTTGGAATTGAAGCGTAGCTTCGCCTGCACGCTGGCAAGATGCACCAGATCGACCAGAACCACGGTATCGAACATCGCCACCAGCGCATCGTATGGCACGTCGCGCAGCAGACCCGACCCGAGCACCACCGCCGTCCGTCTCTGTTTGAGTTTTCTCACCGATTGCAGCACAAATTGCTGGCTGTTGTTTTCATGCTCCGCCCATGCTGTTGCGCAGCGATTGGCGCGCGCCCATAGATTGACGGAATAGCGGATATGCGGCCGGAATGGCTTCGGCGTGGCCGCACGCGTGGCGGCATATTGCAGGGCTTCGAGGATCATTGATGCCTAACGGTAAATTTCGCGGCGATGGCCAATTTCCACCACCAGCACGACAAGCTTGTGGTCCTGTATATCGCAGATGATACGGTAATCGCCTACCCGGTAACGCCAGAAGCTGCCGAGTTCTGAGCCTTGCAGGGCGGCACCTGTCTGGTGGGGATTGTCGTCCTGGACGACCCGGTCCGCCAGAAAAGAAACGATGCGGTTCGCGTCCTGCTTTGCCAACTTTCCAAGCTGTTTGACGGCTCGGTGTTGAAATTCAATTTTCCAGGTCAAGATCGCGCATCACTTCTTCCAGATTATAGGTGCGCTCTTTATTGGCAATGCGCTGTCGCGTCGCCTCTTCGGCTAGATAGAGATCTTCCATATCCTCAATATGTTTCTCAATCGCCTCGCGGATATAGTATGCGGACGTACGGCCCGTGCGCTCGGAAAGCGCTTTCAGCCGTTCATAGGTCTCGTCCGGCAGGCGGATGGCAGTCTGTTTGCTCATTGCTTGCGCCCTTTTCGACTAAAATGGGATACATGCATCCCATATAGCATTGTTTGCCCCGTGCGGCCAGTAGAACCAGAGGCTTTGCGGCTTGCCGCACCGGGCTTCATCATCTAATACACCGGCATAATTTCAGGAAAATATCGGATCGGCATCATGAGCGAAAAAGCAAAAAAGCCTCAGAAACTGAAAGCCCGCCTGCCGCGTGGCTTCGTGGACCGTTCTGCTGCCGATATCCATGCCACCAATGAAATGATCGACAAGATCCGCAAGGTCTACGAGCTTTACGGCTTCGATCCGGTGGAAACACCGCTGTTTGAATATACCGATGCGCTCGGCAAATTCCTGCCTGATAGCGACCGTCCGAACGAGGGCGTATTTTCGCTGCAGGATGACGACGACCAGTGGATGAGCCTGCGTTACGATCTCACTGCACCGCTTGCCCGCCATGTCGCGGAAAATTTCAACGAAATCCAGCTGCCCTACCGTACCTATCGCGCCGGTTATGTGTTTCGCAATGAAAAGCCCGGCCCCGGCCGCTTCCGCCAGTTCATGCAGTTCGATGCCGATACGGTCGGTGCTGCCGGTGTGCAGGCCGATGCCGAAATGTGCATGATGATGGCCGATACGCTGGAAGCGCTTGGTATTGCGCGCGGTGATTATGTCATCCGCGTCAACAACCGCAAGGTGCTGGACGGCGTCATGGAGGCCATCGGCCTTGGTGGCGAGGAAAATGCCGGTCGTCGCCTGAACGTGCTGCGCGCCATCGACAAGCTCGACAAGTTCGGCCCTGATGGCGTGAAGCTGCTGCTCGGTCCTGGCCGTAAGGATGAGTCCGGCGATTTCACCAAGGGTGCGGGTCTCGGTGAAGAGCAGATCGAAAAGGTTCTGTTTTTCGTCGGCATCAAGGATTATGCGGAAAGCGCCGATGATCTCGCAAAATTGGTTGCGGGCACATCCAAAGGCGCGGAAGGCGTCGATGAACTGAACATCATCGGCTCTCTGGTTTCCGGTGCCGGTTACGATGCGACGCGTATCAAGATCGATCCCTCCGTCGTGCGCGGTCTCGAATATTACACCGGCCCTGTCTATGAGGCCGAACTGACCTTCGACGTCACCAACGAAAAGGGCGAAAAGGTCGTATTCGGCTCGGTCGGCGGTGGCGGCCGTTATGATGGTCTCGTCTCTCGCTTCATGGGTCAGCCGGTTCCGGCAACAGGCTTCTCCATCGGCGTTTCCCGTCTGATGACGGCCTTGAAGAACCTCGGCAAACTCGGTCAGGTCAAGCCGCTCGCCCCGGTTCTCATCACCGTCATGGATGGCGATGTGGACAGCATGGGCCGTTACCAGCGCTTCACGCAGGCGCTGCGTGCCGAGGGCATCCGCGCCGAAATGTACCAGGGCAACTGGAAGAAATTCGGCAATCAGCTGAAATATGCCGACCGTCTCGGCTCCCCCATCGCCATCATCCAGGGCGGTGACGAGCGCGCCGAAGGCGTCGTGCAGATCAAGGATCTGATTGAAGGCAAGCGCCTCTCCGGCGAGATCGAGGACAATGCCAGCTGGCGCGAAGCGCGGGTGGCACAGATCACCGCGCCGGAGACGGAACTGGTGGCGAAGGTTCGCGAGATTCTGGAACATCATGCAGAGGACGTTCGCCGCGCCGCTGAAGGACGCTGAGGCGATGGCGATCCTTGCGCTCGATCACCTTCAACTGGCGATGCCCGTCGGCCGGGAAGACGAGGCGCGCGCCTTTTATGGCGACCTGCTCGGCTTTGCGGAGCAGGCAAAACCCGCCAATCTGGCGGCGCGCGGCGGATGTTGGTTCTCATCTGGACCGATAAAACTCCACCTCGGCATCGATCAGGATTTCAGACCTGCCAGGAAAGCCCATCCTGCCTTTCTGGTAGACGATCTCAGTATCTTGCGAAAAACACTTGAAACTGCAGGCTACCATGTGGTTGAGGATGAGCCGCTCGAAGGATATCACCGGTTTTATGTCCTTGATCCCTTCGGAAACCGCATCGAAATGATGCAGCCGCTCGAACCGTGACGAAAAGTACTGTTCCATGCCCCTGATCGACATGCCGGAATTTTCCGGAGAGCTACTGGAAGAATTCGCCGCGCGCCGCACAAGTCGTGTGAATACGCCTGTCATCCAGCCTGCCGAACCGTTTCTGGATATGGCGGGCGAGGATTTGCGCCGGCGTATTTTCATGACGGAGAGCGAGACAGGTGAAAGCCTTTGTCTGCGCCCGGAATTCACTATTCCCGTCTGCCTGCGCCATATCGAGACAGCGACGGGTACGCCGAAGCGCTACTCCTATCTGGGCGAGGTCTTCCGCCAGCGCCGGGAGGGTGCGAACGAGTTTTATCAGGCAGGCATCGAGGATCTTGGCGATACCGATATCGCCGCCGCCGATGCCCGCGCCGTGATTGATGCAACCGCCATCCTGAAACGCCTGCTGCCTGGCCGTTCGCTCGCCGTCACGCTGGGCGACCAGCAGGTGTTCGAGGCGGTCGTTGCAGCGCTCGGCCTGCCGCTCGGTTGGCAGAAACGGCTGGTGCAGGCTTTCGGCGATATGGTGCAGCTCGACGCGCTGCTGGAAAGCCTCGTGCACCCCAAGCCCATGACCGGCCTTGACGCGCGGGTCGCTGGACTTCTGGCAACGGGCGAAGAGGCGGTGCTGGTCGACTATCTCGACACGGTAATGCAGGAAACCGGCTATTCCACCAATGCCAGCCGCTCGCCGCAGGAAATCGCCCGCCGTCTGCGGGAAAAGCTGGCGCTTGCCGCCACGCGTCTGCCGGATGAGAGTTTCGAACTGCTCAAGCAGTTCCTGGCCCTGCAGGCGCCCTTGCCGCAGGCCTCGCAAGTTCTGGCCGATTTTGCCGCAAAGGCTAAGCTGAAACTGGACGGTGCGCTTTCCGCTTTCGATAAGCGTGTCGCGGCCCTTGCGAATGCCGGGGTCGATCTCAAAACAGTCAGCTACGGCGCGGCCTTCGGCCGTCCGCTCGATTATTATACTGGCCTCGTTTTCGAGGTGATGGAAGAAGGTAGCGATAGCGTTCTGGCCGGTGGTGGCCGTTATGACCGGCTGCTGACGCTGCTTGGCGCGCAGGAAAAAATACCAGCCGTGGGCTTTTCCCTCTGGCTGGATCGCATCGAAACGGTGCGCGGGAGCGATAAGCCATGATCACCATTGCCTTGCCCTCAAAGGGCCGGATGAAGGAAGACGCCTCCGCCGTTCTGGAACGCGCCGGGCTGAAGGTCGCAGCTGTCGGTAACGACCGGTCCTATCGCGGCCGCATCGAAGGGCGCGACGATATCGAGATTGCCTATCTCTCAGCCTCCGAGATCGCCCGCGAAATTGGTGCTGGCAGCGTGGATTTCGGCGTGACGGGTGAAGACCTGGTGCGAGAGGGTCTGACCAACGCCGATGCGCAGGTGGAATTCTGCGCCCGCCTCGGTTTCGGCCATGCCGATGTCGTTGTCGCCGTGCCGGAAATCTGGCTTGATGTGGACAGCATGGCCGATCTCGGCGATGTGGCCTCGGAATTCCGTGCCCGTCATGGTCGCCGTTTGGCAATCGCAACCAAATACTGGCGGCTGACGCAGCAGTTCTTTTCGCGCCAGCATGGCATTCAGCTTTACCGCATTGTCGAAAGCCTTGGCGCCACCGAAGGTGCGCCGGCGGCAGGGCAGGCGGATATCATCGTCGATATCACCTCCACCGGCTCGACGCTGAAAGCTAACCACCTGAAAATCCTCTCCGACGGCATCATCGTCCGCTCGGAAGCCTGTTTCGTGCGCGCCCGCAAGCCGGAGCACGAAGGCGATCCGGCGGTTCAGGAGATCGCGGCGCGAATAAAAGCGGCTGTCTGAAAGCAAAAAAGAAAAAAGCCGCCGGATCGCTCCGACGGCTTTTTTCTTGGTCAGCCTATGGGTTCAGGCGCGGGCGGTAACGAAGCCGCGCTTTGCGTCGACGGAGTAGGCGCCTGCACCGAAGGTTGCGAGCAGGATATAGGCGCCGGCAAGGGTGATGTTCTTCATCAGCATGATGCCGTTCAGCGTGTTGATCCAGCCGAGAGCAGGCTCAGGCCAGCCGGGAACGGCAACGGTGCCGCTGTGGAATACGAGGCCGGTGAACACGCAGAATGCTGCAAGCGCCCATGCGGCGATCTTCGTCTGGAAACCGGCGAGAATGGCAAGACCGGCAACGAGTTCGAACAGGCCGGCAAGATAGGCAAGCGCGGTTGCGGCAGGCATGCCGGCGCCCGAGATCATGCCGGCAGTGCCAGCCGGATCAGTGAGTTTGCCGAAGCCGGAATAGATGAAGATGAAGGAAAGCAGAATGCGGGCGATGAGAACGAGAGCGTTCTGGCTGCTGGACATGGAGTATCTCCGGTAAGTGATCGGCGTGTCGCCGGTTAAACTGCAAGGTGATGTCTGGAGATATCAATGACCGAAAATCATGCATCTATAAAGATGAACAATAGAAGACAAATTGTCTTCATTTTGTGAACGACCAACAATGTCGTTCAATGACATTGAGCGCGCATCCCCGTTTGAACGGGACCATTCGACTCGATCTATCTATTTGTTTTAAAAAAATTTCCTGACATAAAGCCGCTGCGCAGTTTCACTGGAAACGCGCTAGGCGGCGAAGCGCATATCCTCGAAACGCGGAAACAGGAAGAGCCCCGAAATGCGCCCTTGCTGGCCGATCTCGAAACCCGAGGATTCGCCCATGCAAATAAGCGGCTGCCGCATTGCCGGCAGGGTGAACATGCCGGTGGAAAAGCAGAAGCGTGAGGGTGCGGCGGAAGCCTGTTCGAAAATTTCGAGCACGCGGTCGTGGTGACCCCGATCATAACAGCGGATCAGGCTGAGCAGGCCGCACTCACCCTGCGGCAGCCCATGCATGAAAGATGCATGTTCGCCAAGCTTGATGACGCCGCTCGAAAGATCGCCGCTCCATTCCTCCGAAATAAAGAAATGCGAGAGGGTCTGAGTATCCGGCATGGTTGTCGCGGCCGCAGGCAGAGCATCGTTGCGTCTTGATATTTCGAACAAATCGCGCCCCCGCATGAACATCGTACCAGCGCTGCAATCTCAAGCGTCGCTGCCAAGTTGATTTTTCATCGCCATCCGCATTCGAGCGTGCCTGCCAAGCATCGAACCCCTTCAATGCTTGCATCCCGCCGCGGCACCCTCACGGGCGCTGACTTATAGTTTATTTTCTTCTACCCACAACAACCTGTCAGAGAGAAAATCAAAAATAATATGTATTCCTTCATCGTAATCGCGAAATATATGAAAAAAAGACAACTAAATGTCGTGCTTATAAACTGGAGAGGGCGAAAATCCGCCCCATCGGCAATTGTGATTCGCCTCTATCGGCACCCGATTATTGCACGCGCTGCCAAAAACAAGCCGACTAAAGTTATCGCTGTTTCAAAAAGAGACAATATTTTTTAAGCCCGATCCCGGCAAGTGAAGATATCGCGCCAGCTGTCCCAAGGGGCATGGGCGGCAACGAAAAAGGGCGATCCGAAGACCGCCCTTTCGTATTCCAGTGACAGGACTGATTGGAAGTCCATGCCGCCCGTCTGGCGCGCTTGCGACGCCAGATCACCAAAAGGCATGGGCGGCAACGAAAAAAGGGCGATCCGAAGACCGCCCTTTCGTATTCCAGTGACAGGACTGATTGGAAGTCCATGCCGCCCGTCTGGCGCGCTTGCGACGCCAGATCACCAAAAGGCATGGGCGGCAACGAAAAAAGGGCGATCCGAAGACCGCCCTTTCGTATTCCAGTGACAGGACTGATTAGAAGTCCATGCCGCCCATGCCGCCGCCAGGCATCTGGGGCATTGCCGATTCCTTCTTAGGAAGTTCGGCGATCATGGCTTCGGTGGTGATCAGCAGCGAAGCAACCGAAGCTGCGTTCTGCAGAGCCGTGCGAACAACCTTGACCGGGTCGACGATGCCGAGCTGGATCAGGTCGCCATATTCGCCGGTCTGGGCGTTGTAGCCGTAGTTGTCTTCGTTCCGGTCGAGGATCTTGCCAACAACGATGGAAGCTTCGTCACCTGCGTTTTCTGCAATCTGGCGAACCAGAGACTGCAGAGCCTTGCGGACGATGTTGATGCCGGCTTCCTGGTCGTCGTTCTCACCCTTGACGGTGATCTTCGTGGAAGAACGCAGCAGGGCAACGCCGCCGCCCGGTACGATGCCTTCCTGAACAGCAGCGCGCGTCGCGTTGAGAGCGTCGTCGATGCGGTCCTTCTTTTCCTTCACTTCAACTTCCGTCGAACCGCCAACGCGGATCACGGCAACGCCGCCAGCGAGCTTGGCAAGACGTTCCTGCAGCTTTTCGCGGTCGTAGTCGGAAGTGGTTTCTTCGATCTGCGCCTTGATCTGGGCAACACGGCCTTCGATGTCGGACTTCTGGCCAGCACCGTCAACGATCGTGGTGTTTTCCTTGGAGATCGAAACCTTCTTCGACTTGCCGAGCATGTCGAGGGTAACGCTTTCGAGCTTGATGCCGAGATCTTCGGAAATGACGGTACCACCGGTCAGGATGGCGATGTCTTCCAGCATGGCCTTGCGGCGGTCGCCGAAGCCAGGAGCCTTGACGGCAGCGATCTTGAGGCCGCCACGCAGCTTGTTGACGACGAGCGTTGCAAGGGCTTCGCCTTCTACGTCTTCAGCGATGATGACGAGCGGCTTGCCGGTCTGAACGACAGCTTCGAGAACAGGCAGCATGGCCTGGAGGTTCGAAAGCTTCTTTTCGTGCAGAAGGATGTATGCGTCTTCGAGGTCCGCAACCATCTTTTCCGGGTTGGTCACGAAGTAAGGCGACAGGTAGCCGCGGTCGAACTGCATGCCTTCGACGACTTCGAGTTCGGTTTCAGCGGTCTTGGCTTCTTCAACGGTGATGACGCCTTCGTTGCCGACGCGCTGCATTGCTTCAGCAATGTCGAGACCGATCTGACGCTCGCCGTTTGCAGAGATCGTGCCGACCTGTGCAACTTCTTCCGAAGTGTTGATCTTCTTGGCCTTGGCCTGAAGGTCCTTGACGACTTCAGCAACGGCCAGATCGATACCGCGCTTGAGGTCCATCGGGTTCATGCCGGCAGCAACTGCCTTTGCACCTTCGCGAACGATGGCCTGGGCCAGAACCGTTGCGGTGGTGGTGCCGTCACCGGCGATGTCGTTGGTCTTGGAGGCAACTTCGCGAACGAGCTGTGCGCCCATGTTCTCGAACTTGTCTTCGAGTTCGATTTCCTTGGCGACCGAAACGCCGTCCTTGGTGATGCGCGGTGCGCCGAAGGACTTGTCGATAACGACGTTACGACCCTTCGGGCCGAGGGTGACCTTCACTGCATCAGCGAGAATGTCGACGCCCTTGAGCATCTTTTCGCGCGCTGTGCGGCCGAATTTGACTTCTTTGGCTGCCATTTTCAAAACTCCTGGTTTCGAATGGCCGGACGGGGTCCGGCTTGAAATTTAAGGAAACAATGGGTGCGGCGAAATCAGCCGATGATACCCATGATGTCGGCTTCCTTCATGATCAGAAGGTCTTCGCCGTCGAGCTTGACTTCGGTGCCCGACCACTTGCCGAACAGGACGCGATCGCCAACCTTGACGTCGAGAGCGACGACCTTGCCGGCCTCATCGCGAGCGCCGGAACCGACGGCGACGATTTCGCCTTCCTGCGGCTTTTCCTTGGCGGTATCGGGAATGATGATGCCGCCCTTGGTCTTTGCTTCGGACTCAACGCGACGAACGACGACGCGATCATGAAGCGGGCGGAAATTGGTGCTTGTCATTGCCTAATCCCTCGATCAAATGACTTCAGGAACCTTTTGCAGGTTCACGTGATGGGTGTTAGCACTCCTCTTGTTGGAGTGCCAGCAAAGCCGAGATAAGGAGGCGTCCCCCCGGAGTCAAGAACGCACTGCCGGAAAAATTTCACGGCCTATGGTTACCAGCGTTCCATGACAGAAAATTTCCACGCTATGACGGACGAGGACAAATCGCTCTTTTTCAGGCAACCTTCGTTTTCGGCGTAGAGGGGTTTTATGTTCGGATGGTGGCCGGTGGTCCGGAGGCAGGCCTGGCGCCGCTTTTTTCCTTGCCATCGGCGTCGTGCTTTGCCATGTGACGCACACCCTTTTTTCGCACCCGGAAAGCATATCATGGCCCATCGCATTCTCACCCTCGGCGAAATCACTGATGGGTTCGACGTTGTTCTTTCGGATGTCTGGGGCGTGCTGCATAATGGCGTTAGCGCTTTCCCGGATGCGGCGGTTGCGCTGCACGACGCGCGCAAGGCCGGCAAGACCGTGGTGCTCATCACCAATTCGCCGCGTCCGGCCCCCGGTGTCATCGCCCAGCTTCGCGTTCTCGGCGTGCCGGATGAGGCCTATGACCGCATCATCACATCGGGCGACGTCACCCGCGGCCTGATCGCGGAAGGCCCGAGAAAAGTCTTTCTGCTCGGCCCCGAGCGGGACATGCCGCTGCTGGAAGGTCTCGATGTCGAACGGGTCGGCGAGGCGGAAGCGGAATCCGTCGTCTGCACCGGTTTCTTCGATGACGAGACGGAAACGCCGGAAGATTATACGGAAATGCTGAAAGGCTTCATCGCCCGCAAGGCGCCGATGATCTGTGCCAACCCCGATCTGGTGGTAGAGCGCGGCGAGCGCATCATTCCCTGCGCCGGCGCCATGGCCGCATATTACGAACAGCTTGGCGGCGAAGTCCGTATTGCCGGCAAACCGCACGCGCCGATCTATGAAGCCTGCCTTGCGGCGGCGAAAGAAGTGCGCGGCGATTTCCCGAAGGATCGCGTGCTCGCCATCGGCGATGGCATGCCGACGGATGTGAAGGGCGCAATTGCGAGCGGCCTCAACCTTCTTTATATCAGCGGCGGCATTCACGCCGCCGAATATACGCTGAATGGCCAGACGGACGAGGCGCTTCTGAACGCCTATCTGAAGGGGCAGGGCGCGGCTCCCGGCTGGTGGATGCCCCGCCTTGCCTAGGAAACGTCTGGCGTAAGCCGGCGTAAACAATGGATCGACTGCAATGACCGTCTTTCATCGCAATGAAAAAAAGGAGCCGCTGCCTGAAGGCTTGCGCGGCGGCGTCATCGCGATCGGCAATTTCGATGGTGTGCATCGCGGCCACCGTGCCGTTCTGGACCGTGCGCTGGAACTGGCCGAGGCGCGTGGCGTACCGGCACTGGTGCTGACCTTCGAACCGCATCCCCGTTCCGTCTTCCGCCCCGAAACGCCGGTCTTCCGCCTGACGCCTGCGCCGTTGAAGGCACGTATTCTCGAGGCCATCGGTTTCCGCTCGGTCATCGAATACCCCTTCGACCGCGAGTTTTCGCAGCGCTCGGCGGAAGAGTTCGTCAATTCCATTCTGGTCGACTGGCTGGGCGCCAGCGCCGTCGTCACCGGCTTTGATTTCCATTTCGGCAAGGGCCGCGAAGGTGGCCCGGCATTTCTGATGGCGGCCGGCAAGCGCAACGGCTTCGACGTGACGCTCGTGGATGCCTTTCGCGACGAGGGCGCGGATGTCGTCTCCTCGAGCCGTATCCGCTCGCTTCTGTGCGAAGGAGATGTGGCAGGTGCCGCCGGACAACTCGGGTATCGTTTCACGGTGGAAAGTGAAGTCATCGGCGGCCAGAAGCTGGGGCGAACGCTGGGTTACCCAACGGCCAACATGGCGCTTTCACCCGAAACGGAGCTGAAAGCCGGCATCTATGCCGTGCGGTTCCGCCGCCCCGACGGGGCGATTTACGATAGCGTTGCAAGCTTCGGTTACCGCCCGACGGTCACCGATAACGGTGCGGCCCTTCTGGAAACCTACGTCTTCGATTTTTCCGGTGATCTCTATGGTGAGGTCTGTTCGGTATCCTTCTTCGGGCACCTGCGTGACGAGCTGAAATTTGACGGCTTGGACCCGCTGGTCGCGCAGATCAGGCGGGATGAGGAAGAGGCGCGGGCGATGCTGTCAGGCGTGCGGCCGCTCAGTGAATTGGATGCGAAGATAGCATTTTGAGCGGGCAGATAATCCCGTCCCGGATTGTCGTCGCTTTTCACTTCCTTTTTGCCGGAAAACCGCATAAACAACCGGCCATGTCCCAATACCGGTTGCTGTTTAAAGTTCAGATAGGCCGAATTATTGGCCCGGCCTTCCGCCCGCTCTGAAGAGCCGGAAGGTCCGGGATTTTGGCGCTCGTCATGGCATTTGACATGGCGCTTTCCGTATTTGCCCTCTTTGAAATTGAGACGGCGCGACCGACACGGCGCGCAACAACGGTACAATTATGAGCGACACCGCAGAAAAATTCGACTATTCCTCGACCCTCTATTTGCCGCAGACGGATTTCCCGATGCGTGCCGGCCTGCCGCAGAAAGAACCGGAAACGGTGAAGCGCTGGCAGGAAATGGGCCTGTATAAAAAGCTCCGCGCCTCCGCCGCCGGTCGCGAGAAATTCGTGCTGCATGATGGCCCGCCCTATGCCAACGGCAACATCCACATCGGCCATGCGCTGAACAAGATCCTGAAAGACGTCATCACCCGCTCGTTCCAGATGCGCGGTTTCGACGCCAATTACGTGCCCGGCTGGGATTGCCACGGCCTGCCGATCGAATGGAAGATCGAGGAAGCCTACCGCGCCAAGGGCAAGAACAAGGACGAGGTTCCGGTCAACGAATTCCGCAAGGAGTGCCGCGAGTTCGCTGCTGGCTGGATCAAGGTTCAGTCGGAAGAGTTCAAGCGCCTCGGCATCGAGGGTGACTTCGAAAACCCCTACACAACCATGAACTTCCACGCGGAAGCCCGCATCGCCGGCGAACTGCTGAAGATCGCCAAGAGCGGCCAGCTCTATCGCGGTTCCAAGCCGATCATGTGGTCGGTCGTCGAGCGCACGGCGCTGGCGGAAGCCGAGGTCGAGTATCACGACGTTGAAAGCGACATGATCTGGGTAAAGTTCCCGGTGAAGGACGCTGCGCCAGCTCTTTCCGGCGTCTCTGTCGTCATCTGGACAACCACGCCGTGGACCATCCCCGGCAACCGCGCCATCGCCTTCTCCTCGCGGGTCGAATATGGCCTGTTCGAAGTCGAAAGCGCGCAGAACGATTTCGGTCCGCAGCCGGGTGAAAAGCTGATCTTCGCCAGAAAGCTTGCCGATGAGGCTGCTGCCAAGGCGAAGGTGACCTTCAAGTTCGTGCGCGATGTGAAAGCTGAAGAACTGGCCGCTATCACCTGCGCCCATCCTTTGGCGTCGCTTGGCTACGATTTCCCGGTTCCGCTTCTCGATGGCGACCATGTTACCGACGATGCAGGCACGGGCTTCGTGCACACCGCCCCGAGCCATGGCCGCGAGGACTTTGACGTCTGGACCGCGCATCAGCGTGAGCTGGAAGCGCGCGGCGTTTCGCCGGCCATCCCGTTCCCCGTTGGCGATGACGGTTTCTACACCGAGGACGCACCCGGTTTCGGCCCGTCTGCCGAAGGCGGTGCGGCCCGCGTCATGGATGATAACGGCAAGAAGGGCGATGCCAACGAGCGCGTCATCAAGGCGCTGATCGCGGCCAACAACCTGTTCGCGCGCGGCCGTCTGAAGCACAGCTATCCGCATAGCTGGCGCTCCAAGAAGCCGGTGATCTTCCGCAACACGCCGCAGTGGTTTGTCTATATGGACAAGGAACTGGGCGACGGCACGACGCTGCGCTCGCGTTCGCTTGATGCCATCGACCAGACCCGTTTCGTTCCGGCATCCGGCCAGAACCGCCTGCGCGCCATGATCGAAGGTCGGCCCGACTGGGTTCTGTCGCGCCAGCGCAGCTGGGGCGTGCCGATCGCGGTCTTCGCCGACGAGCAGGGTGAGGTTCTGGTCGACGAGGCTGTCAACGCCCGCATCCTCGAGGCCTTCGAGGCTGAAGGTGCGGATGCCTGGTTCGCCGAAGGCGCCAAGGAACGTTTCCTCGGCAATGACCATGACCACGCCAAATGGCAGCAGGTCATGGACATCCTCGATGTGTGGTTCGATAGCGGCTGCACCCATACCTTCACGCTGGAAGACCGCCCGGACATGAAGTGGCCGGCGGATGTCTATCTCGAAGGCTCGGACCAGCATCGCGGCTGGTTCCATTCGTCGCTGCTGGAAAGCTGCGCGACGCGTGGCCGCGCGCCCTATAACGCCGTCGTCACCCATGGCTTCACCATGGACGAGCAGGGCCGCAAGCAGTCCAAGTCTCTCGGCAACGTTGTTGCACCACAGGACGTGATGAAAGAGTCCGGCGCGGATATCCTGCGCCTGTGGGTCATGACGACCGATTACTGGGAAGACCAGCGTCTGGGCAAGGCCATCATCCAGACCAATATCGACGCGTATCGCAAGCTGCGCAACACCGTGCGTTGGATGCTCGGCACGCTTGCCCACGACAAGGGCGAGGAGATCGCCTATGCCGATCTGCCGGAACTGGAAAAGCTGGTACTGCACCGCCTGTCCGAGCTGGATAAGGTCGTGCGCGACGGGTACGACGCCTTCGACTTCAAGAAGATCGCCCGCGCCCTGATCGATTTCGCAAATGTGGAGCTGTCGGCTTTCTACTTCGACATCCGCAAGGACACGCTTTATTGTGACGCGCCGTCGTCGCTGAAGCGCCGTGCATCGCTGTCGGTCATCGCCAAGCTGTTCGATTGCCTCGTCACATGGCTTGCGCCCATGCTGCCCTTCACCACTGAAGAAGCATGGCTTTCGCGCTATCCGGATGCGGAATCGGTGCATCTCGCCCAGTTCCCAGAAATTCCGGCGGAGTGGAACAACGACGCGCTGGAAGCGAAGTGGGAGAAAATCCGCAAGGTCCGCACGGTCGTCACCGGTGCGCTCGAAGTGGAACGCCGTGAAAAGCGTATCGGATCCTCGCTTGAGGCAGCGCCCGTCGTGCACATTGCCGACGCCGATCTTCTGGCGGCTCTCTCCGGGCAGGATTTTGCCGAAATCTGCATCACCTCGGCCATTTCGGTGGTCGGCGATGAAGGCCCTGCCGATGGCTTCCGCTTGCCGGAGGTCGCAAAGGTCGTGGTCGAGCAGAAGCTGGCGGAAGGCGTAAAATGCGCACGCTCCTGGCGCATCACCACCGATGTCGGTTCCGATCCGGACTATCCGGAGGTTTCGGCCCGTGATGCGGCGGCACTGCGCGAGCTTGCCGCGCTGGGATGATTCAAAGCTGCTGCGCATCGTTCCTGTCGAAAAATCGATTTCGAGTTTCGGGCCGATGCGCGAGGAAAATGGCCGGATGAATTGCGCTTTAGCTCTTCATCCGGTACACCTGCCTGAAAATGGCCGGATTTGCACGGCAATGCGGGCTACCGCCTGCCGAAAGACGATGTCTGGCGCAATGGGACGGACGGCTGGAAGGGTTTTTATGAAGACGATGAAGGCTTTTGGGCAGGATAACGCGCAGGGTTTGAGCATGTTCCGCACGGTTGCAGGTATCACGGCGATAGGCGTGCTGCTCAGCGCCTGCACGAGCCCGACCTATGGTACGGGCAAGACTGCGGCAGAACAGCTTGTAGACGACCTCGGCAACGCGACTTCGATCACCGGCAACGATCAGGAAAAACGCAACCTGAAGTACAGCCCGCGTCCCGGTCTCGTTGTCCCCGCCCAGTCCCGCGCCGAGCAATTGACGACGCCGCAGCAGAACATGGCCAGCCGCGAAAACAACCCGCAATGGGTCGAATCGCCGGAAGAGACCCGTGAACGCCTGCGCGACGAGGCGGATGCCAATAAGAACAATCCGCATTATCGCTCACCGCTGCTTGCCGGCAACGGCACGGCCGGCCAGATGACCGAAAGCCAGAAATGGGAAGCCTTCCGCAAGGCCAAGGCAGATGCCCAGGGTGGCTCTGTCGTCAACGCCCAGCGCAAGTTCCTGACTGATCCGCCGCAGGAATATCGTAGCGTTCCGCAGGATCAGCTGACTGACCTCGGTGAGCCGGAGCAGAAGAAGGAAAAGCGCCGCAAGAAAGAAGCGGCGATGGCAAACACCGGCAAACCCTGGTGGAACCCCTTCTGATAAAATGAAGGGCTTATGGCCTGCGGGAAAGATTGCATCTCCCGCCGGCTGCTTATTCGTCGAGACGTTTCTCGCGAAAGAATTTCCGCAGAATTTCAGCACTTTCGCTTTCCGCCAGCCCCGAATACACATCAGGCGCGTGGTGGCATGTCGGCTGGCTGAAGAAGCGCACGCCACTATGCACCGCGCCGCCCTTCGGGTCTTCCGCACCGTAATAGAGACGACGGATGCGGGCAAACGAGATCGCCGCCGCGCACATGGTGCAGGGTTCCAGCGTTACATAGAGATCGGCACCGGGCAGGCGTTCCTGTTCCAGCGCCTCGCAGGCCATGCGGATCACGGCGATTTCGGCATGCGCCGTCACATCGTTCAATTCACGGGTGCGATTGCCGGAACGGGCGATGACGCGACCGTCCAGAACCAGGACTGCGCCGATCGGAACCTCCTGCCGCTCACCGGCGGCACGGGCTTCCGCCAGCGCCAGTTCCATGAAATGCGTCCTTTCGGCCATTGCGTTTCAATTTCCTCTTAACCCTTGTGCTTGGACCTGATAGGACAGCCCAAACAACAGGCAAACAGCAAATGACTTTTAAAGACAAGCCGAAGCGTGACGGTGGCAAGACTTTTAGCCGCGACAAGAAGCCGAAAGGCCCCGGCAAGCCCGCCGCAGAGCGTGAAAAGAAACCGGTAGAAGCCAAGGCGGCTCCGGTGCAGGAAGCCGTTATGGGCACCAAGCCAGAGCGCATTTCCAAGATCATGGCGCGCGCCGGCGTTGCGTCGCGCCGCGATATCGAGCGCATGATCATGGAAGGCCGCGTGTCGCTGAACGGCGTCAAGCTGGACACTCCGGTGATGAACGCGACTCTTTCCGACAAGATCGAAGTGGATGGCATGCCCATCCGCGGGGCTGAGCGCACGCGCCTGTGGCTTTACCACAAGCCCGCTGGCCTGGTGACGACCAATTCCGACCCGGAAGGCCGCCCGACCGTTTTCGACAATCTGCCGGGTGAATTGCCGCGTGTGCTCTCTATCGGCCGCCTCGACATCAATACCGAAGGCCTGCTGCTGTTGACCAATGATGGCGGTCTCTCGCGCGTGCTGGAACTGCCGACGACCGGCTGGCTGCGCCGCTACCGCGTGCGCGCCCATGGCGAGGTCGATCAGGCAGCGCTCGACAAGCTGAAGGAAGGCATTGCCGTCGACGGCGTGCTTTATGGCGCTATCGACGCGACGCTCGACCGCACCCAGGGTCACAACGTCTGGATCACCATGGGTCTGCGCGAAGGCAAGAACCGCGAGATCAAGAACGTGCTCGGCGCGCTCGGCCTTGAGGTCAACCGCCTGATCCGTATCTCCTACGGCCCGTTCCAGCTTGGCGATCTGCCTGAAGGCAAGGTGCTTGAAGTGCGTGGCCGCATGCTGCGTGACCAGCTTGGTCCGCGCCTCATCGAACAATCCGGCGCCAATTTCGACGCGCCGATCTACGATGCGCCTGTCGCCGACGATGAAGAAGAAAACACGCCCAAGCGCGCGCCCCGGTCCGAATGGGCAAAGAGCGACGCGCCGGAAGGCAAGCCGCGTTTCGACAGGGCTGCCGGCAAACCGGAAGATCGCCGCGAAAAGGCGCTCGGCCGTCTCGACACCAAGCGCGGTGACAAGCCAGCCGGCAAGTTCGGTGGCAAACCTGCCGGGAAATTCGGCGCGAAAACCCGTGGCGAAGAGGATGGCGAAGAACGCCGCCCCGCCCGCCCGCCCGCGGGTACCAGCCGCACGGCCAATGTCTGGATGGCCCCCGGCGCAAAGCCCACCCGTGATGGCAAGGAGCGGAAGTTTTCTGCCCGCGCGGAAGCGGAAAGCCTGTTCAAGAAGCCATCCGCCCAGGCGGAAGCGCGCCGCAACGTCGTCAGGCATGCCGATTCCGAGGGCGAGTGGATCCGTTCGGATTCCCCGCGCGAAGAGGAAGGCGGTCGTGGACGTGGCGACGGCCCGCGCGGTGGAAAGAGCTTTGGAGATCGCGGCGGGAAATCCTTCGGTGACCGCCCGTTCCGTGACAAACCACGTGAATCGGGAGATCGCCCGCGTGGCGACGGTCCTCGCGGCGAGAAGAGCTTCGGAGATCGCACCGCACGCGGTGGAAAACCGTTTGGCGACCGTCCGTTCCGTGACAAGCCACGTGAGGAGGGTGATCGCCCGCGCAGCGACCGCCCCCGCGGCGAGAAGAGCTTCGGAGATCGCACAGCACGTGGTGAGAAACCTTTCGGTGAGCGTCCGTTCCGCGACAAGCCCCGCGAAGACGGTGATCGCCCACGCGGCGACCGGCCTTTCGGTGACAAGCCAAGAGGCGCAAAACCGGGTGGAAAACCCGGCGGCAGGCCCGCATCGGGCAAGCCTTCTTTTGGAAAACCGGGTGAACGTGGCGAACGTTCGGGTTTTTCAGGCAAGGGCAAAGGCCCCGGTGGCGGTAGCGGCCCCGGCGGCGGCAAACCGGGCGGCAAAGGCCCGGGTGGCAAACCTTCTGGTGGCAGGGGAATGACACGTAATGCGGATCGTAGGCGGTGAGTTCCGCGGCCGAAATCTGGCCGCGCCGAAAACAAATTCCATTCGTCCGACAATCGACAGGACACGGGAAAGCCTCTTCAATATTCTAAGCCACGCCTATCCGGAAAGTCTTGACGGTACGCGCGTTCTGGACGTTTTTGCCGGAACGGGCGCGGTCGGGCTGGAGGCGCTTTCGCGTGGCTGTCGTGTGGCGCTCTTCGTCGAAAACGGCGTTGAGGGCAGGGGGCTGTTGTGGGAAAATATCGATGCGCTGGGGCTGCATGGGCGTGCCCGCATCCTGCGGCGTGACGCGACCAAGCTTGGCGGCGTCAACAATATCGAGCCCTTCGATCTCCTTTTCGCCGATCCGCCCTATGGCCAGGGCCACGGGGAGAAGGCATTTGCTGCTGCCCATGCTGGCGGCTGGCTGGCCCCCGGTGCGCTCGCCATTCTGGAAGAGCGCGGCGATGTCGTGGTCAATGTCGAGCCGGTGTTCAAACCGCTCGAAAGCCGCATCTTCGGTGACTCGAAAATGCACTTCTACCGCTACGAGCCCTAGAGCATTTCCAGCGAAAACGGCCCCGGTTTCCGTGCGGAAATGCCGCAAAACAAAGAGTTAGAGTGTTTTCGCGATTTGAAGAAAAGCGAAAACGCTCTGACGGCAGCACTTTCCCGTCACGTCACGGTCTTGTCTTGTTTGCCGAATAGGCAGAGGCTTTGCCATGGAAAGGGTCTTGGGTATTTGGCATGGAGCAGGGTGTAAACGACAGCGTCACAATGGTTCACGCCGGGCAAGAGGCAATCGATGCCAGCCGCGAGAGCGGTCATGAGCCGACATTCGGCCTGGCGCTCGGCGGCGGTGGCGCACGCGGCATCTGCCACATCAACGTCATCGAGGCATTCGACGAACTAGGCATTCGCCCGGTCGCGCTTTCCGGCTCCTCCATCGGCTCCATCATCGCAGCAGGCATGGCGGCCGGCATGAGCGGCAAGGAAATCCGCGAATATACGCTCGAACTCATGGGGCGGAAGGGTTCGGTCGCCAACCGTCTCTGGAGCCTTGGCCCCGCATCCATGCGCCATGCGGTCGATGGTTTTCGTCTTGGCCAGTTCAATCTCGAACTCATTCTGCACGCCTTGATGCCGCAGGCCCTGCCGAAGGATTTTTCCGAACTTGCCATTCCCCTGAAAGTGGTAACCACGGATTATTATGCGCAGACCGAAGTGGTGGTGGAAACCGGCGAGATCATTCAGGCGCTGGCGGCTTCTGCGGCTATTCCGGCTCTATTCATGCCGGTGCGCGTCAACGGCCGCATCATGATCGATGGCGGCATCTTCAATCCTGTGCCCTATGAGCATCTGATGGATCAGGCCGATATCATCGTCGGCATCGATGTGGTTGGCGGCCCTGAAGGTGACGGCACCACCATGCCGAACCGGCTGGACAGCCTGTTCGGCGCCAGTCAGCTGATGATGCAGGCGGCCATTGCCCTGAAACTCAGATTGCGCCCGCCGCATATTTTCCTGCGCCCACCGGTGCACCGTTTCGGCGTGCTGGATTTCCTCAAATCGGAAGAAGTTCTGAACGCTTCCGCCGGAATCAAGGATGATCTGAAACGGCAGATCGAAATGCAGGTGGAACTGTTCCATCGCGGGCAGGGCGTGGAGGCTTGAGCGGTACTCCTTGAGTATTCGCTATGGGCGAGCGCGTGCCGCTTAGTGGGTGACTGCTATTTCACCCTCGTCTTCGTCCTCTTCTTCCTCGCGCTTTTCCACCTTGTTCTTCGGCTTCATCAGTGGCTCGGGCTTCACTTCGCGCACCGGTTTGTTGTGCAGCATCTGCCTGCCGGCGGCGAGCCCTTCCACGGCCTGTAGCTGCAATCTCTCCTCGTCGCGCTCGCGTATGTCGTCGGAAATGGCAAGCGCCCTTTCGCCGTCCATGTCCAGCCCTTCCAGAATGCGGCGGCCAAATAGCAGGCCGGATTCCAGCGTCTCGCGGATTTCGTATTCCACGCCCTTTTTCCTGAGATCGAGGGAATGAATGCGGTCATAGGAGCGGGCATAGATGCGCACGCTTGGAAATTCCGACTGGATCATGTCGATGATGCGGTCGGTGACTTCCTTTTTATGGGTGCAGACCGCCACGAGATCGGCGCGCTCTATGCCAGCCGCGATCAGCACGTCCTTGCGTGTACCATCGCCAAAAAAGATGCGGAAACCGAAGCGGGAAGCCTGACGTACACGATCGGCCGAACTGTCGATGACTGTCACGTCGCGCCCACCGGCAAGCAGGATTTGCGAGGCGATCTGGCCGAAGCGCGAAAAGCCGATCATCAGCACATCGGCGCCAGCCCCGTCAAAATCCTCGTCCAGAGTGTCCTCATCGGCATCCTCCGCCGTCAGCCGGCGAGAAACCACTGCCAGCAGCGGCGTCAGCGCCATGGAAAGCGTCACGATGGCGACAAGGATGGAAGCCGTCGCCTGCGGAAACAGGCGGGAGGCGGCAGCAGTGGAAAATAGCACGAAACCGAATTCGCCGCCCTGCGCCAGCAGCAGCGCGATACGGCTCGATGCATAACGGGACGAACCGGCGATGCGGCACAGCCCATAGATTACGGCCGCCTTCACAGCCATCATCGCCGGCACGGCGATCAGGATGAGAAGAATGTGCTCGTAGACGATGTTGATGTGCAGCGACATGCCGACAGCCATGAAGAACAGCGCCAGAAACAGCCCGCGAAACGGCTCGATATCGGCTTCCAGCTCGTGCCGATAAGAAGATTCCGACAGCATCAGCCCGGCCAGCAGCGCACCCATGCCCATCGAAAGCCCAACCGCCTCCATGATGGCGGCCGCACCGATGACGACGAAGAGGGCGGCGGCGATCATCACCTCCCGCGCACCCGTGCGGGCGATGATCTGGAACATCGGCGTCAGCAGATAACGCCCGGCCAACACCATGCCCGCCACCGCGACAACGGAGGCGACGAGATCGTAGGCCATCGAATCCGTCGGCACGTCCGGACGGTTGGAAAGAATGGTGACAAGGGCAAGAAGCGGTACAATGGCGAGGTCCTGAAACAGCAGGATCGAGAAGGAGCGGTTGCCATGCCGCGTATTCATGTCGCCATCGTCTTCAAGAATCTGCAACGCAAAGGCGGTGGAGGAGAGTGCAAGGCCGAAACCCGCAACGAGGCTTCCACGCGCGTCGATCAGTCCGGCCCACCAGGCAATCAATGCCAGCACGCTGCCCGTCACCAGCACCTGCGCCAGCCCCAGCCCTAAAATATCGCGCCGCATCTGCCATATGCGCGATGGCTTGAGTTCGAGGCCGATGATGAAGAGCAGGAAAACCACGCCCAGTTCCGAGACGTTGAAGATATCTTTCGCGTCTGTCACCAGATGCAGGAACGGCCCGATGACGATGCCCGCCACCAGATAACCGAGCACGGTGCCAAGGCCGAGTTTGCGGAAAATCGACGCCGCGATGACAGCGCCGGCCAGAAGCAGCAAGGGTTCGGAAAAGAGAGCGTCGTGCTCGGTCATGCTGGCTGACTTTCGAATATGGTGGCGACAAAGCCTTGTCGATGGAGAAAGCGGCGTTTCGCCCTTGATGTGGGGTTGATGGCACAATAAATGGAACAGGAATGAAAGGCCAACTCATGTCCTCAGAAATAGATTCTTCCAAACTTCTCGATCGCGCCAGCGAGCTTGTCGATCTTGCCCGTGCTGCAGGCGCGGATGAGGCGGATGCCGTCGTCGTCCGCTCCCGCTCGCAATCGGTCGGCGTGCGGCTTGGCAAGGTGGAAAGTACCGAATCCTCCGAAAGCGATGATTTTTCGCTTCGCGTTTTCGTCGGGCGGCGGGTGGCGAGCGTTTCGGCCAATCCCGGCTTCGACCTGAAGACCCTGGCGGAACGGGCGGTGGCCATGGCGAAGGTTTCGCCGGAAGACCCCTTCGCCTGCCTGGCAGACAGGGAACGGCTCGCAACCTCCTACGACGATCTCGAGCTTTTCGATGCGACCGAGGTCTCTACAGATCAATTGCGTGAGGCAGCGCTCGCCTCGGAAGAGGCGGCGCTTGCCGTCAATGGCGTCAGCAATTCCTCCGGTGCTGGCGCATCGAGCGGCATGGGCGGCCTCGTCCTTGCCACCTCGCACGGTTTTTCCGGCAGCTACATGGGCAGCCGTTTCAGCCGTTCCGTCAGTGTCATCGCCGGCGAGGGCACGAAGATGGAGCGCGACTACGATTTCGACAGCCGCCTCTATTACGCTGATCTGGATGCAGCCGAAGAGATCGGCCGCCGCGCCGGCGAAAAAGTCGTGCGGCGGGTCGGCCCGCGTCAGGTCGATACCGGCAGCAATATTACCGTGGTTTTTGATCCCCGCATCGCGCGCGGTTTCGTCGGCGCCATTGCCGGCGCGATCAATGGCGCTTCCGTTGCCCGCAAGACCAGCTTCCTGCGCGACAGGATGGGGCAGCAGGTTCTGAAAAAGGGCCTTTATCTGACGGACGATCCGCAGATCGTTCGTGGCCCCTCGTCGCGTCCTTTCGATGGCGAGGGTGTCCGGGGCGAGAAGATGACGATGATCGAGGACGGGGTGCTGAAGCATTGGTTCCTCTCTACCTCGGCAGCCCGTGAACTCGGCCTTGAAACCAACGGTCGCGGCGTGCGCGGTGGCACTTCGGTATCGCCGTCCTCAACCAATCTTGCGCTGGAGCCAGGCGATATTTCGCCGGAAGATCTGCTGAGGGACGTCGGAACCGGCTTTTACGTCACCGAACTGATTGGCCACGGCGCCAACATGCTCACAGGTGAATATAGCTGCGGTGCGAGCGGCTTCTGGATCGAGAATGGTGAAAAATCCTTCGCGGTTTCCGAGGTCACCATCGCTTCGAACCTGAAGGACATGTTCATGCGTGTCACGCCGGCTAACGATATCGACCGTAAATACGGTGTCGCAGCACCGACACTTGCTATCGAAGGCATGACGATAGCGGGTAAGTGAGGCGACCTGCGGGTTGTTTTCGCCAGCACTTTGTGTGCAAGTGCGAAGGGAAAAACAGGCGCGCCGTATGAGGCGCGCGGAAAAGACGGCAAAATGAACGATATGGCTGAGGCCCGCTGGGCTTCCGATCTGAGGCTGGTCCTCGAAGCCGCACGCAAGGCGGGCGAGACGGCCCTCGGTTTCTTCCGCAAGGACCCCGAGGTCTGGTGGAAGAATGGCGGGCTTTCACCGGTCAGCGCGGCCGATTACGCGGCAAACGAAATTCTCGAAACCATCCTGCGTACCGCCCGGCCGGAATATGGCTGGCTTTCGGAAGAGACGGATGACGATACGACAAGGCTGGCCCGCTCCACCGTCTTCGTCATCGATCCCATCGACGGAACGCGCGCCTTCATCGGTGGGCGGGATACCTGGTGCGTCAGCGTCGCGGTGGTGCATGAGGGCCGACCCGTCGTTGCCGCGCTTGTCGCGCCTGCACTCGCAGAGGAATTCACCGCACTTGAAGGCGGCGAAGCGCTGAAGAACGGCAAGCCGATTTCAGCCGCCCGCGAAAACACCGGCGTCTTCCATCTGGCCGCACCGGAAGACGTGATTACGCACCTGCCGGAAGAGGTGCGCAGCACCGTCAAGCGCATTCCGCATGTGCCCTCGCTCGCCTACCGGCTGGCGATGGTGGCGGATGGCCGCATCGATGGAACGCTGGTCAAGGCGAACTCGCACGAGTGGGATCTGGCCGCCGCAGACCTTATCCTCGAAAGGGCAGGCGGCAGTCTGGTCGGACTTGATGGAAAACCCCTGATGTATAATCGCCGCGAGGTAAACCACCCCGCATTGTGCGCTGCAGCAGAATATGCGCTTCCCGCGCTTTTGAAAGCGTTTTCACATCTGTCCGATGGTTGACGTTTGCCCGGAAATCCCGCAGATGAGGGGCTCTCAGAGCTTAAGAAAGAGACAAGACATGACGGAATCTGGCAAACAGAAACAGCTGCTGCACCTTGTGTTCGGCGGCGAACTGGAAAATCTTCATGATGTACAGTTCCGGGATTTGAATGCGCTCGATATCGTCGGCATCTATCCTGACTACGCTTCCGCGCTGACCGCGTGGAGATCCAAGGCGCAGATGACTGTTGATAACGCCCATATGCGTTATTTTATCGTGCATATGCACCGTCTTCTCAATCCCGACGATAAAAATTGAGTCCTTTTGCCCTTGCGTTGTAATACTATTGGGTGAAGGCGAGTTTTCCCGTGATTCCTGCCCGGAATGGCAGGCAGGAAATTCGGTTGCGAGAAAACGTGATCGCGCTTTTGTTTCCGATGATAAAAAATGACGCAATTTGAGAAGAAGTAGGCGGCGATAACAACAAAGAACAGGGGCAGGGCATTGCGCGGAATGATCAAGGGCAGAATGTCATGAGCAGCCGTATCGCACGTTTCGCTCTTTCCGGTTACAGGATTGCCGGTATCGCCGCTTATCCGTTTGCACGGCCTTATCTTTCCTATCGGGCCGCAAAGGGCAAGGAAGACAAGCGCCGCCGTCTAGAACGTTTCGGTTACGCCAGCGCGGAGCGCCCCCGTGGCCCGCTCGTCTGGTTCCATGCCGCAAGTGTCGGCGAAACGCTCGCCCTTATTCCGCTGATCCGCGAAATACGCAAGCGCGATATCTTCGTGCTTTTGACCACAGGCACCGTCACCTCGGCCGAGCTGACCCGTACCCGGCTTGGCGATGATGTGATCCACCAATATGTGCCGCTCGACATCAAGATCGCGGTCAACCGTTTCCTCGCCTACTGGGCACCGGATGCCGCCATCACCGCTGAATCGGAAATCTGGCCGGTAACGATGATGGAGCTGGAGCGCCGGCACATTCCGCAGATCCGGGTCAATGCGCGGCTCTCAGACCGTTCCTTCGACCGCTGGAACAACCGGCACGACATTGCGGAATCGCTGTTCTCCAAGCTGGCGCTGGTGGTTGCGCAATCCGATGTCGATGCCGAACGCTTCCGTGATCTCGGCTCCTGGCCGGTGGTTATATCCGGCAACCTCAAGGGCGATACGGATCCGCCGCCTTGCGACGAAGCTCTGCTCGAGCACTATCGCAGGCAGATCGGCACCCGCAAGACATGGGCGGCGATCTCCACCTTCGACGGTGAAGAGAAGGCAGCAGCCACCGTGCATGCGGCGATCAAGTCGCGCAACGGTCAATTGACCATCATCGTGCCGCGCCACCCCGAGCGCGGCGACGACGTGGAAGCCATGCTGAAGGGCATGGGGTTGACCGTGGCGCGCAGAAGCCGCAACGACGTGATCACACCGGAAACCGATATCTTCCTCGGGGATTCCATTGGCGAAATGGGGCTTTACCTGAGGCTCACCGAACTTGCCTTCGTCGGCCGTTCGCTGACGGCCGAGGGTGGGCAGAACCCGCTGGAGCCGGCAATGCTGGGCTGCGCCGTACTGTCAGGCGCGCATGTACAGAATTTCCGCGAGGCCTATCAGAAGCTGATCCGCGCCGGCGGCGGGCGCATCGTCCGCGATGTCGAGATGCTGGCCAAGGCGGTGCATTACCTCCTGGTCAACGACAATGAACGCTACAAGATGATCGATGCCGGCAACCGGGTCATTCAGGACATGCGCGGCGCGCTTTCCGCCACCGTCAAGGCGCTGGAGCCCTACATCAACCCGCTCACAGTCACCGCCAAGCTGCAACCGCGGAGTGCCATCGGCTCATGGTAGCGGATATGGAAATTGATGCGACCCGATCGATTGCCGCAGTCCTTTTCGACAAGGACGGTACGCTGTTGGGTTATGACGCAAGCTGGGGGCCGGTGAACCGCGAACTTGCGGCGATTGCCGCCAAGGGCGATCCCGTTCTTGCGGACCAGCTTCTCGCCGCCTGCGGCATGGATCCGGTTACCGGGCATGTGGTGCCCGACAGTCTTTTGGCTGCCGGCAATACGGCGGAGATAGCTGCCGGTCTCGTCGCCGCCGGTTCGCCTTGCGATGTCGTGGAGTTGACTGCGCGGCTCGACCGGCTATTCACCGAGGCAGCGGATAAATCCGTGCCGGTGACCGATCTCAAGGCATTTTTCGCAAGGCTCAAGGCACGCGGCTACAAGCTTGGCATCGCCTCCAGCGACAACGAAAAATCCATCCGCCAGACGGCGATCCGTTTCGGTTTCGAAAGCGATGTCGATTTCGTCGCCGGTTATGACAGCGGTTACGGCACCAAGCCGCAACCCGGCATGGTTATCGGTTTCTGCGACGCGATTGGTCTTGCGCCTGCACGCGTGGCAGTGGTCGGCGACAATAATCATGATCTGCACATGGCGAGAAATGCCGGCGCAGGATTGCGCATTGCCGTTCTCACCGGAACCGGCTCGCGCGAAAGCCTTGGCGCCGACGCCCATTATTGTTTCGATGATATTACCGCGCTGGAAACTCTGCTTCCGGAACGCGTTGTTTAGGTCATGTCCCCGCAGTGCGCGCCACTTGTCGCACAAGATGGGAAGAGACAAGCTGCGCATGTATAGCCGGGTTTTGCAATTCAGGGTTTTTTCTGGCAAATACCCATGTGACTTATCGAATTTAAGCGCAATGCCGTGGGTGATGCGGCCGGGAGCAGGCATATATGGTTTCTGAAGCGCCGCCTTTCTGGTGGCAGAAAGCAGGCTGGCAAGCCTGGCTGTTATCACCGTTTTCCCTTCTCTACGGCAATATTGCCGGCCGGCGGATGCGCACGGCAAAACGGGCGAGCGTTTCCGTTCCGGTCATCTGCATTGGCAACTTCACCGTTGGTGGTGCCGGAAAGACGCCGACCGCAATGGCAATCGCCCGAGCCGCCACCGCAAAGGGCCTGAAACCCGGCTTCCTGAGCCGTGGTTATGGCGGCACACTTGATGTCACCACCCTCGTCGATCCCGCGCAGCACCGCTCCGCTGATGTCGGCGATGAACCCCTGCTGCTTGCCCGCGAGGCGGTGACGGTCATCTCCCGCAAGCGGGTGGAAGGTGCACATCGGCTGGTGAAGGAGGGCGTGGATCTCATCATCATGGATGATGGCTTCCAGAGCGCACGCCTGACGCTGGATTATGCGTTGGTCGTTATCGATACGGTGCGTGGCATCGGCAACGGCCATCTTGTGCCGGGCGGCCCGGTCCGGGCGCCGCTTGCCGAACAGATGCGGCATATGACCGGACTCTTGAAGGTCGGTAACGGCCATGCGGCCGATCCGCTGGTCAGAACCGCGGCAAAGGCCGCCAAACCGGTTTTCGTCGCGGCGATAAAGCCGCAGGAACCGCAGGATTTCAGGGGAAGGCGCGTGCTGGCCTATGCTGGTATCGCCGATCCCGCCAAGTTTTTCCGAACTGTCGAGGGGCTTGGTGGCGAAATCGTGCTGCAGCGCTCCTTTCCTGACCATCACCATTTCAGCGATGACGAGATCGCCGATCTTCTGCAGGACGCGGATAAGGAAAACTTGCAGCTGGTGACAACGGCCAAGGACGCCGTGCGTCTTAACGGGCACCATGGCCGTGCGGAAGAATTGCTGTGGAACAGCCTGGTGATCGAGGTCGACATGGTGTTCGACGATCCCAATGCGGCCACAACGATTATCGAGACGGCGGTGCGGAATTGCCGCGCCCGTTTGCTGCGGGAAAATGCGCGGACGTCAATTTAGAGCATCTCGGAACGCAAGCCGCCGGGCACTCACCCCCTCATTCCTGTGCTTGTCACAGGAATTGAGCAGCCCTCAGCGCGAAAAGAAGAATTCGCACACGCGGCCATTTCGGGCGTGCTTCCGCGCCTGATCAGGCGGGCAAATTACCAGCCTTGCGCTCTGCCTCCAGTGAGGCGCTGGCATCCACATAGGCTTCCTGCCGGGCGACGCTCCAGTAGCGCAGCTCGTCGACCGGAATGGTCTTGCCGGTGATGGCGCATATGACATGCGAGCCAGTCTGCACGATCCGGAAGTCACCGTCGAGATATTCGATGACGGCGATGCGGTTTCCGCCTCCCTCAAATCTGTTCATCCGTTTTCGTCTCCTGCTATGTCCTGTCAGTGCATCCAGCCCGAAACGGCGTAGCGTTCTCCTGAACAATCCGGATGCTCCAGTCCCTTGAATTTATATCGCTGAGCTACGCCCAAGGCCAGCCCTGC
The DNA here is from genome assembly GCF_055382765.1 of Agrobacterium sp. 6Ca8. Lineage (NCBI taxonomy): Bacteria > Pseudomonadati > Pseudomonadota > Alphaproteobacteria > Hyphomicrobiales > Rhizobiaceae > Agrobacterium > Agrobacterium sp. 6Ca8. Next base: position 407,038 of record NZ_AP026433.1, read on the forward strand.
CTGCTTGCCCCCGGGGTTAAGGCTCAGCTTCGGCCGAAGAGACGTTCTATATCGGAAAGTTTTAGCTCAATATAGGTCGGACGACCGTGATTGCACTGTCCTGAACCCGGCGTGTTTTCCATCTGCCTTAAAAGCGCGTTCATCTCCTCCGGCCGCATGCGCCGCCCTGAACGCACCGAGCCGTGGCAAGCCATGGTGGCGGCGACATATTCCAGCTTGTTGGCAAGCGTGGAGGCAGCGTCCCATTCAGCGATCTCGTCGGCAAGCTGCCGCACCAACCCCTGCACGTTGACCTCGCCAAGCATCGCCGGCGTTTCGCGAACCGCGACCGCCCCCGGCCCGAAACGCTCGATGACCAGTCCCAGCGCATCGAAACCAGCCGCATGGTCCATCAGCCGGTCGCAATCCTCTTCGGGAAGGTCGATGATCTCAGGAATGAGCAGCACCTGTGAAGGCGGGCGTCTGGAATGCAGCGCATTGCGCATTTCCTCAAACACGAGCCGTTCATGCGCCGCATGCTGGTCGACGATGACGAGGCCGTCTTCCGTCTGCGCGACGATGTAATTTTGGTGCAACTGCGCCCGCGCGGCGCCGAGCGGATATTGTGACGGTTCCAGCGACGGGCTTGCCGAGGCCTCGTAAACCTCGCTGGGTTCTGCCCGCGCGGTCGGCATGGTGATGTCGGAAAAGCGCGATTGCACGGCCTCGGCAAATTGCATGTTCCCGGAAATGGCAAGCGGTCGGGAAGGCGAGGCCGCGGCGGACCATGTCGCAGCGGCAGACGGTCGGAGATTGGACGGGCTGTAGCCGGGGCGAAAGGCGTTCATCATCTGGCTGGCACCAGTCGTCGCCGCCCTGTCACCGTCACGAGTCAGCGCCTGGCGGATCGCACCGACGATCAGCCCGCGAACGAGACCGGGATCGCGGAAGCGCACATCTGATTTCGCCGGATGCACGTTCACGTCGACAAAGGCGGGATCGAGCGTCAGGGACAGCACCGCGACCGGATATCGCCCGTGCGGTACGGTTTCGGCATAGGCACCGCGAATGGCGGACAACAGCAATTTGTCCTGCACCGGGCGACCGTTGACGAAGACATATTGATGCGCCGAGTTGCCGCGGTTGAAGGTCGGCACGCCGGCAAAACCGGAGAGCGTTACATCCTCGCGCCCGGCATCGATTTCGATGGCGTTGTCCTTGAACTCGGCACCGAGAATCTGCGCCATGCGGGCAAGGTGATCGTCGCCGGTGGAGGGGATTTCAAGCGTGGAGCGGTCGGTGCCTGACAGCACGAAGCGGATATGCGGAAAGGCAATTGCCATCCGCTTGACGACTTCGGTAATGGCGGCTGCCTCCGCTCGCTCCGTCTTCAGGAATTTCAGCCGTGCGGGCGTCGCGAAAAACAGGTCGCGCACCTCAACGATGGTGCCGGCATTGGCAGCGGCGGGCCGGACCTCGGAGACTTTGCCGCCGGTGACGGAGATCACCGAACCCTGCTCTGCGCCGTGTTGCCGGCTGGTGATGGAAAGCTTGGCAACCGAGCCGATGGAGGGCAGGGCCTCACCGCGAAAGCCAAGCGTGCGGATATCGTCAAGCGTGGTGGATATTTTCGAGGTGCAATGGCGTCGGACCGCAAGCTCCAGATCGGCAGGCGACATGCCGGAGCCGTTATCGGTGATGCGCACCAGTCCCTTGCCACCGCCCGCCGTGGCGATTTCGATGCGCGTTGCGCCCGCGTCGATGGCGTTTTCCACCAGCTCCTTCGTGGCGCTGGAGGGTCTTTCGATGACCTCGCCGGCGGCGATCTGGTTGATGAGGGTTTCTGAAAGCTGCTTGATGGCCATGATCATCATTTTCGCGGATTCGTCACGGCTTCGAAAGCAAAAAACTCAAGTCGTGAAAGTTTGCACATGTTTTGCGGCCTGCCCGGCGTTTGATCATTTCCGTTCAACGTCAGGTTAAGCGTTAATCCGCCTTTAATCGGCCTTGCATATGGTGAGGCGGCTTGAAATGACTGCAGGAACGAGGCCCCCCTTCGCCGGGTGGTGTGACGTCGTATATGGGTGAACGTCATCTTCCCCTCAAGACTGCTTCAAGTAGCGAACCCTGATGTCTCTTTTGCGGAATTTACCGTTTCATCCCGGCATTTGCCTCGGACGATTCCAATAGAAACATAAGCCTGACCCTGAAAACAGGTGGGAGTTTGCAGTTGAGTGATTTGGCGTCCTCCGGCGCGGGCGTTCATACAGTGATGCTTGATGCCCTTTGCGACGCGCTTGGCGCGGCGATCGTCGTTTACGACCGGAACGATCACATCGTTTTCGCAAGCCGGAAGCTTTTGAGTTTTTTTCCACTGCAAGAGGCCGTTATCGGGCCGGGCGCGCGGCTGCGCGACTATCTGAGCGCGCTTTACGATTGTTATCTTCTGGAAGCGGAAAGCCTGTCCGCCAATGCCCGGCAGCTGGGACGCGAGGAATGGATCGGCGAGCGGCTGGCGCTGCACTGGAAGGAAAGGTCTGAAAAAACCGAGCGGCTGAAGGGGGAGCGCTTCCTGCGCTTCGTCATGAACCGCCTGCCTTCCGGGCTGGGCATCAGCGTCGTTGCCGATATTTCCGAACAGAAGAAAAGAGAAGAACAGTGGCGCATCGACCTCGAACGCGTGCAGCTGATCGAAGACATTCTCGACAATCTGCCGTTTCCGGTCCTCGTCAAGGACCGGAACCTCGCCTATGTCGCCGTAAATAAAGCCGCCTGCACCATGGTCGAGACCAGTGCAGAGAGCATTCTCGGCCGCACGGTTTTCGATCTGCATTCGCGCCAGGTCGCAGGCCGGATCGACGCTGCCGATCGCATGGTGCTGGACAGCGGCACGCCGAGCATCCTTCCCGAAAGGGTGAGGCGCGCGAATGGTGAAGAGGTGCTGACGATTACCCGCAAGCAGCGGGTGGGTCGGCCTGGCCGGCATTTTCTGGTCACGACGATGGAGGACGTGACCGCGCTCGCCACCATCGACGCGAACGGCATGCCCGTCATCCCCTCGCTCGAACATGTCGATTTCGTCGCCTCCACCTATGGCAAGGATGAAGATCGCGATTCCGCCGGCGGTCTGCTGAAAAGCAAAGCGGTGCTGGTGGTTTCCGGAAACGGGCGCTTTGCCGAAGCCGCCTGCCACCGGCTGGCCGCGAGCGGCATGGATCATGCCGTGGTGAGGAGCGAGGAAGAACAGCGTAGTTTCATCGATATCGCCGCTTCCGCAGGCGTCGGCATCGATGTCGTCGTTGTCGACGCCCAGATGAGCGTCACATGCCTCGATATCGCGGCCGCGCATGACCTGCCGGTCGTCACCATCGAGGAAGAGGAGATCGATGCTTCGCTGCTGCATTATCTCGCCGTCGGCCTCAAATCGTCTCCGAAGCAAAAATCCTCCGACGAGGACTGGGAGATCATGACCGAGGACCTGCCCAAAATCCTCAAGACCGGCGGCGTCTGCGAGATACTTCTCGTCGAGGACAACAGGGTCAACCAGATCGTCTTCTCACAAATCCTTGAGGGATTGGGGCTGTCCTGGCGGCTTGCCACGTCGGGTGAGGAGGCGTTGCGTCTTTTTGCGGAACAGGCGCCGTCCGTCGTCCTGCTCGACACCACGCTTGGCGATATCGACGGTTTTGAGGTCGCCCGCCGTATGCGTGCACTGGCCGGCGACGAGCGCATTCCCATCGTCGGCGTCATCACCCACGCTTTCGAGGGCGATCTCGACAAATGCCTGGCGGCGGGCATGGAAGACATGCTGCTGAAACCCGTCAGTCCCGATATGGTCGATGCCGTTTTTCTGCGCCTTTTCGGCAAGGATGCCCTGCGGCTGCAAGCCTGAAGCTCCTCCATTTCGGCTTTTTGTGTTCGAGCCGCTGGCCTTGCGGAAACGCCGCCGCATTTTCGGTGCGCGGTTCTATGGCTTTTTTAATACTTGCCCTGCATTGTGATCGCGGTCGACACGGGATTCACGAGATGCAGAAATGAAACGGGCAGAGCCGCAGGCGTTGCACGTCAGCCAGAACGAGCTGCAGGCGATGGCTTACAGCGATCCGCTGACGGGGCTTGGCAATCGTTACCGTTTGCGGGACAAGATCCGCATGCTCGCCAGCGAGCGTTCCAGCGATCCCGCGCCCTTCACCGTCGGCATTGCGAATATTGACGGCTTCAAACCCATCAACGATCTTTTCGGCGTGCAGGCGGGCGACGAGATTTTGTGCCAGGTCGCGCATCGGCTGAAGGCTTGCATTCCAGATGGCGCCGCCGTGACGCGCCATGATGGCGACGAGTTCGCCTTCGTGCTGCCGCTGGTATTCGAACGCACCGGCGCAGAGCGCATCGGCAACATGATCAAGGACGTGCTTTCTGCGCCTTACGATCTCGGCGACCGCAACGTCCGGCTTTCCTCCTCCTTCGGTTTTGCCATCTATCCCTTCGCCGGCGATGATTTCGAGGATTTGCTGAAAAGCGCCGAGACCGCGCTTTACCGCTCCAAGCGCCGTGGCCGTGGCCAGATAACGGTCTATTCGCGCGAGATTGCGCAGGAAATGAAGCGCGCCACCCAGCTGGAACAGGCGTTGCGTAACGCCATCATCACCGATGCGATCGACGTGCATTTCCAGCCCATCGTCAGGCTGGAAGAAGCGAAGGTCATCGGTTTCGAGGCACTCGCCCGCTGGAATGACCCCGATCTCGGTTTCGTTTCGCCCGCCGTTTTCGTGCCGCTGGCCGAAGAACGCGGTTTCATCGACGCGCTGTCGGAAGCGCTGCTGAGGAAGGCGGCGGAAGCGGCGCTGTTCTGGCCGCGAGAGCTTTTCCTGTCCTTCAACCTGTCGTCCGCGCAATTGATGGACCCCGGCACAGCGGATAATATTCTGTCCATCCTGTCGCGTGTCGGCCTTGATCCGCACCGGCTGGAGCTTGAAATAACCGAAACCGCTGTCATGACATCCGCCGATACCGCGCAGCGCATCATCAGCGAATTGCAGGGTGCGGGTGTTCGTATCTCTCTTGACGATTTCGGCACCGGCCAGTCGAGCCTTGGCCGCCTGCGCGACTTTACCTTCGACAAGGTCAAGATCGACCGCGCCTTTGTCTCCCGCATCAGCAGCGACCGTCCTTCGGAACATATCATCAAGGCCATCGTCGCCATGTGCGAAGGGCTTGATCTCGAGGTCGTCGCGGAGGGTATCGAGGAGCAGGCGGAAGAGGAAAAACTGCGCGCGCTCGGCTGCGCTATGGGGCAGGGCTATTTTTACGGCCGCCCCGCCGATGCCGCCGCCACGCAGCGTTACCTTCACGAAAACTATCGCGAGATCCTGTCGGATATTCCCTGAGAAATGGAGTGGCCTCGCACATAAGGCTGTAGGGACCTCCCCAACCTCATCCATGTGACGAGCACAGGAATGAGAAGGCGGCACGCGCCGCGCTTCACAACCGGTAGAGCGGCTCGAACCTGCCCTTCACCTCAATCCCGAGCTCGAATGTCTTTCCGTGCTGTGGATTGGCGGCAATGGCGTCGTCGTCAAGATTTTCGCGGGCGGATGTGATGAGAAGGCGCGACGCATCGGGGCCGATGAAGGCCGGGCAGGTCGTCTGTCCCGCGGGCACCAGATAGCGTTCGATGTGGTTGCCGTCGGCATCGTAACGATCGACCGCACCCATACCCCAGCGGGCGTTCCAGATATGCCCTTCCGCATCGCAGACCGATCCGTCGACGCCACCGTCGATGCCGGCGGTGTCAATGAACACCTCTGCCTTACCGGTGGGAAGTCCCGTCTCGGCATCGAGCGGCACCTTCATCAGCTCGTTGACCTTGGTGTCGACGTAATATCCGGTCGCGCCATCGGGCGAAAAGCAGATCGAATTTGGAATGCTGACATCGGCAAACAGCTTGGTCACGGTTCCCCTGGCAACGTGGTAGATGCTGCCCGCGCCGATTTGCGCCTTGCGGCCCATGGTGCCGATCCACAGCGCGCCCGAGGGATGCATACGCCCGTCATTGGAGCGGTTGTCGGGCATGTCATTTTCAAGCTCCGCATGCAGCGTCAACACGCCGGTTGCCGTATCGCGAAGGAAAAGGCCGTCATCGGAGGCGATCAATTGCTTGTGGTCGCTGATTTTCGCCAGTGCGCTGCCCATGAAGGGCAGGGCGTGCACCGTTTTGCGGCCGGAAGCGAGATGCAATTCATGCAGTTCGCGCCCGATGATATTGAACCACCAGGCCGTGCCGGTCGCCGGGTCGAAAGTCGGGCCTTCGCCAAGCGTCATCGGCGTTTCGTCAAGAACACGTCCGGCAAAGGGAAAAACGGTCGCCATGCTTTTATCCTCCAATTGCTGCATCATAGGCCGAAAGCGTGACGATGGCGCGCTCGCGCACCTCCGCGGCCGTCATGCCGGGCTTGTAGAGACTTGTGCCAAGCCCGAAAGCGAGGATGCCGGCGTTGGTATAGTCGGCGAAATTCTTGTCCGAGACGCCACCAACGGCGGCAATGACCAGATCCTTCGGCAGGATCGTCCGGATCGCATTGATGCCAGCCGGGCCGATGATGCTGGCGGGAAAGAACTTCAGCCCGGTTGCCCCGGCTTTTGCGGCAACCAAAGCCTCGGTCGGAGTCAGAACGCCCGGCATCGTCACCATGCCCTTGACGCGCGCGGCGGTGATGACGTCGGCATCGGCGTTGGGGCTGACCATCAGCTTGCCACCGGCGGCGTCCAGCGCATCCACGTCTTCCGTGCTGAGCACGGTGCCGGCGCCGATCAGGCAATCGGCGGGCGCCATCTTCGCGGCGATCTCGATCGAGCGGAACGGATCGGGCGAATTGAGCGGGATTTCGATGGCGCGGAAGCCGGTCTCGATCAGCGCGCCGACGACGCCTTCGGTTTCCTCGGGTTTAAGGCCGCGCAGGATGGCGATCAGCGGATATTTCATGGCGGGGAAGGGGATACGCATGGTGGGTCTTTCGTCCTTGAGCGGGATGGCGAAAAGCGGTAGCGGTTTTCGCCTGGAATTCCGCTCCACTGAATAATCTATGACCAGATGGCATTTGCGGCGGCTAACAACCCGCGCCGAACGGCCTCGTCTGCGTCGATGACAGTATATTGAATCTCAAGGGCTTCGAATGCACCCTCGTAAAGCGCACCGAGCGCGCCGGAGCCGATCAGCACCACCGGCGTGTCCCGCCGTACGGAGGAAGGCGCACCGGCGATTTCCAGTCCGATCATGATGCCGGAAAGCTTGGCCTTGGCGTCTGTCGCGGTGAGGCCGTGCAGCAATTGTCCGGAGCGCAGGGTGAACAGACGGTTGGTGGCGAGCTGCGGATTGGCGTAGATATCGCGCACCGCCGCCCTGAATACCTCGTGCTCGCCGGTAAAGGCTTCGGCTTCTGCCACCGCATGGGAAAGGATGGTCTGTTTCGAGATGACCTCGAACAGCTCACCGGTCATGAAGGTGGCAAAGCCCGTCACGTCGCTGCCATCCACCGTTACCCATTTGGAATGGGTGCCGGGCATGCAGACCAGCTTCCTGCCGCCACCGGCGGAGCTGAGTGCACCGAGCAATTGCGTTTCTTCGCCACGCATCACATCAGGTGCGTTTTTGTCCCGCTGCGCCAACCCCGGCAGAATGCGGACATCCCGCTCCTGACCCGGCACGCGCACCGCACCATCAAGAACCGCTGAAAGCGATGCAGGCACGTCGATATAACCGGCCTCCACCCAGCCCTGCCGCGCACCCGCCATGCCGCAGATAAGAACCGGCAGTTTTTCCGGTGCGCCGATGGCATCGAGATGCGATTGCAGCACCTCTGTAAAGCCGGTCCGCATGGCCGTCGTCATGCCTTCAGCACTTCTGCGCTCAGCCAGCACCGCGCCGGACCGGCTGAGCAGCCAGAGCCGGAAACTGGTCGTGCCCCAGTCGACGGCGATAAAAGCGGGTTCAGACATTATAACAGGCCTCCGTCTACGATTATGGATTGCGCGGTGATCGCGCTCGATGCCGATGATGCGAGAAACAGGCACGGACCCACCAGATCGGCGGCGACAAGCGTGCGCTTGAGACATTGCCGTGCCGTGGTCGAGGTGACGTCGTCGTCCGTCAGCCACAATTCTTTCTGCCGTTCCGTCACGATCATGCCCGGCAGCAACGTGTTGACGCGGATATTTTCCGGCCCCAACCGTCCGGCCAGGCTTTTCGTCAGGCCGATGATGCCGGCCTTGGCTGCCGCATAAGAAGGAAGCTCGCCCATGTTCAGCAAAAACGAAATCGAGGAGAAATTGATGATGGCTGCGTCCTGCGCCTGCCGCAGATGTGGCAAGGCGGCCTGAACAGTGAAGAACATCTGCTTGAGATTGACGGCCTGATTGGCATCCCAATAGGCTTCTGTGACGGTATCGATGTCGTGGCGGTCGTCCCATGCGGCATTGTTGACGAGCACCTTGATGCCGCCGGTCGCAGCTGCCGCCGCCTCCACGGTCTGCCGGGTCGCCGCAACGTCGCGCAGGTCGGTCTTGAAGAAATGGACCGGATGGCGTGCGGCATGAGCAAGCCGCGCAACGAGCGCCACACTCGGCTCTTCGGCGATGTCGATGAACGCGACCCTTGCGCCCTGCGCCGCAAAGGCCTCCACCAGCGATGCCCCGATGCCGGAGCCGCCGCCGGTGACGAGCACGCCCGCGTCCTTGAGGTCAGGGAAATGGGCTTGCATCATCGGCATCGTCTCGTCCAGTGGGGGCTTGATTGTTCCATTATTTGGAACTAGATTTTACTAAGTGGAATTATTCTCTTGGCCGCAGGCTTATGTCAAGACAGATGACGGTGGATGTTGCCATGCCCGATCACAAAAACCCAAATGACAGCGAGCATGAGGTGGTTCCTGCCTTGGAGCGAAAAAAGGAAAGCGTAACCGGCACGCTTGGTAAGGCCGTCTCGCTTCTGGAGCTTATCGCCCTTGCCGAAAAACCGATGCGCTTCACCGACGTTGTCGAGGCTTGCGGCCAGCCGCGCGGCACGGTGCACCGCCAGCTCGCCCATCTCGTGGCCGAAGGTCTGGTCGATCATGTCGCCGACCAGACCTATGTCGTGGGTCTGAGGCTGCTGCAATTGGCCGCCAAGGCCTGGAGCAGCAATGATCTGCGCAGCGTTGCCGCGCCGCATCTGGCGGCATTGCAGGAGGCGACGCAGGAATCCGTGCATCTTGCCGTTCTGAACGGCGGGCAAGTCACCTATCTGGACAAAATGGAGGGCAAGCATACTTTGCGCATGCATTCGCAGGTGGGCAAGACATCCCCCGCCTATTGCACAGGGGTGGGCAAGGCCGCGCTGTCAATGCTTTTCCCTGACGATCTCGCTGCACTTGCCGCAGAGCTGGACTTCCACCGCTTCACGCAAAATACGATCGTAACCCCGCAAATGCTGGGGCAGGATGTGGCCGCCATTCGCAACAATGGCTACGGTTTCGACCTTCAGGAGCATGAAATCGGCATTCACTGCGTTGCCGCGCCGGTAAGGGCGCCGGGGCGCAATTTTCTCGCGGCGATTTCCGTCACCGGCCCAGCCTATCGCGTGGATGTGGAGCAACTGCGGAAATGGGGTCCTCTGGTGCGCGAAACGGCCGATCAAATTTCGGCGGAACTTGCCTGCAGATTATCTCCGGTTGCGAATGGTTGAGAAAAATGGATGCGTGAAGCTTTTGGTTTCCGCTTCAAAAACGGCAGATCGCGCGCCGATGCGTGTAAGTGAAATCTTATTTTCGATTATTCGGAATTAAGTTTCAACTTTTGTTTGCATGAATCATTTTGGCGAGTAACATCCGCGCAATTTCCGCACGAAGGCAGGCCTTTGCGGCGGTATTTTCTCTTTTTTGAAGAACCGCTTCATGCAGAAAACAGAGACGGCCGCCGTTCAGTCGATTGGTGTTGATTGCGTTCGCGAGATCGCCGGTCTCAACACGCAATTCGATATATTCCGGTTTTTGAAACGGTTGACGGAAGCCTGGGGATTCAAGGCCTTCATGGTGCTTGACCTCTCGGCCGAAATGGCGAGCGAATTGTCGCAATGCACCATCATCACCAGCTGGCCGGCCGAGCTTTTGCAGCGTTATGACGAAGAGGGCATGCTGCAGAGAAGCCGGGTGATGGCGCAGTTGAAGAAATCGACCACACCCTTTTCCGTCTCCCTGGATTTTCTGGTCAGCGGCGACGAAAACGCGCCGAAGAAACCGGTCATCGGACTTTTTGAGCGGTTCGATATGATCAATTCGGTGTGGTTTCCCGTTCACGACATCACCACGATGCGGGGAGCGGTGTCCTTTTCCGGTAACAAAACGAGTTTGCCCACCAGCCAGCTAGCGGAACTTTTTTACATTTCCAGCCACATCTTTGCCCGGCTATCTGAAATCCGCCGCCTTGACCTGCGGGTTCCCGAGACATTGAACGAGCGCGAGATAGATTGTCTGAACTGGACGGCCGCCGGCAAGACCAGCGCCGAGATCGCTGAAATCATGATGCTCTCGGAACATACCATCAATCACTACCTGAACCGTGCGACGAAAAAACTCGATACTGTCAACCGCACCCAAGCCGTCGCAAAGGCGCTCCGGGTCGGTCTGATTAAATAGCGAAACCGCAAATTTATCATTGTGATAAATGGGTTCCTGGGCGATCCTTCTTTCGAATCACCGGGAAGGAGAAATCGTTTGCCGGAACGGCATAGGATAAAAGCGGGGTTTTCTCCGACTGTCGATTGCGCCGTACTGATAGCCGCTGCCGAAAAAGGCTTTGCTGCCGACGAAGGCGTCGAACTGGAACTCATCCGAAAACAATCCGCGCGCGCCGTGCTTGCAGCACTTGGCGAGGACGAGGTTCAGATCGCCCATTTGCCCGCCGCGGTTCCCGTCGGTTCCGCGGTTGGCCTCGATGACCTGCCGGCCGATATTGTCGGCGTCTTCACTCTTTCCCTTGGCGGATCGGCAACGACCGTTTCGCACGGATTTTTCGACGAGCTTTACCGGGAGGGCATGAAGCTGCCGGACCCGGCCGCGTTCGGGCGGGCGATGGCCCGTGTCTGTTCCGCGCGCCGGGCGGCGGGTGAAAAACCGCCGGTCTTTGCGATCGAGGATATCGTGTCAACGCCGTTTTATGCGCTGCGTTATCTGCTCGGAAGCTGCGGGGTGCTGCTCGGCCGCGACATGGAAATCGTCGAAGCCATGCCGAAGGCTATGCCGGCGCTTTTGGAAAGCGGCAAGGTCGATGCGCTCTGTACCGCCGAACCGGCGGGCAGCGCTGTGGTGCTGGGTGGCGGCGGGCGGATCGTCACCACGGGAGCGCTGATCTGGCACAATGCGCCTGAAAAGATACTGGCCGTGAAGCGGCCCTGGGTGGAGGAGAACGCCACTGTGCTGGAAGGCTTGCTGCGTTCGCTTTATCGCGCCGGCGAATGGTGCGCCAACTCCGCCAATATCGAGGAACTTACCGGCATTCTTGCCGCCCCCCATTATATTGACGAGAACGGCGAATTCCTGCTTCCGGCGCTGACTGGCTATATTTCCACTTCGCAAAGGGACATGCAGCGTTTTCAGGAGTTTTTCGTAACAAGCGCCAAGGCCGCCAATTTCCCCTGGCAAAGCCAGGCGCTGTGGTTCTTCAGCCAGATGTTGCGCTGGGGCGAGGTTCCCCCCGATCGCCGGTTCGATGCAGCCGTGGTGGAGGCCGCGCGCAATGCCTACCGGCCGGATATCTTCCGCAAGGCGATGAAGCCGCTTTTCGTGCCGGTGCCGGGCGCGAACCTGAAGCTGGAAGGCACGTTGCGGGAGCCGGTCCATGTCGGGGCGTCACGCTCGGGTCTTGTCCTCGGCCCCGACTGTTTTTTCGATGGTCGGGTTTTCGATCCGGAAACGCTTGATATGGACGACGAAATCTGAAGTCTGCGAATAAACCGTCGCGGTGATCCGCTGTTTGCGGTTTGGCATTGGCGAACGGGCCGCGTTTGTCTATGGATGGCGCGGAATGCAGCCCATATCCGGCGGGATGATGTAGCGGAGTGAACATATGGCAGAGGTCAGCAAGCACCAGGTCGAAAAGGCTTTGGAGGCAGTCATCTATCCGGGCAGCGGCAAAAGCATTGTGGCGCTTGGCATGGTCTCGGAAATCTTCATCGCCGACGCGAAAGCCTATTTCTCTATTACCGTCCCGGCCGACAGGGCAGCCGACATGGAGCCGTTGAGGCTTTCGGCTGAACAGGCCGCCAAGGGCGTTCCGGGTATCGCCGGTGCCGTCGTCGCGCTGACAGCGGATCGCAAACCCGGCACACAACAACCCGCACCGGCGCGCCCGGCGCCGGCACCGGCGCGCCCTGCGGCTGCAACCGGCCGGCCGGCCGCGCAGCCCGGCTCGTCGAAGGTCGGCGTTCCCGGCGTCGGCGCGATCATCGCCGTTGCCTCGGGCAAGGGCGGGGTCGGTAAGTCCACGACCGCCGTCAACCTGGCGCTGGGCCTACAGGCGCTGGGCCTCAAGGTTGGCATGCTCGACGCCGACATTTACGGCCCCTCGCTGCCACGACTGCTGAAGATTTCAGGACGCCCGCAGCAGCAGGAAGACCGCATCATCATTCCCATGGAAAATTACGGACTGAAGGTCATGTCCATGGGATTTCTGGTGGATGAGGAAGCGGCGATGATCTGGCGCGGGCCGATGGTTCAGTCCGCATTGATGCAGATGTTGCGTGAAGTCGCCTGGGGTGAACTCGATGTGCTGGTGCTCGACATGCCGCCTGGCACCGGCGACGCGCAACTCACCATCGCCCAGCAGGTGCCGCTCGCCGGCGCCGTCATCGTCTCCACGCCGCAGGATCTGGCGCTGATCGACGCGCGCAAGGGCATCACCATGTTCCGCAAGGTGGAAGTGCCGCTGCTCGGCGTCGTCGAGAATATGAGCTACTTCATCGCACCGGATACCGGCGCGCGTTATGATATTTTCGGCCATGGCGGTGCTAAGGCAGAGGCTGAGCGGATTGGCGTGCCGTTTCTCGGCGAAGTGCCGCTCACCATTTCCATCCGTGAAATGTCTGATGCCGGAACGCCGGTGGTTGCCGCCGAGCCGGATGGTCCGCAGGCCGCCATCTACCGCGATATTGCGGAAAAAGTCTGGGCCCGCATCGGTGCGGGCGAAAGAAAAGCCGCCCCGAAAATCGTTTTCGAATAACGTACCGGTTAAGGAAGAAAAAAGGCCGGACGGTTGTCCTGCCTGGATATATTTTAGAAACAATATGTTAACTGGTGGCTTCGGGAAAGGCCGATGCATTTGAACGCTAGAGATGCATCGCCTGCAATGCTGTCGCGAGAAAATATTGCTTGATTGGGTCTCGCTTTGGGAGCATAGCCCTGCGCCGTTTGGTTCTTGGTCCGTCAGTCCGGCGGGATGTGAAAATCCCGCTCGTTCCGGTGTTCCCTGAAGTGTCGTCCAAAGGTTTGCCGACCTTGAACAGGATATGTTAAGCAGCATTGCGGCTGAAGCCAGCGATGCGGACCGGAGAAACGGATTGATAAAAGCCTATCGCGCCAACTGCGAGGCGATCAGCCTGTCGCCAGACGACGGCCGTGAACAGATTCCCGACGATATCGTCTGGATCGACCTTATCAATCCGACGAGGACGGAAGAGCAGTATGTTGAAAAACTGCTGGGGCTAGAGCTGCCCACCCGCGAGGATTTGAAGGATATCGAACCTTCCAGCCGCCTTTACATGGAAGATGGCAACGTCTTCATGACCGCCTCTCTGGTTTGGAAGGCAGATTCCGACGGTCCGCGCCTAACAGATGTCGCCTTTATTCTTGCCGGCAAGCGCCTTGTGACGATCCGTTATGCCGAGCCGAAATCATTCCACCTCTTCACCGCCGCCATCACCCGCGTGCCGCACGAGATGCGCAGCGGCACCGCGCTGTTGCTGAAACTGCTGGAAACCATCGTCGATCGCACGGCGGAAATTCTCGAAAACTCGGTGGCAGGCATCGACAATCTCGCCGCCGATCTTCTCGGCAGCCAGGCGCGCAGCAAGCGCAAGGCACCGCGTTATCTGGAAGACCGACTGACGAACATTGCCGCCTATCACCGGCTGATCTCCAAGGTTCGCGACAGCCTTGCTTCCCTTGCACGCCTGCAGACTTTCCTGTCCACAAGTGCGCAGGTCCAGCAGGACAAGGACGCGAGGGAACAGAGCAAATCGATCGGTCGGGATATCCAGTCGTTGAGCGAACATGCCTCCTTCGTTTCCGGCAATCTGACATTCCTGCTGGACGCTTCTCTCGGCATCATCAACATCGAGCAGAACGGCATCATCAAGATCTTCTCGATCGCGTCGGTCGTGTTCCTGCCGCCCACTCTGGTGGCGTCGGTTTACGGAATGAACTTTCAGCTCATGCCGGAGTTGAACTGGACGTTTGGCTATCCACTCGCGCTCGTCGTCATGCTGATGTCGGCAATCATCCCGTTTCTCTTTTTCCGTTGGAAGGGCTGGCTCTAAGGAGCCAGGATCATCATGTCTCAAATCGCAGACAAGGACTTTACCGAGAAGCCGGATTCGGATGACAAGCATCAGAACAAGGGGCTTTATGCCGCGATCCTTGGTTCTATTGGCGTCGTCTACGGCGATATCGGCACCAGCCCGCTCTATGCCTTCCGCGAAGCGCTAAAGCCGATCGCCTATGATGGCGTGACGAGAGAAGAAGTCATCGGCCTGACATCCCTGATGATCTGGTCTCTGACGATCATCGTGACGTTCAAATACATCACGCTCCTGCTGCGCGCCGACAATGACGGCGAGGGCGGCACACTCTCGCTTCTGGCGCTGTTGATGAAGACGGCGGGCACTCACCGCAGCGTTCTCATCGTGCTCGGCCTCATCGGCGCAGCCCTGTTCCTGGGCGATGCCATGATCACGCCGGCGCTATCAGTGCTTTCGGCGGTGGAGGGGCTGAAGCTCGTCACTCCGGCCATGGACGACTTTATTATTCCGATCTCCGTCTGCATTCTCATCGGCCTCTTCGCGATCCAATCGCACGGTACGGGAACGGTGGCGAAATTCTTCGGACCGATCACCGCTGTCTGGTTCCTGGTCATGGGTGTGGCCGGCCTCATTCACATCGCCGATGATTTCGGCATTCTCTATGCCTTCAACCCCTGGCATGCGGTCGAGTTTCTCGCCAATGAAGGCTTTTATGGCATCGTCGTGCTGGGCGCGGTTTTCCTGACGATCACCGGTGCTGAAGCGCTTTATGCCGATCTTGGCCATTTCGGCCGCCGTCCCATCCAGTGGGCATGGTTCTGTCTGGTTTTCCCGGCACTGACGCTGAATTATCTCGGTCAGGGCGCGCTGGTTCTCAAGGACCCGGCGGCGATGTCCAATCCGTTTTACCTGATGTTCCCGCAATGGGCGATCCTGCCGGCCGTCATTCTTGCGACCGCCGCCACCATCATCGCCAGCCAGGCGGTTATAACAGGCGCGTTCTCGCTCGTGCGTCAGGCGATCCATCTCGGCTATCTGCCGCGCATGGAAATCCTCTTCACTTCGGAAACCAATACCGGGCAGATCTATCTTCCCGCCGTCAACACCATCCTGCTGTTCGGCGTCGTCGCACTGGTGCTCACCTTCAAAAGTTCGGATGCACTGGCCACCGCCTACGGCATTTCCGTTACCGGCGCGATGGTCGTCACCAGCATGATGTTCTTCGAATTCGTTCGCAAGCGCTGGCAATGGTCCATCTGGCTGGCGATTGGCGTGCTGGCGCCGCTTCTGCTGCTGGAACTGATTTTCCTCGGTGCAAACCTGCTCAAGATACATGATGGCGGCTACGTGCCGGTGTTGCTGGCAATCGCTTTCACCATCATCATGACCACCTGGCAGCGCGGCTCGAAAATCCTTTTCGCCAAAACCCGCCGCAGCGATGTGCCGCTGAAGGCTTTCGTGGCTTCGGTGGAAAAGGAAAGCGCCCATGCGCCGGTGCGCGTGCCCGGCACAGCGATTTTCCTGACTGGCGATCCGGATGCCGCACCCGCTGCATTGCTGCACAATCTCAAGCACAACCACGTCCTGCACGACAAGAACGTGATTTTGACGATCCGCACGGAAGACCAGCCGCGTGTCCGGCCCGAAAATCGTTACACACTGACGAAGTTGAGCGATCGTTTTGCCGTGGTCGAACTGCATTTCGGCTTCATGGAAACGCAGAACGTCACCCAGGCGCTCGGTTACCTCAGGCGCACGGGTTACAAGTTCGACATCATGTCCACCTCGTTTTATCTCGGTCGCCGCAAGCTGGTGCCGGATCCGAAATCGGGCATGCCCGGCTGGCAGAACCGCCTGTTCATCGCGCTTGCCGAAACGGCCGCCGATCCCTCGGACTACTTCCGCCTTCCGGCCAACCGCGTGGTGGAACTCGGTTCTCACGTCGTCGTCTGATTATTAGAAGGTGGTTACACATTAACGTGAAGCCGCGCCCGCGCGCGGCGTTAACCAAGCATCAAGGTTAATAAGAGATTCTCGAACACCTGTAACAAATATGGTTCCTGGTGTTCGGAGTGCTGGTTTTGCGTTCGAAAAGAGTAATGCGTCGTCGGTCCTTTGCGTCCCTTCAGGCATGGACCTCACCCGTTGTCTTCGGCCTTGCTGCCTGGCTCGTCTTTCCTTCCATTGCCGCACGCGCGGATTTGGCCTCCCTGCTGGCAGGGCTGGACAATGGCGGCGAGCAATGGCGCATGGTGCTGACCGCGTCTCCGGCAGGCTCTGTCCATAATGCCTCGCTCACCTTTAACGATGCGGAAGGGGAGGCGGCGTTGCATGGCAGCGGCATGACCCTGCCCGATGGCCGCAAGGTGGCTTTCGTCACCAACAAGAAGGGTGACGAGACGACACCCGACAGCGAGCGCGTCAACCGTGCCGCCAAAAAGGGTCGCATCGTCGCAACCGAAATCATGCAGCCGCCAAAGGCCTTCACCGCCGGTTCCGTGCTGGAACGCACCAGCATGCTGGATATAGAGCCGCTGAAGCGCAAGGACCGCACGGCTTTTGTGAAACCGAAACGCGGCAGCGACGTCAAACTTGCCTCCTTCTATTTCCGCCGTGAAGAAAAGAAGGCCGACAAAAGCGTCTCTCCGATGCTGGCGGAACTCGTCACCAACAGGACTCCCGATATTCTCGCCACGGCTTACGCGCCGGCCGAACCGGATTTCGCCCGTGAATCGCCGTTCGACGCCATTCTGAAAAAGCCGGAGGCCGGCCGCTTCGTGCCGTTGATCGGCGCGGACGATCACGCATGGGCGGCAACGCCGCTGCCCGCTGCCGTGTTTTCCGCAGCCGAACAGCAATGCCTCGCATCCGGCATCTATTTCGAGGCGCGCGGTGAATCGGTCAAGGGACAGGCGGCGGTGGCACAGGTGATCCTTAACCGCGTGCGCAACCCCGCTTATCCGAAAACCATCTGCGGTGTGGTTTATCAGAACAAGGACTGGCGCAACCGCTGCCAGTTCTCCTTCGCCTGCGACAATATAAAGGACCGGGTGAATTCCGAACGTCACTGGAAAATGGCCCGCGAAGTGGCCATGGCAACCACCGCCGGCAAAATCTGGCTGACGGAAGTGGGCTCGGCGACTCACTATCATGCCGTCTATGTTCGTCCCGCCTGGGGAAAATCCATGAAGAAGGTCGGCAGGATTGGCTTGCACGTCTTTTATCGAACCTATGGTGGCGGCTGGAGCTGATACCACCGCCAATTTGTCGCAATTTGCGTGTCAAAAATGCCGATTCCCGGGGGAAACATCGTCGACAAACGGCGATTTGGCGTTAAGCCTTTGTTTTTAAATATTTAATTTGTGAAAAAACAAGCTTCGCCAGTGCCTTGACTAGCGAAGCCCCTAAAACTATGTTGCGCGCGACTTCAGAGCGGGCTGGAACAGGCTTAATCCGTCACCGTTTACAACTCCAAAGGGTTCTGGCATGGCTGGAACGGAGAAAATGGGTGGGATTTTAAGATGACTGGCAACCGTGACGATAGTCTGGACGAGCGTCGCAAGCGCCTTGCCGAAGAGTTGGCAAAGGTGAAGGCGGAGGATGAGGCGGAAGTGAGGGCGGAGACCAATGCCGCGGAAAGCCGGAAAGGCTTTGCGATGGCGGTGAAGCTCTCATCGGAGTTCATTTCGGCCATCGTGGTCGGCGCTATGCTGGGTTATCTTCTGGACTATTTTGTCGGCACGACGCCGTGGGGGATGATCGTTCTTCTTCTTCTCGGTTTCTGCGCAGGCGTATTGAATGTGTTGCGTTCCACGGGCGCGGTGGCAAAGCCGCCGCTGCTTGAGAGAGCCGACAAGCGAGACGAGGGTGGAAAAGACGGCGTTTAAGCTGTTTTTTCTTGCAGTTGAGATGCCGCCATGAGCGGCGACAGGTAAAGAGGGCAGCCGGTGGCAAACGATCCGACCCATCAGTTCTTGGTGCAGCCGATCATTCCGATCGAAATTGGCGGCGTCGATTTTTCCTTCACCAATGCGTCGCTTTTCATGGTCGCGACCGTGGCCGCCGCTTCCGGTTTCCTTTATTTCGCAACGTCGAGCCGCGGTCTGATCCCGACCCGCATGCAGTCCGTTGCTGAAATGTCCTATGAATTCATCGCCTCCATGCTGCGCGAAGGCGCCGGCAAAAAGGGCATGGTGTTCTTCCCATTCGTATTCTCGCTGTTCATGTTCGTGCTGACTGCGAACCTTCTCGGCATGTTCCCGTATTTCTTCACGGTCACCAGCCAGATCATCGTCACCTTCGCGCTTGCCTGCCTCGTCATCGGCACGGTCGTCGTTTACGGTTTCTACAAGCACGGTCTGCATTTCTTCGGCATCTTCGCACCTTCGGGCGTTCCGAAGGCGCTTTTGCCGCTTGTCGCGTCAATTGAAATGATTTCGTTCCTGTCGCGTCCGATCAGCCTTTCCGTTCGTCTCTTCGCGAACATGCTGGCTGGCCACATCACGCTCAAGGTTTTCGCAGGCTTCGTCGCCTCCATGGGTGCGCTCGGCGCGCTCGGTATCGGCGGTGCAGTCCTGCCTCTCATCATGACGGTCGCAATGACCGCTCTCGAATTTCTCGTTGCCTTCCTGCAGGCTTATGTGTTCGCGGTACTGACTTGCATGTACCTGAACGACGCCGTGCATGGTGGTCACTGAGAAGTAAAGTCGCTGGCCCCGGCAACGGGCGCCAAAAGATAGCCGCAACAACCAATATCTCAAGGAGTCTCACATGGAAGCGGAAGCAGCAAAGTACATCGGCGCAGGTCTCGCATGCCTCGGCATGGCTGGTACGTCCCTCGCACTCGGCCGTATCTTCGGTGATTACCTCTCCGGCGCACTGCGCAACCCCTCTGCTGCCGACAGCCAGTTCGGCCGTCTGGTATTCGGCTTCGCCGTTACGGAAGCTCTGGGCATCTTCTCGCTGCTCGTAGCTCTCCTTCTCCTGTTCGCTGTCTAATAACGGCATCAGGTCTGGATCACGGCTCGCGCAAATTGCGTGCCGTGATCCTTCGCATTTGCAGTCCCCCTGGAGGTGAGCATGTTCGTGACCGAGGCTTATGCCCAGTCAGCACCGACCGTAGGTGAAACGCATACGGAAACTCCGGCTGTCGGCCAGCCGCAACCGGAAGCCACGCACACGGAAACCGGTGTAGCGCACGGCGCCGAACACGGTGCTTCCGGCGTTTTCCCGCCGTTCGACCAGTCTACTTATGCATCGCAGGTCCTGTGGCTGGCGATCACGTTCGGCCTTTTCTACCTGCTCATGCAGAAGGTCATCGTTCCTCGCGTCGGCGGCATTCTTGAAAACCGTCATGGGCGCATTGCACAGGATCTCGATGAAGCGGCACGGCTGAAAAGCGAAGCCGACGCAGCCGTCGAAACCTATGAAAAAGAACTCGCGGCAGCCCGCGCCAAGGCAAGCTCGATAGGCTCCGCGGCACGTGACGCCGCCAAGGCGAAAGCCGATGCCGACCGCGTCGCGATCGAAGCCGGACTTGCCGAGAAGCTTGCCGCCGCCGAAAAGCGCATTGCGGGTATCAGGGATCAGGCATTCGCGGATGTCGGCGCCATTGCCGAGGAAACCGCGACCGCAATCGTTGACCAGCTGGTTGGCGCCAAGGTCAAGGATGCCGACGTCAAGGCCGCCATTGCAGCCGCTTCGACTGTGAAGGGAGCCTGATATGGCGTTTGATGCATCATTTTTCGCTCTTGTCGGTCTTGTCCTTTTCTTCGTCCTGATCGCCTATCTCAAGGTTCCGGGCATGCTCTCCAAGTCTCTGGACGAGCGCGCACAGAACATTCAGGACGAACTGGCCGAAGCCAAGCGTCTGCGCGAAGAGGCACAGCACCTGCTGGCCGAATATCAGCGCAAGCGCAAGGAAGCCGAAGCTGAAGCAGCTGGCATCGTTGCTGCTGCCGAACGCGAAGCGGCCGCCCTGACCGCCGAAGCAAAGCAGAAGACGGAAGAATTCGTCGTCCGCCGCACGGCCCTGTCGGAACAGAAGATCAAGCAGGCCGAAGAAGACGCCATAGGCGCCGTTCGTGCCGCCGCCGTGGACATCGCCATTGCAGCTTCCGAGAAGCTCATTGCCGAAAAGACCACCGCTGCCGCAAAGGCCAAACTTTTCGCCAACACCATTGGCGAAGTGAAGTCGAAGCTGAACTAAGTTCATCTCGTACTATTCAAAACCCCTCCGGCGCCCGCCGCGAGGGGTTTTTTGTTTTATGCCTCAGCCGGGGGCTGTGTTGGCAAGCTCGTGGGTGCACACTGTGGTGCCTGCTTGCAGCGTGTCTATCGATGTCTGTCGACCTTTGGAGAAAAAGCATCGGCTTTGAAGACTGGATGCTGGCCGGCAATTCGTGGCTGCCAATTTGTCGAGGCTTGTTAAGTGATCGCGGGATAGATTGTCTTGGCCTCGAGCGCTATCAGCACCGCCAGTACAAAAGCTGCCGCGGTGGCAACCAGAAATGCGCCACTGAAAGCCAGGCCTGCTTTCGCGATGCCCAAGCCGAGATCCTGCATCAGCCATCGTATCTGAGCCTGCGCATACCAGATCGTGGCGAGCGCAATAATGGCGAGCCCGAACGTAAGGCCATGTTCCAGAGGCATGGATGCAAAATCGAAGCCCATAACAAGGACAAATGTAAACGGCGCAGCCACGTAACATTGGCTGAAGAACGGCGGACGCAGGGAGTTTCGGGTGATCCTCACCCGTTTCCACCGCAGAAGCGTGACGGCCATACACAGCGGATAAATCCCGAATATAACGCCACGCGCTATGAGCAGGTTCGAACCCGAACCAAGCTCCCGGGCGGCCAATGTGGGATCGTAAATGGTCGGAAGGGAGGCGGAGAGCCCCTGCGAAAATAGCAGAGTGATCAGGAGGAAGAGGGGTGGACTCAGTGTGTCGTCATACTGGTCCTCGAGCCGATCCGCGAGTTCGCTATCGGCGTAGCGCATCATGCTGAGCGGTGCGACGACCGATCGCCACATTGTCAGCGGATAGAAGAGGAGCCATGAAACCAGCTCGTAGAGAAGTTCCTCGAGCGACTTCAACAGTTTCATGAAATCCAAATCTCTTCTCCCAAAGCCCGTCAAGTCCACGCATTGAGATAGAATTCTACCAGTGGAGACGTAGATCGTCACCTCATGGCAGGGCGCTGAAATCCGGGGCGAGACCGCATTCTCCGCTTCAGGATCGTGGTTTTCGATCAATCCTGCTTCAGCGGCCTGAAACTCATCCGGTGCAGCGGGCAGGGCCCATGGCTTTCTATGGCGCGCAGGTGGGCTGGTGTGCCGTAACCCGCATGGCCTTCGAAACCATAGGAGCTGTGCACTACACCGGCCCGTTCCATCATCCGGTCACGGGTCACCTTGGCGATGATCGAAGCGGCGGCGATTGAGAGGGAGCGGGAATCGCCCTTGATGACGGCCTTCGACTCGCAGGTGATGCCCGGCGGCTTGTCGCGGCCATCTGCCAGCACGAGGGCTGGGGAAATTTCGAGGCCGAGTACGGCGCGACGCATCGCGTCGAGGCTGGCGCGCAGGATATTCATGGTGTCGATAAGGCCGGGGCCGGAGGAGGCGACGGAAACGATCGATGTTTCCATGATTTGCAGAAACAGGCTTTCCCGTTTCAGCTTGGTCAGTTTCTTGGAATCGTCAAGACCACCAGGAATATTGTCGGGATCGAGAATGACAGCTGCCGCAACCACTGGTCCCGCGAGAGGCCCCCGGCCTGCCTCATCCGTGCCGGCCACGGGCCAAAGCCCCTTCTTCCTCGCTTCAAGTTCGAAGGAGAAATCGGGGCCCGTATCGGCGAGATCAAAGAGGGCAGGAGAATCGGGTGTGGTGCGGCGTTTCATGCGGCAGAAACTTGCACACACACCCGATCTCCTGCAAGCCCCCGGAAGCGGGCGATGACGGGCGCGGCCAGCCGGGTCAAGGGGCGTGGCCAACCGTGCCCCTTAGGTCGTCATGACCTTTGATCCTCCAACGGGGCGGCGGAGGAAAAACGATCGCACGCGAGGCGGCGGGTTCCGGGGGTGATGTCCGACGGGCCAGGGAAAACCCGCCGGGCATTTCGTCAAGAGCATGGCCCCGTCAACAGGAAAGGGCCACCACTCCTTATGTGTCTGCACCGCTGGGTATCGTTGCACGCATCGTACTGCGCCCTCGATCGGCCAAGCGGGCCTCATATTTTCAAAGCAGCGACAATTGCACGCCGGCACCTCCCGGCGGCACGAAGATATCGTCGCGCAGGTGAATGCCGCGGCGGATGAGGCCAAGCCGTTTCGTCGCCATTTCGAAACGCCTGCCTATCTGCCATGCATAGGGACCAGCACCCTTCATGCGTTTTCCGAATTCCGCATCGTAATCCTTGCCGTCGCGCATGGAGCGCACCAGCGACATGACATGCCGGTAGCGGTCCGGATAGTTGCGCAGCAGCCAGTCGCGGAAGAGGGGGCTGACCTCCAGCGGCAGGCGCAGCAGCACGTAGGAGGCCTCCGTTGCGCCAGCGGCCTTGCCGGCTTCGAGAATGCGTTCGATCTCATGATCGTTGAGTGCGGGAATGACGGGTGCCATCATCACCGCCACGGGAATGCCGGCATCCGTCAGCGCCTTGACCGCTTCCAGCCGCTTTTCGGGCGTGGCGGCGCGCGGTTCCATGCTGCGTGCCAGCTTGCGGTCCAGCGTCGTCACGGAAATACCAACCTTGACGAGACCTTTCTTGGCCATGGGCGCGAGAATATCGATATCCCGCTTGATCAGGGCCGATTTGGTGACGATGGCGACGGGATGGTCGGCCTTTGCCAGCACTTCCAGTATCTGCCGCATGATGCGCCATTCGCGCTCGATCGGCTGATAGGGGTCGGTATTGGTGCCGATGGCAATGACGCGCGGCTTGTAGCCGGGCTTCGCCAGCTCCCTTTCGAGCAGCTTTGCCGCATCCGGCTTGGCGAAAAGCTTCGCCTCGAAATCCAGCCCCGCAGAGAGCCCCATATAGCTGTGCGTCGGACGGGCGAAACAGTAGATGCAGCCATGTTCGCAGCCGCGATAGGGATTGATGGAACGGTCGAAAGGGATGTCAGGCGATTCGTTTCGGCTGATGATGCTGCGCGGCTTTTCCACCTGCACTTCGGTGCGGAACTCCGGCAGCTCCTCGAGGGTCTGCCAGCCATCGTCGAAAACCTCCCGCTGCAGGGCCTCGAAGCGCCCGCCCGGGTTAAGTCCGGCACCACGCCCGCGACGACGGTCGATCTCGATGCGCAGGCCCGACGCATCGGCCAGCGCATTGGCAATGTCAGGCGTATGGCTCGGCTGGAAAGCAGCCTGCCCCGAAAGCGTATGGTCTCTCATCTGGATGCTCCCAGGGTGCCGCACGCCTCTCAAGGCAAGCCAACGCCCTAAACCGTTTCCACTCGAACCGGCGTTTCATTGCCTCTTCGAATGATTAAATTCCTACCGCAGAAACGAGAACATTACAAGAACAAAAAATGCAAAATCGATAGCTGGCAGACCCGCGGCCGGGGTCTTGTTTGTATCAATCCCACCTGAAGGTGGGCTAGAGTTAAGCCTGAACGGTCGCGGATTTTCTGACGTCCAGTGCAGTGGCAATTTATTGTGCGATGCGTTAGAGCTATGCATATGTTGACAGTCATAATGGAATGCCGGGATCAGGAACCGGAACTGGCGCATACGCTGTCTGCGCTTGTAACCGGGGCCGTGGAAGGGCTGGTAAGCGACGTTGTGATCCTCGATCACGGTTCGCGCGATGGATCGTCGCGCGTCGCCGATGCCGCTGGTTGCCGTTTTTATGCGCAATGGGATATTGAGGATGTCATGCGCTCGGCGCGCGGGCATTGGATCCTGCTGGTCGAACCGGGTGCGCGTCCGCAGAGCGGCTGGATCGAAGAGATTCTCGAATATGTGGCTGTCTGTGCCGAGCCCGCGCGTTTCTCACCGTCCCGGTATCACAAGCGGCCCTTTTTCAGCCGGATAGTGCGCCGCCGTCCTCCCTTGGAATGCGGCTACCTGATGCCGAAGAAACATGCAGTGGCGATCGCAAAATCCGGCATGGCCCTGACACAGCTCGTGCACGCGCAAAAGCCGCGCCGCCTGAATGCGGAACTGGTTCCCGCCTGGACGGCGAGAACTTCCAACTAACCTGCAACGATGATGAAGCTGCTGTCCCTAGCGGGCGGTGATCACCTTGCCGGGGTTCATGATGCCGGCGGGGTCAAAGGCGTGTTTGATGCGTCGCATCAGGTCCATTTCAATGCCAGGCCTGATCGCGGCCAGCTCGTCGCGCTTCAACTGGCCGATGCCATGTTCGGCCGAAATCGAGCCGCCGAGCGACAGCACGATGCCGTGCACGATCTCGTTCATATCCCGCCAGCGACCGATGAATTCAGCTTTGTCCGCACCAACCGGCTGGGAAATATTGTAGTGGATGTTGCCATCGCCCAGATGGCCGAAGGCGCAGACGCGGGCGCCGGGAATGGCGGCAAGAACTGCCTTTTCCGCGGTTGCCATGAATTCCGGTATCTTCGACACCGGAACGGAAACGTCGTGTTTGATAGAGCCGCCTTCCGGCTTTTGCGCATCCGACATGCTTTCGCGCATATGCCAGAGCGCCTGACGCTGCGCTTCCGATGAAGCGATCACCGCATCCTCGACCAGCCCAGCGGAAAAACCGCGCTCCAACAGCGATTGCATCATTGTTTCAGCCGTCTCAGCCGAATCGGAGGTGGAGATATCGATGAGCGCGTACCAGTCATGCGGCGTTTGTAGCGGATCGCGCACGCCGGGAATATGTTTGGCGGTGAATTCCACGCCGATGCGCGGCATCAGCTCAAAACCGGTCAGCGCTGTGCCGCAGAGGTTCGAGGCCATTTCGAACAGCTTCAACGCATCGTCGGTGGATCGAAGACCGGCAAAACCCACCTGATGGCCGAGCGGCACGGGGAAAAGCTTCAGCACCGCACCGGTGATAACGCCGAGCGTGCCTTCCGAACCGATGAAGAGATCGCGCAGATCGTAACCCGTATTGTCCTTTTTCAGCCGGCGAAGCCCGTCCCAGATTTCACCTGTCGGCAGCACCACTTCAAGCCCCAGGCAAAGCTGGCGCATATTGCCATAAGCGAGAACTGCCGTGCCGCCGGCATTCGTGGCCAGATTACCACCGATGCGGCACGAGCCCTGCGAACCGAGCGACAGCGGGAACATCCGCTCCACGGTCGATGCGGCCTTGTGAATGTCGTCGAGAATGCAACCGGCATCCGCAACGATGGTGTTGGCGACCGGATCGATGTCGCGGATACGGTTCATGCGCTCGAGCGAGAGGATGATGTCGGTTCCGTCAGCACGCGGCGTCTGGCCACCCACAAGGCCAGTATTGCCGGTCTGCGGCACGATGGGCGTGCCGGTCTCGCTGGCGAGCTTCAGGATGGCTGCAACCTCCTTGACAGTGCCGGGCTTGAGCAGCAGCGGTGACGCACCATGGTAAAGCCCGCGATTTTCCACAAGACGCGGCGCCATTTCCACAGCGTCGCGCACCGCGTTTTTTTCGCCGACAATGGCAGTGAAGCGGTCGAGGATGTCGGAGGAGGGGGCTGCGATTGTCATTGGCGTCTCGCTGTCAATTGAAACGGTGGGCGAAATGGTGAAGTACCGTCAGCCTCGCGGCGCGGCGGCGCGGGAAAGGCGGTCATTGATCGCCTCTCCAAGACCGTGGGCGGGAATGGTTGT
Source organism: Agrobacterium sp. 6Ca8 (assembly GCF_055382765.1). Lineage (NCBI taxonomy): Bacteria > Pseudomonadati > Pseudomonadota > Alphaproteobacteria > Hyphomicrobiales > Rhizobiaceae > Agrobacterium > Agrobacterium sp. 6Ca8. Next base: position 433,355 of record NZ_AP026433.1, read on the forward strand.
GACCGCGATTGTCGCGGCACCGCTCGCATCGGCTGCTTTGAGATAATCGAACAGATTGGCGGCCGCCTCGGCAAGATCGCCGGAAGGGCTGAGGTCGAGAACGGTACGGGCTGCCTCTTGTCCCTCAACCGCGATGCCGCCGAACCGGATCAGTGCCTCGTTGGAAGAAACGGATGTCGCGTCGAGGCGAACAGCTGCACCGGGCGCATAATGCGAGGCGAGCATTCCGGGTGCCTCGATGGCAGCTGATGCCTTTTCCGGCCGTTCGAGCTGGGTGCCGGTGATGCGCTCGATCTCCTCGGTGACGATGCCGCCGGGACGAAGCAGCCGCACCCGCCCGTCGTCTTCCACTTTGACGATGGTGGATTCGACACCGACGGAGGCAGCACCGCCATCAAGAATGAGGTTGATCCTGTTACCGAGATCGGCCTCGACATGGGCCGCACTGGTGGGGCTGATCTTGCCGGAACTATTTGCGCTGGGCGCAGCAAGAGGTTTGTCGAACCGGCGGATCAGATCACCGGCGAAACCCTGCGGAACGCGAATGCCGACGGTATCGAGCCCGGCCGTTGCGAGTGAGTGAATGCCGCTTGCCGGTTTCAGTGGCAGAACCAGCGTCAACGGGCCGGGCCAGAAGGCTTCGGCGAGGCGTCGCGACACGGGATCGAAAACCGCATAACGTTCGGCCATGGCGATATCGGCCATATGGCAGATCAGTGGATTGAACTGTGGCCTGCCTTTCGTTTCGTAAATGCGGGTAATGGCCGCCGGATCGGTGGCGTCCGCAGCAAGGCCGTAGACGGTTTCCGTGGGCAGGGCGATTGGCTGGCCGCGGGAAAGCTCCTCGACGGCCGCCTGCAAGGCGGTTTCCCGCTCGTTTTCGATATCGATATGACGCGCCATGATGCTGCCTTTCAGGGCGTCAATAGCGTATTTCAGGGCCTTATGGAAAGCGCTATCGTGGCTTTTATATTGCCTTGATGATCTTGCGCATCTCGTCCGAGCGGGCGCCGAGCATAAGCACGTTTTTGAGCGCTATGCGCGGGTCGTGGGTCTGGAATAGCAGGCCGCCGCGATGGAAGGAGGTATCGATGGCGACGTTCTTGTTTGGAAGCGCGTTGATGGCGACTGCGAAATACATCCGCGAATAGCGCGCATCGATGTTTTCGAAGAAGTTCTCGGCCCCGCTCAACTCGGCAAAGAAATTCGCGAAATAGAATGACCAGAGCACATGACGCTCGGCGTCGAAACTGGTTTTCGCTGCCGTGACATGGCAATAGCCGAGATGCGGCCGCTCATCCAGCAGATGGTGGAAAACCATCTTGGGAAAACGGATGGACTGGTGAAAGCCATTGAGACGGCTATGGGTGGCGTCGGCAGCAGCCTCGAGCTTGCGTCCGGTCATCGCCGCCACTTCTTCATGGCTGTAATAGACGCGTTCCCTCGGCAGCCAGCGTTCTTCGTAGCGGCTTATGCGCCCGGTTCGCAGGAAATCCGAATGCGCGGTCTTTGAACGTATCGGCGTGGCCGAATGTTTGCCGGCATCGAAATAACGTATGCGTGTCGCCTTCTCCACCCGGAACGCCCTCATTGTTGTCGATCAGGCAATATAGTTTAGGGCATGTTAAAACTCCGTTGCGCCACAACCCCCGTTTTTTAACGGGTAGAGAGGGAGCTGCGCGACATCATGCGTCATATTGCGACGTTGTTTCCGGCGGGGAATAGCTGCCGGATTTCGCAGCGGAATGGCGTGCAACGGCCATTGGCGCATGTCGCAATTTGTCGCCAATGCGGAAGCCGATGTCGCTGTCTGCGCTACCGCAAATGAACGCTGATGTTTAGATGGGATCACACTTCCGCAGTCCGATAAATGGTGTGGGGCAGGGCGGTTTGATCGAGGATTTGGCCATGGAATTGCGTGATACCGTACTGCGTCAGCTGAAGAACCGCCGCGAAGGCTTCAGCCTGGAACAGTCTTTCTACACGGACCCGGATTATTTCAATCTGGACATGGAAACCATCTGGTACCGCGACTGGCTGTTTGTCGGCCATGATTGCGAAGTGCCGAAGGCCGGTAACTACATCACCGTTCAGGTCGGCGCCTATTCCGTCGTCATCATTCGCGGTCGCGATGGACAGATTCGCGCCCTCCATAATTCCTGTCGCCATCGCGGTTCCCGCGTCTGCTCTTCTCATAAGGGCCAGTCCGCACGCCTCGTCTGTCCCTATCACCAGTGGACTTACGATCTGGACGGCAAGCTGCTGTTTGCCCGCCATATGGGCGATGATTTCGACAAGGCTGAATTCGGCCTGAAGCCGGTCCACTGCGAAACCGTTGCCGGTTACGTCTTCATCTGCCTGGCAGACCAGCCCGCCGATTTCGCGCCGATGCGCGCCGAGGTCGAAAGCTACATGGCGCCGCATCGCATCTGGGAAGCCAAGGTCGCGCATGAAAGCACGATCATCGAAAAGGGTAACTGGAAGCTCGTCTGGGAAAACAACCGCGAGTGCTACCATTGCGCCGCCAACCATCCGGAACTCTGCCGCACCTATCCTGAAAACCCGAGCGTTACGGGTACGGACGGTGGTGCAAGCGATCCCGAGATCGGTGGCCACTGGGCGCGCTGCGAGGCTGCCGGCCTGCCGAGCCGCTTCAAGATCGATCCGAAAGGCCAGTTCCGTGTTGCCCGCATGCCGCTGATCGGCGAGGCGGAAAGCTACACCATGTCGGGAAAACGCGCCGTGCGCCGGCCGCTTTCGGATGATGTCAGCATCAGCCATATCGGCGCGCTGCTTCTGTTCCATTATCCGACGACCTGGAACCACTTCCTCGGCGACCACACCATTTCCTTCCGCGTGCTGCCGCTCAACGCCAATGAGACCATGGTCACTACCAAATGGCTGGTGCACAAGGATGCGGTTGAAGGCGTGGATTACGATCTCGAGGATCTCACGCACGTCTGGAACGAAACCAACGATCAGGACCGCCGCATCGTCGAGGAAAACGCCTTCGGCATCCGTTCGCCCGCTTACCAGCCCGGCCCCTATTCCATGGAAGACGAGGGCGGCGTGATGCAGTTCGTCAACTGGTATGCCGATTTCATGGTTGACCGGCTGTCGGGCGACAAGGCCCGCCTTTCGGCAGTAGCGTAACGCGAAGATGAATATGGCTGTGACCTACAAGCACATAGACGAGATGAAGCCGTGGAGCGACAAGCTCCACCTGCTGGAATGCATTTCGGTGACGCCCGAGACGCCTGACGTGATGACATTCCTGTTCCGGTCGGAGGATCAGAACTGGTTCCGTTACCTGCCGGGCCAGTTCGTGACACTGGAGTTGCCGGTAGGCAAGGAGCCGCTCTACCGCACCTACACATTGTCCTCCAGCCCGTCGCGGCCCTATGCGCTGTCGGTCACGGTCAAGGCGCAGGCCACCAGCATCGGCACGCGCTGGATGTTCGACAATCTGAAGCCCGGCATGAAAATCCGGGCGCTCGGCCCGCTCGGCGATTTCTCTTATGTACGGCATCCCGGCGACAAATACCTGTTCATCTCGGCCGGCTCCGGCGTGACGCCGATGATGTCGATGGTGCGCGACATGAGCGACCGCGCGCCGCAGAGTGACATCGCCTTCATCAATTGCTCGCGCTCGCCATCCGATATCGTGTTCCGTCACGAGCTGGAATATCTTGCCCGCTTCATGCCGAAACTGTCGCTCGGTTTCATCGTGGAAAATTGCGGCCGCACTGATCTCTGGTCCGGCTTGAAGGGCATGGTCGACAAGGCCAAGATTGCGCTTCTGTCGCCTGATTTCATGGATCGCACGGTGTTCTGTTGTGGACCGGAGCCTTTCATGGCCGCCATCCGCTCCATGCTGGATGCTTCCGGCTTCGACATGAGCCGTTACCACCAGGAAAGCTTTTCGCCAGCCGCCCCGGTTGCTGTGGGCGAGAGTATTCACACCGTGGCGGATGGCGAAGCACTCTCGATGGTGGGGTTTACGCTTTCCGGCAAGGAAGTGCCGTGCCAGCCCGGCCAGACCGTTCTGATGACGGCGCGCGCCGCAGGTGTGCGCATCGGTGCCGCCTGCGAATCGGGAATTTGCGGCACCTGCCGGGTGCTGAAGCTCTCCGGCGAGGTGGAGATGAACCACAATGGCGGCATTCTCGATGACGAAATCGATGAAGGCTATATTCTCGCCTGCTGCTCGCGGCCCTTGACCGACGTGAAGGTAGAAGCCTGAGCGCACGAAATCCTGCGTCTTATGCGGGAATCTATTTTTGAACCGGAACCAAAGGTCTTAAAACTCGTTTGCACGTCATCGAATTCTTTTCGGGTGTTTCAATGGGGCTGCCCCTACCTCCGACAAGACCGAGTAGTTAGAAAGCGCGGTTCAACGCGCCACAGCAAACGGAGGAAAGATCATGATGAATTTCCGCACGACGAGCGTCGCTACGGCGGTTGTCCTGTTCCTGGCAAGCTTCACGCCGTCGCAGGCGTTTCAGGCGCCTGTTCCGATGGCAAAGCCGGCAATCTCAACCGAGAATGTAGTGCCGGTGCAGTACCGTGAATGGGACCGCCGAGGTGACCGCAGATATGGCGACCGCATGTATCGTCCGCGCCCGTCGCGGGACGGATATTATAACGGCCATCGCGGCTATCGCGACCGCCGTCCGGGCTACCGCTATCACAACGGAATGTGGTTCCCGCTGGCAGCCTTCGCCACTGGCGCAATCATTGGCGGCGCCATGGCGCAGCCGAGACCGGCCTATGGCGGCAGCCATGTTGCCTGGTGCCAGAACCGTTGGCGCTCTTACCGCGCCTACGATAACAGCTACCAGCCGAACAGCGGTCCGCGTCGTGTATGCGTATCTCCATACAGCCGTTAAGCACGCCTTTCGAAAGCCCGGATCTGATCCGGGCTTTTGCTTTCGGGTGGCGAGTTTCGGTAACCGAAGCGTGACAACGCCGTTAATGCTGGGTTCAGGCGAAAGCGCCTAGCCTGCAACCTGTGATGTTCCAGCCAGCACCGACAAACTGGCTGGATAAAAAGAAAAAGGTGTTATTATTCACGTGCAACGGCCTGTCGACCGTCGTGAATGGAGGAAGTCAGATGAGAAGCTATGTGAAGAATATCCTGGCTGTCGGTCTTTCTGCAATCGTGGTTGCAGGAGCGATTGTTCCCGCTGAGGCAATGCCATTGCTGATGGCGCCGAAGAGTGTCGAGACCCTGGGTAACGATGCCGGCAAGAATGTCGTCAATGTGCAATACTGGCGCGATCGTGACAATCGTGGCGGCTGGGGCGGCGAACGCCGCGGCTGGTACGGCGGCCATCGCGGTTATCGCGACTACCGCCCGGGTTATCGTCACCACGACGGTTACTGGTTCCCGCTCGCAGCCTTTGCGACGGGCGCGATCATCGGCGGCGCACTATCGCAGCCGCGCGAAGTCTACCGTCCGGTTCCGGAATATCGCCCGCGTCCGGTCTACCGCGAATATCGTCCGGTTCGTCGTGCCGGCATGAGCCAGGCGCATGTGAACTGGTGCTATGGCCGGTATCGGTCCTACGATGCCTATAGCAACACGTTCCAGCCCTACAATGGCCCACGCCAGCCCTGCTATTCGCCTTACAGCTGATAGCACTACTCCGTCACTCCTGCCTTCATCCGGCAAGACGGAGTAGCGATTGACCAGCCTGATAGTTATTACGAGCCGCCCGGATACGGGCGGCTTTTTGTTTTCACAGAATGCGCGCCCGCTTCAGCACGAACCAGGCAAGCATAACCGAAATCACGATGAAGATGCTGGCCGCCATCGTGCCGCCTGTGCCGACCGTAAATGGCAACTCATCCGTGTTCATGCCGAAGAAGCCGGTGACCAGCGATGGCGGCAGCAGGAATGCCGTCATCAGCGACAGGATATAAAGATGCCGGTTGGTTTCGGACGAGAGCTTGGAATCGATTTCCTCGTGCAGCAGCCTTGCGCGTTCCTGAAGGGCGTAGACATCGTGATCGACGGCCTCGAGGCGGCCCATCAGCCGCGAGGCGACATCCTCGAAACCGTCAGGCATTTCGTCCTCATCGGCGGCAGACGCCCGCCGCATCAGGGTGAGCACCGTGCGCAGATGCCGGTGGAGGCGAACGACCGTGCGCCTGAGCGGCGCAAGCCGCCGCCGCTCGTCGCGGTTTTCGCTGTCATAGACCAGGTCCTCGATGGCATTCAGCTCTTCGGTCGTTTCCATCACAAGGCTGATCAGCGAACGCTGGAATTCCGCGACGAGGCCTTCGAAGACATGGGCCGGCGTGAGGTAGCGGTTGGAATTCTTGTCGACTGCCGCTTTCAGCCGGTCCACTGAGCGCAACGGTTGCAGACGGGTGGTAATGATGAAACGGTCGCTGACCGCGAAATGCAGCCAACCGAAATCACGCGTTTCCTGATCGAACTCACGCTGGAAATCGACCAGCGTGCCATAAAGTGACTTTTCATCCACCGTGATGGACGGATGGGTTTCATGGGTGGTGAGGCTTGCCAGCGCTGCCGGATCGAGACCATCGATCGTTTCGAGAAAGCCCGCCACCCGCTGATCCGCGAGATTGAGGTGCAGCCAGAAGAAGCCCTCGCATTGCGCCATCTCGCCAAAGCCCGCATCGGGCGCAAGCCGCCTGCATGGCGCCGTTCCGGGGTGGAATTGATAAGCCCAGACAAGGCCGGGGATAGCGGGCGTTATGAGATCTATCATGGCAGTCCTGACCGGCGGAATGGGAGGGGAGGCGTCCGTCGCCCCAAAACGGAAACGGCAGCGGTGGCACGGCACCTGTCAGCGCATGCTGAGCAAATTCATATGACAGTTTTATAACAATCCCGCTGAAAAGGCGGGAATTTTCAAATTGACGTTTACGTAAAAATCATTTAGCCCGAAAGCAACAGCACGATAGGCAAGAGCTTCGGGAGGAGGCAGCATGTATACCGCGCCGGTGGATGATATCGCCTTTACACTCAAACATGTGGCGGGTCTGCAAGACGCGTTGTCCAGAGGTGCTCTGGGAGACCTCGGTGAAGATGTGGTCGATGCCATATTACAGGAGGCCGGCCGTTTCGCCACCGAGCAGGTCGCGCCGCTTGCCGATATAGGCGACCGACAGGGCGCGCGGCTGAGCGACGGCAAGGTCTCAACGCCGGACGGCTGGGCCGATCTTTACCGGCGCTGGGCTGAGGCCGGCTGGAACAGCCTCACCGCACCGGAAGAATTCGGCGGCCAGAACCTGCCGCATATGCTGAATGTCGCCGCACTCGAAATGTGGAATTCCGGTTCCATGGCTTTCGCGCTTGCGCCGACGCTCACCATGGGCGCGGTGGAAGCTCTCGTTGCCCACGGTAGCAACGACCTGAAGCGCATCTATCTTCCCAAACTCGTCTCCGGCGAATGGACCGGCACGATGAACCTCACCGAACCGCATGCGGGATCGGACCTTGGCGTGCTGAAAACCCGTGCCGAGCGTAATGGTGACGGCACCTACCGCATTTTCGGGCAGAAGATTTTCATCACCTGGGGCGAACATGACGCCGCGGACAATATCATCCACCTCGTTCTCGCCCGCCTGCCGGATGCGCCGGCCGGCACGCGCGGAATTTCGCTGTTCCTCGTGCCGAAATTCCTGCCCGAAGACGACGGCACGCCGGGCAGCCGCAACGACGTCTTCTGCCATTCGCTGGAGCACAAGCTCGGCATTCACGGTTCGCCCACCTGCACGATGATCTTCGGGGACGGAAAGTTTGGCGAAGAGAAGGGTGCCTTGGGCTGGCTGATCGGCGAGGAGAACAAGGGTCTCGCCTGCATGTTCACCATGATGAACAACGCCCGCCTTGCCGTTGGCATGCAGGGCGTGGCGATCTGCGAGGCGGCGACACAGAACGCAATCGAATACGCCAGGGAACGCACGCAGGGCAAGGCGCCCGGCTGGCAGGGTTCGGGCATGAGCCCTATCATCGAGCATCCCGATATCGCCCGCACGCTGTTGACGATGAAAGCGCTGACGCAAGGTGCGCGCGCCATCTCCTTCAACTGCGCCCACGCCATCGATATGGCGCATGCCGCCGAGGACGTGGCTGAACGCGCCCACTGGCAGGAGCGCGCAGCTCTTTTAACGCCAATCGCCAAGTCCTTCTCCACCGATGCCGGTGTCGATGTCGCTTCCATGGGCATTCAGGTGCATGGCGGCATGGGCTTCATCGAGGAAACCGGTGCGGCGCGTTACCTGCGCGATGCCCGCATCGCGCCGATCTACGAAGGCACCAACGGCATTCAGGCGATCGACCTGGTGGTGCGCAAGCTGCCGCTTTCCGATGGCGCACAGGTGCGCGGTTTCATCGCAGAATTGCGTGAAATCGTCGCCCGAACTGCTGCCTCGAACCGCAGTGATCTCGGCGAGACTGCCCGTTATCTCGAAACGAGTCTCACCGATCTCGAAACGGCGACCGACTGGTTGCTGGAACGCCTGAAAGCGCGCGAAACCGAAACCGCGCTCGCTGGTGCCACGCCCTATCAGCGCCTCTTCGGGCTGGCGCTCACCGGAGCCTATCTTGCCAAGGGCGCCCTGGCCCAGGTGGATGACGGCAGGGGAGCGCATCGCGCATCGCTCTGCCGGTTTGCGGCGGAAAACCTGCTGGCGGAAACGGCAGCGCTGAGGGATCGCGTCATTGCCGGTGCAGCAAGCCTTGCGGCCGCCCGCGCCGTGCTGGGTTAAGGAGAAAACCATGTCGGACGACCATATTTTAGTCGAGCGGGTCAGTCATGCGCCTGACGTTCTGACCATCCGCTTCAACCGGCCGGAAAAGAAAAACGCCATCACCGATGCAATGTATCTGCGCATGGCAGAGGCTCTGAAGGCCGCCAATGCAGACCCGGATATCCGTGTCGTCGCGTTTCTGGGTACGGAAGGCTGCTTTTCCGCCGGCAATGACATGGCCGATTTTCTTGCCTTCGCCATGTCTGGCGCAAAGGGCAAGCTCGCGGTGCTCGATCTTCTGAAGGCGCTGGCAACCTTCGAAAAGCCGCTGGTTTCGGGCGTCGATGGGTTGGCCATCGGCATCGGCACGACGCTGAACCTGCATTGCGATCTGACCGTTGCCTCCAACCGCAGCCTGTTCAAGACGCCGTTTGTGGATCTGGCGCTGGTGCCGGAAGCTGCGTCCAGCCTGCTTGCGCCAAAGCTCATCGGCCATCAGCGCGCCTTTGCTCTGCTGGCCATGGGCGAAGGTTTTACCGCCGAACAGGCCTTGCAGGCCGGAATGATCTGGAAAGTCGTGGCGCCGGAACATGTCGAAAGCGAAACGCTGGCGCTTGCCACGCGGCTTGCCGCCAAGCCGCAGCAGGCGCTGAAGATTGCCCGCGATCTCGTGCGCGGCAATCCGGCGGATGTGCTGACCCGCATCGATGAGGAAGCCCGCCATTTCACCGCGCAATTGCAGAGTGCCGAGGCGCGGGCCGCTTTCGAGGCATTCATGCGGCGTTAAGCGTTCCGGCAGGAATTCCTTGCAGTTAAGGAACCGGGTAATATGGCTTGGGTTAGATAACGCAACGTCATCCTTCGAAGGCCACCCGCCATGCGTCACTTTGTTTTCGCCCTGACCGTCCTCCTCTCCGCTGCGACTGTCGCAGATGCAGCGGCGACCGTGCCTTTGCCGGGTTCGAGCAATAACGTCATTTTGGCGCAGTCCACGCAAGACGACAGCCCGAATTATTACTCCGGCAATTCCCGCGATCGCCAGCGCCGCGCGCGTTTCGTTTGCGTCATCACTCCACCGGACAGCGCCAATCGTCGTCGGCCCTATGTCTGCCCCATCGAACAGGGCCGCGTTGGCGGCGCCTGCCGTTGCTCGGGCGTGGTCGGCAACGGCACGGTCGACGCCGCCTGGTGATTATTTCTCCAGCGTCGCCACCGCTTCCACATGCGGCGACCACAAGAACTGGTCGACCGGCGTGACGCGCGTGACGCGATAGCCGCCCTCCACCAGAATGGCGAGGTCGCGCGCAAGTGTCAGCGGATTGCAGCTGACGGCTACGATTTTCTTCACCGCGCTGCGCGCAAGTTCCTTGCACTGAACTTCCGCACCGGCGCGCGGCGGATCGAACACAACGGCATCGTAATTCTTCATTTCGCTCGTCATCAACGGCCGGCGGAAAAGATCACGCTTTTCGATGCTGACGGGTTTCAGGCCCTGCGTGTTGCGCGCGGCGAAATCGAGCGCTTTCAGCGGCTTGTCCTCTGCCTCAACCGCATGCACGCGGCCGACGCGCGCAAGCCGCAGCGCAAACGTGCCGGAACCGCAGAAGAGATCGGCGATGCGTTTGGATTTGCCAACATGGGCAAGCACCAGTTCCGCCATGGCGTCTTCGGCCTGTTTGGTTGCCTGCGTGAAACCGCCGGCCGGTGGGGAAACCGGAATGCCGCCGAATTCGATGATCGGCTTTTGCGGTTCGATCAGGATTTCGCCTGATAGCGCGACACGGGCGATGCCACGCATGGCCAGCACCGTTTCCGTCAATGTGCGCCGCTGTTTGTCGCCGACGGATTTGATGCCTTCGACGGAAATGTCGAGGCCCGAAAGCGTTTCAAGAACGGTCATGCGGAACGGTTCTGCATTCGACGCAAGGGAAAGGCCGATTGCCCGCACGGCGTCCAGCCGCGCGACGATACCGGGCGAGGTGACGGGACATTCCTCGATGGCGACGATGTGATGGCTGTTTGCCTGGTTGAAGCCGAGCAGCAGGCCCTTTTCCGTCTTGCGGGCGGCAAACACCGCGCGGCGGCGCTCGCCGGGGCGACAGATGACGAGATCGTCTACTGGCGGCGTCAGGCCTTTCGATCTCAGCGCCGAAACCACCAGCTCCCGCTTGAAGGCGTGGTAGGGCTGGTCGGCAAAGTGCTGCAGCGAACAGCCGCCGCAGGTGCCGTTAACGCCCTCGGGGCCGAAGTGGCGGCACACGGGTTCGCGGCGATCCGCGGAGGCTTCAGCAATCGAGATGATGGTGCCGGTATCCTTGACCTTGGCGATCGCCACCGTTTCGCCGGGCAGGGCGAAGGGCACATAGACCGGGCCGTCGGGACAGTGCGCAATGCCGTCGCCCTGGGCGCCAAGGCTCTTGATACTGACGGTCTGCGTGCTCATGGCTTTTCGCCTCCGAGAAGAAATTCGATATTGCCATCGCCGCCGGAAATCGGCGAGGGGATGAGACCGAGGCTCTTCCAGCCCATGTCTTCAACGAGCCAGCGTTCCAGTTCGGCAGCAACGGCAGGCGCCGTTTCCGGCTCTTTCAACAGCCCGGCCTTGCTGATGGCATCACGGCCTGCCTCGAATTGCGGCTTGACCAGCAGAACCGCGTGCGCGCCGGAGGCGGCAAGTGCGAGTGCCGGGGCAAGGGCGAGCTTTATGGAGATGAAGGACACGTCGGAGACGATGAAGTCCACGGACCGGTCATCAATGTCGTCGGTTGTCAGGAAGCGCGCATTCAGCCCTTCCAGATTGGTCACGCGCGGATCGTTCTCGATCCGTGGATGCATCTGCCCGTGGCCGACATCGATGGAGGTGACGTGTTTTGCGCCGCGATGAAGCAATACCTCGGTGAAGCCGCCGGTGGAGGCGCCGACGTCGAGGCATTCATGGCCCTTCGGATCGAGCCCGAAGTGATCGAGCGCGGCGGTGAGCTTGAGGGCGGCGCGGGAAACATAGGCTTGCGCCGGATCGGTAATGGCGATCTTGACGTTTCCGGCAACGGTTTGGCTGGGCTTTGTGGCCGTTTTCCCGTTGACGCTCACGGTGCCGCGCGCAATCGCATCGCGCGCACGCGAGCGGCTGGCAAAGTGGCCGAGCGAAACAAGAAGCTGGTCAAGCCGTTCATTTTCAGGTGTTTTGGACATGGTCCCGTGTCAATGACCGCCAAACCCCGCAGATGCAAGCGATTTATCGCGCGCAAGGCTTCGCAACGGCACCATTTGCCGCAGCGCAGGGTCGTTTCGTGGTCGTTAAACAGCATATGCGATTAATCCAATATAAAGGCTTGTATTGCACTTTGTCTGCAAGGCCCGTGCGGCCAGTCGGAACCTGCCATGACGGCATCTCCTCCCATTCCCAAAATTGCGACCGTTGCAGCGCAGACGCTTGCTCCGTGGCATCAGGTCGCCGAGAGAGTTTGCGATGTCGCTAAAAAATTTCCCCATCAACATTAAGCTCATTGTCACCTTCTGCGTCTTGATGGGCGTTTGCCTGCTCGCCTCGGCGGTGGTCTTCTGGCAGACGCTGGGGAGCGAGCACGTCACGGTCCAGAACAACAAGGCCAACAACATCCTGCATGCGGTTGACGGTGCAACGGCCGCCATGCTGGAACAGGCCGTCAACCAGCGCGGCTTTCTGCTGTTTCGCAGCGACAGCACCTACAACGATGTTTTCGCCCAGCGCGATATAATGCTGAAGAAGCTTGGTGAAGCCCGTGCGCTTGCCGCCGGCCAGCCGGACATTCTGAAATCCATCGATGACATGCAGGCATCCGCCACCGTGTTCTTCAAGGAACTGGCGGAACCGCAGCTTGCCGCCCGCAAGACGACCGAAGCACCGATTTCCGAAATCATCGAGATCGGTCGCAATCAGGCCAAGGGTCAGCTCGACGGTTTCCGCGCCTCCGCCGCCAAGATCAAGGACCAGCTGAACGGCTTGTCGGCAAGCTACGCCGCACAGCAGGACGCTGCCGCACTCAACCTCAAGCTCGCACTTCTGGGTGGCGGCGCGGTTGCCGGTCTTCTGGCCGTGGCCCTCATCTGGGCCCTGTCGCGCTCCATCGTCACGCCGATCGTCGGTATGACGGCGGCTATGAGCAGGCTTGCCGACGGCGATATGACGACGGAAGTTCCGGCTCTCGACCGCAAGGATGAAGTCGGCAAAATGGCGAAAGCAGTTCTCGTCTTCAAGGAAGCCGGACTGGAAAAATCCCGCCTTGCCAGCGAAACCGAGCGCATGCGATCCGCAACCGAGACCGAGCGCCGCCGCAACGAGGAAGAGAAGGCCCAGGACGAAGCCGCCAACGCCCTTGCGCGTGACGAGCTTGGCAAGGGCCTTGCGGCTCTGGCGGAAGGCGATCTCGCCTACCGTATCGAAACGCCGTTCGCCTCCTACATCGACCCCATCCGTATCGACTTCAACAGCGCTGTCGAAAAGCTGCAGCAGGCCATGCGCGCAGTTGGCGAGAATGCCGCTGCAATCAATGCCGGGGCTTCGGAAATGCTCTCTGCTGCCGACGACCTGTCGCGCCGCACCGAACAGCAGGCTGCTTCCATTGAGGAAACCGCCGCAGCACTGGAAGAAGTCACCACCACGGTGCGTGATAGCGCAAGGGGTGCTGAGGACGCTGGCAATCTGGTTCAGCGCGCCCGCAGCGGAGCGGAAAAATCCGGCATCGTGGTCCGCAAGGCGGTTGCCGCCATGCGCGAGATCGAAAAATCATCAGGCGAAATCGGCAATATCATCGGCGTCATCGACGATATCGCTTTCCAGACCAACCTGCTTGCGCTGAACGCAGGCGTCGAAGCCGCCCGTGCGGGTGATGCGGGCAAGGGGTTTGCCGTCGTCGCGCAGGAAGTGCGTGAACTCGCCCAGCGTTCCGCCAATGCCGCAAAGGAAATCAAGACGCTGATCGGCGCTTCCAGCCAGCAGGTGGAAAACGGCGTCAACCTCGTCGACGAGACCGGCAAGGCGCTCGAACTCATCGTGGCGGAAGTCGAGGAGATCAACACCCATGTCAGCGCCATCGTCGTCGCTGCCCGCGAACAGGCGACTGGTCTGCAAGAAATCAACACGGCCGTGAACACCATGGATCAGGGCACGCAGCAGAATGCCGCAATGGTTGAGCAGCAGACCGCTGCCAGCCATTCGCTCGCCCGTGAAGCGGAAGCGCTCAATAGCCTGCTCGGCCAGTTCAAGGTGGGCGGCGTTCGAGGTGCCGTTGCCGGCGCCGGCGGATATTCTGCTCCTCGCCAGTCCTCGGTGAAGCCTGTCTACCAGTCCGCACCCGCCGCACCAGTCAGAAAAGCCGCAGTGAAGCCTGCCTCCACAACCGCAAGGCCGGTCGCGTCACCCGCCCGCGCCCTTGGCCAAAGCCTTGCCCGCGCCTTTGGCGGCAAAGCAGAAGCGCCGGCTGCCAAGGATCAGGACTGGACGGAGTTCTGAGCCTGACGGTCACGATCATCAAGCGTGAATCAGGGGGCTGTGAAGCCCCCTTTTTGTTGCTAGATTTACGGCGCGAGCACTCAACCACGCGTTCTGTCGCAGTTTCCCAACAAAGGTGATTTCGAGATGGCACCTAGGATCAAGTTGAAAGTTCTGGATGGTGCATATGGGGTGGCCCGACTTGAGGCATCTGAAGCCATTCCGGCCTGGGCCGATGGCGGTGGCTTCGTCAGTATCACCCGGACCGATGATGAGCTTTCCATCGTCTGCCGGGAAGATCGTATACCTGGGCATGTCAGATCTGATACGGGTTGGTCCTGTCTAAAGCTACAGGGGCCATTTGCCTTCGATGAAACGGGCATCGTCTTGTCCGTTATCGAGCCGCTCTCGACCAATGAGATCGGTATATTCGTGGTTTCGACTTTCGATGGCGACCACCTGCTTGTGAAATCGAACGATCTGGAAAAAGCTTTCGTTCTGCTGAAAAATGCAGGGCATTCGCTCATCTAGAGACCCATTTGCCACGACGACTTCTCCAAGGAGGAGCGTTTTGACGAGTGAAATGGAAGAATTCAATCGAGCCGAATGGCTGTTTCCTCTTTCGCCGTTCGTATGACGACCATGGTGAAGAAGCGTGCGACATTGTTCTGGTCGCGGAACAGCCTGTCGCATAGCGCGTCGAACTCCTCCATGTCGCGCAAGCGCAGCATCAGAACGACATCGGTGGCTCCGGTAACGGAATAGGTGTGCGAAACCGCGTCCTCGGCGCTCGCCAGGTCGAGAAAACGGCGCATATGCTGCTCGCCGTGCAATTTCAGCTCCACCGTCACCAGCGCCTTGATTGCCCGTCCGGCTCTGGCGGGATTGAGGATCGCGACAATGCGGTCGATCACGCCCGATTTGCGCAGCCGCTGCAGACGGCGCAGGCAGCTGGATGGCGACAGCCCCACTTCCTCGGCCATGTCCACATTGGTGCGCGATGCGTCACGCTGCATGAGGTTTAAAAGTTTGCGGTCGATACGGTCCATTGCCGCAGCATAATCTCTAATGGTCAACTTGCAATAAAATTGCACAAAGCTGCAATCTTTGACCACAAATGCGAACCGGCTCGAGCTAGTGGATTGAGACAATCTTTAAGGAGTTTCAGATGCCATTGCTGATGCCGGTCTGGCGTAAAACGCGGGAAACGCTTGAAATCTATTGGGTGCTTGTCCGGATCACCGTTCCGATTGCGATCCTCACCGAACTGTTGTCGAGAATGGGCGCGATCGAGGCCGTGGCCCCGGTCTTTGCGCCGGTCATGAACCTGATCGGGCTTCCGCCGGAGCTGGGGCTGGCCTGGTTGACGGGAATGCTGGTGGGAATATGGGGCGCGGTGCCGCTGGTCTTCACGCTGGTTCCGGTATCCTCGCTCAGCGTGGCGGATGTCACGGTTTTCTCGGCCCTCATCCTGTTCGCGCATGGGCTGCCCATTGAGCAGAAGATCATTGAAAAGGCCGGTCCCGGCGTGATCGCAACGACGCTGCTGCGTATCGGGGGCGGATTGCTCTATGCCTTTCTCCTGCACCATTTTCTGGAGGTGACAGGGTGGCTGTCGGCCCCGGTGAACCCGGTCTGGACTGCCATGGGCGCCACAGCCGACTGGGCGGACTATTTTTGGGGCCTTGGCGAAACCATGCTTTCGATGCTCGTCATCCTTCTGGTCCTGTCCTTTGGCCTTGAAATCCTCAGGCTGACCGGCGTCCTGGCCTTGATGATGAAAGCGCTTTCGCCCGTGCTGCGTCTTGCCGGCATTCGCGGCGAGGCCGAACATCTCACCGCCATCGGATTGTTCCTCGGTATCTCCTATGGCGCCGGTCTTCTGATCCGCGAGGCGCAATCGGGAGCGATATCGCCGCGTCAGGTCTTTCTGTCATGCGTGTTCATGGGGTTTGCGCATAGCGTCATTGAGGACACCATTGTCGTGATGTCGCTGGGTGCAGATGTCTACGGCGTTCTGGTCGGACGGCTCGTTTTCGCCATTGTGGCAACCGCCGCTATTGCAGCCTTGCTGCATCGCCTGTCCGACGAAGTGTTCTTTGCACGGATGTTCAGGCCACAGGGTACGTAGACGAAGACACGCCAGGTTTCGCCGCGGGGCCGGCATGATCAGCCCGCATGGGGTGCCAGACGGAAATGTCGCGCGGGGCATCTAGAAGCTCGGGCAAGGCATCGTGCCAAGCCTGCCGATAGGGACGATGAACCTGCACGTCGAGGACATCCTGATGGTCGCTCCAGGTCTCATGCAGCAGGAAGTGGTTTTCGTTTTCGCCGTCCCGATGCAGGGTTGCGTTCACAAAGGTGTTCTCGTGTCGCATGGCGTCGAGCAGATCATTCAGCAATCCTAGAAAACGTTCGCGCTGATCGGCACGGACCTTGAAGCCGATGAGATAGGTGGTGTGCATGGATAGTTACTCCTTTGTACCGTTCATCAGGGCGGCGCGGGTCTCGGCGTCGGCCGGGTAGAAACATTCCAGCACCAGCTCGGACAACGTCACATCCGTGGCGGTTCCGAAAACCGTGGTGGTCGAAATGAAGCGCAGCACGCCCCCGGACAACGGATCGCGTAGTTCGAGCGGTATCGCCAGCGGATCGGCCCCGGCGGAATGCCGTGGAGCTGCGGGCGCGGGATAGGCGGAAAGTTCCGCATGCAGCCGGGAAAGCGTCTCGTCTCCGGTCTCTTCGACTTGGCGGCGTAGGCGATCCAGCAGGTGATGCCGCCATTCGGCAAGATTGACGATGCGTGAACTCAAGCCATCAGGATGCAGGCTCAGCCGCAATACATTGAGGGTCGGGTGAAGCAGGTCTTCGGATATGCCGGCGAGAAGCGATTTGATCGCATCATTTGCAAGAACCAGATTCCAATGGCGGTCGACGGCAAGTGCCGGGAAGGGCATGTGGCCCTGCACCACGGTTTCGACGGCCTTACGAACGGCCGTCATATCAGGCGCATCCAGTGATCGTTCGGAATGGATCGGCGCATAGCCTGCCGCCAGCATCAGCCGGTTGGCGGCGCGGGCTGGCATGGAAAGCTGCTCTGCCAGCCTCGCCAGCATTTCACGGCTGGGCGAAGATCGCCCGCTTTCCACAAAACTCAGATGGCGCGCCGATATCTCGGCATCGGACGCCAGATCGAGCTGGCTCAATCTGCGGCGCGCCCGCCATTCCTTAAGCACCTGGCCGACATGTTCTTGATGATGTGTCATGCCCCGCAGCCTAGCAGAAGATATCGGCAATGCGATTACCTCGCAGGTAATTGTTCTGCGTCACAGCCCCCGGCATGCTCAGGCCGTCAACCAAAAGGAGCGCAATCATGACGCAACATCTCGCAATCGCCGAAACCTACCTCGCTGTCTGGAACGAGGAGAACGATGAACGCCGCCAGCGCCTCGTCAGCCAAGGCTGGGCTGAAATGGCGTGCTATACAGATCCTTTGATGCAGGGTGAGGGGCAGCAGGGGATTGCCGCGATGATCGAGGCGGCGCGGCAGAAATTTCCGGGATATCGCTTTGTGCTCACAGGCACCCCGGATGGCCACGGCAACTTCACCCGTTTTTCATGGCGTCTCATTTCGCCTGACGGAGAAGATGTTGCCGGCGGAACCGATGTCGTCAGCCTAAATGCCGAGGGGCAGATTGAAAATGTCGTCGGTTTTCTCGATGGCGCCGCATCCTGAGGCAGAGGCGGGTCGTCCCGCCTTCTGTCCCGGTAATTCTGTCAGCCGGCGAAACCGACGCCGGCCTGACGCTGGCCGAGCGCATTGAACACGGTGGAAACGATGCCGGCGCGGTCGAGGCCGGCATTGGCATACATGGTCTCCGGCTTGGCCTGCTCCACCCAATGGTCGGGCAGCGTCAGGGTCCGAACCTTCGGGCCGTGGTCGAGCAAGCCTGCGCTTGCCATGAAATGCAGCACATGTGCACCGAAACCGCCGACAGAGCCTTCCTCGATTGTCACCAGAACCTCATGATGAGCGGCAAGCTGGCGGATGAGGTCGAGGTCGAGCGGCTTGGCGAAGCGCGCATCGGCAACCGTGGTCGAAAGTCCGGCCGCATCGAGGTCTTCGGCAGCCGCCAGGCACTCCGCAAGGCGCGTACCGAAGGAAAGAAGTGCAACCTTCGTGCCTTCCTTGATGATGCGGCCCTTGCCGATCTGCAAAATCTCACCGCGCGCGGGCATCTCGACACCCACGCCTTCGCCGCGCGGATAACGGAAGGAAATCGGGCCTTCATCATAGGCTGCGGCTGTGCGAACCATATGTTTCAGCTCGGCCTCGTCGGACGCCGCCATAACCACCATGCCGGGCAGGGTGGCAAGGAATGTGGTGTCGAAAGAGCCGGCATGGGTCGGTCCGTCTGCGCCGACGAAACCGGCGCGGTCGATGGGGAAGCGCACGGGCAAGCTCTGGATCGCCACATCATGCACCAGCTGGTCGTAACCGCGTTGCAGGAAGGTGGAATAAAGCGCGCAGAACGGCTTGTAGCCATCCGCCGCAAGCCCCGCCGCGAAGGTGACGGCGTGCTGCTCGGCAATGCCGACATCGAAGGTGCGGGCCGGGAAAAGCTCGGCCATCTTGTCCAGCCCGGTACCATTAGGCATGGCGGCGGTGACGCCGATGATCTTGTCGTCGAGGGTCGCTTCCTGGATAAGCGCTTCGGCAAACACGCTGGTATAGCTCGGCGCATTCGGCTTGGCTTTCGCCTGCGCGCCGGTAATGACATCGAACTTGTTGACGCCGTGATATTTGTCCGCTGCCGCTTCCGCCGGTGCATAACCCTTGCCCTTCTGCGTCACCACATGGATGAGAACAGGGCCTTTCTGGTTGTCGCGCACATTGCGCAGTACAGGCAGCAGGTGATCGAAGGAATGACCGTCGATCGGGCCGATGTGATAGAAGCCAAGCTCCTCGAACAGCGTGCCGCCCGTTACGTAACCGCGCGCATGGGTCACGGCGCGGGTAATGGCGCGGTCGATGGTCTTGCCGAGATAGGCGGTGAGTTTCTTGCCGAAATCGCGAAAGCCCATATAGGTGCGGCCGGAGGCCAGCCGCGCGAGATAAGCGCTCATCGCGCCCGTCGGCGGCGCAATCGACATGTCGTTGTCGTTGAGGATGACGATCAGCCGCGCGTCGAGCGCACCGGCATTGTTGAGCGCCTCAAACGCCATGCCCGCAGACATGGAGCCATCACCAATGACGGCGATAACCTTGCGGTCGCTCTGATCCAGCCCCGCAGCCACCGCCATGCCGAGACCGGCGGAAATGGAGGTGGAGGAATGGCCGGCACCGAAATCGTCATATTCGCTCTCTGCCCGACGCGTGAAACCGGAAAGCCCGCCTTCCTGGCGCAGCGTGCGGATGCGCTCGCGACGGCCGGTCAGGATCTTGTGCGGATAACATTGGTGGCCGACATCGAAGATCAACCGGTCTTCAGGCGTGTTGAACACCTTGTGGATGGCAATTGTCAGCTCCACCACGCCCAGACCGGCACCCAGATGCCCGCCGGTGCTCGACACCGCGTCGATCATCTCGTCGCGCAACTCCCTTGCCAGTTCCGGCAGGTCGCGATCGTCGATCTCCTTGAGATCGGATGGAAAATTCACCCGGTCAAGCAATGGGGTCTGTGGCATTCCGGTCAATCGTTCGGCCTTTTCTCGTGTCAGCGGTGGGCACCAGTGCGTCTTTCATATGGAAAGCCGGCAGTTGAGCCCTGCATGTCGTTCACTTCTATAGAATTTCAACCCTCCGGCAAAGGGACAAACTCTTCTTCGTCGCCGGGAACGATATCGAAGCGTCCGGTTCTCCACTCCTGTTTGGCCTGCTCTATGCGTTCTTTTGATGACGAAACGAAGTTCCACCAGATGTAACGGCGCTGGTTGAGTGCCGCACCGCCGAAGATCATGATGTGACAGCCGCCACTGCCGCTCTGCAATGTGATGTCGTCGCCGGGCCGGAAGACGAGCAACTGGTCGGCGGCAAAAACGTCACCCGCGACATCCAGAGATCCGGAAAGAATGTAGATCGCCCGTTCCTCATGGTCGGCAGAGAACGGGAATTTCACACCCGGTTCCAGCGTCAGGTCAACGTAAAGCGTGTCGGTAAAAGCCGAAACGGGGGAAGTGAGGCCTTCGAAATCACCGATGACGACCCGACCGGATGCGCCCTTGATATCGATCAGAGGCATGTCTTCCCGGGCGGTATGGGAAAAGGCCGGAGCGATTTCCTCCATATGATCGGGGAGGGCAAGCCAGGTCTGCAGGCCGGACATGGAAAGCGGATGGCCGCGCAGGTTTTCCGGCGTGCGCTCCGAATGCACGATTCCGCGCCCCGCCGTCATCAGGTTGATGTCGCCGGGGCGGATGACCAGTTCGGTGCCGAGGCTGTCGCGATGCTTGATTTCGCCGTCAAACAGATAGGTAACGGTGGAAAGCCCGATATGCGGATGCGGCTTGACATCCAGCGCCTCGCCCGCTTTCAGGATGGCCGGACCCATGCGGTCGAAAAAGATGAACGGGCCGACCAGCCGCCGCTGCCGCGTCGGCAGCGCACGCCGCACGGCGAAGCCGCCAATATCGCTGGTGCGCGGAATGATGAGGTTTTCGATGGCGTCGCAGGCGAAAGCATCGCCCGCGACAGGATCGTTGCCGGGAAAGAAGGACATCCGAAGCTCCTCGTATCGTTACACGCAAGCTTACCACGAACAATACGACGTGGGAGCGCCGTAATGTTGAACGCTGTGTCGCCCCCGTTCAACAGGACGTGTTTATTCCCCGTCCAGCGGCTCCACGCCCTGCGGTTTTCCGGCGCGGTCGAGACGGATTTTCTCGATACGCTTTTCGGCGGCGTTCAGAAGCGTCTCGCAATGTTTTTTCAGGGCTTCGCCGCGCTCGTAGATGGCGATCGACTCGTCCAGCGCCACGTCTCCGCGCTCCAGGCGTGCGACAATGCTTTCCAGCTCGGCGACGGCCTTTTCGAAGGAATAACCGCTGACATCGGCTGTGTTGGCATTTTCCGTCATTTTCAACCCTTCATCATTCTCAAAATATGCATGGCCGCCGATTCCGCCAGCCCTTCCAGATCATAACCGCCTTCAAGCAGGCTGACGACCCGGTTCGAGGCGTATTTGTCCGCCATTTCCAGCAACCGCCCTGTCGCCCAGTCGAAATCCTCGCCCACCAGATTGATCTGCGCAAGCGGATCGCGATGATGCGCGTCGAAACCGGCGGAGATGATGATGAGATCGGGCGAAAAATCGGCAATCGCCGGCAGGACGCGGGATTTGAACGCCTCGCGAAAATACTCGCTGCCGGTATTGGGGGAAAGTGGCGCGTTGACGACATTGTTCTTCACGCCGGTTTCGTTTTTATCGCCGCTCCACGGGTAAAGCGGCATCTGGTGGGTGGAACAGAACAGCACTGACGTGTCGTTCCAGAAGATATCCTGCGTACCGTTGCCGTGATGCACGTCCCAGTCGATGATGGCGACGCGCTCTGCGCCGTGCACCTTCTGGGCGTGACGGGCGGCGATTGCTGCATTGTTGAAGAGACAGAACCCCATGGCCTTTGCGGTTTCCGCATGGTGGCCGGGCGGGCGGGACGCAACGAAGACGTTGTCGGCGGCACCCGTAAACACGTCATCTACCGCCACCATCGCAGCGCCTATACCGGTCAGCGCCGCCTGCAGGCTTTTCGGCGAGACATAGGTGTCGGCCTCGACGCGGTTGATCTCGCCATCTTCCTCGGGAATCTGGCGCATGACGGACAGCAGATGCTCCTCCGGATGCGCCAGAAGCACGGCATCCTCGTTGGCCTGCGGCGCTTGCTTGCGGACCAGTCGCTCGAAATTCGGATGTTCGAGCGCAATGTTCAGAGATCGCAGCCGATCCGGCCGCTCGGGATGGCCTTCCGGCGTGATGTGTTCAAGGAAGATCGGATGTTCGTAAAGACGGGTCGCCATTCTCTAATCCTCCCGAAATAAGCTGATCAAGCGCGCTGCGGCAAAAGCGGATAGCCGACCATCACAGCGCGGCCGGCAAGGGCGGCAAGCACGGCCTTCAACGCATCACCGGGAATGAAGGCGAGCGAACCCATGAACGCCTTTTCAAACCCGAGCCCGACCACCAGCGCCAGATAGGAGATGCCGAAGGCATAAAGCACGACCACGCCGCCGGCGAGGCTGGCGATGAAGAAACCGATACCCTGCGTCAGAGCCGACTGGCCGCGATTGACGAGTTTTTCCGAGAGCATGCCGGTGACGAAAGCGGCAGCAATCCAGCCGATCAGGAAGCCCGTGGTCGGCGTGGTGAAGATGGAAAGGCCGCCGCGTCCGCCTGAGAGGACTGGCAGGCCGATGGCGGCGATGAGGATGGTCAGAAGAACCGCGAGCGTGCCGCGTTTCGCCCCCAGCACGACACCGGCCAGCATGACGCCGAGCGACTGCGCGGTGATGGGCACCGGAATGAAACCAAGCGTGATCGGCGGCAAAAGTCCGAGTGCGATGATGATGGCGGAAAACAGCGAGATCAGCACAAGGTCGCGGGTCGTCATGGCTCGGGAACTCCGGATGGTTGTTTTGCCGTCAGCTTTGGCCTCTGAAACCGCGCGCGTCAATGGCGTCGGCAATGGCATCCGCATCCTTCAACGTCATAATGACGAGCGGCACGATGATCGTGGCCAGCCGAACGGGGAGGCCGCGCGCGCGGTGCGCATCGCGCACCGCATGGTAACGATTGACGATCTCCGGCACGAACCGCACGACGAGCCCGACCGCGAGCCCGATATCGGCCGCCTTGACCAGCCCCAGCCTTTCCAGCGGGGCGGCGGCAAGCGCGATTTCGTCCATGAATTGCGAAATGCTGACGGTGATGGTGACGGCGGTGGCGAGAAGCGCCAGTGCAGTCAGCCGCAAAAGATTGACACTCGCATCGTGTACCGGAAGCAGCAGATAGCTGAAGGCGGCAACGAGGAGAATGGTCAGCATCACCGGGCGTAGCCGCAGGCCGATCTCGCGGAATTGCAGCCGCGTCTCGCGCAGAATGGCGGCGGCCACAACGACGGCGCATCCCAGCAAAAGCAGATCGCGGGTGAGAAACAGCGCAATGCTGAAAACCATCAGCGTCACGAGCTTGAGTCGCGGAGAGACGCGGTAGAGCCAGCCCGTGCCTTCGACATGAAGCGACTTCATCGCGACGCAACCTCCAGATAACGTGCCACCGCCTCTTCGGGGTTGGCGTCTGCAACAAGCTCGCCTTCGTGAAAAACCAGTACGCGATCGAAGCCGGAAAGCAGCGGCAGATCGTGGGTGATGACGACAAGCGCCTGCGACAGCGCAGCCATTGTCTTTTCAACGATCGCGCGGTTTTTGAGGTCGAGCTGATTGGTCGGTTCATCGAGAATGAGGATTTGCGGTTCAGTGACCAGCAGGGCGGCCAGCGCCGCCAGCTGCAATTCGCCGCCGGAAAGCTCGTGCGCGCGCCGTTCTTCCAGATGAGCGATACCGAGCCGGGCAAGCACGGCCTTGACCCGCGTTTCTGTCTCCGTCTTGCCGATACCGAGTCGCTTGAGGCCGAAGGCGACATCGTCGCGTATGATCGGCAGGATGATCTGGTTCTGCGGATTCTGGAAGATGAAACCGACTGCCTGCAATACCGCTCTCGCATCTTTGACGGTGTCGAGACCGTTCACCGACACCTTGCCGCGCGTCGGCTTTGTCAGACCATTAATCAGCCGCGCAAAGGTGGTCTTGCCCGAGCCGTTGAGGCCGATGACGCCGATACGCCGTTCAGTCAATGTCAGGGACACGGGCTGTAAAGCCTGCCTGCCCTCGAAGGCGACGCCTGCGGTGTCGAAACGGATTTCCAAGATTGATGCATCCCTCTATCGCTTTCCGGTTCTATATCGTGTCATCAACAGAAGTGAAACAAAGAACAAAAAAAGAACATTGCAATCCTGAAAAAGCCGTCATACCTTCTGCTTTATGACGATCAAGGTTTCAAACGAAGCGGCAAGGCGGATTTTTCTGGCGCGGCAGGGGCTTTGCTCTCCGCCCGGAAAGGCGCTTTCCAAGGATGGCCTGCTGCAGCTCATTACCGATATCGGTTTCGTGCAGGTGGACAGTATCGGCACGGTGGAGCGCGCCCATCACCAGATAATATTCTCCCGAAACCAGACCTACAGGCGCGAACATCTGACAGCACTGCTGGAAAAGGACCGCGCGCTGTTCGAGCACTGGACGCATGATGCCTCCATCGTGCCGACCGAATTTTACCCCTATTGGAAGCACCGCTTCCGCCGCCGCGAGCCGATCATTCAGGAGCGCTGGCGCAAATGGCATGGTGAGGGGTTCGATGCGGCTTTCGCCGAGACGCTGGAGCGCATCGCCGCCACGGGTCCGGTTCTGGCGCGTGAGTTGAAGGAGGAGGGGCATCAGTCCGGCGGCTGGTGGAACTGGCATCCTTCCAAGACCGCACTCGAATATCTGTGGCACACCGGTAAGCTTGCCATATCCGGCCGCGTGAATTTCCAGAAGGTCTATGATCTGGCGGAGCGGGTCATTCCCGGCGAGCACCACGAAAGCGAAGTGGAGCATACGCAATTCGTCGACTGGGCCTGCCGGCAGGCGCTCACCCGGCTGGGTTTTGCCACCCATGGCGAAATCGCCGCCTTTTTCGATCTCGTTACCCCGCAGGAGGCGAGGGACTGGGTCAAGAGCCACCGTGACGAACTGTGCGAGGTCTCGCTTCTCGCAAGCGATGGCGGTGCTGCCCGCCCGTCCTATGCCTTTGCGGATTTCAGCGCCGATGTCGCCAACCTGCCGGAACCGTCGTCCCGCGTCCGTGTGCTGAGTCCCTTCGATCCGCTGTTGCGCGACCGCAACCGCACGGAGCGGCTGTTTGGCTTCTATTACCGTATCGAGGTCTTCGTACCCGAGCCGAAACGGCAATATGGCTATTACGTCTTCCCGCTTCTGGAAGGCGACCGGCTGATCGGCCGTATCGACATGAAGGCAGACCGCAAGCGCAGCACGCTGGATGTGCGCCGCCTGTGGCTGGAACCGGGCGTGCGCGCCTCAGCGGGAAGGCTCGAGAAACTAGACGCGGAATTGTCGCGGCTTGCGAAGTTTACGGGGGTGGAGAGTGTGAATTATCTGGAGGGGTGGCGGGATGTGTAATTGCGCCTTGAGCCGGCGACTGCCTCTTCCGTCATGCTCGGGCCCGTCCCGAGCATGACGGAAAATGTATAGGATGCGTCTGCAGATCCTCGGCACAAGACCGAGGATGACGCCGGACGGGCGGAGAGGACGCCAAATCGAAGCGCCCTCGCGACGTCCCTAAATCACCCGATATCCGTTGCCGAAATCTTGATCCCGAAGCCTTCCAGCCCGACATAGTGGCGCTCGCGGGTCGTCATCAGCTTGATCGAGCTGATGCCGAGGTCTTTGAGAATCTGCGCGCCGAGGCCGATTTCCAGCCATTCATTTTCGCGGGAGCGGGCCTGTGCGTGCGCTTCGTCGGGATCACGCGCCTTGCGCCGTCCGTCCACCTGGCCGACGCCGACAGAACCTTCGCGTAGATAGACGATGACGCCGCGGCCTTCTTCGGCGATCTTCTGCATATAGTGCTGCACCGGCTGGCGGTCGCCGAACACGTCGTCAGCAACGTTTTCAGGGTGCAGGCGCACGGGAATATCGACGCCATCGCGGATATCGCCGAAAATCACCGCCATATGCTGCATCCGGTCCCATGGCAGGGAATAGGTATGCGCCTTGGCCGGTCCGAACGGGGTTTGGATGGTGAAGGAGGATTCCATCTCCACCAGCGTTTCCTTGCGCTGGCGATAGGCGATCAGATCGGCGACCGAAACATGCTTCATGCCGTGTTTTTCGGCGAAATCCAGAACCTGCGGCCCACGCATCACGGTGCCATCGTCATTGACCAGCTCGCTGATGACGCCGATGGGCGGCAGGCCGGCGAGCCGGCAGAGATCGACCGCCGCTTCGGTATGGCCGGACCGCATCAGCACGCCGCCTTCGCGCGAAATCAGCGGGAAAATGTGGCCTGGCCGGGTGAAATCCGACGCGCCGACATTCGGGTTGGCGAGATTGCGCACCGTCAGGGTGCGGTCATCCGCGGAAATACCGGTCGTCGTGCCATGCTTGAAATCGACGCTGACGGTGAAGGCGGTCGTGTGGGCGCTGTCGTTTTCCGCCACCATGGCGTTGAGGTTCAGCCTCTTTGCCTCGTCACGCGGCATGGGCGCGCAAACGATGCCGGATGTGTGGCGCACAATCAGCGCCATTTTTTCCGGCGTGCAATGAACCGCCGAAATAATCAGATCGCCTTCGTTTTCACGGTCGTCGTCGTCGGTCACGACAACGATCTCGCCTGCTTCGAAAGCGCGGATAGCGTCGACGACACGTTTCTGATCATAGGCCATTTCGGATTTACCTCACTTCAACCGGCCGGTCTGGCCACGATCTCTCAAATAATGGTCGGCAACGGTGCAGGCCACCATCGCCTCGCCGATCGGCACGGCGCGGATGCCGACGCAGGGGTCGTGGCGGCCCTTGGTGCGCACATCCACATTGCGGCCGTCGGTGTCGATGGACTGGCGCTCCGTCAGAATGGAGGAGGTGGGCTTGATGGCGAAGCGGGCGATGACGGGCTCGCCAGTCGCGATGCCGCCCAGAATGCCGCCGGCATGGTTCGACAGGAAAATCGGTTTGCCGTCATTGCCCATGCGCATCTCGTCGGCATTCTCCTCGCCGGAAAGCTCGGCCGAGGCAAATCCCTCGCCAATCTCCACGCCCTTGACGGCGTTGATCGACATCAGGCTGGAGGCAATATCCTGATCGAGCTTGGCGTAGATCGGCGCGCCGATGCCGGCCGGAACACCTTCCGCCACGACTTCGACGACCGCGCCGATCGACGATCCCGCCTTGCGGATGCCGTCAAGATATTCTTCCCACACCGGCACCATGGCCGGATCGGGGCAGAAGAATGGGTTCTGATCGACCTGGTCCCAATCCCAATTGTCACGGTTGATCTTGTGTTTGCCGATCTGCACCAGCGCACCGCGCACGTTGAGGCTCGGTACCACCTTGCGGGCGATTGCGCCTGCGGCAACACGCGCCGCCGTCTCGCGGGCGGAAGAGCGTCCGCCGCCGCGATAATCGCGAATGCCGTATTTCAGGTCATAGGTGAAGTCGGCATGGCCGGGGCGGAAGCTGCGGGCAATCTCGCCGTAATCCTTGGAACGCTGGTCGGTATTTTCGATCAGCATGGAGATCGGCGTGCCGGTGGTTATCATCGTCTCGCCGTCCTCATCCAGCATCACGCCGGACAGGACTTTGACGATGTCATCTTCACGGCGCTGGGTGACGAAGCGGCTTTGGCCGGGCTTGCGCTTGTCCATCCAGTGCTGCACCTCGGCAAGCGTGAAGCGGATACCGGGCGGGCAGCCGTCCACCACGCAGCCCAAAGCGGGCCCATGGCTTTCGCCCCAGGTGGTAACGCGAAAAAGATGACCGAAGCTGTTATGCGACATATTTCTCTAGACCGGAAAACGAGGGCGCGCCTGCGGACAGGGGCCGTTTAAAACAAGCGGATTTGTCATAGTAGAAAATCGGACCAAGGCAAAAGCCTTTCTTTCATCGCAAGTCCGATAAGAAGGTGACGCAGCGTTCACGACGCCGAGCAGCCCGGAAAACGACAGGCGTGACGATGGCTGACGACTGGCCGGATGAATGATTCGGCGGAAACGGCGCAGAGTTTTCCAGGTGACAAAAGTGTAAAGGTGCTGGTGTTTTCCACGCTGTTTCGCGGTTTTCCAATATTGCCGGGAAATGCGGTGTAAAAATCACTAACGACTTGAACGTGATCCAAAATCCGTTCATCAATTGGGCCGAAAATGTCATGGTTGCGGGCAATTTCCGCCACATTCGAAAGGCAATTCTTCATGCATGTAAGGTTTTCACGCAAATTCACGAAAGCTAGATCGATGCGTATGATGATTGCCGCCCTTCTGGCCACCGCCAACTTGCTTATGCCTATCAACAGCTACGCCCAGAGCGTCGATGTCGAGGGAACGATCAGCAAGATCGACGTGAATGCGCTGACCATTACCTTGAACGACGGCAAGAATTACCGTGTGCCGGAAGAGTTCAATTTCGAAGGCCTGAAGGCAGGCGTGAAGGTCGTTGTTTTCTACACGGAAGTGGACGGAAAACGCGTGGTCGATGATCTCGAGGTCGTGCAGTAAACTGCGGTTTCGGCTCTGCCTGTTGTCGAGGCGGACCTCTCTAAACCCGGTCGGGAAGCTCCAGAATTTCCATTATGCCGGACTTGATCCGACATCCAGCCGACGAGCGTCTGCGTGGCGGGATTGGTTTTTCAGCCTAAAGATTTGGGTTGGCCGGGTTCCGGCTCGAGGCCGGAATGACGGAGCAGGATCGGTACCCTCACGAAATCCACTCAGCACTGTTCCTGTCGATCTCGACCTTCAAAATCCGGTCCTGCGGGATCTGCGTCGTAGAGGCTTCATCCTTGTCCATGCCGGAAACCAGGCGGAAGATCGAGCGGATCACCCCGCCGTGGCAGACACATACCGTCGGCACCTCGACTGAGGAAAGCCATGCGCCAATACGCCAGGACAGGATTTCATAGCTTTCGGCATGCTGACCTGGGGGAATGAAGTCCCACTTGTTGGCCTTGCGCGCTTTCACCCGGTCGGGAAATTCTTTTTTCAGTTCCGGCAGGGTCTGGCCTTCCCAGTCGCCGAAGGAAACTTCGACGAGGCGGTCATCGGTGCGGTATGCGTGGGGATCGAGCCCCATCGCCCCGCGCATAAGCTCCATGGTCTCGCGCGTGCGCCCGAGCGGGCTTGCCACGTAATCGAAATCACGCGCGGAGTCGCCGAGAATTTGCGCCAGAACCTTGCCGTTGCCGACCGCTTGCGCGCGGCCGAAATCATTGAGCGGAATGTCTTTCTGGCCCTGAAGCCGGCGTATCGCATTCCAGTCCGTTTGTCCGTGCCGGATCACATAGACTAGCAAGGCGATACCCCTGTTTCAAAGTTCGGTCGGCTCAGTCCTTGACCACCGAAATATCCGGCGCGTCAACGGCCTTCATGCCGATGGTGTGATAACCGGAATCCACGTGGTGGATTTCGCCGGTGACAGCCGTCGAAAGGTCGGACAGCAGGTAAAGCGCCGACTTGCCGACTTCTTCGATGGAAACGGTGCGCTTCAGCGGCGCGTTGTATTCGTTCCATTTCAGAATGTAACGGAAATCGCCAATACCGGAAGCCGCAAGCGTCTTGATCGGGCCAGCGGAAACCGCGTTGACGCGGATGCCGCGACTGCCGAGGTCTACCGCGAGATAACGAACGCTGGCCTCGAGTGCAGCCTTGGCCACGCCCATGACGTTGTAGTTCGGCATGACCTTCTCGGCACCGTAATAGGTGAGCGTGATGATCGAACCGCCATCATTCATGATCGGCTCTGCCCGCTTGGCAACGGCGGCCAGCGAGAAGACGGAAATGTCCATGGTGCGGTTGAAGTTATCGCGGCTGGTGTCGAGATAACGGCCGGTCAGCTCGTCCTTGTCCGAAAAGGCGATGGCGTGCACGACGAAATCGATCTTGCCCCAATGCTTTTCCAGCCCGGCAAAAACCGCATCGATCGTCTCGAGGTCGGTCACGTCACAGTGGCCGGCCATGAAGGCGCCCAGTTCCTGCGCTAGCGGTTCAACACGCTTCTTCAGCGCGTCGCCCTGCCAGGTGAGCGCGATTTCCGCGCCCGCGTCCGCGCAAGCCTTGGCAATACCCCAAGCGATTGAACGATTATTGGCGACACCCAAGATGATGCCGCGTTTGCCAGCCATAAGGCCGGATGCCTGAGCCATTGTATGCTCCCTGATACTTTCGATTGATCCTGCCTATGGCATAGGCTGCAATCCTGTTCAAGATTGCCGAGGATCATCTACTGTTAGGGAACGTAACAAAGGGTGCGTTGTCCCGCCTATTCGCAAAACTTTTACAAATAAAGGCCTTCGCGCATGTGGCGCATGAGGTCAGTCACCTTCTCGTCCGGCTTTTCGAGCAGGATGATGCGCAATTCGATGACGAGATCGCCATATCCGCCCTTGCCGTCCGCAAGCCCCTTTTCGGCAAGCCGCAGCTCGCGATCGGAGCCGGACCAGGCAGGAATGGTGACGGTTTCCTCGCCAAGCGGCGTCCGGATACTCGTCTCGCAACCCAGAACCGCGTCACTGAGAGAGATTGGCAGCGTCGTATGAATATCGAAGCCGCGAAGAGAAAAGGCATCGTCGCGCGCCGCCAGCAACGTAACGGCCAGATCGCCACGCGCAATGTTCGGCAGCTTCAGCCCCTGGCCCTTTAGCCGCACCACATGACCGTCCGTCATGCCAGGTTCAAGCTGGAAGCGAACCTCGCGTTCGTCGGCAAGGGATACGGTGATCCATTTGCGCTCCAGAAGTTCGGTGACCGTAACGGTGGCTTCCGCCGTGATGTCAGGTGCCTTTTCCGGCGGTGTCTGCGGGGGGCGGAAGCGGCGCACGAGAGCGCTGAAGAGGTTGGCAGCGAGCGAGGCAGCTGCGGTTTCGCTTGCAGACGTCTGCGCGGTTTCGCCAGCACCGGGCGCTTCGCCCTTAACGCCCGTGGCTGCGGCTTTCGCCGCTTCGGCTGCCTGCTGCACCTTGGGGTCGTTCTGCGCGTCGGCGCCGAAAATCCGCTCGACGATATCTTCGGCCGTTTCGGGTTTTGCATCGGCTTTCTGGCCGGTTTGCGCCCTGTTGCGGGCATCCGCACGGGCCAGTTCCTCCATCAGCTTCTCAGCGGCCCTGGCGCGCTCGGCTGCCTCGCGCGCCGCCTCCCGCTGCTGCATGATTGTTTCGCCGCGCTGCTTTTTCTCGGCCGCCTTGCGGGCCTGGTCGTAAAGATCGCGCTTTTTGGGGTCTTTCAGAAGATCGTAGGCCTGCCCGACCTCGGCGAATCGCGCCGACGCGTCAGGGTCATCGCGATTCGCGTCCGGATGGACGGTTTTTGCCTTCGTGCGCCAGGCAGCCTTGATGTCTTCGTGACGGGCGTCACGTTTTAAGCCGAGGATAGAATACGGATCGCGCATGCGAAACACCAGTTACGTTGGCTCAGGCACGTGCAGCCGCTCATGGCGCAATCCTGAAACAAACCCCTCCGAAAAGGGATGCCTGCGATCATTCGCATGCATGCCCTCGGTTCAAACAACGTCGACTGTGGCAATAAGTTGCTAAGCAGTTGTTTACGGGGAATGCGCGCTGCCATGCGGCCGGATTAATTCCGCGCGCCAGGGTAAACAGTTTATTTCTGTTCGAAGCGGGTGAGTAACCATTCGCCGGTTTCCGACAGGCAGGCCTGTCCGGCATAACTCGCAACACCTTCGAAAGAGTGGCGTGTCGTCTTGAAATCGCGGCAGACGAAACCGCTGGACTTGTCTTCGTGAATGGTGGTGACGACACCAGCGCTGCCGGTTGCGGCATTGGCCCAGGGCAGGGGCTGTTCCGCGAGTTTGGTGAGATCCGCCGATGTGACCGCATTGCGGATGGTCGCGTCGTCGGTCTGCGGGTTATTATTGGGCTGGTTGGGAACGGAGGCGGTGGAAAGCGAGCGATCGACCTTGTCGCCGCCGAACAGGTCAAGGCTGACGCATCCGCTCAGCACCACAAGCATTGACACGATGGCGGAAACTTCCGCTATCGATGAAAGGAGGCCCTTTGTTCGACTGTTCGACTTTGCTATGACGGTCACCATCTTTCGCCAGAGATCATCTCTGGGGTCCAAATCAGCTCGGGAGCATTTTAGTCAATATGTCGGAAACGGGGTTAACATCCAGTGACTTCACTGAAGAAAATGAACCGTTCACGCTTTTTGCCGAATGGCTGAAGGACGCGACGGCCTCCGAAATCAACGATCCGAACGCGGTAGCACTCGCAACCGTCGATGAAAACGGCCTGCCGAATGTGCGCATGGTGCTGCTGAAGGACGTCGACGATCGCGGCTTCGTTTTCTATACGAATTTCGAAAGCCAGAAGGGGCGCGAGATCCTGGGCCAGAAAAAAGCGGCCATGTGTTTCCACTGGAAAAGCCTGCGCCGGCAGGTGCGTCTGCGCGGCGAGGTGGAGATCGTTACCGACGCGGAAGCGGATAGCTATTACGCCTCGCGTCCGCGCGGAAGCCGCATCGGCGCCTGGGCGTCGAAGCAGTCGCGGCCGCTGGAAGGCCGGTTTGCGCTGGAAAAGGCGGTTGCCGAATACACCGCGAAATATGCGATCGGCGATATTCCGCGCCCCTCCTACTGGTCCGGTTTCCGCATTCGCCCGGTCAGCATCGAGTTCTGGCACGACCGCAAGTTCCGCCTGCACGACCGTGTCGAATTCCGCCGCGAGACGCCGGATGAACCGTGGTCCAAGGTCCGCATGTATCCTTGAAAGCTGCAGGGGGCAGGCCGTCCTTGCCTGCCTATTTCAGCAGCGAATCAAATAGCGGCAGGCCGATGACGGCGGAAATGGCGATCAGGCCGTAGCAGATGCGCCTGAACGCCGCCTCGTCGGCAAGCCCGTGCAGCCGCGCACCGGCATAAAGACCCGCCCCGTAAAACGGCAGGGCCAGCAGGAAAAAAACAAAGACGTCAGCGGTGAACAGGCCACCAAAAAAATAGCTGGTGGCGGATATCACGGTCGAAATCGCGAAATAGAGAATGACATTGGCGCGCACGAAAGCGCCCTTGAGGGCGCCGCCAAGCCAATAGGCGACGATGGGTGGACCGCCCAGTTGCGCCGCACCTGAAAACAGCCCGGCAACAAGCCCGGTGAACAGGGTGAGCGGCGTTTTCGGCCGGCCGCTGTAACGCCAGCCGGAAACGAGAAATAACAGCAGCACGACAACCACGATGGAAATGATCCAGCGCAGGGTGAGCGGATCCCCGCCGGAAAGCAGCAGCGTTCCAAGCGGGACGCCGACAAGCGCACCGGCTGCCATGGTGAAGACTTCACGCCGGTCGGCCATGCGCCAGGCCGGCGGTATCATGCCGAGCGTCAAAACGCCGTCCACCACAAGAAGAACCACCGAGGCGATGCGCGGGCCGACAATGGCGCTTGCCAGCGGAATGAAGATGAGGGCCGCACCAAAGCCGGAAAAGCCGCGGGCAAGTCCGGCGAGAAAGGCGGCGCCCGCAAACATGGCGAGCAGCGTCGGACTATGCGCGATGATGAGAGCCGAGAAAAAATCGAGGAGAGGCATGGGTGACTGCATGGGTTTCGAATACCTCTTTATCCCGCATGCAGGCACCTGTCGCGGAAATTTCAGCTGATTATCGCACGATACGCTTTCGAAACGACGCCGCCGGAGAATCGTGATCAGAGTTGTATCTCACGAACAAAGGATGAACAAATGCTTGCTGTCTTGATGCGCCAGTTTGAAGCTGCCTCACAGAAATACGCCGAGGAAAATGGGATCATCCGCGATCCCGACTGGTATATGCTGAAGCTTCAGGAGGAGGTTGGTGAGGTCACGCAGGCCTGGAACCGGATGACGGGGCGTGGGCGCAGCAAAGACAGAAGCGAAGAGGAGATGAAACTCGATCTTGCCGACGAAACCGCCGATCTCTTGGGCCACGTTTTGCTGCTCGCCCATTATAACCGCCTCGACATCGAAGCATCGATAGAGCGCAAGTGGCGTTTTACACCGTCGGTTTGTTTGCGGGGAGGGACGCGGCCCTACCGCTGCGGCTCTGTCGCTGCCGCGATTATGAGAGCGAAACGATAGAGAGCAGAGCTGCGAGAATGGCGGCCACCGGCGTCATGACCTGCCGCAGGGTAATCTGAAATGCGGAAAGAGCGAGCGATATCAGCGCCGCGCCGTTTATGGATGTGCCGACAAATGAATTCGCGCAGGATCGGCCTGTCAGCCTATATGTGAGGCTCCATAAAGACCAATGGCTAAAGGCATGTGACGCGTCTTCATGCCTCTGATAACGGCGCCTGTTGCAGGAGGCCGGCAACCGCATGAAGATCGGTTGAAACGGCAATGCATTTTTCCCGCATTTCCTCAGTCGGCGGCGCGACATCCGGCACCATGATCGTCATCATGCCCGCCGATGAGGCGGAGCGCACGCCGTGCCAGGAATCCTCCAGCGCCAGGCAACGGCCCGGATCGATGCCGAGACGTTTTGCGGCAGTAAGATATGGCATGGGCGACGGCTTCGGCTCCGAATAGTCGCCGCGGGCGACGATGGTATCGAAACGTTTGAGCAGGTCATAGGGGCCGAGATGACGCGTGACGGAATCGTGCCGCGAGGAAGTGGCGATGGCGCGGCGTATATCAAGCCTGTCGAGAAGATCGAGGATTTCGACGACGCCGGGTTTCAGCGCCACGCCTTCCGCCATCATCACGGCAAGATGCCGGAGCCAGGCGTCACGGAAGCTGTCGATCGGAAAATCCGCGCCATAATCGGCGAAAATGGTGCCGGTAATGACATCCCACGGGCTGCCGCAGACCTTCTGATAGGTCTCTACCCGCATTCCGTGGCCGCCCTCATCTGACGCGGCCAGAAAGGAATCGCGATAAAGCGTCTCGCTTTCGATCAGCAATCCGTCCATGTCGAAAACGACAGCATGCGGGAGAAAAGGCAACATGGCGGCTCAACCGAACCGGAAGGGGCGTTCGCCGAGGCTTTCGAACGGGCGGAGCAGGTAACCGTCCGGATCGGCGACGATGAATTGCCGGTTGCCGACCTCGACTGTGCCGCGCCTGTACCATTTTTCTTCTGACGGCAGGACAAGATCGATCGAGGCCCGCTCAAGCCGCGCGAGGATGGGCAGCAGGGAAGGAACGGCAAGTTGCAGATTCATGCCGCGGCCCATCGGAAATTCAAGCGCTGCATTTTCCGCCACGAAGGTCCGGGTCGCACCGATCTGGTCGATCATCAGTTGCGCATCACCCAGCGCCAGATAGGCAAAGCCCTCTTCGGCGCGCTCATAAACCACATGAAAACCGATCAGGTCGCAATAAAAAGCGCGGCTTTTCTGCCAGTCGCTGACGGCTAGTTCCGGGACGAGGGCATTTCGTATGATGGTCATGGTCTCCTTTGCCGCGCAGGCCCGGCGATGGGAGGCGTGGCCTGCGGTAATGGGGCGATATTATCGTCTTCCGGGTGACTTGCCAGAGGAATCCTCATCATGGCAGCCATGTGCGGAGTTGTGGGCTGAAGCGGGTTCAACTTTTCGTCCTGCCACAGCTTTTCTCACCTCATGCCGGACATGGTCTGGCACCCAGTCAGCCCAAGTCCTTGGGCTGCAAAGACTCATCTCGCCAAGCGGACGCGGGTAGGCTGGATTCCGGCTCGAGGCCGGAACTACGCCTTCGTGCCGCCGACGGTGATCTGGTCCATGCGCAGATGCGGCTGGCCGACGCCAACCGGAACCCATTGCCCGGCCTTGCCGCAATTGCCGATGCCGGTGTCCAGTTTCGAATCGTTGCCGATCATCGAGACGCGTTTCATTGCGTCCGGCCCGTTGCCGATCAGCATTGCACCCTTCACCGGCGCGCCGATCTTGCCGTTCTCGATGAGATAAGCCTCGGTGCAGCCGAACACGAACTTGCCTGATGTGATATCCACCTGACCGCCACCGAAGGAAACGGCATAGATGCCCTTCTTGACGGAGGAGATGATCTCCTCGGGCGTCTTGTCTCCTGACAGCATGTAGGTGTTGGTCATGCGCGGCATCGGCACATAGGCATAACCCTGCCGGCGGCCATTGCCTGTCGCCTTTGCACCCATCAGCCGGGCGTTCTGGCGGTCCTGCATGTATCCCACCAGCCTGCCGTTCTCGATCAGCACATTATAGGCCGACGGTGTTCCCTCGTCGTCGACGGTGAGTGAACCACGGCGGCTGTCGATGGTGCCGTCATCCACCACAGTCACACCCGGGGCTGCCACCATCTCGCCCATCAGGCCGGCAAAGGCCGAGGTTTTCTTGCGGTTGAAATCGCCTTCGAGGCCATGGCCCACAGCCTCATGCAGCATGACGCCGGGCCAGCCGGAGCCGAGAACCACATCCATGGTGCCGGCCGGCGCATCGACGGCGGTCAGGTTGACGAGCGCCTGGCGCAGCGCTTCGTCCGCACCGCGCTGCCAGTTCTCCGTGGTAATGAAATCGCCAAAGCCGACGCGGCCGCCAATGCCGTAGGAGCCGCTCTCCTGCCTGTCGCCGTCACCTGCGACCACGGAAATATTGATACGGGTCATGGGCCTGACATCGCTGACGCGATGGCCATCGGCGCGCAGAATATCCACCACCTGCCAGCTTGCGGAAATCGTCGCCGTCACCTGTCGGACATTCGCGTCTTTGTCGCGCAAATAGGCATCGATATCGGTGAGAAGCTTCACCTTCTCCTCGAAGCTCGGGCTGCCGATCGGGTTTTCGTCGCCGTAGAGCTTTTTGTTAGTGCGTTGTGGGGCTGCGGCATAGGAACCGGAATAACCTCTGGTCACGGCGCCGACAGCATCCGACGCCCGCTTCAGCGCAGCCTGCGACAGCTCGCCCGCATGGGCGTAGCCAACGGTCTCGCCGGCAACGGCGCGCAGGCCAAAACCCTGGTCGGTATTGAAGGAGCCGCCCTTCAGGCGGCCGTTATCGAAGGTCAGCGATTCGGCCTGCGCATGTTCGATGAACAACTCGCCATCGTCTGCGCCGGTGAGTGCTTCCGCGACCAGCTTGCGCAACTGCGTCTCGTCGCAATCGAAGAGATTTACAAGGTCGTTGGTCATGGGAGGCTCCAAACTGAATAGTGTCTGGCAAGCATGTAGGATTGTGGGGCGTCGGTGGCAAGCCAAAGCGTGATTTGGCTCAAGTCAGCTTGAATATGAGGTGCACGAAAAAAGCCATGGCCACATAGACAGGGACGCTATGGAGAAGAACCAGCAACGTCAGACGTCCCCAGTGCTCAGGCGGATTCGGCACGACGCGTTCCCAGTGGAACTGCGACAGAATATTCCCAGTGACAATCATAATCAGCATTTGCGGCTGCGCGTTTCCTACCATGAAATCGGGCAAGAGGCCACTTTCATGAGCAAAGCTCACCGCAAAAGCAAATAGTAGAAGTACCAGAAAAACGCCGCAAAACTGACGGAGGGTTACCGGTTTTCTATATTTCATGATATCCGAAAATAGTTAAAGCAATACTTTCATGGTAGAGTTTTAGTCTCTCGGATTCAACCTTATTGTTTAAGGAAGCGCGTCGTAGCCTTCGGCAAAGCCGGTGAGTTCGATCGGAATACCGACACGATCCTGATCGACGGATTCACGCAGCGCGAAAACCGCGTTCTTGCCGGCGCGCAGAACCTTCAGCAGCTCGTCGTCAATATCGACCTCGACATAGCAGCCTTCGGAGAAGCAGCGGGTGAAATAGGCGCGGCCAATATTGTTGTTGTCGATATAAAGCTCCATGCCGTCCTTCAGAAGCACGCCAAGCGGTGCGAGGATACGCAGGATGCGCGACTTGCGGTCCGCGGTTTTCAGGACCACCACCGAAAGCCCCACTTCCGGGCGGTCGTCGGCAATCACGTTCTGCATCAGGGCGCATTGATCTTCGGATGCGCCTGCCGGCTTGTCGCAGATCACCGACCATGCTCCATGCGTCGACTTCGGCGTTCCGGGCGGCTGCTGTTGCGCCAGCGCCGCTGCGGCGGGAGCGATGATGGCAAGACCGGCGGCGGCAAGAAAAGTGCGCGCGAGCGGGGAAAGACGCATGGATACCTCTGGGATTCGAATCAGTGCGGCTATTTTGACGCCATAATCCGGAAAAAAAAGCCTTGGTACCTCAATTCCAGCCGAGTTGGGCGGAAATAGGACCTGTTGCCAAGTGCAGGCGCCTGATTTGACCGTGCGGCAGCCGGTGCCTGGTGGCTCAAGCCTGCTGCAAAAGCGCTGCCAGCAGGGGCTGCGCCGGATTTTGACCATTGCCAAGCGCACCTGAAATATCTTGCGGGATACGGGACATGGGAAACTCGGCTGCGACGAACAATGGTGAAATTGGCTTACATCCGTGTCCTTACGCATATTGCGGCAGAGGACAAACTGTGGTTTGAAGTTAGTACCATAAGCATGGATTCTGCGTCTGTAATTGATCAAGATCAGACGCGTGAGGGAGAGGGTACCGTGACGAATAGGATTTACGCAGCATTGGCGGGGATGACCTGTCTGCTCACGGCTGTCGGCGCCCACGCCGATCAGCCGGTGCATTGGCAAATGGGCATGCAGGAGGCCGCCACGCCGATCATGCACGAAATACGCTGGTTTGAACAATATACGCTCTGGTTCATTGTTCCGGTTACGCTTTTCGTTCTTGCGCTGCTCATTATCGTCGCCTTGAAATTCCGTGCAGCGAAAAATCCGGTGCCGTCCAAGACCAGCCACAACACCGCGATCGAAGTGGTGTGGACACTTGCGCCGGTTCTCATTCTCCTGTTCCTCGCTTTCCCGTCGTTCAATCTTCTGAACGCGCAGCTGACGCAGCCGGAAAACCCTGATCTGACGCTGAAGGCGACTGCGACGCAATGGCTCTGGAACTACGAATACAAGGCTGCCGAGGGCGCCGAGCCACTCGCCTTCGACAGCTATCTGCTGAAAGAGCAGGATCGTGCAGCTGCAGGCAAGGAGGACAAGGCCCGCTACCCGCGTCTTCTCGCGGTAGACAATGAAATGGTCGTTCCGGTCGGCAAGACCGTTCGCCTTCTGGTGACGGCGGCGCCTACGGATGTCATCCACGCCTTCGCCATGCCCGCTTTCGGTGTTAAGATCGACGCCGTTCCGGGCCGCCTCAACGAAACTTGGTTCAAGCCGGAGAAGGAAGGCCTTTATTACGGCCAGTGTTCCGAGCTTTGCGGCAAGGACCACGCCTTCATGCCGATCGCCATTCGGGTGGTTTCCGAACAGCAGTACAATGCCTGGCACGCCGCCGCCGCTTCAGATCTGAACGGCGCGAACCGGGCACTGATGGCCTCCGTCGATGGCGCTCCGCGCACGGTCGACGTTGCCGCCAACGAAACCAACTGAGACCTGGAGTGACGACAATGGCTGGACCTTCCGCACACGACGATCATCACTCGCATGGTCAATCCGCTCATGATGGGCACGCGCATGATGATCATTCGCATGATCATTCCCACAAGCCGGGCTTTTTCGCCCGCTGGTTCCTGTCAACCAACCATAAGGACATCGGCACGCTCTACCTGATCTTCGCCATCATGGCGGGCATCATCGGTGGTGGGCTTTCGGTTGTCATGCGTATGGAGCTGCAGGAGCCGGGCATCCAGATCTTCCACGGTCTGGCCTCCATGGTTTACGGCTTCGAGGGCGATGCTGCCATCGACGGCGGCAAGCACATGTTCAACGTGTTCACGACAGCGCACGCGCTCATCATGATCTTCTTCATGGTCATGCCGGCGATGATCGGCGGCTTTGCCAACTGGATGATCCCGATCATGATCGGCGCTCCTGACATGGCTTTCCCGCGCCTCAACAATATTTCCTTCTGGCTGATCGTTCCGGCGTTCATCCTGCTGCTCCTGTCGCTTTTCGTCGAAGGTCCGGCGGGCGGTTACGGCGTGGGTGGCGGCTGGACCATGTATCCGCCGCTTTCGACCAACGGCATGCCGGGACCGGCGGTGGATCTTGCGATCTTCTCGCTGCACGTTGCCGGCGCGTCGTCGATCCTTGGCGCCATCAACTTCATCACCACAATCCTCAACATGCGCGCTCCGGGCATGACGCTGCACAAGATGCCGCTTTTTGCCTGGTCGGTTCTGGTCACCGCATTCCTGCTGCTGCTTTCCCTGCCGGTTCTGGCTGGTGGCATCACCATGCTTCTGACCGACCGTAACTTCGGCACGGCATTCTTCTCGCCGGAAGGCGGCGGTGATCCGATCCTCTACCAGCACCTGTTCTGGTTCTTCGGCCACCCGGAAGTATACATCCTGATCCTGCCCGGCTTCGGCATCATCAGCCACATCGTGTCCACCTTCTCCAAGAAGCCGGTCTTCGGCTATCTCGGCATGGCATACGCCATGGTCGCCATCGGCGCTGTCGGCTTCATCGTGTGGGCGCACCACATGTACACGGTCGGCCTTTCGCTGGAAGCGCAGCGTTATTTCGTCTTCGCAACCATGGTCATCGCGGTGCCGACAGGTATCAAGATCTTCTCGTGGATCGCGACGATGTGGGGTGGTTCGCTGACCTTCTCGACCCCAATGGTCTGGGCAATCGGCTTCATCTTCCTGTTCACGGTCGGCGGTGTTACCGGCGTCCAGCTCGCCAATGCCGGTCTCGACCGTTCGCTGCACGACACCTACTACGTCGTGGCGCACTTCCATTACGTTCTGTCGCTCGGCGCGGTCTTCGCGATCTTCGCCGGCTGGTATTACTGGTTCCCGAAGATCACCGGCTACATGTACAACGAGTTCATCGGCAAGCTCCACTTCTGGGTGATGTTCGTTGGCGTGAACCTGATCTTCTTCCCGCAGCACTTCCTCGGCCTTGCCGGCATGCCGCGTCGTTACATCGATTATCCCGATGCCTATGCCGGCTGGAACCTGGTGTCTTCCTATGGTTCCTATATCTCGGCCGTTGCCGTGTTGATCTTCCTCTTCGGTGTTTGGGAAGCCTTCGCCAAGAAGCGGATCGCTGGCAACAATCCCTGGGGTGAAGGTGCGACGACGCTCGAATGGCAGCTGTCCTCTCCGCCGCCGTACCACCAGTGGGAACAGCTTCCGCGCATTCGCTGAATGCCGGACCGGAGTTCGCGGGCAGGGCTTGCGAACTCCGGAAGCTGAAAAGAGGGGATGGTGTGGGCTTATCCGCGCCGTTTCCCTAGAGGCGGACGGAGTCTGCTGCTGCGTGAGGCATTTTGTCCAAGCGAAGCTTTTCGTACGACATGATAAAAGCCAAGTGCTGCCACTATGAATGGGCAGACGCAGCAGGGCGACGGAACGGGCGTGGCGATATGCCAGGCGCATGGCATCGGGTCTTTGACCCCGGTGCTGCTTGTGCCGGAACGTTCGGACCAATGAATTGACGCACCGTGCACGCCGAAAACGACACTCTGTTTTCGGGCTGGTGCAAGGGATGCCGCGGCAAGCGGCATCTGAAGAAAAACAGGATACGAAATGACCGTCATCGACAATCGCGAAATGCTTGGCCTGGAAAGCTCCGAACTTTCGGAAGCCGGCGCGCGCGATTATTTCGAGTTGCTGAAACCGCGCGTCATGTCGCTCGTCGTCTTCACGGCGTTTGCGGGCCTCGTGCTGGCGCCGGGCCACATCAACCCGGTCCTCGGCCTCATCGCCATTCTCTGTATTGCAGTCGGTGCCGGCGCATCCGGCGCGCTCAACATGTGGTACGATGCAGATATCGACGCCGTGATGAGCCGCACCGCCAAGCGGCCGATCCCGTCCGGCCGCGTAGCACCTGGCGAGGCCCTGGCCTTCGGGCTGACGCTCTCGGCCTTTTCGGTGGTCATCCTCGGGCTTGCGGTCAACTGGTTCTCCGCCGGACTGCTCGCCTTCACCATTTTCTTCTACGCCGTCGTTTATACGATGTGGCTGAAACGCTCGACACCGCAGAACATCGTCATTGGTGGTGCTGCCGGCGCTTTCCCGCCCATGCTTGGCTGGGCCTGCGTCACCGGCGGCGTTTCGCTTGATAGCGTCATCCTCTTCCTCATCATCTTCTTGTGGACACCAGCCCATTTCTGGGCGCTGGCGCTGTTCAAGATGCGCGACTACGGCTCCGTCGGCATTCCGATGATGCCGAACGTGGCGGGCGAGCGCTCCACCAAGAACCAGATGATCGTTTACGCCGTGCTGACGGCTGCAGTTGCGGTCGCGCCGTATTTCACCGGTCTGGCGAGCCTCGGTTATGGCATTTTCGCCGCCGTGCTGAGCGCGATCTTTGTGTACTGTTCGCTCGATGTCCGGCGCATGCCTGACGGTGACGAAAAAATGCTGCCCGCCAAGAAGATGTTCGCCTATTCGGTGCTTTACCTCTTCGCCATCTTCTCCGGCCTTTTGGCCGATCATTTCGCTCCGGCCCTGAAAGCCGTGATTTCGGGAGTTTTTTGATGGAAACCGTGGAACTGAGCGCGGCGCAGAAAAAATCGAGGCGCGGGCGCAACGTCGCGCTCGGCGTCTTGCTCGCCGGTCTGGTGGTACTGTTTTACGTCATCACCATCATCAAGATCGGCTCGCATTGACGGCCTGACATTGAGGGCATGATCGGAGGAGAGGAGGGGGACATGGCGAATACTGGGGCAAATATCGGGGCAGACAAGGCAACCGCCGGCACGCAGCGGGTGAGCAATCGCTCCATCCTCGTGCTCTGTCTCGTGTTTTTCTGCGCTATGATCGGCATGGCCTATGCCGCCGTTCCGCTCTACAGCCTGTTCTGCCGCGTCACTGGCTATAACGGCACGACCCAGCGCGTCGAGCAATATTCCGACGTCATTCTCGACAAGACCATCAACGTCACCTTCGACGCCAATACGTCGAATGGCCTCAACTGGGATTTCCGCCCGGTCGACAAGCTGGTCACGCCGAAAATCGGCGAGACGGTGCAGATCAATTTCAAGGCGACGAACCGCTCAGCGGTGGCAACCACGGGCACGGCGGTCTTTAACGTCACGCCCATGGAAGCAGGCGCTTATTTCAACAAGGTGGAGTGTTTCTGCTTCACCGAAACGACGCTTCAGCCGGGCGAAACGCTCGAAATGCCGGTGGTGTTCTTCATCGATCCGGATATCGCCACGGCGCGCGAAACGAAGAACATTCATACTTTGACGCTGTCCTATACGTTTTATCCGGCCAAAACCGAAAAACCGGTTGCGTCCTTGCCGGTAAAGACTGAATCTGGCGAAAGCAAATTGTGAGAGGAGACTCGGGCCTTCTGAGCAGGGCCGGGTCTGGGAAGAGATACCAGGGGATTGTCACACATGGCAGATACGCATCAGAAGAACCACGACTACCACATCATAGATCCAAGCCCCTGGCCGCTTCTGGCCTCGATCGGCGCCTTCATTCTGACCTTCGGCGGCGTCTGTTACATGCGTTACCTGTCGGCTGGCTCCTTCAAGCTGTTCGGCATGGAACTGGCCAATCCCTGGCTGTTTTACATCGGTCTCGTCATCGTGCTTTACACCATGTACGCATGGTGGGCAGACACGATCAAGGAAGCCAATGAGGGTAGCCACACCCGCGTCGTTTCGCTTCACCTGCGTTACGGCATGATCATGTTCATCGCCTCTGAGGTGATGTTCTTCGTCGCGTGGTTCTGGGCCTATTTCGATGCCAGCCTTTATCCGCACGAGGCCATTCAGGCGTCCCGCCTCGAATATACCGGCGGTCAGTGGCCGCCAAAGGGCATCGAGGTCATCGATCCCTGGCACCTGCCGCTCTACAACACCGTCATCCTGCTTTTGTCGGGCACCTGCGTGACATGGGCGCACCATGCCCTGCTGCACAATGACCGCAAGGGGCTGATCACCGGTCTCGTCCTCACCGTTGCGCTCGGCGTCCTGTTCTCGACCGTGCAGGTTTACGAATACATGCACGCCCCGTTCGACTTCAAGAACTCGATCTATGGCGCGACCTTCTTCATGGCGACCGGCTTCCACGGTTTCCACGTTTTCGTCGGCACGGTTTTCCTGCTGGTCTGCCTGCTGCGCGCCATTGCCGGCGGCTTCACGCCGAAACAGCATTTCGGCTTCGAAGCAGCTGCCTGGTACTGGCACTTCGTTGACGTCGTCTGGCTGTTCCTGTTCTTCGCGATCTACATCTGGGGCGGCTGGGGCGCGCCGCTGGCGGAGTGATGCGGTTTGTTTTCTGACTCGGAGGGCGGCATCTGCCGCCCTTTGTGTTTAAACAGGCGGGCCGGACGGAGGTTTAACCGGCCCAAGGCGGGAGGCCATCATGTCTGAACCCGGAAACGGCGGCTTTGCGCCGGTGGACCCAATAAAAGTCGGGCTGAAGGGCTGCTGCCCGCGTTGCGGCAATGGCAGGCTGTTCGACGGCTTCCTGACCCCGAAACCCGCATGCAGTGCTTGCGGGCTGGATTACGGCTTTGCCGATGCGGGTGAAGGCCCGGCCGTCTTTGTCATGCTGATCGTCGGTTTCCTTGTCGTCGGGCTGGCGCTTTGGTTCGATCAGCGTTTTGCG
Source organism: Agrobacterium sp. 6Ca8 (assembly GCF_055382765.1). Taxonomy (NCBI): domain Bacteria; kingdom Pseudomonadati; phylum Pseudomonadota; class Alphaproteobacteria; order Hyphomicrobiales; family Rhizobiaceae; genus Agrobacterium; species Agrobacterium sp. 6Ca8. The sequence continues at coordinate 477,868 of NZ_AP026433.1, forward strand.
CCGCCCGTCTGGGTGCATGTCATGCTCTGGTTGCCTTTTGCGGTGATCGTCTCCCTCGTGCTGCTGCGCAAGATGAAGGGCATCATGATTGCGCTGCAATACCGCAACAATGCAAGCGAAGGCAGGCTTGATCGTGAATGAGGTTTCCCACATGAAGGCGGCGGAAAGACGCATCTGGTTTGCCGCGCCGCTCGTCCTTTTGGCACTTGCCATCCTTCTCGGGCTAGGCACATGGCAGGTGAAGCGGCTTTACTGGAAAGAAGCGCTGATTGCCGATATCGAGGCGCGGCGCAACGCAAGTCCGGCCACGCTCTCGCAGATCGAAGCCATTGCCAAAAGCGGCGACGAAATTGAATATCGCAGGGTCAACGTTTCCGGCGTTTTCGATCATGCCCGCGAGCGGCATTTCTTCGCCACCCACCAGGGCAGAACCGGCTATTACATCTATACTCCGCTGTCGCTTGCCGATGGCCGCATCCTCTTCGTCAATCGCGGCTTCGTGCCGTTTGAGATGAAGGAGGCGACGAAGCGGCCTGAAGGGCAGGTCGCTGGCGAGGTGGAGATCAAGGGGCTGGCGCGCGCGCCGCTCGTTGCAAAACCGTCTTCCCTGCTGCCGGATAACGATATCGCCAAGAACATCTTCTACTGGAAGGATCTGGCGGCCATGGCGTCGAGCACCGATATCCCGCCCAACAGGCTGGTCAACCTGTTCGTGGATGCCGACGATGCGCCGAACCCCGGCGGCTGGCCACAGGGCGGCGTGACGCTGATAGATTTGCCCAACAATCACCTGCAATATGCGATAACGTGGTATGGTCTGGCGGCGGCCCTTGTCATCGTCGCCGGTTTTGCCTATTTCCGGAACGGTAAGGCGCAAGGTGAATAACGCGCGCCCTGTCCGGTAAGGCTGGCTACCGGGCAAGGGCAAGGAGCACGCCAAGGAGCACGAATGAACATCGCCGTTTCCAAACCCCCTTTGACGATAAGGCTGTGCGGACCGCGCGGCTTTTGCGCGGGCGTGGACCGGGCGATCCAGATCGTCGTGCTGGCGCTGAAAGCCTATGGCGCGCCGGTCTATGTCCGCCACGAAATCGTCCATAACCGATACGTGGTCGAGGGGCTGGAAGCCAAGGGCGCTATTTTCGTCGAGGAACTGCACGAAATCCCCACCGAGCATCGCGAGCAGCCGGTGGTCTTTTCCGCCCATGGTGTGCCCAAATCCGTGCCGGAGGATGCGCAGGCGCGCAACCTGTTTTATCTCGATGCCACATGCCCGCTCGTCTCCAAGGTCCATAAGCAGGCCATGCGCCACCAGCGCCTCGGCCGCCATGTCGTGTTGATCGGCCATGCCGGTCACCCTGAGGTCATCGGCACCATGGGCCAGCTGCCCGAAGGTACCGTTTCGCTGGTCGAGACGGTGGAGGATGCCGGCACCTATGAACCGGTGGACCGAGAAAACCTCGGTTTCGTTACCCAGACAACGCTGTCTGTCGATGATACCGCAGGCGTTATTGCCCGGTTGCAGGAACGTTTTCCGGCCATTCAGGCGCCCGCCGCCGACAGCATTTGTTACGCCACCACCAACCGTCAGGATGCGGTGAAGCAGGCGGCCCCCGGCTGCGATCTCTTCATCGTGGTCGGCGCGCCCAATTCGTCAAACTCGAAGCGGCTGGTGGAAGTGGCGCTGCGCGCTGGCGCCAAACATTCGGTTCTGGTGCAGCGTGCGGCGGAAATCGACTGGGATGCGATCGGCGATATCCGCACCGTCGGTCTTTCGGCGGGCGCTTCCGCGCCGGAGGTCATCGTTGATGAGATCATCGAAGCCTTCAAGGCGCGTTTCGATACGACGCTCGATCTTGCCGTCACGGTGGAGGAAACGGAACATTTCCTCGTCAACCGCGAACTGCGCAGCATTGAGCTGACGACGGACGACATGGCTTTCGTGAACGGCAATGCCAGCAATGCCCTGCCACCGAAAGCCGCCACTGGCGCCTAGACCGGGATGGCGAGATATGTGAGTGGTCCCCACCGCGCATATGTCATCCCCTCTTCAGATTTTCACTCCATCCTTCATCAAGAGATTTGAAATTGGCAGTTTATACGGACATCACCGAAGATGATCTGAGGAATTTCCTCATACAATACGACGTTGGCAGCCTCACATCCTATAAGGGCATTGCCGAAGGCGTTGAAAACTCCAATTTCCTGCTGCATACGACGAAGGATCCACTGATCCTGACGCTTTACGAAAAGCGTGTGGAAAAATCCGATCTGCCGTTCTTCCTCGGTCTCATGCAGCATCTGGCCGCCAAGGGTCTGTCCTGCCCCTTGCCGCTGCCGCGCAAGGACGGGGAACTGCTGGGCGAATTGTCCGGTCGCCCAGCGGCGCTGATCTCCTTCCTTGAAGGCATGTGGCTGCGAAAACCGGAAGCGAAACATTGCCGGGAAGTCGGCAAGGCGCTGGCCGCCATGCATCTGGCCGGTGAGGGGTTCGAGATCAAGCGCCCCAATGCACTCTCCGTCGATGGCTGGAAGGTGCTATGGGACAAGTCTGAAGACCGCGCCGACGAGGTGGAGAAGGGCTTGAAGCAAGAGATCCGCCCGGAAATCGATTATCTCGCCGCCCATTGGCCGAAGGATTTGCCCGCGGGCGTCATCCATGCGGACCTGTTTCAGGACAACGTTTTTTTCCTCGGTGACGAGCTTTCCGGCCTCATCGATTTTTACTTCGCTTGCAACGACCTGCTCGCCTATGACGTGTCGATCTGCCTAAATGCCTGGTGCTTCGAGAAGGATGGTGCGTACAACGTCACCAAGGGCAAGGCGCTGCTGGAAGGTTACCAGTCAGTGCGCCCGTTGAGCGAGGCGGAACTGGATGCCTTGCCGCTTCTGGCACGCGGCTCGGCGCTGCGCTTCTTCCTGACCCGCCTCTATGACTGGCTGACGACGCCGGCGGGCGCGCTGGTGGTGAAGAAAGACCCGCTGGAATATCTGCGCAAGCTGCGGTTCCACCGCTCCATCAGTCATGTCGCCGAATACGGGCTGGTTGGCGAATGAAACATGTCGATATCTTTACCGACGGCGCCTGCTCCGGCAATCCCGGTCCGGGCGGCTGGGGTGCCGTGCTGCGATATGGCGAGACCGAAAAGGAATTGTCCGGCGGCGAGGCCGATACCACCAACAACCGCATGGAACTGCTGGCGGCCATCTCGGCGCTCAACGCGCTGAAAAGCCCCTGCGAAGTCGATCTCTATACCGACAGCGCCTATGTCAAGGATGGCATCACCAAGTGGATTTTCGGCTGGAAAAAGAAGGGCTGGAAAACCGCCGATAACAAGCCGGTCAAGAATGTGGAACTGTGGCAGGCGCTGGAGGCGGCGCAGGAGCGCCATAAAGTGACGCTGCACTGGGTCAAGGGCCATGCCGGCCACCCGGAAAACGAGCGCGCCGACGAATTGGCACGCAAGGGCATGGAGCCTTTCAAACGCCGGTAACGGAAGTCTGATTTCTTCCATGCGGCCCTGATCCGGCCCAACCGTGATAAGGGATTGTGAAAACTGAAACCCGATCTATCTTGTCGTCAAACAGTTGGACGATGTTCCAGCGGAGGAGAGGCATTCAGATGATCCTGCATTGTGTATTTCTACGGTTCAAGGCTGCAACGGCATCCTCTGAAAAACACGCGGTGTTTGAGGCAATTGCGGCCCTCAAAGACGTGATACCCGGCATAATCGACGTGAAATACGGCCAGAACGTTTCGCCGGAAGGCCTGAATGGCGGTTTCGTCGATGGCTTCATCGTGACGTTGGACAGCCCGGAAGCCCGCGACGAATATCTGGCGCACCCACAGCACATGGAAGTCGGTCAACGTCTGGTCTCGCTGACCGATGGCGGTCTGGCCGGGCTTCTGGTGTTTGATATGAACGTGTGAAAAAAAAGGGCGGTTTTACCGCCCTTTAATGGATACTGTACTTCATTCGCCACGACAGAGAGGTGGCTTAAAGCTGCTCGATCATCGCTGCAGCGGCCGAGACCGTCGCCTGGCCGGGATTTTCTTCCACGTTGAGCGATGTAACCACGCCGTCTTTCACCAGCATCGAATAGCGCTTGGAGCGCACGCCAAGGCCACCGCCGGAGAGGTCGGCATCGAGGCCGAGCGCCTTGGTGAAGGCGGCGTCCCAGTCGGCGAGGAAGTGAATTTTGCCCTGGCCGCCGGACGATTGTGCCCATGCGCCCATGACGTGCCAGTCGTTGACGGAAACGACGGCGATGTCATCCACGCCCTTTGCGAGAATGGCGTCGCGGTTTTCGAGGTAGCCCGGCAGGTGGTTCAGCGAGCAGGTGGGAGTAAAAGCGCCGGGTACGGCGAAAAGAACCACCGTCTTGCCGCCAAAAAGCGCATCGGTGGTGGTTTCCACCGGGCCATCGGCGGTCTTTTCCTTGAAGGTTGCGGAAGGCAGTTTTTCGCCGATCTTGATAGTCATGTCCATGCTCCTATGGCCGTTTGGTTCGCGCGACTATAGAGCAAGGAAAAGAAAACTGTCATACGGTTTTCGCGGGAAATTCCATGGCTGAGACAGCCGTTCGGGATATGCCGCCTGAACGGTCAGGGCTTTGGAAAATTGAGCATGGTCTCCATGGTCCGATCGCCGGATTTGACAAGAATAGGCCAGCTGTTGCCCTGCACCTGATAGGTTTTTGGCAAGCCCTTGATGTTCATGTAGAAGGAGAGCTTGCGCTTGTCTCGCACCAGGTTCTGCGGCTCATAATAGGCAAAACCGGAGGGGCCGGCGATGAATATCTCGGTCTCCTTCGGCGCGTTTTCCGGCAGCTGCAATTGCACGCCAAGCATGGTCTTGTCGGGCGTGATGTGGAAATCGACAACCTTGAAATCGTCGGATGCAGCCTCTGGCAGCGTCTCGCGCGCCTCTTCCAGCAATCGCCGCTCTTCGTGGTCGTCATCGCCCGCATTGCCGCGGCTGATCGAAAACGTCGCCTCAAAGGGAATGCAGATATTCTGGCAGACGCCGATGAAGGCGGTGAGGTCGATATTGCCTCCCGCTTTGGCGTCCACGGCTTTCAACTGAAAGGGAATGCTGACGGCGTGATCGTAGCCGATATCGGTGATATCGCCGTTCTCAATGAGTTTGGGAACAGGATAGGCCATCGATGTCAGGCTTACACCGCTTGCCGGATCAAGCGTGATCTTGGGCGGTATTCCAGCTTCGCCTGGTTCGCGCCAATAGGTTATCCAGCCGTCTTTCGGCTCGATCTGCAACACGCCGCGCACCACGCCGTCCGCATCCATGGCAAGGCTTGCCACACGCATCTGGCCGCCTTCACTTCTCGCCCAGTCGGTAATTTGGGCCTGCGCTACTTGCCCGCCACCGAGAAGGGCGGCGAAGGCAACAGCGAGGCGAAGATGTGAAAATCGAAAGAATGTCCTGACGCTCATTCTTTCCGTCTAACCCAACATCGCCCGATGGACCAGTTACGAATTCGTGCGGTTCATCATTTTCGGTTGATTGATCGGGCGCGATGCCGCATCCTGTGCTTTGTCGAAGTGCGAACGCCGCTTTCCCGTTCAACGATGGAATTCGGCAAGCTGGAGGCGCCGGTGAGCTTTTCAACCCTGATGGACAAACGCGAACGTGGCTTTTTTGACAGCCAGTTCCTCATTGCGATGCCGGGGCTGGACAATGGCAATTTTGCCCGTTCGGTGGTCTATATCTGCGCCCATTCGGATGCTGGAGCCATGGGTTTCATCATCAACCGGCCGCAGCAGATCACCTTCACGGATATTCTGCTGCATCTGAAGCTGGTGGACAGCAACGACGCCATCATGCTGCCCAACCGCACCCGGGAATTTCCGATCCAATGCGGCGGCCCGGTCGAATCCGGGCGGGGTTTCGTGCTGCATTCCGATGATTATTTGAGTGAATCGAGCATTCCGGTCAGCGACGACATTTCCTTGACGGCGACGCTGGATATCGTGCGCGCCATTTCCAACGGTCGCGGCCCGCAAAAGGCTACCATGATGCTCGGTTATGCCGGCTGGGGTCCGGGTCAGCTGGAAAACGAGATCGCCAATAATGGATGGCTGAATTGCCCGGCGGCGGAAGAGCTGATTTTCGACCGTGGACTGGACAACAAATACGAGCGGGCGCTTGCGCTTATGGGTGTGGATGCTCGCATGCTTTCTGCGGAAGCCGGCCACGCCTGATTTTTTCGTGATGCTCCTTTTGTCGACTGCTGGAACCAATCTCAATCCCTGACGTTAACAGTCCCGAAAGCCGCACAGACAGTACGGCTCAACTAGGGAGCAGTAACATGGGTAGCACATCAGACAAGATCGCCGGTACAGCCAAGGAAGTTGCTGGCAAGGTCAAGAAAAACGTCGGCGAAGCAACCGGCAACAACGAGCTGCGCGCCAAGGGTGCCGCTCAGGAAACCGAAGGCAAGGTACAGAAGAACGTCGGCAAGGCCAAGGATGCGGTCAAGGGTGTCGTTGATCGTATGTAATGCCACCTGACGGGCTCCCGTGTCTTTGATGCGGTGCTTTGGAGCGCATGTGTTATCGCACATGCGCTCTTGTCGTCTGGAGGCCTGACGGGCGGGTTTGTTACGCCTTTCACCTTGGTCTCTTATATTCGCCTTCACCCAATTCATCCACCGCAAGGGTTTCATGAATGAAGCTTTTTTCCTGCGCTTCCTGTGGCCAGCCTGTCCACTTCGACAATCGTTTCTGCGTCTCTTGCGGCCATCGTCTGGCCTTCGTGCCGGAGCGCCTTTCCATGGAAGCGCTGGCGCCTGCGGGAGAGCCGAACTGGCAACTTGTTGCCCAGCCGGAAAGACAGGTGCGGTTCTGCGCCAATGAGGTGAACGACATCTGCAACTGGTCCGTGCCGGCGGAAAGCCAGAACGCCTTTTGCCCGGCCTGCAGCCATAACCGTCTCGTGCCAAATATCGCGACGGATAAGGGCATCGAACAATGGCGCGGCATCAGCCAAGCACAGCGGCATTTGTTCTATTCGATATTGCGTCTCGGCCTGCCGCATCCCAACCGCGATGCCGATCCTGTCGGCGGGCTAGTCTTCGACTTTCTGGTTGATGAGGTCGCGCCTGACGGTTCCGTCATTCCCGCCATGACCGGCCACGACGAGGGCCTGATCGCCATTCGCGCGGCAGAGGTGGATGATGCGACGCGCGAGCAGGTGCGCGCCAACATGAACGAGCCCTATCGCACCATGCTTGGCCATTTCCGCCATGAGGTCGGGCATTTCATCTGGAACAAGCTGGTTCGTGATGAGAACCGACTGGAGGCCTGCCGCGCGGTATTCGGCGATGAGCGCGAAGACTATGCCGCGGCGCTACAGCGCAACTACGAGCAGGGGCCGCGCCCCAACTGGCAGGAAACCTTCATAAGCGCCTATGCCTCCGTGCATCCCTGGGAGGATTTTGCCGAGTGTTTCGCGCATTATCTTCACATCGTCGATACGCTGGAAACCGCGCGCGCCTTTGGCGTGGCGATAGACCCCGACGGACATGAGGAAATGGCGGCGGAGGTCACTTTCGATCCCTATAATGCCCGTAGCGCCGCACAACTGGTCAAGGCCTGGATTCCGCTCAGCGTCGCCATCAACTCGATCCAGCGCAGCATGGGGGAGGCGGACCTTTATCCCTTCGTGCTGGCCCCGCCTGTTGTGAGCAAGATGGAATTCATCCACGACCTGCTACACGGCAGGATCGACGCGATGCCTCAACAGCAGATGCAGCAGTTCTCGATGGCGCAGTGAATACGAGACACGAGAAGTCATAGTCAGGAAACGCGTCATTTCCTTCTCCCGTCATTCCGGCTCAATGCCGGAGTGACGGCGGTGGATGGAGTAGCCATTTACCACCCCATACTCCAGTTCCTCTTACGAAGCTCGCTTCGTCGGCTGGAACCGCTCACGCAGAAGTTTCAGCGCCGCATCCCCGGAAACCGGTGTGCCAAACAGGAAGCTCTGGCCGAAATGGCAGTTCATGCGTGAGAGTTCCGCCGCATCCTCAGGCGTTTCAATGCCTTCCGCAACCACCTGCATATCGAGCGCGCGCGCCATGGCGATAACGGAGCGCAGCAGCACGTTTCGCTTGTCGCTGGTATTGGCCACCAGTGCCTTGTCGAGCTTGATCGTGTCGAAGGGGAAGCGGGTGAGATAGGCAAGTGACGAATAGCCGGTGCCGAAATCGTCCATGGCGAGGCTGATGCCCGTTTCCTTCAGCTTGGAAAGCACCAGCCGCGCCTGTTCCGGGTTTTCCATCACCACGGATTCCGTCAGCTCCAGCTTCAGCTGCTGCGGATTACAGCGCGTTCGCGTCAGCATGCCGCGCACGTCGTTATACAGTTCGTTATTCAGCAATTGCGCGCTGGAAATATTGACGGAGATGAAGATCGGCATCTTCTCGATGGAATGCTGCCAGTCCATCAGGTCGGTCGCTGCCCTTTCCAGCGCGAACATGCCGAGCGGTTCAATCAGGCCGGAGGCTTCCGCGATGGGGATGAATTCGCTCGGCGGAATGTTGCCGCGTTTGGGGTGTTCCCACCGCATCAGCGCCTCGAAACCGGCCAGCGCGCCATCGTCAAGCTTGACGATGGGCTGATAGGCGAGCGACAGCTCCTTGCGCTCGATGGCGCGGCGAAGATCGCTTTCCATTTGCAGGCGGTCGGTGCCGGACGTGCGGAAAGCGGGACGGAACGGCTCGACGCGGTTTCCGCCAGCGCGCTTGGCGCGGTACATCGCCAGTTCCGCATCGCTCAAGAGACCTGCGGCACTTTCCTGCTGGTCGATCCATGAAACGAGGCCGATGGAGGCGGTGAGGATGATTTCGCGATTGGCGAAATTGATCGGCACCATGATTGCCTTGTTCACCGCATCGGCGAAATCGGCCACCCGCTGCGGATCGCGCTCCGAGGTCAGGATCAGGCCGAATTCATCGCCGCCGAGACGCGCCAGCGTATCCTGCGGTTTCAACAGGCGGCGCAGACGCCGTGTCAGCGCGATGAGGATATTGTCGCCTGCAGCAATGCCGAGCGTATCGTTGACCAGCTTGTAACGGTCGATATCGATCGCCATCACCGTCGGGCGCACGCCGTCGCTTTCAGGAGAGAGGTTGAGGATCGATTGCAGGCGGTCGAGGAAGACCTGCCGGTTTGGTAGCCCGGTCAGATTGTCATTCATCGCATCCTGCAACAGCCGCTCCACCGAGTTCTTCTGCTCGGTGATGTCGGTGATGGTGCCGACGCAGCGGATGATTTCGCCGTTGGAGCCGAGAACCGGGCGGGCGCGGATTTGCAGCCAATGGAAATGTCCGTCTTCAGCGCGAATGCGGAATTCGTGATTGAGGCGGCCCTTGCGATGGTCGAGCAGCACGTCGAGCGTTGCCTTGAACCGGTCGCGATCGTCAGGATGCAGGCGCGGCAGCCAGTTGCGCGCAGCACCATGCATCGTGCCGGGCTCCAGCCCCAGACGGTTGGAAATGTCAGGTGTGGTGACGATGCGGTCGCGCGTCACGTCCCAGTCCCACACGGTATCGCCGCTGCCCGTCAGTGCGAGAGATTGCCGTTCGAGATCGGAAAACAGGCCCTGCTGATAGGCGCTGCCGGCAAAGGCGTGCTGGATGACTGTGAAGCCGATCAGAAGCACGATCAGCACCAGCCCGCCGCCAAGCGCCGGCTGAACGATGTCGTTGTCCAATTGTCCGGTCACCGTCAGCCAGCTGCCGAACAGCCAGACGAGGATGAGCGCCCAGGATGGAACGAGCAAAATCGCCCGGTCGTAACGGTTGAAGCCAAGATAGATGATGAGTGCGATGCCGGCCGTCGCCGTCAGCGCGAAGGAGACGCGCGCGATACCGGAGGCGACCGAAGGATCGTAAATCGCGACGCCGAACAGCAGCGCCAGACCCACCACCCAGGCAAAGGTCGCATAACCCAGATGCGCGTGCCAGCGGTTTAGATTGAGATAGGTGAACAGGAAGACCACGAAGCTGGAGGCGAGAGCCACTTCGGCGCCCGCCCTCCATATTCGCTGATCGCTGGATGTGACGGTGATGAGTTTTTCAAGGAAGCCGAAATCGACGCAGATATAGGCGAGCACCGCCCAGGCGAGCGCGGCCGACGCCGGCAGAACCGAGGTTCCCTTGACGACGAACAGGATGGTCAGGAGCACGGCCAGCAGGCCGGCAATGCCGAGAACGATGCCGCGATAGAGCGTGAAGGCGTTGATCGTATCCTTGTAGGCTTCCGGTTCCCACAGATAGATCTGCGGCAATTGCGGTGTCGACAGCTCGGCGACGAAGGTGATGACGGAGCCGGGATTGAGCGTGATGCGGAAGACGTCGGCATCCGGGCTTGGCTGCCGGTCAAGCGCAAAGCCTTCGCTCGGTGTGATCGCGATGATGCGCTGCGAGCCGAGATCGGGCCAGAACAGCTTGGAATTCACCAGACGGAAATGCGGTGCGACGATAACGCGCTCCAGCTGCTCTTCCGAGACGTTGGCGAGCGCGAAGACGGCCCAGTCGCCCTGATGGTCGGTGGAGCTGGCACGCACCTCGATACGGCGGCGGATGCCATCCGGACCGGGCGCGGTCGAGACCTGAAAGGCTTCACCCTGATTGGCATAGATATCGGTTGTCGCGGTGAGATCGAGCGCCGTATCGTCACGGGAAATCTTCACCGGCTCGAAGGCGTAGGAAAGAGACGAAAAAAGCAGGAAAAACAGGAAGAACGGCGCAGCCAGTGCAATTGCCGCCAGACGTTTCGACAGGCACGGCGCAGAGTGAGTGTAAGTCATGTATCGTACTTCGTTCCACTGGAGCTTTGCTTGTCGGCAAGAAGGGAAAACATCGTATGATCCCGCCATTGGCCATTGATTTTCAGGTATTCCCGCAAGAGGCCTTCCCGCTGGAACCCGGCATTTTCGAGAAGCCGGATGCTTTTGAAGTTTTCCGGAATACAGGCTGCCTCGATACGGTGCAACTGAAGTCCGTTGAAGATATAGGGTATTACCAATTTTAATGCGGCAGACATATGGCCTTGCGCGGCGTAGCGTTCGCCCACCCAATATCCTATCATGCAGCTTTGTGCAGCACCCCTCCTGATATAACCGATGGTGATGCCTCCAACGAGCAACGTCTCCTTCTCGAACAGCAGAAACGACACGGCGGTGCCGGAGGAAAACTCTTGGCCGTTGCGCACCACACGCGTGCGGAAGGAGCCTTCCGTCAGTTCGTCCGGGCGCCAGGTGGGTTCCCATGGCTGTAGAAACTGACGGCTTTCCGAGCGCAGAACGTGCCACTGCTTGAAATCGCCATAGCGCGGCAGTCTGAGAAGATGGTTGGCGCTGCGCAGTTCCGGGGTGTCGTTATGTCGGGAAAGAAAACGCAGCATTCACCATCCCTGTACGGAAAGAAACCGCAACCCTCAGCCGTTCGCCTTTATCCTTGCGATCCTTGCGGGCTGCTGCGCGGAAAGCGCGGCAGTAATGTCTGAAAGAGGCGGCAGCTGTTCGAGCGGGCCAATTGCAGACAATGTCGGAACTGTATCGAAAAACAGCCGTCCTGCAAGATCGGTCAGGCGTTCCCGCGTGATGTCGTTCAGGCGCTCCATCATCTCCTCATTGGGGATGGGCCGGCCGTAAAGCATCATCTGCCGTGCCATCTGGCCGGCACGGGCTGCCGGGCTTTCCTGACCCATCAGCAGTTGCGCGCGGATTTGTGCGCGGGCGCGGTCGATTTCTTCCTGATGAATGGTCTGGGAAGACTTGCGCAACTCGTCGACGATGACGGGCATCAGTTCCGGCAGGTCGTTGCCGCCGGTCGCCGCGTGCACGCCGAAAATGCCGGTGTCGGAAAAACCCCAATGGAAGGCATAAACGGAATAACAAAGGCCGCGGGACTCTCGCACTTCCTGGAACAGGCGCGATGACATGCCGCCACCGAGAATATTGGCGAGAATTTGCGAACAGTAGAAATCGCGGGCGTGATAGGCCTTGCCCTCGAAGCCGAGAAGCACCTGCGCGTCCATGAGGTCACGGGTCTCGCGGATTTCCCCGCCGGTATAGATCGCCTTTTCGAGAACCGGCGTGGTGACCGGCAGCTGCGGCAGCGAGGCAAAACGTTCTTCCACCTGCTTCACGAAGCTCTGGTGGTCGACAGCACCTGCTGCAACGACGAAGATGCGATCCGTTGTATAGTTGCGGGCGAGATAATGCCTGATCTGGGCGCTGGTGAAGGATTGCACGGTTTCCGGAGTGCCGAGGATCGGGCGGCCGATGGTCTGGTCGCGATAGGCGACGCCGGAAAAATTGTCGAAAATCACATCGTCAGGCGTATCGGTGGCGGCACCGATTTCCTGGAGGATGACGTTTTTCTCCCGCTCCAACTCGTCTTCGTCGAACAGCGACTCCGTCAGGATGTCTGCAAGAATATCGACGGCGAGCGGAACGTGGTCTTTCAGGACGCGGGCGTAGTATGAAGTTGTTTCCGTCGATGTCGCGGCGTTGACTTCGCCGCCGACATTTTCGATCTCTTCGGCGATCTGCCGGGCGGTACGGCGCGCCGTACCCTTGAAGGCCATATGCTCGAGAAGATGGGCGATGCCGTGCTCGGCAGTCGTCTCGTTGCGGGACCCGGATTTGATCCACACCCCAAGAGCAACGCTTTCGAGATGCGGCATTCTTTCCGTGACAACGGTCAACCCGGACGAAAGCCGGGTCACATTAACTCTCATATCAAGTCTTTCCGCGTCTCTATTTGCCGGCGCGTGCGTGGCTGCCGATGAAGGTTTCCACCGTCTTCAGCTCTGCGTCCAGAATGTCGAAACGCTCCTCCCGGTTCATAATGTCAGCTAGCCATACTGGAAGCGCCGGGTCGATTGCGCAAGCGGATTTTACGGCGGCCGGGAATTTAGCCGGATGGGCAGTGGACAGGACCACCATCGGGCTTGATGCCTTTTCGTGTTTTTCCGCCACAAAAACGCCGGTCGCCGTATGCGGGTCGATCAGGTAACCGGTTTTCTCAAGCGTATCGCGGATCGTCGCCGCCACCTGCTTTTCGGTGGCGCGGCCGGCGCGGAAATCCTTCTTGATGAATTTCAGCGCATGCGGCGGGATTTCAAACGCGCCGGATTGCTTGAGGCCATCCATCGATGCCTTTACCGCAGCGGAATCGCGGCCATAGGCCTCAAACAGCAGCCGCTCGAAATTCGAGGATATCTGGATGTCCATCGAGGGCGAGGTGGTGGGCGTGACGCCGCGCATCTCGTAACGGCCGGTCTTCAGCGTGCGCGCCAGAATGTCGTTGTCGTTGGTGGCGATGACAAGCTTGTCGATCGGCAGGCCCATCTTCTTGGCGACGTAACCGGCGAAGATATCACCGAAATTGCCCGTTGGGACGGTGAAGGAAATCTTCCGGTCGGGACCGCCGAGCGACAGGGACGCCGTGAAATAATAGACCACCTGCGCCATGATGCGCGCCCAGTTGATGGAGTTGACGCCCGAAAGCTTGACGCCGTCGCGGAATTTCGCGTCGTTGAACATTTCTTTGACGAGGTTCTGGCAATCGTCGAAATTGCCGTTGATCGCCAGCGCATGCACGTTGGAGGCGGTGGAGGTCGTCATCTGGCGCTGCTGCACCGGAGAGACCTTGCCATTGGGGAAAAGGATGAAGATGTCGGTGCGCTCGCGCCCGGCAAAGGCGTCGATGGCTGCGCCGCCCGTGTCGCCGGAGGTGGCGCCGACGATGGTGGCGCGCTCGCCGCGCTCAGCCAGCGTATAATCCATCAGGCGGGCGAGAAGCTGCATCGCCACGTCCTTGAAGGCAAGCGTGGTGCCGTGGAAAAGCTCCAGCACGAAGGTGTTCGGCCCGGTCTGCGTCAGGGGTGCTACGGCCGGATGGCGGAACGTCGCATAGGCGTCGTCGATCATCGCCCTGAACTTGTCGGCCGGAATTTCACCGCCGGTGAAACGGTAGAGAACCTCAAACGCGATGTCCTGATAGGACTTGCCGCGCAGGTTGCGGATTTCCTTTTTCGACATGGAGGGCCATTCGCGCGGCACGTAAAGCCCGCCATCACGGCCAAGGCCCGCCAGAAGCGCGTCGCAGAAACCAAGCGAAGGGGCCGCACCCCTGGTCGATACATATTTCACGAGATAGTCCCTTGTCGTTTACCGGTCTGTCCGTTGCCGTTACCGGCTCTTTATCAGCAGCATCCCGCCGGAATGAGGCGATTGGCGAGGTAATGAAGGGCTTTTTTGAAAATTCAAGCAAAACCAAACATGCCAATCGATTTTTTCCGGCGTCGCTGCTATAGACCATCGCCAACCTGCGTGAAAGGTCAATAAACAGCGTCTCCGGTTCGGTTCCGGGACAATGGAGAGGGAATTAGAAGAGTGTCAGGGAATTTCTTGCGTTTGTCCGCCGCGATGTCGCTTCTGGCCGTTGTTGCAGGATGCAATTCCTCCAATCCGTCAGATTCGCTTGCCGTCAACCCTCCGGCGGCGCAGGCAAATGCCGTTGCTCCGGTGGTGCAGGCCAACTGCCCGACGGTCACGGTTCTCGATGCCAATGCCGTCCACCGCGTCTATGCCGGTGGCGCAAAGGACGATCCGCAGAAACTCGCCTATCAGGTTTCGCTGTCAGACACGACGCGCTCTTGCACCGCGAACGAAACCACGCTGACGGTAAACGTGCTGGCCCAGGGCCGTCTCGTTCCCGGCCCGATGTCGAAGCCCGGCCGCGTGACCGTACCGATCCGCGTCACCGTTAAGGACGGCGACGGCGAGATTTACGGCGAAACGACCAATTTTGCCATCGACGTTGCTGCAGGCGGTGCCGGCACGCAGTTCATCTTCAACAACGATCATGTCGCCATTCCCAACGGACCGGGCGGCGCACCGAGGTCGGTCAGTGTCTATATCGGTTTTGCCGAGCAGGGCGCAAAGGCCAAGACCAAGCGCCGGTGATTTGACGGGCGAAATGTAAAAACCGGAGGCTGCTTCTGCGGGCTTTCGGGCAGATCGCAAACAAACCATGGTTCATACGCAACGTCATCCTCGGGCCTGTCCCGAGGATCCGAACACGTATCGTGGAATCAAGTCGTTGCAGATGCTCGGGACAGGCCCGAGCATGACGAAGTGGCGTTTGTGACAAAGCCAGAGATTAAAAAGCGCCTTCCCATTCCGCCATCGCTGCAATAACGGCGGGCAGGTCCTGCATGCGTGAAATCACCGTTTCCGCGCCCGCATCCGTCAACCGGTCGGCATGGCTCGAATAGGTGTGGGATGCGCCGGTGAAGCCGATGACGCGCATGCCGGCTGCCTTTGCACCATGCACGCCGTGCACGGAATCCTCGATTACCACGGCGCGATCCGGTGAAACGCCGAACTGGGCTGCGCCATGCAGGAAGATATCCGGCTTCGGCTTGACGCGGTCGGCTCCGAGATCCTTGGCGGAGTAGATATGCGGTGCGAAATAGGGCTTCAGGCCCACCTTCGTCAGCATCATGTCGAGGCGGTGGCTGGAGGAATTCGAGCAGATGCAACGAGGTGTCGTCAGGCGCGACAGAGCGAACTTGACGCCCTCGATGATCTTCACGTCGCGTTCCAGCCGCGCGTCCAGCAGCTTTTCCGACTTGTCGAGCAGCGATGCGGAAAACGGGATGCTGGCTTCGCTTTCCACCTGCAGGAGGATGTTCTTCCAGGTCATGCCGGCGAAACGCTCGCCCATTTCCTCGACGGAGATCGGATACCCGGCCTCGGTCAGAAGTCGGGACTCCACCTGTGCGGCGATGATTTCGGAATCGACCAGAACGCCGTCACAGTCGAAAATAATGAGGTCGAAGCCGCTCATGGGCGCTCCCTGTATCGGATTTGCCTTGGAAAAAAGTGATGCCCGGGCTTTTAGACCAAGTCCGCGTCAAGCTCAACCGGCTGGCCCGCAAGGGTCGGTCGCGCCCGGCTCATAGCTGGGATTTGGCTTTGCGCGTTTCCTGCGTGCAAAAACCGCTACACAGATCAGCGCCGGATGCGTTATGGGATGTTATGCCCAAGACAGCGAAAACCAGACCCGAAGATACCATTGCCGCACGCATCAGCCGCACACTGGCTGACCGCATCGTGCGCGGTGAGCTGTCGCCGGGTGAACGTCTGAGGCAGGATCACATCGCCGCCGAATTCGGCGCATCGCATGTGCCGGTGCGCGAAGCGTTCCGCAGGCTGGAGGCGCAGGGCTTGGCCGCCAGCATTCCGCGCCGCGGCGTGCGGGTCGCGGATTTCGGCCTCGCCGATGTGCGCGAAGTCGCGGAAATGCGCGCCGCGCTTGAGGTTCTGGCACTGCGCCACGCCATTCCAAATATGACTTCAGCCATTCTCGACCAGGCGGAGGCCGCCACGCTCGAAGGCGATAGCGCGGTCGATGTGCAGCATTGGGAAGAGGCCAATCGCCGCTTCCACCGCCTCATCACGGCGCCTTGCAACATGCCGCGCCTGATGGAGGCGATCGACGGCCTGCATGCCGCGAGCGCCCGGTTCCTGTTTTCCGCCTGGCGGGCAGGATGGGAGCGCCGCACCGATACCGATCACCGCGCGATCCTCGACGCATTGCGCGGCGGCCGTGCCGAGGAGGCGGTGCGAATTCTCGACGGGCACGTGCAATGGATCGGCCGCAAGGCAATCCGCACCCCTTCAGGCTCGGTGCACGACGCCTTCGCCATCGTCGGATAGGCCGGGAACGATTGGCTGGGCTCGTTTGGACTCCGCCGGAAAAGTCGGTTATCGATATCCGCCCGCGATGACGATCCGCGGTGCGTGAAGGGAGCATGGATGGCTGCTGATACGGCGAAATCACGGAGCGGATTTTTCCTCTGTCCGCCGATCTGTTTCCTTCATCGGAAACGCGCCCTGTGACGGTCCGCCTTCGCCCCCATCACCTTCTCTGTATGCTGACCTATGTGGGGAAGGGATATACCTCCGGCTTTGTCGAAAACTACGACCGTGTCGCCGCTCGGCTGAACGCCGGCGAAGAGGATATCGAGCTGGTCGATGGGCCGGACGATATCTGCGTTGGCCTGTTGTGCGAAAGCCATGCCCACTGTTTCAACGAGGGCGTGGTGCAGAGGGACGAGGCGGCCCGGCTTTCGGTTTCAACGCTTTTGAACGAGACAATCACCGCCGGAAAGCGGCTGCGGGCAACGCCGGAGCTACTGGAGAAAATGCGTCTGGCCTTCGCCGCCGGAGATATCCGGCAGGCCTGTCGCGGCTGCCAGTGGATTAGGCTGTGCGATCGCATCGCGGCATCAGGATTTACCGGCGTGAAGATTGGCGAGCCGCCGCCGCACCCGGCCGGGCAGCGGCTTACTGCTACTCCGGCACATTCGTCTCGGTTCTCTCGGCGGCCTTGACCGTCGCCTTGATCTCCTTCGGCTCGCGCCCGGATTTCTTGTCGTAGCTCACCTTCACCGAATAATCGCCGGGATGCAGGGTCTCCTGATGCCGGTTGCCGTAACGGCCGGAAATTTCCTTTTGCGTACCCTGAAGGTCCTTGGTCGTTTCGACGATGTCGATCCGCTCCGCACCCGGTGCCGTGATTGCCAGAACACCAGCATCGAGGTTGAGGTTGATCTCGGTGCGTTTTCCTGCAGTTACGGTGAAGGGCTGTTCCACCGTGACCTTGCCCAGACGCGCCCGCATCACGAAATCGCCTGCAGGCATTTCCATGGTTTTGCCGGTGCCGTAAACGCCGTTGATGGTCTGGCGCGTGCCATCAAGCGTCTCCTTGGCTGAAAGCGCTTCGAAACGGATATCGTCCGTTTCCACAGCCTTGCCACCGTCCGTATAGGCCGCCTTGGCAACGACCACGCCGCTCGGGATGACTAGATCGTGGCTGATCGTCTCGCCCGCCTTGATGGCAAGCGTTTCCTGCGCACGCGCAGGGCCGATGCTGCCGGTGAGGAGGAGTTCGCCCGCCGGCACGAAGGTCGTGTTCTGCCCGTAGACGCTGTCTTTGAAATCGTCCTTGGTGATTTCGGTTTTCGCCTGGCTTTCCACATCGCCGCCGGGGCTGCGTTTTGGCACCACCGTCAGTTCCGCCGCGTCGAAATTCGCCTTTGGCCTCGTTAGGCTTCCCTCCTTCACCTCGAAGGGTATTTCGCGACGGATGTTGCCCAGCGCTGCCACGCCGACATATTTGCCCGCCGGCAGCTTCGCTTCGAAGGTGGCGTCGTAGGAGCCGCCGGCATTGACGTCGCTGCGCACGCCGGCCCGGTCGGCCTTGTAGAAATCCCACCGCACCCTGTCGCTGTTGCCGAGCGAGGGGCCGCCATCGAACAGCACAGCGTCGGTGACGACGTTGTATAGCGGTGCCGGCTCCTGCGCCCCCAAGCTTGACGGCAGCGCCGCCAGAAGAAGAGCCGCGGAAAAGGCATGCACTGAAAAAGAAGCCACTCGCGTTACGGACGTCATTGCGGATTACCCCCTGAGTTGCCGGTATTGCCAGCACCGACATGCGGAACAGGACAACCCGTTGTGCACAACGTTTTTGCGCCACTTCGGGTTCCCCGCCCGCGCCAGCAAATTGCGCGTGTCGGCCGCAACAGCCATTTATTTCGCATTTTCCGTGACTTGTTCAGGCTTTGATAACCATCTTCGGTAACCATAAGCATCAGTAGAGAGTAAGCGTATGGAGCGAGTACCAATGGCAGCAGTTTTTCCGCTGGCCGATTTTCGGCGTGCCGGTTTTGATCGTGCGGGCGAGAGTGACGCCTGGAAAGACAGCATAATCAAAGGTGATTGTGTCGCTGCCTTGGATGCCCTCCCGAGCCAGTCGGTGGATGCGATTTTCGCCGATCCGCCCTACAACCTCCAGCTTGGCGGTACGCTTCACCGGCCAGATCAGTCGCTGGTTGATGCAGTCGATGACGAGTGGGACCAGTTCTCCTCCTTCGAGGCCTATGATGCCTTCACCCGCGCCTGGCTGCTGGCCTGCCGCCGCGTGCTGAAGCCGAATGGTACCATCTGGGTCATCGGCTCCTACCACAACATCTTCCGTGTCGGCTCCATGCTCCAGAACCTCGATTTCTGGATCCTGAACGATATCGTCTGGCGCAAGACCAATCCCATGCCCAACTTCAAGGGCCGCCGTTTCCAGAACGCCCATGAGACCATGATCTGGGCGAGCCGCGATCCGAAAGCCAAGGGCTATACCTTCAACTACGAAGCGCTGAAGGCCTCCAACGACGACGTTCAGATGCGCTCCGACTGGCTGTTCCCGATTTGCAGCGGCCATGAGCGGCTGAAAGGTGACGACGGCAAGAAGGTGCATCCGACCCAGAAGCCGGAAGCATTGCTGGCACGCATCATCATGGCCTCCACCAAGCCTGGCGACATCGTGCTCGACCCGTTCTTCGGCTCCGGCACCACGGGTGCGGTTGCAAAACGTCTCGGCCGCCACTTCGTTGGTATCGAACGCGAACAGGATTACATCGACGCGGCGTCTGCCCGCATCGCCGCCGTCGAGCCGCTCGGCAAGGCGGAGCTGACCGTTATGACCGGCAAGAGGGCCGAACCGCGTGTTGCCTTCAACACCCTGGTGGAAAGCGGTCTCGTCCGTCCCGGCCAGGTGCTGACCGATGCAAAGCGCCGTTATAGCGCCATTATTCGTGCCGATGGTACGATTGCATCCGGCGGGACTGCCGGCTCCATTCACCGTCTTGGTGCAAAGGTGCAGGGTCTCGACGCATGCAACGGATGGACGTTCTGGCACTTCGAGGATGGCGACCAGCTGAAGCCTATCGATGATCTGAGAACAATCATCCGCAGTGAACTGGCAAAGGCCTGACAGTCTAAAGCCCAAAAGGCTGAAGGCAACGATCCACCGCCCGCCATTGTCAGCATACGTCTCCGTCCGGTTTAGTACCTTCAGTCCCGGATGGAGAACGACCAACGCCCGGCACTTCGGTGTCGGGCGTTGGTATTTTTGAATATCTAAATTTAGCCAGACAAGTTTCGCGCAAGAGAACGGTCATAGTGTCCTACGCAAAGCAATGGTTGTGAAAATCCGGTTCGGAAAGTTCACGAAAACATTGCTGTCCCATGCCGCTTGCGGCAGGACTGGCGCAGGCAGGAGACCGCCATTTCCGCCTGCGCCAATTTTCTTTTTGGATCTGATGGTGTGTCAGACATCCACGCCGTAGGATTGCAGATCCTGCTTCAGCTTTTCCGCTCCGGTAAAATGCACCGCCTGCCAGCCGGCGGCCTTGGCGCCTTCGACATTCACAAGCGTATCGTCAATGAAGATGCTTGCGGCAGGGTCGAGGCCAAATTCCTTCGCGTGCAGTTCGTAGATCGCCACATCCGGTTTCAGCAGCTTCACGTCGCCAGAAACCGTCACGCCGCGCGGCAGGGTGAGGAAGGGGAACATCTTCTGCGCTTCGCGGAAGGTATCGGAGGCGAAGTTGGTCAGCATCGTCACGTCGTGACCGTTATCGATCAGGCCGGTCATGATCGCGACGCTGTCGTCATAGGAATGCGAGACCATCTCATGCCAGAACTTGCGGAAGGCGCGGATATGCTCTTCCCGCTCGGGAAACTGCTCCATCAGCAGCGCCTCGGCGTCTTCCCAGCCGCGTCCGCGATCCTGTTCGAGGTTCCAGTCATGGGTGCAGACATTCTCGAAGAACCATTTGCGCTCGTCGGCATCGGGAATGAGGCGGCTATAGGGAATATGCGGATCGTAGTGGATCAGCACCTTGCCGATGTCGAATACGATATGCTCAATCTTGGTCATCGAAACTTCCTGCTTTCATCGAATGCGGATGGAATAGCCTGTGCGATGACTTTTTTCATCACCGTCGGCAAGGCTTGCGCGTCAAGATTTGTAACCGGCTCCCACCATCCGTCATCCGCGCCGGTTTCAAGCCCATCCGGTACCTGTGCCCGATAGACGGTGAGCCGCAGCTCGAAATGGGTGAAGACATGCACAATGACGCCCGCCGCTTGCCAAGACGCGGCAAAAGGCGCGTGGCTCGTGTCGGTGCCGCCATCCACGCGGGCGGTCCATGCTGTTGTCGGCACCTCCGTCATGCCACCGAGAAGGCCGCTTTCTATGCGCCGTCGCAGCAGAATTTTGCCGCTTGCATTCACCGCCACGAAGGCGGCTCCCAGCCGCACCGGTTTTGCCTTTTTCGCGGCCTTGACCGGAAACCGCTCCGGCTCGTCATGGGCAAGCGCCAGACAGCCGCCATTGAACGGACAGAGCGCGCAGGCAGGGCGCTTCGGCGTGCAGATCGTCGCACCGAGATCCATCATCGCCTGCGCAAAATCGCCCGGCCGGTCGGAAGGCGTAAGCTCCGCCACCTTCGCCTTCATGGCGGGTTTCGAACCGGGCAGGGGTGCATCTATCGCGAAAAGGCGGGAGATGACGCGCTCCACATTACCGTCCATCACCGCCGCCTGCCGGTTGAACGCAATGGCCGCCACGGCAGCAGATGTATAGTCGCCGATGCCGGGCAGCTTCTTCAGGCCCTCTTCGGTATCGGGAAAGACGCCGCCATGCTCTTTCGCCACAGCTTCCGCACATTTTTTCAGGTTGCGGGCGCGGGCGTAATAACCAAGTCCCGCCCATGCAGCCATCACATCCTCAACCGGTGCCGCCGCCAGATCGCTGACATGAGGCCACGTCGCGAGGAACTTCAGGAAATAGGGTTTCACCGCCTGCACCGTCGTCTGCTGCAACATCACTTCGGAAAGCCAGACATGATAGGGATCGGCACGTTTTCCTTGTGCCGCCATGGCCGGCGAGGTGCGCCAAGGCAACTCGCGATGGTGGCGGTCGTACCATGCGAGCAGCATCTGCGCGTGCGATGACGGGGCGGTTTTTTGAAGCATGGTTTGCCGTTTCTCTTCGATTCGGCCTATAGTTGGGCCATTCATACCGACCTATCAAGAAGCTCCGGACTGTCCGGTCCTGAAACCCGAGTGAAAAATGCGATATCCACGCAAAGGCGTCATCCAGATTGCCGAAATAGCCAATGGCATCATGGATCCCCTCCTGTCGAAACGGGCGGGCATCAACACGGCGCTGCTCGGCTCGTGGGACGAGATCGCCGGCGATGACTTCGCCGATTGCACGCGGCCGGAAAAGATTACCTGGCCGCGGCGCGACGAGGGGCCGGATCGCGGCGGTTACCAGCCGGGCGTGCTGACGATTGCCTGCGAAGGCGCACGCGCTCTGTTCCTCACCCATGCACAGGGCGAGCTCATCGCCCGCATCAACGGTTTTTTTGGCTTTCCGGCGGTACGCCAGATCAGGATCGTGCAGAAGCCGGTATCGCAGCCCGTTCCCCGCCGGCGAAAGCCGCCGCCGCTGCGCGGTGATGCGGCAAAACGTCTCGACGACATGATGGACGGCATCGAGAGCGAAGCGCTGCGCAAGGCAGTGGAAAGGCTCGGCACGGCGGTGATGCAGAAGAAGAAGCCGCGGGGCGGGACGATTTGATGTCGCGCACGGTCCTTGACTGGTCACAATTCTTTGACAAGAAGAGTTCAAAACCCCGCTTGTGATGAACAGGCCGTCGCTATATCGGAATCAACAGACAATAGAGTCTATTACCAACAGGTGCTTTCATGCATTTTTCCGAACTGACCATTTCCCGTCGCAGCCTTCTCGGCGGTGTTGCACTTGCTGCCCTTGCCACGGCCCTGCCGTTTGCCTTCACGCCGGGCGTTGCCCAGGCGCAGGAATTGCCTGAATCCACCGGTGACGTGGATATGGCTGCGGTGTTGAAGCCTGGTCCGCTGCCGGAAGCGGCGCTCGGCGATGCGAACGCTCCCGTCAAGATCGTCGAATATATGTCGATGACCTGCCCGCATTGCGCCAATTTCCACAACAAGACCTTTGACGAGATCAAGAAGAAATACATCGATACCGGCAAGGCCTATTTCGTCATCCGCGAATTCCCGTTCGATCCGCGTGCCGCCGCTGCCTTCATGCTGGCGCGCTGCGCACCGGAAGGACAGTATTTCCCGTTCGTTTCCATGCTGTTCAAGCAGCAGCAGAGCTGGGCAACAGCCCAGGATGCCCGTGCGGCCCTGCTGCAATTGTCGAAAATGGCCGGTTTCTCACAGGAGTCTTTCGAGGCCTGCTTGACGAACCAGAAGCTTCTGGATGATGTGAACGCAACGATGCAACGCGGTGCGACGGAATTCGGCGTCAACTCCACGCCGACTTTCATCATCAACGGCAAGAAATACGCGGGAGACATGTCGGTTGAAACCATGTCGGCTGTCATCGACAAGCTGCTCTGATCGCCGAACCCTTAAAGGAACGGGCGGCGGATATTTCCATTCGCCCGTTTTTTATTGCCGTTATTTCAGGCGGAGCGGAGCGGCATGAAGTTCAACAAGCTCCGCGTCGTCGGTTTCAAATCCTTCGTTGAACCCTCGGAATTCATCATCGAGCCGGGTCTGACCGGTGTCGTCGGTCCCAATGGTTGCGGCAAGTCCAATCTGGTCGAAGCGCTTCGCTGGGTGATGGGCGAAAACTCCTACAAGAACATGCGCGCATCCGGCATGGATGACGTCATCTTCTCCGGTTCCGGCAATCGCCCGGCCCGCAACACCGCCGAGGTCGGCCTTTATCTCGACAATTCCGATCGCACCGCGCCCGCCGCCTTCAACGATGCCGATGAAATTCAGGTGACGCGCCGCATCGAGCGCGAAAACGGCTCGGTCTATCGCATCAACGGCAAGGAAGCGCGCGCCAAGGATGTGCAGCTTCTGTTTGCCGATGCCTCCACCGGCGCGCGTTCGCCCTCGATGGTGGGGCAGGGGCGTATCGGTGAACTCATCAATGCCAAGCCGCAGGCCCGCCGCCAGCTTCTGGAAGAGGCGGCTGGCATTTCCGGCCTGCATTCCCGCCGCCATGAAGCGGAGCTTCGCCTGCGCGCTGCCGAAACAAATCTGGAGCGGCTGGAGGATGTGACCGCCCAGCTTGAAAGCCAGATCGAAAGCCTGAAACGCCAGGCGCGGCAGGCCAACCGTTTCAAGATGCTGTCGGCGGATATCCGCGCCCGCGAGGCGACCCTGCTGCATATCCGCTGGGTAGAAGCCAAGGAAGCCGAAGGCGAAGCGGAAAGCGCGCTTAATCAGGCCACGAACATCGTTGCCGAAAAGGCGCAGGCGCAGATGGAGGCGGCCAAACAGCAGGGCATTGCCAGCCTGAAGCTGCCGGAACTGCGCGAGGATGAAGCGCGTGTCGCTGCCGCCCTGCAACGTCTGCAGATTGCCCGCACCCAGCTGGATGACGAGGCGAACCGCCTGCTGCGCCGCCGTGATGAGCTGGCGCGCCGTCTGTCGCAGCTTGGCGAAGACATCGTTCGCGAAGAACGGCTTGTCTCTGATAACGCCCAGATCCTTGCGCGGCTCGATGAGGAAGAGGCAGACCTTCTCGAAATTCTCGCCGATTCCGGTCGTCATGCCGAAGAGATGCGCGAAGCCTTTGAGGCAGCCGCCGCTAAACTGACTGAAAGCGAAACCGTTTTCACTGCCATCACCGCCGAGCGCGCCGAGGCCGCCGCCGGGCGCCAGCAGCTGGAACGGGCGATCCGCGAGCTTTCCGATCGTAAACTCCGGCTGGAACGCCAGTCGCAGGAGGCATCCTCCGAGATCGATGCCGTCGATGAAAAACTCTCCGGCCTTCCCGATCCTTCGGAGCGCCGCGAGGCGGTCGAGGCAGCCGAGATCGCGGTGGAAGACGCTCTGATCGTGGCGGAGGAAGCCGAAGCCGCCGTTGCCGAGGCGCGGTCCGCCGAAGCGCTGGCGCGCGGCCCACTGGAAACGGCGAGAAACCGGCTGAACGCTCTGGATACGGAAGCGCGCACCATCACCAAAATCCTGGCGGCCAGTGCTGCCGCCAATGGCAGCTTCACGCCGGTGGCGGAAGAAATGACGGTGGAACGTGGTTTTGAGGCAGCGCTTGGTGCAGCCCTTGGCGACGACCTCGAAAGTGCCCTTGATCCCGCTGCTCCCGCCTATTGGGCCGGCAATGGCGATGGTGCGGGCGATCCTGCTTTGCCGCAGGGCGTCAAGCCGCTTCTGAACTATGCGCAGGCGCCGGACGCGTTAAGGCGCGGTCTCGCCCAGATCGGCGTTGCAGCCGACACTGCGGAAGCCTTGCGCCTGATGCCGTCGCTGAAGGCCGGTCAGCGGCTGGTGACGCGCGAGGGCGCGCTGTTTCGCTGGGATGGCCACATCGCCAGCGCTGATGCGCCGGGAGCCGCCGCCCTTCGTCTGGCACAAAAGAACCGGCTTGCCGAAATCGAGACGGAACTGGAAGAGGCCCGTTTCAGTCTGGAGGAGGCCGAAGAACAGCTCTCCATCAGGACCGACGACATCAAAAGCGCCGAGTTGCGGCTTTCGGAAGTGCGCGACAGAAGCCGGCTGGTGACGCGTCATCTTGCCGAGGCACGAGAGGCGCTGACATCAGCCGAACGCGCCTCGGGCGATCTTCTGCGCCGCCGGGATATCGTCTCGGAAGCGCTGAACCAGATCGGCGCGCAGATCGACGAGATCGTCGTTCAGGAAGAAAACGCCCGCATCGAAATGGAAGACGCGCCGGATCTTTCCGCCCTTGATCTGCGCCTGCGTGAAAGCCAGCTGGAAGTCGCCACAGACCGTGGCCTGCTGGCGGAAGCGCGCGCCCGCCACGAGGGCGTGAGCCGCGAGGCGGAAAGCCGCCAGCGCCGGCTTCAGGCAATCGCGCAGGAGCGCTCCACCTGGGCATCGCGGGCCGCCAGTGCCGCCGATCACATCGCCACCCTGCGCGAGCGTGAGGAAGAGGCGCGCGAGGAAATCGCCGAACTGGACATTGCGCCGGAAGAGTTCGACGAGAAACGCCGCAACCTCCTGACCGAGCTTCAGAAAACCGAAGACGCCCGCCGCTTGGCCGCGGACCGGCTGGCGGAGGCGGAAAACCTGCAACGCGCCGCCGACCGCGTTGCCACCACCGCCCTTTCCGAACTGGCAGAAGCCCGTGAAAAGCGCGGCCGCGCCGAAGAACGGCTTGTTTCCGCCCGCGAGAAGCGGCAGGAAACCGAACATCGCATCCGCGAAACGCTGAATACCGAGCCGCATATGGCGTTGCGCCTGACCGGCCTTGGTCCCGACCAGCCGAAGCCAGATATTCGCGATGTCGAGCGCGATCTCGACCGGCTGAAGATCGAGCGTGAGAGGCTGGGCGCCGTCAACTTGCGTGCCGAGGAAGAGCAGGCGGAGCTTTCCGCCAAGCTCGCGGCCCTCATCAAGGAACGCGATGATATCATCGACGCGGTGCGCAAGCTGCGCGCCGGTATCCAGAACCTCAACCGCGAAGGCCGTGAACGGTTGATTGCGGCCTTCGATGTGGTCAATTCGCAGTTCCAGCGGCTTTTCACCCATCTGTTTGGTGGCGGCACGGCGGAATTGCAGCTGATCGAATCCGACGATCCGCTGGAAGCCGGCCTGGAAATTCTCGCCCGTCCTCCTGGCAAGAAGCCACAGACCATGACGCTGCTTTCCGGCGGTGAACAGGCGCTGACGGCCATGGCGCTGATCTTTGCGGTCTTCCTCACCAATCCCGCACCGATCTGCGTGCTGGACGAGGTGGACGCGCCGCTCGACGACCATAATGTCGAGCGTTACTGCAACCTGATGGACGAAATGGTTGCCTCCACCGAAACGCGTTTCGTCATCATCACCCACAATCCCATCACCATGGCGCGCATGAACCGCCTCTTCGGCGTCACCATGGCCGAACAGGGCGTGTCGCAACTGGTTTCCGTGGATTTGCAGACTGCCGAGCAACTGCGCGAAGCCGTCTGAGTTTCCCGTTCCGGGCTTGCCCCTTAAGCCTTGTCCATCGCGAATTTATCTGGCCGCATCACCCATTCGGGTGGGCGACAATGCGCGGCATTTTGCTATGTCTTTTTGAAAGGAATTTGGGCTCTTTCCAAACCCCCCATCCGGTTTCCTGTACCGGATGGAAAGCCTTGCGAGGTCGCTGCCGTGGCCTCGCAAGGCTTTTTTTTGGTGTTGTGCCTCGCGTCCCTCGTTCCTGTAACAGTCACAGGAAACCAGCCGACTTGCCGCCCTCTTACACCGGCACCAACCGCAGCC
This sequence comes from Agrobacterium sp. 6Ca8, assembly GCF_055382765.1. NCBI lineage: Bacteria > Pseudomonadati > Pseudomonadota > Alphaproteobacteria > Hyphomicrobiales > Rhizobiaceae > Agrobacterium > Agrobacterium sp. 6Ca8. The sequence goes on from NZ_AP026433.1 coordinate 505,056, forward strand.
GCGTGCCCCACGGATCAATCGCTTCCACAACCTTGTTTTCCATCTCCACCAGCACATAACCGGCCGCCCGCATCCGCGTTTTCTGCGCTTCAAGGTCCGTGGGATTTTTGATGGCAAGAGAGAACCAGTCGAGGCCGGTTTCGGTGGCGTTGCGCTCTTTCGCGCCTCGGCTGTTCCATATGTTGACGGCCAGATGGTGGTGATATCCGCCCGATGACAGGAAGGAGGCATCCGAACGGGCATCCTGCGTCGGTTTGAGACCAACGGCTTCCTCGTAAAAGGCGCGTGCGGTGGCAATCTCGCCGACCCGCAGGTGAATATGCCCGATGCGCATGCCGGAAGGTGCGGCCTCGTAATCGCTCTTTTTGGTGTCGGTCAGCGTTACGAGATCATCGACGTCGAGCGGTTCGGTCCCCATCTTAACCACGCTGCCGCTCCAGACCCATGTGTCCTTCGGCCGGTCGCTGTAAACCTCGATGCCGTTGCCTTCGGGATCGTTGAGATAGACCGCTTCACTGACATTATGGTCGGCAAAGCCCGTGAGCGGCACCTGCCTTAACGCCGCATGTACCAGCCACCGCGCCAGATCCTCGCGGCTGGGCATCAGATAGGCGATGTGGAACAGGCCGGCTGAGGTGGGGCTTTCATAATCCGCCGTTGGCTTGTGAACGAGATCAAGCAGGGGAACGGTGCCGGCGCCGAGCGTCACGCCCCGTGCGTTGCGCGCAACCTCATTCAACCCGAGCACGGAACGGTAATAATCGATCATCGGATCGAGATCGCGCACCCGAAGCGCCGCCTGACTGACATGCATCGGCGTGGTCAGCGCAAAGGGAAGGGCGGTGCCTGCACTTGCTGCGGGTGGGGCGCCTTCTGCTCTAAGAGCACCGGCAAGGGCGGTGGCGGCGCAAGAAATTCCGGCAAATTTCAACGTGTGGCGGCGAGTAAATTGCATGAATAATCTCTTTTTGGGCGATGTGGATGGCTTAGGGAACACTCCGTTTCTGCGCACTACACGAATGCGTCAGTAACGCTGTTATTTTGCTTTTGCGGAAATTCTGGCGCGCAATTCGCCGCAATTATGCTGCACTGCGATGTAAACTGGACGTTGTGGCGTTTCCAACATGCTGCCAATGCTGTAGATGATAGAAAAATGACAACGCTTCTGGGTGGAGAGCGTGGAATGAAAAAGTGGGTTTATACCTTCGGCAACGGTGCTGCCGAAGGCCGGGCAGGTGACGTTGCTATATTGGGCGGCAAGGGTGCAAACCTTGCCGAAATGGCAAGTCTCGGCCTTCCCGTTCCCCCCGGCCTCACCATCATAACCGATGCCTGCGCCCTTTATCACAAGAACGGCCGCGATCTCCCCGAAGAGCTGAAGCTGCAGGTCATGGCCGGCCTTCACGGCATGGAAGCCGTGACCGGCAAGACATTCGGCGGCAGCCAGACGCCGCTGCTGTTGTCGGTCCGATCAGGCGCGCGTGCCTCCATGCCGGGCATGATGGACACGGTGCTCAATCTCGGCCTCAACGACCGCACGGTGCAGGCGCTGGGCCACGATGCGGGCGACGCCCGTTTCGCCTGGGACAGCTATCGCCGCTTCATCCAGATGTATGCCGATGTCGTCATGGGTCTCGACCATGAGCTGTTCGAGGAAATTCTCGAAGACGAGAAAGGCCGGCTCGGCCATGAATACGATACCGATATGTCGGCGGTCGAGTGGCAGCATGTCGTTGCGCTTTACAAGCAACTGATCGAGGACGAGTTGGGAGAGGCTTTCCCGCAGGATTGCCATGTTCAGCTCTGGGGCGCGATCGGTGCAGTCTTTGCCAGCTGGACGAACCATCGCGCCGTGACCTATCGACACCTGCACAATATTCCCGGCGATTGGGGCACGGCGGTCAACGTCCAGGCCATGGTCTTTGGCAATCTCGGCTCGTCATCGGCAACCGGCGTTGCCTTCACCCGCAATCCCTCCACCGGAGAGGCGGAGCTTTACGGCGAGTTCCTCGTCAATGCCCAGGGTGAAGATGTGGTGGCGGGCATCCGCACGCCGCAATCCATCACCGAGGCTGCGAGGCTGGCGTCGGGTTCCGACAAACCCTCCATGGAAAAGCTGATGCCGGAGGCTTTCGCCGAGTTCATGGTGATCTGCAAGCGGCTGGAGACCCACTATCGCGACATGCAGGATCTGGAATTTACCATCGAGCGCGGCAAGCTCTGGATGCTCCAGACCCGTTCCGGCAAGCGCACCACACGCGCCGCCATGAAGATCGCCGTCGATATGGTCGAGGATGGGCTGATTTCGCAGGAAGAAGCCGTCTGCCGCATCGAGCCGTCATCGCTCGACCAATTGCTGCACCCCACCATCGATCCCGGTATTTCCCGGCCCATCATCGGCTCCGGCCTGCCTGCCTCCCCGGGTGCGGCAACCGGCGAGATCGTCTTTACCTCGGAAGAAGCGGTCGCTGCGGAAGCTGAAGGCCGAAGCGTCATTCTGGTCCGCATCGAAACCAGTCCGGAAGATATTCACGGCATGCATGCCGCCGAAGGCATTCTGACGACGCGCGGCGGTATGACCAGCCACGCCGCCGTGGTAGCGCGCGGCATGGGCATTCCCTGTGTTACCGGTGCGGGTTCGATGCGCGTCGATATGCGCAACAAGGTGCTGATCGGCGTTGGCTGCATGCTGAAACGCGGCGATGTCATCACCATCGACGGCTCTTCCGGCCGGGTGATGAAAGGTGAAGTGCCGATGACGCAGCCTGAACTGTCAGGCGACTTCGGCAAGCTGATGCAATGGGCCGATAATCTGCGCCGTATGACAGTGCGCACCAATGCTGATACACCGGCCGATGCCCGCGCCGCCCGTGCTTTCGGTGCAGAAGGTATAGGTCTTTGCCGCACCGAGCATATGTTCTTCGAAGGCGATCGCATTCATGTGATGCGCGAGATGATTCTCGCCGAAAGCGAAAAGGGCAGGCGGGCAGCGCTTGACCGGCTTTTGCCGATGCAGCGTTCGGATTTCACCGAGCTTTTCCAGATCATGCACGGCCTGCCGGTGACGATCCGCCTGCTTGATCCGCCGCTGCACGAATTCCTGCCGAAGAGCGATGGCGAGATCGTAGAGGTCGCCGCCGCCATGGGCATGCCGCAGACCGTATTCCGCCAGCGGCTGGATGCGCTGCACGAATTCAACCCCATGCTCGGCCATCGCGGCTGCCGGCTTGCCATTTCCTATCCCGAAATTGCCGAAATGCAGGCGCGCGCCATTTTTGAGGCTGCGGTTGCGGCGGCGCGCATCACCGGTGCACCTGTCGTGCCTGAGATCATGGTGCCGCTGGTCGGCCTCCGGTCCGAACTCGATTACGTTAAGGCCGTCATCGACACGGTGGCCGCCGAGGTGGCGGAAGAGACCGGCATGACGCTCGAATATCTGACCGGCACCATGATCGAGTTGCCGCGCGCGGCGCTGCGCGCGCATGTGATTGCGGAAGCTGCGGAGTTCTTCTCCTTCGGCACCAACGATCTGACGCAGACGACCTTCGGGATTTCCCGTGACGACGCGGCACGTTTCATCAATACCTATCAGCGCAAGGGCATTATTGAACGCGACCCGTTTATCTCGCTCGATTTCGACGGTGTGGGAGAACTGATCCGCATTGCCGCCGAGCGCGGCCGCCAGACGCGTCCGGAGCTGAAACTCGGCATCTGCGGCGAACATGGCGGCGACCCGGCCTCGATCCATTTCTGCGAGGATGCGGATCTCGACTACGTGTCCTGCTCGCCCTTCCGCGTGCCCATCGCGCGTCTTGCCGCCGCGCAGGCGACACTTGCCGCAAGGGCAAGGCAGGGTGAAACCGCCAGCAATGTCGCCTTCATTCCGGTCAGGGGTTTGGTTGGACGATGATCCGCCGCTCCACCACCACCGGACGATAGAACATGTCGCGGTTCATCTGCGCCTGCCAGGCGCGGTTGTCGGCGCGACGATCCATTTCCAGATCGAGAAGGCAACCCGCCATGGGGTCGGTGCCGGGGCGGAAACCATAACCCCGGCATGTCGCCTCATCCCGCGCCCGGCGCTCTTCCGGCGTCAGCGTCTGGCAGGCGGTGAGCGCCAGTAGAGCGGCGAGCGAACCTAAGACGATGGAAACGCGCATTTTGTTTCTCCCTAGAACATGACAGCTGGGCGGCACTTTTATTGCCGCGATTGATACGCCTGTTTCATGATCGGGAAAAGTCGTGTTGGGACGGAAAGTTGCATCGGGGCGAGCCATCAGGCTCGCTTGGAGCGCTCCATTTCGGCGCGCATCCAGCTTGAGTCTCCCCAGGTCGATAGCCAGATCATCAAGTCGGTGAGAAAGCCGATAATCGGTAGAAGCAACCTGTGGCCTATGCCGCGCGTCATCTGGTTTTTCTCGGCCTCCCGCAGATGGGCCAGTTCCTGTTCCTGGATAGAGGCAATCAGCTGATGAAGCTCAGGATCTCTCGTCTGCAAAAAGGCCAATTGCTCTTCCAGATGGCGGTGAACAGTGCTTTCCACGGCCTCGGTGCAAATCCAGACCATGTTGCGTCCGCCAAGCGCAGTCAAAAAGCCGAGCAGATAACCTCCGAGGCTCCAAAACGCCATCACGCGACAGGGCTTGGCATTTCTTGAAGGCATCGCTTCCCGGAATAAGCGGCAATGATCGATTTCGTCTTCCCGCATTTCATGAAGAGCAGACACGATGTCCGGAAACAGCCGACGAGCCATCCATATCTGTGCTCCATAGATGCGGATAGCACCAAACTCGCCGGCATGATTGACTTTGAGAACGCGGCGAACGGTAAGAGCCGGATCGTGTTTGCCGAAACTATCGGACATATGAAACATACCTGAGTGTATTCCCGTTCGGTCGGCCCTGCCGGTTGAATTGGCCTCCAGTGTCTCCAACAACACTAAACGAATTGCACAACGGTTTTCCGATAAATGACGCTAGACATGAGAGCAGCCGCTCAGCTTTTTATTGCTGGCGGCTGCGGTGACATCGCTAAGATGATCGAAATCATCGGTGGTATTGATCGTGGCAGCGAAGAAGTGGCGCACAGGTAGCAGCCACTTCCGAATGCTTCACTCAGGCAGGAACCGCGTCGCGGTCATCGAGTGCCTCGATGTCCTTGGCGTTGTTGTAGACTGCCTCGTCCAGAATGCCTTCACGTTTGGCGACGATGGTGGGCACCAGCGCCTGACCGGCGACGTTGACGGCCGTGCGGCCCATGTCGAGGATCGGGTCGATGGCGAGCAGCAGGCCAACACCTTCGAGCGGGAGACCGAGCGTGGAGAGCGTCAGCGTCAGCATCACCACGGCACCCGTCAGGCCCGCCGTTGCGGCCGAGCCAAGCACCGAGACGAACACGATCAGCACATAGTCCTGAATGCCGAGCGGCACCTGGAAGAACTGGGCGATGAAGATCGCTGAAATCGCCGGATAGATGGCGGCGCAGCCGTCCATCTTGGTGGTGGCGCCGAGCGGCACGGCGAAGGCGGCATATTCGCGCGGCACGCCGAGGCTCTTTTCCGTCACGGTTTCGGTGACGGGCAGGGTGCCGATGGAGGAGCGCGACACGAAGGCGAGCTGGATTGCCGGCCATGCGCCCGCAAAGAAGCGCGATGGCTTCAGGCCATGGGCGAGAAGCAGCGCCGGATAGACCACGAAGAGAACCAGCGCCAGACCGATATAAACGGCCGCCGCATACCAGCCAAGCTGCGAAAGCGTCGTCCAGCCATATTGGTCAACGGCGCGACCGAGCAGGCCGATGGTGCCAATGGGCGTGAGGCGGATGACCCACCACAGGATCTTGCGCACGATGGCAAGCAGCGACTGGTTGAAGGCAAGGAACGGCTCCGCCGCCTTGCCCGCTTTCAGCGCCGCGACACCAAAGGCAATCGACACCACGAGCAGCTGCAACACGTTGAAGTTCAGCGAGGTGCTGGCGGAACCGTTATTGACCTTGGTCGAGGCCTCGAGGCCGAACACGTTGGCCGGGACGAGACCCTTCAGGAAGTCGAGCCAGGAACCGGTGGAGGAGGGTGCTGCCGCTGCGGTATTGGCAATCGCGGTGTTCACGCCCGGCTGAATGACGAGGCCAAGGACGATGCCAATGACCACGGCGATCAGCGCCGTGATGGCGAACCACAGAAGCGTCTGCCAGACGAGCTTTGCCGCATTGGAGAGGTTCTTGAGATTGGCGATGGAGGCGACGATGGCCGTGAAAATCAGCGGCGGCACCAGCGCGCGCAACAGCTGCACGAAAATGCTGCCGATGGTCTGCAACGTCACGGAAAGCCAGTTCGGGCTGCCGGCGGTATCAGGACCGATATTGCGCGCAACGAGCCCGAGCAGCAGGCCGATGACCATGGCGATCAGAACCTGAAAGCCGAAGTTGCGATAAAAGGGTTTTGACCCGGATGAGCGGGCTGGCGTCGTTGCCTGTGACATGGCTTGTCTCTTTTTTATGCAAGAAAACGAGGATAATGCACTTTTTACACGCATTCTCGAAGGAAGGGACGAAGAATACGCCGATTTCCTCAGCAAATAAGGGATGAGCTTGCGTATTTGTTGCACTGCCGATGCATTATTCTCTTAAAGGGAGATAATGCGGAAAAATATTCCGCTCTATCGTGGACGTGGCCTTTCACGCGCTCAAAACGATGTCGGAGGCTTGAAGAGCGTTTGCGTTTGCTGACGCCGTTGCATTCCCACTCCGTCACCCCGGACCAGATCCGGGGTCCATTGCGATCAAGTCCTTGATCGTGGGAGGCTTCTTTCACCATGCAGACGCACCGTGGCTGGATGCCGGATCAAGTCCGGCGCGACAAAGGCGGGTTTACGCACGTTACCCGCAGATCAGACCCGTCCTTGTTTTCCTAACCGCAAATCCGGTCTATGACATCATATGCAGGTGATTCCCTTGCCAGATTTCGGGTGCAACGCTTTTACGCCAATGCGATCTAACGGATATCCGCTTCCATGACTGTGCGTTTCGTCCGGCCTTTTTCAGTTGCAGCCTATCTTTCCCGCTATCTCGGTATGGCGGCGCTGGCGCTTTTTCTTGTCGCCGCCGGCATCCACCGTTTCGGACCGTTGACGACGCCCGATCTCGTCGGCCTGCTGATGATAGCCGCTGGAATCGCTTTGGTGGCGATGCTTCTGGCGTTGGTTGGTCTTGAACGGCTATGGACCACGGGTGCGCGCGGCGGCCTTTCTGCGCTTGCCGCGCTGCTGTTGTCGGCGCTGCCGCTCGGCGTCGTCGGTTACGGCGCATTTCTTTACTGGCAGCAGCCAAAGATTTACGACATCTCCACCGATCTTGCCGATGCGCCGGAATGGCTGGTGCCGCCCGTTGCCAATCAGCAATGGCTGGCAAGACCGGCCACTGTTGCAAAAGCGGACCGGGACGCGCAGGCGGTGGCCTATGCGAGCCTTGCCGGACGCCGTTATGAAGGTGCGATAGACCGCATCTACACCGCCGCCAAAAAAATGGCCGCCGCCCAGAGCATCCGCATCACCCATAACAAAGGCGTCATCGGCACGGTGGAGCCGCCCTCCGTCGGCGTTCCCGAACAGGACAAGTCTCAGCCGACCGAGGAAGCGCCGGTAGAGGACCTGCCCTCCATCGTGCCGGTTCCCATGGCACGGCCGGTCGAGGCACCGCAGCCCACCTTCTTTAACGGCAGCGGCGTGGTGCTGATGCAGGGCGAAAAGCGCACGCGCATATGGGGCCTGCGTTTCGACATCCTCATCCGCCTGAAAGAAGAGGCGGAAACCACGATCGTCGATGTGCGCGTTGCCTCCCGTTACGGCCCGCACGATCTTGGCATGGGAGCAGCAATCGCAGAAGCCTATCTCGATGCGCTGGATGCGGAAATGCAAGGCCTGAACGACAATTGAGGCTTAGTTTCCTTCTTCGTCATTCCCGCTCAATGCCGGAACGACGGGGAAATGCGGCGGTGGTTGAAATGTTTGAACCGGATATGATGACGCCGATATGAGCGTTGCGCCCAGACGCCTGCCTCACGCCGGAAAATATTCCCCCAGCAACGAAGGCGCACCCTCGGTCTGCACCTCGCCCTTTTCGATCAGGTCTTCGATATGGGCCAGTACGGAAAGTGCCGCAGCCCCATGCAGGCGTTTGTCGGTGCTGGCATAGATCACCTTCACCATATCGGCGATCCGCCGGTCGCCTTCCCGGATACGCTTCAGAACTGCTCGTTCCCGCATGCGGCGGTGGGCGCGAAGCCCGCGCATGAAGGCTGCGGGATCGTTGACCGGGCCGCCATGGCCGGGCAGGAACAGCCGGTCGTCGCGGGCGAGCAGGCGCTCCAGCGAGGCCATGTAATCGCTCATCGACCCATCAGGCGGTGCGACGATGGTGGTGGCCCAGGCCATGACGTGATCGGCGGAAAAGACGATGCCGCTGCCTTCCAGTGCGAAAGCGGCGTGGTTGGCGGTGTGCCCCGGCGTGTGCAGCGCCGTCAGCGCCCAGCCGTCGCCGGAAAGGCTCTGTCCGTCGCCAAGTGCCACATCCGGCACGAAAGCCGTATCGGAACTTTCGGCAAAGGGATTGGTCTCACCCACATGCAGTGGCCGGGCGGCGCGGTGCGGGCCTTCCGCAACCGTGATAGCGCCGGTCGCCTGCCGCAGCCGCTGCGCAAGCGGCGAGTGATCGCGATGTGTGTGGCTGACGAAGATATGGGTGACCTCGCGTCCATCAAGCGCCGCCATCAGCGCCTGAAAATGCGCCTCATCCTCCGGGCCGGGATCGATGACGGCAACGGACCGGTCGCCGACGATATAGGAGTTGGTGCCATGGAAGGTAAAAGCGGAAGGATTGTTGACGGTGATGCGCTGGATGAGCGGGGCAACGGGAACCGCCTCGCCATAGGCCGGCCTGAAATCGAGATCGAATGCCGGGTCCGCCATCAAGACCTCCTGAAATATGCCATGCCACGCAGAGCCGCAGCCTCAGCCGCGCAATCGCCAAGCCCTAACATGCCATGTCAGGCACGGCATCCAAAAAGCTTGGATTTTGTGAAAAAATAAGCCGTCAGGTCATTGCCGCGTCGGGCAGGCTTTGCTAATCAGGCCCGGTTCAGGCAGCGGCGTTTCGCCCATGCTGCCCTGTTGGGGCGTCGCCAAGCGGTAAGGCACCGGTTTTTGGTACCGGCATTCCCAGGTTCGAATCCTGGCGCCCCAGCCATCATCTTATTTATCAATAAAATAAGTTACTTAGTGAATATTAGGATAAGCTAAGTGTTATGGCCTCGTGGCCAGTCCATATGGCCTTTTGAGTCGCCCAAAGACACGCTAGATTGTGACTGAAATTTGCGAGTCGGGGGCAATTGAAGTGGACATCATGGGCGCACTGGGTTTAGCCAGCCAGACAATTAAAATCGCAAGAGACTTACGAGACATCGAAAGGGACTTGGACTCGGCGGGTTTCAAAGCTCAGATGGCCGAGCTTTATGGAAATCTTGCAGACATAAAAATGGCTTTGAGCGATGCAAAAGAAGACCTCCACGAAAAAGATGCGGAAATTAAAAAGCTTCAGGCAGAGATAAAGTCTCTAAAATCTGGTGAAACCTGTCCCCTTTGCCAAAGCGGACAACTAAAGGTAACTTCGGTCGTAAATGATCCAACTTTTGGAATATTTGGACACAAGCATCATACCCTTACGTGCCAAAATGAGGCTTGCGGTCATCGTGAAACCCGAAAAGTCGTCCCGCCTGAGCGTTAATTAGGCGCTCGGGATTGCTCTTTTTCTCTATTGCTAGCCGCCATAGCGCGGGTTCTGAGCATCTCAATCCGCTTTTTGAGGTCGAGTTTTGAAATTGCCGTGGTTAGAGATATTTAAAAGAAAAAGAGCGGAGTCACCGCCGGTAGTGTTGCCGCCTCTCGAAGGGACGGATGACAACGCCTTTTATCAAATTACAGATGATAGCGGAAACGTCTTGGATGATGCGACGCGAATGGTCGTGCCGCTGTTTTCGTATCCAACAAAGCCCGGCGATCCAGTGAGGATGCTTGGAACCGGCTTTTTCATAGCCCCACGGTTGATTGCTACAGCAAAGCACGTTGTCGATGAGGTTCTGGATCGAACTGCACCAGACGGGCTTGTAAGGCAAAAATCTGCGTTGATGACGATGGTGCGACGTTCCAATAGCTCTGCGTTTGAAGAGCGGCGAATTCACATTGTGAGCACCGTCGATGGGTGTGACGTAGCCGTATGCCAAGTTGACGCGGGTTCAAGATGTGAAAAATGCGCTCCCCTCAGAATATCGAAAGCCGAAGTAGGAGAAACGGTTTTTACTTTCGCGTTTCCCAACACAGAAATCGTTGATCGCGATGGGAAGCATGTGCTTGTGACGAATCCTGCATTCTATCGCGGCGAGGTCGTTGAGTATTATCCGGAAGGGCGCGACAAATATCTGCTTTCTTGGCCGTTGTATCACGTAGACTTCCACATGCACCCCGGCGCTAGCGGCGGCCCGGTGTTCGACCGGTCAGGCTTCGTGATCGGCATAAACTGCGCTAGTATGGAACCAGAGCGGAGCATAGCTTATGTCACTGACATAGAAAACGTGAAGCACGCGGTGGTCTCCAACGTTACATACGGGAACAAACCTCCCATGAATATGACCATTGGAGAGATGATAAAGAATAGTTACATCGATCCATTCCCGCAACTCAAAGGTAAAGCTGTGTTTAAGCACGTCAACAAAATCAACCTGTTGTAGATCCTCGGGACAAGCCGGAGGATGAAGGAGGAATGACTGGCCAAGTTTGTTCCCAACAAAAAACGCCGCGTCTTCAACAAGGCGCGACGTTTTTATTTTTCAAGGCTGGAAGTTTCGCCTTAAAGCGCGATATCGGGAACCTTCTTCACCGGCGCGCCAGCAGGTGCCGCTCCCGCGCCCTTCAGCGCGCCAAGATCGATCTGCGGCGGGGTCGGCAATTGCAGGTGCTCGGCCGTATAGGCCCATTCCTGCTGCACTTTTTCCGGGTCGTCATTGAGCTTGGTGCCGTAGCTCGGAACGATCTGGCGGATCTTGGCCTGCCATTCCGGTGTTGCCACCTTGTCCTTGAAGACCTTTTCCAGAACGCTCAGCATGATCGGTGCGGCCGTGGAGGCGCCAGGGGAGGCGCCGAGCAGACCGGCGATGCTGCCATCCTGCGCGGCGACGATTTCCGTGCCGAGCCTGAGTACACCGCCCTTTTCCTCGTCGCGCTTGATGATCTGCACGCGCTGGCCCGCCTGCCACAGACGCCATTCGCCCTGTTTCGCGTTCGGGAAATACTCCTTCAACGCGGCAAAGCGGTCGTCGTCCGACATCATCAACTGGCCGGCGAGATATTCCACCAGCGGATATTCATCGATGCCAACGCGCACCATCGGCCAGGCATTGCTTGTCGTGACGGAGGAGACGAGATCGAAATAGGAGCCTTCCTTCAGGAACTTGGTGGAGAAGGTGGCGAAAGGTCCAAACAGGATGACGCGCTTGCCACCAAGCACGCGGGTATCGAGGTGTGGAACCGACATGGGCGGCGAGCCGACCGAGGCCTTGCCGTAGGCCTTGGCCAGATGCTGCATCGTCACGTCAGGATTGTCGTTGATCAGGAACGAGCCACCGACCGGGAAACCGGCGTAATTGTCGCCTTCCGGAATACCGGACATTTGCAACAGATGCAGCGCACCGCCGCCGGCGCCGATGAACACGAATTTCGCATCCACGGTCTGCTCAGCATCGGTCTTCAGGTTGCTATAGGTCACGCGCCAGCTGCCATCGGCATTGCGCTGGATATCGGAAACCTCGCTGTTGACCTGCAGGTCGAAATTCCGGTCGCTTTGCAGATGCGAAACGAACTGGCGGGTGATCTCGCCGAATTCCATGTCGGTGCCGAGCGGCGACCAGGTCGCGCCGATCTTCTGGGAAGGATCGCGCCCTTCCATCATCAGCGGCACCCATTTCTTAAGCTGCTCGGGGTCGCTGGAATATTCCATGCCGGCAAAAAGCGGGCTTGCCTTCAGCGCTTCGTAGCGCTTTTCGAGATAGGCGATGTTCTCATCGCCCCAGACGAAGCTCATATGCGGCGTGTGGTTGATGAAGGAGCGCGGGTTCTTCAAAACGCCGTTACGCACCTGCCATGCCCAGAACTGCCGGGAAATCTGGAAGGATTCGTTGATGTTGACGGCTTGGCTGATCTTGATGTTGCCGTTGTCGTCTTCCGGCGTGTAGTTCAGCTCGGCAAGCGCGGAATGGCCGGTGCCGGCATTGTTCCAGCCGTTGGAGCTTTCAAGCGCCACGCCGTCCAGCCGCTCGAGCATCTGCATCGACCAGGTTGGCTCCAGTTCACGCAGCCACACGCCGAGCGTCGCGCTCATGATGCCGCCACCGATCAGAAGCACGTCGACCTTCTTGGTAGCCGTATTGGCGAGAAGCGAGGATGTCGGCAGCGCTGTCGCTGCAAGCCCTGCGAGCGCAGTGCCGAGAACCTGTCTGCGGTTCATTGGAAGCGCATGGGAGGGAAGCGCGTCTGAGGAAAGATCAGTGAGCTGGGATTTGTCTTGATCGATGGGAGTCACGGCCATACCTGATTCTTGTTTTGTGTTAAAAACACTCCTCCCAGCCGCCCCGTTACAGCAAAGCCGAAACAGGCACAACCCTGACTTATTCACTCCAGTTCAAGCGCTTTTGGGGGGATTTTGCCGGGACATAAGGTCGCATTTGCAGTTTTTGCCATTTTGCGGATTGTCATTTTTGTGGTTGCGAGGATTAGACGGTGCTTTCAAACGGTTGAAAGTGTCTCAAGCGCGAATATCGCGAAAACGCCGTCAATTCGGCGTTCGCCGCGCTTGGCGGATCAGGTTGCGCTGGTCCGTGTGAAAAAAATTCAGGAAAAATGAGAATAATCGCAAAAAAGTGAAAAGGCCCGCCGGTTAGGGCAGGCCTTGGCTCGTTTCGTCAGCTGGACGAAAACTCAGTTTGCGGCGAGGAATTCCGCGCAATAGCTCGGGCCGTTGACGCCGGGACGGTCGGAAACCGTGCGTACCGAAGTGATCGTGTAGTCGCTGGAGACGGTGAGCTGAACCGTGCAGGAGAGCGAGGCGGTGCGGGCGGGCGAAATCTGGCGACCCTTCTTGCCGTCCTTGCCTTCTTCGAACTTGGCCGGAATGGTGGCCTTCTTGTAACCGCCGCGCCAGTTATAGATGGTCGAGCTGCCGGTTTCCGTGTCGCTCAGCGGCGGGCCGAATTTTGCAAAGAAAATACCTGCGGACTGACCGACCCACCGCGTTTCAACGGGGCTCTTCTGGGTGAAGGAAGGGGCAGAGCCCGTCGATGTCGTACAGGCGGAGAGCGCAATGGCGAGCCCTGCGAGCGTTACGCTGCGAAATAGCATGGTGAAATGTCCTTTGTGCCGTGTCCGGCTTCCCGCCGGTCATTACGTTCCCCTAGCAGATTTGGCGGCGACGGGCAGGGGAGCTGTGCCGCTTGACGAAAATTTCCTGCCACAATTGCTTTTTTGTAACGTTTTCCCACACGCCGCCCGGTGCGGCAGGCACTTGGCGACCGCCCTTCGCAGCGCGTTGAAAACTTGTCACAAAAAATGCAATATGCCGCTTGTCGAATGCTGGAGGCTGGTCTATAGAAGCGCCGCTGGTCACGGAGTGTAGCGCAGTCTGGTAGCGCACGTCGTTCGGGACGACGGGGTCGGAGGTTCGAATCCTCTCACTCCGACCAGCTTAAGCCCAATATTTCCCGGGGCTTTCAAATGATCCCAACACTTCTGAAGATCCTTGGATCAAGGCATCGTACGGAGACCTGACCGTTTAAAACCGGACGGGTAAACGCATTCGGCGTCCGCGGCTGCAAATCACGACTTTGGTGATTGCACGGAAGGTCAATTTCTCCTCCTCGCCAACGGGAGAATGAGCAAAACGCAAACAACAGCCGTCGGCCAGAAGTCGGTTAAACCATCCCAGGACCAATTCCAGAAGTAATAACCCTCCAGATGGGGAGGAGGCATTTCTACGGACACCTCGTAGTCCCGCTTTTCCCTGCCATGAAAATGACCGGCGGCGAAGGCCAGCCCGATTATCCACGCCATTCGCCAGCTAACGAGCAGGCGAAACAGAACGGCGACAATCGCCGCCATGATGACGGCCTCTAGAATGTGCCCCGCCCAATCCCAATGGTCTTGAATGTAGGTCCAGTCGATCATCGGTAGCGGTAATCACCGCGCCAGTCGCGACGATCACGCCAATCCCTCCGGTCGCGCCAGTCACGACGGTCATAGTCACGGTAGTGACGATCGCGTTCATAGGTGCGGTAGTACACGCCTGTCGTATAATATCCGCCGCTACGGTAGCCTCGATCATCGACACAGCCGCTTAGGATGCCCACCGAAACCAGGCAGATCGCTGCAGTCAGAATTTTCATAATCTTCATCTCCCAATGACGGACACTAACGTGCGCTGAACCACGCAGTTCCATTGCTGAGAGAGTGAGTTGTCGGTCATTAACCGGGCCTGAACACAGCGCCATGACGCTGGCCATCTTCTAGGCTCTGCCAAGCGTCGAAAACTTGATGCGTTTGACGTTATCGACTGCGATGAACCCGTCGCCAGCGCAGTCGCAGGGAACGCAACTGCGCCTCAACCGTTATCCCACCACAACAACGATGGAGGATAACATGCTAAAAGGTATTGCACTGTGGGCGATGGGTGTTCCGATTTTTGTGATCATCCTGCTTTACATGTTCGTGTTTTAAACGAGGCCTGATCCAAAGGCTTTCAAACAAAAAAGGCGACCGCTTGGACGGTCGCCTTTTTGTTGTGCGCGCGTGTCTGTCAGTCCAGATCGCTGATCAGCCGTGAGGCTGTCGCGCCATCCGTGCGGCGGATGTCGATCTCGTCGCGGTGCTTGGCCAGCAGTTCGCTTGCCAGAAGCTTCTCGGCCAGATGGGCGGGCAGGGAGAGAATGACGCGGTCACCCTGTTCTTCCGTCGCGCCAACGCTGCGTTTGCCGGCAATCATGCCACCCGCCACCGTGTTATTGGTGTCGGGGTCGATCAGGATGAAGGAGCCGGTTGCCCGGTTCTGCTCATAGGCATCGAAGATTGCCGTCTCGTCGAAGGAGAGCCGCACCTTGCCGATGGCGTTCATCGGCAGCGATGTCTCGTGCGCCTGCCATTCGCCTTCTTTCAGGTTGAGCTGGCTGACCGGCTGCACGCTGACGCGCTGGCGGCGGCTGCCGCTTTTCAGCCAGTAACGTTTGCCGGCCTCGATGCCACCCGGCTGCAACGCCACGATCTGCGCGTCGAAGGCAAGCCCTGTCTGCGGTTGTGCCTCGATGGACACGATCATGTCGCCGCGCGAGACGTCCACCTGACGGTCGAGAACGAGCGTGACCGCGTCACCAGCAACGGCGGCGTTACGCACCAGATCGAAAGTGACGATCTGCTTGACATTCGCGACCATGCCCGACGGCAGCACGACAACGCTGTCGCCCGGCTTGACCGAGCCGCCGGCAACCGTGCCCTGATAACCGCGGAAACTTTCGCCGGGGCGCGACACGCGCTGTACGGGGAAGCGGAAACCACCCGATTGCGCCGAGCGCACCGTGGCAAGCTCCAGCGTTTCGACCAGCGTCGGGCCTTCATACCAGGGCATGGAGGCCTTGCCTGATAGCACGACGTTTTCGCCCTTCAGCGCCGACATTGGAATGGCTGTGATCTGCTTGATGCCGAGGTCGGAGGCGAAATCGCGGAATTCGTGGGCGATCAGCTCAAAACCTGCCTTGTCGTAATTCGTCAGGTCGATCTTGTTGATGGCCAGCACGAATTGCCGGATGCCCATCAGCGCCGCGATGGTGGCGTGTCGGCGTGTCTGTTCCAGAATGCCGGTGCGCGCATCGACCAAAAGCACGGCGAGATCGGCCGTGGAAGCGCCGGTCGCCATGTTACGGGTATATTGCTCATGGCCGGGCGTGTCGGCCACAATGAAGGCGCGCCGGTCGGTCGAGAAATAACGATAGGCGACATCGATGGTGATGCCCTGTTCGCGCTCTGCCTGCAACCCGTCGAGCAGCAGCGCGAAATCTGGCAGGCCGAGATCGTTCTGCTTGCCGCTATCGCGATGCAGGGTAGCGGCCTGATCTTCCTTGACGGCCTTGGTGTCCCACAGGAGACGGCCGATCAGGGTCGATTTGCCATCATCCACGCTGCCGCAGGTGATGAGACGAAGCGGGCGCGTATCACGCGTCGCCTTCGAATGTTCTGCAAAGGGCAGAATGGTGGCCGTGGAGGCGGTGTTGGTAGCAGCGGCGGTCATCAGAAATAGCCCTCGCGCTTCTTCTTCTCCATCGAGCCGGACTGGTCTCGATCAATGGCGCGGCCCTGCCGCTCGGAAACGGTGGCGATTTCCAGCTCTGCGATGACCTCCTGAAGCGTCGCCGCCTCGGAGTGGATCGCGCCGGTCAGCGGGAAGCAGCCGAGCGTGCGGAAGCGGATCGAGCCGTGCTTGATCTCTTCGCCGGGCAGCAGCTCCAGCCGCTCGTCTTCGGCAAGGATCATCATGCCGTCACGCTCGATATAGGGGCGCTCGGCGGCGTAATAGAGCGGCACGAGCGGAATGTTTTCCGCCTCGATGTAACGCCAGATATCGACTTCGGTCCAGTTGGAGAGCGGGAAGGCGCGCACGCTTTCGCCCTTGCGGACCATGCCGTTATAGATGTTCCACAGCTCAGGGCGCTGGTTGCGCGGGTCCCATTTGTGGTCCGGCGTGCGGAAGGAATAGATGCGCTCCTTGGCGCGGCTTGCTTCCTCGTCGCGGCGCGCACCGCCGAAGGCGGCATCGAACTGACCGGCGTCCAGCGCCTGGCGCAGGGCTTCCGTCTTCATGATGTCGGTGTAGAGCGCCGAACCGTGGGTGAAGGGCGTCACGTTTTCGCTCGCGCCGCGCGGGTTTGTGTAGGAGATGAGATCGAGGTCATATTCCTTGACGATCTTGTCGCGGAATTCGATCATTTCCTTGAATTTCCAGCCCGTATTGACGTGCAGCAGCGGGAAGGGCACGCGGCCTGGGAAGAATGCCTTGCGCGCCAAATGCAGCAGCACGGATGAATCCTTGCCGATGGAATAGAGCATCACGGGATTGTCGAATTCGGCGGCGACTTCGCGGAAGATATGAATGGCTTCGTTTTCAAGCGCCTTCAGATGCGGATCGAGCGGCGGCTTGGATGCGACAGTATTCTTGCTGTCCGTCTCGTGGACTGCGTTGGACATTTTAAACTCCGGAACTGGTCTGAATGATTATCGTTGTGGGATGGCGGAAATGGCGGACGTCTGGTCCGCACCGGCGACGTGAAGACCGCATTCGCGCTTCTCGTCGTTTTCCCACCACCATCGGCCGGCGCGCTCAGGCTCGCCGGGCTTGATAGCGCGTGTACACGGCTCGCAGCCGATGGAGGGGTAACCACGCGCATGCAACGGATTGACGGGAATGTTTTCAGAAGCGACATGGGCCTTGATCTGGTCGATGTCCCAGTCCGCCAAGGCATTGACCTTGATCAGATTACGCTCAGCGTCGAATTCGGCAAAAGGTGTGGTCGCACGATTGCCCGACTGGCCGCGGCGGAGCCCGGTGATCCAGAAGGTGGCACCTTCCAGCGCCTTGCCGAGCGGAATCAGCTTTCTGACATGACAGCAGGCGTGACGGGCCTCGATGCTTTCGTAAAAACCGTTGAGGCCGTATTTTTCGGCATAGGCGTCGATATCGTCCTGTTCGGGCCGGAAGCGACGGATGTCGATGCCGAAGCGTTCCTCGGTTTCCTCGATGAGATCGACGGTTTCCTTGAAGAGTCGGCCGGTTTCCAGCGTCACGACGTCGATCGGCAACCGGTGGGTGCCGATGGCCGCCGTGATGACCTGATCCTCGATGCCGAGGCTGGTGGTGAAGACCGCACGGCCGCCAAGACCGGCGATAAAGGAAAGTCGCCCTGCAAGATCGAGCCCGGCAAGCGTGGCGTCGAGGGAAGCGGTATCGGCAGAGGCATTTGCTGAATTGATCGTCATTGTCACGTCCGGGATTTCCATGGCCGATTATTGTTGAAATCGGGCCTCTGGAACAGAAATGACAGTCTTTGTGCGCTGCACTTCAGAGCAAAAATGCCTCACGCGCACGATCTATGAGCAAAAGATGCCCGTTCACCTTCTTTGCAGCTTGGATTTGAATTGTGACAACTTCTGCGCTAAGCCGGAATTGCCGGGTATCCGGGCTTGTGTTCTACTGGTTTCACGATGATTTCGCAGAAGGCAAAATATGCGCTGAGGGCGCTTCTTTCGCTGGCAAAGGCCGACGGCGGTTGTCCTGTGCAAATTTCCGATATTGCCCGCGAACAGGCCATTCCGAAAAAATTCCTTGAACAGATCCTTCTCGAAATGAAGAAGGAACGCATCGTCGAAAGCAGGCGCGGCAAGCAGGGCGGTTATTTGCTGGCGCGCCCGGCTGCCGATATCACCTTCGGCGAGGTGCTGCGCCTCATCGACGGGCCGCTCGCTCCCTTGCCCTGCCTGTCGCAGACCGCCTATCGCCGGTGCGAGGATTGCGATGGCGAAAAGCAGTGCGAGATACGCCACGTCTTCGCCCGCGTGGCCGACGCCACCCGCAATATCCTTTTCAACACCACCGTTGCGGATGCCGTTGCAGGCGTGGAAGTGCCCGAACTTTTGACGGCCTGACGAAAAAATCGTCTAAAACCCCTGAATATTTTTCGCCGTAACGCTAAAAAATCGTCAAAAATGTGAAACGGTTTTGCATTCAGCAAAGTTTTACACGACGCTTGTTGCGCCTTTCGCCTATGCTGCGCTGTATTTGTTGCCCGTGGAAACGCTCTCGGGAAACACTTTTTCGATCGTATTCGGCCTCATTGACCAACTCTACCGGTCCAGTAGAGTTAAGCCATCTTCATCAGGAGGGAATACCGATGTCCAAGCTTCTGTCCGGTTTGAGCGTTTTCGCTCTCGGTCTATCGCTGGCTCTGGGAGGTGTCGGCTCGGCTGCCGCGCAGACCAAGCTGCTTAACGTGTCCTATGATCCGACCCGCGAACTCTACAAGGATTTCAACGAAGCCTTCGCCAAGAAGTGGAAGGCCGATACCGGTGAGGATGTCACGATCCAGCAGTCGCATGGCGGCTCCGGCAAGCAGGCTCGCTCGGTCATCGACGGTCTGGAAGCCGATGTGGTGACGCTGGCGCTGCAGAGCGATATCGATGCCATCGTCCAGAATTCCGGCAAGATCAACAAGGATTGGCGCGGCCGCCTGCCGCATAATTCCTCGCCCTACACCTCCACCATCGTGTTCCTCGTCCGCAAGGGCAACCCGAAGGGCATCCATAACTGGGGCGATCTGGTAAAGGGCGACGTGCAGATCGTTACCCCGAACCCCAAGACCTCTGGTGGCGCACGCTGGAATTACCTTGCCGCCTGGGCATGGGCGAATGAAGAGTTCAAGGGCGATCAGGACAAGATCAAGGCCTATGTCGGCGAACTCTACAAGCGCGCTCCGGTGCTCGATACCGGTGCCCGCGGCTCCACGGTCACATTTGCGCAGCGCCAGATCGGCGACGTGCTGCTGGCCTGGGAAAACGAAGCCTATCTGGCCGGTCAGGAATTCGGCGCGGATGCCTTCGACATCATCGTGCCGCCGATCTCGATCCTCGCCGAGCCGCCGGTCGCCGTGGTTGACGCGAACGTCGACGCCAAGGGCACCCGCAAGGCGGCGGAAGCCTATCTGCAATATCTCTATTCCGACGAAGGTCAGAACATTGCGGCGAAGCACTTCTATCGTCCTTCGAACCCCGCAGTTGTTTCCAAGGATCTGCTGAAGCAGCTGCCCGACATCAAGCTCGTCACCATCGACGATCCGCAGTTTGGCGGTTGGGCCAAGGCGCAGCCTGAACATTTCGGTGACGGCGGCATCTTCGACCAGATTTACAAGCCCGCCAAGTAAGCGGATGATGGGCTGAAGACAAATCCGCCCACCCCGCTTAAGGGAACTTGAAAAACGACAAATCGATCGACCGGACACCGTGCCGGTCGATCCTTTATAACAAGGCCGGGGAACACCGGCTCCCAGAAAGCATTTCCAGGAAAAGTGGACCCCGGTTTTCTGTCCGGAAATGTGCCAAACTAAAGATTATCCGGAGCGTTGATGAGCAATAATACATCCGGAAACAGGTGGAAGTGGCGTCAATCGAGCGTGATACCCGGCTTCGGCCTGACGTTCGGTTACACGGTCGTCTATCTGTTTCTCATCATTCTTATTCCGCTCGGCGGCCTCATCTGGTCCACGGCGAAACTTGGTTTTGCAGATTTTATTGCGATCGCTGTCGATAGCCGTACGCTGAATGCGCTGCGCGTCAGTTTCGGCACCGCCTTCATCGCCGCACTGGTGAACGCTGTTTTTGGCGTCATCGTCGCCTGGGTTCTCACGCGGTATCGTTTTCCCGGCCGGCGTTTCGTTGATGCCATCGTGGATCTGCCCTTTGCCCTGCCGACGGCGGTTGCCGGCATCGCGCTCACCACGCTTTATGCCAATCGCGGCTGGGTTGGCTCGCTATTCGAACCCTTCGGCATCAAGATCGCTTTTACGCCGACCGGTATCGTCATCGCGTTGATCTTCATCGGCCTGCCATTCGTGGTCCGCACCGTGCAGCCGGTCATGGAAGAAATAGACCGGCAGGTGGAGGAGGTGGCGGCAACGCTCGGCGCCAACCGTTTCCAGACCATCAGCCGGGTGCTGCTGCCAAGCCTCACGCCCGCCATCCTGACGGGCTTCGCACTCGCCTTCGCGCGCGGTATCGGAGAGTACGGCTCGGTCATCTTCATCGCCGGCAATATTCCTTACGTCTCGGAAATCGCACCGCTCCTCATCGTCATCCGGCTGGAGGAGTTCAATTATGCGGGCGCGACGGCCATCGCCACCATCATGCTGATCATTTCCTTCGCCATGCTGTTCCTCATCAATCTCATTCAGGCCTGGAGCCGCAAGAGGTACGGTTATGTCTGATGCTTCCCGCACCTCGTCCCGACCGTTCCGCGATCCCGCCAGCGAGAGCCTGCCTGCCCGGCTGGTGCTGATTGCCATTGCCTTCCTGTTCCTTGCGGCTTTCCTCGTGCTGCCGCTGGTATCGGTGTTCTTCGAGGCATTTCGCAAAGGCGCCGATGCCTTCTGGGAAGCGATCGTCGAGCCGGATGCTCTCTCTGCCATCCGTCTGACACTGCTTGTCGCCGCCATTTCGGTGCCGCTCAACCTTATCTTCGGTGTCGCCGCCGCCTGGGCGATTGCGAAATTCGAGTTCAAGGGCAAGGCATTCCTGATAACGCTGATCGACCTGCCGTTCTCGATCTCGCCGGTCATATCTGGTCTGGTTTATGTCATCCTGTTCTCTTCGCACAGCGTGCTCGGGCCATGGCTGAAGAGTTATGGCATCGAAATCCTCTTTGCTGTTCCGGGCATCGTGCTAGCCACCATCTTCGTCACCTTTCCCTTCGTCGCGCGTGAACTGATCCCGCTGATGCAGGAGCAAGGCAATGGCGATGAGGAGGCGGCGATCTCGCTTGGCGCAACCGGCTGGCAGACCTTCTGGTATGTCACGCTGCCGAATATCAAATGGGGACTGCTGTACGGGGTGCTGCTCTGCAACGCCCGCGCCATGGGCGAGTTCGGCGCCGTCTCTGTCGTATCAGGCCATATTCGCGGCGAGACCAACACCATGCCGCTGCATGTCGAGATACTCTATAATGAGTACAATATCGGCGCGGCCTTCGCGGTGGCGACGCTGCTGGCTGGTCTGGCGCTCGTGACGCTCGTTCTCAAAACCATTCTCGAAATACGCTTTGGCGCGGGCAACGCAGCCGGCAAGCATTGAAAGGCACATTCATGGAAGTGAAAGTTTCCGGCATCACCAAGCAGTTTGATCGCTTTCCGGCGCTGAACGACGTGTCGCTCGACATTCGTTCCGGCGAGCTGATCGCGCTGCTTGGTCCCTCCGGTTCCGGCAAGACGACGCTGCTGCGCCTCATCGCCGGCCTGGAGCAGCCGACCCAAGGCCGCATCTTCTTCGGTGATGAGGATGCCTCGCACCGCTCGGTGCAGGAGCGCAATGTCGGTTTTGTGTTTCAGCACTACGCCCTGTTCCGCCATATGACGGTTGCCGACAACATAGCCTTCGGCCTGAAGGTGCGCCCTTCCGCCTCCCGCCCGCCGAAAGCGGAAATCCGCAGGCGAGTTTCGGAGCTTCTGGACATGGTGCATCTGACCGGCCTCGAAAAGCGTTACCCCACCCAGCTTTCCGGCGGCCAGCGTCAGCGTGTGGCGCTGGCTCGCGCAGTTGCCATCGAGCCGAAGGTGCTGCTGCTTGACGAACCCTTCGGCGCACTCGATGCCAAGGTGCGCAAGGAACTGCGCCGCTGGCTGCGCGAATTCCACGACCGCACGGGCCACACCACCGTCTTCGTTACCCACGATCAGGAAGAAGCACTGGAACTGGCCGACCGCGTCGTCGTCATGAGCCAGGGCAAGATCGAACAGGTCGGCACGGCGGATGACGTCTACGACACGCCCAATTCCCCGTTCGTCTTCTCCTTCATCGGCGAATCCTCCAGCCTGCCGGTGACGATCCGCGACGGCCAGGTGGTGTTTCAGGGCGAGAGCATCGGCGTCGCCGAAAATGGCGCAGGTGAGGGCGAGCTGTTCTTCCGTCCGGAAGATGTGGTGTTGACCGACGAGAAAAACGCGCTTTACGGCAAGGTTACCACCTGTCGCCGCCTCGCCGGCACCCGCATCGCCGAAATCGACATCGCCAATAATGGCCATGACCCCTATCACCTCGAAATCGAGGTGCCGCTCAACGCCGCCGTGGCGGTAGGTGCCGAACTGCGGTTTCGTCCGACCCGGTGGAAGGTGTTTGGCAAGAAGTAGGGGAGATGCGGCTGCGATTGGCAGCTGGCGGTTGCGCCTATCCTGAGTTCCCCGTCATACCGGCCTTGAGCCGGTATCCAGCCAACCCAACTCCGTGGGTTGAAAAGAACCTTTCCGCCGCGCAGACGCGCGTCCGACGGATGTATAAGATGTCTGCAACGCTAGCGTACACACCGTCATTCCTGTGATCGTCACAGGTTGCCAGCCGGCGCGCGTCTGCGCGGCGGTGAAACTCCATTCAGCCCAAAGACTTGGTCTGGCTGGATCTCTGTGACAAGCACAGAGATGAGGGAACCGGGTAAACGCGCCGATAACCCCAGAAACGGAAAAGGGTCGCCAGAGGCGACCCTTCCATGAGCTTGGTCCTGTTTACAGACCCGGGACTGTTTCTCAACGTTCCGAAGGCAAGAGGTTTTTACGCCGAGGGCTGCCCCGTCGAAAACCCACCCTTTCCATTGCCTGCACCAGAGACCGAAATCTCATTAGACATTGGATCACCTCCTTCCGATACGTTGAACATAACTAGAAGGTAGTACGATTCGTCATTAATGCAAGAGGTCTGATCAGGACACCCGCATCACGATCTTGCCAATATGATTGCTGGTTTCCATCAGCCGGTGGGCCTCCACAACTTCGTCCAGCGTGAAGACCTTGTTGATGACAGGCGCAACCTTGCCGCTTTCGATGAGTGGCCAGACCTGTTCGATAAGCTCATCACGGATGGCGCGTTTCTCGTCAGCGGTACGTGGCCGCATGGTGGAGCCGGTGACGGTCAGGCGTTTGACCATGATTGGCCGCAGATCAACCTTTTCAGCCACGGCGCCGCCCAGAAAGGCGATGATGGACAGACAGCCATCCTTGGCGAGTGCGGCAATGTTCTTTTCGAAATAGGCCGCACCGATCATGTCGAGAACCACATCAACACCCTTGCCATCGGTCTCGGCCTTGATGACGGCGGTGAAATCCTCGTCGCGGTAATTGATGGCCCGTTTGGCACCAAGCTTGACGCAGGCCTCGCATTTTTCCGCAGAACCCGCCGTCGCATAAACATCAGCGCCGAAGGCTTTGGCGAGCTGGATGGCGGTTGTGCCGATACCGCTGGTGCCGCCGTGGATGAGCACGCTTTCGCCTTCGGTCAGGCCCGCCATCTGGAAGAGGTTGGCCCAGACGGTGAAGAATGTTTCCGGCAGCGCGGCGGCCTTGACGGCGTCGTACCCCTTGGGGAAGGGCAGGGCCTGCCCGGCCGGTACGGTGCAATATTGTGCATAACCGCCGCCATTGGCGAGCGCGCAGACCTTGTCGCCAGGTTTGAATTCGCTGACGCCTTCGCCGAGCGCCACCACTTCTCCGGCAATTTCGAGGCCGAGGATCGGGCTTGCGTCCTTCGGCGGCGGATAGGCGCCCTGCCTCTGCGCGACATCGGGGCGGTTGACGCCGGCCGCCTCGACCCTCACCAGGATTTCGCCTCTGGCGGGGGTTGGCAAAGGTGCTTGCGAAAGCTGCATCACCTCCGGGCCACCATGGGAGGGAAGGTCGATGAAGCGCATTTTTTCGGGCAGGGTCACATTTTCGGGCATGGCCAGGGGCAATTCCTCATTTGTCGGCGTTACCTGAAGATTTAGGACAGATGTACCGCTTAGGGAAGGAGGCCCTTTGTCGCTGATGTCATTTTGTCTCCCCGAACACCCGGATGACGAGGCCGCCATCGTTTTCTTTCGCGGCTGTCTTGATGCCGGCGATCTCGCTGCCGATGCGCTCGGGATTGGCGATGATCAAACCTTTTGGCAATGTGAGAACGCCGATGGAGCAACGCAGCAGGGCAAAATCCCGCTCATTGCCGCGACGGTCCAGCCCGACCATGCGACCGGCCTGACGGTCCTCTGGCGAATAGAGTTCGGCCACTTCACCGTGAAAATCGCTCAGCAGCCGCTCTAGGATTTCCGTCAGTTCCTCCACCGCCCAGTCACGCACGCCGACGAAGAAGTCGTCGCCGCCGATATGGCCGAGAAAACAGTCGCCAGCGAAAAAGTAGCGACGCATCAGTGCGGAAAACAGGGTGATGGCGTGGTCGCCGGCATTGAAGCCGTATTTATCGTTGAAGGGTTTGAAATTGTCGAAATCGCAATAGCAGAAGAAACGGGTCTCATCGCCATCGCCGCAGCTGTCGGCGATGAAGCCGCCGATGGCGCGGTTGCCCGGCAGCGCCGTCAGCGGGTTCTGGTCCTGCGCCATCTTGAGCTGTTTTTCATTGATGACCTTGATGAGCGATGCGGCTGAGACGATGCCGGCGTAACGCATGTTTTCGGTCAGGATGATGCAGGCGCTGCCGCCCATGCTGGCGAACATGTTCATCAGTTGATCGGCATCGGCGTCGAGACCCACGATCGGCGCGGGATCGACGAAGTGGGAAATGGTGCGCTCGTAGATCTTGTTCTTGAGGAGATCGCGCCCGAAAGGCCGGTAGATGTATTCCTTGAGGTGATATTCGTTGATGACGCCGCGCGGTTCGCCATTGGCGTTGAGCACCGGGAAAAACGCCTGCTGCGGGTTTCTGCGGAACAATTCGAAGACGCTGTCGACGCTGTCATGCTCATAGACGGTGGGAAGACGCTCTATTTCGCGACGGATGAGGATTTCGTCCAGCGACTGGCTGTTGCGCCGCGCCACGCCCACGCGGTTGAGGTGCGGAAAGCTCTCGGGAAGTTCGCTGGTGAAAACCGTCGGCCTGGCGATCAGCCAGCCCTGCACCAGATCGACGCCATATTCGCGGCAGGTGAGAAATTCCGCTTCGGTCTCGATGCCTTCCGCAATGACCCGGACGCCGAGAACATGAGCGATGTTGACGATGTTGCGCACCAGATGCTGCTTGCGCGGAAGATGATCGACACCGCTGATGAAATGCCGGTCGATCTTCAGGTAATCAAGCGGATAGTCGCATAAAAGCTTCATCTCGCCGTGACCGGCGCCGAAATCGTCGATCGCCAGCTTGAAACCTTCCTTGCGCATGCGGGCGATCAGCGCCTTGAACTCCGGCACGCTGGTATTGTCGAAACGTTCGGAAAGTTCAAAGCATATGGAGGAGGCCGGAATGCCCGCCCGCGCCAGATGGCCAACGAGCTTGTCGAGAATGGCGTCCCCGTGCGGGATAAGCCTTACATCGAGATTGAGGAACAGGGTGGTGGTGAAAAAATCCGCCAGGGTGGAGAATTTAGCGAGCGCCCGGCTTGCCAGCATCTGCTCGAAGGCCTTCAGCTCGCCATCCTCGGCAGCCTGGTCGAGAAGCGCGAGCGGATTGGAAAACCCAAGCCGGTCATGGCCGCGCATCAGTGATTCATATCCGAAAATCGTGCCCGTCGTCGCCTCGACGATCGGCTGAAACGCGGTTTCAAGCACAAGCTTCGCCATGGGAAACATGTGCCCGGAGGCAAACCGCCTTATGACATCGTTCTCCAGCGTTACGGCCGGCATTTCTGTTCTCCGCTATTGCCAGTTCCCGTTGGTGGCATGACAAGTCAAATGCACACACGGGAACTTGTCTCTTTTCAGCAGACAATCGCAGATTACAGGTCAACAAAAGCTTTCACGACTGTGAAGCTTTAATGAAGGTTTTGTCACGGGCCCCTCAATAGCCAGGGGTATCCGGCAGGCCCTCAGGCCCGGCGCACATGGCCGGTGTGAGCGGCGTAAAGTTCCGCAACATTCAGGCGTTCGCGATCCGCCTCGACAGGTGCTGCAGCCTCTGTATCTGCGCCGGTTGCGGCAGCAGAGGCCGCCCATAGTCTCAGCGCGGCCCTTACGACCTCGCTGCCGGATGCGTAGGCGCCGCTATTCACGGCCTCGCGCATTCTTGCTGCCTGTTCCGGGGAAATCGATACTGTCACCATTGGCATGATATCACTCCCTTGTTCAACCGTTGCGAAGGCATCTCCGGTCCGTGTCGGGACCTGATTGGGATCGCGGTCTTGCGGGCGTTTTTTCAGTTTTCGTCTGGCGCCGCTTCCAGCGAAATTTGTATCACTCTGCATATTAGCACGAAACGTGTTCCATTCCCAATTTGCAGTATATCACGGTTTAGTTTTTCCCCTGTGAGCGGCTCCTCAGCATGGGAGCGGCTAGTCTTATCCGGCCTTGCCCGGTTTTCTTTGATCCATGGCAAATCAGCGACATGAAATGGCGCGTTTTTTATTGATTGATTGATCAATCAAGAATATTTTGCCCGCCATCAAGGAGACCCTTATGCCCAAGATCGGAATGGAGCCTTTGCGCCGCAAGGCGCTTGTGGATGCGGCGTTACGCACCATAGGCCACCATGGTTCGCTGAATGTGACAATGTCGGATATTGCCCGGGAAGCGGGCGTATCTCCGGCGCTTGCGCATCATTATTTCGGCAGCAAGCAGCAGCTCCTTCTGGAAACCATCCGCAGCCTGCTGCGGGATCTGAGGCGCGATGCGGTGGCGGCGCTGACCCGCTCCAATGGCCCGCGCGAACGGCTGAGCGCCATCGTTCACGTCTCTTTCCAGAGCGACCAGTTCACGCCCGAGACGGTGGCGGCATGGCTTGCCTTTTATGTGGAGGCGCAGCGCTCGGAAGAAACGCGCCGCCTGCTGGTGCTCTATTCCCGTCGCCTGCGCTCGAACCTCATGGCAAGCCTGAACCGGCTATGCCCGCCCGATGACGCCGCGCGGATTGCGGAAGGTGCGGCAGCCCTTATCGACGGGCTGTATATCAGGCACAGCCTGCGTTCGGCCCCGCTTGGGCTCGCCTCAGCGCCGGCCCTTGTCGAAGACTATTTCGACTTGCAGCTCAAACCATATCCTGATGGACAGCGCCCGAAGCCGTCCGTCCGCATTCTCTAGGAGTATTCGACATGACTATCGCGACGTCTCTCAGGGCGCAGCCCAAAGCCTCGCATTTCATTGACGGCGACTATGTCGAAGACAATGCCGGCACGCTTTTCGAAAGCGTCTTTCCGGCCACCGGCGAAGTCATTGCAAGGCTGCATGCGGCAACGCCCGCGATTGTCGAGCGCGCCATTGCATCGGCCAAACGCGCCCAGAAGGAATGGGCGGCAATGAGCCCCATGGCGCGCGGGCGTATATTGAAACGCGCCGCCGATATCATGCGTGAACGCAACGAGGCGCTCTCCACGCTCGAAACGCTGGATACCGGCAAGCCGATCCAGGAAACCATCGTTGCCGATCCGACCTCGGGTGCCGATGCCTTCGAATTTTTCGGCGGTATCGCGCCTTCCGCGCTGAACGGCAACTACATCCCGCTCGGCGGCGATTTCGCCTATACCAAGCGCGTGCCGCTCGGCGTCTGTGTCGGCATCGGCGCATGGAACTATCCACAGCAGATCGCCTGCTGGAAGGCGGCGCCGGCGCTCGTTGCCGGCAACGCCATGGTCTTCAAGCCATCGGAAAACACCCCGCTCGGCGCTTTGAAGATCGCGGAAATCCTGATCGAGGCAGGGCTGCCCAAGGGCCTGTTCAACGTCATTCAGGGTGATCGCGATACCGGCCCGCTTCTGGTCAACCACCCGGATGTCGCCAAGGTCTCGCTCACCGGCTCGGTGCCCACCGGCCGCAAGGTTGCCGCCGCCGCCGCCGGGCATCTCAAGCACGTGACGATGGAACTCGGTGGCAAATCGCCGCTGATCGTGTTTGACGATGCCGATATCGAAAGCGCTGTCGGCGGGGCGATGCTCGGCAATTTCTATTCTTCCGGTCAGGTCTGCTCCAACGGTACCCGCGTTTTCGTGCAGAAAAAGGCGAAGGACCGCTTCCTCGAAAACCTGAAGCGCCGCACTGAGGCGATGATCCTCGGCGACCCCCTGGATTACGCCACCCATCTCGGCCCGCTGGTCTCCAAAGCCCAGCAGGAAAAGGTGCTTGGCTATATCGAAAAGGGCAAGGCGGAGGGTGCGACGCTGGTAACCGGCGGCGGCATTCCCAACAATGTTGCAGGCGAGGGCGCCTATGTGCAGCCGACCGTGTTTGCAGATGTGACCGATGACATGACTATCGCGCGCGAGGAAATCTTCGGCCCGGTCATGTGCGTGCTGGATTTCGATGATGAGGATGAGGTTCTGGCCCGCGCCAACGCCACCGAATTCGGCCTTGCCGGCGGCGTCTTCACCGCCGATCTCGCCCGCGCTCATCGCGTGGTCGACCAGCTGGAGGCGGGCACGCTGTGGATCAACACCTACAATCTCTGCCCGGTGGAAATCCCATTCGGCGGCTCCAAGCAGTCTGGTTTCGGGCGCGAGAATTCGGCGGCGGCGCTGGAGCATTATAGCGAGCTGAAGACGGTTTATGTGAGCACGGGCAAGGTGGACGCGCCTTATTGAGATTTGGTGGGGGGGGGACCCCACCCTCAGCCCGTTAATCGGAACCAACGCTCATTGAAGAGAGAGCAAATCATGCACGCAGATTACGTCATCGTCGGTTCCGGTTCCGCAGGCTCCGCCATCGCCTATCGCCTGTCGGAAGACGGCCGTTATTCGGTGATTGTCATCGAGGCTGGCGGCTCGGATTTCGGGCCTTTCATCCAGATGCCGGCCGCACTCGCCTGGCCGATGAGTATGAAGCGCTACAATTGGGGCTATCTCTCCGAACCCGAACCGAACCTCGACAATCGCCGCATCACCGCCCCACGCGGCAAGGTCATCGGCGGTTCGTCCTCCATTAACGGCCTTGTTTACGTGCGCGGCCATGCCGAGGATTTCAACCGCTGGGAGGAACTGGGCGCGCATGGCTGGGCCTATGCGGATGTGCTGCCTTATTTCAAGCGTATGGAACACAGCCATGGCGGCGAAGAGGGGTGGCGCGGCACGGATGGGCCGCTGCATGTTCAGCGCGGGCCGGTCAGCAATCCGCTGTTCCACGCCTTCATTCAGGCTGGCGCGCAGGCAGGCTTCGAGCTGACAGACGACTATAACGGCTCCAAACAGGAAGGTTTCGGCCTGATGGAGCAGACCATCCATAATGGCCGCCGCTGGTCCGCCGCCAATGCCTACCTGAAGCCGGCGCTGAAGCGCGGTAATGTCACGCTGGTCAACGGCTTCGCCCGCAAGGTCGTCATCGAGAACGGCCGTGCCGTCGGCGTCGAAATCGAGCGCAGGGGCGGGGTGGAAACCATCAGGGCCGATCGTGAGGTCATCGTCTCGGCATCGTCTTTCAATTCGCCGAAATTGCTGATGCTTTCGGGCATCGGGCCTGCCGCTCATCTGAAGGACATGGGCATAGAGGTTAAGGCGGATCGGCCGGGTGTGGGTGCAAACCTTCAGGACCATATGGAGTTTTATTTCCAGCAGGTCTCCACCAAGCCGGTGTCGCTTTACTCCTGGCTGCCCTGGTTCTGGCAGGGGGTCGCTGGTGCGCAATGGCTGCTGTCGAAAGGCGGGTTAGGGGCCTCCAACCAGTTCGAGGCCTGCGCCTTCCTGCGTTCAGCGCCTGGCCTGAAACAGCCTGACATCCAGTACCATTTCCTGCCCGTCGCCATCTCCTATGATGGCAAGGCGGCTGCGAAAAGCCACGGTTTTCAGGCACATGTCGGCTACAACCTGTCGAAGTCGCGCGGCAATGTCACGCTGCGTTCCGCCGATCCGCATGACGACCCGGTCATCCGCTTCAACTATATGAGCCACCCGGAAGACTGGGAAAAATTCCGCCATTGCGTGCGCCTCACGCGCGAGATTTTCGGCCAGAAAGCCTTCGACGATTTTCGCGGGCCGGAAATCCAGCCGGGCGAAAAGGTGGAGACGGACGAACAGATCGACGCCTTCCTGCGCGAACATCTGGAAAGCGCCTATCACCCCTGCGGCACCTGCCGGATGGGCGACAGGAACGACCCCATGGCCGTCGTTGATCCCGAATGCCGGGTGATCGGCGTGGAGGGGCTGCGGGTCGCCGACAGCTCGATCTTCCCGCACGTGACCTACGGCAACCTGAACGGTCCCTCGATCATGACGGGCGAAAAGGCGGCGGACCACATCCTTGGCAAAACCCCGCTGCCGCGCTCCAATCAGGAGCCGTGGGTAAACCCGCGAGCGGCTGTCAGCGACCGGTGAGGGTCAATGGTAATCATCCTCACGCTGGTGGCGAACGGCGGCAATGGTGACTGTTTCCGGGCCGTCGATGCGGAACAGCACGATATAGCCGGATGACCCGAACGGCACGAGGAGTTCACGTATCAGCCCGTTTTCAGAAGATGCCTTACGGCAACTGAAGGGAAATTCGCTGAGAATGTCTAATCCTGCTCTTATGGCGTGAATGGCCTTCTCGGCCACATTGATGTCGTATGCGATCAGAAAATCATAGATGCGATCGAAATCCGCCAGTGCTTCTTCGGTATGACGAAGCTGATATGTCATTTCCGTTTCGCGGCTTTCGCAGCATCGAGTTTTCTTTGCATCATCGAAAGAACATCGTCGGTGCTATAATAGACACCGGTGCGCTCCGCTTGTTCGAGCGACGCCAGCCCGCGCGCAATGAATTCCGCCTGCGATTTGCGGATTTCCACCTGCCTGCGGACCGAATCCTCGACAAATGACGATAGCGTCTCGCCGTCTTTCAGAACGCTTTCTGCCGCCTCGCGGAAATCCGCCGTTACACGCAGCGAAGGCAAAGTTGCGGTTTTCATCTTTTCTCTCCATGCGTTGCATTTGCGATGCGCAGCTTCTGCCGTCTGTCGCAACGAGTCAAATGCAAAACTTGCAATCGCCGGCTGGCAGGCCGATAAAAGGGCCTCCCGCCCGACAATAACTGAAATCACCGATCTGGATCCCCATGCCCGTCGACTACAAAAAGCTGAAGATGCTCCGCCGTTCCCGTGTTGTGTGGGGTTCATGGCGGGTGTGGAAGCCGAGGGCGGTTTTCTGGATCGGCGCGCTTGCAGTCGGCATCATCAGCGTCGGTTTTGCCTGGGCGGCGGATCGCGCCCAGCATCTTTTCTTCTCGGCAACATCTTCCGGCGAATGGGCGTTTCTGCTGCCGCTTGTCGTGACGCCGCTCGGTTTCACGCTGTGCGCCTGGCTGGCGCTGACGGTTTTTCCCAATGCTGGCGGCAGCGGCATTCCCCAGGCCATCGCCGCGCGGCACCTGCGTGACGATGCGGATCGTTCGCGGCTCCTGTCGCTGAAACTCGCTTTCGGCAAGGTCTTGCTGACGGTCGTCGGGCTTTTGTCCGGTGCGTCGATCGGGAGAGAGGGACCAACCGTGCAAGTCGGGGCCTCGATCATGCTTCAGGCGGCGCGCTGGGGCGGCATGGCACAGGCAAAAGGTCTTATTCTTGCCGGATCAGCGGCGGGTATTGCGGCAGCGTTCAACACACCGCTGGCCGGCATCGTGTTTGCCATCGAGGAAATGAGCAAGACCTACGAATCCCGGGCAAACGGCCTCGTCCTTACCGCCGTCATCCTGTCCGGCCTTGCCTCGCTGGCGCTGGTCGGCAGCTATACTTACTTTGGCACCAGTTCCGTCATGGCGAAAACCATGATGGACTGGCTGCTCGTGCTGGTCTGCGGCATTGGCGGCGGTGCGTTCGGCGCGCTGTTCAGCGCGGGGGCGCTGCGCCTGTCCGCGCGCATCCGGCGCTTCGCCCAGGCCATGCCGCCAAGGCGCATGCTGGCGGTTGCCGCCGCCTGCGGCCTTGCCTCCGCCGTCATCGGTATTGCAACTGATGGCGCGACCTTCGGAACGGGTTACGAACAGGCGCGCGCCGCAATCGAGGGCCAGGCCGCACCGGCATTCTTCTTCATCGAAAAGCTGGCGGCCACGTTTCTGGCGATGATGTCGGGCATTCCGGGCGGTATATTCGCGCCGTCGCTGTCCGTGGGCGCGGGCTTTGGCAGTACGATGGCGACTTTGCTGGGTACGAGCATCGGCCTTGGCGCCATTGTCGGCATGGCGGGATATTTCGCGGGCGTGGTGCAGGCCCCCATGACGGCTTTCGTGATCATCCTCGAAATGACCGGCAATCATGACGGCGTCATCCCCATCATGGTGGCATCGATGCTGGGATATCTAACCTCCCGGCTTTTCTCCCGGGAGCCGCTCTATCACGGCCTGTCGCGTGTTTTTATTGCCCAGAGCATCCGCGCCAAACGCGCAGCACAGGCCGCTGAGACCTGACCCGACTTTACGCGCGGATACCCGCCACTCCGAAATAGCCAAGTCCCGGTATCTTCACGCCGGGCCGGCTGAAATCGAAGCCCGCGACCAGGCCGAGGAAATTGACCTCGAAGCCACTGCGTGCGCCCGCCGAAATACCGAACAACCCGCCAAGCGAGAGGCTAGCATCCTTCCAGTCGTCGGCGACGTGGTAAAACGCGCCGTTGGGCAGATAGTCGCGGCCCACCGCGTCTGATGGCAGAACCACACCGAGCTCCGGCACGCTGCGCAGCACATGGGCAACGAAAGTGTTGGAGTTGGGACCGGGATAGATACGATAGCCGCCCGGTTTGCCATAGGGATAGTCGGCAATCGCCTGTTCGATCTTCGGGATCAGTTTTTCCGCTGCCGCCCCATGAATGGCCACCACCTGACGCGGCGTGTTGGAATACCAATAGGCATCCGCCGGATAGCCATTGTGGCGTATCGGCATTCCCCAGCCCACCTTGTCGTAGCGATCGTAGGCCGTCGCGCCCGGCTTTTTCAGCACGATCCAGGCATGGCTGGCGACGGAGCCTTTAAAGCCACCGGTCATGGCGGAAAAAACGTAAACCGCCGCCTGCCGGTCGGCACCTGCTTGCGGCAGGGTGCCGGAAGAAGACCAGCGCGCGTCACGCCAGCCCTGCGGGTGATCCCTCATGGCCCACAACCCCGCCGATGCCAGAGCTGGCAGCAGATAGATGATGGCAATCGCCAGCAGCAGACGTTTTGCAAATTTCACTGATAGCCTCGTGCATCGAAAAATCAATTGCGCTATCAACGACATAAAATCAGAACTTTTTGAGGCCGCAAAAATGAACAATTCCGTTACCGTCGAAGTCCTCAGGGGCAGTCTGGTCGAAAGCCGCCACCAGGGTCTTGCAGTGGTGGTGGATGGCGATGGTGGCGTCGTGTTTTCAGCTGGCGATGTCGAGCGCGGCGTTTTCCCGCGTTCTGCCTGCAAGGCCATGCAGGCGCTGCCGCTGGTGGAAAGCGGCGCGGCGGATGCCTATGGCTTCGGCAATCGCGAACTGGCGCTTGCCTGCTCTTCCCATTCCGGCGAGGACGAACACGCGGCGCTCGCCGCCTCCATGCTCGCAAGGGCAGGCAGGGATTTGGATACGCTGGAATGCGGCGCGCACTGGTCTTCCGACCAGAAGACCATCATCCATCAGGCCCGCACGCTGGAAAAGCCGACAGCGCTTCACAATAATTGCTCCGGCAAGCACTCCGGCTTCATCTGCGCCTGCTGTCACACAGGCACCGACCCCAAGGGCTATGTCGGTTACGACCACCCCCTGCAGCGCGAAATCCGCGCGACGATGGAAAGCCTGACGGGTGCGACGCTTGGCCATGACAATTGCGGCGTGGACGGTTGCTCGATCCCCACTTATGCCGTGCCGCTCAAGGGTCTGGCGCATGGTTTTGCCAAGATGGCGACGGGCAGGGGGCTGGAGGCCGGGCGCGCGCAAGCCTCCCGCCGGCTCTTTGACGCCTGCATGGCGGAACCCTTTTATGTGGCGGGCACCGGTCGCACCTGCACCAGGCTGATGCAGATCGCGCCGGGCAGGATTTTCGCCAAGACCGGTGCGGAAGGCGTGTTCGTGGCCGCACTGCCGGAAAAGGGCATCGCCATGGCGGTGAAATGCGAAGACGGCACGACGCGTGCGGCGGAAGCGATGATTGCCGCAATGCTGGCGAAATATTTCGATGGCGCCGAGAACGAGGCGCTGCTTGCCATGGCAAACCGGCAGATGCGCAACTGGAACGGCATCCACGTCGGCGATATCCGCGTCGTCGGCCTCTAGAGGCATCTCCTGTAAAACTGCGCAGCGGCTTTACGTCCGGAACACGCGTAAAGACAAAAAATAAGGCGCGCGGTATGCCTTCGGTTAAACGCGACGCGCTTCAGAAATAACCTTTGACGCGGCCCGCTGCCGGCAGGATGATGGATTGCCCTTGCATGTGATGGTCTGCCAGATCGCCGCCGCAGGGGCTGGCGTCTGCACGCGAGGAGGTGGGCGCCCCTCATTGCCCTGGAGGTTGCATATCCATGTTCACACTGTTTTTCTCCCCCGGTTCCTGCTCCCGCGCCAGCCATATCGTGCTTGAGGAATCCGGCCTGCCTTACACGGCCCATCGCGTCAACTTCGCCGAGGGCGAGCAGCGCTCCGAGGCATTCCTGAAGATCAACCCGAAAGGCCGCGTGCCAGCGCTGGCAACGGCAAGCGGGGTGCTGACGGAAACGCCTGCCATCCTCGCCTTCATTGCGCAGATGGCTCCGGAGAAGAAACTCGCCCCACTCGACGATCCCTTCGAATTCGCCCTGATGCAAGCCTTCAACGCCTTCATTTCCTCCACGGTGCATGTCGCCCATGCGCATGGCCGGCGCGGCAGCCGCTGGGCGAGCGAGGATAGTTCCCTGGCGGATATGAAAGCGAAGGTGCCGCAGACCATGACCGATTGTTTCGAACTGATCGAGCACGGCATGCTGCACGGTCCATGGGTCTTGGGCACCGCCTATTCGGTCGCCGATCCCTATCTATTCGTCATGTCCGGCTGGTTGGAAAGCGACGGCGTGGATATCGCCCGCTTCCCGAAGGTGCATGATCACTTCAGGCGCATGAACGAGCGCCCGGCCGTGCAGCGGGCGCTGGCGGGTGAGAAGGGGTGATGTGCTAAAAAGCTTGCTTCGTCGTCCTCGGGCTTGTCCCGAGGATGACGTCGAGTGCGAAGAGAGGTCTGCCAACTATCCCCACTAGTGCCTTCGTTCACGCCGCCTCGGCGGCCCGGCTGTCCCACATGGACTTGAATGCCGTGCGGGCCTGGCAGCGCTCCAGCCAGGCTTTCAGCGCCGGATGGGCGTCAAACAGCGGCTGGTGGCCCTGCGCGTAACGGACGATCTCCGCCACGTTGAGATCGGCGACGGTGAAACGGTCGCCTACCAGATAATCGTGGCTGGCAAGATGTTGCTCCAGCACCCGGAAGGGCCGCCTCAAGAGGCGCGCGGCGACATCGATCACCGCTTTGCCGGCATCGCTTTCCGAAAGCCCTTCGGCG
The DNA here is from genome assembly GCF_055382765.1 of Agrobacterium sp. 6Ca8. NCBI lineage: Bacteria > Pseudomonadati > Pseudomonadota > Alphaproteobacteria > Hyphomicrobiales > Rhizobiaceae > Agrobacterium > Agrobacterium sp. 6Ca8. The sequence continues at coordinate 541,291 of NZ_AP026433.1, forward strand.
ATGGCGGAGGAAATCTTCAGCGAATTGGTCTCGATTTCGGTCGCTGCAAAGAACGACCATTGCAGCATCGCCGCATCTTCCTTCAGGTCGACCGGTGCGAGCGGTCCGCCATATTTGCGGACGAGATAAAGGTTGATGGCCATGGATTCATAAAGCACCATGCCGTCATCTTCGATGCAGGGGATGGTGCCCATCGGATTGATGGCCAGAAACGCGGGGGACAGCGTGTTGAGTGGCGCGTCTGCGGCCAGGGGATCGGCAACGCGGCGGGCCTGCACGACAGGCACGTGCTTGAATTCCATGCCCAGTTCCCCGGCAAGCCAGAGCGTGCGCGTGGCGCGGGAACGGTAGACACCATAGATCGTCAACATCGAAGTCACCCTTTTACCTTTTCGATGGCGGCACGTTAAGGTCTCGTCCTTTTAAAGTGAAGTTGTGGATGTCAGGGTCAACTATGATTTTTTCTGATCCGTCAGGAGGTCCGTATCCGGTGACAGCCGGGCCTCGAAACGGTCGATGAACCGATCGAAAAGCCGGGCGAATGTCTCGACATCCTCCTCCGGCCATCCATCCATCACGTCCTGGATGACGCTCATCTTGGTCCGGCGCATTTCCTGCAGCAGACTGGTGCCAAGTGGTGTGATCTCGACGATGCTGCGGCGGGCATCCTCCTGCGAGACGCCGCGTTTCAACAGGCCGCGCCCGACCATATCCGCCACCACCCGGCTGCCGCGCGAGGGGTCGATGCGCATGCCCTCGGCAATCGCACCAACGGTGACATCACCGTCCGCGCGGCGCAATATATCGAGAACGTCGATATGGGAGAGTTCCAGACCCGGAGCCACCTTGGCAAGCGCCATGCGCCCGATGATGCGCCGTCCGATCATGATGCGCATACGCGTCATCGTATTGCCGATGCGCTTGATGTCTTCGGGCAGATCCTCGTTCCAGTCTTCCTCAGTCGACACGCTCAGCCGTTCCTTTCAATCCCGATTTGCGATCACATTTAGCGCCAATATCATGGATGTCAAAAACTTGCCATTGACATATATATGCTAATAGCACACAAATTGTCGCAGCAAAATTGCCGAAACTCAACGAGATTTTTCATGGATATGTCCGTTGCCCCCGTGGCGCCGCTTGTGTCGGATCACCGGCGTAGGCTCATCGTTTTCCTGTTTCTGATGCTGGCCATGTTCATGGCTACCCTCGACAACCAGATCGTCTCGACAGCGCTGCCCACCATCGTCGGCGAGTTCGGCGCGCTGGAGCGTTTCGGCTGGATCGGCTCGGCCTATCTTCTGGCGACCAGCGCGGTCATGCCTGTTTATGGCAAGCTCGGAGACCTGTTCGGGCGAAAATACGTGATGATCGCGGCGGTTATCATCTTCACGCTCGGCTCGCTCGCCTGCGGGCTGGCCTGGTCGATGGATAGCCTGATCGCGGCCCGCGTGCTTCAGGGCCTTGGCGGCGGCGGCATCATGGTTTCGATCTTCTCCGTCAATGCCGATCTGTTCGAACCGCGTGAAAGAGCCCGTTACCAGAGCTATTCCAGCCTCACCATCATGGCGTCGGGCAGTGTCGGGCCTATTCTCGGCGGCACGATGAGCGATCTGTTCGGCTGGCGGTCGATCTTCCTCATCAACCTGCCACTCGGGCTTATCGTCATCACCGGCCTGATTTTCCTGCTGCCCTACCGCCGTCCCGCGCGTCAGCCGAAGATCGACTATCTCGGCGCCGTCTTGCTGGCAGCGACGATCGCAAGCGTCGTCTTCTGGGCCGACAGCAGCGAATTGTTCGGTTCGCTCATCGCCGGTCCCAGCCTCGGTATTATCGCTTTCGCCGTCATCGCCGCATTCCTCTGGGTGCAAGTGGAACGTCGCGCGCCGGAACCCGTGGTGCCGCTCAGGCTCTTCAAGGACAGCAGCTTTCCGCTGTTGATGATAGTTTCATTGACCAGCGGCGGTATTGGCATCGGCATGGTCAATTATTACGCGCTGTTCCTGCAGACCACGACCGGGCTTTCCCCATCCCATGCCGGCCTGTTCTTCATCGCCGTCACCGGCGGCATCGTCATGGGTTCCCTGTCGGCCGGGCGGTTGATCTCGATCACCGGCGTCTATAAGCCGTTTTCGGTGGCCGGGCTCACTATCAATGTCATCGCCATGCTGCTCTTCACGCAGATGCATGCGGGAACGCCGCTTTGGCTGATTGCGATTCTCATGCTGGCGCAGGGTTTCGCCGTCGGCCTCGGCCAGCAGGCACCCATTATCGGCGTGCAGAATTCCGCGCCGAAGGCCGATATCGGTGCCGCAAGCGGCGCGGTGACGCTCACCCGCATGGGCGGCGCAGCAATCGCCATCTCGGTCTATGGCGCGATCGTCACCTCCAGCCTCAAGGGCGTTGCCGTGACCATTCCGGGTGTCGGAAGGATTGAGGAATTGACGCCGAAGATGCTCTCCGAACTGCCCGCGGCATCGCAGGCAGCCGTTGCCTCGCTCTATTCGGATGCCTTCACGCCGCTGTTCTTCGCAGCCGCCGCAACCGCAGCCATCGGCCTTGCCGCAGCACTGATGCTGAAACCGGTCCGGTTACCAGCCGCAGCACAGGCGGCCAAGCCGGCGGAAAGTGCGGGGGAGTAAGGGGCGGCTGTCCCTATAAGGCGCGGTGAACTCGAGCTGTGCCTTCCTCCGGCAACTTGCTCTTCCCTCATCCCTGTGAGAAGCACAAGGATGAGGGATGGTTCCGGGCCTTTCCAATATGCCCGTGACCTCTGAGCGCGAAAACAAAACCGCACCCCTGGAAATTTAACGCCCGTTCCGCGTTATGCTCGCAGCACTTTAAATTCGCGCGGGCGGCCCTATCTCAATGAATATGAAGCCGGAACAGCTCCTGAACTCCACGCCCAAGGGTCTTTATTGCCCGCCGGGCGATTTTTATATCGACCCGGTGCGGCCGGTGGCGCGCGCGTTGATAACCCACGGCCATTCCGATCACGCCCGCGCCGGCCACGGGGCGGTGCTGGCCACACGCCAGACGCTCGATATCATGCGCATCCGTTACGGCGAGGACTTCTGCGGCAGCGAGCAGGCGGTCGCATTCGGGGAGACGGTGGAGGTAAACGGCGTGACTGTCGGTTTCCACCCGGCGGGCCATGTGCTGGGTTCGGCACAGATCTCCGTGGAAATGAACGGCATGCGCATCGTTGCCTCCGGCGATTACAAGCGCGGTATCGATCCCACTTGTACACCCTTCGAAACGGTGCCGTGTGATGTCTTCATCACCGAGGCCACCTTCGGGTTGCCGGTGTTTCACCACCCGCTGCCGCGGGTGGAAATCGGCAAGCTGCTCACCTCCATCAAGCAGTTTCCCGAGCGCACCCATCTGGTCGGCGCTTATTCACTCGGCAAAGCGCAGCGCGTTATCAGGCTCCTGCGCGACAATGGTTATGCCGATCCCATCTATATCCACGGCGCGCTGGCGCGGCTCTGCGATTATTACGTGTCGCAGGGCATCGATCTAGGTGATCTACGCCCCGCGACGCTTGAAAAAAGCGATCCCGCCATCTTCAAGGGCGCGATCGTCGTCGGCCCGCCCTCTGCATTTCAGGAGCGCTGGGCGCGTCGTTTCAACGAGCCGCTGATCGCATTCGCGTCCGGCTGGATGATGGTCCGACAGCGGGCGAAACAGGGCGGCGTGGAGCTGCCTTTGGTCATCTCCGACCACTGCGACTGGCCGGAACTGCTGGAAACCATCAAGGAAATTGGCCCGCAGGCCGTCTGGGTCACGCATGGTCGCGAGGAGGCGCTGGTGCGCTGGTGCGAATTGCAGGGCATTGCTGCCAAACCGCTGCATCTTGTCGGTTACGAAGACGAGGGGGATTGAGATGAAAGCCTTCGCCACCCTTCTCGACCGACTTGTCCTCACCCCATCGCGCAACGGTAAGCTAAAGCTTTTGACCGATTATTTCCGCGATACGCCTGACCCAGACCGGGGGTATGGGCTAGCGGCGATTGCCGGCACGCTGGACCTCAAAAGCGTCAAGCCCGCAATGCTGCGCGAGCTGGTGCTGGAGCGCATGGACGAGGTGCTGTTCCGCTATTCATACGATTATGTCGGCGACCTGGCCGAGACCATCTCGCTCGTCTGGGGCAATATCGGCGGTCTGGATGATTCCGAGGCGCAGGATCCCCGTCTTGGCGAAGTCGTGACGCTGATGAATTCGCTCGGCCGCACCGAGGTGCGCGGAGCGGTGCGCGATCTGCTCGACCGGCTCGATACCTCCTCGCGTTTCGCCTTCCTGAAACTCGCAACCGGCAGCCTTCGCATCGGCGTTTCGGCGCGGCTGGCGCGGCAGGCACTGGCGGATTTCGCGGATAAGGACATCATCGAAATCGAAACCCTCTGGCACGGTCTGACGCCGCCTTACACGACGCTTTTCGCCTGGCTCGAGGGCAAGTCCGAGCGACCGGTTCTGGCGACGCCCGCCATCTTTCACTCGGTAATGCTGGCCACCCCGGTTGCAGACGGCGATCTCGATGGTCTGGACCCGGCCGATTATGCGGCCGAGTGGAAATGGGACGGCATCCGTGTGCAGCTTTCCCGCGCAGGCGAGACGCGCAAACTCTACTCCCGCTCCGGCGACGATATTTCCGGCGCATTTCCCGACGTGCTCGATGCCATCGATTTCGAAGGCGTGATGGATGGTGAATTGCTGATTGGCGGCACGGCGCGCTCCAACAATCTCACGCGCACCTTTTCCGACCTTCAACAACGGCTGAACCGCAAGACGGTGACGGTCAAGATGCAGGATGACTATCCGGCCTTCATCCGCGCCTATGACCTGCTGTTCGATGGTGAGAGCGACATTCGCGCGCAGACCTATCTAGAACGCCGTGGCCGCCTGTCGGATATCATCGAACATGCCCCGCATGACCGCTTCGACCTGTCTCCGCTCATCGGTTTTTCAACATGGGACGAGCTGAATACGCTTCGCGCCGCGCCACCCGATCCGGTGATCGAAGGCGTCATGATCAAGCGCCGCGACAGCGCCTATCAGGCCGGCCGGGCCAAGGGGCCGTGGTTCAAGTGGAAACGCGATCCCTACAATATCGATGCTGTCATGATGTATGCGCAGCGCGGCCATGGCAAACGCTCGAGTTATTATTCCGATTTCACCTTCGGCGTTTGGGCGGAAGGTGAGGATGGCGAACAGCTGGTGCCGGTTGGCAAGGCCTATTTCGGTTTTACCGATGCGGAGCTTGAAGTGCTGGACAAGTTCGTGCGCGACAATACCGTCGAGCGTTTCGGGCCCGTGCGCGCGGTGCGCGCCACGCCGGATTTCGGTTTCGTGCTGGAGGTGGCTTTCGAGGGCATCAACCGTTCCAACCGCCACAAATCCGGCGTTGCCATGCGGTTTCCACGTATTGCGAGGCTTCGCGCCGACAAACTCCCGGCGGAGGCGGATCGCCTGGCGACGCTTGTGGCGATGATCGATGGCGTTGATGGGTAGGGGTCTCCGCTGTCTCCCTCATCCCTGTGCTTGTCACAGGGATCCAGCCAGCCCAAGTCCTTGGGCTGATGGGACTCTTCCCGCCGCGCCGATGCGCGTCGACTGGATTCCTGTAACAAGCCCAGGAGTAAGGGAATGTTTCGTCCAGAAAATGCCATGATGGCTGCGAATACATTGTTGTCATTCGCGACTCCGTGATTGGACAGCCTCTCGCCGCAGTGCTGAACTGCTTCTAATGTTTTGATCACTCAGGTGCGCATATGCCAGATAAACGCTTTCTCTCCTCAGCATTCGGACAGGAAGAAAGCGGCGCGACCTTAAGGAGCCTGACGCGGCGCAATCTGCTTGTGGGTGCCATGGGCCTGTCAGCAGCGGCACTTCTGCCCGCAGGTGCGAAAGCGGGCATTCCCACGCCCGAAGTGCTGCCGCTGGAAAAGCAGGATTACGGCGAGGCGCGCAAGCGGTTCCATACCCATTTGCTGCGCAAAATGTCCGCTCCGGAAAAATCATCGCCGCTCGGCACACCGCCGGGCGCGGAACGGGTCACCTATCGTGGCGGGCCGGATGGTTCGATCGAGCTTGTGGCCTGGCTTTCCCATTATCAGCCCTCGACGGTACTCAAACCCGCGGTGCTTTTCCTGCACGGCGGCAACGCCACCGGTGACGGCCATTGGGCGATGATGAAGCCCTATTGGGAGGCGGGTTTCGTGGTGCTTTTGCCGTCCTTCCGGGGCGAAAACGGCCAGAACGGCAATTATTCCGGTTTCTACGACGAAACAGCGGATGCGCTGGCGGCGGCGACCTATCTGGAAAGCCTACCCGGTATCGACAGGAAACGCTTCTTCATTGCGGGCCATTCCAATGGCGGCACGCTGACGCTTTTGGCCGCCATGAGCCGCAAATTCCGTGCCGCCGCGCCGATTTCGGCGGGCGTCAATTCATGGCGTTACTTCAACCGCTATTCGGACGAACTCTGTTTCGACGAAACCGACGAGCGGGAATTCATCATGCGCTCTTCGGTCTGTTTCGGCCCCAGCCTCAAATGCCCGGCGCTGTTGCTGCGCGGCACGGAGGAGCGCCCGTTCGACGCCGATCACCAGCTTTTCGTCGACCGCGCCGTGTATTCGGGATTCAAGGTCGACAAAAAACTGCTGCCCGGCACACACAACGGGGTGGTGCCGGGCGCCGTGACGGAAAGCATCCGCTTTTTCAACGAATTTGCATAAAAAAGGGCCGAAAACCGCTTTGCAGCTTTCGGCCCTCTCGTAAAGTCAGGCGCTCTTCTTGAAGTAGCCGAGCAGCCGCATGGCATTGGCGGTGACGAGAACCGTAGCGCCGGTGTCGGCGAAGACAGCGAGCCACAGGCCGGAGAGGCCGGTAACCGTTGTCACCAGGAATACCGCCTTCAGGCCGAGCGCGATCGTTACGTTCTGGTGAATATTGCGCATGGTGGCGCGCGATAGGCCGATCAGGCGGGCAGCATCGCCGACATTGTTGCGCATCAACGCCGCATCCGCCGCTTCCATCGCCACATCCGTGCCTGAGCCGATGGCGACACCGACGCTTGCAGCCGCGAGGGCGGGCGCATCGTTGATACCGTCGCCCACCATCACCACGGTTTTCTTCTGGGCAAGCTTGCGGATTTCCTCGACCTTGTTCTGCGGCAGGAGTTCGCCGCGCGCTTCAAGTCCCAGCTTGTTGCCGATTGCCTTTGCCGTGCGGGCATTGTCGCCAGACAGCATAAGCGAGGAAATACCCATCTCCTTCAGTGCCTTGATGCCTTCTGCCGCATCCTTGCGCGGTTCGTCGCGCATGGCGAAGAGACCGCTTGCCGCACCCTCGGCCATGACGACGGCCACGGTCTTGCCTTCGCTTTCCAGTGCGGAAATGCGCTCTGCAAGTTCCGTCGATACGGTCCCGACTTCGGTTGCAAAACGCGGCGCGCCGATGAACAGGCGCTTTCCGCCGACGGTGCCCTGCATGCCACGACCGGAAATCGCCTTGATCTCCGAGCCGGGCAGGGGAGTTACGCCTGCCTTGTTGGCATGGTTGACGATGGCTCTGGCAAGCGGATGGCTGGACTCGTTCTCGATGGTCGCGGCTTGCGCGATCAGCCCGGCCTCGTTGCCGTCAAGAGCCACCACATCCGTCACGACAGGTTCGCCGAGCGTCAGCGTGCCGGTCTTGTCGAAGGCCACGGTTTCGGTGCGTGCCAGCATCTCGATAACCGCACCGCCCTTCACCAACATACCGTGCCGTGCCGCAGCCGAAAGGCTGGAGGCGATGGCAGCCGGAACGGAAATGACGAGTGCGCAGGGGCAACCGATCAGCAGCAGGGCGAGACCGCGATAGATCCAGGTGTCCCAATCGCCAAGGCCCACAAGCGGCGGCACGACGATGGTAAGTGCCGAAATCGCGACGATCAGCGGCATGTAATAACGCGAGAAGTTCTGGATAAAGCGCTCGGTCGGGGCGCGGGCGTCCTGTGCTTCTTCAACGAGCGTGATGATGCGGGCAATGGTGTTGTCTTCCGGCGCGCGGTCGACCCGAATGCGCAGCGAACCGTCATGGTTGATCGAACCCGCAAAGACGCGTGCGCCTTTTTCCTTGGCGACCGGAATGCTCTCGCCGGTCATCGGCGATTCGTCGACGCTGGATTCGCCTTCCATCACCACGCCATCGGCGGCAATGCGGTCGCCCGGACGCGCCACGACCACCTGTCCGATGCGAACCTTATCGGCGGCCACCTGCCGGAGCGTACCGTTTTCTTCCACCAGTGCCGTTTTTGGCAGCAGGGAACCGAGAGCCTTGATGCCCGAGCGGGCACGTGCGGCGGCAAAGCCTTCCAGCAACTCGCCAACGGAGAACAGCAGCACGACGATCGCCGCTTCTTCCGCCTCGCCAATGATGATGGCGCCGATGGCGGCAATCGTCATCAGCATCTCTATGGTGAAGATCGCCCCGAAACGCGCGGCGTTGAAGGCGTTGCGCGCAATGGGAAACAGCGTGACCAGCGTTGCGACAATGAAGGCGTAACTGCCCCATGCCGGGAAGCCAAGCTCCGCCGCATAGGCAATGGCCACGAGAATGGTGCCGGTGAAGGTGTTGCGCGCCTTGGCGGTGCGCCACCACACGCCTTTTTCATCCGCGCCATGGGCGTGGCCTATGTCGGCGCTCTGCGCGACGGTTTCAACGCTCCCGTGGCTATGCGCGTGCTTCGCATCGTCATGATGGTGGCCGCCGCAGCTTGAATGGTCGTGGCCTGAATGATCATGTTTGTGATCGTGATCATGGCCGTGATGACCGCCGCATGATCCATGGTCATGGTCGTCTGCATGATCGTGATTATGTTCTTCGACCTTGCCGAGTGCGGTTTTTTCCTGCGGCAGCAAGGCAGGCTTGAAGCCGAGCTTGCGCAGCGTGTCCTCGATCTTGTCGACCGGGGTTTTGTTATCTGCCAGAGAAAGGTTCAGCCTTTCGCGCGCAACGGATACCTTGACGTCGGCAACACCGGGCAGACGCGAGAGCGCGGTTTCGATCTTGGCCGCGCAGCTGGCGCAATCCATGCCGCCGACAGAGAAGGTCAGGGCATTTTTCTGCTCGATGCTCGGTGCTGCTTCCGCATGGTGATGACCACCGCACGATGAATGGTCATGATCATGCCCATGATCGTGATGTTCCGCCGCAATCTTTTCGCGCGGAGCCTTGTCCTGCGGCAGCAAAGCGGGCTTGAAGCCAAGTTTGCGCAGCGTATCCTCGATTTTTGCGACCGACGTTTTGTCTTCCGCCAGCGAAAGGTTCAGCCTTTCGCGCGCAACGGAGACCTTGACGTCGGCAACGCCGGGCAGGCGGGAGAGCGCCGTTTCGATCTTCGCCGCACAGCTGCCGCAATCCATGCCGCCGACCGTGAAGGTCAGGTCTCCTGATTCCCCGTTCAAACTGCCGCGTGTCGAAATATTCATGGTTCTAGCTCCTGAATTCCACTCGACAGCCAATCTGGCACCTCTAGCAACTAGAGGTTCAAGGGCAAAAATGCGCTTTTCCGATTTTTTTTGAAAGGCACACACCAGCCTCGCGCCAGCCGCGCAATGCATCATGCCTTCAAACTTGGTTTCATGAAGCGGTTCAGATGACAGCACTCCTATTGAAAAACTGCCGCCGGGCGGCCTCGCTGGCGGTCATTGCGCTGCTGCCTTTCCTGAGCGGCTGCCTTTTCGTGACGGATACGAGCCGGATGAACCCGGACGTCTTCGTTCAGGAAACGGCGCCGGTGTTCAATTTCAATTCCGTAAGCTCCAATCGCCAGCCGGAACTGCCACCACAGCCGGGTCAGCTTTCCACGCGCCCTCCGGATCTGTTCAGAACCCGCTTCCATCAGGAATACGGTCCGCCGGTGCGCGGGCAGGGCCTGAGCGCGCCGCAGGTGCAGGGATTGAATGTGCCGCAGGCGCAGGGTCAGGCGATGGCCTATGGGCTTCCGGTCTCCAATCCGCTGCACCGGGTCATGTATGGCCCGATCCGCGATGATGACCGGTCCCTGCCGGCCATTCCCTATGGTCGCATCGATCCGCGTTATCTCCGGCAGGAGGTGAGCTACCAGACGGCGGAAGCGCCGGGTACAATCGTCGTGGATACAAAGCAGCATTTTCTCTATCTGGTGCAGCCGGGCGGCAAGGCTATCCGGTATGGCGTTGGCCTCGGGCGCGACGGTTACGCCTGGTCGGGTCGCGGCAAGATCCAGTGGAAGGCGAAATGGCCGCGCTGGACGCCGCCCGACGAAATGGTCAGGCGCCAGCCGGAACTCACCTCCATTTCCGCCGCCAATGGCGGCATGACGCCGGGTCTCAACAACCCGCTCGGCGCGCGTGCCCTTTACATTTTCAAGGACGGCAAGGACACGCTTTACCGCGTGCACGGAACGCCCGACTGGCAGTCCGTCGGCAAGGCAACTTCGTCCGGCTGCGTGCGCATGCTCAATCAGGATGTGATCGACCTCTACGAGCGCGTACCGAAGGGCGCACAGATTGTGGTTATCTGACCACTTTCTAAAAGAAAGCGCTGCATCGTGGGGTTCCCCCAGCTCCTTCTGGCTGGCTTTTAGCGGTCGGTTAACTATTTTCGCAATACGCCTGTGTACGTGGAACAAACGATGTACAACGGCGATATAGCCGTTCGAAATGTGGGACAATCCGGCCTTATGACAAGCACCGACACAGATCTTTCCAGACGCACTTTCCTTTCCCTTCTGGGTATTTCCTCCGCTTCGTTGCTGGCGGGCTGCGCTTCTTCCGGCACGGGTGAAGCCATTCGCCAGCAGGCGAGCAGCATCGGCAGCGATTTCCGCCAGATGTTCTCGTCGGGCGTTAGCGATGCGGAACTGGCCGTCATGTACGGTTCGGTCGAGGATGGCGGTTACGTCATTCCCGCGGTTCCCTACCAGAAGATCGACCGGCGTTATTATCGTCAGCGCGTAGTCGATCCGACCGGCGAACGCCCCGGCACCGTCGTCGTGGATACGCGCTCGCGTTTCCTCTATGTCGTGGAGCAGGGCGGCAGCGCCATGCGTTACGGCGTCGGCATCGGCCGCGATGGTTTCGCCTGGTCCGGCGAAGGCGTCATCCAGTGGCGCCAGAAATGGCCGAAATGGACCCCGCCGGACGAAATGGTCGCCCGCCAGCCGGAACTGGTCAAATATTCTTCCAAGAACGGCGGCATGCCACCGGGCCTGAAAAACCCGCTCGGTGCCCGCGCGCTCTATATCTTCCAGAACGGCAAGGACACGCTTTACCGCCTGCATGGATCGCCGGAATGGAACTCCATCGGCAAGGCCGTCTCTTCCGGCTGCGTACGCCTGATGAACCAGGACGTCATCGACCTCTATGACCGCGTGCCGCAGAAGGCGCGTGTGGTTGTTTGGCAGTAAGCCAAGCCTGTTCGAATAAAAAGGCGGCCTTGTGCCGCCTTTGTTTTTTCGGGATCACGGCCGGGCGATATTTTCCTTCAGCGCATTCACCTGGTCCCGCAGTTGCACCAGTTCCTCCAGCCCGCAGCCCGTGGCGTCGCCGATTGCCGCCATGATCTTCACGCCCTCCTTTTTGAGATCGGCGCCCTTGGGCGTTACGGCCACCAGCACCTGCCGCTCGTCAACAGTTCCGCGTTTGCGGGTGATCAGCCCGGCATGTTCCAGCCTTTTCAGCAACGGCGAAAGCGTGCCCGAATCGAGGCCCAGCATTTCACCGAGCGCCTTGACGGTGGAGGTTTCCTTTTCCCACAGGGCCATCATGACCAGATATTGCGGATAGGTCAGGCCGATCGGGTCCAGCAGCGGCTTATAGGCGCGGGTGAAAGCGTGCGCCGCGCCGTAAAGGGCAAAGCATATCTGCTGGTCCAGCCTCAACAGGCTTTCCAAATTGGTGTCATCGCTCTCTGCGCCCATTGTTCTGCTCCAAAAATCAACCGGGAAGGGAACAATCAGCCCTGCCTTTCGGTTCCTGCCACATGGATGCGCGGCGAAATTTCGTGAAATTATCGCAAAAAACAATTTTTTATTCAATGTGCAAAATTATATTGCGCACAATTGAATTGCGCATTATAAGAAACCCAACACCAACCCAACGGGAGTAAATGCCATGCCTATTCTCTACACGACCAAAGCATCCGCCACCGGTGGCCGCGCCGGCAACGCCAAGTCGGAAGACGGCGTGCTCGACGTAACGCTGACCGTTCCGAAGGAACTCGGCGGCGATGGCGCCCGCGGCACCAATCCGGAGCAGCTTTTCGCAGCCGGTTATTCCGCCTGCTTCCTCGGCGCCTTGAAGGCTGTCGCCGGCAAGCAGAAGGTAAAGATTCCTGAAGACACGACTGTGACGGCAACCGTTGGCATCGGTCCGCGCGAAGACGGCACCGGCTTCGGCATCGAAGTGTCGCTGAAGGTCAACATTCCCGGTCTTGAGCGCGAAAAGGCAGAAGAACTGGTAGCCGCCGCCCACATCGTGTGCCCTTACAGCCACGCCATGCGCACCTCCACGGAAGTGCCGGTCTCTGTGGCCTGATCCAGCAAGTTTCAGCAGCAAGGCCGGGTTAATCCCCGGCCTTCTTGTTTGTGGAAAGAAAAGTGCTATATTCTTTCTAAGGAAAGGATGTATGCCATGAATATTCACGCCAAGACTGCCATGGATCCTGCTTCGCAGGGTAGGGTCGTCACCAAGGCCGTTATGACCGCTGCCGAGCGGCTGGGCCTTAATGCCGCCCGCACCGCGGATATTCTCGGTGTTTCCGCCCCGACGGTGTCGCGTATGAAGCGGCTCGATTTCCTGCTGGAGCCGGGCGCCAAGTCTTTCGAGCTTGCGGTGCTGCTGATCCGGGTTTTCCGTTCGCTGGATGCAATCGCCGGCGGCGATGAGGCGGTAGCCAAAAACTGGCTGCGCAATCACAATACGGCGCTCAACGCCGTGCCTGCCGAGAGGCTCACCACCATTACCGGATTGATCGATGTCCTCTCCTATCTGGACGCCCGACGCGCTCCTGTCTGAAAAGCGCGCCGCATCGGGAAAATACTGGCGGCTGGTGGAAGCGCAGCATCAGGTTTCCACCATGAAGCTGGTGGATACGGTGGAGGAGCAATCGCTGCTGGAAGATATTCTGGAGGCGAGCAAGCGGCCCTTTCCGCCGGAATGCGCCGGGCTCGATTATCTTCTTGCCACGCCCTTCCGGTATGGTGCGGCTTATCCATATGGCTCGCGTTTCCGCCGGGCTGGCTTTACCGAAGGCGTTTATTATGCCGCAGCCAAGGTGGAAACCGCGCTTGCCGAAATGGCCTTCTACCGGCTGCTGTTTTATGCGGAATCTCCCGGCACACCGCTGCCTGCCAATCCCGCCGACTATTCCGCCTTTGCCGCCTGTATCGCCACCGATGCGGCGCTGGACCTGACGCAACCGGAATTGAACCGGGACGAGGCGCTGTGGACCGACCTGCAGAATTACGAGCCATGCCAGGCGCTGGCCGAGCAGGCGCGTCTGGCAAAGATCGAGGCGATCCTCTACCGCTCGGTGCGCGATCCCGCAGGCGGCCTCAATATCGCGGTGCTGTCGCCGAAAGCCTTTGCCGAAAAAATGCCGGTGGAACGGATGAGCTGGCGCATCCGCCTGTCGAAGACCGGGGTGCAGGCACTGTGCGAATTTCCGATGCGCAGAACAGGGTTTGCGGTCGCGGATTTTTCCGGTGATCCACGCCTCGCCAGCCTGCTGGGCTGACGGGCGTTTCGCTTGTTTTACTCTCAGCCCGTTTGACGGGCCTCATGCCGACGCGAAAAACGCTTCGGGATCGTCGACTTCCACCAGCCTGCGCTTGTCGATCAGCCAGAAACGTGTTCCGACCGCCCGCACGAAACTCCTGTCATGCGAGACGAAGACGCAACTGGCCGAACGGTTGATGATTTCCGCCTCAAGCGCTTCCTGCCCATCTATATCAAGATGGTTGGTGGGCTCGTCCAGCAGGTAGAAATTCGGTTCCGCCAACCGCAGCGCCAGCATGGCGAGCCGCGCCTTCTGGCCGCCGGAAAGCGTTGCTATGCGACGTTTCTGCATTTCCATGTCGATACCGGCACCCGCAAGCAGGCCGTGTATGCGCTGGTCGCCAATGTCGAATCGGCGGGTCATGAGCGCAAATGGCGTGCTGTCGTCGTCGATTTCGGCAAGCGACTGATCGACATATCCGGCCACCAGCGAAGGCGTGGCCTTTATGCCGTCCTGTATTTGGCCTTCATCCATCACTGCCGCTTTCAGAAGCGAGATCAGCCGCGTCTTGCCGACGCCGTTGCGGCCGAGAATGACGATGCGGTCGCCCTGGTGGACAAATTGCCGGCCGGTGCGAAACAGCAATGTCCCGTCCGGCGTCGAGACCGGCACATCCTCCAGAGTGACCAGAACCTTGGCATGCGTACCGCGATTGGCGAGCTGGATCTTGCCGGCGGAGCGCTCGCTATGTGCTGGGCGCGCATTCTCCTCCAGTTTCTCGGCACGCTGGCGCAATTGCTTGGTCTTGACGGTCAGAAGATCGCTGCCAGAATTGATGCCGATATTGTTGAGCTTGGCGGCCTGTCGGCGCAATTGCTGCGCGGTTTTCATGTCGCGCTGGAAACGCCGCTCATCGGCGGCATCCTCCTCTTCGAGTGCCGTACGCGCATGGCCGTAAGGCAGCCGGAACAGCGCCGAATTTTCCGGCCGCAGGAACAGCGTGGTCTTCGTGACATTGTCGAGAAAGGCGCGGTCATGACTGACGATGACGACCGCCGTGTCGCGCGGCAATTGACCGAGCCAGCTTTCCAGCACGTTGATTTTCTCGAGGTCGAGATGGTTGGTTGGCTCATCGAGCAGGAGAACGTCAGGCTCGGTGATCCACGCCCGCGCCAGCATGGCAAGTCGCTGCCAGCCACCGCTCAGCTCTTTCAAATGGCGATGACGATAGGGTTCCGGCACCAGCATGGCATCAAAAATAATGTCGGCGCGCCAGCTCTCATTGTCCATCTCATCCGCCGGCAGGGCGGAAAGCACGGCGTCCCGCATCGTCTTTTCCAGAAGCGGGGAGGGCAGGTGCTGGTGGACGATGGACTGCGTCAGCCCGCGCAGCCGGGTGATATCACCGCTGGTAGCGTCCAGTTCACCGGCGAGGCAATTCAGCAGGGTGGATTTGCCGTGGCCATTCGCAGCGACGATGCCGATGCGGTCTCCGGCATTCACGGTGAGGCCAAGATTGGAAAAAAGCGGCTTTCCCAGAATGATTCCGAGGTTTCGAAGCGTGATAAGGGTCATGAAATTGTCTCTGGCAAAACGGATCTGTGACGAACCGTGGTCTGCGACAATGCAGTACGGGATATCGGTTCGAGGTGATCCGTCGTGAAAACATGCGCAAGGGCAGACAAGCTGCATTCTGCGCGGCCTTTCGGGCAAACCAGAGTTTTGGTGTTCCGGTCAGCCCTGCAAACGCGTCTGCAGGGCAAAAAGGTGGCAGATCTGGCGGTTGCGCCAGAAGCAGGAAATATCCATGCGAAGCCTCCTTTCTTGATACGTGTTCAACAGTCCAACAATTAACAGCGGCAGGGGTTCGAGGCAATGGCTTTTGAAGAGGCGGGTGGTGCCGGAGAATACGGCGACCCGCATTCTCCAGCCCTCAAGCGCGGCGCCCTTACTGTTTTGCCACGCGCTCGCGCAGTTTTTCCACATGTTCGGCGATTTCAGGTGTCACCGCGTCGCCGAAATCCTCCATTTCGAACATCGGGCGGATTTCGATTTCGCTGCGCTCCAGCATCGGGTTGGGGCAACGCTTCACCCACTCCACGGCCTCATCCATGTCCTTCACCTTCCAGAGCCAGAAGCCGGCAACCAGCTCGCTGGTGTGCGGGAAGGGGCCGTCGATCACGCTGCGGCTGTCACCATCGAAAACAACTCTCTTGCCTTTGGAGGAAGGGTGGAGGCCATCACCGGAAAGCATGATGCCGGCATTGACCAGTTCTTCGTTGAACTTGCCCATGGCTTCCATCAGTTCGGTGGTCGGCATTATGCCATCCTCACTGCCGCGGGTGGCCTTTACGAAAACGATAACACGCATGGTTTCCTCCCTTGTTGCGTCTTCCTCGTTAGTTTCACCGTCCGGCACGACGGGTAGATGACATTTTCACGGGTAAAAGTGGCAATATGCCGCTTTTCCCGTCAGCCGAGATCAATGAGGTCGCGGCGCAGCCTGTCGGGGTCGCCGCTGCCGATGCGGGCCTCGATTTCGGCGTGGGTCTGTTGCCATATAGGGAAGGCAGCTGTGAGTACGGCCATGCCTTCCACCGTCAGCCGCAGCCGCTTGCCGCGCTTGTCCTTTGGGTCCTGCTCGATACTGACCAGCCCACGCCGCTCCAGTGGCTTCAGCGCTGCCGTCAGCGTCGTGCGGTCCATGGCCAGAAGATTGGCGACCGGCCCCATCGGCGGCGGCTCCGGCCGGTTGAGTGACATCAGCAGGGAAAATTGGCCGTTGTTGATGCCGACTGGCTTCAATGCGTTATCGAACAGCCGCGCCAGCGCCCGCGCTGCACGTTGCGCATGCAGGCAAAGACAGGAGTCCCGCACTAAAAGAGTTGCCGAAAAAGGAATCACGCTGGCGTTTGACATGGACTATATATGTTGATATCAACGTAATTAGTCAAGCGGAACCTGTCGCCTTGCTGACGGTTTTCCTGGCTTTCAATGCAGACACAGGCGGCGCCCACCATGGAGGCGGAGCGGTGCCGTGGTGAAAGACGGATCCAAGGAGGAAAGATCATGTCTCATCCCGTTGTTTCTAATGAGGAGTGGCTTGCGGCCCGCCGCGATCTGCTGGTGAAGGAAAAGGAATTGACCCGCGCGCGCGACAGGCTGAACGAGGCGCGCCGCGCATTGCCATGGGAAGAGGTGACGAAAGATTATATTTTCGACGCGCCGTCCGGCCCGAAATCGCTGAAGGAACTCTTCGGCAATTGCAGCCAGCTCATCGTATACCACTTCATGCTGGCACCCGACTGGGAGGAGGGCTGCACCGGCTGTTCCTTTTTCGCCGACCATGTCGATGGTGCGATGGTTCACCTGAAGCACGGCGATGCGGGTTTCGTTGCGGTCTCGCGCGCACCGCTCGAAAAGATCGAGGCCTATAAAAAACGCATGGGCTGGAAATTCCCTTGGGTCTCGGCCAACGGCAGCGACTTCAACTATGATTATCAGGCCTCCTTCCGTGATGAGGATATCGAGAGCGGGGCGATCACCTACAATTACCGTGAGATCGAGCCGATGGGCGACCTGAAGGACCTGCACGGCGTCAGCATTTTCGCCAAGGGCGAGGACGGCAGGATTTACCATAGCTATTCCGCCTATGCCCGCGGCATGGAAGAGACGCTCGGTACATTGATGCTGCTCGATCTGGTGCCAAAAGGCCGTAATGAAGAGGGTGTAATGGATTGGGTGCGCCGGCACGACCAGTACGAGGACGAGCCCAAGGCCGCGTCTTGCTGCCACTGAAATAGGACGAGGAGGAGGAGACGACAATGGAAAATGCCAAGCCGCAGAAGGAACACGCGTTCCTGGGCAGGATCGTCGGCGACTGGGTCATGACCGCCAGTTCCGGGCATGAGGGATACGATCCCGATGATCCCGCCCAGCGGTTCACCGAAACCGTCAGCTCCATCGGCGGGCTGTGGATCATCGGGCACGGCACCGAAAAGATGCCTGACGGGACGGAGATGACGGCTGTCATCACCGTGGGTTTCGACCCTGCCAAGGGCCATTTCGTCGGCACCTGGGTGGGGTCGATGATGACCAATCTCTGGGTCTACAAGGGCTGGCTGGAAGACGACGGCAAGACCCTGACACTCGAAGCGGAAGGACCGGCCTTTGACGGTTCCGGCCGCATCGATACCTATCGCGACGTGCTGGTGCTGCACGACGACAATAACCGCAGCTTTTCCGGCAGCGTCCGGCAGCCGGATGGCAGTTTCAAGACCTTCATGACATCGGAGTTCCAGCGCAAGGCGTGACGCCCCGCTGGAATTTGCCCGATCACGCCGAATAATGCGCTGCCGCGTCCTGCGGCGGCCGATCGCCAGAAAAATGACGCCATAACCCCGGAGAGATTCAATGTCCGATACACACGGAAAATTCATATGGGTTGAACTGATGACGGCTGACATGGAGCAGGGTGCCCGCTTCTATGGTCATGTCGCTGGCTGGCAGACCAAGGATTTCGGTTCGCCGGAAATGCCCTATCTGGTGCTGGAAGCCGATGGCAAAGGCATGGGCGGCATCATGGAACTGACCGAAGAACACAAGGGCCAGGGTATTCCGCCCAACTGGACCGGTTATGTCGGCGTTGACGATGTGGACGCCACGGCAAAACTTTTCGCGGAAAGGGGCGGTTCGGTCAGGCGTCCGCCGCAGGATATCCCGGAGATCGGCCGTTTCGCCGTGGTGGCTGATCCTTCCGGTGCGGTTCTGTGCATCATGACGCCGCTGCCGATGGAAACCGGCGGTTTTCCGCAGGAGACGCAGAACCTGCCGGGTCACGTCGGCTGGTACGAACTTGCCACCAACAATGTCGACGACGCCATAGCCTTTTACGGTGAGGTCTTTGGCTGGACCAAGGACCATGATTTTGACATGGGCGCAGAAATGGGCCCGTATCGCATCTTCGCCCATAACGGCAAGGTCGTCGGCGGCATGATGAAATGTATGGCGGGTGCGCCCACCTGTTATTGGGGTTATTATTTCAACGTCGACGGCATCGAGGAAACCATCACCCGGGTCAGCACCGGTGGCGGCAAGGTCGTCAACGGCCCGATGGAGGTTCCCGGCGAGAGCTGGATCGTCAATTGCCAGGACCCGCAGGGCGCTTTCTTCTCGCTGCTGTCGCAGAAGAAGTAACCCTTCTGGGCTGATATACCGATCTGCCGGAGGCTACTCCGGCAGATTACCGGTTTCTCGGTAGCCGAACGTGATCGATAAAGGCGCGGAGCTTCGGCGCAAGATGACGTCGATTGGGATAATAGAGATAAAATCCCGCAAAAGTCGGAGAATGGTCCTCCAGCATGGAAACAAGCTGGCCGCTCTGCAGGTAGGGACGGAAGGTCTCTTCCATGCCGAATGTGATGCCGGCGCCGGCACAGGCCAGCTTTATCATCAACTGCATGTCGTTGGTGGTGAAGTCCGGCTGCACCGCGACCGCGAACTCCCGGCCGTGTTCGGCAAATTCCCACCGATATGGCGCAACGTCCGGACGAGGGCGCCAGCCGATACATCTGTGATGGATCAGTTCGCGCGGCTGCGTCGGTAAGGTGACGCGATCTCGATATTGCGGGGAACAGACGGCGAGCTGCCGCTGCGGCCCGGAAACCGGAACGGCAATCATATCCTGCGCGATCAGCTCCCCCAGACGCACGCCGGCATCGTAGTGTTCGGCGACGATATCGAATTCCTCGTCCGTCACGACAATATCGAGTTGCACTTCCGGATGGATTTCAGCAAAGCGCGCCAGCAATGGCCCGGACAAGAAGCGCTCCGCTATCGAGGAAACGGCAAGCCGCAATTGCCCCCGAGGCATTCCACTCAGGGAAGAGGCGGCCTGGGTCGCTTGCATGAGGTTGCCGATGGATGGCGAAACATCGGCGTAAAGCTGTTGCCCCGCTTCCGTCAGGCTAACGCTGCGCGTTGTGCGCTGAACGAGCGCTATCCCCATCGTTTCTTCAAGCCTGCGGATGGTCTGGCTGACGGCTGACCGTGTTACGCCGAGCCTGTCCGCCGTAGCCCGAAAATTGCGTTCCTCTGCAACCATGCAGAAGGTGGAAAGCGCGTTGAGATCAACATTCATTGGTTAGCAAATCTATCCATGGAGTTTATCATTGAGGTAATTATCACGACAATGGCAAAGCTTTATCTTTCCTGCAACGGCCTCCTCTCGAAAAAGCGGGCCGTGAAGCCAAGGAGAAAGCCATGACATTGAACAAAGTTATTCTCATAACAGGTGCGTCGAGCGGGATAGGTGAGGGTATCGCCAGAGAACTTGCCGCTGCAGGCGCGAAACTGGTTCTGGGTGCGCGCCGCATGGACCGTTTGCAGGCTTTGGCCGACGAACTGCGCCAAACGGGCGCTGAGGTTGTCGTGCATCCCCTTAACGTCACGGAAAGGCAGAGTGTCGAGGATTTTGCCGAGGCGGGACGCAAGGCGTTCGGACGGATCGACGTCATCGTCAACAATGCCGGCATCATGCCGCTATCGTTGATGTCGTCCCTCAAGGTCGATGAATGGGACCGCATGATCGACGTCAACATCAAGGGCGTGCTTTATGGCGTCGCCGCTGTTCTGCCTGAGATGACCGCCCGCGCATCCGGCCACATCGTCAACATCGCCTCCATCGGTGCGCTCGCCGTTTCGCCCACGGCTGCCGTCTATTGCGCGACGAAATTTGCGGTGCGGGCGATTTCGGACGGGCTGCGGCAGGAAAACCGCGACCTGCGGGTCACCTGCATTCATCCCGGCGTGGTGGAAAGCGAACTCGCCGACACCATCACCGATCCGGCCGCCGCGGAGTTGATGCAAAGCTACCGGGCCATAGCATTGAAGCCGGACGCCATTGGCCGCGCAGTCCGCTATGCCATCGAACAACCCGACGATGTGGACGTCAATGAAATCGTCGTCCGCCCGACCGCCGCATAGGGAGGATCGGGACAATGAAGATTGTTTCGACATCGCTTGCCCTTGTACTCGCAACGGCCGCCGCCGATACCGGCCACCATCAGGAGGATCGTGCCGTGAAAGGGAATATGGACAAGGTGGCCCAGACCGAAAGCCACCCCTATATCGGCATGTGGGTCACCGGCGACGGCCATATCCGTCAGGAGCTTTTGCCTGATGGCCGCTACGACGAGGCGCGCGGCCAACGCAAAAGCGCCTATAAGGGGCGTTACGAGGTGAGGGGCAACCATATCGACTATTGGGATGATACTGGCTTTACCGCCGATGGCGAGTTCATCGACGATGTGCTCTACCACGGCGGCATGATTTTCTATCGCGAGCCGTGAACCGTCACGCTAACAGGAAAAAATCCGTCCGGCTGATCGAGGCCGGGCGGATTATCTGTTTTAACGCTTCAGGCTTCCCAGTATGCCGCGCACGATGGCGCGGCCCACGGATGTGGCAACCGAGCGGGCGGCACTTTTCATTGCCGCCTCGATCACGGTTTCGCGCTGATAACCACTCGTCTTGCGGGCGCCGGTGGTGGAGGCCTTTGTGGGTTCCTCGTCACCGAAACCGGGCAGGCGCCAGCGTCCCGAGGCACTGTCGGACTGGCTGGAGGCATTTTCCTCTTCCGCGCGCTTGGCGGCTTCGGCTTCCGCAGCCTTCTGGGCGCGTGCATTGAGGATTTCAAAGGCCGATTCCCGGTCCACATCCCTGTCGTATTGACCGGCAAGCGGGCCGGTATCCATCAGCAATTTGCGCTCGGCATCGGTGAGCGGCCCGACGCGGCCCGAGGGCGGCCGCACAAGGGTGCGCTCGACGATGGAGGGCGCGCCCTTGTCATGCAGGGTCGAAATCAGAGCCTCGCCCGTACCGAGCGTGGTGATGATGTCGGCTGTGTTGAAGGCGGGGTTCTGGCGGAACGTATCGGCTGCGGTGCGCACAGCTTTCTGCTCGCGCGGCGTATAGGCGCGAAGCGCATGCTGCACGCGGTTGCCCAGCTGGGCAAGAACGGTTTCCGGCACGTCCAGCGGGTTCTGCGTCACGAAGTAGACGCCCACACCCTTGGAGCGGATAAGCCGCACCACCTGCTCCACGCGCTCGACGAGCACCCTTGGCGCATCGTTAAACAGCAGATGCGCCTCATCGAAAAAGAACACCAGACGCGGCTTTTCCGGGTCGCCCACTTCCGGCAGTTCCTCGAAGAGCTCCGAGAGCATCCACAACAGGAAGGTGGCGTAAAGGCGCGGGTTCATCATCAGCTTGTCGGCGGCGAGAACCGAAACCGTGCCACGCCCGTCCGTGCCGACGCGCATGATGTCGGCAATATTCAGCGCCGGCTCGCCGAAGAAGTTTGCGGCACCCTGCTGTTCGAGAACCAGCAGCCCGCGTTGCAGCGAACCGACAGAGGTCTTGGAAATCAGGCCGAACTGGCTGGACAGCGCACTTGCATTCTCGCCCATGTAGTTCAGCAGCGATTGCAGGTCTTTGAGATCGAGCAGCGGCAACCCGCCCTGATCGGCGATCTTGAAGGCAATGTTGAGCACGCCTTCCTGGGCTTCCGAAGCATCCATCAGTCGCGCCAGCAGCAGCGGGCCCATTTCGGCAATGGTGGCGCGCACGCGATGGCCTTTTTCACCGTAGAGATCCCAGAAGATCACCGGCGATTTGCCATAGGAAAAATCTGTGAAACCGATCTGTTCGGCACGTTTCTGCACCCAGTCCTTGGCTTCGCCCTGGGCGGCTATGCCGGAAAGGTCGCCCTTGATATCGGCGCAGAAAACGGGAACGCCGGCTTGCGAGAAACCTTC
This sequence comes from Agrobacterium sp. 6Ca8, assembly GCF_055382765.1. NCBI lineage: Bacteria > Pseudomonadati > Pseudomonadota > Alphaproteobacteria > Hyphomicrobiales > Rhizobiaceae > Agrobacterium > Agrobacterium sp. 6Ca8. The sequence continues at coordinate 563,854 of NZ_AP026433.1, forward strand.
GGCAAGAACCTGCAGGGTTACGGTCTTGCCCGTGCCCGTTGCGCCGGTGATCAGGCCGTGGCGGTTGCCGAATTTCAGCTCCAGATATTCACCCTTGTTCAGGCTGTCGTCCGGATTGCGGCTGGTCCCGATATAGATCTGTCCGTCCTGCAACATCGACCATTTTCTCCTGCGACTGATGCATGCCCCTTAAATCGCGATCGATTTGAAGATGGTCATGTCCGAATTGAACTTTTACGGCACCCTCTGGCCGCTACTGCCAAAGCGGCCTTTTCATAGTATGGTTGTGATGATCTTATAAGGACAGTTTCAAGGCGCAACAACTGCTTGATGGCGATGAAGAAAAACCGCTTCATGAAAGTTGCCGCACCCGCCTGCCGCCCGCTTGAATGCGGCATGAGATTGTTTTACGTTGACGTTAACGTCAGTTATTCGGTGTTGGCGTCGTTTTTCAACAGGAGGCAAGAATGAACGAAGTCGTTGACCAGATCGCCGCAAAGGCGGGCATAGACCCTGCGCTGGCCGAAAAGGCTGTTGGCATGATTCTGGGTTTTCTTCAGCGCGAGGCGGCAGATGGTCCGATCGCCCGCATGATCGAAGCCATTCCGGGTGCCAGCGATCTCGTGGCACAGTATAATGGCGAGGGCGCTGGTGGCGGCGGTCTGCTGGGCGGATTGATGAGCGCGATCGGCGGCGGCGGCATCATGGGTCTCGGCCAGCAACTGATGAGCCAGGGCATCGGCATGAGCGAAATCACCACGCTCGCCAAGGAAACCATCGCCGTTGCTCGCCAGCACGCGGGCGATGAGACTGTCGATCAGGTGATCGCTTCGGTTCCGGGCCTCAGCCAGTTCACGTAAGGCGACATTTTATTCGATAGCGGGGCGCGGCGGCTGTTCATTGAACCGGCGCCGCGCCTCTTCTATTTCCGCATGGTGGGTTTCCGCCCATATCCACACGCCGCAAAAGGCGCTGCCAAGGGTCTCCCCGAGAGACGTGAGGCCATAATCCACATGCGGTGGAATGACGGGGTGCACGGTGCGGCGCACCAGTCCGTCGCTTTCCATCTGCCTCAGCGTTTTCGTCAGCATCTTCTGGCTGATAGTGCCGACCAGCCTGCCGATCTGCGTAAAGCGAAGCGTGCCATGCTCTTCCAGCACCTCAAGGATCAGCATCGTCCATTTGTCCGCCACTTTCGCGATGATATCCTCAACCAGCGCCTCGATGACCGGATCGGTTTCCGTGGGCGGCGGAGACTTGCGCCTGTTCTCGATCATGGGATCGGCGGCATACCGTTTCATCTCACACTCTCCTTTGGGTAAGTATAATTCTTTTGGGTGCCTACTTACGAATGGAGAGTATAGCCGCTAATTTCCCGTCATCCAACAGGCAAAGGATTTTTCGATGAAAACGACAGGCAACACCATTCTCATCACCGGTGGCGGCTCCGGCATCGGCCGGGCGCTGGCGGAAGCGTTTCACCGGCTGGGCAACAAGGTCGTCATTTCCGGCCGCCGCCAGAATGTGCTGGATGAGGTAACGGCCGCCAATCCCGGCATGGCCGCGATGGTCATGGACGCGACCGACGCCGAAGGCATCCGCTCTTTCGCCGACAATCTCATCAAGACACATCCGACGCTCAACGCCGTCATCAACAATGCCGGCATCATGCGGCCGGAGGACATCTCCTCGGCCCCGGACTATCTGGATACGGCGGAGGAAACCATCGCCACCAACCTTCTGGCGCCCATTCGCCTGACGGCGGCGTTGCTGCCGCATTTCCTCAAGCAGCCTGAAGCGACAGTGCTGACCGTATCCTCCGGCTTGGCCTTCGTGCCCATGGTGGTCACCCCAACCTACAGCGCCACCAAATCGGCCATCCATGCCTACTCGGTCGCACTTCGCGAACAGCTGAAAGAAACCTCGGTTGAGGTTATCGAAATCGTGCCGCCCTATGTGCAGACGACGCTGATGGGGGAAGGCCAGGCAAGCGACGAAAGAGCCATGCCGCTCGAGGCCTTCATTTCGGAAGTGATGGACATTCTCGGCGGTCGCCCGGATGAGAAAGAAGTGGTTGTGGAACGCTGCAAGCCGCTACGTTTCGCCGCGCAGAACGGCAATTTTGATCAGGTGTTTTCGATGGTCAACGGCATGCATCCGTAAAGGCCCGGCCCTGTCTCGGAGGCATCGCCTGTGATAGCGTGGCGCTCTTTAAAGGGAGCGCCAGCTTTTCATGGGCAGTCGTCAATTCCTCATGCCGAAAACCGCCATGCCCGGTATTGCTGCCGTGGTTGCGGATAGCGACCGCTCTTTTCCACGTCACATGCACGACCAGTTCGGCATCGGCCTTGTGGAGCGCGGCGCACAGAAATCGCTGAGCGGGCGCGGCATGGTGGAGGCTGAAGCCGGCCATGTCATCACCGTCAATCCGGGTGAGGTTCACGACGGCATTCCGCTGGGAGAGGGCGGGCGCGCCTGGCGGATGATCTATCTCGACATCGATATCGTGCAGGCCGCCATTACCGATATTATCGAAAAGGATCACGGCTTTTTCGAATTCGCCTATCCGGTCGACATCAGGCCTCTGGCAGACCGGTTCCGCGCGCTTTTTTCAGCCGTGACGGCAACTGATCGCCCGGGTGACACCCTTCGCTGCGACGAGACCCTCCTTATGCTGCTCGTGGGTGCAATGGAAACAGTGGCAACACCACGCCAGACGGCAGCGCCCGATAGCATAAGGCGGGCGAAAAGCAGGATCGATGACGATCCTGCCCGGCCATTGCGCCTAACCGATCTGGCGCAGGAGGCCGGCATGAGCCAGTTCCGCTTCCTGCGATCCTTCAGCAAGACCACGGGGCTGACGCCGCACAGCTACCTTTTGCAGCGACGCCTGCATCTGGCACGGGGTGCGCTGGCCAAGGGTGCTCCACCCGCCGATGTGGCGTTTTTCGCCGGTTTCTCCGACCAGAGCCATTTGAACAGGTTTTTCGCACGGCAGTTCGGGGTGACGCCTGCGGCGTATAGGGCAGCGGTTTCGTAGGGCAGGTTGGGGTAATAGGGCTACAGACGCGAGCCTCCAAGCCTCAACGCTGCAATTTCATCCAAGACCCCCGCGCCGGACACAGTCAAGCTCCTGTCCTCCGTTCAACAGGACTTGCAGAAACCATGACGCCCGAATTCCTCATCACATCCCTGATCATCGCCGCTTCTCCCGGAACAGGCGTGGTTTACACGCTGGCCGCCGGCCTGTCCCAAGGGTCGAAGGCGAGCGTCGTCGCGGCTTTCGGCTGCACGCTCGGCATCGTGCCGCATCTGCTGGCCGCCATCACCGGACTTGCCGCCATTCTGCATGCGAGCGCCCTTGCCTTCGGCGTGATCAAATATCTGGGTGTCGCCTACCTGCTCTACATGGCGTGGAACACGCTTCGGGAAGATGGGGCGCTGAAGATCGACGACAAGCAGGAGCACCGCAAGGCAGGGCGGGTCATCGGTGAGGCGATCCTCATCAATCTCCTGAACCCGAAACTGTCGATCTTCTTTTTTGCTTTCCTGCCGCAATTCATCGCGCCGGAGGAGGTTTCTCCGACGTGGAGCATGGTCGATCTCGGGCTGATCTTCATGGTCATGACGTTTCTGGTCTTTGCGCTTTACGGCTGTTTTGCCGCCTCGGTCAGGCGGCAGGTTGTGGCACGCCCGGCCGTGCTCAACTGGCTGAGACGCAGTTTCGCCGCCGCGTTTGTGGCGCTCGGGGCGAAACTGGCGTTGACGCAGCGGTGAGACCGGACCGGGCTCAACGCAGTCAATCGTCCCAGTCGGGTGCGAGGTGACCGGGGTTGACGATGCGGCCATCGGGTTTGACAAGCGCGTGGATCGCCTGCATTTCCTCTTCCGAGAGCGCAAAATCGAAAATGTCGAAATTCTCCTTGAGGCGGCTTTCGGTTGCGGTCTTGGAAAGCGCCACGACATCCGGCTGCTGCACTGCCCAGCGCAGCGCCACCTGTGCGGCCGTCTTGCCGTGCCTCGCACCAATATCCTTCAGAACCGAATCATCAGGCACCTTGCCATCCGCCATCAGATAATAGGCAGTGACCGAAAGCCCGTGTTGGCGCGCGGCCGCAATCACCTTCGTCTGGTCCAGATAGGGATGGTATTCGATCTGGTTGGTGGCAAGCGGCGTGTCGGAGAGTTTGACCGCCTCTTCCGTCAGCGCCACGTTGAAGTTGGAAATGCCTATATTGCGCACCTTTCCGGCCTTGCGCACGTCGTTCAGCGCGCCGATCCTTTCCGCCAGCGGCACATCGCTTTTAGGCCAGTGCAGCAGCAGTAGATCGACATAATCCGTCTTCAGCTTTTGCAGGCTTTCATCGACGGAGGCGAGAAAATCAGCGTGGCGGTAGCGGTCCACCCAGACCTTGGTGGTCAGGAAAATATCGTGCCGGGAAATGCCGGACTTCGCGATCACTTCGCCAACCGCACCTTCATTCTTGTAGATCTGCGCCGTATCGACATGGCGGAAACCGAGTTTCAGCGCCTCCGGCAAAATGCGCCTGATATCCTCTTCCGGAATGCGGAAGGTGCCGAAACCGAGGGCGGGAATGTTCGCGCCATTCGCGTTGACGTCATACATGCATGTCTCTCCTGTTTATTGCAAACATGGCCGGCAAGGACTGCCGGATGGGGAAGCGGTCTTTTATTAACTGGTGTCAGCGCCATTGGTTTCAAGCGTCTCGCCATTGCGAGGCGCTGTGCGCGAGGCTACCAGTCGATGGTGAAACGTCGTAGATGGCATGATCGGAATGTGGAGGAACCACGCGTGTCGCGCTCACAACGGCTTCTTGATCTGTTGCAGATCCTGCGCGCCCACCGCATGCCGGTCAGCGGTACGGCGCTGGCCGCTCAAACCGGCGTCAGCCTGCGCACGCTTTACCGCGATATAGCAACGCTTCAGGCGCAGGGTGCTGACATCGAGGGCGAGGCGGGTGTGGGTTATGTGCTGCGTCCCGGTTTTTTGCTGCCGCCGCTGATGTTTTCGCAGCAGGAGATCGAGGCGCTTGTGCTCGGGTCGCGATGGGTCGCGGGCCGTGCCGATGAGGGCTTGGCGCAGGCCGCCCGCGCCGCACTCGTCAAGATCGCCGCCGTTTTGCCCGATGCCCTGCGTGAGGAACTCGATAATTCCACCCTGCTTGTCGGCCCCGGGCAGGCCATGGCCACCATCCACGTCGATCTCGCCGCCATTCGCGATATTATTCGCAAGGAGAGCAAGGTCGTGATGACCTATCGCGACGAGAAGGGAGAATTGACGGAGCGGGTGATCTGGCCCTTCGCGCTCGCTTTTTTCGATCTGGTGCGGGTGGTGCTGGCATGGTGCGAGACGCGGCAGGATTTCCGCAGTTTCCGGGCCGACCGCATCGAGAGCTTCAACCCTCTGGACAAGCGTTATCCCCGCCGCCGCCAGTCCCTGCTGAAGGACTGGCGCGAGCGGGAAAAACAGCGACGGCAACAAAATCATGCTGACAAAAACTGACAGCACGGGAGGCTAGAACCTGTTCATCCGCAACTCAAGGAGAACAGCCATGACCCACCCCGATTTCACCATTATCTACGTCGACAACCCGCCGGCCAGCACGGAATTTTATAAAGCCCTGCTCGGCGCAGAGCCGGTCGAAGCCTCTCCGACATTCTCCCTCTTCGTGCTTCAAAACGGCATGAAGCTCGGCCTCTGGTCGAGGCATACGGTGGAGCCGAAGGCATCGTTAACGGGCGGTGGCGGCGAGCTTGCCTTCCGCGTCGAAAGTGATGCGCAGGTGGATGAAGCCTTCGCCGACTGGAAGACAAAGGGCATCGCCATTTTGCAGCAGCCCGGCACGATGGACTTCGGCTACACATTCACTGCGGCCGACCCCGACGGCCATCGTCTGAGGGTCTACGCCTTCGCGGGTTAGAGATAATGCGTTGAGGCCGATTGGCTAAATAGTGTCGTAGCCATGTCGTACTCTAAGCTCTCCTCATCCCTGTGCTGGTCACAGGAATCCAGCCGCCGCGCGTCTGCGCGGCGAGAGAGCCTTTTCAGCCCAAGGACTTGGGCTGGCTGGATTCCTGTGACAGGCACAGGAATGAGGGGAGGCGAAAACTACGCTACTTCTTCACCGCCACCACGAACAGGCGCGGAAAACGCAACAGCAGCCGGCTGTCCGCCATGGGCGGATAGGCGGCTGCGATGCGCCTGGTATAGTCGTTGAGGAAGGCCTCGCGGTGTTCCTCGGCGGCGGCGGCAAGATAGGGGCGCAGACCCGTGCCCTTCACCCATTCCACAATGCTTTCCGCATCCTTCATGGGGTGGTTGTAGATGGTGTGCCACACATCCACCCGCGCGGATTTCGGTGTCAGCGCATCGAAATAGGCTGATGGCGCGGGCAGGGGTTTGCGGCGTAATTTGCCATCCGCAAACTTGTCCTTCCAGGGGCCGTCTGCTCCCGTTTCCTCCATGGCGCGATGTGTCGGCTCCTGCAGATTGTCAGGCATCTGCACGGCAAGAACGCCGCCGCTTTCCAGCTGGTCCATCAGCTGCGAAAGAACGGCAAGATGATCCGGCACCCATTGGAACACCGCATTGGCATAAAGCAGGTCCGCCTTCTGGCTGGGCCGCCAGTTGCCGAGATCGGCCTTGCCGAAACGGGTGTTGGGCAGCCGGTCCGCCGCCTTTTCCAGCATGTCGTCGTCGCTGTCGATGCCGGTGATGACGTTGACGCCGTAACGATCGGTCAAAAGCTCGGTGGAATTGCCCGGGCCGCAGCCCAGATCGTAACCGTTCAGCACGCGCTCCAGCGGCACCTGCGCCAGAAGATCCCTTGCCGGGCGTGTCCGCTCGTCTTCAAATTTCAGATATTGCTGGGCGGACCATGCCATGATTTTCTCCTGCTGACGTGTTGCATTCGGATCGGCGAACAAGAATTGTAAAGGGCGTTGCAAGCGCCGTCAGACTGCCAGCATCGCATGGGCGAAATCCCCCCGCCATCATCCAATGCATGAATTATTGTGATGGATCTATTCATCAACCTTTTGTTTCGCCTCACAAAACGTCTTTGTCAGGGCATGCATTTGTTATTTTCCATCAAAATAAGACATGGCGGCAATTAAAACTTGACCTCACCGGGTCAGAGGCATTCACTCCCGCCGATTTCAGAGCATTGCCAGCAAAAGTGCGGAGCGGTTTTGCGTACGGCAATGTGGCAGGACGAAAAAGATGGAGCTCTTTCGCTTTTTGCAGAAAGGCGGAGATGCTCAAGACAGGAGACAGTCATGACCGTCGATACCGCACCCCGATCAACCACCTGGACCTATGTTGATGGTCAATGGCTGCCCGGCAATCCGCCGCTCATCGGCCCGACTTCGCATGCCATGTGGCTGGCCTCCACGGTGTTTGACGGCGCGCGCTGGTTCGATGGCGTGGCTCCCGATCTCGATCTGCATTGCCAGCGCGTCAACCGCTCGGCCATCAACATGGGCATGAAGCCGACCATGACGGCGGAAGAGATTGAGGCATTGGCGCTGGAAGGCGTCAATAAATTCGACGGCAAGACTGAAATCTACATCAAGCCGATGTATTGGGCAGAACACGGTTCGCCGGGCAGCGTCGTCGCGCCCGATGCCAATTCCACCCGTTTTGCGCTGTGCCTTTTCGAAGCGCCGATGAATGCCGGTGCATCGCTGACACTCACCGTCTCGCCGCTGCGCCGTCCTTCACCGGAAACCGCGATGACGGATGCCAAGGCCGGTAGCCTTTACCCCAATAGCGGCCGCGCCATTCTGGAAGCCCGTGCACGCGGTTTCGACAACGCCCTGATGTGCGACATGAACGGCAATGTCGCTGAATCGGCATCGTCCAACGTCTTCATGGTCAAGGACGGCGTCGTCTTCACCCCGGTTCCGAACCGCACCTTCCTTGCCGGCATCACCCGTTCGCGGGTGATGGGCCTTCTGCGCCAGGCCGGTTTCGAAGTGCGCGAAGCGACCCTGTCGGTCGAGGATTTCCGCGGGGCCGATGAAATCTTCTGCTCGGGCAATTATTCCAAGGTTTCCCCTGTTGTGAAACTGGATGACCGCGCATTGCAGGCAGGTCCGGTCGCCCGCAAGGCGCTCGATCTTTACATGGATTGGGCACGTCTCGGCGCAGACGTCTAGAGCGCCGTGCGTCCTGCCGGACGCTCTGACTCTCTTTAATCTGCGCATCGTTACGGACGAAAATCGAATGTGATTTTCTGTCTGGTGGGCAAAGCTGACAGGTATTTCGATCAGGGCCATGGCAGGCGTTCGGCTTGCCGTGGCCTTTTGTTTTTGCAGTGCAGTATTTTCCCGCGAAAACTGAGGGGAATTTAATCCAATTTTAGACAAACCACCCGTAGTTTGCAGCATCTTCCCTTCCGGCTAACGAGGGCCGCCAGATGTCTTTCAGCATTCGTAATGTACTTGTAGGATTTTTTCTTACCATCAGCCTCGCGCTGGCCGGTTTGGTCGGCAACGAGTTGTGGCGGTCGGCCAATCGCGCCGGCACCTTTTCAGAGGTTGCGCAACTCGTCTCGCTCGACAAGCTTCTTTTCAACGCTCTTTTGAATTTCCGCAGTGAACGCGGCGACAGCGCCACGGCACTGACGCTCGATCCGTCGAAATCGACGGGCAGCGTCGCCAGCGTGCAGGCCGCACGCCAGAAGGTGGATGCTGCCATGACGGCATTCCTCACGCAGTCTTCGTCGCTTGAAGACACGCAGCTTCAGGCACCGCTGAAGCGCGTGAAAGATGTCTACGCGCAGTTCGTCGAATTGCGAAAGAAGGTTGACGCCAACGTTTCGCTGCCGCTCGACCGGCGCGAAGGCGGGCTCGACAAGACGGTCATGGCGCTCGGCGGCGATTTCCTCGCCTCGCTCGAGGCGGGTTCGACGGCGCTTGAAGGCACTGTTCGCTCTCTCGATCAGGGCCAGACCGGTTTGATCCAGTTGCGCTCCTACGGCTGGTCTGCCCGTGCCCTTGGCGGCAGCGCCACCGTCATTCTCAACGCTGCCGTTGCCCAGAACCGTCCACTGACGGCGCAGGAGATGCAGCAACTTGGCGCATTCGATGCCGGTGCGGCTTTCGCCTGGAAAGCGACCGGCGATCTGGTTACGCATGAATCGACGCCGCAATCGCTCAAGGATATCTACGCCACGGCGGACAAGACTTACTTCAAGGGCGATTTCAGCACGCAGCGCGCCAAGCTCATCGACGATCTCATGAATGGTCGCACGCCTGCCTTCACCATGGACAGCTGGCGCACCACCGTCACCGAAAACCTCGGCACGATTGCGAAAATCGCTTCTGCCGCCATGGATGTTCTCGACGCAAATGCCGCACAGGCCAAACAGGACGCCTTCATCGATGCGATGATCTATCTCGTCGTCTTCATCGCGACACTGGCGCTCTGTATCCTCTCGCTTGCTGTCATCGTCGGCCGCGTCACCCGGCCGATCAGCCGCCTGACCAACGCGATGATGGAGCTTTCGGGCGGCAATCTTTCGATCGATGTCGCCGGCGCAAAACGCGGCGACGAGATCGGCGAGATGGCCCGCGCGGTGGAAATCTTCCGCGAGGCGGCAATCCGCAACAGGCAGCTGGAATCCGAAGCCCTGGCCAACCGCGAGCGGGCCGAGCGGGACCGTATCGAGTTGCAGCAGCGCGCCGAGGCCGAGGCCGAAGAAAGGCTCAATCAGGCCACGGGTTCGCTGGCTGGCGGTCTTCGTCGTCTCGCTTCCGGCGACATGGTCTGCGAGATCGCCACGCCGTTCGCACCGCAATTCGAGGCGCTGCGGCACGATTTCAACAGCTCCGTCGTTCAACTGCGCGAAGCGCTGACAAGTGTCGGCCAGTCCGTGCAGACGGTAAATGGCGGCGCTCACGAGGTTTCGTCGGCATCGGACGATCTCTCCCGCCGCACGGAGCAGCAGGCTGCCTCTCTGGAAGAGACCGCTGCCGCGCTGGAAGAGATCACCGCCAATGTTTCGGCCACTTCCAAGCGGGCAAGCGATGCGCGCGACACGGTGCGTGAGGCAAGGGCAAAGGCCGATCTTTCCGGCAAGGTGGTGCGCGATGCCGTTTCCGCCATGGAACGCATCGAGCATTCCTCGCGCCAGATCGGCCAGATCATCGGTGTTATTGACGAAATCGCCTTCCAGACCAACCTTCTGGCGCTGAATGCGGGCGTCGAGGCGGCGCGGGCGGGCGATGCGGGCAAGGGTTTGCAGTCGTTGCACAGGAAGTGCGCGAACTGGCCCAGCGTTCCGCCAAGGCCGCCAAGGAAATCAAGCAGCTCATCAACACGTCAGCCGTTGCGGTGGGTGAGGGCGTGAAGCTTGTCGCCGATACTGGCGTCGGGCTTTCCGAGATCGAGCAGCTCGTACTGTCCGTCAACACCCATATGGACGCCATCGCCACCGCGGCGCAGGAACAGTCCGCCGGTCTCTCCGAGGTCAACACCGCCGTCAACCACATGGATCAGGCTACGCAGCAGAACGCCGCGATGGTTGAGGAAATGAATGCGGCCGGTGCGGGTCTTGCGCAGGAATGTGCCAATCTCCAGACTTTGTTGGCGCAGTTCCAACTTGGCCAGCAGACCTCCGCATTGCGCGAGACGGCAAGGCACATGCGAGAGGCAAGCCCCGCACGCGCACCCGTCTCCCAGCCGTCCAGATCCCGCCCGGTCACCGCTTCGCGTGGCAATGCCGCGCTGGCCGTGAAGGGTGATGACTGGACTGAGTTCTGAGGACGAGATTGCCTTTGGCTTCGGGGTCCAGCGCGATCGGTTCTCTGATCGCGTACGACGCTTCTCACGGCGCAGACGCGCCGTGGCTGGATGCCGGATCCAGCCCGGCATGACGATATAAAAAAGTCGCAAGCATCAACAGATCGAAGCCCGCGTCCGAAACGGACACGGGCTTCATCGTTTCTGCAGGTTTGGCAATGCAGCAGCGAGCGCCCTTAGTGGCGCGGTCATGTGCTTGTCGCGTCTGAGGGCAAGGGCGATCCGCCGTTCGAGCGGCGGCTCGAGCGAGCGCCATTCAAGCCCCGATGCAGCACCTTCATGCTCCATCGCCATGCGTGGCACGATGGCAAGGCCAAGGCCCGCGCCGGCCAGTTTCTTGATGGCCTCGACGCTGCCCAGTTCCATGGCGGGTTGCACGGTGCGGCCGCTTGCCGAAAACCATTGATCCACGAGCTTGCGCGTATTGCCGCCCTCGTAAAGCAGCAATGGCTGTGTCGAAAGCGTCTCGGCATTCAGGATTGTTGCGTCGCTGATGGTGCCAAGCGGGAAAACCGCAACCAGTTCATCGAGATGGATGTCGCTGATATCGAGGCTGCGGCCGCTGGCCGGCAGGGCCACCACCGCCGCATCGATCGTATTGGCTTCGAGAAGCCTCAGTATATCGTGGGTATTGCCGGTCTGCACGACGATGTCTATCCCCGGCATCACCTGGCGGATTTTGCCCAGCACTGGCGGCAGAAGATAGATGCAGGCGGTGGCGCCCGTGCCGATGCGCAGGCGTCCCGTCACGCCGCTGCGATGAGGGGCTACGGTATCGATGGCATGCGCCACTTCTTCCGCAATCCGTCTTGCATGGATGAGAAAGTCCCGGCCCGCCGCCGTCGGCTGCGCGCGCCTGCCGACCCGTTCGATCAGCCGCACACCGAGCTGCTTTTCCAGCAGCCGGATATGCAGGCTGATGGCCGGCTGCGTCAGCCCCGCCTTGTCGGCTGCGGCGGAAAAGCTGCCGAGATCGGCGACATCCATGAAGCTGCGCACCTGCCGCAGATCGAGGTCCATCATCAAAGAAAACCTTATCGTTTGTATAAGACAGATAATCTTTATTTTGACTGAGCCGCAATGCACAATAATGCCGTGAATGACCACAGGACACGAGAATGACCCTTCCCACAATTTCCAGCCTTACCATCCGCCCCTGCGAGGAGGCGGATATTCCAGCCATTACCGAAATCTATCGGGATGCCGTGCTGCATGGCCGCGCCAGCTTCGAGATCGATCCGCCAAGCGTGGATATGATGCTTGAGCGCCGCCGACTGCTGGTAGAAGGCAACTACTCCTATCTCGTCGCCGAAATCGACGGAAAGATAGCCGGATATGCCTATGCCGGCGCCTATCGTCCGCGCCCGGCCTATGGTGCTGCTGTGGAGAATTCCGTTTATATCGATCCGGCCATGAAGGGCATGGGAATTGGCCGCAAGCTGCTCGATGCGCTGATCGAGGATGCGACTTCGCGCGGCTTCCGGCAAATGATTGCGGTCATCGGCGATAGCGCCAACGCCGCCTCCATCGGGGTTCACCGCGCCGCCGGTTTCGAGCATGTCGGCACATTCAAGTCCATCGGCTGGAAACACGGCCAGTGGCTGGACACGGTGCTGATGCAGCGCGCGCTGGGCGATGGCGACACCACGCCCCGTTTCTGAAACCTCAGGGCTTGGTAGAGCCGGGGATTTCAACCTTCAGCGTATCGCTGGCAAGCTCGCTGCCGAGTTCGACGGCCTTGGTCTTCTTGTCGTAAACGCAGATATGGCTGATCGTCGCATCCGCGCCCTTGGCCTTGCCGGTGAGGACGGCGAGGCCATAATTCTCGCTGCCCACCGGATCGACCACCACCTTGGCGTCCTCGATCATGTCTTTGCCGGCGCCAAGGCACGCCGTCTGCACATCCGCCACGAATTCCTTCCACGCATCGTCAGACGATGCGGCGGCGGGTAGCGCCAGCGAGGAGAAGGCGGCGAGAAGCAGCGCGCGATGGATCATGGGGCGGGTCATGGAATTTCCTTCCTGCAATTTCATCAAAAGCGAACCGATAGGGTGGAAAACAGTACGCCAGGGTTGTGAAACAAATGTGGTGGCGGCTGGCTTGAGAGGAATTTTCTCTTTTGTCGGAACATTTTGATATTTCACAGGTTGCCCAAACAGAGGTTCGCTCCTATGGTCCGCTCACACGGTTTCTAGGAGCGGTAACCCGCTGCAAAAAGGAGTAAAAACCATGGCCTTCGAACTTCCTGAACTCCCCTACGACTACGACGCGCTTGCACCATACATGTCGCGCGAGACGCTCGAGTTCCATCACGACAAGCACCACAAGGCATATGTCGACAACGGCAACAAGCTGGCGGCGGAAGCCGGTCTTTCCGACCTTTCGCTTGAGGAAGTCGTGAAGAAGTCCTTTGGCACCAATGCTGGTCTCTTCAACAATGCTGCCCAGCATTACAACCACGTCCATTTCTGGAAGTGGCTGAAGAAGGACGGCGGCGGCAACAAGCTGCCGGGCAAGCTGGAACAGGCATTCGCCTCCGATCTCGGCGGTTACGACAAGTTCAAGGCTGATTTCATCGCTGCCGGCACCACGCAGTTCGGCTCCGGCTGGGCATGGGTTTCCGTCAAGAACGGCAAGCTCGAAATCTCCAAGACCCCGAACGGCGAAAACCCGCTGGTTCATGGCGCAGAACCGATCCTTGGCGTCGACGTGTGGGAACACTCCTACTACATCGACTACCGCAACCTGCGTCCGAAGTACCTCGAAGCCTTCGTCGACAACCTCATCAACTGGGACTACGTCCTGGAGCGTTACGAAGCCGCTTCCAAGTAAGTTTTGCGGATTGTAATTTTCTGAGCACCCGGCCCCCAAAGGCCGGGTGTTCTGCTTTTGAGGTCGACAATCCAGCGTGTCGCTCCCATTTGTCACAAGCCTGTCATCCGCCCGGTTTATCGCGGCGCATCATGACTGAAAAAACCACACCGCTCTTCTCATTCGGCATCGTTGCCGATCCCCAATATGCCGATGCCGAACCCCGCCCGGATATGGGCCGGTATTATGCCGAAAGCCCGAAAAAGCTTGGCGAAGCGATCGACGCCTTCAATCGCGAGGAACTGGCCTTCGTGGTAACGCTGGGCGATATCATCGATCGCGGTTTTGAAAATTTCGATGCGATCCTTGGCGTCTACGAGCAGCTTCGCCACCCTTCGGTGATGCTGCCGGGAAATCACGATTTCGCCGTTGCCGCCCAACACCTGTCCGCCATCCATTCCCGCCTCGGCATGGCGTCGCCCTGGCACGATTTCACCATCGGTGAGATACGTTTCGTGGTGCTTGACGGCAACGAGGTCAGCCTGTTTGCCCCGCCGCCGGGCGATCCGCGCCGCACGCTGGCGCAAGAGCGTCTGAGGCGCCTGCAAGAGGTGGGTGCGATCAATGCGCAGGACTGGAATGCGTCGCTCAGCGACGAACAGTTCGAATGGCTGCGGACCGTTCTGCAAAAGGCGGATGCGGCGGGTGAAAAAGTGGTCATTCTCTGCCACTATCCGGTCTATCCGAACAACGCCCATAATATGTGGGACGCGCCTCGAATCCTCGATCTTCTGGATGTACACCCTTCGGTCGTCGCATGGTTCAGCGGCCATAATCATGAGGGCAATTACGGGGTGCAGGGCAACACTCACTTCGTCAACTTTAAGGGCATGGTGGATACGCCCGACCAGAACACCTTCGCCATTGCCGATGTGTTTGCCGACCGAATCGTCATCCGCGGTTTCGGGCGGGAGGAGGATAGGGTGCTTGAGCATTTGCGGCATAACGCTGCCGTGCTTTGAAGTCAGCACCACCCTCTCAACCGTCATTACTGTCCCTGTCACAGGAATGACGGTTGAGACGGAGGCCCCGACACAGAACGAAGGTTGAAAGACGCGCTAAATCAGTAGCTTTACGCGCCGGCTTGATTCGTCGTTCGTTCCGAAGTTCCCAGCTGATTGCTCTGCCAGCCGCTCATCCACAATTGCCGCAACCTTTCGCCTTCCATCTTGAAAAAGCTGCCGGTTGTCTTGCAGGTCAGAACGCGGTCGGAGCGGAAATTGCGGATCGCTTGCCTGAGCTCGCACCAAGCGACGATATTGGTCGTCTCCGAATAATAGATCATGGCGATGGGCCGGATCTGTCGCCGGGTCTCGGTGCCGGTTTCATCGCCATAGGTTATGTCCAACCGCTCCTCGTCGCGCACCGCCCGCCTGACCACGGCAAGATCGACGCCGGCGGGTGAGGGCGCGATGCTGCCCCAGGCGTGCAGGGCATTGGCCGACAGGGTTTTCGACAGGGGTTCGGGCAGGGATGCAGCAATCTTGTCGCTGACCTTTTTGGCCGCCTGCCGCAATTCGGTATCGCCAGTGCGCGCGACCATGGCGAGTGCAAGCACGATCGCCTCCGTCTCCTCGATGGAAAACATCAGTGGCGGCAGGTTGAAGCCGGGACGCAGGATGTAACCGACGCCGCGTTCGCCTTCGATCGGCACGCGCATGGTCTGAAGAGCCGAAATATCGCGATAGACCGAGCGCACCGTGACCTCCAGTGCCTCGGCAATGGTCTGCGCGGTGATCGGCCTGCGCGCCACCCGCAGGATCTGGATGATCTCGAACAGTCTCGATGCCTTGCGCATTGCCGTTTTTCCCGGTGGTTTCCCAACGCAACTGACACAACGCTGTCAGTTGGCTTTTCCTATAAGCAGCAAAACACATTGAGAAACATGAGTTTTCCCGAATGTGTCGCAAACTGTTTTGGGAGATACTGACATGAGTTACGCCGAAAATCTCTGGCTTTTCTTTCTGGTCCTGTTCGGCATCATCATCCTGCCGGGCATGGATATGCTGTTCGTGCTGGCAAGTGCGTTGACGGGTGGCAAAAGAACCGGGCTTTCCGCCGCAAGCGGCATGAGCGCCGGCGGCATGGTGCATTCACTTTACGGTGCATTGGGCGTCGGCATGCTTGCCGCCTGGATGCCGTCGCTGTTCCTGCCGCTGCTGGTCGCCGGCGCCGCTTACATGGTCTGGATCGGCGTCGGGCTGATGCGCAGCGCCATCACCGTCAATGGCGATGAGGCGCAGGCGAGCGCCTCTGTCAGAAAGGCGTTCTGGCGGGCCGTGCTCACCTGCCTTTCCAATCCGAAAGCCTATCTCTTCATGATGGCGATCTATCCGCAATTCCTCAAACCCGACTATGGTCCAATCTGGATGCAGGGGCTGGTAATGGGCGCGATGGTGGCCATCACGCAGTTCACGGTCTATGGCGCTCTGGCGCTGACGGCGGATAAAAGCCGGGCATGGCTCGTTTCCTCGCCTGCCGCCACGATTTTCATCGGCCGCGCCGCCGGTTTCATGCTGATTGCCGCAGCCCTGGTTACGCTTTGGGAAGCACTCTCCTAGACTTCTGTTTTCTTGGGGAAATTCACTGCAATGTGACTTCTTTTCGCCATGCGGAAAGGGCATCCTCGCGCCGTTATCGCGCGTTCGGCATCTGCCGGAATCAAGGAGAGAGTGTATGAAACTGAAAACCATCGCGGCGGCCATGCTTTTCGGCTGTCTTTGCGCCGGAGCGGTCTACGCTGCCGGCGAAGTCGAAAAACGTGAAGGCATGATGAAGCAGATCGGCGGCTCCATGGGGGCGCTTGCTGCCATCTCCAAGGGCCAGAAGCCTTATGACGCCGAAGCCGTAAAGGCTGCCGTGACGACCATCAGCACCAACGCCAAGGCTTTCCCCGACCAGTTTCCCCCGGGCAGCGAGACCGGCAGTGCTGCGGCACCCGCGATCTGGGAAAATTTCGATGACTTCAAGTCCAAGGCCGCCAAGCTCGGTGCCGATGCGGACAAGGTCCTCGCCAGCCTTCCCGCCGATCAGGCAGGCGTCACCACCGCCATGCAGACCCTCGGTGCCGATTGTGGTGCGTGCCACCAGACCTACCGTCTGAAGAAGTGATCCTATTAAGAACGCCGCTTCCCGGCGGCGTTTTTTTCAGCGGGAATGATGCCTGATCTCATCAGGTGATAATGGGGAGAGGGGTCATGGCCTCCATTTGGACGAAGCTCGCGGGCGGGATCGCGGTGGCGGCCATTGCCGGTTTCGGCATTTTCGCCTGGGTCACCGCGCCTGTGCGTCAGGCACCCAGCCACTGGGTGAGCCTTGGCGAGCCGGACCTTGCCAATGGCGAAACGCTGTTCTGGGCGGGCGGCTGCGCAAGTTGCCATGCGGCACCAGATGCCAAGGGCGATGCGCTTTTGACGCTTTCGGGCGGGCAAGCGTTGAAAAGCCCCTTCGGCACCTTTCATGTGCCCAATATTTCCTCCGATCCGCAGCATGGCATTGGCGGCTGGACGCTTTCGGAATTCGGCGATGCGATGACGCGCGGCGTCGGCAAGAACGGCGAACATCTCTACCCGTCCTTCCCTTACGCCTCCTATGCCCGCATGACGCAGAAGGACATCAACGACCTCTTCGGTTATCTGCGGGTTCTGCCCGCCAGCCAGAATGACGCGCCGGATCACGAACTGCCGTTCCCCTTCAACATGCGCATGGCATTGGGCGGCTGGAAATTCCTCTATTTCGATACATCCGCGCCACCCCGCGTCGAGCTTGCCGATGCCAATGCCGAATTGCTGCGCGGCCAATATCTGGTGGAAGGCCCGGGCCATTGCGGCGAATGTCACACGCCGCGCAATGCGCTTGGCGGTTTTCTCGATGGCAAATGGCTGGCCGGTGGTCCAAATCCCGAAGGCGAGGGCCGCATTCCCGATATTACCCCCGGCTCGCAGAGCGTCGGAAGCTGGGAGGCGGCCGATATTGCCAACTATCTGGAAACCGGCTTCACCCCGGAATTCGACAGCGTCGGCGGCTCCATGGTCAAGGTGCAGCAGAACATGGCGCATCTGACGGCCGAAGACCGCAATGCGATCGCCGCCTATCTGAAGGCCATCCCGGCACGGTAGCCCTTTGCCGTCATGCCTGACTTGATCCGGCATCCAGCCACGGCGCGCAATTCTCACGCCGGCCTGCCATTGACTCCCACCCACACCCATCGGATAACGATCCTGTGATGGTTCCTTCCGGGCGTTCCGGAAGGTGAAAAGGGAACACGATAGGGAGACATCCTCATTCGTGGCTGCCCCCGCAACTGTGAGCGGAGAGCCTGAAACGAAATGCCACTGGTAAGCATCTCGCCGGATATGGGCGAGGGCAATGCCGGGAAGGTGTTTCAGGTTTTGACCCGTAAGCCAGGAGACCTGCCATCACGGAAATGTCCATGCCGGCGGGGTGTCCGGAAGAGCGGAATTTCAGGGTGGTGGTGCTTGAACGTGCCGCCCTGTGTCAGTCTCGTATCCCCGTGGTGAAGTGTATCGCATGCGGCTGCACGGCGTTTGCCGTTCCGCCGCGTCTAAAGGCGCGGGGTCGCGCCGTAAGAGGGGTCACCATGTCCATCAACCAGAATACGGCAAATGCCGCCGTTCCAGCAAAAACGGGCAGCTTCGCGCAATCGCTGACGGCGATCGTGCTTGGTCTGTTCGTCGTCGGTTTTGTCGGCTTTTCGCATGTGGAAGCCGTTCACAACGCCGCGCATGACACACGTCATGCCAATGCTTTCCCTTGCCATTGAGGTGGGAAGCATGTCGTTCTTTCGCAATATCGTTTTTACCGCCGTCCTCGTCGGCATCGTTGGCGGCTTCGCCGTTTCGGCCATGCAGGCTTTCGGCACCACGCCGCTGATCCTGAAGGCGGAAACCTATGAAAATGCCGGTGGCGAAGCGCCCCACAGCCATGATGCTCCGGCCACGACCGGCGCTGCCGTTCCCGCGCACGAGCATAACGAGGAAGCCTGGTCTCCAGCCGACGGCTTCGAGCGCACCGCCTATACGGTCGCCGCCAACGTGCTGACCGCCATCGGTTATGCGCTGGTGCTGACCGGCCTCATCTCGCTGCGCGGCACCGATGCCGGCTGGCGCGAAGGCCTTTTGTGGGGTGTGGCCGGTTTTGCCGCCGTCATGCTTGCGCCGATGATCGGCCTGCCGCCGGAACTACCGGGCAGCCCGGCGGCCGCGCTTGAGGCGCGTCAAATCTGGTGGCTTTCGACGGTTGCGGCGACCGCAGGCGGCATTGCGCTGATCGCATTCCGCCGCGAACCCTGGGCAATCGTGCTCGCACTGGTGTTGATCGTTGCACCACATGTGGTGGGCGCGCCCCTGCCGCCGGAAGGTGAACATGCGCTGGCACCGCTGCCGCTGGAACGACAGTTCATCGTTGCCGCCACCGTGACCAGCTTTGTCTTCTGGGCCTTGCTCGGAACATTGAGCGCGTTTTTCCTGAAGCGCTTCCAGCAGGCTTGAAACCATGCAGGACGCAGCCGAATGGAGTGAGGAACTCGACGCGCTGCGTTTTGCCGTTCCCGGTCACGGCGCTTTCTGCGCCGTGCATCGCCTTGCCTTCAAGGCAGTCCTCGGCGTCAGCCCGGAACGGGAAGCGGCGCTCGCCTATTTTCATGAGAATGAGGCTGCCTTTACGGCCGCAGCCCTTGCCAAGATCAAGCGCTCGGCTTTGCCGGCCGGTCGCAGTCTGCATCTCAACAGCCGCGATATCCGCCGTGCGATTGCGGGGGAGGGCGGGGATGTCGCGCCCCGTGTCTGCCGGGTGCTTGATCAGGGGTGATTTGTGATGGTCTCGCGGCTTAACTTCCCCACCACCTCATTCCTGTGACAAGCACAGGAATGAGGTGGGAGGATCCGCAAAACTCTCGACACCAAGGTGAGCCTCACCGGTGCTCCGCCGCAAAAATTCCAAGTTCCGCCTCGGCTTCCGGACCAAAGAGGCCGAGGTGTTTCAGAATTTCCACTGCGAAACTGACGGGTGCACTGCCGGCTGCGGTTACGATGCCGCCATCGCTGACCGCCTTCGGCTGGTCGCGATAGAGCGCTTCGCCGCGATAGGACGGATAGGCCTTGTGAGAGGCGAGCGAATTGCCGGTATGGGCGACGTCATCAAGGGCGCCCGTGCCTGCAAGCGCGCTGGCAGCCGCGCAGATGCCGGCAACCAGTCGGCCCTTCTCGCGAAACCGCTGTACCAGCCCGCCAAGATCGACAGCCGTTCCCTTTTCCCAGCTGAGGCCGCCGGGAATGACGAGCGCATCGATGTTAGCAGGATCAAGCGCGTCATAGGATGTGTTGGGCGTAACGTTGAGCCCGCCCATTGAAACCACGGGCCGGCCGTCCGGGGTTGCATAAACGATCTCGACGCCGAGATAGCCGCGCGCGGCGGCGGCAAGCAGCGCCGGTTCCCAGTCCGCAAAATCCTGCGCAAGCGCAATGGCAATCCGTGTCATGGCCGTCTCCGAAGGTTGCAATCAGGCGATAGACTGCATGTAGCGCATGCCGGTGACCGGGCGCGGCGCGAAATCCATGCTTTCGTAGAAACGATGCGCGGCGACATTGCCGGTCGTGGCGCTGACGGAAAGATAGTCGCAACCGAGGCGCTTGGCGATATCGCGGGCGCGGGAAACCAGGTGCTGGCCGGTGCCATGGCCGCGGTGACCGTCACGCACGAAAAGATGGTGCAGCTCAAGCCCGCGGCGGCCTTCCTGCGCCCTGTAGAGCGGCAGCATCAGGGCGTAACCGATCAATGCGCCGTCGGCTTCCGCCACCAGCCCATGCACCCAGGGAAGCGGGCCGAACAGGTCGCGTTCCAGTTTCGCCGGCGTAATCGCCGCCGCATCGCCATGAAAGGTGGCAAGCAGGGTGATCATCTCATTGAGCTCAGGCAAATCGGTCTTGCGTGCGCCACGAATGATGACGACGGGCGGTCTTTCCAGTGTAAGGGAACTATCTTCGGTCATTTTTCTGGTCCTTCGGTTTTATCGGTGCCGTCAGGACGCTTGAAAAACAACAAAGCCGCCTGACGGCGGCTTGTTGACAAAATGATCTGTCGAGCCGCCCTTTACAGGTAGGCCCAAAAGTACGAGCAGGAGATGGGTGCGCGTTCGTTGATCATGTCCATGCAATGCGCTCGAATCTGAAATCTGTCAAGCCTGCTCTTCAGCCTCAATGCTCCCCTTCGCACATGCCATGGTCGGAAAGTGCGCGGATGACGTAACAATCCTCGATCGAATGACCATGGCAATGGGAGACGATACGTTCCAGCTCATGCTCGAGCTTCTTGAGGCTGCTGATTTTCTCGCGCACATGGGCGAGGTGTTCGGCGGCAATGCGGTCCGCACCCTCGCACGGCATTTGCCGGTGCTGGCTGAGCGCGATCAATTCTCTGATGGCGTCGATATTGAGCCCGATATCGCGGGCATGGCGGATGAAAGCCAGCCTTTCGAGATCGGATTTTTCGTAACGGCGCTGGTTGCCTTCCGAGCGGTCTGCCTCGCGGATGAGGCCCATCTGCTCATAATAGCGGATCGTCGGAACCTTCACGCCGGTACGTTTGGACAATTCACCGATGGACAGCATTGCCTTCTCCATATCCTCAAGAGCAGCCGGGACAAGAACGAACCGGATGCTCTAGTCTCTAGAGATATAGCTTTTCAGCCTGCCGTTCAATGGGTGTCAGGCGGCGGCATCCACGCCGAGTGCCTGCGCCAGGGCTTTGAGAACTTCTGTCTCGATGCTGGAGGTGGCGTCAGGCTGCGCTGATGCAGCGATCTCTACCGCCGGTTCGGCTCTGGCCTGTGCGCCGCTGTCCAGGTTCCAAAGTGCTGCGGCAAGTCCGGCGGAAACGCTGGCGGCGGCAGGTGCGGCGGAAACGGCAACGCTCTCGGCGCTGGAAATCGCGCGGTGTGCCGCCCGTGTCAGTTCCAGCAGGGCCTCGGTGGTTGCGTTGGTTTCCCTGGTCTTTGTCGGCTCAAGGGTCCGGACCGGAGTTGCGTAATAGCTGCTGGTAGTTGCTGCGATAGTCGTCATGACTGAGTCCCCTAAGTTTCATGGGGTATTTTTAGGGGTCGAAACATTCGCGAAGATTGCGTCGCGCAGGGCTTGAACCAAAAAACATCGCAATATAGTATACCCCCCTATAGTATATGAGGTACTCATGTCCCATACGATCCGCAACAAGGAGAAGCTTCTCGCTCGCATCCGTCGCCTCAAGGGGCAGATGGAGGCGGTGGAGCGTGCTTTGGACGATTCCAAGCCCTGCGGCGAGGTGCTGCAATTGCTGGCCTCGGTGCGCGGTGCGCTTTCCGGCCTGACGGGGGAGGTGATGCAGGAACATCTGCACGAGCACGTCGTGCACGCCGAAAATGAAGACGAGCGGGCGCGTGCGGCGGAAGAGCTGGCCCAGGTGCTGAAGACCTACATCCGCTAACCTCTCTCCCAAAAGTGTCCGCGGCTTTGGGAAAAGACATGCGTGAAACAGAATATTCCAGGATCGAACAGGATTAGCGACATGACGACGACATCCGAATTTTCCGCAGCGTCCGGCCACGACCATGTTTTCCTAGGCCGGAACCATGAGCGCAATGAAAAGCGCGTGTGGATGGTGATTGCGCTGACCACAGTCATGATGGTGGCGGAGATCGTCGCCGGCCACTGGTTCGGTTCCATGGCGCTGACGGCGGATGGCTGGCACATGTCCACCCATGCGGGCGCAATGCTCATCTCGGCGCTGGCCTATCTCTATGCCCGGCGTGAGGCGCGCAATCCGCGCTTCACGTTCGGCACCGGCAAGTTCGGTGATCTCGCCGGTTTTGCCAGCGCCATCGTTCTGGCGGTGGTGGCGCTGCTCATCGCCGTTGAAAGTGCGATGCGGCTTTTCAATCCTGTTCAGATCGACTTCAGTCAGGCGATCCTCGTCGCCCTCATCGGTCTTATCGTCAATCTCGTCAGCGCCGTGCTGTTGAAGGATGACCACGATCACGGCCATGGCCATGGCCATGGTCACGCACATGGTTCGCATGCCCATCACGGCCATGGCAGCCACGCCCATCACGATCACGGCTCGCACGCGCATCACGGCGAGCACGGTGCGAAGGGCGGCAGGGACAATAATCTGCGCGCAGCCTATCTGCATGTACTCGCCGATGCGCTGACTTCCGTTCTCGCCATTGTCGCGCTGCTGCTCGGCAAGTGGAACGGCTGGTCCTTCCTCGATCCGTTGATGGGTATTGTCGGCGGCGTGGTGATTGCCCGCTGGTCATGGGGGCTCATTCGCTCCACGGCAACGACGCTGGTTGATGCGGTTCCGCTGACGGAGGACTTGCCGCAGGAAATCCGTGAAAGCGTGGAAACGGAAGAAGATCGCATCACCGACCTGCACGTCTGGCAGGTGGGGCCGGGGCATCACGCCGCCATTGTCGCCATCCACTCGCAGGTGCCGAAGGCGCCGGCTTTCTACAAGCAGAAGCTTGCAGCCATACATGAACTCTCACATGTAACGGTGGAGGTCAGCCCGGCAAGGGCCTGATCGGAATCATCTATTCGTATTCGGAATAGGCGCTGCGCACCCATTCGGCCTGCGCTTCTGCCTTGTCCTCTGCGGAGGTCGCAGCCTGCGTGTGGGCCGGCGCGCTGCCATTGCCGACGGCCCACAGCACGTTTGCCAGCGAACGGGAAAGAACGGTACTGGAAACGGTAGGGTTGCCGGGGCCGCGTTTAACGGCCTGTTCCTCGGGCGCGCTCTGCGCGCTGCCGGGTTTTTCGATGTCGCGGACACGAGCCTGATAATTGTATCCGCCAATATTGCTTTCGATCTGCATGCCAGTGATTCCGCGTTCAAAAGTTAACAAATGGTTAACGGCGGCGGCTTGCCCGAAGCTTGCGCTTGCTGCATTGCAATGTCGTTCCCGGCTTGACACGTGGCAAAGGGGTGCTTCGTTTTTGCATGGTTGGATGGGAAGGCGGGCGTTACCGGCCTTGCCCACACTTCGCGTCGTGCTCGCCATGGCGACCCTGTTGTGCCGCTCAAACTCTGGCGCCAAACACCCCAACTCCCGTCATGCCGGCTCTAGGCCGGTATGACGAAAGAGTTTGGACGCGGCCAGGCAGCTCCGATGTCTTTTGCGCAGCGGGGCTGGGGCTTTTTCGGTCCTCTGAAAGAAAGGCAAATCCTGTTGGTGCCGGATTACGCGGTTTCCTTCTCCACAGGCGCCGCCGGTTCCGGGATTTTTTCCGCTTCCTCCACGACTGCCGCCCCGGCCTCCGCCTCCTGAGGTGCCGGCGTGACCATCGCCGCCACCAGCGTGTCGAGGCCGATGGCGCCGACTGGCTTGCCGTCTTCATCCACCACATGGGCGCTGGTTTCGTTCGCCTCCGACATATCGCGGGCGATGGTTTCCAGAGTCGCGTTTTCCGGCACCGACATGCCCTCGGGTTTCGCCGTCAGCGGTTCCATCACGGTGGTCGCCTGAAGCACGCGGCTGCGGTTGACGTCGCGCACGAAGTCGGTGACGTAACCATCCGCAGGGGAAAGGATGATGCTCTGGCCGTCGCCCTGCTGCACCACTTCGCCGTCTTTCAGAATGGCAATGTGGTCGCCGAGCCGCAAAGCCTCATCCAGATCGTGAGTGATGAACACCACGGTCTTTTTCAGCTCCTGCTGAAGGTCGAGCAGCATCGTCTGCATATCGACACGGATCAGCGGATCGAGAGCCGAATAAGCCTCGTCCATCAGGAGAATATCGGCATCGTTGGCAAGCGCGCGGGCAAGGCCGACGCGCTGCTGCATACCGCCGGAAAGCTGGTTCGGATAATAATCCTCATAGCCGGCAAGACCGACACGATCCAGCCAGTAACGGCCTTTCTCTTCGCTGTCCTTGCGTGGCATGCCCTGAATATCGAGGCCGTAGACGCTGTTTTCCAGCACGGTACGATGCGGCAGGAGGCCGAATTTCTGGAACACCATCGCCGTTTTGTGACGGCGGAATTTCCGCAGCGCCGAAGTGCTCATGCCGCAAATGTCCTCGCCGTCGTAGAGAACCTCACCTGCGGTCGGGTCGATCAGCCGGTTGATGTGGCGGATCAGCGTCGACTTGCCGGAACCGGAAAGTCCCATGACCACGGTGATCTTGCCGCCCGGCATGGTGATGTTGATGTTGTTGAGACCGAGCACATGGTTGTGTTTGTCGTTCAGCTCGACCTTATCCATGCCTGATCGCACCGCTTCGAGGTACTTCTCGGGATGCTTGCCGAAGATCTTGTAAAGATTCCTGATTTCGATGCTTTTAGCCATGGGAGACCTCGCGGTATTTCTGCAGGCGCTTGCCGAAAGCCTGGCTTGCCCGGTCGAACATGATGGCGATGGCGACCAGAGCGAAACCGTTCAGGAAGCCCACCGTGAAAAACTGGTTGTTGATGGCCTGCAGCACATTCTTGCCGAGACCGCCGACGCCGACCATGGAGGCGACGACGACCATGGCGAGTGCCATCATGATGGTCTGGTTGATGCCGGTCATGATGGTGGGCAACGCCAGCGGCAGCTGCACATTGAACAGCTTCTGGCCGTTGGAGGAGCCGAAGGCATCGGCGGCTTCCAGCACTTCCCGGTCTACCAGGCGGATGCCGAGGCTGGTCAGGCGGATGACGGGCGGAATGGCGTAGATCACCACTGCGATCAGGCCCGGTACCTTGCCGATGCCGAAAATCACCACCACTGGGATGAGATAAACGAAGCTTGGCAGGGTCTGCATCACGTCGAGCACGGGATTGATGATACGCTGCAACCGTTCGGAGCGTCCCATCAAAATGCCGAGCGGCAGGCCGATGACGATGGCGATCAGCGTGGCGATGGCGACGATGGAAAGCGTCGTCATGGCGTCGCGCCAGAGGCCGACTGCGCCGATCATGAGCAGGGAGATGGCCGTGCCACCGGTGATCTTGAAGCTGCGCCCGGCCAGATGCACGATCGCCAGAATGACCAGCATGGTGACGATCCACGGGGTCTGGATGAACAGCCGCTCCGAGGAGTTGAGAAAGAGCTGCAGCGGATGCACGATCACATCGATCGCATCGCCGTAATTGCGCACGATATCGCGAAAACCGTCATCGATGGTCTTGCGTGCCACACGCATCGTGCCGTTATCGATGGCCGGAAACTTGCACAGCATATCCGGCAGATAGTTACAGAGGGCCATTATTGTTGTTTTCCCTTTGGTTTGGATGAATGGAGTCGCTGGAGCGTGCGGGCACCCCCCTCTGTCCTGCCGGACATCTCCCCCTCAAGGGGGGAGATCGGCAAGACGCGCCACATCGCTTCATCCGCTAGGTTGGAGTGGAGCGAGGCCTTGCCGCAGGTCGATCTCCCCCTTGAGGGGGAGATGCCCGGCAGGGCAGAGGGGGGTAAGCTACGGATACAAACCCAAGCTTTTCCCTCCTGCGGATGCGTTACATCGAAGCCTTGATCTTCTCCGCCACCTCGGGCGAAACCCACTTCGCCCAGATATCCTCGTTGTTCTCGAGGAAATATTCCGCGCCGTCTTCGTTGGTGCCCTGGTTTTCATCCATCCAGGCCAGAACCTTGGCGACGGTTTCGTTGTCCCACTGCCGCTTGCGGATATAGTCGATGGAAGGACCGGCCTTCTCGGCAAAGTCCTTGGTGACAACAGTGAATACCTCTGCCACCGGATAGGCGTTTGGCTTGGGATCGGCGCAATCAGGCTTGGCGATGCAATTGTCGTAGGCCTCGCGGTCGAGTGCCACGCCATCGTCCAGTTTCACCATGTCGTACTTGCCAAGAATGGCCGTCGGGGACCAATAATAGCCGAGCCAGCCCTGCTTTTTCTCATAGGCATTGGAGATCGAGCCATCGAGGCCCGCGGCGGAGCCGGTATCGATCAGGGCGAAGCCCTTCTCGTCGGCCTTGCGTGCCTTGAACAGGTTGGCGGTCGTTGGCTGGCAGCCCCAGCCCGGCGGGCAGCCAAACACGGCACCCTTGCTGGCGTCTTCCGGCGCCGGGAAAAGCTCGGGATGCTTGAGTGCGTCCTCAACTGTCTTGATATCAGGGTGTTCGTCGGCGAGATATTTGGGAATCCACCAGCCTTCAACGCCACCTTCACTCAGGATTTTGCTTTCCTGGATCAGGTTGCCCTTCTTGACGGCGTCCTCATAGGGGGCGCCAAGGGTATTCACCCACATTTCGGGCGCCATATCCGGCTGGCCCTTTTCATTCATGGAGGTGAATGTGGGAGTGGTGTCGCCGCTGATGACGTTGACCGTGCAATCATAGCCGTTTTCCATGATGAACTTGTCGACGTAAGCCGCAACACCGGCGGACGCCCAGTTCATTTCGGCGATGGTGACGCTGCCGCATGTTTCTGCGGCGTTGGCGGAATTTGCTGCACCGGCAGCGATGGTAAAGCCCGTTACGAGAATGGTCGAGGCCAGGAGTTTCTTCATGGGAGACCTCCAAGTCTGATGCAGTGTTTTCAATTGGCAAAGCGGGAGCACTGCAAAGCCCGGATTGCCAAGGGCGAACTGACATGGCGCATGAAAAAGCCGAAAAAATCCGGCGATAAGATTATCCGCAAGACGTGCTGCAGGATTGCCGCGAGAAAGGCGACGAAAAGGCGCATGAATATGTCAACGGCCCGGATAATACGGCCGAAAAGTGATATTGCAATGCGAAATGGCGCAACGCAGCCATGCGTTCCATTTCCGGAACATTTTTTCCGGTGACGTAATACATGGGAATTATTTGCGTTTGCGGAAGATATATTATGAGTTGCAGCAACTGGAAATAAAAATTCAATGTCGATAAAGATGTTATTTAAATAAAAGATGCGTATGATAATTTGTGGAAAAAATATTCAATAACGAGATTTTCGCAGGTATTTTCGTCCAAAATAAGATCGGGCGACGATTGGATCGCCGCCCGTTTCTGCATGCAGCGTGTCAGACGGTGTCCTTGCCCGCGACCTTCAGTGCGAAGGCATATTCGAAGGCAATTTCTTCCAGCCGCTGGAAACGGCCCGACTTGCCTCCATGGCCAGCCGCCATGTTGGTCTTTAGCAGGATCGGGGCTTCCCCCGTCGTCTTTTCGCGCAGTTTCGCCACCCATTTGGTCGGTTCCCAATAGGTCACGCGCGGGTCGGTGAGGCCGGAAAGCGCAAGCAGTGGCGGATAGGGCTTTTCCCCGACATTGTCATAGGGGCTGTAGGCGGCGATCCACTGATATTCCTCTTCCGATTCCAGCGGATTGCCCCATTCCGGCCATTCCGGCGGGGTTAGCGGCAGCGTGTCATCAAGCATGGTCGTCAGCACGTCCACGAAGGGAACCGCAGCGATGATGCCGGCAAATTTTTCCGGGGCCATGTTGGCGACGGCGCCCATCAGCATTCCCCCTGCCGAACCGCCTTCCGCGATGATGCGGTCGTAGGAGGTAAAGCCTTCCTTGACCAGATGATCGGCAGCCGCGATGAAATCCTTAAACGTGTTCTGTTTGTCTTTCATCTTGCCGGTTTCATACCACTCGAAACCCTTGTCCTTGCCGCCGCGAATGTGAGCGATGGCATAGATGAAGCCACGGTCTGCCAAAGACAGCGTTGTGGTGGAGAAGGAAGCGGGGATGGTGATGCCATAGGCGCCGTAGCCATAAAGCAGGCAGGGGGCCGAACCGTCGAGCGCTACATCCTTGCGGTAAAGCAGCGAGACCGGCACCAACTCGCCGTCATGGGCAAGCGCCATGATGCGGCGGGTAATGTAATCGTCGGGATTATGGCCGGAAGGCACTTCCTGCGTTTTCAGCAGCGTGCGGTCGCGCGTCACCATATTGTAGTCGAACAACTGGCTCGGCGTCGTCATTGAGGAGTAGGAGAAGCGGATGACATCGGTGTCGTATTCTGCAGCGCCATGCAAGCCAAGCGAATAGGCTTCCTCGGCAAAGGCGATGGAATGTTCCTCGCCCGTGCGGCGATCGCGGATAACGATGCGCGGCAGGCCGTCGCGGCGCTCCAGCCAGATCAGATGGCGGGCATAGGCATCGACGGAGAGAATGAGGCGACCCGGCTCGTGCGGCACGACCTCCTTCCAGTTTTCCTTGCCCGGCGCGGTCACCGGCGCTTCCATGATGCGGAAATCCTTGGCATCGCCGTCATTGGTGAGGATGTAGAAGACATCGCCGCCTTCGCACATCGAATATTCGATACCTTCCTCGCGCTCCGCAACCACGACAGGCTCGGCCATCAGGTCCTTGGTGGAAAGAATGCGGTATTCGCTGGTCTCATGGTCGTGAATGTCGATGAAGATGAAGTCGTCGAGCACGGACGCGCCAACGCCCATGAAGAAGCCGGGGTCCTTTTCCTCATAGACCAGCCTGTCGGCCGACTGCAGCTCGCCGATGATGTGGTGGAAGACCTTCGAGGGGCGGTGATTTTCGTCCTGCAGCGTATAGAAGAAGCTCTTGCCGTCAGGCGCCCATGCCCCGCCGCCGCCGGTATTTTCCACGACATCGGCAAGGTCTTCACCGGTTTCGAGATTACGGATGCGCAGCGTGAAATATTCCGAACCCTTGTCGTCATAACCCCAGATGCCGTGACTGTGATCGGAAGACTGGTCGAGGCCGGCAAGACGGAAATAATCCTTGCCTTCAGCTTCCCTGTCGCCATCAAGCAGCACGTGCTTTTCGCCGCCATCACGCGGGGTGCGGAAATAATGCGGCTGCTCGCCGCCGGTCACGAACAGCGTGCCATAGGCATAGGGCCCGTCATTGACCGGAACAGAGGAATCGTCCTGCTTGATACGGCCTTTCATCTCCTCGAACAGCTTTTCCTGAAGCGCCTTGGTGTCGCCCATTGCGGCTTCCATATAGGCGTTCTCGGCCTCCAGATGGGCGCGGATGGCAGGGTCGAGCAGGGTAGGGTCCTTGAACATGGCCTGCCAGTTATCGGCCCGGAACCATGCGTAGTCATCGGTGCGGGTGATGCCGTGATGCGTATCCTGGACAGGCCGTTTTTCGGCGGTCGGGGCGGCGGGCAGGTTCTTGAAAATCGGCAAGGGAAACTCGCTTTCGTATGAAAAATGCGTGGGCGGCACCCAAGATGTAGAGTGCCCCTCACCACCGATCAAGTTTCAAATCTCCACAGGTGAAATGAGGCTTGAGCACAATTTCGTCAGTTTTCGATCACATTTTGGCAATATCCGGCAAATCAGCGATGATACGCGCCTGCCACCGGCCTGCCGTGCATCGATAAGAACAAACGAAAACTGACAGGATCCCATGCGAAAGTTTCTTCCCGCTGCTCTTTCTGCGTTTTTCCTTGCCTTGCAGGCATCTACACCCGCTTTCGCAATAGACGCCAACGTCATGCGGCAGCTGAACGTGCTCGCCCCCGAGGAGCGTCTGGAGCAGCGTTGCGACATAGAGGCGATGGAGCGGATCGCGACCGAGCAGAAGGGCATGAAGCCGGATAAGGTCATTGCCTATACCTTCGGTGATCCCGAGGTTGGCAAGAATTCGATCAAGGCGTCAGGTGCAGTCTTCAGAAGCGCCGGTGAATGGTACAAGCTCAAATACAAGTGCCAGCTGAAAAGCGACAGCCTCTCCATCCAGTCCTTCGATTACCGTGTCGGCGACAAGATTCCCGAAGAGCAGTGGAAGAAGTTGTATCTTTATGACTGATCGGGGAATTCTTCGTCCGCGGTCGCCGGTTTAAACCCCGCTTTTCTTGCCGCCCTGCCAATGGGTCTGTAACGCTG
Organism: Agrobacterium sp. 6Ca8; assembly: GCF_055382765.1. Classification (NCBI taxonomy): domain Bacteria; kingdom Pseudomonadati; phylum Pseudomonadota; class Alphaproteobacteria; order Hyphomicrobiales; family Rhizobiaceae; genus Agrobacterium; species Agrobacterium sp. 6Ca8. The sequence goes on from NZ_AP026433.1 coordinate 594,353, forward strand.
TCCTTCGATCGAATTGAGGGGCGAGAACATGGCGAAGCAATTCAAGGGACTTTCGGCTTTTCCGATCACGCCCGCTGACGAGGCCGGGCAGGTGGATAGCCAAGCCTTTTCCGCCCTCGTCGAGCGGCTGGATGCGGCGGAGGTCGATTCCATCGGTATTCTCGGCAGCACCGGAACCTATATGTATCTGTCGCGTGCCGAGAGGCGGCGCGCGGTCGAGGCAGCCCATGCCGTCCTCAAGGGCAGGCGCACATTGATGGCAGGCGTCGGCGCATTGCGTACCGATGAGGCCGTGGCGCTGGCGAAGGATGCCGAAGCTGCCGGTGCCGATGCGCTGCTTCTGGCACCCGTTTCCTATACGCCGCTGACTCAGGAAGAGGCCTATCACCATTTCGCCGCCGTCGCCGGCGCAACCGATTTGCCGCTCGCCATCTACAACAACCCGACGACGACGCGATTCTCCTTCAGCGATGAGCTTCTGGTCAGGCTCGCCTATATTCCGAATATCCGTGCCATAAAGATGCCGCTGCCGGCCGATTCCGACTATGCGGGAGAGCTTGCGCGGCTGCGGCCGAAACTGACGGATGATTTCGCCATCGGTTACAGCGGCGACTGGGGATGTGCGGAAGCAACGCTTGCCGGTGGCGATGCCTGGTACAGCGTCGTTGCGGGCCTGCTGCCGGTTCCGGCATTGCGGTTGATGCGCGCCGCCCAGGCCGGGGATGCGGAGGAGACGCGCAGGCTCGATCTGGCCTTCCAGCCGCTCTGGGCGCTTTTCAAGGAATTCGGCAGTATCCGCGTGGTCTACGCCGCCGCCAATGCTTTGTCGGTAACGGCATGCGAGCCGCCCCGGCCAATCCTGTCGCTCACCAGCGCGGAGCGCCAGCGGGTGGAAGAGGTGCTGAACGCTCTGTCCACGCTGGAAGCCGCGCCATAATTCGGGCGTTTTGCAGGCGGATTGCCACATCTTACCCTTCGGAAACTGAAAAATGCTGCGTAGCCTGCCCTTTGCCGCTCTCTTCCTGTCGCTCTCCACTGCCGCCTTCGCGGGGACGGGTCTCGTCGAGCCGACGCTGAAAATGACGCCGAGGCATGACGGCAGGGTGCGGGTGGCGATGACTCTGGACGCCTGCATGGGCAAGACCGACCATCGCATTCTCGATACGCTGGTGCAGGAAAAGATACCGGCGACGATCTTCGTCACTGCCCGCTGGCTGAAGCACAATAGCGAAGCACTTGCCGTAATGATGGCGCATCCGGATTTGTTCGAGATTGAAAACCACGGCGAAAACCATGTGCCAGCGGTGGATAAGCCCGTTGCCATCTACGGCATTGCCGCTGCCGGTTCGGAAGCGGCAGTCGAGCAGGAGGTCGAGGGCGGCAGGCAGGCAATTGTCGCCATGACCGGTCTTCAACCGCAATGGTTTCGCGGTGCGACGGCGAAATATACCACCTCGTCCATGGCCACCATCAACAGGCTCGGCATGCGGGTGGCGGGTTATTCCGTCAATGGCGATGGCGGCTCGCTTCTGGGCGCGGCCGCCACGGCAAAGCACATCGCTTCGGCCAAGGACGGCGACGTCATCATCTCCCACATCAACCAGCCCACCCACGAAGCGGGTGAGGGCGTGGTGAGGGGCCTTCTGGCGCTGAAGGCGCGCGGCGTGGTGTTCACAAGGCTGGACGACCCGTCGTTTACGCCGCCGGGTAATTGAGCGCGGCGGCTCTCTCCTCATTCCTGTAACAAGCACGGGAACGAGGGAAATGAGCATCCCACATCCACGCCCGTTTTTCGGCGGCATACCGCGCAAATTTGCGCTAGCATCCTCCCATGCTGTTCAAACGCCCCGACACCGAAACCCTATATTCCGCCCTTGTGAACAAGGATCCCGCCTATGAGGGCGTGGCCTATGTGTGCGTGACCTCGACGAAGATTTTCTGTCGCTTTACCTGTACGGCGCGAAAGCCGAAGATCGAAAACTGCCGCTTTCGCGAAACCATCGCCGAATGTCTGGAAGCTGGCTTCCGCCCCTGCAAGCGCTGCAAGCCGATGCTTTCCTATGGCACGGCGGATGAAACCGTCACCACCCTTCTGACGGCGCTGGAAAGCGAACCGGCGCGGCGCTGGCGTGAGGAGGATGTGGTGGCGATGGGCCATGACCCTTCCACCGTGCGCCGCACCTTCAAACGCCGTTTCGGCATGAGTTTTCTGGAAATCGCAAGGCTGCGGCGGCTGGGAGATGCGGCGACAAGCCTTGCATCAGGAGAAGCCGTGATCGGCGCGCAGATCGATGCCGGATATGAATCCGGCAGCGGTTTCCGCTCGGCCATCAACCAGTTCTTCGGCACCTCTCCCGCCGCCATGAAGGGCAAGGGGTTCCTGAAAGGCGACTGGATCGACACGCCGATCGGTCCGATGCTGGTGGTTGCCGATGATCACGCCCTGCATCTTCTAGAATTTGCCGACCGTCCAGCGCTTCCGGCCGAATTGAAGCGGCTGAAGGCCCGCACCGGCGCAGATATGGTGCTGGGCAGGACGCCGGTCACCGGCCAGATCGCAGCAGAACTCGCGGCCTATTTCGCCGGGCACTCGGCTGACTTCGCAACCCGGCTTGCCGGACACGGCACACCCTTCGAGCGCGATGTCTGGCACGCATTGCGGGAGATACCGGCGGGAGAGATCGTCAGCTATTCTTCGCTTGCGACGTCGATGCAACGGCCATCCGCCGTGCGTGCCGTCGCCCGCGCCAATGGCGCTAACCAGATTGCCATCGTCGTTCCCTGCCACCGGGTGCTGGGCGCAGATGGCAGCCTGACCGGGTATGGCGGTGGGCTGTGGCGGAAGAAATGGTTGATCGAGCACGAGCGGCGCATGGCCGATAAGCTCCGCATCCCTCTCGCCTCCTGACCGGCCATCAGGCCGGCAGGTTTGGAACGATGCGGCGTGAAGGAAACAGCTCGCGCGTTACTGTCATGGCGATCAGCGACAGCGGCAGTGCCAGCATGGCGCCCGCAGCACCCCACATCCACGTCCAGAAGATGATCATCACGAAGACGAGGAAGGGGTTGATCTCCATGTTGCGGCCCACCACTGCCGGAAAGGCCAGGTTTTCCATCAACAGGTGAATGGTGAAGAAGATCGCGGATGGCAGCAATGCCAGCACCATGTTGTCATGCGTGATGATGCCTGCCACCGCCAGCGACACCGTCATGGCGGTGATGCCGAGAAATGGCACGAAGCTGGAGAGAAAGGCGAAAAGCCCCCACAGAAGCGGCATGGCCAGCCCGCCGAAATAGGCGATCGCCACCATCGTCACGCCCAGCGCCGCATAGATCAGCGCTGCCGTGGCAAAATAGGTGCCGAGCACTTCTTCCACCGAAGCGATGATCCGAATGGCCCTCAGCCGCTGGTGCCGGGCCGGAAAGGCCATGATGATCGCCTTGCGCAGCCGCAGGCGGCTGTAGAGGAACATCAAAAGCGCGGCGAGGAAGATCATGCCCTGAACGACTGCGGGGGTGACGTTGGAACCGAGCAGGGAAATTATCTCGCCGCTGCGCGAAATGAGCGACTCCATTGAAATCGACCCCATGCTGAAGGTCGCTGCCGAAATGTTCAGCCATCGGATGCTTTGAAGATAGGGCAGGAAGCGGTCCATACTGCGTTCGATCAGCGCTGGTCCTTCGGAGGCGAGCTGCGACAAAGGGTCGATCAGCGAATTGATCACGAAAAACATGACGGCCGCGACAAGTCCGGAGAGAATGACCGCCACACCGGCACCGGGAATGCCATAGGAACTGAGCTTTTCCGCCGCGATGCCGAGGATCATGCCCACGACAATCGCCAGCACCACCGGTATGAGGATCAGAGACAATTCATGAATGACCGCCATCATGACGACGAGAAAAATGCCGATCACCGACCATGCAACGGCCACATCGAGCGCTTCTCGGCCGAGCGGCTGCTGGCTGCGCGCGTCGTCACGGTGCGACCCGGACGCCAGACCCTCGAAAGGGTCGGCCTTCGTCGACGGAGCGTTTGCGGCGCGCCGCCCGATATTGCCCAATATGCCGGTTTTTTCCGGCCTGGCATTCTCATTCATCGAACTGTCCCCCAATAAGACATCAAACGTTCGAAAAATGAGGCGGTTCCGGAGCGGCAAAAATTTCTGCCGCCCCGTGGTCTTTACGCGGAAAGCTTCAGGCCTATGCCCCACGGATCTTTGAGAACAATACCGTCGCTCTGCCGTTCCGTAGCTATTTCCAGCCGGTCGAGAGCGGCCATTACAGTATCGAGCGCCGCACTATCGTTGAACTTCAGCGAGTAGCCCGAAAGGCCGGTCATATTGTCCGTGCGGGCCGTGGCGCCGCGGCTGTTCCAGATATTGGCGGCCACATGGTGATGATAAGCGCCTGAGCCGAAGAAGCTGGCACCCGGATAACGCGCCATGATCTTCAACCCCAGCACATCCTGATAAAACTCATCCGCCTGCGGAATATTGCCGACCTGCAGATGCATGTGGCCGATGGCCGTTCCATCGGCGGCGCCCTCGAACGCCGTTTTCGGCGCACTGTCATACAGCGCCTGTAGGTCGAGGCGGAGTGTGGCCATCTCCACCGTGCCGTCCTGCTGGTAGGTCCATTCCGACGGCGACCGGTCGCGATAGACCTCGATGCCGTTGCCTTCGGGGTCGGCCAGATAGATCGCTTCACTCACCAGATGGTCGGATGCGCCCTGAAGCTGGATATTGTTGTGCGCGGCATGGGCCAGCCAATGGGCCAGATCCTCGCGGCGCGGCATCAGGAAGGCGGTGTGGAACAGGCCTGCGGCATTGCGCGGCGCGCGTTCAACCGTGCCGGAGGTGGAAAGTGTGAGCAGCGGCTGGCCGTTGACACCCAGAACCTCGCCGCTCGGGCTTTTCTCGATGACGGAGAGGCCGATGATTTTCTGGTAGAATTCCGAAATGCGCGGCAGATCGTGAACGACAAGATGAGCCTGACCGACATAAGCCGGCCGCGTCAGGGCGAATTGTTTGATTTCACTCATCATAATCTCCATATTGAATCCGGCGTGCTGACGACGCGGATTTGCGCGTCTGCATCAGCCGACGCCGCTTTGCGGCGTTCATTTGTGGTGAATATGGGCGGGTTTTGTCGTTCAGCAAAGATCGCCATCTGGCGATTGACCGTCCACTATTCGTTGACAATGGCCCTGTTGCTGCTCCGACGCGGCTTTGACTTCAATCAAGGCGAAGGGCGCATCGGCAGGGAAATATGAGCCCGACACGTGAACGGCAGATTACGCCAAAGGAGATAGCCATGTACAAGAAAATCATCGTACCGGTAGACCTCAGCGCCATCGACAAGGGAGAGAAGATTCTCGCCAAGGCCAAGGCGCTGCTGGATGTCGATGGCGAGATCGTCCTCATCAATGTGGTTGAGGAACTGCCCGGCTATATGGCGATCGACCTGCCGGTAGACCTCATCGAAAATGCCATCAAGGATGCCAAGACGAAACTTGCGGATATTCAGGCGAAGGTCGGCTTCAAGGGCAAGCACGAAATCAGAAGCGGCGCGCCGGCGCGTGAAATCATTGCAGCTGCCGAAGAGCACAAGGCCGATCTCATCATCATCGCATCGCATATGCCTGACTTTACCAATTATTTCATCGGCGCCACCGCCGACCGCGTGGTGCGCCATGCCAAGTGCTCGGTGCTGATTGACAGGTAAAGTGAGTTGAAATCTTGGGGTTGCGGGCGATTTTCGCCCGCACCGGCTGGAGGAGAAGACCATGAATGTCGAAAGTTACGAGAAAATCCTGCGCGACCGCCAGCGCGAGCTTTACAGCCGCCTGCACAAAATCGAGGCGGATTTCGAAGAGCCGCGCAACCCCGATGACGACGATCGCGCCGCTGAACGCAGCAATGACGAGGTGCTGGATGAAATTGGGCAGGTGGGCCAGGACGAGCTGCGCGCCATCGACGCCGCACTGGACCGCATCGCGAACGGTACCTACGGCACCTGCGTCAAATGCGGCAAGAAAATTTCGGAAGACCGCCTGAAAGCCGTGCCCTATACGCCGTTCTGCCAGGAATGCGCTGCGGCCTTGTGAGGGCGCTCCTTTTCCCTCCTCATTCCTGTGACAAGCGCAGGAATGAGGGAAACGGCGAGGCCGCCACTCAACCTCTCCTTTCGCAACAGCCCGGAACGCAATTTGATCGCCGTTAACCGGCTGCTGTCTTGTTCCTGTCTAATATTGCCGTCATGCTTGGCCACAAGCAGGCAAACGGGAATGGACTATGAGTAACGTGTGGCGGTTTGGTCGCCAGTATGATTTTCACGAGATTGTCGCCGATGGTATCGTCCACGGCGTGGGTATCGTTTTTGCGCTGGTGGGCGCCACGGCGCTGATTTTTTACGCGACCGTCTGGGGCAGCCTCAGCGCCATCGCGGCCGCCTGGATTTACGGACTCGGCCTTGTCGCCTGCCTTTCCGTGTCCTTCACCTATAATATCTGGCCGCATTCCAACGTAAAATGGTTCCTGCGCCGGCTGGACCACTCGGCGATCTTCATACTGATCGCCGCCACCTACACGCCGTTCCTGATGCGCGGTATCCACGAGCCGCTGATTGCCACCATGCTGGGGCTGATCTGGCTTGCCGCCATCTGCGGCATATTGCTCAAATGCCTGTTTCCCGGCCGTTACGACCGGGTCGCCATAGGCCTTTATCTCGCCATGGGCTGGAGCGGCATCATGGTGGTGCAGCCACTCTCGACGCATCTGGCCCCCGTCACGCTCTGGCTGATTGTCGCTGGCGGTGTCATCTATTCGCTCGGCGTGGTCTTCCATGTCTGGGAAAAGCTGCGATTCCAGAACGCCATCTGGCACGGTTTCGTCGTTGCCGCCGCCGTTGTCCACTATTTTGCCGTGGTCACTTCCTTCAGCCTCGTTCCCATGTCTTCCTGAGCTAGAGAGCACTGGACAGCCATCCGCGTCATCGCCTAATGCTCGCCTGAAGGTCGTGTCCCGAAACTTTGGGCGCGCGATGCAGACAAGAATGAGGGCGAACGATAATGAGTTTGGAACTGCGCGATGCCACCGTGGACGATCTTTCCGGCATCATGGAGATTTACAACGACGCGGTCCTGAACACGACGGCGATCTGGAACGAAGTGCTGGTCGATCTGGAAAACCGCAAGGAATGGTTTTCCGCCCGCAAGTCACGCGGCTTTCCTGTGATCGTCGCGATTCTTGACGGCAAGGTTGCCGGCTACGCTTCCTATGGCGACTGGCGCGCCTTCGACGGCTATCGCCACACCCGCGAACATTCGGTTTATGTCCACAAGGACGCGCGCGGACACGGCATCGGCAAGCGGCTGATGCAGTCGCTCATCGACCACGCCTCCGGCAACGATGTGCATGTGCTGATCGCCGCGATCGAATCGGAAAACGCCGCCTCCATCCGCCTGCACGAAAGCCTCGGTTTCACCGTTGCCGGCCGGTTTTCGGAAGTGGGCACCAAGTTTGGCCGCTGGCTGGACCTGACCTGCATGGAGCTTAAATTGAACTAGTACGCGGGCCGGGATTTCTCTCAGGCGGGGCGCCGGGCGAAGGCCAGCATGACACCGAAAGCCATCATCATCGAGCCGCTGATCCGGTTGACGCGCTTCAGGGCGCGCGCATTGCGCATAAGACCGGACAGTCGCGAACCGACAAAGGCATAAACGGTGATCGCCACCACCTCGAGCAGCAGGAAAATTGCGCCGAGCGTGGCGAAGCTCTGCCAATAGGCGTCCTGCTGGATGAATTGCGGGAAAAAGGCCGTGAAGATCAGGATGGCCTTCGGATTGCCGGAGGCGACAAAAAACTCCTGCCGCAGATAGGTCTTGAGAATATTTCCGTTGCCCGAGGAGATATCGGGAGCGGTGACATCCGCCCTTGAGCGGATGAGCTTGAAGCCGATCCACAGCAGGTAGAGAACGCCGATCCATTTGATCAGCGAAAACATCATTTCGGAAGCCATCAAAAGTGCGCCGAGGCCCAAAGCGGCGATCGCGATCATGCCCGCAAACGCAACCAGCCGGCCGCTCGCGGCCATTACTGCCGTTGCCATGCCGTATCGCGCACCAACCGTCATCGACAGGAGATTGTTGGGCCCGAACGCCATGTTCAGGGCAAAGCAGGCGGGAATGAATATGAGGATGGTTTCGAGCGCCATGATGGTGATCCGGAAGGAGTGAGATCGCGATAATCTCACTCTCCGGTCCGGCTGTCGAGACGGTCATTTTCTTCGCAAAAACGGCCGGCAGGCAGCCGGCCGTTACCTGTCTCTCATCAGATCGGTTCGAACACCATCGAATGGCCGTTGATGCAATAACGCAGGCCGGTGGGCGGTGGGCCGTCCGGGAAGACGTGGCCGAGGTGGCCGCCGCAATTGGCGCAGCGGATTTCGGTGCGCACCATGCCAAGCGTCGCATCGCGATGTTCCGTCACCGCACCCGGTTTCACCGGTTCGAAATAGCTCGGCCAGCCGCAACCTGCATCGAATTTGGTATCGGAGAGGAACAGCGGCTCGTCGCAGGCGGCGCAGCGATAGAGGCCTTTCTGGAACGTGTCCCAGTAGGGACCGGTAAATGGGCGCTCGGTGCCGTGTTCACGCAGGATGCGATATTGCTCCGGCGTCAGCTGCTCGCGCCAATCGGCATCGCTCTTGTTCACTTTCGGGGATGTCAGATCGCTCATGGAATGATCCTTTCTGTTCCTGCCAGAAATAGGCATCGGCGCTGCAGATTGAAAGAGGGCAGCTGTCATAACGAGTACGTTATGGGCAGGTATGAGAGTCGATTTGGGTTGAGATGGCGGTGTCTATGCCTTAACTGAAAAATACGATTTGAAAAGAACGCCGTTCATGGGCGTACAGGGGTAGGGGAAGCCCTGGGAGATGTGAATGACATCAGATGTCACGCAGCTGACATTCCTGTCGCTGTTTTTGCCGTTTCTGGCAGCGCTTGCCGCACCGATGCTGGTGAAAAGATTAGGTCACAATGCCGTCTGGATATTGGCGATCGCGCCCGCGCTGGCTTTTGTCCACTTCGCACTGATGCTGCCGCAGGTGGCGGCTGGCGGCGTGGTCACGGGCGGTTACGTCTGGGTTCCAAGTTTCAACCTCAGCTTTTCGTGGTTCATCGACGGCCTGTCGCTGACCTTTGCACTTCTGATCACCGTTATCGGTCTGCTGATCGTGCTTTATGCCGGCGGTTACATGAAGGGGCATCCGCAGCAGGGCCGCTTCCTGTCTTTCCTGCTTCTGTTCATGGGCGCGATGCTGGGCGTCGTGGTTTCGGACAGCCTGTTGATGCTGTTCGTTTACTGGGAACTGACCTCGATAACCTCGTTCCTGCTGATCGGCTTCGATCATGCGCGCCCGGCCGCACGCCGTGCCGCCTTACAGGCGCTGGTGGTAACGGGCGGCGGCGGTCTGCTGCTGCTCGCCGGGTTGATCTTCATCTGGGACATGAGCGGCATGACGCAATTGTCCATGCTGGTGCGTGGCGGCGATATATTGCGCGACAGCCCGTTCTATCTGGCTGCGCTACTGCTGGTTCTCGGCGGCGCGTTCACCAAATCGGCGCAGTTTCCGTTTCATTTCTGGCTGCCCAACGCGATGGAGGCACCGACACCGGTTTCGGCCTATCTGCACTCGGCAACCATGGTGAAGGCCGGCGTCTATCTTCTGATGCGCCTCAACCCCGTTCTCGGCGATACCGCTGCCTGGCAGATCCTGCTGCCGTTCTTCGGCGGGTTGACCATGCTGACCGGCGCGCTGCTGGCCGTGCGCCAGACCGACCTGAAGCTGATGCTGGCCTATACCACCATGTCCTCGCTCGGTCTGCTGGTGATGCTGACCGGCTTCGGCTCGGACCACGCGATCGAGGCGGCTGTGCTTTATCTGGTGGCGCATTCGCTTTTCAAGGGCGCACTGTTCATGGTTGCCGGCATCATCGACCACGAGACCGGAACCCGCGATGTGACGAAGCTCGGCGGCTTGCGAAAAGCCATGCCGATCACCTTTGCGACAGCACTTGCCGCGGCCATCTCCATGGCCGGCCTGCCGCCCTTCTTCGGCTTTCTCGCCAAGGAAGAGATTTATTATGCGCTGGCGCATGGCAATCCGCGTGCCGTGCTGTTCACCGGCATCGCCATTCTCGGCAATGCGCTGATGTTTGCCGTCGCTTTTGCCGTGGCGCTGAAACCTTTCCTCGGCAAGCCCGTGAAAACCCCGAAACACGCTCATGAGGGACCACTGCTGCTGTGGCTCGGCCCGGCGCTGCTGGCGATAAAGGGGCTGACCATCGCTCTCTTCGCTGGCCTTTCGCATTTTTACATTTCGACGCCGATGGCAAGCGCGATCGCGGGTGAGGCGCGCCCGGTGGAAATCTCGCTCATTCCCCATATCGGCGTGCCGCTCGGCCTGTCGCTGCTGACGATCGCGCTCGGCATCGTCCTCTACATGCAACTTTCCGCCGTTCGCGGCCTGATGGTGCGCACCTTCAAGGCGCTGGGTGCAGGGCCGGACAGGGGCTTCGATGTTTTCATCGAAACGCTGGTCAAAATCTCGTTCCACGTTGTCAGGCTTATCCAGCCCGGCAGGCTGGAATTTTACGTCACCGCCACTTTCGCCGTCATCGCCGTCGTGCTGCTTGCGCCGCTGTTTCTCTATGGCGAAATGCCGTCCATGCCGGCGTGGCCGCACGACATGAAAATCCATGAGCTGACCTTCATTGCCATTGCGGTTGCGGGCCTTGTCGCGGTGCTCACGGCGTCCAGCCGGCTTACGGCCATCATCGCGCTCGGCATTCAGGGGTTTGCGGTGGCGGTCATCTTCCTGCTGTTCGGCGCGCCCGATCTGTCGTTTACGCAATTCATGGTCGAAACCCTCTCCGTGGTCATTCTGACGCTGGTCATGACAAGGCTTCGTCTGTCGCCGTCAGACCACCGCGGCCCTGGCCAGAAGCTTCTGGACAGCACCATCGCCATTGCCTGCGGAACCGGCTTTGCCCTGTTCCTGATGCGGGCGACGGAAGCGTCGTTCGATAATCGCCTCACCGATTTCTACAACACCTATTCCAAGGTCATCGCCCACGGGGCGAATGTGGTGAATGTCATCATCGTCGATTTCCGCGGCACGGATACGCTGGGCGAGATTGCGGTGGTGATGATAACAGGCCTGGCCATTCTCGCGCTCATCCGCATCCGCCCGGCTGCTGCCATCAAGGGACCAGCAAAAATAGCGAAGAAGAAGGGAGCGCGGGCTTGAACACGCTTATCCTGCGCACCGTCGCCCCCGTAGTCACCAGCCTCATGGTGTTGTTTTCCATCTTTGTATTGCTGCGCGGCCATAACGAGCCGGGCGGCGGTTTCATCGGCGGGTTGATCGCGGTCTCGGCGCTGGCGATCTACGGCATCGCTTATGGTGTGGCCGCAGTCCGGCGCGCCATCGTGTACCATCCGCTGTCCATTGCCGGCGCGGGGCTGCTGTTGGCGATGTTGTCTGGTCTCGTCTCGATTGCAGCCGGCGTGCCCTTCATGACCGGGCTGTGGGTCTATCCGAGCCTGCTCGGTGTGGAAGTGCCACTCTCCACCGTCATGTCCTTCGATATCGGCGTTTATCTCGTCGTGGTCGGTGCCATCACCTCCATTGCGCTGGCTCTGGAAGAAAGGGATAGCGACTGATGGAAGCTGTTTTCTCCATTCTCGTCGGCATCTTCTTTTCGGTGGCGATCTATCTCATGCTCTCGCGTCACAGCATCCGCATGCTGCTCGGCATCGCCATTCTCGGCAACGCAGTCAACCTCCTGCTGTTCACGGCGGGAAGGCTGACGCGCGAAGTGCCGCCGATCATTCCGCCCGGCATGGACGCCCTGCCGGCGGGCGCCGCCAATCCGCTGCCGCAGGCGCTTATCCTCACGGCAATCGTCATTTCCTTTTCCTTCTTCTGTTTCCTGCTGGTGCTGACCTGGCGCGCGTTCCAGGAATTGCAGACCGACGACACCGACGAAATGCGCACCGCAGAACCGGCAGGCGAGCCTTTGCCGCCGCTCGGTTATTGAGCGGGCGGGGCACAGACACATGGCTTCATCCACCACTTCCGCAATATCAGATCTTTCCGCAGCGCTTGTCACGGCACCCGTGCCGCTATCCGACTGGCTGATCATCCTTCCCGTCGCGCTCTCAATAGGCGCAGGTGCGGTGCTGATGATGCTGCGCCACACCATGCGTCTGCATGCGCCCATTGCAATCACGGCACTTGTTCTGCTGGTATTGCTCGATGCTGCGCTTCTGTGGAAGGTCGTGACCCAAGGGCCGTTCACCATGGTCATGGGCCGCTGGCTGCCACCCTTCGGCATTGCCTTTACGGCTGATCTGACCGGCACGCTGCTGTCGCTCGCCGCCGCCATCGTAGCGCTGGCCGGTGCCATCCATGCCAGCGCCGATATCGATGCCAGCGGCAGGCGATACGGTTTTTATCCGTTCCTGATGCTGTTGATGGCGGGTGTCACCGGTGCGTTCCTGACCGGCGACCTCTTCAACCTCTATGTCTGGTTCGAGGTGCTGCTGATCTCGTCCTTCGGCCTCATCGTGCTGGGCTCCACGCGCGAGCAGATCGATGGCGCGCTGAAATACGCCATCCTCAACCTCATCGGCACGACGCTGTTCCTGATCACGGTCGGTTATCTCTATGCCATCTTCGGCACGCTCAATATGGCCGATATCGCGCTGAAGGCGACGCAGCTGCGCGGCACGGCTCCGCTGATGACGCTTGCCAGCCTGTTTGCTCTCGCCTTCGCCATGAAGGCGGCGGCCTTTCCGGTGAATTTCTGGCTGCCCGCCTCCTATCACACGCCGCGCATCGTCGTTTCCGCCCTGTTCGGCGGCCTGCTTACCAAGGTCGGCATCTACGCGCTGCTGCGCGTCATGGTCATGCTGTTTCCGGTCGAGCGGGAGGAGCTGAGTATCGTCATCGCCATCTCTGCGGCGCTGACAATGGTGCTCGGCGCCATGGGTGCGTTGGCACAAAACGATATCCGCCGCATGCTCGGTTACATCGTCATATCGGGCATCGGTTACATGATGGCGGGCATCGCCATCGGCACGCCTTCCGGCGTTGCCGGCGCGATCTTTTACGCGCTGCACTCCATGGTGCTGATGACGGCGCTTTATCTCGCCGCCGGCCACGCCGCCCGCCTTGGCGGCAGTTTTACCCTGACTTCGCTCGGTGGCCTTTATCGGCAGGCGCCGTGGTTTTCGGGCCTCGCGCTCGCCTTGTTTTTCGCCGGTTCCGGCCTGCCACCGTTTTCTGGCTTCTGGCCGAAGGTGGTTCTCGTCAAATCGGCGATCGATATCGGCGCCTGGTGGCTTGCCGCAGCCCTTCTCCTGTCCGGCTTCATCGCCACCATCGCCTTCGGCCGGGTCTTCCTCTTATGTTTCTGGCGCCCGGCAGTGGCCTCAACCGGCCAGGCGCCGTCGCTGCCTGCGTCGCCTCTGGCGGCCCCTTCTTTCGTCCCGCTGGTCGGGCTGACATTGCTGGTGGTGTTCTTCGGCCTGTTTCCGGAAAGCCTGCTCAATCTCAGCCAGCAGGCGGCTGCGGGGCTTGGCAACCCCGAAGCCTATATCCAGTCGGTGTTTCCCGAAGGGAGCAGACCATGAGCCGCTACATCCTGTTACTGCTCTTCGTTGGCGTATGGCTCGCTGTGAGCGGCAGCGTCACGCCGGTGAACATTCTCTTCGGCCTCATCGTCTCGGCGCTGGCTCTGGGCCTTATCCGTCACCAGATCCCCAAGGGTGGCCGTCATCGGCTGCGTCCGGTCCGCGTGCTGTCGCTGCTGCTGCTGTTCTTCAAGGAGCTGGCGCTGTCGGCCTGGAAGGTGGCGGTGATGGTGACGCGGCCGAAGCTCGATGTGCAGCCCGGTATCTTCGCCTATCCGCTCAGGCTGACGACGGATTTCGAGATCACGCTGCTTGCCAATCTCATCACGCTGACCCCCGGCACACTTTCGGTCGATGTTTCCGAGGATAAAACAACGCTCTACGTCCACGCGATCGATTGCAGCAATATCGAAGCCGCAAAGAATGACATCCGAAACGGCTTCGAAAAAAAGATCATGGAGGCGTTTCAGGGATGACGCCGGAACTCATAGTTTCATTTGCAACTGTACTTGCCACGGTTGTACTGTCCGCTGCCTTTTTGCTGACAGTATATCGCGTCGTCGTCGGTCCGACCTTGCCGGACCGAATCGTCGCGCTCGACATGCTGGTCGGTATCGCCATCGGCTTCATTGCGGTTATCGCCATCCGCACCGGCGTCGATCTTTATGTCGATATCGCCATTGCGCTCGGACTGGTGGGTTTTCTCGCAACGGTGGCTTTTGCCCGCTTCGTCCTGTCGCGCGGTGCAGATGGCAGGCGCAGGACAAAGGCTGTTCTGGACGGCGAGCGGGCATCGGAAGTTGTTGAAAAGCCTGAAAAACAAGTATCCAGGCGTGGAAAAAGAAGGGGCGGGCGATGATGGGCTGGATCGTGGCTATTCTGGTTGCGGCACTGACGGTCTCAGGTGCCGCCTTCTCGCTGATTGCGGCAATCGGGCTTAATCGCCTGCCGGATGTCTACACCCGCATGCATGCGGCTTCCAAGGCGGGAACGGTGGGCTCAGGCCTGTTGCTGCTGGCTGTCGGCATTCATTCCACGGAAATATCGACGCTGGCACGGGCACTTGCCGGTTTCTTTTTCTTTGTTCTGACAGCACCGGTCTCCGCACATCTTCTTGCAATGGCTGCACACAAGGCAGGTTATCCACTTGCTGATAAATCGGTAGTTGATGACCTAAAGAAAATTTGAAGTTGAATTACCCCCTAATAATGGGGGGTCTTCGTTCTGCATTACTACTTGGCATAGTATTTTATTACCCGTGATTTTTTGTATTCCAATTAGACTGTTTTGAACTGAAAAAATCATAATAGGAATTTGACTTTTGCTGTTTTGATGCTATCCAAATTAAGTGTAAAATTGCTTATTGCGATTTGCATCTAGCCTCTTCATGGTCGGCATAGGCATTTTATTAATGTCTAATCTATGGTTGATCAGACCTTTGTTGGCCATGTCGCGGGCTACAAGTTGAATCTCGGATCAATTCGTTTCCGGTTTCGCTTGAAATCTAGGGGTAGATTTCACGTTGGTTTCAACAGGGCGAAGGAGGGGCACCGGGTAACTTCACATCGCTCGATGCGGCGTTCATCCGTGTCTGGAGATAAATAACAGGAGATACTTAAATGACGGAAACTGCATACGGTAACGCCCAGGATCTGCTGGTCGAACTGACGGCGGATATTGTGGCTGCCTATGTTAGCAACCACGTCGTTCCGGTAACTGAGCTTCCCGGCCTTATTTCGGATGTTCATACGGCACTCAGCGGAACATCGGCACCGGCATCGGTGGCGGTCAATGTTGAAAAGCAGAAGCCTGCTGTGTCGGTTCGCAAGTCGGTTCAGGACGATCATATCGTCTGTTTGGAATGTGGTGGCTCGTTCAAGTCGCTCAAACGCCACCTGACGACGCATCACAGCATGACGCCGGAAGAATATCGCGAAAAATGGGATCTGCCGGTCGATTATCCGATGGTTGCTCCCGCCTATGCCGAAGCCCGTTCGCGGCTCGCCAAGGAAATGGGTCTCGGTCAGCGCCGCAAGGCGAACCGTTGATTTTCTAAGACGGATTGTGTCGCGGCTGTATTTTCTCCCCGTCCGGGGAAAGATGGCCCGAAGCGCCGGATAAAGGGGACCTTGGCAGCATATTGCTGGCCTTGCCCCTTAACTCGCCGCCGTGACCTTTTCCCTTAGCAGGAGATGGCGGCAGGGCGCACATGCCCGCTCCATACACATCTTGCACCTAGTGTTATGTCCAGCTGGTCCTTAGACCGGCTTTTTTATTGCCGCGCGCAATTTCGACAGAGGAAAAAAATCCTTGTCGAGGCGTCACCTTTATTCAAAAACAAAGCGAAATCAATCGCATGTTTTTCGACGCCAAATTTGCCCTTCCCCGCGTCCATCCTCAGGTGTATGAATTAATTCCTATTCGTAAAGGAGTTGCATATGCCTTCGGACATATCGTCTTTGCCTGCCCCCTTTCGGCCCTGTGTGCAGGTTGCCGATAGCAATTTCCGCCGTTTTCCGCCTGCTGCCGGGCGGGATGAGATTTCCCGGATTTGCCGGCTGGTCCGGCAACTGGCCGGGGAAATGGTGCAATTAACCGGCGATCGTGTGGCTGCGCGCCGGGACAGGCGGCGCACCGAATGCCATATCCGCCAGATCGCCATGTATGTGTGCCATGTGCAGCTCGGTATTCCCATGTCGGATATCGGCCCCTGTTTCGGCAGGGACAGAACGACAGTCGGCCATGCCTGCCAGGTGGTTGAGGATCGTCGCGACGAACCCGCCTTTGACGAGTTCGTCGCCACACTGGAGCGGCTTTCCGGCAGCATTTTCAACGTGATGAAAGGTGTTCGGGATGAGTGAGACAAAAAGCGCTCCATCGATACTTCCCGATCCTGTCCTGTTGCGGCTCCTGCGCTGCATTGCTGCGGGCACGGCTGAGATATCGGGGGATCGCGGCGATATGGTATTGCAGCGACCGGAGGCCGGGAACGGCAGGAAAGGGCGTCCGGCGTTGCGGTTTCCGGCCGCCACGGTGCAGCTCGCCGTCTCTTCGGGGCTGATCGAAAGACGCGAAAACACGCTCTCCGCCGCGCCGCCGCTCGCCTCCTATTTGAAGCGCGCTATAGCCAGGGATCGCGACGAGATTTTTCAGGAACAGCACTGGGATTTGCAGACGGTGGTTCTGGATGTCGGCAAGGACAGGCAGCCGGCCCGGCGCAACCTCAATAGCTCGCCACTGACAGGGCTTTCACGGCTGAAGGAAAAGGATGGCACGGCATTCTTCCCCAGCGACGCCTTGCAGGCGGGCGAACGCCTCGCCGCCGATTTTCACCGCGCGCAATTGAACCCGAAGGTGACGGCAACATGGGAGCCGAAAATTGCAAGCCGCACGAAGGGGGAGGCGGGTGGCAAGCTCGATCTTACCGATGCGGCGATTTCCGCCCGGATGCGGTTTTCCCGTGCAGCCGATGCTATGGGGCCTGAACTTTCAGGTGTCGCCATCGATATCTGCTGCTTTGAAAAGGGGCTGGAGGCCGTAGAGCGCGAGCGGCAATGGCCGGCGCGTTCGGCAAAACTGCTGCTGCGGGCCGCTCTGCTATCGCTTGCCCGGCATTATGCGCCGCAAGCGCAACGCAGCAGAAGGACAAGCCACCATTGGGGCGACGAAGATTATCGCCCGCCGATGGCGCCAACGATGGCAACAGAATGAAGGCTCAGGCGGTCAGAAGTCTCGCTTCCTCGCGGATACGTTTGACCATGGAACGCAGGCCATTGGCGCGCTGCGAGGACAAATGTTCCACCAGCCCGATCTTGTCGAACACCTCAATGGCGTCCAGACCGGCGATTTCGGAAGCTTTTTTACCGGAATAGACGGCAAGAACGATGGCGACGAGGCCGCGCACGATATGCGCATCGGAATCGCCCTCGAAGGTCATGAGAGGATCTTCCGCACCATCGCTGTGGCTGACGAGCCAGACCTGGCTTGCGCAGCCCTGCACCTTGTTCTCAGGCGTGCGCTTGTCTTCCGCAAGGTCGGGAAGCGCCTTGCCGAGTTCGATGACGTAACGATAGCGATCCTCCCAGTCGTCGAGGAAGGCGAAATCGTCAAGGATCGTATCGAGAGAGGCCATGTTGCGCGCCGTACCGTTCGTTATTGCCATGCTTTGCTACGATATAGGGCAAGTGTGGACGGTTTTGAACCATGCGGACCATGAAAAAGCCCACGGAAACAGGTTTCCGTGGGCAAGTTTGGCAGGCAGTCACGCAGGCGGACATATCCGGCTACAGAGAAGGGGCGGCGCGGCGTCAAGCGGCGGCGCAAAATATCAGGGGGTGGGGCGCTTCTGCGGCAGGGGAATGATTGTGCCGGTCTTCAGCATGTCGGCATTCCCAGGGAATTCGACGCTGATCGCCGGTGCTGCGGCCAGTTTTTCGCTCTCGCTGGCGAGTTCGGCTGCGGGTGCCGTTTTATCACCGGATGCAAGCTGCGCGTCGAGCAATTCATAGGCGACCTTGGCGCCTTCCTTTGCCCGTTCACCGAGCGCGTGGAAGGTTTCGGCGCCCTTGACGCAGACGTCGGGTTTTTCGATGCAGATGGCGCTGACATAACGATAGGCCTCACCGGCTGCCGAAACGGCGCTGGGAATATCGAATGCCGAAGGTTCCTTGGTCGGATCGTTGCTGCTACCGAAATAGGACAGCGCGACCAGCACCAGCGAAAACCAGAATGTTCCTTTGATCAGAAACCACATTGTCAGACTACCCTGCCAGATGATCTTTGTTTTGAAGCCCCGCCCGTTTTGGGTCATCGGCCTTTGTCCCGTTTTTCGGGCTTGGAGAGAAGCTACAGGCGACCGGCGAACAGCCAATTGCAAAAAGCCGCGCAATTTAATTCAAATTGTATCTATTCTCCTCGCATCGGGACCGGCTCCAGCAATTCCGTCGCATTTTAACAGTCCATGTTAAGCATAATTGCGACAGATGCCGTCTGTTCCGGGCAAAAGTGCTCACCCGTGCTGCCACAAAGGTTAACGCGATGGCAAAAATAAAGCGAAATCCGTCGCTTACCCGTCATTAACCATGATTGTCAAAGCTTGGTTGAAATGCTCCGTAATGGGACTGCGGCGCATTTCGAGGCTGTTTGGTGCCGTTCTTTTTATCCATTCCTTAAGCCGCGGGCTTCTATTGTCGGAGCCGTTAGATCCGTCTCAGGGATTCAGGTTTGGTATTGCGTAATATGAGAAAAAAAGCGGTCGCATTGGTCGACCATGCCGCAGGCAGATGGCTTGCGCGTATGGAGGAGGACGCCGAAAGGCGTGCCGGCACCGTTGCGCGCCTGCGCCGCCTGTTTGCCTTCAGCGCCGTCGGCTTTCTGGTCGTTCCCGCCCTGTTCAGCCTCGTCTTCAGCCCCGCCATCGCGCTGCCCATCGGCGCCGCTCTGGTGCTGGCGCTCTATCTGGCCGCAGCCGCCCTGTTGATCGCCTTTTCGCGTCCTGCCCGTGGCGCAGCGTCCCTGTCCGCTCAAGCCGGCGACGATGACCTCGTTGCGGCATCACAGGTGCCCGGCCTCGTGCTCACCATCAATGAAAACGGCCTCGTCGAGCGCGTCTCCGGCCGCGACCTTGAAACGTTTCCAGCCGATCTTCAGGCCTGCAAGGGCCATGTCTTTGTCGAATATGTCTATGTTTCTGATCGGATCGAGCTGATGCAGGCTTTCGACCTTCTGCGGCAGGGCGAGGAAAAGTCCAGCGTGGAACTGCGGTTCGAAACCGGCGCGAAATCGCGCCAGGCGCAGTTCATCCACGCGCGTATGGAAATGACGGCGATCCGCAATGCGGCCGGCAGGCTACGCCGCGTCGTCGCCCAGCTCTCCGACGTTACCGAGATGGAACTTCTGCGCCGCGATGTCGCCCGCAAGGCGGCGGAGGCGGAATCGGCCAACGACGCCAAGTCGCGGTTCCTCGCTGCCGTCAGCCACGAACTGCGCACCCCGCTCAACGCCGTCCTCGGCTTTTCCGACATTCTGGCGGGCGAATATTTCGGCCGGCTGGAAAACGACCGCCAGCGGGAATATGTCGGCTTGATCCGCCAGTCCGGCGCGCATCTCCTGTCGGTGGTCAACACCATGCTGGATATGAGCAAGCTGGAAGCGGGCCGTTACGAGCTGATGATGGAAAGCTTCCCGATCGGCGAAACCATCTCGTCCTGCGAGGCCATGCTCGGCTTGCAGGCGAAGGAAAAAGGTCTGACATTGACCAGCCGCATCCAGCGCGGTATCGGCGAAATCTCCGCCGACCAGCGCGCCATCCGCCAGGTTCTCATTAATCTGGCCGGTAACGCCATCAAGTTCACCGATGCCGGCGGTGTGGTGTCGATCGATGCTGCGCGTGAAGGCAGGATGCTGAAACTGACGGTCAGCGATACCGGCATCGGCATCGCATCCGACAAGATTGAACTCCTGGGCCAGCCTTTCATGCAGGTCCAGAATGAATATACCCGTCGCTATGAGGGCACGGGTCTGGGATTGTCCCTGGTCAAGGGTCTGGTAGCACTGCATGGCGGCACTTTCGCCATCACCAGCCAGCCTGGCGCGGGGACGGTCGTAACGATCATGTTGCCTGCTGACGGTTCCGGCATGGCAGGTGGCGAAAACGCTGAAACCGAATGCATGGTGGAGTTTCCGCCGCGCATCAAACGGCTCGGCGAAATGGCCGTGATTATGAGGAAGGATGGTGACGATGGCCCCGCGAAAGCGAAAATCGCCTAAGAAAACAACGGCCCAGATTGGCGCCGGGATTGTTTCCTTGGTGGTTTCGGCCATCGGGCGCGAACTCCTGCGCCGTCCGAAACTGGTGGGCGGCTCAGGCGCCTTCGTGGTCGTCTTCGGTTTTGTCGCCGCCAACGCGCTCTGGTACCAGCCGGGCGTTCACCCGTCTCCTTTCCTGCGTACCCGCGATGCGGCAAACCCGAACGGCATTGCCGGTTATCGCGCGGCAGAGCCGCTCGGCACGCAGGGCCATGTCACGACCTTCCGCATAGAACGCCCGAGCGAAACCGAAACGGCACAGCAACCGGCGGCCGTAACGGCGACGCTCGCGACATCGGTTGCGGCGGAAAACCAGAAGCCGCAGCAGATCGTTGCCGATATTCAGGCCGAACTTAAAAAACGCGGGCTTTACGAAGGCGAGGCGGACGGCAAGATGGGACCGCGCACGGCTGCCGCCATCATGTTCTTCGAAGAAACGCTTGGCATGGAACAGACCGGCGAACCGACGACACGGGTGCTGGCGGCGCTCAGGATCGACGGCGCAACCGTCGCCGCAATCCCGAAGGATCGGCCTTCCGACGCCAACACCGGCGGCGGCGTTGAGATCGACCCGGTCGCGGCCGCAATCCGCAAGGCTGAAGCGCCTCGTCCCAAGGCCGAACCGGTCTCCTTGAACAGCGCTGCCGCCGCTTCAAAGCCGGTGAGCCGCGATCTGATTGCAAAGATCCAGCAGGGACTGATCAATATCGCCTATGCCGATGTGAAGGTGGACGGTGTGGCCGGCGAGCAGACCCGCAACGCCATCCGCCATTTCGAAAAACACTACCGCCTGCCGGAGACCGGTGAACCGAGCGAAGCCGTGCTGAAGAAGCTGAAATCGATCGGGGCGCTTTAGGGGACTGGGTCTCAACTCTCCCCATTCCTGTGACAAGCGCAGGAACGAGGAAAGAAGAGAGCGTAACAACACGGACAGGCAGCGGCCTGCCGCCTCCATCGAAAGCACCCCAATGCGCCTCAAATCCGAAATCTTCGTATCAGCTCTTATCCGCCGCGTGTTTTCCGCTGGTGGCTTTGCCGCTGTCGAAAAGAAGGGTGCCGAAGAGGCCGGTGCGATCTTCATCCGCCAGCGCCTTCGTGATGGCCGCGAAAACCTCTATGGACCCGCGCCGCAGAGTTTTGCCGAGGACGAGGAAGTCCGGGCCGAACGCCGTTTCGAGACGCGTCTTGCAGGTGTGGAGGGGGAGGAAAGTGCTGCTCTTCTCGAAAGGGAGCGGCGCTTCGACAGCGATCTGTGGGTCGTCGAGATCGAAACGGACGAGATCGGCACTCTCCTGACGCTGGTGGACCAACCGAAGATTTAAAGCGTGCAGCAGCTTTGCGCCCGGAATTGCTCCGGGCGAGGGGTGGCCGCCTTAACCCTCACGTCCCCGTTCTGTGAATGACAGGTGCGCTGTGGTTCGGTCGTTCGCGGCCGTGGGTGTAGCTGTCGGCGCGCCGCCAGCTTTCCACCCGCTCTTCGCATTCAATGATTTCGAGGCGGTCGAGCATGGCCTCGGCGCGGCTCATGTCGCCTTCGGCGGCGGCAAGATGCGGATAGAAGCATTGCAATATGAAGGCGGCTTCGGAAAATTCCATGCCAAGCCCGATGAGGGTGGTGGCGAGCTGCGTGCCTGATATGTCGAGCATGATGCGCTCCGACAGCCAGTAGCTGGACGACAGCGAATCCGCCAGCGTCACCGCAAACTGCCGCGCATCACGCTCGCGCGCGAACCGCACGAGCAGCGCTTCCTGCACGTCACTCAGGCGGCGCAGGCCAAGAACGTCGCTTTCCGGGCGGCTGAGCTGATGCGCCATCCGTTTGATGCGCTGGCGCATTTCCTCTTCCACGGCGGTGGATTTGATCTGGGCGTCTGCCGGCTGCGCAATGGCTGGCTCCGGCATGGCGGGAGGCGTCGCGTCATCGGGTCGCTTCAGGTCTTCCATGTGCCGCAGGCCGACTAGCGCGTCGATGACGGTCGGCGACAGGTCCTCGCGCCGCACGATGGCGCGCGCATGGGCGGCCCCTTGCGTGCGGGCAATGGTGATCAGCGTGTCGTCATCGAGGCACTTCGACGAAATCAGGAAGGGGGCGGCAATGGAAATCGGCTGGCAGGCGATGAAGAAGGCAACCGCCGAAGGCACGTTTGGATGCTGGGAAAGCGCTGCAATGGCTTCCCGCTTGGCCTCTTCGGTGGAAGCGTTGAAAAGCGGCATGAAAAGCTCGGCAAACTGCCGAAGGTCCGTTTTTGACGGATGGGGAACAGTCTCAAAATTCGTGACAGTGGCCATTAGCACCACATCTTTCTTCCTCACGGCTCTTGGCCTCTCAAGTTCTCGAAACCGGTCGGTCAACGCACTACCCAACAAAAACGCAAACACAATATCGGTTCAAATTAGAGCAAATCCGTTGACACCCTGTTAACTATGGGGGGTGGCAAGCGTTATTGTGCGTTTATCAACAAGGAAATTTTAAAACCTTCGTGACGGACAAAACGGCATGGAACCT
This sequence comes from Agrobacterium sp. 6Ca8, assembly GCF_055382765.1. Lineage (NCBI taxonomy): Bacteria > Pseudomonadati > Pseudomonadota > Alphaproteobacteria > Hyphomicrobiales > Rhizobiaceae > Agrobacterium > Agrobacterium sp. 6Ca8. Next base: position 617,372 of record NZ_AP026433.1, read on the forward strand.
TGCCGTCTCGCCTTTGTTTTCAACGGGTGCAGCTTTATGAAGGATAAGTTGGCGCCCGGCGATTAGGGTTAACGGATCATTAACCTCTGTCTGTTTCTAATTTCATGGGCAGTATTAGGATTCCATGTTATTCTGATTGATAGAATAATTTCGAAAATGGCATGCCGAAGCCTTGATATGCGCACGACACCTTGCAAAATCGCCATCGATTTTTGGGTCGTGCGAAAACCAGTCTGTGGGCTGGATTATGCGCAATGTGATGGTGATGAAATTCCCGACGCAAGACGAGGCTTGCGCGGTTCCCATGGGCAACATTGACTCCCGAAGAGGAGACGAGCATGGCAGTTATTATTCCAATCGCCGAAGCCCGACGAAGCCTGCGCCCGGCCGGAATGTCCGGCAAGGTTATGGGCCCGGCAAAGGTCGTGCTGTTTACCGGCGTGCGTTATGAAAAACGCGATACGGAACCGGCTGGCAAGGATGCGCGCAAGCGCAAGCCCGCACCGGAAACCGTCTTCAAATCCTGATTACGCTTGATTGACCGGCGCTATTTCCAGGGTGTCGGCTGACATTTCGCCTCGTTCAGGAACCGTTCCGCTTCTTCCCCGAAGCTCGGCTGCGGCACCATGGTCCGCAACACCACATACCCTTCCGTCTGATCCGATTCCGCCAAAATGGCCTGTGAGAGCGATGGCGGCTGCGCCTTGCGAATGGCCGCGATCTGCACCGAATCCGCCACCAGAATATCCATCACCCCGCCTGCGGACGTGCGGTCGTTCATGCTGAACACCTCGTTCGACGCCTTGTCGTAAACCGCGACCGACCAGAAGGGCACCGCGCCGATGGCCGTCAGCCTGATGGGCTTTTCCTCGATATTGAAGGTGCAGACGGCAACCCGCATGAAGGGATCGCCGCTTCCCAGTGTCTTTTTCTCCGTCGTTTCTTCGAGAAGATGAAACTGATGCGGCTTACCTTCCGCCAAGGCGCGGGTATAGGCGTCGCGATTGCTGAAATGCGGTATCGCCAGAAGAATGACGACATGCAGCACGGCGGCGGCGACAAGGCCGGTGAGGATGGCGAGCAGGGTCCTAAGCATTGCCACACCCCAGCTTGCGGATTTGCGGCATGGCGATGTCGATAAGGCCGGAACTGCCGGCAACCGGCGTGTCGAGCAGCGTCATGACCAGCTTGAATGTCTGCCCCTGCGGCACAGCCAGCCAGTTATAGGTCTGGGCATCGGGTGCAATGGTGATGTCGATGCCGCCATCGGCGCTGCGCAACAGCGTGCGCGAATTGAGCGCAAAGGGTCGTCCGGCATCTTCCGCCAGAACATTGCCCTGCTGGTCTGCGGTATAGAGCGTCCAGAACCGTGAGGGCGGCACGGCGCCCGCCAGCTGGTAACGGCATTCGCCGGTCAGGCGCTGGCCGTCGCTGTCGACGGAGGCGGTGAAGGCCAGCCCCTCGGCCGTTCCATAAAGCAGCTTGCCGGCATCTGCGCGGTGCGACTTGGCGTAGGGATCGGCCTCGATCGTCTGCGCTTCCGGAAAGGCATCCCATGAGCCGATGCGGATCGAGCCGAAGCCGGATGTCGCCTCAAGTGCTGCCAGCGTCGCGGCAATGCCGCCGCCAAAGGCGATCAATAAGGCGATGCCGACAAGGAATGGAACTCGAAACACGCTGTTTTCCCGTTTTTGAACAGGTCGAGGACTATCACTGATTCCCTGTTTGGAAAATGGTACGCCTTGTTTAGTCTTGATGGAAATGACCAGAAGAGGGATTCCACCATGTCGCGACAAGCCGCCATCGACCACGCCACCCGCTTTTTCGACGATGGCAGGTTCGAGCAGGACTTGGCGCGGCGCGTTTCGCTGCGCACCGAAAGCCAGGATAAGGCGCGCGGCGCCGAGCTGGCGCTCTATCTGGAGCGCGAAATGCAGCCCGCTTTCACCGCCATGGGGTTTTCCTGCACGATCCTGCGCGACCCGGCGGCGGATTTGCCGTTTCTGATCGCCGAACGTTTCGAGGGTGAAAATCTGCCGACCGTGCTGGGTTATGGCCACGGCGATGTGGTGCGTGGTCTTGATGACGGCTGGGCAGAAGGCCTTTCGCCTTTCGTGATGTCCGAGCGCAATGGCAGGTGGTACGGGCGCGGCACCGCCGACAACAAGGGGCAGCATTCGGTCAACATGGCGGCGCTGAAAGCGGTGCTGGAGACGCGTGGAAGACTTGGGTTCAACGCCAAATATCTGATCGAGATGGGCGAGGAGAGGGGTTCTCCCGGCTTGAGGGAAGTTTGCCGGGACTATAGCGAGCGGCTGAAAGCCGATCTTCTGATAGCCTCCGACGGCCCGCGCCTGAATGCGGAGCGGCCGACCGTTTTTCTCGGTGCGCGCGGCGGCATTACCTTCGATCTGGTGATCGAGGCGCGGGAAGGCGGCCATCATTCCGGCAATTGGGGCGGGGCGCTGTCCAATCCCGGCGTCCAGCTGGCGCATGCCATGGCAAGCCTCGTTGGCCCATCCGGGCAGATCCGCGTGCCCGAACTGGTGCCCGAAGAGCTGCCGCAGGCGGTGCGTGACGCGCTTGCCGATTGCGAGATCGATGGCGGCCCGGATGGTCCGAAAATCGATCCTGACTGGGGCGAGCCCGGCCTTTCCACCGCCGAACGCGTGTTCGGCTGGTGCGCGCTGGAGGTGCTGGCCTTCGAGACCGGCAATCCGCGCGCGCCGGTCAATGCCATTCCGCCACGGGCATGGGCGCGGCTGCAATTGCGCTTCGTTGTCGGCATCTATCCGGAAGCCGTGCTGCCCGCCATACGCCGCCATCTCGACCGGCAGGGATTCAGCATGGTGCGGATCGTACCCGCCGGCGACGAGATTTTCCGCGCCACGCGGCTCGATCCGCAGGACCCATGGGTCGGCTTCACTCTGAGTTCCATGGCCCGCACGACGGGCAAGAAACCGGCACTTCTTCCCAATCTGGGTGGCTCGCTGCCCAACGATATCTTTGCCGATATACTGAAACTGCGCACCATCTGGGTGCCGCATTCTTATCCCGGCTGCTCTCAGCATGCGCCGAACGAACATCTGCCGAAAGAGATTGCCCGCGAGGCGCTTGCCATCATGGCCGGGCTTTACTGGGACCTCGGAGAGGGAGATACCCCTTCGCTTTAAGCGCCCATGACCAGCTTGAAGGCTATGGCCCACATGGTGAAGGCGATAACCCCTTCGAGGATGCGCCAGGCGGACTGCTTTTCGAAGATCGGGCGCAGCCAGCGCGCGCCGTAACCCAGCGAAAAGAAGAACAGCAGGGAGCCGGTGGCGGCACCCGCCGCGAAGGTTTTTTCAAAGCCGGGAAATTGCGTGGAGATGGTGCCGAGCAACACGACGGTATCGAGATAGACATGCGGGTTGAGAAAGGTCAGCGCCAGGCAAATGGCAAGCGTCTGCCACAGGCTCGCCTCCCGCCTTTCCGCCACCGAAAGCACCTCCGACGAACGCAGGGCCGAATGTAGGCTTTTCGCGCCATACCAGATGAGAAACGCCGCACCGGCATACCGCATGATGGGATCGAGCGCCGGCATGACGGCGCTTATCCGCTGAAAACCGAAGACGCCGACGGTGATCAGCAGCGCATCGGAAATTGCGCAGGTGGCACAGACGGCAAAGACATGGGAGCGCGCCAGCCCCTGCTTTAGAACGAAAGCATTCTGCGCGCCGATGGCAACGATGAGGCTGAGACCCATCGTCAGGCCGGTGAAGAAGATCTGAATGTCCATGTCTGGCTGCTGCCTTTTGTCTCTGCCTGTGCGGATGGATGATGCCACCGCTTCCAGCCCGAGTGCTTTGATATTTCCCTCACATGGTTTAATCAAATTAAACAAACTCAGTTCAAGTAAGTAAAACTAATGACGGACAAAAACGATGCGACAGGGCGATTTCATGTGCGGGCACCTCGCCTGACCCTCATTCCTGTGACAAGGACAGGAATGAGGGAAGAGGAGAGTGCTACTGCTACTGCCCGGACGCTTCCCGCCAACCACGCCCATATCAATCTTTACAAGGAGGCTTGTGATGCTGGACTATCCTTCCATGCGCGCCGTGGCGCTCGTGGCCCAGACCGGCAGCTTTGAGAAGGCGGCACAGGTGCTGTGTGTCACGCCCTCGGCCGTTTCCCAGCGTATCAAGCAGCTGGAGGAGCGCCTCGGCGTGGTGCTGATAGTGCGCGGTAATCCTTGCGTGGCGACGGAAAAGGGCGAGTGGCTCTGCCGGCACATGGACCATGTCGGCATGCTGGAAACCGAACTGTTCCGGCAGCTTCCGGTTCTTTCGGAAGCGGGCGCGGCGGCAGAGCGTGTCACACTCAACATTGCCACCAATGCCGATAGTCTCGGCACATGGTTTCTCGACGCGGTTTCGAAATTCACCGGTGGCAGCGACTATCTCGTCAACATCGCGGTGGACGATCAGGACCATACGGTGGAATGGCTGCGCGGGGGCAGGGTGCTCGCCGCCGTCACCGCCCATGCCAAGCCTGTGCAGGGCTGCCGGGTCTTGGCTCTCGGTGTGCTCAGATATCACGCCACCGCCAGCCCGGCTTTCATGGCGCGCCATTTCTCCGATGGCGTCACGCCCGCCACGCTTGCCCGCGCGCCGGGGCTTACCTTCAACCAGAAGGACAGGCTGCAGGCCAGCTGGATCAAAAAAGCGCTGGGTGAGGATATATCCTATCCCACCCACTGGCTGCCCTCGACCGACGGTTTCGTGAAGGCAAGTCTTGCCGGCATGGGCTGGGGCCTCAACCCGGTGCAGCTGGTGGGAGAGCACCTTGAGGCGGGGCGGCTTGTGGAAGTCGTTCCCGGCACGCCGCTCGATATCCCGCTTTACTGGCAGGTCAATCGGCTCGCCGCTGAACGACTCGGCACGCTCACCGCCCATGTGGTGGAAACAGCACGGGCGGCGCTTCTTTCCTGAGGCAGATCAAATAGTCTGCCATTCGCTCCAGTTCAACACGCGCGGAATCTGCGGTTTTGCTTCGCCGCCAAGAAACGCGATATATTCCAGCGAGTGGCCGTCGGGATCCTTGAAATAGACGCTGGCTGCCGGCATCCATGGAAAGACGACGGGCTCGTCGATCTCCTTTTCGCCGTCAAAACCGAGCGGCGTTACGCCGTTCCGGCGGAGATAGTCCGGTGCGGCGAGAAGCTGATCAAAATCGACGCTGAAGGCGATGTGCAGTCTCATATTGATGGGTGCGGACTGGATGGACCATAGGCCAAGCATCGAATGCCCACGTTCGCCGGTCCAGAAGAACGCCACATTCCGTTCAGGGAATCGTTGTGCCAGCTCCAGGCCGACAACATTACGATAAAACTCAACCGAGCGTTCCAGGTTCGAAACCGTCAAATGCGTCTCGAACAATGCTTTTACTTTCACCATTTCCTGTCCTCAATTGCCTTAGCGCTGCGCCTTTCGGGCATTCGCTTTCTTGCAATCGGACTGTGCAACCTCAACCATGATTGAGGTCAAGCGCCAAATGCGGATTTTTCTTAAGCCGAGTGCAGGCAGCAATCTGGAGGGAAAAACGCCTTCAGCATTATGAGCCAAGGTTGCCAAGCCGTCACCGCCGGGCCGCATCCCCCGGGCCATCCCGCAACGACGCATCCGCAACCTTTTGCGTCGTGACGGTCAAAGGCGCGGCTTCCTTCATCTTCTTGGCGATGGAACGGATGACGCGGGTTGCTTCGGCCGAGAGCGAGCGTGGGCGGGTGAGTGCCGGCATGGCGGGTGCAGCGGTGGCGGATGCGGCAGCGACCTGGGCCGAAGGCTGCGGGCGCGCGCCTGTCGGCAGCGGGTTCTGGATGCCGGGAATGGGGCGCAGCTCCATGCCTTGATGGGCGTAGTCCATAAGCCGCTTGAAGGTCATGGCGGGAAGCGCGCCGCCGGTCATGTTGTTCATCGGCGTGAAATCGTCGTTTCCGAACCAGACCGCCGTGGTGTAGTTGCCGGTGAAGCCCACATACCAGGCGTCGCGGTAAGCCTGCGACGTGCCGGTCTTGCCACCGGAAACGATGCCGTTTTCAAGCGCGCCGCGCCTGGCCGTTCCCATCACGGGAATGGTGACAAGCATCTGGTTCATCTTCGAATTGGCCTCTTCGGAAAGCACCCGCTTGGCGGGTTCCTCGTCACGGCCGAAATCGTAGAGAACCTTGCCCTCGTAATCCAGCACCTGCTCGATGCCGTGGCGGCGCGATTGCATGCCATCGGCCGGGAACACGGCATAGGCCGTAGCCTGATCGAGAACCGTCAGTTCCGATGTGCCGAGCGGAATGGTCTTGTCGCTGCGCAGCGGCGTGGCGACGCCCATCGCCTTGGCGGTGTCGACGATCACCTGCGTGCCGAGCACGTCTTTGGCGAGACGCACCGGCACGGTGTTGTAGGATTTGGCAAGCGCCACCTGCAACGTCACCTTGCCGGCGTAGGAGCGGCCATAATTCTGCGGAGACCAGCCGCGCCAGGTCACGGGCGCGTCGGAAATCAGCGTCTCCGGCTTCATGCCCTTTTCCATGGCGGCCGAGTAGGTATAGACCTTGAAGGAGGATCCCGGCTGGCGCAGCGCCGCCGTTGCGCGGTTGAACTGGCTTTCGCCGTAGTCACGCCCGCCGACCATGGCGCGCAACGCGCCGCCGTTCTCGATCATCACCATCGCGCCCTGCTTGACGCGGTAGCCCTCGCCATACTCGCGCAGCTCCATTTCCATCGCCTGCTCGGCTGCCTGTTGCAGCCCGGTATCGATGGTGGTGCGCACGACGACGGTATGGTCCTTGAACCTGCCCTGCGCCGCCAGCCGCTGTACCTCGTCAAACGCCCAGTCGAGGAAATAATCCGGGGCCTTCACATCGGCGCGGTCGATGACGGTGGCTGGATTGCGCCGCGCGCCGATCACCTGACCCTCGGTCATCAGCCCGCTCTGCACCAGGTTGGAAAGCACGGTGTTGGCGCGCGCACGTGCGGCGGGCAGGTTGACATGCGGTGCGTATTTGGCCGGCGCCTTGAACAGGCCGGCGAGGATGGCGGATTCGGCAAGCGTGACATCGGTCAGGTTCTTGCCGAAGTAAAATTGCGCCGCCGCTGCCGCCCCGAACGTGCCGCCGCCCATATAGGCGCGGTCGAGATAAAGGCTGAGGATTTCCTTCTTCGACATGTTGGCCTCGAGCCACAGCGCGAGGAAGGCTTCCTTGATCTTGCGCTCAAGCGAGCGCTCATTGGTAAGGAACAGGTTCTTGGCAAGCTGCTGCGTCAGCGTCGAGCCGCCCTGCACCACGCCGCCGGCGCGGGCATTCTCGCTCATGGCGCGTGCAAGGCCAATGAAATCGATGCCGAAATGGTCGAAGAAGCGTCTGTCTTCGGTGGCCAGAACCGCCTTGATGAAATGATCCGGCATCTGGTCGATCGGGACGGAATCCTCATGGATGATGCCGCGATGGCCGATGGTGTTGCCGTAACGGTCAAGAAAGGTCACGGCAAAATCACCGCGATAACGCCAGTCCTTCTTGGTCTCCTCAAAGGCGGGCATGGCAAGCGCCAGAAGCACGACACAGCCGGCCGTTCCGAAGGTCAGCGCGTCGCATGTCAGGTTGACGAGAAGCTTCTTCCAGCCGCGCACATGCAGTTTGCGCGAGGCAATGGTGACGTCTTCCCAGAAATCCACCAGCCTTGCCGCAGCCGTCCACAGGCCGGAGTCGATAAAGCTATCGATTCTCAGCAGGATGTGCCGCTTTTTGCGACCGTTTTTATCGTCTTTTTCTTCCTGCACCTGGCGATGTTTTCCTGTTCAACGCAACGCGTATTGTCGATGTTTCTGCGCTTCATCCAATTCCGGACGCAAAACCATGACATGGTTCTGCTGGAATTGCTTGACGCGGCGGCCTCTCGCGGGTCAATGACCCTTTGCCACTCGCCAAAATGCTAAAATATCGTACAAACCAGCCCTTGGCGATACGATATTAAGGATTAGGGATCGGTTAAACCTTGCCCTCCAAGAGATCAAAATGGAACGGAAATGTTAACGATGAATGACGCGCCGTTCTGGAAAACCAAATCGCTGGAAGAGATGAGTGGCCAGGAATGGGAAAGCCTGTGCGACGGCTGCGGCCTGTGCTGTCTGAACAAGCTGGAAGATTGGGACACCGGCGAAGTGGTGTTCACGTCGGTCCGCTGTCAGCTGCTTGACGGTGAAAGCTGTCGGTGCTCCGACTATGAGAACCGCCGCGCCACCGTGCCGGACTGTATCCAGCTTGATTTGAAAAAGGTGCACGAAATCGGCTGGCTGCCGCCCACCTGCGCCTACGCGCTGGTGCGCGATGGCAAGGATCTGTACTGGTGGCACTATCTCGTCTCCGGCGACGTGAACACGGTGCATCAGGCCGGCATTTCCGCGCGCGGCCGCACCGTCAACGAGCTGGACGTGGAGGTTGACGATTTCGAGGATTATGTGGTGGACTGGCCGCTCACAGTGGGTGAGACGGCGGGCGAAAAAGAGAATAGCTGACGGAAGTCGCCAATTTTCGTGTTGGTCCTATTCCTGCCCCATCGTTTTCTTAAGGCATGTTTCGGAATAACGGCATGCCTGAAACAAGGGCCGCCGTTCATCCATTCCGGCATATGATCCGCAGAATGCGGACGAGGGACATCAAAACGCATGCGCTATCGGCTGCCCGCCATCGTTCTTTCGTGCATTGCCCTTCAGGGTATTCTGCCGCTTTCCGCCTCCGCCCAGCAATCGCAGGCTTTTGAATGCACGCTGGTCACCTCCATCGAGACCGGCGCTGTCATCAACCAGCAGGGCGCCTGCGATCAGCGCGTGGCGCCGGCCTCCACCTTCAAGGTGCCGTTGGCTCTGATCGGTTATGACGCCGGCATCCTGCTGGATGACAAGACCCCCGCATGGGACTGGAAACCCGGCACGGAGGCCCGCGCGCAGGACCGCAAGACGGTTGATCCGACCATATGGGAGCAGGATTCGGTGCTGTGGTATTCGCGCGAACTCACCCGCCGTCTCGGCCCGGAAAAATTCGCCGCCTATGTCAAACGTCTGGGTTACGGCAATGCCGATGTCTCGGGTGAGCCCGGCAAGAATAACGGTCTCACCCATTCCTGGCTCGGTGCTTCCCTGACCGTTTCCCCGGTCGAGCAGGTGGGCTTCATCCGCCGCCTTCTGGCCGGAAATCTGCCGGTTTCGCGCGACGCGCAGGCAAAGACGCGGGCGATCGTGCCGGTGTTCGATGCGCCGGAGAGCTGGAGCGTGCACGGCAAGACCGGTACGGGCTTCATGCGCGACGAAAAAGGCAACCCCGACCGCAGCCGCCCCTTCGGCTGGTTCGTTGGCTGGGCGGAGCGCGAAGGCCAGCACATCGTCTTCGCAAGGCTTCGCGTTGCCGACAAGCCGTCGAATGAACCGCTCGGCCCCGCAGTGCGCGACGCCTTCCTGCGCGATATTGCCCGGCTGGCGGTGCACAGATGATTACACAGCCGGCCAGCCCCAAGGAAAAGCGGACATGGCGGATGCCTCCAACGATGTGATCAAGCTCTACACCGACCATGGGGCCGATTTCGACAGGCTGCGCGGTCGCTCCCTCGCCGAAAAATCCTGGCTGGATCGGTTCACGTCGCTTTTGCCGCAGGGCGGATCCATCCTCGATATCGGCTGCGGTTCAGGCGAGCCGATTGCCGGCTACTTCATCGGCAACGGATATGACGTGACCGGCATCGATACGTCATATCCCCTGATAGAAATTTGCCGCACCAGATTTCCGGAAAAGCGCTGGGTGGTCGCCGATATGCGTGAACTCGTATTGAGTTGCCGCTTCGACGGGTTGATTGCCTGGCATAGTTTTTTCCATCTGAAAGCCGACGATCAGCGCCGCATGTTCGGTATTTTCCGGCAGCACGCCAATGACGGCGCCGCACTGATGTTCACGGCCGGGCCGGGACACGGGGAAGCGACGGGGACCCTTCAGGGAAAACCGCTTTACCATGCCAGCCTCGCTCGCGAAGAATATGAAAGCCTGCTTGCCGCGCACGGGTTTCTACTTCTCGATCACATCGTCAACGATCCCGATTGCGGTGGGGCGACGATTTATCTCGCCAGACGTGTGGCGGCGTAACCATCGAATTCAGAGCCCTGCCAGGCACTCACGATTGTGCGTGCGATAAAAAATGTCGTTATCCCTTGACCTTCCCATGATGGGAATCCTTACATAGTAGCCATAAACGGGCGAAAGTCGCCCTGAGGGAAGTGGCATTATGAATATCGGACAGGCTTCGGATGCATCCGGCGTTTCCGCCAAGATGATCCGTTATTACGAACAGATCGGCCTCATTACCCCCGCCGCCCGCACCGGCAACAACTACCGGGTCTATGGCGAGCAGGACGTGCATAATCTTCGCTTTATAAAGCGGGCGCGCACGCTTGGCTTCTCGCTGGAGGAGACCGAAACGCTCCTGAAACTCTGGCAGGACAAGAGCCGCGAGAGTTCGGCAGTGAAGGACATTGCGCTCGGCCATATCGCCGATCTCGAACAGAAGATTGCCGAGATGAAGGGCATGGTGAAGACGCTGTCCCACCTTGCCCATTGCTGCGGCGGCGACCACCGGCCGGATTGCCCGATCCTCGATGATCTAGCGGCAGGCGTCGAAAAGGCCGCCCACAAGCCTGCGAAGGCCCACTGACGGCCGCATCCCGCCCCGCCGCCAGTCCCTAAACCTCGTCGAACGCACCGCCTTCGCGCGAGGGATTGCGGTCGATCACGCGCTCTTCCGCGTCATCGGGAAGGGCCTCGTCGCTTTCCTGATAAGGGTCGTCCTCGCTCTCGGCCTCTTCTTCCTCGATTTCATGTTCGATGGACTGCGGAATTTCTCCCTTTGCCGGAAGGGCGTCGATATCGAGATCGAGCAGTTCCTCGTCCATGGCGTCTTCGTTGAGAGGTGTGATTTTCTTGCGGTCCATGGTGGTATCCTTTCTGTCTGGTCATTGCGCAAACGACCGGGGAGGCAGAGGGTTCCTGATGCCTGCAAGTTCGCTCGAGCGGAATAGGTGAAAAGGCGCCTTGACCTCAATGGTGCTTGAGGTTCTAGTTTGCCCGCCGTATCGCAAGAATGGAAAGGATACGGCTTTGACAAGTATGGAAATGACGGAGAAAAATAGCTGGTCGGAATTGCTTGGTGGGGCGAACCTCTCGCTTCTGACCGTCATTTCCTCCGGTATCGGCCTGCATGCCTTCAACCAGTTTGCAGTAGTCACGGCCCTGCCGGTCGCGGTGCGCGAGATTGGCGGCGCGGCCTTCTATAGCTGGGCCTACAGCCTCTATTTCGTCGGTTCCGTGGCAGGCGGTGTCACCGCCGTTCTGTTTCGCGAGCGTTTTGGCGCACGCAGCGTTCTATTCCTGTGCTGCCTTATCTTTTCCTTCGGCTCCGTCATGTCGGCACTCGCCGACAGCTTTTTATGGGTCGTCATCGGCCGGGCGTTGCAGGGACTTGCCGATGGCCTGATCGTGGCGGTGTGTTACAGCCTCATACCTGCCGGCTTTCGCTCGGCTCTACTGCCGAAGGTCTTTGCCATCGAGGCGGCCATCTGGGCGGTGGCGTCCTTCGTCGGGCCGCTCACCGGCGGGTTTGCCACGGAGCACATCTCCTGGCGCGCCACATTCCTGTTGTCTGCGCCGCTGATCGTGCTGCTGCTGGCCTATACGGCGATTGCGGTCTCGGCGGAACGGTCGGTCGCGACCTCGCGCAAGCCGATGGTGCCGCTGCTGCTTTGCCTCGTTGGCGCATTGGCTTTCTCCGCACCCTCCGCCTTTGAGGATGCCGGTCTGCGCATCATGTCGCTGCTGGTTGGTGCGGCACTGTTGTGGGCGTCGCTGAAGGCGGGCATCCGGCCTTCCACCGGCCTGTTCCCCAGGGATTCCTTCCGGTTGAAAACGGTACTTGGCAGCCGTTTCTGGGTGCTGTTCCTGATGTCCTATGCCCATGCACTCGGCAGCGTCTATCTCGCTTATGTCGCCATCAATCTCTGGCACCATGAGCCGACCTTCGCCGGTTTTATCGTCGTGACGATGCCGCTTGCCTGGAGCTTCGTGGCAATGCTGATCGGCAGCCTGCGTTCGGGCCGCCTGCGGCAGCTTTGCCTGCATTACGGACCCTACCAGATGGTGCCGGGCTGTGCGCTGCTCGGGCTTGGGCTGGCGACGGGGAACTGGCCGGAAATGCTGATCGGGCAGATATTGATCGGTTCAGCTTTCGGCATGTCCTGGGCAGGCATCAGCCAGGCAGCCATGGAAGCCGCGCCGGAAGAGGAACGCAAGATGACGGGCGCGCTGCTGCCTACGGTCGCGACGCTGGGTGCCGCGGCCGGTGCGGGCGCAAGCGGCACCGTCGCTGCCGCGAGCGATCTCGTTCTGCAGATCGATCGTGCGGATGTGACGATGCCGATGCTCTATCTCTATGGGCTGGGTGTCATCGTCTCGCTTCTGGCGATCCTGACAACCCGCGGCTTGCGAAGCGGACAGCGCTGACGCCTCTGCGGCGTGTGTGCGGTTAAGACTGCGTGGTGGCGATGGTGATCGCCGCCAGATAAACCACGAAAGCCATGATCGCGACTGCGCCAATAATGATGACGACACCCTTGCCCGCGCGTTTTTTCTCGGTCTTGTTTTCGTTGGCTTCTGTCGGAAACAGGATGGGATCGCGGGAATCGCTGATTTTTGTCATGCCGTTTCTCCTTTGAGCGGTTGCTGCTTATCAACAGCAGATCCGCCAAAAGGTTCCTCACGGACGCAGCGCCCAGCTGGTGGCGTGCACTACAGCCCCCGGCGCTGCCTTGAGGAGCGCTGAACGCACGGGCTCGAAACCCTCTATGCGTTTTGTTCCCACATACCGGCCCCGGTTGGCGAACACTTCGATGGATCCGTAGTCCAGAAAGACGCGGATGTGCGAGGCCCTTGCCCCTCTGGCGATATAGTGCGGCGAGGGGCCATCGCGCCCGTCATCATGGCGGATCCACAGGCCCGTTTCATCGGCGATGAGGCCCAGTGTGACCACGGGATGATCGAGCACCAACTCGAACGGTGCGCCGGGCGAGGCAAGCTCGATCAGCATCTCCACCGCACCGTTGATGAAGGTGACGCGCTCCCCGGCCGCCAGCCGCGTGCGATCGACAATATGGCTTCGCAGGCTTTCCGCCGCACCGATTGGCGGGGTCAGTAGCTCGCCGTTCGAATAGTGGATCCGGCGCGGCAGCGTCATGGATGTCGGGAAATCGATCTCCGGATTGGCATCCGCCCAATTGGCGAGCCAGCCGATGCCGATGATGCTGTCGCCATCCAGAAACGCCTGGAAGGCGTAATTGTCGGTGCCGAAATCCAGCTCCTGCCCAAATTCCTTGGTGAAGACCTTGCCGTCGAACCAGCCGACATCGGCCATGGTCAGGTTCTTGCGGCCGGTTTCAGGGTCTTCTGAATGCATCAGCCCATAGACCAGAACCCAGCGCGTGGATCGGGCATTGGCCGGGCCGTCGAGCGGCAGAAGGCAGGGGCATTCAATGGCAGTGGTCTTGTAGCGCGTTTCCACCCAAAGCTTGCCCACATAGGTCCAGCCTGACGCCGCCGTCGGGTCCAGCGTCTCGTAAAGCAGGATGACGCCGCCACCGTCGCTCTGACTTCCGAGCAGCATTTTCCAAAGTCCATCCGGGCCGCGAAAGACGTAAGGATCCCGGAAGTCCGGCGTCAGCCCCTGTCCGTCCGGGCGATGGCCGAGAATGACTTCGGCCTGTCCGGCCATGATGAGATCGGAAGAAGTGGCGGTGAGCTGGATCTGCTGTTCGGGAATGCGATCCTGCACCTGCTCGGTGAAGAACACGCGGATGCCCGAACCTTCGACCAAAGGAATTGTCGAGCCGGAATAAGCGCCGCCGCGCTTGTCCGGCCGCGTTGTCAGGTCCTCTGAAGGGAAGAGGAAGATCGGCAGATGCCGCCAGCGCAGGTAATCGGAGGAAACCGCGTGGCCCCAATGCATGGTGTTCCAGCGCAGCCCGTGTGAATAATGCTGGTAGAACAGATGCGGCCGTCCTTCGAACCGGCCAAAGCCGTTCGGATCGTTCATCCAGCCGAAGGGCGGGCGGAAGTGATAGCTGTCAGGCAGTTCCGGTGCGGCATTGTCCGGCTTGGTATGGACGACGGTTATGCCGGTTTCCAGCACGTCGGCGGCGGTGAACCAGTAGATGACGGAAACGGCGGTCGTGACAGTATCGTAGCTCAGTTCCACATGGCCGCCGCCGAAGACCTGATAGATTCTAAATCCGAACTCTTCCGTGTTGAGGCTTGAAACCTCAGCGAATTTTCCATTCGCATTGGAAAAGGAGACGGCACCGGGTTCCGCCGGTTTTTTCGCCTTCAGCCATACATGGAAAGTGGCGTTAACAGGCAGATCGGTGTGCAGGATGCGGATTGCGCTTTCCGGCTCGGCGGCTACGGCTTCAACGACGGTCATTCCCGTTCCTTTCGTCGCGGCTACTTTGGTTCAGGAAACGCAACGAATGGGACGAAAGAAAGTTCAACCGCCAGAGGTTTCGCCGTCGCCAGCCTCGTATTTGCCATCCAGCTCGAACAGCAGCCCGTCTGGATGATAGAAGGTGCGGCCTTCGCCGGAGAAGTAAGCCGCAACGATCTGGTTGGTCAGCCGCGAGCCGAAACCCGTACGCGTCGGCGTCCTGACCGCAGGTCCGTCCGTCTCGCGCCAGCGCAGTTCGAAGCGGTCATCCTCGTCCAGCGTCCAAAAGATTTCGATTTTGCCGCTCGCGTTGGAAAGTGCGCCATATTTCATCGCGTTGGTGGCCAGTTCATAAATGGCCAGAGACAGGCCCAGCGCCTGTTGCGGCGCGATTTCCATGTCCGGTCCGGAAATCGTTACGCGCGCCTTGTCGTCGAGATGCGGATAAACGGACTCGCGGACAAGCGCGGAGATGCTGGCACCCTTTCCCGAAGCATGAATGAGGTTCTGGGCGTTGCCGAGTGCTGCGATACGTCTTTTGATGGTGTCGCGCGCATCCTCAAGCGTCTGCGAATGGCGCAGGGTGGCGCTGACGACCGCCGTGGTGATCGCCATCGTATTCTTGACCCGGTGGACGAGTTCGCGCCGCAGAAGATCCTCCCGGCTGCGGCTCTGCACCGCTCCGGTCGTGTCGACGGCTATGTCTATCAGCCCTGCGATCTTGCCCTGGTCGTCGTAAAGCGGGCTGTAGGAAAAGGTCCAGTAGGTGTCTTCGGGGTAGCCGTTGCGGTCCATGACGAGATGCATGTCCTCGGCGAACGTGCCCTTGCCGGAGAGTGCCTGATCAACGAAGGGTTTCACATCGTTCCAGACATCGGACCAGATGATGTGAAACGGCTTGCCGAGCGCACCCTCTTCCTTCAGCCCAAGAAACGGGCGGTAGGCGTCGTTGTAGACGATGTTGAGGTCAGGCCCCCAGAACAGACAGATTGCATGGCCTTGCTTGAGGATCATCTGCACGGTGGTTTTGAGTGATACCGGCCATGTCTCTATCGGCCCCGTGCTTGTCGACGCCCAGTCGAAGCGGCGGATGGCCTCGCCCATTTCACTGTCGTCATACGGGAACTCTGGCACGAATTTATCCTGCTTGCATTGCGGCTCATTCATTGGATGTTTGTATGTTCAAATATACCTGTAGTTCAAATTGATTTTTCCAAACTCCGCTGCGGCTTCCCGTAATTGTGGCTATTCACCCCTCGCAACCGGGCGGAAAAAGGGCCATATCAGGTAAAAGCAGGGAGTTTACCCGTGATCAGATTCGACAATTCCTATGCCCGCCTGCCGGAAAGGTTCAGCGCCGCCGTCTTGCCAACGCCGGTGAAGGCGCCACGCCTCATCGCCTTCAATCGGGCGCTGGCAGACGAGCTTCTTCTCGACGTCTCAGGCCTCGACGACGACAGGCTGGCGGCGATCTTTTCCGGCAATGTGGTACCGCAAGGGGCCGAGCCGCTGGCGATGGCCTATGCCGGCCACCAGTTCGGCGGTTTCGTGCCGCAGCTCGGCGATGGTCGTGCCATTCTTCTCGGTGAAGTCATCGACAAACACGGCAAACGTCGGGATATCCAGCTGAAGGGCTCCGGCCCGACGCCGTTTTCGCGAAGGGGCGACGGGCGCGCGGCGCTCGGCCCGGTGCTACGCGAATATATCGTCTCCGAGGCAATGTTCGCGCTCGGCGTTCCCGCGACAAGGGCGCTCGCCGCCGTCCTGTCCGGTGACAGGGTGCAGCGCGAGGTGGGTCTGCCGGGCGGGGTTTTCACCCGTGTTGCGGCAAGCCATATCAGGGTCGGCACCTTCCAGTTCTTCGCCGCGCGCGAGGATGATGAGGGGATCAGAAATCTTGCGGATTATGTGATTGACCGCCACTATCCCGAAGTGAAAAACGCGGACAATCCCTATCTCGCCCTGTTGCAGGGCATCGCTCAGAGGCAGTGCGAACTCATCGCCCGATGGATGATGGTTGGCTTCATCCACGGCGTGATGAATACCGACAATATGGCGATCTCCGGCGAGACGATAGACTTCGGTCCATGCGCCTTCCTTGACGAATACAATTCGAACAAGGTGTTCTCCTCCATCGACGCACAGGGGCGCTACGCCTTCAATAACCAGCCGGGCATCGCCCAATGGAACATTGCAAGGCTGGCGGAATGCCTGTTGCCGCTGCTCGACCCTCAAGTAGAGAAAGCAGCCGAACTCGCAAACGCCGTGCTCGCTGATTTCGCCGCCGCGTTTCCCAAGCGCTGGCTTGCCGGCATGCGCGAAAAGCTTGGGCTGAGGGGCGAAGAGGACGGCGATATCGAGCTGGTGCAGGCGCTTCTTTCGCTGATGCAGGCATCGGAAGCCGATTATACGCTGACCTTCCGGCGTCTTTCTCACGCGGTAGAGGGCGATGCCGAGCCGTTTCGCGGCATGTTCATCGATATCGCGGCGGCGGATGCATGGCTGGCGCGCTGGCAGGAGCGGGCCGGGCGGGAAGAAGTTTCTGCCTCCGAGAGGTCGCGGGCGATGCTCGCCGTCAACCCGGCCATCATTCCCCGCAACCACCGCATCGAGGAACTGATCGAGGCGGCGGTGGAAGACGGCGATTTCGAACCGTTCCACGCCATGCTGGCGGCGATTGCCACGCCATTTGAGGAACGGCCGGACAATTTCGTCTACATGCAGCCGCCGATGAGCGATGAGAAGGTGTTTCGGACCTTTTGCGGGACGTGATTTGGGAGAGGCATTCCGCCGCTCGTCGTCATGCTCGGGCCTGTCCCGAGCATCTGCGACCTATCGATTTCGTGAGACGTTAGATCCTCGGGACAAGCCCGAGGATGACAGTGTCGGGGCCGATTGCTCCCCTTAACTCACCCAACCCGGGCCAGCGGCTCATGCGCGCCGTAATATCTTCCAAACCGGTTTTCCAGGAATTTCGGCAGGGCCACTTCTTCCTGCCGGACAAACCCCTTCTGCGGCAGGGCGCATTCCGCAAGCAGGTCGAGAACGGTGCAGATACCGGCTGCGGTGGTGATCTGGATTGCGCTCATCATCCGGCCGGAAACGGGGCCGGCATAGACCTTGTTGGCATAGGTTTCCTGCAGGAAACGGCCGTTGCGGGTGCCGCAGACGGTAACGAAGACAATGACCACGTCCTGCATGGTGCCGGGCAGGGCGTTTTCGAACAGGTCCTTCAACACATCGCGGCGGTTGCGCAGGTTGAGGTCGTTCAAAAGCGCCTTCATGATTGCGACATGGCCGGGATAACGGATGGTGCGGTAATTCATCGTCCGCACCTTGCCTTCCAGCGTCGCACATAGCGTGCCGAGGCCGCCCGAGGTGTTGAAGGCCTCATATGTCACGCCGTCGAGCGAGAACTCTTCGCGCTCTTCCAGCGCCGGAACGGCGGTGAGGCGGCCTTCGACGATGGCTTCGCAGGGCTCGATATACTCGTTGATCAGCCCGTCCGTGCTCCAGGTAAGGTTGTAGTTGAGCGCATTCGACGGATATTGCGGCAGCGCGCCGACACGCATGCGCACGCTGTCCAGCTTGTCGAACCGGGCGGCAAGATCTGCGGCGACGATGGAGATGAAACCGGGGGCGAGGCCGCATTGTGGAATGAGCGCGGTCTCAGCCGTTTCCGCCAGTGCCTTGACCTTGCGGGTGGATTCGACGTCTTCAGTCAGATCGAGATAATGCGTGCCGACTGTAACCGCAGCTTCCGCAATGCCCGCCGTCAGGTGGAAGGGCGCAGCGGAAAGCACGGCGAACTTACCTTTCAACAGCGCTTCCAGCGCCGGACGGTCGCCAATGTCGACGATTTCAGTGTCGACACGCTCATGCGCCGGCACATTCGTCAGCTGGTCTGCCGAGCGATCGGCAACCGTGATGCGATAATCGCCGGTGATAGCCAGCATCCAGGCGATGGCTGAACCGATATTGCCCGCGCCGATGACGACGATGTTTTTCATGTTTTTGTTCCCCGCAGTAAATTTATATGCCTCTGCGCACCAGATGCGCTTCATAGACAGAATGTCAGCTTTTTTGGACGATTCGCAGCTTCACTATGTGCGGATAGCGGGTTAATATTGGACAATTAGACGACAGGATTGGTCATTATGACGATTGCCGACAAGGACCGGGCGCTGCTCGCCCTGCTTTCCGAAAACGCCCGCATGCCGGTGGCGGAACTGGCCCGCAAACTTGGCCTTTCGCGCACCACCGTGCAGGCTCGCATCGAGCGGCTCGAGGCCGAAGGGGTGATCGCCGGTTATGGCCTGAGACTTTCGGAAAGCTATCTTTCCGGGCTGGTGCGCGCCCATGTGCTGATCACCATCGGGCCAAAGGCGCTGCCTGGCGTGACGGCGGCGCTCACCGCCATCAAGGAGGTGACAACGCTGCATTCGGTCAGCGGCACTTTCGACCTGATCGCCATTCTGGCAGCACCTTCCATTCTCGACCTTGACCGGTTGATCGACAGGATCGGCGCGCTGGACGGCGTGGAACGCACGCTATCGTCGATCATTCTTTCCACGCGGATTTCGCGGTAGGCGTTGGAGGGTTTGGCAGGCGAAAGGCGGACGAGTGCGCGCAATGCTCTCGTCTCCCTCATCCCTTTGACAAGCACAGAAATCAGGAAGGTGGGGGCTTGCCTTACCCTAACCCACCCCTCTCGTCATAAGCCTTCTGCGCCGCCAGCACCGCGTCCATGTTGCCCTCCGCCCAGTGGGCCAGTGCCGCAACCGTGTCGGTCAGCGTGCGCCCGAGCGGCGTCAGGGAATATTCGACCGTGACCGGCACCGTCGGAAAGGCCTGCCGCGAAATCAGGCCGTCGCGCTCGAGCTTTTTCAGCGTCTGAGACAGAACCTTCTGCGAAATGCCCTTGATTTCCCGCCGCAGCAGATTGAAGCGCACCGCGTCCACCCGCAGCTTGTCGAGGATCAGCAGCGCCCATTTGTCAGCGATCCTGTCCAGCACCATGCGTGTGGGGCAGCGATCCTCGTAAACGTCATAGACATGTTCCATGGGTCTCATCCAGCTCTGAAAAGCCCGGGTCGGTTTCCTTGAGGATACCAGATAACCGGAAAGTGCTCTCTTTTCCTGATTTCGAATACGCAGTACGTATGTTTTCGAAACATGGTTTCCACTAGATACTACGGAGATTTGAGATGACTGGCAAGATACTCGTAATCGGCTCCACCGGCACCATCGGCACGCCGCTGGTAAAGGCGCTTCTGGCCAAGGGCGAAAGCGTGAAAGCAGCCTCGCGCACCGGCAAGGCAGCCGAAGGCGCGGAAGGGGTGCGCTTCGATTATACCGACGCCTCGACCTACACGGATGCCTTCGATGGCGTTGATCGTCTGTTTCTGATCCTGGCTGGCGGGCGTCTGGATGCAATCGACGCGCTGACGCCGGTTGTCGAGGAAGCTGCCCGCCGCAATGTGAAGATCGTGTTCCTCAGCGTCTTCGGCGTCGATGCCGACGATTCCATTCCCTATCGCCAGGTGGAACTGAAGATCATCGCTTCCGGCGCGCCTTACGTCATTCTGCGCCCCAACTGGTTTGCCGATAATTTCCACACCTACTGGAAGGCCGGCATCGAACACGGCCAGATCGCCGTTCCGGCAGGCGAAGGCAAGTCGAGCTTCATCGACGTGCGCGATATCGCCGACAGTGCAGCGGCAGCGCTGACCTCGACGGCTTTCGACAATAAGGCGTTCAACCTGACCGGGCCGAAGGCTCTGAGTTACGGCGAGGCGGCCACGATCATCTCGCAGGCCATCGGCAAGCCGGTCGGCTATAGCGCGGTTTCGGACGATGTTTTCATCGGCATTCTGACCGGCGCTGGCGTTCCGAAGGATTACGCCGCCTTCCTCGCGTCGATCTTCTATCCGGTGCGCGAAGGCTGGACGTCGGCGGTCACCGGTGATGTCGAGACTTTGACCGGCCACGCACCGCGCTCGCTGGAAACCTATGTGGCCGACCATGTGGCCGCGCTGAAGGACTGACGCTCAGAAACGACACGCCCGTCGCGTCACGCCGGATCGGTGGAGCCGCGGCGGGCCTTGAACAACATCTTGAGCCGCTGGATATCATCCGCATTCCAGCCCTGCGGTGCGGTTACCTCCATCCACGCATCGATATAGTGCTCCGGCGCGTAAACATGGCCGTAACCGATCGGCGCCGTGGTGGCGGCGGCAACATCAAGACCGAGCTGCAGCAGGGTCACGACCGGGAACCAGCGGAAGGATGTGGAGACGTCAGGGCCGTGATGAACCATCCATTGCGGTCGCCGGTAAAGCGATGCGGCCTCGAAGAAGGTGATCGGGTCGCTGGCATATTGCAGATAGACGATGCGCATCGGGCCCCACTTCGCATCAGGCATATGCGCAGTGGTATATTGGTTGGCGAAGCGGATGACCGAGGAATCGCGGAATCGCGGCAGCCATTCCGGCGTACCCGCCACGCGCCCATTGGTGGCCATGCGCCATGTGGGGCTGGAAAAGGGCGGACCGCTCCACAGGGCACCCTGGAACGGGTCGGAGAGCACATCGTAAAGATCGGATGATTTCTGCGAGTTCAGCGAACCGAGGCTCAGCCCGTGCAAATAGAGTTTCGGGCGCGTCTCCTTCGGCAGTGTGGTCCAGTAACCGTAGACAGCCTGAAACAGCGCGCGCGCCGTTTCCACACCGTAATCCGGTTCGGTCAGAAGCGCGATCCAGCTGGAAAGATAGGAATATTGCACGGCAACGCTGGCGATATCGCCGTCATGCAGATATTCGACCGTATCAAGCGCTTCCGGATCGATCCAGCCGGTGCCGGTGGGAATGACGACCAGCAACACCTTGCGCTCGAACCCGCCAACCCGCTTCAGCTCCTCCAGCGCAAGTGCTGCCCTTTCCTCGGGCGTTGCCGCAGAATTCAGGCCTGCATAGACCCTGAGCGGTTCCCTGGCCGGGCGGTGGGTGAAGGCGGAAATCTCCTGTGCCTCCGGCCCGCCGGCCACGAATTCGCGGCCTCTGCGGCCAAGCGATTCCCATGTCATCAGGGAAGCGCTGCTGCCGGTTTTGAGCGCATCGGAAGGGCGCGGTACATCCGGCTCGATCAGCGCATCCACCTGTTTCAGCGAGGAATCGGCAAACTTCAGGCCGATATCGAAGATCAGACCGTTCAGCAGCATCCATGACAGCACGATGGCGGCGGCTATACCGAGCACATTGGCGAGCCGGCGCGGCAGGAAGTGACGGCTGCGCACCGAGAAGAATCGCCGGATGAGCTGGAAAAGCCGTCCAGCGCCGATGAGGAGGGCGGAGACCAGCACCGCAACGCCGCCGGTCTTGGTGGGGTGGGCGCTGGGCAACGGATCTAGCTCCATCAGGATACGGATGGAATTCTGCCAGTCTTTCGCCTGCCAAAGAAACGCGATCGCCGTTATCGCGCTGGCAAGGGCGATGAGAAAGCGGATGCTGCGCCGGTTATGGCGCGAGGGGTGGGGCAATTCCAGATAGGTCCAGATGGCGGTGAGCGCCACGCCGATCAGATAACCGATGGCAAAGGAAAATCCGCACAGCACACCCTGCATCAGCCATGTGCGCGGCAGAAGAGACGGCGTGAGCGAAGCGCAGAAAAGAATAGTGCCAAAGACGATGCCGGTTGCCGAAAGACCCGCAAACAACCGCCCAACCCATTGTTTCAACAACTTGACTTGCCCCTTTTTCCCGCCGTCTGGCACGAGTGTAGTATGCGGCGGGCGAGGGTGCAAACCCTGTTCGCAGGACAAAAATCACAATTATAGGAAAATAATCCTTTACAGCGTGACGGTGGTTTGATAGGTTTAGGTCACAGTCGGAGATTTGCGGCTGAGCGGCAAAGGTCGGTTTAGCCGATGCTTTTCCGCGACACGTCATTCTCTCGCAGGTCCACCTCATGGCAAATATCCGCAATTGCGATCTGGCGCTCCACGGCGTCTGGCAGGAAAGCTGCGCCTATGGCGGCGAGGGCAGGCTAGAGGCCGCACCCGAGATAAAATCGCGGGCCGACAAGCTGGCTGCCGAAGATGCGGCGCGCAATGGCAATCTGCGGCAATTGCTGAACGAGCTGACGGTGGAGATGCGCGAACAGTTCTGCATGTACCGCAACCTGCGGCAGACAAGCGAAGCGGCATTTTTATCAACGGTGGAGGATGCCTCGGGCAAACAGGCGCGCGCCGACGTGAAGGCCGCAACGGATCAGCTTTCGCTGATTGTGCGCACACTGGAACGGATCGATGCCCTGCAACGGGTGCTGGCAGAAGAGAGGCAGGCTCTTGCCGGCGAGGACGAAGCCGATACCGAAGATTACGAAATGGCGGTGGCGCATTTCCTCAAACGCATCGACGAACTGGCGGAACAGAAATGCCGCGCGAGGCTGGAGGCAGATCTGGCTCGTAGTCCATCTACAGAAGCTGACACATGACGGATGTTTCGAGCGAACCCCAACTGCAAAAGCAGGTCTTCACCCTTCTGCGCGACTGGCGTTTCATCGGCAACCTGCCGCAACAGCCGCCTGAGGGTGACTGGCGGACGTGGCTTCTGATCGGCGGGCGAGGATCCGGCAAGACCCGCGCCGGGGCCGAATGGGTGCACAGGATTGCGTCCGCCGGCAAGCAATCTGATCTGCGCATCGCGCTTGTTGCGGAAACCCTGGGGGATGCCCGTGAGGTGATGATCGACGGCATTTCCGGTATCTGCCGTATCGCCCGCCGTTGCCGCCCCGCCTTCGAGGTATCGCGCCGCCGGCTCATCTGGCCAAACGGGGCCATGGCGCAGGTGTTTTCCTCTGAAGACCCAGAAAGCCTGCGCGGCCCGCAATTTCACATGGCTTGGGCCGATGAACTTGGAAAATGGAAATATCCGCAGGAAACCTGGGACATGCTGCAATTTGGCCTGCGTCTTGGTGAGGCCCCACGGCAATTGGTGACGACGACGCCACGGCCCATTCCGCTCCTGAAGGCGCTTCTCGCTGACCCTTCGAGCTGGGTGGCCAAAATGCCGACGGCGATGAATGCGCAAAATCTCTCACCGGGTTTCCTGAAAGCCATGCACGACCGTTACGGCGGCACGCGGCTGGGGCGTCAGGAAATCGGCGGCGAACTGATTGATGAGCGCGAAGGCGCGCTGTGGAAACGTGCCGATCTGGAAGCAATTGTGGAAACCGACCATGAGCCGCTGGCGCGGATCGTGGTCGCGGTAGACCCGCCCGCCGGTATCGGTGAAAATTCCTGCTGCGGCATCGTGGCGGCCGGGCTTGGCATATCAGGCAAGTTGGTCGTGCTTGCGGATTGTTCGGTGGAAGGTGAAACACCGGCCGGCTGGGCGCGGGCCGTTGTCGCTGCCGTTCGCCGTCATGAGGCCGACCGGGTGGTGGCGGAAGTCAATCAGGGCGGCGAGATGGTGCGGGCAATGTTGCAGAGCATAGACGCCAATCTGCCGCTGACCCTGGTGCGAGCAAGCCGGGGCAAGTTCACCCGCGCCGAGCCGGTGGCGGCACTCTACGAACAGGGCAGGGTACGCCACGCCGCACGGTTTGAAAAGCTAACCGACCAGATGGCGGATTTCGGACCCGACGGCCTTTCATCCGGACGCTCGCCCGACCGGCTGGATGCGCTGGTCTGGTCAATAACGGCGTTGACGACGACTGTGGCGAGTGAGCCGAGGGTGCGCGGGATGTGATATCGGCGCTAATTGGCCCCATGAATGAGAGCCAATTGCCTATCTAGCAGACGCATATTGGTTCTTCTCCCCGGCGGGGAGAAGAAATCCGGGTCGCCGTTAACGCCCAAAATCGGACGTCTGGCAGATGCTACTTCTTCGGAGACTGCGCGGGTTTCGGCTGAGAACCGGTTTCGCGCATCTGGCGCCACTCGTTTTCGAGCCGGTCATAAACGGTCTGGGGGATTGTCGCTGTCATGGTGGCATTCCTCCTTGAATGGTCAACGCTGCGGAAGTGCGCGGTGAATGGAGTTAGCGCGCTAAGGTTCCGCAACTCAAGGAATTTTTTACCTCAAAACCCCGGTCAGCGGATTAAAATCGATTAGGATTTTTTCAAATCGATTTAGTTCTGACGGCTGTCATGTGGAAAAAACAAAGGGTGATATCGCCCCCGATTTTCAGGAGCCGGCTGTGGCCTATGACGAGGCGCGATTCTTCGCGTCGGTGCGAATTTCCATCTACGGTGGTCGCCTGCGAGCTGCACAGCTTGACGGCACGAAGACGATCCTGGCCGGCTTCGGCAAGGCCTTGCCGGGCGGTGATCCCCGCTGGCTCGCCTACATGCTGGCCACCACTTTTCACGAGACGGCTGCGACCATGCAGCCGGTGCGCGAGACATTGGCGGCAAACGATGCCGAGGCGATCGCAAGGCTGGACCGGGCCTTTGCGGCAGGCAGGCTGCCCATGGTGCGCAAACCCTATTGGCGGCCAGACGCCGAGGGCAAAAGCTGGCTCGGGCGCGGTTTCGTGCAACTGACGCATCGCCGCAATTACGAGGCCATGTCGCAGCTGACCGGTGTGGACCTTCTGGCGCGCCCAGAACGCGCCATGGAACCGGATGTGGCAACCGCGATCCTGATCCACGGCATGGTAGCCGGCAGCTTTACCGGCCGGAAGCTTGCCGATGTCTTCGAGGGTAAGCGTGAGGATTGGGAGGGTGCGCGCGCCATCATCAATGGCCGCGACCGGGCGCGGCTTGTCGGGGACTACGGCCGGGCATTTCATCGCGCCCTTTTGGCGGCGCGGATTGAACCGGCGCGGGCCAGATGATAACTCGTTAGCAAGCGCCGCAAGGGCCAATTTCGAATTTTGCATGACAGGTGACACCGTGATCCGCCATATCGTTTTTTTCACCGTTCCCGAGGAAAACCGCGACGCCGTGCGCAAGGGGCTCTCCGGCCTCACCGCCATACCGCATTCGCTGAAGCTGGAAATCGGCGAGAATGTGAAGAAGGACCAATGGGGCAATTCGGTCGATTTCATCGTCTATGGCGAGTTCCAAAACGAGGCGGCGCTCGCGGCCTATAAGGCCGACCCCGCTTATGATCTTTCGACGCGTACGGTGAAGCCGCTGCGCGAGACGCGGGTTGCCGCTGATTTCAACAGCGATACGGCAGTGAAAGCGCCAATCCGGTAAGTTTCGTCAAGACTCGGGCTCTCGATCCTCATTCCTGTGCTTGTCACACGAAGCCAGCCGACGCGCGTCTGCGCGGCGAAAAGAATGCTTTCAGTCCAAAAACTTGGGCTGGCTGAATCCTTGTGACGAGCACAGGGATGAGGGCCTGGCGGGAAACTGAGCCCGCATTAAAACAAGGACAATTCCATGCGATTTCCTTTTTCCCTGCCGTGGCGGCGCCCGGCGGATGGCAGAGCCGTGCCTGAACGCAAGACAGCGACGGGCGGCTTCATGGCGGTTGCGGCGCAGGGTGGGCAGGCATTCTGGTCCGGCCGCTCCTATGCCGCACTCGCCCGCGAGGGCTTCATGAAAAACCCGGTAGCGCACCGCGCCGCCCGCATGGTGGCAGAAGCCTCCGCATCAGTGAGCTGGCTGCTTTACGATGGCGATGAGGAGATCGGCGATCATTCGCTGCTCGCACTTCTAGGTAAGCCGAGCGCTCATATGGGCGGGCCGGACTTTTTCGAGACGCTGTATGGCCATCTGATGTTGGCTGGCAACGCCTATATCGAACCGCTAGTGGTCGGCGAACGACTGCGCGAGCTGCATCTTCTACGGCCGGACCGGGTGAGCATCATCGAAGGCGCGGATGGCTGGCCCGTGGGTTACGATTATCGTGCCGAGGGCCGCGCCATCAGGCGCATTGCCTCTGAACGTGACGGGCTGGGGCTGCTGCACCTGAAGCTTTTTCATCCGCTGGACGATCGGGCCGGGTTCGCGCCACTTGCTTCGGCGGGCGCGGCTCTCGATCTGCACAATGCCGCAAGCCAGTGGAACAAACGTCTGCTCGACAATTCCGCTCGCCCTTCCGGTGCACTGGTCTATCAGCCAAAGGAGGGTGGCAATCTCTCCACCGAGCAATATGAGCGGCTGAAGCGCGAGCTGGAGGAAGGTTATCAGGGCGCGATGAATGCAGGCCGGCCGCTTCTTCTGGAAGGCGGTCTCGACTGGAAGGCCATGGGGCTTTCGCCGCGCGACATGGATTTTCTGGAAGCGCGCAACGGTGCCGCACGCGACATAGCGCTTGCACTCGGCGTACCGCCGATGCTGATCGGCATTCCCGGCGACAATACCTATGCCAATTACCAGGAGGCAAACCGCGCTTTCTATCGTCTCACCGTGCTGCCGCTCGTCAACCGCACGGCGGCACGGCTCTGCGGCTGGCTGTCGCCGATTTTCGGCTCCGGGCTGCGGCTGGAACCGGATCTTGACAGGATCGCCGGTCTTGCCGGTGAGCGGGACGCCCTGTGGACAAGGATCGGCGCAGCGTCGTTTCTGACCGACGAGGAAAAGCGGGAGGCGGTGGGGTATTAGCCTCCGTGCTTGAGCCGCCGGGCTGCGTCTTCGACCAATTTCTGAACCAGCGGAATCGTTTTGTGAGGTTCGCCGTTCAAGCGATTCTGAAGACTCGCGAAATGGCGTTTTGAAACTGCACACCCGACCTGCGGGCGACGCGACGCGTCTGTCCGATTTTTCACATCCTAAACCGGAATGATTACCCATGTCTGAATTCGCCAATGAAGGCGGCATCTGGGCCGCCCGCATCACCGGTGCCGTCGCAGGCGCGGGTGTGTCGCTCGTCTACCTCCTGCCGAAAAGCAAACGCGAGGCGGCGAGCCGTTTCGTGACCGGCGTCTCCTGCGGCATGATCTTCGGCGGCCCCGTGGGCCTGTGGATCGTGCAGCAACTCGAGATTGCCGGCGCGCTTTCCGGCCGGGAAATCATGGTGGCGGGCTCTGCCGCTGCCAGCATGGTGGCCTGGTGGGGGCTTGGCCTGCTGGTGCGCGTGGCCGAACGTTACAACGCCCGTCCGCGCGCTTAGCCTCCACGCGGCACCCCCTTTTCACATCGCAGGAGTTTCCCATGCACGTCTATCGCGGGCCGCGCCCCGCCACGCGCAAATTCGCCAATCTGGAACTGCGCGGCATAGCTGGCGACGGCACGTTTTCCGGTTATGCCAGCGTCTTCGGCGAGGTCGATCTCGGCCGCGACGTGATCGAGCGCGGCGCTTTCCGCCGCTCCATCGAGGAACGCGGTGCGGGCGGTATCCGGATGCTCTACCAGCACGATCCGGCCGAGCCGATCGGCGCATGGCGCACCATCCGCGAGGATGAGCGCGGGCTTTACGTGGAAGGTGTTCTAGCGCCCGGCGTCGCCCGCTCGCGAGAGGTCCATTCGCTGATGAAGACAGGCGCGCTGGACGGGCTTTCGATCGGTTTTCGCACGGTACGTTCCAGCAAGGAGGGGCGCTCCGGCAAGGCGGCACGCTCTGGCGTCAGGCGCATTCTGGAGGCCGATCTCTGGGAAATCTCGGTGGTGACCTTTCCGATGCTGCCGTCCGCACGGGTATCGGATGTCAAACACGCCCGCTTCTTCCGCGACCGCGAAACCGAGCTGGTGCGCACCATGCGCCGCGCGGCGCGTTCGCTTTTCGACACAGCCTTCAAACGCTGACTTCCTCCCAAACACTTCCGAAAACAAGGATGGCGACATGACAGACCAGATGACAAAACCGGCCGCAATGACGGTTGCGCCGCAGGTGAAGGCCGTGCCCGGTTCGATGACGGCGGCCTTCGACGAGTTCATGGAGGCCTTCGAGGCCTTCCGCGACACCAACGACCAGCGGCTTTCCGATATCGAACGCAAGATGGGGTCCGACGTCGTGACCCGCGACAAGCTCGACCGCATCGACAAGGCGCTCGATGACAACCGCAAGATCATGGACGATCTGGCGCTCAAGAAAGCGCGCCCGGCGCTCGGCCGCAAGCAGGCGCATTCCCTCGATACGGATGAGCACAAGGCCGCCTTCGAGGCCTATATCCGCCGGGGTGAGGAGGGCGCGCTGCGCGATCTGGAGGCCAAGGCCTTTGCCGGATCGACAGGCGTCGATGGTGGTTATCTGCTGCCCACCGAAACGGATGGCGAGATCGGCCGCCGCATGACGGCGATTTCACCGATCCGGTCGCTGGCGACCGTGCGGCAGGTTTCCACTGCCGTGCTGAAGAAGCCGTTTTCGCCGGGTGGATTTGCCACCGGCTGGGTTTCTGAAACTGCGGCTCGCCCCGAGACGACGACACCGAAGCTCTCCGAACTTTCCTTCCCGACTATGGAACTCTACGCCATGCCTGCCGCAACCCAGGGGTTGCTGGATGATGCGGCCGTGGATATCGAGGCCTGGATCGCCTCGGAAGTGGACATTGCCTTTGCCGAACAGGAGGCAGCGGCGTTCATCGCCGGCGACGGCACCAACAAACCGAAGGGTTTCCTCTCCTATACGGCCGTCGCCAATGACAGCTGGAGCTGGGGCAATATCGGTTATGTCGCCACCGGTGTTGCGGGTGGCTTCGCCTCCGCGGGGCCAATGGATGTCCTGCTGGATGCCGTCTATGGACTGAAGGCAGGCCACCGCCAGAACGGCAACTTCGTGATGAACCGCAAGACGCAAGGCGCGCTGCGCCGCTTCAAGGATACCAGCGGCGCCTATCTCTGGCATCCGCCCGCTGCCGCCGGGCAGCCCGCCTCGCTGATGGGCTTTCCGGTGATGGAGGCCGAAGACATGCCGAATGTCGCGGCAAACAGCTTCGCCATCGCTTTCGGTGATTTCCGCGCCGGTTACCTCGTGGTGGACCGCACCGGCGTGCGCATCCTGCGCGATCCCTATTCGGCAAAACCCTATGTGTTGTTCTACACCACCAAGCGCGTGGGCGGCGGCGTGCAGAACTTCGAGGCGATCAAGCTGGTGAAGTTCGGGGTGAATTGACCACAATCTTCCCCGTCACCCCGGACCAAGTCGGGGGTGACGGCGTGCGGATGCTACATTTTCGCCAAACGCTTTCGGCCGGAATTCTTTCTGTCCCATATCCGGAGACCCCATGACCTATGCCCTCATTCATCCGCCGCAGGCGGAGCCGCTGACGCTTGCCGAGGTGAAGGCGCATTTGCGTCTCGACGGCGGCGACGAGGATGCGCTGCTGGCTGCGCTGATCCGTACCGCCCGCGAGCATCTGGAACGTA
Source organism: Agrobacterium sp. 6Ca8 (assembly GCF_055382765.1). Classification (NCBI taxonomy): domain Bacteria; kingdom Pseudomonadati; phylum Pseudomonadota; class Alphaproteobacteria; order Hyphomicrobiales; family Rhizobiaceae; genus Agrobacterium; species Agrobacterium sp. 6Ca8. The sequence continues at coordinate 647,173 of NZ_AP026433.1, forward strand.
CGACAGGACTTTGCCTGATACGCCAGACCTGGCGGCTCTATCTCGACCGGTGGCCGCCGAGTGGCATGATTCTGATTGGTAAGGGACCGGTGCAAACCATCGAAACGATTCTGGTTTTTGACGGTCAAGGGCGCGCGGCCGACATCACAGCCGCCGACAGATTGCTTGACGGCGAGGCGCGCCCGGCGCGGCTGTGGCTGCGCGACCCGCCAGCCCCCGGACGGGTGATGAACGGCATCGAGATCGACTTCATTGCCGGTTACGGTGAGGCGGGAACCGATGTGCCCGATACGCTGAAACGCGCCATGCTGATGCATGTGGCCCAGATGTTCGCCTTCCGCGGAGCCGTTGCTCTGGATAATCAACCCGCAGCGGTTCCGGCCGGTTACGAGCGGCTGGTGTCGCCGTTCTGCCGTGTGGGGCTCTGAGCCATGAACCTCGTTTTTCTCGACCCCGGCAAGCTTACGGCGCGGTTGGAGCTTGAGGTGCGCAGCGAGGTAACGGACGGGCAGGGTGGGGCCGCGGAAAGCTGGAGTTTCCTGCGTTCGCTCTGGGCGGCTATCGAACCTGTTTCGAATGCCTCGCATGAGCGGGCCTCGGCTGAGGGCGTAACAATCACCCACCGCGTCTGGCTGGTCTGGCGCAGCGACATTGCCGCCGGCATGCGCTTTCGCAAGGGACGGCGCATTCTGGCGATCCGGGCCGTGATGGATCCGGACGAGACCCGCCGTTTCATCGTCTGCCGCTGTGAGGAGGAAAGCCCGTGAGTGCCGCAAATGTGCTTCTACAGGCGATTTTCGCAAGACTTTCCGGCGACGCTGCTCTGATGGCGCTTATCCCCGGCGGTATCGTCGACCGGCTTTTGCCGCGCGCCGTCCTGCCCTTGATCGTTATCGGCGAACTTGAAAGCCGCGATTACTCGACGGCGACGGAAAAGGCCGAAGAACATTTTCTGTCGCTGGACATCTGGGGCGATGTCAATGGCCGCAGGTGCGCGGGTGAGATTGCCGGGCGGGTGAAAACCCTGCTCGACGATGCCGCCCTTCCGCTTGTCGGTATTTCGCTCGTCAATCTGCAGCTTCTCTCGAGCCGTTCGCGGCGCGAGCCGAAGACACGGAACTTCCTCGCAGAAATGCGTTTCAGGGCGGTAACGGAATAGGGTCCGTTCAGGAATTCTGTTTGCGCACGGTGCGCCAGAGCACGATCAGCAGCAGAAACGAAATGCTGATCAGCACGGCGGCGATGGTGAGCATGGCCGCCACCCCGCCGCGATCCAGCGCCAGCGTGAAAATGACGGGCGCCACGGCAATGGCAAGGTTCTGCGGCAGGGAGATACGCGCAGCCTGAAGGCCATATTGTTCCGGTGAAAATACCGCGAGCGGCAACACCGCGCGACTGACGGTGAGCACGCCCGCGCCAAAGCCGAAGAAAATGATGAAGCCGATGAAAGCGGGCATGGCCGGGGCAAAAACGAGCAACAGCACGAAGGATGCGAGCAGCATACCTAAGCCGATCATGCAGGTGACGAAAGGATTGCCGTGTTTTCCAAGCAGAAAATCCAACCCGCGCGCCATGATCGCAAGCACGCTGCGCACGGCTGCCAGTTGCACGGCGAGCGATTGCGATGCGCCGGCATGGACCAGCAGCAGAGGCAGGAGCGGCGAAAAGCCAAAGGCTGTGAAGGCGCTAAGCGTCGTCATTGCCGCCAGAAGCAGAAAGGCGCGCCGCGTATCGACAGGCGATGTCGAGACCGCAGCGCCTTTCGACGTGCCTGGAGTATTGCTCGTCCTTCGTCCGGGAAGGACAAAAACATAGAGTGGCAGAAGCACGAATATCTGCAGACAGGCATATACCAAAAGGGTGCCGCGCCAGCCCAGGTGCTGATCTGCGACGGTGGTGACGGGCAGGAAAACCGCTGCCGAAAGCCCGGTAAACACCATCAGAAGCGTCAGCGACCGGCCACTTTCCGCGCCGACACGTTCCACCACAGCCGTATGGGCCGCCGTCGTCAGGCCGCAGGTCGCGGCCAGACCCATCACGATCCAGCCGAGGACGTAGCTTATCACGCCGCCCGCAAAGGCGAGCACGACAAAACCCGCCGTGAAGAGCAACGAACCCGCCACAAGAACAGGGGCGGCACCACGGCGCACCAGCGTTCTTCCCAGAAGCGGGCCGCAGAGGGCGCTGATCGTCATCATGACGGTGAGACCGGCAAAAACGACCTCGTTTGCGATGGTCAGTTCCTGTCCGATGCGTGGCCCCAGTATGGCCAGCATGTCGAAACCGGTGCCCCAGCTGACGACCTGCCCAACCGCAAGCACGCCGATAAGGCGCGCGCGAGACGTGAAGGGGGTGGCATCAGACATGATGAAAATCGCGGGTGCGAGATGCGGGAATGCTTTTGGTAGCAGGCCAGTTGCGACCCGGCAACATCAAACGAGACGACATCAATCGAAACGAGAGGGAGAACACCATGGTGGCGCAGAAGGGCAAGGACCTGCTGCTGAAGTTCAACAACGCCGGCTCCTATGTGACCGTGGCGGGGCTCAGAACCAAGCGTCTGGCCTTCAACGCGCAGGCGGTTGATATTACCGACGGCGAAAGCGCCGGGCGCTGGCGCGAGCTTCTGGCCGGCGCCGGCGTGCAGCGGGCATCGCTGACGGCGTCGGGCATCTTCAAGGATCAGGCAAGCGATGCACTGGTGCGTGGCGCATTTTTCGCCGGCTCCATTCCGGGCTGGCAGATTGTCATTCCTGACTTCGGCACAATCACCGGGCCGTTCCAGATCGTCGCACTCGAATATTCCGGTCGCCACGATGGCGAAGTGCAATTCGAGACTGCGCTGGAATCGGCCGGTTTCCTCAATTTCGGAGCACTGTGATGCCGCAAGGGTTACGTTACGGGCGGGCGAACCGCCATCGCGGCGAGATCGAGGCGCTGATCGATGGCGAAAGGCGCGTTCTTTGCCTGACGCTCGGCGCTCTCGCCGAACTCGAAACCGCCTTTCAGGCCGATGATCTCACCGCGCTAGCCGAACGTTTCGCAGCCGGACGTATGAAGGCGACCGATATGATACGGGTGATCGGCGCAGGTCTGCGCGGCGCGGGCAACGTGTTTTCCGATCAGGACGTGGCCGCAGCCACGGTAGAAGGCGGCGTTGCCGGCCACGCCGCCATCGTCGCCGATCTCCTGACCGCCACCTTTGCCGGTTCGAGGGGCACGCCGCCGGACCCTTGAGTGCCGCAGCAGGTGAGGTGGGCGATCTGACGGCGCGTCCTCTTCCCTGGGGGGCGGTAATACACACCGGTTTCCACCTGCTGCGGCTTTCCTCCGAAACCTTCTGGCGGCTGACGCCAAGGGAATTCTTTGCCATGACCGGCGGTATCCGCCCCGCTTTCCACACCCTCGACCGCCCGGCGATGGATGCGATGATGCGGCGGTTTCCGGATGGGTGAGTGTGGTTTGCTATTTTGGGGGACGTGCATCTTTCGTGAAAACGACCAGGCAATTCAAACATCTACGGCTCCGTTTTGAATCAGAAAGGCAAGCGTGATGGCAGGCGAAGGATCGATTGCGGACAGTCGCGAGGAAGCGGAAGCGCTCTCGGAGGTGATGGGTGATCTCGAACGGCGTTCCGAGCGGTTCGGGGCGGCGTTGACTTCTGCCATGCAGGCCGCGGTGACAGGCGGCAAGGGGTTGGATGAAGTGTTGCGCGGGCTTGGCGAACGGCTCTCCGGCATTGCGCTTTCCGCCGGGCTGAAGCCGCTTGAGAACATGATCGGCAATGCCGTGGGCGGGCTTTTGAATGGCGGCGGTTCGCTGTTTGCCTTTGCCGATGGCGGGGTGCCGGGACGCAGTATCACGCCCTTTGCCGATGGCGGTGTGGTCGCAAGCCCGGCCTTCTTCCCGATGGGCGGCGGGGTTGGCCTGATGGGCGAAGCGGGTGCCGAGGCGATCCTGCCGCTGAAGCGTGGTTCGGATGGGGCGCTCGGTGTTGCCGCACCGGCGGGTGGCGGCGGCGCGCAGATCGTTTTCAATGTGACGGCGACGGATGCGGCGAGCTTCAGAAAAAGTGAAGGCCAGATCGCCGCCATGCTGGCGCGCAGCGTCGGGCGTGGCCAGCGCGGCCTGTGACGGATTGGACCTCCTCCCTGCAAGACCTCTGTGTCGAGCGTGACCCTTCCATCTTTCCCAGACTATCAAAACGAATCCAGGAACAACGACATGGCGGCATTTCATGAAGTGCGGTTTCCGCTGAGGCTGGCACTTGGCGTGAGCGGCGGGCCGGTAAGGAGAACCGATATCGTCAACCTTTCCAATGGGCGGGAGAACCGCAACCAGCGTTGGAAGAATGCCAGACGCGCCTATGACGCAGGATCGGGCATTCGCTCCGTCGCCGATCTTTACGAGGTGCTGTCCTTTTTCGAGGCGCGGCGCGGTGAACTCCATGGTTTTCGGTTTCGCGACCCGGTGGATTTCAAATCGTGTCCGCCGGGCCAGACACCTGCTGCAAGCGACCAGAAGATCGGCACCGGTGACGGCACGACGACGGCTTTTCAGCTGGTGAAGACCTATGCCGATGCGGGCGGTTCCTTCACCCGGCGGGTGGCGAAGCCGGTCGAGGCTTCGGTCATCATCTCAGTCGATGGGGTGAAAGCCGTCTTGTCGGATTTTTCGGTCGACCATGCGACCGGTACGGTGACGTTTCGCGCCGGTAAGGCGCCGCCTGCCGGTGCCGCAATTCGGGCCGGTTTCGAATTCGACGTGCCGGTGCGATTTGCAATCGACCGCATCGACGTGAACCTTACCGCCTTCGAGGCGGGCCGCATTCCCTCCATTCCATTGATGGAAATCCTGCCATGAAGACCATTCCTGCCGCTTTGGCCGAACATCTGGCGGGCGAGGCCACGACCACCTGCCATTGCTGGAAAGTGACGCTGAAGGACGGCGAGGTCATCGGTTTTACCGACCATGACGGGACCCTTTCCTTCGCCGGTACTGCCTACCTGGCCGCAAGCGGCTTTGGTGCGAGTGACAGCGACAGCGAGGCCGGACTTGGCGCGAGTGCGGGCGAAGTGACGGGCGGCTTTGCCAGTGAGGCGATTTCCGAAAGCGATCTGGCCGCCGGACGTTTCGATGGTGCGCAGGTGGCGCTCTACCTCGTCAATTGGCAGGCGCCGGAACAGCATGTGCTGCTGAACATGCGCGAAATCGGCGAGGTGACACGCGCGGGCGGAGCGTTTCGTGCCGAGCTGCGCAGCATCGCCCATCGTCTTTCCCAGCCGCAGGGCAGGGTCTATGGGCGGCGCTGCGATGCCGCCCTTGGTGATCGGCGATGCGGCGTCGATCTCAAGCGATTTACCGGCACCGGCAGCGTTGCGGGCATGGACGCGGCGGGCAGCCTGCTGGTAACAGGGCTGGACGCTTTCGCCGATGGTTTCTTCAGCCGGGGGAAATTGCGGTTTCTGAGCGGCCAACTTGTCGGCAAGGGTTTCGATCTCGACGGCCACGAGAAACGCGATGGCGGCACGCTTCTGTCCTTTTGGCTCGCTCCGGAGCAACCGCCGCAGCCGGGTGATGTTTTTTCCGTCATCGCCGGTTGCGACAAGAGTTTTGCGACCTGCAAGGCGAAATTCGCCAATTACCTGAACTTTCATGGCTTTCCGCATCTGCCGGGGGCGGATTTCGCCTATTCCTACGCCAGCGGCGGCCAGACCCATGACGGCAAGGCGCTGTTTCCATGAGCAGCACCTCAGAAAAAGTGCTGGCGGTCGCGCAAGGCTGGATCGGCACGCCCTACCGGCATCAGGCGTCGTTGCAAGGCGTTGGCTGCGATTGCCTCGGCCTTGTCAGGGGCATCTGGCGCTCGATTTACGGCGAGGAACCGGAACTGCCGCCGCCCTACACACCAGATTGGGCCGAGCGGGGCGGCGAGGACCGGTTGCTGAAGGCCGCGAAACGTTATTTTTCGGCGGTGCCTGATATGGAAGAGGCTATGCCGGGCGACCTGCTGCTGTTCCGCTGGCGGGCCGATGCAGCGGCGAAACATCTCGGCATCCTCGCCGGGCCGCAGCATTTCATCCATGCCTATGAACAGGTGGCAGTTGTGCGCTCGGCGCTGGTGCCCGGCTGGAAGCGACGTATTGCCGGCGTCTTCCGATTTCCCGAACCCTGACATTTTTCGAGGCGACCATGGCGACCATTCTCTTTCAGGCGGCGGGTGCAGCACTCGGCGGCGTTTTCGGCCCCGCGGCTGCCATCATCGGCCGCGCGGCTGGCGCGCTGGCGGGCAATGCCGTCGACCGCGCGCTGCTTTCGAACGGGCGGACGGTGTCCGGCGCCCGGCTTTCCACAGCGCGTATTCCGGGTGCGGACGAAGGCGCGGCCATCAACCGGCTTTACGGCACGGCGAGGATCGGCGGCACGCTGATCTGGGCGACGCGCTTTGAGGAAAGCGTCGAGGTGACGCGTCGTGGCGGCAAGGGCAATCGCGGCCCGAAGGTCGAGACCTTCCGCTATTTCGCCAATCTCGCCGTCGGGCTGTGCGAGGGCGAGGCTGCCATGGTGCGGCGTGTCTGGGCCGATGGGCGGGAACTGGACCTGAGCGCCATCGAGATGCGCTTTTATCCCGGCAGCGAGACGCAATTACCGGATCCGCTGATCGAGGCAAAACAGGGCGCAGGCAATGCACCCGCCTTTCGCGGGTTGGCCTATGTGGTGTTCGAGCGCCTGCCGCTTGACAGCTATGGCAACCGCATTCCGCTGATGCAGTTCGAGGTGGTGCGACCGGTCGGCCGGCTGGAAAAAGCCATCCGTGCCATCACCGTCATTCCCGGTGCGACGGAACACGGTTACGCCACGGCGCAGGTTTCGGAACGCACCGGCATGGGCGAAAGTCGCATCATGAACCGCAATTGCCTGACGGCCTTGACCGACTGGCAGGCCGCGATCGACGAATTGCAGGCGCTGTGCCCCAATCTGCAAAGCGTGGCGCTGGTGGTGAGCTGGTTCGGCACCGACATGCGCGCGGGCGAATGCCGCATTCTGCCGGGTGTGGAAGTGGCAGGTCGCGACAGGGAAAGTGCGGCATGGTCCGTCGCCGGTGTTTCGCGTGGGCAAGCGCATCTCGTCAGCCGTCACGGCGGCGGCCCGGCCTATGGTGGCACGCCGGATGATAAAAGCGTTGTGCAGGCGATAGCCGACCTCAAGGCGCGTGGTCTGAAGGTCTGCCTTTATCCATTCGTGATGATGGATGTGCCAGCTGGCAACGGCCTGCCGGACCCCTACGGCAAAGGCGAGCAGGACGCCTATGGCTGGCGCGGACGCATCACCTGTTTTCCGGCACCGGGCCTGGCAGGTTCGCCCGACCGCAGTGCAGGCACGCGCACGGAGATTTACACCTTCTGCAACCGCACTGAGGGGTATCGCCGCATGGTGCTGCATTATGCGGCGCTGGTGGCGCAGGCGGGTGGGGTGGATGCCTTCCTGATCGGCTCGGAGCTGCGCGGGCTGACAAGCCTGCGCGACCATAACGACGCCTTTCCTTTCGTGGAGGAACTGGTGCGGCTGGCGGCGGATGTGCGCGCCGTTGTTGGGCCGGCAACGAAACTGACCTATGGCGCGGACTGGAGCGAATATTTCGGTTATCAGCCGGCGGACGGTTCCGGCGACGTCTTCTTCAATCTAGATCCGCTTTGGGCAAGCCCTGATATCGATGCCATCGGCATCGACAACTATATGCCGCTTTCCGACTGGCGCGACGAGGATGCCGCAAACGGCAATCCTGATGGTATGAGCGGCCCGGACGATGCTAACGCCTTCCGTCGTGCCATCACGGCGGGCGAGGGTTTCGACTGGTATTACGCCCAGCCATGCCGACCGCGCGGCGCGGCGGCGCAAGCCCATCACTGATGGTCTCAGGGGCAAGCCGTGGGTATTCCGCTACAAGGACCTGCGAAGCTGGTGGCAGAATGCCCATTTTGACCGGGTGCGCGGTGCAGAGAAATTGACGCCAACCGCATGGGTGCCGGGGTCGAAACCGATCTGGTTCACCGAACTCGGCTGCCCGGCGGTGGACAAGAGTGCGACGCGCCCGAATGTCTTTCCCGATCCGAAATCGGCGGAAAACGCTTATCCCTATTTTTCCCGCAGAAGCCGCGCCGATAGCCAGCAGCGACGGTTTCTGGAGGCGCATCTCGACCACTGGAGGGGGAAGGGCGATGCGGCGATGGTGGATCCGAACCGCGTCTATATGTGGACCTGGGATGCGCGGCCGTTCCCCGCCTTTCCGCAGAACGGCGCGGCCTGGAGCGATGGGGCCAACTGGCGTACCGGCCATTGGCTGAACGGCCGGCTTGGGACTGCCACACTTGCCGATACCATCGCCGCGATCCTGACGGACCATGGATTTTCTGGCTTCGACGTCTCCGCCGTCAGTGGCGATCTGACGGGGTATGTGCAGGGCGACGTGACCTCGGCCCGCAACCTCCTGGAGCCGCTGATGTCGGCGTTTCAGGTGGATGTGGCCGAGGACGGCGGAACCCTGCGCTTCCGCTCTCGCAATACGGCGGTTCTGCCCGTGCGTGACGCTGCCGTGCTGGCCGATCTGGACGACGAACCGCTGTGGTCGGAAAATCGCGGCCATGACAGCGATTTCGCCGCAGAGGCCGTGCTGACCTCGTTCAATCCGGCGCTGGACTACGAGCAGGCGAGCGTGCGTTCGCGTCGTATCGACAATGCCGGCAGCCGCGTCATGCGGCTCGACCTGAACGCGGCACTCCCGGCGGAAACAGCGGAAGTCGCGGCTGAGGCCCTGTTGCGTGACAACAGGCAGGCACGGCGCACGCTGCGTTTTGCCCTGCCGCCCGCAGATATCGCTCTGGAACCCGGCGATTGCATTCGTCTCCCGCAGAATGTGTTTTCGGAGGCTCCGGCAGGGAGGTTTCTGGTCAGCCGGATTGAGGACGGTACTGTACGGCAGGTGGAGGCGCGCGCCTTTTCCGCCGCATCCGCTGCTTTTTCGGGCGCTTTGGATGAGCGTCGTGTTGGCGGGGCAAACGGCGCGGAAGGTTTTGCCCCGGAGGTGCTGTTTCTCGACCTGCCGCGCCATGACGGCACAGCGTCTGAAAATTCGGCGCGGATTGCCGTTTTTGCACGGCCATGGCGGCCTATCGTCGTTTCGTCCTCCGCCGGCACGGAAGGCTACCGGCAGCGCGCCGTGCTTGACCGGCCCGCGATGATCGGCACGTTGGCCATGCCGCTGACATCAGGCCCCTCCGGCCGTTTCGACCGGCAAAACACCATCCTGATCGATCTGCCATCCGGCGAGCTTTCCTCGGCCACGGAGCTTTTGGTGCTGAACGGCGAGAACCGCATGGCGGTGAGGGCCGCAAACGGTGTTTGGGAGATCATCGCTTTCGCGCGCGCAGAGGAAACTGCGCCCGCGCGCTGGCGGCTTTCCGCTTTGTTGCGTGGGCTTGGCGGCACGGAAGATGCGTTGGCCATTGGCGCGCCGGTGGGCGCCCCTGTTGTGGTGCTGGACGCGGCGGTGCAGCCGCTCGGTCTTGCCGCGACCGAACGCGGACGGCGGCTGAACTGGATCGCCGAGGCTGCGGGAATGGCGGGCGCCCCCGCCGGTCCTTTTGTCTTCGAGGGTGGCTTGCGGGCTGAAACGCCGCTTGCGCCGGTGCATCTTGCGGCCGAGCGGCGCAGGGACGGCATTTTGCTGCGCTGGGTGCGCCGAGGCCGGATGGAGGCCGATGGCTGGGACGCGAGCGAGATACCGCTGGAAGAGCCGTTCGAGCGTTACCGCGTGGAGGTGCTGGATCGCGAGGCCGTTCGACGCACGGCAGAGGTCTCCGAACCCTTCTGGCTGTACCCCAAAGCGGGCGAACTCACAGATTTCCCGACCTTGCGGGATCACATTTCCGTGCGTGTCCGTCAGCTCGGCCGCGCGGTGCCTCTGGGAGTGGCGGCGCACGCCGTTCTCCCACTCTGACAACCACCTGAAAAACAACGCAAAGGACGAGATTATGGAGAGTACCAAGGCATGGTATCAATCGCGCACGATCTGGGGCGCCCTGGTTGCGGTTTTCGCACCGCTTTTCAGCGTCGCTGGTCTTGATCTTCCCGCCGGCCTGCACGGCGAGCTGGCGGAGGGACTGGTGACCGTTGCGGGCGGAATTGGCGGCCTCGTCGCACTTTACGGCCGCCTTTCGGCAACCCGTGCCATCCGCTGACGCCACTAGCGCCCATACCGTCCCCGCCGTGCGTCGTGGCGTCGGGGGCGGCATTCATTTGCCATTCAGACGCTTTGCGCTACATATTCGGTCACAATACGGTTCGAGACGCAGCCGATTTTTTTGGAAGATTTGTGCAATGGCATCACCTCTCATCATCGCGACGCTTGCAGCCGGGCTTTCCGGTTTCACGGCGCCCGAGGCTGATTTGCAGGGCCATTACATTCTGGCTGCAAGCGATTGCGGCGCGGCCGTTGCCCGCGTGGTGCGCGAAACCGGTGGTCAGCTTCTTTCGGTCTATCCCTCCGGTGACGGTCAGTCCTGTGTAGTTACCGTTCTCGTCCAGGGTAATGGCGAGCGCCCGCGCAAGGTAACGATGCGCGTGCCGATGTAGCCTTGCCCGCATCGCCGAAATATCGGAAAACAATCCGACACAGTTAGCATGACCGGCGACGCGCGCGCGGGCCGGGACGTAAGGAAAGGGCGGATAATGCGTATTCTCGTGGTTGAGGACGATGCCAATCTCAATCGTCAGCTGACCGACGCGCTGAAAGAAGCCGGTTATGTTGTCGATCAGGCATTTGACGGCGAGGAAGGCCATTATCTCGGCGATACCGAACCCTATGACGCTATCGTTCTCGATATCGGCCTGCCGCAGATGGACGGCATCACCGTCGTCGAGAAATGGCGCGCGGCGGGCAAGGCCATGCCGGTCCTCATTCTCACCGCCCGTGACCGCTGGAGCGACAAGGTGGCGGGCATCGATGCCGGTGCCGACGATTACGTGACCAAGCCCTTCCATGTCGAAGAAGTTCTTGCCCGCGTGCGTGCGCTCATCCGCCGCGCCGCTGGCCACGCTTCCTCCGAACTCGTCTGCGGACCGGTCAAGCTCGATACCAAATCCTCCAAGGCAACGGTCAACGGCGTGACGCTGAAGCTCACCTCGCATGAGTTCCGCCTGCTTTCCTATCTCATGCATCACATGGGCGAGGTCGTCTCGCGCACGGAGCTGGTCGAACATATGTACGATCAGGATTTCGACAGGGATTCCAACACGATCGAGGTGTTTGTCGGACGTTTGCGCAAGAAGCTCGGGGTTGATCTGATCGAGACCATCCGTGGCCTCGGTTACCGGATGCAAGCGCCGGCAGATGCGAAGTAGCTCTCTTACCGCCCGCGTTCTTCTTCTCGCCTCCGCCTGGTCGGCGCTGGCGCTGGTGGTCATTGCCGTCGTGATCTCGACGCTCTACCGGCAGGGCGTGGAGCGCAGCTTCACCGATCTTCTGCGGGCGCAGCTTTATAACGTCATTAATTCCGTGACGATTTCGAACGAGAATACGCTGGCCGGCAGCCCGCAGCTCGGCGATCTCCGGTTCTCGCAGCCCGATACCGGCTGGTACTGGGTGGTGGAGCCGCTCGGCAATTTCCAGACGGCACCGCTGGTCTCCTCTTCGCTCGGCGTCGCGTCCTTGCCGGTGCCGAGCATTATCGATGCTCCCTTCGATAACAGATACGAGCGTTTTTATGCCGTGACCGACGAGGCGGGCAACAAGGTGCGGGTGGCGGAAACGGAAGTCGTGCTGGATGGTGAAGGCCGCGCGGCGCGTTTCCGCGTTTCCGGCAACCTGAATGTCGTTGAAGACGATGTGCGCAATTTCTCCAACAGCCTTTATCTGGCGCTCGCCGTCTTCGGTGTCGGCAGTCTGGTCGTCAATGGCCTTGCGATTCTCTACAGTCTGCGGCCGCTCGATCAGGCCCGTCTGGCGCTCGGAAAGATCAGGGGCGGGGAGGCGGAAAGCCTCGAAGGCGAATTCCCGCGCGAAATCCAGCCGTTGGCGAACGAAGTCAATGCGCTGATCGACAGCAACCGGCGCATCGTCGAGCGCGCCCGCATGCAGGTCGGCAATCTCGCACATTCGCTGAAAACGCCGATTGCCGTGCTTCTGAACGAGGCCCGCACGCTGGAGCCGCAGCATGGCGATCTGGTGCGCGCGCAGGCTGACGCCATGCAGGCGCAGGTGCAATCCTATCTTTCGCGCGCCCGCATCGCCGCCCAGCGCGGCTCGATTCTTGCGCGCGTGGAAGCGGAGCCGGCGCTGGAACGGCTGGTGCGCGTCATGCGCCGCCTCAACCCCGACAAGCAGTTCGAGCTGAATTTCGAGCATCCGGGGGCGGTGCTGGGCATGGAACAGCAGGATCTGGAGGAGATCGTCGGCAATCTTCTCGAGAATGCCGCGCGTTTTGCACAGACCAAAGTCGTTGTCACGCTTGCGACCGGCACTCACCCGTCCTCCGACCCCGAAATGGGCCGGCGCTCATGGGTGGAGTTGATCGTGGAGGATGACGGGCCGGGGCTGGAGCCCGGGCAGATAAGTGAAGCGATGAAGCGCGGCAGGCGGCTGGACGAAAGCCGTCCGGGCACCGGCCTCGGATTGTCGATCGTTTCCGAAGTGGTGTCTGAGTACCATGGCCACTTTTCCCTCTCGCGCAGCGGGATAGGTGGCCTGAAAGCCGATTTGATTTTGCCTGGCCTCTCGAAAGAGCTTGCGTGAGGCAAGAAAAAAGGCAAGAAATTCAATGCCGATATATAACGCGCGGTGCGGTAAGGAAAAGAGGACAGGGTTTGGTTGACGTGTATGATGGCTGCCGCTCCGTGACGATGCGTTCGCTTGTGTCACGCCCGGCACTTCTCTCGATCCTGTGCGTATCGATGCTGAGCGCCTGCACCACCACGGGCACCCGCTCGGCCGGTGGCAGTCTGTTCGGCGGTTCGGCACAACCTTCAACGCCGTTCCTTACCAACATGCAGGGCGGCATTGTCGGACGAAGCGGTCTGCAACTCGAAAAGGGCGACCGCACCAAAGCGCTTGAGGCCGAATATCGCGCACTGGAAACCGCCCCGGTCGGTACGCCGGTGACATGGACCGGCGACGATGCCAGCGGCCAGGTGGTTGCCAATGCGCCCTATCAGGTGGGCAACCAGAATTGCCGGCAGTATTCCCACACGCTGACTGTCGATGAAAAGGAAACCCGGGTTCGCGGTGCGGCCTGCCGCAATGCCGATGGCAGCTGGTCTCCTTTGACGTAAATCAAGGTCATGGACCTTTCCGAGTGACAGGAAGGGCTATAGCGGTGCAGCTGGACGCCGGGCGGTGCGGCGTGATGTCTCAAATTCGCGTCATCTCCGCGCTTCATGTTTCCATGTGCCGTGCATTCGAGTAATTGAGCCTTATGTTCTGGATTGTCGTTGCGATATTGACGGCGGCTGTCGCCATCGTCCTGATGTACCCGCTGATGCGGAAGACCGAGGTGTCGCACACGCGCCGCGACGGCGAGGTTGCAGTCTATCGCGACCAGCTTGCCGAACTGGACCGCGAGCGTGCCGCTGGCCTGATCGGCGAGACGGAGGCGGAATATGCCCGCGCCGAAATCGGCCGCCGGCTGCTTGCCGCAGCCGATACCCGTCAAGACGCTGAAAGCAGCGCCCGGCCGCTGCGGCACAATCTCGCCGTAACCCTGATTACCGTTTTGCTGCCTGCACTTGGCCTCTGTCTTTACATCTGGAAGGGAAGTCCGGTAGTGCCGGACATGCCGCTCGAGGCACGTCTGGAGCAACCCGGTAACGACATGAACCTTCTGGTCGCCCGTGCCGAGCGGCACCTGGCCGAAAACCCCGACGACGGTGCAGGCTGGGATATCCTGGCGCCGATCTATTTCAAGACGATGCGGCTTGGCGATGCCGAGCTTGCCTATCGCAACGCGCTTCGTCTGCAAGGGCCGAGCACAGAACGGCTGACGGGACTTGGCGAAACACTGGTGGCGAGCAATGACGGCATCGTCATCGAGGCTGCGCGTGAGGCCTTTGCCGAAGCCGAGCGGCTGAAACCCGGCAATCCACGCGCCCGCTTTTATCTGGCGCTGTCGCTGGAGCAGGCGGGCAAGGCGCAGGAGGCGCGTGCGGCCTTTGCAGCACTGGCGGCGGATGCACCAGCCGGTGCGCCATGGTTGCCGCTGGTGCGGGAACATATCGCCAGAACCGGCGGCGAGGCAGCGCCCGGCCCGACCGCAGGCGACGTGGCGGCGGCGAAAGACATGACGCCCGCCGACCGGCAGGCGATGATCGAGGGCATGGTGGCGAGCCTCGACGCCAAGCTCAAGGAAAATCCCGGTGATTTCGAAGGCTGGATGCGCCTCGTGCGCGCCTATTCCGTCTTGAACAATGCAGCGAAGGCGGGCGAGGCACTGAGAGCCGGTTTGCAGGTTTTCCCGCCTGAGGGCGAAGAGGGTAAGCAGCTTCTGGCGCTGGCGAAGGAATTGGGAGTTTCTGCCGGACCCGTTCGCATGGACGGGCAAGGGCGCGCGATGCCGCAGGGAGTGACGCAATGACCCGCAAACAGAAACGGCTCGCAATCATCGGCGGCGGCATGAGCTTCATCGTCGCGGCCGTGCTGCTCGTCATGTTCGCCTTCGGCCAGTCCATAGCCTATTTCTACATGCCGGCCGATCTGGAGAAGACGCCGGTCAATCCCGGCACCCGCATCCGCCTAGGTGGGCTGGTGGCGGAAGGCTCCGTCAAGCGCGGGGAGGGCCGCACGGTGAGCTTCACGGTGACTGACGGTGAAGCAAACGTGCCCGTCAGCTATACCGGCATTCTGCCCGATCTTTTCCGCGAGGGGCAGGGCGTGGTGACGGAAGGCGTTTTCGATGCCGCGACCCATGGCTTTGTTGCCGACAGCGTTCTGGCCAAGCATGACGAAAATTACATGCCGAAGGAAGTGGCCGACCGGCTGAAAGACAAGGGCCTGTGGCAGAACACCGGAGAGGGCGGGCAACCTTCCGGCGCAGCGCCTTCTCCTGCGGGGGCTTCAACCGACAAGACCGGAGCGATAAAATGATCAATGAGATCGGCCACTACGTTCTGGTTCTGGCACTCGCCGTGGGGCTGATCGTCTCGACGCTGCCGGTGATCGGCGCGCGCCGCAACGACCGGGCGCTGATGGATATCGCCTCGCTCGGCTCCGTCGTGATGTTCGTGCTCGTGGCCTTGTCCTTTGCGGCGCTGACGCGGGCCTATGCGGTTTCGGATTTCTCCGTGCGCAACGTCTGGGAAAACTCCCATTCGCTGATGCCGATGCTCTACAAGTTGACTGGCGTCTGGGGCAACCATGAGGGCTCCATGCTGTTATGGCTTCTGATCCTGGTGTTTTTCAGTGCGCTCGTTGCCGTCTTTGGTCGCAACCTGCCGGAAACGCTGAAAGCCAATGTGCTGTCCGTGCAGGCCTGGATTTCCGTCGCTTTCCTGCTGTTCATCCTGCTCACCTCCAATCCGTTCATGCGTCTGGAGCGGGTGCCGGCCGAAGGGCAGGACCTGAACCCTATCCTTCAGGACTTCGGCCTCGCCATACATCCGCCGCTGCTTTATCTCGGTTATGTCGGCTTTTCCGTCTGTTTCTCCTTCGCCGTCGCTGCACTTCTGGAGGGCCGGATCGATGCGGCCTGGGCGCGCTGGGTAAGGCCGTGGACGCTCGCCGCATGGACCTTCCTGACGGCAGGTATCTCCATGGGATCTTACTGGGCCTATTACGAACTCGGCTGGGGCGGCTGGTGGTTCTGGGATCCGGTTGAAAACGCCTCCTTCATGCCATGGCTTGCGGGCACCGCACTGCTGCATTCGGCACTCGTCATGGAAAAGCGCGAAGCGCTGAAAATCTGGACCGTGCTTCTGGCGATCATGACCTTCTCGCTGTCGCTGCTCGGCACCTTCCTCGTGCGCTCCGGCGTCTTGACCTCCGTGCACGCCTTCGCCACCGATCCGAGCCGCGGCATCTTCATTCTCGGCATCCTTACCGTTTTCATCGGCGGAGCTTTCGCGCTGTTCGCATGGCGGGCGCCCTCGCTGAAGGTGGGTGGATTGTTCGCGCCGATCTCACGCGAAGGGGCGCTGGTCCTCAACAATCTGATCCTGACGGTCTCGACCGCAACGGTACTGATCGGCACGCTCTATCCGCTCATTCTCGAAACGCTGACAGGCGAAAAAATCTCGGTCGGGGCGCCGTTCTTCAACCTCACCTTTGGCCTCCTGATGATCCCGGTCCTGATCGTCACGCCATTCGGGCCGATGCTCGCCTGGAAGCGCGGCGATCTTCTCGGCGCTTTCCAGCGGCTTTATGTGGCGGCCGCCATTGCAGCCCTTGCCGGGCTGACGCTCTGGTACGTGGAAAATGGCGGCCCGGTAC
Organism: Agrobacterium sp. 6Ca8; assembly: GCF_055382765.1. Taxonomy (NCBI): domain Bacteria; kingdom Pseudomonadati; phylum Pseudomonadota; class Alphaproteobacteria; order Hyphomicrobiales; family Rhizobiaceae; genus Agrobacterium; species Agrobacterium sp. 6Ca8. Next base: position 663,647 of record NZ_AP026433.1, read on the forward strand.
TCGCCGCACTTGGCATCGCAGCCGGTTTCTGGCTGATCTTCGGGGCGCTTGCCGATCTCTGGTATCGGGCCAATTTCGGCAAACTGGCTTTCGGCATCGCTTTTCGACGCCTCAAGGGCCTGCCGCGTTCGGCCTTCGGCGCCGCACTTGCCCATATGGGGCTTGGCATCACCGTGCTCGGCATCGTCACCGTCACCACCTTCGAGACCGAAACCGTTCTTGAAATGAAGCAGGGCATGGAGGCGAAGGCGGGCGGCTACAGTCTCACCTTCGATGGCATCCGCCATGCCGTCGGCCCTAATTTCACCGAGGATCGCGGCCATTTCACCATACGCAAGGCGGGTGTGGAAGTGGCCGACGTCTGGTCCTCCAAACGGCTCTACACCGCACGGCGAATGCCGACCACGGAAGCGGGCATTTTGACCTTCGGCCTCAGCCAGCTCTACGTCTCGCTCGGTGACCCGATGGCGGATGGCGGCATGGTCGTGCGCATCTGGTGGAAACCCTTCATCCTGTGCATCTGGGGCGGCACGCTGTTCATGATGGCCGGCGGTTTGATATCGCTCTCCGACAGACGGTTGAGGGTGGGCGCACCGAGCCGCAAGGCGAAGCCGGCAAAAACGGCCGCGATGCCGGAGGCGGCGGAATGAGGGAGGTTGTGGCGGGGCTCACGCTCCTTCTCGTTCTCATGTTTACGTCATGGCCGGCCTTCGCCTTCAACCCGGACGAGGTGCTGAAAGACCCCGCACTGGAACAGCGCGCCCGCAATCTCACGTCTCAACTGCGCTGCATGGTCTGTCAGAACCAGTCGATCGATGACAGCAATGCCGAACTGGCACGGGATCTGCGCGTTCTGGTGCGGGACAGGCTGGTGGCAGGCGATAGCGATCAGGCTGTAGTCGACTACGTCGTGTCTCGTTATGGCGAATTCGTGCTGCTGAAACCGCGTTTCAGCCTGCGCACCGCACTTTTGTGGGGCGCGCCCATCGTTCTGGCGCTTGCGGGAATATTCGCCATCCTCGTTTTTTCGCGTCGGCGCGCCACCCAGGAGCGGCCGGAAAAACTGAGCGCGGACGAAGAAGAGAGAATTCGTAATCTCATTGAAAAATAACTGATTTTCATATCCGTCCTCGGTTCTTTTTCAACATTACGGTTTTTTCATTCGTCAGACACTTCGCTGTAAGGTGTCGCCTCCTATATCTTCATCATCCACCGCTTCTCCCCCGGTCAAACGGGTTCCAGTCTGAATGAAGAAAGAAGGTACACCATGTCTCACTCGCAAAACGGACGCTCCTCGCTGAAGACGGTTCTGAAGGCAACGACCGTTGGCGGTCTTGCCGCGCTGATGCTTTCCACAGGCATCGCCGCACCGATCGTTCATTCCTTTGCCGCTCCGGTCGAGGTGACTGCGCCGCAGGTTCCGAGCTTCGCCAATGTGGTCGAGGCGGTTTCGCCCGCCGTCGTCTCCGTTCGCGTCCAGTCGAACGTGCAGCCCGCTTCCGACGATTCCAGCAACTTTTCCTTCAATTTCGGCGGCCGTGGTCTCGACCAACTGCCGGACGACCATCCCCTGAAGCGCTTCTTCAAGGAATTCGGCGGTCCCAACCAGGACCGTCCCGACCGTGGTCCGAACCGTCACCGTGACGGCAAGGGTCCGCTGCGCCCCGTCGCTCAAGGATCCGGCTTCTTCATCTCCGAAGACGGTTATGTCGTCACCAACAACCACGTTGTCGATGACGGCTCCGCCTACACGGTGGTGATGAATGACGGCACCGAACTCGAAGCCAAGCTCGTTGGCCGTGATCCGCGTACCGACCTGGCGCTACTGAAGGTCGATGTGAACCGCAAGTTCACCTATGTGCAGTTTGCCGACGATAGCAAGATTCGCGTCGGTGACTGGGTCGTAGCCGTCGGTAACCCCTTCGGCCTCGGCGGCACGGTAACCTCGGGCATCGTTTCCGCCCGCGGCCGCGATATCGGCTCCGGCCCCTATGACGATTACCTGCAGATCGACGCCGCCGTGAACCGCGGCAACTCCGGTGGTCCCGCCTTCAATCTCAACGGTGAAGTCGTTGGCATCAACACCGCGATCTTCTCGCCCTCCGGCGGCAATGTCGGTATTGCTTTCGCCATCCCGTCGTCCGTTGCCAAGGACGTGATCGCCGACCTGCAAAAGGACGGCAAGGTCGAACGCGGCTGGCTCGGCGTGCAGATCCAGCCGGTCAGCAAGGACATTGCCGAGTCGCTTGGTCTTGCCGAAGCGAAGGGCGCGCTCGTCGTCTCGCCGCAGTCCGGTTCGCCGGGCGACAAGGCTGGCATCAAGCAGGGTGACATCATCACTGCCGTCAATGGCGACCCGGTCAAGGATGCCCGCGATCTGTCGCGTCGCATCGGCAGCATGACGCCAAACAGCAAGGTTGAAATCTCGCTCTGGCGCGGCGGCAAGTCGCAGTCGGTCACCGTGACGCTTGGCGATCTCGCAAGCGACGATGCCTCCAAGGCAACGCCGGGCCAGGAAAACGACAGTGGCAGCAAGCCTTCCAGCGCAAAGGTGCTGTCGAGCCTCGGCCTGACGGTTGCGCCCGCTGACGACGGCAACGGCCTTGCCATCACTGATGTCGATCCGGACAGCGACGCCGCTGCCCGTGGCCTGAAGACGGGTGAGAAGATCACCTCCGTCAACAACCAGCAGGTGGCTTCTGCCGCCGATATCGAGAAGGTTCTCGAGCAGGCGAAGAAGGACGGACGCTCCAAGGCGCTGTTCCAGATCCAGACGGACAGCGGCAGCCGCTTCATCGCACTGGATATCGACCAGGGTTGATAATCTGAGATGCGACGCCGGTTCTTCTTCGAGCCGGCGTCGCTCGGGACTGTGTCTCCCCTTAAGGGCGGGACAGAGTATGTGGAACGCGCGTGCCGCTTGTTTCTTCTCCGCTAGGGAGGAGGAGGTCGCGGCAGCGGGATCAAGGGCAAGGCCAGCGATAGACCGCGCCCTTGCCCCCTCATCCGACCCTTCGGGCCACCTTCCCCCCGCCGGGGAGAAGACAAGGACCCACAAAGCCGGTCCAGTCAGCACCGAGGAGGAAATCTCATGGAAAACAAGGTTCAGGAAATGTCCGTCGCATCTGTTTCCGGTTGTGCGGAAAAGGGCGAGGGCGCTATTGTCCCGCACATGAAGATTCTTGTTATTGAAGACGATCTCGAGGCTGCGGCCTATATGACCAAGGCGTTCCGGGAAGTCGGTATCGTTGCCGATCACGCGAGCGATGGTGAAAGCGGCCTGTTCATGGGCTGCGAGAATTCCTATGACGTGATGGTGATCGACCGCATGCTGCCGCGCCGCGACGGACTTTCCGTCATCAGCGAGCTGCGCCGGCGCGGCATCGAAACGCCGGTTCTCATTCTTTCGGCGCTTGGGCAGGTGGACGACCGCGTGACCGGCCTGCGTGCCGGCGGCGATGATTATCTGCCCAAACCCTACGCCTTTTCCGAACTTCTCGCACGCATCGAAGTGCTGGGCCGCCGCAAGGGCAAACCCGAACAGGACATGGTCTACCGTGTCGGCGATCTCGAACTTGACCGGCTATCCCACGATGTCCGTCGCGGCGGCAAGGAAATCCTGTTGCAGCCGCGTGAGTTCCGCCTGTTGGAATATCTCATGAAGAATGCCGGCCAGGTGGTGACCCGCACCATGCTTCTGGAAAACGTCTGGGATTATCATTTCGACCCGCAGACCAATGTCATCGACGTGCATGTGTCCCGCCTTCGTTCGAAGATCGAAAAGGACTTCGAAAAGCCGCTGCTGAAGACCATTCGCGGCGCGGGTTACATGATGAAGGATGAGGGCTGATTGGCGAAAATGGTCCGCCTCAGAATATTGTTCCGGTCAACAGCGGTGCGCCTTTCTGCGCTTTATATCCTGCTGTTTGCGCTCTGCGCCGCCTTCCTGGTCTTTTATGTCACCGCCCTTTCCGAACGGCTGCTGAACCAGCAGACGCGTGACGCGGTGCTGCAGGAAGTGTCGGATGTGCAGCGCATCTACAATCGCGGCGGCATCAACCCGCTGTTGCGGATGATGGAGCGCCGTGCCCGCCAGCCGGGGGCGAGCCTTTACATCATCGCCGGCCCCAATGGCGAAATCCTTGCAGGCAACGTCGCTTCCGTGCAGCCCGGCGTGTTTGACAAGGAGGGCTGGACGGGTTTCCCCTTCCGTTACGAACGTTATTCCGAAAGCGGCGACAGCGTGCAGCATATGGCGACCGCCAATGTCTTCATGCTGGACAACGGCCTGCGCATCCTGATCGGCCGCGATCTCGGCGAGCCCACCAAATTCCGGGCGCTGGTGCGCAATGCGCTGATGGTGGCGCTTGCCATCATGAGCGCCGGTGCGCTGCTCATCTGGTTCGGCATCGGCCGCAATGCCTTGAAACGCATCGACCGCATGTCGGCAGCGACCAAGAAGATCATGGCCGGTGATCTTTCGCAGCGCCTGCCGCAGGGCCGCTCCGGCGACGAGTTCGATCGGCTATCCGGCTCGCTCAACGCCATGCTCGGCCGTATCGAAAAGCTCAACGAGGGCTTGCGGCAGGTGTCCGACAATATCGCCCACGACCTCAAGACACCGCTGACGCGGCTGCGCAACAAGGCAGCCGCCGCCTTGGATGACAACGATGAGACGAAACGCCGCGCGGCACTCGAAGGCATCATCGCCGAATCCGACCAGTTGATCCGCACCTTCAATGCATTGTTGATGATTTCCCGCGTCGAGGCCGGCTCCATCGCCGCCGAAATGACCGATGTGGACATGTCGGCAATCGCCGCCGACAGCGCCGAACTTTACGAACCGGTGGCCGAGGACGCGGGACTTACGCTTGAGGCCGAGATCGAACCCGGTCTTTCGGTGCAGGGCAACCGTGAACTGATCGGCCAGGCGCTTTCAAACCTCATCGACAACGCCATGAAATATGCCTGCGAATGCGAGGGCGACAAAAAACTCATCGTGCGTCTGGTGAGCGAACCGGACGCCATCGTGCTGTCCGTCTCCGATAACGGCCCCGGCATCCCCGCCGACAAGCGCGGCGAGGTGCTGAAACGTTTCGTGCGGCTGGACGAAAGCCGCTCCAAACCCGGCACGGGGCTCGGCCTGTCGCTGGTGGAGGCCGTGATGGAATTGCACGGCGGATCGCTCGCGCTGTCGGACACCGACACTACAAATTCCGTCTGCCCGGGCCTGACCGTCTCGATGATCTTTCCCGTTTCGACCCAGTAAGCCGCGCTGTCCAACGCCGCTGACACCAGCACCGGCTGGTCACCGCTATTTGTGCGGAAATTCGTTCACCTCCGAGAAATAATCGTCTCTCGAGATTGAATTGAAAGATGATCGGAAGAATATCTTATAAGGTTCTACAGCTGCACTTTATGAGGGGATCGCATCGCGATCGGCAAAAGGACTTATGATTGATGGCAAACATGGCCCCCTTGGTCGGCGACCACCATGGACCGATCATTCTGTTCGATGCCGAATGTGTGCTGTGTTCCGTGAATGCGCAATTCGTACTGCGGCATGACAAGGCCGGATATTTCCGGCTGGCCTCCATGCAGGGAGCCGTCGGCACGGAAATCTACCGGCGGCACGGAATGGACCCCAAAAATCCGGTCAGCCTGCTCGTCGTCGATGGCGACAGGGTGCGACAGGACAGCGACGGTGTTCTTGCGATCTATGAGGCGCTTGGCATGCCCTGGCGGCTGCTTGGCATGTTGCGCATAATTCCCGCATTTCTGCGCGATCCCGTCTATCGTTTTGTCGCCCGCAATCGCTACCGTTGGTTCGGAAAACGTGCGCAATGCTGGGTGGCGCCGCCGGAATACAGGGACAGGATTCTCTGAACTTAGCGACGATCCTCCGCCCAAGGCAGGCGACAATTTCAGGTGGCGGTACAGACACGTGACGGCGTTGCGGAGATGGTTACGCATCCCCGCAATGCCACATCGCCATCGGCTCAGAACGTATAAGCCACGCCAATCATCGCGAAGGGCTGGATGTCCTTCTTGGAGAGCGGGCTGTCCTTGGCATCGCCCAGCAGGAAGCCAACACCGCCGGCGCCGGTGATCGACCAGTTCTCGGTCATAAGATAAGTGAGGGAGGCGCTGGCGTCGATGCGCTTGAAGCCTGCCTTGGCGTCATAGCGGCGCAGGCCGGAACGGGCGGATTGGGCCGAGGTGACGCCGAAATAGGATTTCATGTGCTTGTCGTCCGCCCAGGTGGCGGAGAGGTCCGCGCCAAGGATGAACTGGTCGACTTTGTGCGAAACGCTGGCGCCGACGGTTGCGGTCAACCCTTCGCTCCCGCTGATGGTCTTGTCCACCTTCGCATAGACCTCGAAGGGGTCGATGCCATAAGCGATAACACCGCCGACCACGCCGCCCGCCTTGATGTCACCCATTCCGCGAAGATTTTTCTTGTCGTCCTTTTCCTTGCGCCCTGCTTCCCAGCCGCCCTTGACGCCCAGTCTGAAGCCGTTGCTGTTCAGCAGGTTGACGGTGACGCCACTGAAATCGATGCTCAGCGTATCTCCATACTCAACGGAAACCAGGGGAACCGCGCCTGCTTCCAGCTTGTCCGAGCCCTCATATTTGGGAGCGTAGGCAGCACCCACGCCAAGTGTGATTTTCCACTCACTGGAACTGCTGTAGCGGGCATTGTCGAAATTGCCCTGCGGTTCGGCGAACCTGTCCGATTTACCGAGATCGGCAGCGAGGACGGGCGTGCAGATGCCCTGCGCCAGGGGCAGCGCGGTCAGGCACAACGCCATTGCACGCAGGTTCTTTTGCCATTTCACTGTAAAAATCTGTTTCATGATCATATCCGTTGCAGCATCAAGCGTTGCAAAACCTGGGAGTCGGGTTTCGTTGAGCAGGACGCTACGTGGGCATAATTGCGGAGACATTACGCGAGATTGCCGGCCACGACTGAAATGGCGCTTCCGCAGGCCGGACTTCGGAAAAGATCGGCAAAAACGGTTTTCCTGATCGCAAAGCGCCACGCATTTGTTACAACGCGGAGTGTATGCGCCCGGAAGCTTCGACAATGCGTGGCGGCAGGACGATTTTGCGGGGAGCGATCCTTCCTGAGAATCAGGCACGGTCGAAGCGCAAGGATGGGTCGCTCGGGAGAGGGAGAGAGACAGTGACGAAACGGGAAACCGCTGAAAGGCGGCTGAGCGAGGTTCTGCCGGGAGTTATCCGCCCCTATACGCAGACGGAACTGAAATCCGTTCTCTCCACACTGAAGGATATCGCCAAGGGCGAGCCAGCTGTGGCCGCGCTTCTTGCCGCCGAAAGCCCGCTGAAGGACTTCATCGCTGCGGCTTTCACGCTGTCGCCCTATCTGCGCGATATGGCCGCGGCGGACGAGGGACTGCTGACGCTCGCGATTTCGAAGCCGCTGGAGCCACTACTGGCCGATCTCGTCGGTGAAGCGCGCGATTGCTGGAAGCCGGGGCAAGAGGGCGGCGTGCCCGTCGAAAACGAGGTGATGTCGCGCTTGAGGATCGCCAAGCGTCGGCTTTCCTTCGTCGCAGCGCTTGCCGATCTCGCGCGCATCTTCACCGCCCGCGATACCACGCGCTGGCTGAGCGACATGGCGGATGCTTCGCTGTCGGCCGCCATCGACCACCTGCTGCTTGTCGGCCATGAGACCGGCAAGCTCAAACTTAAGAACGTTGCCACGCCAAGCGAAGGTTCCGGCCTGATCGTGCTTGGCATGGGCAAGCTCGGCGCGCGCGAACTGAACTATTCCTCGGACATCGACGCAGTGGTGTTCTTTGAACCCTCTGCTGGCATTATCGATGATCCCTATGCTGCGACAGAGAATTTCGGCCGCATGATGCGCCGCCTCGTGCGTATCATGCAGGAACGCACGGCAGACGGTTACGTCTTCCGCACCGATTTGAGGCTCCGGCCAGACCCCGGCTCGACGCCGCTCGCCATTCCCGTGGAAGCGGCGCTGCTTTATTACGAGGGCAGGGGCCAAAACTGGGAACGCGCCGCCTATATCAAGGCGCGGCCGGTGGCCGGCGATCTGAAGGCCGGCGACAATTTCCTGCGCGAACTGACGCCTTTCATCTTCCGCAAATATCTAGATTACGCGGCGATTGCCGATATTCACTCCATCAAGCGGCAGATCCATGCGCATAAGGGCCATGGCGCGATTGCGGTTAAGGGCCATAACGTCAAGCTCGGACGCGGCGGCATTCGCGAGATCGAGTTCTTCGCGCAGACGCAGCAGCTGATCGCCGGCGGCCGTATGCCGGCGCTCAGGGTCCGCGCGACGCAGGAGGCGCTGGCGGCGCTCACCGAAGCGAAATGGATCGATGCCGAAACGCGCGACAGCCTGACTGACGCCTACTGGTTCCTGCGCGAAGTGGAACACCGCATTCAGATGGTGCGCGATGAGCAGACCCACGTGCTGCCCGACACCGAAACAGAACTGAAGCGCATTGCCTTCATGCTCGGTTTTGAAGATACCAAGGCGTTTTCCGAGAAGCTGGAAAAGGTGCTGCGGCTGGTGGAGCGCCGTTATTCGGCGCTGTTCGAACAGGAGACGAAACTCTCCGGTGAGGCAGGCAATCTGGTCTTCACGGGCCAGAAGGACGATCCAGATACGCTGAAAACCCTCTCAGCACTTGGTTTTCAGCGGCCGGAGGATATTTCCCGCGTCATACGCACCTGGCACAATGGCCGCTACCGGGCAACGCAATCGGTCGAGGCGCGCGAGCGGCTGACGGAGCTTACGCCGGATCTGCTGCGCGCCTTTGGCGAAAGCAAGCGGGCGGATGAGGCGCTGCTGCGCTTTGATAATTTCCTCTCCGGGCTACCGGCGGGCATCCAGCTCTTCTCGCTGCTCGGCAACAATCAGGCGCTGCTGTCGCTGCTGGTGACGATCATGTCGTCGGCCCCGCGCCTTGCCGAAATCATCGCCGCCCGCCCGCATGTTTTTGACGGCATGCTGGACCCGGCGCTGATGAGTGACATCCCGACGCGCGAATATCTTGCCCAGCGCATGGGCAATTTCCTTTCCAATGCCCGCCACTACGAGGATATTCTCGACCGGCTCCGTATTTTCGCCGCCGAGCAGCGCTTTCTCATCGGCGTGCGGCTGTTGACAGGCGCGATCCGTGGCGAGATCGCCGCCCGCGCCTTCACCCATCTTGCCGATCTGGTAATTGAAGCGGCCCTGAATGCCGTTCTCTCGGAGATGGAGACGGCACATGGGCCATATCCGGGCGGGCGCGTGGCCGTGATGGGCATGGGCAAGCTCGGCTCCTTCGAGCTGACCGCGGGTTCGGATGTCGACCTCATTCTCCTCTACGATTACGACGATGCCGCCCATGAATCGACCGGCGCAAAACCGCTCGATGTGGTGCGTTACTTCACTCGCGTCACCCAAAGGCTGATTGCCGCACTATCGGCGCCCACGGCCGAAGGCGTGCTTTACGAGGTGGACATGCGGCTTCGCCCCTCCGGCAACAAGGGGCCGGTGGCGACGCGCATTTCCGCCTTTGAGAAATACCAGCGCGAGGAAGCCTGGACCTGGGAACATATGGCGCTTTCCCGCGCTCGCCTGATTTGTGGCGAAGCCTCGCTGATGGAAGATGCGCGCGGCATCATCGCCTCGATCCTTTCGCAAAAACGCGATGTGGCGAAGGTTTCTGCTGACGTGCTGGAGATGCGCAGCCTCATCGAGCAGGAGAAGCCGCCGGAAAATATCTGGGACTTCAAGCTCATCAATGGCGGCCTGATCGACCTCGAATTCATCGCCCAATATCTGGCGCTGGTCGGTCCCGCCAAGGGTCTCCAGCCGCACGAACCGGGTCGCAACACGGCAGAGGCATTGCAGGTGCTGGCCGCCCCGGTGATGGAGCAGCAATCTTTCGACGACTGCCTGGCGGCGACTGCGCTTTACACCGAGATATCGCAGATCGTGCGGCTGTGCATCGACGGTGCTTTCAATCCGAAGGAAGCGCCTGCCGGTCTTATCGATCTGGTTTGCCGGGCCGGGGATTGCCCGGATATTTCCACGCTGGAGGGCGAGGTGAAGCGGCTGGCGAAGGTTGTCAGGAAGGCGTTTGTGGCAACGGTGAAGAATGGCGGGTGATGGTGGGTATCGCGCGTTCTGCCTTCACTTACTGCAACGCAGCGGGCACAGCCCGATATTCCTCAATGCACCGTGCCACAGCACCCTGCCGCATGCGGGATGATAATCGTCACCACCGTGCCTCTGCCTTCGCAGGAGCGGATTTTCATCGTGCCGCCATGCAGCCTGACGAGCGAGCGCGAGATGGCGAGCCCGAGGCCTGAGCCGCCCTGGCTTTTGGCGTATTGGCTCTGCACCTGCTCGAAGGGCTGGCCAATCTTGTCGAGTGCCTCGGCGGGAATGCCGATGCCGGTATCGGCGATGGTGAGGATCATGGCGGCCTGATGCACATGGGTGCGCAGCGCTACGCGGCCGCCATTGCCGGTGAACTTCACGGCATTGGACAGAAGGTTGAGCATGATCTGCTTCATGGCGCGGCGGTCGCCCTGCATCGTCAGCCCGGCGCAGACCTTCTGCTGCACGGTGATGTTCTTCTGTTCCGCCTGGATGGCGGTCAGCCGCAGGGTTTCCTCGATAAGCGGCGCGAGATCGATTGTCTCGCGGTTGATCCGCATATGGCCCGCTTCGATCTTGGACATATCCAGAATGTCGTTGATGACATTTAGGAGGTGCTTGCCGCTGTCGTGGATATCCCGGGCATATTCGGAATATTTCGGCGAGCCAACCGGCCCGAACATCTCGTTTTGCAGGATGTCGGAAAAGCCGAGAATGGCGTTGAGCGGCGTGCGCAGTTCATGGCTCATATTGGCGAGGAATTCGGACTTTGCGAGGTTTGCCGCCTGGGCGCGCTCTTTTTCGGCGAGATAATTGGCGTTGGCGTCCGAAAGCTCCGTCTTCTGCCGCTCCAGCTTATGCTGCGAGGCGGAAAGATCGCCGATGGTGGCCATCAGCCGGCGTTCGGAGTCACGTAGGCGCTCCTGATGGCGCTTCAGAAGCGTAATGTCGGTGCCGACGGAGACGAGGCCGCCGTCACGGGTGCGGCGTTCATTGATCTGTAGCCAGCGATCATCGGCAAGCTGCACTTCCGTCATGCGCGAAAGGCCAGACTGATCGGGGTCCGCAACGCGCCGCTCCACAACCGGGCGTGCCGCAGCCGCCTGCACGGCGCTCTTTTCGGTGCCCGCTACCAGAACGCTGTCCGGCAGGCCGTAAGCCTTCTGGTAATGGGTGTTGCACATGACGAGACGGTCATTCTTGTCCCATAGCACGAAGGCTTCCGAGGTGGATTCGATGGCGTCTGCAAGGCGCTGGTCTGCCTCGGCATAACGTTGCGCAAGGCGGTGCTGCTCAGTCACGTCCATGGCGATGCCGATGACGCGCGGGCCGTTATTGGTGCGGATGACCTGGGCGCGGGCGCGCAGCCAGACATAGTGGCCTTTCGCGTGGCGCATGCGAAAGATCTGGTCGATCTGGCGCAGATCACCGCAGCCGACAGCACGGGCAAGCTCGTAGAGGTTCCCATCTTCGGAATGCATCATGCGCGCCGCATCCGAAAAGGACAGCGGTGCGGCCTTCGGCGGTCTGCCGAGGATTTCGTAGAGCGAGCCGGACCAGAACATGCGCCGCGTGGAAAGATCGAAGTCCCACAGGCCGCAGCGGCCACGTGACAGCGCCGTCTCCACCCGCAGGTTCGATTCGGCGAAGATGTCGTCGGCATCGCGGGCGCGTTTGACCTGCATGTAATAGGCGTAGAGCACGACGAGAAGGATCGAGGAGATTCCGGCAAACAGCGTCACGTTCATGGCGATTTCGCTGCGCCAGAAAGAACGGATCGGCTCAAGCGAGCGCGCCGCGATGACCATGCCGCCATCGTCACCGAAGGGGATCATCGTCGCATAATGCGGCTGGTTGTCGATATTCGTTTCGATGGTGCCGGGCGCGCCGGGAAAACGCTGAACAATGGCGATTTCGGGAAGCAAAGCCGGCAGGGAGGTGCCGATATAAAGCGTGGCGCCCTTGCCAGCGCCGGCGAAAATCCGGCCGTTGCTGCCCGACAGAAGCACCATGGTGCCATCAGCAAGGCTGCCCGAAGGCAGCGCTGCGGCAAGGCTCGCCTCTGCGCGGGTGCGCTCTTGCGAGGCAAAGACAATACCGTTGTTGATAAGGGCTGCTTTGGCCGTCAGCGCTGTCAGTGCGGTAGAGTGGCGGGCTGCCTCTTCCATGCGGCTATATTCGGCAACGATGCCCAGCATGCGTGACGCCGCGATGACGACGAGAAATGCAAGAATGAGAATGGGAATGAGGCGCTTCAGCAGGGTCTCGACCTGCGGCATCGGGCGGTCGGAGCCGTTCATCAAACCCATCAGGTCGCTGGAAAGCCTTTCGCCCCAGGCCGCAAGATCAGAAAATTTGGCATACGGCCGCTCATCGCCCGCAGTCGCCCGCCGCACGTTCGTCATTGTCCCGCCTTCAAGATATCCCCACTGATTCGAAGCGCCGCCGCTCGAATATGCATAGTGAATCAAATGCGATTCGCCGTGTCCAGAGGCAAAAGTTAAAAGAATTTTAACCCCTTGAACCGACTCCGTATTTTTTCGGGACAGCGCGTTACGGTCTGCACAGCGACGCCAGGCATTGGAAAAACCGACACCCGGATGGCCGGTCTGGGACGTTCCGGTGTGTTCCGGCCGGTGGTTCTCAAGCCTTGTCGAAAGCTTCAAGAGCAGGTCCAAGTGCGCCGAGAACGCCGTTTCCGGCGGCGGGAAGCCCGGTCAGCACCGCGCTGATGATATCGTCACGGCTTGCGCCATGCGCTTTGGCTTCCAGCACATGAAATGCCACACCGCCTTCAAGCCTCAGTGCGGCAAGAATGCCGATATAGACCAGGCATTGCGTCTTGGCATCCAGCGTGGACGCCGCACCCAGCCCCTGCACGGCCTGAAGCCAGACCGCCTGATGGGCCGGGGCTTCGGTGATGAAACGCTGGAACGAATTGCTGGTGTTGGAAATATCCGTCATTTGAAGTCCCTTTCCGCTCGCGGCCGCGTTCCGGCCTGTCGCTGACGATTGTGTCGCGCAATGCGTTGCGCCGCCTTGACGGAAATCAAGACGGCGCAACGCATTGTCCGGAATAGGGGAGTTGGCGAATGTTCGCCGGGTATTATCCTTTCAGAATACGCCCGACGATATCGCTGACATCCGTCGAAAGACCTTTTGCTTCGGCGATTGTCGAAAGCGCTGCCTTGGCGTGTTCGGCGCGGCTTGCTTCCAGCGACCGCCAGGAGCGCATGGAGGTGAGAATGCGTGCGGCAAGCTGCGGGTTACGCTTGTCGATGGCTATGATCTGCTCGGCGAGGAACCGGTAGGCGGCACCGTCGGCGCGGTGGAAACCGGTCGGGTTGGAGAAGGCGAGCGTGCCCACCAGCGACCGTACCCGGTTGGGATTAGAGGCGATGAAGTGTTTCGACGTCATCAGCGCCTTGATACGTTCCAGCGCGCCGTCGCCGGGAATGGCGGCCTGCAGCGAGAACCATTTGTCGAGAACCAGCGCATTGTCGGCAAAGCGGGCTTCGAAGGCGGCAAGCGCCTCCTTTGTCTCCGCGCTGTCGGGGAAACGCTGGGTCAGCACACCAAGCGCATGCGCAAGATCGGTCATGTTGGTGGCGCTGGCATAGGCCTTTGCCGCCCTGTCAGGCGTTCCCTCGGCAAAAGCAAGGAAGCTCAACGCGCCGTTGCGAAGCGAACGCCGTCCGGCGCTGTCGGCATCGGGGCTGTAGGCTTCACCATTGCCGTCGCTGTCGGCGAGCCCGCGGAGCGTTTCGAGACCGGCCGTGGCAATGGCCTTGATCGTCGCGTTGCGGGCCTTGTGGATGGCGTCCGGGTCGGTATTGCCGCCCAGTTCGCGAGCGATGTCCGTTTCGCTCGGCAGCGCCAGCGCCTGTGCCCGGAAAGCGGGTTCAAGCGAAGCGTCGCCGACGATTTCGATCAACGTTGCGATGAGGTCGGCGTCCGAGCGTACTTCTTGGCCGTTCTGCACGGCCTTGGTAGCGGCAATCAGCGCCGGCAAAGCGAGATCGGTAAGCGCCTGGAAACGGGCAAACATATCCGTCTCGTGCCGGGCAACCTGCACCAGATCGGCAGCACTCTGTTCGAAATGCAGGTTGATCGGCGCCGAGAAGCTGCGGTTGAGCGACAGCACTGGGCGCGATGAAATGCCGGAGAAGGAGAATGTCTGGTTGCGTTCGGTCAGATGCAGCACGCCGTCGCGGTATTCTCCGGCCGTGACAGCCTGCGGCTCGGCGATCTGGCCATTGTCGAGAATCAGCGCCAGCGAAAGCGGAATATGACGCGGTTGCTTCACCGGTTGGCCAGGCGTTGGTGCGACGGTCTGTTCCAGCGTCAGCCTGAAGGTCGCCTTGGCGGCATCGTAGGCGGAGGAAACGGAGACGAGCGGCGTGCCGGCCTCGGTGTACCATAGCGAAAACTGCGACAGGTCGCGGCCGCTGGCATCGGCAAAACTCTTGACGAAATCCTCAACAGTCGCCGCTTCGCCGTCATGACGTTCGAAATAAAGGTCCATGCCTTTCTTGAAGTCGTCTTCCCCAAGGATCGTGGCGATCATGCGGGTGACTTCGGCGCCCTTTTCATAAACGGTCGTCGTGTAGAAGTTGTTGATTTCGCGATAGGTATCGGGGCGTGGCGGATGGGCCAGCGGACCGGAATCCTCTGGAAACTGCTCCGATTTCAGGTGACGCACATCGGCGATGCGCTTGACCGGGCGCGAGCGCATGTCGGCGGAAAATTCCTGGTCGCGATAGACCGTCAGGCCTTCTTTCAGGCACAGCTGAAACCAGTCGCGGCAGGTGATGCGGTTGCCGGTCCAGTTGTGGAAATATTCATGCGCGATGATGCGCTCGATATTGGCGTAGTCCGCGTCGGAGGCAGTTTCCGGGTCGGCCAGCACGAATTTGTCGTTGAAGACGTTGAGACCCTTGTTCTCCATCGCGCCCATGTTGAAATCGGACACGGCGACGATCATGAAAATATCGAGGTCGTATTCACGGCCGAAGCGTTCCTCATCCCACTTCATCGAGCGCTTCAGCGCATCCATGGCATAGGCCGCGCGCGGCTCCTTGCCATGCTCGACATAGATCTTCAGCGCCACTTCGCGGCCAGAAAGGGTGGTGAACGTGTCTTCCACCACGCCGAGATCGCCGGCGACAAGCGCAAAGAGATAGCTGGGTTTCGGGTGCGGATCGAACCAGGCTGCAAAGTGGCGGCCTTCATCGTAATTGCCGCCGCCGAGGAAATTGCCGTTCGACAACAGCAGGGGATTGCCGTCCTTCGCGGCGATGATCGTCACCGTATAAGGTGCCAGAACATCGGGCCGGTCTGGGAAATAGGTGATGCGGCGGAAACCTTCAGCCTCGCACTGGGTGCAATAAACGCCGTTGGTGCGGTAAAGCCCCATCAGCTGCGTATTGACCTGCGGGTTGATGTAATTGGTGACACAGATCTCGAAGGGCGTCGCCGCAGGCAGATCGCGGATCGTCAGGCTATCGGGCGTCGCGTCATATTGGCTTGCGGGAATGTCCACCTGATCAAGCAGCAGGCCCGAAAGCGTCAACTCGTCGCCATCGAGAACGAGCGGCGCTGACACATCGACGCCCTCTCGGCGATGAAAGATCAGACGGGCTTCGACCTTGGTATTCTTGGGGTCGAGTTCGAAGGTGAGATCCACCCGCTCCAGAACGAAATCGGTGGGGCGGTAATCTGCCAGGTGAACGATCTGGCCCGTGTCTGTTCGCATGACTGTTCCTGAATAACTTTGTCGTTGTCCTCCGGGCATCATGTCGTCATAAGGCCCGGATGTAAAATAGGTAGAGTATTCGTCACAATCATGTGCGCATCGGGAGGACGTTCTGTCCTGCCATGGAAGGCTTTGCCGGCCCTGCAGACGATCCTGCCGCTGCCGGACCTGCGGACCATGCCAGCAAATGTTGAACGATTGCTGAAATTGTATTTTATTTTCTTCAAATTTTAGCGCGTGTCGCTTTTGGTCTGATTCTCACGTCGCCATCAGGGCTGAAGGCCTGAACAATGGGGGTGAGGAGGCCCCAAGCCGGGGAAAGCAATCCTGCGCCTCACCAGATCAACGGAATTCATGGGTAAATAACATTTTTTGTTGTAAAGCGCTTCGGGAATGCTCTAGCCTTGGGCAAATCCAATTCCCCCGCGTCGTCCTCCCCCGCATGAACAATCTCCCGATGGCGTGTTTGCGCAGCCGATATGAGTAACTGCCGATGAACGCCGAACCGACAAATCCCTTTCGGGGGATAAGCCTGAAGCTGATTTCGGTTGGCTTTTTTCTGGTGATGCAGACTTGTATCAAGGCCTCCGGTCCCGATGTGCCGGCCGGTCAGATCACTTTCTTCCGCTCCGCTTTCGCCATCATCCCCATCGTCGTTTATCTTGCCTGGCTGCATGCGCTAACGAGCGCGCTGCACACCAACAATCTCATCGGCCATTTCAAGCGCGGGTTTCTCGGCATTCTCTCCATGGCCTGCGGGTTTTACGGGCTGACGCTGCTGCCGTTGCCGGAATTCATCGCCATCGGTTATGCCTCACCGCTGCTGGCCGTCGTGTTCGCCGCCTTCATCCTGCGCGAGAAGGTGCGCATCTACCGCTGGAGCGCGGTTTTCGTTGGCATGATGGGCGTGCTGGTTATCCTGTGGCCGAAGATGACCCTGTTGCGTGAAGGCGGTTTTGCCGCGGGCGAGGGGCTGGGCGCGATTGCCGTGCTATGCGGGGCAGCACTTGGCGGTCTCGCAATGATCCAGGTGCGGCAACTGGTGGAAACGGAAAAGACGCCGACCATCGTTCTCTATTTCTCGCTCACGGCCACCTTGCTTTCGCTCGTCAGCGTGCCCTTCGGGTGGAGCGCTCTGGATACCAAGCAGGCCGTGCTGTTGATCACCAGCGGCATTTGTGGCGGCGTCGCACAGATCTTCCTGACGGAGAGCTATCGCCACGCGGAGGTCTCCACTATCGCGCCCTTCGAATACAGCTCCATCGTTTTCGGGATAGCGGTCTCCTATATCCTGTTCGGAGACATTCCAACGCTCACCATGCTGATCGGCACGGCAATCGTGATTTTCGCCGGCATCTTCATCATTTTCCGCGAGCACCAGCTGGGCCTGGCGAGACGCGCGGCACGCAAGGCCTCCACGCCGCAGGGGTAACGCACCAAATTTGGCGGAGGTCGCAAACATGCGGCATCGTCGGCGCCAGAGCCGTTGTCGTTTCGTCGCCTAGTCCCGCAAATGCAAAAGGCGCCTTCCCGAAGAAAGACGCCAGCGCGCAATCAAAGATATGGACCGGTTTTACGCCGGCCTGAGTGCTCTCAGCGCTCGCGGAAATCCGCAAAGACAGCTGCAGGACGTGTGACGCGAACCTGCTGCATGGCAGCACGTGCGGTCATCTGTTCGTTAGCGGCAGCGCCGAAACGATGGTAACCCTGACTGGAGCGAGGGCCGAGGCCCGCCAGTCGGAGCGTTTCAAAGCCGGAATGTACCGGACGGAAGCGAGTGGTCATTGCCTTGGTTCCTTAAACCGAATTCCTCCCAAGACACAGGCTGGCTTATCGCAGTGCAGCATGGATTCGGCAAGCCGGGTCAGCGCGCCGCTGTTATGCGTAATACGCATGGCTTTTTTCATACTTCGTTTACTCTGAGTAAGAATCAGGCAATCAGCCTTCGGAGATTTTTGCCTGAAACGCCAATAAATCCTGCCATGCCAATGACTTGCTGGCAGGTGCGTTTAGAAGTTCCTGCGGATGCAGGCTCGCCAGCGCCGGTAAAACCAGGTGCCCAGCTGCGACATCACGCCACTGTCCGCGCAGCGTATGGATCGTTCCGGTGCCGCCGAAAAAGAAACGTGCGGTCAAGTTGCCAAGAAGCAACAGGTGTTTCGGCTCCGCAAGTGCGATCTGGCGCTCAATGAAGGGGCGGCAGATATCCATTTCGGCCTGAGTCGGCGGGCGGTTGCCCGGTGGACGCCAGGGCACGACATTGCCGAGCATGATGCGTGCGCGGTCAAGGCCGATAGCGGCCAGCATACGGTCGAGCAGCAGCCCGGTCTTGCCGGCAAAAAGCTGGCCCTCGCGGTCGTCATCTGCATCCGGCATCGGGCCGATGACCATGACGGCGCAAGCAGGGTCGCCTTCGGTGAATACCGTGTTGCGGGCGCTGTTCTTGAGGTTGCAGCCGCTGAAACCCTCAAGCGCGATTTTCAGTTCGGAAAGCGACCTTGCGCTTTCAGCCGCAAAACGGGCAGCCGCCACGGCCTGTTCGTCCGGCATGGCAACATTCTGCTGAAGTGCCGGAGCAG
This sequence comes from Agrobacterium sp. 6Ca8, assembly GCF_055382765.1. Taxonomy (NCBI): domain Bacteria; kingdom Pseudomonadati; phylum Pseudomonadota; class Alphaproteobacteria; order Hyphomicrobiales; family Rhizobiaceae; genus Agrobacterium; species Agrobacterium sp. 6Ca8. The sequence continues at coordinate 682,131 of NZ_AP026433.1, forward strand.
GCGGCGCGCCTCTCGTCGGCGCGCTGCGACCTGCCGTCTGCCGCTGCGGAGCATCGGCACGACGCTCCGCGCCGCCGTCCATCTGGTGTGCGGGCGCAGAACTTTCCTGACGCGCTGCCGGTCGGGCAGGGCGGGAGGCGGCAAATTCGGCGAAACGGTCAACAGGTCCGTCTTCCAGCAACCAGTCCACGCCCGCATCCGCATGGAAATGCAGAAGCGCGGCGAGTTCGGCCGGGGAGAGGTCGTGAGCGGCGATCATGGGGTGAAATTATCCCATGTTCCCCGCCCGGGGAACCCGTAAATCACGCTGTCCAGCGCTGAATGTCACCGCTTTCGCCGATCATGGCCAAACCATGGGCAATCGAGAGCAGCTCGCCACCGGTTTCGATCCGGTCCGCGTCGAAACGACGGGTGAAAAGCTCGCGCACCGCCGGCACGAAGGAGGTGCCGCCGGTGAGGAACACCTTGTCGATTGCCTCGGGCGCGACTTGCGTCTTCTCCAGAACCTCGTCCAGCGCGCCCTCGATCTTAGCGAGGTCGTCGGCGATCCAGTTGTTGAAGTCGCTGCGCTTGACCATTTTGCGGCCGGCCTTGCCGAGCGGCGCGAAGTTGAATTCCGCTTCTTCGGCCGAGGAAAGCGCCATCTTGGTGGCGGAAATCGACTGATAAAGCGGATAACCCTCGTCATGCTCCACGAGATCGATGAAGAGTTCGAGCTTGTCCGGCTCCAGCGCCGAGCGCACCAGCGATTTCAGATCGGTGAATTCCTTCGAGGTCTTGAAGATCGACAGCTGGTTCCAGCGACCGAAATTCACGTAGTAGCCGGAAGGCACGTCCAGCACCTTGTCGAAGCTCTTGAACTTGCTGCCCTTGCCGATTTCCGGCGAAACCAGATTGTCGATCATGCGAAAGTCGAAATGGTCACCGGCGACACCGACGCCGGAATGGCCGATGGGGGTGGCGGAAAGCTTGCCGGCATGGGTCTCGAAGCGGATCAGCGAATAGTCGGTGGTGCCGCCGCCGAAATCCGCCACCAGCACATTGGCGTCCTTCTTCAGGCTCTGGGCGAAATAATAGGCGGCCGCCACCGGCTCGTAGACATAGTGGATTTCCGGAAAACCGGCACGCGTCAGCGCTTCGTTGTAGCGGGAGAGCGCCAGCGTCTCATCCGGATTGCTACCGGCGAAACGCACGGGGCGACCGGCGATGACGGTCGAGACGTCGCTTGGCCACTCTGCGCCCGCATAGGTTTTCAGCTTGCGCAGGAACACGTCCATCAAATCCTCGAAGCTCTGGCGCTTGGCGAAGATCAACGTGCCCTGAAAGAGCGGCGAGGCCGCAAATGTCTTGATCGACTGCAGGAAGCGGCAATCGCCCGCATTGTCGATGAATTGCCTGATGGCTGCGTGGCCCGCTTCCACGTGCAGGGCAGCCGCACCAAGGCCCGAATCCTTCATGAAGGAGAGCGCGGTGCGCATACTGTCATCCGTGCCCGCGCTGCTGGTAAACTGCATGGAGCGGCTTTCGCCGCCGCCGTCGGAAAGAGCCATGACCGTGTTGGTCGTGCCGAAATCGAGGCCCAGTGCCCGCTTTTGCGTCATCGCCATATCCTTGTCGCCGATAGAAATGCTCGCCCGGCCCAAAGGCGGCCCGGCTTGAGAATAAGGGACGCATTTGGCATCCCGATGTCAGAGGAGGGCGGTTGATTGCACAGGCCCGGCAGAATGGCAAGCGCCACTTCTCGGTTTATTAAAACATTAGAATAAAGTAATTTTCCGTTATAAATACAGTTTTGCGATGCAAATTAAATATTTTTTCGCAATCGCAAAGTATAAATAAAGGCTATATCCTCAGGGAGCTTTCTTAATTGTAGCTGTCGCGTTGTAACCCGGAAGTCCAGATGTCCCGCAAGCAGGCATGTTCCGCCCTCCAAGATGTGCCGCCCGGGCCGGAGGTCCTCATTCGCGGCGACGTGGAAATTTTCCATTCCCAGCTTATGAACCTCATGGCGTCATCGCAGCAGGGTTATGCCCTTTTCGATGGCAGCGACGAGTTGCGCTTTGCCAATGCGGCCTTCCGCGAGGCGCTGGGCATGGCTCCGGACGGTTTTCCGAACTGGATGGAGCTGATGCGCGGCGGGTATCGCAGCTCGACAGGAACGGCGGTCGAAACCACCGATTTCGAACTGTGGTTGCGCTCGGCGCGGACAAGGCGCGGCAAGTTGCCTTACCGCACCATCGAAACCAGCCTGAACGATGGACGCTGGATGCTGACGACGGAAACGACGCTGCCGGGCGGCTGGATGTTGTGTGTCGTGACTGATGTTTCCGAGCTTGGCATCCAGTTGCGCGATCTGCGGCAGGAGCGCGACAGGGCGCTGAAATCGGCGCTGAGCGACGAGCTCACTGGCCTCGGCAACCGCCGCTATGCCATGGATATCCTCAACCAGATGCTTGGCCCCAACAAGGCGCAGGCGCTTGCGGTGATCATCATGGATATCGACCATTTCAAGGCGGTGAACGACCGTTTCGGGCATGCCTGCGGCGATCTCGTCCTCAAGGATTTCGCCACCCGGCTTTCCGCCGCGATCGGCCGGGACGATCTGGTGGGGCGGATCGGCGGTGAGGAGTTTCTGCTCGTTCTCAGCGGTTCGCGAATGCTGAGCGCGGAAAGCACCATGCAGAAGCTGCTGGCGACGTTGACCGAGGCATCGCCGCTGAGCGATGTGCCGGATTTCCGTTACAGCTGTTCGGCCGGCATTGCCTTTGCCGATCCCGGTGAGAGCGCGAGCGATGTGCTGCGCCGCGCCGACACGGCACTCTACGAAGCCAAGAATACCGGCAGAAACCGCTTCGTAGTCTACGGAGCGGCCTCTTGACCGCTCCGGCGTCGCACCGGCGTCAGTTCGATTTCGCCGCGCCGCCATCCACCCGCAGCATTGTGCCGGTGATGTAGCTTGCCGGAACCGAGCAGAGGAAAGCTCCGGCGGCGGCGAATTCTTCCACCGTGCCAAGCCTGCCTGCCGGAATGCTCTTGACCGAAGCCTCGCGGATTTCCTCCATGCTTTTACCCAGGCGCTTGGCATTGGCGCCATCCAGCTCGTCGATGCGGTCGGTATGGATGCGGCCGGGCAGAAGAAGGTTGGAGGTGATGCCGAAACAGGCCACTTCGCTCGACAATGTCTTGCTCCAGCCCACCAGCGCCCCACGCAGCGTGTTGGAGAGCGCCAGATTGGGGATGGGTTCGAACACGCCGGAGGAGGCAACGGTCAGGATGCGGCCAAAGCCCTGTTCCTTCATCTGCGGCAGCAGCGCATTGGTGAGCGTGATGACGCGCAGCACCATCGACTGGAAGAAGCTCTCCAGCTTCTCGGTCGTGATCTCCTGCGCAAGACCCGGCGTCGGGCCACCGGTGTTGTTGACGAGAATGTCAATGCCGCCGAGCTTGTCGTTCACGGCCTGAACCATGGCCTCGACGAAATTGTCGTCGCCAAGATCGCCCCGCACCCAGTCGGCCTTGCCCTTGCCGAGTGCATTGATCGTCTTGCAGTTCGCGTCCAGCTTTTCGCTGCTTCTGCCAACGAGAAGAACATTCACGCCTTCATTCGCCAGCGCCGTGGCGATGCCCAGCCCAAGGCCGCGAGAGGAGGCGAGAACGAGGGCGCGTTTGCCGGAAATGCCGAGATCCATGGGTTTTGTCCTGTCTTGTTTGCAGCGTATCAAAGAATCGAAGCGTGACTACAGGCGAAAACCGTCCACAGTTTTCGCTATCCCGCTCCATCTGTGCTGTTTATAGGAAGGCGGCGCCCGCTTTTGAAGGTTAAATACGCGTCATGACCGAACAATCTCTGCTGAAATTCTCAATTGCCATCACGGTTCTTCTGGCCGCGTTCGGCATTGGTGCAGGCCTGTTTTCCGGCTCTTTCGCGGTGGTGTTCGATGGCGTTTATGCCCTGACGGATGCCTTCATGACGGTGCTGGCGCTGCTGGTGGCGCGGCTGATCGCGGCTTCCGCCGCCCCACGGCCCGGTGGAAGGCTGGCAGAGCGTTTCACCATGGGCTTCTGGCATCTGGAGCCGATGGTCCTCGGCCTCAACGGCACGCTTTTGATGGGCGCTGCGATCTATGCCCTGATCAACGCCATCGACAGCCTGATGGACGGCGGCAGATCGATCGAGTTCGATTACGCCATCATCGTCACCTTCGTCAGCTTTGCCATTTCGCTCGTCATGGCATGGTTCGTCAAACGCCAGAACCGCAGACTGAAATCGGCCTTCGTGGCGCTGGACGCCAAAAGCTGGCTGATGAGCGCGCTCCTGAGCGCGGCCCTGTTCCTCGCCTTCGCCATCGGCTACGGGCTGACGGGAACGGCGCATCAGTGGATCGCGCCCTATATCGACCCCGCCGTTCTGGCGCTGGTCTGCCTCATCATCATTCCCATGCCGCTCGGCAATGTGAAGCAGGCGCTCGCCGACATCCTTCTGGTGACGCCTTTTGAATTCAAGCAGCATGTGGACAGGGTAGCGGCCGAAACCGTCGAAAAATTCGGCTTCGCCTCGCACTATTCCTATGTCGCCCGCGTTGGCCGAGGCCGCCAGATCGAACTCTTCTTCATCGTCCCGAAAAACTGGCCACCCCGGCGTCTCGAAGAATGGGACGCGATCCGCGACGAGATCGGCGATGCACTCGGCGGCGAGGGGACGGATCGGTGGCTGACGATTGTGTTTACGACGGATGAGGAATGGGCGGTTTGAACGGGATGTTTGATTTTAGCTGCTTGCGGTACTCATCCTGATTCGCAAGTAGAGGACTCTCGTAATTTTAGACAAAAAGAAATAGGTGCCCGAAAATCGGCGTTCTGAGCATTTTCCCGGTGCTAGTCGTTTCCAGGTAACGGCTGCGGCCTTTAGAACAGGCGACGGCTGATCGAAATGAGCGAAAGCTCAAAGATAGCACACGGGAGACACCAAAATGAGCAATCAGATTGAACGTGCAGAAAAGTTTCGAAGCTTGCACATTCCGGGCGATCCCATCGTCCTTTACAACATCTGGGATGCAGGAAGCGCGATGGCCGTTGCCCGCAGCGGTGCGAAGGCCATTGCAACCGGAAGCTGGTCCGTTGCTGCCGCGCAAGGCTATTCGGATGGTGAGGAGATGCCGCTCGATGACGCACTGGCGGTCGTCGCTCGAATAATGAAATGCATCGATCTGCCTCTCACTGTGGATTTTGAAGGCGGTTATTCGAGTGATGCTGCAACGGTCAGGCGCAACGTAGGTCGTCTACTCACCCTCGGCGTCATCGGATTGAACTTCGAGGATCAGGTGGTGCACGGGACGGGCCTCTATGATGTCGATTATCAGGTGGACCGGCTTCGAGCTATTCGCAGCGCTGCCGAAGACCACCGTGTCCCGGTCTTCATCAATGCGAGAACGGACGTGTTTCTCAAAGCAGATGAGGGCATCGATCATGCGGTCTTGCTGGATGAGGTGCTCGCTCGCGGGGCAGCCTATAAGGCGGCAGGAGCAGATGGTTTTTTCGTGCCCGGGCTAAAAGACAAAAAGCTGATCAAAGAAATATGCGACCGCGCGACTTTACCGGTCAATGTTATGATATCGGGCGACCTGAAAGATATCCGAGAGCTGGCAGACCTTGGTGTGGCCCGGATCAGTTTTGGCCCCACGCCATACATCAAGGTGGCTGGAGACTTGGAAAACAGCGCACGCGTTTTTGCCTGAAAGCAACTCTTGTACTGACCTGATCTCATCATTGCTGAGGTCAAAGTCGGAAGAGCGGCGTTAGCCCGGCTGAGTCGGCCTTGGCGGAAAAACACTTTGCAGCTCGAGTTTTCGGCCGGCCGGATGGCTGGGAGTGCGAGCTGCAATGAACGGCGGGAAGCGTCCTGACCGCCCTAGCGACTTGGGCTCGGTGCAATCCTTGGAATTGGCAATCCTTTGCCATCAAATAATGACAAACCTTGACGCCCACCCACTCAACTCCTATTCTCAATCTTACGTGCACGTAAAAGTAATAAAATACTCATCAGGTTGTCTGACAATTGAGTGGCGTGCGACATGTTTTGCCGCTATGGAAGCTCGACAAAGCCGTCGTGCTTTGCGAAGACAGGCTAGGGCGAATGTGTTGTCGCAGACTGGCTTTTCGGCCAGTGCAGGCAACACGGTGCGAATGCCGGAAGCGGATATAACAACAGCCGGATGGGACCGGCGAGGTGAGAGGACAAGATGACGGAAGCGATGGAACTGCCGGAACGCGAAGCGATGGAATTCGACGTTGTGATCGTCGGTGCGGGTCCTGCGGGCCTTGCCGCCGCGATCCGTCTGAAGCAGGTCGAGCCGGAGCTTTCGGTCGTCGTTCTGGAAAAGGGTGCTGAAGTCGGCGCGCATATTCTCTCAGGTGCCGTGGTTGATCCCATCGGCATCGACCGGCTTCTGCCCGGCTGGCGTGAGGAAGAGGGGCATCCCTTCAAGACCGAGGTCAAGGACGACCAGTTCATGTTCTTAGGCCCTGCGGGCTCCATCCGTCTGCCGAACTTCATGATGCCGCCGCTCATGAACAATCACGGCAATTACATCGTCTCGCTTGGGCTGGTCTGTCGCTGGCTGGCGGAAAAGGCGGAAGCGCTCGGCGTCGAGATCTATCCGGGCTTTGCCGCCACCGAAGTGCTTTATAATGAAGAAGGCGCAGTGATCGGTGTCGCCACCGGCGATATGGGCATCGAGAAGAACGGTGAACCCGGCCCCGCCTTCACGCGCGGCATGGAGCTGCATGGCAAATATGTGCTGATCGGCGAAGGTGTGCGCGGTTCGCTCGCCAAGCAGCTGATTTCCAGGTTTGACCTTTCGAAAGATCGCGAACCGCAGAAATTCGGCATCGGCATCAAGGAACTCTGGCAGGTCAAGCCGGAACACCACAAACAGGGCCTCGTGCAGCACTCCTTCGGCTGGCCGCTCGGTTTCAAGACCGGCGGCGGCTCGTTCCTCTATCATCTGGAGGACAATCTCGTTGCCGTCGGCTTCGTGGTGCATCTCAATTACAAGAACCCCTATCTTTATCCTTTCGAGGAATTTCAGCGCTTCAAGACGCATCCTGCCATCCGCGACACTTTCGAGGGCGGCAAGCGCATTTCCTATGGCGCGCGCGCGATTACCGAGGGCGGTTACCAGTCGGTGCCGAAGCTGACTTTCCCCGGCGGCGCGCTGATCGGCTGTTCGGCCGGTTTCGTCAATGTGCCGCGCATCAAGGGCAGCCATAATGCGGTGTTGTCGGGCATGCTGGCGGCGGAAAAGATCGCCGCGGCTATTTCCGCCGGTCGCGCCCATGATGAGGTGGCCGAGATCGAGGCGGAATGGCGCGACGGCGATATCGGCAAGGACCTGAAGCGTGTGCGCAACGTCAAGCCGCTGTGGTCGAAGTTCGGCACGCTTGTTGGCGTCGGCCTTGGCGGTCTCGACATGTGGACCAACCAGCTGTTCGGTTTCTCCGTTTTCGGCACGCTGAAACACGGCAAGACGGATGCGCAGAGCCTTGAGCCGGCCTCCAAACACAAGCCCATCGCCTATCCGAAACCGGACGGTGTTCTGACCTTCGACCGACTGTCATCGGTGTTCCTGTCCTCCACCAACCATGAGGAAGACCAGCCGGTGCATCTTCAGGTGAAGGATATGGACTTGCAGAAGCGTTCCGAACACGACGTCTATGCCGGTCCTTCGACGCGTTATTGTCCTGCCGGCGTTTATGAGTGGGTGGAGAAGGACGGTGAGGAGGTCTACGTGATCAACGCGCAGAACTGCGTGCATTGTAAGACCTGCGATATCAAGGACCCCAACCAGAACATCAACTGGGTGCCGCCGCAGGGTGGCGAAGGGCCGGTTTACGCCAATATGTGATCGTGGTGTTGGTCTGCCGGCAACCTTCGTCTTGCCCGGGCTTGCCCCGGGCATCTGCAACCGATTGATTTCACGATACGTGGTTGGATCCTCGGGACAAGCGAAAGGATGACGTCGCGTGCGCGAGGCGTCGAAAGTCTCGTCCCCCCTAGTATTTGTGGATTGCCCTTCGATTTCTTACATATAGGATGTTGGGGTGTTGTAGCTTTGCATGGTCCATGGATTGTGGGTCAGGAATGCGGTAACGCCTTGAATGTGCATATGTTGCGTTTGGGCCGTCGCCCGGCGGCAGGAGTGATGGAATGTCCGGCTTTCAGAGGCTGAATATCGTGCGGAATACAAGGATCGTCGCCGGTCTGGCGGCAGGTATGGTAGTTGCCGTTTCGCTCAGTGGCAGCCCGCTGATGGCCGCCAGCTGCCGCGCCGACGCCATGGCCGGCATCGACTGGCGCGAATGCAACAAGCGCCTCCTGATGCTGGGCGGCAGCAACCTCGATTCGGCGATGCTTTACGGCACGGATTTCACTTATACGGATTTGCGCGGCTCCTCGCTGAAGGGCGCCAATCTTGAAAAGGCGAAACTCATCCGGACGGCTCTTGGAGAGGCGAACCTGCAGGGCGCCAACCTGACGAAGGTGGAAGCCTACCGCAGTGACTTTTCCGCCGCCGACGCCACCAGCGCAAAATTCATCAATGCGGAAATGCAGCGGACCAATTTCAACAAGGCCAAACTGGACGGCGCGGATTTTACCAAGGCTGAGCTCGGGCGTGCCGAGTTTCAAGATGCCAGCCTGTCCGGCTCGAAATTTTCGCTGACCAACCTGTCGCGTGCCAGCTTCCAGGGCGCAAAGCTCGGCGGCGCGGTGGATTTTGCCAACGCCTTCCTGCTGTTGACCCGCATAGAGGGGGTCGATCTTTCCGCCGCCACCGGCCTTGAGCAGAAACAGATCGACATCGCCTGCGGCGACGCCAAGACAAAACTGCCGAGCGGCCTGACGACGCCTGCCGCATGGCCATGCCCGGAAGATCCGGAAGACGATTGACCGGGAAGGGCGCGCTTTATCAGGCGCGCACCTCCCACTTCGTGTGACGTGTAGATCAAAAGCCCGAAAGCACGATCTTGCCCTTGGCCGTGTTGCTTTCAATCAAGGCGTGGGCCTTGATGAGGTTTGCGGCGTTGATGGTGCCGAAAACCTCGGTCAACGTCGTCTTGATCTTGCCGGCATCAACCAGTTCCGCAACGTGATTGAGCAGCTTGTGCTGTTCGATCATGTCAGGCGTCTGGAAAACCGCGCGGGCGAACATCATTTCCCAATGGATTGAAACGCATTTGCGCTTGAACGCCATGGCGTCGAAACCGCCGGCCGGATCGTCGATCAGCGCAAAACGGCCCTGCGGCGCAATGGTCGCCACGCTGTCTGCAGCGTGAATGTCGCTATGGGTGGTCGAGAATACGAAGCCCGGTGCACCAAGGCCAAGCGCTTCCACCTGCGGGGCAATCGGCTTGCTGTGATCGACGACATGATGCGCGCCGAGGTCTTTGGCCCATTGCATCGTTTCCGGCCGCGAAGCCGTGGCAATGACGGTGAGATCGGTCAGTGCGCGCAGAAGCTGGATGGCAATCGAGCCGACGCCGCCGGCGCCACCGATCACCAGAACGGCATTTGCCGCACCCGGAACGGGCTCTGTCACCCGCAGCCGGTCGAACAGCGTCTCGTAGGCCGTGATCGCGGTCAGCGGCAGTGCCGCTGCTTCCTCGAAATTCAGCGACTTGGGTTTGGCGCCGACGATGCGCTCATCGACCAGATGGAATTCGCTGTTGGAGCCGGGGCGGTTGATGACACCAGCGTAAAACACCTCGTCGCCGGGCTTGAACAGCGATACCTTGTCGCCGACGGCTTTCACCACGCCCGCCGCATCGAAGCCCAGCACGCGGGCAGCACCGTTTTCCGGCGCCTGGTTGCGGCGAACCTTGGTGTCAACAGGATTGACCGAAACGGCCTTCACCTCCACCAGAATATCATGCCCCGTCGCCTCCGGCTGCGGCAGGTCGAGGTCGATAAGGGCATCCGTTGCGGTGATGGGCTGGCCCGTCTTGTAACCGATGGCGCGCATGAACAGTCTCCTTTGCTTGTTTGCGTGCCTCTTACTTGATACATATGAACATCGATCGCAAGAATGCACATTTTGTGATGATACATACAAAAAGGATACTGTGATGTCGCGACCGCGCGCCAAGCTTACCGGCAATTTTCCGGGCTGCCCGGTGGAGTCTGCCTTGAGTTTTCTCGACGGCAAATGGAAAGGCGTGATCCTCTATCACCTCATCAACGAGGGCACCCTGCGCTTCAACGAGTTGCGCCGCCACATTCCAAGCATCACCCAGCGCATGCTCACCAAGCAGCTGCGGGAACTGGAAGAGGCGGGCCTGATTTCGCGCACCGTCTTCCCGGTGGTGCCGCCGCGCGTGGACTATGCGCTGACGCCACTTGGCGAAACCATGAAGCCGGTGATCTCGGCGCTGAAAAGCTGGGGCGACGCCCATGTTGTGTGCAAGAACGGCGCGAAATACACCCTTCATCCTGAGGCTGCGGAGAAAGCAGCCTGAAAAATAACGGGTAAAACCAAGCCCTCCCGCACTTCTTTTTCATGGTGCGATGCAACACGGATTTGCCCGGTTTGATGCATAATGCTGCGAATTCGATTCGCAGCAGGGACACCAAATCACATGAGCATCGGTTGGTTGGAGGCCGGATTTCTCGGCCTTTTGCAAGGACTTACGGAATTTCTTCCGGTTTCTTCAAGCGCGCATCTGAGGATAGCCGGGGAGTTTCTGCCCTCCGGTGCGGATCCGGGCGCCGCCTTCACGGCGATTACGCAGATCGGCACGGAAGCTGCGGTGCTGGTCTATTTCTGGTCCGATATCATGCGGATCGCCGCCGCCTGGCTCCGGCAGAACCTTCGCCTCGGACCCTATGACAAGTCTGATGCGCGGCTTGGCTGGCTGATCATCGTCGGCTCGGTGCCGATCGTGCTGCTCGGCCTGTTCTTTAAGGATGCCATCGAGCATTCGCTGCGCAATCTCTATATCACCGCCGTAATGCTGATTGTCTTCGGCATCATTCTCGGCGTCGCCGACAGTATCGGCAAGAAGCGCTACAAGCTGAACCAGCTGATCTGGCGTGATGGCATCCTGTTCGGTTTCGCGCAGGCTATGGCGCTCATCCCCGGCGTCTCGCGCTCGGGCGGCACCATCAGCGCCGGCCTGCTGTTAGGCTACACGCGCGAGGCGGCCGCACGATATTCCTTCCTGCTCGCCGTTCCCGCCGTGTTCGGTTCCGGTTTCTACCAGCTGTTCAAAAGCATCGGCGAGGAGAACCCTGTAGGCTGGGGCCAGACGGGGCTTGCAACCCTGATCGCCTTCGTCGTCGGTTACGCCGTGATCGTTGTCTTCCTCAAGCTGGTCTCCACCAAGAGCTACATGCCCTTCGTCTGGTACCGGGTGGTCATCGGCGTCATTCTTTTGGGACTTCTCGGAACGGGCGTTATCAGCGCCGGCGGTTGAGGGGTGGTTGCCCTGTCGAAAACGCTGCAAATGAAAAGGCCCGCTCTTTCGAGCGGGCCTTTTGTGTTTCAGAGCAGCGTGCCGCTGAGGATAACCAGCGCCACCGAGAAGTAGATGACGAGGCCGCTGACATCCACCAGCGTGGCGACGAACGGCGCAGATGCGCTGGCTGGATCCAGCCGCAGACGCTGCAGCAGGAATGGCAGCATGGAGCCGGCCAGCGAGCCGAAGGTGACGATGCCGACGAGTGCGGCAAAGACGGTGGCGCCCACCAGCAGCCAGTGGTCGCCATAATCATAAAAGCCTGCCTGCTGCCAGATGGTCAGACGCAGGAAGCCGATGGCGCCGAGAATGCAGCCGAGCGTCAGGCCCGTCGGGATTTCCCGCAGCAGCACCCGCCACCAGTCCGAAAGCTTCAGTTCGCCGAGCGCCAGCGCCCGGATGATGAGCGAGGTGGCCTGCGAACCGGAGTTGCCGCCTGATGACATGATAAGCGGAATGAACAGCGTCAGCACGACGGCTTTTTCCAGCTCGCCTTCAAAATGCTGCATGGCGCTTGCCGTCAGCATTTCACCCAGGAACAGGGCAGCCAGCCAGCCTGCGCGCTTGCGGATCATGTCCGGAAAACCCATTGCCATATAGGGCTTGCCGAGTGCTTCCATACCACCGAACTTGTGGGCGTCTTCCGTGGTGTCGGCGATCATGGTGTCGATCACGTCGTCGACCGTGACGATGCCGAGAATGTGCGAATGATCGTCAACGACGGGAAGCGCCAGAAGGTCGTGTTTGCGGATGAGCCGGGCAACATCCTCCTGCGACATCAAGGGGCTGGCACAGACGATGCCTTCCTTCGATGCGACGGAGAGAATGGAGGCGCCGGCCTCGCCGGTCAGAAGGCGACGCAGCGTCACGACGGTGGACAGCGTTCCGTCCTGCGCCAGCACATAGATGGCATAGACCGTTTCACGCGACCGCTCGACGACGCGGATGTGCGAAAGGGTCTGTTCCACCGTCCAGCTATCCGGCACGCTGACGAATTCCGTGGTCATGATCGAGCCGGCGGTGCGCGGCGGATAACCCATCAGATGTTTGATGGAGAGCGCGGTCGTGCGATCCAGCCGGGAAAACAGCTTTGCGCGCGGCTCTTCGTCCATTTCCGCCATGACGTCGGCAACGCGGTCGTCTGACATCAGGTTGACGAAGCGGGCGGCCTGATCAAGCGGAATGCCGGCAATGATGGCGGCTGCGTCATGCAGTTCCGGCCGGTCGAGAATGGCGACAGCCTTTGCCTGCGGCATGGCGAGCAGGGCGGCGACTGCCTCATGCGTATCGAGTGTGTTGAGGTGCTCGACGCGTTCTGCAATGGTGGTGGAACCGGCATTTCCGCTGCGGAGAATACGTGCGGCCTTGCTGGCTCTCTGGGAGAGGGTGTGGAAGTTCATGATTGCTCACCTTTCCGTCGATTCGCCGATTACGACGAACGCGGTGGTGAGCCGACAGGTGCCGGATCAGTTCCCGTTCGCCGCTTTCGGCAAAGGCAATCGACTACTACTGTCGCTAGACATCAAATGATGCTCCGTTAAAATCCGCGCTGTGCCGGGTCACGGCCTGCGCGTAACGCCGTGTTGCGCCCGAAACCAAAAAGAGTCAAGCGAGCCGATCGTGAAATTTCCGTAAGGTTTATTGCAGGTGCCGGAACGGGTGTTCCAGCCGCTGAAAAACCGGCTTTCAGCCGGCTTTTGCGCGCCGTTCGACGGTGACGGACACAAGGAAAACGCCAAGCCCGAGAAGCGAAAGAACAGCGCCCACATAACCGGTGGAGGCATATCCATAGCCCATGGCGATGACCATGCCGCCAAGCCATGCGCCGAGCGCGTTGGCGATGTTGAAGGCGGAGTGGTTGGAGGCAGCCGCAAGCGTCTGCGCATCCGCTGCCACATCCATCAGCCGCGTCTGCACGGCGGGGCAGGCGGCAAAACCGCAGCCGATCAGGAAGACGCAGAGACACATCATGAATGGGTCATGCGCCGTCATGCCGAACACGGCCATGACCACCACGTTAAAGGCGAGCATGCCGCCGATCGTGCCGTTGAGCGAGATATCGGCCAGCCGCGAGCCGACCACATTGCCGACATTCATGCCGATGCCGAAGAGGGCGAGGACCATGGAGACGGTGGAAACCGGCATCATCGCGACATCGGTGGTGGTCTTGGCGATATAGCTGAAAACCGAGAACATGCCGCCGAAACCGACCGATGCGATGGCGAGCGTCAGCCACACCTGCACGCGGCGGAAAGCCCCGAGTTCACGCCAAACGCTGGCACCTTCCTCTACCCTGTCGCGCGGCTGGAACAGCCACAGCAGGGCGACTGTCAACAGCCCGATGCCGCCCACCAGCATGAAGGCTGCGCGCCAGGAAAGCACCTGCCCGAAGAAAGTGGCAAGCGGCGTTCCAAGCAGCGTGGCGATGGTGAGGCCGAGCATGACGCGGCCAACGGCGCGGGCACGTTTGTGGATTGGCGCCATGGAGGCGGCCACCAGCGCTGCAACGCCGAAATAGGCGCCGTGCGGCAGGCCGGTGATGAAGCGCAGCACGGTGAAGCTCAGGAAATCAGGTGCGACGGCGCTCAAGATATTGCCGAGTGCGAAAAGTCCCATGAGCCCGAGAAGCAGGGTGCGCCGCGTCATGCGTGCAGCCAGCACCGCGATGATGGGAGCGCCGATGACGACACCCAGCGCATAGGCCGTGATGACGTAACCTGCCTGGGGCACCGTGACGCCATAGGTCGTTGCGACGTCAGGCAGCAGGCCCATGATGGCGAATTCGCCGGTGCCGATGCCGAAACCGCCTGCGGCAAGCGCCAGTTCGATGAGTGCGACGGCAAAAGGCGTCAGTGCCACGGCAGGCCTTGCCGCAACAACGGTTTCACTCTCCGCCTCGAGGCGGGCTTCCGACAAATTCGAATGGCTCATTGCGACCTGAAAAGGGGGAGGACCCCACAGAAAAAAGGGCAAGACCGTATGGGAACGGCCTGCCCTGACTGGAGATGCGCGGTCATGAAAATGACCTTAAGTGATATCTAACATGAAATGATGCATTGCGGTAGAGCGATTCTCGGCAAAAGAGCATCTTCACGCGATGGTGTTTGGAACCCTATATAACCCCAAGCATTTACGCGCGGCTGCCTCACAGGATCAGGTTGGAAATATGAAGCTCATTGCAATTTTCAATCGTGACGGCGGCACCTTCCGCACCACGGATATGGATGCCTACTGCGACCACGCCCGCGAGGTCTTCTCCCGCGCCGGCCACACAATCGACTGCCGCGTGGTCTCCGGCAAGGAAGTCGTCGAGGAGATGGAACGCGCCGCCGATGAGCCTGATATCAAAGGCATCATTGCCGGCGGTGGTGATGGAACGATTTCGGCCGCTGCCGGTATCGCCTGGAAACACGGCATCGCGCTCGGTATCGTACCGGCCGGCACCATGAACCTGTTCGCCCGCTCGCTGAAGCTGCCGCTCGATATCCGCCAGGTCCTGGAGACACTGGCGAATGGCGAGATCGCCAATGTCGATATCGCCAGCGCCAACGGCCGTCTTTTCGTCCACCAGTTTTCCGCAGGCCTGCATTCGCGCATGGTGCGCTATCGCAACAATCTCGCCTTCGCCTCCCGCCTTGGCAAGATCAAGGCAAGCGTCCGCGCCGCCATCAGCGTCATTCTCAATCCGCCGGTCTTCGAGGTGGAATATACGGTCAATGGCAAGACGCAGCGCCGCAAGGTGTCAGCAATTTCCGTCTCCAACAATGAATTCGGGCAGAACTCGCTTCTGGTCGCGGATAATGTCTCGGGCGGCCATCTCGGCTTCTATCTCACCGATCCCCTGCGCCCCTCGGGCGTCGCAAGGCTCGCTTTCGACATCCTGCGCGGCAAGCTGAAGGAAAACGCTGCGGTAACGGCCACGACCGTCACGGGTGTGGAACTTCATTTCCCCAAGAAGCGCCATGACGTGCGCTGCGTCATCGATGGCGAATTGCTGCCGATGGAGCGCGACGTGGCACTTGAAGTCCATGCCGGCGAATTGAAGGTGCTGGTGGGGCGAGGGGTCTTGGCGTAGCGCACCACCTCCATAACGGTGCAATCGAACCTGCTTCAAGATAGCGGCGCATTCTTCTCCCCGGCGGGGAGTAGAAACAAGCGGCAAGGCCGACCCATCGTCTCGACCCCCCAAAAAACGCCAGTCTTGCCAAATCGAAGCCGCCCGGCCATGTTCGGTTGGGTGCGGCTCCGGAAGGCGCCGTCGTCTTTGCGGGAGTGCGATCTGTCATGAATGAAGTCTCCAAGCCGGTGTCCAACCTTGCCGCCATCGATGCCGCCCATCACCTGCATCCCTTTTCCGATATGGGTAAGCTGAACGCGAGCGGCACCCGCATCATCGAGCGTGCAGAAGGCGTCTTCATCTATGACAGCACCGGCAAGAAGTATCTCGACGCCTTTGCCGGACTGTGGTGCGTCAATATCGGTTACGGACGCCGCGAGATCGCCGATGTCGTGCAGCGCCAGATGAACGAACTGCCCTATTACAACGCCTTTTTCGGCACTACGACACCATCAGCCACACTTCTGGCTCAGAAGATCGCTTCCCGTGCCGGGCCGAAGATGAACCATGTGTTCTTCACCAATTCCGGTTCGGAAGCCACCGACACCTGGTTTCGCATGGCACGGGTCTACTGGAAGGCGCTCGGCCATCCGACGAAGACCAAGGTGATCGCTCGCCGCAACGGCTATCACGGCTCTACGGTCGCCGGCGCTTCGCTCGGCGGCATGAAGTGGATGCACGAGCAGGGCAATCTGCCGATCGAGGGTGTCGCCCATATCGGCCAACCCTATTGGTATGCGGAAGGCGGCGATCTCTCACCCGCGGAATTCGGCCTGAAGGTGGCCCGCGAACTGGAAGCGAAGATAGACGAGCTCGGTGAAGAGAATGTCGCGGCTTTCGTAGCGGAACCCATTCAGGGCGCCGGTGGGGTCATTGTGCCGCCGGAAACCTACTGGCCGGAAATCGCCCGCATCTGCAAGGCGCGCAACATTCTGCTGGTGTCCGACGAGGTGATCTGCGGTTTCGGCCGCCTCGGTTCCTGGTTCGGCTACCAGCATTTCGGCGTGGAGCCGGACCTCGCGCCCGTCGCCAAGGGCCTGTCATCCGGTTATCTGCCGATTGGCGGCGTCCTCGTTTCCGACCGCGTGGCGGATGTGATGTTGTCCGAGGTCGGTGATTTCAACCATGGCTTCACCTATTCCGGCCACCCCGTCTGCGCCGCGGCTGCTCTGGAAAATATTCGTATCATCGAGGATGAGGGGCTGGTGGAACGGGTGCGGGATGATATCGGCCCTTATTTTTCGCAAGGCTGGAAAAGCCTCACCGACCACGAGTTGGTGGGTGAGGCAGTGAATGTCGGCCTCATGGGTGGCCTGCAGCTTGCGGCCGACAAGGCGACCCGCAGGCGTTTTGCCAAGCCGGATGACATCGGCACCGCCGTGCGCAACCATTGCCTGGCAAACGGCCTCGTCATGCGTGCCACCGGCGACCGCATGCTGGCCTCACCGGCGCTGACGATCAGCCGCTCGGAGGTGGACCAGATCATCGAGACTCTGCGCAAGGGGCTCGATCACCTGCGCGATACACCAGAGCATTTCCAATAAAAGCGCGTAGTTGTTTTACGTGCGGGAAATGCGACAAAAAACTCTAAGGGAGAAATGAAATGGCAGGACAGGAACATCACTATGCCGTTCAGGTGAAGTGGACCGGCAATCGCGGCAAGGGTACCTCGGGATACCGTGACTATGAACGCGACTACACGATTTCCACGTCCGGGAAAGCGGATATCGTCGGCTCTTCAGATCCCGCCTTTCGCGGCGATGCCTCCCGCTGGAACCCGGAAGACCTTCTGGTTGCCTCGCTCTCGGCCTGCCACAAGCTATGGTACCTGCATTTCTGCTCCGTCAACGGCATCATCGTTGAAGACTATGTCGACAATGCCGAGGGCACGCTGGTGATGGAAAAGGACGGCGCCGGGCAATTCAGCGAGGTGGTGTTGAAACCGGTCATCACCATCTCGAAGGGTGATCTTGCGCGGGCTGATGAGCTGCACCACGATGCCCACGACAAATGCTTCATCGCCCGGTCGGTGAATTTTCCCGTGCGTGTGGAGGGGACGGTGAAGGTGGTTTGAGACGGATGTAGTTGCTTCCCCAGCGCGCGTAGCGGATTATTTTGCTCGGCCCAAATTCAACGTCATCCTCGGGCTTGACCCGAGGATCCATAGTCGACCGGTGGTGGATCCTCGGGTCAAGCCGGAGGATAACGACGGAGAGGTTTCCAGCCTTTGCAGCGCCTCAAGGTGTCTGAGCAACATCACCACCTTGAGGACATGGATGCGCAAATTTACTGGAACGCCGTCTCGTAGAAGCTTCTGAGCTTGCGCGAATGCAGCGTTTCCGTTGGCATGGCGGCGAGTTTCTGCACGGCGCGGATGCCGATCTGCAGATGCTGGGCAACCTGCGTGCGGTAGAACTCCGTCGCCATGCCCGGCAGCTTCAATTCGCCGTGCAGCGGCTTGTCGGAGACACAGAGGAGGGTGCCGTAGGGCACGCGGAACCGGAAGCCGTTGGCCGCTATGGTGGCCGATTCCATGTCGAGTGCGATGGCGCGCGATTGCGACAGGCGCTTGACCGGGCCCGCCTGGTCGCGAAGCTCCCAGTTGCGGTTGTCGATCGTGGCGACGGTGCCGGTACGCATGATGCGCTTCAACTCGAATCCCTCGTAACCGGTGACTTCCGCAACCGCACCTTCCAGCGCCAGCTGCACTTCCGCCAGAGCCGGGATCGGCACCCAGACCGGCAGGTCGTCGTCCAGAACGTGGTCCTCACGCACATAGGCGTGTGCCAGCACATAATCGCCAAGGCGCTGGCTGTTGCGCAGGCCGGCGCAATGGCCAACCATCAGCCAGGCATGCGGGCGCAGCACGGCGATATGGTCGGTGATCGTCTTGGCGTTGGAAGGGCCGACGCCGATATTGACCAGCGTAATGCCGGCATGGCCCTTTTTCTTCAGGTGATAGGCTGGCATCTGCGGCAGGCGGCCAAGCACCGCATCCGTGTCCGGTCTGTCGGAACCGGCGGGGGTGATGATGTTGCCCGGCTCCACGAAGGCCGTGTAGCCTTCGCCACCATTCTTCATCAACTGCCGCGCCCATGCGGCGAATTCGTCGATATAGAACTGGTAGTTGGTGAACAGCACGAAGTTCTGGAAATGGCTGGCGCTCGTTGCCGTATAATGGCTGAGGCGGGCCAGCGAATAATCGATGCGCTGCGCGGTGAACGGCGCAAGCGGCGCGGGTTCGCCGGGCACCTGATCATATTCGCCATTGGCGATGAGATCGTCGGTGTTGTTGAGATCGG
Source organism: Agrobacterium sp. 6Ca8 (assembly GCF_055382765.1). Taxonomy (NCBI): domain Bacteria; kingdom Pseudomonadati; phylum Pseudomonadota; class Alphaproteobacteria; order Hyphomicrobiales; family Rhizobiaceae; genus Agrobacterium; species Agrobacterium sp. 6Ca8. The sequence goes on from NZ_AP026433.1 coordinate 701,061, forward strand.
GCGTGTCGAAAAGATCGCGCAACGGCACGTCGGACAGCGAGGATGCCGCCGCCGCCTCGACATAAGCGCCTTCGCCGAAGGCGAAATGCAGCGGAATGGGCGTGGCCGATTCGGCAACCGTCACCGGAACGCCGTGGTTCTTGATCAGAAGCCCCAGCTGCTCTTTCAGGTAGTGGCGGAAAAGCTCCGGCCGGGTGATCGTCGTCGTATAGACGCCGGGGGAGGTGACATGGCCATAGGAAAGGCGCGAATCGACATGACCGAAAGTGGATGTCTCGAGGCTGACCTGCGGATAACAGGCGCGGTAGCGGCCGGTAATCGGCGCACCCTTGGCAAGTTCGGTGAAGGAGTTGATGAGGAACGCCGTATTGCGTTCGTAAAGCGCGGTCAAAGCCTCAACAGCTTCTTTCGGGTCCGTGAACGTCTGCGGCGCGAAAGGCTCGGGGCTGATGAAGGAGAAGGGCGGAATCGTTCGTTTTGCTATTGTCATGGCCCATTATAGGAGGCCTATTTCGACAGGCAAGCGACAGAAATACGAAGAAACTGAAAAGAAACGGAAAAATGGCTGCGACAAAGGGCAGGCGGTGAAATCTCAGCCGAGCGCGCCGCGTTGCAGGCTCATCAGCAGCACGAAACCGGCGCCTTTGGATGCCGGGCGGGGATCTGCCTTGTAAACTGCAAGTCCCGCCACCGGGCCTAGAAAGATCGATGCCATCAGCACCAGTCTCAGTGCGGAAAACAGGCCGTTGGAAAAGCTCGTCGTCATCGGCCGGTCCTCACAGCACGACGGGGCAATTGGCGGCGGGTGCCGGGCTGTGCTGGCAGGCAAGCGCCGCACCCGCATTCACCCGCTGAAAGCTGCGGTTGGGATTAACGACGAGCGAGGCGAAGGACATGGCGAAGATCGCCATGAGAAACGCGAAGATTGCCAGCCGGCTGATCAACTTTGTCATGTCCATTCCCCTTTATTGGAGTTCATGGACAGAGTTTTGCCACACTCGGACTGAACGGACCCTGAGACCCCGGTTCATATGGTGTTCAGGGAGATTAACGGGATACTTCCAGTGTGAATTAGGGCGGTGGCTGGCTTCAGCGGCCTCAAATCGCCTGCTTTTGGATCACGCCGGAGAGGCTACCGCACGGGCTTTAAGTTCGTTGACGAGGCCATCGAATGCTTCGGGATTGGCGATGTCGACGATCGGGACGTGATGGTGTCGCGCGGATGCCAGCATTTCGGTATTTTCGCGCAGGGACCGCTCAATGAAGGCGTCCATGATCCGGCGCTGGCCCGCCGTCGCATCTTTATATCCTGCATGCGCGCGCATTCTGTCGGAGAGAAAGTCATTCTGTGCGTGAAGAAAGACCCCGGCAACCGTTCTGCCCAGCAGGGGCGCTATAAATTCCGGCCGCAATGCCGCGCCCTCGAAGACGACGATATTGCCGGTGCCTGTCTTGCTGTCGATCAGCCCGCGCACAAGCGGCCAGATATTCTGGTGATGCACCTTCAGAAACCAATGGATCGTTTCTGCCGACAGCTGCCTGTAATATTCCTCCACAGGCGTGGGTATGCCCGGCCATGGCCTCCCGGGGTGGCGTGCCAGGCTGTCGGTTGAAATTGCCTCGCAGTGGAGCTTTTCGCTTAACAGGCCGGCTAGAGTGCTTTTGCCGACATGGGACGTACCCGAAATCAGGATTATGGAAAGGGTGGCAGGCATGCGTCGCTCTTAAGAGTGTTCGTTCGGGCCGCGACGATACATCAACGGATATATGCGTTACACACGACGTCCGTCTGCGACGACGGACAGGCTGTTAAAAGCCTGTCCGCCGCATCTTATCTCACAACCGCGTCCAGGTCTGCGATTTGCACAGGATTTTCAGCACGCAGCCCTTCATGCTCAGCGAATTGCCGGAAACGGTGCCGGAGCCGCTATAGGTCTTGTCATTGGCGGGATCGGTAATATCGCCCGAATAGCTGTTTCCCTTGCCGGAAAGCTTGCCGATCTGTTTTCCCGCATGTTTGCCTGTCTTCAGCGTCACGCAGAAAGCTGCGCCGCAGGGGCCGATTACGGCTGTCTCGCCGCTCGCCGTCTTCCAGTTGCCTTCAATGGGCTCAGCAGCAAAAGCAAGGTTGCTGCCGATCAGCAGGCCTGCGGCAATCATCATCACACGCTTCATAAAAACTCCTCCGTCCATGTCGCGCTTTCTTTGCCCGTTTCGTCCTCCGCACGGGCATTCGGATAGTATTTGACGTTCACGTAAAAGGAAACAGAAAATTCCAGCTGCGAGACGGCATTTGCGTCGGTTAGGAGAGTGGGAGAGGGGCAATTCGAAAAACCGTTGTTTGGATCGTGGTGAATGAAGGGTTGAAATCCAATTCTAAAGTTTTCGTAAAATTCGCTCGAAAGTCCTTAATTTCCGCACCTCGTGATATTTAACAAAAACCCAATTTTACCAATCGTTTGCAGTTTGTTTGCGGCCCATTAATCATGCCTTTTAAGCGCCCGTTGAAAGCCTCATGACATATTGGGGTCATCAAAAGCGCAGGGAAAACCTGCCGGCCGGAAGAACAAAAAAGCCGCAAAAGACGGCAGTTCCAAAGGTTAGCCTCGACAAGAAGGCACTTGATGAAACAGGCGAGAAGACAGGGATTAAAACGATGGCACGCTTTGAAATTCGCGATATCGAAATGGCAGTTGCCGGTGGCGAAACCCGCGCCGACACCCTTTGCAATCTCGGCCTGGTCTATGCGACCGGCCGGGGATGCAAGGTGGATCTGGTCGCGGCCCACAAATGGCTCAACATCGCCGCGATCCGCGGATCGGAAAGAGCCGCTTCGCTGCGAGCAGATCTTGCCCGCAACATGACCAAGGCGGAACTGGCCGAAGCGCTGCGTGCCGCACGCGACTGGATGACGATGCACTGACGCACCTGATCCGCGACAGAATTTCCGGTCCGGTTCCCTCCAGTCCCGATGACCGGTACAAACGAAAGTAAACCCGAAGGGGAATGCGGCGAGGGCTTTGAAAAGGAGCTTTTGCGCTGACACATCAAACCGCGACCGGCAGAAACAAGGCCGGCGCGGTTTTCTTATGTCTGGCGATGTCGGTTGATGGAAAACGATTCGCGAACAGGGGTTTGTCAGAGGATGTTGAATCGATGCACGCAATGGTCGATCGCACCATATGCCGCCTGGCTCGCCATCCTCATCCCTTTGTCTGCCACGGGGATCCAGCCGGCACACGTCCGTGTGGCGAAAGACTCCTCTCAGCCCAAGGACTTGGGCTGGCTCGATTCCTGTGACAAGAACAGGAATGAGAAGGCAAGCGAAACCTCAACCCAGCGCCTTGATGACCTTCGGCAATGCCTGTTCAAAAAGATCAAGCTTGTCATCAGGTCCCACACTCACACGAATGCAGCGGTTGAGCGGCGCCACGCCCGGCATGCGGATGAACACGCCATGTTCCATCAAGCCGTCGACGATGGCGCGGGCGTAAGTGCCGTCGCGCTGGCAATCGATGGTGACGAAATTGGTTGCCGACGGCAGGGGCGAGAGGCCGTTATTGCGGGCAATCGCGGAAATGCGATCTCGAGCCACCGCAATTTTTCCAACGACGTCATGCAGATAGGCCTGATCCTTCAGTGCCGCCAATGCGCCGGCGACCGAAACGCGTGCCATGCCGAAATGATTGCGGATCTTGTCGAAGGCTTCGACATTGCCGAGCGTGCCGATGGCATACCCCACGCGGGCGCCGGCAAGCCCATAGGCTTTCGAGAAAGTCCGCATGCGCAGGATGTTCGGCTGGCCGATAAGGGCGTCGATGCTTGGCACGGCGCTGGCAGGTGCGGTCTCGCAATAGGCCTCGTCCAGAATGAGCAGGCAGGTTTCCGGCAGCGCACGGGCAAAGGCCACGACCTCGCTTGCCTCCCACCAGCTTCCCATCGGATTGTCGGGATTGGCGAAATAGACCAGCGGTGCATTTTCCCGGATGACGAGATCGAGAAGCCCGTCGAGGTTCTCGTGATCGTCGACATATGGCGTGGTCACGAGTTTTCCGCCAAAGCCGTTCACATGGTAGTTGAAAGTAGGATAACCGCCGAACGAGGTGACCACCGGCGTGCCCGGCTCAACGATTAGCCTGGCGATCTCACCCAGCAAACCATCGACACCGCCGCCAATGGCGATATTGCCACGCGAAACGCCGTGGTGGATGGCGAGTGCTTCCTTCAGTTCGAAATTTTCCGGATCGCTGTACATCCAGGTCTCGGCCGCCGCATCCCGCATGGCCATAAGCACGGATGGGGCAGGACCGAACCCGCTTTCATTGGCGCCTATCCGCGCTTCCACCTTCAGGCCGCGGCCCCGCTCGATGGCTTCCGGGCCGACGAAGGGAACGGTTGAAGGAAGAGAGACGGCAAGCGGCGTAAGACGTGAGAAAGCGGACATTGGCTGAGATTTCCAGTACCTGTTTGAAAACCCGGCACACAATAGGTGCAAAAAAACCGGACGCAAGTCGCGCCCGGTTACCGGAAGCCTGTTTTGGAACAGTTTTTTCCACCGTCGCGCCGTGAGAGAAAAACTCGGCCGCGAATCGGCCGATGCGGCTCAGACGCTGGTCTCGAAACTCAGCCTGCGCACATGGTGCAGGAATTCCGCGTCGATCAACATGTTGAATCCGATGGTGACCTTTTCCTCTTCCCTGCGGATCAGGTTGCAGCCGATCTCATCGCGAATGCCGAGAATTTCCAGATAGAAATTAGTGGGCATCTCCAGATGCGGGCTGACCTCGATCTCTGCGCCATAAAGCGAGATGCTGCGCACCAGGCAGCGCATGGTATCCTTGGCGCTGAGGTGATGCCCGATGAAGGTGATCTTTCCGGGCCGGTCGATCTGAAACTTCTCGTATTGCTCGTCCTGCGGGACGCTTTGACGGTGATCAATATGTAAAGCCATGACAACCTCCCGGATTGCCTTTTCCTGATGCCGATTTTAACGCTGCTTCCTTGCCAGTGCGTGAAGGAAATCCGCGCAATTGTCTGTTGTGCGTCTCGACATGGGCCAGACCGCCTGTCGGAAGCCGATGTTTCCCTTGAGGAAATGCACCCGGCTCCTTCCGGTTGCAAGGGTGTCGCAGTCTGGGGTGATAATGTGTCATGCTTGCACCGGGCTGGTGGCGCTGTACGGTTGACGCGGGCCGTACTTGGCGTTACGCCTGATCCCGCAATATGGCTTCGCAGGGTGCGGCAAATCTGCCCATTGGCGATTGTTCTGGGAGTGAAATGTGGCGGGAAGGCTGGTAATCGTCGGGGCGGGGCAGGCCGCTTTCGCGCTGGCGGCAAAGCTCAGGGCGCTGAAGGATGAGCGCCCCATCACCATCATCGGCTCGGAGGATGCCTATCCTTATCAACGGCCGCCACTGTCGAAAAAATACCTTTTAGGCGAGATGAGCTTCGACCGGCTGATGTTTCGGCCTGAGGAGTGGTACGCGGAAAACAATGTCGATATCCGGCTCTCCACCTTCGTGGAGGAGGTAGACCGCGCTGCCAAATCCGTTCGCATGCAGGATGGCAGCACGCTTTCCTACGACAAGCTGGTACTGGCGACCGGTGCTGCACCCCGCGAGCTGCCCGCCAGCATCGGTGGCGATCTTGAAGGTGTTCTGACCGTTCGCGACAAGCGCGATGCTGACCGGCTGTTTGAGGAAATGAAACCCGGCCGCAGGCTGCTGGTTATCGGCGGTGGTTATATCGGTCTGGAAGCGGCAGCCGTCGCCCGCAAGCTCGGTCTCGAGGTCACGCTGATCGAAATGGCCGACCGCATTCTCCAGCGCGTGGCGGCAAAGGAAACCGCCGATATCATGCGCGGCATCCATCAGGAGCACGGCGTCTCCATCCGCGAAAAGACCGGCCTCGTGCGGCTCGTCGGCATGGATGGCCGGGTGGCCGCTGCCGAGCTTTCCGATGGTTCGGTGCTTGACGTGGATTTCGTCATCGTCGGCATTGGCGTAACCCCGAACGATCGCCTTGCCCGCGAATCGGGCCTCGATGTCGGCAATGGCATCGTGGTGGATGAACACACCCGCAGCTCGGACAAGGATATCCACGCGGTGGGCGATTGCGCGTTGCTGCCGTGGCGGGGCCAGCTTGTGCGTCTCGAATCAGTCCAGAACGCGGTTGATCAGGCCGAGGCCGCCGCGCATGTACTGGCAGGCGCTGAAGTCGCCTATGATGCCAAACCCTGGTTCTGGTCTGATCAATACGAGGTAAAGCTGCAGATCGCCGGCTTCAACCTCGGTTATGACGAGACGGTGCTGCGGCCCGGCGCGCGCGAAGGCAGCTGGTCGGTCTGGTATTTCCGCGACGGGCGATTCGTGGCGGTCGACGCCGTCAACGATGCCAAGGCTTATGTTTCCGGCAAAAAACTGCTCGATACCGGCGCTGAGCCGGATCGCGCCATCCTGGCGGACCCGTCCGCCGATCTGAAATTACTGCTTTCCTGAGGACATCATGCCCGCTCCCGAAAATCGTTTCAAAACAGCCATCCACGCCGGCAGGCCGCAAATCGGCCTCTGGCTCGATATGGGTGAGGCCATCACGGCGGAAATTGCCGGAACAGCGGGTTTCGACTGGCTGGTCATCGATGGTGAGCACGGCCCAAACGATCTTCGCAGCATCATCGACCAATTGCGCGCTCTCGCCACATCGCCCGCCGAACCGGTGGTGCGTGTGCCTGTTGGCGAAAGCTGGATGATCAAGCAGCTGCTGGACGCAGGCGCCCGCACGCTTCTGGTGCCGATGGTCGATTCGGCGGCGCAAGCTGAAGATTTGGTCAGCGCGATGCACTATCCGCCGCGCGGCATTCGCGGCATGGGGGCGGCGGTTGCCCGCGCCTCAGCCTTCAACACCATAACCGATTATGCCGACAGTGCGTCCGACAGCGTGTGCCTGCTGGTGCAGGCCGAAACGCGCGCCGCGATCAATGATCTCGACAATATTCTTGCGGTGGAAGGTGTGGACGGCATTTTCATAGGCCCGGCCGATCTTGCTGCGGATATGGGCTATCTCGGCAGGCTGGACGAGCCGGAAGTGCAGGCCGTAATCGAGGCAGCGATCGTCAAGATCGTCGCGGCCGGCAAAGCTGCGGGCATTCTCACCTTCAACGAGACCTTCAATCGCCGTTATCTGGAACTCGGCGCATCTTTCGTGGCTGTTGGCGCCGATGTTACGGAGTTTTCCAATACACTGCGTGCGCTTTCCAGCCGCTACAAGGGCGGGGCAGCGCCTGCGCCATCCAAATCCGGATATTGAGTCTTAGTCATCGTTGCTGGCGTTCAGCTTTTCCGGCGGAATGCCTTCTTCGCCGGAAGCGAGATAGCCGTTATTGATGAGTGCCGCGCGGACGATGCGCTGGATAGCCTCATCCCTGTCAATGCCGTGATCTCTCGCGAAATCCGACAATGCTTCTTCAAGATCGCTGCTAAACATCATTTCCGCCCCCGGGTCGTCAATTCTCTAAAATAAATGCGAACAGGCAAGGCGGAACGTATCCCACCTTGCCTGAATTCTAGCCTCTAGTGCGGCAATCAACGCCAGCGATAAAGGCTGCTGTTCGAAGAACTCTGCTGCGTACCAGCGCCGACCGCATAACCGATCGCAAAGCCGAGTGCGCCTACGATCGTCAGCAGCGACGTTGCAGTGCCGGGGTTTTCCTTGACTGCTTCCACAACGTTCTGGCCCTGGGCGCGCACATTGCTTGCCGCCTTGCGAACGCGGCCACGAGCCTCATCCAGAAATTCGGATGCATCTTCACCAACGCCTTCCGCACGAGCGGAAACGGACTTGGAGAGAGACGAAATCTGCGAACGCAACTCCGCAATCTGGTTTTCGATCGTATCTTCGACAACATTCAGTTTGGTCTGAGCCATTAGAACACCTCTTTTTGTTACCGAAGCCAGAACGTCCCGGAAGAGAAGAAGTTCCCCAATGGCCCGCAAAGTTTCGCTGGCGGGTGTTCGGCCAACAGGTTTTTCGGCTTCTTGGCGGAAAACCCTTGCATTCATTTTTTTAAAGCAATAATCAGGCCGCACCGGAGAGGTGGCCGAGTGGTCGAAGGCGCTCCCCTGCTAAGGGAGTATACGTCAAAAGCGTATCGTGGGTTCGAATCCCATCCTCTCCGCCATTCCGGCACGAAGCCTGAAATTATAAATCTCCCTAAACAGCTACTTCTTCCCAGCAGACACCCAAAGCATGCGTTTCCGCATGCCAGTTCGTTCTTCAGCACATTTCGCGAAACTCCGGGCCCCTGCGATAAACCGCAGGATAGTGGAGAGAGCTAATGGGCCGACTCGATTCTGCCCCTCGTTTCTTGCAGGCAGTTATAAAGCACTCTGTACCCAAGTGACACACACTCGTATCCCGCGCCGTTTTCGCGACTCGTCCCATAACGCTTGCGGACGCAATCGGCCAAACAATTGAAGTGCCGGAGCCTGCGAGCCGAATCGTTGATGGGGAATCGGTGGCGAACCGCTCGGGTTTCACTGTTGTTTCTATTTGCGCACCCGGGCGCCATACTAAGGGTGGCGCCGGAGCGGGGCAAAAGTTTCCGTCGCCGTTCCCCTGCGGGGCAAGGGATCTCCGAAAAGGCCTATAGTTTAGAAAGACCTTGTTAACCGCGCTAACTAACGGATTTTCAAGTCATTTCTTAACGCATGGTAAAGCCGCCTGTGGGCCGTGTGCCCACTGTGTGCTGTTTCCGCAACAAACCGAAATGAAGCATGTACGTAAATGCGCTTTATCGGATGTTGGCGATTGCAAGCGGCGAAACCTTTTGTATTTTCACGACCAGAAGCGAGGCGGTGGATCGTTTGGCTTCTAAGAACACGGGAATGGGGCAGGGAATGCTGTCCTTCGGCAAAAGTACCCAGACCCACTTAAAAACTTTGACTGGAGGTCAATCATGAACATCAAGAGCCTTCTCATCGGCTCCGCTGCGGCTCTCGCAGCAGTATCCGGCGCTCACGCTGCCGACGCTATCGTCGCTGCTGAGCCTGAGCCCCTGGAATACGTTCGCGTTTGCGACGCTTTCGGCACCGGCTTCTTCTACATCCCCGGCACCGAAACCTGCCTGAAGTTCCAGGGTTACGTTCGTTTCCAGGTAGACTTCAAGAATGGTAACGGCACGAGCGCTGGCACCAACAACGGCGGCACGTCTGATTGGGACGCTTTCACGCGCGCTCAGTTCGAAGTTGACACCCGTACCGACACCGAACTCGGTGCTCTGCGTGGCTTCATCGGCTTCCGTGGCAATGCCGACAACGGTTCTGCTTCTGGTTCCAGCGTTTTCGTTGACCAGGCCTTCATCGAACTCGGCGGCCTGAAGGTCGGTAAGTTCTACAGCTGGTGGGACGATGGCCTTTCTGGCGAAACGGACGAGCTGTCTTCCAACGCTCTGTTCAACTCCATTCGTTACACCTACGACGCTGGCTCGTTCTGGGCAGGCGCTTCGGTTGACGAACTCGAAGGCATCTCTGTTGGTCCGTTCAACGAATCCGACAACAACGTTGGTGTTGCTCTCGGCGTTGGCGCCAAGCTCGGCGCTGCTTCCTTCCAGCTCATCGGCGGCTACGACACCGACCGCGAAAACGGCTCCGTTCGCCTGATCGCAACGGCTGACGTTGGTCCGGGCACGCTCGGTCTGGCCGGTGTTTGGGCTTCTGGCGCAAACGCTTACTACAACGTCTCCGAGTGGGCAGTTGCAGCTGAATATGCCATCAAGGCAACTGAAAAGCTGACGATCACCCCCGGCGCGCAGTACTATGGCAACTACGGCCTCGTTTCCTTCGACGACTTCTCGAACGACGACGGCTGGAAGGCTGGTCTGACGGTTGATTACAAGATCACCCAGGGCCTCTCCACGAAGATCGCTGTTAACTACGTTGACATCGACAACCGTGACGACCAGGTTACCGGTTTCGTGCGCCTTCAGCGTTCGTTCTAATCTGATCTGACATTGTCAGTGAAGGAAAGCCCGGCTCTCGAGCCGGGCTTTTTCATTTTCTGTCAATCTGCCCTCGGAAGGCGCGTGTGACGCATCACTGCAAAGGTGGTCAGCCACGATTGATTGCAGGTCTCCGAGTCCATTTTCTCTGACTGACGTCAGACGGCGTCCATGGCTGCCGATTCGTTCAGCATCTCTTGCTTGGGCGCAATATATCAAGCGGGGCGGTGAGGCGGTTCTGAGCGCTGAGCATGTCCGAATCTACAGCCCTGTAAATCGCTCTTTTGACAAGTTCGCGTGGCCTGATTGCGTCGGTATCCTGCTTGCGGGCCGAGTCTAGCTCGCGAGGAAATTTTGCCATTCCTCGTAAGTATGTGAAATAAATAAGAAATTAACGACTCATTAAGAATTGGAGTTGGGGAAATTAGAATTGTAGCTATTTCGCAACAATGCAAAACTAAGGGCACCTTACTGTCTTCCTTTTGTCACGATTGCGATTGCCTGTCCGGCCGGTTTTGGCTCTAATCATCTCCATAAGCGGCACGCATCGATTTGTGTTTCCCACTCGCTGCTTAGAAGATTAAGCGTTTGACTGGAGGTCAACCATGAACATCAAGAGCCTTTTGATCGGCTCCGCTGCGGCTCTCGCAGCAGTATCCGGCGCTCACGCTGCCGACGCTATCGTCGCTGCTGAGCCTGAGCCCCTGGAATACGTTCGCGTTTGCGACGCTTTCGGCACCGGCTTCTTCTACATCCCCGGCACCGAAACCTGCCTGAAGTTCGGCGGTTACATCCGTTTCCAGACCGACTTTAATCGTGGTAACGGTTCAAGCGCAGGCACCGCTGCTGGCGGCACGTCTGACTGGGATTCGTTCACGCGCGCTCAGTTCGAAATCGACACACGCACCGACACCGAACTCGGCGCTCTGCGTGGCTTCATTGGCTTCCGTGGCAATGCCGACAACGGTACTGCTTCTGGCTCCAGCGTTTTCGTTGACCAGGCCTTCATCGAACTCGGCGGCCTGAAGGTCGGTAAGTTCTACAGCTGGTGGGACGACGATCTGAATGGCGAAACCGACATTCTGTCCACGAACACCCTGTTCAACTCGATCAAGTACACCTACGATGCAGGTTCTTTCCAGGCTGCTATCTCGGTTGACGAGCTTGAAGGCCAGTTCGGTCAGTTTCGTTACGATCCGGATAACAACGTAGGTATCGGTGGCATGATCGGCGGCAAGTTCGGCGCAGTTTCTGCCAACTTGATTGCCAGCTACGACTTCGATGCCGAAAACGTTGCGGTGCGCGGCATCCTGTTCGCAGACGTTGGTCCGGGCACGTTCGGCCTCGCAGGTGTATGGGCTTCGGGTGACAACGCTTACTACGCAAAGTCTGAATGGGCTGTTGCTGTTGAGTATGCTGTTAAGGCTACCGACCGCCTGACCATCACGCCCGGCTTCGAATATCTGAGCAAGCTCGACGTCAACCCGGTTGATGGTGACTTCGTTGGTGACCGTGATGCCTGGACCGCTGGTCTGACGGTTGACTACAAGATCACCGAAGGTCTGAGCACCAAGGTTACCGCGAACTACTACGACGAAGATGGCGCTGACGATCAGGTCACCGGTTTCGTTCGTCTGCAGCGTTCGTTCTAATCTGATCTGACATTGTCAGTGATGGAAAGCCCGGCTCTCGAGCCGGGCTTTTTCGTTTGAGTGCGGTAAATCCTGAAAACAAAAAAAAAGCACCGGGCCTGCCGGTGCTTTGACGTGTTGAGAGTGATCAACTGATGAACCGGTGTTCTATCCCGCCCGGCCATGACGCAGGTCATCGACAATATCGGCCTGTTGCCCCAGCCTCGTCTTGTAGACCTGATAATTCTCCATCACCCGCTGCACGTAATTGCGGGTTTCGGGGAAGGGGATGCGCTCGATCCAGTCCACGACATCGTCGATAGGCTTGCCGCGGGGGTCGCCATAGCGGGCGATCCATTCCGGCACGCGTTTCGGGCCGGCATTATAGGCGATGAAGGTGAGGATGTAGGAGCCGCCGAAACTGTCGATCTGTTCGCCGAGATAATGTGCGCCGAGCGTGGCGTTATATCCGGCGTCGCTGGTCAGCATCGCCTGAGTGTAGGGCAGGCCGTGGCGTCCGGCCACGCCCTTGGCGGTTCCGGGCAATAATTGCAGTAGTCCGCGGGCATTGGCAGCGGAGACAGCGGCCGGGTTGAAGGCGCTTTCCTGCCGGGCGATGGCATAGGCAAGCGCCTTGCCGGAGCCGGCAATATTGGCACTGGCGGGAATGACACCGAGCGGATAGGCAAGGGCGGCCGCATCGATGCCCCGGCTGAAGGCCGTCTTGCCGATTTGCAGTGATACCTGATGGTTGCCGTTGCCCTCTGCCCTTGCTGCCAGAATGGCAAGCTCGCCCGGGCTGTCGAGCTGATCTGCCAATGACCTGTAGAGGCTGTCAGCCCGCCAGCCGTAGCCTGCGGCTTCCAGCCTGTCGATGGCCCGCACGGCTTCGCGGCCGGCAAATCGTTCACGGTCGGCAGCGCTCGGAGCAGGGTATGTGACGTTCAGCGTCTTTGCATCGATTCGTGCGGCGGCAAGCTGGCCGTAAAAGGTGCCGGAATGGGCAGCCGCCTTGGTGAAGAAATCGCGGGCATTGCCCGGCCCGCCCACTTCCGCCGCCCGCCCCAGCCAATAATAGGCCCGCGAGGCGGAAAGTGGCCGGTTCGAGGTCTGCAAAAGGGTGTTGAAGTGGCGTGAGGCCGTGGCGGGATCGCGCAGCGCCCGCAACGCATACCAGCCAGCATGGAATTCCGCGTCGGCAACATCGACGGCTGATGTGGCCGAATGATTGGCAACGATGCGATAGGCTTCGGCAAAATCGCCGAGATCGGCGACGCCGCGCGCGATGATTCGCCGCTCGTTCCACCACTCGCCGGGATTGACGAGTTTTGCCGTGTCCTTCGGCGCCTGCTTTAAAAGTGCTGCGGCTTCCGGATATTTCTGCTGGTTGCGGAGATTTTCGATGCGCGCGAAGAGAAAAGCAGGGTCGCTGCGCAAGTTGGCGTCAACCTTGCCCAGCAGCGCCACGGCATTGCCTGAGCGCTGCAGCACGGCGGCCCAGGCATTGTAGAGCGACTGCGCCTTGCCGAGATCACCGAAACGTTTCGCCTGGCCGATTCGGCTGCGATACATCAGATAATCCATCCGCGCCTTGTGGTCGGCGGGCGTCAGATAAGTGGGGAACTCGGCAAGAACACGGTCTTCCATGTCCTTGTCCATGCCTTCGCTCACCCAGAGCCGGCGAATGAGGCGTTGTGCTTCCAAAACCTTGCCGGAAGAGGTGAGGGCCTTGGCGAGCACAACGGTGCCCTCGGCTGTTTCCGGCCGGCCGCTGCCAAAAGCGGCAAGCACCTGGGGTGCCGGTGGATTTTCGCGGTAAAGCGCCTTTTCGGAATTGGCGCGCAGCGTCGCCGCACCTGGCCACCCCGCCAGTTCGCTCTGGGCTGTAGTGATTTCGGCGGAAGGCACGTCCTTTTGCCCGGAAATGGCAATCGCCCAGGTAAGAATATGCCGGTCGAGACTGCCTGTCTGCATGGCGTTGCGAACGGCGATGGCGCGTGTCGTGTCGCGGCTGGAAAGCGCATCCAGTCCGGCTTTAAGCTGGCTCGCATCGTCAGGCCGGTTAAGGCGTGGTATGGCGCCGGTAATTTCGGGCGAGGCCGGCATGAAGGCGGGAATAGCAGGCGCATTCGGCTTCACATAGGGAAGCGGCACGGCAGCTTCCGGCACGGGGCCGGCCAGCGCGTTCCAAACGGTCGCGGCAAGACCTGCCGCCATCAATCCCCAAACTGTCTTTTTCATACCGCTCTTCATCACTGGACGGAAACAATCGACCTTCTTGTATTGTCGTTTCATTGCAGCGGGATTGCGAAATGCGCCAGTGCGTTGCACCTATGAGTTTCGCCTCAGATCCCGCTCTGGAATCTACGGAGACTGTGCTTAACGAAACCTTACTTTCCGCTCGGCACTTCAATCAACTTTTATTCACCGGTCTGCGAGCGGCGCAAAATTCCACCGCCTCGTTTTTTGCCTGCCGCGTGAGCTTCCGCGACTGTCACACTTCCGACAATTTCGGACAAAATAGGCTGCCTTTGCGCTTGTCGGCGCCAAGGGCTGGCACTAATGTGTGCCGGTTTTAACCATCGAATGCGGCCGAAGCATGAACCGGCTCGGCGCCAGGAGCTTTGTATGTTCAAGGGATCAATTCCCGCCCTCATTACCCCGTTTACGGACAATGGTGCCGTGGACGAACAGGCATTTGCCGCCCATGTGGAATGGCAGATTGCCGAAGGCAGCAACGGACTTGTGCCTGTGGGCACGACGGGGGAATCTCCAACCCTGTCCCATGACGAGCACAAACGTGTGGTCGAGCTGTGCATCGAGGTAGCGGCGAAACGGGTTCCGGTCATCGCGGGCGCTGGCTCCAACAATACCGATGAAGCGATAGAACTTGCCCTGCACGCGCAGGATGCCGGCGCGGATGCGCTGCTGGTGGTCACCCCCTATTACAACAAGCCGACGCAGAAGGGGCTTTTCGCCCATTTTTCCGCAGTTGCGGAAGCGGTGAAACTGCCGATCGTGATCTATAACATCCCGCCGCGCTCGGTGGTGGATATGTCGCCGGAAACCATGGGTGCGCTTGTGAAGGCGCACAAGAACATCGTCGGCGTCAAGGATGCGACGGGCAAGCTCGACCGCGTCTCCGAACAGCGTATTTCCTGCGGCAAGGATTTCATCCAGCTGTCCGGCGAAGATGGCACGGCGCTCGGCTTCAACGCCCATGGCGGCGTCGGCTGCATTTCGGTCAGCGCCAATGTTGCGCCACGCCTCTGTTCCGAATTCCAGGCGGCCATGCTTGCAGGCGACTACGCCAAGGCGCTGGAGTATCAGGACCGCCTGATGCCGCTGCACCGGGCCATCTTCATGGAACCTGGTGTCTGCGGCACAAAATATGCGCTTTCGAAGACCCGTGGCGGCAACCGCAAGGTCCGCTCGCCGTTGATGAGCACGCTGGAACCGGCAACGGAAGCGGCAATCGACGCGGCGCTGAAGCATGCCGGCCTGATGAACTGACGGACACCTGAAACCCGAAAGGCGCGCAATGGGACTGCTTCGCGACAGAAGCCGTTTCGCGCGCCTTTTCTTTTCGTAACGACGATACTAAATAGAAACGTGAAAACCGCTCGTGGCGGACAAGCCGCAGGCGCAATAAGAAAAACAAGGGATTGAAATATCATGGCCCCCAAAGGCAGCCAGCGCGTGGTGAACAAGATCGTTGCGGAAAACCGCAAGGCTCGTTTCAACTACGAAATCATCGACACCTATGAGGCGGGTTTGGTGCTGACCGGCACCGAGGTCAAGGCGCTGCGCGAAGGCAAGGCTAATATCGCCGAGTCCTACGCATCGGACGAGGGCGATGAAATCTGGCTCATCAATTCCCACCTGCCGGAATATCTGCAGGCCAACCGCTTCAACCACGAGCCGCGCCGCCGTCGCAAGTTGCTGCTGAACAAGCGCGAGATCAACCGTCTGCGCGCCGGCATCAACCGTGAAGGCATGACGCTGGTGCCGCTGAAAGTCTATTTCAACGAAAAGGGCCGTGCGAAGCTGGAACTGGCACTGGCCAAGGGCAAGAAGCTGCACGACAAGCGCGAGACGGAGAAGGAACGCGACTGGAACCGGCAGAAGTCGCGGCTGCTGAAGGGCAACAACGCCTAGAGCTCATCCCTCATTCCTGCACTTGTCGCAGAAATCAAGCCGCCGCGCTTCTGCGCGGCGAGAGAGTTCTTTTCAGCCCAAGGATTTGGGCTGGCTAGATTGCTGTGACAAGCACAGGAATGAGAGCGGGGATGCTTTCGCCTCTTGAATAGACAGCTCTCACGCCGCCCTGTAAGTCCGCTCCACATAGGACGTGGACGCCGAAACGCTGAACCGGCTGACCAGTGCCGCCAGATTGGCGCTCACATCGCTCAGATTATGCGTGGCCGCGTTGGTTTCTTCCACCATGGCCGCATTCTTCTGGGTCAGATTGTCCATGCTGTTGATGGCGGCGCTGATTTCCTGAATGCCGACGGACTGCTCCTGGGCCGCCTTGGTCAGCGACGTGATATGTTCCTGAATATGATCCACCTTGTTGCCGATCGTATTCAGCGATTGCCCGGTTTTATTGACCAGCGATACGCCCTGCATCACATCCTCCGAGGATTTCGTGATGAGGGTCTTGATCTCCTTGGCGGCGTTGGCTGAACGCTGTGCCAGCTCGCGCACTTCCTGGGCGACGACGGCAAAACCCTTGCCTGCTTCACCGGCACGCGCGGCTTCCACACCGGCATTCAGCGCCAGAAGGTTGGTCTGGAACGAAATCTCGTCGATGACGGAAATGATCTGGGTGATCTTCTGCGACGATTCCTCGATGGCGCCCATCGCTTTTACCGCTTCCGTCACCACATCCCGTGACCGCGCCGCCTCGGCCGCCGAGCTTTCGACGATGGCCTTGGCTTCTTCGGAGCGCTGCGCCGAAAGTTTGGAAATGGTGGTGATTTCCTCCACGGCGGCGGCGGTTTCCTCAAGGGCTGCTGCCTGCTGCTCCGTTCTGCGGGCCATGTCGTCGGTAGCCGATGTCAGTTCGCGCGTATTGCCTGATATCTTGTTGGCTTCCTCGACGATCTGCGAGAATGCACCCGCGAGATTGCCGACCGCAGCGTTGAAATTGGCAATCAGCCCCTCGAATTGCGGTGCAGTCTTTTCATTGATGCTGGAGGTGAGGTCGCCATTCGCCAGCTTGTTCAGGGCGTTGTTGAGCAGTTCGAGAACGTGCTCCTGCTCCTTCTTCATCTGCGCCTGTTGTTCCTCGACCTTCAGCCGCTCGGCGGCAAGCACGTCGAGGTATACGGAGATCGAATAGTCCATGTCGAGAAGGGCGGCCTTGATCGTTACCGTCAGGGCGTCGTTCAGCTTCTTGGCCTTCTTTTCCTGGAAAAGGCCCTTCAGTTCCGAATTGACGACGGCTTTGACGATGCCATCAAGCATCAGCGCGTAACCGCCAATATACCATCTCGGCTCCAGCCCCAGCCTTGCATGGGTACGGCCGATGGCCGTCACGGCATCGGTATAGTCCGAGTTGAAGGTGCCGGAGGCAATTCTTGCCCAGTGTTTCATCTGCATGCCTTTAGCATGCTGGACATGCGCGTCGCTTGCAAAGAATTTCGCCGTTTCCGGCACGGAGCGCGCCTTCGCATAAAACCGGTCGAGAGAGGCGTCGAGAGAGCCTGTAATGACGCCCTTCATGTCCGAAAGGTTTTGCCGTTGCTCCTGGCCAAGCCCCAGAAAATTAAGTCTTTCGTCGAGTTGTTGATTGGTTTTTACTTGGCCATGCATGTCTGAACATCCTGATTTGACACCGAAATCATGTCGTTGGTGCCGTTGGGTGATTTAGACACGTCTAAAATTAACCAAGATATAATTTTGACTGGCCGAATTTGATGTTTGTTAATTTTAAGAGGAATTTTCCGGCAGGAATACACGGTTGTGGCGCCAAACAAAAACGCGCCCGCCTTGCAGACGGACACGTTCTCATTAGGTCGGCGGCTTAAAAACCGGGATCAGATCGTTTCGGGGCTTTCGACGTGCCGGGCAGGGCGCTCGTTCGGGTCACGCCCGATTTCGGCCTTCAAAGTCATGAGATCAATGAAGTGATCTGCCTGCCTGCGCAGATCGTCGGCGATCATTGCGGGCTGCGTTGCCATGGTGGACACCACGGAAACCTTGCGGCCCTTGCGCTGAAGCGCGTCCACCAGCTTGGTGAAATCGCCGTCACCGGAAAACAGAACCAGATGATCGACGGTCTCGGACTGTTCCATGGCATCGACAGCAAGTTCGATATCCATGTTGCCTTTGATCTTGCGGCGACCGAGCGCGTCGGTGAATTCCTTCGCCGGCTTCGTCACGACCTTGTAGCCGTTATAATCCAGCCAGTCGATCAGAGGGCGGATCGAGGAATATTCCTGATCCTCGATCAATGCGGTGTAATAGTAGGCGCGCAGCAGGTATCCGCGCTTCTGAAACGCCTTAAGAAGCTTGCGATAGTCGATATCGAACCCCAGGCTTTTAGATGCTGCATAAAGATTGGCTCCATCTATAAAGAGCGCAATTTTCTCCCGTGGATCGAACATTCCATCCCATTCCTTTTTTGGAAAGGCCATTATCTGGCTTTTATTTCCGGTCGCAAATGCGAAAAATCATGTCGTATCAACGAATTTTGCGTAGCGCCGTTGCGTTTTAAGTAAGGTAACTTCACCCGTATTCCAAGACAATTCTTCTAGACATTTTGTTCATCAGACGCCAAACAAGGGCAATAAGGTGCCAAAAGACGCCAAAGACAGGAAAAACTTGAATTCCGCGGCCAATGGCTGTATCGGAAGCTGGAAGGCTTCGTCGCGAGGAATCCAAAGCGTTTTTCGCAAGGCACGAAGCGCAGATTCAATAGGTTAGAGCATCCCTTGTGCATCCTCAAGAAAGCACGGCGCTCTGATCCACGACATTACGACTCGCAAAGGACAGGCAATGGCCCGCGTCACAGTTGAAGATTGCATTGATAAAGTAGACAACCGTTTCGAGCTGGTCCTTCTCGCCAGCCACCGTGCGCGCCAGATTTCCCAGGGCTCGTCCATCACGGTTGACCGCGATAACGACAAGAACCCGGTCGTCGCTCTGCGCGAAATCGCCGACGAGATGCTTTCGCCCGACGACCTCAAGGAAGATCTCATCCATTCGCTGCAGAAGCATGTGGAAGTGGACGAGCCCGAGCCCGATCCGGTTACGCTGGCAGCCTCCGCTACTGCCGATGGCGAAGAGGACGACCAGCCGGAAACCGTTACTTTCGACCAGATGTCGGAAGAAGAACTGCTGGCCGGTATCGAAGGCCTTGTGCCGCCGGAAAAAAATGACGACTATTGATCTGACTTTATGACGCCATTGGCAGGCGGTGGTTACCGTCTGTCAATATTTGCCGTCATAATCTGATCCCTATTGATGCAGCATTGTGCGCCGACCCCAAGGTTGGCGCGCTTTCTTTTTGTGGAATATCGCATGATGCGGCAATACGAACTCGTTGAGCGGGTTCAAAAATATAAACCGGATGCGAATGAGGCCCTGCTGAACAAGGCCTATGTTTATGCAATGCAGAAACATGGCCAGCAAAAGCGGGCCAATGGCGACCCCTATATCTCGCATCCGCTGGAAGTTGCCGCCATCCTGACGGAAATGCATCTCGACGAATCGACCATCGCGGTGGCGTTGCTGCACGATACGATCGAGGATACCACCGCTACCCGCGCTGAAATCGACGAGCTGTTCGGCGAGGATATCGGCAGACTGGTGGAGGGGCTGACCAAGCTCAAGAAACTCGATCTCGTCACGCGCAAGGCCAAGCAGGCCGAAAACCTGCGCAAGCTGCTGCTTGCCATTTCCGACGACGTGCGCGTTCTTCTGGTGAAGCTGGCCGACCGCCTGCACAATATGCGCACCATGGAATATATGCCGGCGGACAAACGCAACCGCATTTCCGAAGAAACCATGGAAATCTATGCGCCGCTGGCCGGCCGCATGGGCATGCAGGACATGCGCGACGAGCTGGAGGACCTGTCCTTCCGTTACCTCAATCCGGAAGCCTATGAGACGGTGACCAACCGCCTTCAGGAACTGGAAACGCGCAACGAAGGGCTCATCAAGAAGATCGAGGACGAGCTGCGCGAGCTTCTCGTGGCGAATGGCCTTCTCGGCGCCAGCGTCAAGGGGCGTCAGAAAAAGCCCTATTCGGTGTTCCGCAAGATGCAGTCGAAATCGCTCTCTTTCGAGCAACTGTCCGACGTCTACGGCTTCCGCATTCTGGTGGACGATATTCCTTCCTGCTACCGGGCGCTCGGCATCGTCCACACCCGCTGGCGCGTGGTACCCGGTCGCTTCAAGGACTATATCTCCACGCCGAAACAGAACGACTATCGTTCCATCCACACCACGATCGTTGGCCCTTCGCGCCAGCGTATCGAGTTGCAGCTGCGCACCAAGCGCATGCACGAAATCGCCGAATTCGGCATTGCCGCCCATGCGCTCTATAAGGACGGCGAAAACGGGGAGGGCGATCTGCTCTCGCCGGAGAGCAACGCCTATTCCTGGCTGCGCCACACCATCGAATCGCTGGCAGAAGGCGACAGCCCGGAAGAATTCCTCGAACACACCAAACTGGAACTGTTCCAGGACCAGGTGTTCTGCTTCACACCCAAGGGCAAGCTGATTGCGCTGCCGCGCGGCGCGACGCCCATCGATTTCGCCTATGCGGTGCACACCAATATCGGCGACACCACAGTTGGCGCCAAGATCAACGGCCGGATCATGCCGCTTGTGACCCGGCTCAACAACGGCGACGAGGTGGAGATCATCCGCTCCGGCGTGCAGGTTCCGCCCGCTGCATGGGAAGAGGTGGTGGTGACGGGCAAAGCCCGCTCGGCCATCCGCCGCGCCACGCGCATGGCCATTCGCAAGCAATATTCGGGTCTCGGTTACCGTATTCTGGAGCGCACTTTCGAACGTGCCGGCAAGGCCTTCTCGCGTGACGCGCTAAAACCCGTGCTGCATCGTCTGGCGCAGAAGGATGTGGAAGACGCTATCGCCGCCGTCGGGCGCGGCGAGGTCTCCTCGCTCGACGTGCTGCGTGCAGTCTATCCGGATTATCAGGACGAGCGCGTGACGGTGAAGATGACCGGCGACGACGGCTGGTTCAACATGCGCAGCGCTTCCGGTATGGTCTTCAAGATCCCCGGAAAGTCGCGCTCCGTTCTGGAAGACGATGGCGCAGCCGAAATGCTCGATGGACCGGACCCGCTGCCCATCCGTGGTCTTTCCGGCAATGTCGATGTGCATTTTGGTGCCGCCGGTGCCGTTCCGGGTGATCGCATCGTCGGCATCATGGAAAAAGGCAAGGGCATCACCATCTATCCCATTCAGGCGCCGGCGCTGCAGCGTTTCGACGATGAGCCGGAGCGCTGGATTGATGTCCGCTGGGATCTTGATGAGGCGAACAAGTCGCGCTTCATGGCGCGGGTGATGATCAACGCGCTGAACGAACCCGGCACGCTCGCCTCCGTGGCGCAATCGATCGCGACGCTGGATGTCAACATACGCGCTCTGAATATGGTCCGCATCGGCACGGATTTCTCCGAACTGGCGCTGGATGTCGAAGTCTGGGATTTGCGGCAACTCAACCAGCTGCTGTCGCAGCTGAAAGACCTCGATTGCGTATCCACGGTCAAACGTGCCTTCGATTGAGGCATTTTTGATCATTCACACATTCCAAAAGGCCGCTGTTATGCATTGGATGCATGGCAGCGGCCTTTTACTGTCTCTGGTCGCGCATGTGGTTTGCGACTATCTTCCTTTCAGAAATTGAAAACGGAAAACGCGGCGTGCCGGTGGTCCTGCCCCGATGAGAAACGCCATTTCCAAACTGAAAGGACATGAAATCATGTTTACTCCGCTTCGCAAGATCGCCCGTGCAGTTCGTGGCAAGACGACCCAGGAACGCGAATTCGAATATCTCAGCGGCTCCGTGTCGAATGTCGACCTAGAGTTCCGCCAGCGCGAAATCGACCGCGGCCTGTTCCGCCGGTAATGCACTCAGCGCATGGCAGCCGTTCGCCATGCGTATGGGACTTGGAAGGTGGGTGGCCGTTATCGGTAAGCTCCTTCTCGTGTCTCGTAAGGCTGTGTGAATGCGCGCTACGAACGGGCGTTTACCGCTGTCCGGTCCAAATGATAGGACATGCTGCTTTTGAAACGAATTTGACGGCGAGAGGTGCTTGTTTCCTCGACGTCATCCTTGGCGCGTCCCAGGGAGCTGATAACCTTGCATTCAATCAATCGTTTGCAAATCCTCGGGACAAGCCTGAGGATGAGGTCAGAGTGTTCGGCAAGGTTCGTATACTCGGTTGTGCCACGTGGCGTGGGCGGAATTCCAGCTAAAGGCCGGAATGACGGGGAAAATATGCCTGCAAAAGAAATCCCCGTGTCGTATACGATGCTCTTGGCTCAGCCGGGGCGATGAAATAGACTGCCCTCATGCCGTTTCGCCGCCGTGAACCCGTTGGTTTTTCAGAGAAGATTCGTGACCTCTTTTGGCCGCGCACGGGATTTACCCGTTCGCTGCGCTATATGAAGCTGCGTCTCCTGCGGTTGTCTGCGTCTCCGCATTCGATTGCTGCCGGTGTCGCGCTCGGTATCGGCGTGGCGTGGACACCGTTTCTCGGCGTGCATATCATTATCGCCATGGCGCTCGGTTTCCTCATGCGCGTCAATCTCGTTGCGGCAGCACTCGGCACCACATTCGCCAATCCCCTGACATTTCCGTTCATCTGGGCGTCCACCTGGGAACTCGGGCATTTCCTGCTCGGACGACAGAAGGAG
Source organism: Agrobacterium sp. 6Ca8 (assembly GCF_055382765.1). Lineage (NCBI taxonomy): Bacteria > Pseudomonadati > Pseudomonadota > Alphaproteobacteria > Hyphomicrobiales > Rhizobiaceae > Agrobacterium > Agrobacterium sp. 6Ca8. The sequence goes on from NZ_AP026433.1 coordinate 723,582, forward strand.
GCGGGGGTTGCGCATGTGGATTTCGTTGCGCTGTTCAGCCACCTCGAATTCCGGCAGATATGGAGGCCGGTGCTGGAACCCATGACCGTCGGTGCGCTTCTGCCCGCGGCCGTGAGCGCGGTCATCGCCTATATCACCGTCTACAGCCTCATCAGCGGTTTCCAGCGCCGCAAGATGGAAAATCTCGCGCATCGCGCCGCCAATAAAAACGCGTCTCTGGAGATGTTGAAATGATTCTTGGATTGGGCAGCGACCTGATCGATATCCGCCGCGTCGAACATTCGCTCACCCGTTTCGGTGAACGTTTCACGCACCGCTGTTTCACCGATATCGAGCGCGCCAAGTCCGATGGCCGCAAGAACCGCGCGGCATCCTACGCCAAGCGTTTCGCCGCCAAGGAAGCCTGTTCAAAGGCGCTCGGAACCGGCCTTGCGAACGGCGTTTTCTGGAAGGATATGGGGGTCGTCAATCTGCCGGGCGGCAAGCCGACCATGGCGCTCACCAACGGTGCCGCAGAAAGGCTGGCGGCCATGCTGCCCGCCGGTCACCGCGCCAATATCCATCTGACCATCACGGACGATTACCCTTACGCTCAGGCATTTGTGATTATCGAGGCGCTTCCCGTGAGCGACTGAGACTGGGGGCTGCCGCATTGGCGGCCTATTTGCAGGCGTATGACAGAAGCGCTTCCCTTCCGGCTGGAAAGGTTCTAGAGAAGTCGCAGAAATATGAAAGCGTCGCTGGCTGCGTGAAAAATTGCTTCACCCCGCCGCAGTCGCGAGCAACAACGGCCCGGACGCCTCCGTCAAATCGCAGGAACCGGTAAACAATCAGGCAGGTCTTTAAGTGTCCGAAAAAGCTGAAAAGAAGCAGAACGCCCTCTGGGAAAACGTCAAGGTCATCATTCAGGCGCTGCTGCTGGCCATGGTCATCCGCACCGTGCTGTTTCAGCCCTTCACGATCCCTTCAGGTTCGATGATGCCGACGCTGCTGGTAGGCGACTATCTTTTCGTCAACAAGTTCTCCTACGGCTATTCGAAATATTCGCTGCCCTTTTCGCCGAACCTGTTTTCCGGCCGTATCCTCGAATTCAGCAAGCCCAAGCGCGGCGATGTTGTGGTCTTCCGCCTGCCGCCCAATCCTGAAGTCGATTACATCAAGCGTCTCGTCGGCTTGCCGGGTGACCGCATCCAGGTGACGAACGGCGTGCTGTTCATCAACGGCCAGCCGGTTCCGAAGCAGCCTGATGGCACCTTCACCTCCGATTACCGTGCCGATCCGGGCGCCAATGTACCGGTGTTCCGCGAAACGCTCGATAATGGCGTCACCTTCGACACGCTCGACCAGTCGCCCGATTCGCGCGGCGACAACACCCGCGAATTCCTGGTGCCGGAAGGCCATTATTTCATGATGGGCGATAATCGCGACAACTCGCTCGACAGCCGTTTCGACGTCGGTTTCGTGCCGGAAGAAAACCTGATCGGCCGCGCCAGCGTCATCTTCTTCTCGCTGGGCAATGACACGCCGTTCAGCCGCATTTGGGACTGGCCGTCCAACATGCGCTGGGACCGTCTCTTCAAGGTTGTGGGATGAGCAAGACCAAGCCGCTGTCGATTGCGGAGATTTCCCGTCTCGAAGCGTTGATCGGATATGAATTCAAGGAAAAGGCCCGGCTCGACCGGGCCTTGACCCATGCGAGTGCCCGTTCCGCTGCAGCGGGCAATTACGAGCGGCTGGAGTTTTTGGGCGACCGCGTTCTCGGCCTTTGTGTTGCCGAGCTGTTGTTCTCCACCTTCCGCAACGCCAGCGAAGGGGAGCTTTCGGTTCGCCTCAACCAGCTTGTCAGCGCCGAATCCTGCGCCGCTATCGGCGACGAAATGGGCCTGCATAATTTCATTCGCACCGGATCGGATGTGAAGAAGCTGACCGGCAAGGCGATGCTGAACGTGCGCGCCGATGTGGTCGAAAGCCTGATCGCCACTCTCTATCTGGATGGTGGTCTGGAAGCATCCCGCAAGTTCATTCTGAAATACTGGCAGGGCCGCGCAACGCGCGTGGATGCCGGACGCCGCGATGCCAAGACTGAATTGCAGGAATGGGCGCATGCCAGATTTGCGGTTACGCCCGCTTATCGGGTTGACGATCGCTCCGGACCGGATCACGATCCCAGCTTCACCGTGACGGTGGAAATTCCCGGCGTGAAGCCGGAAACCGGCGTCGAGCGTTCCAAGCGCGCAGCCGAACAGGTGGCAGCAACCAGATTGCTGGAACGCGAAGGCGTCTGGCAGAAAAGCTCCACCTAGAACTGAGCGCCCGAAAGATAGTGGCGCTAAAATCGAGCGCATGGCGAGCCTTGTGGCCGCATGTTGAATACCTCAGACCTTGAATGGATATCATGACCGATCACGAAAACCCCGCCGTTGCCGGCGAAGACATCGCCCTTCCGACCCGCTCCGGCTTCGTGGCCCTCATCGGCCCGACCAATGCCGGCAAGTCGACGCTGGTCAACAGGCTGGTGGGTGCAAAAGTTTCGATCGTCAGCCACAAGGTACAGACGACGCGCGCGGTGATGCGCGGCATCGCCATTCACAAAAATGCGCAGATTGTTTTCATGGACACGCCCGGCATCTTCAAGCCGCGCCGCAGGCTCGACCGCGCCATGGTCACTTCGGCCTGGGGCGGAGCGAAGGATGCGGATCTCATCCTGCTGCTGATCGACAGCGAACGCGGCCTGAAGGGTGACGCGGAAGCGATTCTCGAGGGGCTGAAGGATGTTCCGCAGAAGAAAATCCTCTGCCTCAACAAGATCGACCAGGTGAAGCGCGAAGACCTGCTGAAGCTTGCTGCCGCCGCCAATGAGCACGTGACCTTCGACCGGACCTTCATGATTTCGGCCACCAACGGCTCGGGCTGCGAAGACCTTATGGATTATCTGGTCGATACCCTGCCGGAAGGTCCGTGGTATTATCCGGAAGACCAGATTTCCGATCTGCCGATGCGCCAGCTCGCCGCCGAAATCACCCGCGAGAAGCTGTTCCTGCGTCTGCATCAGGAGCTTCCCTACGCCTCGCATGTTGAGACGGAGAAGTGGGAAGAGCGCAAGGACGGCTCCGTGCGCATCGAGCAGGTGATCTATGTCGAGCGCGACAGCCAGAAGAAGATCGCTCTCGGCAAGAACGGCGACGCGATCAAGGCGATCTCCACCGCCTCGCGCAAGGAACTGTCTGAAATCCTCGAACAGCCGGTCCACCTCTTCCTGTTCGTCAAGGTTCGCGAAAACTGGGGCGACGACCCCGAACGTTTCCGCGAAATGGGCCTGGAATTTCCGCGGGGATAAGGCACATCCGGTTCCTCCCACATTCCTGTGACAGGCACAGGAATGTGGATGTGCCGGCCGGAAACGGAACGACACACAACGAACATTCTGAATATCTTCAACCTTTTATCGGGAACCGAATGCATTCGGGTGGGTTGTTCCAAAACGATTGGGCGCAACCTTTTTTTCGATGATGGATATTCATGTCGCCAAAAAAACCGAACGGAATTTCCACCACCCCGTGTCAGCACTGTCCCTTGCGCGACCTGCCGCATTTCAGGGACTTTTCCTCTTCCGAACTGGATTTCGTCTCCCGTTTCAAGACAGGGGAACTGGCGGTCGAAAGCGGTTCCGTCATTTTGATGGAAGGGTCGCACAGCGCCCATCTCTACACTGTCCTTCAAGGCTGGGCTTTCCGTTATAAAACACTGGAAGACGGCAGGCGGCAGATCCTCAATTATGTCATGCCAGGCGATCTAGTCGGCCTGCAGGGCACGGTCATGGGGGAAATGCAGCATTCGGTGGAGGCGCTGTCGCCGGTGACACTGTGTGTCTTCGAGCGCTCGCGACTCAACAACCTCTTCACCGATCATCCGACCCTTGCCTATGACCTGACGTGGATTGCAGCAAGCGAGGAGCGCATGCTCGACAACCACTTGCTCAGCATCGGCCGACGCACAGCAATCGAGCGTGCTGCCTACCTCATCGCGTTCCTTTACAGCAAGGCAAAGGCGGTTAATCTCGTGCAGGGTGAAACGCCGATCCCGGTAACCCAGCAGCACGTTGCCGATACGCTCGGCCTCTCCATCGTCCACACCAACAAGACCTTGAGAAAGCTTGTCGATCGCGGTCTGATTCGCTGGACGGACAAGGGCTGTCTGGTGCTGGACGATGCCGGACTGAGCCATGTTGCCGGTTGGCAAAACGATGAAAAGCGGCCAAGACCCTTCATCTGATCTTTTTTCGACATGTCTTTTTTAAATGACGTTGGGTCCGTAATTTGCGAACTCTGTCGACATGGCGCTTGAAAATCACATTGGCGACAGCGGCGCAAATCCGTCTGGTTCCCTTCACGTTGAAAGAAGAAGAAACATGGTGCCACAACGCTGCATCATCGTTGAAGATGAATATCTGGTGGCGCTTGACGTCGAGGCGGTTCTCCAGTCCATCGGCGTTGAAACCATCACGATTGCGACGACACTTGCGCAGGCACAGGACGCATTAGGGCGGGATGGCGCCGATTGCGTGCTTCTCGACGTCAGCCTTTCCGACGGCAAGAGTTACGATTTTGCCCGCCACCTGCGCGATCACGGAATTCCCTTCGGTTTCGTCAGCGGTTATGGCGACACGAGTGGTTTCCCCGAAGATCTCGTGCATGCGCCCCTGCTGGGCAAGCCTTTCGGTGAAAACGAAATCGCCGATTTCGTGACGACGCTCGTTGCTGCGGCGCGCGACACCGTAAAAGAATAACGTTTCGCCGTCAGATCGGTTATGATCGGGCTTGAATCGGAATTCGGACAGATTTCATGCAGTGGCAGGACGAGGCAATCATTCTCGGCGTAAAGCGTCATGGCGAGACCAGCGTCATCGCCGAGGTGATGACCCGTTTGCGCGGCCGCCATCTGGGGATGGTGCGCGGCGGGCGCTCCCGCAGCATGCAGCCGGTGCTGCAGGCGGGAAACCGGGTGGATGTGATCTGGCGGGCGCGGCTTGACGACCATCTCGGCGAATTCCGCATTGAGCCTTTGCAGTTGCGGGCAGCGCAATTGATGGAAACGGCAACCGCCGTGTATGGCGTGCAGGCCATGGGCGCGCTGCTGCGGCTTCTGCCGGAGCGTGACCCGCATCCGCATCTCTATCAGGCGCTCGACGTCATTCTCGACAATCTCCATGATCCGGTCGATGCTGGCGAATTGTTCGTACGGTTCGAGCTGGCGGTGCTGAACGATCTTGGTTTCGGTCTCGATCTCACGGAATGCGCGGCAACGGGCCTGCGCACCGATCTCATCTATGTATCGCCCAAAACGGGCAGGGCGGTCTGTAGTACGGCGGGCGCGCCCTATGCGGCGCGTATGCTTTCGCTTCCCGCTTTCCTGAGCGAAGGTCAGTCGAAGGCGGCCGACCGCGACAGCCTCGCGGCAGCCTTTCGCCTGACCGGCCATTTTCTCCACCGCCATGTCTATGATCCACGCGGCCTCAATGAAAACGCCGCCCGCGACGGTTTCGTGCAGGCGGCGTTGAAGGCACTGGAGCGCAAGGCGGTGCTGCCTGCGCTCGATAAGGCGGTATAGCCTCAGGCCATTGCTGGCCGAGGTGCGGGTCGTTCCTGAATAGGCCAATGCACGATGGCCGCAAAAATCCCCATGCCGACGCCGAGCCACCAGACGAGATCGTAGGAGCCGAGCTTGTCGTAAAGGAAGCCGCCGAGCCAGACACCGAGGAACGAGCCGATCTGATGCGACAGGAATACGACGCCACCCAGCATCCCGAGATGGCGCGTGCCGAACATGATCGCCACCAACGCATTGGTCGGCGGCACTGTGGAAAGCCACAGGATGCCCATCACGGCCGCGAAGATGATGACCGAAAGCGGCGTTTGCGGCAGAAGCAGGAAAGCTGTAACGGCGATTGAGCGGGCGATATAGATATAGGCCAGCAGATAGGGTTTCGAGTAACGCTGGGCAATGACGCCGGCGGCAAGCGATCCGATGATGTTAAAGAAGCCGATCAGCGCCATGGCGATGACCGCATAGCGGGGTTCGATGCCGATATCGCCGAGATAGGCCGGAAAATGCGCGGTGATGAAGGCCACCTGAAAACCGCAGACGAAAAAGCCGGTGGTCAAAAGCAGATAGCTCTTGTGGCCGAGCGCTTCTCTCAGCGCCTCGCCTGCCGTCTGCTTGAATTGCGTCTGCGACTGGCTGCCGGACGAGGAATTGCCGCGCATCGGATAGGCCAGCAGTGGCACCAGCATCATCATCACGGCAAGCCAAACGAGACTGTCCGACCAGCCATAGGTGGAAATCAGGCCCTGGCTGATTGGCGCAAACAGGAACATGCCCGCCGATCCCGCCGCGGTGCCGATGCCGAAGGCAAGCGAGCGTTGCTGCGGCGTAACATGCCGCGCGAAGGCCGAAAGAATGACGCTGAATGAACCAGCGGCAATGCCAAGCCCGACAAGCACGCCACCACCGAAATGCAGCCAGAAGGGCGACGTGCCGAAGGACATGCAGATGAGGCCAGCCGCATAGAGAAAGCCGGAAAGCACGAGCACACGGCCGGTGCCGAATTTATCGGCGATGGCGCCGAAGAATGGCTGGCCTAGACCCCAGAACAGGTTCTGAAACGCCATGGCAAGTCCGAAGGTGGAGCGGTCCCAGCCGGTATCGGCCAGCATGGGTAGCTGGAAAAAGCCCATCGCCGAGCGTGGCCCGAAGGTCATGACCGCGATCAGCGACCCGGCGACGATGATCGCCCAGGGCATGGTTTGGCGTGTGGCTTGCGACATGAAACTCTCCCGATGCAGCACCTCGCCCCGTGGGACGCTTTGCCGCAAAATTCCCCTTTGATGAGAGGAATATTATCTTTTGCAAGGCTGCCCCACTAGCAACTTTTCTTGACGGCACTATTCGTGCGATTGATGAGACACTCAGGTGAAATGCCATCGGGCAAGGTGAGGCAACGATGAAGCAGAATATTTACGACGACCCGCAGTTTTTCGAGCGCTACAGCGCCATGCCACGCTCTCTGGAGGGTCTGCGTCAGGCGGGCGAATGGCATGAGCTGCGCGCCATGTTGCCAACGCTGAAAGACAAGACAGTTCTTGATCTCGGTTGCGGTTTTGGCTGGCATTGCCGCCATGCCGTAGAGCAGGGCGCGGCGCATGTCGTCGGGGTCGATCTGTCGGAAAATATGCTGCGCCGCGCCGCCGAGATAAACGGCGGCCCCGGCATCGAATATCGCCGCGCCGCGATCGAGGACATCGATTTTGCGCCGGAAAGCTTCGATCTGGTACTGAGCTCACTCGCTCTGCACTACGTCCGCGACCTCGATGCGGCATTCGCGAGAGTTTTCTCCGTGTTGAAATCCGGCGGTGACTTTGTCTTTTCCATCGAGCACCCCGTGTTCACGGCGCTGGACAAACAGGACTGGTTCTACGGCGAAGATGGCGAAATACTGCACTGGCCGCTCGATAACTATCAGAACGAGGGCGTGCGCCATTCCAACTGGATGGCGGATGATGTCGTCAAATATCACCGCACGGTGTCAGGCATTCTCAACGCCCTGCTGACTTCAGGCTTTGCGATCACGCGGCTCGCGGAACCGAGGCCCGATCCCGCCCTGCTGGCGGAGCGGCCGGAGATGAAACACGAAGACCGCCGTCCGATTTTCCTGATCGTCGGTGCGAAGAAGCCTTGATACGAGATCGTGAGATGCATCGCCCGACAGCTTAACGCCTCTTGATCGCCCAGCCGTCCGGCCGTTCCTCGACTACCTTTGCCACATCGCCAACAGCTAGCCTGCCTTTGCCGCGCGGTGTGACATTCCAGCCGAAGAGCGGGCCGGGCACGCGCCGGTCGCCGGACATGCGGATGCGGCCCATCGCCTTCATGGGGGAAGGTACATCGCGCGAGCCGGTGATCTGGTCCTGTGTCGTCATGATGCAGCGGGCGCAGGGCTTGACGAGGTCGAAACGAATGCCGCCGATCTCGATCGCCGCCCAGCGATCCTCCGCCCACGGCTCGTCCGTTTCCAGCACGATATTGGGCCGGAACCGCTCCATGCCGACGGCGTCCTCGCCATTTGCACGCATATTGTCGTTAAGGGCTGCAAGTGAAGCGGTGGTGGTGACGAGTATCTGGTAACCGTCCGCAAAGGTGACGGGCGTTTCGTTGCCGGTCCATTCGAGGCTCGCGATGCGTTTTGCGATGTCGTCGAAGAACACCAGCTTCACCTCGCGCCCAAGCCACTCAGACAATGTGTCGTTGGTTTCGCTATCGGCGATATTGGCGCTGACGATCGATTTCCACACGGCCACATCCATGCGCTGCCCGGAAGGCCTGGCGAAAATCTTGCCACCTGCTTCCCGCGAAAGCACCATGCCGCCATCCGCGTGCTGTGCCAGAACCGTGGCAATATCAGGCAATTCGCGCTGGGTGATGAAGTGGCCCGAGGGGTCGGTCAGCATGGCGCGCCGGTCGCCGGGCAGGCCTTCCGCCGAAACATCACTTTTCGAGAGGACTATGCCGCGCGCGCTTTTCAGCGGGTAGATGTTGAGTTCGGTCACACGCATTCAGGTCTCCTCAGATTTCGTCGAGAAACAGGCCCAGCACCTGTTTCAGCCGCTCATGGCGGGCCTTTGCCAGTTCTCGCCCGGTTTCGGTGCGGAAACCATCCGCAAGCTTGAACAGCTTGGTTTCGAAATGGTCGATGGCAAAGGCGCGATCATCAAGCGGACGGTCCTTGGCCAGCGGATCGGCCGGGTCGTAAAGCGCCGAGCCCATGCGTCCGGCAATGTAAAAGCAGCGCGCCGCTCCCACCATGCCGATGGCGTCCAGCCGGTCGGCATCCTGAAGGATCTTTGCCTCCAGCGTCTGCGGCTCGATATTGGCGGAAAAACTATGTGTGGTGATGGCATGCGCGGCGGCGTCAATATCGGCCTGACGCCAGCCAAGCCCGGCCAGAATGCCGGAGGCTTTTTCCGCCGCAAGGCGTGAGGCCTGCGCGCGAAGCGGCGAGTTCTTCTCCACCGCCACGCAATCGTGCAAAAGCACGCTGGCCGCAAGCACCGTGCCATCGCCGCCTTCGCCCGCATGGATGCGCATGGCGTTGCGGAAGACGCGGTGGATATGGGCAAGATCGTGCGAGCCGTCGCCCGCATCGGCGGCATGCGGGATAAGGTCCTGCGCAAGCGCCTCATAGGGCGCAAAAGCCTCAGCCGGGATCATGTCTTCGGCTGCCGGGTGAGGATTTTCTGATAGAACAGACCGATACCGATCAGCACGGCGCCAAGCCCGATGAAGGACAGCGCCCGCAGAACGCCCTCAAGATTGCTCATGTCGATCAGGAATGCCTTGGCGACGGAGATCAGCACGAAGGCGGCGGATGCCAGACGCAGGCTGCGGGCATTGAAGCGCGAACCGACGATGAGCAGCAATACGCCGATCAACAGCCAGACCACCGAGTAGCTGTAGGTCTCGCCCTGCAGGAAGCCTTTCCAGTTGGCAATGTTTTCACCCTGCCAGAAGCGGCGGACCGAAAGCGTGGCCCAGGCAAAGCCAAGTGCGGCACCCGCCACGGCCAGCAGGCTGACATAGGCTGCAGGCCGCTTGCCGCGTGCGTAATAGGCAAGGCCGCCATAGGCAAGCGCCGGCAGCAGGTAACCGATCAGCAGCAGGTTGAGGAACGGGATGCGGCCGGTATTTTCGCCGGTGAAATAGGGGTTCAGCGTGAAGAAATGCATCACCAGCACGTTGATGACGGCGATAACGCCTGCAATCATCGAGCCGTAACGGAAGACGGGGCTGGGGCTCTTCAAATCGAGCGTCATCAGTACGCCTGAAAAACCGATGGTCAGCAGCGTATAGATCGACTGTTCGCCAAGCGTCGGCACGCTTTCGTCCAGTGTGCCGCCATTCATCGCATGGCGGATGAGGATTGCGACCGCCAGCAGGCCCATCAGGCTGGCGATAGCCTGCAGGAAGTTCTTTGCCCGGAAGCCCGGCCAGTCGCGCAGCATCCAGGCGGAGACGATAGCTAGCAGCGCCGGAATGCCGTAACCCGGCAGAAGCGCGTTGAAGACCGGCGTGAGCCCAAGATTTTGCGGCCCGACGATGGTCGGCTCCCAAGCGATGCGGCCAAGAACGGCAACACTTGCCACCGCCATGACCCAGGGCAGCACATCCCAGTTGCGCTGTCGGGTTGCCAGCACATAACCGAAACCGATGACGGAAAGCAGTATGGTTGTCGTAAGCCCCTCAGTCAGCGTGTGCAGGCTTAGCGCGAATGCGGCAAAGGAGCCAAGCACGAGGATGTTGAGCGGCTTGCGATAGGCCTCGTTGTTTTGTCGGTGCAGCCATTCGGCAGCGGAGATCAGCAGGAAACCGAGGCCGAGGCCATAGGCTGCATGCAGCCAGTCACGACCGAGATTTCCATATTCGACGAAGCTCGCGGTTCCGAGCCAGACCGGGAAGAGAGCTGCAATCCCCGCCCAGAGCTGGGCGAAATCCGGATCGTCCGCGCCCTTGCGTTTCAGGAAGGAAAAACCGCAGAGCAAAAGAATGGCGCCAAGACCAAGCGCCATGGCGATTTCAGCCATGTAGCCGGTTCGCACCGGCGGCAGCGCAATCGAGGTATCGTTGATGATGCCGATAAAATCGAGCCCGGAGCGAGACATCACCGAGACCGCAGCCTGCGCGCCAAGTGCTGCGATAATGGCGGGCCAGACCGCGTTGCGGCGGGAAGCACCAAGGGCAGCCAGCCCTGCGATGAGCGCTGAGACAATCACGGCCGGATGAAGGTCGATGCCGGCGCCGATGACGAGAAAGCTGAATGCCGGCAGGATCACGGCCATTGAGACGGTGAGATTGATGGCAAGCGACGGGCGCAGCAAAAGCCGCATGGCGCGAACGGCGCGCCGCCCGGAAGTTACGGTTTCTCCCGTTTCGGCAGGTGCTGTGTCGAAATAGCGTCCGGGCCAGAGGAAGATCGTACCCGCAAGCATGACGAGCAGCGCAAGGACCGGAGGTGCAGCACTGATCGTGTCGGCGATGGCGATATAGCCGAGCGCCCAGAGGCCGAGACCGGCATTGGCAAGCGAGGGAGCCACGGTCCAGCGCTGCCTGCGCGCAGCCGCCGCCGTTGCCAGCCAGGATATGGTGAGGAAGACGAAGAGCGCCCAGATATTCGGGGTTTCAGTGGAAATCAGCGCAGGCGTCAGCATCGAACCCAAAAGGCCAAGACCGGCGAGCGCCTGCCCGTGCAGAAGTGAAAGGCCAATAGTGGCGAAGGCGACAAGCCCGAGCAGGATGAAAGCGGTGGTGGGGCTTATGTAGTCGTAAATGCCGTAGGCCGCATAAACCACGCCGAACAGCGTCAGTGCACCCGCGGCCGTCAGCACGCCAGGTATCATGGCGTTGGAATAGGTCGTAGCGATGCCCGGCACGGCCCTGCGGCGGATTGCTTCGCCGGCAAGACCGAGACCGAGGCCGAAAATGGCGGCGAGCGAAAGCCGCACGGCCGGGCTCAGAAGCCCAGACTCGATCGAATATTTGATCAGGAAAATGCCGCCGAGCGCCAGCGCCAGCCCACCTGCCCACACTGCCCAGCGTGCGCCCAGCAGACTTTCGAAGCTTTCCTTCGGGGCTGACGCGGATGCGGCCTCAGTGGAAAGCGCACTTGTCTCTTCCGCGCTGGCAAGGTTCTCCGCCGGCGCCATGGCCGCGGCCATTTCGGTTTCGGACGGATATTCCGTTTCGACGAACTCTTCTTCCGGCAAAGCCCGGTTTTCTTCTTCCGCCCTGAAATCCGGGTTTTCCGCGGCTGAATCCGCCTCCGCCTGTGCGGCAAGAGGAGAGGCCGCCCCGGTGGCCATCAGCCGCTTCAGGCCGTTAACCTCACGCTCCAGCGACTTGATGCGGCTTGAATTGCGGATGCTTGCGACCAGCGTATAGATGAAGGCTGCGATGACGGCGAGGATGAGAAACGGGATTTCCAAACAGACTCTCCAATTACTAAGCTGTTTTTAAAGCCGTTTTGGCGAATTTATGCAAGGCTTGGTTGAGGGATGCGGGAGGTTGCCGTTTGTTTCTTCTGCCCGCCGGGGAGACGGTGTCCCGAAGGGTCGGATGAGGGGAAAACGTTGCCCAATCTCACGGCCTTTGCCCCTTATACCGCTGCCGTGGCTTTCTGCCCGGCGGGGGAGAACAAACCACGAGGCAACGTAGTATCGTCAGATGTCACGCCGCAAGCCAGTGCCGTGCCGCTTCGATATCGGCAAACCCAAGATCGTGACCGTCATCGATCATTTGCACTTCTGCCCGCGCGCCGCCGGCCACAAGCCTGCCTTGCACATCTGCCGCTCTGTCGCGATATTTGTCGCGTTCTCCGGCTACGAGCAGGAAGTTGCGTCCGGTAAGATCACTTTCCGGCCATCTATCGAGAATCGGCAACGGGCGATAAAGCAGCGCGTCCCCGGCAAGCTCCGGGTAGAGTGCCGCAAAGGCCGCATAGAAATTTGCGCCGTTGGAATGGCCGATGAAGCGCAGTTTCGAACGATCCAGACCATAGGACCGAATGGCGCCGTCAATGAAGGCGGCAAAGGCTTCCGCTTCCGAGACGATATCCTTCTGGTCGAAGCTGAAATCAGGCAGACGCCTGAACCAGCGGGCGATGTCTTCCTCCGTGCTGCGGCCACGAACGCCGAGAAGCGTGGCGCCCGGAGCAGCCCGGTGCGCCAGCGGCATCAGGCTGGTTTCACTGCCGCCGGAACCGTGCAGCAGGATGATGGTGCTGCCATCCGGCTTCTCGGGCGTATAGAAGCGGTGCACGAAGGGCAGGTCGCGATAGACGATACGTTCTTCGCCCGGCATCGAAAATTGCGGCAGCGCAACGCGCACATCCGCTTCGTCCTTCATGAAGAGTGGCGGGATGAACAAATTTTCGCCGAGTGCCTCCAGCGGTTCGTCCACGGTCATGCCGGGAGCGTCGGTCGCCATTTCAATCAGCACGCCGCCCGGTTCGCGGACATAAAGCGAGTGGAAATATTTTCGGTCGTGGGCATTCGTCGTGCTGGAGTTCAGCGATTTCAGCTCGGCCAGAACCGCGTTCAACTCGTCCAGATCCTTCGCGCGGAAAGCGATGTGGTCAACAGTGCCGGTGCCCGGGGCGCTGGACCAGAAGCCGGTCGCGTCGCGCACGTCGATGATGTCGCCGCTTTGCGAGACGAGCCGGCGGATCGCGCCCGTCTGGCTTTCCTGCCGGTAGCCGAAATATCGTGTGAGGAACGCCACGGTTTCTTCCGGCACCTCGCTCAGCATCGTCGCGCCATAAATCCGGCGAATGGCGTCTTCTGCGGGGATGTCGTTTGTCACATGCGGCGTGGCATCGGCGAAGGCGTTCGTGCCGACCAGCTTGACGATCAGGCCGTCAGGGTCTTTCAACCGGATGACAGGGGTTCCGAATTCGTCGGATGGGCCCTCCGCGCGGATGCCGAATTTCAGCGCGCGCGTCAGCCAGAAACCAATGCTGGCAGGGCCGATCGCCAGTGAAACTTCCAGCGTCTGGCCATAACCCACGCGGCCCTGCCCACCGTCTTCCCAGACGAGGAAGGTCAAAAGCGAGCCGGGCGAGGCGTTTCCGTCGCCGTAAAGCAGGTGAAGCTGCATGGCATCTTCAAAACCGGCAGTGCGTTTGACAAGCCTTAAGCCCAGAAAGCCGGCGTAAAAATCGACATTCGCCTGCACCTTCCGGGTGATCATCGTGATGTGGTGTATGCCCAGTGCAGAATTCATCTTGCCGTCCCCGCCGTTTTGCCTGCTGTTTGTGGCCCTATTTGTCCCACGCTGCGCCTGATCCGCAACCCCGGCAAGTGAGAACGCTGTGTTCGCTGCGTGAACGATATTGCTGTCGCTTCGTTGCATGCGGGATGGGCAAAAATCGGGCTTTTTGCCTGCCGGTTGACCAAGAATGCCTTTAAAATAAGCATACAAAATAACGGCTATTTTGTATGCAATTTTATCTTGCCTTGATGGCTGGAATTGGGTCTTATGCAACCAATCCAACCATAACCATCAGGGGGAACATATGATATTAACGCGTAGGTTGTTGTCGAGAGCTCTGGCCATTGCTGTAGTCGGTGCCGCTGCCGGGCTGTCGCTGCCGGTAATGAGCGCCCATGCCGAAACGCCGGTGAAATTCACGCTCGACTGGAAATTCGAGGGACCTGCCGCAGGTTTCCTGCTGGCGCTGGACAAGGGATACTTCAAGGCCGAAGGCCTCGACGTGACGATCGACAGCGGCAACGGCTCGGTGGAGGCCATTCCGCGCGTGGCAACCGGCGCTTACCAGATGGGTTTCGGCGACATCAATTCGGTGATCAAGTTCCTCGATGAGGATCCGAGCCAGAAGGTCAAGGCCGTTTACATGGTCTATGAACGCCCGACATTTGCCGTCGTGGGCCGCAAGTCGCTTGGTGTGACTGGCGACCCGAAGTCGCTGGAAGGCAAGAAACTCGGCGCGCCGCCGCCGGATGGCGCTTTTGCGCAATGGCCAGCCTTCAAGCAAGTCGCGGGGCTGGACGACAGCAAGATCAAGATCGAATCGATCGGCTTTCCGGTGCGTGAGCCGATGCTCGCCAAGGGTGATGTCGACGGCGTCTTCGGCTTTGCCTTTTCGGTGATCCTCAACCTGAAAAAACAGGGCATTGCCGATGACGATATCTCGACCATCCTGATGGCCGAGCATGGCTTGAATCTTTATGGCAATGCCGTTCTGGTAAACACTGATTTTGCTGAGAAAAACCCTGATGCCGTCAAGGGTTTCCTCAAGGCGTTGGCCAAGGGCTTCGCCGATTCCGTCAAGACCCCTGAAGAGGGTGTGGCGGCCGTGCTCAAGCGTAACGAGACGCTCGACAGCACGATTGAGCTGGAACGCCTCAACATGGCCAACAGCATGAACATCAAGACGCCCTATGTGGTGGAAAATGGCATGGGCGGCGTCGATCCGGCCCGGCTTGCTGCCTCCCTCGAGACCCTGAAAGTTTCCATGGGTCTGAAAGGTAACGTCAAGGCAGAGCAGGTCTTCGACGCGGCTTACCTGCCGCCCAAGGAAGAGCGCATGCTTCCCTGATTGATGTCACGGCGACCGCCCGGATCGCTTGCCGGTCCGGGCGGTTTGCAATTTTTAAATAGCATGGGGGGCTGAAAAGGGGACTGCGATGTCACATCTCGTGGAAATAGACAATGTCGACATGCGTTACGGCGAGGCGGCCGGAACGCTGGCTGTATCCGGCCTCAACCTGACGGTCGACAAGGGGGAATTCGCTGCTGTCGTCGGCCCGTCGGGCTGCGGCAAGTCGACCCTGATGAAGCTGGTAACGGGGCTGCACATTCCGCAAAAGGGCAATGTCATCGTGGCCGGACGGCAGGTCACGGAACCGGTGTCCATTGTCGGCATGGCGTTTCAGAACCCGACGATGCTGCCCTGGCGCACGACGCTCGAAAATATCCTGCTGCCGCTGGAGATCGTTGAGAAACACCGCCGGCGTCTGCGCGCGCATAAGGCCGAATATGTCGCCAAAGCCGAACGCCTGCTGGAAATCGTCGGCCTCAAAGGCTTCGGCTCGAAGTTCCCCTGGCAGCTTTCCGGCGGCATGCAGCAACGCGCCAATCTCTGCCGCGCATTGATCCACGAGCCAGACCTTCTCATGCTGGATGAGCCCTTCGGCGCGCTCGACGCCTTTACCCGTGAGGAACTGTGGTGCGTCATCCGCGATCTGCATACGGCGCAGCGGGTTACCATCATTCTGGTGACACACGATCTGCGCGAAGCGACCTTTCTCGCCGACAAGATTTTCGTGATGAGTGCAAGGCCGGGCCGCGTTCTGGCGGAACACCGCGTGCCTTTTGCGCGGCCGCGCCAGCTGGATATCATGTATGACAAGGGTTTTAACGACATGGTGCAGGAACTGCATGGCGAGATAGCTCAGGCGAGGGTGGCGGCATGAGTGCGTTTGTGGAAAGCAGCATGGCAACCGCGCCGTCGAAACCGCTGATCGCCCGGGTCAACTGGGTGAAGGCCGCCCCCTGGCTCTATACGCTGGCGCTGTTTGCAATGTGGGAATTGCTGGTCTACGCGCTGAAAATGCCGCCAACCATTCTGCCGTCGCCCGTGCGTGTGGGGCAGGCCATCGTGCAATATTGGTCGCCGATCTGGAAGAACTCACTTCAGACGCTCTATACCACCACGCTCGGTTTTGCGATCGCCGTCGCGGCGGGTCTCGCCATCGGCCTCTTTATCGGCTGGTCGAAAACCATCTATGCCGGGCTTTATCCGCTGATGATCGGTTTTAACGCCATCCCCAAAGTGGCGCTGGTGCCGATCCTCGTCATCTGGTTCGGCATCGGCACTGTTCCTGCGGTTCTGACTGCGTTCCTGATTTCCTTCTTCCCCATCGTCGTCAACGTCGCGACCGGTCTGGCCACCATCGAGCCGGAAACGGAGGACGTGCTGCGCGCACTTGGCGCCAGGAAGATGGATATCATGCTGAAGGTCGGCATTCCGCGCTCCATGCCTTACTTCTTCGGCTCCCTGAAAATCGCCATCACGCTCGCCTTCGTCGGCTCGGTCGTATCGGAAACCGTCGCTTCCAATTATGGCCTCGGTAATATGATGAGTTCGGCGCAAAGCCAGTTCAACGTCCCACTGGTCTTTGCCGGTCTGTTGATGCTCGCCGTGGAAGGTATCGTCATGTATGCGATCATGGCCTGGCTCGAAAAGCGCATGACCGGCTGGGCGCATCGCTCGACCATGGGGCAGTGAGCGGGGAAAGGGCCGCATCAACTCGCATTGGTTGCCTTCTCCCCACTGGGGGGAAGGCGAAATCGTGACAATTCAAGGTTTGACCACAGGCTGCGGAAAACCAGGAAGAGTGCGGTCTTAATGCGCCGCCATTTCCTCGACGATCTCAGGGCCATCCATCTGGAACGGATAATAGGTTGGCCAATTGGTCACCTCGTCCAGAAGTGCCTTGCGGTCATTGCCCCAGTAGAGGTGGTAATGGCCGGCTTTTTTAGGCGCGATGGTGTGATCGCTGAACTGAATAAATTGCGGTGCATCCGCATCGCCGCCGGTCTTTTTGAAGATGTACCGCACGCCGCGATTACCCTTCTTGTAGGTCAGGATTTCCTGGCCGTCGCTGACATAAGTGCCTTGCGTTGGTTTGCCTTCCTTATAAAACGCCACGTTGTCGCCCTTGATGGTGATGCGATTGACATCCGTTTTGTAGCCGATTTCGTAATAGGCACGATATTCGGCTGCTGTCTTGTCGCCGTGGGCTGCCTTCTCCGCCATGATCCCATCGAGAGAACCGTTCAGCAGATAGGGATAGACTGACTGCCAGTCACCTTCCCAGTCTGAAAGCATGCGTGGCTTCACCTGCGCATCCTCGAAGTAACCCTTGTAGATCTGTTTCTCGGCTTCGGTCTGGCCATGGCTGTGGTCGTGGCTGTGACTATGCGCGGTGGACGTCTTGTCTTTTCCGGCCGCCAGTGCCGGGGCTGTCATCAGCAGCATGGAACCGATTGCAAGCGCGCCGGTGACGCGGGTGATGGTTTTTTGCATTCTTCTGGCCCTTATGTGGTTATAAATCGAAGGGTAAGTTATGTAATAACATTACGCATTGGTCGTATAAGCACGTCCTTCGCCAGACGCAAGAGCGCCCGCCGCCACCCTTGCGGGAAAAATGGTGAAAGCCGGCTGAGGGCCGGCTTTCATATGGGAAAAAGTTGCATGGAGAAGGGAGCGGCTGGGACGCTCCCAATTCACGCGGTTTGTGCGGTTAATTCCGCCTTGCGCTCATCGAAAGCGAGCTTCATTGCCTTCGTCACGTCACGCGTGGTTGCGAAGTAATTGTCGCTACGCGCCCAGTAGCGCAATTTCACGGTGGCGCTGTCGGCGCTGACCGAATCGACGAAGGTAACGGGGGCGGGGTCCAGCAGTACCCGGCTTTCCGAGCGCACCACACGCATCAGCATGTCCTGAGCCGCAGCCAGATCCTCGTCGCTCTTAACCGTCAGGCTCAATTCGTGGCGGCGTGAGGGAAAGCGGCTATAATTGGTGATTGGCACGTTCCACAGGGTGGAATTTGGCGCAAGGCGGTAAAGCCCATCGCTGGTTTTAAGCTCGGTCGCAAACAGGCCGATTTCGATCACCGTGCCGCTCACAGCGCCAGTCTCGATATATTCGCCAACCCGGAAGGGACGCAGCACCAGAAGCATGATGCCGGCGGCGATGTTCTGCAATGTCCCCTGAAGCGCCAGGCCGATGGCGAGGCCGGCAGCGCCGAGTGCCGCAAGAATGGAGGCCGTCTGTACACCAAACTGGCCAAGCACCATGACCAGCACCAGAATAAGCACCACGTAACGGATGGCACCCGCGAAGAAACCGGCAAGCGTCGCATCGAAGCCGCGGATGCGCGACAGGCCCTGAAAAGCCCAGCGCTGCAGGAAAGTCGCGGCCAGCCAGCCGATGATCAGAAGCAGCAGCGCACCAATGATCGAAAAGGAATATTGCACCGCCAGCGTGCTCGCCTGCCGTACCGCTGCCTGCGATGCGACGATGATATCCGTTGCCTGTTGTTCCATGAATTATCCCGTGATTCTTATTGCTGTTCTACTTTGGTAACGACTGGATGCCGCAGGGGTTCCGCCAAAAAAACGGAGCCGTCAGTTGGAGAGAGGCAGCACGAAGGGTACGTTGCCGTCCGTATCCGCGCCCCTGCCGATCGTCTTGATTGCCGCCACCAGCTTGCCATCCCGCCCAAGCAACCGGTCCCCGATTGCGATGATGCGGGCATTGGGGGTGGCATAGGGTGATGCGGTGCGCAGGCTGAGCGCAAGCGCCATCTCGTCCTGATCCGGATAAAGGCTGAGTGCTGCAATGACGGCTGCGGCAGGAGAGCGCGACACGCCCATCCAGCAATGGATGAGAAGCGGTGCGGACTGGTCCCATTCGCGGGCGAAATCGATCAGCCGCAGCACATGCGCATCGTCAGGCGCGATGAGATCGCCGGTGCCCTTGAAGCTGATGTCGTTCATCGCAAGGGTCAGGTGCCTTTCGGCTGAGATCACCGCCGGGCGGTGAAAGGTCTGCTCCTTTGCTATCAGCGTCACCATTTCACGGGCTTTGTGCTTAACGGCCATTTCCGCGATCCGCGACAGCGGCGATACGACGATAGAAGTCATTTAACCCCTCCAGCCGCGTTGCCGGTTTTGACCACGCGCATCGCCTCTATCGCCTCGAAGCGTTCAACGAACCGCTTCTGCGCCTCGGTCGAGGGAAGCGGGATAATGTCGAACATATCGCGGGTGATGCCGCGCGGCAGGCCGAAGAATTTCTGTGCCTCGGCAATGGAAAAACCGGCAAGCTCCGTCGCCTCGAAAAAGGCGGCAACCGTATCGGCTTTCTTGATGCGGTCCTTCAGTTCGCGCGAGGCATGCGGCGGCAGGCCAAAGCGCAGATGCACGGCCGCTTCCAGCCTTTTCTCCACGGTTTTATAACCGCCGCCAACCACGGATTTGAACGGCGAGATCATGTCGCCGATGACATATTCCGGGGCGTCGTGCAAAAGCGCCATCTGCATATCGTCGGGCGTCGCATTCGCACATATGCGGCAGAAAATGTTCTCCACGATGAGGCTATGCTGGGCGACGGAGAAGGCGTGATCGCCGCGCGTCTGGCCGTTCCAGCGGGCGACGCGGGCAAGACCATGCGCGATATCGGCGATTTCTACGTCGAGCGGTGAGGGGTCGAGCAAGTCGAGCCGCCGTCCAGAAAGCATGCGCTGCCAGGCGCGCGGACTTTTAGCGGACGCCACGCCTATTCCTCCGCCTGTACCGCAGGATCGACGACGGGGAAGGAGATGCCGCTCCAGGCCGGCAAGGCCACAGTCACGGGAACATTCTCGGCAATGAGCGGCGTGGCGGAGGCGAGCGCATCGGCAACGCGGTCTGTCCGCACGATGGCAAGTCCCGTGTTGCCGCAAACGGTTCCAAGCGCCCCGACCGGTTTTCCATTGACGGTGATTTCGGTTCCGGTTGCGGGAAGCGCGCTTTCAGCCGAAACGGTGACGACCCGCCGTCTTGCCGTGCCGCGATGTTTCATGCGCGAGACGACTTCCTGACCGACGAAGCAACCCTTTTTGAACGAGACGCCGTCATTCACATCCATCAGCACATCATGCGGAAAAGCATCCTGCAACGCGTAATCCCGGCCGGATTCGGCAATTCCGTGCTCAATGCGCAGGGCATCATATGCCGTTATGTCGCCAGAGGCTGAAGCACCCGGCACGCGGAACAGATTGATGCCGGCCTTGGCGAAACGGCCGTCCTTCGCGCCCGCCTCCGGCACGCTTTCGCTCCAGAAAACGCTGACACCTTCTATCGGTTCGGCCTTGAGATCGACGGGCGCGCGCAGCTTGTACATGGTCAGGCGGCGCAGCAGCGCATCCTGTTCGGCAGCGCCCGATTCGATCAGATAATCCGGCCCATCGCGCGCGATCAGGAAATCGAACAGGATCTTGCCCTGCGGCGTCAGAAGTGCCGAGGCGCGCGCCTCGCCTTGCGGCAGGTTTTCAACATCGGCCGTGATCAGATTGTTCAGAAACTCTTCGGCACCCGTGCCGGAAACTCTGATCAGGCGGCGGTCGGCAAGAAAGGCGGAAGGCATGGCATCACCGTTCGGTTCATCGAAAGCATTTCCGGCCAGGGTCGCTGAGGGCTGCCCGAGGCAATCTGCAGAAATGCTCTCTTTTTGTTTTCGCGCAGTTTCCTTTGCAGAACCGCGACGCGCTTCTGCTGAATTGCTCATGCCGCACAGTTAGGATTTTTGCAAAAGAACGGCAAGCACCGCCGCGCGATCAATCGCCGGCGGTGAAGAACTTCCACTTGCCATCGGGCGAAATGCCGATGCGGTAAAAGCTGTAATTACCGTATTCCTGCATATCAGCCAGATCGCCCGCCGTGATGATGCGTAGCAGCTCGACCTTTTCCGGCGCGGTCAGCGTATTGAGCGGCTTTCCGGAGAAATAGGGGAAAACATAGGCTTCATCCGGGGTGCCGGCGTCGACATGGGCATAACCCGTGGAAAGCAGATCGATGATGATCGCCAGCACTTCCAGACCGTCGGGATCGCCGGAATAGCTTTTCAGCGCTGCTATCGGGTCGTCGCTGTCATTGCCGTCGATACGGAACTGCTTGTCGCTGGCGGCGATGAAGGGCCGCAGTTTTTCGATATCGCCCGAAGAAGCGGCGTCGATGATCTGCTGGCGAAGCTTGCGCACAGCTTCCGGCGCCTTTGAAATATCATGCTCGATAACGACCGACATTTCCGGCGTGTTGCCCGGCTTGGCGGGTTGCTGGGTCGATTGACCGGCGGAACGGTCGACCAGAGGGTCGGGCAGGGGAATGCCGTCCGAATCACCTTCGATCTCGTCGGGCTCAGGAGCCTGGGGCCGTTGCGGCTGTTCGCCACTTTGGGCTTGCGGCTCGCCTTCGGTATTTTGTGCGGGTTTCAGCTCGGAAAGCGCAAAGGCGCGGCTGGGCAAGCCAATGGACCCGGCGGTCAAGGCAGCCAAGATGGACAGCATGGCGGAAGAGCGCAAAAGCCCCTTGCTCAGGCAAGACATGACAGACCCCGACTTTACTGTATCACGCGCTGCGGGGAAAATTCGCCTTCAAGCATGCGCTGGCGCAGCGATTCCAGCATTGCTTCAGCACCGGCTTCGCCGTGCATACGGATGGTTTCGCGCATGGCCAGAGCGATTGCGGCATCGGCGATGATCTCCGGCTCGATGCCGTCGGCCATGCCGTCAGCCCATGCCTCGTTCTGGTGTTCCAGAGCGACCTGCATCTTTTCATGCACGATCATGTCGTCGATTTCGTTACGGCTCGTCTGCATTTTTCATCCTCGACAGGGCGGGCAAGTCCTTACCACCCTGTTAACAACACTAGCAGCCTTTTATCAAAACGGCACGGGCTGCGGCGAAAAGAGGTTAACAATCCGCTAATTTCCGAACCTGGACGCAATTTCCTGGGCGAGTGTTGCCCCTTCGTTACGGTAGCCCTCTTCTGCCATGACGGCGGCGCGTGTGCAACTGCTGTGGATGGCCGCAAAGGAACGATATCCACGGTTGAATGCAGCCGTCATGCGCTGGCGCCTTTCAGGTTCGTTGGCCGTATCGGCCGCCAGAAGATCGCTCATCGATTTGCGCCAGTCCTCCGGACCGGAGGAAGGGCACAGGGTTCTCAGATATTGCACCGCCCCCAATATCTCCGACAGCCGTGCCAGCCTGTCGTCATAGGGAGCGGGTTTGGGCGGTTGTGCTTCCGGCGGGCGAACCTCACTGGAAGCAGCCTTCGAAGGCTGCGCATGAGCGACGCCGTCTTGCCCGGCGGGTACAAGCATGGTCAGGAAAAAAGACAGGAAAATGGTTGGCCGTATCAAAATTTTATTCTGCCCCACACATACTCGTGAACACCCGGCGGGCGGATTGGTCCTAAAGCCATCGCGGTCTTTCAGACCGCCCCGTCAGCTTTAGGTCTATATCATGTCGTTATCGCAAAACTGCTGCACAGTGTTGCGCGACATCTTCTAGATAATAGCGATTCTGCCTGGCTGGCAATCATGCAAGCAGCCGCTCGGCGCATTCGACGACGCTTTCCGGTGCCGGCAACCGGCGGATTTCCGACAATGTGAACCAGCCTGCATCCGCCGCGTCGTCGGCCGCCGTCACCGCCGGGTCCGCGTCCGTTTCCACGGTAAAGACGGAGAGGAAATAGTGGCTCGTCAGCGCACCTTCGGGGTCGCGCGACGGCAGGTCATAGGTCGCAAACAGCTGCGGTTTACGCGCGACGATACCGGTTTCCTCCTGAAGTTCGCGCAGCGCCGTCTCGGCTGGCGTTTCACCCTCTTCGCCGCGCCCGCCCGGAAATGCGAACATGTCTTTCGACGGCGGATTTATACGGCGCACGAGCAGAAGCCGATCTCCATTCCGGACGATGGCGGAGGAGGCGGGGCGGGGCTTGATACGAAGGGTCATGAATGGTTTCGCTTGTTTCAGCCGTCTTGGGCCTGTCTATATTGGTCCGGGAATACCGATGGTATATTCGGGAATCGGATCGATTGTGCACGCAGAAGACGGTGGAATGAAGGTCTATCTTATTTATGCCCTGGCGGCTGTTGCGGAAATCGCCGGTTGCTTTTCCTTCTGGGCCTGGCTGAAGCTTGGCAAGACGGGCTGGATATTGCTGCCAGGCATGCTGGCGCTCGCCGCTTTCGCCTGGGCTTTGACGCTGGTGCCGACCGAGAACGCGGGCAGGGCCTATGCCGCCTATGGCGGGATTTACATTGCCGCATCGCTTCTCTGGCTCTGGGGTGTTGAGGGGCAAGTACCGGATAGATGGGATATCGCTGGCGGTGCGGTCTGCCTCGCGGGCACGGCTATCATTTTATTCGGTCCCCGGGCCTGAGGAGCAGACAATGTGCGGACGTTTCGTGCTCAAAGCGACACCGGAAGAGATTGCCGATTATCTTGACCTGATCGGCCTTGAAGATTTTCCCGCCCGTTTCAACATCGCGCCCACACAGCCGATCCTGATCGTGCAGGAGGGTGAACGGCAGGAGCGCGGCAGTAACCTGCCCAACCGTCGGGCCATGCTGGTACGCTGGGGTTTTCTGCCCGGCTGGGTCAAGGACCCGAAGGATTTCCCCCTGCTCATCAATGCGCGTTCGGAAACGGCCATCGGCAAGGCATCCTTTCGCGCCGCCATGCGCCATCGCCGCGTGCTGGTGCCTGCCACCGGCTTTTACGAATGGCGCCGCGCGCCGAAGGAGGAGGGCGGCAAGCCGCAGCCCTATTTCATCCGCCCGAAGAACGGCGGCATCGTCGCCTTTGCCGGCCTCATGGAGACGTGGTCTTCCGCTGACGGGTCCGAGGTCGATACCGGCGCAATCCTAACCACCGCTGCCAACGCCGCGATCGGCCGCATTCACGACCGTATGCCGGTGGTAATCGCGCCGGAGGATTTCAGCCGCTGGCTGGATTGCAAGACGCAGGAACCGCGCGAGGTGGCCGACCTGATGCGCCCGGTTCAGGATGATTTTTTCGAGATGATCCCGGTATCGGACAAGGTCAACAAGGTCGCCAATGTCGGCGCTGACCTTATCGAGCCGGTGCCGGAAAGCGCGCCGCTCGCGAAAATGAGGCTACCTAAGGATGATGGCCAGATGTCATTGTTCTGATGTGCTTGCTGGCATTCGAGGCTGGTCATCGCGGATCGACCCGGTCACTCCACAGTTGCCCATCCTGCGCCCGTCTTACCCGTTCCGCCCGATTTTCTGCAGGCCTTCCTGGATCATGATGTCGGAATAGACGCGGTTGCGGCCGTTCGCCTTGGCGAGGTAGAGCAGCTGGTCTGCGGCATTGAGCTGATTGTCGAAGGGTTCGCCCTTTTCGATTTCCACGACGCCGAGCGAAATCGTCAGCGCCAGGCTGCTGCCGCTCAGCTGGCGGCCGTTCTTTTCGACGGCGTCGCGCAGCTCCTCGCAGAATTGATAGGCGGCATGCGCATTGAGCCCACGCAGGAACACGGCGAATTCCTCGCCGCCAAGGCGCGCGGGAATGTGGCGCTGCTCGTGGCACATGTCGTGCAGCAGTTCGGCAAGCTTCTTCAGCGCCCTGTCGCCGGCATCATGCCCCAGCGTGTCGTTGATCTTCTTGAAATGGTCGATGTCGAGAATGGCGACTGCGCCGTTCTCGTCATTGTCGTTGATGACGTCCATCAGCGCCCGCGTACGCTCGAAGAAGGAGCGGCGGTTCGGCAATCCGGTCAGATGATCCCGCTCTGCCAGTTCACGCAGCCGTTTCAGCTGTTTCAGCGTTTCGATATTGTTGTCGATGCGGCACTGCAATTCTTCCGGCACGAAGGGACGGTAGACGAAATCCGATGCCCCGGCCTTGAGGAAGCTTGCCGAAAGCAGCCGGTCCGTGGAGGACGAGATGCCGATGACCCGCAGGTCTTCCGAGGAACGGCTGTCGCGGATGCGGCGCGTCAGCTCGTAGCCGTCCATGTCAGGCATATGGTAATCGGTGATGACGAGCTGAATCGATGGATCCTGCGACAGGATTTCCAGCGCCTGCTTGCCCGAATGGGCTTCGCTGACCCTGAAATTCTGCCGTTCGAGGATTTCCACGAGGCCGGAACGCGCCGTCCGCACGTCATCCACTACCAGCACGGAAAACAGTCTGTTAGTCAAAATCCGGTCGACCGTTTTCACCACGGCATCAACGGTGCGATGGCCATCCTTGACGATGTAGTCGATGATCTTCTTTTCGGCGTAGCGCTTGCGCGCCTCCTCATCCACCGTGGCGGTGAAGACGATCGCCGGCACCTTGTGGTCGGCAAGAAGTGCGAGAATTTCACCCTTCGGCGCATCGGGCAGATTGAGACCGGTGAGTGCCAGCGTGAAATCATGGGCGCGCAGCAGAATATCGGCCTGCGCCATGCTGTCACAATGGATCACTTCGGCTGGCGTTTCCTCCGAAAGCCGCGACTTCAGCAGCATGGAAAGAGCAACGGAATCTTCAATCAGAAGGATTTTATCCTGCATGCCGTATGAAGCCCCCCATGGCCCGTCTTCGTTGGTTTTCCCGCAACATCCGAATTGGTCCGATACCGCCTGTCAACGGCATCGAAAATCGGCCTTGTTCGCTGTAGCAGGAAGAATCGCTAAAGTAGAAATTTTTTTGATGCTCAGTAGTCGATGCGAGACTATCCGTACAGTCGTCCCGTGGAAGTCGAATACTTTACTTCGTTTTGGTTGCAGCTTCGTTACAGATCGGGAAGTTTTATAAAACAGGCCGGTTATGCGGTTATTGATGGGGGCCGTACAAACGGAGACGGCGCTAATATTAGCGCCGCACATTTAACCGGGTGTTTTTTCGGATTGACCGTTACCATCGCAAAGTCTGCGAGGCTTTGGATGCTGTGCTTTCAAGAAAAGCGAATGTTTTCAAGCGGTTTTGGCGGCGGGCTTGCGCTTCAGCATCAGGGCTGCGGCCGCAACGGCCTTCAGTCCGAGCGGTCGGTAGTGGCTGTTGAGGTCGGGCTTCGCCTGCGGCTGTGCCTTCGTCTCGTTCGTCATTTCTCTTTCTCCACAATTCACGTCAATCGCCGTTTCGATACGTGTGAGCTACTTCTCTCGTGGGTAATCTTGACGGATTCGAGGCGAAAGAAAGCGAAGCCCGCTTTTCGGGCTGCGACATTTTGTGTCACGTCAAACGACGGTTCGTGGGAGAAAAATAATACCTGCGGTTTCAAATACCGCGATCCAAGCCGTTGCCGCCATTGGCATCGTCATGCGCGTCTTCCTCAATCGTCAGCGTGCCATAACGGCGGTGCCAGAGGCGAGCGCTGATGGGGATGAACACGAGATAGGCAGCAACCGTCAGAACCAGTACCTCCCAGGTGAAGCTCATCAGCATCGCGACGTAAAGAACGACGACGAGGATCATCGGCAACACCAGATCGCGGCGAATGCGGCTGGTACCTGACTTCCCCGACCAGACCGGCAGGCGGCTGATGAGAAGATAACCGATCAACACGGTGTAGGCGGCGGCGATATAGGCGAAGGGCTTGCCCGGCTCGACACCAAGGAAGCCGAGATAAACAGGCAGAAGCACCAGCATGGCGCCCATCGGCGCCGGAACGCCCACGAAAAATTCGTTCTGCCACGGCGCCTTCACCGGGCGCTCGATCATGACGTTGAAGCGCGCTAGACGAAGGCCTGCGGCAATCACGTAGATGAGGGCGGCGATCCAGCCTATCGAACGCGCCTGATCGAGCATATAGATATAGACGACGAGGGCAGGGGCGACGCCGAAATTGACGATGTCGGCCAGACTATCCATCTGTTCGCCGAATTTGGATGTCGCCTTCATCATCCGGGCGATGCGCCCGTCGATGCCGTCGAGGAAGGCGGCAAGCAGCACCATGCCCACGGCCAGCTCGAACCGGCCTTCAATGGCAAGGCGCACGCCGCTCAGGCCCGCGCAGATGGCCAGAACGGTGATGAGGTTGGGTATCACGAGGCGAAAGGGAATTTCCCTCAGGCGCGGCCCACGGCCGCTGTCGTTGCGGCCCTCATGTTTTCCGTTCTGTTGCGGCTCCGAGATCGGCGTTTCCATGGCGCATGCCCTTCCTGTTTTCGTCAGCCGCGACGGCTAAGGACCGGACCCTTGGCGGAGCCGAACTCGGCCAGAACCGTTTCGCCGGCAATTGCCGTCTGGCCCACCGAAACGCGCGGCTGAAAACCTTCGGGAAGGAAGATATCGAGGCGCGAACCGAAACGGATAAGACCGAAACGCTCGCCGGCATCAACTGGTTCATTCGGCTTGACCCAGCAGACGATACGGCGGGCGACCATGCCGGCAATCTGCACCACGCCAACCTTGCCATGCGCTGTCTCGATGACGAGGCCGTTGCGCTCATTGTCTTCGGAGGCCTTGTCCACTTCCGCATTGAGGAAGAGGCCGGGGCGGTAGGCGACATTGACGATGCGGCCGCGCACGGGCGCGCGGTTCACATGGCAGTTGAACACGTTCATGAACACCGAAATGCGCACCATCGGCTCCTTGCCGAGTTCCAGCTCCAGCGGCGGAACGACGGTCTGGATGGCGGACACCTTGCCGTCGGCAGGGCTGATGATCAGGTCGTCATCCTGCGGCGTCACGCGCTCGGGGTCGCGGAAGAAGTAGGCGCACCAGGCCGTCAGCACCAGACCGACCCAGAACAGCGGTTCGGATATCCAGCCGAGCACCAGCGATGCGACGAAGAAGGCGGCCACGAAGACGTAGCCTTCCTTGTGGATCGGTACGATGGTGTTGCGAATGGTGTCGAACAGATTCATAAGTTTCCTTGCTCCGGTTTCCGCCTGCCGTGTCTGTATATGGTCGTGATACGACATCATCCATACGGGCATGCGACAAAGTTCGCTTAGCTGGTTACAGCCAAACTCCCCGCCCGGCAATGGTCCGGTTGGTGTGCCGCCCTGTTGTCAGGGGTTTATGCCCGTCAATGCGCGGGTTCGCCGCGGTCCACAACGCCAAGATCGTCGGTTTCGCGAACATGGCGCAGCATTTCCTCTGCGCGAATGGCTTCGCGCTGGCGGCTCCACATCGAGGCATAAAGCCCGTTCTGTGCCATCAGCGAGGCGTGGGTTCCGCGCTCGGCGATCAAACCTTCCTTCAGCACGATGATTTCATCAGCGCTGATGACGGTGGAGAGGCGATGGGCGATGACCAGCGTCGTGCGGTTTTTCGAAACGATATCAAGCGCGCTCTGGATTTCCTGTTCCGTGTGGGTGTCCAGCGCAGAGGTCGCTTCATCGAGAATGAGGATCGGCGGCGCTTTCAGAATGGTTCGGGCAATCGCCACGCGCTGCTTTTCGCCGCCGGAAAGTTTCAAGCCGCGTTCGCCAACCATGGTGGCGTAACCCTCCGGCAGTTTGCCGATGAAAGCGCTGATCTGGGCCGCATCCGCCGCTGCCGTGACCTCCTCGGTCGTTGCCGAAGGGCGTCCGTAACGGATGTTGTAGGCGAGAGTATCGTTGAACAGCACGGTATCCTGCGGCACCATGCCGATCATCGAGCGCAGGCTCTTTTGCGTCACGTCGCGAATGTCCTGCCCGTCGATGGTGACGGCGCCTTCCTGAATATCGTAGAAACGATAAAGCAACCGCGAGATCGTCGATTTTCCGGCACCCGAAGGACCGACGATCGCCACCGTCTTGCCCGCAGGCACATCGAAGGAAATGCCCTTCAGGATCGGTCTTTCCGGATCGTAGGCGAAATGCACGTCGCGAAAGGAAATGGCACCCGGTCCGGCCACAAGCGGCTTCGCATCCGCCCTGTCGGTAACCTCGGCCTCGACCTCGAGAAGTTCGAACATCTGTTCGATGTCGGTCAATCCCTGGCGAATTTCACGATAGACGAAACCGATGAAGTTCAGCGGTACCGAAAGCTGCAGCAGAAGCGCATTGATGAACACGAAATCGCCAATGGTCTGCTCGCCGCGTTGCACGGCCATCGCCGACATCACCATCATGACAGTGGAGCCGATGCCGAAGATCACGCCCTGGCCGAAGTTCAGCCAGCCGAGCGACGTCCAGATCGAGATCGCCGATTTTTCGTAACGCTCCATGGCGACGTCAAAGCGCTTCGCCTCCATCTCCTCATTGCCGAAATATTTGACGGTTTCGAAGTTCAACAATGAATCGATCGCCTTGGTGTTGGCGTCGGTATCGCTGTCGTTCATGGCGCGGCGAATAGAGATGCGCCAGTTGCTGGCCCGCACGGTGAACCAGATATAGGCCCAGACGGTGACAACCGTGACCAGCACATAGGAAAAGCCGTAGGAGGTCCAGAAAATGATCGCCGTCAGCAGGAATTCGATGAAGGTCGGTGCGGTGTTGAGAATGGTGAAACGGACAATGGTTTCGATGCCCTTGGTCCCACGCTCGATAACCCGTGAAAGCCCGCCTGTCTTGCGCTCCAGATGGAAACGCAGGGAAAGCCGGTGCATGTGCACAAAGGTTCGGTAGGCGAGCTGGCGCACGGCATGCTGGCCGACGCTGGCAAACAGCGAATCGCGCAGCTGGTTGAGCCCGACCTGTATCAGCCGCGTCAGATTATAGGCGATGACAAGCGCGACAGCACCGAGCAGGAAGGCCGGAACCAGCCCGACCATGTCCAGCTTGCCGTTCAGCGCATCCGTTGCCCATTTGAAGAAATAGGGAACGAGGATCAGCACCAGCTTGGCGATAACGAGAAACGCCGTCGCCCAGATCACCCGCATTTTCAGGTCAAGGCGGCCTTCCGGCCACATGTAGGGCCAGAGGTTAATGAGGGTTTGCGTGGGATTGCTGGAATCCGCCGAAATGGTTTTTTTCTTGGTGGCCATCATTTGCTCCGGGCACTGCCGGAAGCCGACAGCAGGGCGGCGGCTCTGGAAAGCCGCCGTGCTTGTCACAGGTAGGGTTGTTGCTGGGTCACCGCAATGTCTTGAACGATCAGGAACCGCTCTTCAG
This sequence comes from Agrobacterium sp. 6Ca8, assembly GCF_055382765.1. NCBI lineage: Bacteria > Pseudomonadati > Pseudomonadota > Alphaproteobacteria > Hyphomicrobiales > Rhizobiaceae > Agrobacterium > Agrobacterium sp. 6Ca8. Next base: position 753,760 of record NZ_AP026433.1, read on the forward strand.
ACGCTTGCGATGAAGTTCTTCCGCATTCGGCAGTGCCTTCTCCGGCACACCGAAAATCTGGCCGGGCTCGATCAGGTCAGGATTTTTGATCTGATCCTCGTTGGCGAGGTAGATCGTGGTGTAACGCACGCCCTGTCCGTAAACGCGACGGGAAATCTGCCACAGCGTATCGCCGCGGCGGATGATGACGCTGTTCTGGCTTTCGGCAAGTGGCGGCTGCTCGAACGTCTGCGGACCGGCGGGCGCCTGCGGTGCAGGTGCGGGCGGCGCGATGATGTGGAGGTCGGCAAGGCGGCTTGCCAGCGTGGCGATGCCCTTGCCGATCCCGGCAACGTCGTTCGGCCATGCCTCTACCGATGTCAGCAGCTGACGTGCCTTAGCGGCGATATCGCCGGCAAAGGCGGTAAAGGACGGCTCGGTGCCGGCGGCAGTGCGGAACTCGGAGAGCGACTTGAGGCCGATCACCACGGCGGAGCGGCCGGCAATGGCCTGGTCGAGCGCCGGTGTGGCCTGATCCTTGTAGAGATTGGACAGAATGCCGAAGGCCTTGGCGACATCCGTGCGCAGCTTTTCGAAGGCAGCGCGGTCGCTTGCCGTGCTCTGGTTTTCAGCGGGCGCGGTCGTCGTGGCGGCGGATGGCGTTGCGGACGGTGCCTGCATGGCGACGGTTGCCTGGTCGGTCTGCGGGCGCTCGAAAGGAACGCGCACGCGCACCTTCACCGTGCCATCGGCATTCAGCTCTTCGACAGTGATGATATGGCTGCCGACGGAAAGATCGACATTGCCTTCAATGACGAAATGGCCGGAGGCCTCCGTGGTGCTTTTGCCGATTTCCTTGTCATCGACCAGCGCGCGCACGCTCGAAGCGGCAGGCGCGGAACCCGCAACGAAAATCTTCGAGCCTTCGAATTCGACGGCGGTTACCTGAACGGTCGAAGTCAACGGAGCGGCGGCAGCGGACGGAGCCGGGGTACCAGCGGCAGGCGCGGGCGTCGTGGTGGCGGCAGCTGTTGCCGACTGGCCCGGTTGCGCGGCTTGCGGGGGCTGGAGTGCTGAAGGTGCCGCCTCCGGCATTGCCAGCACGCGGCTTGCTTCACCGGGCTTGGACACCATTGCCAAGAGTTCGCCCGCCTTGCCGTTGGGCACGGAAACGGTTGCGACTTCTTCGGATTGCGTTGCCTTGCCGCTGGCGTCGGTCGAGCGCAGCACCAGCTCATGGTCGCCCGGTGGCAGGGGATTGTCAAAAACGGCGGCGAAATCGCCTGATCCGTCGATGGTCGTCTGCGCGATCACCTTGCCGTTGCTGAGAATTTCAAGCTTGGAGCCGGGCTGTGCCTTGCCTGCGACCACAGCCGAACCATCGGGCTCGACGCGAAGCACGTCAAAGGTCGGTGCGCCCGATGTGGACTGCGCTGCATCGGCGGCAGGAGCGGCGGGTTGGGTCTGCTGTGCAGCACCATCGTCGGTGCCGGTGAAGACGCCCGCCAGACGGCGAACCTGCGCCGCCGCCGCCGCTGCACTATCCGGCAGACCGCGCAGGAAAGCGGTGGTGCGTTCGGCCGCAGTGCGCGCCGTGGTGATGAGGCGCGACGTCGTTTCATCGAGCGTCTCGGGAATTTCGATATTGGTCAGTTCCTTGAGCGATGCCTCGACCTTCTTGCGTGCTGCCGCAAAGTCGGCGTCGGACGGAACCTTGCTGTCGGCGAAAAGCGTGGTCAGATCCTTGATCGACTGGGTTGCGGAAGCCGCGAGGCGCCCGACCTTGTCGGCGATATTGGCGGTCTCCTGAGCGGCGTCGGACAGGATGTCGCCCGCCTTGTCGCTGCCCATTTCAACGCTGTTCTTCACCGCGTTGCCCGCTTCGTTGATGGCATCGCCGATGGGTTTGCCGTCATTGGAAATTCTAGGCAGGACGAAAAAGATCATGAGCAGGGACGCGATGCCCAGCACGATCAGTGCCAGCAAACCGGCTTTATTGTTTTTCATCCTGGAATCTCCGGGTATTGTAAGCTTTTTACACGAGTTGAGATTGCTAGCGTCTTACCTTGCCCCAGACAAGCGGCGTGGCCGTAAAAGGCCATATTTGCAAGGGATTTCCCAAATTTTCTTGACGTGTCGCATCCGGCATAGTTCCTTCCCATCATGACGGACAAAAATACAGCGATTCGATCCATCTGCGTTTATTGCGGCTCCCAGCCCGGACGTGACCCGGCTCACATGGAAGCAGGCCGCGCGCTTGGGAAATCCATTGCCGAAAACGGCATTCGCCTGGTCTATGGCGGTGGCACCAAGGGCATCATGGGCGCGGTCGCCAGCGGCGTTCTTTCCAACGGCGGCGAAGTAATGGGTATCATACCGGAATTTCTGGTCGATATGGAGGCTACACGCCATTCTCTCGGACAATTGAACGAGCTTATCGTCACCAAGGACATGCATGAGCGCAAACATATGATGTTTGAGCGCTCGGATGCTTTCGTAACGCTGCCGGGGGGCGTCGGCACGCTGGAAGAGATCGTCGAAATCATGACGTGGGCGCAGCTCGGCCGTCACGCCAAGCCGATTGTCTTCGCCAATATCAACGGCTTCTGGAACCCGATGCTGGAACTTGTGCAGCATATGCGCGATCAGGGTTTCATCCATCGCGCCCATCTTTTGAACCCGCTGGTCATCGATGAGGTCAAGGACATCGTGCCCGCCATCATCGACCGGGCGCTTGCGCAGCAGAACCCGGAAGGCGACCCTTCGGTAATTTCCCGTCTCTAGGCATCGAATAAATGTTAACGGGCCGCCACGAGGTTCGTTACAATTTTAAGTGTATATTAATAGAGATTTGACTGCGGCATCGCCCCGCCCGCTGTTTTCATGGCTCCGCGCCCGATCCTGTGCCAGCGTCTACAAGGCGTAGGCTGAGCGCGGAATTTGATTTTCGCCGCCATGATAGCGGGGCTCATTGGGGAATGATTGCTTTTTTGGTGCGGCTGAAAAGCCGGGCGCATTTTATTATTCAGAGAAGTCCGTTTCAGGGCAGGGATGCGATCCTCGGTTCCGCTGCCCGCCGCCGGGTGGACGCGAAAAAGCGGCTCGGAATATTGATCGCCGTCTTTGCCGTTATCTACGGCGTCGTTGCAGCACGGCTTGTCCAATACGGCCTTGCCGAACCCATTGCGACCGCATGGATCAATACCGGCGCTACAGCGGTCGCCTCCCGTCCCGATATCCTCGACCGCAACGGCACTCTGCTCGCGACCGATCTCAACATGGTGTCGCTCTATGCGGATCCGCGTCGGGTCGTGGACGCGGATGAGGTTGTCGAGAAGCTCGCAACCGTCATCCCCAATCTCGACTGGCGCGAGACGCACCGCAGATTGCGCTCGGACACCGGCTTTCAATGGCTGCGGCGCCAGCTGACGCCGCGCCAGCAGGCCGATATTCTCAACCTCGGCATCCCCGGCATCGGTTTCCGGCCGGAGAAACGGCGCTTTTATCCGGGTGGCCCCGCAGCCTCGCATATCATCGGCCACGTCAATGTCGACAATCAGGGCCTTGCGGGGATGGAACGTTATCTCGACCAGCAGGGCCTGGCCGACTTGCGCGCGACCGGCCTTGCCAGCGGTGCACCGCTGGAGCCGGTGAGGTTGTCGATCGATCTGCGGGTGCAGAATATCGTGCGTGAGGTCGTGCTCAAGGCGAAAACCGCCTATCAGGCGGAGGCTGCCGGTTCAGTGATATTGGATGTGGAGACGGGCGAGGTGCTGGCCATGGCATCGGTGCCGGATTACGACCCGAACGAGCCTTCCCGCACCCTTGCCGATGGCAGCATCGACAGGGAGTATGAAAAGGGCTGGTTCAACCGCATGAGCAATGCGACCTTCGAGATGGGATCCACCTTCAAGAGCTTCACACTTGCCATGGGACTGGATGCAGGTGCCATAACGCTCAACTCGGTGGTTGACGCGTCGCGACCCATCCGCATGGGAGGCTTCACCATCAAGGATTTCAAGGGCCGGAACCGCCCGCTGTCGATCCCGGAAGTGTTTCAATATTCATCGAATATCGGCACGGCGGCTGTTGCCGACAAGGTCGGGGTCGAAGGCCACCAGCAGTTCCTGACGAAACTGGGACTTCTCTCCAGAATGGATACGGAAATGCCTGGCGTTGCCACGCCAACCCAGCCGAGAACATGGAAGAAGATCAATTCCGTCACCATTTCCTTCGGCCATGGCGTTGCCACTACGCCTTTGCAGACGGCGGTGGCAGCAGCTGCGCTCATCAATGGCGGCAGCCTTATTTCGCCGACCTTCCTGCCGCGTTCCCGAGAGGATGCGGCAGTGCTTTCCCGCACCGTCATCAACGGAAAGACGAGCGCCGATATGCGTTACCTTTTCAACTGGAACGGCATCAAAGGGTCGGGCAGGGGTGCGCAGGTGGAAGGATTTCACGTTGGCGGCAAGACCGGAACCGCCGACAAGGTCATCAATGGCCGTTATGCCAAGGATATCAATTTCAACGCCTTCGTTGCCGGTTTTCCGATGCACAAGCCAAAATATGTCGTGCTGACGATGATCGACGCCCCCAGGACCGGCGTGAACGGAGGACGCACGGCTGCCTCGACGGCCGCACCCATGACCCGTGAAATTATCACCCAGACGGCTGGACTTCTCGGCGTCAAACCGCGCTTCGGTTATGACGCGACACCGCAATTGCTGGTCGATTATTGAAGACCCACATTCCAGTTACAGACACCGGAATGTGGTGAGGGGGGCATGACGCAGAAGGTTATCGCTTCAGCCGCATCAGGCTAGATGCGGTATAGATCGCCAGCGCCACCCAGATCATTGCAAAGGCCGCCATCCGCACCATGTCGAACGGTTCCTTGAAGATGAAGATGGCGATGAGGAAGATCATCGTCGGAGCGATATATTGCATGATGCCGATGGTCGACAGCCGCAGAAGCTTTGCACCATTGCCGTAAAGAATAAGCGGAACGGCGGTGACGATGCCGCTGGCCGCAAGCAGCCAGGTATCGGTCGCATTGCCGGCCATGAAATGCGCCTGTCCGCTTATGGCAAGCCAGGCCAGCACCAGCACGGCCGGAACGGAAAGAAGCATGACTTCAAGCAGGAAGCCCTGTGTGGCGCCGATTGGCAGCGTCTTGCGGAAGAAGGCGTAAAAACCCCAGGACACGGTGAGCGCAATGGAAACCCATGGCAGGCTGCCCGCATGCCAGGTGAGGATCGCAACGGCCAGCCCCACGAGGCCGATGGCGGCGATCTGCGCCGGATAAAGCTTTTCCTTGAGCAGTACCGCGCCGAGGAAGATGCTGAACAGCGGATTGATAAAATAGCCAAGCGCGGCATCGAGTGCGCGGCCCGCGCCGATCGCCCAGATATAGATGCCCCAGTTGATGCTGATGAGCGCGGCCGTGAGGCTTGCCATGGCAAGCATTTTAGGGGTTTTCAGCGCAGTGCGGATTTCCGCCGTGCGACCGAGAGCGATAAGGACGGCAGCGCCGATAGGCACCGACCAGATGACGCGGTGCACGATGACCTCTATCGGCGAAATATGCGCAACCGCCTTCATGTAGATGGGAAGGAATCCCCACAGCAGATATGCGGAGAGCGCGAAAGCAAAACCGCGTGCGCTATCGCCGCCCTCTTGGGCCGGAAGCGTTTTATCGAGTGCCATGGGAGTACCGCCAATTATTAGGGATGGCCCTTCATAACGGATCGGAGTAGCGCGGGCCAATTCATTTCCGTGAAGCGTTCATGAGAAAAACTGCACGAATAAAGGGCGATTTGCTCTTGAAACAGGCGACTTTGCGACCAAACGGATGATCCACGCACAAAAATCTGCGTGAATCGTTATCTCATCAGGCCGCTTCAAGCATCTGAAAGGCCTGCCTATTTCCCCCCGAAACGATCGGTTGCGCGGATCAGCTGGTCAAGAATACCGGGTTCGCTCAGGGCATGCCCGGCTGCCTCGACAATATGGAAATCAGCCTTCGGCCAAGCCTTGGCAAGCTGCCAGGCATATTTCAGCGGGCAGGGCATATCGTAACGCCCGTGCACGATGACGCCCGGAATATCGCGAAGCTTGCCGGCATCGCGCAGCAATTGCCCTTCCTCCAGCCAGCCGCCATTGACGAAGAAGTGGTTCTCGATGCGTGCGAAGGCGATGGCGTATTTATCCTCGCCGAAATCCTCGACGCGCGCCGGATCGGTAACAAGGGCGATGGTCGCGCCTTCCCACTGGCTCCATGCTCGCGCGCATTCGAGTTTCTTGGCTTCGTCCGTACCGGTGAGATAGCGATTATAGGCCTGCATCATCTCGCCGCGCTCGGCTTCAGGAATTGGCGCTATGAAGTTTTCCCAGCGATCGGGATACATTTCAGAAACGCCGAACTGGTAATACCAATCCAGTTCCGGCCTGGTGACCGTGTAGATGCCGCGCAGTACCAGTTCGCTCACGCGTTCGGAATGAGTCTCGGCATAGGCGAGCGCCAGCGTCGAGCCCCAGGAGCCGCCGAAAACCAGCCATTTTTCAAAGCCGCACAGCGCACGGAGCCTTTCAATGTCGGCAACCAGATGCCAGGTGGTGTTGGCTTCCAGTTCCGCATGCGGCGTGGAGCGACCGCAGCCGCGCTGATCGAACAGGATGACGTCGTAAAGTGCCGGGTCGAAAACGCGGCGATGCGTGGGGTTTACTCCGCCGCCCGGACCGCCATGCAGGAAAACCGCCGGTTTCGCACCGCGTGTACCAACCCGCTCCCAATAGATCGTGTGCCCATCGCCGACATCGAGCATGCCGCTCTCGAAGGGTTCGATCTCGGGATAGAAGCTGCGCAATTCTTCGGTCATGTCTTACTTTCCTTCAGGTGGCCATTCGGCCGTGTGACGATCCGGGTGTTGCCGGTTGTTGACCGGTAGCCGGTTTTCATCCGGCGCAGCTTCCGGCTCGACCGGCAAGCCGTCAAGCTCCCCGAACCAATGCATTTTGCTGTCGAGATTTGATTGCGCCTCGGGCTTTATCAGCTCCGGCTCGTCCAGCGAACCAAGCGTGATGTTGATGAAATCGGCGTCCGGCATGTCATAGAAAAGCGGCGTGCCGCACCGTCCGCAAAAACCGCGCCGCACGTGATCGGACGACTGGAACCACGAAGCCTCGCCACGGGTCATTTCAAACTTCGCGCGGGTACTTGCTGCAAGCGGCATGAAATAGTTGCCCGATGCCTTCTGGCACATGCGGCAATGACACAGATGCGGATAGCGTAACCCGCCATCGATCCGGTAACGCACGGCGCCACACTGGCATCCGCCGCTGAAGCTTTCTGAACCGTTCATGCGCGATCGTCTTCCGGCGGCCAGACCTTGGTGTCGTGGTCCGGGTGTTGGAAGGAGGTGATATCAGCCTCATCGACGCTCTGCTCGATTGCAGGTTTTGAAAACAGCTGCTCGATCCAGGGCATGCGCTTGTGGATATTGACCTGCACCTGCGGTTCGATCCGCTCCGGATGATCGAAAGCGCCGATCGCGATCTCTACGCCGCCAGGATAATGGTAGGTCAGCGGCGTGCCGCATTTGTTGCAGAAGCCGCGATGGATTTTCGCAGATGAACGGAAGAGGGAAGGCTGGCCGCGCGTCCATGTCAGATGCGCCTGATCGGCGGTGACGAGCGCACCGAAGAAATTGCCGAAATGCTTCTGGCACATGCGACAATGGCAAATGGAGGGGCGACCGATCTTGCCCGCATGAAACCGCACGGCGCCGCACTGGCAGCCGCCGGAAAAGCCTGTTTCGCTCATCGTTTATTCTCCGGGGGCCAGCTCTCGGTGTCATGGTCGGGGTGCTGGTAGGAAACGAGGTGGGTCAGATAGTCGACCGAGGTCAGATCGTCTTCCGTTGGGACGGCGGGTAGCGTGTGTATGCTGTCGACGAAATCGATTTTGCGTTCCACGCCCCACTGAATGGTGGGCGGCAAGGCGGCGGGATCGTCGAAAGCACCGGCCGCAACCGCCATGCCATCCGGCGCCTCATAGGTCAGCGGCGTGCCGCATTCGGGGCAGAAGCCGCGCTTGACGACGCTGGAGGACTGAAAACGTTTCGGCTCCCCCCGCGTCCATTCGAAATCGATGCCGCGCACGGAAACCAGCGGCGCATAATAGGCCCCAAAAGCCTTCTGGCACATACGGCAATGACAGATGGAACTGTCCTTGAGATCGCCGGTCGCGCGGAACCGGATCGCGCCGCACTGGCATCCGCCGGTGTAGGTGGTCATGGTTGGCTCTCCTTTACCGTCCGGATAATGTGGAGACAGACATTGTCGATGTCTTTCAGGATATCATCGTTCCAGAAACGGAGGACGGTCCAGCCGTCTTCCTGAAGCCGCGCAGTTCGTTCCTGATCGTATTGTAGCGCCGCCTCGGTTGTATGTTGGGAGCCATCGATCTCGATAATCAGGCGATGATCCGAACATGCGAAATCGACGATAAAACCGGCAATCGGCATTTGTCTGCGGAAACTTAACCCCTCGAGGCGATGCGCGCGAATAGCATTCCAGAGCTTCAGTTCGGCATCCGTCATTACTTTCCGCATCTGCTTCGCATATTTGCGATGCATCGGGTCTACGTCCGCGTGTGGCATCATTGGTTCGCCAGTTAGCTGCTTTACCTCAGATTGGTTGAGGTAACTCAAAACCGCAAGCGGATTGTGGTGACCGTCGGCCCCCCTCTGCCCTGCCGGGCATCTCCCCCACAGGTGGGGAGATCAATCGCGGTTATCGCTCGCCCCTCTTGAACGCTGAATACGGAGCGGAAGTGTGCTTCCGGCTGATCTCCCGGCAGGGCAGAGGGGGGGAAGTCCCAAGCCGCAGCAGCAAATTACCGCTTCGACTCCCAGGTCGTCGTCCGTTCCCCGGTTTCCTTATCCTTGCCATCCTTCAGCTGAATGCCCTTTTCAGAAAGCTCGTCGCGCAAACGATCCGCCTCTGCAAAGTTCTTCGCCTTCAGCATTTCAAGGCGTAGCTGCACCAGAGCATCGACTGCCGAAACGATTGCCTCGTCCACTTCCGCTTTCTTCGGCAATACGCCGAGCAGCGCGGCGCTGGCCGCAAAGGCGGGCAGGCGGGCAGGATCGGTGTTGGCGGCATGTGCCAACGCGTGAAGCGCCTGCACGGCGGCAACCGTGTTCAGGTCGTCGGCAAGCGCATCTAGCACGGTTTCATCCGGTGCCGCGTCGGAGGCTTCGGCCGCCGGCCACTTGGCGAGAAGACGTTCGGCCTCTTCGAGACGCTTCACCGAAAAATCGATTGGCTCGCGGTAATGCGTCATCAGCATGGCAAGGCGAAGAACCTCGCCCGGCCATTGGCGGCCGCCGAATTTTTCGGTGTGCAGCAATTCATAGATGGTCACGAAGTTGCCCTCGGACTTCGACATCTTGCGGCCTTCCACCTGCACGAAGCCATTATGCATCCAAACATTGGCCATCACCTGCGTGCCGTGGGCGCAGCGGGATTGCGCGATTTCGTTCTCGTGATGCGGGAAGATGAGATCGAGCCCGCCGCCGTGAATGTCGAACACTTCGCCGAGGTAGCGACCGGCCATGGCCGAGCATTCGATGTGCCAGCCCGGACGGCCGCGGCCCCAGGGGCTTTCCCAGCCGGGCTCATTATCAGAGGAAAGTTTCCACAGCACGAAATCGCCGGGGGTCTTCTTGTGGGCTTCCACCGCCACGCGCGCGCCGGCCTGCTGTTCGTCCAGCGGGCGTTTGGACAGCTGGCCGTAATCGGCCATCGAGCGGGTGTCGAACAGCACTTCGCCGCCCGCCGCATAGGCATGGCCGCGCGCGATCAGCTTCTCGATGATGTTGATCATCTCGGCGATGTAGTCGGTGGCGCGCGGTTCAACGGTCGGCTGCAGGCAGCCGAGTGCTGCCACATCGTCATGGAACTGGTCGGCGGTCTTTTTCGTCACCGCGTGGATGGCGTCATTCAGCGGCAGATGCGGATAGTCGCGCAGCGCCCTTGCGTTGATCTTGTCGTCGAGATCGGTGATGTTGCGGGCGTAGGTCACATGGCTTTCGCCATAGACGTGGCGCAGCAGCCGGTAAAGAACATCGAAAACGATGACCGGGCGCGCATTGCCGATATGGGCGAAATCGTAAACCGTTGGTCCGCAGACATACATGCGCACATTGTCGGCGTCGATCGGCGCAAATTCCGTCTTTTCGCGTGTCAGGGTGTTGTGGAGTTTCAGGCGCAAGGACATGCGGGCGTTCCCTAAAGGCAGTCAATTGTCCTGGCCGGACCGTTTGTCTGTTGGACCTTGCGGGGAGACGAAAACGATCTGGCCGGTGGTGAACCAGCAAAAATTATTCAGCAGCAGGTGCAGATCGTTGTTTTCATGCCTTGCCTTATGGCGTGCCGGTGTTTCGCGGTCAAGCGTTTCTCGCAGGCGCCAGAAGCACCTTAAGAGATCGCCTTGACCAAAAGCCTATTCCGGCTGGCGGTAATCCAGGAATTTGCCTTCACGCACCACGAAGAGCTTGCCGGTTTCGGTAAGCTCAGGCGAGGCGAGTTGAACAATGGCGGCGGCAACTTCAGAAGGGTGTGGCACGTCTGCGGGGTCTTCACCGGGCATGGCCTGGGCGCGCATCGCGGTGCGCGTCGCGCCGGGATTGATGCTGTTGATGCGCAGCGCGGTTTTATCGGTTTCCGCAGCCCAGGTGCGGGCAAGTGCCTCAACGGCGGCCTTGGAGGTGGAATAGACGCCCCAGAAGGGACGACAGCTATGGGCAGCACCCGAAGACAGGATCAACGCGCGCCCCGCATCCGATCGCAGGAGCAACGGTTCGACCGAGCGGATCAGCCGCCATGTAGCGGTGACATTGATGGTCATGACCTTTTCGAAGACTTTCGCCTCGATATGGCCGACCGGCGAGATGACGCCGAGAACACCGGCATTCGCGACCAGAATATCGAGCTTGCCCCAGCGCTCGAAGATATTGGCGCCCAGCGCATCGATGGCGTTCATGTCGGCGAGATCGAAGGGAACCAGCGTCGCGGTGCCGCCGACGGCCTTGACGGCGTCGTCCAGATCCTCGAGGCCGCCGACCGTGCGGGCGCAGGCAATGACATGCGCACCGGCCTTGGCAAGTTCCAGCGCCGTGAAATAGCCGATACCGCGCGACGCGCCGGTGACGAGCGCGATCCTGCCCTTGAGATTGATGGTCATTTTGCCCCCTCCGAAATTCATTCCGCTTGTTTTATGAAGCCCCTGACGCCAACCGCAAGCGATCAAAACGCCGCAGCGGGCACGGTTTCAATCGCCCGCCACAAAAAAGCGGCCACCGGAAGCCGGTGGCCGCTTGTTATTTCAAGATTATCAGCCGTTGCTGGCCAGCACGGAAATCTTGCTGCCCATCGCCTCGCCGTTCTGGTCGAGAAGGCGCGTAGGGTAGTCGCCGGTAAAATAATGGTCCGTGAATTGCGGACGCGCATTGTTGCGGTTCTCGCCACCGACGGCGCGGTAAAGACCGTCGATCGACAGGAAGGCAAGCGAATCGGCGCCAATGAATTTCGCCATGGCGTCCACATCGGCATATTGGTTGGCGAGCAGCTTGTCGGCATCAGGCGTGTCTATGCCGTAGAAATCCGGATGGAAAATCATCGGGCTGGCAACGCGGATATGCACTTCTTTCGCGCCCGCTTCGCGGATCATTTGCACGATCTTCAATGAAGTCGTGCCGCGCACGATCGAATCATCCACCAGCACCACGCGCTTGCCTTCAATCATCGCCCGGTTGGCGGAATGCTTGAGCTTGACGCCAAAAGCGCGAATCTGCTGCGTCGGCTCGATGAAGGTACGGCCGACATAGTGGTTGCGGATGATTCCGTATTCGAACGGAATACCGCTTTCCTGCGCAAAACCGAGCGCTGCCGGCGTGCCGCCATCGGGAACCGGAACGACAACGTCAGCTTCCAGCGGCGCTTCCTTGGCAAGGTTCATGCCCATGTTCTTGCGCGTCGTATAGACGTTGCGGCCGCCGACGACGGAATCGGGGCGGGCGAAATAAACATATTCGAACAGGCAGAGACGTTCCGGCTGCGGCTTCGAAGGCTTGCGTGCATCGATGGTGATCGAACCATCAGGCTGAATTTCGCAGATGATGACTTCGCCGTTTTCGACGTCACGCACGAATTTCGCGCCGATGATATCGAGAGCGCAGGTCTCCGAGCAGAAGATCGGCTTGCCGTCCAGCTCACCCATGACGAGCGGACGGATGCCGATCGGGTCGCGGGCTGCGATCAGCTTGGTGCGGGTCATCGCCAGCATCGAATAGCCGCCTTCCATCTGGCGGATGGCGTCGATGAAACGGTCGGCAGTGGAGCTGTGACGCGAACGGGCGATGAGGTGCAGCACGACTTCGGTATCCGATGTCGACTGACAGATGGCGCCGGTGGCGATGATCTGTCGGCGAAGCGTCAGGCCATTGGTGAAATTGCCGTTATGGGCAATCGAAATGCCGCCTTCTTCCAGCTCGGCAAACAGTGGCTGCACGTTGCGCATCGCCACTTCGCCTGTCGTGGAGTAGCGGGTGTGGCCAATAGCGATGGAGCCGGGCAGGCGGGCAAGGGTTGCCGGATCGGTATAATGATCGCCGACGAGGCCCATATGGCGTTCCTGATGGAAGCGCTTGCCATCGAAGGAGACGATGCCTGCTGCCTCCTGGCCGCGATGCTGAAGCGCATGCAGGCCGAGTGCAGTCAGGGCGGAGGCATCGGCGTGGCCGAGAATGCCGAACACGCCGCACTCTTCGTGCAGCGTGTCGCCGTCGATCTCTTCATTGAAAGTGGAATGCGAAAGCGGCTCAATCATCCGGCTTGCCCTTGCTCTCTACCGAGAAAAACGAAAGACCTCTCCGGTGAGCTTGTCTCCCGGTCGGCCAGTCTGTGTCGTGCTTGATATTTAGCACAAATAGCGCGCCTTGCATGCATTGCAAGGCGCGACACTGTGTCAATTATTCGTTGCCGGCGGATTTGTCGCCGGTACATCTTCCGCAGGCGTCTGCGCGGCTGCCGGTTCCTGCGGTTTTCCGAGGATACGGGCGCGGATCTGCGGCTCGATATCGTCAGGCAGAACCGCTTCCAGCTTGCCCACCAGCCCGTCGAGGAAAGGCTTGGACTTGGCCTGGGTTACCCATTGTGGCTGCGTCTTCACATCCACCAGCCAGTTCCAGAAGGCAACCGCGACGACCAGCAAGAGAATGCCGCGCGCTGCGCCGAACAGGAAACCCAGCGTGCGATCCAGCGCACCGATGCGGCTGTCGATGATGAAATCGGCAATGCGCGAGGTGATGAAGGAAATGACGACAAGGGAGATGAGGAAGACGACGCCTGCCGAACCGGCGATGGCGATCTTGTCGTCATCGGTATAGTTGCGTGCATAGGGCAGCAGGATCGGGAAAAGATAATAGGCGGCGGCGACCGAACCGGCCCAGCTCGCGATGGACAGAATCTCGCGGGAAAAACCGCGCACCATCGCGAGAATGGCGGAGAAAAGAACAACGGCGATGACGATGCCGTCGAAAATTGTAATGGGCATATACCAACTCCGGAGGTGCGACGCCCTGTCAGGCGCTGCCTTGCCAATTGTGCGATCCTCTTACACCACTGTTTCCCTTGGCGAAAGGATCAATCTTAGTCGTCCTCAACCTGTTTGAACCGGTTGCCGGAACCGGCGATGCGCGCCACGAGGTCCGGCAGGCTTTCTATTTCCGTCCAGCGCCCCTTGCCCGCTTTCGGCAATTCAGCCGAAGCAGACGGCAGAAGTGCGGCGGAGAAACCGAGTTTTTCAGCTTCTTTCAAACGCTGGCCCGTATGCGAGACGGGCCGTACCGCGCCCGACAGGCTGATCTCGCCGAAATAGACGCAATCGGCGGGCAGGGCAAGACCGGCAAGCGAGGAAACCAGCGCAGAGGCTATCGCCATATCCGCAGCCGGTTCGGAAATGCGGTATCCGCCGGCGACGTTCAGATAAACGTCGTGCTGACCGAGCTTCACGCCGCAATGGGCTTCCAGCACGGCAAGGATCATGGCGAGCCGCGAACTGTCCCAGCCGACCACGGCGCGGCGCGGCGTGCCGAGCGAGGTGGCCGCGACCAGCGCCTGCACCTCGACCAGAATGGGACGGGTGCCCTCCATGCCGGCAAAGACCGCGGCACCGGGAGATTTCTCGTTGCGCTCGCCAAGGAACAGTTCGGACGGGTTTGAGACCTCGCGCAATCCGCGATCGGACATTTCAAACACGCCGATCTCGTCCGTCGGCCCGAAGCGGTTCTTGACGGTGCGCAGAATGCGGTAATGGTGGCCGCGGTCGCCTTCGAAATAAAGCACAGCGTCGACCATGTGCTCCACCACGCGCGGACCGGCGATCTGGCCTTCCTTGGTCACATGGCCCACCAGAACCATGGTCGCGCCCGTCTGCTTGGCGTAACGGATCATTGCCTGCACGCCGGTGCGCACTTGCGTTACCGTGCCGGGAGCGGAATCGGCCGTGTCGCTCCATAGCGTCTGGATGGAATCGATGATGACGAGATCGGGGCGTTTGCCCTCGGAAATCGTCGCCAGAATATCCTCGACATTGGTTTCTGCCGCCAGCAGCACGTCGGTTTCCGCCGCACCCAGCCGCTGGGCGCGCAGACGCACCTGCGCTACCGCTTCTTCGCCAGAAACATAGATGACGCGATGTCCGCGCCGCGAAAGGGCAGCTGCCGCCTGCATCAGCAGGGTCGATTTGCCGATGCCGGGATCGCCGCCGATCAACACCGCCGAACCGCGCACGAAACCGCCACCGGTTGCCCGGTCCAGTTCACTGATGCCGGTCGGAATGCGCGGCGCCTCCTCGATCTCGCCCGAAAGCGCCGTGAGCGCGACCGCCCGGCCCTTTTTCGGCGTCTTGCCGGGGCCGGAGCCGATGCCGCCCATCGGGTCTTCTTCGACGATGGTATTCCACTCGCCGCAGCCTTCGCATTTTCCCGCCCAGCGGGTATGAACCGTGCCGCAGTTCTGGCACACGAATTGGGTCTTGGCTTTGGCCATCTATGTCAGTTTTCTTCTTGTTTGAAATCTTTGGCGGAATTGTCCTGGTGGCCGTGCAGCAAGCGCAGAACGGTTAGATCGGCCTCGTCAACACGAAAGAAGATGACGCGCCCACGATAGGCAATACTGCGAAGCCCGGCCCATGGTCTTCGGCAAGATCGCGCCTTGCCCGCGTGGTCCAGATTGGGGTCCGGATTTTAATGACAGGTCCCCGTTTTTTGCTGCACGGAAACGCGTTTGATATCGCTCAGGAAGTCGTCTTGTGAGGCATAGCGGTGAACCCGGCCGGCGTCCGCATCGCTATAGACACCCGCAGCCACCTGCTCTTCGATGAACCTTTCGTCCTGCTCGCTCAAATGGATTTCGGGCATTTCGATCTCCTTTTGTTCTCTTTTAGCACAGGTCGCTTCCGCTTTCCAAGAGCTAAAGACGTGGTTCAGTCGTCAGCCATCAGATATTGGCGCTCGTAGCGCAAACCAAGCCCCGTCAGCATTTCGTAACCGATGGAGCCGGCGGCGCGCGCCACCTCATCGAGCGGCACTTTCGGGCCGAAAAGCTCGATATAATCACCGGTGCGGACGGCATTTGCCGGTATGTCCGTGATGTCGAAAATGGTGAGATCCATGGTTACACGACCGGCGACCGGCGCCTTGTGGCCGTTGACTATTCCGTAAGCACCGCCATGGCCCATTTCGCGCAATGGAATGCCGGAACCGGAAAGCGACCGCTGGTATCCGTCCGCGTAACCAACGGAAGCGATGGCAAGGCGGCTTGCCCGTTTCAGCAAATAGGTGCCGCCATAGCTGACTGTCTGGCCTTCGCCGGCCTCGCGAATCTGGATGATCCGCGCTTCGGCCTTTGCGACGGGCCGCATCGGGTTTGCCACATCGTTGATTGCCTCGCCGCCGTAAAGGGCAATGCCGGGGCGGGTGAGATCGAAATGATAATCCGGCCCCAGAAAGATTCCGGCAGAGGCGGAAAGGCTTGATTCGATTCCTTCGAAAGCGGCGCTAACCTTGCGGAATGATTCGAGCTGGACCTTATTCATGGGCGAAGACGGCGTGTCGGCACAGGCGAGGTGGGAGAGCACCAGAACCGGATCAAAACTCGCAGGCCGCGTCACGTCGTCTGCCAGAAACAGCGCGTCGTCCAGCGGCAGGCCAAGCCGGTTGAAGCCGGTATCCACATGCAGCGCGCAGGGGTGTTCGCCGCGTTCGGCAACCGTCGCCATCCAGAAGGAGAGCTGTTCCTCCGAGGCCAGAACCGGCACGAGATCATTGTCGAAGACCTGACGCTCCTGGCCCTGCCAGATGCCTGACAGCACGAAGATGCGCGCTTCCGGTGCATAGGATCGCAAGGTCGCACCTTCGGACACCGTTGCCACGAAGAAGTCGCGTGCGCCGGCATGGTAGAGCGTCGCGCCGCAATCCTCGATACCGAGCCCGTAGGCATCTGCTTTCACGACAGCCGCCGTCCGCGCCTTGCCGGACCGCTTTTTCATGTCGCGCCAATTGTCGGCAAGCGCGCCGAGATCGACGGTCAGCCTCAGCGGCGCATGTTCGAAAGCGTCGGTTTCGTGTTCTGGAAATGTGTCTTCGAAGTCGTCTGTCATGCCATGCGTCCGGTTGATTTGGAACCGGTTCGGACCCTAGCACTTTTGTTCAAGACGGTAATGACCGATTGGTTTAAAGTCGTTCTATGCACAATGTTTCGCAGGAACAGGCCATAGACGTCATGCCGGTTGCAGCGACGGAAACGACGCGTTTCTGGCGCGACCCGCGTTTTGGCGGCATGGAATGTCTGAGCGCGACGTTCCTGACACATGAATATTCTCCGCACGCGCATGATACCTTCTCGATCGGCGCGATCGAAAGCGGCTCGCAGATTTCCACCATTCAGGGCACCAGGGAACAGACCGGGCCCGGGCATCTCTATCTCATCAATCCGGACGAGATTCACGATGGTGCGCCGGGTGGCGGCGGTTATCGTTATCGGATGATCTATCCCGACGCAGCGCTGCTGCGTGATATCATCGAGGATGTGACGGGCAGGGCTTTCCACGGAATGCCGTCCTTTCCAAGGTTTCTGCCGCGTGATCCGCAGATGGCCGCTGCTTTTCAGATGGCGCATCGCAGGCTGGAGGCCAAGTCCGGCGCTCTTGAGGCAGATGAGGGCATGTTCTCGGTTCTGGCGGCACTGTTCGGCAGGCATGGCAGCGCCATTATCCTGGCCGTTGAAACCCGCGAGAAGACGGCGGTCCATACCGCCCGCGACTATCTCTCCGATAATTACGAGACCGATATCGGCCTTGAGGAATTGGCGTCCATCGCGGGTCTCAGCCGCGCGCATCTCATCCGGGCCTTCCGCAAGGAGTTCCACATCACCCCGCATGCCTATCTGACGGATGTGCGCATAAGGCGCGCGCGCCGTCTTCTGCGTTCCGGCGAAATGCCGGCCGAGGTGGCTGCGCTGTGCGGTTTTGCCGATCAGGCGCATTTTACGCGGCATTTCAAGGCGCGCACCGGCATCACGCCGGGACAATTCCGGACGGCGTGATTTTGGTGGCCATTCCGAAGTGCAACGTCACTTTCATTCAAGACTGGAAAAACTTGCAGGCGTAATCGCATGTCTCTGAAAAGGAGAATGCAATGTCCGTACTGGAAAAACGTGCAGAGCTTGGCGCAGGCCTGAGAGCTGCGGCACCCCTGCTGGTCGCCATGGTGCCGATCGGCGCCGTGTTCGGTGCAGTCGCGGTCGGCAAGGGATTGTCGCCGCTGGAAGCCTCGCTGATGTCGATTCTCGTCTTTGCAGGTGGCTCGCAATTCGTCGCCATGGATCTGTGGACGCATCCGGCAAGCTGGAGCGCGCTCGGTTTTGCCGCGCTGCTGGTCAATCTTCGCCATGTGCTGATGAGTGCTTCCATCGCTGGCAAGCTCGATGATTTTACCGGCTGGCGAAAATATGCGGCCATGCTGGTGCTGACGGACGAATCCTGGGCGCTATCGGAATTCAGGGCAGTTGCCGGCAGGCTGACGGCCGCATTTTTCACCGGCGCTGCGCTGTCAATCTACCTCGTGTGGAACATCGCCACGCTCACGGGCGCACTTTTAGGCTCGGTGATGGGCGACATGACGGTCATCGGTCTGGACTTCGCTTTTCCGGCCGTGTTCATCGTGCTGCTGATGGGGTTCTGGAAGGGCAGGGAGACGGGCCTTGTGCTGCTGGCAAGCGCTGCCGCCGCCTTTGTCACGCACGCGCTGGTCCCAGGCGCCTGGTACATAGCCGCCGGTGCGCTTGCGGGGCTTTCCGTCGCAGCCTTCGGCCGCGAGGACGAGGTGGAGCAGCCTGCATGACGCTTGATACGAACACCCTGCTGGCGATCCTCGCCATGATGGCGGCCACCGTCGCTACGCGTCTTGGGGGTCTGCTGCTGGTCAACCATTTCACCCTGACGCCGCGTCTGAAAAAAGCGCTCGGCGTGGTTCCGCCTGCGGTCTTGATGGCTGTGGTGACGCCAACGGCATTCTCAAGCGGAATGGCGGAAACAATCGCCTGCGCGGTGACGGCAGTCGCGGCACTCTGCCTCAGCCTGCTGCCAGCCGCAACGCTCGGCGTCGTCACCGTGGCGCTTTTGCGCGGAATCGGATTGTGAGGCAATCCCGCCAAAGTTCTGAAAAGATTCCCCAGTTTCGATTTAGAGCAGGCAGGGCGAAACGCTGAACCGGTTTCGCCCTCGGTTCAGATCAATGCTCTTCGTACTGGCTGAAGCTCGGGTCGGCCAGATCCGCAAAGCGGGTGAATTCGGACTGGAAGGCGAGTTTCACCGTGCCGGTGGGTCCATGACGCTGTTTGGCGATGATGACGTCGGCGGTGCCTTTCACCTTGTCGAACAGGGCCTCCCACTCGGCATATTTCGGATCGGAAATATCGCGCGGCTCCATGTTCTTGACGTAATACTCCTCACGGAACACGAACAGCACCACGTCGGCGTCCTGCTCGATCGAGCCCGATTCACGCAGGTCGGAAAGCTGCGGGCGCTTGTCTTCACGGCTTTCCACCGCACGGGAGAGCTGTGAAAGCGCGATGATGGGAACGTTGAGTTCCTTGCCGAGCGCCTTAAGGCCCGTGGTGATCTGGGTGATTTCCTGCACGCGGTTCTCACCGCTCTTGCCGGCGCCGGTCATCAGCTGAATATAGTCGACCACCAGAACGTCAAGACCACGCTGGCGCTTCAGTCGACGGGCACGGGCGGAAAGCTGGGCGATGGAGATACCACCGGTCTGGTCGATGTAAAGCGGCACCTTCTGCATCATCTGGGAGCAGGCGACGAGCTTCTCGAAATCGGCCTCGGTAATGTCACCGCGGCGGATTTTCGAGGAAGACACTTCCGTCTGCTCTGAAATGATACGGGTTGCCAGCTGTTCGGACGACATTTCGAGCGAGTAGAAGCCGACGACGCCGCCGTTTTTCGCCTTGAACGAACCATCAGGCTGTACTTCCTGATCGTAGGTCGCGGCGATGTTATAGGCGATGTTGGTGGCAAGCGAGGTCTTGCCCATACCCGGACGACCGGCAAGTACGATAAGGTCGGAACGCTGCAGGCCGCCCATGCGGGCGTCGAGCGAGTGGATGCCGGTGGAAATGCCGGAAAGATTGCCGTCACGCTCGAAGGCGGCGCCCGCCATGTCGATCGCCAGCGCCACGGCGTCGTTGAAAGACTGGAAGCCGCCATCGTAGCGACCGGTTTCCGCCAGTTCGAACAGGCGGCGCTCGGTGTCTTCGATCTGCGCTTGCGGCGGCATGTCCAGCGGCGCATCATAGGCGATGTTGACGACATCCTCGCCGATCTGGATCAGCGCGCGGCGCAGCGCCAGATCGTAAATCGCCCGGCCGTAATCTTCCGCATTGATGATCGAAACGGCTTCTGCCGCCAGACGCGCCAGATATTGCGCCACCGTCAGGTCGCCGACCTTGTCGTCTGCGGGCAGGAAGGTCTTGATGGTCACCGGATTTGCGGTCTTGCCCATGCGGATGATGTCGCCCGCCACTTCGAAAATCTTGCGGTGCAGCGGTTCGTAAAGATGCACGGGCTTCAAGAAGTCCGACACGCGGTAATAGGCGTCGTTGTTAACGAGGATGGCGCCCAGCAGCGCCTGTTCGGCCTCGATATTGTTCGGCGCCTCGCGGTAATGCGGTTCCGCCGGTTGCGCGGGGGTGATCTTTCTCACAGCGTCGTTCATGGTTTGCACGATCTCCCTTTGCCTTGCCACTACACTTCGGGTTTGGCTTCCTTGGCCATGGCAGTCAATGATATTGTTGCAACACTCTATGGCAGCCTGACGTCCTGTCTGCGAAGCTGGATCACATCTTCACTTGTCCCCAGCAATCCACAGGCGGGTGGGGACAAGGGGCGGGAAATTCCCGGCAACGTGATTCGCTGCCATGAGTTTATCGCATGGCAGACCCGACGTGAAAGAAACTTGAAAATCGGCAGGCTTCCAAATAAATAGGCAGAAAATAAGTAGTGTGCTAATTATAAGGCTTGCTGACATGTCCCGCGAAACCGACAAGGAACAGCTTCTGGACGAGGTGTCCGCCTTCACCCGCAAGCTGCGCGCATTTTTTGACGCGCGGGTAGGGGAAAGCGGCCTGACTTTGGCGCGTGCGCGTGCGCTTTTCGCGCTGTCGCGACGCGGGCCGCTGACCCAGACGGAGCTTGCAGAGGAAATGGAAATCGAAACGCCGACGCTGGTGCGCGTGCTTGACGGCATGGAGAAACAGAACCTCATCGAGCGACGCTCCGACGAAACCGACCGCCGCGCCAAACGCATCCACATGACGGAGGAGGGCGAGAAAACCTCCGAAACGGTGCAGGCGGTGGCAAAATCGCTCCGTTCTGAAATCGCCGCCGATGTTTCCTCGCAGGATCTGGCGATGGCGCTGGATGTCATGCGCAGGCTTTCGGCCAATCTGCAAAATCTGGCAAGCGGGAGGGCGCTATCGTGAGTACCGTGGTGCCGCAAACGGCAGACGAGAACGCCTCTGAAAATGCCGACGTGACGGTAAAGCCGGCGAGCGCACCGGAATCTGCTGCTGCGGCCGCCGCGCCGCAACCGGTGGAGCGGCCAGTGTGGCTGCGGCTGTGTTTCATCTTCGCGGGCCTGGCGTTCTTCATCACCCAAGGGTTGGGCATGAACCTCGTCATGGCCAATCTATACCAGTTGCAGGGCGAATTTTCCGCCACGGTGGCCGAGGTCGCCTGGCTCTCCGCCGCCTATATGGCCCCCTATGCCACGTTTTCCATCGCGCTGTTCAAGGTGCGAACGCAATATGGCCTGCGTCCCTTTGCCGAACTTTCGATCATCGTCTTCGTGGTTGCCTCCTGCCTCAACCTGTTCGTGACAGATTTGCATTCGGCGATCGTCATCCGCTTCCTCAGCGGCATGGCGGCGGCACCTCTTTCTTCGCTCGGCTTTCTCTACATTCTGGAGGCCTTTCCGCCGGCGCGGAAATTCTCGCTGGGCTTCAGCATCGCGCTCACCGGAACCTTGCTGTCTGCACCGCTCGCGCGCATCGTCTCGCCTTCCTTGCTGCAAATCGGCGGCTGGAATGCCCTCTACACGATGGAAATGGGCTTCGCGCTGATCTCGCTCGCCTTGATCTACCTGTTGAAAGTCACGCCGCCGCCGCGGGCGAAAGTCATCGAGCGCACGGATATTCTGAGCTACCTTCTGTTTGCGGGTGGCCTTGGCTGTCTTGCGGTCATGCTCACGCTTGGCCGGTTTTACTGGTGGTTCGAAACATGGTGGCTGGGCGTGCTTCTGGCCACGTCGATCACGCTTCTCACGCTGATGGTCGTCATCGAGTTGCCGCGCAAGAACCCGCTGCTTGACCTGCGCTGGATTTTTTCGAAAACCAACCTGCATGTCATAGCGGTCCTGCTCATCTACCGTGCAGTTTCCTCCGAGCAATCCTCTACGGCGGTGAGTTTCTACCAGCAGCTTGGCCTTTTGAACGACCAGACGATCACGCTTTATGCTCTGGTGCTTTTGGCGACGGTTCTCGGCGGTGCCGCCTGTGCCTGGCTGATGCTGACGAAATATGTCGATACCGCTCATGTGATTGCGCTTACCCTGATTGCGGCCGGCGCTTTTCTGGACAGCCAGTCCAACAACCTGACGCGGCCAGCGCAGATGTATCTGAGCCAGATGATGATCGCCTTCGGTGCGGCCATGTTCCTGCCGCCCGTTATGGCAAAGGGGTTCGCTGCCGCACTTGCGCGCGGAGCGCCCTATCTGGTGAATTTCATCACCATCTTCCTGTTCACCCAGATCACCGGATCGATGTTGATGACCGGGCTGCTCGGCAGTTTCGTGACGCTGCGCGAAAAATTCCATTCCAATATTCTGGTGGAAAATATCCTGCTCACCAACCCATTGGTCGCCCAGCGCGTGTCGCAGCTTTCCGGCGCCTACAGCCACGTCATCACCGATCCGGCGCTGCTGAAGGCCGAGGGGCTTTCCCTCCTTGGCCAGCAGGTTACCAAGGAAGCCTATGTGCTCGCCTATAACGATACGTTCCTGTTGATTTCCACCGTTGCGGCGCTGGCGCTCATGGCGCTTTTGCTCCACCTTGCATGGCTGCGCATCCGTCCCCGCTTTTTCCGGGACAATGTCGATGCCGCGCCGGCGCCACAGTCTTGAACCTCCAAGAGTGATAATATGCTGAAGAAGATTTTTACCCCCGTTTCCATTCTCGTTCTGCTCGGTGGCCTCGCCGGCGTCGCGCTGGTGCTCTATGCATGGCGCCTGCCGCCATTCCTTTCCACCGTCGAAATGACCGACAACGCCTTCGTGCGTGGTTACGTGACGACGATGAGCCCGCAGGTGAGCGGTTATGTCGTGGATGTGCCGGTGAAGGACTATCAGGAGGTCAAACAGGGTACGTTGCTGGCGAAGATCGACGACCGCATCTACCGCCAGAAGCAGGCGCAGGCGGGAGCCGCGCTGGATACGCAAAAAGCGGCACTGGACAATTCCCGCCAGCAGGAAAACGCCGCCAACGCCAATATCCGTTCCAGCGAGGCGGCGGTCGATAGCGCGCAGGCATCTCTGAAACAGGCGCAACTGGCATCAGACCGTCAGGACAACCTCATCAAAAGCGGTGCCGGCACCTCCAGCCTGCAGGAAGAGGCGCATGCCGCGCTTGAAAAGGCGAGGGCATCGCTCTCGCAGGCGAAAGCGGCACTTGAGGTCTCGCGGCAGGATTTGCAGACGATCATCGTTAACCGCAGTTCCCTGCAGGCCGCTGTCGCCAATGCCGAGGCTGCGGTCGAACTCGCCAGGATCGATCTCGACAATACCGAAATTCACGCGCCGGTGGACGGCA
The DNA here is from genome assembly GCF_055382765.1 of Agrobacterium sp. 6Ca8. Taxonomy (NCBI): domain Bacteria; kingdom Pseudomonadati; phylum Pseudomonadota; class Alphaproteobacteria; order Hyphomicrobiales; family Rhizobiaceae; genus Agrobacterium; species Agrobacterium sp. 6Ca8. The sequence continues at coordinate 777,241 of NZ_AP026433.1, forward strand.
GGCTCGGCGAAATCGGCGTGCGCACCGGTCAGTATGTGACAGCCGGAACGCAGTTGATGGCGGTTGTGCCGCATGATGTCTGGGTCATCGCCAATTTCAAGGAAACCCAGCTCGCGGGCATGCAGGTCGGCCAGCCGGTGACGATCTCGGTGGATGCCCTGCATCGCCGCAAGCTCAACGGCCGCGTCGAGCGGTTCTCGCCCGCCACGGGATCGGAATTCGCTGTCATCAAGCCCGACAATGCCACCGGCAATTTCGTGAAGATCGCCCAGCGTCTCGGCGTGCGTATCGCAATCGACGCCGATCAGCCGCTGGCAGCGGATCTGTCGCCGGGCATGTCGGTGGTCGTGCATGTGGACAAGAGCGTGGCGCCTGAGGGGGCGGAGACGGCGGCGAGGTAGTCTGGCTATTGGAGTATGCCGAGAGGCGCCCCCTCTGTCCTCCCGGACATCTCCCCCACAAGGGTGGAGATCGAATTGTGGCTTGCGCTCGACAACCTCAACGTTGCGGCTATTAGCGATGTGGGATCGCCCTGCTGATCTCCCTCCTTGTGGGGGAGATGCCCGGCAGGGCAGAGGGGGGGTAACCTCTCCGCACACTCCAGTCACAAAACCAAAAAAACCCCGGATGTCGCCATCCGGGGTTTTCCTTATGACCACAAGGCCAAATCTTATTCGTCGTCGTCGTTGCCGTCAGCTTCCGGATCGAAGAAGTCTTCCGGACGCAGGGCGTCTTCGTCAACGCCGTAGATGGCGTCGGCGGAGGTGAGGCTTTCGCCCTTGGACTGACGCTCGGCTTCTTCGGCAGAACGGGCAACGTTCAGCTCGACCTGAAGCTCGACTTCGGCGTGCAGGTGCAGGGTAACGTTGTGCAGGCCGATGGTCTTGATCGGCGTGTTCAGTTCAACCTGGTTGCGGCCGATGTTGAAGCCTTCGGCGCCGAGGATTTCAACGACGTCGCGAGCAGCAACAGAACCGTAAAGCTGACCGGTTTCGCCAGCCGAGCGAACGACGATGAAGGACTTGCCTTCGAGTGCTTCGGCAACCTTCTGGGCTTCCGACTTGCGCTCCAGGTTACGGGCTTCAAGCGTTGCGCGCTCGGTTTCGAAACGGGTCTTGTTGGCGGCGTTGGCGCGCAGCGCCTTGCCCTGCGGCAGCAGGAAGTTACGTGCGTAACCGTCGCGAACCTTTACGGTTTCGCCCATCTGGCCGAGCTTGTTGATGCGTTCGAGAAGAATAACGTCCATCTTCTTGATCCTTTCTATGTGTTGGTTTCGTTCGTATTGTCAGTTTTCCGCGTTGGGGTGAGGGAGATCGTGCTGCGCACGTCGCTCAATCCCAAAACGAGAATGATAAGCAGCGGGAAGACAAAGACCGCCGAGAGATAGGCGAGGATGAGAACCGGCAGACGCCAGTCCTTTCCACGCGCGCGTTTGTGCAGCGAGGCGTAACCTGCCATCAGGAAGCCCGCGCCGAAGGTGCCACAGACGACTGCGCCGACCATCGCGGCGACGCCACCGAAGAACATGGCGACGATGCCGCAGAGAAAAACGAAGATGGCGTTGCGGTGCATGCGCAGTGCGGAAGGAATGTCCTCGCGTGGGCGAAGACCCTTGCCGAAGGAACCGACCAGCCGGGCCGCGAAATAATAGGCAGCAAACAAAAGGATGACCCACAGGCCGCCCTGAACGATCGGCAGCATCAGAACCAGCAGCGACTTCGTCTGCGCCAGTGCCTCGACATTGGGTTCGAACAGCGGTTCGCGGCTCTGCACGGAGGTCATCATCAGATCGACCATGCGCGCGACGAGATCGGGACCGTAACCGATCATCCAGCCGAGAATGACGACGGCAACCGAAACCAGAAGGCAGAGATGCAGGACGATGCCGGACAGCGGATACCAGGCAAGCAGGTCATCCGGGCCGCCGAGTTCCGAGGCCGGGCGCGCCAGATTGGCAAGATGCGAAAGCCAGCCCGCCGGGATCAGCGTGAAGATCGCAATGGTCAGCGAGAAAAGCGGCGATATGACGAGCGCGCCGATGATAGCCGTGGTGATGATCGCAACGACGGCTGCGCGGTTGCCCCAGCCCATGCCGGCGATGAAGATGGGCATGGCGGAACCGGCGTAAAGCAGGAAGGAAAAGGACGACTGTGCCGTTGCGCCAAGCGTTAGAAACGCGGCGCATATGCCGGCGAGAACGCCGGTGATCAGCACTGTCTGGTTCGACTTTTGCACTTCGCTGTCCTGCTGGAAACTTGAGCAGTTAGAGGACCGGTCCAATCAGGATCGTCGTCCCCAACATGGGTTTTATGGTATCGATCCGCGCCCAACGCGGAAGGATTTGAACTCGCAACCTACTTATTAAAAGTCAGTTGCATCGTGGAAGACGAGGCCGCGCCAAAGCGCGGCCTCGTTTCAAATCATTACGCTACGACGTAAGGCAGCAGGCCGAGGAAACGGGCGCGCTTGATCGCCTGGGCGAGTTCGCGCTGCTTCTTCTGGGAAACGGCCGTGATGCGGGAAGGAACGATCTTGCCGCGCTCGGAAATGTAGCGCTGCAGGAGACGAACGTCCTTGTAGTCGATCTTCGGAGCGTTTGCGCCGGAGAAGGGGCACGTCTTGCGACGGCGGTGGAACGGGCGGCGTGCCTGGGAAGAGGATGTATCAGCCATTGGTCAATTCTCCTTATGCACGGTCTTCGCGCGGACGGCGCGGACGGTCTTCGCGGTCGCCGAAGCCACCTTCGCGCGGTGCGCGGGGACCACGATCTTCACGTGGGCCACGATCCGGACGGTCGCCATCGCGGCGCGGACGGTCGTCACGGTCGCGCTTCTGCATCATCGCGGACGGGCCTTCTTCGTGGGCTTCGACGGCGATGGTCATGTAGCGAAGAACGTCTTCGTTGATGCGCATCTGGCGCTCGATTTCGTGGATCGCAGGCGCCGGAGCGTCGATGTCCATGAGAGCGTAGTGAGCCTTGCGGTTCTTCTTGATGCGGTAGGTGAGGGACTTCAGACCCCAGTTCTCGACGCGTCCGACTTTACCGCCGAACGATTCGATAACGCCCTTGTACTGCTCGACAAGTGCGTCGACCTGCTGGGCAGAAATATCCTGCCGGGCAAGGAAGATGTGTTCGTAAAGAGCCATTTAAGCTTTGCCTTTCTTGCGTTTCGTCCTTCACCCGGCAACGGCGCTAAGCCTCAACGACTGCTCCTGGTTAGGCTGCGAAGCCTTAAAGCAAGAAAAGCGTTGTTCGAGACGGTCGAGAGCGGAGACACGGGAGGCCGGAAAAACCTTATGGTTCCTGCTGTTTCGTTACCGAAACCAGCCCTCCGTTCAGCCACCAGCCAATTGGACCGGGTGTTGTGAACAGCGCGCTTATACCCATTTTTGCCCGGAATGCAAGGACCGGAGGCGAAAAAGCGCGCTGCGCTGTCGTCAGATCGGCATCGGATATTGCCGATGGATCGCCGCAATACCCTTCAGCACCTCTTCCGATAGCGCCACATCGGCTGCTGCGATATCCACCTTCAGCTGCTCCATGGTCGTTGCGCCGATGATGGCGGAGGCCATGAAGGGGCGTGTCAGGCAGAAGGCGATGGCGAGCTGGGCCGGATCGAGGCCGTGTTGTGCGGCTAGCTCCAGATAGGCCTTGACCGGCGCTTCCTGATGCGGCTGCAGGCGACCGCCGAGGTCCTTGTTGATGGTGCCGCGCGAGCCCGCAGGGCGTGCGCCGTTCTGATACTTGCCGGTGAGCAGCCCCGCCGCCAGCGGCGAGTAGGCCAGCAGGCCGACATCTTCGTGATGGGCGACTTCCGCCATGTCGAGATCGAAGCTGCGATAAAGCAGGTTATATTCGTTCTGGATGGTTGCGACGCGCGGCAGGCCACGGGCCTCGGCAATATCGATATATTTCTGGGTACCCCAGGCGCTTTCGTTGGAAAGGCCGATAGCGCGGATCTTGCCGGCCTTTACCAGCTCGCCGAGGGTGTCGAGCTTTTCGGTGATCTCGGCAAGCGTGCGCTCCTTTTCCTGACCGGAAGCATCAAAGCTCCAGGTGCCGCGGAAGTGATAGGTGCCGCGGTTCGGCCAGTGGATCTGATAGAGGTCGATGTAATCCGTTTTCAGGCGCGTGAGGCTGGTATCTACTGCCTCGCGGATGGCGCTCGCATCGATATCGCGCCCGCCGCGAATATAGTCACGCCCGGAACCGGCGACCTTGGTGGCGAGCGCGACCTGGTCACGCTTGCCGGTCTTTTCGAACCATGTGCCGATATAGTCTTCCGTCCGTCCCTGCGTTTCGGCGGAAACGGGGGTGGTGGGGTAAAGCTCGGCCGTATCGAAGAAATTGACGCCGTTCTCCAGCGCGTAATCCATCTGCGCATGCGCTTCGGCTTCAGTGTTCTGCGTGCCCCACGTCATTGTGCCAAGGCAAATTTCGGACACGGAAATGCCCGTGCGGCCCAATAGTCTCTGTTTCATGGAAATGTCCCGGTGCTTGGCCAGATATTTGAAAGGTGGCATGAAAGTAATGGGGAATTGCCGCAGTGCAAGAAAAAATATGATGAAAAGAAAGGGGAAAATAGATCGGCAAAACCGCGTCGATGGGGTGCCGAAGGGCTTCAAGCCTTGACTCCGCAGGCCGGAATGTGAATGGAAGTCGAAAAGAATAAAGGCAAGGCCAGACAAGAAGGACCACATCCCATGGGTATTGCATTCACATTTCCCGGTCAGGGAAGCCAGGCCATCGGCATGGGCAAGGAACTCGCCGATACCTATCCGGAAGCACGGGCTGTGTTCCAGGAGGTTGATGACGCGCTCGGCCAGAAGCTTTCCGACATCATGTGGAATGGCCCGGAAGAAACGCTGACGCTGACGGCCAACGCCCAGCCGGCGCTTATGGCGGTGTCCATGGCGGTCATGCGGGTTCTGGAAGCGCGGGGTCTGAAGCTCTCCGACGCCGTCTCTTATGTCGCTGGCCATTCGCTCGGTGAATATTCCGCGCTCTGTGCTGCCGGCACCTTCTCGGTTGCCGATACCGCACGGCTTCTCCGCATCCGCGGCAATGCCATGCAGGCTGCCGTGCCGGTGGGCGAGGGCGCGATGGCAGCGATCATCGGGCTGGAGCACGATGCTGTTTCGGCAATCTGTGAAGAGGCTGCCATTCTCGGCGTCTGCCAGATCGCCAACGACAATGGCGGCGGCCAGCTGGTCATTTCCGGCGGCAAGGCGGCTGTCGAGAAGGCGGCTGCGATCGCTTCCGAAAAGGGCGCCAAGCGCGCCATCATGCTGCCTGTTTCCGCGCCCTTCCATTCCGCGCTGATGGCGCCGGCGGCGGAAGCCATGCGCGAGGCGCTGGCGGCTGTCGAAAAGAATAATCCGGTCGTGCCTGTTATCGCCAATGTGCGTGCCGCCCCCGTTTCCGACGCCAATGAGATCGCCGCTTTGCTGGTCGAACAGGTGACGGGCCAGGTGCGCTGGCGCGAGACGGTGGAATGGTTCGCCGCCAACAATGTGACGCAGCTTTACGAGATCGGCTCGGGCAAGGTGCTGACGGGTCTTGCCCGTCGCATCGACAAGACGGTGAACGGCGTTGCCGTCAACGGCGCTGCCGATATCGACCAGCTTCTCGCCACTCTTATCGGCTGAGACGGGCTTCGCCCCGCATCGGCTTTTTGTTTTACGGTAATTCCCGATGCAATTCCGCTAAAAGGCTTTTGCGGAATTGCTCTAAAGAAGGAACGGAACATGTTTGATCTGACAGGCCGCAAGGCTCTCGTAACCGGCGCGACCGGCGGCATTGGCGAGGAAATCGCCCGCCTTCTGCACAGCCAGGGCGCAACCGTCGGCCTGCACGGCACGCGCGTTGAAAAGCTCGAAGCCCTGGCGGCGGAACTTGGCGACCGCGTCAAGATTTTCCCGGCCAACCTTGCCGATCGTGCCGAGGTCAAGGCGCTGGGCGAAAAGGCCGAGGCCGAGCTGGAAGGCGTCGACATTCTTGTCAACAATGCCGGGATTACCAAGGACGGCCTGTTCGTGCGTATGAGCGACGAGGACTGGGACAACGTCATCGAGGTGAACCTGACCGCGATGTTCCGCCTGACGCGTGAACTGACGCATCCGATGATGCGCCGCCGTTTCGGCCGCATTATCAACATCACCTCCATCGTCGGCGTCACCGGCAATCCCGGTCAGGTGAACTACTGCGCCTCCAAGGCCGGCATGATCGGTTTTTCGAAGTCGCTTGCACAGGAAATCGCCACCCGCAACGTCACCGTCAACTGCGTAGCACCTGGATTCATCGAAAGCGCGATGACCGGCAAGCTGAACGACAAGCAGAAAGACGCCATCATGGGTGCCATTCCCATGAAGCGCATGGGGACGGGCGCCGAAGTCGCTTCGGCCGTACTTTATCTGGCTTCCAATGAAGCTGCCTACATGACCGGCCAGACCTTGCACGTCAATGGCGGCATGGCGATGATCTGACGCCACCTGAAAGGCGTCTTGAAACGATTGCGGCGCTGTTTCTGCACCTTGTTTGGTGTCGGGCGCCGCAAGACCCTCCATGCCGGTTTCCGGCGAAATTGCCTGTCATACGTTGTGCTTAGCGCGTTTTCAGGCTTTTCGACCGGTTGAAACCGTGTTAATCGGGCCAAGACTGTGAACAGTCGTCCCGGAGAGACAGGAAGCCGTTGCGATTTTGCGCGACGATGTCTAGCTTGGACCGGGTTGAACGGGTTTGCCAGCAGTGCCGGATTTGAACGGCGCATGAGGGCTTCTAACAGGGCAGGGTGCCGTAAGGCATTCCCTTCAAAATAAAGGTCGAGGAAACCGACATGAGCGATATCGCAGAACGCGTAAAGAAAATTGTAATTGATCATCTGGGCGTCGACGCCGACAAAGTTGTTGAAGGCGCAAGCTTCATTGACGATCTGGGCGCTGATTCGCTCGATACCGTTGAACTGGTCATGGCTTTCGAAGAAGAATTCGGCGTCGAGATCCCAGACGACGCAGCTGACTCGATCCTGACTGTTGGCGACGCTGTCAAGTTCATCGAGAAGGCCCAGGCCTGATCGACCTGTATTGGGGAGGAGTAACAACCTCCCGTCTTGGCCCGGCTTGTCCGGGCCAATATTTTATCGTGAAACAGAACGCGCCTGAAAGACGTGCGTCCTGACGAATGCATAAGTTTCCGAACCGGCTCCGGCCTGCGGAAGATTATGCGGACATTCAAAATGGTGCAGCGCCTGTTCCCGCCATTCCATGGTGTGTGGCGTTGCAAAAAGACCGATGATTTGGATAAGGGCGGAGCGTTGGCGATGAGGCGTGTCGTTATCACCGGTACCGGCATGGTATCTCCTCTTGGATGCGGAACGGAAATCACCTGGGAACGGCTGCTTGCCGGCCAGAACGGTGCCCGTCTCGTGACTGAGTTCGAAGTCGAAGACTTGCCCGCAAAGATTGCCTGTCGCATTCCCGTCGGCGATGGCTCCAACGGCACGTTCAATGCCGATGACTGGATGGAACTCAAAGAGCAGCGCAAGATCGATCCGTTCATCCTTTTCGGTGTGGCCGCTGCCGACATGGCGCTTGCGGACGCCGGCTGGCATCCCGAAACGGACGAAGACCAGATCGCCACGGGCGTTCTGATCGGCTCCGGCATCGGCGGTCTGGAAGGTATTGTCGAGGCGGGTTATACGCTGCGCGACAAGGGCCCCCGCCGCATTTCTCCATTTTTCATTCCCGGCCGTCTGATCAACCTGGTTTCCGGCCACGTCTCAATCCGTCACAAGCTGCGCGGGCCGAACCACGCCGTAGTGACGGCTTGCTCGACCGGTGCGCATGCCATCGGCGATGCTGCCCGGATGATTGCGTTCGGCGATGCCGAGGTCATGGTCGCAGGTGGCGCCGAATCACCGGTCTGCCGCATCGCGCTTGCCGGCTTTGCCGCCTGCAAGGCGCTTTCCACCCAGCATAACGACGATCCGCAGAAGGCATCCCGTCCCTATGACCGCGACCGTGACGGTTTCGTCATGGGCGAAGGTGCCGGCATCGTCGTTCTGGAAGAGCTGGAACATGCCAAAGCCCGCGGCGCAAAGATTTATGCCGAAGTCGTCGGTTACGGCCTTTCCGGTGATGCCTATCACATCACCGCACCGTCGGAAGATGGCGATGGCGCGTACCGCTGCATGGCGATGGCGCTGAAGCGCGCCGGCCTCACGCCTGACGATATCGACTACATCAACGCCCACGGCACCTCCACCATGGCCGATACGATCGAGCTTGGCGCGGTCGAGCGGCTGGTTGGTGACGCGGCGTCGAAGATTTCCATGTCTTCCACGAAGTCGGCCACAGGCCATCTTCTCGGAGCAGCTGGCGCTATCGAGGCGATTTTCGCCACACTTGCGATCCGCGACAATATCGTTCCGCCGACGCTGAACCTCGACAATCCCGACGTGGAGACGAAGATCGATCTGGTGCCGCACAAGGCGCGCAAGAGGCAGGTCAACGTCGCCTTGTCAAACTCCTTCGGGTTTGGCGGCACCAACGCTTCCCTCGTACTGCGTCGCTACGAAGCATAAATCACGACGAAAGCCCGGCGCCGCAAACCGCCTAAAGCGGTGCGGCTCCCTCCCGCCGGGTGGCTGAGAGCGCTCTTCTTTGAAGAACGCATTGCGGCTTGCGAAAGCCATTTCGATTTTCGCGCCGATATTGTAGTCGTTTACGGAAGACGGTTTGCCGGTTTCGGAATGATTTCCTGCTGCGGGTGAATTTCCCGCCGCAGATGGCTTTCCTTGACCGGCTTTGCCGGAAACGACGATTCGTGAAGGAGGACAATGAGGTCTTCACGATGTCTCTATGTGGTGCAGGAAGGCATTCCGAACCTGTTTTTGCCGCATTACCTGCGCAAAAAAGCGCTGACAACGCCGAACTGAAAAGGACCGACGGTGAGCGACACGAACCAGAACAGCCAGGGACCATACGGACGAGACGGCGCGGGTGAGGGCAATCGCGGCCCGATCATCCCGAAATCCCCGACCGAAGCGCTTCGGCCGGAAAAAGTGCCGGCTCCACCGAAGCGCTCCCGCAAGGCCCATGGCCAGCTGGTGATCTTCCTGAATTTTCTGATGACGCTTGCGGTTGCCGTCTGTGTGCTTGCTGTTGCAGCCTTCTATTACATGATCAATGCGTTCCAGGAGCCCGGTCCGCTTCAGACGAACACACATTTCACGGTTCGCAACGGCGCAGGCCTCATCGAGATCGCCAATAATCTTGAGCGCAATGACGTCGTATCCAATGCCCGTGTCTTCCGCCTGATGACAGGCAGCTACCTGCAAAAGGACCAGACGCTGAAGGCGGGCGAATACGAAATCAAGGCCGGCGCATCGATGAAGGATATCATGATGCTCTTGGAGTCGGGCAAATCGATCCTTTATTCCGTATCGTTGCCGGAAGGTCTGACCGTCAAGCAGATGTTCGCGCGGCTTGCCGCCGACGAGGTGCTGGATGGCGAATTGCCCGCCACCCTGCCGCCGGAAGGCAGCCTTCGCCCCGATACCTATCGCTTTACCCGTGGTACGAAGCGTGAGGAAATCATCAACCAGATGAGTGCGGCGCAGGAGAAGCTGATCGACATGATCTGGGAACGTCGTGACCCCGACCTGCCGATCAAGACGGTCGAGGAATTCGTAACGCTCGCGTCGATCGTGGAGAAGGAAACCGGCAAGGACGACGAGCGCGCCCATGTCGCTTCGGTGTTCTACAACCGGCTGAAGAAGGGCATGCGCCTGCAATCCGACCCGACGATCATCTACGGTCTCTTCGGCGGCGACGGCAAACCGTCCGACCGTCCGATCTACCAGTCGGACCTGCAAAAGCAGACGCCCTTCAACACCTATGTCATCAAAGGCCTGCCACCGTCTCCCATCGCCAATCCGGGCCGGGCCGCACTCGAGGCGGTTGCCAACCCGTGGCGCACCGATGACATCTACTTTGTTGCCGATGGCACCGGCGGCCATGTGTTTGCAAAGACGCTGGACGAACATAACGCCAATGTGCGCCGCTGGCGCAAGATCGAGGCCGAAAAAGCGGCTTCCGGCGCCAATCCCGATGTTGTCGTGGATGGTCAGCCCGGCGGCACCGAGGCGGAAAAACCGGCCAATAACTGATAGTTCTGACCGGGCCTTGTCATCGCAAGGCCCGGTTTTTTGCACGGCATGATGGGGGCTTTCTGAATATGACATTGCAATCGATGACCGGGTTCGCGCGCAGCGAAGGAACCTCCGGCCGTTACCGCTGGGCGTGGGAATTGCGCTCGGTGAACGGCAAGGGGCTCGATGTGCGCCTGCGCCTGCCAAACGGTCTGGAGGCGCTGGAAACGGGCCTGCGGGAAATCGCGGCACAGCATCTTTCCCGCGGCAATATTCAGGCCGGATTGACGCTGGCGATTGCGGAAAACCGGCTGGAAGCGGTGATCAACCGCGATGCTCTTGCCGCAGTTCTCGCTCTCAAGGAAGAACTGGGCGACGTCGTCGACGACAAGCCGCTGAGCTTCGATACGCTACTGTCGCTGCGCGGGCTCGTCGATTTTCGCGAGGCGGAAGATGACGCCGAGGCGCAGGCCGCGCGCAACGCCGACGTGCTTGCGGGCTTTGCCGCCGCCGTCGAGAAGCTGAAGGACATGCGCGAGCGGGAAGGGGCGTCCCTGTTTGCCATCCTGTCCGGGCAGATCGACAGGATCGAGCAACTCGTGAACCTCATCGAAAACGATCCTTCCCGCCAGCCGGAACAGATCGCTGCAAGGCTTGCCCAGCAGATTGCCCTTATTGGCGATGGCATGCACGGGCTCGATCGCGACCGTCTGCACGCCGAGGCCGCACTGATCGCTACCAAGGCGGATCTGCGCGAAGAGGTCGACCGGCTACATGCACATGTCCAGGCATCGCGCGAACTTTTGGCTCATGGCGGGCCAGTTGGCCGCAAGCTCGATTTTCTTGCACAGGAATTTAACCGCGAGTCGAATACAATCTGTTCCAAATCGAACGCCAGTGCGGTAACCGCAGCAGGCATAGAGCTGAAAGTGGTTATCGACCAGTTCCGCGAGCAGGTCCAAAATCTGGAGTAGACCCATGGTTCCGGTGAACAATTCCCCTGTTACGATTGCCCGCAGAGGGCTGATGCTGGTGATTTCATCGCCATCGGGCGCTGGTAAATCCACGATAGCGCGCAACCTGCTCGACAAGGACAAGAACATCAGCCTGTCCGTCAGCGTGACGACGCGCCCGCGCCGCCAGAGCGAGATTGAAGGCATCCACTACCACTTCATCTCCAAGCGCGACTTCGAGCGCCTGCGTGACAGCGATGAGCTTCTGGAATGGGCCGAGGTTCACGGCAATTTTTACGGCACGCCGCGCGAGCCGGTGGAAGTGGCGATGGCGGCCGGACGCGACATGCTGTTCGACATCGACTGGCAGGGCGCCGAACAGCTTCAGGACAAGATGAAGGCCGACGTCGTGTCGATCTTCATCCTGCCGCCAACCATGACCGAGCTGCAATCGCGCCTGCACCGCCGCGCCGAAGACACCGAAGCGGTGATCCAGACCCGGCTTCTCAATTCCCGTGCCGAGATCGAGCACTGGCGCGATTACGACTACGTCATCCTCAACGACGACCTGCAGGCGGCCTTCGAGGCCGTAGAAGCGATAGTCAAGGCCGAACGTGTGCGCCGCGACCGCCGCCACGGCATGTTCGATTTCGTGCGCGGACTGCTTGCGGAAGAACCGCAGCTCTGATTTGGCAGTTAAAGCGGCGTGTTATCTCTGATGCTGCCGTAGCCATTGCCGGGACAGGCGCTCGTCTGCCGCGTCTGTTGCCCAGCCGTGGCCTGTGTCGAGTGTCTCCAGTACCACATCCGCGCCCGCAGTCGAAAATTGATCGGCCAAATGGGGCGCATCATCGCGATGCCGCCGCTCATCATGTGCACCTGCCAGCAGGAGCGCAGGATATCCGGTGAGCTTCGGAAGATGCTCGTTATTGCGGGGGGATAGTGGCCGAAGCAGAATGGCACCACTCGACAGATGACGATTCTGGCAGATTGTTTCAGCCGCGATGATCGCACCGTTTGAATATCCCGCGAGAAAGGGTCTTTGCCCCGTCTGCTGAAATACGAATTCGATAAACCGGCAAAGTCCGGCGGCTTGATGTTTCAGGTCGTCGATATCGAGTTGTCTATCGGGCTTTCTGCGAAAAAACGCAAAGCCATTTTCCCATGGCACAATGCCTCTCGGAGCATACAGAATGCCGTTGGGAAAAACGGTACGGCCAAACGAAGCGAGATCTTCCTCCGTTCTTCCCGAACCGTGTAGTAACACGACCGCGCAATCAGGCGATCCGACGGGCATGTGGAGCTTGTAGTGAAAACCGGCACTCTCCACGCGCTTGTCCTCTAATTCTGTCACCCGCGTTAGAAGTGCCGAAACGTCGCCTTCAATTAGAGGCAGTTCGCTAGCGTCACAAATTCCTCGACCGACAGCGTTTCGGCCCGTCGTGTCGCGTCGATGCCTGCCTTTTCCAGCAGAACTTCACCGCCAAGGCTTTTCACGCTCTGGCGCAGCATCTTGCGGCGTTGGCCGAAATTCTGTCACCCGCGTTAGAAGTGCCGACACGTCGCCTTCAATTACAGGCAGTTCGCCAGCGTCACAAATTCCTCGACCGACAGCGTTTCAGCCCGCCGTGTCGCGTCAATGCCTGCCTTTTCCAGCAGAACTTCACCGCCAAGGCTTTTCAAGCTCTGGCGCAGCATCTTGCGGCGTTGGCCGAAGGCGGCTTCCGTTACCTTTTCGAGCTTCGCGACATCGCAGGGCAGCGGCTTTTCCTTTGGCAGCAGATGCACGACCGTCGAGGTAACCTTAGGCGGTGGGCTGAAGGCCTGCGGCGGGACGTCGAAGGCCATTTCCGAAACCGTGCGCCAGCCGGCGAGCACGCCAAGGCGGCCGTAATGGTTGTCGCCTTCTTCTGCCACGATGCGCTGGCCGACTTCCTTCTGGAACATCAGCGTCATGGAGAGCCAGAAAGGCGGCCATTCTTTCGGCAGCAGCCAGTTGACCAGCAATTGCGTGCCGACATTGTAAGGCAGGTTGGCAATGATCCGCACCGGTTCGCCAGCGGGAACCAAAGCCTCGAAATCGGTCTTCAGCGCATCACCCTCGATGACCTCAAGACGTCCGGGATAATGCGCTTCGATCTCCGCAAGTGCCGGCAGGCAGCGGCTGTCCCGCTCAATGGCGATAACCTTTTTGGCACCGAGCGATAGAATGGCGCGGGTGAGGCCACCAGGCCCGGGGCCAACCTCGATGACCGTCACGCCGTCAAGCGGCCCAGCGGTTCGGGCGATCTTCTGGGTGAGATTGAGATCGAACAGGAAGTTCTGCCCGAGCGACTTCTTAGCGTCTAGCCCATGGCGCTGAATGACATCGCGTAGCGGTGGCAATCCGTCAATCGCGGCCATTATGCGCCGACCCGGCTGCGAAGAGAAATCTCCGCCGCCATCTTCAGCGCTGCGACAAGGCTCGTTTCGCTGGCAATGCCCTGGCCGGCGATGCCGAAGGCGGTGCCGTGGTCGGGCGAGGTCCGGATGAAGGGCAGGCCGAGCGTGACATTGACGGAATCGTCAAAGCCAAGCGCCTTGGCCGGGATAAGGGCCTGATCGTGATACATGCAGACGGCGACATCATAGCGCCTGCGGGCGGCATCGTGGAACATCGTATCGGCGGGCAGGGGGCCGAAAGCGTCGATCCCGTCTTTCCGCAACCGTATGGTCGCAGGGTGAACCACATCGCGGTCCTCCGTGCCCAATGCCCCATCTTCACCCGCGTGCGGATTGAGACCGGCGACCGCCAGTCGTGGTGCTTCAATGCCGAATTTCTGCCGCAGATCAGCATCGATAATGCGGCAGGTCGTAACGATCAGCTCTTCCGTCAGCGCCGAAGGCACGTCTTTTACTGGGATATGGATCGTTACCGGCACGACGCGGACCTTGGGTCCGGCAATCATCATCACCGGCATCACCTGTTTGCCGGTCAGGCGCAAAGCCAGATCGGCGAGAAATTCCGTGTGACCGGGAAAACCGAAGCCTGCTTCGTAAAGCACGGATTTCGCAATCGGATTGGTGACGACGGCGGAAGCCTTGCCCTCGACCGTCAAGGCAACGGCGAGCTCGATCGCCTTGATCGTCGCATGAGCGGCTCCGACATGCGGCTGGCCGGCCTGAACCTCGAAACCGACGGGAAGAGGAAGAACGGGAAAAGCACGGTCGAACACGCCGACGGCATCCGCCGCTTCGCAGGTCTCGATATTGACCGGTATGCCAAGCAGCGCCGCACGGCTCGCCACCATATCGGGATCGCCGATGAAGATGAATGGCGCCACGCCGTTCTCCCGGCGGTTGGCCCAGGCGGCAATGGCGATATCAGGGCCGATACCGGCTGGATCTCCCTGTGTCAGGGCAAGCGGCAGGGATGCATGTGTCACGGAAAGGCCGGCTCTCGTATCAGGTGTTGACGATCTGCGCCTTCTTGCGCAGCTCATCCATATATTTCTTCTCGTTCGGGTTTTCGCCACCCTTGGCCTTCATCAGGTCTTCGGACTTGAACACCATTTCCGCTGCGTAATCGTCGGAAACCTGACGCTGCTTGCAGATTGCCAGATATTCGACGCCCTTTTCGGTCACGCGTGTTCCTGTGGTGCCGCCTTCCTTGGTCTTTTCCACGAGAGGCTTCCACTCTTCCGGCAGTTCGGGCGCCAGAATCCGTCCAAGATCCTTGATCGCCACGTCCCGCATGGTGGCCGCGAAAGTCATGGCCTGGTCGCAGCCGGGATAACGCTTGCGCGAGGCTTCAGCCTCGGCCTTGCGCTTGCCGGTGATGGCATTACGCTTCGATTCCGGAATGACAAAGATCACCTGTTGCAGGAAATATTCCGTCGTTACCGGCTTGTCGCCGCGTTCCCTCAGGCGGGTGACGAGGTCCTGGTTAGACATCTTGCCACGCGCACCATAACGGGCGTTCACAAGGCGCGGCCAGCTCATCTGCACGGCAATGAAGGCTTTGAAGTGGTCGGCGCCGACACCGGCCTTGGAGAGGATCTGCGTCAGCTGTTGCGGGTTCATCTTGTTGTTTGCAGCAAAGCGCGCAAAAGCCGCATCGACTTCTTGGGTGCTGACCGACATTTTCACACGGCCGATTTCTTCGCGCTTTAGCGCCTCATCAACCAGCTGCTCGCGTGCCTTTTCGGCGAGATTGCCGGATTGACGCTGCAACTTCAGAAAGGCGACACGCTTGGCAATATCATCATTAGTAATGGGGGTCTTGTTGACGACGATTTTGACCGTGCTGTCGGCGAAGGCCTGGCTGGCAAAGGGCGCAACGGCCATGGGAACGGCGAATATCGCAAAGGCGAAAGCAGCGCCACGCAAAGCCGTCTTTCCGAAATTCATCATATCCTTCTCCCTTTCGTCGGGCGGGGGTCTGTTTCCCCGTCCCGCCAATCTGTTCTGTCTGCCAATGGGGAATATTCCTTACCCCGGCTTTTCAGATCTGCACCTGTGCATCCGCACCGCGAATTTGCCACGTATATATCATCGCGATCTGCAAGACGGCAATGTGTCGGTTTGTTGAAAGAAACCCGATGGTCCTATACCGGACAGACCCTGGCGCGTTGTTGCGGCAAAACCGTGACTTTTACTGGCTGGATGGCAAAAAGGCAGGCCACGATGCTGTATGGCCTGCCTTTAAACTCAGTAATTGTTCGGTTTCCAGCCGATATCCATATCGGCCCAGTCCTCGTTTGCGGAACCGATGCTGACATCGCCGAGCGTGCGGAATGCCAGACGGGCATTGATCGACCAGTCATTGGCGGCCTGCCGGCTGGAATTGATATTGCCCTCGTCGGAGTAGCTGACCGTCAAGATCGTGCATTCATCCTGATAGGCGATGCCAATACGGCGCTCGGCGGCAAATTTTCCGTTCAGATCGTAGTTGATCGAGCCGAACAGCGACCAGTTGTCGTCCATGCGCAGCGTACCGGACGCCTGAACGATATCGCGGTCTTCATTGTAGCCGTACTGCGGCTGCGCCTTGACCTGCGTATAGCTGAGCTTGCCGGTGAGGCGGCGGTCCGAATAGCTGACGCCTGTCTCGGAACGGTTGATTTCGAGATTGTCCTTGTCGAAGCGCAGGCTCGATGACAGCGATAGGCCGATTGGCGCATCGAAGGCTGCCATGGCGACGTAGTCCGAGCGGTCGGATTCGAGACCGGAATTCGCGCCGACATTGACGAGATCGTAGGAGGCGAAAGAATTGTCGCCCGCCAGGTGGAAAGACTGACCGGCAATGGCGCGAATGCCGTAGCCATTGTCGAATGTGCCGTTGTAGCGCAGACCGATGTTTGCGCGCGTGCCGCCCTCGATCCGGTCGAAACCGGAGAACTTGTCACGTTCGAACAGGTTGGTCGCGTCGAACACGAAAGCCTGCGAATCTTCGTTGGGGAAGCGGCCGGCATATTGTTCGTTCGGACGCACGAAAATCTGCGCAATCGGCTCGATCACGTGGTTGCTGTTAAGTGCCGTGAACAGCCAGGGGTAACGCACTTCCAGACCGCCGGTTACCATGCCTCGCAACGCCGCATCGTCCTGCATCATGCCCTGATAGGCATAGGACGTGCCACCCGATGTAAAGCTTGCCGCCGACATATCCGTCCACAGCGCATCGCCACGGGCGGCAAGGATCGGCGTGATCTGCAGGCCGCTATCCATCGTGAAGGTGCGCTTCCATTCGGCTTCGGTGGAAAGACGCGTGTAGTTTCCTTCAAGCCCGTTGAACCGCGAATAGCCTCCAAGCGCGTAGGCATCCTGTTTCTGGCGGGTGATGCTGGTCAGGTTGGTGGTCAGCGAAAGTTCGCCGCCATAGATCGGATCCGGTACGAAATAACGGTAGTCGACAACCGGATGAACGATGGCCTGCTTGCGTTCGTTGGATTCGTTGTTGTCCGTATCCTGAACGTTGAAATAATAGCCGCGGGCATCGAAGCTGTTCCGCTCGCCAGCGCCAGCCAAATAGATCTGATTGGTCTGGACGTCGTTCTTGTAACCCTTCAGCCCATAAGTGCGCGAAAAGTTGTTGTCGGTCTGCACCATGGCATCCCAACCGAACGCCCAGCGCGGATTGATGGAGAAGTTACCCTTGCTGGCAATCATGCCGCGATTATCGTTGAGGGCGTCACTGGTTCCGGCAGTAAATGTATCGGACTTCAGCTGGCTGATGCCGGCGACGGTCACGGTGTGCATGCCGGTTTCGAAACGCTGGCGCAGTTCCGCCTGCAGAAGCAGACCCTGCGTCGTGTAATAGGTCGGGGTAACGGTCACATCCGAGGTGTCGGACAGAACCTGGAAATAGGGCACGCCGATGCCGAAACCGAGGTTGTCGGTAATGCTCATTTGCGGGAACAGGAAACCCGACTTCCGCTTCACCGTATTGTCCGGAACCGTCAGGAACGGCACATAGGCGATCGAATGGCCGAAAAGCTGCAAACGGGCTTTTTCCAGCCGGATCGTATGGGTCTTGCCGTCCTGAATGACGCGTTCAGCCTTGACCTGCCACAGCGGCGCCTTTTCGGGCCGTTCGGCGCAGGGCAAACAGGCGGTATAGACGCCGTTATTGAGGACCATGCGGTCGCCTTCGAGCCGTTCGGCGCTTTCACCCGCGATGCGGGTATTGTCCGGGGTCTCGACGCGCAGCGCATTGACGAAGCCCTGACCGAAATCGTCAGTGACATCCATCTCGTCGGCATAGATCTTGTTGCCGCCGGGCTCGATCAGCTCGATGTTGCCGTGCGCAATCACGCGGCCCGTCTGCTGATTATATTCCACTTGCTGGGCCACCATACGGTAGCCCGAATAATGCATGCGAACCACACCCTTCGCGATGACCCGCTGGGAATCGCGATTATAGGTCAGTTCATTTGCCGTAAGCAGGAGTTTCGAATCGTCTTGGCTTCCGGGCGCAAGCAAACCACCCTGGCCGAAAGCGACCGGGCTGGATGCCAAATATGCGCACACAGCGGCACCTGTCAGAAGGGCCGTCCAAAGCCGCCTGATATTCCCGCGGTCATATACCGCCACTAGCCGTCCTCCTGATGAAGCAGAATGGTTGCCCCCAAAGCCAACGCCACGATGACTGGAACCCAGACCGCGACGGTGGGAGGGACAACGCCACCACTCCCGAATGCCCTTACGAGCACGGTTACTACATAAAGCACGAAGCCGGAAACGATTCCACCCAGAATCACGGAGCGCGACTGGGCGAAGCGGCTGAACTTTAATGAAACTGTCGCGGCGATCAAGGTCATCGCAACCAGAAGCAGGGGCGTCGATAGCAGGAAATGATACTGCGTCTCAAGCGCTTTCGAAGACAGTCCAAAAGACTTTGCAACTTCGATCTTGTGAGAAAGATCAAAGAAAGCAACGGTTTCCGTCTGTGTCATGCGTTCCTGAACGAATTCCCGTCTCAGATTGGTACTGATCCGCGTGCTCTCTTGCCGAACTGGCACATGTCCCGCGCGGGTTTCCGCGACGCCGTTAAGAAGCCAGTAACCATCTTCCAACTTTGCCGACTTCGCGTCCTGCCGGGAGACGATGTTGCCGGCCTTGTCGAGGTGTATCAGAACCACGTCGAGAAGCATGGTCCCGTTGTCTTCGAAGCTCTTGGCGCCGATGATCGTATCCTGGCCGCCGCTCGACTGGCGCATCCAGGGAATGATGTCCTGCTGGCGGCCGCCGCTGCCTTCGTTACGCCAGCCCGCTTCCATCGATAGCGACTGGTTTTGCCCCCAAGCGGCGATAGGGTTGAGGACGAGGACGGACAGGATGCCGAGAAAGACCGCACCAAGGACAAAAGGAAGGATGAATTGCCAGGCGGAGACGCCTGCCGCACGCGTGACGACGAGCTCGTAACGCCGGTTGAGCGAGATCAGCGTCGTCATGCCGACGAAGAGCGCGATGAAGGGAATAGTCTGCTGCAGGATCAGCGGCAGGCGAAGCGCGGTGAGGCCAAGTGCGCCTGGAACAGAATAGCCTGGCACGCTGGACATGCGCCGCGCCGTTTCGCTGAAATCGGCAAGATAGATAATTGCCGATACGCCGAGCAGGAACCAGATGGCCGTGATCAGATACCGTTTGAGGAAATACCGGGCGAGTGTGCTGAAAATCATGCGTTACCGCTCCCCGAGCTTCGCGCCAGCCGGCTGGAGAAAAGACGGCGCAGACGGCTGGCCGTATCCGCGACGATCTTCGGCATTCTCGGCTTGCGACCCGTGATGAGAATAAAGGCGGCGGCGGCGCCGCTGAGGCCCGGCACGGCATAGACCAGCGGAATGAAGGCCGCGCTCTGCTTGACCTGGTTGGTGACGTAAAAACCGAGCCAGCGCAGCATGAAGGCCGTCACCAGCGCAGCGACCATCGGATGCATCCGCGCTTCACGATGCGAGCGCGCATCAGCGGCTATGACCAGCGATATCAGTGCGAAGGCGAAGGCGAACATCCAGTCCGACAGGCGCTTGTGCAACTCACTGCGGAAGCTTTCGGGAGACCGCTTGTAACTCGCGTTGTTCTCGTCTGGCGAAAGAAGGAAACCGAGGCTCGCATCGCCCGGAGAAAGCGACGGTTCGGAAGTCTGCTTTTCCGACATGGTCGAAAGGTCGAAGGCATAGGACAGGAACTTGACGATGGAGACCTTGCCATCAGGTGTTTTCTGCTGGACTTCGCCGTCGCGCATCGTCAGCGACGTGCCGCTTTCATCGATCATGCCTTCCTTGGCGTAATAGATAAGATCGAAATTCGGATCGCGGCGATCGGCGACGAACAGGCCCTTGAGGATACGGCCCTGACGCTGGGCGATCTGCACATAAAGGCCGTCCTGAACAGCGCGGAAGGTCTTTTCCTCGATCACCGACGAGAGGAGGTCGGCATAGGCAGCCGCCACCATCTGCCTGGCCGAATTTCGGGCAGGCGGCTCGATGAAGTTGGTGATGGTGAAGGACAGCGCACTTAGAACGGCAGCCAGAATGATAACCGGGCGAAACATCACGGAGCGCGACGATCCGGCCGCATCGATGATGGCAAGCTCGGAATCGTTGTTCATCGCCGTGAACGTCTGGGTGATGCCGATGACGAGGGCGAAAGGCAACACGACGGGGATCAGCGTCGGCAGGATCATCGTCGCCAGCGCCATGAAGGAGCCCATCGACTGGCCGGTATCGGTGACGAGGTTGATTCTCTGGAGAACCTGGATGGTCCAGATGATGGCCAGCACCGGCAGCAGCGCGACCAGAAACATCTGCGTTGTCCGTCGCAGGATATAGTTCTCGAGAAGCTTCATACTGCCCTTGTCGACATTGTTTTTCTGCGCGATCGCTCGCCGGATTTCCGCCTATCTAATCGCATCGTTTGCAATTGGCTATTCCGGCACGCTCACAAAAATGTTTCGCGCGATGATTTTTCCACCGCCTGTGTCTTTTTGTGGAACAAGCTGTCGGTTTCATGACGCGATCGGCCATTCCACAAAAATGCCTTTCCTTTAGCGAATGTCGGCCTTTAAAGAATGTGAGCCTTTAAAAATGCAGGGTTGCGCCGGGGGCCGAAAAGGCCATGATCGGGCGCACACGCAAGTTATCCACGAAGAGCAGGAAAACATGTCCGCCAAATTCGATATTTCTTTCGCCAATTCCGCCTCGCTTGAAAATACCCTTGCCGTTGTGCTGCAAGCCTCGGGTGAGGCGCAGGCAGCTGCCGGCGCATCGGAAGCCGATCCGGGTGGCGTGCTTGAACGGGCGGCAAAGATTTCGGGCTTTTCCGCAAAGTCCATGACGACACTCGACGTGATTGCGCCGCAGGGTTCGGGCGCCGACCGGCTTCTCGTCATTGGCCTCGGCAAGCCGGCGAAACTTGTCGCCCATGACTGGTTGCGTGCCGGCGGCACCGCTGCCGCCAATTTCAGGAAGGCGGACAAGGTTGCCGTCTATCTAGATGCCCCGGGCGTCGATGTCGGTGCGCAGGCGGCTGCGGATTTTGCGCTTGGCCTGCTGCTGCGTGCCTATAGCTTCGATGCCTATAAGACCAAGAAGAAATCCGATGATGAGAAGTCGCCGAAGAAAGTAGAAATCGTCATCGTGACAGCAGTCCATCAGGAGGCGGAAAAGGCCTTTGCCGTGTCCGAGGCCGTCGCGGGCGGCGTTGTCCTGGCGCGTGATCTCGTCAACCTGCCGCCGAATGTTCTCGGTCCTGTCGAATTCGCTGAAAAGGCGGAGGAGTTAAAAAAGCTCGGTGTCGAGGTCGAAATTCTCGGCGAGAAGGAGCTGAAGAAGCTTGGCATGAACGCGCTTCTCGGTGTGGCGCAGGGTTCGGCGCGTCCGCCCCGGCTTGCGGTCATGCAGTGGAACGGCGGCTCCAAGAAGGATGAGCCTATCGCCTTCGTCGGCAAGGGCGTCGTGTTCGATACCGGCGGTATCTCGCTGAAGCCCGGCCTTAACATGGAAGACATGAAGGGCGACATGGGTGGCGCTGCCGCCGTGACCGGCCTCATGCACACGCTCGCGGCCCGCAAGGCGAAAGCCAATGTGATCGGCGTTATCGGTCTGGTGGAGAACATGCCTGATGGTAACGCCCAGCGTCCCGGCGATATTGTCACGTCCATGTCCGGCCAGACCATCGAGATCATCAATACCGACGCCGAAGGCCGGCTGGTTCTCGCCGATGCGCTCTGGTACACCAAGGAGCGTTTCAACCCGAAATTCATGATCAACCTCGCCACCTTGACGGGAGCGATCACGGTTGCACTCGGCAATCTTCAGGCTGGCCTTTTCTCGAATGACGACGAGTTGGCTGCACGTCTTTCGCAGGCGGGTGATGTTACGGCGGAAAAGCTGTGGCGCATGCCGCTGGGCAAGGATTACGACAAGATTATTGATTCCAAATTCGCCGACATGAAGAACAGCTCCGGCCGTCTGGCGGGCTCTGTCACCGCCGCTCAGTTCCTCAAGCGTTTCGTGGGCGAAACACCCTGGGCGCATCTCGATATCGCCGGCACCGCCATGGGTTCGCCGTTGACCGAGATCAACCAGTCCTGGGGATCGGGCTACGGTGTGCGGCTGCTGAACGAACTCGTTCGCGCCCATTACGAAGATTGATGCGACCGGAGCTGCAAGTCCGCAGATGACTGAAATCCTGTTCTACCATCTGACGGAATCGAAGCTGGAGGATGCATTGCCGCCCTTGCTCGAAAAATCGCTGGAACGCGGCTGGAAGGTCGCGATCCAGACGGTGGACGAGGAGCGCCGCGATTTCCTCGACACGCATCTGTGGACCTTTCGTGACGACAGTTTTCTGCCGCACGCAACGGATAGCTCTGCCGCGCCGCAAAACCAGCCGATTCTTTTGACGGCGTCGAATGCGAACGGTAACGAGGCGAGTGTGCGGTTTCTCGTCGACGGTGCCGAACCGCCGGCGGTGGAGGGCTATGAGCGGATAGTGTTCATGTTCGATGGATATGATGCCTACCAGCTGGAAATGGCGCGGAACCACTGGAAAAGGCTGAAGACCGAAGGTCATGCGCTGACCTATTGGCAGCAATCGCCGGAAGGCCGCTGGCAGAAGAAAGCCTGATCACAGTTCCCCACACAAAAAGACTGGCAAAAATTCGCATGTGGCGCCGCCTGTCGGTTTTCGCATTATGAGCCGAATCAGACATAGCTGTCTGATCCGGCCGACAGGTGACGGACGGTGGCGGCTGCCACAGACGAAACAGCAGAAGGACATCATCATGGGACAGGCGATTTCACGGCCCGACGGGGAAATAGAGCGTCTGGTCGCGGTGCGGTCAATCATGTCCGTCAAGAATGCCGAGATGCCGGAACTGGAAGTGCTGTCTCGATTGGGGCAGGGCGTCTTTGACGTCCCGCGTGCGGCCGTCCATATCGTCGATGAGGACTGGCTCCATATTGCCGAACAGGCGGGAATGCAACTTTCGGAATGCCCGCGCGATCTGTCGATCTGCAACCGAGTAATTGCCAGGCAGGATGTCGTGGTCATTTCCGATCTGACCCAGCATCCGGATTTCCGCTTCATGTCCTATGTGAAGGGCGGTCCCGGATTGCGTTCCTATGCTGGCGCGCCGATCGAGCTGGAACCAGGTCTTGTGGTCGGCGCCTTTTGCCTTGTCGATACGGTGCCGAGAAAATTCTCTCAAAGCGAAATTGACAATCTGAAGCACTTCGCGCTGCTGGCGGCCGCACTCCTGCGTCTACAGAAGGCCAATTTCACAATGAGTCTGGCGGAGCGTGAATTGCGGGATGCGGTGATGACTGATCCGTTGACCGGCTTTTACAATCGCAAGGCGCTGGAGGCGATTGTCGATGGCCAGCTTGGCGCGGCTCTGCGTGAGAACGAGGCCTTCGGCGTGCTTTATCTCGATCTGGACGGTTTCAAGGCGATCAATGACACGTTCGGCCACCCGGCGGGTGACAGGGTGCTGACCGCTGCCGCCGACCGCATTCGCAATTCGATCCGCAGCGAAGACACGGTGGTGCGCATGGGGGGCGACGAATTCGCCATTTTCATACCCCGTCCCAGCAGGTCTGAGGTGATGAACGGACTGGCAGACAGGCTTCTGGCAGCCTTCCGTGAACCCTTTGATGTTGACGGGCAGGCGGTCGGTGCGCGTCTCAGCATTGGCGGCGCCATCGCCCCTCAGGCCGGTGCTGACCGCGCCACGCTTTTGCGCAGCGTTGACGAGGCATTGTATCAGGCAAAAAAGTCAGGGCGCGACCGTTTCGTCAGCCGCGCCCTTTGATGCACCTGTCTTCCGGAAGGCTTCCAAAAGCCTTTCGGCTCCTCAGTCGTAGAAGGAATCCACGAATTTGTGGCGGCCGAGCAGGAAGGCATCGGCCACATGAGTCAATGGCGCAAGATCGACATCAGAGCGTCCGGCCTTGATGATTTCCGCAAAACGCTCGTAGAGCGCCGGATATTCCCGCTCAGGTTCCGACACCGCCTGCTCGCCATTGATGGAGAGCTTCGCGCCGCCTTCCGAAAGCACCATCTGCCCGGCCGCCGTTTCGGCAACGATATCCCAGCTCTGTTTGCCGGTCTGGCGCCAGTCGAACTCGGCGCGCACGGGCATTTTCGTAACGTCGGAAAAATGCAGCTCGGCAGCGATGGGCGCGTCGCGGTTTTCCGGGAACTCAAGCGTTGCCTTGGTCAGGAACAGCGCGCGGGGCAGGATGTGGGTGATGATCGACAGCGCGTTGATGCCGGGATCGAACACACCGAGACCGCCCGCCTGCCAGATCCATGCCTGGTTGGGGTGCCAGTGGCGCACATCCTCTTTCCAGATGACATGCACGCTGTCGATTTTTGTCGAGGCGAGAAACGCCTTTGCAGCTTCAACGCCCGGCGCATAACGCGAGTGCCAGCTTGCAAATAGCGAAAGACCCTTCGAATCCGCAAGGCGAACGAGATCCTGAACTTCCGAAAGCGTTGCGCCCGGCGGCTTTTCGAGGAAAACGTGCTTGCCGGCATTCAGCGCCGCATATGCAGCCTCGTAACGGTACTGCGGCGGCATGCAGAGCGATACGGCCTCGATATCCTCGACGGCCTCCAGCATGGTCTCGATGGTGCCGTAAGAAGCGACGCCATCCACGGTACCGTGGCGGCTGGCCGTGCAGATCAATTCAAAATCCGGATTGCCTGCGATGGCGGGAAGGTGCTGGTCGCGAACGATTTTGCCGACGCCGACGATGGCAAGCTTGGTGGCTGACATGAAGTGGGACCCATTTGTATGATGCGTGGGATAAAGTGTGACTTTACGAGTTTTTTAACAGAAACGCTCAAAGGAGCAAGGCGATCGTCCTTGCAGGTCCCGTCTTTTTTCCGTGCGTAACGGCATGGCAAAAATCGGTATGCATATTTTATGTTGCCTAATATTTGAAATGTGAAAATATTGTTTAAAATTTAAAAGTATTGATTTTTATAACTTAATGCTTTTAAAATTCGGACTCGAAGTTAAGTTCCGAAATATTAATGCATAGTATATATGTAAACCAATTTCAATTTCAGTATTGAATGTATTATAATCATAATTGAAAATACCTAGCTACATGGATTTTTTCAGGATTTCAACGAAGGCAATTGTCAACTAAATACATACAGCGTAATTCTCGCATCTTATATACACTAAGTTCTTTAGTGTCGACGTAAAATTCGTTCGGTAGACTGTCTCGATGGTTTTTTCATTCGATTGTTGGTTGGCGCTTCGCTTCGTTGCTTGATTTTCCTGCTCGGCATTGTGCGACGCCCGCGGTGAGGAGGTACTCGAACTCGTGTCTTGTCAGCCGCTTGCTGTTGGCACCTGTCCGGCGATTTCGCACGGGGGCAGCCCGCGGTGGAGCGACAGGTCGTGTGGAGCGATTGGCTATATGTACTGATTTTCCTGCGTAAACGCGGGATTTGTGAAGGTCAAACGCCGGAACCACGGCAAAAGAATAGTAATGACCGGGGGACATGCAGAGATGATGGAATTGATCGCCGCCCAGGCGGCCGCGTCAGCCGCCGAGTTGCCGTTCCTGCTGCTCCAGGCTGCGGCCCTTGTCGGCATGGTGTCGGTGCTGATCCTTCTGCAGCGAAACATTGCTCTCGATGACGCTCGTTATAAAATCTATTACGGCATCATCTTCGGGGTTACCGGTTTCTTGCTGACGCTACTGGTATCCGAGTTCATCAAGCTGCCTTCCAAGCCCTATATCCGCTCTGACCTGCTGTTCCTGGCTGGCGTGTTGGGGTCCTGGCAAGGCGGCTTGATAAGCCTGGCGCTCGTCTCCGCAGGGCGATTTTTGTTTGGTGGTCCGGCACTCTTTGGGGCCGCTTTTCTGGATATGAGCATTATCTCGGCTTTCGGGATGGCAATGTATGGCTGGATGCGCAGGCGCAGTCTCACTGAACTCGGCGTCTGCGAGGTCTTCGGCGTATTCGCGGTCAGGATTTTCGCGGCGTTGTTCGCTGTTTGCGTGACCTACAGTCTCAGCATGATAAATCAGGACGTTTTTCTCAGTAATGTCGGACGGCGCATCTTCGGCTCGTTGGTTGGGTTGCCGATGATCGCCTGTCTGTTTCTGTTACTGCGCAGCGAGGCGCGGGCGCGTGAAGAGGCAAGGAAACGCGATGCTGCGGCGCGGACGGATTCGTTGACGGGCCTGCCCAACAGGCGCGCCCTCAAAGACCATATCGAAGCCGTGATGCGGCAGGAGCCGGCCGTTCCGCACGCTCTCCTTCTCATAGAAATCGTCAATATGGCCGATGTCGCCGCCTGCCAGGGGGAGGATTGGGGCGATCTTTTCTGGCCGAGGCTGGCACAGGAAATCTGCAACGATGACAACGGCCTGCTGTCGAGTTCCAATGCACCGCGCAGCTTCATGTTCGGCGATACCACGCTTGCAGTCGTCATGTCGGGGATTTCGCTCGAGAAGTCGGAAAGCACAAGGCTGATAATGCGTCTCCACGACGGGTTAAGTACATTTTCACGGTCTGCGGATCCAGAACCGGTGCCGCATCTGAAAATCGGTGCCGCTAATCTGGATAAGCTCTCCCGGCAGAACGTGGCTTCCTTCCTCCGGCAGCTTAGTCTTGCGCTGCGAGGAAGCGAAAATCCGGTGCAGATATTCCCCTTCTCCTTCGCCGATAAGGCCACGCGGGACGAGGGGGTGCGCCAGATGCTGGTCAACTGGATCAGATCCGGCAAGCCGCCGATATTTTATCAGCCGAAATTCGAAATGCACAATCGCCGCATGATTGGCGCGGAGGCTCTTTTACGGGCGGTGGATGCGTGCGGACAGCCGCTTTCGCCCTATTATGTGCTGGAGATTGCCGAGCGTCACCGGCTGCTGGTGGAGTTTGAATGGTCGACGATCGAAGCCGTCGTCCGCGATCTCATCGACCTGCGGGGCCTCGACCCGGACTTTCATTTGGCGGTGAACATTTCCGCATCGTCTTTTGCCACTGCGGGCTTCGGAGGGCGGGTTGTGGCCTTTTTGAACGAGATGGGGGTCCCGGCGCACCGTCTGTCGATCGAAGTGACGGAGATGAGCAGGATACCGGCCATCGACATCGTGCAGCAGAATTTCGACAGATTGAGCGAAGCGGGCGTGCGGCTGGCGCTCGATGATTTTGGCACCGGTTATGCGGCACTCACCCTGCTTGCGCGGTTCCCCTTCAAGGAGGTCAAGATCGATCACTGGATGACGTCCCGGCTTGAACAGTCGCGGTTCCGGGAGGCCATCGCGCTCGCCTTCGAAAGCGCCGAACGTTACGGCGCCACGCTGGTGACGGAAGGTATAGAAACGGAAGAGCAGAGCAGGCTGCTCATGCAGATGGGAATCCGTTTCGGTCAGGGCTATCTTTATTCGCCCGCCGTGCCGCTCGAGCGGCTGCAGCCTCGCAGGGAATGCGCTTAGATTTTCGCACCAGCATGATGACGCATCACTGCGTCATCGCATCCTCATATTCGCTCGAAAGCATCAGCCACTGCTCCTCGGCGTCCGAAAGCTTACTCGCGGCTTCGCCACGCTCTTTGACTTTCTGCGCGGCCTTGGCAGGTGCCTTTTCGTACAAAGCAGGGTCCGCCAGTTCCTTGTCGAGCGACTGAATCATTTTCTCAAGCTTCGCCGTCAAAGATTCGATTTCATTGATCTTTTTCTTCAGCGGCGCAAGCTGAGCGCGTTTTTCGGCGTTGGCCTTGCGCTGGTCGGCTTTCGATGTCTGGTCGGCGGCGGCTTCTGTCTTCTCTTCCTTCTTTTTTCCGGAAGAGACGACGAGGTCGCGATATTCCTCCATGTCGCCTTCAAAGGTCTTCACCGTGCCGTCGGCCACCAGCCACAGGCGGTCGACAGTTGCCTCGATGAGATGCCGATCGTGCGAGATGAGGATGACGGCGCCGTTATAGTCGTTCAGCGCCTCGATAAGCGCCCGGCGACTGTCGATGTCGAGATGGTTGGTCGGTTCGTCGAGGATGAGCAGATTTGGCGCATGGAAGGCCGCAAGTCCCATCAGCAGCCGGGCCTTTTCACCGCCGGAAAGGTCTTTCGCCGCCGTCGCCATCTTCTCCGTCGCAAGTCCCATCTGCGCAACCCGCGCCCGCACCTGCGCTTCAGACGCCAGCGGCATCAGCTTGCGCACGTGTTCGACCGGTGTCTGGTCCGGCACGAGATCGTCCAGCT
The DNA here is from genome assembly GCF_055382765.1 of Agrobacterium sp. 6Ca8. Classification (NCBI taxonomy): domain Bacteria; kingdom Pseudomonadati; phylum Pseudomonadota; class Alphaproteobacteria; order Hyphomicrobiales; family Rhizobiaceae; genus Agrobacterium; species Agrobacterium sp. 6Ca8. The sequence goes on from NZ_AP026433.1 coordinate 805,555, forward strand.
GATGCTGCGCAAAGAAGCCGATCTTCAGGCCCGGGGCGATGCGAAGATCGCCCGCTTGCGGCGCAAGCCGACCGGAGATGAATTTCGCAAAGGTCGATTTGCCGTTGCCGTTGGAACCGAGCAGCGCGATGCGGTCGTCATTATCGATGCGAAGATTGAGCTGCTTCAGAATGGATTTGCCCGGCTCGTAACCCACGGCACCGCCATTGATGGCGACGATGGGTGAGGCGGGCTGCTTTTCCGGCTCCGGGAACGTGATCGGCTGGACGTGGTCCTCGATCACGGCGGCGACGGTGCCCATGCGCTCCAGCGCCTTGATACGGCTTTGCGCCTGGCGCGCCTTGGTGGCCTTGGCGCGAAAACGGTCGATGAAGCTTTGCAGATGTTTGCGCGCGGCGTCGTTTTTCACCTTCGCCTTCATCTGCAATTCGTCTGCTTCGGCTTTCTGGCGCTCGAACTGGTCGTATCCGCCGCGATAGAAGGTCAGTTTCTTCTGGTCCAGATGCACGATGGAATTGACGGCATTGTTCAGCAGATCGCGGTCGTGGCTGATGATGATGACGGTATGCGGATAACGCCGGATATAGTCTTCCAGCCAGAGCGTGCCTTCAAGGTCGAGATAGTTGGTCGGCTCGTCGAGCAGCAGGAGGTCGGGTTCGGCAAACAGCACGGACGCGAGCGCCACGCGCATGCGCCAGCCGCCGGAGAACGAAGAGGCGGGGCGAAGCTGCGCCTCGTGATCGAAGCCAAGACCGGCGAGAATGCTGGAGGCACGGGCTTCGGCCGAATGCGCGTCGATATCGACCAACCGCACCTGAATTTCCGCGATCCGGTGCGGGTCTGTTGCGGTTTCCGCCTCGGCCAGCAGCGCGCTGCGCTCCTTGTCGGCGGAAAGCACGATGGAAATCAGCGATTCTTCCGTTCCCGGCGCTTCCTGCGCAACCTGGCCGATGCGCGCGAGTTTCGGGATCGTTACCGAACCGCTTTCCGCTGAAAAGTCACCGGTGATGACCCGGAAAAGAGTGGATTTGCCGGCGCCGTTGCGGCCAACGAGGCCCACCTTCATGCCAGCCGGAAGCGTCACGCTGGCGTGGTCGAGAAGCAGGCGCCCGGCGATGCGGGCGGAGAGATCGGTAATCGTAATCATGGCGCCGTTTTGGCCGAACTGCGTGGCCAAGGCAAGAGCGCGCGCGCCACACCAGATCAGATATGCAGCTTCAACAGCCGAGCTGCGCCAGATAGCTGCTGCGGCTGCGTTGAGCCACGTCCCGGGAGTAGCCTGTGACGCAATTGCGCGTGCCGCAGCGTGCGGACAGCAGGGCGAGCTCGGCATGGCTGAAAAATTCGGCTGATGTCGCGGTGCAGTCCACTGCCGCAACGCCGATCGAGACGGTCAGATGCTCGCCGTCGCCCTCACTGGTGACGAAACGCAGCGCCTCGACGTTCTGCCGCAACCGCTCTGCAATTGCTTCAGCTGTATTTTGCGAGACGCCGGCAAACAGAAAAGCGAACTCGTTTCCGCCGATGCGGGCAACGAAATCGTCCTTCTTGATCGTCTTGCGGAAAAGCGCAGCCAGCCGGCGCAGCGCCTTGTTGCCGGCGGTGGGGCCGTATTTGCCGTTGATTTCGCGGAAATGGTCGATGTTGAGCAGCACAAGCGATGTGGCGGATGCCCCCTGAGCGCCCGAAAACAGGTCGCCGAGCTTCTCGAGGAAAGCCGCCCGGTTGGGAAGCGCCGTCAAGGCATCACGCAGGGAATTCGCCTGAAGATCTGTCCGGCTTTTCTCAACCTCGCGGATTTTCATCAGCCCCATGGAAACGAAATGCCGGAGACTCGTTTGTTCCTCGTGAATATCGCCCATCAATTGCGCAAGCCGCTCCGTTGCAGGCAGCTCGGAGTGATCTTGCCCGGAAAGACTGGCAATAAATGTTTCGGTGCGTTGCAGGCCGGCTTCCAGCCGCGCGGAAATCTGCTTCAGCGTCTCGAAGGCCGTCGCTGCCATCTGCTCGGCCTCGATCTTCGAAAAACCCGGCAGATTGTGTCTCTGGCCGACAATATCGATTTCATGCTGTTGCGGCGCGTTGCCAAGGGCGAGAATATCGCGTCCCATCGCCGGGTTATGCCCCGACAATATTTCGTAGATCAGTTCGTAGTTTCGCGGCAGCGGTGCAATATTCATCTTGTCGATGAACTGAGCAATTTTTGTAAAGACGAGACCGTTCCTTGCCTTCTCGCGTTTTTTATCGCCCGCCGTTGACGTCACTGACAGCCCCAATACCAATAAATTATGAATGCACCGGTGATAACCGATTGTTGAACACGATTATTCTTACAAGCAACGGTTTAAAATAGGCTAAACCTGACGAGGTTTTCATTGCGGTGAGACCCCCATTCTCGTGGAGGGGACTGTTGCGCGCCGGATGCGGTTTTTGATCAGTAGTATGACAAATCCTGATTTGATTTCAGGCGGCGGTCGTTTTTATATCGCATCATCGATGTAGCAGAAGAGGGTGCAGCCTATGACGACCTCCAGAACCTTATATTCACTTTGCGGAAGCGATAGCGCACGGCCGTTTTCTCCCCATTGCTGGAAAACCGTGCTTTCGCTGGCGCATAAGGGGCTGGATTTCGAGGAGCGTCCCTTGCCCTTCACGGTCATCCCGACGGTGGAGGACGGTTTTTCGAGGACCGTGCCGATCCTTCGTGATGGCGACCAGCTGGTGAGCGACAGTTTCGAGATCGCCCTTTATCTGGATGAGGCCTATCCGGAGCGGCCGTCGCTGTTTAACGGGGAAGGCGGCAAGGCGATGGCGCGTTTCGTTGAAAGCTGGTCGCAGACGGTGCTGCACCCGGCCATCACCCGCATTGCCGTGCTCGATATCCACAATATGCTTGATGAGCCTGACCGCCTTTATTTCCGCGACAGCAGGACGAAGGCGCTCGGCCGGACGCTCGAGGATGTGGTGGCGAACCGTGAGGTGGAAATCGCGGCCTTCCCAGCGCTCCTGGCGCCGATCCGCCGCATGCTGGGCTTCCAGCCTTTCATCGGCGGCTCATCGCCGCTGTTTGCGGATTACATTGTTTTCGGTGCGCTGCAATGGGCAAGGATTACCACCGGAGCGGATCTGTTTTCCGAAAACGACCCCGTCCGTGACTGGTTCGAAGGTTGCCTAGACCTCCACGACGCCAGAGGCCGCAGTGTGACAGCGGCGTGAAATGTCTGCAGCCATCGTCGCAATGTGGTTGATCCCCCTTGTTTTCGGGCCTTTGGGCGGGTAAAGACCGCCCACTTTCTCTATAGGAAAAGGAAACGGACACATGGCGATTGAACGCACATTTTCGATGATCAAGCCGGACGCAACCAAGCGTAACCTGACTGGCGCGATCACCAAGGTATTTGAAGACAACGGTCTGCGCATCGTCGCCTCCAAGCGCGTCTGGATGAGCAAGCGCGAAGCCGAAGGCTTCTACGCCGTTCACAAAGAGCGTCCCTTCTTCGGCGAACTCGTTGAAGGCATGACCTCCGGCCCGACCATCGTTCAGGTTCTGGAAGGCGAAAACGCTATCCTCAAGAACCGCGAAATCATGGGCGCAACCAACCCGGCCCAGGCTGCTGAAGGCACCATCCGCAAGAGCTTCGCGCTTTCCATCGGCGAGAACTCCGTTCATGGTTCGGACGCTCCTGAAACCGCCGCACAGGAAATCGCCTACTGGTTCGCCGAAACTGAAATCGTCGGCTGATTCAAAATATCAACGGCTTGAATCGCCCTCTCAGGCGATGGCATGAAGCCGCTGAAAAGACTCGATGAAACGGAGCCGAAAGGCTCCGTTTTTTTGTTTTATTGCCGAAAGAAGTTTACGCCGAAGCCATCCCCACGGGCCTCAGTCCTGTGACGAGCCCAGGGATGAGGGGAGGTTTTCACGACGCCGGACACCCCTCGACTGGCCGCATATCCGTCGTGCCGTCCGCTTTGAACACGTCCGGGTTGGGTGTGTAGAGTGGGCCGACCGTCAGCGGTTTGGCGGGAAGGAGCGACTGGTCGGTGTCGGAGCGGATGGTGGTCTCTATCGTCTGCAGTACATTGCCTTCCGGCCCTTTGATGCGGATCGTGATCTTGTAGGGGCGGTCCTGTTTGACGCATTCGACCGGCGGACTTTGAACGGCGATCTTTTCATCTGCCGGGAAAATCTTCTCCCTGGTCGTCAGCTCGGTTCCGCCGCGGGGATTTTCGAAGCTCGCTTCCAGCGTGCTGCCGTCGCGGATGGGGGCGATGCGCTGCAAGGTCACGAGATAGGTGGCAATCGCCACACGGTAGTTAAAGACGAACATGCGGCCGGAAACCTTCGCGACATCGCGCGGCTCGTCCCGCTGACAACCGGAAAGACCGAGCACCGTAGTGATCGCCAGCAACGGAATGGTTATTCCTTTCATGCCTGCGCTTCCTTCTTGCGGTGATAATGCCGGCTGGCTTTCTGCCGGTTGCCGCACACCGTCATGTCGCACCAGATGCGGCTTCTGTTCTTGCTGCGGTCGATGAAAAGCCAACCGCAATTGCCGCAAATCCGCAGCCGTTTCCGCGTCTCCGCCGCAAGCAGCGACAGAGCTGAATGGGCGGTCGCATTGGCAAGGCTCTCTCGCAGAGGAAACAACTTTAGTGCCGTGCCGCAAGCGAAGAGAAGCCCTGCCAGCCGGCCGTCGTCATCGTCGCCATTCGTCATCGAAGAGCGGAAATAATCGTCGATCGCCTCGCGAAGATCGAGAAATACCTGCCTCCTGTCCGCTTCGGGCGCGATGAGTGCGGGAAACCTGTCGCGCTCCGCTCCGAGTCGGGTCGACGCCTCGGCAAAGGTGGCGATCTGCTCAGGCACAGCAAAACGGTCTACCGATTTTACCGCGTCCGCGCGCAGGATGACGCTATTGGCGACATCGAGGGCCAATGCGCCGCCTGCGAAACGATGTTCTGTCCAGCGAAATGTCATGGCGACATTATAACTATCAAAATGGATTTTAACAGTTATAATGCGATGGGGAGGACGGATTGGCTTATTTCCTGCAACAATTGCTGAATGCCGTACCGGTAGCCTCGCTTTATGCGGTTCTGGCGTTCGGCTATGCCATCGCCTTTTCGGTCACGAAACGGGCCGATGTCACCTATGGCGCGATTTTCGCTTTCGCCGGTCAGACCTGCCTGCTGTTTGCCGATTTTGGCTGGAACCGGCTGTGGCTGATCTTGCCTGCAACACTCGCGCTTGGGGCAGGGGCCGGTCTTTTCGGCGGTCTGTGGGCGGCGGCTTTCATCGGCAGGGCGGTGATGCGGCCCCTGGCGAAAGCCTCCCCCAATGCGGTGACGGTCGCCTCCATTGGCGTGCTGATTGCGCTCACCGAAAGTGCCAGACTTGCCGCCGGCACGCGGCAATTATGGCTGCCACCGCTTTTGTCGGAACCGGTGCGATTCTGGGCCGATGGAAGCTTCGCCGTCACCCTGACGTCGATGCAGATGCTGAACACGGCTGTCTTCTGCCTGCTCGTTCTCGCAGGCACTTTCTACCTCCAGCGTTCCGGCTTTGGCAGACGCTGGAAGGCGGTGTCGGACGATGCTTTCGCCACGTCACTGTGCGGGGTAAATGAAGGCAGGGTGTTCCTGCTGTCCTACTGTGCAGCGGGTCTGCTTGCCGCTATCGCCGGCGTCCTCGCCACGTTTTATTACGGCACCATGGATTTCGGTGCCGGTCTGGTGTTCGGCCTGAAAGTCGTGCTGATTTCGGCAGCGGGCGGTTATGCAAGCCCGCTCGTCTGCGCGCTCGGGGCTGCTGCCGTCGGGTTCGCGGAAACGCTATGGGTCGGTTACGGCCCGGTTATCTGGCGGGATGCGGCGGTTCTGGCACTTCTGGTGGGCTGGCTGATCGTCATGCGCAGCAGAGTGGAAGCGCCCTAGAGCATTTCCAGGAGGGGTGGCGTCCGGTTTTCGTGTGGAAGTGCGGGAAAACACAAAGCGTTACCGCCATTTGTCCTTGGCCGTGTCGTCGGTCGTCTTTGCGGCAACCCAGTCGCCCTTCGTGCCATCCTTGCCATGTTCCTTTTTCCAGAACGGGGCGGACGTCTTGAGGTAGTCCATCACGAAATTTGCGCCGTCAAAAGCGGCCTGCCGGTGCCGGGAAGCAGCAATGACGAGGACGATATTCTCGCCGGTGGCGATCTTGCCATGGCGATGAATGGCGGTGAGGCCGAGGAGGTCGAAGCGTTCGATGGCGAGTTGCGCGATACGGGTCATTTCCGCTTCGGCCATGCCGGGATAATGCTCGAGTTCCAGCGCCGCGAGCGTACCGCCATCATCGCGACAAAGCCCGGTGAAGGCCACCACCGCGCCAATGCTCTTGTCGCCTTCCGTCAGCCTGCGGGTTTCTTCCGCAGCGTCGAAATCCTGTGCCTGCACGCGTACCGTGGGCTGCATCCGGTTATCCCCCCGTCATGGGCGGGAAGATGCCGATCTCGCGCGCACCGGCAATGCTCTCGTCATGTTCAACATGTTCCTGATTGACCGCAACGCGGATCACATCCGGAAATTCGAAGGCGGCTTCGTAGTTTTCACCAATGGTTGAGAGATAGGCGATCAGCTCACCGGCCGTGGTAACGGAGGAGGGGATATCCAGCTCCTCCTCCGCCGTGCCGATCTTTTCGCGAACCCAGGCGAAATAAACGATCCGCGCCATCATTCTTCGTCCACAATGTGCTTGAGACCCGCCTTGAAGTAGTCGTAGCCGGTGTACATGGTCAGCGCTGCTGCAAGCCAGAGAAGCGTAATTCCCATCTCGGTCGTGTAGGGCAGAACCTTGTCTCCCGCGGGACCGGCAAGAAGAAAGGCGATGGCTACCATCTGGATGGTGGTCTTCCACTTCGCGATGCGGGTGACGGGAACGCTGACCTTCAGCGCCGCCAGATATTCACGCAGGCCCGAGACCAGAATTTCGCGGCAAAGAATGGTGATGGCGGCCCAGAGCGACCAGCCGGCAATGGTGCCGTCCGCTGCCATCAAGAGCAGCACTGAGGCGACCAGCAGCTTGTCGGCGATCGGGTCCAGCATGCGGCCGATATTGGAGGTCTGATTCCAGATACGCGCCAAATAACCATCCAGAAAATCGGTCAGCGAGGCGACGATGAACAGCCAGAGTGCCGTCCAGCGCGCAAAATCCGAGCTTTCCAGCTTTCCTTCGATGTAAAAACACAAAACGATGACGGGAACCGCCAGAATGCGGGCATAGGTGAGAAGGTTGGGAATGCTGTATGCGCGCGAAGCCATGGGAAACCTGTCAGTCTGGATAAGCTGCCTTGATGCCGCCCCTGACGCATAGGGTCAACACGTTATTATGTTTTTTTAGCAGTTCGTTGCGACAGTGCGCCTTCAATCGCCACTGCTCTCATGGAAGTGATTGTAGATTTGCCGCGCTACGGCTTCTGAAATGCCGGTGACATTCATCAGATCGTTGAGGCCTGCGCGTGAAACCGCCTTGGCCGTACCGAAATGCTGCAGCAGCGAGCGCTTGCGTCCTGGGCCGATCCCCGAAATTTCATCCAGCGGATTGCGCACCATTTCCTTCTTGCGCCGCGCCCGGTGTGAGCCGATGGCAAAACGGTGGGCCTCGTCGCGCATGCGCTGGATGAAGTAAAGCACGGGATCGCGCGGCGGCAGGGAAAAATCGCTGCGGCCGTCCGCAAAGAAGCGCTCGCGGCCCGCCTCGCGGTCCACACCCTTGGCGACGCCGATGGCAATCACGCTGTCGCGAATGTCGAGCTCATCGAGGATGGCACGCACCGCCGTCATCTGTCCCTGACCACCATCGATCAGGATAACGTCCGGCCAGGCGGGGAAGGGCATGTCCGCGGCTTCCTCGGGTGTGGGCGTCAGCGTCTTCGCGCGGTCGGGCTTGCCCTCTTCCTTCAACAGGCGCGAGAAGCGGCGGGTCATGACCTCACGCATCATGCCGAAGTCGTCACCGGGAGTGATGTCGGTCGATTTGATATTGAACTTGCGATAGTGGTTTTTCACGAAGCCTTCCGGCCCCGCCACCACCATGCCGCCCACGGCATTGGTGCCCATGATGTGCGAGTTGTCGTAAATCTCGATCCGGCGCGGCACGTAAGGAAGGTTGAAGGTTTCTGCGAACCCCTTCAGCAACCGCGCCTGAGACGAGGTTTCCGCCAGCTTGCGGCCATGCGCCTCGCGGGCATTGGCAAGAACATGGTCGGTGATGTCTTTCTTCTCGCCGCGCTGCGGCACGTTGATCGTGACCTTGTGTCCGGCTTTTTCGCCAAGAGCAGCGGCCAGCAATTCCTGTTCCTCTACGGTTTCGGAAAGCAGGATCTGCTTCGGCACCGGTTTGTCGTCGTAAAATTGCGCCAGAAACGCATTGAGGATTTCCGAGCCGGGCAGGGACGGGTCGGCCTTCGGGAAATAAGCGCGGTTGCCCCAGTTCTGGCCGGTGCGGAAAAAGAACACCTGGATGCAGGATATGCCGCCCTCGTGATGGATGGCGAAAACATCCGCCTCCTCGATGCCGGCCGGATTGATGCCCTGATGGCTCTGGACGTGCGAGAGCGCCGCCAGCCGGTCGCGATAGACGGCGGCGCGCTCGAAGTCGAGATCCTCGGCCGCCTCGTTCATCTGCCGGGCAATCGCGGTCTTGACGCTCTGGCTCTTGCCGGACAGGAAATCCTTGGCTTCCTTGACGAGTTCCGCATACCCCTCATCGCTCACCTCATGTGTGCAGGGGCCGGAACAGCGCTTGATCTGGTAAAGAAGACAGGGACGCGTGCGGGTTTCGAAAACGCTGTCGGTGCAGGTGCGGATCAAGAACGCGCGTTGCAGTGAATTGATCGTGCGTCCAACGGCTCCGGCAGAGGCGAAGGGTCCGAAGTAGTCGCCCTTGCGCGCCCGCGCACCCCGGTGCTTGAAAATCGCCGGTGCACGATTGTCGGCTGTGATCAGGATATAGGGAAATGACTTGTCGTCGCGCAAAAGCACGTTAAAGCGCGGCCGCAAGCGTTTGATGAGGTTAGCTTCCAGGAGAAGCGCCTCGGTTTCCGTGCGGGTGGTGACGAATTCCATATGGGCGGTCAGCCGCACCATCTGCGCAATGCGGTTGGAATGCACGCGACCCTGGGCATAGTTGCCGACGCGCTTCTTCAGCGAGCGCGCCTTGCCGACGTAAAGAACGTCGTTCGCCTCGTTGAACATGCGGTAGACACCCGGCGAGTTCGGCAGGTGTTTGACGAATTCGCCGATCAGATCCATGCCCTTCAGGCCGGATTCGTTTTTCCAGCCGGCATTCCAGTCCATGCCGGCAACGTCGCGCGGTGCCTCGGCCGCGTCTGTCGCGGCAAGGTTTGCATCGTCGTCTTCGTCATCGGTTTCATCGAAGAGAATACCGCCGTCAGGCAGCTTCTTTCCGTTCATTCAGGTATCTCCGCCACATCAGGGGTTTCCCAGCCAAGATGCTGGCCGCCATCGAGCGCGATCATTTGTCCGGTGATCGACGGCGTATCAAAAAGAAAGCGAATCGTCCGCCCGAACTCGTCGGGTTCCGGACCGCGCTTTAATATAAGGCCGTCGATCTGCGCCTGAAAGTCCTCCGGCGCCTGTCTTTCGCTTTTGAAGGAGGGACCCGGCCCGATGGCGTTGACGCGCACCCGCGGCGCAAAACTCTGCGCCATCGTCCGTGTGGCTGTCCAAAGGGCCGATTTCGAAAGCGTATAGGAGTAAAAACGCGGCGTAAGCGCAAGTACACGCTGATCGATGATGTTGACGATCAATCCGGATTTATCCTGAGGCAATTGCTGAACGAAGGCGGCCGCGATGAGGGAAGGCGCCCGCACGTGCACGGAAAAATGCGCGTCGAAGATTGCCGGATCGGGCGTTTCTGCCGAATCGTCCAGAAAAATGGATGCATTGTTGACGACGACGCCTATCGGGCCGAGCGCCGAAGATGCCTGTTCGACAAGCGCCATTGTTGGCGATGATTGTGTCAGATCCGCCTGAACGGCAACGGCCTTGCCGCCTTTTTGCCTTATTTCGTTAGCGAATTCTTCGGCTTGCCCCATGGAGGCATTGGCGTGGACGGCAATCGCAAAGCCATGCGAGGCCAAATCCGTGGCGATCGCCCGCCCGAGCCGCCGGGCGGCACCCGTTATCAAGACTGTCTTCGGTATATTTTCTTTCACAGCGGACCTGCATTTGCTCATACACGCCCTATTTGCTGGATATAATCGCAAATCGCAAGCTGTCCGTGGGCCGTAAAAGAATTGTGTGGATTTTTATTGGTAATGTAATTTAAATTTAATTTGAATATAACTAAGTTTAAATTCGATATATTGGAAATTAAGTTTCCGGTAGGGTTAATAAAACCCTTGTGGCAATTAGGCAACGTCTAATTCTAGTCACGTGTCTGCCCCAAACAATTCACATTTTGGCTCTTTGATCTCCGCATTCTCCCATCAAATTCAATTTTCAGAGGGGCGATTAACCCGACGAATTTACCGCGTCTAAAAACAATGTTTTGAGTACGGCGCGGTCCTGAAAGGAGAATAACATGCGTATTTTCGTAGCAACCATTATGGCTTCGACCATTGCAGCCGCCGGTTTCTCGGCTGCTCACGCCGCTGACGCCGTAAACGACGTGCCGCAGGCACCGGTAGCCTACGACCAGCCCGCTCCGGTCAAGAACTGGACCGGCGCTTACCTCGGTGGTACCGCCAACTACGATTGGGGCCGTTTCAGCTCCAGCAACGACGGCCGTGACGCCAAGGGCGCCGGCGGCGGCATCTACGGCGGTTACAACATGCAGAACGGCCAGATCGTTTACGGTGCCGAAGCAGACGTTAACCTCGGCCGCGAGCGCGGTTCCGCTGGTACGGTTGGTGGCAACGCCGTCGAAGGCAAGCAGGGCGTCAACGGCTCGCTGCGTGCCCGCGTCGGTTACGACATGAACCCGTTCCTGCTGTACGGTACGGCTGGTCTCGCAGCCTCCGACAACAAGGTACGTGACGCGACCTCCAAGGACAGCGCAACCGCCCTCGGCTACACCGTTGGTGCCGGCGTTGAAGCCATGGTTACGGACAACATCACTGCCCGTCTGGAATATCGCTACAGCGACTACCAGAAGAAGGACTACAGCCTGGACTCCGGCGCGTTCTCGCGCGGCTTCGACGACCACTCCGTCAAGGCCGGTATCGGCGTCAAGTTCTGATCCTTCAAGGATCGGTAAAAGAAAAGCCGGGGTTTACGCCCCGGCTTTTTCGTTTTTGCCATCAGTTACAGCATCCATGCCCGGCGATCAGGCCAGGCATGGCGCTCACATTGGTGTCAGGCGGCGGCCCTCATGTCCTTATAGGCTTCAAAACGCTTGCCGAATGTTTCCGGCCATTGCGCCAGCGCCTCGTGCCCTTCGGCCCATTCACCTGCAAAACGCAGATCGAGATAACCGATCAACGCCGCAAGGGCGAAATGTCCGCCATGCAGCTTCTTGCCGGTTTTCGGCAGGTTGGCGTTGAGATGATCCAGACCCTTCACCGCCTTTTTCCACTGCTTGTCGATCCATGGCTGGTGAACTCTGTCTTCCGGGCGGGAACGGCGCTCGTAAACGATGGCCAGCAGGCAATCCATGATGCCGTCGCAGAGCGCTTCCAGAATTTCCGCTTCGGTGCGCTTGCCGTTCTTTTTCGGGTAGAGCTTGCCGCCCGAAAGGCGGTCTAGATAGTGCATGATCGCGACGCTGTCATAGACCGAGCCGCCATCGTCCAGAAGCAGGACCGGAATTTTGCCGAGCGGATTGTTGTCAACCAGCGTCGCGGGCTCGGCATTGGTGTCGACGGCGATGTTGGTAATGTCGATGCCGAGATGGCGGGCGGCCATGCGCACCTTGGCGGAGTAGGGGGAAGTGACGGAATAAAGCAGTTCCATAGTCGGGTCCTGACATATGTTGATGTGTGGGTATTAGCGAATGGGGACGATTTCGGTAGCGCTGACGCGGCAGCCCTTGCGGTCAAGCTCAGGGCAATCGCGGAATGTCATGTCCTTGTTGAGGCAGATACGGACTTCCTCAAGGCGTTTTCCGTCGCAGCTGATCGAGACGCCGCGTTTCGACATGCCGGGGTTGGCGTCGGTGAAGGCGGTTTCGATGGCTTCGGCGGAAAGGGTGGCGCCTTTAGCGCCCGAGGCAATCGTCTCCGGCAGCTTGACCGCCTCGAAGGCGGTTCGTGTTGCCGAAAAATAATCCTTTTGCGAAAGGCCGGAGCAGGCGCCGTGCTTGCGCCACTGGTGGCCGATCAGGCCCATGGAGGGCATGATGTCGAACATCGTGCGGCCGATTGCGTCGGGCACACGGTCCGGCTCGCTGCTCGTGCAGAATTCGGGGTATCCGGTTTCGTTTTGCGGCCAAAGCCCGTGTACGACGAAACCGTACCGCCTATTGCTGCCGCATTGCTGGCGATTGCCGGAACCTTCGGAGCTGGCGCAGAACGCCGGCGACCAGGAGAGCGAAAGCACATAAAAATCGAAGCCTGTTCCGGCGGGCACAGGGTTTTTGCCCGTGTCTCGTCGGGCAATTTCCGGCTGGGATGTTTCGGGCCTGGAATTGCCGGCGGGCTGCGTGTGGGATTGGGTCTGCCGGTTGGTTGCAGAACCCGTCGGGGCCGGATTTTCCCGCGAAAACCAAAGGGCCGCAAGCGACAGAAGACCGAGGGCGATGAAACCGGCATAACGCTTCATTTCGTGCACGTTCTCCGGAAAATGGACGACCTCGTATCGCCCGCAGACGACAAAGCGGTCTTACATAAATTTGTGAACGAGGCAAACGGGCAAAAAGGTTGAAAGCTTCGCCGCATAACGAATAGAGTCGAACGAATCTTCTGCGGAGTGCGGAAATCGGGTTGGGGTGAAGCTGGGGGAAATAGGCGGGCATGACCGCATGACATTGAAGAAATACATCTGGCCCGTCATTGGTCTGGCAACGATCGGTTTTTCGGCCTGGCTGCTCTATCACGAGCTGCGCGGTCTTTCACTCGATGATCTATGGGAAAGCCTCACGGCCATTCGCGCGCGGGACTGGGTGTGCTCCGGCCTATCGACGCTTGTCGCCTATGCAGCCCTTGCCGGTTACGACCGCATCGCTCTCCAGCATCTCGGCCGAAAGGTCAACTGGTTCTTCATCACGCTCACCTCCTTCACCACCTACGCGCTTTCCCACAATGTCGGGGCATCCGTGTTTTCCGGTGCCGTCGTCCGATACCGGGCCTATACGTCCAAAGGGTTGAGCGCTGCCGAAGTCGGCATTCTTGTCGGCCTTTGTTCCTTCACTTTCATCATCGGAACGATCATGCTCATCGGTCTGGTGCTGGTCTACGAACCGGACATTACCGAGCGCTTTACTGGCATCCTGCCCGTGGAAGCATCAACGACAACCGGCGTACTGCTGCTCGCCATCGTCGCACTTTATGTGCTCGGCAGTCTTTTGAAGCTGCGGCCGCTGAAAATCGGTTCGTTTTTTCTGCCATATCCCGTGCCGAAACTGGTGGCGCAACAGCTTGTCATCGGTCCGATCGAACTGATCGGAGCAGCAGGCATCATCTATTTCGCGCTGCCGGAAGCCGGAAATCCCGGTTTCATGGTCATTCTCGGGATTTTCCTGATTTCCTTTTCCGCGGCGCTCATCTCGCACGCGCCGGGCGGGCTTGGCGTGCTGGAGCTGGTGTTCGTCACCGGCCTGCCTGATATGAACCCGGCTGACGTGATTGCGGCGCTGCTGGTGTTCCGGCTGTTCTACCTCATCATTCCGCTCATCATGGCGCTGTTCGTGATCCTGTTCTTTGAGCGATCGCAGCTTGCACAGGCACGGAAGGGGTTAGGGTAAGCCCTCAATCCTCTTCCGGCTTTTCCTCGCCGCGCAGCCAGAAGGCGCGGTGCGAGGCGTATCTGTCCTGCGCCATCACCGTCTTCAGGAATGGCAGCAGCGTGTGCAGCTCGTCCTTCAGCGTGTAGGGCGGATTGACGACGATGAGGCCTGAACCGCTCAAGCCTTCCAGCCGGTCGCTTTTCACGGAAAGTTCCGCGCACAGCATCTTCGGAATGTCGAAGGATTGCAGCCGCTCGTGGAAATCCTTGATCGGTGCTCCTTTTTTGAGCGGATACCACAGGCAATAGGTGCCGGTGGAGAAACGCCGATATGCCTTGTTCAACCCATCCGCCAGCCGCTGATATTCATTTTCAAGCTCGAAAGGCGGATCGACGAGGATGAGGCCGCGTTTTTCCTTCGGCGGCAGATGCGCGCCAAGCGACAGCCAGCCATCGAGCTCCGTCACCCGAGCTTGATAATCTCCCTCGAACAGACGCGCCAGCGCGCGTGCGTCGTCCGGGTGCAGTTCCATGGCCGAAAGCCTGTCCTGCGGGCGGAACAGCATGCGCGCGAGCTTCGGCGAGCCGGGGTAGAACTGCATGCCGCCTTCGGGGTTAAGCTCTCTCACGGTGGAAAGATAGGGTTCCAGCAATTCGGCGACAGGGGCCGGCAGATCGGCGTCCATCAGCTTGCCGATGCCGGTCTGCCACTCGCCTGTCTTCTGCGCCTCTTCCGACGACAGGTCGTAGAGGCCGATGCCGGCATGAGTATCCAGCACCCGAAACGCCTTGTCCTTGTTCTGCAGGTAACGGACGAGACGGGCGAGAACGGCGTGTTTGAGAACATCCGCGAAATTGCCGGCGTGGTAGATGTGGCGATAGTTCATGGGATGTGTCTCGCTTCCCGATGGGGATGATGAATATTCTTGATGGACGTCACTTCGGCCTTTTTGCCGCGTCGCTGATGCAATATAGAAAAGACATGAACCTTGCGACCCCGATTTCCGCTAAAAACGCCACCCCGAAAGCCGAAAGTGCCACGCGCATCGGCCACACGGTCTGTCCGCACGACTGTCCGAGCGCCTGCGCGCTGGAAGTGGACATCAATGCCGATGGCCGCATCGGCCGCGTGCGCGGCGCCAATGCCAATACATACACTGCCGGCGTCATCTGCGCCAAGGTGGCGCGTTACTCCGAGCGTATCTATCATCCCGGCCGTCTTTTGACCCCGAAGCGCCGCAACGGTGCGAAGGGTGCCGGCGACTGGCAGGAGATATCCTGGGAAGCGGCACTGGACGAGGTTGCTGACGCCTTCGTCAAAGCCGAGGCAAAGCACGGCGCCGAAGCCATCTGGCCTTATTTCTATGCCGGAACCATGGGACAGGTTCAGCGCGATTCCATCGAGCGCCTGCGTCACGCCAAGAAATATTCCGGCTTTTTCGGATCGATCTGCACCAACATGGCCTGGACGGGTTATGTGATGGGTACAGGCGCGCTTCGCGGGCCAGATCCGCGCGAAATCGGCAAGGCCGATGTCGTTGTCATCTGGGGCACGAATGCTGTCGCCACGCAGGTCAACGTCATGACCCATGCGGTAAAAGCCCGCAAGGAACGTGGCGCGAAGATCGTCGTCGTCGATATCTATGACAATCCGACCATGAAACAGGCCGATATGCGCATCGTCCTGCGTCCCGGCACCGATGCGGCGCTCGCCTGCGCCATCATGCACATTGCCTTCCGCGATGGTTATGCCGACCGCGATTACATGGCGCGCTTCGCCGACGATCCGGTGGGACTTGAAGAGCATCTGAAATCGAAGACGCCGCAATGGGCGTCCGAAATCACCGGTCTTTCCGTGGAGGAAATCGAGGATTTCGCAAGGCTCGTGGGCACGACGAAAAAGACGTTCTTCCGGCTCGGTTATGGTTTCGCCCGCCAGCGCAACGGCGCGGTCGCCATGCATGCCGCCCTTTCGATCGCCACCGTTCTTGGCTCCTGGCAATATGAAGGCGGCGGCGCCTTCCACAACAACGGCGATATCTTCCGGCTCAACAAGGCGGAACTGATGGGCACAGCCTACGCCGACCCCAACGTGCGCCAGCTCGACCAGTCGCAGATCGGCCGCGTGCTGACGGGGGATTCGGAAGCGCTGCGACATGGTGGCCCGGTGACGGCGCTGCTCATCCAGAACACCAACCCCGTCAATGTCGCACCCGAGCAGCGGCTGGTGAAACAGGGTTTCCTGCGCGACGATCTTTTTGTTGCCGTGCATGAGCAATTCATGACGGAGACGGCCGAGTTGGCCGATATCGTGCTGCCGGCCACCATGTTCCTTGAACATGACGATATCTACCGCGCCGGTGGCCAGAACCACATTCTGCTTGGCCCCAAGCTGGTGGAGCCGCCGGAAACCGTGCGCACCAATCTCTTCGTCATCGAAGAACTGGCGAAACGTCTTGGTATCGACCATATGCCGGGCTTCGGTCTTTCAGCTCGCGACCATGTCGATCATATGCTGAAAGTCAGCGGCTGGGGCGATTTCGATACGTTGGCGGAAGAAAAATGGATCGATGCGCAGCCCTCTTTCGAGGTGGCGCATTATCTCGAGGGCTTTGGTTATGGTGACGGAAAATTCCGTTTCAGCCCCGAATGGGCGACAGGGCCGTCTCCAAACAAACCGCCGAAAAACATCGGCGTGATGGGACCGGTTGCGCAATTTCCGAAATTCCCGGATCAGGTAGATGTCATCGAAACCGCCGACGGAGAGCATCCTTTCCGACTGGCGACATCGCCAGCGCGCAACTTCCTCAACTCCACCTTCGCGGAAACGAAAACCTCCGTGCAGAAGGAAGGCCGTCCGGAAGTGATGATCTGTTCCGAGGACGCCACCCGCAACGGTATAGCCGATGGCGACATCGTGCGTATCGGCAATGGCCGCGGCGAAGTGCGCCTCCATGCGAAAATCGTGGAGGGTGCGAGGCCCGGCGTTCTGGTTGCCGAAGGGTTGTGGCCCAACAAGGCGCATCTGGACGGCGAGGGTATCAATGTTCTGACGGGCGCCGATGCCGTTGCCCCCTATGGCGGCGCGGCTTTCCACGACAATAAGGTGTGGCTCCACCGCGACGACGAAGCCTGAAAGGCTTGATATTGCACCGCAACAGGGCCAAGCTGAACACTTCCGCGACAGGCAAGGGAATATCCGGTGACACAGACGCAAGCGAAAAACGTTCCGGCCGACACTGATTCCGGCAGGGTCCGGCTGGTGGAAAAGGAAACGGTGTGGAAGGGCTTCGTGCATATGCAGAAGCTCATTTTCGATCAGCGCATGCCGGATGGCAAGACAATCCGCATCATCAGGGAAGTCCACGATCACGGCAGCGCCGCCGCCATCCTTCTATACGATCCCAAACGCGACAGCGTGGTGATGGTGCGCCAGTTCCGCCCTGCCGTCTTCGTGAACGGCGATCCAAGCTTCATGATCGAAGTGCCAGCGGGGCTCCTCGATGACGACAATGCGGCCGACGCCATTCGCCGCGAGGCGATGGAAGAATCTGGCTACGCGGTGGAAAAGGTCGAATACCTGTTCGACATGTATGCCAGCCCGGGAACGCTCACCGAAAAAGTCAGCCTCTTCGTCGCCCGCATCGATCTCGACGTGCAAGCCGGCAGCGGCGGTGGTCTGGAAACCGAAGGCGAGGATCTGGAGGTTCTGACCTACGGCCTCGACGAAGCCTTCGCGATGATCGCGTCGGGCGAAATCACCGATTCGAAGACGATTATTCTGTTGCAGTGGGCGATGTTGAATCGAGCGGCTCTACGCAAACCTTAAGCGAACGCAACGTTTTCCAGCTTTGCCGCAGCCGCAAGCTTCCTGTCATGTGTTGCTAAAGGCACATTGTGCGAAATCGCAAGCGAGAGGTAGGCAGCATCATAGGCGGGAAGCGCATGTTTCGTGCCAGGCGGATGATGGAGACGTGATCGGCGATTGTGCCGTCCTCGTCAGACAGGAACCAAGCCGCGACTACCGAGGCGTCCACGACAAAGGCCATTACTTGCGGCCTTCTTCTTTCCACGCCTTGACCTCATCCGGAGTTGTCTTTTTTCGTTGCGACCGTTCTGTCCGCATCGCAGAGATGAGGTTTCGACGAGATTGAGGATCGATCGCTTTTACGAGGCATGCCACAGCTTCGTTCTGCGTGCGATAATAACATCTTCTACCGCCTCAACCGGAGGCCTTCAACTCAGAATCTGCCCTTTACGCCGGCCCCAACGAAAAGCGACTGCATATCGCCGCCCGCCGTATCTTTATAAAACAGGCCGGTAGTTCCGCCAGTCGGTGTGAGGGTTTTGTCACCGCGACCGAAGCTCGTATATTCGTATGCGCCATCCAGGTAGAGGGAGGCATTCTCAGTCAGGGCATAGGCGATGCCCGCTTTTGCTCCGAACATGCCGCCAACATGGAATTTGTCGGTGAAGCGGATCGAACGCATCCAGTGATCGTCCGTGGCTTTCGCATAGATCATTGCGCCGCCTTCGAGGCCGGCATTCAGCGACCAGTTCCCGAATTTGCGCCCACCGGTCACATTGCCGTAAAATACGGGGATTTGCTGCCGGTAGGTGATAGCTTTTTCGCTATTGTTGAACTCACCGACATTATTGCGAAATCCTCTCCAACTGTAGATGTAGTCACCGCCATAGGCGGACCACTGCACGTCGGTATAGCGAAAGCCGATACCGGCACTGAGGTGCTGCAGCGGGTCTTCCAGCAGTGTTCTGTTGAGTTCGATGCTTCCGGTCAGGTAGTGGTCGAGGCGGGTATCGCCGTGCTGTGAGCGGTCGCTCCATCCAGTTTTCGATGTATCCCTGTAATAGGGAGGCAGCCAATCGTAGTCGGTCATGTAGCCATCGCCAGCAAAGCCGATTCGACCTTCCGTTTTTATGCGCCACTCGGGCGACAGCTCAAGTCCAAGCGATCCGCGTAACGCCATGGCATTTGTTGTTTTCCAGTCGAGTTGACTGTTTTTGTGGCTTCCGTTGTAAAAGGTCTCGGTGGCCTTGATGTTTAGAACACCGGCATCGAGCGAAGCGGTGATGCCGCTTTGCTCGGCGGCGAGCGGCAGGCTAGTGCCCAACAGTAAAACGGCCGAAAGCGGCAGGGAAAACCTCGAAAATAGCATAATCGCTCCTGAATGACCGGAGGGCTCCAAAATGCGGGGCCGTTGCGGGCATTAAAGGTGATTATGGTAAACGTTCGGTTTATTTTAGAGGAAATACCACTTTAAGTATCTTTGTACTTTAGTGAAATATTTATCAGTAAGCAGAAATCAGGCTGGAATACTCAGATTTACTTGCGTCGCCGCTGGAAATGGCTTTTCCACCTTCCATCCGCACCTTGCCTTCCGCAAGCTGCTTGAGGGCCAGCGGATAGAGCTGATGCTCGACAGTGAGTATCCGCGCCGCCAGCGTCTCGGCCGTGTCGTCGGAAAGAACCGGCACCGCGCCCTGCGCGATCGTCGGGCCTTCGTCCATGCCTTCGGTTACAAAATGTACGGTGCAGCCGGAAATCTTCATGCCGCTGTCGATGGCGCGCTGGTGGGTGTGCAGGCCGGGGAAAAGCGGCAGCAGGGAAGGGTGGATATTGATGATGCGGCCTTCGTAGGGGGCGATGAAATCCCCTGAGATCAGCCGCATGTAACCGGCAAGACAGATGATATCAGGCGCAATCTCGCCAAGTGCGGCCAGAATGGCGCCCTCATGCTCGGCTTTGCTGGCATAGGTCTTGCGCTCGAAAACGAGCGTGGGAATACCGAACGCCTGTGCCTTTTCCAGCCCGCCTGCCGACGCCTTGTCTGAAATTACACAGGCGATCTCGGCCGGAAAATCCGTCTCCTGACAGGCCTTGGCAAGCGACACCATGTTGGAGCCGCTGCCGGAAATGAAAACGACGACACGTGCGCGGCCAGATCGAGAGGCGGCGCTCATCATAGGCTGAGGGCGCCCTTGTAGATCGTGCCGTGCGCACCCTCTTCGCGGGCGACCATGCGGCCGAGCGGGAACACGGTCTCGCCTTCCGCCGTCAGGGCATCGGTGACCTTGGCGGCATTTTCAGCCGAAACGACCACGATCATGCCGACACCGCAGTTGAACGTGCGCAGCATTTCTTTGGCTTCAACGCCACCGGTTTTTGCAAGCCACGAGAACACAGCCGGAACCTGGATAGTGTCGAGATCGATCTCGGCGGCGAGATGCTTGGGCAGAACGCGCGGAATATTTTCCGGGAAGCCGCCGCCGGTAATATGCGCCAGCGCCTTCAGCGCGCCGGTCTCGCGAATTGCCTTCAAAAGCGGCTTTACATAGATGCGCGTCGGCGTCAGCAGCGCTTCGCCAAGCTTCTTGCCATCTGCGAAGGGTGCCGGGGCGTCCCAGTCAAGGCCGGAGATCGAAACGATCTTGCGCACCAGCGAAAAACCGTTGGAATGAACGCCGGAGGACGAAAGTCCGAGAATGACGTCGCCTTCGGAAATATCGCCGGCGGGCAGAAGCTGGCCACGTTCGGCAGCACCCACGGCAAAGCCCGCGAGATCGTAGTCGCCATCGGAATACATACCGGGCATTTCAGCGGTTTCACCACCGATCAGCGCACAGCCGGATTCGCGGCAGCCGGCAGCAATGCCGGAAACGATGGCAGCGCCCTGATCCGGGTCGAGCTTGCCGGTCGCGAAATAGTCGAGGAAGAACAGCGGTTCTGCGCCCTGCACGACGAGATCGTTGACGCACATGGCAACGAGATCGATGCCGACGGTGTCATGGAAATTCGCGTCGATGGCGATCTTCAACTTGGTGCCGACGCCGTCATTGGCGGCCACCAGAACCGGATCGTTAAAGCCTGCGGCCTTCAGATCGAACAGGCCGCCGAAGCCGCCGATTTCGCCATCCGCGCCGGGACGCCGCGTCGAGCGCACCGCCGGTTTGATCTTTTCGACCATCAGGTTGCCGGCGTCGATATCCACACCTGCGTCACTATAGGTAAGACCGTTCTTGCCCGACTGGCTCATCGCTCTCGTCTCCGCTGGTTCCTTTGGCGTCGCCATTCGCACGGGACGGGGCCTGATGCAAGGGTTTGAGTGGCAAAAGCTCCGGTTTTTAACGGCTTTGCGATGGTTTGACGTTTTGTGTGCCTCGGGCCTCTCGACGGCGATATGCGCAGCGCAGACTTGAAAACCCGTCGTCGTTGCACAGACCTGGTAACCGCCGTGTCTATCGCTACCGGGCGACCGGCCTTGACCATGTGCATATGCGCATCCTATCTCCATCATGGGCAATGACGGCACGGCGACAAGAGGATGAACGGATGCAACCCCATGTGAGCGGTACGAGCCTGCGCCGGCAGGTTTTTTTCTGGATTGGCGTGCTTGCCGTCTTTATCTTTTTCCTGATGGTCTTCAGCTCCATCCTCCTGCCTTTCGTGGCGGGCATGGCACTTGCCTATTTTCTCGATCCGGTTGCCGACTGGCTGGAGCGCCGAGGCCTGAGCCGGTTGATGGCCACCGTCGTTATCCTCGTCACCTTCGTGCTGATTTTCGCGCTGTCGCTCATTATCATCATTCCGCTGATTGCCGCCCAGGCATCCGAATTCATCACGCGCATCCCGCAATATATCTCGTCCCTGCAGCAGTTGATCGCCGGTGCGGACGCCAATCTGCTGCCTGACTGGGTGAGCAACCAGATCAATGCAGTGAAGGAGAATTTTTCCAAGCTGCTGACCGAAGGCGCGGGCTTCATCGGCACCCTGCTGACGCAGATCTGGAATTCCGGCAAATCGCTGGTCGATGTCATGTCGCTGCTGGTCGTCACACCCGTCGTCGCCTTCTACCTGCTGCTTGACTGGGACCGGATGATAGACAAGGTCGATAGCTGGATACCGCGCGACTACGTGCATACGGTCCGCCAGATCGCACGCGACATGGACAGGACGATTGCCGGCTTCGTGCGCGGGCAGGGGTCGCTCTGCCTCATCCTTGGCGTTTATTACGCTGTCGGCCTGTCGTTGGTGGGCCTGAATTTCGGCCTGCTGATCGGCCTTTTCTCCGGCCTTATCAGCTTCATTCCCTATATTGGTTCGATGGTCGGCCTCATCCTTGCCGTCGGCGTCGCCATCGTGCAGTTCTGGCCTGATTATATCTATGTATTTCTGACACTTGCCGTGTTCTTTTCCGGCCAGTTCATCGAAGGCAACATCCTGCAGCCGAAGCTCGTCGGCAGCAGCGTCGGCCTGCATCCGGTATGGCTGATGTTCGCATTGTTCGCCTTCGGTGCGCTTTTCGGTTTCGTCGGCCTTCTGGTCGCCGTGCCGGCGGCGGCAGCCGTTGGCGTGCTTGTCCGCTTTGCATTGTCGCGATATCTTGAAAGCGATCTTTACCATGGGCACGCCGCCAACCTTCCTTGGGAAGAACAGGAAACGTCCTCCGGCAAGGTTGACTCTCAGGGCTAACGATGACTGACCAAATCAAAAACGACAACGCCCGGTCGAAGGCCGAGCAGCTGCCGCTCGCATTCTCACACCAGTCCGCTTCTGGAAGGGACGATCTTCTCGTGTCCGACTCGCTCAAGGCTGCCGTCAGCCTTGTGGACGAATGGCCGAACTGGCCTTCGCCCGTGGTGGTGCTGGCCGGGCCTCCGGGTTCGGGAAAATCGCATCTCGCCAATATCTGGAAAAATATCAGCAGCGCGCAGGATATCCACCCGCAAGCCGGTGTTGGCGCTGCGCGTATTGCCGAAACCGGACCGGTTCTGTTTGAGGATGCCGATCGCCGTGGTTTTGACGACACCGAACTTTTCCATGTCATCAACAGCGTGCGCCAGCACGGCACCACGCTTTTGATGACCAGCCGGCAATGGCCGGCCGCATGGCCGGTGACCTTGCCGGACCTGCGCTCACGCCTGAAAGCCGTGACTGTGGTGGAGACAGGCGAGCCCGACGAGGGTCTTCTGGCACAGGTTCTGGTGAAACTCTTCGCCGACCGGCAGCTTTATATGGATGACAAACTCATAGGCTACATCGTCAACAGAATGGAGCGTTCACTCGATACGGCGCAGACGATTGTGGACCGTATCGACAGGCTGGCGCTTTCGCGTGGAACAAGGATAACCCGTCCCTTGGCGGCGGAAGTCCTTAACGCGATGGGCGAAGGGACAAGGGGCAGCGGGCTGGAGGTCGATTGACTGTCACAGTTCCGTCGTCAAACTGTTATACGGGCAAGAGGGACGATCGCGGGATGCAGCAGGATCACGGGACGGAAAGTCAGGGGATGGTACAGGACATGGACGCTATTGTGCAGGACGACTTCAACAAGGTTCAGCCGATGACCGAGGGCGAGAACCTCTGGGACAGCCCCGCGCGCTTCATCAACCGCGAATTCTCCTGGCTCCAGTTCAATCGGCGTGTTCTGGAAGAAACGCTGAACACGGATCATCCGCTGTTGGAGCGGCTGCGTTTCCTGTCCATCTCCGCCGCCAACCTCGATGAATTCTTCATGGTCCGCGTCGCCGGCCTCGAAGGCCAGGTGCGCCAGAAGATTACGGTCAAGACACCTGACGGCAAGACACCGGCCGAGCAGCTGGAAGACATTTTGAAGGAAATCGACAACCTGCAGATGGAGCAGCAGGCTTCGCTTGCCGTTCTGCAGCAATATCTCGCCAAGGAAGAAATCTTCATCGTGCGGCCTGCCGCACTTTCCGAAGCGGATCGTACCTGGCTGGGCACCGAGTTCGAGGAACGTATTTTCCCGGTGCTGACGCCGCTGTCCATCGACCCTGCGCACCCGTTCCCCTTTATTCCGAACCTCGGTTTCTCGATGGGCCTGCAACTCGACAGCGTCAACGGCCGCGAGCCGATGACAGCGCTGTTGCGTCTCCCGACGGCGCTCGACCGCTTCGTTCGTTTACCGGATGAGAAAAACGCCATCCGCTACATCACGCTTGAAGATGTAGTCGGCCTGTTCATTCACCGTCTCTATCCGGGCTATACCGTCAGGGGATTCGGCACGTTCCGCATCATCCGTGACAGCGATATCGAGGTGGAGGAAGAGGCGGAAGATCTGGTCCGCTTCTTCGAAAGCGCGCTGAAGCGCCGCCGCCGCGGTTCGGTTATCCGCATTGAGACCGACAGCGAAATGCCGCAGTCGCTCCGCCAGTTCGTGGTGCACGAGCTTGGCGTGCCTGATAATCGCGTTGCCGTTCTGCCCGGCTTGCTCGCGCTCAACACCATCTCGGAAATCGTGCGCGCACCGCGCGACGACCTGAAGTTCGAGCCTTACAACGCCCGTTTCCCCGAGCGCGTGCGTGAACATGCCGGCGATTGCCTTGCCGCCATCCGCGAAAAAGACATGGTGGTTCACCACCCCTATGAAAGCTTCGACGTGGTTGTGCAGTTCCTGTTGCAGGCTGCGCGCGACCCCGAAGTGCTCGCCATCAAGCAGACGCTTTACCGCACCTCCAACGACAGCCCGATCGTTCGCGCGCTGATCGACGCGGCGGAAGCCGGCAAATCCGTGACCGCGCTGGTCGAATTGAAGGCGCGTTTCGACGAAGAGGCGAACATCCGCTGGGCGCGCGATCTGGAGCGGGCCGGCGTGCAGGTGGTGTTCGGCTTCATCGAACTCAAGACGCATGCCAAGATGTCTATGGTGGTGCGCCGCGAGGACGGCAAGCTCAGAACCTATTGCCACCTCGGCACCGGCAACTACCACCCGATCACGGCCAAGATCTATACCGACCTGTCCTTCTTCACCTGCAACCCGAAGATCGCCCACGACATGGCGAATATCTTCAACTTCATCACGGGTTACGGCGAACCGGAAGAGGGCATGAAGCTCGCCATTTCGCCCTATACGCTGCGTGCGCGCATTGTGAAGCACATCAACGAAGAGATCGAGCACGCCAAGCGCGGTGCGCCGGCGGCGATCTGGATGAAGATGAACTCGCTGGTCGATCCCGAGATTATCGATACGCTTTACCGCGCCAGTGCGGCCGGCGTGGAGATTGATCTCGTCGTGCGCGGCATTTGCTGCCTGCGCCCACAGGTTGCGGGTCTGTCGGACAATATCCGCGTCAAGTCGATTGTCGGCCGCTTCCTCGAGCACAGCCGAATCTTCTGCTTCGGCAATGGTTTCGGCCTTCCGTCCGACAAGGCGCTGGTCTATATCGGCTCCGCCGACATGATGCCGCGCAACCTTGATCGCCGCGTTGAAACGCTGGTGCCGCTCACCAACCCCACCGTGCACGAGCAGGTTCTTTCACAGATTATGCTGGGCAATCTCATTGACAACCAGCAGAGCTACGAGATACTTGCGGACGGAACGTCGAGGCGCATCGAGGTGCGTAAAGGCGAAGAACCGTTCAACGCGCAGCACTATTTCATGACCAATCCCAGCCTTTCCGGACGTGGTGAAGCCCTGAAATCAAGTGCGCCCAAATTGATTGCCGGGTTGATTTCTTCCCGCAAGAAACAGGCTGAATGACTCGATCAGAAGCACAGGGGCGGCTGACCGGCCTTGCCCCCGTTTCCGTCATAGATATTGGTTCGAACTCCGTTCGTCTCGTCGTATATGAAGGTCTTTCCCGCGCGCCCGCCGTGCTGTTCAACGAAAAGGTCCTTTGCGGTCTCGGCAAGGGACTGGCCCTCACGGGCCGGATGCATGAGGAAGGCGTCAGCCGGGCTTTGATGGCGCTGCGTCGCTTCCATGCGCTTTCCGAACAGGCGCAGGCGCAGCAACTCTACGTACTGGCGACAGCGGCAGCGCGTGAAGCGGAAAACGGCCCGGATTTCATCCGTGAAGCCGAAGCCATACTTGGTTGCGAGATCGAGGTGCTGTCCGGCGAAAAGGAAGCACTTTATTCCGCCTATGGCGTGATCAGCGGTTTCCACGACCCGGATGGCATTGCAGGCGACCTTGGCGGCGGTTCGCTGGAACTCATCGACATCAAGGGCAAGAACTGCGGCGAGGGCATCACCCTGCCGCTCGGCGGCCTTCGGTTGTCGGAGCAATCGGATGGCTCGCTGGAGAAGGCGACGACCATTGCCCGCAAGCACGTCAAATCCTTCGCAAAGCTGCTGGCGGCCGGCGAGGGGCGTACCTTTTATGCCGTGGGCGGCACGTGGCGAAACATCGCCAAGCTGCACATGGAGATCACGGGTTATCCGCTGCACATGATGCAGGGATATGAATTGCCGCTGGCGGAAATGCTGAATTTTCTGGAAGAAGTCATCGTCTCCAGGGACAGCAAGGACCCGGCCTGGCAGGCGGTCTCCAAGAACCGCCGTTCGCTTCTGCCGTTCGGCGCCATCGCCATGCGTGAAGTTCTAAAGGCGATGAAGCCGGCAACGATCGCCTTCTCGGCGCAGGGCGTGCGCGAAGGTTATCTTTATTCGCTGCTGACGGAAGCAGAGCGGGATACCGACCCGCTGCTGGTCACGGCCGACGAGCTTGCCATTCTGCGTGCCCGTTCGCCCGAACATGCGCGCGAACTGGCCGACTGGAGCGGCCGCACCTTTCCGGTCTTCGGCATCGAGGAGACGGAAGAGGAAAGCCGTTACCGGCAGGCGGCCTGCCTTCTGGCCGATATCAGCTGGCGTGCACATCCGGACTATCGCGGCCTCCAGGCGCTCAACATCATCGCCCACTCCTCCTTCGTGGCGATCACCCATCCGGGCCGCGCTTATATTGCGCTTGCCAATTATTACCGCTTCGAAGGGTTGAACGACAACGGCACCACACAGCCGCTCGCCGCCATGGCAGGTGACCGCTTGCTGGAACTAGGCAAGTTGCTCGGCGGCCTGCTGCGCGTCGTTTATCTCTTCTCAGCCTCCATGCCCGGTGTCGTCGATCACCTGAAATTCCGCAAATCCATCAATCCGGATCTGGATCTGGAATTCGTCGTACCACACGCCTATTGCGATTTTGCCGGCGAGCGTCTGGACGGACGCCTGCAGCAACTGGCGAAACTGACGGGCAAGCGGTTGGCGTTTGTGTTCGAGTAACGGGCAGACGCCGGCCATTTGGCACCGCAGGCAGTTGTGGGGCTATACTAGGACCAGCGCTGACAAAAGGCGTCGATATCGCTTGATTGAAAGTCGGCTAGCCGCGCCATGATCGTCTCGAAGGGCCAGTCCCACCAGGCGATTTTGGCAAGCTTCCCCGCCACGGTTTGCGAAAACCGCTCGCGAATGATCTTCGCGGGAACACCGCCGACGATGGTGTAGGGCGGCACGTCCTTGGTGACGACCGCGCCTGCTGCAAGCACGGCGCCGTCTCCAACCTTCACGCCCGGCAGCACGATGACCCCGTGACCGATCCAGACATCGTGACCGATGACGGCGCGATCCTCCTTGCGGCGATCGAAAAAAGCGTCGTCGCGCACCGCCTCTGTAGCGTAATATTCCGGGCAGTAGCTGAAACGGTGCATGGACGGTCGGTCCATTGGATGGTTCGGTGCGCCAATCCTGACGTCCGCGGCAATAGCGCAGAATTTCCCGATTGTCGCATCACCGACAATACAACGGGGTCCGAGGTAGGAGTAATTCCCGAGTTCGACGTTGTGTAGAGAGGTATCGGCCAAAATTTCGCAGCAGCTACCTATGTTCGAGTCCCTTATGCTTGCCGTCGAATGGATAACTGTCTCTGCGAGCTTGGGGCGATTGAGTTGTGCGGTTGAGTGCATGCCTGTCTCCGGATTTCGGCCTGCGTAACCGGCGACTATGAAGGGCATATGACGTGAAATTGCGAAGGCAAGCCGATTAGGCCAGATATCCTTTTGAAATGCAGATCGTGTGCGCGCTTTGCGTGGAACGAAATCTGGCTTCATACAGCGCGGTCAGCCGCCGGAACCATCCGCGGTCGCAGCTTTTTTACTTCCAGTAATGATCGGATATGTTTTGGGCATTCTGAATGATGTGACGCGCGACTTCGGGATCTCCGCCCTCGAATGTTTCCAGGTTGGCTCCGCATAACAGCAGGAAAAGCTGCTGGTGTGCGACAGCGGCAAAATAGTCATGAGGCGGTGGCTGTATTTCAGACCCGATTGACTGGAGTTCGACAGCAGTCTGTTTGCTTGCACGCTCAAGCGCTGCGAAAATAGTGGACACCATCGCCGATTCTGTCTGTTGCAATATATCCTGAACCTGCCGTTCGGCGGGCGTCAGGACCTGGCAGCTCTCACTCATCGCACAACTCTCCTCTCGGCACACCTCGTTACCTGCGGTACTATGCCATGGATTGTGTCTGCTTTGAGAGGAGAAGCTGAAGTTGTGGATTTGAACCGCAAACGAAAAACACGACAGACCGAAATCGGTTTGTCGCCGAGACAAACCGGTCGCCTCGCTACAAGCCGTTATTATTCAACCGTGCCCCAGCGCCTTCCTGATACAGGCGCTGAGATAGGCATATTGCAGGGGCGTGGCCCTTGCCATCGCCTCCGTGCGGGTGGCGGGCCTGTCCTCGTAACCGACCGGAATATCGAACTGGGTGAAGGTGAAATCCCAGCGGGTGCCGTTGACGATATTGTAGAAATGGTCGGCGCCGCTAACGACGGTTTTGGCGAGGTCGCCACCGAAAATATCCTGCACCACCAGAGCTGTAACGCCGCCTTGCCCCCTGGCTGGGTTTTCCCTCGACCACAGGCTGCTGGTTTCGAGCGACCAGCTTTTCCTCAGGGCGTAATACAGTCGTTCGGCATTGTCCTGCATGACGGGTCTTTCCTGTTTCGGAACCGGGTTCCGGGTCAGGTTGGGTCGGTACAGTAACGGAGCGCCTCGCTTCCTTTTTCAGGCCGCAGGAACGCTCCGTTCAGTTGAGATTGCGCCGATGCGCTGACGGTGCCGGAACGAATTCCGGCACCCTTTTCCTTACTTCGCGTCGAGAAGGTCCTTGACTTCCAGCAGGACGAACTCGTTGTCGTCAGCCTTGTCCAGCGCACGACCGGCCGAGAAGGGCAGGTTGTTGTCGTTGCCGACGATGATATGGGTGGCGTCGACACGGTCGACATTCTCGATGGTGACGAACGGCATGTCGTAGAAACCGTTGCCGCCGCCCTGACGCTTCCTGTTATCAGGATCGGAGATCTTCAGCAGGTCGATATAGCTGATCTTGCGTGCTGCCTTGCCGGCATTGGCGTCGTTGAATTCGATCTTGTAGATGCGCTTGACCTTGGAAGGTACGGCAAAGCAGTTTACATCCGGCTTCTTCGGGTCGGCGCAGGCCTTGTCGGCGGTGCCGGCGCCATTGTCACGCTCGATGACCAGCGCGGTGCTCTCGTCCAGCATGTTGAAATCGCCGATGGCTTCGCCACCTTGCGCCAGCGGGTAGAGCCAGGTGCGGCCTGTCCATTCCTTCTTGGCGGTATCGAGCTCGATGATGCGAAGGGCGGTTGAGCCGTCTTCGGTCTTTTCGACCTGACCTTCGGCGGTGTAGAGCGGGCCTTCGAGAAGGCCGTAAAGCTTCGAGCCGTCCTTGGAGAGCGCCATGCCTTCATAACCACCTGATCGTTTCAGGTTGAAAGCGGGCAATTTCTGCGTGGGGTTGCCGGGCAGTGCCAGGGTCGGATGATCCGGGGACTTCACCTCGATATCGCCGGCCTTGGTGGCGATGACGTCGGTCAGCTTGCCGTCGCGGGTGAATTTCAGGATGTAGGGACCGAACTCTTCGCCCACCCAGAAGCCGTCGGCAACGGGCTGAATGGATTCGACGTCGAAGTCGGCGCCCGTCAGGTAACGTTTGGTCGAACCTTCCATGACGATGGGGAAGGGAGCTTTCTTGTCCGGGTCGGAAAGGAACACGGTCTCCAGCGCGTTGACCTTGCCGGCATCCCAGTCGAATTTAATGTGGTGGAGCATCAGCATGGCGTCGCTGGAGTTGAGCTTCGAGCCGAAACCATTATCGGAAAGGCTCCAGAAGCGGCCGTCCGCCATGGCCTTGATTCCGGAAAAGCCCTGCATGGCCTGGCCGTTGAACGGCATGGAGAGGCCGGTCGGGCGAACGCCATCCTTGCCGGGCACGGTGCCGAGACCCTCGGCGCGCTTGCGGTCGGCTGTCGTGAACTTGGCGGATGTCTTGAGATATTCCGGCGCATCGGCAGGTGCTGCGATGATGGTGTTGGCCGGCAGAATGGCGTGCGAGACCAGCTTTGCCGGAAACTCCTGCTCTGCATGGGATGCGGTTGCGAGCGCAAGAACGGCGAAAGGTGCGAAAAGAATATGCTTCATGGTGGAGACCCCTCAATGCCTGTTGAAGACAGGACTGAGGCGATAGGGGTGCCACATGACAGGCAGGTGATTGCAGTTTGAAGCTTTGATGAATTTTGATGACGGGCGGCCTCGGAAACGAAGCTACCCGTTTGTTTTCAGGGGTTTTTCAGGCGGCTGGGGCCTGATATTGGCTGAGCGTACACACGCCGAGCGTCTGGCCGCGTCCCTTGACAGCATGTTCGCCGAGATATTCGCTGCGCACACCTTTGGGTAGCACCAGCTGATGGGCGAGATCGGCCGAAATCAGCACGGGATGGCCGAGCATCTTGCTCAGTGATTCGAGCCGCGAAGTGGTGTTCACCGTGTCGCCAAAATAGGTGATCTTGTGGTGATCGACGCCGATTTCGGCTGTTATGACCGGCCCGCCATGAATCGCAAAGCGAAGGCGCGGCACTTCACCGAAACGGGCGAGCCACATGTCGCGCTTGTCCTCGATGGTCGCCTGGATATCGAAAACACAGCGCACGCAGGCTGCCCGCCTTATCGCCATGTGATAGGGCCAGGTGATGATGGCCGCGTCGCCGATGTAGTCGTCAATGACGCCGCCATGTCTTCTGACGGGGGCTGCGTAGCTCGCGAAGATTTCGCCCAGAAACTCCTGCGCCTTCAGGTCGCCATGGGTTTCGGCAAACGAAGTGGAGCCGACGAGGTCGATGAAGATGAAGACGCGGTCTTCGCTGACTGGACGGCGATAGCGCCCAAGTATGAGATCGATGAAGATGTCACGGCCCAGCAGTTCGCGCACGCGCATGATGAAAACGATGATGCCGCAGACGATAAGGGTGAAGATCAGTGTCTGCACCTCGGCATGCACCGCCCGTTTCCAGGTGCCGGGAAATATGCCGCTAACCCACAGAATGGTACCGCCAAGCCCGAAGCCACAGAAGACGAGGACGGCGTAGATGATGAGGCCGACGGCAATATAGGCCGGTGTCGGCAATGCGCTAACCTGCCGCGACAGACCGGGCAGCACGTAACCACGCTCGAAGGCGAGGATGGGCGCACAGGCGAACAGCGCATAGGTGGCGCCAATGAGCGCGCCGCCGCCGTATTCCAGAAACGCGTAGGCCACGCCGCTGCCGGCCACGGCAACGAAGAGCACCACGTAATCCAGAATGGGCAGCAATTTTCTCATGTCGGTTCTTGATCTCGGGGAAGGGAAGCGTCGTGCCCCCGTCAGGCGAAGCTTCTGTTCAGGTCATATGCGACATTAATGTGGAAAATGCGCTGCAAAAAGTGACCATTCGGTAAGGTCACATGAAGGATTGGAAAGGCTGTTGCCCCGTTGCCGCAAAAGGGCTGTGAACCCGGCTCTACTACTTAATAGGATGTTCTGTAATAGACCGTTTCAAGCGGGGATTGCGGACGGTCGTCCGGCGAGCGGTTCGACCATGTGACAGGGAAGGCGGCAAAACGCAGCCGGTTGCCTTCTATCCATGCCCGGTCGAACAGGGTTTCTCCCTTGCTGGCAAAGGTGATGGCCGCGCAGGTCCGACCATCGACATCGAAGGGAATATTCTCTTTCCAGCCAGTGAACCCGCAGCCGATACCCTTCGGGTCACCATTATAATGCTCGACAACCGCGGGGTCGTTGGGTGTCATGGCGATTGAGGTGACGGTATGGGCAAAGAGCATGCTGTCGTTGTCCTTCAGGCCACCATCCAGCGTGCCTTCGTAACGCACCTGCACCGTGGGCTGCTGGCAGCTGCTGCGGGCGTAAATCTGTGAGACAGCATGCATGCGGCCACCGCGTATGGTGATGCGAGTGACGATGCCGTGACGATCGTTCTTGCCGATCTTAAGGCAATCGGTCGTCCATTCGCCCTGAAGATCGACCTTGCCGTCATCGGCGCGCGCTGACGTGGATGAAAGAGTAGGGAAAATGCCTGCGGCCGCGATAGATGCGGCCAACAGCAGAGCACGGGCAGGTTTCATGGAAATACCCTCAAAGCGAGACCATCTGCAAAGAGATGGACCGCGATGCGGGCAAAATTTGGGTTGGCGCAGGTCCGGTAAAAGCAGAAGCGCTTTCGCGTCCGGACAATGCGCAAAACTGCGCGAGGCGCGGGCGATCAGGCCTCGCTCACCGCCACATCAACCGCCTCGACCTTCTTGCCGGCGAAACGCAATGCCACTTCGCCATTGATGAGCTTCAGCGCCACATCGCCAAACAGTTCGCGCCGCCAGCCGGTCAGCGCTGCCACGGTGGCAGCCTCGCCCTCGGAAGCGATCTTGTCCAGATCTTCGCTGTTGGCGATGACCTTTGCTGCGACGCCGTGCTTGTCTGCCGTTAGCTTCAGGAGAACTTTCAAAAGCTCCACGGCAGCGCCGGAGCCTTCCGGTGCGTGGCTGTGACGTGGCGCCTTCGGCATTTCCTCTTTCGGAAGTGCCAGCGCCGCATTCACGGTCTCGATGATGGCCGTGCCGGAGGAGGAGCGCTCCCAGCCCTTCGGGATGGTGCGAAGCCGCGACAGCGCCTCGGTGTCCTTCGGCTGCTGCTGTGCGATTTCGAAGATCGCATCGTCTTTCAGCACGCGTGAGCGCGGCACGTTGCGCGACCGCGCCTCACGTTCACGCCATGCTGCTACAAATTTGAGGATGGCGAGTTCAGTCGGCTTGCGCAGGCGCGATTTCAACCGCAGCCAGGCATCGTCGGGATGCATGTCATAGGTTTCGCGCGATTCCAGAATGTCCATCTCTTCGGTCAGCCAAAGCGAGCGGCCTTCACGCTCCAGCTGCGCCTTGAGCGCCAGATAGACATCGCGCAGATGGGTGACGTCGGCCAGCGCATAATCCAGCTGCTTTTCCGTCAGCGGGCGGCGGCTCCAGTCCGTGAAGCGTGAGGATTTGTCGATCTGCACATTCTTGATCCTCTGGACCAGCTGGTCGTAAGAGATCGAATCGCCGAAACCGCACACCATGGCCGCGACCTGCGTATCGAAGATCGGGTGCGGAATAAGCCCGCCAAGATGATAGATGATTTCGATATCCTGACGCGCCGCATGGAAAACCTTCACGACATCGGGATTGGCCATGAGTTCGAACAGCGGCGTAAGGTCGAGACCCTTGGCGAGCGGGTCGACCAGTACCTCAAGGGTAGGGCTCGCCATCTGCACGAGACAAAGCTCGGGCCAGAAGGTCGTCTCACGCAGAAACTCGGTGTCGATGGTAATGAATTCCGATTTCGCCAGTTCCGTGCAGGCTTCGGCGAGGGCGGCAGTCGTTTCAATCATTGCAAATGGCCACTCGTGAAAATTATCCGTCTTACTTTCCCTTTGCCGGGCGCATGTCAATACAAAGCCCGCTTTTGAAGGCTCAAGGATCGTTTTTCTCAGGTGGTTTTGGCGTCGGCCCGTCGTTTTTGGGCGGTGAAGGGGCGGCCAGCTTCTGAAAATAGGCCGAGGTGCGCAAAAGCGGGCGGAACCGCCAGTTCCGCTCCTCAACGGGTACTCCCTCGCGCACCCGCAGCCGGTATATGGTGTAGGCGATGAAGACGATCTGGATCGCGGCCGTGTAGCTGAACAGCGCTTTGGGACCGAACTGGTCGATCAGGACGGAGGCGAGCAGCGGCCCGACGGTTGCACCCACCGACCAGAAGAACAGCAGCCCGGCAGACACCATCGCATGTTCGCCCTCTTTGGCATGGTCGTTGCCATGGGCGGAACTCAGTGAATAGAGCGGCAGGGCAAAGGCGCCGAACACGAAGACGCCGATGATGTTGCTCCATTCGTCCGAGCCGGCGAACAGGGCGAGAAACAGACCGACAATCACGGAGCACGCCGTGGTGGCGAGAATGATGATGCGGCGGTCGTAACGGTCTGAATAGACGCCGAGCGGATATTGCAAGACCACGCCGCCGATGATGCCCGCACTCATGAAGGTGGCGATGGCGGTGACGGAAAGGCCGATCTGTTCGGCATAGATTGGCCCGATGTTGCGAAAAGCCGCCATGCTGAGGCCGACAGCCACGCAGCCGACTACGGCAAGCGGTGAGATGCGCCACACCGCGAAAAGATTGAACGGGATCTGTTTCGGCGGCGCGGGGTTGGATTTGTCGGCAATCGAGATCGGCACCAGCGACAGCGTGAGCGCCATGGCGATCAGCGAAAACACCACAGGCCCGTCAATGCCGGCGACGGGAATGATATATTGGGCGAGCGTCACGGAACCGAGATCAACGAAACGATAGATGGACAGCGTGCGCGCACGGTTGGAATTCGTCACCTGCGCATTGATCCAGCTTTCGATCGCGGCGAAAAGACAGGCGACCGCAATACCGATGACGAAGCGCATCAACATCCAGAACAAGGGATGAAGGACAAGCGGCATGGCGATCGAGGCGGCCGATGCGACCGCCGCCATGGTGGCGAAGGTGCGGATATGGCCAATCTTGCGCAGAAGGCGCGTCACCGAAATGCAGCCGAGCGCGAATCCGATGCTGTAGGCGGCGCTGATGAGGCCGATGGTGCTGGCCGAAAACCCTTCGGACAGGCCCCGCAGCGCGATATAGGTTCCCTGCAGACCGTTGCCGCCAATCAGAATGCCGGCGGTGACGAGAAGCGGGATAAGAGGTCTGATCTGGCTCATTGCGGGCCGACTCGGTTTGGCGGGCTGAATAAGCACTATCTAAAGCGAAGGTGCGCGAAAGGACAGGCTGAACGCGACATTGTTGTGCTTTGCCTTGACAAATCGGGCTGGTCATGCGCTTTTCCGGCAAATTTCGACAGTGCCGCCCATCTGGCCCACGACACGCTCCAGGATATTAAAATGCATCGTTACCGCAGCCACACCTGTGCCGCTCTCCGCAAGTCCGACGTCGGCGAAACCGTTCGCCTTTCCGGTTGGGTTCATCGCGTGCGAGATCATGGCGGCGTTCTCTTTATCGACCTTCGCGACCACTACGGCATTACCCAGGTCGTGGCCGACCCCGATAGCCCGGCCTTCAAGGTTGCCGAGACGGTGCGCGGTGAATGGGTGATCCGCATTGACGGTCTCGTCAAGGCGCGGTCCGAAGACACCATCAACAAGGGCATGGCCACTGGCGAGATCGAGCTTTATGCGCAGGAGATCGAGGTTCTGGGCGTTGCCAAGGAACTGCCGCTGCCCGTCTTCGGTGAGCCTGAATATCCCGAAGATGTTCGCCTGAAGTATCGCTTCCTCGACCTGCGCCGCGAAACCCTGCACAAGAACATCGTCAAGCGCACGCAGATCATCTCCTCCATGCGCAAGGGTATGGGCGATCTGGGCTTTGCCGAATATACGACGCCGATCCTCACCGCATCCTCGCCGGAAGGCGCGCGCGACTTCCTCGTTCCCTCGCGCATCCACGAAGGCCAGTTCTTCGCGCTGCCGCAGGCCCCTCAGCAGTACAAGCAGCTTCTGATGGTGGCCGGTTTCGACCGCTACTTCCAGATCGCTCCATGCTTCCGCGATGAAGACCCGCGTGCAGACCGTCTGCCGGGCGAATTCTACCAGCTCGACGTCGAAATGAGCTTCGTGACCCAGGAAGACGTCTGGACCACGATGGAGCCGATGATGACGGCCGTTTTCGAACAGTTTGCCGAAGGCAAGCCGGTGACGAAAGAATGGCCGCGCATTCCCTATGACGAATCGATCCGTAAATACGGCTCCGACAAGCCGGACCTGCGCAACCCGATTGTCATGGAAGCCGTGACCGAACATTTCGATGGCTCGGGCTTCAAGGTTTTCGCCAACATGATCGCCTCAAACCCCAAGGTGCAGGTTTGGGCTATCCCGGCCAAGACCGGTGGGTCGCGTGCATTCTGCGATCGCATGAACGCCTGGGCGCAGAGCCAGGGCCAGCCGGGCCTCGGCTACATCTTCTGGAAGGAAGAAGAAGGCAAGGTTGCCGGCTCCGGTCCGCTTGCCAAGAACATCGGCGAGGAACGCACCGAGGCGCTGCGCCAGCAGCTCGGCCTTGAGGCGGGCGACGCCTGCTTCTTCGTCGCGGGCGATCCCGCCAAGTTCTACAAGTTTGCCGGCGAGGCGCGCACCCGTGCCGCCGACGAGCTGAACCTGATTGACCGCGACCGTTTCGAAATGTGCTGGATCGTCGATTTCCCCTTCTTCGAATACAACGACGAAGAAAAGAAGATCGATTTCGCCCACAACCCCTTCTCCATGCCGCAGGGTGGAATGGAAGCGCTGGAAGGGCAGGATCCGCTCTCCATCAAGGCTTTCCAGTATGACGCGGTCTGCAACGGCTTCGAAATCGCCTCCGGCTCTATCCGTAACCAGTCGCCCGAGCTGATGGTCAAGGCTTTTGAAAAGGTCGGCCTGTCGCAGAGCGACGTGGAAGAGCGCTTCGGCGGTCTCTACCGCGCCTTCCAGTACGGTGCGCCTCCGCATGGCGGTTGCGCCTTCGGTATCGACCGCGTGGTCATGCTTCTGGTTGGTGCGAAGAACCTGCGCGAAATCACGCTGTTCCCGATGAACCAGCAGGCACAGGACCTGCTGATGAACGCGCCGTCCCCGGCAACGCCGACCCAGCTTCGCGAGCTGGCGCTGCGCGTGGTTCCGTCCAAGAAGGACTGATCTTAACCGCCACGGGTTTTGAACAAAAGGGCTGGCGGCGACGCTGGCCCTTTCTGTTTCTGCAACGAACGTGGGAAAGTCACAATTTTACCGCGAGTTTAACGGAATTCCGAACGTAATCAGCCGGAATCCGATCCCAGTATAGTTTTGCGCTCATTTTGGGGACGCAAAGACTATCGGGGATTTTAAACTTGGGACAGCGCCGGCCGAACTTCGCTTGGGGTTGCGGCGCGATCATATTTATAAGGATTTCAGAATGGCACATGAATCGGAAAAAGACCTCGCCCCGGCCGGTGGGCAGATGCCGCCAGCCCCGCCTCGCAACGGCTTCGCCGTCAGCCTGCGCTCACCGGGCGCCAAGTTTCTGATGATCGGTTTCATATCGATGGTTCTGCTCGCACCGCTGCTTCTCGTCTGGGCGCTGACGGAAGAGCGCGCCTCTCGGGCCGAGGATGTTTCGGGCCGTATCGCCAGCGGCTGGGGTGGCGATCAGGTGGTGAACGGCCCTTATCTCGCCGTGCCTTTCGACGTGGAAAGACGCCGCGAGGTGAACGGCCAGAGCATCGTCGATCGCACGACCGAATGGGCGCTGGTCATGCCGGAAACGCTTGATGTCACGGCCGATCTGAAGACCGAGGAGAAGCGGCTGTCGATCTACAGCCTGCCGGTCTATAATGGCGACCTTGTCCTCAAAGGCCGGTTCGGTGCCGGCATCCTTCAGGATCTCGCCCGCTTCTCCGGCACGCCCCGCCTCGACAGCGCCATTCTCGTTCTCAGCATACAGGATATGACCGGCATTCGCTCGAGCGCCGGTGTCAGGATCGATGGCGGTTCCGTATTGCCGTTCGATCCCGGCATGCGTGATATCTCTGTCATAGCGCCCCGCACGGGTGCGCAGGACATGTCCATCAGGTCCGATGCCGGCGTGCACAGATCGATCGAAAGAGGCCTTGTCGAGAAAGGCTTCGATTTCGATATAGCCTTCTCCCTGAATGGTTCCGGCAGCTTTGCCGTCGCGCCCGCCGGCCAGACCACCAGTTTGGCGGCCAAGGCCAACTGGCCGCATCCCGGCTTTGAAGGCCTGTTCCTGCCGGAGGAAAAGACCGTCACAGCCTCGGATTTCACGGCCAACTGGACAGTCCCCTATCTCGCAAGGGGCATAGACCGCGTGGTCGAGAGTTCGCGCCTGCCGCTGACCGACAGCCTGATGAGGATCAACCTCGTCGAGCCCGTGAAATTCTACCAGATCATCGCCCGGACACTCAAATATTCGATAGGCTTCATCTCTCTGGTGTTCCTGGCCGTCTTCATCGTCGAACTGAGGGGCGGCAGCAGCGTGCACTGGATTCAGTACGTGCTGACGGGGCTGGCGCTGATCGTTTTCTACGTGCTGCTGCTCGCACTTGCGGAACATACGGGCTTCACCATCGCCTATGCTGCGGCGTCGCTTCTGACAGCGCTCCTGATCTCCTCCTATCTCGGAAGCGCAACCGATAGCCGTCAGAACGGGATAGCCCTGTTCACGGTTCTGGCGGTGGCTTATGGGGTCATGTATCTGGTTCTGAATGAGGATGAATATGCGCTGCTGGCCGGCGCGTTGATATCTTTCATCGCCATTGCTGCCACCATGTTCGCAACCCGCAGGGTCGACTGGTCGGGAACCGGCCCAACCCAGCACAACACCAATATTGGTCGCAGCGAAGCCTCGTAAGGCGCATCGCCAGCATCGAAAGGCGGGCAGACAACTTGCTGCCCGCTTTTTTGCCGTCTATAGGTGGAGCATTCACCACGGACCCGGTGAAATTCCGGGTGGCTCTTCTGGCCGCCGATCCGCCAGACAACGCAAAGCACCGACATTCTTTTTCAATCTACCGGACATGCTTCCGGCCGGTGCGTCATACTTTGCGAAAAAATCAAATGAACAGATTTCAGACTTACAGACGTGAGTGGTTTTCCAATATTCGCGGCGATGTGCTTTCCGGCATCGTCGTCGCACTCGCGCTCATTCCCGAAGCAATCGGCTTTTCCGTCATCGCCGGCGTCGATCCGAAGGTGGGGTTGTTCGCTTCTTTCGCCATTGCCTGCGTCTGCGCCTTCACCGGTGGCCGTCCGGGCATGATTTCCGCGGCAACCGCCGCCACAGCCGTCCTGATGGTGACGCTGGTGAAGGAACACGGCCTACAATATCTCTTTGCTGCGACCATCCTCATGGGTGTGCTGCAGATCGCTGCGGGCTTTGCAAGGCTCGGGCGGGTGATGCGCTTCGTCTCTCGCTCAGTCATGACCGGCTTCGTCAATGCGCTGGCGATCCTGATCTTCATGGCGCAATTGCCCGAGCTGATAGGCGTGCCTGTCGCAACCTACGTCATGATCGCGGCTGGTCTTGCGATCATCTATCTCTTCCCGCTGGTCACGAAAATCATCCCGTCGCCGCTGGTCGCCATCGTCGTTTTGACCTGCGTAGCGGTGTTTTTCGGCATGGATATCCGCACCGTCGGCAATCTCGGCGAGCTGCCCTCGACGCTGCCGGTCTTCGCCCTGCCACAGGTGCCGCTGACTTTCGAAACGCTGCAGATCATCTTTCCCTATTCCGCAGCGCTGGCTGCCGTCGGTCTCCTGGAATCCCTGCTGACGGCACAGATCGTCGACGACATGACAGATACCGGCAGCAACAAGAGCCGGGAATGCATCGGGCAGGGGACAGGCAACATCGCCTCCGCGCTGATCGGCGGCATGGGCGGCTGCGCCATGATCGGCCAGTCGGTCATCAACGTCAGATCCGGCGGCAGGGGCAGGCTCTCCACCTTTGTGGCGGGCGCCTTCCTGCTGTTCCTCATTCTGGTGCTGGATGATCTTGTCCGCATCATTCCAATGGCCGCTCTTGTGGCTGTCATGATCATGGTTTCGATCGGCACCTTCTCGTGGCGTTCGATTCTCGATCTCAGCCGCAATCCACCGTCTTCCAGCATCGTCATGCTGGTAACGGTCGGGACCGTGCTGGCGACCCATGATCTCGCAAAAGGCGTGCTCGCAGGCGTGCTTCTCTCCGGCGTGTTTTTCGCGGGGAAGGTTTCAAAACTCTTCCACGTTCGTCCAGAGCTTGTCGCGGATGGTCGGCACCGCATCTACCGCGTCGATGGGCAGATTTTCTTCGCCTCGACGGAAAGCTTCATTGCCGCCTTCGATTTTGCCGAAGACGTGGAAACGGTCACCATCGACGTCACACAAGCGCATCTGTGGGATATCTCGGCTGTCGGTGCACTGGACAAGGTCGTGCTGAAATTCCGCAAGACCGGCAAGACGGTCGAGGTAATCGGCGTCAACGAAGCGAGCGCCCATATGATCGACCGTTTCGCCCTGCACGACAAGCAGGATGGAGCGACAGCCCCACTCCACTGACCAGAAGTAAAAAGCCCCGGCGTAACCGGGGCTTTTTGTTGTGCTATTCGTTTGCCGTCACCGTGACGCCGAGCATTGTCGGCAGGGTGTTCGGCGCGCCCATGGCGGCGCCCATGATCATCGGGAAGGGAACCGGCTTTTCCGGTTCGGCCGAGATGGAGAAGCTCTTCGGATTGTCGATATAGGCGTTGATCGCAGCCGACACCATGTTCTGCAATTCCGGAACGTTGAGCGAAGCCATCATGATGGGCGCCATGCCCTTGATGGTCTGGGAAAGCTGATCGCTGGTCATACCCTGCTGGCTTGCAGCGTAGTCGATGGCGCGCTTGGTGATGCTGGCATCTTCGAAGCTGATTTCGGCATTAACGAAGGAAAGCTGCTGCATCAGGCCGAGCATGGCAAGGCCCGCTGCCTGTTCCGCCTGTTCCTTGTTCGGATTTGCAGCCTGCGCCTTCACCGTCTCCTGCATCGATTTGATGAAGGCGAGTGTGTAACCGGAGAAACCGAACGACATGTTGAGACGGCCGACCTTGTCGAGGTCGATGGCATATTCCTCGACGTCTACGGTGCCGGAGGCGACTTCCCAGCTTCCGCTCATGGTCATGTTGCCGGAAAGGGCCTGCAGATTGAGCTTTTCAATTGCGTCCTTCGTGGCCGGATCGTTGACTTCGCTGAGATCGGCTTTGAAGCCGGATGCGTCGAGATCGAAGCCGATCGAGGCCTTGTCGTCGCTGACAGACATCGTTGCGCTGCTTTCCTCGAGCGAGAAAGCCTGCTTGCCATCGATGGAAACGGAAATCGGACCGCTATGCGCCTCGTCGTAGAACATCAGCGCATCAATCGTGCCCGTCGTCGCATCGGCAGGGATGGTGAGACCCGACATGTAGATGTCGTTAGCCTTGATCTCCACGTTTTCCTGCTTGTAATCGACATTGTCGAAACGCGCGTTCTTGATCTTGTAGCCGCCGTTGTTTTCCTCGACGCCTTCAAGGGTGACGTTGCCGACCGGAATTTTTTTGGCCGGATCGGCAGCCGCATTGAAGGTCACGCCATTCAGCGTCACCGTGTCGCCGTTGACGGCGACGGATCCGGCGGCGATTTCACCGCCCTGCGCGGCGTAGGCGGCGTTGATCTTTTTCAGAACGTCGTTGCCATCCAGTGCGAATGCCGGTGCGGAAAGCGCGAGAAGCGCGGCACTTGCGAAAAGAATCTGCCGGGTGGATTTCAGTCTCATAGTGTTTCTTCCCTCAATGTGCGGATGTGCACCGTGTTCTAAATGTGAATGGTGACATTTATATTCGCGATTATTCAAAGGTCTACAGGATTTAGATCGATTCGTATGACGGCGGCATTGCGGCATTCGCAACGCAGTTAATAAAAATCCTCACAAAAGGCGTCGTTTCGTCCACAGCCGAGACCCCCGAATTCCTTGCCGGGAATCGGCATTTCCGCTAGTCAAGCACCATGGGAAAAAATCTTGTACCTCCGTCAGGCGGAGACGATAACATTCATCCGGTCGATTTGAAGGCGGCGCTTGAAGAGCGCTACCTCGCTTACGCCTTGTCCACGATCATGCATCGTGCGCTGCCGGATGTGCGCGATGGACTGAAGCCGGTTCACCGCCGCATCATCCACGCCATGAGCGAAATGGGCATCCGCCCCAACTCGGCTTTCAAGAAATGCGCCCGTATCGTCGGTGACGTTATCGGTAAGTTCCATCCGCATGGCGACCAGTCGGTCTACGATGCGCTGGTCCGTCTCGCGCAGGATTTCTCGCAGCGTTATCCGATCGTGGACGGGCAGGGCAATTTTGGCAATATCGATGGCGACGGCGCCGCCGCCTATCGTTATACCGAAGCACGCATGACCGATGTGGCAGCGCTGCTGCTCGAAGGCATCGGCGAGGACGCGGTTGACTTCCGCGCTACTTATAATGAGGAAGATGAGGAGCCGGTCGTCCTCCCGGGCGCGTTCCCCAATCTGCTTGCCAACGGTGCCTCCGGCATTGCCGTCGGCATGGCGACGTCCATCCCGCCGCACAACGCCCATGAACTGTGCGACGCAGCTCTGCATCTCATCAAGCATCCGGATGCGACGGTTGAAAAGCTGGTGGAATTCATTCCCGGCCCCGACCTGCCGACCGGCGGCGTGATCATCGAAAGCCGCGAGAACATTCTCGAAGCCTATAAGACCGGGCGCGGTGGTTTCCGCGTGCGCGCCAAATGGGAAACGGAAGACCTCGGACGTGGCGGCTATCAGATCGTCATCACCGAAATCCCGTTCCAGGTGCAGAAATCGCGGCTGATCGAAAAGATCGCCGAGCTGCTGCTCGCCCGCAAACTGCCGCTGCTTGAGGATGTCCGCGACGAATCGGCCGAAGACGTGCGTATCGTGCTGGTTCCGAAAAACCGCACTGTCGACGCGACGCTGCTGATGGAATCGCTGTTCCGTCTGTCCGACCTTGAAAGCCGCCTGCCGCTCAACATGAACGTACTGTCGCTTGGCAGGGTGCCGAAGGTCATGGCGCT
Organism: Agrobacterium sp. 6Ca8; assembly: GCF_055382765.1. Lineage (NCBI taxonomy): Bacteria > Pseudomonadati > Pseudomonadota > Alphaproteobacteria > Hyphomicrobiales > Rhizobiaceae > Agrobacterium > Agrobacterium sp. 6Ca8. The sequence goes on from NZ_AP026433.1 coordinate 848,221, forward strand.
GAACGAGGTGCTGAGCGAATGGCTGGCACACCGCAAGGACGTGCTGGTCCGCCGTTCCCGCCATCGTCTTGCGGCCATCGATCGCAGGCTCGAGATTCTGGGCGGCCTGCTGGTCGCCTATCTCAATCTCGATGAGGTGATCCGTATCATCCGCGAGGAGGACGAACCGAAACAGGTGATGATGGCCAAGTGGTCGCTCACCGATAATCAGGCCGAAGCCATCCTTAACATGCGTCTGCGCAATCTGCGCAAGCTTGAGGAATTCGAAATCCGCAAGGAGTTCGACGAACTCAGCAGCGAGAAGGCTGAAATCGAGGGTCTGCTCGCCTCCGATGAAAAGCAATGGCAGACCGTCGCCTGGGAAATCGGCGAGGTCAAAAAGAAATATGCCAAGGCAACCGAGATCGGCCGTCGCCGCACGCAGTTTGCGGATGCGCCGGATGCCGACATCGAGGCCATCCAGCAGGCGATGATCGAAAAGGAACCGGTCACCATCGTCATCTCGCAGAAGGGGTGGATCAGGGCGCTGAAGGGGCATATGTCCGATACGTCGGCTCTCACCTTCAAGGAGGGCGATGGCCCGAAGCTCGCCTTCCCGGCGCAGACGACCGACAAGTTGCTGCTGTTGACCACCGGCGGCAAGGCCTACACGCTCGGCGCAGACAAGCTGCCGGGCGGTCGCGGCCATGGCGAGCCGATCCGCATCATGGTCGATATGGAGAACGATCAGGACATCCTGACGGCCTTCGTTCACGATCCGTCGCGCAAGCTTCTGCTCGTCTCGACTGGCGGCAACGGCTTCATCGTGGCCGAAAGCGAAATGGTCGCAAATACCCGCAAGGGCAAGCAGATCATGAATGTCGCCATGCCTGACGAAGCCAAGCTCGCCGTACCTGTTACGGGCGACCATGTCGCCGTCGTTGGCGAAAACCGCAAGCTTCTGGCCTTCCCGCTGTCGCAGGTGCCGGAAATGTCACGCGGCAAGGGCGTGCGCCTGCAACGCTACAAGGACGGCGGCGTGGTTGATGTGAAATGTTTCGCGCTCGCAGACGGCTTGAGCTGGTCCGACACGGCCGGGCGCCTCTTCACCAAGGTCGGTGAGGAATTGCGCGAATGGCTGGCAGACCGCGCCACCGTTGGCCGCACCGTACCGAAGGGCTTTCCGCGTAGCGGGAAATTTGGCGGGTAACAGCTGAAAGACGTCCCGAGCGATTACTCGGGACGTCTTTGATGGTCGCTGTTTCAGGACTTGGCGAGCGTTCTTAGCGCAACGTGGTATTTGCGCATCGCAATCCGCGCGTGTTCGAGCTGCCGATTAAAATCATCCGTCAGTTCTTCATCAAGACCACCGGCAGCACGCAATTCAAGCATGTTGCCGTATACACTTAGATCAAGAACGTCGCCTGTCTTCCATCCAAGCCGTTCAAGCATATCCTTTGGTATAACAATACCAGCGGCTTCGCCAATCTCGCAAATCGTTGATTTCATTTGAAGTACTCCAAAGTTTAAATGGAGTTTAGCATACGGTTTTGACTGTTTGGCGAACTATTCTTCTACCGTAGGCTTATAAACCTCCCACCCGCGCGGTGTCAGATGCTCCTGCGGGTGGTAGCGCGTCTTGTAGCCCATCTTTTCAGAACCATCGACCCAGTAGCCAAGATAGACGTGCGGCAGGCCGAGCGCGCGTGTGCGGGTGATGTGATCCATGATCATGAAAGTGCCGAGCGAGCGCTTTTCCAGATCGGGGTTGAAGAAGGAATAGACCATCGACAGCCCGTCGCTCATCACATCGCTCAGCGCTACGGCGAGAAGTTCACCTCGTTTGCTGGAATCGATGCCGGAGCCGGGCTCTCGCACACGGTATTCGATGATGCGGGTGTTGACGTGCGTGTCTTCGATCATGATCGCATAGTCGAGCGCCGACATGTCGGACATGCCGCCTGACTGGTGCCGATGGTCGAGATAGCGGCGAAACAGTGAGAACTGTTCGGTGGATGGCTCAGCGGCATGAACGGTAGCGACGACATCCTTGTTGATGGAGAGAACGCGCCGCATCGATTTCGTCGGCTGGAACTGTTCGGCAAGGATGCGCACGGAAACGCAAGCTCGACAGGTTTCGCACGCCGGGCGATAGGCGATGTTCTGTGAACGCCTGAAGCCGCCCTGGGTCAGAAGGTCGTTCATTTCCGACGCACGCGGGCCGACCAGATGCGTGAAAACCTTCCGCTCCATCTGGTTCGGCAAGTAGGGGCAGGTGGCCGGTGCCGTAAGATAGAATTGGGGAGAGGGCGTCGCCTGAGTGTTCATCGAACCGTGATCGCCTCCTGCGTCTGTTGTGAAAGCGCGCCGCGATTTCACGGGGTGCGGCGACACTTCAAGCGACATGCATAATGTCACAGAATGGCAAAATGACGGAAAACGTCAACTGCACCATTCGCTATTTGCTTGATATGGAAGCCACGTTTTCGTGGCTTTCCCTTATATCAGTAGGTTCTGACCATGACGGTGCCGAGCAGGAAGTCATGAACGAGGCGCGAGCGCTCCGTAAACAGGCCTGCAAGCAGGATAAGCGGCGTCAAAACCGAGTTGATGATCCAGAAAAGCGCAATGTGCACGGTGGCCAGAAGGAAATCGATTCGCCGTCCGTCCATGCGCGCCATCGCGATGCCCATCGCCCGCATGCCGGGTGACGCCTGCGACGGGCCGCTGAGCGTTACGCCGAAATAAAGCACCGCCACGATGACGAACAAGGCCGGATAGAGGAAGAAGCCGAGACCCAGCGTAATAACGCCGAGAAAGAAGACGATCACGGCGGCTGGAATGCACAGCAGGAGAACGATCGCGTAGTCGATCAGGAAAGCGAAGATGCGTCGGCTCAGCACGCCGCTATAGGCGCGCCAGTCGTCCGGTGCGACATAGGTAGGGTTCTGGTCGAGGTTCATCGGTCGTTTTCTCCTGAGAAGACATGACAGCTCGAAACGCGCTTTTCGTCAGGCAGCATTCCGTGTCAGCAAACAATATGGGAAGAAAACGACCGAATACAATAAGCGTCGGCTGTCAGCCCTTCGCGAGTTTGCGCGCGGCTTCCACTGCGAAATAGCTCAGAATGCCATCGCAGCCCGCACGCTTGAAACAGAGAAGCGTTTCCATCATCACGCGCTCGCCGTCGATCCAGCCATGCATGGCCGCTGCCTTGATCTGGGTATATTCACCGGACACCTGATAGGCGAATGTGGGTAGCCCGAAATTCTCTTTCAGCCGCCAACAGATGTCGAGATAGGGCAAGCCGGGTTTGACCATCAGCATGTCAGCACCTTCTTCCACGTCGAGCGCTGCGTCGCGGATCGCCTCCATGCCGTTGGCGGGGCTGATGTAATAGCTGTTCTTGTCCCCCTTCAGCAGTCCGGCCGTCGAAATGGCCTCGCGATACGGACCGTAATAGCCGGAGGAGAATTTCGTGGCATAGGCCATGATGCCGACGTTCTGGTGCCCGGCCGCATCCAGGCCGCGGCGGATGGCGCCAATGCGGCCATCCATCATCTCGGACGGAGAAATAATGTCCGAACCGGCATCGGCCTGAAGGATTGCAGCACGAACGACCTGATCCACGGTCTCGTCATTGACGATCTCGTCGCCGCGCAGAATGCCGTCATGCCCATGGCTGGTGAAGGGATCGAGCGCAACATCGGTGATCATGCCGATATTCGGAACCGCTTTTTTGACCGCGATGGTCGCCTGATTGATGAGGTTGTTGGCCTCGAGCGCATTCGAGCCGGTCTCGTCGCGCAAGTCCATCTCGATATTCGGGAAGGTCGCAATCGCCGGAATGCCGAGATCGGCGGCTTCCTTCGCCGCTTCGACCAGCTTGTCGACGCTCATGCGGTTTACGCCGGGCATCGCCGGTATGGGGTCGAGGATATTGCTGCCCGGTACGATGAAGACCGGCCAGATGAGATCATCGACGGTCAGGCGGCTTTCCTGAACCAGACGGCGAGTCCAGTCGGCCTTGCGATTGCGGCGCATGCGGCGATGGCCGGTGATCGCGTCGACCAGATGCGTTTTGTCCTGCATGTAAGAATGTCCTTCGTATCCCACCCAAGTCAGGAAAGCTGCATAACACGAAGCAAGCGCCGTGCGAATGCGACAATGTTTCCCCCTGGACTTCCCCGGTGGGCGAGGGTGCTTTGACAAGGCAAGCCGCCGAATTCAATATGGGCTGGTCGCCCGCCCGTCGAAACCGTATCTTCCGGCCATGGAACCTGATTCTCAACCTATGCCGAAACGTCCGCTGACGGAAATCCTCTTTCTGGTCTTCATGAGGCTGGTCGCGGTTTCCTGTTTCTGGTTCGGCCTGCAATATTGGGCGATGCTGACGGGATATTCTCTCGGCGGGCATGGGCGGTTCGATATGCTTAACCTGCCATGGCGAGTGGCGGGTAGTGCGCTTGCGGTGATTTTCCCGGTCGCGGCGCTCGGTCTCTGGCTCGGCGCCTCCTGGGGGGCAGTCATGTGGGTCTTGGGTGCCGGCACCCAGATCGCCATGTATAAGGTGTGGCCATATATCTTCGGCGCCAACACGCTTGTACCCGTCATGCACGGTCTCGTGGCAACCATTTATATACTATTCCTGGTCGCTTTTTGGCTCGATCAGCGCCAGAATGAAGAGCGCGCAAGAATTGATTTACCATAAGAATAAAGCAATTCAGCCTGGTTTTAGGTCGAATTTTATTGCTAAGATATTGATTTATAACGAATGGCGATAAGCCAGTCCCGCTTCGCCACAAGTTTGGCCCACTTGGGAAAATGCAGGTAAGCATTTGTTAATCGTAGCTTTTAAGTAGAATTTTATGCGCATTGATTAGGTTCTCACTCAAGGCGGGAGACAAACAAACACACCGCCAAACAAAACAGTGAGGCAGTCATGATCAATAGCAAAGCAAAGCCGCAGGCCGTTGTTGCCGACGCACATGAAGATACCATCCGTTCGCTCTACATGGAGTCGCTGCACCTGGTGGAACGTCTCCACCGCCGCCTCCTCGATGTCATCAAGGACGAGTTCGATCGTCAGGGTCGCGATGACGTCAACGCCGTTCAGGCGCTCCTGCTGTTCAACATCGGCAATTCCGAACTGACGGCCGGCGAGCTTCGTTCGCGTGGTTATTACCTCGGATCGAACGTCTCCTACAACGTCAAGAAGCTGGTAGACCTCGGTCTCATCAACCACCAGCGCTCGCGTGTCGACCGCCGCTCGGTCCGCATCAGCCTGACTGAAAAAGGCCAGGAAATCGCAGAAACGGTTGCTCACCTCTACGAGCGCCACGTCGGCTCGATCGAAAAGGTCGGCGGCATCGGCACCGGCGAGTTCTCCGAAATGAACAAGCTGCTGCAGCGCCTCGATCGCTTCTGGAACGATAGCATCGCTTATCGTCTCTAATTCCGCGGCGGTTTCACTGTTAGCGCCGGGGGCATCTGTTTGCCTCCGGCTTGCGGATTCGTGTTCGAGGCGCCGTTCACCTGTGCGTGTCAAGCCCGGTCTACTAGGTGCGTTTTCGCCCTGTTTTGGAGGCATACACAGCTTCGTGAGAAAAGGCCCGTGACACGAATTGGCCATATTGATATGGGACCCGCAAAGGTGAAGGAGCCGGCGGTTTCTCCTGCTGTCGTGGCAAGTCCCGACTGTTCTGCCAGACAATAGCGCCCAGACCATGGGTATTGAGCATTACCGGCCGGCAGACACGTTGTACGTGTTTGTTAATCATATTGATTTAGGCATTGTTGAGAATGCCGAAGAGAGTGGCTGGTAGGTAGAATGACAAAAAAATCCGTTTCCGAATCCGTATCGCGCCGTGCGCTTCTGCGCTCGGCTGTTTCCGTTGGTGTTGCCGCGCTTGCCGCGCCGGCCCTGGCGCAGAATGCGCTCAACGATCTCATGGGCTCGTCGCGCCGCGGCAACTGGGATGACCAGTTCGACGCGAATTCGTCGCGTTCCGCCGTTGGCGTCGTTTCCAACAACCCGGTTCTCGGACGGGAAGCGCCTGTCTACATGCAGCAGGCGATCATGCAATATCAGCAGATCGTGCAGAATGGCGGCTGGCCGGACGTACCCGTCACCCAGCAGCGTCTCCAGATCGGCGTTTCCGATCCTTCCGTTCAGGCGCTTCGCCAGCGATTGATGGTCTCCGGCGACCTGCCGCGCGAAGCTGGCATTTCCAGCGCCTTCGACTCTTACGTCGATGGTGCGTTGAAGCGCTTCCAGGCCCGCCACGGCCTTCCCGCCGATGGTGTCAGCGGCGAATACACGACCAAGGCGCTCAATGTTTCGGCCCAGATCCGTCTGGCGCAGTTGCAGACCAACCTCGTGCGCATTCAGTCCATGTCCGGCGATCTCGGCCAGCGTCACCTGATGGTGAACATTCCGGCCGCTGCCATCGAAGCGGTTGAGAATGAGCGCGTCGTCCTGCGCAACACCGCCGTCGTCGGTCGCGCCAGCCGCCCGACGCACGTCATCAATTCCAAGATTTACGAAGTCATCCTCAACCCTTACTGGACAGCGCCGCGCTCGATCGTCGAAAAGGACATCGTGCCGCTGATGCAGAAGGACCCGACCTATCTGGAGCGGAACAACATCCGCCTCATCGACGGCAAGGGACAGGAAGTTTCGCCGACGGCGGTCGACTGGTTTGCGCCAAAGGCACCGAACCTGATGTTCCGCCAGGACCCCGGCAAGATCAACGCCATGTCCTCGACGAAGATCAACTTCCACAATCCGAACAACGAATATATGCACGACACGCCGCAGCAGGGTCTGTTCAACAAGCTGATGCGGTTCGAATCGTCCGGCTGCGTGCGCGTACAGAACGTGCGCGACCTCACAAGCTGGCTGCTGCGCGACACGCCCGGCTGGTCGCGTCAGGAAATGGAACGCGTCATCGCCACCCGCGTCAACACACCGATCAAGCTGGCGCAGGAAGTGCCTGTCTATTTCGTCTACATCACCGCATGGTCGGCGAAGGACGGCGTGGTGCAGTTCCGCGACGACATCTATGAAAAGGACGGCAACGCCGAACTGGCGCTCAACACCACCACCGGCATCGAACAGCCGGCTGGACCTGTCGACGACGACCTGTTGCCGCGCAACTGATCCGGCGCTGCCATCAGGTTTTTATATTTAAGTGAAAGGCCGCACCCCGTCGGGTGCGGCTTTTTTTTCATTTTCGCTGCTGGTTTTGAAAAAACAGCTGCCGTTTTTTGTCGCAACGTCGCAGTTTGACGGGCAAATCTCGCTGCCCGTATTGCTCTTGTTCGGGCAGGGCGCTAAGACGCCATCGCATTACTGTTTCAGGAGCCTTCACCATGTCGAACACAGATGCTTTCTTCTCCCGTCCGCTTGCCGAAGTCGATCCGGATATTTTCGGCGCGATCGAGAAGGAACTGGGTCGCCAGCGCCACGAGATCGAACTGATCGCCTCGGAAAACATCGTTTCCCGCGCTGTGCTTGAAGCGCAGGGTTCGATCATGACCAACAAATATGCCGAAGGTTATCCGGGCAAGCGTTATTACGGCGGCTGCCAGTTCGTAGACATTGCTGAAGAGCTTGCCATCGAGCGCGCCAAGAAGCTGTTCGGCGTCAACTTCGCCAACGTCCAGCCAAATTCCGGTTCGCAGATGAACCAGGCCGTGTTCCTCGCGCTGCTCCAGCCGGGCGACACCTTCATGGGTCTCGACCTGAACTCCGGAGGCCATCTGACGCACGGTTCGCCGGTCAACATGTCCGGCAAGTGGTTCAACGTCGTGTCTTACGGCGTGCGCGAAGGCGACAACCTGCTCGACATGGACGAGGTGGAGCGCAAGGCCAAGGAAACCCGGCCGAAGCTCATCCTTGCCGGCGGCACCGCCTATTCCCGTATCTGGGACTGGAAGCGCTTCCGCGAGATCGCCGATGAAGTCGGCGCCTATCTGATGGTCGATATGGCCCACATCGCTGGTCTCGTCGCCGGTGGCCAGCATCCGTCGCCGTTCCCGCATTGCCACGTTGCCACCACGACAACGCACAAGTCGTTGCGCGGCCCGCGTGGCGGCATGATCCTCACCAATGACGAGGATCTGGCCAAGAAGTTCAACTCCGCCGTTTTCCCCGGCCTGCAGGGCGGCCCGCTGATGCACGTCATCGCCGCAAAGGCAGTTGCCTTCGGTGAAGCTTTGCAGCCGGAATTCAAGGATTACGCCGCACAGGTCGTCAAGAACGCCAAGGCGCTTGCCGAAACGCTGATCGAAGGTGGTCTTGATGTCGTCTCCGGCGGCACCGACAACCACCTGATGCTGGTTGACCTTCGCAAGAAGAACGCCACCGGCAAGCGTGCTGAAGCAGCTCTCGGTCGCGCCTACGTCACCTGCAACAAGAACGGCATTCCTTTCGATCCGGAAAAGCCTTTCGTCACCTCGGGTGTGCGTCTCGGCACGCCGGCCGGCACGACGCGCGGTTTCAAGGAAGCGGAATTCCGCGAAATCGGCAAGCTGATCGTCGAGGTGCTGGATGGTCTGAAGGTCGCCAACTCGGATGAGGGCAACGCTGCTGTTGAAGCTGCGGTGCGCGAAAAGGTCGTCGGCCTGACTGACCGTTTCCCGATGTATCCGTACATGTAAGGACGTAAAGAGATGCGCTGCCCATTTTGCGGTTCCGAAGACACACAGGTCAAGGACTCGCGTCCGGCGGAGGATAACACCTCCATCCGCCGGCGGCGCATCTGCCCCGATTGCGGCGGCCGCTTCACGACCTATGAGCGCGTGCAACTGCGCGAGCTGATGGTCATCAAGAAAAGCGGCCGCAAGCTGCCCTTCGACCGGGAAAAGCTGGTGCGATCCTTCGAGATCGCGTTACGCAAACGCCCGGTTGACCGGGACCGGATCGAGCGGGCCGTATCCGGCATCGCCCGCCGTCTGGAAAGTTCCGGCGAGACGGAAATCCCCTCGGAAGAAATCGGCCTCCAGGTGCTTGAAGCGCTGAAGAGCCTCGATGACGTGGCGTTCGTGCGTTACGCCTCGGTCTATCGCGATTTCAGCCATGCCGAGGATTTCGAGAACGTGATTGCCGAAATCAACGCCAAGATCGCCCGAGATACAGACGCCGGAGCATAGACGTGACGAGCCGCGCCGATGACGAAAAATTCATGGCCCGGGCAATCGAGGTTTCCCTGCGCCATCAGGGTCAAACCCAGACCAATCCCTCCGTCGGTTGCGTTCTCGTAAAGGACGGAAAAATCATCGCCGAAGCGGTGACCGCCATTGGCGGCCGCCCCCATGCTGAACGCCAGGCGCTGGAAATCGCCGGAGAAGCAGCGCGCGGCGCAACAGCCTATGTCACCCTCGAACCCTGCTCGCACTGGGGCAAGACGCCGCCCTGCGCCAATGCGCTGGTCGAATACGGCGTCGCCCGTGTCGTTGTGGCGGTTGACGACCCGGACGAGCGTGTTTCCGGTCGCGGTTACTCCATCCTGCGGGAGGCGGGCATTGTCGTGGAAACAGGCCTGCTGCGCGAACAAGGCAAGAGAGCGCTTGCGGGTTACCTCACACGCCAGCTGAAAAAACGCCCGCATGTGATTCTGAAGCTTGCCATTTCTGCCGATGGCATGATCGGCAGACAAGGGGAGGGGCAGGTAGCGATCACCGGTCCGCAGGCCAGGCACGCCGTGCATGAACTGAGAGCGCGCTGCGATTGCATCCTCGTGGGCATCCGTACCGCGATAGCGGACGATCCGGAACTGACCGTTCGAATTGCAGGTCTCGAAGATCGTTCTCCGGTCCGAATCGTGCTTGATCGCAAGTTTGAACTACCGTTGACGTCTAAGCTGGTGGGGAGTGCACGCGAGGTGCCGGTAATCGTCGCGGCGTTATCCCCCTCTGCACTGCCGGGTATCTTGCCTTCAAGGGGGGAGATCGGCAAGCAACCGCCCGCTCGCTCAAATTTTGACCCCCGGTCTCTAAAAGTCGATGTATGGCAAGACAGTGCCCCATCTGTCTCCTCCCTTGAGGTGCCCGGCAGGGCAGAGGGGGGTAGCCACGACCGCCGCCAACAACTGATCGACGCAGGCGTCGAAATCCTTGAAGCACCAACCCTCGAGAACCTCCTTCACATTCTCGCTGAACGCGGCATGTCGGAACTTCTGGTCGAAGGCGGCGCTTTTGCCGCAAAATCGTTCCTTGAAGCCGATCTCGTGGACCGTATCATGCTGTTTGAAAGCCCGGTCGTGGTTGGTGAAGGCGGGATTGAAACGCCGCTCAGCCGTGCCGATATTCCGGGCGATTATGTTTTGGTCAGCGAAACCGCCTACGGGCCGGATCGCTGCTTCGATTATGAAAGGCCGCTTTGATGTTTACCGGAATTGTCACCGATGTTGGAACCGTGTCCGAGCTTGAAGCTCTGGCGGAAGGCATTCGTCTGCGGGTGGCGACCAATTACGATCCCAAGACCATCGATATGGGCGCATCGATCTCCCATGGCGGCGTCTGCCTGACGGTGACCAAACTGCCCGAAGATGGCAGCAACGAGCGCTGGTACGAGGTCGAGGCCTGGGAAGAGGCATTGCGCCTGACGACGATTGCGGGCTGGCAGAAGGGCACGCACGTCAATCTGGAGCGCGCTCTGAAGATTGGCGACGAGCTTGGCGGTCATATCGTTTCCGGCCATGTCGATGGCAAGGCGGAGATTCTGTCTGTCGAGCCGGAAGGTGAGGCGGTCCGTATCCGCCTGCGCGCGCCCGACCATCTGGCGAAATTCGTGGCGCCCAAGGGTTCCATTGCACTCGATGGCACTTCTCTGACCGTCAATGCGGTCGACGGAACCGATTTCGACGTGCTCCTGATCCGCCATACGCTCACAGTCACCACATGGGGTGAGCGCCAACCGGGTGATTTCGTCAATTTCGAAGTCGACACCATGGCGCGATATGCCGCAAGGCTTGCGGAGTTTCCCTCGGCGTAACACCGTTCGGCATCTATTGTGCTGAAATACACTCCCGGCCTTGAGCCGGTATCCAGCCAGCCCAAATCCTTGGGCTGAAAAGACTCTTGCCGTCGCGCAGACGCGCGTTGACTGGATTACCTCTCAAGGCCAGAATGCCGGATAGACTTTACAGCCCTCCGCCATCGCGACAGATCAGTTGTTGTCCCGCACTCCGCTTTCGATTGACGCGCAAACACTATAAAGACTTCTTTAGGCCCAAACGGGGTAGGGGGATTACGACATGCCGTCTTTCGAACTGCTGACAGCCTTTTTCATCACCACCGCCCTGTTTGCCTATATTCCCGGCCCGGCCATGCTTTATGCGGCGGCGCAGACCATGGCGCGCGGCCGGTTTGCCGGGCTGATGGCGGTACTTGGCATCCATGTCGGCTGCTATTTCCATATCGTCGCCTCTGCGGCGGGGCTTTCGGTGCTGTTCCAGGCGGTGCCGTGGCTTTATCTGGCCGTGAAGCTGTGTGGCGCGCTGTATCTCATCTGGCTCGGCTTCTCGATGCTGCGCAGCAAGCTTGAAGGTGAGGCCGTCAATCTGACCATCGAACCGAAATCGGCAAGGCGTGCCTTCATCGACAGCATCATCGTCGACGTGCTCAATCCGAAGACGGCGCTGTTCTTTCTGGCGTTTCTGCCGCAATTCGTTGATCCGGCGGCGGCCTTTCCGATCTGGCTGCAATTGCTGATCCTCGGTATTGCCGTCAATTTCATTTTTTCCTCCGCCGATCTGGTTGGCGTGCTTCTGGCGGGCGCGATGGTCGGGCGGCTCAAGCGCTCCAGCAGGGTGCAGGTGCTTGCCCGTCGCACTGCGGGAACGGTGCTGATGGGGCTTGGCGTGCATCTGGCTTTCCAGAAAACCTGATTTTCGTAAGCCGCGCCGGATAAGGCGAAAACCTGCGCAATTGTCTGGTAAACGGGGCCTCTTGCGCGGGTGACACATGAAATTACTTGCCAAAAACGGCCAGCCGTGGTTTGACCGCCGCAAAAGCAGGTATGATCCGGCCCGAACCTTTTCAGGAAAATCCCATGTCCAAACCCCATCTTCTTATCGTGGAAGCACGCTTTTACGACGATATGGCAGACGCTCTTCTCGAAGGCGCGAAGTTCGCGCTGGATGAGGCTGGCGCAACCTATGACGTCATCACCGTTCCCGGCGCGCTCGAAATCCCCGCTGCCATTGCCATGGCGCTGGATGGCGGCGACAACGAAGGCACGGAATATGATGGTTTCGTAGCGCTCGGCATGGTCATTCGTGGCGAGACCTACCACTTCGACATTGTTTCCAACGAATCCTCCCGCGCCCTGATGGATCTCGCCGTCAGCGAATCGCTGGCCATCGGCAACGGCATCCTCACCGTCGAAAACGACGATCAGGCATGGGCACGTGTTCGCCGTTCTGACAAGGATAAGGGCGGTTTTGCGGCCCGCGCGGCGCTGACGATGATCGAGCTCAAGAAAAAACTGGGTGGCTGAACGCATGTCGGATGTTGAAAATGGCGGCGAACCGCGCCAGCCTTCGGTAAAGCCCGCCAACCAGCGTGGCGCTGCGCGCCTCGCGGCCGTGCAGGCACTTTATCAGATGGATGTCGGCGGCACCGGCGTGATGGAAGTCGTGGCGGAATACGAGGCACATCGTCTCGGTCAGGAAGTCGATGGCGATACCTATCTGAAGGCCGATCCTTCCTGGTTCCGTTCCATCGTGTCCGGCGTCGTCCGCGATCAGACGAAGATCGACCCACTGGTGCGCTCCGCACTTCTGGAAGACTGGCCGCTGTCGCGTCTTGATGCCACCGTTCGCGCTATCCTGCGTGCCGGCGCTTTCGAGATTCTGGAGCGCAAGGACGTTCCGGTCGCCGTCATCGTCACGGAATATGTCGAAATCGCCCGTGCTTTCTTCGAGCATGACGAGCCGAAGCTGGTGAACGCGGTTCTGGACCGCATTGCCAAGCAGGTACGCGGCGAGGCAAAACGCTAAAATACGTTAGGTGAGGAAGATATGAGCGCCGTTTCCGTCCCCGGACTTGAAGTTCAACTGGACGAGGCGAAGCGCAACGTCTTCCTCCTGACCGCCGCACAGGCGATCATGGGCTCGGCAGCACCTATGAGCTTCTCGGTTGGCGCGCTTGCCGGTTACCAGTTGCTCGGGGCTGACAAGTCGCTGGCAACGGCGCCGCTTACCGGTTTCAACATCGGCGTGGCGCTGGGCGCCATCTGCGTTGCCGCAGCATCGCGTTTTCTCGGCCGCAAGGCGGGTTTCATGGTCGGCGCGCTGATGTGCTCCATCGGCGGCGGCATTGCTGCCGTGGCACTCTTCCGCTCCGACTTCTGGCTGTTTGCGATCGGCCTGCTGCTTATTGGCATTTCCGGCGGCTTCACGCAGAAAATCCGCTTCGCTGCTGCCGACGCATCCCCCTCTTTCTACAAGCCGAAAGCCATTTCCTGGATATTGGCGGGTGGCATCGTCTCGGCGATCATCGGGCCGCAGCTTGCCATTTTCGGCAAGGATGTCTTCGCACCGGTCACCTTCGCCGGTGCTTTCATCGCGCTGGTGCCGCTCGGCATCATCGCGATTGCCATTCTGGCATTCCTGAAATTGCCGGACCCGAAGGCCGCCTCTATCCACGCGCAGGCGGCACGGCCTTTGTCGGAAATCGTGCGCACGCACCGGTTTGTCACCGGCATGGTCTGCGGCATCGGTTCCTATGCGTTGATGACCTTCATGATGACCGGCGCGCCGCTCGCCATGGTGGTCGGCTGCGGGTTTCCCACCGAACTTGCGACGCTCGGCATCCAGTGGCACGTTCTCGCCATGTTCGGCCCAAGTTTCTTCACCGGTATGTTGATTGCGCGATTCGGTGCGGAAAAAATCGTTGCAGCCGGTCTCGTCGTGCTGATCGCCTGCGCCATCGTCGCCCATATGGGCGTCGAATTGTGGAATTTCTGGGCGGCGCTTATTCTCCTCGGTCTCGGTTGGAACTTCGGCTTCATCGGCGCTACCGCCATCATCACCTCCAGCTACCGCCCGCATGAGGCAGACAAGGTACAGGGCTTTCACGATATCGTGCTGTTCGGCACGGTAGCGCTGTCGTCCTTCTCTTCCGGCAAGGTGTTTACGGCCTGGGGCTGGTCGGTCATGAACCTCGTTATCTGGCCGGTTGCGGGCCTATGCCTCGTGCTGGTGGCGTCGCTGTTGCTGACCCCACGCAGAAACGCCGCGTAAGATCGCCTTCGATCTCTACCCCTTTCATGTTTCAGGCAAATTTGTGGGCTTGACGCCACGCCTTTCGCCAACGCAATCTTGCCGCGCAGGTCATTTTTCCTTGGGAGGGGAAGAATGGCCACGACAGGACAGGCCGCGCATTTGATCGCCCCTGTCCTTGCACATGGTTCGCCACGCCGGGGAGGGAGTGAGACCCGGCCTTTTGGGAGGTAAGTGCGCATGACCGTAATACCCATAGTGATTTTATGTGGGGTCCTGTCCGTGGTTTACGCGGCATGGACGACCAGGAGCGTTCTCGCTGCCGATCAGGGCAACGAGCGTATGCGTGAAATAGCAGGTTTTATCCGTGAAGGTGCGCAGGCTTATCTCACCCGTCAATATCTCACCATCGCCATCGTCGGATTGATCGTCGCCGTTCTCGCCTGGTATCTGCTGTCGGCTCTCGCGGCCATCGGGTTCATCATCGGCGCCGTGCTTTCGGGTGCTGCCGGTTTCATCGGCATGCATGTCTCCGTCCGTGCCAATCTGCGCACCGCACAAGCCGCATCCCACAGCCTTGCCGCCGGTCTCGACATCGCGTTCAAATCAGGCGCCATCACCGGCATGCTGGTGGCTGGCCTCGCGCTGCTTGGCGTTTCCATCTATTATTTCATCCTCACCTCGGTGCTCGGCCATGCGCCCGGATCGCGTGAGGTGATTGACGCGCTGGTGTCGCTCGGTTTCGGCGCTTCGCTTATCTCCATCTTCGCCCGTCTCGGCGGTGGCATCTTCACCAAGGGTGCAGATGTCGGCGGCGATCTCGTCGGCAAGGTCGAAGCAGGCATTCCCGAGGACGACCCCCGCAACCCGGCAACAATCGCAGATAATGTCGGCGACAATGTCGGCGATTGCGCCGGCATGGCGGCCGACCTTTTCGAGACCTATGCCGTCTCGGTGGTGGCAACCATGGTGCTTGCGGCGATCTTCTTTGCCGGAACGCCGATACTGGAAAGCGCGATGGTCTATCCGCTGGCCATTTGCGGCGCCTGCATCCTGACCTCGATTGCCGGCACCTTCTTCGTCAAGCTCGGCACCAACAACTCCATCATGGGCGCTCTCTATAAAGGGCTGATTGCCACCGGCGTCTTCTCGATTGCGGGTCTTGCCGTGGCAACTTACGCGACCGTGGGCTGGGGTACCATCGGCACGGTGGCCGGAATGGAGATTACCGGCACAAACCTCTTCCTGTGCGGGCTGGTCGGCCTTGTGGTGACGGCGCTGATCGTCGTCATCACCGAATATTATACCGGCACCAACAAACGCCCGGTCAATTCCATCGCGCAGGCATCGGTCACGGGCCACGGCACCAACGTCATCCAGGGTCTTGCAGTCTCGCTGGAATCGACGGCACTGCCGGCGCTTGTCATCGTTGGCGGCATCATCGGCACCTACCAGCTCGGTGGCCTGTTCGGCACGGGCATCGCGGTCACCGCCATGCTTGGTCTGGCGGGCATGATCGTGGCGCTCGATGCCTTCGGTCCGGTGACTGACAATGCCGGCGGCATTGCCGAAATGGCCGGTCTCGACCCGGATGTACGTAAGGCGACCGACGCGCTGGATGCCGTCGGCAACACCACCAAGGCCGTCACGAAGGGCTATGCCATCGGTTCTGCCGGTCTCGGCGCGCTGGTGCTGTTTGCCGCCTATTCCAACGACCTGTCCTATTTCGCTGCCAATGGCGATACCTATCCTTACTTCAAAGATATCGGCGAAATATCCTTCAGCCTTGCCAATCCTTACGTCGTTGCCGGTCTGCTGTTCGGCGGCCTCATTCCGTATCTCTTTGGCGGCATCGCCATGACGGCGGTGGGCAAGGCGGCAAGCTCGATCGTTGAGGAAGTTCGCCGCCAGTTCCGCGAAAAGCCTGGCATCATGGCAGGAACGGAAAAACCGGACTACGGCAAGGCGGTCGATCTTTTGACCAAGGCGGCGATCAAGGAGATGATCATTCCGTCGCTGCTGCCGGTTCTGGCGCCACTCGTCGTTTATTTCGGCGTGCTGCTTATCTCAGGTTCCAAGGCCTCTGCCTTTGCCGCACTCGGTGCATCGCTGCTTGGCGTCATTATCAACGGCCTGTTCGTGGCGATTTCCATGACCTCCGGTGGTGGTGCGTGGGATAACGCCAAGAAAAGCTTCGAGGATGGCTTCATCGACAAGGACGGCGTGCGCCACGTCAAGGGTTCGGACGCCCACAAGGCGTCGGTTACGGGCGATACGGTGGGCGATCCCTACAAGGATACCGCCGGTCCGGCCGTCAACCCGGCTATCAAGATCACCAATATCGTGGCGCTGCTGCTATTGGCGGTTCTCGCCCACTAAGGACTTGCAGCATCGACAAAGAAAAAGGCCCGGGGAGCGATCCCCGGGCCTTTGATTTTGCCGTTCTTCAACGATCAGGGGGTGTTGCCGCCCTGGCCAAGAATGCTCTTGGCGATGTTGGCGCCCGAGGTGCCGCCGGACAGCAGCTGCTGCAGGAAGGTGAGATCCTTGCCGCCTGTCGGGGTGGTACGCGAAATCGTGTCGAAGACCTTGCCGTCCTGCAGCGCGTAATTGGCCTTACGCTCGATTACGCCGTCCTTGTTGAAATAGATCGCGAGAATGTTCTGTTCGACCAACGTCGGCTTCATGAAAGCGGCGCGGCGCACACGCTTCTGCGAGATGTAATAGAAAACCTCGTTGCCGAACGTCGCCGTGGTGGAGGGCGTGCCCATGGTAAGCAGAACCTGCTCGCGGCTGGAACCTTCCGGGATCAGCTGAAGCGACTGCTCGTCCATGACGTAGCCGTTGTGGAACACATCGGTGGTGCTGGTGCAGGCGGAGAGCAGGGTGGACGCGACGACGATTGCGATGGCGGTCTTGCCCAGAATTTTGCCGTGACTTGCGGATTTCTGCTTGCTCAACTGCTTTTCCCCGACTGCGATCATGAATGGCACCTTCCGGCATTGCGTGGTGCACAGTGTCTGTGCACATGATTGTGTCAATCCGGGGACGGAAAATCCCGATCACCCCCCAAATTCAACGCTTTCACGGCCTTTGGAAACTCTTCCGGTCTCTTAGACTGTTTCAGCCGAAAGACGAACGTGACCGCGACAGCATTGCAATTCGTGGATGCTTCGGTAAACCAGCTTTGGCGATCATGCAACAAGTGCGATAGGCGGGTGAGCGAATTCACCAGCCCCGTTCGGAAAAAAACGATGATATTCGGGCTGTTCAGACAGAAAAACAACAACCGCGCCATAGTAGACCGGCAATATGCGATCTTGACGGCTGCGGCCCGCACGCCCGCTTTTTATCTTGATCTCGGCGTTCCAGACACGGTGATGGGCCGCTTCGAGATGCTGTCGATCGTCATGATTCTCTATTTCCGCCGCACCAAATCCTCCGGTGTGAGCGGGCAGGAAATCGCGCAGGAGATCGTCGACGCCTTTTTTCAGGATATCGACCATTCCATCCGTGAGCTCGGCATTGGCGACCAGGGCGTGCCGAAGCGCATGAAGAAATTTGCCGGCATGTTCTACGGGCGGCTCGAATCCTATGCGGCGGCGCTGGATGCATCCGACCCCGTTGCCCTTGCCGCAGCGCTCCGGCGCAATATATACCCCCAGACAGATGAGAAGGCACCGGAACTGGACGGGCTTGCGGGCTGGATGATGGAGGCGTCTTCCAACCTTTCCGCAGGCTCCGAAGAAACGATAGCAACCGGAAGCCTGAAGCTGCCTTTGCCTGGACTATGAGGTTTACGATGAACGCGCGACACGCCGCAAATGACGATCTGCCTTTTTCCTACCCCGTAAAGGTAGGCCATATTTCCGCCAATCCGGTGAGGATTGGTCTTGAAGCCAATGCCGAGGAACTGAAGGCGCTGGCGAAATTCTGGGATGTGGTTTCCGTCGAATATCTGAAGGCGGAACTGCAGGTTACCCGCTGGAAGAGGGATGGCGTGAAGATCAAGGGCGAGGTGCATGCGGCCGTGACCCAGGCCTGCGTCGTGACGCTGGAGCCGGTCTCCAGCAAGATCGACGAGAGCGTCGAGCATATTTTCGTGCCGGAAGGGTCGAAGCTGGCGCGGATGGTCACCAATGAGGAAGGGGAGATCGTACTCGACCCCAATGGCCCTGACATTCCCGACCAGTTCACCGGCGACAGCATTGATGTTGGCGCGACTGTTGCGGAATTCGCGGCCCTTGCGATCGATCCCTATCCGCGCAAATCGGATATCGAATTTACCGATACGACCGAAAATGAGCCTGAAGAAGAAAAGCGTCCGTCGCCTTTCGCCGTGCTGAAAGACTGGAAAAAAGACTGAATGCGCCGCCGGGCTGAAATAATTTTATTGTAACACAGGCCGGAACAGGTATTTTCGCGCAAAATCCGCTTGAGTGGCGGCAAAAAGGATAAGGGACGAGTGATCAGAATAGCGATTGACGTCATGGGTGGCGATTTCGGCCCTGATGTTGCCATACCCGGTGCCGCCAAGGCGCTTGAACGGCACAACGATGTGACTTTTCTGCTCTACGGGCAGAAAAGCAAGTGCGACCCCATTCTGGCACAATATCCCGCACTTCGGGAAAAATCGGTCTTTCACGATTGTGAAATTTCGGTCGCCATGGACGAAAAGCCAAGTCAGGCGCTTCGTCGTGGCCGCTATGTCTCCAGCATGTGGCGCGCCATCGAGGCCGTGAAGCTAGGTGAAGCGGACGTCGTCGTATCCGCCGGCAATACCGGCGCGCTGATGGCCATGGCCAAATTCTGTTTGCGCACCATGGCGCGGGTGGAACGCCCGGCCATCGCCGGCATATGGCCGACGCTGAAAGGCGAAAGCATCGTGCTCGATGTTGGCGCCACGATTGGCGCCGATTCCCAGCAATTGCTCGATTTTGCCCTGATGGGCGGCGCCATGGCGCGTGCGCTTTTCGATATCGACCGTCCGACCGTCGGTTTGCTGAATGTCGGTGTCGAGGAGGTGAAGGGTCAGGAAGAGGTCCGTGAAGCCGGACGGCTGATCCGCGAGGCCGATTTAGGCACCATCGATTACCGCGGTTTCGTCGAGGGTGACGACATTGGCAAGGGCACGGTGGATGTGGTGGTGACCGAAGGTTTCACCGGCAACATTGCGCTCAAAGCCGCCGAAGGCACGGCGCGCCAGATCACCACGCTTCTGCGTGAGGCGATCTCCCGCAGCTTCTTTGCCAAGATCGGTTATATTCTCGCGAAAAGCGCTTTCGATGTGCTGCGAGAAAAAATGGACCCGCGCAAGGTCAATGGCGGCGTGTTTCTCGGCCTGAACGGCATTGTCATCAAAAGCCATGGCGGCACGGATGCCATCGGTTTTGCCTCCGCGGTCGATGTCGGCTACGACATGGTCCATAACGGTCTTACGGCAAAAATTGAAAACGATCTGAAGATTTACCACGCAAGACGGCTTCCGCCCCCGGCGCCCGAAGCTCTCGTGGCTGACGAGGAATAAGGGAATGATCCGCTCTATCGTACGTGGTTTCGGGGCAGCGCTTCCGAAGCGTGTCATGACCAATAGTGAAATCGAAGGGGTCGTAGAGACTTCCGATGAATGGATCGTGCAGCGCACGGGCATTCGTCAGCGCTACATAGCGGGAGAAGGCGAGACCACCGCTTCGCTCGGCGAGGCTGCGGCGCGTGCGGCGCTCGACAATGCCGGCCTGACGCCCGATGACATCGACCTCATCATTCTGGCAACCTCGACACCGGACAATACATTTCCGGCAACGGCGGTAAACATCCAGAACCGTCTCGGCATGACCCACGGTTTCGCCTTCGACATGCAGGCCGTCTGCTCCGGCTTCGTCTATGCCGTGGCCACCGCCGATCTTTACATTCGCGGCGGCATGGCCAAGCGCGTGCTGGTGATCGGCGCCGAAACATTCTCGCGCATTCTCGACTGGAAGGACCGCACCACCTGTGTTCTGTTCGGTGATGGTGCAGGCGCGCTCGTAATCGAGGCATGCGAAGGCGAGGGTACTTCCAGCGATCGTGGCATCCTCACCTCGCAGCTGCGCTCCGACGGTTCGCACAAGGATAAGCTTTACGTCGATGGTGGACCTTCCACGACCGGCACGGTCGGCCATCTGCGCATGGAAGGCCGGGAAGTGTTCAAGCACGCTGTCGGAATGATCACCGACGTCATCGAACAGGCTTTCGAGGCGACAGGCACGACGGCTGATGATCTCGACTGGCTCGTTCCGCATCAGGCCAACAAGCGCATCATCGACGGATCGGCAAAAAAGCTCAATATCGATCCGGAAAAAGTCGTCATCACCGTCGATAAGCACGGCAATACCTCGGCCGCATCCATTCCGCTGGCGCTTGCCGTTGCGGCCAGTGACGGACGCATCAAGAAAGGCGATCTGGTCATGCTGGAAGCCATGGGCGGCGGTTTCACCTGGGGCGCAGTGCTGCTGCGCTGGTAACGGCAAATTTTAGCGTTTACCGGGGCGCTGGCACAAAATCGGTTGTGATTTTTGCGGCAGTACCCCGTTCAAACGCGCTGAAGCGACCCCCGCGTGCGGCAAAACCGCGTCAGTCGCTCTAAGCCATTGCACTGATTGCCGAAAGCCTCAAATGAATCTGGAACAATCCCTTGACCGGTCGCCACAAGGGAAATAATCTCGGCGGCTCCTAGAGAAAAATTCAGACACGGTTTGTGGGGAAAAATGGCCGGGAAGACAGTGACACGCGCAGATCTTGCAGAATCTGTGTTTCGTAAAGTCGGGCTGTCCCGCACCGAATCCGCCGAACTGGTCGAAACGATCATCGACGAGATTTGTAATGCGATCACGCGCGGCGAGGTCGTCAAGCTCTCGTCCTTCGCGACATTTCAGATCAGGGAAAAGAACGAGCGTATCGGCCGCAACCCGAAAACGGGTGAGGAAGTTCCGATTTCGCCACGCCGCGTCATGACCTTCAAGGCGTCAAACGTGCTGAAACAGCGAATCCTGAAGGCGCATACGGCTCGCAAGACCAAGCAAAAGGGTCAGAAAGCCGGGGCGTAAGCCGGCTGTAACGCGGGTTTTTTGCCGCATGGCAAGCCTTTATCCCCATTCTTCTTGTGAACATGCTTGAATTTCGACGTGCAAGCCGTTGAAATCTGGTCGACTCACATCATAATCAATTTTAGATAAATGGTATCTTGCCGCCACGGGCATCGGTGCGAGGATCGGGTTCGATTTTTCGCAATACATGATGCACGGTATCGGCTGGTGAAAAGCGTTCTTGTTCAGTGTCCGGCTGGGTGCATGGCGCTCAAGGTCCGGATGGGAGTGGAAGTTTGGACAAAAGCCCCGACGCGTTTCGGACGATCAGTGAAGTGGCGGATGAGCTGAACCTGCCGCAGCACGTGCTGCGTTTCTGGGAAACGCGCTTTCCGCAGATCAAGCCGATGAAACGGGGTGGGGGCCGCCGTTATTACCGCCCTGATGATATCGATCTCCTCAAGGGCATTCGTCATCTTCTTTATGACCACGGCTACACCATCAAAGGCGTGCAGAAACTTCTGAAAACCAACGGAAACCGTTTCGTGGCGGCAATCGCGTCAGGCGATCTTGCTACCATGGAAGCCATCATGGCAGCGAGCGGCGAAAAGGAAGTTGCCGAACCGCGCGTGCTGGATCCAGACGGAGACGAGGTCGTCGGCCGCCCGAAAGCCAAGCCGAGCGGCCGATTTTTCGGCTTCGGTGGCGGTAACAGCGATACCGAGATATCGGTTGGCAAATCTGGCATCGGCAAGGATGACCAAGCGCTGTTGCAGGAGGCGCTGTTCGATCTTCTCGAATGCAAGCGGCTGCTTGATCAGGTTCGCTGATCGTTTATCCACAACTCTATTCGAGCATTTTCAGGAAAAGCGAAGGCGCTCTGGAATGCCAACCTTTCAGAAACTCTCTTGACCGATAATGCGGCTCCGTAAAAAGGAGTCTGATCGTGAGCAATCGAAAACCGACAACGCGACGCCGTACGGCGAAGAAATCGGCCGGCGGCAGCGTTTGGCCCTGGGTGCTGATGCTGGGCGTCGTGGCCGGCGGCATTCAGGCTTACGAACATCGCGACAGTCTTATGCCGCAGCGGCATGTCGCGAAGGCAACATCCACCACGACAAATTCCCCCAAGATCGCCGTAGCCGCCAAACGCGAGACGGCCGCACCGGAGAAGGTGGCGGCCATCCGCCCCGCATTGCCGGTTTCACCGATCAATGGTCCGGTGCCGCCGCGCTCGATTGCCATGCCGCCTGCGGCACAGCAGAGCCAGGTTGCCGCTATCCTGCCGGAAACACGCCCTTCGGTCGAAAAAGTCTCGCTGGGAGAAAAAAGCGGCGCCTTCGCCTTTTGTGGTCGCTCAGGTCTCACCAATTGCGTGGCCGATGGCAATACCTTCTGGATGAAGGGCGTGAAAATGCAGCTCGCCGGCATCGAGGTCCCGCAGATCGACCGGGCGCGATGCATGGAAGAGCGTCAGCGCGGTTTCATTGCCAAGGTGCGGTTGCGGGATATGTTGAATGCCGGCGCATTCGATGTGGCGTCGTCGGCAACAGCCGGCGGGCAAGCCATGGAACGCAAACGGATTTCACGTTCGGGCGTATCCTTTGCCGATCAACTCGTGCGGGAAGGCCTGGCTCATCCGGTCTCGGCAAAAAATCAGTCCTGGTGTGGCTAAGGCCCGGTTGACCGAAACGGTGCGGCCTGTGTAGATGTGGCGCTGTCGGTGCTTGGGGTCAGGGTCTCGTTCGATCCTGCGCCTGAGGAATGACAAGGCAATTTTGTAGCGCCGGGGCCTGTTGGCACGCGGCGCGACAATGCGGACGTGGCGAAATCGGTAGACGCAGCAGACTTAAAATCTGCCGACCATTGGTCTTGCGGGTTCAAGTCCCGCCGTCCGCACCATTTCCATCTCCAATTAAAAGATTTCTCTGCCGTTTTCCTGCGACATGCGGGCATTCAGGATGGATTCTGCGCCGGGATAGTCGATATCCGGGCAATCGATTGCATCATGATGCATGAGTCAGCCTAAAAAATGGGCTTGTTCACGCTCGCGGCATTTCTCCGTGAAAATCATCCAAAAGAGCCTATTGACCTTGCCACGATGGGAAGCCCTATCTTTTTTTTGTAAAGAGAAAAAGAGGTCATGCGCATGTCACAAATCCAGATACAGGCGAACCATTCGATAGCCATCGAGGGAATGACATGTGCCTCCTGCGTCGGTCGTGTCGAGAAGGCTATTGCCAAGGTGCCGGGGGTCGTCAAGGCTTCGGTCAATCTTGCGACGGAGCGCGCCGATATTGCTTTTTCAGGAGCGCCCAACGTTTCGGCCGTTGTCGATGCCGTGCGAAATGCAGGCTATAGCGTCGACGAGAAAACCATCGAACTCGATATCGAAGGCATGACTTGCGCGTCCTGCGTCGGCCGTGTCGAAAAGGCGCTGAAGGCCGTTTCCGGTGTCTCCGACGCGAGTGTCAATCTCGCAACGGAGCGCGCCACCGTGCGTGTCGCCGGCAATGCCGTCTCTGCCGCCAGGCTGGCCGAAGCAATCAGCCAAGCCGGTTACAAGGCAAACGAGATCGTCGCCGACAAGGCCAAGGGTGACGAGCCGGACCGGCGCGAAGCCGAATTGCGCGGTTTGAAAATCAGCCTGGCCACCGCTGTTGCCCTGACGCTGCCGGTCTTCATTCTGGAGATGGGCTCGCATCTGGTGCCCGCCATCCATGATTTCGTGATGGAAACCGTCGGCATGCGGGAAAGCTGGTATCTGCAATTCGCGCTGACCACGCTTGTCCTCTTCGGGCCGGGCCTGCGGTTCTTCAAAAAAGGCATCCCCGCACTTCTGCGGCTGGCGCCGGATATGAATTCGCTGGTGGTGCTGGGCACTTCCGCCGCCTGGGGGTTCTCGGTCGTCGCCACTTTCGTGCCCGAGATCCTGCCGAGAGGCACGGCCAATGTCTATTATGAGGCCGCAGCGGTGATCGTCACGCTTATCCTGCTCGGCCGTTTCCTCGAGGCGCGCGCCAAGGGCCGCACCAGCGAGGCGATAAAGCGGCTCGTCGGCCTGCAGGCCAAGTCGGCCCGTGTGATGCGCAATGGTGAAACCATCGATGTGCCACTTCAGGATGTTGCGACTGGCGATGTCATCGTCGTCCGTCCCGGCGAGAAAGTGCCAGTCGATGGTCTGGTGCTTGATGGTTCTTCCTATGTCGACGAATCGATGATCACAGGCGAACCGGTGCCGGTGACCAAGACGGCTGGGTCCGAAGTCGTGGGCGGTACGGTCAACAGAAACGGCTCCTTCACGTTCCGCGCCACGAAGGTCGGTGCCGACACGCTGATCGCGCAGATCATCCGCATGGTCGAGGAAGCGCAGGCCGACAAACTGCCGATACAGGCGCTGGTGGACAAGGTGACCAACTGGTTCGTGCCTGCAGTCATGCTCGCTGCACTCGTCACCTTCATCGTCTGGTTCATTCTCGGACCGGACCCGGCCTTGACCTTTGCGCTGGTTAACGCCGTCGCTGTCCTCATCATCGCTTGCCCCTGCGCCATGGGCCTTGCCACCCCGACCTCGATCATGGTCGGAACCGGCCGTGCAGCCGAAATGGGCGTGCTGTTCCGGCGCGGCGATGCTCTCCAGACTTTGCGTGATGCCGATGTCATCGCCGTCGACAAGACCGGCACGCTGACGCTCGGCAAGCCGACACTGGTGCATTTCACCACGACCGAAGGCTTCGATCAGGATGAGGTGTTGCGCCTTGTCGCCTCGCTTGAAAGCCGTTCCGAACATCCCATAGCCGAAGCGATCGTCGAGGCGGCAAAACATGGTGGCCTGACGCTTGCCGACGCGGCCGGCTTTGAGGCGACCCCCGGTTTCGGCGTTGCGGCAACGGTTGACGGCCGCAAGGTCGAGGCGGGCGCCGACCGCTTCATGGTGAAGCTCGGTTACGACATTGCGAAGTTCGCCGACGATGCCGACCGGCTGGGCAGAGAAGGGCAGTCGCCGCTTTATGCCGCTGTCGATGGCCGGCTGGCCGCCATTATCGCGGTTGCCGATCCGATCAAGCCGACGACCCCGGAGGCGATAGCAGCGCTGCATGCGCTTGGTCTCAAGGTCACGATGATAACAGGCGATAACCGCCGCACGGCCGAAGCCATTGCCCGCCGTCTTGGTATCGACGAAGTGGTGGCGGAAGTACTGCCTGACGGCAAGGTCGAGGCCGTTAAAAGACTTGCGGCCGATGGCCGGCGGGTGGCCTTCGTCGGTGATGGCATCAACGATGCGCCGGCCCTTGCGGCGGCCGATGTCGGTCTCGCAATCGGCACGGGTACGGATGTCGCCATAGAAAGCGCCGATGTGGTGTTGATGTCTGGCGATTTGCGCGGTGTCGCGAATGCCATTGCGTTGTCCAAGGCGACGATCCGCAACATCCGCCAGAACCTGTTCTGGGCCTTTGCCTATAATGCCGCACTCGTTCCCGTGGCGGCCGGAATATTGTATCCTGCCAACGGTGTTCTGCTGTCGCCTGTTCTTGCTGCCGGAGCCATGGCGCTTTCCAGCGTGTTTGTCTTGACCAACGCGCTGCGTCTCAAAAGCTTCCGCCCGCCGCTGCTGGACAGATCGTCCGGCATGCAACTCGCAGCGGCAGAATAGGGGGCGGATGTGATGACGCCTGGAAACACAGTCTATTTGCCACGTATCGGACGTAGCATTGTGGCAGCGCAGGGCGAGACCGTCCTTCAGGCCGCCCTTGCCGCCGGAATTTCCTATCCGCACGGGTGTCGCATGGGCCGGTGCGGGGCGTGCAAATCGCGCCTCGTCTCAGGCGAGATCGACCTTCTCAAGCATACGCCCTTTTCGTTGACAGAAGAGGAAAAGGCGGAAGGACTGACACTCGCGTGCCGCGCCGTGCCGTTGAGCGACGTGACGATTGGCTGGCTCGACGGCGAGGATGAATTTGCCGATATTCCGGCCGGCCGCTTTGATGGCGTCATCGCGGAAGCGGTGGATGCGACGCATGATATCAAGCTCATCCGCATCAGGCTCGACGATCGCGAACTGTTTACCTTCAAGGCCGGCCAATATGTGCGCCTGCTTTATCCGGACTGTTCGCCGCGTGACTATTCCATTGCCAGCCGCATCGATGAGGACCTGATCGAATTCCATATCCGGCATGTCCCCGGCGGCGTCACGAGTGGCCATATTTTCGCGAACGCCAAGGCGGGTGACCCTGTCGTGCTGGTCGGTCCCTTCGGGTCTTCGTATCTGCGGGAAAAGCATTGCGGACCGATCCTCGGCATTGCCGGCGGTTCGGGGCTGGCGCCGGTGAAGGCGGTTGTAGAGGCAGCGCTTGCCACTGATCGGACCACGGGCCGGCAACGCCCGATCCATGTCTATTTCGGCGCCCGCGCCGAGCGTGACCTCTATATGGTCGACCGTTTCGAAGAACTTGCCGTAAGCCACGGCAATCTGAGCTTTGTTCCGGTTCTCTCGAATGAAGACCATGCGCAGATGCGGCGCGGTTATGTCGGTTCCGCCGTGGCGGACGACTTCGACGATCTCGATGGCTGGAAAGCCTATCTGGCCGGACCGCCGGCGATGATCGAGGCAACGGTGCCGCAGCTCCTGGCAAGGGGCATCCGCACCGCCGACATTCATGCAGACGTGTTTTTCACCCCGGAAAGATAGGAGCAGGATCGATGAACATTGGTACAGCCGCCACCGCATCCGGTGTTTCCGCAAAGATGATCCGCCACTACGAGACGATCGGGCTGATCAAATCCGCAAACCGCACGGAATCCGGTTATCGGGTCTATACGACCAACGATCTGGAGACGCTGCGTTTCATCCGCCGCGGCCGCGACCTCGGTTTCTCGATCGAAAAGATCAGGCAGCTTATGACCCTGTGGCGCGATCCCGGCGGTGCATCCTGCGACGTCAAGCGCATCGTCATGGAACATGTCGTAGATCTCGAGGCAAAGATGCATGCTCTTCGGGAGATGGCCGACACGCTGCGAAATATCGCGACCTATTGCCCTGACAATGGTGAACCGGATTGCCCGATCATTCAGGATCTTGCCCAGTCTGAAGATCCCGATTTTACGCCGGTGGCGATCCTGCCCAAGCGTTCCGGCATGCTGAAGGGCACGTCCGGTGTGGTGACGGATTTGCCGCGCCTCATGAAATAAACCGCATTTCCCCGACGGGGACCGATCATCAATTGCAGTGCAATGGCCATTTGCGGCGAAGGAGAACAGGCAATGTGGATACAGATAATACAACGCTTCCTTATTCTGTGCCTTATGCTGATGATCGTCTCCGTCATCGCGTTTCTTTTGCCCTACATGGCCGGTGGCGATCCAGCCCGCACCATTCTGTTTTCGCGCATGCGCGATACGGCGCTCGATCCGCATGCAGTCGAGGCCCTTCGGTTAAGCCTCGGGCTCGACCGGCCGCTTTACGTCCAATATTTCGCATGGCTGTCGGGAGCGCTGCGCGGTGATCTGGGCTTTTCCTTCACCAGCAGCCAGCCCGTGGCGGGTGAGCTTTTGCGCTCTCTCGGCGTGTCCGTGACATTGGCACTGACCGCGCTGGCGATTGCGGTCGCCGTCGCCCTGCCGCTCGGCACGTTGGCGGCGATGCGTCCGGGTGGCCGGCTGGACAATTTCGCAACGCTGATGATCCAGACCTTCGTTGCCACGCCGGAATACTGGTTTGCGCCGATGTCGGCGCTCGTCTTTGCGCTTTATCTCGGCTGGTTGCCGTCTGCGGGCTGGGATAGCTGGCGCTCGCTGGTGCTTCCCGCTTTGACGTTGACGCTGCGCCCACTGGCCTATTTCACGCAGGTGACGCGCGCCGCCATGGCTGAGGTTCTGCGCGCGCCTTACATCACGGCGGCCCGCAGCCGCGGTCTCGGCATGCATGGCACGGTCATGCGCCACGGCATTCGCAACGGTTCGCTTCCGATCGTCACCTTCTTTGCCCTGTGGCTTGCGGGCCTGCTTGGCGGATCGGTGGTCGTGGAGGTGATATTCGCCATCCCCGGAATGGGCCGGCTTCTTTACGACGCCGTGGTCAATCGGGACATCCCCATGCTGCAGGGCGGTTTCATCTGCATCGTCGCCCTTTCCATCCTGATCAATACCCTGGCCGATGGCCTCTATGTCCTGATCAATCCAGCAATGCGAGGTCAACATGACCATTAGTCACTTCCCGAGCGCGCCGGTAGCCGCCATGCCAATGACCTTGCCCAAGCGCCCGTCGACACTTTTCCGGTTCACGGATTTCATCCGCCGGCGGCACTGGACGTTCTACGCGGGTTCGGCGATTTTTCTCGTCATCATCCTGCTGCTCGTCATCGCGCCGTGGATTTCGCCCTATAATCCCGCGCAGCAAAGCCTTCGCCTGCGGTTGAATGCGCCAAGCGCCGCCTACTGGCTGGGCACTGACCATCTCGGGCGTGATGTCTTGAGCCGGCTGCTTATCGGCGGACGCTTCACGGTCACGATTGCCGCCATCACCGTCATTCTGTCGGTCGCCATCGGAACCTTCATCGGCATCATCAGCGGTCGCAGCCGCGGCGTTCTCGATGAAGTCCTGATGCGGGTGGTGGATCTGCTCATCGCCATCCCTGACGTGGTGATCGCCATTTTCCTCGTCGCCATCTTCGGCCCGGGATATGGAACATTGATCGCGTCGCTGACGATCGTCGGTTGGACACCTTTTGCGCGACTGGCACGCGGGCTGACGCTTTCGATCAATTCCCGAGAATATATGCGCGCCGCCGAAGTGCTTGGATGCACACGCCGCTTCATTATTTTCCGGCATGTCATTCCCAACACGATCTGGCCCATCGCAGCAGTTGCCTTCCTGCGCTTCGGCCACAAGCTGATCACGGTGGGCGGACTGTCGTTTCTCGGCCTCGGCGTGCAGCCGCCTGCCGCAGACTGGGCGCTGATGCTGGCCGATGCGCAGGCCTATGCGGAACGTATGCCCATTCTCGTGATCGCACCGGGTCTGGCGATTTTCCTGTCGGCGTTGAGCGTGACATGGATCGGCCACGGCCTGAACATGGATACCAGGAAACCGAACGGCCATTGACGCCTGCGGTTAGAGCAATGACCGGCGCCCGCGCCGATCAAACATACACAGGGCACGATAGCCCTAAGGAGAGTATTATCGTCTGAAGCCGCTTGAAAATACGCCCATGCCTCCGATGCAATAATAATAAGGGGAACTCTTATGAATATCGAAGGACACACGCATGCCAATACGGCCATCGCCCCGGAACGGACACCGCTTCTGGAAATCGAGGATCTGCACGTTTCGGTGCCGTCTGCAAATGGCCGCAAGTTTGTTATCTCCGGTCTGACGCTCTCCGTCGATGCCGGAGAGGTCGTTGCACTGGTCGGCGAATCCGGATCCGGCAAGAGCATGACGGCTCTGTCGCTGATGCGGCTGTTGCCGCACGGCGCGGAAATCAACTCCGGCCGCATTTCCTTTGCCGGCCGCGACATTCTCGCTCTCTCGCCCTCCGAGCTTGATGCGTTGCGCGGCGCCGATATCGGAATGCTTTTTCAGCAACCGCAGGCCATGCTCGATCCGACCAGCCGGGTGAGGACGCAGGTCGCAGAGCCACTGTGGGTCCATCGCAAGATGAGCCGGCATGCGGCACTGGGCCGGGTTGTCGGCATGCTGTCGGATGTCGGAATTCCCGATCCGTCGGCGCGGGCGCAATGCTTCGCACATGAACTCTCCGGCGGCATGGCGCAGCGCGTCATGATTGCTGCGGCACTCTCCGGCAATCCGCAACTGCTGATCGCCGATGAACCGACGACGGCACTCGATGTCACCGTCCAGGCACAAATATTGCGCCTGCTCGACGATGAGCGTCGGAAGCGGCGGCTTGCAACGCTGCTCATCACCCATGACCTCTCGGTCGTTGCCGCTTTCGCGGACCGGATTGCGGTGATGTATGCTGGGCGCATCGTCGAGGAGGGGCCAACGCAGGCAATCCTCAAGGCGCCGCAACATCCCTATACCAAGGCGCTCATCAGCTGCTCGCTTCTGACGACCGACAGCGAGGGGCAGCTGCTGACGATCCCCGGCTCCAGCTCGCAGGCCCATGACATGTCCTGCGGTTGCCGTTTCCATCCCCGCTGCGCGCTTGCCCAGTCGGCCGGCATGGGCGGCCGTTGCATGGCAACGGAGCCGGATCTGAATGCCTTGCCGGAAGGTCGCAAGGCGCGGTGCTGGGCGGTCGACGACGACCATGCCGGCAGCCATGCCAGTCACACAGTCTGCTGAAGGAGGGTTGCGATGCTATCGACAGTCAAAACACCGAACCAGCCTCAGGCGGCTGGCAAGATCAAGCCCTATGTGGTCGCAAACAACCTGTGCAAATATTATCCGATATCGGGTTTCGGCAATCGCGTGGTCAAATCCGTGGACGATGTTTCCCTCACGATCGGCGAGGGTGAGGTTCTTGGTCTCGTTGGCGAATCCGGCTGCGGCAAAAGCACTGTCGCCGGGCTGATAACGCGGTTGACCAACGCGACGAAAGGCGAGGTCAGCATCGGAGACCACGATATTCTGCACATGCAGGGCGAGACGCTGCGGCGCATGCGCCGTGTGGTGCAACTGGTGTTCCAGGATCCCTATTCCGCGCTCGACCCGCGCATGCGCATAGGGCAAAGCATGGAAGCGCCGCTTGCCCAGCACGGCATCGGCACGCGCGAAGAACGCATCGCGCGCGTGTTCAAGATGCTGGAGGAGGTCGGCCTTGATGCCTCCTATTATGACCGTTATCCGAGCCAGTGCTCCGGCGGGCAGTTGCAACGCGTGGTTATAGGCCGCGCGCTTCTTCTCAATCCAAGCTTCCTTGTGTGCGACGAACCGACATCGGCGCTCGACGCCTCCATGCGCACGCAGATCCTGAACCTCCTGATGGACATGAAGCGTCGTCATGGTTTGACGGTGCTGATGATTTCCCATGACCTGCGCGTGGTGCGTTATCTCTGCGACCGTATCGCGGTGATGTATCTCGGGCGGATCGTTGAAATCGCCGACCGGGATGAGCTTTTCCGGGCGCCTAAGCATCCCTATACGAAGGCTCTTATTGCCTCGTCGATGCTTGATGAAACCGGATTATATGCGCCGGAAATGCTTCTGGATGGTGATCTGCCAAGCCCGCTCAATCCTCCAAGTGGCTGCAAGTTTCACACCCGCTGCAAATATGCGACGCAGATTTGCAGCGAACAGGAACCGGTTCTGGAAGACGTTGCCGGGGAGCATTTCGCTCGTTGCCATCACTGGCGCGAATGGGGCTGAGGAGCAGCGCAGTTACAGTCTTCTGGTTCTGTAAAAACAGATGAATTGTGCGTTTGTGAATTAATATCGGAATTAAATTCCGAGTATAAAAACATAAAATGAATGATATTCAAGCGGATGCTCGTGTAGCGTCCGAAGGATATTCTTATGTCTTTCGAGGTCTATTTTATGAAGATCTTAAATCTCGTGAGACGACTGACTTTTGAGCGTTGTCATCAAAAATAAAAGGGGAATATTCAATGATAAAGCACGTACTTTTGGCGACAAGCGCCATTGTGGTTTCGTTTTCAGTTCAAACGGCCAAGGCCGATACGATTACCTATGACGACAATTTCGGTGTCAAGACCGGCTGGCAAATGGCGTCGGACGACGCCTATCTCGGCTCACGCGCGGGTTGTTTCGAAAGCTTCGTGCGGGTCGGCTACGACATGAAACTGGAGGCCAGTCTTGCCGAAAGCTGGAAGCAGACGGACCCTAAGGTCTGGGAATTCAAGCTGCGCAAGGGTGTGAAGTTCCAGAATGGCGAGCCGCTCAATGCCGCAACCGCAGTCAATGCGCTGACCAATCTTCTGAAGGCGCCGGTTCCAGCCCGCGCCTTCTCGCCGAAGTTGATTGCTTCAGTCGAAGCGAGCGGCGACGACAGCGTGAAGATAACCACCATCGAACCATCGGTGATGCTGCCGGCGCAAATGGCGAGCCCTGCCACGTCAATCCTTGCCCCCGCCGCCTATAAGGACGGGAAAGTCGATCCGGTCGGGACCTGCACCGGGCCTTTCAAGATCACGGAGGTTGACCCCAGCCAGTATATGCTTCTTTCCGCCAACCACGATTATTGGGGCGGCATGCCGAAGCTTTCCGGAGGCCGCGTCAACTTCGTTCCCGATGCCGACACCCGCGCCACCCAGGTCCGAACCGGCGAAGCGCAGATTTCGCGCCTCGTGCCACCGTGGACGGTCAAGACCATCGAATCCACCGACGGCGTCAAGGTCGCGCCAATTCCTTCGCCGCGCATTACGGAACTCCTGCTGAACAACGCGAAGGCGCCTTTCAATAATGTGAAAGTGCGTCAGGCGATCCAGGCGGCCATCGACACCACCGGTATCGCCGACAGCATTTATGAAGGCGCGGTAAAGGGTGCTACCCTGCCTTTCGCAGCGGGAGAGCCATGGGCTGCGAAGGAAGTCGAGCCCGCCTATAATGTCGAGAAAGCAAAGGCTCTGCTGAAAGAGGCAGGCGTAGCGCCAGGCAGTCTGAAGATCGCGCTCCTCGCCTATACGGCAAAAACGGAACTGAAGGATGTCGCGGCCATTATCCAGGCCCAGTTGCAGGAAATCGGCATCAAGGTTGATGTTCGCGTCGCCGATTACAGTGCAATCGAGCCAGATCTGCTGTCCGGTAATTTCGACATGGCGCTCCTGTCCCGCGGTTATGCCACCGATGTTGCCGAACCGGCCGGCTTCCTAAATGCCGACTATACCTGCGGCGGCAGCTACAATATCTCGCATTATTGCAACGAAGACACCGACAAGCTGATCAAATCGGCCTATGCGACGGCCGAACCTGCCAAGCGGTATGCAATTTACGGCGAGGCGGCAAAGAAGCTGTATGAGGAGGCCGTCACCGTCTTCCTGATCCATGAGACCGTATTCGACGCCTATTCGGAGAAGCTTGCAAACTACAAGCCCCATCCCATCAACTACTTCGTCATGACCAAGGATCTGGCAACGAAGTAAGGCGTGCGACATTGCCGATGAAGCCCAGCCCGGCTCGCAAGAGCCGGGTTTTTCGTGTGCACAGAGACGATTGATGCCGGCGTTTGACGAATACGGGTTTGAAATCCGGAAAACCTCCGCTGTCATCCCTGGGAAGGGAGAGGGCATATGCAGCCTGGGGGAGGTAAGAAGGGGCGGACGTTGGTATCGTCCAGCGGCTGTCACGCAAGCTCGGCGTGAAGCGGGGGCAGGCAGGTCGATCCGGCGGCAGGGATGAAGGCCGCCGCCGGCATCTCGTCAAATCAGGCGCGCGCTTCCGGCGTATAGCCTGCAGCGGTGATGATTTCAGCAATACGTGCCGCGTCGGAGACGCCGCCAACCACAACCGTGCGGCTTGCCGGATCAGCATGAACGGCGGCACCGGGAACGGTCTTTTCGATAGCGCCCTTGATCACACCGGCGCAGTGACCGCAGGTCATGTCTTCAACGTGGAAAGAAAGGTCGGCATCAACAGGTGCGGCAGCGGTTTCGGGGTGATTCTGGTGGGCGGTGCACATAGGCGGTTCTCCTTGGGTTGGAACTTGTAACAGCAGGAGCCTGGACTATTCCAACGTGGGAAGGTCAAGCGCTTTATTAAGGCAGCCAAAATAAGCGCACCGGCATTTTAGTTGCGCCAGAAAATCGGCATCAGCAGCACGAGAACGGTGAGGATTTCCAGACGTCCAAGCAACATCAGGACAGACAGGAGATAGAGCGCCGGATCGCTGATCGTGGAGAAATTGCCGACAGGCCCGATGATCGGGCCGATGCCGGGCCCGACATTGGCAAGTGCGGTCGCAACGCCCGAGGTCGCAGTCAGGAAATCGTAACCCATCAGGCTCATGGTAAGGCTGCCGGCGATCCAGAGCGCGATGAAACAGCTGACGAAAAGGAAGATCGTCCGGATCGTGTCGGGATCGACCACCTGCTGGCCGTAACGGACCGAATAAACCGCGTTCGGATAGATCAACTTTTTGAGGCCCGCCCGAACGACATTGAACATGATCAGGAAACGATAGGCCTTGATACCACCCGCCGTCGAGCCGGAGCAGCCGCCCATGAAGGTTGCGAAAAAGGCCACGACGACAACGAACGGACCCCACAGGGTGTAGTCGTCGCTCGCAAAGCCACCGGTCGAGAGGATTGATGTCATGTTGAAGAAGGAATGGCTGAGCGCAGTATCCAGCGGCACGCCGTTTCTAAGGTGGTGATAAACGCCGACTGCGATGGAAATCGCGCAGAGATAGCCAAGGAAGACCGCTATCTGCGGGTCGCGCAGCGTCTCCAGCCTGCGGCGCACCGCAAGCAGGATCATCACCGAGAAGGGCAGGCTGCCGAAGATCAGGAAGATGGTGGCAATCCAAAGCAGCGCCGTGTTGTTGAAATAGGCAAACGAGGCGTCGTGGGTGGAAAAACCGCCGGTCGCAACCGTCGACATGGCATGGTTGAGGGCATCGAAATGCGACATGCCAGCAAAATCGAAAGCCACCGTGCAGGCGATAGTCATGATGATGTAGATCGCCACGAAAGCGCGGGTGAAGCTTGCCAGCCGCGCGAAGGGCCGGTCATTGCCGGTGTCGGATGATTCCATGCGGAAGAAGGTCATGCCGCCAACGCGCAAGAGCGGCAGGATGAAGAGGCCAAGCGCGACAATACCGATGCCGCCGAGCCAACAGAGCAACGACCTCCACAGAAGAATGCCCTGCGGCGCATTATCGAGGCCGGATATGGCGGTCGATCCCGTCGTCGTGATGGCCGATACCGATTCGAAAAGGGCCTGACCGGGCGTCAGGTCAAGCTCGGACAGATAGAGCGGAACCGCTCCGACAATGGAAAATACAAGCCAGAGCACGTTGACGAGCAGGAAGCCGAAACGTTTGTTGAAGGACGCGATCGGTGCGCGCGTGGCCAGCGCACAGGCAAGTGCAAAGCCGCCGCACATGAAGCCTGAAAGCGCAAACACCGTCCAGTCGTCATTGCCGTAATAAAGGTCCGTCAGCGCGGGCAGGAACATGGCCGTCGCGAGATAGAGCCCGAAGATGGACGCCACATATATGACCGAGCGCAGAAGATTGCTGTTCAAGAAATGAAACCCAGGGTTCGTGGCAGCGTGAAATGAGTCTTTGTCTCTGACGCCTTCCTATGGCATAGCGGGTGCCATTATGAATTTCAATGGATTGACAATCGTGGACAAGCAGCTTGTGGAGGCAGCGCGGCGGGAAGTGCGGGAGATATTCCCGGAAACGCCGTTGCAGTTGAATGAACATCTCAGCCGTCGGTATGGCGCGTCGATTTGGCTGAAGCGTGAGGATCTGTCTCCGGTTCGTTCCTACAAGATTAGAGGCGCATTCAACTTTCTCCGCAAGGCTGTTGCGAAGGCTGGCAAGGACAAGGTTTTCGTCTGTGCTTCGGCCGGCAACCATGCGCAGGGCTTTGCTTTCGCCTGCCGCCATTTCGGCGTTCACGGTGTTGTTTTCATGCCGGTGACCACGCCGCAGCAGAAGATCGACAAGACCCGTATCTTCGGTGGTGAATTCATCAGCATCCGTCTGGTGGGCGATATTTTCGACCAATGTTACGCCGCCGCGCGCAAATACGTCGAAGACAATGACGCCTACATGGTGCCGCCCTTCGACCATCAGGATATCATCGAAGGCCAGGCGACGGTTGCTGCCGAAATCATGGACCAGCTTCCCGAAGGCACCAAACCGGATATGGTTGTCATGCCGGTTGGCGGCGGCGGGCTTTCGGCAGGCCTTACCGGCTTTCTGG
The DNA here is from genome assembly GCF_055382765.1 of Agrobacterium sp. 6Ca8. Taxonomy (NCBI): domain Bacteria; kingdom Pseudomonadati; phylum Pseudomonadota; class Alphaproteobacteria; order Hyphomicrobiales; family Rhizobiaceae; genus Agrobacterium; species Agrobacterium sp. 6Ca8. The sequence continues at coordinate 884,348 of NZ_AP026433.1, forward strand.
CGGGCACCGTTGAAAAGGGCAACTTCGTGTTCTGCGAGCCGGAAGGCGCGCCGAGCCTGAAAAGGAGTCTCGAGCGCGGCGAAGCGGTAACGCTCCCCAAGGTCGACAATTTCGTCGACGGCGCCGCCGTTGCCCGCATCGGCGATCTCAACTTCCAGGCGCTGAAGGATTTTCCGGCCGAGCAGGTTTTGCTCATCCCCGAAAACGCCATCTGCGTGACCATCATCGAGATGCTGAACCTCGAAGGCGTGGTGCTGGAGCCAGCGGGTGCGCTGTCCATTGCCGCGCTGGAGAAGCTCGGCCGCGAGAAACTGGAAGGCAAGACGGTTATCGTCGTCGTCTCCGGCGGCAATTTCGATTTCGAGCGCCTGCCTGACGTCAAGGAACGCGCCATGCGTTACACCGGCGTGAAGAAATACTTCATTCTGCGCCTGCCGCAGCGCCCCGGCGCGCTGCGCGATTTCCTCAATCTGCTTGGCCCGGACGACGATATCGCCCGTTTCGAGTATCTGAAGAAATCGGCCCGCAATTTCGGTTCGATCCTGATCGGCATCGAAACCAACGCGCAGGAAAACTTTGCAGGGCTTCTGGAGCGTTTCGAGGCTGCGGGCCTCGGCTATGAGGATATTACCGAAAACGAGATCCTGTCGAACCTGATCATCTGATCGGGATAAGAGCGACGGGGAAGGGCGGAGCATATCCGCCCTTCGAAATGCGAGACAGATTAAGGGAGTGAAAGCCATGGCATCGTTTTTTTCCAAAATCCTTTCGGCCTTCGGCTCCGGCCAGTCCGCGGATGCGCCGCAGAAGGCAGCGCAGTCGGAACCGCATGTGCATGGAGACTATCTGATCTATGCAACGCCGCTGAAGGAAGGCGGCCAGTTCCGTTTGGCGGGCCGCATCGAGAAAAAGGACGGCGAGGAAACGCTCGTGCATGAATTCGTGCGCGCCGATGTCTTCACCAGCATGGACGATGCGGTTGAGTTCACCATCCGCAAGGCAAAGCTGATCATCGACCAGAACGGTGCATCGCTTTTCCCAGAAAAATGATGGCGGTTTCTTCTGCTGGACATTAAGATTCCGTTGGTTGCTTCGGCCTATCGTCTTCAGAGGGCATGAAGTCGCGCCGATGAACCGGCGTGATGTGGATCGATAGGGCGTATGCCGATGCAATGGGCAAATCTGGCCCTCTTCGTGGCGGAAGCCATCGTCTATTTTTCGGTAATGACGGCATTCCTTCATTACCGGCATATTCTCGGCATCGGTGTTTTTCTCACCGCGCTGGGCGTCATGCATTTCCTGGAAACCTACCTGGCGGCGGTCTTTTACGTCGAGCTGCCATTTGGCGTAGTATCACCCGGCTCCTCGATCCTTTTTGCCGGCAAACTGATGATGATCCTCATGCTCTATATGCGCGAGGATGCGGCAGTCGTCCGCCAGCCGATCTACGGCCTGTTTCTCGGCAATATACTCACCATCATCATGGTGCAGATCATCCGCTTCCATCCGACGGTGGCAATTGTCCCCGGACAGTCGGTAGATACCGGATTTCTGGATGAGATGGGCGTGCTGATGGTCTGGGGAACCAGCCTGCTTTATATCGACGCCATCGCCATCATCCTGTTTTACGAAAAGCTGGGACGCTATTTGCAGCGCCATATTGTCCTGCGCTTCGCAATCTGTGGCGTGGTGATTTTGAGTCTGGATCAGGCAGGCTTTTACGCGGCGTTGCGATATATGCTGAACGCGCCGGTCGATGTCTTTTACGATGGCTGGAAAGCGAAGATGGTGGCGGTTGCCATCTATGCTCTGCTCTTTGCCATTTATCTGAAGCTGACGGCGGCGAAAGGCCGCTTCCTGACGCGCCGCAGCGTTGCCGATGTCTTCAACGACCTCACCTTCAGGGAACGCTACGAGGAGCTTTTGTCCCGTTCCGGCCGCGACATGCTGACCGGTGTGTCTGACCGCGCCCGCATGGAACTCGATGCGCCGTCCGTCGTCGTGGAATGTCTGGAAAAGAAACGTCCCGTCAGCGTGCTGATCGTCGATATCGATCACTTCAAGACCGTCAACGATACCTTTGGGCATTTGCAGGGCGATGAGATGTTGCGGGAATTCGCCGCCGTTCTGAAACGCATCGTGCAACCGCACGGCCATCTCTACCGGTTCGGCGGCGAGGAGTTCGTGGCCCTGTTGCCGACGATGACCCATGAGGGGGCACTTGCCTTTTCAGCAGGTCTGCGGACGGCGATATTGAAGGATCTGCAACGGCCAGACGGTTCGCCGCTGACTGTCAGCATCGGCGTCGCCACGGCTTTCGAGGACGGGCAGCTTTTCCGCGCGCTGCTATCGGAAGCAGATGCGCGGCTCTATGCGGCAAAAAATAACGGCCGCGATCAGGTGCACGGCCGTTACGGAGTGTGGGTCGGCTGATACCGGCAATCGAGCCGGCATCACCACGTGTCAAATGGCGCCTCAGGCGGCCTGCGCCAGTTCGGCAACCTTTGCTTCGGCTGCCGCAACGGCTTTCTCAACGGCTTCCGGGCCAAATGCCAGACCTTCGACATAGATCACTTCCACATCCGTCATGCCCATGAAGCCAAGAACGGTCTTGAGGTAGGGAACGGCGTGGTTCATCGACACAGCCGGGCCTTCGGAATAAACGCCGGCGGCGGCCAGCACGATGTAGACCTTCTTGCCGGTGGCAAGACCAACCGGGCCGGTTTCTGTGTACTTGAAGGTCTGGCCAGCGCGGGCGACGTTGTCGATCCACGACTTCAGGCCGGAATAGATATTGAAGTTGATGAGCCCGGTGCCGATGACGACAGTGTCGGCGGCCATAAGCTCTGCAACCAGCTTGTCGGAATAATCGGCTGCAACCGCTTCTTCAGCCGTGCGCTGGTCTGGAGCCTTGCGGATCGCAGCGGTCTTGACGGTGTCGAGATGCGGAATGGGGTCGGCAGCGAGATCGCGGTGGACAAGGGTATTGGAAGCCGACTTGGCCTTCAGCTTGTTTGCGAGTTCGCCGGAAAACTTGTTGGAAACCGATTCGTCGCCACGCGGGCTGGAGGTGATGAGCAGAATGTTGGACATGGTCTTTCCTTGCATAAGCGATGAATTGACGGGCGCCTTGGGAGGGCGGGAGAGCACGATGCCCTTCCTTTGCCCCCTATATGACCAATTGATGCTATCAAGAAAACTGTGATAATGTGGAAGAGACCTATCGATGAAATGGATGGAACATGGACGCGAACCCGACGCTCGACCAATTGCAGGTGTTTTTGACGGTTGCCGAAACCGGAAGTTTCTCTGCCGCGTCACGGGCGCTCAATCGCGCCCAGTCTGTTGTCAGCTACACCATCGCCAATCTCGAGGCGCAGCTTGAAGTCAGCCTGTTCGAGCGCAATGGCGTACGCCAGCCTCGATTGACGGACGAGGGTCGCGCCATGCTGGAAGATGCAAGGCGCATCGTGGCCGGCCTGCAGGAAATGCGTGCGCGCGCCAAGGGTTTGAAGCAGGGGCTGGAGGCCGAGCTTTCTGTCGCCATCAGCACCATGGTGCCGGCGGAAGCTGTCGTTGCGGTGCTTCGCGATTTTCGCAAGGAATTCCCCACCGTTACCCTCAGCCTCAATGTGGGTGAGTTGGGCATGGTTATGGATATGGTGCTCTCCCGCAAGGCTGGCATTGGCATCGGCGGGGCGCTGTTGCGCCAGGATGACGAACTCGTCGTCGAAAAGGTCGGCCATTCCTTCATGCTGCCGGTCGTCGCCGCCGATCATCCACTGGCACAGATCGAGAGGCCGCTGGTTCTGGGCGATGTCCGCGAGGAGGTCCAGCTCGTCGTCACCGATGCGTCGGGGCTGACCAAGGGGCGCGATTTCAACGTGCTGTCCTACAAGACATGGCGGGTCAGCGACATTGCCACGAAATACCAGCTCATCAAGGGCGGTCTCGGCTGGGGCGGTCTGCCCGCATCGATCGTGCGCAACGACCTGACCAATGGCAGCCTGAAGGCACTCGATCTCGAAGCTTATGAGCAGGGCGAATATCCGATCTTTGCGCTGCGCCGGGTGGATTCACCCGCCGGTCCCGCTGGCCAGTGGCTTGCCACGGCCTTTCAGCAGCGTCTGTCGGCATGCCCGAACCAGAAGGATTTCAACAGGATAATTGCCGGAGGCAAACAGCGGACTATTTCTGTCGCCGCCGAGTGACATGGGTTGACTGAGTGACCAATTGACGAAGGTGAATGGCCTGCCTTATACAGGAAACACGGTCAGCAGTTCACCGAGGCATCGCCGTCCCGCAAGGGAAGCTAAACCTGCATTTTGAAAGATTGACAGCACTTATCCCGTGCCTAGTCGGAAGCCGGCGATCAGCGACACCTCTTCGGAATGGCACTCGAGGGTAAGTCATGCCACGTTCGATCTTTTCCATTGATATCGCCGACCTCTCCACATTTGCCAAATCGCTACGCGAACAAATCGGCAGGCTGGACCGCCAGCCAAGCCATGTGGAGATGCTCAATCTCCTGAGCCGGGCTGCCGGATTTCGCAACTTTCAGCATCTGCGCGCCGCGCGCACGCCACCCGTAGCAAGTGGCTTGCCGCCACCGCAGACACGACGGGAGACAATGCCTGCCAATGAGGGCAGGGTGCTGAAGACCGCGCGGACTTTCGATGCTGCCGGTAGATTGGTGCAGTGGCCGGCCCGCCGTTCCCAGCAGGAACTGTGCCTCTGGTATATTTGGGCAAGAATCCCAGCCGGTCGCAGTTTCTCAGAGCGCGAATTCAGCAGCTTTCTCGATGGTCTGCACCTGTTTGGAGATGCCGCGATGCTGCGGCGTGACATGGCGGGTCTCCGGCTCATCCGCCGTAATCGCGATGGCAGCGACTATCAACGCATCGAGCAAAAGCCACCGCCGGAACTGCCACTGTTGTTGCGTATCGTCAGTGACCGCAATTGAGTAAATGCCCTCCCGGCCGATGAAACGCCGGGAGGGCTGCAAGCTCTAGAGAACGAGGCGGAACTTTGCGAAACCTTCGGCGCCGTCGCCGGCATCCTCGATTTTTGCGCCCTTGATGTCAGCCGCGTAATTGCGACCCTTCGGACCAGTCTCGAAGATGGCGGTCGTATTGGCAACTGGCGCGAAGGACCAGTTGGCATCCGCCGACGGGTTAATGGTGCCCTGATCGATGATATAGCGCACGATCACGTCACGGTTGGTGTCGGGCGCCACAAAGATCACCTTGTCGGCGGCGATATCGGGGAATTTTCCGCCGCCGCTTGCTCGGTAATTGTTGGTCGCCACCACGAATTTCTGCTCGGGGTCGATCGGCTTGCCGTCGAATTGCAGATTGACGATGCGGTTGCTGTCGGGATTGACGGCCTTGCCATCCTTGTCGAACTTCGCCGGTTTGGAAATGTCGATCTGGTAGGTGACACCGTCGATGACGTCGAAATTATAGGACGGAAAATCCGCGTTTAGGAGCGGCGCATCCTTTGCGCCGGCCTCGACCGTGTTGAACATGCCGGCGGACATTTCCAGCCAGTTCTTCACCTGCGCACCGTTGATCAGCACCGCCTGCACCGTGTTGGGGTAGAGGTAGAGATCGGCGACGTTCTTGATGGCGATGTCACCGGCAGGGACATCGGTGTAATAATCCGCACCACCGCGACCGCCAGACTTGAAGGGCGCTGCTGCCGAAAGCACGGGCAGATCCTTATATTGCCCTTCCTTCAGCATGTCCTTGATGTACCACGTCTGGGCATTGGAGACGATCTGCACGGACGGGTCGTCGGCCACCAGCGCGAAGTAGGAATAGAGTGGCGCCGACGTCTTGCCGACCGGGCGACGCACATAGGCGAGCGCCGCTTCGTGATCTGCCTTGGCGGCGGCTATGACCTCCGGTTTGTCCGTGACATCTGCAACGACCTTGCGATTGTCGTCGCGGTGGTAGATCGGGCGGGCCTCGGAGGTGAAATCGACGATCTTCCAGCTTTTGCCGTCCTTTTCGAGCAGAAGGTCAATGAGGCCCATATGCGAGCCCCAGAAACCGGCCATCACGGCCGGCTTGCCCATCAGCGTACCCTTGACCGCATCCGCACCCTCGATGCCGTCCCATGTCTTCGGACCGGGGAAGACCAGATGCTGGTGACCAGTGAAGATGGCGTCAATGCCTTCCACGCCCGCCAGATAAAGCGAGGCGTTTTCCATGCGATCGGTCTGGCCCTTGCCATCGATGCCGGAATGGGAAAGGGCGATGACGATATCGGCACCTTCTTCCTTCATGACCGGAACCCAGGCTTTAGCCGCCTCGACGATATCGCGCGTCTGGGCCTTGCCCTCCAGATTCTTGGAATCCCACATCATGATCTGCGGCGGCACGAAACCGATGATACCGACCTTGACCGGACTGGTTACGCCTGCACCATCGCGGATCTGTTTCTCGAGGATGACGTAAGGCTTGAAGAACAGCTCATCCTGCTTGGGATCGGAAGCCAGCTGACCCTTGGTGAGGTTGGCGCAGACATAAGGGAAACCGGCGCCCGCCAGCGTATTGGACATATAGTCGAGGCCGTAATTGAATTCGTGGTTGCCAAGCGTGCCGCAATCATAGCCAAGGACATTCATGGCGTTGATGACGGGATGTTTGTCGCCGGCCTTCATGCCGCGCTCATAGGCTATGTAGTCGCCGAGCGGGTTGCCCTGCAGGAAGTCGCCATTATCCACCAGCATCGAGTTTCCGGCCTCGGCACGGATGGCGCCGATGATCGAAGCGGTGCGCGCCAGACCCATCGTGTCGTTCGGTTTGTCGGCGTAATAATCATAGGGAAAGACGTGAACGTGGATGTCAGTCGTTTCCATGATGCGCAGATGCGCCTGGTTGGCTGCGGCGCGCGCGGCGAAGGGATGCAACAGCACCAGAGCCGAAGAGGCGGCGATGCCCCCCAGAAGCGAACGGCGAGTGATGGGGTGGAGAGCGAGAAGCGACGACATGGGAACTCCTTCGTATGAAGCTTGCTCTGTCAGGAAAACGACAAGGTAGAAGCAATCCCCGAGGAGTCCATCATCAAAATGACAAGCCCGTGACGGACGGGCCAGTTTTCAACCGTTTGATAAATTTTTTGTCACAAGGTGGCCGCGCGCGCGTGGCGCGCTTCGGGAATGCGCTATGTCCGGTCTGCGCATTCCCCTTGTCGGAAACGTCTGCTTAGCGGGCGAGAGTCGGTTTTACTTCTTCGTGGAAGAAGCGGAAATAAGACGACAGCTGTGCCAGCGTGTTGGTGGAAAGTTTGAGTTGCAGGCCGAGCCGGTTCATGTGCTGCCATTGCACGACACCCTCGATGAAACCCAGATCTTCACTCTGCACCTTCACCCGGCTTCCTTTGGCGGCAGCGAAAGGTCCGTCCAGTTCGAGCGCCATGCCGGTGGCGGACAGGTCCACCACGCGGCCTCGGGTCGACTGGCTGAAATAGTGCACGGTCGCGTAGATCCGGGTCTTGCTACGGGTCGCAGTGCGGGTCGCCATATTGAGGTTGTTTGTCATTTCGCTACTCAAATCAATTGTTTCCGATGCTTGCATCATGACGTAGAAAGTTTGAGAGCCGTTTAGCCGTTTGCTTAAAATTGCAAGTAATCGCGCGATTATGCTGTGTCGATACGGCACTGGTAGCAATTGTTGCGGGCGGAGCGCACATGCACATAAGCGACGTCTGCCCGCTCCAGAAGATGCGCTGCGCGTGAAAGGATTTCGTCCGTCGCCGTCACCGCTCCGGTGCCGTAGACTATGCGGTCGTCAGTGCCATAGCCGCGAACGATATAATCGGGGCTGTTAAGCATCGGGGGAAGGGCATCCGTCTGCGGATAGTGCTCACAGGCCTCAGCGTGAAGAAAGACTGGCCCCGTTTCCGCATAGGGCTGGAGCGAAGGGAAGGGCCGGTAGGCGAGGATCAGCATTCCTTCGCCTTCATTAATCTGGGAAAGGCAATGGCGGCACGGCATGCCACCTGGAGAAACGGCCTTTTCCGGCGGGTTGCCATAGGCGTCGGCGGCTCCCGCCCGGAAAGCCTCAGCTTCCTTAGCCGGCATTGCTGTAAAGATGAGATCGGTCATGGCGAGGTCCTTCTGTTGGGATCGGCGTTGCTTCTTTGCAGCTATGATCCCGAAACAGACCTATATCCACCCGATTCTTGACGGGTGATGCAACCAGCCCATTGCGTGACTCGTTAGCATCGGGAATCAGTGGCGCTCCTCGATCCCGGAAGGTCTGATTTTATGTTCCGTCGTTTTCTGGCCGCCGTTCCGCTGGCTTTCGTTTCTTTGACGGTTCCGATCGACACGCAGGCGCAGGTCGCCTCCGGTCTCGATGGCCTGTCCGACGATCAGCTCCAGCAGGCGGTCAATTTCGTCATCGGCAATGCGATCTTCTCGCTTTATCACGAGGGTGCACGCATGCTGATCTCGGATTTCGGCGCGCCGGAGACCGGCAGCGCGCAAGCACCTGCCGATCAGCTGGCGGGCACGCTCATCCTTCAGGCCAACGAGGAATGGCTCGATACCGCACTCGTCAATGCTACCGACAGCTGGTATCTGGCGCGCGAGACGGAGGCTTTGCCCGAGCACGAAGCACCGGTGTTTTCGGCGCTTGTTCCCGACAGGAGCCGCGATCGCAACATGGCCTGCCTGATGGTCGGCCGCGACAAGGACGGCTATGGCGATCTTGCCACCATGATGGGGCTCGCCAATGACGAATTTGCCAAATGTGGCGCCGCCTATCCGCGTATCGCATCGGCGTGGGAAGATTTTCTGACGCCCCACCGCGCGCAGACACCATCCAGATTTACCGTGAGCTACGTGCCGCCGCGCGATCCGGAGCTGGAACCTTACGCCATCATGGTCAAGGAATCGAAGGTTCTCGATCTTATCAGCCGCAGTTTCGGCGTTTACGGCTTGAAAGGCGAGGTCAAGTTGACGGCGAAGTCCTGCGGGCGTCCCGATGTCTACTGGTCGGCCGAAAAACGTGAGATCACCTATTGCTACGAGCTGGGTAAATTCCAGGCGGAGCTGATTGCCGATCATCTCCTCAACAGCGTTACCGAAGACAAAGGTTCCGCCGGCGGGCACACCCCGACGGCCGTTACTCTGGAAAGAGAAATCTGAGGCCAGTTACCGGATGCACGGCAACCTGTCCTCTTGAAACGGGAGGATATTGCCATGCCGAAGGTTGTCGTTCGAAATTTCGCCATTTCGATTGACGGATACGGTGCCGGGCCGGATCAAAGTCTTCAGAACCCGCTGGGTGTGAATGGCGAAACCCTGCATCAATGGGCGTTCAAGACCCGCACCTTTCACCGCATGTTCGGCAAGCAAGGCGGCTCGACCGGCACGGATGAGCAGTTTTCCGAGAAAAGTTTCGAAAATATCGGCGCCTGGATCTTGGGCCGCAACATGTTCGGGCCTATCCGCGGTGCCTGGCCGGATGAACACTGGAAGGGCTGGTGGGGGGAAGAGCCGCCTTATCACGTGCCGGTTTTCGTGCTGACGCACCATGCGCGCGCCTCCTTTGCGATGAAGGGCGGCACCGTGTTTCATTTCGTCAACACGGGCATCAAGGCCGCCCTCGACATGGCGTTGGAGGCGGCAAACGGCAGGGACGTCCGGATCGGCGGCGGCGTTTCGACCATTCGGCAATATATGGCCGGAAGCATGATCGACGAACTGCATCTGGCGCTGGCCCCGGTCTTTCTCGGCAAGGGCGAAAACTTCTTCGAGGGGCTGGATTTGCCTGCGCTTGGTTATCGCTGCACCGGGACCTCGGCGGGCGAGGGCGCGACCCATTTGATTATCGATAAAGCCTGAGTCGCAAACTACACAATGGTTTCATGTGCGGTTGCCTCCCACTCCCTCATTCCTGTGACAAGCAAAGGAATGAGGGAGGAGTAGTCGGATCTGCTCTATAGTCGGGGAATAGCGCGGGCCATCCCCGACGTGACGAACTCAGTTGCGCAGCGAGATTTCCAGAAGCTCCGTATCTGACAGCGGCTCTACCCAGGCCTCATAGGTACCAACAGGCGAAAATCCCATCATCTGGTAGAGTTGCAGCGCGCGCGGATGGTCAAGCGTGTTGGTGGTCACCGTCACGCGCTTCGGATTGTCCTGCCAGGCGGCGTAAAGCGCCTGCAACAGGAACCACTTGCCGACGCCAGCACCGATTGCCTCTTCGAGAAGCCCGAAATAGGAAAGCTCGGTTACCTCGTCGCTTGCCTTGTTCAGCTCGAAGAAACCGGCGGGTGCACCGTTCATATAAAGGACGGTAACGCTGTTGTTCGGGTCCTTGAGGACGGCGGACAGTTCCGCATCGCTCATGCGCATGCGTTTCTGCCAGTGCCAACGTTTTCCCACCCGCCAGTACATGTAGCGGTAGAAGTGCAGGGGAATATCGGTGACCCGCATCAGTGCCGTCTGGATGTTGACGGGGATAGCAAGGCTGACCTTCGGCGGCGCCGTCATTTCAAGCTGCGTGACATGCGCCTTCAACGGCCCATGTGACACCACGGGAAGAGGTTCGGCAGGGCCGGTGACAACAGGCGTGTCTTCCAGTCCACCCCATTCCGACCACGAACCGTCATAGAGCGAATTATCCTGGTGGCCGAGCGATTCCAGCGCCAGCGTAATGACGGCGGCGGTAACGCCCGAGCCGCAGCTCGTCACCACAGGCTTGCCAAGATCGATACCGGCATCCGCCACCATCTTGCGGATGGCGGTGAGGTCCTTGAAGTGGCCGTTCTCGGAAAATGCGGTGGCGGGCAGGCTGCGAGCACCAGGCATATGGCCCGAACGCATGCCGGCACGCGGCTCGGCCTCGTCGCCGGTGAAACGTCCCGCGCCGCGGGCATCGGCAATCTGCTTTTCGCCACTGTCAACGATGCCGCGCATGGTCGATAGCGAGGTCACGCGCTTTTCGTTGAAATCGGGTGTGAAGGTGGCAGGTTCGATCTCAGGCGTGCCGGTTTCTAGCGGCCGGCCTTCGCGCTTCCAGCCGTCAAGACCGCCATCCAGCACGTAGGCCTTGCGTACGCCCATAACCCGCAGCATCCACCACACGCGCGGTGCGGAAAAGAAACCGGGGCCGTCATAGACCACGATGGTATCGGTGTCGCTGAGGCCAAGCTCTCCCGCCTGTTCCGCAAACAACTCTGGCGAGGGCAGGGAATGCGGCAATCCGGTTGCATGATCGGCGATCTTGTCCTGATCGAAGAACACGGCACCGGGCAGGTGACCCGCCGCAAATTCTTCCTCACCGTTGCGTTTATGCGCCGGCAGATACCACGAGGCATCAACGAGACGAAACCCGGCCGTGCCGAGCTGCTTTTCTACCCAGTCCGCCGAAACGACGAAACGGCTCTTATCCGTGCTCACGATGTCTCTCCTGATTTCAGGCAGCAGCTTCAGGCGTGCCGAAACGAATGCGGAACCGCCTGTTCTCCTTGCCCTTCTTTTCTATCTTGGCAATGTGAATATCGCCCACTTCCTGCGTTTCGGAAACATGGGTGCCGCCGCAGGGCTGGCTGTCGATGGTAGAATTTTCGCCGATGCAGACAAGGCTGACCCGGCCAAGGCCGATTGGCGGGCGCACATTCTTGGATTTGACGATGCCCGGATTGGCCTGAAGTTCTTCGTCGGTAATCCATTGCAGGAAAACGGGATGGTTGGCTTTCACCAGTTCCATCAGCTTTGCCGTCACTTCGTCCTTGTCGATGGTTTCCGACATGTCGAAATCGACGCGCGATTCGTCTTCGCCGACGGCAGCACCGGTGATTGGCCACTGGCAGACGACTGATAGCAGATGGCAGGCCGTGTGCATGCGCATCAGCTTGTAACGGCGCGGCCAGTCTACGTGCAGGGTCAGTTTTTCACCGACCTCGGGGGAAGGCTGACCTTCCAGCGGCACATGGATGATAACGCTCTTGTCGGCGCCATTTTTGGTAATGCCGAGTTCGATGCGCGAACCATCGGCCCGCTCGAGAAAGCCGCTGTCGCCCGGCTGGCCGCCGGACGTGGCGTAAAAGCAGGTCTGGTCGAGCTCGATGCCGCCATCCTCATGCACCGCCGTGACGATCGCTTCTGCGGTGGAAAGATAAAAATCGTCACGGAACAGGGCATTCGCAGGCATTTCGGCATGTCCTCAAACGGTTTCGTACGGAACCGCAATCTCGCTTTTCGTTGCCAGCCACTGCGGAACCGGAAGCCCCTTGGAGCGCAGGAAATCCGGATTGAACAGCTTCGACTGATAACGATTACCGTAGTCGCAAAGTATCGTCACGATTGTATGCCCCGGACCAAGCTCGCGGGCAAGGCGGATTGCGCCGGCAATGTTGATGCCGGAGGAGCCACCGAGGCAAAGACCCTCTTTCGTGACCAGATCGAACAGCACCGGCAGGGCTTCTGCATCCGAAATACGATAGGAGAAATCCGGCGCGAAGCCTTCCAGATTGGCGGTGATGCGCCCCTGTCCGATGCCCTCGGTGATAGAGGAGCCTTCCGACTTCAGGACGCCATGCTTGTAAAATTCGTAGAGGGCGGCCCCCTCAGGGTCGGCAAGGCCGATCTTTATATCGGGATTGAAATCGCGCAGGCCGTCAGCCACGCCCGCAAGCGTTCCGCCGGAACCGACGGAGCAAATGAAACCATCGACCTTGCCGTCCGTCTGGTCCCATATTTCCGGTGCCGTTGTCTCAATATGGGCCTGACGGTTGGCGATATTGTCGAACTGGTTGGCCCAGATCGCGCCGTTTTCATCCGTCGCGGCCAGCTGTTTTGCCAGGCGGCCGGAAACCTTCACGTAATTGTTCGGGTTGGAATAGGGTGCCGCCGGAACCTCGATCAGCTTTGCGCCGAGAAGCTTCAGCGCATCCTTCTTTTCCTGGCTTTGCGTCTCGGGAATGACAATGACAGTCTTGTAGCCGAGCGCATTGGCCACCAGCGACAGGCCGATGCCGGTATTGCCTGCCGTGCCTTCCACGATGGTGCCACCCGGCCGCAGCTGTCCGCGCCGTTCCGCATCGCGGATGATGTAAAGCGCGGCGCGATCCTTCACCGATTGGCCGGGATTGAGAAACTCCGCCTTGCCGAGGATTTCACACCCCGTCGCTTCAGAGGCAGCTTTCAGACGGATAAGCGGCGTGTTGCCGATAGCACTGAGCGCAGAGGGATGAATGGTCATGATTGAGCCTTCTTGTCTGAGCGGAAATTAGGTGCCGTTATGTCCCGTTACAACCGCCTCAAGGCAAGAAATTATCTTCCCGCCTCAGGCTTCGCCACGCAAAATTTTGCCGATACCCAATTTTATGCGTTGTTCTTCACTTCGGCATAGGCCGCAAGTGCTCTTTCCCGTGCCTTCCCATGGTCGACGATCGGCAGAGGATAGGTCTTGCCGAGCTCGATACCCGCCTTTTTAAGCACCTCTTTCGGTGCTTCAAACGGCTTGTGGATGTATTTTCGCTCAAGCTTTTCAAGCTCCGGCACGAAGCGGCGCACGTAGTCTCCCTCGGCATCGAATTTCTCCCCCTGCAATATGGGGTTGAAAATGCGGAAGAACGGCGAGGCGTCCGCGCCCGAACCCGCCACCCACTGCCAGTTGGCGGCGTTGGAGGCCGGATCGGCATCAACAAGCGTATCGCGAAACCACTTCTCTCCTTTGCGCCAGTCGATAAGTAGATGTTTGATGAGGAAGGATGCCACGATCATGCGCACCCGGTTGTGCATGGTGCCATGTTTCCACAATTGCCGCATGCCGGCATCCACGATCGGATAACCCGTCATGCCACGCGTCCAGGCGTTGAAGGATGTGTCATCGTCCCGCCAGCCGAAGGCGTCGAAACTGTCGTTCCAGTTTTTCTCGTCCAGCTCGGGAAAGTGGAACAGCAGATGGTAGCAGAATTCCCGCCAGACGAGTTCCTTGCGGAAACGGCTGATATCGTTGGACGCGATATGGCGTGATAGCCCCTTCGTCGCATGCCACACGGCGGCGGGCGATATTTCGCCGAGCGCCAGATGCGGCGCAAGAAGCGACGTGGCGTCCTTCGCCGGAAAATCGCGGCCTTCCTCATAACCCTTCAAGGCACCATCGATGAAATCATCGAGTTTTTCCCGCGCGGCATTTTCACCGGGTGTCCATATCTCGCTGAAACCCCTGGCCCAGTCCGGTTTGACCGGCAGAAGCTTCCAATCATCGAGTTTCTCCGATTTTGGCCATGTCTCAGGTGCCTTCAGGCTCTGCGGTGCATCCGCCGGCGTATGTGGCTCCTCGCCGCCCTCCAGAGCCCGCCAGAAGGGCGTATAGACCCGGTAGGGACCGCCGGATTTGGTCTGCACCCGGGATGGTTCATGCAGGAGGTGTCCGGCAAAGCTGCGAACTGTCAGGCCGTCGTCCCCAAGCGCCTCTTTTAGTGTCTTGTCCGTTGCCATGCCGGTCGGCTCATAACGACGGTTCCAGAGGACTGCATCCGCGCCGGTCTCGGCTATAAGCCGGCGCAGCGTCTCCTCTGCGTTGCCGCTCCTGAGAAGTAGACGGCTGCCGCATTTTTCCAGCGCCGCGGAAAGAGAGGCAAGCGAATGGTGAACCCACCATTCCTGCGCGCCGCCCAGCGGGCCGCTGGATGTCTCACGGATATAGAGCGGTATGACGGGGCCGCCATGCTCCACCGCTGCGAGAAGGGCGAGATTGTCCGCAAGGCGCAAGTCCTTGCGGAACCAGACGATAACAGGAGAGGATTTTGTTGGCATGAAGGGATCCGGTTCACTTCCGCTTGAACGAGTGTTGAAACGCTTTGTTCCTCAAATCGCGTAGAATGGAAAGCTGGAGGCACATGGTTTTTCGAGGGCTATTTTTTCGACCTTGAAACCGAAAGTGAAGGGAACCAACTGGAGGAGCCAGCGTTTTTCGCTGGTTAATAGAGCATGGAAGTACAATCAATGTTGCTGAAAGACGTTAAGTGGGAAAAGCCTGTTACCATATCCTTGGAAAACGGTGCTCCCCGGATTTTCAACGGCGTTTACGAGGCCTTCGATTTTCTCCAGCACGAATGGCCACAACGCGGTGACAAGGCGCATGAGCAGGCCCTGCGTCTGTGCCGCGCCTCGCTGATGGGGGACGTGGCGGGAGAGATTGCGCGCGCCGCCTTCGTTACCGCGAGCCGCCAGGCGCAATGCCTCTTGGAGGCCGGAAACAAGGTGGAAGATCAGGGTAAACTTGCATCCTGACAGCGTTCCGGGATTAAGATGTGAAAGGCCACCCGTAAAGCCGGGTGGCCTTGTTTTATCCGCCGCCAGAAACGGGTTGTGTCGAACGCAGGATATGGCATCGTGCGCGTGCAAAGCGGATGAATACGGCAATGACCAACCACTACGGCTATATTGTTTTCCCGACAGCTCTCGGCCATTGCGGCCTCGCATGGGCAGAGCGCGGTATCGCCCGTCTGCAATTGCCCAGCGCAGATGCCGGTGAAACCGAAAAACTAATCCAGAAACGCCTGCCGTCATCTTCCATTGCTGTACCCGACACACGCGCCCGTGAGGCGATTGCGATGGTTAGCCGCTATTTCGATGGTGAAGAGATTGATTTTACGCCCGTGGAACTCGATCTTTCCGGGCAGGAGCGGTTCTTTCTAGATGTCTATAAGGTGGCACGGCATATCGGCTGGGGCCGCACGACGACCTATGGCGGTATCGTAAAAACGCTGGGCCTCTCCATGGAAAAGGCCCGCGACGTCGGGCAGGCCATGGCGAAAAATCCCGTGCCGCTGATCATTCCCTGCCACCGTGTTCTGGCGGCTGGCGGCCGGCTGGGTGGCTTTTCCGCGCCGGGCGGAACGAACACCAAATTACGCATGCTGGATCTCGAAAATGCCGGCCGCAGCCGCGCTGACGATGCACAGGGCAGCCTGTTTTAAAGCAATGACAGATCAGTCCGCATGAATATCCGTCTGATTTCTGCCCTTTTCTCGTCAAATTGTCGCTAAATTGTCACAATACACGGACGCCCTCTAACATAAGGGCGAGACGTTTGAGAGTATCCGCGTTAATTCTATCCGCTGCCTTGGCTTTTACAGTCGTGGCACCCGCGTCGGCTGGCATGCTGAACCAAGCTGAAAAATACACCGGACTGCATGAATCCAAAAACAACAAGAGCCTGAAGAATATTCTTGGGGCAAATCCCCGCAGCACACCGTGGTGTGGCCTGTTCCTTCATGCCGTTGCCAGCAAGGCCGGGCGCGCATCGCCCAAATCCTACGGATTTGCAAAATCCTGGACGTCATTCGGTTATGCCGTTCCCGTCGCCGCCGCCAAACCGGGCGATGTTGTCGTCATTCGCAACGGCCGCGGTTATCACGCCGGAATATTGAAGAGCATGAGCGGCAAGACAGCGCAAATTCTCGGCGGCAATCAGTCCGGCCGGGTGCAGGTGTCGAACTTCAACCGCAAGGCCATCGTTTCCGTGCGTCGCTGAAGACCGGACCAACTTACTACGATCCTTATAAAGGCGGGCTGTGGCCCGCCTTATGCGTTTTAAGGCCCCTATGGCTGTTCCCTTGTGCCGGGTGCCGCATCGCGCTGGTCATCGTCCTCAAGGTCTGTGGCGACGATGAAGGCATCCTCGTGTTGCCGCGCTGCCTGCCGGCGTGCGCGCAGGCTTATCGATTCATCGGGGTAAATCTCACTTTCTTTCGATTTGAGTTCGCTGTCGGTTTCAAAACGCGGCAAATCTTCGTCTTTGATATCGAGAGGTTCGTTTTTCTTCTGTTTCGGATCGCTCATGGATGGTCCTCCTGCGGGTTCCTGCCGGACAAACGATCCTGCAGTGAGTAGGGTTCCCTTTTTTCAGGGAAATGCGCATGCGCAATCTCCGGACGCGGAACAATTTCCGGCCATTTCTGTTTTTCAATTGGCGCAGTCAAAGCCGATGCGACGCAAAGAGGAGGACGTTATGAACCATGATCGCGAAGCAGCAATCCGCGAAAAAGCCCGCGCAATATGGGAGAGGGAAGGCAGGCCGGAGGGACATCACGAACGCCACTGGATGGAGGCGGAACTGGAGGTCTCGGCAAGCACAGAAACCGGAAAGACCAATGGCAAAAATGGCGCGAAGAAACCCGCTGCCGCCAAGTCCTTGGTCCAGAAGAAGGTGACTGCGGATAAGGCTTCGGCAAAAAATGCCAAATCACCAGCGGTAAAATCTCTTCAGAAAGAGCAAAAAGCTGAGACCAGCCGAAAAGACGACGACCTGACCGAAAGCCTGGAGGAAAGTTTCCCGGCAAGCGATCCGCCGGCACTCACCAACGCGTCCACTTCGACGAAGCGTGTGGCGAAGAAGACCTGAGGTCAATAGCGCCCAGCTACGCGCCTATGCCAAGATCGATATAGAGCGAATGCTGCGGCATCTCGCTCATCATGCCATATTTTGGAAAAAATGGCTCCCCGGGCCGGTGGCACAAGCTGCGGTATATTGCATCTGAATCTGATCGCGCAGTGCAGAGGTATAGCCGTTTGAAGAAAACTTTGCCTGATCTAGGGCCGAGGGATTACTATAGATAGCGGCGTTGGCGTTTGTGGTTGCGGTATCGGTAGCGTTGGCACCGTCGATGAGCAGGCACAGTGCAGCAGAAGCCTCCCAGCGATCAAACCAATGGGACCGAGAGCGACAGCAAGGCCGCCAGTAACCAGAGTACCTGTGCGGACAGCAGCAATAAACGCGCTCTAGCCAGTAGAAGTATTCGGCATCGCGATCATATGATTGAAAATACATGTTGCTCTTTCTCGATTGAGGTCTCAAGCATTTATGCCCTGTTGAGGTGAGCAGGAGTAAGTAGTCTAATCGATAAAGAAACGTATTTGGTTTTTGTCTATAATTAAAATCTCCAATACTTTAGGAGAATTGATTATGGAAAGATAGAAACTGATCTATATCGAGGACCACTTGAAGGTTTCGCTGTTTTTGGCGGAGCAAGCGAATATTGGCCTTCTAATATAATTGTTGAATATGATCCTTATGGACGTACAAAACCGGTTAGCCGGCAGGATAAAAAAACTAGTTCGCACATTACCCCCAACCAATGGCCAAGGCATTCAACCCGCCTGCCGAGAGGTGGGCGGGTTTTTATTTGCTTGTGAGGATAGTGAGCAGAAAGCGCCAAGTCGATGGTTCGCCCTTCGATCTGCAGCACCTGGCGGCGTGCATTTAGTTGCCCTACTGGACGTCTTTCCCCGTCCTGTAAATGACCTGCCCGTTGACGACGGCTCGCTCGTACCCTCTGCCACCGCCTTGATCGATCCATTCTCTGCTGTTTCCGGAAGGATCTCTTTGCGGTTCCCTCTCTGGTCGAACATAATCATGGCGGTCACGGTCACGACGCACATAGTCGCGACGATTGTAATTGCGCCGGTCATAGTCGCGGTAGTATCGTTCACGCTCATTGGAACGATACTGAACGCTCGACGCGTAGTAACCGCCCGATTGATATCCGCTGTCATCCACGCATCCAGAGAGGATACCGACGGACAACATACCAATTGCTACGCTTAATAGTCTCATGATTTCGACTCCCGATGAGTGATTTAACGTCGACAAAGCGTCGCAGTTCCATGGACAATGACGCTTGCGATCTTAACCAGGGGTGAATGCTCAATTGTGGCTCGCGACGGTCGAGGACATTTCTAGTACGCACGACGATTGTAGGACGAGTTGCCTCGGTAGCGATGGTGGCAAGCGGCGCTCCAGCTCCACGATATCGATCTGGGAGACGTCGCCGGCCGGCGTGTAGGTGAAGCCGTGCGGCTCATCCACATCAAGACCGCGCGCCACATTCTCAAGCGCTATTACCAGAAGCATGGCAACGCGCGCGCCAGTGTTAGTTTCTTGCAGCAAGCCACCGGCCTAACAAGGGGCAGCGTCGCAAGCGCAACAGAGGATCTTGTAGCGTGGGGCTATTTCACCCGCGTGATGGGTTCTGGCAAACGGCCCTCCGAATACCACCCGAATTTTAGCGTCCTACAGTCGCCGGACACTACTAGTGTCCTACCGTCACAGGACGATACAAAATCAAGCGTCCTACAGCCACAGGACGAAATCGTCCTAGGGTCACAGGACGCTAAATCGGGTAGCGTCCTACAGCCGCAGGAGCAAACTCATTTACTTGTCTCGGCTAGCTGATTTGGCGACATTCCGGTCCGCCCGGCCTCTTTGTGATGTGTGTAGAGCTTCCACACGTCACTTATGTGTGGTCTAGGTTCGGGGGCGGTTCCAAGGACGCCGTCGGCAATGGTCCGCGATATGTCGAAATTCTGCTCGGCAATTTTGAAACGGCGCTCCAGTTCGGCAATGTCAATCTGGGAAACTTCGCCCACCGGCTTGTATGTGAAGCCCATTGACTGTGCAGCTCGCACAGCCGCATCATATTCCTCGACTGCACCAACGGCGCTTTTGCCCTCAAGTAGGGCACGCCAGAAAGCTTCCGAGGCCTTGTGAACAGACTCGGCTCGTTCAAGCGCGTCTTTATGATTTTTCGTCTTCAGGCTTTTCTTCACATGCGCGCGTTTGTCGAGGTGAGAAACCTCCGTAGGGACGCGCCGGTAATACCGATAGATGCCACTCGATGGATCTCTCAGCACATATTTTGAAACATCTTCTGACTTCATTCGTTTACCCGCCTGCATACGGAAATGTAGCCAAAAAGTATCCGAAATAGCAAGAATGGGAGTAGGCGCTGGCGCCCATGAAAGCAGCGGTCAATTGTAAGCAATTGTTTTTGCATGGTTGTTTTGCGGTATGTTACTTTTCTCCTCTAGAGAAAAATGGCTCCCCGGGCCGGATTCGAACCGGCGACCTGTCGATTAACAGTCGAATGCTCTACCGCTGAGCTACCAGGGAACGTGCGCTGCTTGGCGCGGTGTGAGCGGGGTAATACAAATGCTTTTCCGATTTGCCAAGCGCTTTTTTCAAAAAAAACGCATTCATCTTGTTTTATCTCGCCGGAGTCCCGATTTTCCGGGCTTATCGACGGTGAAAAAATTATCCACAGGCCAGATGTTAAAGGGCAGTATGGAATGAAATTTGGAATGGACCACAGAACGGGTCGTCTCAATCTCGGAAAATGGAGCGTTGCCATGCCGCGTTCGCGCGTCGGCAGGATCGCCACCGGCTCGGCGCTGGTGGTGGGCGGAACGCTCGGGTTTTTGCCCATCCTCGGTTTCTGGATGGTCCCGCTTGGTCTTATCGTGCTTTCCCACGATTTGCCGGCGGTTCGCCGCAGGCGGCGGCGGCTGGCAGTCTGGTGGGCATCGCGACGCAATGGTCGCAACACCCGCAATAGAGGTGGACAATAAGGCTCAGCCGCCCATCGAGCTGCTGAGGCCCTGTCCAGCCCAGAAGGCGGCGTAGGCGAGTGCTGCAAAATAAATCGCTGTCAGGATGAGAAACAGATACCCGCCGAGAACGGTCACACCGTCCCTCTGGATCATACCCGCCGAAAAAAGCAGGATGGCGACGCCAGGCAGGGTGTTGGAGAAGGGAATGAAGCCGAGCGGCATCATCAGCAACACGCCAGCGGTCATCAGCGCAAGTCCGTTCACTCTATTGGCGACGATGCCCGCCGTCAGCGCCGGAAGGCGCGGGCGGATGAAGCGATCGAGCCTGGAGACTATGGCGACGCCTTTCTGCAGTGCCGGTACCAGCTTTGCCGTTTCCATCTGCCGGTCGAGAATCCTGGCCGGCAGCCATGGCAGACGGTTGAGGGTGATGGCCAGACTGACGAGAATGATCGCTGCGCCAAACACGGTGCTGACGCCTGGAATGGAGACCGGAATGAGGAAGGGCAGGGAAGCTATGGCACAGATGAGCAGCAGGCCCTGTTCGCCGATTGCCTCCATCAGCTCGCGCAATGTGATCGTCTGACCTTGCAGTTTCCCAATCAGCTTTTCGAGCGTGGTGCTGAGCTTTTCAGACGTATCAGTGAATGCGAATTCGTTCGACATCAGGCTTCCCGGAAGTTGCTTTAACTCCGGGTTTGATAACATTCATCCGGCCGAATGCCTACCGCCGATGGAAAATCAGCGTCTTTTCGGACCGGTGCTGCCGCCCGCCTTTGTCAGTGGGAAACCCAGCTGCTGTAGGCGCCTGCGAGAAGAACAATCAGCAGGATGACCAGTATGACCGGATTGATCGACGTAATGAAGCTTACATAGTCCATGATAACTTCCTCCTCTTTCCGCCACACCTTATTCTACCGCAAAAAGGCCGGTTTATCTACCTGAGGATGAAATTTCGCATCGCAGCAACCATTCGCCGCTGCGGTCTGGAATTGTTTGTTTTTCTCATTTGCCGCAACGCAAAAAATAAATCTTCCAACATTTGCCATTCTCGTGCGTTGTCTCTAATCCTGATTTGGCGGCGGTCGATAGTCATACCGTCCGCCGCTGACAAACCGCCACTGAGATGCCTTGGCTCCCGCCTTGCCTTCGGTCTAAAACGATCTTCCCCGGGGACATGAAATGCTGAAAAACATCTATGCCTGGACGATGGCGCTTGCCGCGCGCAAAAGCGCCGTGTGGTGGCTGGCGATCGTGGCCTTCGTCGAAAGCTCCGTCTTCGTTGTGCCGGCGGATGTGCTTTTCCTGCCCATGGTGCTGGCAAAGCCAAAAAAGGCGATGTTTTATGCGCTCGTCGCAACGGTCGCTTCCGTTCTCGGTGGCATTGCCGGCTGGTTTCTCGGCCACTATGCTTTCGAGAGTATCGCGCGGCCAATTCTGGAATTTTACGGCAAGCTGGACAGCTTCGAGCAGCTCAAGAATTCGGTAAATTACGAGACCATCATTCTCCTGCTGGTGACATCGGGCTTTGCGCATCTGCCGCCGATCAAGGTTGTCACCATCCTCTCCGGTGCGGCCAATATCAGCCTCGGCCTGTTCATTCTCTCGGCTGTCGTCACGCGCGGCGCGCGCTTTTTCATCCTCGCCGGGTTGCTGCAAAGATACGGTGAACCGGTGCGCCACTTCATCGAAAAACGCCTTGGTGTTATCGCCGCCGCTGTGGCCGCAGCGCTCATCGCCATCTATGCGGTCTACGTTTTCGTGCGCTGACGAAACGCAGTTTTTCTACTCTTACAATACTGTCGCATAACTTTCAGCCTACTGTCAGAATCCAGCTGTATCGGTTGTCTCGTCCAATGAGAGAACCGATTTATTATGCGAAGATTATGGAAGTGCTCCTTTGGGGGTATGGGTATTGCTGTGCTTGCCGCAGGCGGTTATCTCCTGGCCATCCAGCTTCTCGGCAACTTTCACGAGGTGGTGGCAGGGCAGCTTTACCGCTCCAACCAGCCAAGCAGTGAGCAGCTGGTCCGCTATACCAGGGACCATGGCATCAAGACGGTCATCAATCTGCGCGGAGAGAATGAATCCGAGGACTGGTACAAGGATGAGATCAAAACCTCGCGCGAGCTTGGGTTGACCCATATCGATTTTGGCATGTCAGCCCGCCACGAACTCGACATGACCAAGGTGAACCAGTTGGTCGCGATCATGCGTGATGCGCCGAAACCCATCCTCATCCATTGCAAGTCCGGTGCGGACAGGACAGGCCTTGCGACCGCGCTCTATCTCGGCCGCGTCGCGTATCTCGGTGAAAAGGCGGCTGAGAGCCAGCTTTCCGTCCGCTACGGCCATATCGGCATCCCCTATCTGTCTGAGACCTATGCCATGGACCAGACCTGGGAAAATGTCGAACACATGTCGATCGCCGACGACTTCACAATTGCTTCAAACGAGTTTTGAAAACGGTCGGGCATAGCGTCCGCAAAATTGCTGATCGATCTCCTGAAGCGGGATTTTGCATTCCGTTCTGATCGCGCAACGGTCGGGACGGGGCCCAAACGCTTGGTTTCTTAACTGTTGAGTTCTCAACGACGCAGCCTGTCTTTCATCAGGCGACCCGCTTTCTCCCTCTCGAGGTTCGTCGGAAATCACATTTTTTGTCTATATATTAGTAACTTATGCGATCCCACAATTAAGTTGACTCATTTAATCATCTTTTATAGAGCGACGTTGTTTCAACTTCTGGATCGCATCATGACCCCAAAATCATTTATGAGCGGCCTTGCCGCATCGCTCTTGTCTATTCTCTTTACCGCCCCTTATGTAATGGCTGAACAAAAGACCATCACAGATGTCATCGGACGCGAAGTGAAGGTTGACCTTCCAGCAAAGCGCGTTGTTCTCGGTTTCTACTTCGAGGACTACATGGCGGTCGGCGGCGAGAAAGCCTATGATTCCGTCGTCGGCATTTCTCGCGAAGCCTGGGAAGGCTGGGTACCCGCCAACTGGAAGATGCATCTCGCGCATCGCGCCTCGCTTGCCGACATTGCCGATGTCGGTGAAGTGGAAGCGCAGACTTTCTCGGTCGAAAAAGTGTTGAGCCTCAATCCCGATCTGGTGATTCTGGCAGACTGGCAATACAAAGCGCTTGGTCTCGATGCCGATCGTCTGGAAGAAGAAGGCATTCCCGTCGTCGTCGTCGACTACAACGCCCAGACGGTCGAGCGGCACGTCGCCTCGACCCGGCTTTTTGGCGACCTGACCGGCCAGGAGAAGCGTGGCAAGGAAATTGCCGACTTCTATGCCGGTTCGCTGAAAGAGGTCGCTGACCGGGTCGCCAAGTCCGGAAAGCCGAAACCGAAGGTCTATGTCGAGTTCGGCAACAAGGGCCCGGCCGAATATTCTTTCACCTACGGCAAGAACATGTGGGGCGCCATGTCCACGGCGGCTGGCGGCGACAACATTGCCGCTCCCTTCGTCGAATGGTGGGGACCGATCAATCCAGAACAGGTTCTGGCGTCCAAGCCTGACGCCATCTTCATTTCCGGTCGCGAAAACAACAAGAACCCGGCAGCGCTGCCCATGGGACAGGCGGTGAAGGCGGCAGACGCAGGCGAGAAACTCAAGGCATTTGAGGCCCGTCAGGGCTGGAGCGAATTGCCCGCCATCAAGAACGGCCAGCTGTTCGGTGTCTACCAGGGTGCGTCGCGCACGCTCTCCGATTTCGCCATGGTTCAGTACATCGCAAAGCAGCTATATCCCGAGCAGTTCAAGGATGTCGATCCGATCGCCAACTATCTCGGCTATTACAAGAAGTACCTTCCGGTAACGCCTCAAGGCACTTTCGCCATCGCCGTCAAGGATTGATATCGCGCTTGCCTGTGGCGGCGCAGAAACGTGCTTTCTTCGCCGCCACAGTGGCGAAATCTCGCGAACGCCGCCGTTGCGGCGTCCGCTTTTCCAGACAGTCCTTTCAGGCAGGTTTTCATGACAATTGCTGCCCGCAACGCCGAGGCCATCGGTGCGCACCGGCTGCGCGAGCGCCGTCGCTGGCGTGTCGTCTCTATCTTCTTCGTATTGATGGCGGTAAGCCTCGTTCTCGATATCGCCACTGGTCCTTCGCTGCTGTCGCCCGCCGAAGTGGTGAAGTCGCTGACCGGCCTTGGCGAACGGGCCGCCATGACCGATTCCATCGTGCGCGGCCTTCGCCTGCCCATGGCGTTGATGGCGCTTGCCGTCGGTGCGGCACTCGGGGCAGGTGGCGCGCAAATGCAGACCCTGCTCAATAATCCCATGGCGAGCCCCTATACGCTCGGTATGGCCGCAGCGGCCGGTTTCGGTGCGGCGCTGGTGCTGGCGCTTGGCGGTCTCGGGCTGGATGCCATGATTGCCGTTCCGCTGGGCGCGTTCGTCTTTTCCATGCTCGCAGCACTTTTTCTCTTCACGCTGGCCTCCATGCGGCAGATGACGACCGAAACCATCATTCTCGGCGGCATCGCGCTTCTTTTCCTGTTTCAGTCGCTGCTGTCGCTCATCCAGTTCCTGTCATCACCGGAACTGTCCCAGCAGATCCTTTTCTGGCTGTTCGGCAGCCTGACCAAGGCGACCTGGCCGACGCTTGGCCTGACCGCTGCCGTGACCGCCCTCTGCTGCGCCCTGCTGATGGCGGATTGCTGGAAGCTGACCGCGCTCAGAATGGGGGAGATGCGGGCGGCAAGCCTCGGCATCAATGTCCGCTGGCTGCGCATGAAGGTTCTCGTCATCGTTGCCATCATGACCGCGACGGCCACCAGCTTCGTCGGCGTCATAGGTTTTATCGGGCTGGTCGCGCCGCATATCGCCCGCATGACCGTGGGCGAGGATCAGCGCTTCTTCCTGCCCATGTCGGTGCTGAGCGGCGCGCTGATGCTGTCGGCTGCCTCGATCCTCTCCAAATCGATCGTTCCCGGTGCGCTGTTCCCGGTTGGCATCGTCACGGCCATTGTCGGCGTGCCGTTTCTGATGTGGCTGATTTTCGCTCCGAAAAGGCGCGGCCGATGATGGTTCTCGATTCTATTTCCGCCGAGCGCGGCGGACAGACTGTTGTGAAAGGGCTGTCGGCGCGTCTGGAGGCGGGGCATATTCATGCCGTCATCGGCCCAAACGGAACGGGCAAGACGACCCTTCTGAGAGCGATCTTCGGCGATCTGCCACTTGCTGCCGGTTCGATCAGCCTCGGCGACCGCCGTCTTCGGGCCGGGGAGCGGGCGGGGCGGTATATAAGGCAGTGGCGCGACGGCTTTGCCTACATGCCGCAGGACACCACGTCCGATATTGCGCTCAGCGTGCTGGAGGTGGTGGCACTCGGCCGTTTCGGGCGTCTGTCGCTGCATATTGACGACGAGACGCTCGACCTGGCCATGACACGCCTGCATCAGGCGGGAATAGCGCATCTGGCGGGCAGGGAGATCGCCTCCCTCAGCGGCGGGCAGCGGCAGATGGCGCTTTTCGCGCAGGTTCTGATGCGCGAGCCGCAGGCGATGCTGCTGGACGAGCCGGTCAGCGCGCTGGACCTCAAACATCAGGTGGCGCTTCTCGATCTGGTGCAGCAGGAAACCCGCGCCAATGGCTGGGTAACGCTGGTAGTGCTGCATGATCTCAACCTCGCCTGCCAATATGCCGACAACCTGCTGGTGATTTCCGGTGGCGCATTGAAGGCGACCGGCGCGCCGGGAGATATCGTCACGCCGAAACTCATTTCCGAGACCTACGGGGTGACGGTGGAAGTTTTGCGGGACCGGCGCGGCAATCCCGTCATTCAGCCGGCTGGCGACCCGCTGCCCGAACATTTCAAAACCCTTGAAGGAATAATTGCATGAAACGATTTTTGATGACGTTTGCCGCGGCTTTGGCCGTAACCTTTTCTGTCGCGCCGTCCTTTGCTGCCGAACACAAGGTGCTGATGCTCAATTACGGCACGGACGGCAGCATGGTGTTTGAGCCTTACTATGTAAAGGCAGAGCCCGGCGACACCATCACCTTCGTGCCGCAAAATTCCAGCCATTACGTGCAGTCCTATGCCGTTCCGGAAGGCGTAACGCCCTGGAAAGGCAAGCTCGATGAGGCCTTCACCGTTACCGTCGAGAAGGAAGGCGTCTATCTCTATTATTGCCCGCCGCATCTGATGATGGCGATGATCGGTGTGATCCAGGTCGGCAAGCCCGTCAATCTGGAATCGGTCAGGCAAAAGGCGGAGAAGCTGCGCCCCAAACTGGTCATGAAGGGCGAAAGGCTGGACGCGGCTCTGGCACAGGTAACGCCGGCGCAATGACGCCATCTCCGTGCTCGACCGGATGGGACGCTCGATCCCTCTTATCTCGCTCGCCGGGTGTGTGAAGCAGCCCATACGAAAAAATTGGCTGCAATCACCATAACAAGGATAAACCAATGGCAAATAAACTAGTCGAAACGACATTGAACGACCTGCTCAACGGCGAATTGCGCGCCCACCACGCCTATCTTCAGGCGGCCGCCTGGGCGGCTGAGCGCAATCTCGATGGTTGCTACAAGTTTCTGCTTGGCCATGCTGCCGAAGAGTTGGAGCATATGCACCGCATCTTCAGCTTTCTGAACGATCTCGGAGCTCCAGTTATTTTCACCGAGCTGCCGGCTCCACAGGTCACTGCAAACGATATCAAGGGGTTGTTTGCAATTGTCGCGCAACACGAATCGCGTGTCACCGCCGCCATCAACGCAGCGGTTGATCTCGCGCGGTCTGAAAAAGACCATGCGACCACATCCTTCCTGCAATGGTTCGTGAACGAACAGCATGAGGAGGACAGCCTGTGCCGCACGATAATGGGCAAGATCGAGCTGATCGGTGACGGTCCCAATGCGCTTTATCTGATTGACCGCGAAATCGGCGAACTGGCTGAAAAGGCCTGAAAGCTGCGCAGCATTCACTGGATATTCCACAAGCTGCATCAAACGCAGCTTGTGGCTGGTTCAGTCACTTCCTAAATCCGGCGTCCATCCACGCGTATAGCCTTTTCCCATGATGGCAACCGCAAGGGAAAGCTGTTCCTGCAAATGTTCGATTTCGCCCAGCAGCGTTTCAACAGCCGCCTTCGCATCGCCATCATGACACTGGATGACATATCCAGCTATGTCGTCAGGCCGTACAGGGGTGATTTTTTCCGCATCGGGCATATCGGTTGACCTCTCGTTTGTTCACTAAATGTTCTAATTTTAGCAGAGAGTCAACAAGGCAAATGCGTGCCGTCTCTAGATGGTCACAGGCTTTGCAATGAGGGTATATTTCTAGAATTATCGTTGAATGCACTCGCGCCCGCCACGGCCTCGCACCGCAGTGTCAAGCGTCAATGAACGGATGGATCTTCGCCGTCCAGGAAGCTGCGAATTCCATCTTTCTCACAGGTGGCCAGGAATTCTTCCCAGGCGTCCTTGTCTGTCGTGAAAGGTTCTTCCCAGGTGGTGACATCATCATGCTCGCTGATAACCTCGAGCGTCCAATCCTGCTGGGTGCCAGCCGGCCGGTAGATATCAACCAGAACCGTGATACCGTCGTCTTCAAATTCGCCTGAGAATTCCGAGTGTTCAATTTTTGTTTTTTTGACCATCACAGCACACCTCGTTCTCAGGCTTGGATAAACGCACACCCAGACCGCATCTTGTCAATTCGCGCATGGCGCCGGCGAGAATGTGGCTGAAAAAATTATAGCCAGCTCTGGGGGAACTGGCTATCTATCTGTTTTTAATGGTCGGAGCGGCGGGATTCGAACCCACGACCCCTTGACCCCCAGTCAAGTGCGCTACCGGGCTGCGCTACGCTCCGAACCTGAAAGCCGTTTATATATAAGCCTGTTAGGGCGCAAGCGGAAAATAGCCTTTTCTTGAAAAAAGGAACAAAGGCTGTGGACGGTGGGCAGGGGACTTTCTTCCCGAAGATGTTGCCCGTCAAACGCGTGACACATCATCCTTCCATCATGGCGGGAACCTGCCGTGTTCTTTGGCGTTCCAATCTAAGCGAAACTGAAATTCAGGGAGATGAAACATGTCCGAACTCGTCGTTGTCGGTTTTGACGGAACGGAAGAGGCCGACCGGGTCCTTCTGAAACTTGCTGGAATGAAAAAGGAATATCTGGTCGATCTGGAAGATGCCGTCGTCGTCGTTCGCGATGAAAACGGCAAGGTGCACCTGAAACAGAGCGTCAATCTGACGGCGATCGGTGCAAGCTCCGGTTTTCTCTCCGGTGGTCTCTGGGGCGGCCTCGTTGGCCTGCTGTTCCTCAATCCGCTCGCGGGATTTGCGATTGGCGGCGCGATCGGTGCGGGAACGGGTGCGCTTGCGGGGTCGCTGACGGATTACGGCATCGACGACGATTTCATCAAATCTCTGGGTGAAACCATCCCGAATGGCTCTTCGGCGTTGTTCGTGCTGATCCGCAAGGTGCAGCCGGAAAAGGTGATGGCGGAACTGGAAGGTCTTCGTGGGCGGGTCATCAAAACCTCGCTTTCGCCAGAGCAGGAAGCGCAACTGCAAAAGGCGCTTTCCGGTGGAACGGAACAAGCCGCAGCACCTACCGCCTGAATGCGGCAGAGAAGATGCTGCGGCATGATCTATGTCGCAGCAGATCTATAAGAGTGCGGCGGCGCTCTTTGCGACCCTCGCCGGAAACGTTGGCTTAAATCGTCAGCGTTCCGGTTTTCGCCTGCGGCCAGGTCAGATAATAATACCGACTGCCGACATTGCCAAAAAATGCGTTGTCGCCGGAAATACTGTCGACATAGGCGCCGCCGGTGGTCTTGGCATAAGCGGAACCGTCGCGCTTGAGGTGGTCCTTCAGAAAATCGCTCCAGCCGGTCGTGGTAATCTCGGTTGCCGGTTTTGAGGTGGTTGTGTTGTCGGCCTCCACGTCCCAGGCTTTTATCCTTGCGCCTTCGGTCGGATCGGAGACTGTCAGCGTTCCAGCGGCCAGCGCTTCCAGCATTGCCTTGGCTTGCGTAGCTTTGCTCGGGTCCTTGGAGAGTTCTTCCAGCGTCGCCTTCAGGCTTGTCATGAAACTGGCCTGTGTAATGTCGCCGGATGGCGCCTGTGTGCTGGTGTCGTCGGTCTCCGCGTCAGTGCCGGAGACTTGCGCATATTGCGCCAGAAGCTGGGTCAGCCGCGTATTGGTGGAGGAGGGCGAGGTGTCGATCCCGTAGGAGTCGAGGATCGCAGTTCGTGGTGAGGAGGTCGAAGCGGAATTGTCCTCCTGCTCCTTGATGGCCTTGAGTGCGAGTTTGGTGGAGTTGATGCGTGTGGACAGGTCGACGGAGGAGACCATTGCGCTCACTGTTTCCATGATCAGGCCGATACACGTCATGCATACCGAACCGGCTCGGCGAAGATTCTCGATCCCGCCTTTCGTCTCCTCTCATAAGAAGACCGGGTGTATCCCCAGGCGTCTCAAGCTTGGGATGCACCCGGTCTAATAGCCGAACTTTGCGCGACGCTTGCGGACATATAGTGCGTCTCTAATGAAACGAAGCGTTGGACGCACTCAATGCCTTGGTTTCAGTCATGAAACCGCTACGCATTTTTTACTGGAAGTGCTCAGTTTTCCTGCACGGAAACACCGTTCGGGCCGATATTCATCTCGATCCCCTTCGGTTTGCTTTCTTCGTGCCAGACATAGGCTCCAAGCCCGACAAGAACCACCAGAAGTGCGCCAATGATAAAATAGAGATTGTTCGTCTGCGTCATAGGATGTCTCCCCGTTTGACAATCATGATCGCGGGCTAAACGCATGAAATAATGTAAGGTTCCGTAAGGGTAAGGACTTTATGTGGCACTTCTGCTTTGGCGCAGGCTTTCGCGCTTTTCCAGAGCCATGCATCCCCACAATATGCCGAGCAGCAGGAAGAAATGCCGCCAGTGGTCGGTGTCAATGACGTTGCCGATCATCACATGCCCGACAAAGGTTACCCAGGAAATGATGAGAAACGGCTGCCAGGGCCGCTGGCGCAGCAGCAGTTTGAAGCAGGCGGCAATGGTCCAGCAGATCAGCGTGAGATAGATGACGAAGCCAAACCAGCCATGCGTGGTCAGGCTCTTCAGCCAGATATTATGTTCCGCGGCGGGAAAGATGTCATCGAACACCATGGGGCCGATGCCGAGCGGATGTTCCATCGCCATCAGGAAACCGAGATAGTGGCGGGCAAAACGTCCGAGATGACCGCCATCATAGGATTGCACCGCCGAGGCGCGGCTGGAGAACAGGTCTGCTACCTGCTTGAATTGCAGGGCGATGATGACGGCTGCCACCATCAATGCCACGGCGACGAGAAACAGAACGAGGATTTTCAGCCGGAATGCCGCCGTACGCTCTTTCAGCAGCATGACGAAAACCAGAAGCACTGTGGAAAACAGGAAAAGGCCCCATGCGGCGCGTGAAAACGACAGGAACACGGCAAGAGACAGAATGAGCAGGCCAAGGATCCGCCATGGCGCATGCATCGCCTTGCCGGAGAGCAGGCCGTAAATCAGATACAGCGACGGCGTCACCAGGAAGGGGCCGAAGACGTTCGGGTCCTGAAAGGCGCCCTTGGCGCGATCGTAAAGGGTAAAGACCTCGAAACCGGGAATGGCGTGAAAATATCCGATGATGCCGAGCAGGGAGGTAATCAACGCTGCGGCGAGCCAGGCCCGGAAAATCAGCAGCAGCCGCTGGTGCTTGTCCTCGATGATGGCAGCATAAAAAACCGAGGTCAGCGCCAGAAAGGTCGATACGGCGAGATAAAGCGGCCCCTCGTCAAGATTGGCCATGGTGGTGAGCGAAAGATAACCGCCGACATTGAAGGCAAGCAGCAGGCACAGAAGCAGGACGACGGTGCGCGAAAGGCGCAAGCCCAGCAGGAACCAGATGGCCACTTGCCCTACCATCATCAGCTCATAGGGCGCCGGTTCGGAAATCACGAAGCCGGAAAGAAAGACGCCGAAGGCAATGAAGAACGCGCCGACCAACCGCATGGCGGCAAGCGGTGCGTCAAAATCCGGTGCGTGCTGGTAACCGGTGTGGGTCAATAGGCATTTTCCGATTTGAGCAGCCGGATCGGTGTCAGGAACAGGATCTTGAGATCGAGAAGCAGCGACCAGTTCTCGATATAATAGAGATCGTATTCGGTGCGGAACTTGATCTTGTCGCCGTGGTCGATCTCACCACGCCAGCCATTGATCTGCGCCCAGCCGGTAACACCGGGCTTGACCTTGTGCCGGGCGAAATAATGCTCCACCACCTCGGTATATTTCAGGTCGCCCGTCTGGGCGTGCACGGCGTGCGGACGCGGCCCGACCAGTGAAAGATCGCCGTAAAGAACGTTGAAAAGCTGTGGCAGCTCGTCCATCGAGGATTTTCGCAGGAACCGCCCGACCGGCGTGACACGCGGATCGTTTTTCGTGACGGCCTTTTTTGCCGTGGGATCGCTGAGTTCCGTATACATGGAACGGAACTTCCAGACATTGATCGTTTCATTGTTGAAGCCATGACGCTTCTGCTTGAAGAACACCGGGCCTTTGGATGTCGTTTTGACGGCAATAGCCGCGCCCAGCATCACCGGCCACAACAGAACGATGCCGATAATGCTGAAGACGATGTCGAACACCCTTTTCCCGACCGAATCCCAGTCGCGTATCGGCTTGTCGAACACGTCGAGCATCGGCACCGCGCCGACATGGGAATAGGCGCGGGGGCGGAAACGCAATTTGTTGGCATGGGCCGCGATACGGATATCGACGGGTAGCACCCACAGCTTGCGCAGGAGCTGGAGGATACGCGCCTCGGCACTGAGCGGCAGGGCGATGATCAGCATGTCGAGCTTCGTCAGGCGGGCGAATTCCACCAGTTCCGCGAAGGTGCCGAGCTTGGGGTAGCCGGCAACCACATCGGGCGAACGCTCGCTTTTCCGGTCGTCGAAAATGCCGCAGATGCGGATATCATTGTCCGTTTGCTGTTCGAGCGAGCGGATGAGGTCCTTGGCGGCATCGCCGCCACCGACTATCACGGCGCGACGCTCCATCACGCCGTTGCGGCCCCAGTGGCGAATGGCGAAGCCGAGGATCAGCCGTCCGGTGAAAATGGCGATTGCGCCGGTGGCGTACCAGATGGCAAAAGTCTGCCAGGAATGCAGCGCTTCTGGC
Source organism: Agrobacterium sp. 6Ca8 (assembly GCF_055382765.1). Lineage (NCBI taxonomy): Bacteria > Pseudomonadati > Pseudomonadota > Alphaproteobacteria > Hyphomicrobiales > Rhizobiaceae > Agrobacterium > Agrobacterium sp. 6Ca8. The sequence continues at coordinate 916,891 of NZ_AP026433.1, forward strand.
AAAAACAGAAGAAGGATGCCGGCGACGGTGACGAAGGACAGGCAGACGGCGCCCTGAATGCGGGCAAACATTTTCAGCGGCGCGCGCAGCGTCGGCAACTGGTAACAGTCGCCGGCCTGCAAAAGAAACACGCAAACCGCCGCGCCCAGCACCCCAATGCCGAAAACCGCAAGAAAGGTTTCAAGCCCCTGCCGCGCAGCGATGCCGTTGACGATGGCCGCGATGATCGCAAGCATCGAAAATTCGAGAAGACGCAATTGGCCTATGACCATGTTTGGCGAATGGTTGCCGGCGCGAAGTTGGTTGGCGATCTGCCGGGCAAGCGGATTGAGAACAACGCTTTCCGATGCGGAAGGCTCACCCGCATCGCGCTCGGAGATTTGCTGGCGCAACGTCGCCAGATCGAATTCAAGTCTTCCCTTGTCAGCCTTGGTCATTGCTTTGGTCCGCACCCTCCAGCCCATCGGCCCGAAAACCGGAATCGATTTTCGAAGGGAACGATGCGCAACTTCAAAGTGGTAGAGCACAGTTTTCGCATCCGTGCGGATACGTGCGCTCTACGAACAGGAAACTAGCCGAAACATGCTAAGAAACGTTTATGATGAGTTTCTACAGGACGGCGGAATATACAATTAAAAATCGTGTTTTTGAAATGTTTCTAGAGCGAAAGCAGGTGACGATAGAGCTTCATCATGTCGTCGGCCATGACAGGCGTTGAAAATTTCGCCTTGAAGCTGTCGGGGCGGGGCATCACCCGTTTCCCCCAGTCCGGGCTCTCGGCATCCTTGACCATTATCTTTGCCAGCGCATCGGCGTCTCCAGCCGGAACGAGCGCCTCGCTGTCTTCTCCCAGAACCTCAACTATGCCTCCAACATGCGAGGCGATGACGGTTTTCCCCGCAGCAAGCGCTTCCAGCACGATGTAAGGCATCGCCTCGGCGCGTGAGGGAACGACAACAGTCGTCGCCAGCGCAAATGCCTGTCTGGCGGGCATGGCGGCGTGCATGGAAATGCGCTGCGAAAGTCCGGCCTTGGCGATCATATCAGCATATTTGTCCCTGTCCGGCCCATCGCCCACAATGACGCCGGACATGGGCTGGCCGATGCTGCGTTCCATCTTGGCGAATGCCCTGATGAAGATGTCGGGGCCCTTCAGGTCACGCAGCATGCCGATATAGAGAAAGCGCGCTGCCCCTTCGCGGGCGGGCACGGTTTCAAACTCGCTTTCCTGCACGCCGTTATAGATCATCGCCGTGCGGGTGCGTGGTTTGCCGACCTTGGTTTCGTAGGTTTCCTGTTCGAAATTGCAAACGAAACACAGGGCGTCCGTGAAATGCTCCTGAAACCGCTCGATACGCAGGAACAGCTGCCCTTTAAGGCTTTTGCGATCGTAATGCAGGCTGCCGCCGTGCGGCGAATAGAGGCGGGCTACGCGATACTTGTTCACCCGCAACAGTGAGCCGATCAGCCGGGCCAGAGCGCCACCCTTGGCGCTGTGCCCATGCAAAATATCCGGCCGCAAACTTTTGATATGGTTGTAGGACTTAACGAGCGCCCAGAGGTCGCCGGGGCTGATCGACCGCTTGATCGGCAGGCGGGTCAACCCTAGCTCCAGCATCGGGGCGATCTGCGCGAAAAGCCGTTCCTCATGCGCGCCGCCGGTCGAACTATCACAGACGATGCCGACCTTGTGGCCCTGCTTGACGTGTTCTTCGATCAGGTCGCGGACATGGCGGAACACGCCACCGACGGGAGAGCGGAAACAGTGAATGATGCGCAGGGGAGGACCGTCATCCGCCATGTCAGCCGCTCCGTTTTTCAGAAGAAGCGTTCACGCACATAGACCGTATCGCCCGCAAGAATTGGTGCGGTGATCCCGATCCGGCCGGTCATCACCTCGGTATTGATCTTGCGGGTGATATCGACATCGGACTGGTTGGCGCGTGGCGTGAAGCCGCCGGCGATGGCGATGGCATTCTGCGCCGTCATGCCCGGCACGTAGGAATATTGGCCGGGACGGCCGACTTCGCCCATGATGAAGACGGGGCGATAACGATCGATCTCGATCGTGACGTCGGGATCGCGCAGATAACCCTGACGCAACTTGGCGGCAATGGCGGCTTCGAGCTGCGGCAGCGTCTTGCCTCGGGCGGGAACCTGACCGACAAGCGGGAAGGCGACATAACCAGCCTGATCCACCGTATAGGTATTTGTCAGCCCGGTCTGTTCGAACACGTTGATGCGCAGCCTGTCACCGCTATCGACATGATAGGGCTGCAGGGCGCCCTCGTGAAACGCCTTGGGCGCAGGTTGATATGCCGCGCAACCGGAAAGGGCCGTTAGAACGGCAAGCGTCAGTGCGGTGACATGTCGTGATCCGGCGAGCGGCATCTCATCTGGCTCCGAGTCGAACTATGAGCATTCTTATCGTTCTGTTAGGGTTAATGGGCGGTAAACAGCCAGTCGCAAGGATGGTAATATCGGCTTTATTTCATCGGCTTCGTCACAATTAACTGTTGTGTTACCGGAAAGACTTAAACTTCGCGAAAATTGGCCTCTATATTTGAGCGCCCGAGGTGTGTCTCGGTTACGGAGCCCGTATGAACGGCGATCGCATTGATGACAGGGATGTGGATATCGATCTCGCGCGGCTCGTCGCTGCCATATGGCAGCGCAAGGGCAGGATAGCGGCGATCACGCTGCTTGCCGGGGGCGCCGCCTTCGTTGTCGCAAGCATGATGTCGCCCGCTTACAAGGGCGAGGCGCGCGTCCTCATCGAATCGCGCGCGGCCTCCTTCGGTGCGTCGCAGCAGTCGAATGCGCCCGCCGAACCCGTGCTCGATGAATTGACCATCTCCAGCCAAGTGCAGATCCTGCAATCGGTCGACCTTATCAAGCAGGTCGCGAAAGATATGAAGCTTTATGAGCGGCAGGAGCTTGACCCGGCGGCGCGTCCTTCTCTCGTCTCGAAGCTGCTGGTTGCTGTCGGCGTCAAGAAAGATCCGCAGCAGGTGCCGCCAGAGGAACGGATACTGAAGGCGTTCCAGGAGAGGTTGCAGGTCTACCAGGTCGAAAGCTCGCGCGTCATCACGGTCGAGTTCTCGTCCGAGGACCCCATGCTTGCGGCAGCAGTCCCCAACGCGATGATGAAGGCCTATATCGCGCTGCAGAGCGGCGCGAAACTGGACACAAGCACGGAGGCGGCACGCTGGCTGGAGCCGGAAATCGCCAGTCTGCGTGAGAAGGTTCGCGATGCGGACAGGAAGGTCGCGGATTACCGCGCCTCGTCCGATATTCTGTCGGCAGGGCAGGGCGAAACGCTCGCCACCCGGCAACTCAGTGATATCTCGACCGAACTTGGCCGTATCCGCGGCGAGCGGGCGAATGCGGAGGCGCGGGCAGAAGGCGTGCGCAACGCGCTTTCGAGCGGCCGCCCACTCGATACTTTCCCCGACGTCGTCGCCTCGCCGATGATCCAGAGACTGAAGGAAAGCGAGGCTGCCATGCGCAGCCAGATTTCCGATCTGTCTTCCTCGCTGCTGGAAGGCCATCCGCGTATCAAGGCGCTGCGCAGCCAAATTGACGGCATACAGCGGCAGATTCAGGAAGAGACCCGCAAGGTGCTCGCAAGTCTCGAAAACGAGGCCAATGTGTCCCGCCTGCGGGAGCGGCAGCTGGTTCAGCAGTTGAACGTGCTGAAAACGGAAAGTGTACGCGCCGGTGAGCAGCAGGTTGGCCTCAACGACCTGGAGCGCGAGGCCTCGGCTCAGCGCCAGCTTCTTGAAACCTATCTCGCCCGTTACCGCGAGGCGACGTCGCGCGCCGGTTCAGCCGAATCCACGCCCGCCGATGCCCGCGTGATTTCAACCGCAGTGGAGCCGCGCGAACCCTATTTCCCGAAGACCGGCGCCATCACCATCGTCGTCACGCTGGCGGCCTTCCTTCTCTCCTGCATCGTCGTCATGCTCGTGGAACTGTTCACCGGGCGGGCGTTGAAGCCGGTTGGCAAGACCCATGTCCCGCCGCTGTCCGATCCGCCACCGCCCGCCAAAGCGCGTGCTGACATGGATGAGACACCGGATACGCCGGAACAACCGCTTCCCGCACGTGAAGAGGATGCGCTGCCTGCGGTTCGTTCCATGCCTGCCGCTGCCCGCCAGTCCATTGTCGAACAGGAAGCGCAGATACCGGTCGCGGCTGTCGCTGTCACATCGGCCTTGCCAGTTGCAGATGCCATGGCTGCGAAAGCGGACGCTGCGGAAGAAGAGATCGACAACGTCGACAATTTCTCGATCGACGCCGTCGCGTCTTTCCTCGCCACCCGTCTTGCCAAATCCGTCGCAGCGGTCGTGTCTCCAGCTGGTGATAGTGGTTCGACCACCACCGTCATGCTGGCGCGCGCCCTGTCCGAAATGGGCCGTTCGGTCGTTCTCGTCGATATGACGGCATCGGCCTGTCCGACGCGCCTGATGGCGCCTGAGACCGGACTGCCGGGCGTCATGGACCTTTTGGCGGGTGCCGCCGCCTTTGGCGAAACCATTCACGGCGACCGGCTTTCCGATGCCCATATCGTGCCGCGCGGCAATGCGCAGCCGCGAGAGGCCATGCGCGCGATCGACCGGTTGACCATGATCCTCAGCGCGCTTTCCGACGCCTATGACACGGTTCTCGTGGAATGCGGCGCGGTGCAGATATCGAGCCTTGAGAAAATGCTGCGCAATCTGCCGGCGGAAATCGTCGTGTCCGTTCCCGGTAATGATAGCGAATTGCTGGAAAAGACCCTCGGAGAACTGGTTGCCCACGGCTACGAGCAGGCATTGCCGATGACCGGCATGCGCAAACCGGACCGTCTGAGCGCCGCCTGAGATGCTGTGGCCGATAACCGGTCAGTCGGCAGCGGGCGTTGCGTCCATGCTCGGCCGACCGGCGCGGAAACGCTGAATGAACGCATAGAGTGCCGGATTGGATTTGATCAGGCTCTTTGTCCGGGCAATGGCAACATAGGCAGAGGCCGCCGCGCGGCCCTTCAACGTCACCGGCAGGAAAATATCATGCTGCACGGTGAAAAGCGGACACCAGCTGCGCTTGTAGGGCTGGTCACCGACGCCGAAATCGAAGATCGCCGCATTTTCACTGCAAGCCCGTTCGATCATCAGCCAGAACAGCAGCTCACCGGGGCTGATTTCCGCGAAGGTCTCATCGATAGAACCGAACTGGCAGATGATGTGATCCTGCTTGCGGGAAAGGCCGGATATGGCAGCGATGAAACCTTCATTTTGACCATGCAGACGAATGGCGTGTAGTTCCAGAAGACTGTCTGTGCCGATCTCCGGAAAATTTGCGAGGTCATAGAAAAAGTCTTTTACCGATTGATCGCGAAAAACATCCGGAATGCCCTGCGATGCGAACCGGGCTGCCTTCTGTCGGAAAAACGTCTGCAATAATTCGCACTTTTCCCGTGGCGAATGGGCGATCACATGGCTGTAACCACCCATTTCCTCGGCTCTCCGGCTCTGGATGCGGAATTTCTTCCGGCGCCTCTTGGCGTTGATCTGCCGAAGCGTGCTCTCAAAATTTGCCAGTAAGGGAATCTGGAAGGCCGGGTTCTGGTTTTCGACTGATGCCAGATGCGAGAGCGGGTTGGTCCTGCCGCGCCAGATCAGCGGTATGTTCTGCAAGGCCAGAATATCCGCCTGGCCACGCAGCAGCTTTCGCGCTTCGCGGGCAATGGCTGCCGCCGTTTTGTGGCTGGCTGCTTCGGCGAAGGACCGGTCGAAAAGCCCGGTATTGATATTGTTGAAACGGCCGCCGGGAAAACGTGCCTTGCGGATGCCGCCTTCCAGAACGATTTCGAGCGGCAGCAGGAACACGGTCTTTCCGCTTTGCCTGCCGCGAATGATGAGGAGGGGTCTGTCCTGCGTGTGCGCCCAGATGGAGCACCAGCCGTAACCCTGATGCAGCGAATTGAGCGGGTCGCACTCCAGCTGTTCCCAGTCGGCGCGGATAGTGGAGGCATCGTCGACGAGATCGATAGCCAGGCGATCGGCGCCCCGCCGCTCGTTTTGCACGGCGGCTGGTCCTTCACCCTCGCTGACTATGACCGGCGCTTCAGCCGCCATCCACGCTCTCCGGTTGTTTCGGTGAGACTATATCGTTGAGCGGCAAACAAGAGGTTTATAAAATTGCGACCTCTGGATGTCCCGTAGAAAGCAGGTGCCTATTCCTGTTTTTTGGAGCCGGCCATCCATTTGATGACCAGCATGGCGGGCAGTATCCACAAAAGCCCACTCAGCACGAAGTAGGCAAGATGCACCCACCATGGAGATTGCGCCAGCGTCGCCGACGCGATGGCCGTCGCCGCTACGGCGTAGATGACGACGAGGCAGATGATGACGATGGTGCCGATGAGCGATCTGAGGCGAGGGTGCATGAAATCTTCCGTAACCGAGCATGTATCCCAAAAGTGTCATCGGTTTTGGGGAAAAGACATGCGTAAAACAAAAAATCTAGATCGTCTTGGTGATTCGAAGCAGAGACAGGACGATCTAATGTCTGGCGAAACTATACCGCCGCGACCGGATGCCGCAAACCCTGAGGCCTTGTTTTGTGGTGCCGGTTGGGGCTAATCAACATGACTGTATGATGGAGACCTCAAAGATGCATTCGAGCGGCATGACGATGGCAAATGGTTCTGCGGAAATGGTGGTGGAGGCTGCCCTGCAGAAACAGCAGAAGGATCGCCGCCTGCTGCGCATCTGGCTGCGCGTCGTTCTCTTCACGCTGTTCTGTCTTGTGCTTGTCGGCGGCGCCACGCGGCTGACCGAGTCTGGCCTGTCAATTACCGAATGGAAGCCCATCCACGGCGCCATTCCGCCGCTTTCCGTTGCCGAATGGGAAGAGGAATTCCAGCTCTACAAGCGTATTCCCCAATATCAGGAAATCAACCGGGGCATGTCGCTCGATGAGTTCAAGACGATCTTCTGGTGGGAGTGGGCGCATCGACTGCTTGCCCGCGCCATCGGTCTCATCTTCGCCCTGCCACTCGCCTTCTTCTGGCTGACCGGCCGCATCGAAAAGCGCTTGCGCCTGCCGCTCATCGGCCTTCTGGGGCTTGGCGGCTTTCAGGGCTTCGTCGGCTGGTGGATGGTGTCTTCCGGCCTCGTCAACCGTACGGATGTCTCGCAATATCGCCTGGCAACGCATTTGACGATCGCGTGCCTCATCTTTGCGGGCTGCATGTGGATATTGCGCGGCCTGTCGCACCATTCGGCCGATGCTGCCAATGAAACGACCGGCCGCCGTTTTGCCGCGCTGCTGACCTTCCTCTGTCTGTTCCAGATTTATCTCGGCGCGCTGGTGGCGGGGCTGAATGCCGGCCTGTCCTACAACACGTGGCCGCTGATGGACGGCTCCCTGGTGCCCGGCGATCTTTTCCTGCAACAGCCCTGGTGGATCAACTTGTTCGAAAACCCGAAGACGGTGCAGTTCGTCCACCGCCTCGGCGCCTATACGCTGTTTGCCGCCACGCTGTGGCATATGGTGTCCTTGGCTCGCGCCTTGTCCGGCACGCCGCATGCCCGCCGCGCCGTACTGCTCTTCGTGTTGATCTCCATTCAGGCGGCGCTCGGCATTACCACGCTTCTGATGCATGTGGATATTCATGTGGCGCTCGCCCATCAGGGCATGGCGCTGCTTGTGCTTGGTTTTGCAGTAGCCCATTGGCGAGGCTTCCTCGGCGAATACCCGGCACCTGTCGCGGTTGAGATCAGGGACTGAAAACCCTTAAAATTGCTTCAGGACAGACTTGATGGTTGTCGCGACGGCCATTTCGTCGTCGCGTTCGTGCGTGTTGCCATCTTCCTCGTGCCATGCCGCCGAAAGGCAACCGTAGGCGAAGGCATATTGCAGAAGCACCCGTTCGTTCCGTTTGAGCGCTTTCGCAAAAATCGACGCCATGGAGGCGATGCGTGCCTCGCTGCGTGTCAGATCGAAGCGGTCGAGTGGATTGGAGAACATGTTGGCGACGTCGAGTGCTGCATCGCCGATCAGGCCTGCCGGGTCGATGATGATCCAGCCACGCGCACTGCGCATGATGTTTTCGTGATGCAGATCGCCGTGCAGCGGTCGAATATTGCTTTGGTGCCCGATAAGCTCCTCGGCAAGCGAAGCGGCTTCGATATAGGGGCTGTCGGTGCCTTCGCTGCGATCGTGCTCGGCTTTACGGAACAGACTTTCGAAATATTGCGGCAGCGGCAGCAGGCTGGCTGGTGGCGTCTGCGTTGAAGGCTGGTGATAGTGAAGGAGAACATCGGCGGCGATTGCGGTCGTGGCATCATCGTCGCCGTCGCGGAACAGCACGTCGCGCAATGTCTCATTGCCGGCATGTTCCATGAGCAATATGTCGTCGGAGCGATCGAGCAGCTTCACGCAGCCGACACCCGCCCGCCACTCGATGAAATCCGCCCCGCGAAGGCTGTCTTTCAGAACCTTGTGTTTAAGTACCTTGGCGATGGCAAGGGAACCATTGCCTAGTCTGACTTCGTAAACCACCCCGGCAGGCGTGTCGGCAATCTGTTTTGCGGCCTCGATATTCCACGAGGCCGGAAAAAAGGGGATAGCTCGGCTCACGCAGAAAGCCTCATGCCGAGAGCATCAGCTCCATGTTCTGGACAGCCGCACCCGACGCGCCCTTGCCGAGATTGTCGAGAAGCGCGACGAGATTGATGTGTTCGCCGCCCGGCGTGCCGAAGACGAACAGCTTCATCGTGTCCTTGCCCGCCAGTTCCTCGGCATCGATGCGGGACAGCCCCTTGCTTTCGGCAAGCGGAACGACGCTGACGATGTCCTGTCCGGCATAATGGGCGGTGAGCGCGGCATGCACGGTCTCGATGGTCGCGCCATCCTTGAGGTCGGCGGCAAACAGCGGAACCTGCACGATCATGCCCTGCGGGAAGCGCCCGACGGAGGGTGCAAACAGCGGCGCGCGGTCCAGCTGGCCGTGAATGGTCATTTCCGGCACGTGCTTGTGTGCAAGCGTCAGGCCATAGAGGAAGTTGTTGGCACTGATCGCATCGTCCCTGCTCTGATCTTCCATCTGCGCGATCATCTGCTTGCCGCCGCCGGTATATCCGGACACGGCGTTGACGCTGACGGGATAACCATCGGGCAGAATGCCGGCGGCGCGCAGCGGACGAAGAAGGCCGATCGCGCCGGTCGGGTAGCAGCCCGGATTGGCGACGAAGCGGGCGGAACGAACCTTTTCGCCCTGTTCCTTGTCCATTTCGGCAAAGCCGTAAGCCCAGTCCTTATGGATACGATAGGCGGTCGAGGTGTCGATGATGCGGACATTGTTGTTGCCTGCCACCATGGTGACAGCTTCTCTGGAAGCATCATCCGGCAGGCAGAGAATCGAAATGTCGGCGTTGTTGAGCATGTCCTCGCGGATAGCGGCGTTGCGGCGCTCGGCTTCGGGAATGGACAGCAACTCGATATCGCGGCGACCAGCAAGGCGCGTGCGGATCTGCAGACCCGTTGTGCCGTGTTCGCCATCGATGAAGATCTTCGCTGTCATGTCCTTGTCCTGACTTTTCAGAGGGTTGCGAGTGTAATCGGATTCAGTTTGCTAAGCGCCCGGGCGTCGGTTCAGCCGGCCTTCGCCAGCCGCTCGGCGCGCAGGCCAAGCATATACATTGCAACGGTCGCTCCGGCAATGGCAGTGATATCAGCATGGTCGTAAGCGGGCGCGACCTCCACCACATCGGAGCCGCGAATATCGAGCTGGCCGAGTCCGCGAAGGACGGACAATATCTTGGCGCTTGTCGGCCCACCGGCCACAGGCGTACCGGTTCCGGGCGCGAAGGCTGGATCGAGGCAATCGATATCGAAGGTCAGATAGGTGGGCATGCCTGCCGTGTGCTTGATGATCAGCGAGGCGACGTCGCTCGCCCGCATCTCCTCCACCTCGTAACCGTGGAGAATGCGGATGCCGAAATCCTCAGGCGCATGGGTGCGAATGCCGATCTGGATGGAACGATCGGCATCGATCAGACCATCGCGCACGGCGCGGGCCACGAAGGAACCATGGTCAATGCGTTTACCGTCGTCGAACCAGGTATCCTGATGCGCATCGAAATGCACCAGCGCCAGCGGGCCGTGCTTTGCCACATGCGCCTTCAGCAGCGGCCAGGTGATGAAATGGTCGCCGCCAAGCGTCAGCAGATAATCCGTCTTGGAGATGATCTTGCGCGCTTCCTTTTCGATTGTATCAGGCGTTTTCCAGTGATTGCCGTAGTCGAGCAGGCAGTCGCCATAATCGATGGTCGGCATATGGGCGAAAAGATCGCGGGCGAAGGGATATTGCGGGTCGTTGTCGAAAATCGCGGAGGCGCGGCGGATCGCCTGCGGCCCGAAGCGTGCACCCGGCCTGTTGGATGTCGCCGCATCGAAGGGGACACCCCAGACGGCCGTCGATACGCCCTTGAGGATCTTGGTATATTTGCGCCGCATGAAGGAGAGGACGCCCGCATGGGTCGGGTCGGTCGCAGCCGATGTCAGCGTTGCTGCGGTGAAGGCATGGTCGATGGTTTTTGATGGCATTGATCACCCCATTGCGGTTTGCGCTGAGGGTGCTGTCTTCTCGCCGAAAAAACAAGGAGGATAGCAATGAAAAAAGGCGGAGCCGAAGCCCCGCCTTTTCGAAGTTTTGAACGAACGGTTCTGGGAAGCGATTAGCGCTTGGAGAACTGGAACGAACGGCGGGCCTTGGCCTTACCGTACTTCTTACGTTCGACAACGCGGCTGTCGCGGGTCAGGAAGCCGCCCTTCTTCAGAACGGCGCGCAGGCCCGGTTCGAAGTAGGTGAGGGCCTTGGACAGACCGTGACGAACGGCACCGGCCTGACCGGACAGACCACCACCGGCAACGGTAGCGATGATGTCGAACTGGCCCGTGCGTGCAACGGCAACGATCGGCTGCTGAAGGATCATCTGCAGAACCGGACGTGCGAAATACGTGGTGAAATCGCGGCCGTTGATGATGATCTTGCCAGAACCCGGCTTTACCCATACGCGGGCAACGGCGTTCTTGCGCTTGCCGGTCGCGTAGGAGCGGCCGAGAGTGTCAACCTTGCGGACGTGCACGGGAGCAGAAGCTTCCGATGCAGGGGCGAGGTCTTTCAGAGAGGAAAGATCGGCCATTATCAGGCGCTCCTTACGTTCTTCTTGTTGAGCACGGCTACGTCGAGAACGACGGGCTGCTGTGCTTCGTGCGGGTGGTTCGAGCCGGCGTAAACACGCAGGTTCTTCATCTGACGACGGCCGAGCGGGCCGCGCGGGATCATGCGCTCGACGGCCTTTTCAACGACGCGCTCCGGGAAGCGACCTTCGATGATCTGGCGAGCCGTACGCTCCTTGATGCCACCCGGGTGACCGGTGTGCCAGTAGTACTTCTTGTCGGCGTACTTGTTGCCGGTGAAGGCAATCTTTTCCGCGTTGATGACGATGACGTTGTCGCCATCATCGACGTGGGGGGTGTAGGTGGCCTTGTGCTTGCCGCGCAGGCGGGTTGCAATGATGGTGGCGAGGCGACCAACAACGAGGCCTTCGGCGTCGATGATGACCCACTTCTTCTCCACCTCAGCAGGCTTCTGAACGAAAGTAGACATGGATTTCACTTTCTAACGTGGACCCGTCATCCTCTTTTAAAGTAAGAGCATACGGGCGTTTCTTGTTGCTTGGTTTGGTCACCCGAAGGCGACCGCAAATGACCATATTCCCTTTGGAATCCGATCTGGCGCGCTTATACGGTGTGCTGGATGAGGCGTCAATATGACGGATTTTGCTGACTGTAAAAATAAATAAATAAAAACAATGGTTTACTTATGTGGTATTATTTTACCCCATAGATTTACCTGTTTCATCCCAGCCGCATGACCAGAACACCCGCTGCGATGATGCCGCCAGCGAGATAACGCCAGACGCTGGCGCGTTCTTTGAGGATGACGACGGAGATCACCAGCGCAAACAGAATTGAGGTTTCGCGCAGCGCCGCGACGACGGCGACGGGGGCCTTGGTCATGGCGTAGAGCGCCAGCCCGTAGGAGAGGATGGAGCCGCCGCCGCCGATCAGGCCGCGCCACCAGTTTCGCCGCACATGCTGCGCAACGGCGCTTACGCCGCGCTGGTAAAAGGCGAAACCAAAGAGGAGGACGGGCGGCAGAAGCGACATCCACAACGTATAGGAAATCGCATTGCCGGAAAGCCTTGCGCCGACACCATCAACGAAGGTGTAGGAGGCAATCACGAAGGCGTTGATGAGCGCGACAATGATCGCCTTTCCGCCGCCGCGCCGCGCCTCGAAAGCAAGCGTCAGGATGCCGCCGGAAATGATGGCAATCCCGGCAAGCGCAAGCGGGCTTAAAATCTCGCTGAGAAAAAGGCTGCTCGTCGCTGCGACGATCAGCGGCGCCACGCCACGCATGACGGGATAGACGAGGCCGATATCGCCGATCGTATAGGCGGCGGCGACTAGGCGGAAATAGGCAAATTGCAGAACGGCCGAGGCGATGAGAAAGGGAATGGCTACCGGCGCAGGAAACGGCAGGAAGGGCAGGAAGGGTAAAGAACAAGCTGCGGCGCCCGCCGCGATCAGCGAGGCGTCCAGCGACTTGTCGGATCCGGACTTTACCAGCGCATTCCATCCGGCATGCAATATCGCGCCCAGAAGCACCAGAATTAGAATGTCAAATGTCACGATAGAGACTCGCTCATGGGCTATTCCAGGCAACCTACAGCATCGGCTTGAAAACCGGAATCCATTTTCCGTGGTGGCTGTGGGAGACGCAAATCCTCCTGTCGTAAGCGGTTGCTTCTTTGCGGATTATGACGCGTGTCAAGTTTCGGGTCTGTGCGTGTTGCGGGATGGAGTGGGTAACTGTGCGAGAGGCGATATGCGGCCGTGCTCACGATTTCATCAGCAGGACATACGCGCCGATACCGGATGCACAGCTTATGGTTTTGCTGTGGAACGTGTTTTTCGCAAAAATGCGACCGATTGCGGCGATTATTCCTGCTCAAAATTGCCCATATCCAGAAGATAAAACTGTATCAATCAAGCGAGCACATGCAGGCTCAAAATGAAAAGAAGTTTCAATTCATTACTGAATGGCTCGCTACAACGTTACAGTTTTACCTATAACTTGATTTACAGAATAACTTTCTGAAAATTAGATACGCCTAATGCATCGGTGAACGGAATGAAAACAAACAGGAGACGAAGGGCGCATAAGATGCACGCAAATGTTGTTTCAGCAAATATTCATCGAAATGTATGCTTTTGAAAAACTGGATAAAAATACTCAGCACAACGCCGCTTAAGGTGTTTTTGTGAAATCATTTTGCGCAAACTAGGTGTACTTTCGTGACACCACGAGTCCGGCTTGTTCAATATTTTCATTCGGGCGGGGGTTCAAGAGAAGGATGAGGGTTCCTAGATCTAGGAAAGCGGCCGCAAAAAAGCGGTGCGAAAAGCTCGTCCGCGGATTTATGCGGGAGAGGCAATTCTCGCTGGGCCATTGAGCGTCGAGCCGGCGCATGAGGTCCTTGAACCGCGCGATATGGCAGAGGGAAAAGTTGACATGCAGCATGATACCTATGAACCGGATTACCTCAGAAAAATTCTGACGGATGTCAGGACCATCGCCCTGCTTGGCGCCTCTCCCAATCCGGATCGGCCGAGCCACGGCGTCATGCGCTTTCTGCTGTCCAAGGGTTACCGCGTGTTTCCGGTCAATCCCGGTCAGGCGGGCAAGGAGATATTGGGGCAGAAGGTGTATGCGCGGCTTGCCGACATTCCCGAACCCGTTGATATGGTCGATGTGTTCCGGGCGCCGGAATATTTGTCGGCAATTGTCGAAGAGGCGATATTGCTGCCGCAGCGGCCATCGGTGATCTGGGGCCAGCTTTCGGTCAGAGACGACAATGCGGCGGCCAAGGCCGAGGCCTACGGCATGAACGTGGTGATGGACCGTTGCCCCGCAATTGAGTATCCGCGTCTCAATATTGTGCGATAGTTGGTACGGATTGGACTTATCATTTGGCGGCAAGGCATTATGATCCCTCCAAAATATCATTGGAGGAAACATCATGCCGAGCAGCAATCCCGGGTTCTCAACGTTGGCCGTGCACGCGGGCGCACAGCCCGATCCGACCACCGGTGCGCGCGCGACGCCGATCTACCAGACAACGGCCTATGCCTTCCGTGACGCCGATCACGCAGCCGCGCTGTTCGGATTAAAAGAGTTCGGCAATATCTACACGCGCATCATGAACCCAACCCAGGCGGTTCTGGAGGAGCGTGTCGCAGCGCTTGAAGGCGGCACGGCGGCACTTGCCGTTGCATCCGGTCACGCCGCGCAATTGCTGGTCTTCCACACATTGCTGCAACACGGCGACAATTTCGTCGCGGCACGCCAGCTTTATGGCGGCTCCATCAATCAGTTCGGCCACGCCTTCAAGGGTTTCGACTGGCAGGTGCGCTGGGCCGATGCGGCTGATCCGGCCAGTTTCGAACGGCAGATCGACGACCGCACACGCGCCATCTTCATCGAAAGCCTCGCCAACCCGGGCGGCACATTCGTGGATATCGCCGCGATTGCAGATGTCGCCCATCGTCACGGCCTGCCGCTCATCGTCGACAACACCATGGCAAGCCCCTATCTGTTGCGGCCGCTGGAGCATGGCGCGGATATCGTATTGCATTCGTTGACGAAATTCCTCGGCGGCCATGGCAATTCCATGGGTGGCATCATCGTCGATGGCGGCACTTTCGACTGGTCGGCCACGGATAAATATCCGTCGCTGTCGCAGCCCCGCCCAGAATATTCCGGCGTCGTGCTGCACCAGACCTTCGGCAATTTCGCCTTCGCGATTGCCTGCCGCGTTCTTGGCTTACGCGATCTCGGCCCTGCGATCTCGCCCTTCAATGCCTTCCTCATCCTCACAGGCATAGAGACCCTGCCGCTGCGCGTTCAGCGCCACTCCGACAATGCGCTGGCCGTCGCCAAATGGCTGAAGGCGCACCCCAAGGTCGGCTGGGTGCATTATGCCGGGCTGGAGGACAGCGACAACTACGCAATCCAGCAGCATTATTCGCCAAAGGGCGCTGGTTCCGTCTTCACCTTCGGCATCAAGGGCGGTTATGCCGCCGGCAAGGCGCTGGTGGAAGGTCTGCAACTCTTCTCCCATCTCGCCAATATCGGCGATACACGTTCTCTCGTCATCCACCCGGCTTCCACGACACATGCGCAGCTGACACCGGAACAGCAGACGGCGGCGGGTGCCGGACCGGATGTGGTGCGCCTCTCGATCGGCATCGAGGATGTCAAGGACATCATCGCCGATCTCGAACAATCGCTTGCGAAGCTCTGAGAGACCGGGGTCGTCATGACGAATTTTCTCGCATTCGAAGATACACGAACCGCTACGGCCGGTGATGTCGAGGCGGAGGTGGAGCACAGTGCACCCGCACCGGAAAGGCTGATTTCCGGCGACCCCAAATTCACCACGTGGAATCTGGAGGAAGCGCCCGGTGGCATCTATGCCGGCATCTGGCAGTCGACACCCGGCAAATGGCGGGTGGTCTATGACGAATGGGAATATTTCAACATCCTCGAGGGTCACTCGATCCTGACGGAGGATGGCGGATCCCCGCGCGACCTGAAACCGGGCGACAGGCTGGTCCTGCGGCCGGGCTTCAAGGGAACCTGGGAGGTCATCGAAACGACCCGCAAGGATTATGTCATCCGGTTGTAGGGGCCGGATGATTTCTATTGGTCCATCGCCGGGATAAAGGTTGTTCCCGGCGTGGCTGTCACCAGCTGAGATCGAGCCGTTCCAGACCATGGAAGTGATAGACGTCCTTGACCCTGGGTGGCTCGGCAATCTTCAGGCCCGGCAGTCGCTTGAAAAGCAGAGGCAAGGCTAGGTTCAGCTCCAGTCTTGCCAGCGGCGCGCCAATGCAGAAATGGATGCCGGCGCCGAAGGAGACGTTGGCGCCTTCGTTTCGGTCCGGCCTGAATGCCAGGGGATCGGAAAACTTGGCCGGATCGAGATTGGCGGCCGCCAGAATGAGGCTGACCTTGTCGCCGCGTTTGAATTCCACGCCATCGATCTCGACCGGCTCCAGAACCCAGCGCTGGAAAATATGGACGGGCGCGCAGATACGCAGCGTTTCTTCCACCGTGCGTTCCGTTGCCGTCTCGTCGTGGAAAAGTGTGTCAGGCGCAATGCCGCTTTCCAGAATGATGCGCACGGAATTGCCGATCTGGTGCACCGTCGCCTCGTGCCCGGCGTTCAACAGAACGATGGTGGTCGAGATCAGCTCGTCGTCGGTCAGATACTGGCCCTTGTGCTCCGTATGGATCATGTGGCTCAGCAGATCGTCTTTCGGCTCCGCCCGGCGCTCCGCGATCACACTGCGCACATAGTCTGAAAACTCATGTGCGGCCCTGTCGGCCAGAAGCTCGTCCTCAGGCGTGCGCTTGAACATGTACATGCCGACATAGGCATGTGACCATTTCAGAAGCTGCGGCCCCATTTCCTCGGGAATGCCGATCATGCGCGCGATCATCGTGACCGGGATGATATCGGCATAGGAAGAGAGCAGTTCCGTCTCGCCGTTTCGTTCGAAGGCGTCGATCAGCCGGTTGGCGAGTTCCTCTATTTCCGGCTTCATCTTGTCGACATGCCGCGACACGAAAGCGCGGTTGATGAGGGTGCGCAGCCGTGTGTGTTCCGGCGGCTCCAGCTCCAGAAGCGAGTGCTGCTCTGCGGCGTCGAAATGCTTCACATGTTCGAGCGGCTCTGCCAGACCGATCTCCTCGCGGCTCGCAACATGCAGGATCTGCCGTCCGAACCGGCGGTCGCGCAGGAGGGCGCTGACATGGTCATATTCGGTGAAAAACCACTGCCGCTGCTCTTCCCAATAGAAAGTGGGACATTGGGCATGCAGGGCAGCATAGACCGGGTTCGGATCGTTGTAGAAAGCCGGATTGCGGGCATCGAGTGAAACACGACGCGTGGCGGGATCGATTTTGAGAAAGGGAAATGTCGCTGTCATGTCCATGGTTTATTCCGCGCGCCGCACTTTGGGAAGGGCGGGAAAATGCCGTTCCGTGTGTTTATCCGCATGTCACTGTGCGGTTACTTTGTCACCGGTTGGCGATGGCCGCTATCCGGTTCAGCGCCGCAACCTGCCGGTTGGCATTGTTGTCCATCGGGTTTTCGTTCCGGTCCGGAGAGGGGACGACAACATTGGCTGAATTGACGTGGATCACGGTGCGGTTGCGGCCGGCCTTCTTGGCCGCGTAAAGCGCGCGGTCGGCCTCCGTCATCATCACGCTCAGATCCGCATCCTTGATCATGGCTTCGGATATGCCGACGCTGGTCGTGACCTCGATGTTTTCGCCGCGTGCGCTGATCTTGGAAAGGCGCAGGTTGCTGCGGATGGCTTCCGCAAGCGTCACGGTGCTGGAGGGGCTTTCCACTTCGGCGACGAGCGCGAATTCTTCGCCGCCCATCCTGACGAACAGGCCGCGCTCACCGATGACCCGCTGCGCCATATTGCAAAAATGCACAAGCACCGCGTCTCCCGACTGATGGCCGTATTTGTCGTTGATCTTCTTGAAATGGTCGATGTCGAACAGCGCCAGCGCCACGTAACGGCTGGAGCCGGGCGACCTTTTTTTGATGTGTTCGAACTCTTCAAGCAGCCCTCGCCGGTTGAGGACGCCGGTCAGGTGGTCGGTCATGGCCAGCCGGTGCAGGCGGGTTTCCGTGTCTTCCATGATGATCTTGGCGCTCATCATGACGATGATGGTAAAGCCGAGAATGCCTGAAAAGGCGAGCGCTGCCGTCAGCGGAATGGCGTTGGGGGCGGCGGCGTTGACGGGAATGACGATGGACGCCACGAGCGCCCCGCAAAATGCCTGCACGATGAAGGTGGCCGCCAGCACCTTGCGGCTGAATGATGCGCGTGCCTTGCTGGCCAGAAGAATGCCGGCCAGCATGAAATAACCGGTGGCGGCACAGATGTGATAGAGCAGGATGCGCGGGACCATGTTTTCGCGTACGGGGCCGATCAGCATGCCCGCCACCCATAACAGCGGCGGAATGGCGATCCAGCCGGCGGTCTTGCGCTGTTCGAAGGACAGGACACCGGCGAGCCAGAAACTGAAGGCCGAAAGGGCAAGCGTATTGCCGACTTCGATCGACAGGAAGTTGGGAATATCGCCGCGCAGCGCCACCATCACCGTGCCGGCGCTCGTTGCGGCAAAACCGGCGGCGAAATAGATATTGTGCCGGCGGGCAGGGCGGTGCAGCCACAGGGTTCCCAGCAGCAGGGCAAGGGTCAGCGTTTCCGACGCCCAAAGCAGCATGCCCGTCTTTGCATCCAGCATTGCAAAATCCTATCTGCGCTATCATGCCGTAAAAGCGGTTCGCGGCACGATGTGCGCAATGCCCGCCGAATTGGTGGAGATGCCATTTCGCCTCAAAAGAGGCTCCCGCCCCCTGACGGGAAACCGGAAATTCGCGGGCGTAGTATCAGCCGCAAATACCTAACGAGTTCTTGCCAGTGAGAAGTTATATCTGGGCAACACACCGGTTTTTGCGTTTGCGGTTTGCTCCTGTTAAAAAATAATGAGTGCGACAGAGAATGGTCCGGTTGGCATCGGCTTGTCCATAGCCGTTACCCCGCGGGTGGAAAACGCCCGTAAACGCTGTTGAGCCGTTAAGGATATGCGGCTTCGTGTCTTGAAGTACCGGGCAGGGACACTCTATGTAGGGAGAACGAAGGTTAGAAGTGATTCCGGAGCGGTTTTCCGCGAAGGGCAGAGTTTGACAAAGGACGGACATGAAAAATCCAGTTGATACCGCCATGGCTCTGGTGCCGATGGTCGTAGAGCAGACCAATCGCGGCGAACGCTCCTATGACATATTTTCCCGTCTTCTCAAGGAACGCATCATTTTCCTCACCGGACCGGTGGAAGACCAGATGGCCTCGCTCGTCTGCGCGCAGCTGCTTTTCCTCGAGGCTGAAAACCCGAAGAAGGAAATCGCGCTCTACATCAATTCGCCGGGTGGCGTCGTGACCGCCGGCATGGCGATCTACGATACGATGCAGTTCATCCGTCCTGCCGTTTCGACGCTTTGCGTCGGCCAGGCCGCATCCATGGGCTCACTGCTTCTGGCTGCTGGCGAAAAGGGAATGCGTTTCGCAACTCCGAACGCCCGCATCATGGTGCATCAGCCCTCCGGCGGCTTCCAGGGGCAGGCTTCGGATATCGAGCGTCACGCCCGCGACATCATCAAAATGAAGCGTCGCCTTAATGAAGTCTACGTGAAGCACACCGGCCGCACGCTGGAAGAGGTTGAAAAAACCCTTGATCGCGACCACTTCATGGATGCCGACGAGGCCAAGGACTGGGGTGTGATCGACAAGATCCTCACCTCGCGCCAGGAAATGGAAGGCGCCGCCGCGAATTAAGGCGCGACGCTTTTTGACGGTTGTTTAACCCCGCAAAGTAATTTCGGGGCTTTCAACCGCAACAGAAAGCGATATTAGTATATATAAAGGCTGTGTTGAATTTTTATGACGTGGCCTTTGGTTTGATGGGGAATTCGTTGCAGCCGGTTGTCAGCTCATGTATCTGATACCGGTTAGTACCCCGGGAAACGAGGCGGATACGGCGATGCACCCAAGGGCGGCCGTATCGGCGGGCGGTAAGTTGACCGCGATCCGTTTGGCGGACCTGCGGCGTGCTGGAAGGAAAGTGATATGAGCAAAGTCAGCGGCAGCAACGGCGGCGACTCTAAGAATACACTCTATTGTTCATTCTGCGGCAAGAGCCAGCACGAAGTCCGGAAACTCATTGCCGGACCGACGGTATTCATCTGCGATGAATGCGTCGAATTGTGCATGGACATCATCCGCGAGGAGAACAAGACGTCGATGGTGAAGTCGCGCGAGGGTGTTCCAACCCCGCAGGACATCATCAAGATCCTCGACGAATACGTCATCGGTCAGAAGCAGGCGAAAAAGATCCTGTCGGTGGCCGTTCACAACCATTACAAGCGCCTCGCGCACGCCTCCAAGAATGGCGATGTCGAGCTTGCGAAGTCGAACATCATGCTCGTCGGTCCGACGGGTTGCGGCAAGACCTATCTTGCCCAGACGCTCGCCCGCATCATCGACGTTCCCTTCACAATGGCGGACGCAACGACGCTGACCGAAGCCGGTTATGTCGGCGAGGACGTGGAAAACATCATCCTGAAGCTGTTGCAGGCTGCGGATTACAATGTCGAGCGCGCCCAGCGCGGCATCGTCTATATCGACGAAGTCGACAAGATCTCCCGCAAGTCGGATAACCCGTCCATCACGCGTGACGTGTCGGGCGAGGGCGTTCAGCAGGCGCTTCTGAAGATCATGGAAGGCACGGTCGCTTCCGTTCCGCCGCAGGGCGGCCGCAAGCATCCGCAGCAGGAATTCCTGCAGGTGGATACGACCAACATTCTCTTCATCTGCGGCGGCGCGTTTGCCGGCCTGGACAAGATCATCTCGGCCAGGGGCGAAAAGACCTCGATTGGCTTCGGTGCGACCGTCAAGGCGGAAGACGATCGCCGCGTTGGCGAGGTGCTTCGCGAACTGGAGCCGGAAGATCTGGTGAAATTCGGTCTTATTCCGGAATTCATCGGCCGTCTGCCGGTTCTGGCTACGCTGGAGGACCTTGACGAGGATGCGCTGATCCAGATCCTGTCCGAGCCGAAGAACGCGCTGGTCAAGCAGTATCAGCGTCTGTTCGAGATGGAAGATGTGGAACTGACCTTCCACGAGGACGCGTTGCGCGAGATTGCCCGCCGGGCGATTACCCGCAAGACGGGTGCCCGCGGTTTGCGCTCGATCATGGAAAAGATCCTTCTGGATACCATGTTCGAACTGCCGACGCTGGAAGGCGTGCGCGAAGTGGTGATCTCCAACGATGTCGTCAGCGGCATCGCTCGCCCGCTCTACATCTATGCGGATCGTCAGGAAGAAAAGGCCAATGTTTCGGCTTGATTGACCGATCCGACGCTTTGATGAATTCCAAAGGCCCGCACTCGTGCGGGCCTTTTCTGTTGTGGCAGGTGCGAAACTTGCCGCTAACTTGGAGTAACCCGATTTTGCGTTTGGAGCGGATTGCGCTTTGCTGATAAAGTCTTAAAACTGATTTGCAGCGCGATATGACGGAAATGTGAATTACCGTCGGCGACCCGGTTCCTGATCCTGTGGGATAACCGGAAATGTCGGGAGTAATAGCCGGCGCTGTATTTGTTTGAATTTTACGGCCGTGCCGTTGCGCGGGGTCGTCCCTTCCGGTGACTTGAAATCGGCGTTCCGAAACTCCACTTTCAGTCTCGAGAAATGAATATGCCGGACGCCCCAAGACGTCAGGCAAAGTGTCCTGAAAGGGACCATGAAAGGAAATGATATGACGAACATCACGTCTGCGGCATCCGGCGGTATCTATCCGGTACTTCCCCTGCGCGACATTGTCGTTTTCCCGCATATGATCGTTCCCCTGTTCGTCGGGCGGGAAAAATCCATTCGCGCTCTCGAAGAGGTCATGGGCTCGGACAAGCAGATCATGCTTGTTACCCAGATCAACGCCAGCGATGACGATCCGTCCCCGGAAGCCATCCACAAGGTCGGCACGGTCGCTAACGTTCTCCAGCTTCTGAAGCTGCCCGACGGCACCGTGAAGGTGCTTGTGGAAGGCAAGGGCCGCGCCCAGATCGAGGCCTATACCGACCGCGAGGATTTCTACGAAGCGTCTGCGACGCCGCTGCAGGAGCCTGCGGAAGACCCGGTTGAGATCGAGGCGCTGTCGCGTTCCGTCGTTTCGGAGTTCGAGAGCTATGTGAAGCTCAACAAGAAGATTTCGCCCGAGGTTGTCGGCGCTGCCGGCCAGATCGACGATTATTCGAAGCTGGCCGACACTGTTGCTTCGCACCTGTCGATCAAGATCACCGAAAAGCAGGAAATGCTGGAAACCGTCAGCGTGAAGCAGCGGCTTGAAAAAGCGCTCGGCTTCATGGAAGGCGAAATTTCCGTGCTTCAGGTCGAGAAGCGTATCCGCTCGCGCGTCAAGCGCCAGATGGAGAAGACGCAGCGCGAATATTATCTGAACGAACAGATGAAGGCGATCCAGAAGGAGCTCGGCGACGGCGAGGATGGCCGTGACGAGATGGCCGAACTGGAAGAGCGCATTGCCAAGACCAAGCTTTCCAAGGAGGCCAAGGATAAGGCCGAGGCGGAAATGAAGAAGCTTCGCCAGATGAGCCCGATGTCTGCGGAAGCGACTGTCGTGCGCAACTATCTGGACTGGCTGCTCAGCCTGCCCTGGGGCAAGAAGTCGAAGGTCAAGGTTGATCTCAACAGCGCCGAGGCGGTCCTCGATCAGGATCATTTCGGTCTGGACAAGGTCAAGGAACGCATCGTTGAATATCTGGCCGTGCAGGCTCGCGCTTCGAAGATCCGTGGCCCGATCCTGTGCCTCGTCGGTCCTCCCGGCGTCGGCAAGACTTCGCTCGCCAAGTCGATCGCCAAGGCGACCGGCCGCGAATATGTGCGTATGGCGCTGGGTGGTGTGCGTGACGAGGCGGAAATCCGCGGTCACCGCCGTACCTATATCGGCTCCATGCCGGGCAAGATCGTTCAGTCGATGAAGAAGGCCAAGAAGTCCAATCCGCTCTTCCTGCTCGACGAGATCGACAAGATGGGCATGGATTTCCGTGGCGATCCGTCTTCCGCACTGCTGGAGGTGCTCGATCCGGAACAGAACTCCACCTTCATGGATCACTATCTTGAGGTGGAATACGACCTGTCCGACGTGATGTTCGTGACCACGGCCAACACGCTGAACATTCCAGGTCCCCTGATGGACCGTATGGAAGTGATCCGCATCGCCGGTTATACGGAGGACGAAAAGCGCGAAATCGCCAAGCGTCACCTGCTGCCGAAGGCGATCAAGGAACATGCCCTGCGTCCGGAAGAGTTCTCGGTCAGCGATGACGCTCTGATGATCGTGATCCAGCAGTACACCCGCGAGGCGGGCGTGCGCAGCTTCGAGCGCGAGTTGATGAAGCTTGCGCGAAAGGCCGTGACCGAGATCATCAAGGGCAAGGTCAAGTCCGTGGAAGTCACCGCAGCCAATGTCCCGGATTATCTGGGCGTTCCGCGGTTCCGCCACGGCGAGGCCGAGCGTGAGGATCAGGTTGGTGTCGTCACCGGTCTGGCATGGACGGAAGTCGGCGGTGAGTTGCTCACCATCGAAGGCGTGATGATGCCCGGCAAGGGCCGCATGACGGTCACCGGCAACCTCAAGGAAGTGATGAAGGAATCCATTTCGGCAGCGGCATCTTATGTCCGCTCGCGCGCCGTGGACTTCGGCATCGAACCGCCGCGTTTCGACAAGAGCGACATCCACGTTCACGTTCCGGAAGGGGCTACCCCGAAGGACGGACCGTCTGCCGGTGTTGCCATGGCAACCGCCATCGTCTCCATCATGACCGGTATCCCGGTCTCCAAGGATGTGGCGATGACGGGTGAGATCACGCTTCGTGGTCGCGTGCTGCCGATCGGCGGCCTGAAGGAAAAGCTGCTTGCGGCGCTTCGCGGTGGCATCAAGAAGGTGCTCATCCCGGAAGAAAACGCCAAGGACCTGGCGGATATTCCTGATAATGTGAAGAACGAGATGGAGATCATCCCGGTGTCTCGCATGGGTGAGGTCATCAAGCACGCGCTGCTTCGCATGCCCGAGCCAATCGAGTGGGACGGCAGCATCGAAACGCCTGTTATCGCAACTGTCGACGGTGTCGACGAGGGCGGACAGACGATCGCACATTGATTGCCACGTCGTTGTGAAAGCCAGAATCGGTTTTCGCGACACCTGTGCATAGATTCAATGTGTTAGATGCCGAAAGGCGCGATGCTTCTTTGATGCTCGCAGAACTGGTGCGAAATTGGCACGTTTAAGGGAAAGGCCGGCAGAAATGTCGGCCTTTTTTGTGAAAAACCCCGCAGACCCCTTGTTTTTCAGGCGATTCCAGCGCTTTTGAGTTGCTGCGCGCGGATACAAACGTATTCTGCGCCGGCTTAATTTGAGTCGTTTCAAACCATTGAAAGGGGTGGAAACATGAACAAGAACGAGCTCGTCTCTGCTGTTGCCGAAAAGGCTGGTCTCACGAAGGCAGATGCTGCTTCCGCTGTTGATGCCGTATTCGAAACCGTACAGAACGAACTGAAGAGCGGTGGCGACATCCGTCTCGCTGGCTTCGGCAGCTTCTCCGTAAGCCGTCGTGAAGCCTCCAAGGGTCGTAACCCTTCCACGGGTGCTGAAGTCGATATCCCGGCTCGCAACGTACCGAAGTTTTCCGCAGGCAAGGGCCTGAAGGACGCCGTCAACTCGTAAGGTTTCCGAAAGGCCGTGACGTTCGGCGGCGGGCGGGCGGCTTTTCAGGTTCACGAGGAAACATGTTTTGACGCCCTGACGCCATCATGCCGGCACGTAAACCGGGCGGCTTTTCGAATTGCTTTTTCGGATGGCCCTTTTTTCGAACCGGCAAGATGTACTTGAAAGTAGGAGAGCGCGCCTGTGTAGCCTCCATCCGGTCACACGGCGCTCTGATACGCGGAATGTGCGCACGAACAGGAAAGCCCGGCCTTCATGGTCGGGCTTTTTGATTCCTCCGACAGGAAATGTCATGCCGCTGTCATGTCTCTGACGCAGAAGCCATAGGGTGTTTTTTTGGATCCAAGGGGGATTTATAATGGCGTTCCGACTTTCTCAGATGGCTTTGACTGCTGCTCTGCTCACGTCCGCGGCCTTTCCGGCTGCTGCCGAGCCGGTTTTCAACCGCATCGCATCTTTCCCGGTCGTAAAGAACCTGCCAGCGGACAAGGACGCGAAGGCCGTCACCTCAGCTGAAATCGTAACCGCCAGCGAAGATGGCAAGACGCTGGTCTATTCGGACAGCCCGCTTGGCGGCATTGGTTTCGTTGACATCACCGACGCGAAGGCACCCAAGGCTGGCGGCGCGTTGCTGCTGGAAGGCGAACCGACCTCGGTTGCCGTTGCTGGCACCAAGGTTCTGGCCGGTGTCAACACGTCCGAAAACCGCGCCAAGCCGTCCGGCAAGCTGGTGACGGTCGATATCGCCACCAAGAAGATTGAAGCGAGCTGCGATCTCGGCGGCCAGCCAGATTCTGTCGCAATTTCCCCGGACAAGACCTTCGCCGCCATCGCGATCGAAAACGAACGCGATGAAGAGGTGAACGAAGGCGCCCTGCCACAGATGCCCGCCGGTTATCTGGTGACGGTCGGTCTGAAGAACGGTGTTGCTGACTGCGCGACGCTGAAGAAGATCGACGTGACCGGCCTTGCCGAAATCTCCCCGGAAGATCCGGAGCCGGAATTCGTCTCGATCAATGCCAATGGCGAGATCGCGCTCACGCTGCAGGAAAACAACCACATCGTCATCATCGACGGCAAGACCGGTACGGTAAAGACGCATTTCTCCGCTGGCACGGTTGATCTGGAAGGCGTCGACACGAAGACGGACGGCCAGATCAAGTTCACCGACAAGCAGGAAGGCCGCAAGCGTGAGCCAGATGCCGTGAAGTGGCTGGACAATGACCGCATCGTCATCGCCAATGAGGGTGACTGGCAGGGCGGCGCGCGCGGCTTCACCATTTTCGACAAGACCGGCAAGCTTCTTTATGAAGCCGGTGCCACCCTTGAGCACGCTGCCGCCAGCATCGGCCACTATCCGGAAAAGCGTTCCAAGGCCAAGGGCATCGAGCCGGAAGGTCTGGAGGCGGCAACCTTCGATGGCCAGAAGTACTTCTTCGTTCTTGCCGAGCGCGCGTCTCTCGCTGCTGTCTACAAGGATACGGGCGGCACACCGGAACTGGTCCAGCTTCTGCCCTCGGGCATTTCGCCCGAAGGCGCCGTCGCCATTCCGTCGCGCAATCTTCTCGTCACTGCCAACGAAGCCGATCTCGTCGAAGATGGCGGCGCTCGCTCGCATGTCATGATCTATGAACGCGCAGAAGGCCAGATTGCCTACCCGCAGCTCGCGTCCGCCACCGTTGACGGCGCACCGATCGGCTGGGGCGCGCTCTCCGGTCTGGTGGGCGATGCTGAAAAGCCTGGCATCCTCTATGCCGTGTCCGACTCGGTCTATG
Source organism: Agrobacterium sp. 6Ca8 (assembly GCF_055382765.1). Classification (NCBI taxonomy): domain Bacteria; kingdom Pseudomonadati; phylum Pseudomonadota; class Alphaproteobacteria; order Hyphomicrobiales; family Rhizobiaceae; genus Agrobacterium; species Agrobacterium sp. 6Ca8. The sequence continues at coordinate 943,171 of NZ_AP026433.1, forward strand.
GCAACCAGCCGTCGATCTACACCATCGACGCAACGAAGAAGCCCGCCACCATAACCAGCGCCCTGCGCATCAAGCGCGACGGTATCGCAGCCCAGAAACTCGACATCGAAGGCATTACGCTTGACGGTAAGGGCGGCTTCTGGCTGGCCTCGGAAGGTGACAGTGCCAAGCTCGTGCCCCACGCACTCTACAATGTCAGCGCCAAGGGCGAGATCAAGGCTGAGATCGCTCTGCCGAAGGAACTGCTGGCTGGCGAAACCCGCTTCGGTTTCGAAGGCGTGACCATGATCGGCAAGGGCGACAACGCGACGCTGTGGATGGCCGTACAGCGCGAGTGGGGCACGGACGAGAAGGGTGTCGTCAAACTCGTCTCCTACAATCCGAAGTCCAAGGAATGGGGCGCCGTGCGTTACCCGCTCGACAAGACCGAGGCAGGCTGGGTCGGCCTTTCTGAAATCGCCGCACAGGGCGACTATGTCTATATCGTCGAGCGCGACAATCAGGTCGGTGACAAGGCAAAGATCAAGAAGCTTTACCGCGTCGCGATCGCTGACCTGAAGCCGGGCAAGATCGGTGGCGAACTGCCGCTGGTGGCCAAGCAGGAAGCACATGATTTCCTGCCGGACCTCAAGGCCCAGACGAATGGCTATACCGTTGACAAGCTGGAAGGCTTCACCTTCGACAAGGCAGGAACGGCCTATGTCGTCACTGACAATGACGGCGTCGACGGATCTTCCGGCGAAACGCTGTTCTTTACCGTCGATCTAAAGGCGATCAACTGATCGGTCCGAATAGAATCGCAAATGAGAAAAGCCGGGCATAGCCCGGCTTTTTTGTGCGGCGGAAGAAACCCCGATCTGGGGAATGCCGATTCCCCACGATGAGTCGCATACCAGCCGTTAAAACCGGCATGGTCGCGTCGCTATCGCATAATCGAGGGTGTTATCCGGAGGACTTCCATGAATGTGCAGTGGACCAGATCGCTAGAGATCACCGCCCCATGGAATTCTTGCTTTTGGGAGTGCTGTCTTTTTCTGAGTCCTGCTGGACCCAGCGGAAAAAAATATAAACAGGCAGCGCAATAAGCGCGAGTGTTACAAACGCGTCGACCGACATGGTTTCATCCATCATTTATACCGTTCATCATGAAACGGCTCGAAAACAATGCATGAAATCTCTTTAAAAAGTCTGAATCTGCTTATTTTTCGGTATGTTGCGGGGTGGCACACCTATTGGAGCCGGCCTGTATGAATGTGGAACAGAAGTGCCGATCTGGCATAAACTCATGCCGGAAAAGCCGCTCCACCAGCCCAAGGGCGCGGCCGTCTACAGAATCGGGGGCAGGGCCCGTGATTCCCAATGCCGGAAGTTTACGGCGAAACGCACCGACATCCGAAAGAGCTTCGGCTTGTTAATGCGCACAATTTGAAGAAGCTGGAAAATGGTGGGCGATGAGAGACTCGAACTCCCGACATCCTCGGTGTAAACGAGGCGCTCTACCAACTGAGCTAATCGCCCTTCGCGTCTTGCAGATCGTGTCTGCCGCGTCGGTGGCCGTGATGTATTCGGATCGGAAAAAAACCGCAAGAGCTTTTGTGAAGTTTTTTTGTTTTTTTTCCGGACAGCTTTGCCCACTGGCAGAGGTGATCGGCAAAAAGCCGGGAACTGCGGGCTTTTCGATAAAAACAACGCCCGGCCGTTACCTTTGGCGGTATACTGGAATCGCGTTACGGACGCCCCGGCTGTGGACAAGTTTTTTGTTTCTGTTGGGAAAAGCCCGGAAAACAAGGCATTCGCTGCAATGCCGGTCAAAGGCCTTTCAGTTTTTTCCGATCAAAATGAAGAAGCTTATTCTTTTGTCGTGAAACCTGCTTGACACCCCCGCACGAACGCCGTAGTTAGCCGCTCAACGAACAGCCGAGGCTGGTTCGTACGGCGAGACTAAGGTCTTGTCGGTCAGGATAAGCGGGTGTAGCTCAGTTGGTTAGAGTGCCGGCCTGTCACGCCGGAGGTCGCGGGTTCGAGCCCCGTCACTCGCGCCATCCTGTTCCTCGGAAAAAAAACGCAGACGAATGTCTGTGGAGCGCGGGTGTAGCTCAGTCGGTTAGAGTGCCGGCCTGTCACGCCGGAGGTCGCGGGTTCGAGCCCCGTCACTCGCGCCATTTCTTTCACCGAAATGACGCTCCCAAACGAAGCAAGCAGGCATCGTCCTGCCATATCGGCAATGGCGATTTCAGCGCCTGTTTCCGGCATTTGCGAGCGCGGTTTTTCCTGCTGTTTTTAGTCAAGTTTCGATATCGAGAGATCGTCACTTCGCTGCCATTTTGACGTAAAATTCGTGTGACTTTTTTGCGGTTGCGTCGTTCAATCGATTATTATTGTATTTGAGGGGCTTAGCCCGGAATTGTGGCCCAAATTTGCGTCAATTCCGGCAATATTGTTGCCAATCAATGCGGCAGGTGTCTTGAAATGGTGCCTAAACTCTTGCAGAGAGAGCGCGGCTGCGCTAACCACTTTGGCGTTGCAACATATTTGTGCGCCTTTAGACTTTCAGTCGCAAAGGCAGGTCCGGCACCCGGCCGGACAGGGAAGAGACCATGACTGAACTCCTCAGTTCCTATATTCCGATCGCAATCTTTATCGGTATCGCTCTTGTCATTGGCCTGGCGCTTCTCATCGCGCCTTTCGCTGTCGCTTATAAGGCGCCGGACCCGGAAAAGCTCTCCGCTTTCGAGTGCGGTTTCAATGCCTTCGACGACGCCCGCATGAAGTTCGATATCCGGTTTTATCTGGTGTCCATTCTCTTCATCATCTTCGACCTGGAAGTCGCCTTCCTGTTCCCCTGGGCTGTGTCCTTCGGTGATATGGGCTGGTTCGGTTTCTGGTCTATGATGGTGTTCCTCGCCGTTCTCACCATCGGCTTTATCTATGAGTGGAAGAAGGGAGCGCTGGAATGGGCATGAGCCAGAACAACAGCACGCTCGTTGCACCGCAGCCGAAGGGGATCATCGATCCCGCGACCGGCAAGCCTGTCGGCAGCAACGATGCCTACTTCACGGAAATCAACGACGAGCTGGCCGACAAGGGCTTTCTCGTTACCTCGACCGACGAGCTGATCACCTGGGCGCGTACCGGCTCCCTGATGTGGATGCAGTTCGGTCTTGCCTGCTGCGCCGTCGAGGGTCTGATGCAGGCTTCCGGCCCGCGTTACGACATGGAGCGCTTCGGTGTCGCCCCGCGCGCCTCGCCGCGCCAGTCGGACGTCATGATCGTCGCGGGAACGCTGACCAACAAGATGGCGCCGGCACTGCGCAAGGTCTATGACCAGATGCCCGAGCCGCGTTACGTCATCTCCATGGGCTCCTGCGCCAATGGCGGCGGATATTACCATTATTCCTACGCCGTCGTGCGCGGCTGCGACCGAGTCGTGCCGGTGGATATCTACGTTCCGGGCTGTCCCCCCACGGCGGAGGCGCTGCTTTACGGCGTGCTTCTGCTGCAGAAGAAGATCCGGCGTACCGGTACGATCGAGCGCTAAGGGCAAAGGACGGATTAAGGAATGAGCGAAGCTCTAAACGATCTTGCTGCTTACGTTAAGGAAGCGCGTGGTTCCCTCGTGGTTTCGGCCGATATCGCCTATGGCGAGTTGACGCTGAATACGACGACGGAAAGCGTTATCGCGCTTTTGACGTTCCTGCGTGACGATGTGCAGTGCGGTTTCGTCAACATCATCGATATTTGCGGCGTCGACTGGCCGCAGCGCGAGAAGCGTTTCGACGTTGTCTATCACCTCTTGTCGCCGCGCCAGAATCTGCGCGTGCGCATCAAGCTGCAGGTGGCGGAAGACGAGGGCGTTCCCTCGGCAACCTCCGTTTACATGGGTGCCGACTGGTTCGAGCGCGAAGCCTGGGATATGTACGGCATTCCTTTCGAAGGCCATGCGGATCTTCGCCGAATCCTCACCGATTACGGTTTCGAAGGTCATCCGCTGCGCAAGGATTTTCCGGTTACCGGCTTTGTGGAAGTACGCTACGATGACGTTCTGAAGCGGGTTCTCTATGAACCGGTCGAACTGAAGCAGGAATTCCGCAATTTCGATTTCCTCTCTCCCTGGGAGGGGACTGACTATGTTCTCCCGGGTGACGAAAAGGCCAAGCAATGAGCGAAGCCCCCGCGACAGAGCACGGACAATGTCTTTGCGGCGCCGTTGGCTTCAATGCCAGCATCGGCGCCCGCGAATTCGGCGTTTGCCATTGCTCGATGTGCCGCCGCTGGTCCGGCGGAACATTTCTGGCTGTCGAATGCGCTGACGTCGCCATCGAGAACGAGGAGCATTTCGGTGTTTATACCTCGTCGGAATGGGGTGAGCGCTGCTTCTGCAAGAATTGCGGCAGCACGCTGATGTGGCGCTCCAAGGATGGCAAGCATTTTGCCGTCTCGTTGCAGGCTTTCGACAACCCTTCCAGTTTCCATTTTGCGTCGCAGATTTTCACGGATGAGAAGCCTTCGAGCTATTCTTTCGCGCAAACCACGCAGAACATGACCGGCCCCGAATTCATCGCCATGATCACCTCGGCGGAGCACTAGAATGACTGAGCATAACGTCCGCAATTTCACGATCAACTTCGGTCCGGAACACCCTTCCGCGCACGGCGTGCTGCGCCTGGTTCTGGAACTGGACGGCGAAATCGTCGAGCGCGTCGATCCGCATATCGGTCTTCTGCATCGCGGTACCGAAAAGCTGATCGAGACCAAGACCTACCTTCAGGCGGTGCCTTATTTCGACCGTCTCGACTACGTCGCGCCGATGAACCAGGAACACGCTTTCGCGCTCGCCGTCGAAAAGCTGCTGGGTCTCGAAATCCCGATGCGCGGCCAGCTAATCCGCGTGCTTTATTCGGAAATCGGCCGCATCCTGTCGCACATCATGAACGTGACGACTCAGGCCATGGACGTCGGCGCAATGACGCCGCCTGTCTGGGGCTTCGAGGAACGTGAAAAGCTGATGGTGTTCTACGAGCGCGCCTGTGGCGCCCGCATGCACTCGGCCTATGTCCGTCCGGGCGGCGTGCATCAGGATCTGCCGCCGGAACTGGTCGAAGATATCGGCAAATGGTGCGATCCCTTCATTACCGTTCTCGACAATATCGAAGGCCTGTTGACCGACAACCGCATCTACAAGCAGCGTAACGTCGATATCGGCGTCGTCTCGCTTGAAGATGCCTTTGCATGGGGTTTCACGGGCGTCATGGTGCGCGGTTCGGGTGCTGCCTGGGATTTGCGTCGCGCGCAGCCCTACGAGTGCTATTCCGATCTGGAGTTCGATATCCCCGTCGGCAAGAACGGCGACTGCTATGACCGTTACCTGATCCGCATGCAGGAAATGCGCGAATCGGTGAAGATCATGAAGCAGTGCGTCGATCTTCTGTCCGGCAAGCACCGCATCGGCCCGGTCTCCTCGCTGGATGGCAAGGTGGTTCCGCCCAAGCGCGGCGAGATGAAGCGTTCGATGGAAGCTCTCATCCATCACTTCAAGCTCTATACCGAAGGCTATCACGTTCCCGCCGGCGAAGTTTACGCCGCCGTCGAAGCGCCGAAGGGCGAGTTCGGCGTCTACGTGGTCGCCGATGGTTCGAACAAGCCCTACCGTTGCAAGATCCGCGCGCCGGGTTATGCACATTTGCAGGCGATGGATTTCCTGTGCAAGGGCCATCAGCTTGCCGACGTTACAGCCGTGCTCGGCTCCCTCGACATCGTGTTCGGGGAGGTCGACCGCTGATGCGTCTGCCGCTGGCCATCTTGGCTTTTCTTGCTGCGATGTCGACCTCCGTTCTCGCCCAGACGGCGACGGACGAGGGGGGCGTTTCGCTATCAAGCAGCGGTGGTTCCACTATCAAGCAGCTTCTGTCATCGGGATACGAGATCAAGGCCTCGGTTCCCAATGGCAGCAAGTTCATCGTGTTCATGCAGAAAGACAAGGCGGCTTATGCCTGCGAATTCGTCACGGTGGCGAGATCGCGTTGTGAGACGTTAAACTGAAAAGGCGTGAGGAAGTATGTCCGTTCGTCGACTAGCCGAAGATCAGTTCCAGCCCGTGGCATTTGCCTTTAACGCGGATAATACCGCATGGGCGGAAAAGACGATCCAGAAATATCCGGAGGGACGCCAGCAATCGGCAGTTATCCCGCTGCTCATGCGTGCGCAGGAGCAGGACGGCTGGGTTACCCGCGCCGCCATCGAAAAAATCGCCGACATGCTGGATATGGCGTATATCCGCGTCATGGAAGTGGCGACCTTCTACACCCAGTTCCAGCTGAAGCCGGTCGGCACACGCGCTCATGTTCAGGTTTGCGGCACCACGCCCTGTATGCTGCGCGGCTCGGAAGCGCTGATGGATGTCTGCCGCAAGAAGATCCACCACGATCCGCTGCACACCAACGAGAGCGGCACGCTGTCCTGGGAAGAAGTGGAATGTCAGGGCGCCTGCGTCAACGCGCCGATGGTCATCATCTTCAAGGATGCCTATGAGGATCTGACGCCCGAGCGCCTGGAAGAGATCATCGACACGTTCGAGGCAGGCAAGGGCGACACGGTCAAGACCGGCCCCCAGATCGACCGTCACCAGTCGGTGCCCGTTGGCGGCCTGACGACGCTGACGGAAGAGATCAAGCCAGATCGCTCCAATCTCGACAAGCCTGCGGAAGCTCCGGCGGAAGCAGCACCCGTTCTTCCTTCGAATGCCGCCAAGCCAAAGACGGACGCACCGGAAACCGATCCGAAGCTGAAGACGCCTGCGAACGAGCCCAAGGCTGCTGCGGAAAACGCAAAGGCAGGGGAACAGCAATCGGCAGGCAAGGAAGCGACAGCATCCAGACCGTCGCTTGAGTCAGCCGACCGTCCGGCAGGCATTGAAAAGCCCGCTGCGCCCGATGACCTGAAACTCATTTCAGGCGTTGGCCCGAAGATCGAAGGCACGCTTAACGAGCTCGGCATCTTCACCTATGCGCAGATTGCCGGCTGGAAGAAGGCCGAGTGCGACTGGGTGGATGGTTATCTGAATTTCAAGGGCCGCATCGAACGCGATGAGTGGATCAAGCAGGCCGAGGCGCTCGCCAAGGGTGGCGAAGCCGAGTATATCAGGGTCTTCGGCAAGAAGCCGCGGTAAAGGGTGAAGCATGTTAAAAGATCAGGATCGCATCTTTACCAATCTCTACGGCCTCAAGGACAAGTCCCTGAAGGGCGTGATGGCGCGCGGCCATTGGGATGGCACCAAGCAGATCATTGAAAAGGGTCGTGACTGGATCATCAACGAGATGAAGGCTTCCGGCCTTCGCGGTCGCGGCGGCGCAGGCTTCCCGACGGGTCTCAAGTGGTCCTTCATGCCCAAGGAAAGCGACGGCCGTCCGCATTATCTCGTGGTCAACGCCGACGAATCCGAGCCCGGCACCTGCAAGGACCGCGAAATCCTGCGCAACGATCCGCATACGCTGATCGAAGGCTGCGTTATCGCCGGTTTCGCCATGGGTGCACACACCGCCTATATCTACGTGCGTGGCGAATATATGCGCGAACGTGAGGCGCTTCAGGCCGCCATCGACGAATGTTACGATGCAGGCTTGCTCGGCAAGAACAACAAGAACGGCTGGGATTTCGACATCTACGTCCATCACGGCGCAGGTGCCTATATCTGCGGCGAAGAGACAGCACTGCTCGAAAGCCTCGAGGGCAAGAAGGGCCAGCCGCGCCTGAAGCCGCCGTTCCCGGCCAATATGGGTCTTTACGGTTGCCCGACGACCGTCAACAACGTCGAATCCATCGCCGTTGCTCCGACGATTCTGCGCCGAGGTGCGGCATGGTTCTCGTCTATCGGCCGTCCGAACAATGTCGGCACCAAGCTGTTCATGGTCTCCGGCCATGTCGAGCGTCCATGCACCTTCGAAGATGCGCTGGGCCTGTCCTTCCGTGAGCTGATCGAACACCATTGCGGTGGCATTCGCGGCGGCTGGGACAATCTGCTTGGCGTCATCCCCGGCGGCGCATCCTGCCCCATCGTGCGCGGTGAGGACATGAAGGACGCCATCATGGACTTCGACGGCATGCGCGAAGTGAAGTCGTCCTTCGGCACCGGCGGCATGATCGTCATGGACAAGTCCACCGACGTCATCAAGGCGATCGCCCGCATCGCGGCGTTCTTCAAGCATGAAAGCTGCGGCCAGTGCACGCCGTGCCGTGAAGGCACCGGCTGGATGTGGCGCGTGCTGGAACGCATGGTGAAGGGCAACGCGCAGAAGCGCGAAATCGACATGCTGTTCGAAGTGACGAAGCAGATCGAAGGCCACACCATCTGTGCGCTCGGCGACGCCGCCGCATGGCCGGTACAGGCGCTGATCCGCAATTTCCGTCCGGAAATCGAAAAGCGCATCGACCAATATACCTACAGGGCCATGGATGATGGCGCTGTTCTGGAAGCTGCCGAATAAGCTTTTCGCAGTTTGCATGCGGCGCGGGGATGATCCCGGCGCCGGAAAACCATGAAGCGCCTGACCGACGAGATGAAGTGTCGGGCGCGATTAAGGATTTGTTGCGGACCGTGTGAGAGACACGGGACGAACAGGCAACAGGACGTAAGTAGAACCATGGCAAAGCTCAAGGTTGACGGTAAAGAGATCGAGGTTCCGGATCATTTCACGCTGTTGCAGGCGTGCGAGGAGGCTGGTGCTGAAGTTCCGCGCTTTTGTTTTCATGAGCGCTTGTCGGTCGCGGGTAACTGCCGCATGTGTCTCATTGAGGTGAAGGGCGGACCGCCCAAGCCCGCCGCATCCTGCGCCATGGGCGTGCGCGACGTTCGCGGCGGCCCGAATGGCGAATTGCCTGAAGTTTTCACCAACACGCCGATGGTCAAGAAGGCCCGCGAAGGCGTGATGGAGTTCCTTCTCATCAACCACCCGCTCGATTGCCCGATCTGCGACCAGGGCGGCGAATGCGACCTGCAGGACCAGGCTATGGCCTTCGGTATCGCCGGTTCGCGTTACGCTGAAAACAAGCGTGCGGTTGAAGACAAATATATCGGCCCGCTCGTCAAGACGGTGATGAATCGCTGCATCCACTGCACGCGCTGCGTCCGTTTCACCACGGAAGTTGCCGGCATCGCCGAACTGGGCCTCATCGGCCGCGGCGAGGACGCTGAAATCACCACCTATCTCGAGCAGGCTATGACCTCCGAGCTTCAGGGCAACGTCGTCGATCTTTGCCCGGTCGGTGCGCTCACCTCCAAGCCTTTCGCTTTCACTGCCCGTCCGTGGGAACTGAACAAGACCGAAACCATCGACGTGATGGACGCTCTCGGTTCGGCAATCCGCGTCGATACCCGTGGCCGCGAAGTCATGCGCGTCATGCCGCGTGTCAACGAGGCAATCAACGAAGAGTGGATTTCCGACAAGAGCCGCTTTATCTGGGACGGCCTTAAGACTCAGCGTCTCGACCGCCCTTACGTCCGCAAGGATGGCCGCTTGCAGCCCGCAAGCTGGGGCGAAGCCTTCGGCGCTATCAAGCAGGCGGTTGCCGCAACCAGCGGCAGCAAGATCGGCGCGATTGCCGGTGACCTTGCTTCCGTCGAGGAAATGTTCGCGCTGAAGTCGCTTCTGGCGTCGCTCGGCTCGGCCAATGTCGATTGCCGTCAGGATGGCGCAGCGCTTGATCCGTCTTTGGGTCGCGCCAGCTACCTGTTCAATTCCACAATCGAAGGCATCGAGCACGCGGATGCGCTGCTGATCGTCGGCGCCAACCCGCGTTATGAAGCGGCCGTGCTCAATGCACGTATCCGCAAGCGCTGGCGTCGCGGTGGTTTCCCGATCGGCGTGATCGGCGAAGCCGGTGAGCTGCGCTACAACTACGAATATCTAGGCTCCGGCGCGGAAACGCTTTCCGATCTCGCCAATGGCTCTCACAGCTTCGTTGAGAAGCTGAAGTCCGCCAAGAACCCGCTGATCATCATCGGCCAGGGCGCTCTGGCACGCGCCGATGGTGCAGCCGTTCTCGCGGCCGCTGCGAAGCTTGCCGTTTCGGTTGGCGCAATCAGCGAAGAGTGGAACGGCTTCTCGGTGCTTCACACTGCCGCTGCCCGCGTCGGTGGTCTCGACATCGGCTTCGTGCCGGGCGAGGGCGGTGTTGCTGCTGCCGAAATGGTAACGTCCATGGACGTTCTCTTCCTGCTCGGCGCCGATGAAATCGACCTATCGAACAAGGGCGCCAAGTTCACCGTCTACATCGGCAGCCACGGCGATCATGGCGCGATGAACGCCGACGTCATCCTTCCGGGTGCGGCCTATACCGAAAAATCCGGTATCTGGGTCAACACCGAAGGCCGCGTTCAGGTGGGCAACCGCGCCGGTTTCGCACCGGGCGAAGCCCGTGAAGACTGGGCGATCCTGCGTGCGCTTTCCGACGTGCTCGGCAAGAAGCTGCCGTTCGATTCGCTGTCTGCGCTGCGCGGCCAGCTTTATGTCGCGCATCCGCATCTGGCGGAAACCGATGAGATCGTTGCCGGCAACGGCGCGGATGTCGAGGCACTTGCCGCTCGCGCGGGCAGCCTCAATAAGTCTGCGTTTGCCTCGCCGGTAAAAGACTTTTATTTGACGAACCCGATTGCGCGCGCATCCGCCGTCATGGCCGAGTGTTCCGCATTGGCCCGCAACAATTTCCAGGCTGCGGCAGAGTAAGGGTAGGGGATTATGGAATCGTTTTTCTGGAGCTACGTCTGGCCCGCGCTGATCATGGTCGGCCAGTCCCTGCTGCTTCTCGTTTGCCTTCTGGTGGCCATCGCCTTCCTTCTGCTTGCCGACCGTAAGGTCTGGGCAGCCGTGCAGTTGCGCCGTGGTCCCAACGTCGTCGGCCCCTTTGGTCTGTTCCAGTCCTTCGCCGACCTTTTGAAATTCATCCTGAAGGAACCCGTCATTCCGGCGGGCGCCAACAAGGCGGTCTTCCTTCTGGCGCCGCTGGTTGCCGTAACGCTGGCGCTCGCCACCTACGCGGTCATCCCCTTTGCCGATGGCTGGGTCGTTGCCAATATCAATGTCGGCATTCTCTACATTTTCGCGATTTCCTCGCTTGAAGTGTACGGCATCATCATGGGCGGCTGGGCTTCGAACTCGAAGTACCCGTTCCTCGGCGCGCTTCGTTCGGCGGCGCAGATGGTGTCCTACGAAGTGTCGATCGGCCTCGTCATCGTCACCGTGCTTCTGTGCGTCGGCTCGCTCAACCTCACGGATATCGTTCTGGCGCAGCGTACCGGCCTCGGCACGATGATCGGTCTGCCGGCCTCGTTCCTCGACTGGCACTGGCTGTCGCTGTTCCCGATGTTCATCGTGTTCTTCATCTCGGGTCTTGCCGAAACCAACCGTCCGCCCTTCGACCTTCCGGAAGCGGAATCGGAACTGGTGGCCGGTCACATGGTCGAATATGGCTCGACGCCTTACATGATGTTCATGCTCGGCGAATATGCTGCGATCGTCCTGATCTGCTGCCTGACGACGATCCTGTTCCTTGGCGGCTGGCTGCCGATCGTGGATGTGTGGTTCCTGAACTGGATTCCGGGCATTGTCTGGTTCGCGCTCAAGGGCTGCATGGTTTTCTTCATGATCGCTCTGGTGAAGGCCTTCGTTCCGCGTTACCGCTATGACCAGCTCATGCGCCTTGGCTGGAAGGTGTTCCTGCCGCTGTCGCTCGCCATGGTCGTTATTGTTGCATTCGTATTGAAGCTGACGGGGTGGGCCGGTTGATGTCCGTACGCCTCGCTCAGAAATCTGGAGTTTGAGATGGCCAGCCTTTCCCAAGCCGTCAATTCACTGTTCCTCAAGGAGTTCGTCGGTGCGATCTTCCTGACGATGCGCCACTTCTTCAAGCAGAAGGCCACGGTGAATTATCCTTTCGAAAAGGGCCCGGTGTCTCCGCGCTTCCGCGGCGAGCATGCGCTGCGCCGTTATCCGAACGGTGAAGAGCGCTGCATCGCCTGCAAGCTGTGTGAAGCGATCTGTCCCGCTCAGGCGATTACCATCGAAGCCGGTCCGCGCCGCAATGACGGCACCCGCCGCACGGTGCGTTACGACATCGACATGGTGAAGTGCATCTATTGCGGTTTCTGCCAGGAAGCCTGCCCGGTGGATGCCATCGTCGAAGGCCCGAACTTCGAATTCGCGACGGAAACCCGCGAGGAGCTCTATTTCGACAAGCAAAGGCTTCTCGACAATGGCGACCGCTGGGAGCGTGAAATTGCGCGCAACCTCGCACTGGATGCGCCTTACCGTTAAGGCGCAACCGTCTTTCCGGGGGAGACCCCGGAAAGCGAAGAAAGAGTAAAAGAGCCTGCACGGTTATCGCCGGCGGGGACGAAACGGGTAGAGCGCGCGATTGCGCGGTCTTTGCCCGGATGAGGACAAGAAGGCACCAACATGGGTCTGCACGCTGTATTCTTTTATATATTCGCTTTCGTCGCCGTGGCGTCTGCGTTCATGGTCATCGCATCGAAGAACCCTGTTCATTCGGTGCTGTTTCTGATTTTGACCTTCTTCAACGCAGCCGCGCTGTTCCTGCTGACGGGGGCCGAATTCCTCGCCATGATCCTGCTCGTCGTTTATGTCGGTGCGGTGGCGGTGCTCTTCCTCTTCGTCGTCATGATGCTGGATGTGGATTTTGCGGAGCTGCGCTCCGGCGTGCTGCAATATGCGCCGATCGGTGCGCTGATCGGTATCATCCTCGCGGCTGAGCTGATCGTCGTGGTCGGTGGCAGCGTGCTCAACCCGCAGGCCGCCAAATCGATTACCATGCCGATCCCGTCACCGGCCGTGCGCACCAATACGGCCGCGCTGGGCGACGTGCTCTATACCAATTACGTCTACTTCTTCCAGCTTGCCGGTCTCGTGCTGCTGGTGGCCATGATCGGCGCCATCGTGCTGACGCTGCGTCACCGCACCGACATCAAGCGGCAGAACATATCCACGCAGGTCGGCCGTGACCCGAAGACCGCCGTCACCACGGTCAAGGTCAAGCCGGGCCAGGGCATCTGAAGGCGCGAACGGATCCAAGGAAACAGAATATGGAAATCGGTCTTTCCCACTACCTGACGGTCAGCGCGATCCTCTTCACGATCGGCATCTTCGGTATCTTCCTCAACCGGAAGAACGTCATCGTCATCCTCATGTCGATCGAGCTCATCCTGTTGGCGGTCAACATCAACATGGTGGCGTTCTCGGCTTTCCTGAACGACATCGTCGGCCAGGTCTTCGCACTGTTCATTCTGACCGTCGCAGCCGCCGAAGCGGCCATCGGTCTTGCAATACTCGTTGTCTTCTACCGCAACCGCGGATCGATCGCTGTCGAAGACGTCAATATGATGAAGGGCTGATAAGGCTATGATCTACAAGGCTATCGTCTTTCTTCCCCTGATCGGCTTCCTGATTGCCGGCCTGTTTGGCCGGTCGATCGGCGCCAAGGCTTCGGAATATGTCACCACCGGTCTGATGATCGTGGTCGCCGTCCTGTCGTGGATCGTTTTCTTCTCCGTCGCGCTTGCCCATGGCGAGCCGGGCGAGGTGATCAAGGTCACCGTGCTGCGCTGGATCCAGTCCGGCGGCATCGACGTCGAATGGGCGTTCCGCATCGATACCCTGACGGCCGTCATGTTCGTCGTCGTCAACACCGTCTCGACGCTGGTGCACCTCTATTCGATCGGATACATGCACCACGATCCGCATCGTCCGCGCTTCTTTGCCTATCTTTCGCTGTTCACCTTCGCCATGCTGATGCTGGTGACCTCCGACAACCTGCTGCAGATGTTCTTCGGCTGGGAAGGCGTTGGTCTGGCGTCGTACCTGCTGATCGGTTTCTGGTTCAAGAAGCCTTCGGCGTCTGCTGCTGCCATGAAGGCGTTCATCGTCAACCGCGTTGGCGACTTCGGCTTCATTCTCGGCATATCAGGCGTCTTCGTGCTGTTCGGTTCGATCAATTTCGAAACCATCTTCGCTGCCGCCAGCACCTATCTGCCGGCTGAAGGTGCAGCTTCGACGGAAACCGTCATCAACCTGTTCGGCATGCAGCTGGACAAGGCCAATGCGATGACGGGCGTCTGCCTGCTGCTCTTCATGGGCGCCATGGGTAAGTCGGCGCAGTTCCTGCTGCACACCTGGCTGCCGGACGCGATGGAAGGCCCGACCCCTGTGTCCGCCCTCATTCACGCCGCAACCATGGTGACCGCCGGTGTCTTCCTGGTTGCCCGCATGTCGCCGCTGTTCGAATTGTCGCATGATGCGCTCACCGTCGTGACGCTGGTCGGCGCCATCACCGCCTTCTTCGCAGCGACCGTCGGTCTCGTGCAGAACGATATCAAGCGCGTGATTGCCTATTCGACCTGCTCGCAGCTCGGTTACATGTTCGTGGCACTTGGCGTCGGTGCTTATGGCGCGGCCGTGTTCCACCTCTTCACGCATGCCTTCTTCAAGGCACTGCTGTTCTTGTGCGCCGGTTCCGTCATCCATGCCGTCGATGGCGAGCAGGACATGCGTTACATGGGCGGCCTGCGCAAGCATATCCCCATCACCTTCTGGACGATGACCGTCGGCACGCTTGCGCTGACAGGTGTGGGCATTCCGGGCACGATGATCGGCTTTGCCGGCTTCTTCTCGAAGGACGTGATCATCGAATCCGCTTATGCGTCCCATTCGGTGCTGTCAGGTTTCGCCTTCACGCTGCTGGTCATCGCCGCGCTGTTCACCAGCTTCTATTCCTGGCGTCTGGCGTTCATGACTTTCTTCGGAAAGCCGCGCGCTTCGGCTGACGTGATGCACCATGTGCATGAATCGCCGATGGTCATGCTGATCCCGCTCTTCATCCTCACCGTCGGCGCGATCTTCGCCGGTGTTGTCTTCGAAGGTTATTTCTTCGGCCATGAATATGCCGAGTTCTGGAAGGGTGCTCTCTTCACGCTTCCGGAAAATGAAATCCTTGACGAGTTCCACCATGTTCCGCTGTGGGTCAAGTGGAGCCCGTTCTTCGCCATGGCGCTTGGTTTTGTCACCGCATGGTACATGTATATCAAGTCGCCGGAGACGCCGAAGCGTCTGGCAGCGACCCATCGCGGCCTCTATCAGTTCCTCTTGAACAAGTGGTATTTCGACGAGCTTTACGACTTCCTCTTCGTGCGTTCCGCAAAGGCGCTTGGCCGCTTCCTGTGGAAGAAGGGCGACGTGGCCGTCATCGACCACTATGGACCGAACGGCATTGCAGCGCGTGTGGTTGACGTGACCAACCGCATGGTCCGCCTGCAATCCGGTTACCTTTATCACTATGCCTTTGCGATGCTGATCGGCATCGCGGCGCTTGTCACCTGGATGATGCTCGGGAGTGCGTTTTGATGACCGATTGGCCAATTCTTTCAACGGTCACCTTTCTGCCGCTAGTCGGCGTGGTGCTCTTGCTGCTGACCAATGAGAACGGCCCTTACGGTCGCCGCAACATTCTCAACGTCTCGCTGCTGACGACCGTTTTCACCTTCCTGGTGTCGCTGTTCGTCTGGATCGGCTTCGATAATTCGAACCCCGGTTTCCAGATGGTGGAAAAACACGCATGGTTCGGCAACATCGCCGCCTATCATCTGGGCGTCGACGGCATCTCCATGCTGTTCGTCATCCTCACCACCTTCCTCATGCCTTTCTGCGTGCTGGCAAGCTGGCAGTCGGTTGAAAAGCGCATCAAGGAATACATGATCGCCTTCCTGCTTCTGGAAGTCGTCATGATCGGCGTCTTCGTGGCGCTGGATACCGTTCTTTTCTACGTCTTCTTCGAAGCAACGCTGATCCCGATGTTCATCATCATAGGTGTCTGGGGCGGCAAGGATCGCGTCTACGCGTCCTACAAGTTCTTCCTCTACACGCTGCTTGGCTCGGTTCTGACCATGCTCGCCATCATGGCGATGTACTGGCAGTCCGGCACAACAGACATGACCGAACTTCTGAAATACGGCTTCCCGGCCGGCATGCAGACCTGGCTATGGCTTGCCTGTTTCGCGGCCTTCTCGGTCAAGATGCCGATGTGGCCGGTTCACACCTGGCTGCCGGATGCGCACGTGCAGGCGCCGACCGCAGGTTCCGTCATTCTGGCAGGCGTCATGCTGAAGCTTGGCGGTTACGGTTTCATCCGTTTCTCGCTGTCGATGTTCCCCTTGGCCTCGGACTATTTTGCACCCTTCGTCTTCACGCTGTCGGTTCTCGCCATCATCTACACCTCGCTGGTGGCGATGATGCAGGACGACATCAAGAAGCTGATCGCCTATTCCTCCGTCGCCCACATGGGTTACGTGACCATGGGCATCTTCGCGGCCAATGTGCAGGGCGTGCAGGGCGCAATCTTCCAGATGCTGTCGCACGGCATCGTGTCGGGCGCGCTCTTCCTCTGCGTCGGCGTCGTTTACGATCGGCTGCATACCCGTGAGATCTCGGCCTATGGCGGTCTCGTGAACAACATGCCGAAATATGCCGTCGCCTTCATGATCTTCACTATGGCCAATGTCGGTCTGCCCGGCACCTCCGGCTTCGTCGGTGAATTCCTGACGCTGATCGGCGTATTCCGCGCCAACACGCTGGTCGCGCTGTTTGCGGCAACCGGCGTCATCCTCTCGGCCGCTTACGCGCTGTGGCTCTACCGCCGCGTGATTTTCGGTGCGCTTGAGAAGGAAAGCCTGAAATCGATGCTTGATCTGTCAACCCGCGAAAAGGTTATCCTTTATCCGCTGGTTGCGCTGACGATCTTCTTCGGCGTCTATCCGGCTCCGGTTTTCGATGCGACAGCCGCTTCGGTCGATCTTCTGGTAAACAACTATACGGCTGCATTGCAGGCGGCGCAAAATGTTGCGCTTTCTATGAATTGACGACAGGACCCGTTGGACATGACCGCTGAAATTCTTTTTGCCAGTCTGCACATCGCGACGCCCGAGCTGATCCTTGCGGTCGGCGCGCTGGCGCTGCTCATGATTGGCGTCTTCTCGGGCGACAAGTCGACAACGACGGTCACGGGCCTCTCCGTGGCCCTGCTGCTCGTCGTCGGTCTCTGGATCGTCTTTGCGCCCGCTTCGGGTGTGGCTTTCGGCGGCGTTTACGTCGCCGATGCCTTCGGCAACTTCATGAAGGTGCTGGCGCTGATCGGCTCGATCACCGCCATGATCCTTTCTGTCGGCCAGAGCCGTTTTGAGCCGGTCGGCCGGTTCGAATATCCGGTGCTTCTGGTTCTGGCGACGCTCGGCATCCTGCTGATGATTTCGGCCAACAACCTGATCTCGCTCTATATGGCGCTGGAGCTGCAGTCGCTTGCGCTCTACGTTGTCTGCGCCATCAACCGGGAAAGCCTGCGCTCCACCGAAGCGGGCCTGAAATATTTCGTTCTCGGTGCGCTCTCCTCGGGCATGCTGCTTTACGGCATGTCGCTGGTTTACGGCTTTACCGGCAATACCGGCTTTACCGAAATCGCCCAGGTTCTGACGGCAGAAACCCGTTCGCTCGGCCTCGTCTTCGGTCTGGTTTTTGTTCTTGCCGGTCTGGCATTCAAGATTTCCGCCGTGCCGTTCCACATGTGGACGCCTGATGTTTATGAGGGTGCGCCGACACCGGTCACGGCCTTCCTGTCTGCCGCTCCCAAGATCGGCGCCATGGCGATCTTCGTTCGCATCGTTGTTGACGCTTTCCAGCCGGTCTTTGCCGACTGGCAGCAGATCGTCGTCTTCATCTCCATCGCTTCCATGCTGCTCGGCTCGTTCGCGGCAATCGGTCAGAAGAACATCAAGCGCCTGATGGCCTATTCTTCCATCGGTCACATGGGTTACGCGCTGGTTGGTCTTGCGGCGGGCACCGAGGCCGGTATCTCGGGCGTCATTCTCTACATGACCATCTACATGGTCATGACGCTCGGCACCTTCGCCTGCATTCTCTCCATGCGTCGCAAGGAAATCGGCAATGTCGAAAATGTCGAGGATCTGGCCGGGCTTTCGTCCACCAACCCCTTCATGGCAGTTGTTCTGACGATCCTGATGTTCTCGCTTGCCGGCATTCCGCCGCTCGCCGGATTCTTCGGCAAGTACTACGTCTTCCTTGCTGCCATCGAAGCCAAACTCTATCCGCTTGCCGTTATCGGTGTGATCGGTTCGGTTGTCGGTGCGTATTATTATATCCGCGTCGTCAAGGTCATGTGGTTCGATGAAGCCAAGGGCAGCTTCGAGCGTCCGGCTGGCGAACTGAAAATCGTTTATGCGCTCTCTGGACTGTTCGTCGTCGCCTTCATCGTCTTCGGTGGTGCGCTCGGCAATGCAGTCACGGTTGCGGCAAAGACGTTCTTTTGAGCAATACGCACAAGCATACGGGCCGGATGTCCATCGATGACTTCCGGCACGAGGCGATGGCGGACACGCCATCGACCAACATAGAATGTTTCGCCCGCGCAAGGGCAGGCGATGGCGGCAATCTGTGGATCACCGCCATCCGCCAGACTGGCGGACGCGGTCGCCGCGGCCGGCCTTGGGTGTCTGAACCAGGCAATCTCTACGCTTCGCTTCTTCTCATCGATCCCGCGCCAATGGACCGCATCGGTTCATTGCCGCTTGCCTTTGCGCTCGCCGTCTACCGCGCCATTCGCGCTGTGCTGCCGACGGGTGGCGAACCGCTAGAGATAAAATGGCCGAATGACGTGCTGATCGGGCGCCGGAAGACCTGCGGCATTCTGATGGAAGCCGAACTTCTGCCGGATGGACGCCGCGCCATCGTCATCGGCATCGGCATCAATATCGCCCACAAGCCTGAAAATCCGCTTTATCCTGTCACCATGCTGTCCGAACACGGGGCGTCGTGCTCCCCCGACGAGCTGTTCGCGCATCTCTTCCGCGAGACAGCGGATGTGCTGCAAAGCTGGGATGAGGGCAGGGGCGTTTCCGGTGTCATGGCCGGATGGCGGGCGGCTGCCTGCGGTATCGGCGAACATATCACCGTCAATTTTCCGGATCGCTCGATCGGCGGGCGTTTCGTTGGAATTGATGATAATGGTTATCTGCTGCTGGATGAGGATGAGGGCACAAGGCGCTCCATCGCCGCCGGCGACGTGTTTTTTGGATGAGGTGGACGGCGTGTCTTCAAGGACCCACGCCGAACCTCTTCCCACAGGTTGGAGCTTTCCTGCTGCTCATGAAAAGCAGGGTGACAGACCGGCTCCGCATCGGCCCGGTCGATCATGATGTTTCATGTCCGATGCTGTTAAACGGGCGGCTGGGCGCGGCATATTGCCGTCGCCAGCGCGCTCTCGTGAGTGGATAAGAAGAACAATGACTAAACAGGACGAACTGGTATTTCTGCCGCTTGGCGGCGTCGGTGAAATCGGCATGAATCTGGCGCTGTACGGCTACGGTCCGGAAAGCAAGCGCCAATGGATCATGGTGGATTGCGGCGTTACCTTTGCCGGTCTCGATCTGCCTGGTGTCGATCTGGTTCTGCCCGATATCAGCTATATCGCCGAGCAGAAGAAGAACCTCAAAGGCATCATCATCACCCACGCCCATGAGGATCACTACGGCGCGCTGAACGATCTGTGGCCGGGCCTCAACGTACCCGTCTATGCCTCGGGTTTCACCGCCGGCATGCTGGAGGCAAAGCGCGCCTATGAGGGCAGCCGTGCCGAAATTCCAATCACCCCGTTCAAGGCGGGTGATCGCATCAATGTCGGCCCGTTCGAAATCGAGGCCGTCGGCGTCAACCATTCGATCCCCG
Organism: Agrobacterium sp. 6Ca8; assembly: GCF_055382765.1. Taxonomy (NCBI): domain Bacteria; kingdom Pseudomonadati; phylum Pseudomonadota; class Alphaproteobacteria; order Hyphomicrobiales; family Rhizobiaceae; genus Agrobacterium; species Agrobacterium sp. 6Ca8. The sequence goes on from NZ_AP026433.1 coordinate 962,961, forward strand.
AGCCGATGTCGCTGGTCATCCGCACGCCGCTTGGCAATGTCATCCACACGGGCGACTGGAAGATTGACGAGGCGCCGTCTCTCGGTCCGTTGACGGATGAGGCGCGTTTCCGCGCCATCGGCGAGGAGGGCGTGCTGGCGTTGATGTGCGACAGCACCAACTCGCTGCGTGACGGCGTATCGCCTTCGGAGCACGAAGTGTCTGAGGGGCTGCGCCAGATCATTGAAAATGCCGAGGGTCGCGTGGCCATCACCACCTTCTCCTCCAATGTCGGCCGTATCCGCTCCATCGCGCAGGCTGCGGAAGCTGCCGGACGCGAAGTGCTGCTGCTCGGCTCGTCGCTGAAGCGCGTCGTCAACGTTTCGCAGGATCTCGGCATCATGGAAGGTATCAAGCCGTTCCTGGCTGAAGACGAATACGGATATATTCCGCGCAACAAGGTGGTCGTCATTCTCACCGGTTCGCAGGGTGAGCCGCGGGCAGCCCTTGCCAAGCTTTCGCGCGATGAGATGCGTAATGTGGCGCTGGCTGCCGGTGATACGGTTGTATTTTCCTCGCGCGCCATTCCGGGCAACGAAAAGGCGATCATCGAGATCAAGAACGGCCTGATAGAGCAGGGCATCCATATCGTTACCGACAATGAGGCTTTGGTGCATGTCTCCGGCCATCCCCGCCGTAACGAACTTCTGAGGATGTACGAATGGACCAAGCCGCAAATCCTGGTGCCGGTGCATGGCGAGGCGGCGCATCTGGTGGCGCAGAAGGAACTGGCTGAACAGGCCGGCATTTCTCAGGTGCCGAAGGTTCGTAACGGCAACATTCTGCGTCTGGCGCCTGGTCCTGCGGAAGTCATCAACGACGCACCGCACGGCCGCGTCTTCAAGGACGGCAACCTCATCGGTGACCTCGACGAGATGGGGATCAGCAACCGCCGCAAGCTTTCCTTCGCCGGCCACGTCTCCGTCAATGTGCTGCTGGACAGCCGCTACGACTTCCTCGGAGATCCCGATGTCGTACCTTTCGGCCTGCCGGAATTCGATGATGAGGGCGAGGACATGGAAGATACGCTCTATGACGCCGTACTCGGCGCCGTGGAAAGCATCCCCCGGGCCCGCCGCAAGGACCTTGCGCTGCTGCGCGAGTCAGTGCGCCGCGCCGTACGCGCCGCTGCCAATCAGGCATGGGGCAAGAAGCCGATCGTGACGGTTTTCGTCACCAAGGTCTGAACCGGAAAATCCCGGGTTTTCAAACCGTCACGCCCCGTCATGTCCGGACCATCTCGGACATGACGCAATCGCCGTCCGCGATCGTTCCTTCTCCTCTCTTGCAGCTTTTTATACATCTTGCAGGGAAGTGATTCCGGTTCGCGGATGAATGCGTTACAAGGGGCGCATCACGCAGGAGGACGTCATGCCGCTTCTTTCGGTCTTCGCCATTTATTTCATCGTCTGGTGGACGGTGCTTTTCGTTGTGCTGCCGATTGGCCTTCGCACCCAGGAGGAAGACGGCGATGTGGCGATCGGCACGGTTGCAAGCGCCCCGTCAAGGTTCAGGGGCGGGCGCATCGTCTTGTGGACAACGCTGATATCGGCTTTGATCTGCGGGCTCTGGTACGGCGTAACCTGGTGGTTCGGCGTCAGCATGGACGACCTTCCGAGAATTATCCCGGTTTTCGACTGAAGCACCTCACCCACGCCCTAGGATTATAGCGCGCCGCAGAATTTTGCAGCGTGGCGGGCTTCGTGATGCGATTTAAGGCAACATAAGCTGTGCTGCCGTTTTATGAACGGTCGCCACAAGATGCGCCAGTGCTGTCACATGGATGTCATATCAGTCGTGCACACACCATGAGCGTGTCTGGCGGGCAATTCGCTGTCACAATTTTACCGGAATAAGCATTCGGGGTTGTGAACTTCGCCGGAATCAAAAAAAAACAAGGCATTTCAGCCTTGTTTTTCAGGTTTCGCGTGATCTGTAACCGTCACCGGGGCAGCGACAAGCGCGCCTAAGATCGAATCCTCCCAAGACTGACCGCGAAAACGGCAAGAATTTAGACTTCCTGCCTCTTTTGTGAGCTAAAGTTAGCCCAATCACCCATGCTTGTCATCTCATTTTTTGCATATTTGTTACAGTCGGCAAAAAATTCCCTGTGGTGCAATTTGTCGCACCGGATCAAGAATAATATTCCGGCCAAAGCGTTTTGACGCGAATTAGCTATCGCGAAAATGCCACGAAATGGCCTGGGCAGGTCTTTGCATGGCGGGTTTTCTTCTTGGTCAGAAACAGCTATGTACGGCGCCAATATCCCTCTATTCGGGGCGATTCCCGCGCCTTTGCGTGTTGTTGCCCATACCAATGGAAGTCGTCATGCGTCTCAGCCGTTATTTCATGCCCATCCTGAAGGAAAACCCCAAGGAAGCGGAGATTGTCTCCCATCGCCTCATGCTGCGTGCGGGCATGATCCGGCAGCAATCGGCGGGCATCTATTCCTGGCTACCGCTCGGCAAGCGCGTTCTGGACAAGGTCAACAGGATCATCCGCGAAGAGCAGGATCGCTCGGGCGCGATCGAGCTTCTGATGCCGACGCTGCAGACCGCTGAGCTGTGGCAGGAGAGCGGCCGTTATGACGATTACGGCAAGGAAATGCTGCGCATCAAGGACCGTCAGGACCGCCAGATGCTGTATGGCCCCACTAACGAGGAGATGATCACTGACATCTTCCGGTCCTATGTGAAATCCTACAAGAACCTGCCGCTGAACCTCTACCATATTCAGCTGAAGTTCCGCGACGAGGTCCGCCCCCGTTTCGGAACCATGCGCTCGCGCGAGTTTCTGATGAAGGATGCCTATTCCTTCGATCTGACCAAGGAAGACGCGATCCACTCCTATAACAAGATGTTCGTGGCTTACCTGCGCACCTTTGAGCGCCTTGGCCTGCGCGCCATTCCCATGCGTGCCGATACCGGCCCGATTGGCGGCAATCACAGCCACGAATTCATCATTCTGGCCGACACCGGCGAATCCGAAGTCTTCTGCCACAAGAGCTTCCTCGACCGCGCCATCCCCGCCGACGATACCAACTTCGACGATGTCGCAGCCCTTCAGGGCGTTTTCGACGAATGGACGGCTGACTATGCCGCCACCTCGGAAATGCACGACGAAGCTGCTTATGAGGCCATTCCCGATGGCGAGCGCCTTTCCGCGCGCGGCATCGAAGTCGGCCACATCTTCTATTTCGGCACCAAATATTCCGAGCCGATGGGCGCCAAGGTGCAGGGTGCTGATGGCAAGGAACACCCCGTTCACATGGGGTCATACGGCATTGGCCCGACACGCCTTGTTCCCGCCATCATTGAAGCATCGCATGACGAGAACGGAATCATCTGGCCGGCTTCGGTCGCTCCTTTCGATGTCGTGATTATCAACATGAAGGCAGGTGACGCAGCCTGTGATGCGGCGTGCGAAAAGCTGTATTACTCGCTCTCCAATGCCGGCAAGGATGTTCTTTATGACGATACGGACGACCGCGCGGGCCAGAAGTTCGCGACTGCTGACCTGATCGGCGTGCCGATGCAGATCATCGTCGGCCCACGTTCGGCAGCGAACGGTGAAGTCGAGGTGAAGGATCGCAAGACCGGCGACCGTGAAACCGTCACAATCGAAGCGGCAATGAACAGGGTGCTTGGCTAAGCGCGAAATGGTGAAAGTGACGAGCGGTTTTCGCCTGAAATCCGCTCCAGCTTTATGAGATCAAGATCAGGGGTCGGTTTTTTGTGAAAACCGGCCTTTCAAGTTCAGATCAGGGAGACGACATGGCAAAAGCCGAGGCTGACAAGGGTGCGGCTCCTTCCGCCCGGGAAAGGACCGCCCGGCCGTTTTCTGCTTTCGAGCGCATGGTGGCCTGGCGCTATCTGCGGTCGCGGCGCAAGGAAGCGTTCATATCCGTCATCGCCGGCTTTTCCTTCGTCGGCATCATGCTGGGCGTCGCGACGCTTATCATCGTCATGGCTGTCATGAACGGTTTTCGCACGGAGCTGATTTCGCGCATTCTCGGCATCAACGGCCATATGATCGTCCAGCCGATCGACCAGCCCTTCAACAATTATGATGAGCTGGCGAAGAAGTTCTCCGCCATTCCGGGCGTGACGATGGCCCTGCCGCTGGTAGAGGGGCAGACATTGGCCTCCGGTCGCGGTGGCGCCGGCTCCGGTGCGCTCGTGCGCGGCGTTCGCCAGGACGATATCGACAAGATCAAGGAAGTCGCCACTAACGTCAAGACCGGCGATCTCGTCGGCTTCATGGCGGGCGACGGGGTTCTGGTTGGCTCAAGGCTTGCCGCACAGCTTGGCGTGACGGCGGGTGACGATATCACCCTCATTTCGCCTGAAGGCGATGTGACGCCGATGGGTGTCAACCCGCGCGTCAAATCCTACAAGATTTCGGGCGTCTTCGAGATCGGCATGTCGGAATATGATGCGTCGATGATCTATATGCCGCTGTCCGAAGCCCAGCTTTATTTCAATGCCGAAGGCCTGGTGCAATCCATCGAGCTTTACGTCAGTCGCCCAGACAATGTCGACGGCATCCGCCCGCTGGTGGAGCAGGCAGCTGAGCGGCAGATCTATATCACCGACTGGAGACAGCGTAACCAGACCTTCTTTTCCGCCCTGCAGGTGGAAAGAAACGTGATGTTCATGATACTGACGCTCATCGTTCTGGTGGCGGCGCTCAACATCATTTCCGGCCTCATCATGCTGGTTAAGGACAAGGGCAGCGATATCGCCATTCTGCGCACCATGGGCGCCAGTTCCGGTGCCGTCATGCGTATCTTCTTCATGACGGGAGCTGCCATCGGTACCGTGGGCACATTCGCCGGTGTGGCACTTGGCGTCATCGTCTGCCTCAATGTGGAATCCATCCGGCAGTTCTTCTCCTGGGTGTCAGGCACGGTGCTGTTTGATCCGCAGCTCTATTTCCTCAGCCAGCTTCCGGCCGAAATGGATATCAGCGAGACCATTACCGTCGTCATCATGGCGCTGACGCTTTCTTTCCTGGCAACCATCTTTCCGGCATGGCGGGCTTCCAAGCTCGATCCGGTGCAGGCCCTGCGTTACGAATAAGGACCGCTTCACAATATGGCAAAAAAATCAGTGCTGCGGCTTACCGGCGTCGAGAGGACCTATGGTCAGGGCGAGACGTCGCTCTCCATTCTGCGCAAGGCCGATTTCGAGTTGAAGAGTGGTGAGATGGTGGCGCTTGTTGCCCCCTCGGGCACCGGCAAATCCACGCTGTTGCATCTCGCTGGGCTTCTCGAACATCCGGATGCTGGCGAGGTTTTCATCAATGACGCGCCGTGCAATGGTCTGCCGGATGAAAAGCGCACGGCGATCCGCCGCAGCGACATCGGTTTCGTCTACCAGTTCCATCATCTGCTGCCGGAGTTCACGGCGGTGGAGAATGTGATGATGCCGCAGCTCATCGCCGGTTTGACGCAGGGCGAGGCCCGCAAGCGTGCGAGCGCGCTGCTCGATTACATGCGCGTCGGCCATCGCGGCGAACATCGCCCGGCTGAGCTTTCCGGCGGTGAACAGCAACGTGTGGCGATTGCGCGTGCCGTTGCCAACGCACCGCTCCTGCTTCTCGCCGACGAGCCGACCGGCAATCTCGATCCCGAGACCGCGCATTACGTGTTCGACGCGCTGGAGGCGCTGGTGCGCCAGTCCGGCCTTGCCGCACTGATCGCCACCCATAATCACGAGCTTGCCAACCGCATGGACCGCCGCGTGACGCTTGCAGACGGCAAGATCGTAGACTTCTGATCGTGATGCAGTAAGGCGACCATAACGCCGCCTTTGCGATCTTTTCTGCGGCTGAGTCTGTCTACGGTCAGGTTTCCCGCAAGGCCACTCGTCCTTCCACAATTGAATTTTCACGAACCCGTAGGTGTTTTTGCCTCCGGGTTTTTTGCTTTGGAGTCAGTGGCTTGCCATTCACGAAGGTGGAACCGCAGCCGATTCTGCCGCGTTAGCAAGGGGAATATTGGTAAAAGCCTGTTGACAATCGAACAAAATGAGAACAAAGTTAGAACATAACGAGTAAGGAGAGACCAATGACTGATTTCATCCGTGACGTTGCCGCTTTCGCCTCCATCGCTGTGTTCGTCGCCAGCTTTTCGGTGATCCTCACTGCCCTGTGAAGGGCACACCGGCGCAGAAGCCTGTATAGACGCCGAAAGGCGGTGGACTTTGAAGGCCGAAAATCGGAAAATCGCCCCCTCGATTCAGAATGACAGGATGACGATATGGGCGAGACGGTTACGCGTGGAGAGACCTCTGGCGAAACGCTGAAAACACCCGGTTTCGTCCATCTGCGGGTTCACTCCGCTTACTCCCTGCTTGAGGGGGCTTTACCCCTCAAGAAAATCATGTCCAAGGCCGTTGCAGACGGCCAGCCAGCCATAGCCATTACCGACACCAACAATCTTTTCGTCGCGCTGGAGTTTTCCGAAAAGGCGCGTGACGAGGGCTTGCAGCCTATTATCGGCTGTCAGGTGTCGATCGACATGCAGGATGCGGTGGATGATCGCCGCAACCACAACAGCCACCTTGCCAAGCTTCCAGCCATCGTGCTGCTCGCGGCTGATGCCGGAGGGTACGAGCGGCTGGTGGACCTTATCAGCCGCGCCTATCTGGAAGGCGAAAGCGGTGGCCAGTCCGTGCATATTACCCGTGCATGGCTGGAGGAAGCCTCCAATGCCGGGCTGATTGTGCTGACGGGTGCCTCCGGTGGTCCGGTGGATATGGCTCTGAAGGAAGGGCATACGGCGCAGGCGAGAGAACGCCTGCTGGCGCTGAAATCACTCTTCGGTGATAAGCTTTATATCGAGTTGCAGCGTCAGTCCGGTTTCGACCGCGCCCATGAGCGGCGTATGATCGGGCTTGCCTATGAACATGATATTCCGCTGGTCGCCACCAACGAGGCCTTCTTCCCTTCGAGGGCCGATTATGAGGCGCATGATGCATTGATGGCGGTGGCGCATAACGCCATCGTTTCGGATGACAGCCGGTTCCGCCTGACCCCCGACCATTATATGAAAAGCCGTGAGGAGATGGCGGAGCTGTTTGCCGACCTTCCGGAGGCACTGGAAAACACCGTCGAAATCGCAATGCGTTGCTCGTATGTGCTGAAGAAGCGTGGGCCGATCCTGCCGCGCTTCACCGGTGCCAGCGACGATCCCGAAGCGGCGCAACGGGCAGAGGCCGAAGAGCTTCGCCGTCAGGCCGTCGAAGGTCTTGATCTTCGCCTTGCGGCCCTCGGCATGGCACCTGGCTACACAGAGCAGGAATATCGCGACAGGCTGGATTTCGAGCTTGGCGTCATCGAACGCATGGGTTTTCCCGGTTACTTCCTGATCGTTGCGGACTTCATCAAATGGGCCAAGCAGCAGGATATTCCAGTCGGCCCCGGCCGCGGTTCGGGTGCAGGCTCGCTCGTGGCCTATGCGCTGACCATCACCGATGTCGATCCTCTGCGCTTCTCGCTGCTGTTCGAACGCTTCCTCAATCCCGAACGCGTGTCGATGCCCGACTTCGATATCGACTTCTGCCAGGACCGCCGCGAAGAGGTGATCCGCTACGTGCAGCGCAAATATGGCCGCGAGCAGGTGGCGCAGATCATTACCTTCGGTTCGTTGCAGGCTCGCGCGGCATTGCGCGACGTCGGCCGCGTGCTGGAAATGCCCTATGGACAGGTGGACAAGATCTGCAAGCTGGTCCCCAACAACCCGGCCAATCCGACGCCGCTGTCAAAAGCGATCGAGGAAGAGCCGCGCCTGCAGGAAGAGGCGGACAAGGAACCCGTCGTTGCCCGACTTCTGGATATCGCCCAGAAGATCGAGGGGCTTTACCGTCACGCCTCCACCCATGCTGCCGGTATCGTCATCGGTGACCGGCCGCTGTCGAAGCTGGTGCCGATGTATCGCGATCCGCGCTCCGACATGCCGGTTACCCAGTTCAACATGAAGTGGGTGGAAAGCGCAGGCCTCGTCAAATTCGACTTTCTCGGTCTGAAGACGCTGACGGTGCTGAAGGTTGCCGTCGATTTCGTTGCCAAACGCGGCATCAAGGTCGATCTCGCCGCAATTCCGCTGGACGACGCCAAAACCTACGAGATGTTGTCACGCGGCGAAACCATCGGCGTGTTCCAGGTGGAAAGTGCCGGCATGCGCAAGGCGCTTATCGGCATGCGCCCGGACTGCATCGAGGACATCATTGCGCTGGTGGCGCTTTATCGTCCGGGTCCGATGGAAAACATTCCGGTCTACAATGCCCGCAAGCATGGCGAGGAGGAACTGGAGTCGATCCACCCCACCATCGACCACCTCCTGAAGGAAACGCAGGGCGTTATCGTCTATCAGGAACAGGTGATGCAGATCGCCCAGGTTCTGTCAGGTTATTCGCTCGGCGAAGCCGATCTTCTGCGCCGTGCGATGGGCAAGAAGATCAAGGAGGAGATGGACCAGCAGCGCGAGCGCTTCGTCGACGGCGCGATCAGAAACAGCGTGTCGAAGCCGCAGGCCAACACCATCTTCGACCTTCTGGCGAAATTCGCCAATTACGGCTTCAACAAGAGCCACGCCGCCGCTTACGCCATCGTGTCCTATCAGACCGCCTATATGAAGGCGCATTATCCGGTGGAGTTCCTTGCGGCCTCCATGACGCTGGATATGGCCAACACGGAAAAACTCAATGATTTCCGCCAGGATGCCAGCCGTCTCGGTATAGAGGTCGTGGCACCTTCGGTGCAGACGTCCTTCCGGCAGTTCGAGACGGGTGAGAACCGCATCTATTATTCGCTGGCCGCCATCAAGGGCGTGGGCGAGGGCGCGGTGGAACACATCGTTACCGTGCGCGACGGCAAGCCATTTGCGAGCCTGGAGGATTTCTGCCTGCGCATCGATCCGAAGCAGATCAACCGGCGTGTGCTCGAAAGCCTCATCAACGCTGGCGGTTTCGATTGTTTTGGCCGCGACCGCGCCGAGATGATCGGCGGGCTGGACCGCATTATCGGTTATTCGCAACGCGCGCAGGAAAGCCGCGTTACCGGCCAGTCGGACATGTTCGGCTCCGGCGGCGCAAGCGGTCCGGAAAAGCTCATCCTGCCTGCCTTCCAGCCGTGGCTCGCCTCGGAAAAACTGCTGCGCGAATATCAGGTGCTCGGTTTTTACCTGACCGCACATCCGCTCGATACCTACCGCCCTGTATTGGAAAAGTTGCGGGTGCAGAATTTCGCCGATTTTTCCGCCGCAGTGAAACAGGGGGCGACCGCCGGGCGTCTGGCCGGCACCGTCACCGGCAAGCAGGAACGCAAGACCCGCACTGGCAACAAGATGGGTATCGTCACCTTCTCCGATGCCTCCGGCCAATATGAGGCGGTGTTGTTTTCCGAAGGGCTTGCCCAGTTTCGCGATCTGCTCGAGGTGGGCAAATCGCTTGTTATCACCGTGCAGGCGGAAGAGCGCCCGGAAGGCATCGGTCTTCGCATCCAGACGGCGCAATCGCTCGAGGAAAAATCCGTCCAAATGCAAAAGGCGTTGCGAGTTTATGTGCGCGATTCAGGCCCGCTGAAAACCGTTGCCCGCCACCTCAATACCAAAGGTGACGGATCGGTTTATTTTATCGTCATCAAGGACGAGGGGAGCCGTGAGATCGAGGTGGAGCTGACGGAGAAATACCGTATTTCCCCTGAGATCGCCGCCGCACTTCGCTCCGCCCCCGGCGTTGTTGATGTAGAGCTGGTGTGAGGCCTCAAGCCCTCAAACCGGCCCTTCCTTTGTCACGGTAATGAAGTCCGTTCCCATCCCTGTCTCCATCTGATGACTGAGGTCGGAAACGGTAATCGAACTGCCGGTTGAAAGCTCTTTCTCGATTCGGGAGCGAATTTCAGCCGGTATTTCGAGGCGATCGAGCACGGCGCTTAGCTGGTCAAAGCCACCGGGCGCTTCGGTAACGGTGATGCCGAGCCGCTTGCGGGCTGCGGCCGGCAGATGGTTTTCCAGTGTTACGCCATTCCATTCGGCGGTTCCGGCTGCGCGGTTAACGGCAACGGCTTCGAAGAAATGCGTTCCGAGTGCCACCTCGGGATCCTTGATGTCGATCGCAGCCTCGAATAGCGGCTTGAAATCCTGTCGCACCATGATCTGGCCATTCGGTGGATGATCTTCGCCGGCGGATGCGTAAAGCGCAGCGACGAAATCGTCGGTCAGTAGCGGCCCGGTGGTTTTCAGCCCCTTCCAGCGCTTGAACCCGTTGACGGCGCTGATCGTCATTTCTCCGGTATAGCCGTCCGGTGCGCCGGCATCGAAGCCAAGGCGGGTCAGCACGGCCTGAATATCCATCACCTTTTCGCGCTCGCCGCGCCGGGTGATGAGGATGCGCAAGGGCGAGGGCTCCTTGCCTTTGGCCATCGGTTTGATGGCTTGCGTTTTTTCATTCACGGCCACCTCAACGGTGCCCAATGCGGCGTCGAAGGTCGCGGGGCGCAGCTCGACGTCGGATAAAAGCAGCTTGCCGTCATCGGCATCGTCCCGCGGCTCAAACAGGGCTGAATGTTGTACGGAGCGCAGAGAAACCGGCCGGTCGGTGATGATGACATGCACGCCGTAGCGGGTCTCGCCGAACAGCGACTGCGCGAATTTCGAAGGCAGGCGCACGCAGCCATGCGAGGCCGGGTAATTCGGCACCTTGCCTTCGTGCAACGCGATGCCCGACCATGTCAGTCGCTGCATGAAAGGCATGGGCGCGGCCGAGTAGATGTTCGATTCGTGGTATTTGCGTTTTTCCAGAATCGAAAAAATGCCGCTCGGCGTCTCATGCCCGGCCTTGCCGGTTGAGACCTTGGATGTAGCAACGATCTCGCCGTTCTCGTAAAGCGCCAGCGATTGATCGCTTTTCGAAACGACGATCTGCAGGGACTTGTTGTCGGCGGCAAGCGCCGGAAAGGCAAGAATGCTGGCCGACAGCATGCCGGTCAGAAGACGGAAGCGAAGGGACATGACGCAATACACCACATGCACAAAACTTCGTTTACTCAACCACGCGAAGTTTAATGAAGTTTAAGGATAGGGCGTCTGCCACATCACTAATTTGTGTAATATCTAAAATATGGGCGGGGTGTTGCAGGCCGCAGGGTTTCACGGCGTTTGCAAGCGGCATGACCGCTATTTGCGTGTGCCGAAAGTGTAGCCGGTCTCGACGCTGCCCTTGCCGAACTTGTCGCGCAACTTGTCCATTGCCGCTTCCGCCGCCGCCCGCCGTTCCGCCTGCCTGTCGACGAGATCGGGAGGATCGGCAAGGTCCGCATCGCGCAGATCACTGACGCCTATGCCGATCAGGCGAAACTTGGTGCCGTCGGTTTCTTTCGCAAGCAGCGAAAGGCCGGTACGGAATATGCGGTCGGCAAGCTGGGTAGGGTCATCAAGCTTGCGGTTGCGGGTGCGGAGTTTGAAATCGGCCGTCTTCATTTTCAGTACAACCGTCTGGCCGGAAATGCCGCTCTTCTTCAGCCGCCAGGCAACTTTTTCGGAAAGCGACCGCAGGATCGGTACGAGGTCCTCGTGGCGAGAAATATCGTTGAAGAAGGTGGTCTCGGAAGACACGCTTTTCACGGGGTCGTTATTGTGCACGTGCCGTTCATCGATACCGCGCGAAAGCCGGAACAGCCGTTGTCCCATCACGCCATAGCGGCGCATCAGGTCGCCTTCCTCCATCTCCTGCAACTGCGCGATCATGCGGATGCCGTCCGCCTCCAGCGTCGCCGCAAACGCTTTTCCAACGCCCCATATCGTCGTGACCGGCCGTGCTGCCAGAAAGGAAAGCGCTTCCGCTTCGCCGATCACCGAAAAACCGCGCGGTTTTTTAAGGTCGGACGCGACCTTGGCCAGAAATTTGCAGTAGGACAGCCCGGCCGAGACGGTCACGCCCACTTCTTTTTCCACCCGTTTCACAAATTTCGCCAGAACCCGGGCAGGTGGATCGTGATGCAGCCTCTCCGTTCCGGAAAGATCGAGAAACGCCTCGTCTATGGAAAGCGGCTGCACGAGCGGTGTCAAATCCTGCATCATGGTTCGGATCTGACGGCCGACGCGGCTGTATTTTTCCATGTCGGGCTTGATGACCACGGCGTCCGGACAGGCTTCCAGCGCCTTGAACATCGGCATGGCGGAGCGCACGCCCTGGATGCGGGCAATGTAGCAGGCAGTGGAAACCACGCCGCGTTTTCCGCCGCCGATGATCAACGGCTTGTCGGCAAGCTCGGGATTGTCCCGTTTTTCAACAGAGGCGTAAAAGGCGTCGCAATCGATATGGGCGATGCTGAGGTCGTAGAGTTCGTCATGGTAGACGAGGCGGGGACTGCCACAGGCGCGACAACGCCTCAGGTCCGCTGGCTGGCCGGCCAGACAGTCGCGGCAAAAACCGGGATCATAAAGATGCGACGTGGACATAGGCCGAAAACAAAACCAGAACGTCGCCAACCATACTCCGGCCGTGACGGTGGCTCAAGGGGGGGCCTGTCAATACTCACCCGAATCCAGCCCCGGGCCGGAAAAATGGTGCCAGGCGGCGGCAACCGTTTCGGGGGATGTTTCGGTCGCCGCGCAGAAGGCCATGAGGTCTGGTTCGTGGCTCATCAGAAAATCGGTGAGCCCCGCCAGAAAGCCGGGATCGTGGGCGGCATGGCGCAGCATATTGGCCTGCAATCCGCTCAGCGCCAGAAAACGCCCGAGCATTTCCGGCTCGTTTGCCAGCCAGCCAAGTATGGCGGCCGCCGTTTCTTGCGGATCTTTTCCGGCATTGTCTTTGTTTTTTGTATCTCTCAGCATTTCTCTACCGAAGTTACCTATTTTGAAACCAAATCGTTCTAGCCTTGCGCAACAAATGGACGATGGAATCGGTTCTCTGGCACCCTATATGTCTGGGAGAAGGTTTCAAAGCGAAACGGGGACTGCCCACCATGCCCAAGCAGGTCATGATAGTCGAAGACAACGAGCTGAACATGAAGCTCTTTCGTGACCTGATCGAGGCGTCTGGCTATACGACGATCCAGACACGCAACGGCATGGAAGCGCTGGATCTTGCCCGCAAGCATCGCCCCGACCTCATTCTCATGGATATTCAGCTGCCGGAGGTTTCCGGGCTGGAGGTGACGAAATGGCTGAAGGAGGATGATGAGCTGCACGTCATTCCGGTCATCGCGGTAACTGCCTTCGCTATGAAGGGGGATGAGGAGCGCATTCGTCAGGGCGGATGCGAGGCCTATGTGTCCAAGCCGATCTCCGTTCCGAAATTCATCGAAATCATCAAGACCTATCTAGGCGATGCGTAAGGCGGTTGGGGAACTGTTATGACGGCGAGAGTTCTGGTTGTTGACGACATACCCGCAAACGTAAAGCTTCTCGAAGCCCGGCTTGTCGCGGAATATTTCGACGTCGTAACCGCCGAGGATGGTTTCAAGGCGCTTGATATCTGCGACCAGGAACAGGTCGATATCATCCTGCTGGACATCATGATGCCTGGCATGGACGGTTTCGAGGTCTGCGAACGGCTGAAGGCCAATCCGAAAACGGCGCATATTCCTGTTGTCATGGTCACCGCACTCGATCAGCCCTCGGACCGCGTGCGCGGCCTGAAAGCCGGCGCCGATGATTTTCTGACCAAGCCCGTTAACGACCTTCAATTGATCGCCCGTGTCAAAAGCCTCGTGCGCCTCAAGGCCGTCAGTGACGAATTGCGGCTGCGGGCCGAGACCGCGCGCGAGATCGGCATCGAGGAGATGCTGCGCAGCGATGGCCTCATGCAGACGCCTGGCCGCGTTCTGGTGGCGGATGGCCGCGCCAGCTCGCAGGAACGCATCGTCAGGGCGCTGAAGCCGGTTGCCGAGGTCGATGCCGTCACGGAGCCTCAGGCGGCCCTGTTGAAGGCCGCGAGCAACCCCTTCGAGCTTGTCATCGTCAATTCCAATTTTGAGGATTACGATCCGCTGAGACTGTGTTCGCAGCTTCGTTCGCTGGAGCGTACCCGGTTCCTGCCGTTGCTTCTGGTAGCGGAACAGGGGGCGGACGACATGGTGGCGCGGGCGCTCGATCTTGGCGTGAACGATTATATTCTCCGCCCGATCGATCCCAACGAACTTGTCGCCCGGTCTCTGACGCAGATCCGGCGCAAGCGCTATAACGAGCATCTGCGGCTCAATCTCCAGCACACGATGGAGCTTGCTATCGTCGATGGGCTGACTGGTCTTAACAATCGCCGTTATCTCGACAATCATCTGAAAATACTTTTCGACCGCGCCGCCGTGCGTGGCCGCCCGATTTCCATTTGCATGACCGATATCGACCGCTTCAAGCTGGTCAACGATACCTATGGCCACGATGTCGGCGATGAGGTTCTGCGCGAGTTTGCAGCCCGCATCCGCAGCACGGTGCGCGGCGCCGATCTTGCCTGCCGGTATGGCGGGGAGGAATTCGTGGTCGTGATGCCCGACACGCCGATGGAGCTTGCCACAAGCGTTGCCGAACGCCTGCGGGCAATCATCGAGGACAAGCCGTTTCACGTTCGTTCCATCGACCGCGAGTTGAGTATCACGGCTTCGCTCGGCATCGCCACCAGCAGTGGAGCATTCGGCGCGCCGGACGAGCTTCTGAAGCAGGCCGACAGGGCGCTCTACGAGGCGAAACACACGGGACGCAACCGCGTCGTGGCGGCCGCCGCCTAAAGGCGCAGACCCATGACGCTGACAATCCGTGCCGCCTTTTGAGACTTTCGACGTTTACCGTAATCGATAGCCGCCCAAAGACCTGACGGCAAACTGTGGCAAGCGCGAAGTCCCTGACCTTGCCAGTATTTTATCTTCTTACAATGAGGGGGTGAAGTCTAACAGGGTTAATAGAGTTCAAGTTGAAAAATACGTTGAATTCAATCGCTCACGGAACTATAGTGTGCCAGCGTTGTATATTTAACCATGTTTTCCAGGTGATGTATCTCTGGCTTAAGAATTTGTTGATTTTTATTTTACTTCTGCGCACACTCCCAATCGAGAATAACAGTTCTTCCGGCGGTTTTTCCGTCTAGTGATGAAGAAACGATGGCGGTTTACACCGCTGATGTTTCGGTCGTCAGGGGCTGGTATTGCGTAGTTTGAATGCCCCATGATGCTCAGGTCCGCCGCATCTCCTGGATCGTGGGGTCGGTCGGCTGACGATGTCCGAATCGGTTCCTCGTGCCGTGATCACATCGTTGGCCGACCGCCTTATCTCCGAAAATATTCTGTGCTTGTGCTGCCGCTTATAGCGCAGCACATCCGGCTGCGCGCGCAGGCAGCGCGCTGTCGCAGGGGTTGGCGCATTTGGCCGATGAGACGCTGATTAGGAGAGGCGCTGGTTAGGCGAGACGGTGATAAAGAGTTTTCCCGCCGTGCCGATAGCGCCGACTGGGTTCCAAACTCAAGAACCGCAACTAGGAAGGTTGCGATTCGTTGGCCCGTGGCGGGCCTTGCGAGGGCGCTGGCGCAAAGAATGCCGTTGGCGGCAATCCTTTCCGTACAAACAAAAAACGCGCCCGTTGGGCGCGCTTTTGCCGGAGAACCCGATCAAGAATTACTTGATCTTGGTTTCCTTGAATTCAACGTGCTTGCGTACAACCGGGTCATACTTCGTCTTCGTCATCTTGTCCGTGAACGTACGGCTGTTCTTGGTGGTGACGTAGAAGGTACCGGTGTCGGCTGTCGACAGCAGCTTGATCTTGATTGTTGTAGCTTTCGCCATGGTCGTCCTGCCTTTAAACAAAAGAGAAGCCGCAGGCGCTTCTCACCTCGGCTAAATCTGGCGCGAAACTACGTATCGCGCCTGAAAAGTCAAGTCTGTTTTGCCCTGAAAACAAAACGGAAGGCATAAAGCACCACGTAAAGCCCGAAAAACACGGCAAGCGCCCAGGCGAAACCATCGGTACCCGCAACATCCATGGAAATGCCGACGGCCTGTGGTCCGGCTATAGTGCCCATGGCATAGCAGAAGATGAAGGCGGCGTTGGCGGCCACCAGATCGGCCCCTTTGAGACGCGATCCCAGATGGGTGAGGCCGACAGTATACATGCCGGATACGAGGCCGCCCCAGAACAGCAGCAGGGCCGCGACGAGAATCCATCTATCCACCAGCAAGGGCAGCGCCAGCGTGCCGCAAACGCCCGCAAAGGCCATCAGCGCCAGCATTGTGCGCCGGTCCTTCATTCGGTCAGAAAGCAGGCCGATCGGTATCTGGAAGACCATGTTGCCGATGCCCATCACGGTCAGCAGAAGTGCCGCCTGCGATTCGTTGAAGCCTTCGCGGGTCGCATAGATGGGAAAGAGCGACAGACCGCCCGCTTGCACGGCGCCGAACACGAAGGCCGCAGCCGAAGCCATCGGCACCAGCCATATATAACGGGCGAAATGGTGGTTCGGCCTTTCGCTCAGCTCCGGGCTTTCGCCGCGCGCAAGGAAGATCGGGATCGCGGCAAGCAGTATGATTGCTGCCCCGACCAGAAACGGCAGGATGCCATCGCTGCCGACCACGGAAAACAATAACGGGCCAACCGCAAACCCAACCGCAAGTCCGGTGGCGTAGATGCCGAGAACCATGCCGCGTTTTTTTGGCGGCGCGGTCATGTTGATCCAGTATTCGGAGAGGATGAACAGCGTGGTGGTTGCGCCATGGAAGACGATTCGCAGCGGAAACCACATCCAGAAGGCGTCGGCGAAATAGAAACAGAGCGCACTCAGGGCCGACACGACAACGGCAAATAGCATCGTTCGCGCCACGCCGAAATCATGGGCGATCTTGGTGGTCACCGGCGCTGCCATCATCGCCGCAACGCCGGCCATTGCCGAATTTACCCCGATCATGGTGGAGGAGATGCCGCGCTTCTCAAGGATGATCGACAGGAGCGGCAGGCCCAGGCCGATGGCGACACCGACCGCACTGATGGCGGAGATGGCGGCGATCAGTGAGGGCCAGTGAATGGCGTCCGCTTCGCATTTCATTTGTGACATGACGGCCTTTATACAAAGTCTCGAATGAATCGGCCGTGGCGCGTGACATAGAGCCGCGCGGGGCTTTCAAAGGGCAGTGACGGATCACCTATCATGAGTTTTGTGACATCTTCGAGAACCGTGCGTGTGATTTTCGGCATGTTCAGACTGGAAAGCGCTGTCATGTCAAGCCATTGCACATTGTGCAGCTCATCTGAATCCCTGATTAGCCGGGTATCCAGCCGCAACTCGTCGGCGTAACAGCAAAAGAATCGCGTGTCGTAACGCCTGATATTGCCGGGCGGGGTGATTGCGCGCGCCACATATCGAAAACGCGAAAGATCCGGACCATCAGCGTCCATGCCCATATCGACGCCGGTTTCCTCCACGAGCTCGCGCGCGGCGGCAAGCGCCAGCGCCCGTGCCCCGGCAGCGCTCAGGCGGCGCGCGGCAGACGTGGTGAGGCTGCGCAGCACGGCGGGGTGCAGATCGCCGGAGAAGGGCAGGGCGTGGTCGCGCGGATCGCGTTTGCCGCCGGGAAACACGTAAGCGCCGGGCATGAATATGTGGGCATTACTGCGCCGGCCCATCAGCACGCGAATAGCAGGGCCGGAACGATCAAACAGGATGATCGAGGCGGCATCGCGCGGCCGCAACGGGCCGCTCGCCGCTTGGGTGTTCGAGGGAAGCTCGGACACTTGCAAATTCCCGCCCGCCGTCAGTGGGAGGAGCCGTCTATCTGCACTTTTGGCTGTTTTCCGTCGAAGCCGTGCATTCTAAGTGCCCATTGCAGGCCGATGACACCACCCTTGATCGGTTGCAGCGTCAGAAGCGCGGCCAGAATGGTGATAGGCACCCAGATGGCGAAGTGTACCCACATGGGAACGGAAAGCACGAGATCGGTCATCATGAAGCCGCCAACGGCGATATGGCCGATGATGACGATGGAAATATAGGGCGGCAGGTCGTCGGAGCGGTGATGATGCATTTCCTCGCCGCAGGCCGCGCAATTGTCCACTGGCTTCAGGAAGGCCCGAAACAGGCGACCGCTGCCACAGGCCGGGCAGCGATTGGCCATGCCCCGCATGATCGAGCGGCCAAGCGGACGCTCCGCGCTTCCATCTCCGAAGGTAACCGTTTCCGAGCCCTGATTTGCACTCATCCTGAAGTCCTTCTCCCGTTTGTCTTAACCGCTTGACGCGGTCTTGTTACCGACGTCCTCTCGGCGGCCTTGTTCCCGGCTTGGCGGAAGGACGTGATGTCCGCCGGCCTGCCTTGTGGAACGACCGCGAGCCGACCGGCATCTTGCGCCCCGGGCTCAGCATTTCAAACCGCAGCGCACCAGCCAAGGGTACCGCTTCTGCAAGCCGCACCTGAACCGTATCGCCGAGCTGATAACCGAGACCCGTCTTTTCCCCCGTCAGAGCCTGATGGGCTTCGTCGTAGAGGAAATAGTCGGTTCCAAGTGTAGATATAGGAACAAACCCGTCAGCGCCAAACTGCGGCAGCGCGACAAATAGTCCCGCCTTGGTGACACCCGCGACGCGGCCATCGAACTCCTCACCGACGCGCTCGGAAAGATGGTGAGCGATCAGCCGGTTGATGGTGTCGCGCTCTGCGGCCATGGCGCGGCGCTCGAAAGTCGAGATTTCGGCGGCGATATCGTCCAGCGTCGCCTCTTCCTGCGGGGTGATGCCGCCTTCGCCGAGGCCTAGCGATCCGACCAGTGCCCGATGCACGATCAGGTCGGCATAACGGCGGATCGGTGAGGTGAAATGCGCGTACTTCATCAGGTTGAGGCCGAAATGGCCGATATTTTCCGGGCTGTAGATCGCCTGGCTCTGGCTGCGCAGCACCATCTCGTTGACCATGATCTGGTGCGGCGTGTCGAGTGCGCGCGCCAGAATGCCGTTGAAGGAATTGGCGCGCATCGCGACACCCTTGGCCATGGAAATGCCGATGGTGCCGAGGAATTCGCGCAGCACTTCCTGCTTGGTAAGTGTGGGGGCGTCATGCACGCGGTAGACCAGCCGCTGCTTTTTCTTTTCCAGGGTCTCTGCGGCGGCGACGTTCGCCTGGATCATCATTTCCTCGATCAGCTTGTGCGCGTCGAGGCGTTCGGGAATGACGACCTTGTCCACCGTGCCGTCGGGCCTGAGCTGGATCTTGCGCTCCGGCATGTCGAGTTCCAGCGGCTGGCGGCGATCGCGGCCGCGCTTCATCACGGCATAGGCGTGCCACAGCGGCTTCAGGATCGGCTCCAGCAGCGTGCCGGTCTTGTCGTCCGGGCGGCCGTCGATTGCGGCCTGCGCCTGCTGGTAGGAGAGCTTGGCGGCACTCTTCATCATGATGCGATGGAAAGTGTGGCTCGCCTTGCGGCCTTCCTTCGAGAACGTCATCCGCACAGCAAGGGCAGGGCGGTCGACGCCTTCCTTCAGCGAGCAGAGGTCGTTGGAGATGCGTTCCGGCAGCATCGGCACGACACGATCAGGGAAATAGACGGAGTTACCGCGCTTCAGCGCCTCGCGGTCGAGCGGTGCGCCTGATCGCACATACCAGGACACGTCGGCGATAGCGACGGTGACGATCACTCCATCAGGATTGTCGGGCGAGGGGTCGAGTTCGGCATAGACCGCGTCGTCATGGTCCTTTGCGTCGGCCGGATCGATCGTGATCAGCGGCAGGTCGCGCCAGTCTTCACGGTGCGACATGGTCGCGGGTTTTGCGGCATCCGCCTCGGCCAGAACATTCGGCGGGAAGATGTGCGGAATACCGTGGGCATGGATCGCGATCATCGAGATCGCCTTCTCCGAGGCGACTGAGCCGACCACCGAAAGAACCTTTGCGCGTGTCAGGCCGTAACGACCGCTGTTGCGCGAGGTTTCCACCTCGATCAGGTCGCCGTCCTTGGCATCGCCCACACCCTCGGGGTCGATGACCATTTCCTCGCCGCGCCGGTCGATCGGCATCAGGCGTCCGCCGCCGCCTTCCGTTTCCTTGAACACGCCAAGCAGCGCGTTCTGACGACGGTCGATCAGCTTGACGACACGGGCCGTGTAGGCCGGGCCGACGCTGTCCTTTGAAGGGAATATTTTTGCCAGAATGCGATCGCCGAGACCGGCAGCAGGGGCTTTCTTACTGCGATCCTGCGAGGACTGGCGGATGAGCACGGCGGGGGCCGCGCCCTGATCTTCAGGCCATTCGGCAGGCCGGCCGATCAATTCGCCGTCCTTGTCGCGGGTGGTGATGTCGAGAACCGTCACCGGCGGCAGGCCACCCGGTCGCGTCAGCGTCTTGCGGCTCTTCTGCACCATGCCGTCGCTTTCAAGCTCCTTCAGCAGTGCCTTGAGCACAACGCGGTCGTCGCCCTTCAGCCCGAAAGCCTTGGCGATTTCGCGCTTGGAGGCCTGCTGCGGATGCTCGGCGATGAATTTCAGCAGCACTTCGCGGGAAGGCACCTCGCCATGGATGATGCCTTCACCTTCATTTGCCCGCTTGCCGCGCCCGGTACGTCCGAAGCCGTCGCTGGCGGAACCCTGTCTCTGACGCGGCGCCTTGCTCACGATTCTGCCTTCTTGGGTTTGGCTGCGGCCTTCGGCTTGGCAGCCGTCTTGCTTTTCGTCGCGGCCTTGGCTTTTGTCGCCTTCGGCTTTGCGGCTGTGTCGCCATCGGCCTTCTTGGCAGCAGTTTTCTTGGCCTTGGCGGGCTTGCCGCCGGTTCCTGTCTTGGCGATACGCTCGGCAATCAGCACCAGCGATTCGTCAAGCGTCACGGAGGTCGGATCCTGCCCCTTTGGAATGGTGGCGTTAACTTTGCCCCAGTTGACGTAAGCGCCATAACGCCCGTCGCGGACAGTGATCGGGCCGCCATCGGGGTGATCACCCAGTTCCTTCAGCGCCGCGGGCGTGCCGTTGCGGCCGCGCCCCGGTCCCTTGCTCTGCTTCTCGGCAATGACGGTAACGGCACGGTTGAGGCCGATCGAGAACACGTCTTCGATGCTTTCGAGGTTCGCATAGGAACCGTCATGCAACAGGAAGGGTCCGTAGCGGCCAAGCCCGGCGGAAATCATCTTGCCGGTTTCGGGATGCTTGCCGATATCGCGCGGCAGGTTGATGAGCGCCAGCGCCTTTTCGTGGTCGATGTCCTCAGGCTTCCAGCCCTTGGGCAGCGAGGAGCGCTTGGCCTCCTTGCCATCGCCGCGCTGGATGTACGGGCCGAAACGGCCAGACCGAAGCGTCAACTCCTCGCCGGTCATCGGATCGGCACCCAGCGCTTTCGGCTCGTTGGATACGGAAGCTTCGGCTTCCGAGCCATCGGACGTGAGCTGGCGGGTAAAGTTGCACTCCGGATAATTGGAGCAACCGACGAAAGCGCCATATTTGCCGAGCTTCAGCGAAAGGTTGCCGGTGCCGCAAACCTGACAGATGCGCGGATCGGAACCGTCCTCACGCTTGGGGAAGACCAGCGGAGCCAGAACTTCATTGAGCGCATCCAGCACGTTGGTAACGCGCAATTCCTTGGTATCTTCGATCTGCGCGAAGAAATCCTTCCAGAAATCGCGCAGCACCTGCTTCCAGTCCAGTTCACCCGCGGAAATGCGGTCGAGCTTTTCTTCCAGATCGGCGGTGAAGTCGTATTCGACATATTTGGCAAAGAAGCTTTCGAGGAAAGCCGTCACCAGCCGTCCGCGCGAATGGGGAATGAGCTTGCGTTTGTCGATGATGATATATTCGCGGTCACTTAGCGTCTTCAGTGTCGCCGCATAGGTGGAAGGACGGCCGATGCCGAGTTCTTCCATCTTCTTGATGAGCGATGCTTCCGAATAACGCGGCGGCGGCTCGGTGAAGTGCTGGCTGGCGTTGATCTTCTGCTTGGCGAGGTTCTCGCGCGCATTGATCTGCGGCAGGCGGCCTTCATCGTCACCGTCGTCGCTCTGCTCGCCATCTTCTTTCTGGTCGGTATAGGCGGCAATGAAGCCGTCGAAGCGGATGACGGAACCGACGGCACGAAGCCCGGCCTTTTCACCGTCCTTGTCGGCAAGGATTTCCACCGTGGTACGTTCGATTTCGGCAGATGCCATCTGGCTCGCAATGCCGCGCTTCCAGATCAGGTCGTAAAGACGCAACTGGTCGGCATCGAGGTAACGCTTCACCTGATCCGGTGTGCGGTTAAAATCGGTCGGACGGATAGCTTCGTGCGCTTCCTGCGCGTTCTTTGCCTTGGTTGAGTAGAAGCGTGCTTTTTCCGGCACATAGCGGTCGCCGAACTGCTCGCCGATGGCGCGGCGTGCGGCATCGATCGCTTCCGGCGCCATCTGCACGCCGTCGGTACGCATGTAGGTGATCAAACCAACGGTTTCGCCGCCGATGTCGATACCTTCATAAAGCTTCTGGGCCACCTGCATGGTGCGCGAGGCGGAAAAGCCCATGCGCGAGGAGGCAGCCTGCTGCAGCGTCGAGGTGGTGAAGGGCGGGCCGGGATTGCGCTTGACGGGTTTCGCCTCGACCGTATCGACAATATAGGTCGCGCCTTCCAGGAGCGCCTTCAGGCGGTTGGCGTCATCTCCTGTCTTGATCGAACGGCCTTGCAGCTTCTTGCCATCGGCGGAAACCAGCTTCGCCTCGAACTCGTCACCGCGCGGTGTCTTCAACAGCGCGCTGATGTTCCAGTATTCCTCGGAGACGAAACGCTCGATCTCGGCTTCGCGGTCGCAGACGAGACGCAGCGAAACGGACTGCACGCGGCCGGCGGAACGGGCGCCCGGCAGCTTGCGCCACAAAACCGGCGACAGGTTGAAACCGACGAGATAATCCAGCGCACGGCGGGCAAGATAGGCATCGACCAGCGGCACGTCGATGTCGCGCGGGTTCGCCATCGCGTCCAGTACCGCCTTTTTGGTGATTGCGTTGAAGACCACGCGCTTCACCGGCTTGTCGCCGAGAACGCGCTTCTTCTTCAAGAGATCAAGCACATGCCAGGAAATCGCTTCACCCTCGCGATCCGGGTCGGTTGCGAGAAACAGGCCGTCGGAGGACTTCACCGCGTCGGCAATGTCCTTCATGCGCTTGGCGGATGCGCTATCGACCTCCCAGGACATTTCGAAGTCCTGGTCGGGCAGCACAGATCCGTCCTTGGCAGGAAGGTCCCGGACGTGGCCAAAGGATGCAAGAACCTTGTAGCCCGGACCAAGATACTTGTTGATCGTCTTGGCTTTGGCAGGAGATTCTACGACGACGACATTCATATTGTTTTTCTCTGGAACTGGTCCGTTAACATAGCCGGGTCACGGCATAATGCCGCAATTCGCCTTCTTTATAATTCGACATGGACAGGTAATGCGCGCGGGTCAAGAGGCAAGCCCGATTTTATCGCTCCAAGGCAATTGCAACCTATGGATAATCTGTCGTTGTATTGCAATCTTTGGTAAATTTGTTATAGTGACCAACATGATTTGAATTGACGTAATGATCTTTGTTTCAGGTTGAAATTCCAGGATAGATATATGGTCCCGAACGCAACAAACAATAATGCCGATAATGAAGGGACCAGAGAGAACTTGGCTTACATTCGCCAGATGCTCGCGGAACTGAGGCTCGTCGCCAATCGCGAGGGCGCCGACATGCTGTGCTATCTGATTGAAATGGCCTATGTGGAAGTCGGCGATATCCAGAGCGGGCGGCGCAAGCTATCAATCCGCGAGGAGCGAAACCCGCCCCCCGGCGTGCCGGTTTAACCGCCCGGCAATATCGAGTTCCAGCAGCACCATGTGAACCGTGGCCGCGGAAAAACCCGTGTGGCGAATGATATCGTCCGTTTCGACGGGTGAGTGCCCGAGAGCGGCGGCAACGATGCTACGCTCGTCATCTCCGGGTGGTGACATTTCCTCATCGGATCGTGGTTCCTCGACCTTGCGGTCATAGGGCAATTGCGGTTCCATCAGCGGTCGTAGCGCATCGAGAATATCGGCCGCCCCCGTGGTCAGCATCGCGCCTTCCTTGATCAGCCGGTTGGTGCCTTCGCAGCGCGCATCGAGTGGGGAGCCTGGCACGGCGAAAACCAGCCGGCCCGCTTCGCCGGCAAGCCGCGCCGTGATCAGCGAACCGGATCGTTCCGCCGCTTCCACTATGACGACGCCGAGTGAGACGCCTGATATCAGCCGGTTGCGGCGGGGGAAATCCCGCGCGCGTGGCTCCCAGCCGAAGGGCATTTCGCTGATCGTCGCGCCGCCCTGTTCGTAGATGTCCTGCAATAGCCCGAAATTTTCCTGAGGGTAGGGACGGTCGAGACCGCCCGCCAGCATGGCCACCGTGCCGGTTGCAAGGCTTGCCCGGTGCGCTGCCGCATCGATGCCGCGCGCCAGCCCGGAAGCGATCGTATAGCCCGCACGACCGCAATCGCGCGCCAGCATCGCGGCGAATTTCGCGCCGTTGATGGAGGCGTTGCGTGATCCGACGATGCCGACGCAAGGTCTTGTTGCGGTGGAAGCCGAGCCCTTCATGGCGATCAGTGGCGGCGCGCCGTCGAGCTGTCGCAGGGCAGGCGGATAGTCCGGCTCACCGATGCCGACGAAGCGAGCGCCGAATCTTTCAGCCGTTTCGATTTCGCCTTCCGCTTCCGCCTGCGTGGCAATGCGCGGGCTGCGCAATGAACCGCCGCGCCTTGAAAGTTCGGGCAGGGCAGAGAGCGCTTTTTCAGCGCTGCCAAAATGATTGATGAGTTCGCGGAAGGTGACGGGGCCGATATTGTCGCTGCGGATCAGCCGAAGCCATGCGACCCGCTGCCGCGCGGAAAGCTCTATGCCCTGCCGTGTCGTTTCCTCATGCGGCATGACGTATCCCTAAAGCTGGCCTTAGCCCTTTTGCCCGATCCTGCTTTCCGTGCCGGCCAGAAGCCGTGCGATGTTTTCCCGGTGTTTCCACCAGGAAATCACGCTCAGCAACGTTACCAGAAGCGCCGTCTTTTCAGGCCCGACTATCCATAGGGCGACCGGGATCACAAGCATGGCAACCAGCGCCGACAGCGAGGAATACCGGGTGATGAACGCGGTTGCGAGCCAGATCAGCGCAAAAGCCAGCATCATCAGGGGGGCAGCGCCTAAAAGCACGCCGATATAGGTCGCCACGCCCTTGCCGCCCTTGAAACCGAGCCACACCGGAAACAGATGGCCGAGAAAGGCAAAGAAACCGGCAACCAGCGACGCCTCGTAACCCCAGAGCGCATTGGCGACGAGCACTGCGGCGGTGCCCTTCAGCGCATCGAGCAGCAATGTCGCTGCGGCGAGCTTCTTGTTGCCGGTGCGCAGCACATTGGTGGCGCCAATATTGCCGGAACCAATCTTGCGCACATCGCCCAGCCCCGCCATGCGGGTAAGAAGCAGGCCGAAGGGTATCGAGCCGAATAGATAGCCAATCAGCGCCGCAAGCGCGAGAAGGGCAGGCGCCGTCTGCCAGTCAGTCAAAGCACTCATTCAACGTTCCCTCTCGTCGCGCGCCTGCGTGATCCCATGCCCGTGATCTTATGCCAAGGAATGAACCGCTTTGCCAGCCACATAAGTGGCGACAGCGCGGCCGCTGAAACGGGCATCCTCAAACGGCGTATTCTTGGATTTCGACACCAGTTGATCTCTCGCAACCAGCCAAGGCTCGTCCAGGTCGATCAGCGTGATATCAGCCTTCGCGCCGGCTTTAAGCGTTCCCGCATCCAGTCCGAAGATTTTCGCCGGGCGGGTGGAAAGCGCATCGATCAGCCGCATCAGCGGAACCTCGCCGCTATGGTGAAGGCGAAGCGCCGCCGCCAGCATGGTTTCCAGCCCCACCGCACCGCTTGCCGCATCCGAAAAGGGCAGGCGCTTGGTGTCCACGTCCTGCGGGTCGTGCGAGGAAACGATGATGTCGATCGTGCCATCCTTCAGCGCCTCGACCATGGCCTTGCGGTCGTCTTCGGCGCGCAAGGGAGGTGAGAGCTTGAAGAAGGTACGGTATTCGCCGATATCGTTCTCGTTCAGCGTCAGATGGTTGATCGAGATGCCGCAGGTCGCCTTGACGCCCCGCTGCCGGGCAAGACGGATCGCTTCTGCCGATTCCGGCACGGAAATCTTGGCGGCGTGATAGATCGCTTGCGTCAGACCGGCAATGCGCAGGTCGCGCTCCAGCGGAATGATCTCGGCTTCCTTGGGGATTCCGGACAGACCGAGCCAGCTTGCGAAAAGCCCCTCGTTCATGTCGCCGCCGCCGATATATTTGTCGCGGGTCTCAAGTGCAATCACCGCACCCAATTCGCGCGCATAGGTCATGGCGCGGCGCAACACCAGCGTGTCGGAAAGCGCCCTGCGGCCATTGGTGAAGGCAACCGCACCGGCTTCCTTCAGCATGCCGATCTCGGTCATTTCCTCGCCGTTGAGGCCCTTGGTCAGGGCTGCGGCGGGATGCACATTGACGAGCGCCTTGTCGCGTGCCGCCTTTTTCACATATTCGACCAGCGCAATGTCGTCGATAACGGGGTCGGTGTCCGGCATGACGATGATGCTGGTGACGCCGCCGGCCGCTGCCGCGCGGGAAGCGGATTCGATGGTTTCACGGTGTTCGCCACCCGGCTCACCGACAAAGACGCGGGCATCCACCAGACCGGGAACGGCCAGCAGCCCCTTGCAGTCGCGAACCGTCGCACCCTCGGGCACACCCTGGTTGTGTGCCTGCCCGCCGGAGTCGAGGATCGTGCCGTTGGCACCGATGACGATGCTGCCCACCTCGTCCAGATTGCGGGAGGGATCAACGATGCGAAGGTTTTTGAGAACGGTCACGGCACTCATACGCGCTCACCCTGATTTTGCGAGACAAGCAGGGTTTCCATGACAGCCATGCGCACGGCAACCCCCATTTCCACCTGGCTTTCGATGACGCTCTGCGGACCATCAGCCACTTCGGATGAGATTTCCACGCCACGGTTCATCGGGCCGGGATGCATGACCAGCGCATCTTCTTTCGCTGCCTTCAACTTTTCGGCATCGAGACCGTAATAGTGGAAATATTCGCGCACCGAAGGCACGAAGGAACCGGACATGCGCTCGCGCTGCAGGCGCAACATCATCACAACATCGGCGTTCTTCAAGCCTTCCTTCATGTCATGGAAGACCTCGACGCTCATGTCGCGGATACCGGAGGGAAGAAGCGTCGCGGGAGCCACGACGCGCACGCGCGCGCCCATCTGGTTGAGCAGGATGATGTTGGAGCGAGCAACGCGCGAATGCAGTACGTCGCCGCAGATCGCCACCGTTATTCCCGAAAGATCACCCTTGGCGCGGCGAATGGTCAGCGCGTCGAGAAGGGCCTGCGTCGGGTGTTCATGCTGGCCGTCGCCGGCATTGACCACGGAGCAGGCAACCTTCTGCGCGAGAAGGGCTGCGGCACCGGCCGAGGAGTGACGCACGATCAGCACATCGGGGCGCATGGCGTTCAGCGTCATCGCCGTGTCGATCAGCGTTTCGCCCTTCTTCACCGAGGAATTGCTGACCGACATGTTCATCACATCGGCGCCAAGCCGTTTTCCGGCAAGCTCGAAGGAGGATTGTGTCCGGGTCGAAGCTTCGAAGAACAGGTTGATCTGCGTGAGGCCCCGAAGCGTCGAGGTTTTTTTCTCGCGCTGACGGCTGATTTTCACCGCTTCGTCGGCCTTGTCGAGAAGCAGGGTTATATCCTGATGGGAAAGCCCCTTTATGCCGAGGAGATGGCGGTGGGGAAAATAGACCATGGAAATTGTCCTCCGGGTCGCAATAGTCAACGGGTCTATAAAGACAGGTGGCTTTGCGGGCAAGCATGCGATAAGCCGGGTTTTGGCATATACACGCAATAAAGCACGAATCCCGATAGAAGGATGCGAATGACAGGCATGAACCGGACAGAAGAATCGCTCGCCGAACTAAACCAGCCTAGCCTATGGTCCGGTATCAATGCCTATCGTTCCGATCCGCTGATCGTCGACCTCACATCCGGCCTGTCACGCAATCTGAGGGACGAGTTCGACCAGCTCGGCCGTTACGTCACCTCGCACGAAGCGCAGGAACTGGCGCGCATGGCCAATCAGGGCGTGCCGCAGCTGCACACGCATGGCCCGCGCGGCGAACGTCTCGATCAGGTTGAGTTCCATCCCGCATGGCACGCACTGATGCGCCGTTCCATGTCATCGGGTCTTCATTCCAGCGTCTGGGAAAATGCAGCCGAAACGCGCGGCAATGAACACAAGGCGCGCGCCACCAAATTTTATCTGACCTCGCAGCTCGAGGCCGGGCATCTCTGCCCGTTGACCATGACCAGCGCCTCCGTCGCAGCCATCATGACCTCGTCGCGTGTGCAGAAGGAATGGGTGCCGAAGATACTGTCGCGGAAATATGATTCCTCGCAGAAGCCGGCCTTGCAGAAAACCGCCGTCACCGTCGGCATGGGCATGACGGAAAAGCAGGGCGGCACGGATGTGCGCGCCAACCGCAGCACGGCGGAGCGGGTGGGCGAGGGCATCTATCGCTTGTCCGGCCACAAATGGTTCCTGTCCGCGCCGATGAGCGACGGTTTCGTCATGCTGGCGCAGATGGGCGACGGCATGGGCTGTTTCCTGGTGCCGCGTTATCTGGAAGACGGTTCCGCCAACGGCCTGCATTTCCAGCGCCTGAAGGACAAGCTCGGCAACCGCTCCAACGCCTCCGCCGAAGTCGAGTTCACCGATGCTTTCGGTTATCTTCTGGGTGAACCCGGCAGCGGTGTGCGCACCATTCTCGACATGGTGACGCTGACGCGGCTCGACTGCGCGCTGGCATCATCAGGCATGATGCGCGCTTCGCTCGCCGAAGCCGTGCATTTCGCACGCGGCCGTTCCGTCTTCGGCAAGACGCTGGTCAGCCAGCCGATCATGACGCGCGTTCTCGCCGATATGGCGCTGGATGTCGCAGCAGCAACGGCACTCTCCTTCCGGCTGGCATCGGCATTCGATGCCGCCCGCAACAATGCCTCCGAGGCGGCCTATGCGCGGGTGATGACGCCGATTGTGAAATACTGGTGCTGCAAGATCGCGCCGGCGTTGATTTACGAGGCGATGGAGTGCCTTGGCGGCAACGGATATGTGGAAGAACGGCCGATTGCCCGCCACTACCGCGAAGCGCCGGTCAATGCCATCTGGGAAGGCTCCGGCAACGTCATGGCGCTGGATGTGCTGCGTGTTCTTCAGCGCGGCAAGGATCTGTTCGATCTCGTTTTCCAGACGCTGGAGCGCGATCTCGGACCCGCCGGCAAAAAGACCACGGATGTGCTGCGCGCCGCAATCGCGCTTGCCGAACGCGATGAGGGTGCCGCCCGCCTGCTGGTGGAGCAATTCGCACTCGCCGCCGCTGCCGCCGAACTTTGCCGGCTCGGCGCCGGCAAGATCGCAGACGCCTTCCTCGAAACCCGTCTGGCGGGTGGTTGGCGACATACTTACGGCATGCTCGATTCTCGCTTTGATCCGAATTATATAATCGATTTATTGTATCCGCCCGCGTCCTGACCGATAAAGGGTGGAAGGCTGTTGTTGCAGTCCCTGTGGGAGGGGTATCGGATTTGAGAAAAGGCGTTGGCGTGGGGCGTATTTCTGTCTTTCAGTCGGTGGGCGCGTGTGCGGGCATGGAGATGGGGGTCGATAGCAGATGCTGACCTTCCGCTCCGCCCGTCCTGAAGATGAAGAGGCGCTCTACGCCATCAGTCTTGCCACCGGCGATGCCGGGCAGGATGCCACCCCGCTTTATCGCGATGGCCGCATGGTGGGGCATATTTATTCCGTGCCTTATCTGCATCTGTGGCCCGATGCCGTTTTTGTGGCAGAAGACGAAGAGGGTGTCTGCGGTTACATCGCCGGCGCGCTCGATACCGCCTTGCATGATGAGCGGCTGGAGCGTGAGTGGTGGCCGCATCTGCGCGCCCTTTATCCCGACCCCGTTGGCGATCAGCAAACATGGGACGCCGATCAGCGCCGTGCACATTTCATCCACCACCCGCGCCACACGCCAACCTGGCTGACCGATCCGTTTCCGGCCCATATCCACCTGAACCTTCTGCCACGCACACAGGGCAAGGGCGGCGGCACGCGGCTTTTGTCGCGCTGGCTCGATATGGCGAGACAAAACAACGTCTATGGCATCCACCTCGGCGCCAGCGAGCGCAACCAGGCGGGTATTCGCTTTTGGGAAACCCGCGGCTTCAAACGTCTCGAAACCCATGACACACCAGGCACCGTGTGGTTTGGAATGGCGCTGGAGTGATTATTTGCGGGGTACGGGTCTTCGATCTTCATTCATCCACAGGAACCTTCTCCCCAGCTGCTGCGCTGCATTGTCCTTGTCTTCATGCTTTGTTAACCCGTTGGGTCAGGCCTTTTAAAAGACGGGTAGGGAAGCATGCTGGCGACCGCAGAGGTGATTTCAGCCGACAAGCCGGAAAAGCGCATCAAGGATCGCGCTGCGACCGAAAAGGCGATTTTTGAGGCGGCCCGGTCGCTTCTGGCCGAAGAGGGCTTTCAGGGTTTTGGCATCAATGCCGTTGCCCGCCGCGCCGGATGCGACAAGCAGCTGATCTACCGTTATTTCGGCGGTTTGGAAGGGTTGATCGAGGCGATCGGCGAGGATCTCGGATCCTGGGTGAAGGACCGTATTCCTGAAGATACCGGCGGCATGTTCCTGTTGACCTATGGCGATCTCATGGAAAAGCTGGCGCTTTATTTCATGGATGCGCTGCGCAGCGATCCTCTCGTCTGCAAGATCATTGCCTGGGAAGTGTCGGATGGCTCGCCGCAGGTCAGGCAGCTTGCCGAAGCCCGTGCCAAATCGCTTGGCAAATGGCTGGAGCGCATGCGCGGATCGCTGGCAGCACCCAAGGGCGTAGATACCGCAGCCGTCAATGCCGTGTTGTTCGCCGCCATCCAGCATCTCGTGATTTCCGCCGCCACCAGCGGCCAGTTCGCCGGCGTGCCGTTGAAGTCGGACAAGGACTGGGACAAGATTGCAACCGCCGTCAAAAGACTGGTGCGCGGCGTTTACGGCTGAGCGCGGCGTAACGAGCCGGGCGAGACGGTCGCCTTAACAAAATCGGCCGTTATTTGACGAAAAATCAACCATGTTTTCAGTGGTCCGGCAACCTTGCGGCATCGCATGCCGTTGGCTTCGTGAGGGGTGTTTTCCACAGCCGGACCGGCCACCGTTAACCATACCGACAGCTTTCATTTGCTTAGCCATGGCTACCGGTCCAGTGTGAATTAACAAAATGTTAACCATGCGCAATGACTGCGTATAAGGGAGCCGCAAGTGAGCCGCTGGACAGCTTTGGGCGTCATGATGACGTTTTTTGCTATGCTGCCGTTGGATATTGACGCGCCAGCGTTTAACCTTTGCCTGATGGCTCTGGTGCGCTGGGCGGTGCTTGCTGGCATTCCCGATACGATTTTCACGCGGGAGCAGACTGCATGAAGTGGTTTTTGATCCTCTGGGCCGGTCCCGTTGCATTGCTCGGCAGCTGGTACTGGCTATCCTATTACGACTTGAGCTTCGGCTTCTTCATGCTGACGCGCCAGACGCATGATCTGGTATTCCAGATTTACGGCAATATCCTCGGCCTGCCGCCGGAAAGCCTGCCGCCGCTGGTCGCGCGCGCCATAGCGGTCGACAGCCTGATCGTTTTTGCGATCCTTGCTTTCCGCAAGCGAAAACAGATTGCCAATTGGTGGCAGGGACGTCAGCCCGTTGCGCGGGCGAGTGCCGAAAGCCTGTCCAGCGCGCCCTGAAGAATGAAGCTTGCGGCTGCCGAATCGATGCGTTCGGCCCGTTTGGCGCGTGAGACATCCATTTCCAGAAGCACACGTTCGGCGGCGACCGTTGAAAGCCGTTCATCCCAGAAAATGAAGGGCAGGGCGGTTTTCTCCCCCATGGTACGAACGAAGGCGCGTGTTGCCTGCGCGCGTGGTCCGGCCGATCCATCCATGTTTATGGGCAGGCCGATGATGAAAGCGGATACTTTTTCCTTTTCGGCAAAGGCCAGCAGCACCTCGGCATCCCGAGTGAATTTGACCCGTTTGATGACGGGGCGCGGCGTGGCGAAGCGCCGCGACAGGTCCGACATGGCAAGTCCGATGGTTTTCGTCCCAAGGTCGAGGCCCGCAATCGCCTGTGCCGGCTGAAGCGTTTCCGCGAGCTCCTCGATGGTAAGTATCGCCATGTCGTACGCTGTCCCTTATCTTTTGCGGACGAATTCGGTGCGCAGCACCAGACCCTTAACCGTCTCGTGCCTGCAATCGATTTCTTCCGGATTTCCGGTCAGGCGGATCGATTTGATGACAGTGCCCTGCTTGATGACCGTATTGGTGCCTTTGACCTTTAGATCCTTGATCAGCGTTACCTGGTCACCATCCGCAAGCACGTTGCCTGCCGCATCGCGCACTTCGTTCGCGCGCGAAGCTTCTGCGGCCAGCTCGGACGCAGGCCGCCATTCGCCGGTCGCCTCGTCATACACGTAATCGTCATTATCCGCGGCCATTGTCGCCTCTCTGAAATATCGGTAGTGCGGTTGTTCAAGCCGTCCTATGTCATAATATACGGGCAATACAAAGGAGAACTTCCCATGAAAATCACCTGGCTCGGCCATTCCGCCTTCCGCCTTGAAAACGGCAGCGCGAAGATCCTTATCGATCCGTTTTTCACCGGCAATCCCGGTTTTGCCGGACAGGATGCGAAAAGCGCGGCTGAAGGCATCACCCATATTCTCCTGACCCACGGCCACGGCGATCATGTGGGGGATACCGTCCAGCTTGCTCGCGAAACGGGCGCGACGGTGCTTGCCAATGCCGATCTCGCCGCTTGGCTTTCCACCAAGGGCGTGGCGAAGGTCGATATGGGTAATACCGGCGGCACGGTACATTTCGACGGTTTTTCCGTAACCTTCACCAATGCGCTGCATTCATCCGCCCAGATCACCGAGGATGGAGTTTCTCATTCACTCGGCAACGCCAATGGACTGATGCTGCATTTCGAAGACGGTCCGGCCGTCTATCATATGGGCGATACGGATATTTTCTCCGACATGAAGCTCATCAACGAATTGCACCAGCCGGATATCGGTCTCGTGCCAATCGGCGACCGCTTCACCATGGGTGGTGCGGTGGCTGCACTCGCCTGCCAGCGCTTTTTCAAATTCGCCAACGTCATTCCCTGCCACTACGGTTCCTTCCCGATCGTTGACCAGACGCCGGAGAAGTTCGTGGCCGGCATGGAAGGCTCGGATGCGCGCGTCCACACGCCGAAGCCGGGTGAAATACTGTCCTTCTGACATTTTGCTGACGCATGTCGCTACAGCAAAACCGCTACACAGTTTTACGCGACATGCTTTCTACCGTTGCGAATGGCGGACATGGTGATTATAGCGGTTAGGAAAATTCTGACCGGAGTAGAACCATGTCCGTCGATCTAGCCACCGTAAAGCGCGTTGCGCGCCTTGCCCGTATCGCTGTTACTGAAGACGAAGCACAAAATATGCTTGGCCAGTTGAACGGCATACTCGGTTTCGTGGAGCAGCTTTCGGAAGTGAATGTTGACGGCGTCGAGCCGATGACCTCCGTTACCCCCGTGGATATGAAAAAGCGTGCCGACGTCGTCACCGACGGCAACAAGGCGGAAGACATCGTCGCCAATGCGCCTGCTACAGACCGGGACTTCTTCATGGTTCCGAAAGTGGTCGAGTAATCCGACCGCCGTTTGCCGCCCGATTTTTTCAAGATTTCGAAAGCCGTTGCCGACCATGACCGACCTGACGAGCCTGACCATTGCCGAAGCCCGCGAAAAGCTCAAGGCGAAAGAGTTTTCCGCCCTCGAGCTGACCGACGCCTATATTGCCGCCATCGACGCCGCCAACGGCGCGCTGAACGCCTATGTTGCCTTGACGCCTGAAAAAGCGCGCGACATGGCGAAAGCCTCCGATGGCCGCATCGCCGCAGGCGCGGCGGGCGAGCTGGAAGGCGTTCCGCTTGGCGTGAAAGACCTTTTCGCCACCCGTGACGTGCACACGCAGGCGTGTTCGCATGTTCTCGATGGCTTCAAGCCGAAATACGAATCGACCGTCACCCAGAACCTTTGGGACCAGGGCGCCGTCATGCTCGGCAAGCTCAACATGGACGAGTTCGCCATGGGCTCGTCCAACGAAAGCTCCTGGTACGGTCCGGCCATCAACCCCTGGCGCGCCAATGGCTCCGAGCAGAAGCTGGTGCCCGGTGGTTCCTCCGGCGGTTCGGCCGCAGCCGTTGCCGCGCATCTGTGCGCCGGCGCCACGGCAACCGACACCGGCGGCTCCATCCGCCAGCCAGCTGCCTTTACCGGCACCGTCGGCATCAAGCCTACTTATGGCCGTTGCTCGCGTTACGGCATCGTTGCTTATGCTTCCTCGCTCGATCAGGCCGGCCCGATCGCCCGTGACGTGCGCGACGCCGCTATCCTGTTGAAGACGATGGCGAGCGTTGACGCAAAGGATACGACCTCCGTCGACCTGCCGGTGCCGGATTACGAAAAGGCCATCGGCCAGTCGCTCAAGGGCCTGAAGATCGGTATCCCCAGGGAATATCGCGTCGATGGCATGCCGGAAGAAATCGAAAAGCTCTGGGCAAAGGGCGTCGAATGGCTGCGCGATGCCGGTGCCGAAGTGGTCGATATCTCGCTGCCGCACACCAAATTCGCGCTTCCTGCCTATTACATCGTCGCGCCCGCGGAAGCTTCGTCCAACCTCGCTCGTTATGACGGCGTACGTTACGGCCTGCGCGTGGACGGCAAGGACATTGCCGACATGTACGAGAAGAGCCGTGCAGCCGGTTTCGGCAAGGAAGTGCAGCGCCGTATCATGGTCGGCACCTACGTGCTTTCAGCCGGTTATTACGACGCCTATTACCTGAAGGCGCAAAAGGTCCGCACGCTGATCAAGCGCGATTTCGAAAACGTCTTCCATGAGGGCGTCGACGCCATTCTGGCGCCGATTACCCCGTCATCCGCCTTCGCTGTCGGTGATGAGGAACTCGCTTCCGATCCCGTGAAGATGTACCTCCAGGACGTCTTCACCATCACGGTCAACATGGCCGGTCTTCCTGGCCTCTCGGTGCCTGCCGGCCTGGACGGCAAGGGCCTGCCGCTCGGCTTGCAGCTCATCGGCAAGCCTTTCGAAGAAGAGACGCTCTTCAAGACGGCGCATGCCATCGAGCAGGCTGCCGGCAAGTTCACCCCCGCCAAGTGGTGGTAAGCGGCTGAACAAAAGCTCTATAATTGTCACGGGCGGCATCAAGTGCCGCCCGTTTGTTTTTATCGATTGTCCAGCTCACCCCGTACGAGTTCCAAGCCACGCGTCGTGATGCGGTAAGGCTTGCCGCCTGACGAGGCGATGGCTCTCTTCCGTTTCAGTTTGCGGAAGGTGAGGAGATCGAGGCCGCTGAAAATCCAGCCGTCGCGCGTATAGAGCGCGAGTTTTTCGATTTTGTGATGGTCGTCTCGAACGAGTTCGATGCTGCCGCCCTGGGCGAGCAGGTGAAGAATGCGCTGTTCGGCGCGGGAAATGTCCATTGTCGGAAATCCGGTCGGCGTCTTCTAGACGCATGAAAACAAGTCCGGGTGCCGTTAAGGCATCCAGGTCGGTTTCATCATGGCCCGGCGCGCAAGAAACTTGCGGGCAGGGCCGTTACCGGGACTCCGATTGAGCGAACATAAAAGCTCCTTGTTTGCTCTTTTTGGTTAGCGGGCGAGACCGGTGCGGTCAAGTCCGGCGCGTGTCACCGACCGGTGCCTTCGCGATGTGTTCGGCCTGGCTTGCCGTCCGGGTGGCGGAGTCTAGCGGGGCGGTTGCCAGATGGGCGGCACGGGAACATTTCAACGAGGCGATTTCCTATTTCTGGATCGATGTGGATACGACAAATTGTCGAGACGTTGTAAGCGGTTCGATGAGAAAGCCATTAACGCAGAGCGAATGGATTAAGCCGCAGTGGCAGGATTCGAACCCGCAACCTCTTGCCCGGCAAGGGGTAAATCTTGTCGTAGAAAGCAAGTGCGCTATCCATTGCGCTACACCGCGACATGCCGTCTCAGGCACGTTCGAGATATACCCCGACTGCGTTCTACGATGTTGACGCAGATTTGTTATTTTTCCGAAAAGCGGGTCGATAAATTCGCCCGACGTTTCTGTTGCCCGACTTCTATCGCCAGTTTCAACCTTTGCTGCTCATGGTCTAGCAATTCATCCATATATGATTGTCTTGTCGATGGGCTTATTTGGCTTGCCCAAACCAAATGAGGTCCATGGGTGAGAGTTGCCTTTTCCCGTTGCTCTAAAACGTCGACGAGACGTAATGCTA
This sequence comes from Agrobacterium sp. 6Ca8, assembly GCF_055382765.1. NCBI lineage: Bacteria > Pseudomonadati > Pseudomonadota > Alphaproteobacteria > Hyphomicrobiales > Rhizobiaceae > Agrobacterium > Agrobacterium sp. 6Ca8. The sequence goes on from NZ_AP026433.1 coordinate 999,405, forward strand.
TTTGGCTCTCAGAAAACTTATCCCACTCACGAGCGGACATCATTTTTCTCCAGAATTCTTCAGATTTTGAGAGCTCCTTAATACGCTGCTTCACGTCAGCAAAGTTATCGGCCTCTCGCTCTCGCATTCCTTCATCGCTGTTCTCGTAGCGAGAAATTATCTCGTCCCGATCTATCTCCACTCTCAGTTCACTACGAGCAAATCTGTTTATCGCTCCCGCCAAGCTCTCATCGGATATGCCACTCGCGAGTTCAAATATCAAACTGCATAGAATTGAGAATGATGACCCGGGTGTCGTGACAAATTCGGGTGACTGAAATTGAAGGGAAAGGCGGTATGCGCACTCTACGATGTGGGTCCGCCCTTTGTTGTCTCCTACATAAAACGCTGTCCCGCCATTCTCATCCTCATAACGAGTCAGCTCGGCGGCAAAACGCAACACCTTTAGTTCTCCGCGCAACTCCTCGATGTGACGGATTGGATAATAGGTGCTGTCATTCAATACTTGATGCAGCGCAGTTTTGTGGTGTGCATATTGAATGTCGATATGACGAGCGGCTTGATCGAGTAGGCTCTCCAACTCATTAGTTTGAGTTATCAGGGTGTTAATGTCACGTAGGATTTTCTTTCGCTTCTTACTTGAGTATTCAGACACCATGACCGACGGATAGTCCCGGCAACAGTCATTTATTTGATGAACGGCCGAACTGATATTGGCAAAATCTATCAAATCTAAAATCTGGACAATGGATGGGAGTAAGTCCTGCAGTCTAGCGATGAAGATTTTTCTCTCGTTGATGATTGTTGTAAGATCACTTTGATTTATTTTTGCGCTGATGAAATCTAAGAGATGTTCATCTGGCAGATATTGACCGGCTGTTTCAGAGAGGGAGCTGGCCACGGCACGACGCTTGTCAGTAAACAAGCCGTCCGTAATTTGATTTAGAGCGTCGAGCATCAGATTGTGGGGAATTTTCTCCCCTGATCGGAGATAAGGAAAGATTCTTTGAAGCACAGCCTTTTCTCGCCATTCCGTTCATAACAACAACCAAGAATGTTAGCCTCGAACCTTCAAGCCATGAAGAGGGATTCTAATAAAAAAGGTAGACATCGTTACTTCATGGGAGTCTTCGCTCTAAGTGTGTTTTTTAAGGCTCCTTAGTCGATCACAGGCACACGCTGGTACTCATCAAGGCCGCACTGGCCGAATCGCGCGACCGATGCTTTACTTCGGTCGGCCATGGAGGGTGCGGCTTGATCGTCATTCGCAATGCGCAGGAGCAGGAAGCGGAGGTTCTGGCAGCCATCGGCCTCAGGGCGTGGCGGCAGGCCACAACGGCGCTCGGCATTACCGCGACGCTTTACGATAACGCAGCCAGTGCCTTTTCCAATTTCACCCGCTCGTCCTGGCTTGCCATCCGCGTGGCCGAGTTCGGGGGCGCGGTTGCCGGATGGGCGGCACGGGAACATTTCAACGAGGCGATTTCCGATTTCTGGATCGATCCGGATTTTCAGCGCAGGGGTATAGGCAGCCTCCTGCTTGCGGATATCGAACGGCAGATATTGCAACGTGATTTCGAAACCATCCGGCTTGAAACCCATGCGCAGAACGAACCGGCGGTCGCCTTTTTCCGTCATCACGGTTACAGCGTCCACTGGCTCTCCGTCTCCTATGCGCCGAAGCTTGATCGCGACGTGCAATCCGTCGGCCTGCAAAAACAGCTGGTCGAGGTCGAGAGCGGCCTTTATGGGCCGGGGTTCTGAGAGAGCGTCTGCAGGCCGGTTACAAGCCGTATCGGCCAGTCCGGCATGATGGCAAGGGACACGACAAGGCCCACCTGTAAAATTACGATGGATATCAGGATGCTGCGGAAGGGTTCCTTGCGGGTCTTGTGGCGCAGCAGTTGTTGAGCCGAGACTGCGCCCAAGCTGCCGCCAATGAAAGCAAGCAATAACAGAGTACTTTCCCGAATGCGCCAGCCACCGTTTCTTGCCGCCTCCTTGTCCCACCAATAGACAAGAAAGACGAAAAGATTGAAGGCCATATAGGTCATGAAGTAGAGAGCGATCATGGTCATGACGTGAATTGAAACTGAGAACCGTAAAAAACGCGTATCCGGTTTCGGCGAAAATCCGGTGCCTGGCGCGACAGGGTGCAAGATGTCTTGCGCCCGCGCTCCATTTGTTCTACCCACCAAGGCCAAAGAACCCGTATATCGTGAGCTTCATATGACCCTTGTAGACGTGCGCACCCCCGACCCGAAACGCTTCATTCCCGGCGCCACCGGCGATTGGGAAATCGTGATCGGCCTGGAGGTGCATGCGCAGGTTCTCTCCAATTCCAAGCTGTTTTCCGGCGCTTCGACCACTTTCGGCAATGCGCCGAACTCCAACGTGTCGCTGGTGGACGCCGCCATGCCCGGCATGCTTCCCGTCATCAACGAGGAATGCGTCAAGCAGGCGGTGCGCACCGGTCTCGGCCTGAAGGCCAAGATCAACAACCGTTCGATCTTCGACCGCAAGAACTACTTCTATCCGGATTTGCCGCAGGGCTACCAGATTTCGCAGTTCAAGGACCCGATCGTCGGCGAGGGCATCATCACGATTTCGCTGGGTCCGGATCGTCAGGGCAATTTCGAGGACATCGAGATCGGCATCGAGCGCCTGCATCTGGAGCAGGACGCCGGCAAGTCCATGCACGACCAGCACCCGACCATGTCCTTCGTGGACCTGAACCGTTCGGGCGTGGCGCTGATGGAAATCGTCTCCAAGCCCGACATGCGCTCGTCGGATGAGGCAAAGGCCTATCTCACCAAGCTGCGCTCCATCGTGCGTTATCTCGGCACCTGCGACGGCAACATGGACGAAGGCTCGATGCGCGCCGACGTCAACGTCTCCGTGCGCCGTCCCGGCGAAGGTTTCGGCACGCGCTGCGAGATCAAGAACGTCAACTCCATCCGCTTCGTAGGCCAGGCCATCGAATATGAGGCGCGCCGCCAGATCGCCATTCTCGAAGACGGCGGTGTCATCGATCAGGAAACTCGCCTGTTCGATCCCGGCAAGGGTGAGACGCGTTCCATGCGCTCCAAGGAAGACGCGCATGACTATCGCTATTTCCCTGATCCGGACCTGCTGCCGCTCGAATTCGACGATGCTTTCGTCGAGGCGCTGAAGGTCGATCTGCCGGAACTGCCTGATGACAAGAAGGCCCGTTTCGTCGCCGATCTTGGCCTGTCGGTCTACGACGCCTCGATCCTCGTTTCGGAAAAGGCGATCGCCGATTACTACGAGTCGGTTGCTGCCGGCCGCGACCCGAAGGCCGCCGCCAACTGGGTCATCAACGATCTTCTCGGTGCGCTGAACAAGTCAGGCAAGGACATCGAGACGACGCCGGTTTCTCCCGAACAGCTGGGCGGCATTATCGATCTCATCAAGGCAGAGACCATTTCCGGCAAGATCGCCAAGGATGTGTTCGAAATCGTCTGGAACGAGGGCGGCAACCCGGCCGAAATCGTCGAGACGCGCGGCATGAAGCAGGTGACGGATACCGGCGCCATCGAAAAGGCTGTGGACGAGATCATCGCCGCCAACCCAGATCAGGTCGAGAAGGTGAAGGCGAAGCCGGCGCTTGCCGGCTGGTTCGTCGGCCAGGTCATGAAGGCGACGGGCGGCAAGGCCAACCCGCAGGCCGTGCAGGCGCTGGTGAAGGCCAAGCTCGGCATCGAGGACGAGTAAGCGGACGCTGCTTCCCGTGCCTGTACAAAGGCATTGAAGTAGCAAGTTCTCATCCGTCATTCTCGGCATAAGCCCGAGGATGACGTCGAGCACTGGGACTGACATTGATTTATGCCGGGATCACGCCCGGCATTTCTGTTTCGAGACGGAGCAAACATCATGTTTTTTATACGCACGGCAAGCCAGCGCGATATCGAGCCGGTCCGGGCGCTTCTGGCTACCACCTGGCATGCGACCTATGACGCGATCTACGGCGCAGACAAGGTGAAGGAGCTGATTGCCGCATGGCATTCGCCACAGGCCATGAAGGACCGCATCGAGAAAAAGGGCGGCGAATTTCTGGTGGCCGATAATGGCCGGCAGATCGGCGGTATGGCTTATGCTTCCATGTCTGCGAAATTGAGCAAGACAGCCCTGTTGCACCAGCTTTATGTCGGGCCCGAATTCCAGCGTCAGGGGGTCGGCCGCGATCTCTTCGCCGAGCTTGAAACCTGCTTTCCGGATGCGGAAATCATGCGTCTGGAAGTGGAGCCCAAAAATACTGTCGCAATAGCCTTTTATGAAGGCGTCGGATTTAGCGAGGTTGACCGAATCGAGCGCATGGCGGGTATCGATGGTTTTCCCGGTATCGTCATGGAAAAGAGCCTGAAACGATGAATGCGACATTAGATACGCTGATAATCCGCGCGGCACGGCAAGAGGATGTTCCCGCACTCGCGGCCATCTATGCCGCTGACGAAATCGGAGGCCACGGCGATACGGCCGACGAATCGGCGCTGCCGGACTATCTCGCAGCCTTCCGCGATATCGAGGCGTCCCCCACCGAGACGCTTTACGTGGCGGAACTGGACGGCGAGATCGTCGGCACTTTCCAGACGGCCATCCTGACCAAGCTTATCGGGCGCGGCGCCAAATCCATGGTGATTGAAGCGGTGCAGACGCGGCCCGACATGCGCGGCCGTGGCATCGGTGCGGTCATGATCAACTATTGCCTTGATGAAGCGCGCGCCAAGGGCATGAAAGCCGTGCAGCTCACCTCCAACGTGGCGAGGCTCGATGCCCATCGCTTTTACGAGCGGCTGGGTTTCGAGAAGCGGCATTTCGGTTTCAGGATGAAGCTGAAATAGCGCGGATATATCGGGAAATACTGGACAATCGCCGTGAGGGGCGGCATAAGCTTGTCTTGTGCCGTGCACGGAAAATCGCTGCGGCGCATTCAAGCCCGAGGAACGCATAATGAAGACTCTCCTGACGCAAATCTTCACCTGGTGGAACGGCCAGACGATCGGAACGCGGTTTCACACCTGGCGTTTCGGCAAGAAGGTCGGACAGGACGAGTTGGGCAACACCTATTACGAAGGCGGCACCACCTCCTGGGGCATGCCGCGCCGTTGGGTGATCTATAACGGTTATGCTGAAGCTTCGGCCATTCCGCCCGGCTGGCATGGCTGGATGCACTACCGCACCGACGTGCCGCCGACCCAGGAAACATACGTTCCCCGGGAATGGCAGAAGGCGCATCAGGCCAACCTTACCGGCACATCCAAGGCCTATCGCCCACAGGGATCGCTGGCGGTCGCAGGCGAGCGTCCACGCGTAACCGGCGACTACGACGCCTGGACCCCCGGCAACTGAGCAGGGGAAAAATGAGCATTGCGATGCGCGGTGTTGTGCAAAACGCCGCGCTTGGCACACGACCTCACCGGTTTTTGCCACATTCCGCCCTTACGCGTTGATCCGGTCGTCGTCCCGACACAGGCAATTTTTTGGAGACATATCGTATGAGGATATTCACGCGGGATCGTTCTTTGCGTGCGCTGACAGTCTCGCTGTTTGCAGCGATCTCTGCTGTCATCCTCGTATCGCCCGTCTCCGCCGCCCGTCTTGAAAACCGCGTGGCAGTGTTTTCCGGCATCGACAAGATCACCGGCCGCATTACGTCTTTCGATGTCTATATCGACGAAACGGTTCAGTTCGGCGCGCTCCAGGTGACGCCTAAGGTCTGTTACTCGCGCGACCAGACGGAAGCCCAGAAGATCGATGCTTTCATCGAGGTGGATGAAATTACTCTCGACCGCAAGATAAAGCGGATTTTCACTGGCTGGATGTTCGCCGACAGCCCCGGCCTCAATGCCGTCGAGCACCCGATCTACGACGTATGGCTGACTGGCTGCAAGCAGGACTCCGAAGTTCCCGCTCCCTCAACGGCAAGCAAATAACGTTACGTTATGATTTTTAGAATTGCAGGTCTGGCTGGTTGACGGCCTGATCGAGCATTTTCGCGTATTGCTGCTTCGGCACGTCGATCGCGCCGAATGTCTTCAGATGCTCGGTGGTGAATTGAGTGTCGAGCAACACGAAACCGCTTGCTCTCAGCCGCTCCACCAGATGCACGAGGCAAATTTTCGAGGCGTTGGTGCGGCGGGAAAACATGCTCTCGCCGAAGAATGCGGCCCCAAGCGATACGCCGTAAAGTCCGCCGACAAGTTCCTTGCCATCCCACGCCTCGACACTATGGGCATGGCCGATCTGGTGCAGTTCGGTGTAGAGTTTGCGAATTGTGGCGTTGATCCAGGTGCTCGGCCTGTCCGGCGCTTCAGCCGCACATCCTGCCATCACCGCTTCGAAAGCGGTATTGAAGCGTATCTCGAACGGCTTCTTGCGCATCGCCTTGGCGAGGCTTTTGGAAATGTGGAAATCGTTGAGCGGAATGATGCCGCGTATTTCCGGCTCGACCCAGAAAAGCTCGGGATCGTCAGCCGAATCGGCCATCGGAAACAGGCCGGCGGAATAGGCGCGCAGCAATATATCGACGGTTATGCCGTTATTTTTGCTGCGCCGCCCAACCATATCTCTTAGTGAGACGCATCACCGGCCAGGTATTTTTCCAGCCAGTGAATGTCGTAATTGCCGCTGAGGATATCTTCGTTCTGAAGAAGATCCTGGAAAAGCGGGAGCGTGGTCTTGATGCCGTCGACGACGAACTCGTCCAGTGCCCGGCGCAGACGGCGGATGCATTCGTCACGGTCGCGACCGTGAACGATAAGCTTGCCGATCATGCTGTCGTAATAAGGCGGGATCTTGTAGCCCTGATAGGCACCCGAATCGACGCGCACGCCAAGGCCGCCCGGCGTATGGAAATAGGTCAACGTGCCGGGGGAGGGAACGAATGTGCGCGGGTCCTCGGCATTGATACGGCATTCGATGGCATGGCCATGGAATTCGATATCCGACTGCGTGACCGACAGGCCCTGTCCCGAAGCAACCCTGATCTGTTCCTGCACGAGGTCCATGCCGGTGATCGCTTCCGTGACTGGATGTTCCACCTGAAGACGGGTGTTCATTTCAATGAAATAGAACTCGCCGTTTTCGTAAAGGAACTCGATGGTGCCGGCACCGCGATATTTCAGCTTGCGCATGGCGCTTGCACAAATTTCGCCGATATTCATGCGCTGTTCAACGGTGAGGGCCGGGGAGTTCGCCTCTTCCAGCACCTTCTGGTGACGGCGCTGCAGCGAGCAATCGCGTTCGCCAAGATGAATGGCGTTGCCTTCCCCGTCGCCGAAAACCTGCACTTCGATATGACGCGGCTTGCCGAGGTATTTTTCCATATAAACGGCGTCGTTGCCGAAGGCAGCTGCCGCTTCGGAGCGGGCCGTCGAGACCGCCTCGTCGAGATCCGCTTCCGTCTTCGCCACCTTCATACCGCGACCGCCGCCACCTGCCGTCGCCTTGATCAGGACCGGGAAGCCGATCGTCCGGGCGATTTCGAGCGCATTCTCGGGCTTCACTTCGCCGTCGGAGCCGGGAACCACGGGAATACCGAGTTCCTGTGCCGTCTGCTTGGCGGTGATCTTGTCGCCCATAAGGCGGATATGCTCTGCGGTCGGTCCGATGAAGGTAATGCCGTGCGCGTCGAGGATATCGGCGAACTTGGCGTTTTCCGACAGGAAGCCGTAACCGGGGTGAACGGCGTCCGCACCGGTGATTTCGCAGGCCGCAACGATCTGGTGGATGTTGAGGTAGCTGTCACGCGAAGGCGGCGGGCCGATGCACACACTTTCGTCGGCAAGGCGCACATGCATGGCGTCCGCGTCTGCGGTGGAATGCACGGCGACTGTCGGAATGCCAAGCTCCTTGGCAGCGCGCAGGACGCGCAGCGCAATCTCGCCGCGGTTGGCTATGAGGATCTTCGAAACCATGCTGAACCGCCTTTATTCGATGACCACGAGAGCTTCACCATACTCCACGGGCTGTGAGTCGTTGACGACGATTTCCACGACCTTGCCGGACTTCGGAGCCGGAATCTGGTTCATGGTCTTCATGGCTTCGACGATGAGGATGGTCTGGCCTTCCTTGACGGTCGCGCCCACTTCGACGAACGGACGTGCGCCCGGAGCAGGCGACAGGTAAACCGTGCCGACCATTGGCGAGGTAACGGTATTGGCCGGGTTGCGGGCAGGTGCTGCGGCGACCGCAGGTGCTGCCGGAGCGGCAACTGCCGCCGCTGCAGGGGCTGGCGCCGGTGCTGCGTAACCGGTGGGCGCTGCGGCATATACCGTGGTGGGCGGAGCGGCGCGGGAAACGCGGATGCGCAGGTCTTCCTGCTCCACTTCGATTTCCGAAAGGTCGGTATCGTTGAGGATATTCGCGAGCTCGCGGATCAGTTCCTTGTCGATACCCTGTTTCTTTTCAGACATGACAAACCCTATTCTTTGTTTCTTTTTATGCCGTGATGTTCTTCAGCGCGTGAAGCGCCATGATGTAGCCATATGGTCCGAAACCGCAGACCATGCCCTTCGCGGCGGGCGATACCATCGATTTGTGACGGAATTCTTCCCGCGCGTGGATGTTGGAAATATGCACTTCCACGACGGGCGTGGAAATCGCACGAATGGCGTCATGCAGCGCGATCGAGGTGTGGCTGTAGGCGCCGGGATTGATGACGACACCTGCCGCTCTCTCTCCCGCCTCATGCAACCAATCCACGAGCACGCCTTCGTGGTTGGACTGGCGGAATTCCACAGCGAACCCGAGATCTGCACCAGCAGCAAGACAATCATTCTCGATGTCTTTCAGCGTCTTGCCACCATAGATACCCGGTTCCCTTTTTCCCAGCATGTTGAGATTGGGGCCGTTGATGACGATGATGATGTTGCCCATTCGTGTTTCCATAAGAAAATCAGCGACACCTATAGACTGCGCAGCCTTCAAGGAAAAGCCCCCGAAAGCCGTAAACAGCCGGCAGGCCCGGCATCCACAGGGAATGCAGCGGCTTTTTGCGGAATCAGGAGCAGGTGGCTTTTCCGCAGCTGCGCATATTGGCGATTTTTTCCTTCAAAGGGTCCGCACCAACAGCGCCGAAAACAGCCTCGTTGCCGACGATATAGGACGGTGTTCCTGTTATGCCGAGGCTGTTGGCGAGCTTGTAGGTTTCCTGCACCTGCGCGTCGTTGGGGTTTTCTGCCATCGATTTGCGGATGTCGGCCTCCTTGAGACCGAGCGACGTCGCGACTTCCATGGCGCTGTCTTCATTCGCCCGTCCGCGGCCGCCCAGCAAGGCGCGCTGGAATTCGGGATATTTGGCAGGTGCGAGCAGCTTGACGGCGTTGGAGACCCGATGCGCGGCGACCGATTCCGGCCCGAGGATCGGGAATTCCTTGAGCACGACGCGTACTTTCTTGTCCGTCTTCAGAATATTGTCCATGTCGCCCATGGCGCGTTTGCAATAACCGCAATTGTAATCGAAGAACTCGACCAGCGTGACGTCGCCGTCCGGATTGCCGAGCGCCAGATCATATTTCGATTCGAAGATGGTCTTCTGGTTGTCGGCCACGGCTTCCGCCGCCTTGGCGTTGCGGGTCGCATATTGCTTGCGTTCAAGCGCGTCCTGAACTTCAAGCATGATCTCGGGGTTCTCGATCAGATATTGCTTGATGAACTCGCCCATTTCCTTCTTCTGCTTGTCATCGAGGGCATAGGCGGGCAGAGAAGCGAAAGCCATGGAAAGGGCCGTTACGCTGGCGAGAAGGGTTGAACGGAGAAGATGCGCCATATCGGTCCTCATACTGTGCGGCCAATGCCTCATGAATGTTATGATGCAATTACCTTACTTTAAGCCAAATGCCATACGCCAAAAATAGTTGTCCGCATTATGGTCGCACGATTGTGAAGCGTGTGATTCTGGGGCAAGTCTCTGAAATACGGTTCAGGAAAGAGCATGCCCTTGATAACGATGTCGAAGCGGAGCGCAGTAGAACCCTTTCACGCCATGGATATTCTGGCGGAGGCGAACCGGCGACGGCAGGCGGGACGCCCCGTCATTTCCATGGCGGTCGGCCAGCCTTCCCATCCCGCACCGAAAGCCTCTCTGGCGGCCGCGCAGGAGGCGCTGAAGCATGGGCGGATCGGCTATACCGATGCGCTGGGCCTGCGTGAATTGCGCGAAGCGATAGCCGGCCACTACCGGCTGCGCCACCAGGTTATAGTCGATCCGGCGCGCATTGCCGTTACCACCGGGTCTTCTGCCGCTTTCAACCTCGCCTTCCTCAGCCTTTTCGATGCCGGTGATCATGTCGCGATCGCAAGGCCCGGTTATCCCGCCTATCGCAATATCTTGAAAGCGCTTGGCCTCAATGTCGTGGAAGTGCCGGTAACGGCGGAAACCGGCTATACGCTGACGCCTGCCAGCCTCGAGCGGGCGGAGACGAGGGCGGGCTGCAAGTTAAAGGGCGTGCTCCTGGCAAGCCCGGCCAACCCAACCGGCACGGTCACCGGCCGCGAAGCGCTGAAACGGCTGGCAAACTATTGTGAAAGCCGGGATATCGCCTTCATTTCCGACGAGATCTACCACGGCCTGACTTTCGTCGGCGAGGAAACGAGCGCGCTCGAACTCACCGACAATGCCGTCGTCATCAATTCCTTCTCGAAATATTATTGCATGACCGGCTGGCGCATCGGCTGGATGGTCCTGCCGGAAAATCTCGTCCGTCCGGTCGAATGTCTTGCTCAGAGCCTGTATATTTCACCGCCGGAACTATCCCAGCTGGCGGCAACCGCAGCCTTTTCGGCGGCGGAGGAACTGGACGTCTACCGGGAAAGCTACCGCACCAACCGCGATTTCCTGATGACGCGCCTTCCGGAAATCGGCCTGCCGCTGGCGTCTCCCATGGATGGCGCATTTTACGCCTATGTCGATACCAGCCGCTTTTCCAATGACAGCATGGATTTCGCCAAACGCATGCTGGCGGAAATCGACGTGGCGGCGACGCCCGGCATGGATTTCGATCCAGAGGAGGGCCACAGGGCGCTGCGCATTTCCTATGCGGGTTCGGTGTCGGATATTGCCGAGGCCGTTGGGCGCATTGCTGGTTGGCTGAAATAAGCCCTCGGTTCTTCTCCCCTTGGCGGGGATCAGGCGGGCGAATAACCGAAGGTGCTGGCAAAGGCCTTTTCACCCTTTGTGGTGAAGGTCAGCACGCGCCCGTTTCCTTGCCGCAGCCAGTCGCGCTGCTGCATGGCTTTCAGAAGCGATGCGCCGAGCCCGCCGCCGAGGTGGTGACGACGTTCGCTCCAGTCCAGGCAATGCAGGCAAACCGGGCGCCTTGCCTTTTCCAGCGGCGAAATATCAATGCCGAAGCTCGAGAAGAAACCCCGCCCGCTATCCGTAAGTGCGGGATCGTCGCCTGATGTCACGAGACCTTTTGCGGTGATGGTCGAAAGCAGTGCCACGCCGCTTTCTCCGGCCAGATGATCGTAACAGATGCGCGCCTCGCGAAGCGCGGTGTCCTTTGGTCCGGTACGCACGCGCACGGCCCCTGTGCGCTGCGCAAGTCCCATCAGCGCTTCAAGAACCTGCGCCACATCCGCGTCGGAAAGCCGGAAATAGCGATGTCGCCCCTGTTTTTCCGCTTTGAGCAATTGGGCGTCGGAGAGTTTTGACAGATGCCCGCTAGCGGTCTGCAGTGTCACGCCGGCGGCTTCGGCAAGCTCGCTTGCCGTCAGCGCGCGTCCGTCCATCAGCGCCGTCAATATGTTGGCGCGGGCGGGGTCGCCGATCAGGGCGGCGACATTTGCGATCAAGGGTCCGTCTTTCATAATTCGATGATAGCCGAAGCATTGATGTGAGGCAATGGCGTAGACAGGGAAGGCAGAACACGAGGAGACCGACGATGCTGACCTGTTTCATCCGTTACGAGATCAACCCCTTCAAGGTCGATGCTTTCGATCAATATGCCCGCAACTGGCGTGAAGCGATACCGCGCTGCGGCGCCGATCTGATCGGCTATTACGCACCGAAAGAGGGATCGAGCACTATTGCCTACGGCGTCTATAACATCGAAAGCCTTGCCGCGTACGAAGCCTACCGGGCGCGACTTGCCGCCGACCCGGCAGGGCGGGAAAACTATGAATTCGCCCGGCGCGAGCAATTCATCCGCCGTGAGGACAGGCTGTTCCTGAGGCTGGCATCTGCGCCGCATGGCGGGGGCGGACGATGATCGCCGTCATCTTCGAGGTTTGGCCGGCTGAGGGCGAAAAACAGCATTATCTCGATATTGCCGCCAGCCTGCGCGCCGAGCTCGAAACCATCGACGGATTCCTGTCCGTCGAACGCTTTCAGAGCATCAGCAATCCCGACAAGATGCTTTCGCTGTCATTCTTCAGGGATGAGGAGGCGGTGAAGGCATGGCGCAACACCGCGTCGCATCGCGCAGCACAGTCGCTGGGACGGTCCGGCGTCTTTTGCAATTACCGCCTGCGTATCGCCACCGTGATGCGGGACTATGGTTTGAAGGAGAGGGAGGAGGCCCCGACGGACAGCAGGCAGGTCCATGCGGCGGATGATCAAGTGCGGCGTTGACGGGCCTTCAGATCAGTTTTTCTTCAAGCCGGTCCAAGGCTTTCTGGTTCGAACTCGCTGCCAAAACCCGCTATAGATGGAGCGGGTTATGGATGGAGAAGGGCTGCCACGCGGCGGTCCGCCCGATTGGACATGGAGAAAAGAACGATGTCGGCAGAAAAAGTGGCGATTGTGACGGCAGGCGGCAGCGGCATGGGCGCGGCCGTGGCGAAACGTCTAAGCGCTGATGGTTACAAGCTCGCGATCCTGTCGTCCTCCGGCAAGGGAGAGGCGCTGGCGAAGGAACTGGGCGGCATCGGCGTTACCGGCTCCAACCAGTCCAACGACGATCTCAATCGACTGGTGGAGCTGACGCTCGAAAAATTCGGCCGTATCGACGTTCTCGTGAACAGTGCAGGCCATGGCCCGCGCGCCTCCATCCTCGATATCACCGATGAGCAATGGCACACGGGTCTCGATGTCTACCTGATGAACGTCATCCGCCCGACACGGATTGTGGCTCCATTCATGGTGAAACAGAAAGCCGGGTCGATCATCAACATCTCGACTGCCTGGGCTTTCGAGCCGAGCAGCATGTTCCCGACTTCTGCAGTGTTCCGCGCCGGCCTTGCTTCCTACACCAAGATTTTTTCCGATACCTATGCGGCCGACAATGTGCGCATGAACAATGTTCTGCCCGGTTGGATCGATAGCCTGCCAGCCACGGAAGAGCGCCGCCAGGGTGTGCCGATGCAGCGTTACGGAACGAGCGAGGAGATAGCCGCAACCGTTGCCTTCCTCGCCTCGGAAGGTGCGGGTTACATCACCGGCCAGAACATCCGCGTCGATGGTGGTCTGACACGGTCTGTTTGACGATTGGCATATCGGGCTTCCGTCACCCCGGACTTGGTCCTTTGCCAACGCGGTCAAGTCGTTGATCGGGAGAGATTTCTTTCACGGCGCAGACGCGCCGTGGCTGGATGCCGGATCGATTACGGCGTGAGATAAACCTAACATCCGCTAACAAAGCAAAACGCCCGCAACATGGTTGCGGGCGTTTTTCGTTTCAGTGTCTTCTATCAAAAGAAGCCTTTGCGCTGCCACCAGCCGCCCTTGCGCGGCTTCGGCTCGTCGCCATCAGGGTTGGCGGGCGTGCCCGACGAGGTCACGACCGGCTCCGAATTCGAGACATTGCTGCCCCGGTTCGCGCGAACCTTTTCTTCCGCCGCCGGTGCTACGGCTTCCGAACCCAGATCGGCCGAGGCTTCACCCACTTCGTCGAGGGCGACATCGACGACGGTTTCCACAACGACTGCGGGCTCGACGATCACCGGCTCGACCGTTTCAACGGTTTTGGCTGTGACTTCAGCCTGCGGTGCCGCTTCAGCCGGCGGTACGTCTTCGGTCTTCGCCTTCGCCTTGCGGGTGCGGCGCGGTTTCTTCGGGGCTTCCGCTTCCACAACGTCGGCAACCACACCTTCCACCACTTCGGCAGCGGTAGGCTCTTCGGTTACGGATGCTGCGGCGGAAACCTCTTCGCTTTCGCCTTCCGTTTCGCCTTCTTCGTCGGACTCAGTGCCTGCGGCATCGAGAGCCTCGTCTTCAGCACGGTTGCGACGGCCGCCACGCTTGCCACGACGACGACGCTTGCGCTTGCCCTCTTCATCAGAGCTTGCAGCTTCGTTCACACCGTTTTCATCAGCGTCGTCTGCGGCTTCATCGGTTTCGACGCCATCTTCGTCGTCCGCATCATCAGCGCCGGTGTCATCGCCAGCCTGCGCATCAACTGCACCGTTCTGGTCGTTCTGTCCGCCCTTGCCACGACGGCGACGACGACGCTTGCGCTTGCGCTTGCCGTCTTCACCATTGTCGCCCTGCTGCTGTTGCTGGCGCGGCTCGCTGGCCTGCGCCTTGACGATTTCTTCCTCTTCTTCGTCCTCTTCCACCTCAACAACGAAATCGTCTTCCTCTTCCACGAAGCTCGGGAGCATCTGGATAAGGCTTTCGATCTTCACCGGATTTTCAACGGCCTCACCGCGATCGATGGCAAAATGCTGCGCGCCGACGCCGGCATCGGCCGCAATGATGATCGCCACACCGAAGCGGCCTTCATAATCGACAATCGTGCCGCGCTTGTGGTTGAGCAGATAGAGAGCCGTTTCCGGCGTGCAGCGCACGGTGATATTGTGGGTCGTGTTGCGCAGCAGATATTCCTCAACGCCGCGCAGCACGTGCAGAGCGATGGAGGATTCCGAGCGAACGTGACCCGTGCCGCCGCAATGCTGGCAGACCTGCGTGGTCGATTCCAGCACCGAAGCGCGGATGCGCTGGCGCGACATTTCCAGAAGACCGAAATGCGAGATACGGCCGACCTGGATGCGCGCCCGGTCGTTTTTCAGGCAGTCCTTGAGCTTCTTCTCGACGGAGCGGTTGTTGCGCTTTTCTTCCATGTCGATGAAGTCGATGACAACAAGACCGGCAAGGTCGCGAAGACGCAGCTGGCGAGCCACTTCTTCCGCCGCTTCCAGATTGGTCGTCAGCGCCGTTTCTTCGATGGAATGCTCGCGGGTCGAACGACCGGAGTTCACGTCGATGGCAACCAGAGCTTCCGTCTGGTTGATGATGAGGTAACCGCCCGATTTCAGCGTAACCTGCGGCTGCAGCATGCGGTCGAGCTGGGCTTCGATGCCCGAGCGCGAGAAGATCGGGTGGATGTCGCGGTAAGGCTGAACCACCTTGGCATGGCTCGGCATCAGCATCTTCATGAAGTCTTTTGCTTCACGGTAGCCTTCTTCGCCCGAAACGATGATCTCGCTGATATCCTTGTTATAGAGATCGCGGATCGAACGCTTGATGAGCGAGCCTTCCTCGTAAACGAGGCAGGGGGCCGTGGAGTTCAGCGTCAGCGTGCGGACGTTTTCCCACAGGCGCATCAGATATTCGAAGTCGCGCTTGATCTCGACGCGGGTGCGGTTGGCGCCTGCGGTACGCAGAATGACGCCCATGCCCTGCGGAACTTCCAGATCGCGCGCGATTTCCTTCAGGCGCTTGCGGTCGGTCGGCTGGGTGATCTTGCGGGAAATGCCACCGCCACGTGCGGTATTCGGCATCAGCACGGAATAACGGCCGGCAAGCGACAGATAGGTGGTGAGTGCGGCACCCTTGTTGCCGCGTTCTTCCTTGGCAACCTGCACGAGAAGGATCTGGCGGCGCTTGATGACTTCCTGAATGCGGTACTGCTTGCGCGGCTTGCGGGCAACGCGATCGGGAACCTCTTCCATGGCGTCTTCGGCGCCGACGGATTCGATCACTTCCTTTTCGTGATGATCGTCATCATCGTCGTCGTCATCATCGTCATTGCCACGGCGAAGACCCTCGACTTCCTCGGAAATCGTATCTGTATCGACCATGGCAGCCATTTCGCCGCCCGCGCTGCCGTCTTCTTCGGAAGAGGCCTCAACAGTGGTGTCGGAAACGGCTTCTTCTTCCGCTACCTTCTTCTTGGCGCGGGGGCGGCGGGTACGCTTCTTCGGTGCTTCTTCCGCAACGGCCTCGACGGCCACAGCAGTCACATCTTCGGATACCTCTTCGGCAGCGGCAGCGGCAACGGTTTCGTCCACGACCACGGCGTCCGTCGTTTCGCTGACGGCAACGATGCCGACATCCGGCTGGTCCGCCTGCGACAGATCGACAGCCGGTGCGCCGGGCTCGGGGGCGTCAGCCGATTCGAAGTCATCGCTGCGGCGATGATCCTCGGCTTCCGCCTTGAGGAGCGCCTGACGGTCGGCGAGCGGGATCTGGTAATAGTCAGGGTGGATTTCCGCGAAAGCGAGAAACCCGTGGCGATTTCCACCGTAGTCGACGAATGCCGCCTGAAGGGAGGGCTCAACCCTCGTGACCTTGGCAAGGTAGATATTGCCGCGGATCTGTTTCTTGTGCTCCGATTCGAAGTCGAATTCCTCGATCCGGTTCCCACGGACAACGACTACGCGTGTCTCCTCTTCGTGGGAGGCGTCGATAAGCATTTTGTCTGCCATGTAAGCTGTGCTCCTCGGCGCAGCCTTGTTTTATACGAGAACAGGCCCGCCACACGGACGAGCCTTTCATATGAGTGCAAGGATGTGCCGGAAATGAAGTCTCCAGCCGGGCCTCTGTAAACTGGCAGCATCCGGACCGACGGCGAGGCGCTTGGCCTGCTCCTGGTATCCGGTTCATATGAAAACTGCTGCGACATCATTGGCCAGGCGGAACGACAATAATATATAGACCCCTTGGGGTCCGATGAATTTGCTCTCCTCAGAGCAGCGGTGGCATTGCCACCGGGTAGGTCTCCGGCCACGGCCGGAATTGATCCAGTTTCAGGATAAATGTAACGACGGCAGATGATTGCCCGTTTTGCAGCGCCAGCGTCTTTTTCGATTGGCAGCCGGCGGGCATCTATCCCGTCAACACTTTTAACCCTCATCCTTGTTGTATGTTTTCTCTGTCATAATAGCAATAGGCTGGCTAAATATGCCATATTGTTGGTGGAATTTCCGGGTTAACAATTGGTTCACCAACGCCTGCGATTGTGGGGCGCAAACGCACAAACACGTGTCCGGCGTGGCCGAAATTACGACGTTCCCGGCACTTTGCCGCACCATTTATGAAAAATGACTGAAATACGGAATTTCTTGAAGACCATGAATTTCACGCGCAGCGCAGCGATATTCGATGGGGCAGGGCCGCTTGGCGCGCGAATCGCGCGGCTTGCGGGTGCCCTTGTTTTGCCGGTTGTCTTTTCGGTCGCCGCATTCGTCTCCTGCGTTCCACAGGCCTTGGCCGTGGAGCCGCTCATCGCCAATCAGGCACGCATCATCGGCGACGAGGCGCGCACGCGCATCGTTCTCGATTTTGCCGAGGAGCCGGAATTCGACATTCACTATCTCGATTCGCCCGCCCGCATCGTCGTGGACTTTCCGGCGGTGAATTTTGCGTTCCCCGCATCGGCTCTGGCGCCAACCGGCCTTTTCTCGGACATTCGCTTCGGTAGCATGGGGCAAGACAGCGCCCGCATCGTGCTGACGGCAAAAAAACCGGTTCAGGTGGCGGTTGCCGAAACCAAGAAGGGCGAGGACGGCACATCGTTCCGTTTCGTCCTGGATGCGGAGATCACCACCAAGGCCAAATTCGCCGAACTGGTGAAAGAGCAGCAATGGCGCGCGCCGGCGCCGGTCTCGACAGCGGCGATCACGCCTGACGACAAGACATCGCGGCAGACGGATTTCGTCATCGCTGTTGATGCCGGCCATGGCGGCATCGATGCCGGCGCTTCCGGCGGCGTAACCGGCACGGAGGAAAAGGTCATCACGCTGACCTTTGCCAAGGAACTTGTGGAGCGGATGAACCGGGAGCCCGGCATCAAGGCGTTCCTGACGCGTGATTCCGACACGTTTCTCGCTCTGTCGGAACGGGTGACGATCGCCCGGCAGAATAATGCCAACCTGTTCATTTCATTGCACGCCGATACACTGAAGCAGAAGGGCATCCGGGGCGCGACCGTCTATACATTGTCAGACCGCGCCTCAGACCGCAGGGCGCAGGAACTGGCCGAGCGCGAAAACAAGTCCGACCAGATTGCCGGTGTGGCAGCCTCCAGCGAGCCGCCTGAGGTGGCCGATATCCTTCTCGATTTCACCCGGCGCGAAACGCAGGCCTTTTCGGTGACGCTGGCAGAAAATATCGTATCGTCCTTCGAGGGACAGGTCGGCCTCATCAACAATCCGCATCGTTATGCCGGTTTCATGGTGCTGCGCGCCCATGACGTGCCATCGGTGTTGCTGGAACTCGGCTTTCTCTCCAATCCGGAAGATGAAAAACTCCTTCTTGATGCGGAATGGCGCAAGAAGGTCGCCGATACGCTTGCAACTGCGGTCGGACGATACCGCACCAAGGCCATGGCGAACGGCGGCTGAAGGGCCGGGCGAGCGAGCGGCGCCCCCGTTGTCGCCGTGCCCCTTGCTGCCGAAAAGCTGTTCAATTCTTGGGCCTTGCGGACGATTACGTTGGCGAAGCCCTATTTTACTCACATTCGCCGCGTTATTGCGGAAGCGGATTCTGTGGTGATCCGCCATTGCGGCTGGAACCGCAATTGCGGCAGTCGGCCCGGTAACATATCAGCGAATGCTGTCGTTCCGGCTTGTCATCGAAGGTATGGTGTGCAAAACGGCACGCGATATGCAAGGATGCGCCCGTATCATCGGGCGTTGATGGTTACGATTCGAATTATCGGTAGCTTGGTATGATCAGACTGATTGGATATTTTTTCGGCTTGGCCAGCGTGCTCTTCCTGTGCGCCGCCGCCGCCGGTGCAATTTATTTGCACGGCGTGACGAAGGACCTGCCGGATTACGCAGTTCTGAGCACTTATGAGCCGCCGGTGACGACCCGCGTGCACGCCGGCAACGGCGCGCTCATGGCGGAATACGCCCATGAAAAGCGCCTGTTCCTGCCGATCCAGGCTATCCCGGACCGTGTGAAGGCAGCTTTCCTTTCGGCGGAAGACAAGAATTTCTACAACCATCCGGGTGTGGACATCTGGGGTCTCGGCCGTGCCGTTCTCGTCAACCTCCAGAATATCGGCTCCGGCCGTCGTCCGGTCGGCGCGTCCACAATCACTCAGCAGGTGGCGAAGAACTTCCTGCTCACCAACGACCAGACCTTCGACCGCAAGCTCAAGGAAGCGCTTCTGTCCTTCCGCATCGAGCAGACCTATTCCAAGGACAAGATCCTCGAGCTTTATCTCAACGAGATCTTTTTCGGCCTGAATTCCTACGGTATCGCCGGTGCGGCACTCACCTATTTCAACAAATCGGTCACGGAACTGACGATCGCGGAAACCGCCTATCTTGCATCGCTGCCGAAGGGCCCGGCCAACTACCATCCGATCCGCCGCGAGAAGGCGGCGCTGGAACGCCGCAACTGGGTGATCGACCGCATGGCCGAGAACGGCTACATCACGGTCGGCGATGCCGAGGACGCAAAGAAGCAGCCGCTTGGCGTCAATCTGCGCCGTGGCGGCGCGCATATCTTCGCGTCTGACTATTTCGCCGAGGAAGTCCGCCGCCAGATCGTCGAGAAATACGGCGAGCAGGCGCTTCTTGAAGGCGGCCTTTCGGTTCGCACCTCTTTCGATCCGCAGATCCAGATGGAGGCGCGCAAGGCGCTTCAGGACGGTCTGGTGCAATATGACGAGCGTCGCGGTTTCCGCGGACCCGTCGAAAAGATCGAGACAACCGGTGACTGGACTGCGGCGCTCGCCAAGGTAAAGGGCCTTCGCGACGTTCCCGAATGGAAGATCGCAGTTGTCCTCGCCGTTGCTGCAGATGGCATCGATATTGGCGTGCAGGTCGACCCCGATGCCGAGGATGGCGACAAGCGCACACGCGGCCATATCTCCGCTGAAAACATGCGTTGGGCCTATCGCGATGCCACAGGCAAGAAACCGACGGCTAAGTCGCCGGTTGGCGTTCTGGCTGTTGGTGACGTCGTTTACGCACAGCCGCTGTCCGGTTCCGGCAACGAATATCGTCTGCGCCAGCCCCCGAAGGTGCAGGGCGGCATGATGGTGATGGATCCACACACTGGCCGCGTTCTGGCCATGGTTGGCGGCTTCTCCTATGCGCAATCGGAATTCAACCGCGCCACGCAGGCGATGCGCCAGCCCGGCTCCTCCTTCAAGCCGTTCATCTATGCGGCTGCACTCGACAACGGCTATACCCCGGCCTCGGTCATTCTCGACGCGCCAATCGAGGTTGTTTCGGGCGGCCAGGTCTGGAAGCCGCAGAATTACGGCGGGGGTTCCGCCGGTCCTTCGACCCTGCGTCTAGGCATCGAAAAATCCCGTAACCTCATGACAGTGCGTCTGGCGCAGGACATGGGCATGAATCTGGTCGCTGAATATGCCGAACGCTTCGGCATCTACGACAAGATGCCGCCGCTTCTGGCAATGTCGCTCGGTTCGGGCGAAACAACCATCATGCGCATGGTCTCGGCCTATTCTGTGATCGCCAATGGCGGCAAGCAGATCAAGCCGACGCTGATAGACCGCATCCAGGACCGTTACGGCAAGACGATCTTCCGGCATGAGGAGCGTGCCTGCGAGGGCTGCAACGCCACCAGCTGGCAAAATCAGGATGAGCCGGTCATCGTTGATAACCGCGAGCAGGTTCTCGACCCGATGACCGCTTACCAGACGACCTCCATGCTTGAAGGTGTCGTCCAACGCGGCACGGCGGCGGGCAAGATCAAGGTCGATCTGCCGGTTGCTGGCAAGACGGGCACCACCAACGATGAAAAGGACGCCTGGTTCGTCGGTTACACGCCGGACATGGTTGCCGGTCTTTATATCGGCTTCGATTCGCCCGCACCGCTTGGGCGCGGCGGCACCGGTGGTTCGCTGTCGGCACCGATCTTCGGCGAGTTCATCGCCGATGCGGCCAAGCACCTGGAACCGAGCAAGTTCATCGTGCCTGAAGGGATGAAGTTCATCGCCGTCAACCGCAAGACCGGCATGGCCGCTTCGGAAGGCGAACCTGATACGATCATGGAAGCCTTCAAGCCGGGCACCGGCCCGGCCGATACCTTCTCGGTGATCGGCGCGGAAGGCATGTCGCAGGAGGATATTCTGAAGACCTCGCCACAGGCCCAGCAGGCCATCACCGGCGGTGGCGGCGGTCTTTATTGATACCAGTCTTATGTTTGGCGGGGGGCGCGGGTCTTTACATCCGCGCCCCCCGCATTTATTTGAGCTACCAGTTTAAATGAAGGCGAAGAACCAGCGAAATGCGCAATGAAATTGTGAACGTAGTCGACGAAATCAAGCAGGCCATAAGCCTGCTGAGGAGGCATCTTTGACTGGGACCAGGCGATAAGACGACTGGACTGGTTGAATAACAAGGCAGAGGACCCGACCCTCTGGAACGATGCCACCGAAGCGCAGAAATTGATGCGCGAGCGCCAGCAGCTGGATGACAGCATCAATGGCGTGAAGGCGCTTGAGCAGCAGCTCAAGGACAATGTCGAGCTGATCGAACTCGGCGAGATGGAAGGCGACGACGAGATCGTCAAGGACGCCGAAGATGCGCTGAAGGCGCTGAGGAGCGAGGCGAACCGCCGTCAGGTGGAAGCCATGCTTTCCGGTGAAGCTGATAGCAACGATACATATCTCGAAGTTCATTCCGGCGCTGGCGGTACGGAAAGCCAGGACTGGGCCAACATGCTGCTGCGCATGTATACCCGCTGGGCCGACCGCGAAGGCTTCAAGGTTGAAGTGCTGGAAGTTCATGACGGCGAAGAGGCCGGCATCAAGTCCGCGACGATCCTCGTCAAGGGCCACAATGCCTTCGGCTGGCTGAAGACGGAATCGGGCGTACACCGCCTCGTCCGCATCTCGCCCTATGACAGCAATGCGCGTCGCCACACATCGTTCTCCTCCGTTTGGGTTTACCCAGTGGTCGATGATTCGATCCAGATCGACATCAACGAGAGCGATTGCCGCATCGATACCTATCGTTCGTCCGGTGCAGGCGGCCAGCACGTCAACACCACCGATTCGGCCGTGCGTATTACCCACATACCGACCGGTATTGCCGTGGCCTGCCAGCAGGAGCGTTCCCAGCACAAGAACCGCGCCAAGGCGTGGGACATGCTGCGCGCCCGCCTTTACGAGGTGGAACTGCAAAAGCGGGAAGATGCGGCAAACGCTCAGGCCGCATCCAAGACGGATATCGGCTGGGGCCATCAGATCCGTTCCTACGTTCTGCAGCCCTACCAGTTGATCAAGGACCTGCGCACCGGCGTGGAAAGCACCGCACCCGGCAACGTGCTGGATGGCGATCTGAACCAGTTCATGGAAGCGGCCCTCGCGCACCGCATCAGCGGTGGCGCAGACGTGGAAGTGGCTGATATCGACTGACGCGCCACAGCGTCGCTTGAAAAAATCACCCCTCGCAAACCCATTGCGAGGGGTTTTTCGTTGGAGGAGATGCATGAAACAGGCGCTTTACATCGTCGACGTTCAGCCGAGCTTCAATCCGCCGGCTGCGCTTGTGGCGGAAATATCCGCCCTGGCCGCCACCATGCCAAGCGTTGCCAGCGTCGAGCGCCATGATGAAAGCGTCACGCCTTTCGAGCGGCAACTCGGCTGGAAGCCGGGCAGGGACGACTGCTCGCTGGTTGCGGCGGACTGGATTTTCATAAAGCATGGCTACGCTCCGCCAAGGGCGGCTATCGACCACCTCCTGTCTCTAAAGCTCGACAGGGTGCTGGTCTGCGGCATTCAGGCCGATACCTGCGTGCTGGCTGCGGGTTTTGCCCTGTTCGATGCGGGGCTTCATCCCACGCTTCTGCCATGGCTGACGGTGGGCTCCAGCCTCGATCGCAGCGGCGAACTCGGCGCAAGACTATGGAAACATCATTTCGGTGCGGTTCTGGCCGGGCCGCATGAGCTTAACGCGTAGAGAGTTTCCAGTAAAACTGCGTATAATCCAGGAGGTAGAGAACCTCCAACGGTTCCGTTCAAACCGACGTTCTCTTGCCCTCAGTTCGAGGCCTTTTCGATCTTCATCTCGCCGAGTTCGTCGATCAGGATCGTCCAGCTTTCCGCTTCCCTGATCTGCGGATCGGTTTTCAGATAGACGGTCACGAACAGGCCGGGCGAGGCCGACGCACCGTTTGAGCTTTCGGGCCGAATATCCGTGACGTAGGACTTCATCTGGCTGAACTCTTCCAGCTCGATGTTTTCGAGAAGGTTCGGTCCGTTTGCGGTAGTGGCGATGCGCTGCAGATAGACTTTAGCGGTGCCATCGCCCTGGCGGATTGCAACCACCTTGTAATAACCGCGTGTGGGTGTCGCTGGCGGCGGACGCAATTGGCCGTCAGGACCTTTCACCGGCTCAAGATTATGCTCTTCCCACATGCCGCTGCTGACAACGAAGATCGCCGATACCGGCAAGTTGTCTATGGCCTCCGTTTGCGCCCGCACGGGAAGCGCTGTGGCGGCGAAAATCAGGGCGGCGAGAAGAGGTTTTTTCAGGGGCATGGCCATCATCAGTGGTTGGCGTCAATTGTTGAATTGTTCGGCGAGTACGCGGTCTGACCATGAACGGTCCGGGTCCGAGAGAATTCTGGCCGTCCTGTCCTGCGATTGCGCAATCCGCACATGCCGTACGGATTTCACCTCCGTATGGTCGGCGACCGCGTTCACCGGACGCTTGTCGCGCTCCAGAACGTGAATATCGACCGTCACTTTGTTGGGCAAAAGTGCGCCGCGCCAACGCCTTGGCCGGAAGGCGCTGACGGGTGTGAGCGCCAGCAGCGGTGATTCCAACGGCAGGATCGGTCCATGGGCTGAGAAGTTATAAGCTGTCGATCCTGCCGGTGTCGCAACCATCATGCCGTCGCAAATCAACTCTTCAAGCCGCGTCTTGCCGTCCACCTCGACACGTAGCTTGGCGGCCTGATGCGATTGCCGGAACAGGCTGACCTCGTTCATGGCAAGTGCCGTAAATTCATCGCCGTCGGAATCCGTCGTCGTCATGCGCAGCGGATGAAAATCATTGCCGGTCGCAACCGCAATACGCTCGACCAGGCCGTCTACCCGGTAGTCGTTCATCAGAAAGCCAACCGATCCCCGGTTCATGCCATAGACCCGCTTGCCGGAATTCATCGTTTCGTTGAGAATTTGCAGCATGAAGCCATCGCCGCCGAGCGCCACGATCACTTCCGCCTCGTCGAAGGGCGTGTTGCCGTAAGCGCCTTTCAGCTCCTCCAGCGCCCTCTGCGCCTCCTCGGTTGCGGAGGCCACGAAGGATAGTGAACAGTTAGAATGCGACATTCGCTTCCCTCGGCAACGACGCATACCGGAATCGATATGCGGACGATGCTGTAACCTGTTGAAGCAGCTCACAATCTCCAAACGTCGATAAAACGGTCGATCGCAAGCCACAAGACGCATCCTTGGTACATGAAGACGGCAGCAGGCGACAAGGCCTTTCCGGCGGACAGGCGTTCGCAGCAGGCGGGTTTGCCCGCGTGCGGTCCACAGCTTCTTGGTTTCCGGCCTTCGACAAGGGTTGCGATGCGGCGCGACGTGAGGCAACTTGCGCGAAACAAGCGGAACGGCGAGTGGCAGGAGACGGGCGTGGTGCTGAATTACAATATCTACGATGTCTTTACCGAGACCAAAATGGCGGGAAATCCGCTGGCGGTCATGTATGACGCGGATGGCCTCGACCAAGTGACGATGCAGGCGATAGCCAGAGAAATGAACCTCTCCGAGACCGTTTTCGTCAACCGCTCGGGCAATCCGGCCCACGCGGCTTCGCTGCGTATCTTCACGCCTTCGGGCGAGTTGCCTTTCGCGGGCCACCCGACTGTTGGCGCGGCGATCGCGATAGCCGAGCGCAATCGCAATGAAGGTGACGACGATATCGATATGGTCTGTGTGCTGGAGGAAAAGGTGGGGCCGGTCCGCTGTGCGGTGAAAATGCGCGCCGGTGCGGTCAGCTTCGCCGAATTCGACCTCCCGCGCAAATCGTCCCGCGTCACCCTGCCGCTCGATCATACCGCACTTGCCGATGCGCTGGGCGTGAGCGAAGGCCATCTAGGCTTTGAGAACCACGTACCGTCGATCTGGACGGCCGGTGTGCCGTTCCTGCTCGTGCCGCTGCACAATATTGCCGCTATCAGCGAAATGGATTTCGACGCCAATCTCTGGCTGCGCACCGCACCGCTGGTGGAGGGGCGCCTGACGGCGGCCTATATCTACTGTCGCGGCGGCGTCAATCACGCAGCAAAGTTCCATGCCCGCATGTTTTCCCCGGAAATGGGGATTTCGGAAGACCCCGCCACCGGTTCCGCCGCCGCCGCCCTTTCTGGCGCAATCCATCATTTCGACGGCCTGACAGACGGTCACTATCCGCTCTTGATAGAGCAGGGCGTGGAGATGGAACGTCCTTCCCACATCCATCTGCGCATGGACATCAAGGACAACGAAATCGCCCGCGCCCGCATCGGTGGCCACGCGGTCCGTGTAGCATCGGGTACGTTCGAGATCTGATTTCAACGTGAGCGACTGAACTACAGTCGAAAAGCTACCTGCCGACCAAAACGAAAAACCCCGGCCATGACCGGGGTTTTATTGTTTCTGGTCTTAACCAGAGATCAGTTGAACCGACCCGCCGCATGGGCAAGCATCGTGTAGACCTTGCCGGTATCGGAGGTGAGGTAGGACTGGGTGACTGTCCGGTCACGGTCCGTGCGGGCGACATCAGCGAGCAGCTTTTCGAAATCGGTGATGTAGCGGTCCACGGCGGTGCGGAATTCGGCCTCCCGCTCGTATTTGCGCTTGATCTCGTCAAACGTCGTCTGGCCCTTAAGCGTATAGAGGCGACGGGTGAAGACGTCACGTTCGCCGCGCTGGTACCGGCGCCACAGTTCCACCGACGCATCGTGGTCGATCGCGCGGGCGATGTCGACGGACAGCGAGTTCAGCGATTCCACCATGTGACGCGGATTGCGGGTATCGGCAGCACGGGTCGGCTGCTGATCGCCGCTTGCGCGGGGTGCGGAAGCGGCGGCCGATTCCTGCGAGGCACCGCGCAGAAGATCGCTGATCCAGCCACCGCCTTCTTCGCGGCGTGCGGCAGGCGCCGCAGCCGCCTGGGACGGGGCAGGCGCCTGACGGTTTTCGACCTGGCGGTTCTCAAGCGGCAGGGTGCCACGCAAGGCGGGTGCGGCTGCCGGCTGCGGCTGAGCCGGGCGTGGTGGCTGTGCCGGCGTGGCTGCTGCCGGCTGCGGACGCGCTTCGACACGGCGTTCAGCGGCAGGCTGGGTCGCTGCAATGGCGCGGGCGACGGGTTCGGAAACTTCCATTTGTTGGGTCGAGCGACCGACAAGCTGGGAAATATCCTGCAGGGCCTTGATCTGCTCGGAAACGGCGCGGCGCATCGCTGCGGCGCTTTCCTTGGCCTCTTCCGGCAGGTCGAACGCGCCGCGCTTCAGTTCGGCACGGGTAGCATCCAGCTCGCGGCGGATATCGTGGCTGGAGCGGCGGATTTCGTCCGTCGCGCCGGCAAAACGGCTGACAGCTTCCTCAACTGCCTGACGCAGCGTTTCCTTGAGGTTGGCGGCGGCGGCATTGGATTTTTCCGAGGCACTGCCGAGCAGGTTGTCGACTTCCGAAAGCGAGGATTCGACACCGCCACGCAGGCGGTTGACCAGCTCGTCGGAATATTTCTGCGCGTCGGAAAGCGTGCTCTCGATCGAACGGCTGGCATCCTGACCAGCGGCGAGCAGGGCGCCCCGCATGGTCTGTGCTGCCGAGCGGGCGCGCTGTTCCGTCTCGTCGAGCGAACGGCCGATATCGGAGAAGGATGCCTGCAGATTGTCACGCAGGTTGCCGGCGACGTTCTGCGAACGCTCCTCGGCCTCGTTGAGCGTGGTTTCCACCACGCTGACGACGCCGCGCATGGCGGTTTCGATTTCCTCGGAACGCTTGACTAGTCCGACAGACAGGCTGCGAAGTGCATCCTGACGCTCTTCCAGCGTACCGACAAGGCTCGACTGCGCGGCATTGAGCAGTTCGGACGCCTGGCTCAGAACCTTCGAATGTTCCTCGAAACGTCCGACGATGCCGGCAACCTGCGCCAGTGTCTGGCCGGAAATATTCGACAGACGATCGATCTTTCCTTCGAGCAGACGGCTGGAGCTGGACACCATGTCGGCGGCCTGCGAGGCGGATTCGGAGAAGCGGGTGGCCGATGCGTTCAACGCTTCGTCGGCCGTGCCGAATTCCTGCGCGGCGCGCTCAACCGCAGAGTTGAAGTTGTTTGCCGACTTTTCGACGATTTCGGCCATGCTGTTATGGGTCTGCGACAGCATATCCGTGCTCTGGCGCGTGGCGGCGACAAGCTTGTTTGCCACATCGCTTCCCGTGCGGGTGTATTTGTCGATACCTTCTTCGACGGCGTCGGCCATGGCCGTATGCGTCTGCGACAGCATGTCCGTGCTCTGGCGGGTTGCCGCGACAAGCTTGCTTGCTGCCTCGCTTCCGGCATTGGCATAATCGCTGATCGCCTGTTCAACCATGCCGACCATGCCGCTGTTGCTCTGCGACAGAAGTTCGGCGCTCTGCTGGGCGGCGGAGACGATCTTTTCTGCGGCTTCGCGACCGATGGTGGCGTATTCGTCGACGACAGGCTTTGCCTTCTCTTCGATCAGGCGCGACAGTTCAGCAGAACGGCTGGCCAGCATCGAGTTGAGTTCGCGAGTGCGGTTGTCCAGCGCCGAGCGGATGGATTCGCCGCGCGCATCGAGAGCGGATTCGACACCGGTCAGGGTCTCGGAAATGACGCCCACCTGCGAGCGCACGACCGCTTCGGCCTCGGCAACCTTGTTGACGATGATGTTGCCCGCCTCGGAGAAGGTCTGGGCGACGGCTGCCGCCTGGCCGGACAGGCGCGTCTGTGCATCCGAGATGCGGTTGACGATCTCGCCGGAGCGTTCTTCGATCGCCTTGGTGAAGGCGTCATTCTGCGCCTGCACCTGTTCGGCGAATTCCGAGCCGGTTTTCGCAAGCAGGGCAGTGGAACGAACGGCTTCTTCGTCGATGCTCTGGGTGGCGGAAATGACCGCCCCACGCAGGCCGACCGCGAGTTCGCTCGCCTTGCCTTCGATGGTGCGGTTGACGTTTTCGAGGCCGATCGTCAGCGCGCGGTCCATGGTGCCGAGGCGTTCATCGATGCGGGCCGAACCGGCATCGAAGGTTTCTGCCAGACGGCTGGTGCGGCTTTCGAAGGTGTCGGCAACCCGTATCGTCTGCTCGTCCAGAATGCCGGTGATACGTTGAGCAGCATCGTCGCTGGTGCGGGCGAAGGCGGCTGTCTTGTCTTCCAGCGCGTCGGCAAAGCGACGTCCGGCATCCTCGATCGACGTGTTGACGTTGCCGAGATCGCTCGACACACGCTCCTGCAGCGCTCCGAGCGAAGTCTCGATGCGGGTGCCGGTCTCGTCGAGCCTGCCCGTGACGCTTCCGATCGAGGTTTCGATCCGCGAGGAGAGAGCATCGGTCGCACCGCCAATTTCGCGGGCGGCCTCACCGATCTTGACGGCAATATCGCCGGCGCTGTTGCGAAGACGCTGTTCCAGCGTGGCTGCACTGCCGTCTATGGCCTTCTGCAACGTCTCCTGCTGGGTTTCGAGCGAGAGTTCGAGCATGCTGGCGCTGGATGCAACGGTGGTGCCGATCATCATCGCCTGGTCGGAGAGCATGTCGCCCATCTGGGTCGTGGCTGAGCTCAACGTCGCGGCGATATCCGCCTGGCGCTGCTCGAGCGCGGTACGGATGTCTTCATGCGATTGCGAGAGGTTGTTTTCGAGGCGGGAGACGCCTTCTTCCACCGTCTGCGCAAAACGGCTGCTGCCGTCTTCCACGACGCTTTCGATGCGGCTGGCCGCGCCGGAGACGCTCTGCTCGATCAGGCCGCTATTGCGCTCAAGCGAGCCGGCAATGCGTTCGGCCTGCGAACCGAGCATGGTCTCCAGCCGCTCGTGGCCGCTGGCGAGTGCGTTTTCAAGCGTGAAAGCCGTCGATTCCAGTCGCTGGCCGACGCCTGCGGCCGCGAGCGACAGTGATGCGGTTCTGGCATCCATCGCCTCGGAGATACGCTCCTCAACGCCGGAAATCGTCATGTCGAGCGCCATGGTGCGGCTGTCGATCGCGTCCGCGATGCGTTCTTCCGCACTGGAGACAATGCCGGAAAGGGCGGCAGTGCGGCTGTCCAGGGCATCGGCAATACGATCTTCGACCCCGGAAACCGCCGAGTGAAGCGCAGCAGTGCGTCCGTCGAGGATGTCGGCGATCTTTTCCTCGACACCGGAGAAGCTCAGGTCGAGCGCCATGGTGCGGCTGTCGAGCACGTCCGTGATCCGCTCTTCCGCGCCGGATACGACATTTTTGAGCGAAGCCGTGCGGCTGTCAAGTGCGCTGGCAATGCGGGTCTCGGCACCGGCCACCAATTCGCCAAGAACGGCGGTGCGGGTATCGAGCGCTTCGGTAATTTTTTCCTCTGCGCCGGAAAACGCCATGTCAAATGCCATGGTGCGGCTGTCGAGTGCATCCGCAATGCGTTCTTCAACGCCGGAGACGACGGCGTTAAGCGCTGCCGTGCGGCCATCGAGCGTTTCCGCGATACGGGTCTCGGCACCGGCCACCAATTCGCCAAGGACGGCGGTGCGGGTATCGAGTGCTTCGGTAATTTTTTCCTCGGCGCCGGAAAACGCCATGTCGAGCGCCATGGTGCGGCTGTCGAGTGCATCCGCAATGCGTTCTTCAGCCCCCGAAACGACGGCGTTGAGTGCTGCCGTGCGACCATCAAGCGTTTCCGCGATACGGCTCTCGGCACCGGCAACCACGTCGCCGAAGGTGGACGTGCGGCTGTCGAGTGCGCCCGCAATCCTCTCTTCGGCACTTGCCACAATGCCGGACAGAGCGGAGGTACGGTTGTCGAGCGTTTCCGACAGCCTCTCCTCGACATTGGCGAAGGTCATGTCGAGCGACAGCGTGCGGCTGTCCATCGTGTCGGCGATGCGTTCCTCGACGCCGGAAATGGCGCTGGAAAGAGCGGCCGTGCGGCCATCCAGCGTCTCGGAAATACGGTTTTCCGCACCGGATACGACGTCGTGCAGGGCAGCCGTGCGGCTTTCCAGCGTATCGGAAATGCGGTCCTCTATGCCGGAAACGGCGCCGGTGATGGCGGCGGCGCGGGTTTCGAGCGTTTCCGAAAGACGGCGCTCGACATCGGCAACGACGCTGTTGATTGCGGCTGCACGCTCCTCAAGCATCGCGGCTAGACGTTCCGCCGTGCCGGAGACCGAGCCGGTAATTGCCAGCGAACGGCTTGCAAGCGCCTCGTCGAAACGGTCCTGGCTTGCCGAAAGCGCGCCAAACAGGGCATTGCTGCGCTCCGCCAGCACGCCGTCGATCTTCTCGTGCGAATTGGTGAAGGCATCGGTGATTTCAGCGGTGCGCTGGCCGATTGCGTCGCTGAACGCGCGGGTACGGGTCTCAAGCGCGCTTTCGAGCATTTCCTGGCCGGTGCCCAGTGCGGTTGCAAGTGCAAGCGACTGATCGGTCATGGTGTTGCCGATGCGCTCAAGTCCGCTGGTCAGCATGGTGTCGAGGGCTTCGGAGCCGCCGGCAACGGTTTCGTTGATCCGGGCGAGGCTCTCCATCAGCTTGCTGTCCAGGCTGCCGGCGCGCTGGTCGAAGGCACTGGCGAAATCCGCCACATGTTCGTCGAAGGCGGAGTTGACCTGGCCGACCGTCGCCTGCAGGCGTTCTTCATAGAGGCCGGAGCGAAGATCGAGATCCATGATCGCGTCATCAGCCGTGCTTTGCAGGCTCTGGCGGAAGGACAGGCCTTTTTCTTCAAGCGTCGTGGACAGCTTGTCGAGCACGTTATCCAGCGAACCGCCGATGATCTGCTGGCCGCGATCGATATTGCGGTTGAGTTCGAGCGTGCGGGTGGAAAGGGTCTCGTTAAGCTGGCGGGTGCGTTCCTCGAGTGCGCTGTTGAGGCTCTCCGCGCCGCTGTCCAGCGTCGAGGCGTGGATCGCGAAGCGTTCCAGCAGCACTTCGCCGCGCTCGTCCAGCGTCGAGGTGAGGTTGTGCAGACGCATGTCGAATTCGCTCGATAGCGTTGCGCCCGAGGAATTCAGTGCCTGAAGCAGGTTTTCGGTCTTGGCGGCAATCAGGCTGCCCATCGCCTCGGTCGAGGCGCGCGATTTTTCGAGCAGCGCGGCCGAGCGTGTGTCGATCATCGAGGCGAAGGCCTCGCCGGTGGTGGAAAGCCGCATCGAAAGCTCTTCGCCGACGATTGAAAGCTCTTCCTTGATCTGTTCCTGCGCGCCGACAATGGAGGAGCGGATGCGCTCCGCATGGTTGACGATGGCGTCACGCTCGGCGCTCAGTTCCTGCACGAGGCTGCGCACGCGCAGTTCATTGTCTGCATAGCTGCGCTCAAGCGCGTTGACTTCAGAATGGACGAGCGTTTCGAGTTCCGTCGCGCGGGCAATGGTGCGCTCGATGCCGTCGTTCATGGCCGAGACTTCTCGGCGAACCGCCTGGCCGACGGACATGATCCGGTCGGAGGCGACAGTTTCGGGTTCAGCAAGACGAAGGGCGACTTCTGCCATCGACCGGGCAGCGTTGCGCAGATCGCGGGCACGCGCCATCATGATCGCGAAGGCAAAGAACAGCATGATCGGAACGACGATGCCGACGACGATCGCCATCAGCCCAGGTATTGCGGCGAGATCGGCAACCGAGCCGATGTTCCAGAGTGCACTGCCGTAGATAAGATGCGCGATGCCGAGGCCGCCGAGCGCCCAGATCACCGACATGATCGTCGCGTTTCTGAGCGCGCCGCCGATGGAGCCGCCTTCGAGCGATTTCAGGATCATGGCCGGGCTGCGCTTGGAGCCGTCGTTGGCAGCTTCCAGATTGGGGGATCTGGGCGCCTGTTCGGCAGGCGCGCGCGCGGCCTCGGGAGCAGGGGTCTGTCTGCTTGCTTCCTTCAATCTGGCCTCCGGCTGCTTTGGCGCTGTCGTCTTCCGCGATTCCGGCTTGTCTTCGAAAGCACCAAGCTGCAGGGCGTCTTCCAACGCCTGAAATGCAGTCTCGTCGACAGAGTCGCTGATCTTGTTATTCGCCATGCGGTTACGCCTCGTTACACATACGCCCGGCTTCATGCCGTTTGACCATCTGCGACCCGCAAATGGACTGCCGCCATCATGCCAGCGGAACATTATCCCGTTAAAGAGAACAATTCCGCCATTACCAATCCCGAATTGCTGGTGGTCCAGCTTTCGGGCGAAATTACATCACTGTGCCGGAATAACAAAGCTTGAGCATAAGCCTCGTCGGAACGGCAGTACCGTAGTGACACATTTAGGTGTTCGAAACAATTAATGCGGGTTTGCCGCAGCAGCGAAGTGTCGGCTTTTTAACAGTTTTTAAACCTGAGTTTCACGCTGAACGCCTTGTTTCGCATAAGTTTAACATAAATTAACCATAGCAGAAGATTTTCGCCCGCGTCACGCCGTAATTTAAGCTGATAGCACCGGCTTCAATGCGTAAATACGACACAGATGTGACACGAAACAGGAAACGGCGAGACAAAGGAATTTCAGATATGGCAGCCGTCAGTATTGCTTTCGAAGCTCCGGATAATTTTGGTGGTGCGCCGGCCGCCGCGACAAGACCAATCGATTTCGAACATCTCGCCCGCCAGACGATGGGCGACAAGGAACTTGAAATCGAGGTGCTGCAACTCTTCAGCCGTAACGCCCGTGCTGCTCTGCATGAAATGGCCGGCGCTGACGACAAGACCGTCAAGGCAACTGCTCATCGTCTGAAGGGGGCCGCGCAGGCGGTTGGTGCCTCCACCGTTTCCACGGCGGCGGCGGCAGTGGAGGACAAGGGCAACGATAGCGCGGCCGTAGCCAGACTTGCGGCAGCGATTGTCGAAGCGGAAAATTTCATCCTCAAGCTCTGCCGCTAAGGCGAATCCAGTCTGTTTTACAGGGCCGGTTGCGCTTGGCGCCTGCGAGAAGCGGGTTGCCAAGGCGAACCGGCCTTTCTATGTGTTTGTTTAGAACAGTTCTTAGACACCATTTTGGATCTCCGGCATGACAAAACTGACCATTGTTGCCTTTGACGGCACGCCCCATGAACTCGACGTAAGCAACGGTTCCACCGTCATGGAGAATGCCGTGCGCAACTCCATACCCGGCATCGATGCGGAATGCGGCGGCGCCTGTGCCTGTGCGACCTGTCATGTCTATGTGGATGACGCATGGGCGGAACGTGTCGGCGGACCCGAGCCGATGGAAGAGGACATGCTGGACTTCGCATTCGAAGTACGCCCGACCTCGCGTCTTTCCTGTCAGATCAAGATGAAGGACGAGCTTGACGGCCTTGTCGTTCACGTTCCCGAACGTCAGGGCTGACGGCAAGCCGCATTATACGCCACAGAAAAAGCCCCGCTCACCTGTTAGCGGGGAGCGGGGCGAGGCGGGTACGCAGCATGCAAGCGAGGGAGGAAACACCTGCGAGCCTCAAGTGCGCACCGGGAGAACCGGAGGTGGTTTCGAACGCCGGACCCCTGCGGATCACCACCGTTAAAAACCATGTGAACAAGCTACAATGAGTCTCGTTGACCGCACCATGACGAGAAGTCACGGGTGATATCGAACATGACGTAACGTCATGTTAGCGTTGCGTTTCGCGTCCAGGGGAGTATGGGCGGAAAGGCGGCTCAGCGCCGGTTCTGGCCCTGTTCGATCCGGTTCTTCAAAAGCCGGGTCATGCGCGCGTCGAAGTTTTTGGATTCCACGATATCGAACCGCAACTGATCCTTGTCGTGCTCGTCCATGACGGTCTGGGTGATCTTGCCGACCATTGCCTGTAGCGTTTCACAGTCTTTTTGCGGACGAAGCGCCGTCAGTTGCCTTTCGAGCGAGCGGGCATGGGTGCGGGCGATTTCCGCGTGCCGTTCCTCGTGGCGCTTGATATCTGCAAGCAACGTATCCCAGATGAAGGCCAGTTCCGCCGTGGTGCGGCGGCGGTTTTTCCATTGCGGCAGGAGAATACGGGTGTTCAGCAACACCTTGGTGCTTCCAACGCTGCACATGCCGTTTTTCTCGACATAGGTGAGTTCGCCGCCGAATTTGATCTCGGTGGCACCGGGATGGCGTGCGCCGGTGTTGCGCGTCAGCGGGCCATGCTTGGAAAGCTGCTTGTCGAGGTCAGCGGCGGTTTTACCGCTGATCGAAAAATAGGAATAGGTCTTGCTGACGATGGTTTCGGAAAAGGCCGATCCGGGCATGGAAAGGGCTAATGCGCCAGCGAAAACGGCGCAAAGAGCACGTGAAGATATGGTCATAACCCGGCCTTCCGGTTGAACTTGAAAAACGTTTGCTGCATAGGCGGAGCGGAACTTATAAGAATTGGCATAACACTCCGTTATTCCCGAAAGGCGCGTGTTACGTGATAACAGCCGGCAGCAATGTGTGGCAAGCGGCCCATGGTCGCTCCCTGAAACTTGATGGACGTGGCCGTATTATGGCCATCGTCAATGCGACGCCCGATTCCTTTTCGGATGGCGGCCGTTATCTTGCCGTTGATGCGGCTTTTTCCCATGCCCTGACCTGTGTTGAGGAGGGGGCGGATATCATTGATATCGGCGGCGAATCCACCCGCCCGGGCGCGGCCGAGGTGACCGAGGGTGAGGAACAGGATCGCGTGCTGCCGGTTATCGAACGGCTCCGTCGCGAGACGGATGTTCTGATTTCCGTCGACACCTACCGCGCATCCACTGCAAGGCTGGCGATCGAGGCGGGTGCCCATATCGTCAACGATGTTTTCGGCCTGCAGAAGGACGGGAACATGGCGGGCGTGGTTGCCGCCGCGCGCGCGGGCGTCTGCATCATGCATACCGGGCGCGACAGGCAGAAGCGCGCCGATGTTATCGAGGATCAGTTCGAATTCCTCAATCGTTCGCTTGAGATGGCGGAAGCTGCGGGAATCGCCCGCGACGCCATCGTGCTCGATCCCGGTTTCGGTTTTGCCAAGGACGAGCGTGAAAATGTCGAGCTGATGGCGCGCTTTGGCGAACTTGCCGCGTTTGACCTGCCTGTTCTGGCCGGGACGTCGCGCAAGCGGTTCATCGGGTCGCTGACGGGCAGGGATGCGGCCCACGAACGCGATATCGGAACAGCAGCGACGACAGTGATCCTCAGGCTGGCGGGTGCCGCGATTTTTCGCGTGCACAATGTCGCCGTAACACGCGATGCGCTGGCAATTGCCGACGCGGTTCTTGCCAAAGCGTCGGCAAGGCCCGATGCATAGATCAATAGATGCCGGAGTGCCGCATGCCTTAAAAGAGGCCGGCTATTCCGGTATAACCCCGCCATGGAGGCGATGCGATGAGCCGCTACACCATTATTCTGAAAAACTGTTCCTTTTTCGCCCGTCATGGCCTTCTCGAGCAGGAGGAGGTGCTGGGCCAGCGCTTTTTCGTCGATGCCGAGATGGAGGTTGAAGCGGGTAACGCGCTCGAGACCGACGATATCGAAAATACCGTCGATTATGGCGTCGCCTTCGCCGTTATCGAAAAGATCGTCGTCGGCCAGCGCCGTTACCTGATCGAGGCCCTCGCGAACGATATCGCCAAGGCCCTGCGCGCGCGTTATCCGCAGATTGTCTGGCTGCGTATCACGGTTCGCAAGCCCTCTGCGCCGGTTCCCGGCATTCTCGACTATGCGCAGGTGAGTGTTGAACACCGTGCCTGACAGGATGACAGTTGCCGCACTAGGCCTTGGCGGGAATATCGGTGACCCCGCCGCTGCAATGGCCAGAGCCTTGCGCGAACTGGATGCACACGGCGATTGCCGGGTGCTGTCTGTCTCCGGGCTTTATCGCACGCCGCCCTGGGGTAAGACGGACCAGGCGGATTTTTTCAATTGCTGTGCGCTGGTCGAAACCTCGCTTTCAGCACCCGCACTGCTGCAATTGTGCCTCGATATCGAAAAGGGCATGAAACGGGTCAGAACGGAGCGCTGGGGGCCACGCACCATCGATATCGACGTGCTGACCTATGGTAATGATGTTGTCGTTACGGAAAGCATTGAAGTGCCGCATCCGCGCATGACGGAGCGTGCCTTCGTGCTGATGCCGCTAGCCGATATCGCACCCGATCTCGAAGTCCGGGGCAAGCCCGTGCGGGAATGGCTGCGGCAGGCGGATACAACCGGCATCATCAGCGCAAACGAAAAACGGGAGTGGTGGACACTCCCGCTTGGCGATGGCTGAAAAGGTCGCGGGTTTTACGGCTTGATCGAACCGACTGCGATCTGGTCGATGTCGCGCGCGAGTGTGACGCCGATAACCGGGATCATCTGGTCGGCGACCTTGACGGAAATGGTGATGTTCATCGAATTGTCGTTCGAGACGCGGGCGACCATGGCACCGTTGAGCTTGGCGCGATTGATGCCCACAACGACCTTGTCGCCGCTGACCTGCCCGGAAATGATGTCCAGTCCCTTGCCTTCGGCGCCGTCGAGGAACTTGCCCTCGTAAGAGCCGCCCTTTTGGCTGATGACCGCGGACATGGGCTGGCTGAAGACGCCGACGCGGCAGGTGCCGGCGAGCTTGATGCCCGTCTGCTTGTCGTCGAGTGGCTCGCCCGTCAGGTCGCAGGTGAACTTGGTGCCCTTGTACTTGCCGGCGACGATTTCGCCCGGACCTTTCCAGCTTCCGGCAACGGAACGGAAAAACACGTCGTCGCGATCGCGCGATGCGGCATGGACGTCAGACAGGCCGAAGCTGCCGCTGACGGACAATATGGCGGCAAGTCCGCCCACAAGCGAAAAGAAGCGCGAATACATGATACTTTCCCCGGCGAAGAAGCCTGTTCGATAAGCGGCAATCTACCGGCGGAATGGTTAATGCTTGGTTTATTTCGGCTTTATTTACAGCTTCGTCCGTAACCTTTTGAGCCGTACAAGTCCGGCTGATCAGGCTTTTTGACCGGTTTTTCCGCCACCAAGATCGGGCGTGAGGTCAGACATGAAATCACCTATGCCGGGTCGCTTTACCGCCTTGAAGGGTAGCGGGCGGCACAGATCCATCGCCGCAATGCCGATTCGCGCCGTCATCAGACCGTTGATGACACCTTCACCCAGGCGTGCGGAGAGTTTTGAGGCAAGCCCGTGACCGAGAACCTGCTGGGCAAGCCCATCACCGACGGCGATCGAACCTGTGACCGCGAGATGGGCGACGACGTCACGCAAAAGCCTGAGCATGCCGAGCGTGCCCGGTCGGCCGCCGTAAAGTTCCGCCATGGCGCGCACCAGCCTTGTCACCTCGAACAGCACATAAGCGAGATCGACCACGGCGCGTGGGCTGACGGCGGTAACGACGGAGACGCGTTTGGAGGAGTTGAGGATCAGCGCGCGGGCCTGCCGGTCGAGCGGCACCAGCAATTCGCGTTCGGCAAGCTCAATCAGATGCGGCCCGTCGATCACGTCGTCTTCGGTGTCCTTGAGTGCGGCGCGCCCCTTGGCCGTTTCGGCGCGGTGGGAGAGAACTGCATTGAGGCGGGTAACGATGGCGCGGGCGGGTTTCGGGCTCTTGTCGAGGCTGGCCGTCTCCGCATCGGCTTTCAGCGATTGAACGGCGTTGAGCCTCATGATGCCGAACACTTCTCGCCCGACCAGAACGAGGACGGCAAAAAGCGCAACAAGGAGCGCAATGCTCGCCGTGTAACCCAGCCAGTCGGAGCGGGAAAAGAGATTGCGGATAAGCTGATCCGCCCAGAGCCCGAAGGCCAGCGAGAACAGCACGCCGAGTGCACCAAGCGCGAGCTTGCCGAAGGAGAAGCGGCTTTTCTTCGGCACGGCCACCGGCAATGCGGCGGCATTCGTCTCTTCAGGTGCTAAAAATGGATCATCCTCATCGGGCGTCAGGGAAATCTCGGTGTCGAAGCTGCGCGGTGCGCGTTTTTGCGCGACGGTTGCGCTTGCCTTTTCTTCGGTTTCGAGCGTGAACGCCGCCGGGCGGCGTGCCTGCGGATCGTTTGGTGTGGGAGCCTTCATGCGAGCTTGTCTCCAAACAGGAACTGCATGGCGCGGTCGAGCCTTATGTGGGGAACGGAAAGCCGGATGCCGCCGCTGCCCGGTTCATCGATATTGGGCGGGCGGAACCGCACGACATTGACGTCCGGCAACGTCGCCTTGTCGCCATCCCTGTCGATGCTGCGGAAAAGCGGCTCCGGATCTTCGGGCAGGTCGCCGGGAAAGATCGCCGTCTTACGGTTGCCGTCAAATATCTCGCCGTTGATGGTTTCACCCGCCATCGGCGTGCCGACGATGACCGGAAGCTCGTGACCGTCCTGTCTCACGCTTGCTTCCCGCGTAGCGCGCACGGAAGCCAGTGCCATGACCTCGATGCCGGCACCATTCATACCGATGGTGGTGATGGCGCGGTCCACCAGACGGCGGGTTAGCCGTTCCAGCCGGTCGTGGCTTTCATGATGCAGGTGGTCGGCCTTTGTAGCGGCAATCAACACCTTGTCGATACGCCGGCCCAGCAGTGATGACAAAAGACTGTTGGTGCCAGGGCGGAAACAGGCGAGAACATCGCCCAGCGCCCGTTCCAGATCCTGCACCGCCTCCGGGCCGCGATTGACCGCCTGAAGAGTGTCGATCAGCACGATCTGCCGGTCGAGGCGGGCGAAATGTTCGCGGAAGAAGGGTTTCACCACGATTGCCTTGTAGGCGTCGTAGCGCCGCTCCATCATGGCGCGCAGCGACCCCTTAGGTGCCTTGTCGTCTGTCAGGCCCGGCAGGGGCGCAAAGGTCAGCGCCGGTGATCCTTCGAGATCCCCCGGCATCAGCAGACGGCCCGGCGGCAAGGTGGAGAGCGACCGCTCGTCGGATTTGCAGGCCTTCAGATAGGCGGCGAAGCTTTCCGCGAGGCGTCGCGCCGTCATCTCGTCGGCGGGCGCATTGATGTCGAGCGAGGAGGCTATTGCCAACCATTCCTGCGCGAGTTCGGCGCGGATGCCATTTTGCGCCAGCGCGACGGTGCTGTCGCTGAAGCTCTTGTAGTCCCGCGAAAGCAGCGGCAGGTCGAGCAGCCATTCGCCGGGATAATCGACGATATCGATGGAGAGCTTACCTGCGGAAAACCAACGGCCCCAACCGCTGGCGCTCTGGTAGTCGAGCGTGATCCGCAGTTCAGAGATTGCCCGTGTCGAATCCGGCCAGAGCCTGTCGCGTACCAGAGCCTGAATATGGTCCTCATACTGAAACCGGGGAATGGCATCGTCCGGTTGCGGCTCCAGACGCACATTCGAGACGCGCCCGGAACGCATGGCCTCAAACAGCGGCAGACGACCGCCATTCAGAAGATTGTGGACGAGCGAGGAGATGAAAACCGTCTTGCCCGCCCGCGAAAGACCGGTGACGCCAAGCCGCAATGTCGGATTTGTAAGGGTGCTCGCACGGTCGGCCAGATTGTCGAATGCGATGAGCGCACTGTCTGTCAGGGACGTAAGAGAAGGCGGCAATGGCAGTTTCCCAGCTATTTTTCACGGTTACAGCTGCAATATAGGAAGGGGCGGTTGCCCAAAAAAGAAGCGCGCCAATGGATTTTCAACGGGTCCGGCTTCGGCAACGCATTGGTCGCACGCTGCTGCGGCTATTTGCCGGGCGAGAGAAAATCGATCAGCCGCCAGCGATTTTTACCATTCCCGGCACTGTCGTCGTGATCGAGAACCGCAAGACCGGATGTCGGAAAACCGGAGGGCAGGGCGGCATGCAGCAGGTCCTCGCCAATCATCGCCTCCAGCGTCGCCTCCATTGTGGGGTTGTGCCCGACCAGCATCACGGACTGTGCGTCCGTTTGCGCGGCGATGAGAGAAAGATAGGTTTCGCTGCGCGCATTGTACATTTCGTCGATATAGACGATGTCGATGCCCTCGTTGAAGGCCCGCTGCCAGGCCTGCGTGGTCTGCCGGCAGCGCGTGGCCGTGGAAGACAAGAGCACGTCCGGGCGGTAGCGCCGGTCTGCGGCAAGGTCGGCGATGATCTCCGCCTCGGCAAAACCGGCCTCGTTCAATCCCCGGTCGAAATCGCGTTCTCCCGGTGCCGCCCAGGCGGCCTTGGCGTGGCGCAAAAGATACACTCGGCTCGGAGAAGATGCTGTCAAGGGCGGGGACCGACGTTCGATTGGGAGGCAATGGAGGAATGCTACAGGATAGGGTTGCATGACCGCAAGTCCTCTTTCCTGTTGGTAAGTCGCGTTTAAGTGATTTAAGAAGAGATCGCTTGAATACGAATAAAGGATAAAAATTAGTCATTTAGATGATTTTTGTGTCAGTTTTAAAAATGCCTGAAAACTGATCTGTAGACTTGAATCAGCCTATATCATTGGAGTATACACCGCCGCATTGAGATGTTCTTCGAGGAGAATCGCGTTGAGTGAGAAGATCGATCTTAGCAAATATGTGCTCTCGGAAGACGACGAGTTCATGAATGCAAACCAGCGTGCCTACTTCCGCGCGAAGCTGGTGGCCTGGAGAAACGACATCCTGAGAGAAGCGCGCGAGACCCTCGGACATCTCGCCGAAGAAAGCGCCAACCATCCCGACCTAGCCGATCGGGCATCTTCGGAAACTGACCGGGCGATCGAACTTCGCGCCCGTGACCGCCAGCGCAAGTTGATCTCCAAGATCGACTCTGCCCTTCAGCGGATTGATGACGGCACTTACGGTTACTGTGAAGAAACGGGTGAGCCTATTGGCCTCAAGCGCCTCGACGCACGACCGATAGCGACCCTGTCCATCGAGGCGCAGGAACGTCACGAGCGTCGTGAAAAAGTCTACCGCGACGAATAAGGCGCAGCGTTGCTCCGGGCGCTTCGGCGAGCCGGCCAATGAACAGAACCAAAATGACAAAGGGCACGGATTTGTTTCCGCGCCCTTTTTTTGTTTTGAATGTCTGTCCGCCGACAGATGTGAACCTGTCAGCGGTCGCGGGTAACGGAAAGTTCGCCGAAAATACGCGCCATTTCCTTCTGCATGTCGCCATCCGGCGTTGCACCGGTAACAGGCGGCGAGACGGGTTCGGTTTTTGGCTTTTCCGCAGCAGCGGAGACTGCCTGTTCGCTATCCGCATCCTTGCTCTTGGCGATCTCCGCCTCAAGAAAGCTTTCGAAATCGCTGGCAAGGTCATCGGAGAATTTCGGCTCGGCGTTAGCGGAGACGACGGGCGGATTTTCAGGCTTTGGCGCAAAGGGCGCTGGCGCATCTTGCCCCGGTTTCAGGCCGGGTAGAACGCGCTCGCGCGCGGCATCCAGAAAATCTGCGGCATTCGTTTGGTCGATGACCGGTTCGCGCGCGGCAAAAACCGGCGGGGCAACAACCGTCGGCCGTTCTTCAGGAACCGTTGCCTGGACAGGCGGTGCGGGCGGCGCCGAGGGTAGAGGAGCCGGCGCGAAGGGATCAGGGCGACGCTGTTCCGGTCGCTCGGCGGGCATGTCGAGCGATGCGGCGGCGAGAGGTAGAACAGCGGCGGCCGGTGCCGCAATGACCGATGCCGGTGGTGGCGCAGGACGGGTAGCATCCCTTTCCGGGGCGGCAGGTCTTATCGGTGCAACGGGCTCGCGTGCCGTCATGGGCGTGGATACCGGTTGCGGCGGCGTAGACGGACGTGGTGGCAGAGATGCGGCCGGTGCAGGGGTGAGTGCTGCACGAGCAGCCGGGGCGGGCGGTTCCGGCCGCTGCGGCTGCTTTACGGGTTCTTCCGGCAAGGAGGCTGGAGATGCCGCTGCGATTGGCTGCTGTGGCAAAGCTTGGCGGCTTTCGCGAGGGATCGGCGGTTCAGCCCTTTTAGGTTCGCTGTCCTGACGCGGCAGCGCCTTGAGTTCCGCTTCCTGCGGTTCGCGTACTTCCCTGACGATTGGGATCGCGCCGATACCACTCTCGATGACGATATCGGTTGGACCGCCAATCATGACAAGATGCTCGACATTGTCGCGGCGCACCAGCACCAGACGGCGCCGGGCGTCAACCGCCGTCGCATCGAGAACCTGTAAGCGCGGCTGCCGGTTGCGACCGCCACGGATAAACGGGGCCGCCCCGCCGCGCCTGCGCAGTATCCAGAGAACAATTGCCAGAACAAGCAGGGCGAGACCGACACCGACGACGGCGACGATGAGATTGTTTCCATAGGTGCCGATAAAATCTTCCATCATGGAGATCATCCCTTCAGATTTTTTCGTGCAATTAATATTGCCGTGGTTCTTATAATGTGAACGCCAAGCAGGAAAAGACGATTTTTTTAAGCGTGATACAAGGTTTATTCATTTCGTCCCCAGGATCACTTCATAGGATCGTCTCATCAGCCGGCCGGGCGCCACCCAAGCGTCATATCTTTCCCTTCAATGCCGGGGAGCAATGAAGGTTGCAATTCTCTCTTCGAAGGAGCGATTGTAAATGCTTGCGAAATTGCTCGTTGACGGGTTTCCGGTAAGAGTTTTTATTTTTGTTGTTTTATTTGGATTGCCGGGATTTGTTTTTCCCGCTCAGGCCGCGACGGCGGATGACAAGGCGTCCGAAAATCCTGCGAACATGATTGAGTTCGTAAGAGACAATCCATCCTGTATCGATTTCACGGATGGATGCTCGGTTTGCACGCTAGCGGATGGCAATATCGTATGCTCCGCGCCGCGCATTCAATGCCAGGTTAAAGCGCTGACCTGCAGCCGCAAAATAGGCTTCTGAGGCATTTGCGCCTCTTTAGGGCCGTTTCTCTGTGCGATTTTAAGCCTTTGTGGTGCAGCGGAGCTTTTTGACGGTCAAGCGAGTTGCTACAAGAAATTCTACTGCCCGATTCCGTCGAGGAAATAGGGCTGACCGAATGACGACCTGCAGGACTGCGAGGCCAAGATGACACGGGTGCGCGAGACAAGCGACAACGACCTTCCGCTGGTGGACAGGCGTGCCCGTTCCGGCACGGTTTTGCGGATTCTGCTGCTGGCGCTGGTGCTCATCGCTGCCGCTGCTGCTTTCGTCTATTTCAAGGATTCGCTGGAAAACGAAATCGTGCTCGGCATTCTCGGCGTGCTAGCGATGATGGGTATCTTTTTTCTGGTGTCGTCGATCATCGGTTTCATCGAGGTCATGCCGCAGTCGCAATCGGACGGGCTGGCCCGCCGTTTCCTGTCGGCACACCCGGACGGCACACTGATTACCGATGCCAAGGGGCATATGGTCTACGCCAACGCCACCTATTGCCGGATGAGCGGCACCACGAAGGCGAGCGATATCCAGAGCCTGGAGACGCTGCTCTCGCGCAGCCGGGAATCGACCGAGGCGCTCTATCGCCTCATCAATGTTTTGCGGGAGGGGCGTGACGGTTACGAGGAGTTCCGTCTGCTCAAGCCGCTCGGGGAGGCCACTTCCGGCGGGCCGCACTGGTACCGACTGAAAGGTCGGGTGCTGAAGGATGCGGGCGGCGAGGCGCTGCACGTCTTCCAGATT
Organism: Agrobacterium sp. 6Ca8; assembly: GCF_055382765.1. Lineage (NCBI taxonomy): Bacteria > Pseudomonadati > Pseudomonadota > Alphaproteobacteria > Hyphomicrobiales > Rhizobiaceae > Agrobacterium > Agrobacterium sp. 6Ca8. Next base: position 1,043,127 of record NZ_AP026433.1, read on the forward strand.
GCCGATATCACGCCTGAGCGGGAAGATCAGGAACGCTTCTTCCGCGAATTGCAGAACGCCATCGATTATCTCGACCACGCGCCGGCCGGTTTCTTTTCCGCAGGTCGCAAGGGTGAGATTGTTTATCTGAACGCCACCCTGTCCGAATGGCTCGGCATCGATCTTGCGCAATTTTCGCCCGGTTCAATGACTGTGTCGGACATCGTCGCCGGCGAGGGTATGGCGCTGATCGAATCCGTCCATCCCCAGGGTTCAGCCAAGCGCACCGAGATTCTCGATCTCGACATGCGCCGGGTCAACGGCCAGAGCATGCCGGCCCGCCTCGTGCATCAGGTTACCTCGAAGGACGGCGCGCCCGGCGAAAGCCGGACGATTGTTCTGATGCGTCCGAAAGGGCAGGAGGATACGGAATCCTCGTCCGCCATGCGCTTCACGCGTTTCTTCAACAACACGCCGATGGCGATTGCCTCGCTCGACGGCGAAGGCCGCATTCTTCGTATCAACGCGCCATTCCTCAAGCTATTCTCCGGCGTCGTCGGGCGTGACGATATTGATCGCGGTGTTGCCCTCGAAGCCATCATCCACGACAATGAGAAACCCAGGCTTGAGCAGGCGCTGGCCGAGGCGAAGGACCGGCAGGGCGATATCGCCCCGTTCGATTCCCGCCATCCGAGCGACGAGGGCCGCCATTTCCGTTTCTACGTCAATGCCGTCATCGATCAGGACGACGAGGCGCCCGAAGAGGTGGCAATCGTTTATGCGATCGAGGTGACGGAGCAGAAGGCGCTCGAAACCCAGATGGCGCAGACGCAGAAGATGAACGCCGTCGGCACGCTGGCAGGCGGCATTGCCCACGATTTCAACAATGTGCTAACTGCGATCCTGTTGTCATCAGACCATCTGCTGTTGCAGGCCCGGCCCGCAGACCCGAGCTTCGCCGACCTGATGGAGATCAAGCGCAACGCCAACCGCGCGGCGGTGCTGGTGCGACAGCTTCTCGCTTTCTCGCGCAAACAGACGATGCGCCCGGCGATCCTCAACCTGACCGACGTTATCGGCGACCTGCGCATGCTGGTAGACCGGTTGATTTCCGGCACCAATGTCAAGTTGGAAGTGGATTACGGCCGCGATCTCTGGCCGGTGAAGACCGACCTGTCGCAATTTGAGCAGGTGCTGATCAATCTTTGCGTCAACGCGCGCGATGCCATGCCCGATGGCGGCAAGATCACCATCCGCACGCGCAATGTGGATGCGGATGAAGCCGCAGCGCTCGGTCGGCCGGAAGTCCCGGCGGAAGACATGGTCATGGTGGAAGTCGCCGATAACGGAACCGGCATTCCGCCGGAGATCATGGACAAAATCTTCGAGCCGTTCTTCACCACCAAGGATGTCGGCAAGGGCACCGGTCTCGGCCTGTCGATGGTCTATGGCATCGTGAAGCAGTCCGGCGGTTACATCTATCCCGAATCGGAAGTGGGCAAAGGCACTGCGTTCCGCATCTATTTGCCGCGTCACGTGGTGGAAGTGGTGCACGTTCCGGGCCAGCAGCCCGGTGAAGCGGCACTCGCCCCTGTGGCTCTGCCCGAACCGGTGAAGGAAGAGCCGCTGGATCTGACCGGCAACTCCGCCGTCGTCCTTCTGGTGGAGGACGAGGAGGCAGTGCGGCGCGGCGGCAAGCGCATGCTGGAAACCCGTGGTTACACCGTTCATGAGGCGGGTTCGGGTGTCGAGGCGCTGGAAGTGATGGACGAGCTGGAAGGCAAGGTCGATATCGTCGTGTCGGACGTCGTCATGCCGGAGATGGACGGACCTTCACTCCTGAGGGAATTGCGCAAATCCTATCCCGACCTGAAATTCATCTTCGTTTCTGGTTATGCCGAGGACGCGTTTGCGAAAAACCTTCCGGCGGATGCCAAGTTCGGCTTCCTGCCAAAACCCTTCTCGCTGAAACAGCTGGCGATCGCCGTTCGCGAAATGCTCGACAACAAGGAATGACGGTGGATGGCGCGGGCGTGAGATTAGGTCCGCTGTTGCTCGCGATTCCCTTGCAGGCGCTTGGCGTCAAGGCTGAAACCAGGTCAGGAAAGGCGGATAGCACCGCGCTTTCCCGCAGTGCTATGGCAAGCCCCCTGTTTTTCCCAAGGTTTGCCTCTTCGCAAACGCAATAGTGATTGCACCGTTTCACAGGGGGCTTAAAATCCGATCTTAACGACCTAGATATGTAGAGGCGAAGTTCTCCCTCCTGGTGATGACTGCCGGTTTGAGAACGGTTTGGAGAATGATGAAAGATGATCGCTGAGCCGATCTACATGCAGGGCGAGGGCGACGGGGAAGACGGCGGCACGAACCGCGGAACGTCCGTTATAACCCGCGTCAAGCCAAAGACGAAAAGACCGAATTTGTACCGTGTTCTTTTACTGAATGACGATTACACTCCAATGGAGTTCGTCATTCATATTCTGGAGCGTTTTTTCCAGAAGGATCGCGAAGCGGCGACCCGCATCATGCTGCACGTGCACCAGCACGGCGTAGGAGAATGTGGGGTGTTTACATATGAGGTCGCAGAGACGAAAGTAAGCCAGGTCATGGATTTCGCCCGACAGCACCAGCATCCGCTGCAATGCGTCATGGAAAAGAAATGAGGATCGCAACGTGCCAACTTTTTCCCCAAGTCTCGAGAAGGCGCTGCACCAGGCACTGACCTTTGCAAATGAGCGTCACCACGAATATGCGACGCTGGAACATCTCCTTCTGGCGCTGATCGACGACGCGGATGCCGCTGCCGTGATGGGCGCCTGTAATGTCGATCTCGATGCGCTGCGCAAGACTGTCAGCGATTATGTCGACAACGAACTGACCAACCTAGTGACCGGTTATGACGAGGATTCCAAGCCCACATCTGGCTTCCAGCGGGTTATCCAGCGGGCTGTCATTCATGTTCAGTCGTCCGGCCGCGAGGAAGTGACAGGAGCAAACGTGCTTGTGGCCATTTTCGCCGAGCGCGAAAGCCACGCTGCCTATTTCCTGCAGGAGCAGGAAATGACCCGTTACGATGCGGTCAATTATATCTCCCACGGAATCGGCAAGCGTCCGGGCACGTCGCAGACCCGCGCTCCGCGTGGCGCAGACGAGCCGGAGGCCGACCCCAAGGCTGCACGCAGCAATCCCGAGGAAGAAGGCTCATCCGCCAAGAAACAGCAGGATGCGCTGAAGGCCTATTGCGTCAACCTCAATGAAAAGGCGAAAAACGGCAAGATCGACCCGTTGATCGGCCGTCATGAGGAAGTCAACCGCACCATCCAGATCCTCTGCCGCCGCTCCAAGAACAACCCGCTGTATGTGGGCGATCCGGGCGTGGGCAAGACGGCGATCGCCGAAGGTTTGGCCAAGCGTATCGTTGAAGGCAAGGTGCCTGAAGCGCTGGCTAATGATACGATCTTCTCGCTCGACATGGGCACGCTTCTGGCCGGAACCCGCTATCGTGGTGATTTTGAGGAACGCCTGAAGCAGGTCGTCAAGGAGCTCGAGGAATATCCCGGCGCAGTCCTGTTTATCGACGAAATCCACACCGTCATCGGTGCGGGTGCAACGTCTGGCGGCGCAATGGATGCATCGAACCTATTGAAGCCGGCGCTCTCGTCAGGCGCGATCCGCTGCATCGGTTCGACCACCTACAAGGAATATCGCCAGTTCTTCGAAAAGGACCGCGCGCTGGTGCGTCGCTTCCAGAAGATCGACGTCAACGAGCCGTCGATCGATGATGCTATCGCGATCATGAAAGGCCTGAAGCCTTACTTCGAGGATTATCATCACCTCAGATATTCCAACGAAGCGATCAAGGCTGCGGTCGAATTGTCGGCCCGCTACATTTCCGACCGCAAGCTGCCGGACAAGGCGATCGACGTAATCGACGAAACCGGTGCGGCGCAGATGTTGCTGCCGGCGTCCAAGCGTCGCAAGCTGATCACGGAACGGGAAATCGAAGCAACCATCGCGACAATGGCCCGCATTCCCCCGAAGACCGTTTCCAAGGATGACGAGATGGTTCTCGCCAACCTCGAAAAGGAACTGCGCTCGGTCGTTTATGGTCAGGACATCGCCATCGAGGCGCTGGCCACCGCCATCAAGCTGGCACGCGCCGGTTTGCGCGAACCGAACAAGCCGATCGGCTCATATGTCTTCTCCGGCCCGACCGGCGTGGGCAAGACCGAAGTGGCCAAGCAGCTCGCCGCCTCACTCGGTGTCGAGATGCTGCGGTTCGACATGTCGGAATATATGGAGCGCCATACCGTTTCGCGTCTGCTCGGTGCACCTCCCGGTTATGTCGGCTTCGATCAGGGCGGTCTCTTGACCGATGGCGTCGATCAGCATCCGCATTCCGTGGTGTTGCTGGACGAGATCGAGAAGGCCCATCCGGACATCTACAACATCCTGTTGCAGGTAATGGACCATGGCTCGCTGACCGACCATAACGGCAAGAAGATCGACTTCCGCAACGTCATTCTCATCATGACGACCAATGCGGGTGCTTCCGAAATGGCGAAATCGGCCATCGGTTTCGGTTCTTCGCGACGTACGGGCGAGGATGAAGAGGCGATCAACCGCCTGTTCACACCGGAATTCCGCAACCGTCTGGATGCGATCATTCCGTTCTCGCCGCTGCCGACTGCCGTTATCCACAAGGTGGTACAGAAGTTCGTCATGCAGCTCGAGACCCAGCTCTCCGAGCGGAATGTCACCTTCGATCTGCACGAAGACGCGATCTCCTGGCTGGCAGAAAAGGGTTACGACGAAAAGATGGGCGCTCGCCCGCTGTCGCGCGTGATCCAGGAACACATCAAGAAGCCGCTCGCCAACGAAATCCTCTTTGGCAAGCTCAAGAAGGGCGGTGTCGTCAGCGTCACCGTCGGCAAGAAGGACGATGGTTCCGACGGCCTCAAGCTCGAGGTTCTGCCGGAAACAGCGCCGGTAAAGCCGAAGCCGGAAGCAGAGCTCAATGCTGCCAAGTCTCCGGGCAAGGCGTCTAAGGCCAAGGCGAAGCCCGCCTCGAAGGCAGCGATTGCCAATGAGGAAGCGGATGTTCTGGTTGCCGAGGCGAGCAAGCCCGACGAGGAGAGCAAGCCGCGCCGCAAGGCGAATACGGTGCCGAAGGTGCCGAAGAAGAAATGATAACGGTCTTCCGACCGACAAACGGTGCCGGGCGAAAGCCCGGCATTTTCATGCCTGAAGCGCGTCGCATTTTACCGGATTCGTGAAGCGCGCTTTATTTTTCTCATCATTCCGAAACCGCTGCGCACTTTCGGACGACATGCATTAGTGGACCAGCAATGCAATCAGCAGACAGCGATACCATCCCCCTGCGCGGCTGGTTTTTCAGGGGAATGCGGGGCATATTCTCGCTGCCCTCGCTTATTCTCATGACATCCTTCGTCGGTTTCAGCGCCTTCGCGCTGGAGTCGGGCGTTCAACGTGGCGAAGCGGTGTTTATGACGCTGGTTATCTGGGCTTTGCCGGCCAAGATGATCCTGATCGGCTCGATGGTCGGCGGCGCCAATCTTGCCGCGTGTTTTCTGGCGGTGACGCTGTCATCGGTGCGAATGATGCCCATGGTTGCCTCCATCGTTCCGGAGATGCGTGGCGCAAAAACGCCGACATGGATTTTGTTGTTCCTCTCCCACTTCGTGGCGATCACCGCCTGGGTCTTCGCCACGCAAAACCTTTCCAAAATACCGCGCGAAGCACGGGCTGCGTGGTTTGCCGGTTTCGGCATTACCCTTACCGTCGTCAACGCTATCATTGTCGGCCTTTGTTACGGCGTCGTCGCGGCTTTTCCACCGCTTGTCGCAGGCGTGCTGTTTTTTCTGACGCCTGTCTATTTCATAGCGTCGATCTGGGCGACCGCCCGCCATTCCGTCGTCAAGGTCGCCTTCATTATCGGTGTGATCGCGGGGCCGGTCTTTGCGGTAATCGCGCCGGAATTCGACATTCTCTATGCCGGGATCGGTGGCGGCACGGTGGCTTATCTGATCGACCGTTTTGTCTTTCGTCGAAAGATCATTCCCGTCTCACCGGAGAGCGAACCATGATGACCGAACAGTGGTGGGCGCCCTACCTCTTCATCGCCATTGCCGGCTGGCTGGCGACCGATCTCTGGCGCTGGCTCGGCGTGCTCGCCGGCAACCGGCTGAAGGAGGATTCCGAGGCGCTATACTGGGTGAGGGCAGTCGCCACCGCGCTCGTGATGGCCGTCACCGCCAAGCTGATCGTCTTTCCAACCGGAACGCTTGAAGCTTCACCGCTATGGCTACGCATCGGCGCGGCAGCACTCGGTTTCACAGCGTTCCTGGCCGCCGGCCAACGCGTCATTGTCGGCGTAGCCGTGCCTATCGCACTTTTGGCAGCCGGGTTATTTGTGCTTGGCTTTTAGTACTCGTCTTATCCGAATATTAAGGCCAATGACCTAGCTTTCTGCTGAAGGGGTCTGGGGTAAATTCTATGAAGTTATTTATAGCAGAACGTTTTGTACTGAATGTAATTTTTATCTTATTTATTGTCGATGTTGCATTGATTATGACGAAGGGCATTGAGGTTGACTATACCGGATATTCTCTGTGCCTGGTGGCGGGTACCGGGGTTTTTCTTCTTGGCCAGTTCTACCGGATAAGCGAGCGTGATCTTCGCATAGCGGCTGCACTTGTTTCCGCTGGGCTGTTCATCCTTTTTTCGCTGGCGGGCTCTGTGTTTAACTACATGTTCCTGCCGGTTCAGTTTCCGGCGATCGATCCCCTGTTGTTGAGCGTGGATGCCGCGCTCGGCTATAACTGGCGGGATGTTGTCATCTGGGCTGCTACCCAACCGTGGATCGGCAAAACCTTGTTTTTTGTCTATGCGACGTCGCTGCCGCAACTGCTGTTGATCGTCATCATGCTGGGTTTTACCGGCAAGGATCGGATGCTGCACCATTTTCTGGTAACGGGGGTGCTTGGCGCTCTCGCCAGCATCGTTTTTTGGATATTTTTTCCAACTTACGGCGCTAAAGCCTATCTGGATCTGCCGCAATGGGTCACCGAGACAATTCCAATGGCGGTCGATCCTGCCTATGGACAGGAACTGATGCGATTGGGGCAGGAAGGCGTAAGCTATCTCACCCCTAAAAACGTGTTGGGATTGATCGGTTTCCCGTCGTTTCACATCTTCATGGCGGCGATGTCCGTCTGGTTCGTTCCGCGTCACTGGCTGGTGATGGCGGTGATTTTGCCGCTAAATCTTTTGATGCTGCCTGCCGTTCTCGTTCAGGGCGGACATCATCTCTCGGATATTTTTGGCGGCCTCTTCGCTTTTGTTATCGTTTGCGCAGCCTCGAGCCGTCTGCTCAACTGGCTGTCGGCAAAGGAACGGGCCGGCAAGGCGGCAGCAGTTCCTGCCCAAGTCTTCGCGGCGGAATAATCGCCCCGGTTTTCGTACTCGCGCGCCTCCGCAACAAGCCGGTCCGACAGAAGCCGGGGCGATGTGGTCATCTCGTGGAGGCATCGCTACTGTGGCTGCACATCGGAGCGGCGAGATTCGGTTTCATCGCATTCCTGGCGACCGGCAATCGCTTTATCGCCGGCGTGGCCGCGCCGATATGGCTCCCGGCCGGTGGGTTGTTTATAATACTTTCCTTATATGAATATTAAGCTAAATGCCCTACTGTCCCGTCGATTGGAACCGGGGCGGCTATTCCATGCGACTCTTTGCGGCAGAGCGTTTTGTACTTGGCTTTATCACCATCTTATTCGTTATCGATACGGTACTGATCGCTGTCAAAGGCATCGGGGTTGACTACGCCGGATATTTATTATGCGGATCGATGGGCGCCGGCGTTTTTATTCTCGGTCAGTTCTATCGCAAAAGCGGGCGTGATCTTCGCATAGCTGCCGCGCTAATCGCAGGCGGACTGTTCATTCTTTTTACGCTTGTCGCGTCCGTCTTTAACTACATGTTCCTGCCTGTCGCGTTCCCAGCAATCGATCATGTGCTTTTCCGTGTGGATGCAGCCTTCGGTTATAGTTGGATGGGCATCGTCACTTGGGCGGCGACACATCCGTGGATCGGAACGATCCTGTTTTTCGTTTATGCGACGTCGTTGCCGCAGCTTCTGGTGATCGTTATTACGCTTGGTTTTACAGGCAAGGAGCGGATGTTGCACCACTTCCTTGTGACGGGAGTGCTGGGCGCTTTTGCAAGTATAATCTTCTGGATATTTTTCCCGTCATTTGGACCATCCGCCTATGTGCAACTGCCGCAATGGGTTTCTCAGACCATCCCCTTGGCTGTTGATAATGCGTACGGGCAGGAGTTGAACCGCCTGATAACGGAAGGGGTTGTTCACCTTTCGCCCAAAAACGTGCTGGGGCTAATCGGTTTCCCTTCGTTTCATATCTTAATGGCGGCGATGTCCGTCTGGTTCGTTCCACGTCACTGGTTGGTGATGGCGGTGATCTTGCCGATCAATATCTTGATGTTGCCCGCTGTTCTCGTTCAAGGCGGTCATCATCTGTCTGATATTTTCGGCGGTCTCGTCGCGTTTGCGATCGTCTGTGCAGCTTCAGCCTGGCTGCTCAAGTGGCTTTCGGTAAGGGAAAGAAACGGAGAGAAGGCTCGCGCTTCGACTCAAGTTGTCGCAGCAGAGTAATTGCTTCGGTTTCCGCTCTCGCGGGCCTCAGCAACCAGCCAATCAGATAGGAGCCGGGCTGACGCGGTCATCTCTTCTGCTTCAATCAACCAGTAATATTTGTCCGCATCGGCCGCCCGATCGAAAAGCACGGTCAACTGACCGTCGGCGATTTCGTCGCGAAGAAGCGCTGTCGGGCAAAGGCCGATGCCGTGTCCCGCCTTGAGAGCGGTCACGAGCAGATTGAAGTCGGCAAAGATTGGGCCAGTGCCCTGGAACAGGGATAGGCCAGCAGTCGCCAGCCAGTCCCGCCATGCCGTCTCGGTGGCGTCATGCAGCAATTCAGCCCGCCGCAGGCTTGAGACATCGTCGAAGGGGCCGGACTGGCTGGCGTAAGCGGGCGCACATGTCGGGCGTGTTTCCGCGCTGAAAAGTGCTACAGCTTTTTGCGCAGGGCGTGGGCCGTGGGTGATGCTGAGATCGGGCTGCGTGGTCTCATTCCTGCCGGAATAGCTGATTGACACCTGTATGTCTGGATAGAGCGCGCGGAAACGGGGCAGGCGGGGTGTCAGAAAATGCGCCACCACCGAAGGCAGGCTGGCCAGACGAACGGTGATGCGGTCGCGGCCCCGGCTGATCCGTTCCGCACCGGAAGCGATCTGCCCCAAGCCGGACGAAACCGTCATGCCGAATTCCTGACCCGCTGGCGTCAGTCTCACGCCTCTCGCATGGCGCTCGAAAAGCGGCGCGCCGAGCCATGTTTCCAGATTGCGCACATGCTGGCTTACGGCCGTCGCCGTCATGCCGAGTTCCTGCGCGGCCAGGGAAAAACTTGTCCTTCTGGCCGCAGCTTCAAACGCGCGGAGGGTGGCGAGCGGTGGCAGTTTCATGATGCTGCGAGGCTAAGTCAGACTTGGTCTGAGCGCAAGAAAAACCCGTCTTGTCATCACGCCATTCATGCCGCAATTTCGCGTCGCATTTTCATCCATCCGAGGATTTCATGACCCCCGTGTCCGCCGCCGAACCCATTGATGCCGCCGCGCGCCGCGCCGTCCGTCCCGTCGTCGTTTATCCGAACGGCACACTTCAGACACCGGATTTGGCGCGTCTTGAACAGGCTAAAAAAGCCATGGTGAAGATAGACGAAGTCATCGTGCCACCGCGAGAGGGCGGCACTTTCAATGTTCCGAAGGGACACTTTTTCCGCATCGTCAGCACCGAAGGCCCACAGGTGGGGGATTTGAACCTCTGGAATGCCCATGATCTGACGGAGCGCTTTTTCAGCGGCAAAACCCGCGCCCTGCATGCGACCCATGTTTCCGTAGGCAACCGCCTGTGGAGCAATCTGCCGTCCCTGCGGCCGATGGCGACCATCACCCATGATACTCTGTCATGGTATGGCTGGGATGAAGATGGCGGTGGCGTGCATGATGTGATCGGCACCCGGTGCGATCCCTACACCAACAAGCTGTTGAGCGGCGGCGACTATCACCATTGCTGCCATTCGAACCTCACCAATGCGCTCGCCACGGCCAAAGGCCTGTCATTCGGCGAGGCGGAACCGCATGTACACGATGTTCTGAACGTCTTCATGTGCACGGGTTTCACCCGCGATACGCATCAGTATTTCATGAAGGCAAGCCCGGTGCGGCCGGGCGACTATCTGGAACTCTTCGCGGAAATCGATCTCATCGGCGCGCTCTCCGCTTGCCCCGGCGGCGATTGTGGTGCCAGCCATTCGAGCGACGCGGTCCCGTGCTATCCCCTGAAGGTGGAGATATTCCGGCCTGATATGGCGGTGCTTGAAGGCTGGCCCTGGCCGGAGAGGAATGCCTATCGTCCCGTGGAATGATGATAAACACCACGGTCGTCATGCCGGACCAGATCCGGCAACCAGCCAAGGCGCGTCTGCGCCGAGAGGAATATCGCGCGATCAAGGACTGGATCGCGCCGCACCCCGGATAAGCTCCGGGGTGACGGTGTGCGGATGCCGCCATTCTGCCAAACGCGTGGGCGTCTTGGCAAACATCACGAGGCAAGCGCTGCCTTTATCTTTTCCGCATGGGCCTTCAGCACTTCGCCATCGGCCATAGCGCCGGAATGTGGCTTCAGCGGTTCGCCCTCCTTGCGCGGAATAACGTGGAAATGCAGGTGGAACACGGTCTGGCCGGCTGCCGGTTCGTTGAACTGGGCGATAAAGACGCCATCAGCGTCGAAGGCTTCCTTTGCTGCGACTGCCAGTTTCTGCACTACGGCAATGGTCTTTGCCAGTACTTGCGGGTCGGCATCGAGCAGATTGCGCGAGCCGGTTTTCGGAACGACCAGAAGATGGCCGGGTGCCTGCGGCATCACATCCATGAAAGCCAGCGTATGCTCGTCTTCATAGAGCTTGTGGCTCGGAATTTCGCCGCGCAGGATTTTCGCGAAGATATTGTTGTCATCATAGGCGCTGGCGGTCATCGGTGATCTCTCCTCGTAACGGACTAAAGCATGTCGCGTAAAAGCGTGTAGCGGTTTTGCGATAACGACATGCAACGAAACAAAGGCATAAAGCGTAGGCAGCGAATCTGAAAGATCGCGACAGCTTTATGCATCCGGCTCGTGTTCCTGTCGCTCACCCTTGCGGAAGGGCGTGTGGTCTTCCAGATAGTCGCCAATATGTTCGACCTCTTCACGCTCGCGCTGAAGATAATCGGCAATCGCGCGGCGCAGACCCGGATGGACGATGAAATGCGCTGAATGGGTGGTGACCGGCACATAACCGCGCGCCAGCTTGTGCTCGCCCTGCGCACCCGCCTCCACCCGCTTCAAACCCTTCGACAGCGCGAAATCGATCGCCTGATGGTAACAGACCTCGAAATGCAGGAAGGGATGGTCCTCGATACAGCCCCAGTGTCGGCCGTAAAGCGCATCCGAGCCAATGAAATTGATTGCACCGGCGATATAGCGTCCCTCGCGTCTGGCCATGACCAGCAGAACGTCATCAGGCATGCGCTCGCCGATCAGCGAATAGAATTCCCGCGTCAGATAGGGCCGTCCCCATTTGCGGCTGCCGGTATCCATGTAGAAGGCGAAGAACTGGTCCCAGATCTCCTCTGTCAGGTCGCTTCCGGTCAACCAGTCGATCTCGATGCCGTTTTCCAGCGCTGCCCGACGTTCTTTTTTCAGCCCCTTGCGCTTGCGCGATGAAAGGGCATCAAGAAAATCGTTGTGATCGCGATAGCCGTCATTGATGAAGTGGAACTGCTGATCGGTCCTGTGCAGGAAGTCCCGGGGCAGAAGCGCGGATAGGTCGGCGTCTTCCAGAAACGTGACATGAGCGGAAGAAACGCCGATCTTTTCCGTCACCTGGACAAGGCCGGATGCCAGAAGCGGTTTGAAGCGCGTCTCGTCTTCGGTTTCGGATACCAGCAGCCGCGGCCCGCTCGCCGGCGTAAACGGCACCGAACATTGCAGCTTCGGATAATAATGGCCGCCGGCTCGCTCAAAGGCATCCGCCCAGCCATGGTCGAAGACATATTCGCCCTTGCTGTGGTTCTTCAGATAGGCCGGAACGGCTCCGACAAGTTCGCCCGACCCGTTTTCGAGAAGCAGATGGTGCCCAAGCCATCCGGTCTTGGCAGTGGCCGATCCGGAATCTTCCATCGAGGATAGAAATGCGTGGGAAATGAAAGGATTGTACGGTTTTCCTGACACATTGCGTGATGTTCCGGAAAGCCGTTTCCAGCTGTCCGGATCGATATCCCTCAGGGATTGCGCAACGCGTATGGAATAGTCTTCTGTCATGCCGTGGCGGAGGGGTTCTCTCTCGGGTCGAAACCTTCGAATGTCATCTGGTCCGCATACTTATAGGTAGTCTCGCGCGCATTTTCATCCCTGACAGTCCAGGTAATCACGGGAAGCCCAAGTTTTCTTTGCGCCTCGATGAAACTATTGGGCAAATGACCCCAATGATAGGAGATGAAATCAACACCGATCTGCATCGCCTCGTCGTGTTTGAAGAAGTCTTCCGGCTTGGCGCCTTCGGCGGTAAGGCCGAGCGGCCAGGGCGAACCTGCAGCCTTCAGGTCTCTGAGGAGGTGATGGTCGAAGCTCATCAGAGCCACCTGGCCCTTGTAGCCCTCAAGATCTTCCAGCACCGCTTCGGCAAACCCGTCATCGACGCCTTCGCCCTGACGTCCTTTCAGTTCGATCACCAGCGGCACCTTGCCGGCGCATAGCGTCAGAAGCTGTTTCAGCGTCGGTATGCGGTCCTTGGTCTGACCGACCGAAAGCAGAGATAATTCACTGGCGGTATGTTCGCGCACGTCGCCCTTGATACCCGTCAGCCGGGCCATGTCGTCGTCGTGAAAAATCACCGGCACGCTATCGGCGGCCAGCTGCACGTCGCATTCGATGGCAAAACCAGCGTCGATGGCGCGCGAAAATGCGGATAGCGTGTTTTCCCAGACCACCTTGTTCAGGTCATGATAACCGCGATGGGCGACGGGCTGGGCGGTAAGCCAGGAAAGTTTAAGGGTCATACGTCGATTTCCACGATCGCGTCGATCTCGACGGCGGCATTGAAGGGCAGGCAGGCCATGCCGACGGCGGCGCGGGCGTGCTTGCCGGCATCACCCAGAACGTTGGCGAGGAGATTGGAGGCGCCGTTAATGACGAGATGCTGTTCAACGAACTCCGGAACCGAGGCAACGAAGCCGTTCAGCTTGAGGATACGACGGATTTTCGAGAGGTCGCCGTTCAAGGCAGCCTTGACCTGTGCGAGAATGTTGACGGCGCACAATTCGGCGGCGCGCTGGGCGGTTGCAACATCAACATCGCGGCCAACGAGGCCCGTCACCGCAATCTTGCCTGATTCCATCGGCAGTTGACCCGATACATAAAGAAGATTGCCGCTGATGGTGAACGGAACGTAGTTTGCGGCAGGTGCTGCCGCCACGGGAAGAGTAAAGCCCAGTTCCTTGAGGCGGCCTTCGATGACATCAGACATTTTCGTCTCCGGTTTTGTTGTAAATCCTTCAAGAATCCGGCATTCAGAAGATGTTGATCCAAAAGCCGGGCGGTTGCTTGTACAATATGAGCAGCGAGTCCAACAGGAGATATTGAATGTTTGTCAGGACGCTTGGTTTCGTTGCCGCCACAGGGCTCATGACCGGCCTGTCGAACGGTGCCAATGCCTTGCCCGTCACGGTTCCGGACCTCATCGCCCATCGCGCCGTCTACGATCTCGAACTCAAGGACGCGACGGATCGTTCCGGTATCGAGGGCATGACGGGCCGCATGGTCTATGAATTCACCGGCTCTGCCTGTCAGGGTTACAAGACGGATTTCCGTTTCGTGACACAGATCAACACCGGCGACGCGGTCCGCATGACCGACCAGCAGACGACGACCTTCGAGGACCTGGCGGCCAAGAAGTTCACCTTCGAGACCAAGTCCTACACCGACGACAAGCTGGACAAGGAAGTGCAGGGCGCTGCAATCGACAACAAAGAGGGTGTGAAGGTTGATCTGACCCGCCCGGACCCCCGTCAGATCGATCTCGTGGCCAGCGAATTTCCGACCGAGCACATGTTTCAGGTCATTGAAAACGCCAAGCAGGGAAAGCGCATCTTCGAATCCCGTATTTTCGACGGCTCGGATGACGGCGATGAAAGCCTGATCACTTCCACGCTGGTCGGCAAGGCGCAGATGCCGAAGGACGGCGATGCCGAGGCTGGCAAGGCGGGCGAATTCGGCAAAGCCGCGTTCTGGCCGGTGACGATCGCTTATTACAACGACAAGACCGGCACCGACGCCCTGCCGATCTACCGCATGTCGTTCAAGCTTTACGATAACGGAATCACCCGCGATCTGACGATGGATTACGGCGATTTCGTTCTGACCGGCAAGCTCGCGAAGCTTGATATCCTCAAGCCGGAAACCTGCGAAAACAAGCCGGTTCGCTAAAAGACGGACCGTTTGCGTGGTTTTTTCGCAGAAATGCTTGCTTTTTATCTGAGGCGACTGTATGCGCCTCACCATTCCACACGCGAAGCTTGGGATGTTCCGGGAGAAATCCGGTCCGTTCCGCCCGGTGGTGTCGATGAAAATCGGCGCTGTTCGCTTCGCGGGGGTTAAACCGGAAAAGGAGTAACTAGGCATGGCATTGCCCGATTTTTCTATGCGTCAGCTTCTGGAAGCTGGTGTTCACTTTGGTCACCAGACGCATCGCTGGAACCCGAAGATGAAGCCGTACATCTTCGGCGACCGTAACAACATCCACATCATCGACCTGGCTCAGACCGTTCCGATGCTGTCGCGCGCCCTTCAGGTCGTGTCCGACACCGTTGCTCGTGGCGGCCGCGTTCTGTTCGTCGGCACCAAGCGTCAGGCGTCTGAAATCATCGCCGACAGCGCAAAGCGTTCGGCCCAGTATTACGTCAACTCCCGCTGGCTCGGCGGCATGATGACCAACTGGAAGACGATCTCCAACTCGATCCAGCGTCTGCGCAAGGTTGACGAGATTCTGAACTCGGAAGGCACCGGCTATTCCAAGAAAGAGCGTCTGACCCTCGAACGCGAACGCGAAAAGCTTGAAAAGGCTCTCGGCGGTATCCGCGATATGGGCGGCGTTCCGGACCTGATGTTCATCATCGACACCAACAAGGAAAAGATCGCGATCGAAGAAGCCAAGCGTCTTGGCATTCCGGTCGTTGCGATCATCGACTCCAACTGCGATCCGGATCACATCGACTACCCGATCCCGGGTAACGACGACGCATCGCGCGCCATCTCGCTCTATTGCGACCTGATCGCCCGCGCCGCCATCGACGGCATCCTGCGTCAGCAGGGTTCGTCCGGCCGCGACATCGGCGCTTCGGAAGAAGCTCCGATCGAGCCCGCGCTCGAAGACGAGGCTGGCGCCTGATATAGGCCCTGTCTGGCGGCGATTTCGTGTCGCCGTCTCCTCGACCAGGATATGACAAGGCCGTCAAAGACCTTAAATGGGTTGACGGCCTTGTTCGTTTCAAACCGCTCCGTCGGGGCTTCGGTGAAGTCTCTGGCGTTTTGATGCGGATGAAATCCGGTGGCAGCCTTCATAACGCTGTCACACTTGAGCGGCACCCATCGTTTCGATGTATGGAGACGCCGCAGCACTTGGGAATGCGCATGCCCCTTTCCTGAAATCGTCCCGGTTTCAAAGGGTGTGCGGCCGGGTACACTCATCACCCAGAACTTCGGCACGGCGAATTCAGCCGGCTGACCGATCGAACCGATAAGAGGCAAACAATGACCGAAATCACAGCCGCAATGGTGAAGGAACTGCGCGAGAAATCCGGCGCAGGCATGATGGACTGCAAGAAGGCTCTTGCTGAAACCAATGGCGACATGGAAGCGGCGATCGACTGGCTGCGCGCCAAGGGCATCGCAAAGGCCGACAAGAAGTCTGGCCGTACGGCTGCCGAAGGTCTGATCGGCGTCGCCACCATGGGTCACAAGGCTGTTGTTGTCGAACTCAACTCCGAAACCGACTTCGTTGCCCGCAACGACGCGTTCCAGGATCTCATTCGCGGCATTGCCCAGGTAGCGCTCTCCACCGACGGCACCGTTGAAGCCGTCAGCGCCGCCACCTATCCGGCAACCGGCAAGTCCGTTTCCGACAGCATCAAGGACGCGATCGCCACCATCGGCGAGAACATGACGCTGCGCCGTTCGGCAGCACTCGAAGTCGAGCACGGCGTTGTCGCGACCTACATCCACAATGCTGCCGGCGAAGGCATCGGCAAGCTTGGCGTTCTCGTTGCCCTGAAGTCGGTTGGCGACAAGGCCGTTCTGAGCTCCATCGGCCGCCAGGTCGCCATGCACATTGCTGCAACCAACCCGCTCGCCATCCGCGCCGAGGAAGTTGACGCAGCCGTGGCCGAGCGCGAACGCAACGTCTTCATCGAGCAGGCCCGTGAATCCGGCAAGCCGGAAGCCATCATCGAAAAGATGGTTGATGGCCGTATGCGCAAGTTCTTCGAAGAAGTCGCTCTTCTGTCGCAGGCTTTCGTCATCAACCCCGACATCACTGTCGGCGCTGCCGTCAAGGAAGCTGAAAAGGAAGCCGGTGCTGCCATCGAAGTGACGGGCATGGTTCGCCTGCTGCTCGGCGAAGGCGTCGAAAAGGAAGAAAGCGATTTCGCAGCAGAAGTCGCTGCAGTCGCCAAGGGCTGATTATATTTACCCAATCTTGGGAAAACGGGAGGGCATCGCGTGACAACGCGGTGCCCTTCGTGTATCCGCGTTTCGGTTACCTTTCCGAGGAGTCATGATGTCTTCCAAGCCGATCTACAAACGTGTTCTTCTCAAGGCTTCCGGCGAAGCCCTTATGGGCGATCAGGGTTTCGGTATCGATGTGGCGGTTGCAGACCGTATCGCCTCCGATATTGCCGAGGCGAGGGCGATGGGCGTTGAAGTCGGCGTTGTCGTCGGCGGTGGCAATATTTTCCGCGGCGTTGCCGTGGCGTCCAAGGGCGGTGATCGCGTTACCGGCGACCATATGGGCATGCTGGCCACCGTCATCAACGCGCTGGCGCTCGCAACCTCCCTGCGCAAGCTCAGCATTGACACCGTCGTTCTGTCCGCAATCGCGATGCCGGAAATCTGTGAGAGCTTCTCGCAGCGTGCAGCGCTCCACCATCTGGCGCAGGGCCGCGTGGTGATTTTTGCCGGCGGCACGGGCAACCCCTTCTTTACAACCGATTCCGCTGCAGCGCTGCGCGCCGCGGAAATGGGTGCGGAAGCAATCTTCAAGGGCACCCAGGTGGACGGCATCTATTCCGCCGATCCGAAAAAGGACCCGGCAGCCACCCGTTTCGACGAGCTGACCCACAGCGAAGTGCTAGGCAAGGGACTGGCAGTCATGGATATTGCAGCTGTCGCGCTTGCCCGCGAGAATCACATCCCGATCATTGTTTTCTCGATCCACGAGAAGGGCGGTTTCGCGCAGATATTGACCGGCGGCGGCCGCAAGACCATCGTGCACGACAAATAATCAAAAAACGATGTCGCCCCTGTGGCGTATTCCGGCCGCCACGGCCGATAGAGATGGAGTATCAAGATGAGTGGTATTGACCTCAACGATATCAAGCGCCGCATGGATGGTGCCATCAATGCATTCAAAAGCGATATCGCATCGCTGCGCACCGGCCGCGCTTCGGCCAACATTCTCGATCCGGTGACCATCGAGGCCTATGGCTCGCGCGTTCCGCTAAACCAGGTCGCAAACATCACGGTTCCGGAGCCGCGCATGCTCGGCGTCAACATCTGGGACAAGTCGATGGTGAACGCCGTCGACCGTGCCATCCGCGAATCCAATCTCGGCCTCAACCCGATCGTTGATGGTCAGAACCTGCGTATCCCGCTGCCAGAACTCAACGAGGAGCGCCGCAAATCGCTCGTCAAGGTAGCTCATGACTACGCCGAGAAGTCCAAGGTGGCGATTCGTCACGTGCGTCGCGATGGCATGGATGGTCTGAAAAAAGCCGAAAAAGACGGTGATATCGGTCAGGACGAAAGCCGCGGACAGTCGGAAAAAGTGCAGAAAATCACCGACGACACGATTTCGGAAATTGAGCGCTTGCTTGGCGAGAAGGAAAAGGAAATCATGCAGGTCTAGTATCGCTTGCGATAGACCTGTATTTTATTCGTTTTAATTCCGCGCTGCCTGTTACTGGATCGATATGCCGACGACGACACGTTCCTCAATACCCGAGCACGTCGCCATCATCATGGATGGAAATGGGCGATGGGCAAAACAGCGCGGTCTTCCGCGCGTGATGGGGCATCGCCGCGGGGTCGAGGCTGTGCGCGAAACGGTGCGTGCGGCCGGCGACTGCGGTGTCCGCTACCTCACACTTTTCGCGTTCTCGTCGGAAAACTGGCGCAGGCCCGAATCCGAGGTCAGCGACCTGATGGGGCTCTTGAAGGCTTTCATTAGGCGCGACCTTGCGGAACTGCACCGCGAAAACGTGCGTGTACGCATCATCGGCGATAGGCAGGGGCTGAAAAACGATATCCGCAGTCTTCTCGAAGAAGCGGAACACATGACGGCTGACAACACCAGGCTGACGCTGGTGATTGCCTTCAATTACGGCAGCCGCGACGAGATTGCCCGCGCGACAATGGCTATTGCCCGCGATGTCGCCGAAGGCCGGCTGGATGCAGAATCGATCACGCCGGAGATTATTTCGGCCAGACTCGATACATCAGGAATACCGGATCCTGATCTGATCATCCGCACCAGCGGCGAGGAACGGCTGTCGAACTTCCTGCTCTGGCAGGCTGCCTATTCCGAGTTCCTGTTCGTTCCCGAATATTGGCCCGACTTCGACCGGCAGCGGTTTTTTTCCGCAATCGAGCAATATGCAACGCGTGATCGCCGTTTTGGCGCTCTGGCCGAGCATGTTGCCGTGGCAGGCGCCTGATGAGCCGTGAACTCAGACTGCGGATCATATCCGCAATCGTCATGGCGGCGGTCATTTTGGCTGCGACCTGGTATGGCGGTATTCTGTTCCGCATCGTGGCCGGTCTGCTGGCGATCCTCATCTATTATGAATGGGCGACAATCACCCGCATGTCGGAAACCAATTCCACCGGCAATGCCTGGGGCTGGTTTGCGGTTGCCGTCATCGCCGGCAACACGATTTTCGGCGAACCTTCGCTCGACCTGCCTCTGCTCTCTGGCTTCACGCTGACGGCGGCACTTTTTCCCGTGCTGCGTGGCAGAAACTGGTGGCTGGTGGGCGGCATCGTTTATGCGGGTCTGAGCGGCATATCGCTGGCCGCCATTCGCGGCGATGAGCTGACCGGTTTCGTCGCCATCCTGTTCATTTTCGCGGTCGTCTGGTCAACGGATATTCTCGCTTATTTCGTCGGGCGCGCCATCGGCGGGCCAAAGCTTGCGCCGTCGATCTCACCGGGCAAGACTTGGTCAGGCGCTATCGGCGGAGCGGTGGCCGCATTGATCGGCGGCGGCGCGGTGTCTCTTGCCTATCACGGCAGGATCAGCCTGCTGCTGCTTGGGCTCGCTCTCATTCTTTCGGTGTTCAGCCAGATAGGCGATCTCTTCGAATCCTTCGTGAAACGGCGTTTTCAGGTCAAGGATTCGAGCCATCTCATTCCCGGCCATGGCGGCTTCATGGACCGGGTTGACGGTCTTGTTTTCGCCTGCTTTACGGTATTCCTCATTGCTTTCGTGCATGCGGCGGCAACCGGCGACGTGCCCGGATCGGGCGGCGGCCTGTTGCCGGGCTTTTAATCGGCGCGCAAGGTCATGAAATAAAGGGCAGATTGTCATGAACACAATAATGGCGGCGACCGGTTTTCTGACCGGCTATATCGTGCCCTTCGTCCTCGTACTTTCCCTGCTCGTTTTCGTCCATGAAATGGGCCACTACCTTGTCGGCCGCTGGAGCGGCATTCGCTCCACCGCCTTTTCCATCGGTTTTGGCCCGGAGCTGATCGGCTTTACCGACAGGCACGGCACGCGCTGGAAGATTTCCGCCATACCGCTCGGCGGCTATGTAAAATTCTTCGGCGACGAGGATGCGTCCAGCAAGCCGGATAGTTCCGGCCTGTCGCACATGTCGCTTGAGGAGAGGGCGCAGACGCTTTCCGGCGCTAAGCTGTGGAAAAGGGCGGCGACGGTTGCCGCCGGACCTATTGCCAATTTCATTCTCGCCATTCTCATCTTCGCGGTCCTGTTCGGTGTCTATGGCCGTATGATCGCCGATCCGGTCGTGGCGGAAGTGCGTGAAAACAGCGCGGCTGCGGCCGCCGGCGTGCACCCCGGTGACCGCCTCGTTGCGATCGACGGTGAAAAGGTCAAGACGTTCGAGGACGTACGCCGTTATGTGGGCATCCGTCCGGGTACGCCGATCACCGTGACCGTCGAAAGGGCAGGCGAGGAGCTGAAGCTGCCGATGGTTCCGACCCGCACCGAAACCACGGACCAGTTCGGCAACAAGCTGGAAATGGGCATCATCGGCATTGTCACCGACCAGAATAGCGGCAATTTCCGCCACATCGAGTATTCGCCGTCTGAGGCGCTGCTTGAGGGCGTGCGTGAAACGGGCCACGTCATCACCGGTACTATCAACTACATCGGTAACCTCGTGACCGGGCGCATGAACGCCGATCAACTGGGCGGTCCCGTCCGCGTCGCACAGGCTTCGGGCCAGATGGCGACGCTCGGTATTTCGGCCGTCATCCAGCTTGCAGCGGTTCTTTCCGTATCGATCGGTCTTTTGAACCTGATGCCTGTGCCGGTTCTGGACGGCGGACATCTGGTGTTTTATGCAATCGAGGCCATCCGCGGCAGACCGCTTGGTGCCGGTGCGCAGGAGGTTGCGTTCCGTATCGGCATGGCAATGATTTTGGGTCTTATGGTTTTTGCAACATGGAATGATATCAGCAGCTTGATTGGCTGAGGATAGTGTTTTAACGGTTTTGTTAGTCGATTGTTTACCCTGTTTTTATCCCGAAGTGGCGAATGCGCCACTCTGGATCACGAAGTAAACAGAATTTAACGTTCTGACTTGCTTGTAGGGGAAAAGCAGGTAAAACGACGCACATGGCCGGAGTCGGGTTCCGCCCGCTGAGGGACAACGTAAAAAGGTAAGAATTGAAATGAAGGCTGGTTCAAGATTTTTGAACGCGGTGTCGGCGGTTGCGCTGTCTGCTGGTGTTTCTTCGGTTGCGGGCCTCGGCGTGCTTGCCTCTGCTGGTGTTGCGAATGCAGCCGTCATCAGCAAGATTGATGTTCGTGGCGCTGAGAGATCCGGTGCGGACTCCGTACGCTCCAACATTACCATTGCGCCGGGTAAGAACTTTTCCAATTCGGACATCGATGAATCGGTGAAGCGTCTTTACGCCACCGGTTACTTCTCGAATGTCTCCATGCGCGTTTCCGGCAGCACGCTGGTTGTAACGGTCAACGAAAACCAGCTCGTCAATCAGGTGGTTTTCAACGGTAACCGCAAGATCAAGGACGACAAGCTCGCTGGCGTCGTGCAGACCCAGCCGCTCGGCCCGTTCAATCAGGCAATCGTTACTGCCGATATCGCGCGCATCAAGGAAGCCTATTCCGCGATCGGCCGCAGCGACGTCGAAATCACCACCCAGACCGTTTCCGTTGGTCAGGGCCGTGTGAACATCGCTTTCGTCATTAACGAAGGCGAGCGCACGAAGATCGGCCGCATCGATTTTGTCGGCAACAATTCCTATAGCGACGGTCGTCTGGCCGCTGTCATCAATACCAAGAAGTCCAACATGCTGTCGTTCCTGACACGCAAGGACGTCTATAACGAGGACAAGCTGCGCGCCGACGAAGAGGCGCTGCGCCAGTTCTACTACAACCGTGGTTATGCCGACTTCCGGGTCGTGTCGTCCGACGCGGTGCTTGATGAGTCCAAGAACGAATACACCATCTCCATCACGGTCGACGAAGGCAAGAAGTACGACTTCGGCAACGTCGCAGTCGAATCGACTGTTCCGGGTATTGACAGCTCCGAGCTTCAGGGTCTCGTGGAAACCCGCCAGGGCGCTAGCTACAGCGCCAAGGAAGTCCAGCAGAGCATGGAAGCGATTTCCAAGCGCGTTGCCGGTGAGGGGTATCCTTTCGCCCGTGTAACGCCGCGCGGCGACCGCGATATGTCCGGTAACACTATCGGTGTGACCTATATCGTCGATCAGGGCGAGCGCGCCTATGTCGAGCGTATCGAAATCCGTGGCAACACGCGTACGCGTGACTACGTCATTCGCCGCGAGTTCGATATTTCCGAAGGCGATGCTTTCAACCAGACGGTCATCACGGCTGCCAAGCGCCGTCTTGAAGCGCTCGGTTATTTCTCGAAGGTCAATGTCTCGACTGCCGGCGGCAGCGCGCCTGATCGCGTCGTCATCGTTGTCGACGTGGAAGATCAGTCGACTGGTTCGTTCGGTATCGGTGCGGGTTACTCGCAGAACGACGGTGTGCTGCTTGAAGCATCGATCGAAGAGAAGAACTTCCTCGGTCGTGGCCAGTACATTCGTCTCGCCGCCGGTGCGGGTGAAGACGATGCACGCAGCTACACGCTGTCCTTCACCGAGCCGTATTTCCTTGGTTACCGTCTGGCCGCAGGTTTCGACCTGTTCAAGAGCCAGAGCCGCAGCGAAGACTATTACGATTACGACGAGCAGGGCTTCGCACTGCGCGTGACGGCTCCGATCACCGAGAACCTCTCGACGACGTTCAAGTACACCTACAAGCAGCTCAACTACGACGGTGAGGGCGATTGGGAAACCGGCAGCAATCTTGCCGAGCCCTATAAGGCTCTGATCCGTGGCGGTGACTGGACACAGTCCATCATCTCCAACACGCTGAACTACAATACGCTCGACGACCGCAACATGCCGCGCGAAGGCTGGCAGGCTGCCTTGACGAACGAATTTGCAGGCCTCGGCGGCGATTCCGAATATTACAAGATCTACGCCAAGGCGCGCTTCTACTACACGCTTTCGGATGAGTACGACGTTATCGGCTCGCTCACCGGTCAGGCGGGTCACGTGGTTCCGACGGGCGACAATCTGCTGGTGTTCGATCAGTTCAAGTTCGGTGGTCGTCAGGTTCGCGGCTTCAAGAACGATGGTATTGGCCCGCGTATCGGTTCCGACTCCATCGGCGGCACGACCTACTTCGCGGCTTCTGCTGAAGTCACGGCTCCGATGCCAGGTGTTCCGGAAGATTTCGGCCTTCGTCTCGCCGGTTTCGTCGATGCCGGTACGCTGTACGGCAACAAGGTTGCCAACAGCGCAGGCGTGAAGGATGACAACTCCATCCGCGCATCCGCCGGTATCGGCGTGATGTGGGCATCGCCCTTCGGCCCGATCCGCGTCGACTATGCGGTTCCGATCGCCAAGGAAGACTACGACGAGGAACAGCGTTTCCGGTTTGGCATGTCCAACACTTTCTGATATCGGCAGTCCAGAACTGCAACTTTGAACGTTCTGGAGTGTCCGGCTAATGGAATACAACGCGTTTTTTCCGCCCCACGAGGGACTGCGATTGAAAGACATCGCAGACCGTTTTGGGGCGGAACTGTCTGATGAGGCGGCGGGAGAACGGATCATCAGGTCCGTTGCGCCGGTCTACCGGGCAAAACCCGACCAGCTCTGCTATATTCTTTCTCGCAAAAACCGCGATGAGTTGCCGACCTGTGAGGCTGGCGCCGTCATTTGTGACGCCGCACTTGCGGATATGCTGCCGTCTCACATCCCGGCGCTGATATCGAAAAACCCGCACACGCTTTTTGCGCAGGTAGGTGCCTTGTTGCATCCCGCCGCGATGCGTCCCGGTACGATTGTGGTGATGGAAGCTGAAGTTTCCCATACCGCGCATGTCGATCCGTCTGCAAAGCTGGAAGCTGGCGTGATTGTCGAGCCGCTCGCCGTGATTGGCGCTGGTGCCCATATCGGCGCCGGTACGCGGATCGGGCCTGGTGTCATCATCGGCGCGGATGTTCAGGTGGGGCGTGATTGCACGATTGCCGGCGGCGCGAGCATTCTTGCCGCTCTCATCGGCAACAATGTGATTATTCACAACGGAGCGCGCATCGGTCAGGACGGGTTCGGTTATGCGCCCGGTCCGCGCGGCATGCTGAAGATCGTGCAGATCGGCCGGGTTATCATTCAGGATAATGTTGAGATCGGCGCTAATACGACGATCGACCGTGGCACGATGGACGACACGGTCATCGGCGAAGGTACCAAGATCGACAATCAGGTTCAGATCGGCCACAACGTCCGCATCGGCCGCCATTGCGGCATCGTCAGCAAGGTCGGCATTGCGGGCAGCACCCGCATCGGCGATGGTGTGATGATCGGCGGCGCGGCGGGTATCAACGGCCATATCACTATTGGTGACGGCGTGCAGATTGCGGCGATGAGCGGTGTTGTAGCCGACGTTCCGGCCGGCGCCCGTTATGGTGGGACGCCAGCGCGTCCGATGAAGTATTTCCTGCGCGACATGGCCGATATTCTGGCGCGCGCTGAAGGGCGTGATAAAAAAACAGGAGAAAAAAACGATGGCTGAAGAAACCAAGACGACGCTCGCCGCGGCTGACATTCTGGAAGTCATGAAGCTTTTGCCGCATCGTTACCCGTTCTTGCTCATCGACAAGATCATCGAGATCGATGGTAATAATTCGGCGATTGGCATCAAGAACGTGACGGTCAACGAACCGCATTTCACCGGTCATTTCCCGGATCGCCCGATAATGCCGGGCGTTTTGATCGTCGAGGCCATGGCCCAGACGGCAGGTGCGATCTGCGCCCGCAGCCAGGGTGAGGGCGGTTATCTCGTCTATTTCATGACAATCGACAACGCGCGCTTCCGCAGACCCGTCGTTCCCGGCGATCGTCTGGAAATTCACGTGGTCAAGCAGCGCCAGCGGGGCAATGTCTTCAAATTTCATTGCGAGGCCAAGGTCGAAGGCGCGCTGGTGGCGGAAGCTGACGTCGGTGCGATGATGATCCCCGAGGACCAGCAATGAGCACTATCGCGGCTTCGGCAAAAATTCACCCGACCGCCGTTGTCGAAGACGGCGCGGTTATCGGTGAAAATGTCGTCATCGGTGCCCTGAGCTATGTCGGCGCGAAAGTTACGCTGCAAGACGATGTCACGCTGCACAATCATGCCGTCGTCTCCGGTCTCACCGTCATTGGCCGTGGTTCGGTCATCCATCCAATGGCAGTTATTGGCGGTACACCGCAGGCAATTCGCCACGATGGCTCGGAAACGACGCTCGAGATCGGTGCCCGCTGCATCATGCGCGAAGGCGTAACGATGAATGCGGGCAGCTCCGACGGCAGCGGCAAGACGATTGTCGGCGATGACAACCTGTTCCTCGCCAATTCGCATGTGGCGCATGATTGTCGCCTCGGCAGCCATATCATCCTGTCGAACAATGTGATGCTGGCGGGACATGTCACCATTGAGGACCGCGCTATCCTGGGCGGCGGCTGTGCCGTGCACCAGTTCACTCGAATCGGTCGTCAGGCCTTTATCGGCGGGTTGTCGGCGGTCAATTATGACGTCATTCCCTATGGCATGCTGAACGGTAATCCCGGCATTCTCGGCGGGCTGAATGTCGTTGGCATGACGCGTTCCGGTATCGACCGCGCGGATATTCACAAGGTCAGGCGCGTCTTCAAGCAGATCTTCGAAGGCGAAGGCGCCATCCGCAGCAATGCGGCTGCGATTGACCGCGCAGAATATCTCGATTGCCCCCAGGTCATCGAAATCCTCGATTTCATCGGTGCGGACAGCGACCGCGCGCTTTCTTCGCCAAACCGGGGCAAGTGAGCCGTGACAGGCGGCGGGCGTCTCGCCATCGTGGCCGGCAGCGGTCAGCTGCCGCTGCATGTCGCGGCGGCTGCGCGCGAGATGGGGGAGAACCCCTTCATTGTACAGCTACGCGATGATTCCCAGTTTGACTGGAGCGGTTTCGACAATGCGGTGATTAGCGTCGGCGATGTCGCCGGGCTTGGTCGTCTGCTGCGCGAAAACCAGGTGGACCGCGTCGTGCTTTCCGGAGCCGTGGCGCGGCGCCCTGAATGGCGGGAAATCCGCCCCACGATCGGCATATTGCTGAAACTGCCATCCATCGTCCGCACCCTGCTGTCGAGCGGCGATGACGCCGTTTTACAGATGGTCATCAAGGTCATCGGCACGCTTGGGGCAAAAGTCATTGGCGCCCACGAGATCGCACCCGGTCTGCTTGCGACGACCGGCCCTTTCGGTGCGCATAAACCTGCTGAAGACGATCTGCGCGACATACGCAAGGCCGCGCAAGCCGCACTGGCACTCGGCACGCTTGATGTCGGGCAGGGTGCAGTCGCCGTTGGCGGCCGTATCGTTGCACTGGAGGGCGTCGAGGGCACAGACGCGATGCTGGCGCGTGTCGCGGCATTACGCGCTGAGGGCCGCATCTCGACCCGTCGCAAGGGTGTTCTGGTGAAGCTCTGCAAGCCGCAGCAGGATATCCGCGCTGACTTGCCGACCATCGGCGTGGAAACGGTTGAGAACGCGCATAAGGCCGGGCTGGCGGGGATCGCCGTTGAAGCCGGGCGCGCGCTGGTACTTGATCGCGATGAGATGTTGAAGGCAGCAGATCAGGCCGGCATATTCGTCTGCGGTATAGATACGTCACTCGGTGAAGACATGATGGGCGGAGACATGGTGGGATGACGGCAACGTTGAAGGTGGCGGTTATAGCCGGCGAGGTATCCGGCGATCTTCTGGGCGCCGATCTCATCCGGTCCCTGAAAGGCCATTACTCGGGTCCTGTCGAGCTGATGGGCGTCGGCGGTGAGGCTCTGGAGGCGCAGGGGCTGGTTTCGCTGTTCGATTATTCCGAACTCTCCATCATGGGCTTCACGCAGGTTCTGAAGAAGCTGCCGAAGCTGATTTCGCGGATCAACCAGACCGCGCAGGCAATCATTGTCGCCAAGCCGGATATTCTGCTGATCATCGACAGCCCGGATTTCACCCATCGTGTTGCGAAAAAAGTACGCAAACAATTGCCGCATCTGCCGGTTGTCAATTATGTCTGCCCCAGCGTCTGGGCGTGGAAGGAATATCGCGCCACCGCGATGTTGTCCTATGTCGATCACGTTCTGGCCCTGCTTCCATTCGAGCCGGAGGCGATGCGGCGTCTCGGCGGCCCGCCGACAACCTTTGTCGGCCATCGCCTCAGCGTCGATCAAGACGTGCTCTCCGTGCGGCAGAGGCGGGCTGAGCGGCTCCTGCCTGCCAACGGCGAACCGAAAACCATTCTGCTCCTGCCGGGGTCACGTTCCACCGAAACGACCCGGTTGATGGAGCCGTTTCAGGAAGCGGCAAAAGCATATGTCGAGCGCAACGGCCCGACGAAGTTTCTGCTGCCGACAGTGCCGCGCCAGGAAAACCGCATCCGCGAACTGGCAGCAACATGGCCGCAGGATATCAGGCCTGAAATCGGCATCGATCCCGCCTTCAAGTGGAATGCATTTGCGCGCGCCGATGCGGCGATTGCCGCGTCCGGCACCGTTATTCTCGAACTCGCGCTCGTCGGCGTACCAACCATATCGGTCTACAAGACCGACTGGATTTTCACGATGCTGAGCAAGCGGGTGAAAACCTGGACAGGTGCGCTTCCGAACCTGATTGCCGACTATGTCGTGGTGCCGGAATATTTCAACGAGGTGGTACGGGCAGGGTCGATGTTGCGCTGGGCCGAACGGCTCTCATCCGACACCACCGAACGGCGGGCGATGCTGGAAGGCTATGCTCTTGTGCAGGAGCGTTTGCACACAGAAGTGCCTCCTGGCGAAACCGGCGCCCTTATACTTCTCGATGTGCTGAACAGCCGCAAGCGGCAAGGCTGAACCGGTAGCGATCCTGTCTGCTTCCTGGGGTCGGCAGGGCAGGTTTCGCTATTCTTCTCGATGATCATATCCAACAAAAAAGCCGGCGGATAAAACCCGCCGGCTTTTTTATGTTGGTTGGTTTCCCGGCTTAACGCTTGGAAACCGGAACGTAGTCACGCTTGCCGGCGCCCGTGTAGAGCTGGCGCGGACGGCCGATGCGCTGCTGCGGATCCTCGATCATTTCGTTCCACTGCGCGATCCAGCCGACGGTGCGGGCCAGTGCGAACAGCACGGTAAACATGGTCGTGGGGAAGCCAAGCGCCTTCAGCGTGATACCCGAATAGAAGTCGACGTTCGGGTACAGCTTCTTCTCGACGAAATAAGGATCGGAAAGAGCGATCTTTTCGAGTTCGAGCGCGACCTGCATGATCGGATCGTCGGAGTTGCCGGTGGCTTCCAGCACTTCGTACATCGTCTTCTGCATGATCTTGGCGCGCGGGTCGTAGTTCTTGTACACGCGGTGGCCAAAGCCCA
Source organism: Agrobacterium sp. 6Ca8 (assembly GCF_055382765.1). Classification (NCBI taxonomy): domain Bacteria; kingdom Pseudomonadati; phylum Pseudomonadota; class Alphaproteobacteria; order Hyphomicrobiales; family Rhizobiaceae; genus Agrobacterium; species Agrobacterium sp. 6Ca8. The sequence continues at coordinate 1,071,727 of NZ_AP026433.1, forward strand.
TCAGGCGGAACGGATCGTTCTTGTCCTTGGCGCGGGCAATATATTCCGGAATGCGGTCAACCGTGCCGATTTCGTTGAGCATGTTGAGCGCCGCTTCGTTGGCGCCGCCATGTGCCGGACCCCAGAGGCAGGCGATGCCCGCTGCAATACAGGCGAACGGGTTTGCACCCGACGAACCGGCAAGACGCACCGTGGAGGTGGAAGCGTTCTGCTCGTGATCCGCATGCAGGATGAAGATGCGGTCCATGGCACGGGCCAGAACCGGATCGACCTTGTACTCTTCGCAAGGCACGGCAAAGCACATGTGCAGGAAGTTGGAAGCGTAATCGAGGTCGTTCTTCGGGTAAACGAAGGGCTGGCCGATATGGTACTTGTAGGCCATGGCGGCGATCGTCGGCATTTTCGCGATCATCCGCAGCGAAGCGACCATGCGCTGGTGCGGATCCGTAATGTCGGTCGAGTCGTGATAGAAGGCCGAGAGCGCGCCGACCGTGCCGCACATGACAGCCATCGGATGTGCGTCGCGACGGTAGCCGGTGAAGAAGCGGCTCATCTGCTCGTGCACCATGGTGTGGCGCGTTACGCGGGTGTCGAAGTCCTTCTTCTGCGCAGCCGTCGGCAATTCGCCGTAAAGCAGCAGATAGCAGGTTTCCAGGAAGTCGCCCTGTTCGGCAAGCTGCTCAATGGGGAAGCCGCGGTGCAGAAGAACGCCTTCGTCACCATCGATATAGGTGATCTTGGATTCGCAGGAGGCTGTCGAGGTGAAGCCGGGGTCGTAGGTGAAGGAGCCCGTGTGCTTGTACAGCGTGGCGATATCGACGACGCTTGGTCCAATCGTGCCTTCCCTGACCGGGAGTTCGACCTGTTTTTCGCCAAGTGTCACTGTAGCGCTTTTTTCCGTCATACTGATCCTCCGAAAACATGCGGGTGGGGGCGTTGAGATACGCCCCGCGGTTAAGCGTCTACCGATTAGCTATATGATCCTTGCGCGGATGCCAAGCTATCCAAAGGTCAAATTGTGCATTGCGGCAAACGCAATCGCGTTGCTTCAGGCTTTCCCGGCAGCAGCAATTCAATCTCGGTCAACGCATCGTTAAAGTAAAGGATTGCAATCCCCAGCGCTGGTCTGCAAACCTGTTTTTGGTGCGGCAAGGGGCGGTGGGGATTGCTCGGTCAAGGGGAAAAACAGCATTTCGAATATGCTAAAACGATGCAGGGAGACTTGCCCGGCACGCGGGAAATTCTGTTTCCTCTCCGCCGAAGCAGTGATGCGGCAACATATGACACTCCCGCCATTATTCCCGAGATTAACCGCAACACTACCTTGGCCGAAAAAATCGCCACGTGCCTGGCCGAGGAGCGCGCATTCGGCCACGATTTTCTTTTCATTCCCGTTTCCATCGGCTGCGGCGCGGTACTCTGGTTTTCTCTAGATGCCACGCCTTCCCCGGTCGTTTTGATTGCCACATTTCTTTTTGTCGCCGTTCTGGCGCTCTTTGTGAGATACAAGGCTGGCATTGCGGCGGCGGTTTGCGGCCCCTTCGCTTTTCTATTGCTCGGCATGCTTCTGGCAGATTTCGAAACCCGACGGGTAGGGACCGTGGTGCTGGATACCCCCGTGACCACCACCATCACCGGCACCGTGGCGCGCCGGGAGGTCGATGCACGCGGCTACTGGCGATATGTCGTCGATCTGACCGCAACAGCGGACCCGACATTGTCGCGTCCGCCGCAGAGGATATCAGTGCTTTCGCGTGGCGGAGGCGAGCCGATCGCACTCGGCGCAACCCTTCGCGGCAAGGTCCGCCTCTCGCCGCCGTCCGGCCCGGCCTTGCCGGGACTGAACGACTTCGCCTTCACGTCCTATTTCAAAGGCATAGGCGCGACCGGTTTCTTTTATAAATCACCGGATGCGCTTGTATCACCCGTTGGTGACGCAAGGCCTGAAAAGGGTTGGTTGGAATGGGCCGATATGCGGCTTTACGGCCTTCGCAGCGCAATTGCCGAACGCATCCGCACCACCATCGGCGGTGATGCCGGAGCCTTCGCCGCCTCCATCATCACCGATGAGAGACAGGCCATATCGGCGGAGACGATGGAGGCGTTGCGGCTCTCCGGCCTTGCCCATATCGTTGCCATATCCGGGCTCAACATGGCACTGGCCTCCGGCATATTCTTTGTTGGCCTGAGACTGGCCTTCAGCCTGTTTCCCGCCTTTGCGCAGCGCTGGCCGGTCAAGAAGATCGCGGCTTTCGCGGCACTGCTGATGACGCTTGCCTATTATCTGATTTCCGGTTTTGCCGTTTCCGCCGAGCGTGCCTGGCTGATGATGTCTGTGATGCTGATCGCGGTCCTTTTCGATCAACCATCACTCAGCCTCAGAAACGTAGCCATTTCCGCCCTGATCATTCTGGCTTTCTCGCCCTCGGAAATCATGGGTCCGAGTTTTCAGATGTCATTTGCGGCCACCATAGCGCTTGTTTCCGCCTATGCCTTCTGGAGCCGTTGGCGCACGGACCGCGAACGGCTGTTCATCGGGCGCAAGCCCGCATGGCTGAAGGTGGCGGAAATGATGGGCGCGGTCATTGGCGGCGTTATCACGACGTCGCTGATCGGGGGCCTTTCTACGGCGATCTATTCGGCCGAACATTTTCACCGTGTCACCACCTATGGACTGTTCGCCAATCTGGCTGCAATGCCGCTCATGTCGCTGATCGTCATGCCATTCGCTCTTCTCGCCATGCTGCTGATGCCCTTCGGGCTCGACGCGCCGTTCCTGAAGATCATGGGTTATGGCATGGCACTCGTCATCGAGGTTGCAAACGAGGTGGCCTCCTGGGGCGGCAGCGCAGCGACTGGGCGTCCGCATGGCTGGTTTATCGGTTTGGCTTCGGTGGGTTTCCTGCTGCTGACATTGCTGCGCAGCCGGCTTGCGCTTCTTGGCATCCCGTTTCTGCTCTTGGCCTTCGGCGTGTCGGCAGTTACGGCCTATCGTGATCTGCCGGATCTATTGATTCACGAGGACGGCGAATTGGTGGCACTCCTGGAGGACGGCAAGGTCTCAACCACAAAAGCCCGTCCGCAGAGCTTCGTTTACGGCCAGTGGCAAAGGGCGCTGCTGCTGCCGGAAAAAACCGTGCCGCCGGGTTTTATAAATGGCGAGAGCACGGCAAATACTGCTGGTTCTGACTCGAGATCGAAACTGTCGCCCAAAGACATGGCTGTGGTGGTACGCGAGATGACGGCGGCGCTCAAAGACGCCAAAGCTGGCGTCTTCACCTGCAGGAAAGACATATGGTGCGTAGCGAGCGCCGCGAGCGGAGAATGGATCGTCGTTCTGGAAGATGGCCGCTTCGCCGGAAAAGCCTGCGATATTGCCGATATCGTCGTTGTTTCCCGCAGAACCTCTTTTTCGCAGTGCCGCTCGGGTGCACTCCTGCTCAGCCGTGACATCTTGCGGCGTCTCGGTTCTGTGGAAATAGATTTTGCTGACAAGAGGGAGGAGGGTGTGGCGAGCGGGCTGCGCGCCGCAATCGCCGGAACGGACAGGCCCTGGAGCCAGCACCGTTATTACGACTGGAAAAGCGGACGTTTCGACCGTGATCTGCCGCAGCCCATCATCCGGCTGCTGGCGGCGTCGCAATGACTGCCGCCAGCATGGATCAACGGGTCTTGGCGCGCAAATCTTCAGTCAATTCGCCGATCTCGCCAACTTCCTCTTCATGACCAGCGTCGCGCCAGCTCTCCTTCAAACCGGCCTCGTACCATTCTTGCATGGCAGGCAGGGTGAGCAGCCGGTCGCAATAGGCTTTCGCTGCTGGCGAAAGATCCGCACTGCCATAGGTCTGGAAACGGAATGCAACCGGGCAGAAGAAAGCATCGACCGCCGTGAACTTTTGACCGGCAAGATATGGCCCGCCGAATTTTGTGAGACCCTCGCTCCACAACGCATCGATCCGCTTTATATCGGCTTTAAGCCCGGCATCGCCGCCCCTGGGTTTGACCCGAATGCCCACCGACATGGGATAGAGATTGCGCAGCGAGGAAAAGCCGGCATGCATCTCACTTGCGGCCGAACGCGACCAGGCCCTGGCATGCTTGTCGCTTGCCCAGACACCCTGGTGTCTTTCAGCAAGATATTCGACGATCGAAAGCGTTTCCCAAACCGTCATACCCTCATCGACCAGGCAGGGCACCTTGCCCGTCGGCGAAAAGGAGGAGAAGGAGACGCCTTCGCCGAACGGAATGAGCTTTTCATCAAAGGCGATACCGAGCGTGCGCATCAATACCCACGGCCGTAGCGACCATGAAGAATAGTTCTTGTTGGCTATATAAAGATCGTACATGGCGTATCTCCCGGATATGACGCGTATTTCTACACCTGCCAAGCGTTCACGGAATATCGAAAATTATCCATGGCTCCCATAAACGCCGTTGATGAATGGTGATGTGGGGTCGCCGAGAGCGCGCCTTGCGATAAGTCACCCTTTGGTGACGACTAAAACTGACTGCGCAACACGACAGAACAACGTCGCTAAAAAACAGCGGATGTGATCGCTTCGACAATTACAGCGAGCAGCCCATTCGCTACCACGCCTGTAGCGAAACCGAAGCATCTTTATGGAGCAGGAACTCAGTTTAGAAAGGGCAACGCGCATAGGCTGAATGGCGCATATGTTCGTGCACCCGCAAAAGCACGCCACGTTTGGAAACAGCCAAACCCGATATAGGCGCCATCTTCACGATGACGCCTATCGTAAAGCGAATACGTTCGGTTCGATAAGATCAATGGTAGCGGCGGATCAGCCCAACCAGCTTGCCCTGAATTTTCACCCGGTCGGGCCCGAAGATACGGGTCTCATAGGCTGGGTTTGCCGCCTCGAGCGCAATGGAGGCTCCCTTGCGGCGGAAGCGCTTCAGCGTGGCTTCTTCGTCATCCACCAGAGCCACAACGATATCCCCGGGATTGGCAGTGTTGCCGTTGCGGATGATGACTGTGTCGCCGTCGAAAATGCCGGCCTCGATCATCGAATCACCCTTGACCTCAAGCGCGTAATGTTCGCCCGTGCCAAGCATGTCTACTGGCACTGCCACATCATGGGTGTTGTTCTGTATGGCGGAAATCGGCACGCCCGCAGCGATGCGGCCCATGACCGGCACGGTGACAGCCCCGCCCAGATCATTGGCCGGCGTCTTGGGGGCAGGGGCCGGTTCCGGCGTCTTGGGCTTGCCAAGGCTGCCTTCGATAACGCTTGGCGAAAAGCCGCGCTGCGGCCTTGCACCCGGCGTATAAGCCTCGGGCAGCTTGATGACTTCCAGCGCCCGAGCTCTATTCGGTAGCCGACGAATGAACCCGCGCTCTTCGAGAGCGGTTATCAGGCGGTGGATGCCGGATTTCGAAGCAAGATCGAGTGCGTCCTTCATTTCATCGAAGGAGGGCGGCACGCCGGACTCTTTCATTCGTTCATGAATGAAGAGAAGCAATTCCTGCTGTTTGCGCGTGAGCATGAGGAAAACACCCTTTAGAATCGTAGTGGAAGTCGCGAAACAAATACAGAACGAACACTATATGTTCCATATGTGTTCTGCAATCCCCTAAAATTTCGTGAAGGTGCCATCTGTTGCTGTGATGATTTGCCTCATAGCACGCAATTGTGCTTTTGTGCGGTCGAAACCGTCCCGGCATGCTCCGGGCGGAAGGCCAGCAGGATACATGTCATGACGAAACCCTATAGCGTTGACCATCTCGTTTTGCCCGTGGAAGTCATAGGCGTCTCCGTGAAGCGCCTCGTCAGTCTTGGCTTTACGGTTGCGCCGGAGGCTCTGCATCCTTTCGGCACCCAAAATGCCTGCGTATTTTTCGCCGATGGCACCTATCTGGAGCCGCTCGCAATTGCTGATCCGGCTAAATATAATGCCTCAATAGAGAGGGGTGATGTGTTCACCGGCAGGGATGTGGCCTTCCGGCAACGGGACGGGCAGGAGGGTTTTTCGGCTCTTGTCGCCAGGACTGAAGACGCCTTGGTTGACCATGAGCGGTTTCGGGCAGCCGGCCTTTCGGCGGGCGATGTTTTCGAGTTTTCGCGGCCTGTTCGGATGCCGGATGGCTCGCAAGGCGAGGCGGCGTTCCGGCTTGCTTTTGCGGCAAGCGGGGCGGCCGCGGATTTCTTTTTGTTCAGTTGTCAACGGCTTTAAGCCCTTCCGGGCGATCGCACCATGCTGGAGCGCCACGCCAATGGTGTCACCGGCCTCAGTGAAATCGTCCTGTTTTCCGGCGGCAATATGGAGGTGGCGGGCCTGATCGAGACAGTGTTTGCCTGTGAAGACAAAAGGTCTCCGGGCGGTGATATGGTTTTTGCGACCGGCAATGCCAGCATCAGATTGACCGGAAAACCGCCTTTCGGCGGGCAGGCCCTGAATGCTCAGGACGGCAACGAAGGAGGATTGCGCGGCGCGGGCATCGTCTTTTCGTCACACGATCTTGCCGTGACAGAGGCGGTGCTTGCTGCTAATGGCGTGTCCTGCGCAAAAGCGGACGGCCGTCTGGTGGTGCCCGCGGCACCCGGTCAGGGCGTTGCCTTCGCCTTCGAGGAAAAATGATGAGCGTTACGAACAATCTTAAAGTCACTGCCGGCGACGGCGCCAGCAAGGTTTCCTTCTCGAATACCGAGCGGTTTTCGCTGATTGCCGGTCCGTGCCAGATGGAAAGCCGCGAACATGCCTTCATGATCGCTGGCGTCCTGAAGGAGCTTTGCGACAAGCTGGGAATAGGGCTTGTCTACAAGTCCTCTTTCGACAAGGCGAACCGCACTTCGCTTTCCGGAAAACGCGGCATCGGCCTGGATAACGCGATGCAGGTTTTTGCCGATCTCAAGAAGGAATTCGGTTTTCCTGTTCTGACCGACATCCACACGGAAGAGCAATGCGCCGTCGTTTCCGAGGTGGTGGACGTGCTGCAGATTCCGGCGTTCCTCAGCCGCCAGACCGATCTTCTCGTTGCTGCCGCCAAGACCGGCCGCGTCATCAACGTCAAGAAAGGCCAGTTTCTGGCGCCCTGGGACATGAAGAACGTGCTTGCCAAGCTTAATGAGAGCGGCAATCCTAATGTGATGTTGTGCGAGCGCGGCGCGTCCTTCGGTTACAACACGCTGGTTTCCGACATGCGCTCGTTGCCGATCATGGCAGCGCTCGGCGCACCTGTCGTGTTCGATGCCACCCATTCGGTGCAGCAACCGGGCGGGCAGGGCGGTTCCACCGGCGGACAGCGCGAATTCGTCGAGACTTTGGCGCGTGCGGCCGTTGCGGTTGGCGTGGCTGGTCTCTTCATCGAGACCCATGAGGATCCGGACAATGCGCCGTCAGACGGCCCTAACATGGTCCACCTGAAGGACATGCCGAAACTGCTCGAAAAGCTTCTGGCTTTCGACGCGATTACGAAAGCCTGATCGGCTGACCGTTACAGCGGGCACTTTTGTGCCAATCGATTTTAATGGCGGGCGGGCTGTTTCCGCCGTCCGCCGTCATTGTAATTTCTTCGCCATCGTCTAAGACAGGCGACGGAAAATATCTGTTCCATTCCCAAGGGAGAGACCATGACTGCCATTACCGATATCATCGCGCGCGAAATTCTCGACAGCCGCGGCAATCCGACCGTTGAAGTCGACGTTTATCTCGAAGACGGCTCCATGGGCCGTGCCGCCGTTCCCTCCGGCGCCTCCACCGGCGCGCATGAGGCGGTTGAGCTGCGCGATGGCGGCAAGCGTTATCTCGGCAAGGGCGTGGAAAAGGCGGTCGAAGCCGTCAATACGGAAATCTTCGACGCGATTGGCGGTTTCGACGCTGAAAACCAGATCCAGATCGACCAGATGATGATCGCGCTCGACGGCACGCCGAACAAGTCGCGCATCGGCGCCAACGCCATCCTCGGCGTGTCGCTCGCCGTTGCGAAGGCTGCCGCTGAAGCCTCCGGCCTGCCGCTTTACCGTTATGTCGGCGGCCCGAACGCGCATCTGCTGCCGGTTCCGATGATGAACATCATCAACGGCGGCGCGCATGCCGATAACCCCATCGACTTCCAGGAATTCATGATCCTGCCGGTCGGCGCAGAAAATATTCGCGAAGCCGTGCGCATGGGCTCCGAAGTCTTCCATACGCTGAAAAAAGAACTGTCCGCACAGGGCCACAACACCAATGTCGGCGATGAGGGCGGTTTTGCACCGGGTCTCGAAAGCGCGCCGGCAGCACTCGATTTCATCATGAAGTCGATCGAAAAGGCTGGCTACCGTCCGGGCGACGACATGTTCATCGGTCTCGACTGTGCGGCGACCGAATTCTTCAAGAACGGCAATTACGTTTATGAAGGCGAAGGCAAGACCCGTTCGCCGATCGAGCAGGCCGAATACCTGGCCGAGCTCGTGGCGAAATATCCGATCATCTCCGTCGAAGACGGCATGGCTGAAGACGACTGGGATGGCTGGAAGGCGCTGACCGATCTCATTGGCAACAAGTGCCAGCTGGTGGGCGACGATCTTTTCGTCACCAACTCCGCCCGCCTTCGCGACGGTATCAAGATGGGTGTCGCCAACTCCATCCTCGTCAAGGTCAACCAGATCGGTTCGCTTTCCGAGACGCTGGACGCAGTCGAAACCGCGCACAAGGCAGGTTACACCGCCGTCATGTCGCACCGTTCGGGCGAAACGGAAGATTCCACCATCGCCGATCTCGCGGTCGCAACCAACTGCGGTCAGATCAAGACCGGCTCGCTTGCCCGTTCCGACCGGCTCGCAAAGTACAACCAGCTTATCCGCATTGAAGAGATGCTGGGCCCGCAGGCTGCTTACGCCGGCCGTTCGATCCTGCGCGGATAATCCGCGTTCGGGTTTCGCGAGATGGCCCGCCGCCTGGCGGGCCAGTATCAGGGATGGGCGGTTTATCCGCACTGCTCACTCCCGAGTTGATCCGGGGTTCAGTCAGCCCAGGTCCCTGGGTTGAAAGGACTCTTTTCACGGCGAAGACGCGCTGTGGCTTGATGCCGGATCACGCTCGGCATAACGAACTCTCTCTGATATCGTCGTCATTATTAGCCCGCCTCTGGCGGGCTTTTTTGCGTCTATCAGCCACGCGGAATTTAAGGTCAACGGATAGTTAAACAATCCGCATTAGTCTCGAGACTCACATTATGCGTTTTAAGGCTTCTCTCCGGCATGTGGACCAGACATCATAAAAAGAGACGATTCGGCCGTTTGATCGTTCCGGCCATTACGATCGCTTTTCTTTCCTATTTCGGGTATCATTCCATCCACGGCGACTTCGGCCTTCAGGCGACGGAGCGGCTGGAGCGGCAGCGTATTGCCAGAACGGCAGAGCTTGCCAAGCTGACGCAGGCGCGCGTTGCGCTGGAGCGGCAGGTCGAATTATTGAGCGACGGTTCTCTCGAACGTGACATGATTGACGAGATTTCCCGTTATCAGTTGAATATGTCCCGTACGGACGAAATTGTCATCATGAATACCTACTTCTAATTAACCGAAATCAAGTTAATTAATGATTTGTGATTTATTCACAGCACTTTAGCGTGAATATGTGCCATGCGTTTAAAGCATTGCTGCATGGCATTTTCTTGCATATGGTACGCGCCAATCTATCCATTCAAACGGCAACTCAGGGAGGGATGAATGGCGCCGCGAAAAACCGCGTCCGTATCCGGCCGAAAGACAACGGCAAAGGCTGCAGGCGAATTCACCGGTAAGAACAGCCCGGACTTTTCGAAGGAAGAAGAGCTTCACGCCTATCGTGAGATGCTTCTCATCCGTCGCTTCGAGGAAAAGGCCGGCCAGCTTTACGGCATGGGCTTCATCGGTGGTTTCTGTCACCTCTACATCGGTCAGGAAGCCGTTGTTGTCGGCATGCAGATGTCTCAGAAGGAAGGCGATCAGGTCATCACCGCTTACCGTGACCACGGCCATATGTTGGCTCTGGGCATGAGCGCGCGTGGCGTCATGGCCGAATTGACCGGTCGCAAGGGCGGCCTGTCGAAAGGCAAGGGCGGCTCGATGCACATGTTCTCCAAGGAGAAGCATTTCTACGGCGGTCACGGCATCGTCGGTGCGCAGGTTTCGCTCGGAACCGGTCTTGCCTTCGCCAATAAATATCGCGGCAATGACAATGTCTCCGTGACATATTTCGGTGACGGCGCCGCCAACCAGGGTCAGGTCTACGAGAGCTTCAACATGGCCGCTCTCTGGAAACTGCCGATCATCTATATCGTTGAAAACAACCGTTACGCCATGGGCACCTCGACCGCCCGCGCCACCGCCCAGTCGAACTATTCGCTGCGCGGCCAGTCCTTCGGCATTCCCGGCATCCAGGTGGATGGCATGGATGTGCGCGCCGTAAAGGCCGCCGCCGATCAGGCGCTGGAACATTGCCGCTCCGGCAAGGGTCCGATCATTCTGGAAATGCTGACCTACCGTTACCGTGGTCACTCCATGTCCGACCCGGCGAAATACCGTTCGAAAGACGAAGTGCAGAAGATGCGCTCCGAACATGACCCGATTGAGCAGGTCAAGGCACGGCTTCTGGAGCAGGGCTGGGCAAGCGAAGACGAGTTGAAGGCCATCGACAAGGATGTCCGTGATATTGTCGCCGATAGCGCAGACTTCGCCCAGAACGACCCAGAGCCGGATGTATCCGAGCTCTACACCGACATTCTGCTCTGATCGGGAAAGGGAAACCCATGCCAGTAGAAATTCTTATGCCCGCCCTTTCCCCGACCATGGAGGAAGGCACGCTTTCCAAATGGCTTAAAAAGGAAGGCGACAAGGTCACATCCGGCGACGTGATTGCCGAGATCGAGACCGACAAGGCGACCATGGAAGTGGAAGCTGTGGATGAAGGTGTTATCGGCAAGCTGCTGATCGACGCCGGCACCGAAGGCGTCAAGGTCAACACGCCGATCGCCGTTCTCATCCAGGAAGGCGAAAGCGCTGCCGACATTTCTTCTTCTGCCAAGAAGGAAGAGCCGAAGGCTGAAGCTGCAAATTCCGATTCGGATGCCGCAGGCGGCAAGACCCGCGAAGCATCCGAGGAGCCGAGCGCTGCCAAGGAAGCCGCAAAGGTTCCGGCAGCACCTAAGATCGAAGTCGCTGCCGATCCGGATATTCCTGAAGGCACGGAAATGGTGATGACGACGGTGCGTGAAGCGCTGCGCGACGCCATGGCCGAAGAAATGCGCGCCGACGAAAAAGTCTTCGTCATGGGTGAGGAAGTCGCCGAATATCAGGGCGCTTACAAGATTACCCAAGGCTTGTTGCAGGAATTCGGCGAGCGCCGCGTCATCGACACCCCGATCACCGAGCACGGTTTTGCCGGTATCGGCGTCGGTGCGGCAATGACGGGCCTGCGGCCCATCGTCGAATTCATGACCTTCAACTTCGCCATGCAGGCGATCGACCAGATCGTCAACTCGGCTGCGAAGACGCTTTACATGTCGGGCGGCCAGATGGGTGCGCCGATGGTGTTCCGTGGCCCCTCGGGTGCTGCTGCCCGCGTTGGCGCTCAGCATTCGCAATGTTACGCCGCATGGTACAGCCATATTCCGGGCCTCAAGGTCGTCATGCCCTACACGGCAGCGGACGCCAAGGGTCTCCTGAAGGCAGCCATCCGTGACCCGAACCCGGTCATCTTCCTTGAGAACGAAATTCTCTACGGCCAGAGCTTCGAAGTGCCGAAGCTCGACGATTTCGTGCTGCCGATCGGCAAGGCGCGCATTCACCGCAAGGGCAAGGATGCGACGATCGTTTCCTTCGGCATCGGCATGACCTACGCAATCAAGGCTGTTGCGGAACTCGAAAAGCTCGGCATCGACGTCGAACTGATCGACCTTCGCACCATCCGTCCGATGGACCTGCCCACGGTCATCGAATCGGTCAAGAAGACCGGTCGTCTGGTCACCGTCGAGGAAGGCTTCCCGCAGTCATCGGTTGGTGACTTCATCGCCAATCAGGTCATGCGTGCCGCTTTCGACTATCTCGATGCGCCGATCCTGACGATTGCCGGCAAAGACGTTCCGATGCCTTACGCGGCAAACCTCGAAAAGCTGGCTTTGCCGAACGTCGATGAAGTCGTTCAGGCTGTCAAAACCGTCTGCTACAAGTAAGGGGAGGCGTTTCGATGCCGATAAACATCACCATGCCTGCCCTTTCTCCCACCATGGAAGAGGGCAATCTGGCCAAGTGGCTGGTCAAGGAAGGCGACAAGGTCGCACCCGGTGACGTGATCGCCGAGATCGAGACCGACAAGGCAACCATGGAAGTGGAAGCCGTCGATGAGGGCACGGTCGCCAAGCTCGTGGTTCCCGCAGGCACGGAAGCGGTCAAGGTCAACGCCCTGATCGCTATCCTCGCCGCCGATGGCGAGGATGTGGCTGAGGCAGCAAAGGGCGGCAATGCTGCTCCTGCCGCGTCCCAGGCCAAAGCCGAGGCTCCGAAGCAAGAAGCTGTGAAGGCCGAAGCGCCAAAGGAAGAAGCTGCGCCAGCCAAGGCTGAAAAGCCAGTTGCCGACCAGTCCTCCGCACCTTCCACCCCGGCCCCGGTTGCAAAATCCGGCGAGCGCATCTTCGCTTCGCCGCTTGCCCGTCGTCTCGCCAAGGAAGCCGGTCTCGACCTCACGGCCGTGTCCGGTTCCGGCCCGCATGGCCGTATCGTCAAGACTGACGTGGAAAAGGCTGCCGCTTCTGGTGGTGCGAAGGCTGCTCCTGCCGCCGCAGCATCCGCAGGCGCACCAGCTGCCGCACTTGCCAAGGGCCCGTCCGAAGAAGCTGTTCTCAAGCTGTTCGAACCCGGTTCTTACGAACTGGTGCCGCATGACGGCATGCGCAAGGTCATCGCCAAGCGTCTGGTCGAATCCAAGCAGACCGTTCCGCATTTCTACGTTTCCGTGGATTGCGAACTGGATACGCTTCTGGCGCTGCGCGCCCAGCTCAACGCCGCCGCTCCCGAAAAGGACGGCAAGCCCGCCTACAAGCTTTCGGTCAACGACATGGTCATCAAGGCGCTGGCTCTCGCGCTGCGCGATGTGCCTGATGCCAACGTCTCCTGGACGGAAAGCAACATGGTCAAGCACAAGCATTCGGATGTCGGCGTTGCCGTTTCCATTCCGGGTGGCCTGATCACGCCTATCATCCGCAAGGCGGAAGAGAAGTCGCTCTCCACCATCTCCAACGAGATGAAGGACTACGGCAAGCGTGCCAAGGAGCGCAAGCTGAAGCCCGAGGAGTATCAGGGCGGCACGACGGCCGTGTCCAACATGGGCATGATGGGCGTCAAGAGCTTCTCCGCCGTCATCAACCCGCCGCATGCCACCATTCTGGCAGTCGGCGCGGGCGAACAGCGTGCTGTCGTGAAGAACGGCGAGATCAAGATCGCCAATGTCATGACGGTTACGCTCTCTACCGACCACCGTTGCGTCGATGGCGCGCTCGGAGCCGAGCTGATCGGCGCCTTCAAGCGCTATATCGAAAACCCGATGGGCATGCTGGTTTGATCGGAGAGTGAGATGGTGAAGTCGGTCCTCTGCTTTGGCGATTCCCTGACATGGGGATCAGATGCGGAAACGGGTGGCCGGCACAGCCATGACGATCTTTGGCCGAGCGTCTTGCAAAAGGCGCTCGGGCCTGATGTGAAGGTGATTCACGAAGGGCTGGGTGGACGAACCACCGCCTATGATGATCATACCGCTGATTGCGATCGCAACGGCGCAAGGCTCTTGCCGACGCTTCTGCACAGCCACGCGCCGCTTGATCTGGTCATCATCATGCTCGGCACCAACGACTTGAAACCGTCGATTCATGGCTCGGCGATCGTCGCGATGAAGGGTGTGGAGCGGCTGGTCAAACTGGTGCGCAACCATGTCTGGCAGGTGCCGGACTGGGAAGCGCCGGATGTTCTGATCGTCGCGCCGCCGCAACTGTGCGAAACGGCCAACCCCGTGATGGGCGCTATCTTTCGCGATGCGATCGATGAATCGGCGATGCTCGCCCCGGTCTACCGGGATTTGGCCGACGATCTCGATTGCGGATTTTTCGATGCGGGATCAGTTGCCCGCACGACGCCCGTAGACGGCGTTCATCTCGATGCTGAAAACACGCGGGCTATCGGGCGCGGGCTGGAGCCCGTCGTTCGCATGATGCTCGGACTTTGACAACAATTCTCGTTTCGGAACGGCATGCCGTGACCCGATAGGACAAGGCAGGATACCTATGGCTCAATCTTATGACGTCATCATCATCGGTTCGGGACCGGGCGGTTATATTGCCGCGATTCGCGCAGCCCAGCTCGGCATGAAGGTTGCCGTGGTCGAGCGCGAGCACCTTGCAGGCATCTGCTCCAACTGGGGCTGCATTCCCACCAAGGCGCTGCTGCGTACTGCCGATGTCTTGCATACGGCTCAGCACGCCAAGGATTACGGCCTGACGCTCGAAGGCTCGATCAAGCCTGATGTCAAGGCGATCGTTGATCGTTCGCGCGGCATCGCGCACCGCATGAACAACGGCGTCGGCTTCCTGTTCAAGAAGAACAAGGTCGATATCATCTGGGGCGAGGCCAAGATCACCAAGCCCGGTGAAATCGTAGTTTCCAAGACCCAGAAGAAGCCCGTCGAACCGATGGGCCCGGTTCCGAAGAACACGCTGGGCGAGGGCACCTATACCGCCAAGCACATCATCGTCGCCACAGGCGCCCGCCCGCGCGCGCTTCCAGGCATCGAACCGGATGGCAAGCTGATCTGGACCTATTTCGAGGCAATGAAGCCGGAAGAACTGCCGAAGTCGCTGCTCGTCATGGGTTCCGGCGCCATCGGCATCGAATTCGCCAGCTTCTACCGCACCATGGGTGTCGACGTTACCGTCGTTGAAATCATGAGCCAGGTGATGCCGGTCGAAGATGCGGAGATATCTGCCTTCGCCAAGAAGCAGCTGGAGAAGCAGGGCATCAAGTTCCATCTGGAAACCAAGGTTGCCAAGGTCGAGAAGGCTGCTAATTCGGTTACTGCGACGCTCGAGAAGAAGGACGGTTCGTCCGAGAAGATCACCGCTGACCGGATGATTTCGGCTGTCGGCGTCGTCGCCAACATCGAAGGCATCGGCCTTGAGGCCGTCGGTGTGAAGACCGATCGCGGCTTCATCGTCATCGACGGTTACGGCAAGACCAACGTGCCTGGCGTCTACGCCATCGGCGATGTCGCCGGCCCGCCGCTGCTCGCCCACAAGGCCGAGCATGAGGCCGTGATCTGCGTTGAAAAGATCGCCGGTCTGCCGAATGTTCACCCGATGGACAAGCTCAAGATCCCCGGCTGCACCTATTGCAACCCACAGGTCGCCTCTGTTGGTCTCACCGAAGCCAAGGCGAAGGAACTGGGCCGCGATATTCGCGTCGGCCGCTTCTCCTTTGCGGCCAACGGCAAGGCCGTGGCACTCGGTGAAGATCAGGGCATGGTCAAGACCATCTTCGACAAGAAGACAGGCGAGTTGATCGGCGCGCACATGGTTGGTGCGGAAGTCACCGAACTCATTCAGGGCTTCGTGGTCGCCATGAACCTCGAGACCACCGAAGAGGAACTGATGCACACGATCTTCCCGCATCCGACCATTTCCGAGTCGATGAAGGAAAGCGTGCTCGACGCCTACGGACGTGTGCTGAACGCATGAGTGCCCCGTGATGCCCGGCATTGTCTAACCGTGCCGGGTGTCCCATATGTCTCAACGCTGGTTCTATAAGGGAGCGCGGGAATGGAAAATATCGGCTGGATTGCGGCAATCATCATCGGCGGTCTTGCCGGCTGGCTCGCCGGCAAACTCATGGATATGCGTTTCGGCATCTTCATGAATATCGTTCTCGGCATCGTCGGTTCGGTGGTTGCCGTTGCGGTGCTGAGAACCTTCGACGTTTTCGTGCAGGACAGCAGGCTCGGTTATTTCGTAACGTCCTTCATCGGCGCCAGCCTGTTGTTGTTCATGGCTAAGCTGGTACGGCGCTGACTAGGCTTCGTGCCCGGAAGGGGCTTACGCTTTTTCTGGAATTGTTCTAAAGCATCGCGTCAATAAATGTGATGATCGCGGCAAGCGATAGAAACAGGTTTCTTATGGTCACTATTCTCGACAGGACTTCGTCCGAAGAAAAGCGTATCCGCCACCCGGAGAAGGCCCATCGGCCCGATACCGAAGTCATGCGCAAGCCGGAATGGATCCGCGTCAAGGCGCCGACATCCAAGGGCTACCACGAAACGCGCGAACTGGTGCGCAGTCACAAGCTGGTGACGGTGTGCGAGGAAGCCGGCTGTCCAAATATCGGCGAATGCTGGGACAAGAAACACGCGACCTTCATGATCATGGGTGAGATCTGCACCCGCGCCTGCGCCTTCTGCAACGTCGCGACCGGCAAGCCCAATGCGCTTGACATGGACGAGCCGGAAAACGTCGCCAAGGCCGTCAAGCAGATGGGCCTCAGCCACGTCGTCATTACCTCGGTCGACCGCGACGATCTTGCCGATGGCGGCGCGGAGCACTTCGAAAAGGTGATCTGGGCGATCCGCGCTGCGTCTCCCAACACCACCATCGAAATTCTGACCCCGGACTTCCTGAAAAAGCCCGGCGCGCTGGAGCGTGTCGTCGCGGCGAAGCCCGATGTTTTCAACCACAATATGGAAACCGTTCCCGGCAATTACCTCACGGTTCGCCCCGGTGCGCGTTATTTCCATTCCGTGCGCCTGTTGCAGCGCGTCAAGGAACTGGACCCCACCATGTTCACCAAATCAGGCATCATGGTCGGCCTTGGCGAAGAGCGCAACGAAGTGCTGCAGCTGATGGACGATCTGCGCAGTGCTGACGTAGACTTCCTTACGATTGGCCAGTATCTGCAGCCGACACGCAAGCACCACAAGGTTGAGGCGTATGTCACGCCGGAGGAATTCAAGTCCTATGAGACGGTCGCCTATACCAAGGGCTTCCTGATGGTCTCCTCCAGCCCGCTGACGCGTTCTTCCCACCATGCGGGCGACGATTTTGCACGCCTGCGCGCAGCCCGCGAGAAGAAGCTTCTGGCCGCTGCGGAGTAAGTGGGCGGGGCGGGCAATTTTTCTCACGCGTCATCCTTGGGCTTGTCCCGAGGATGACGTTGCTGCTTTCACCTGAAGTCATGCCACAACCTTCTCCGGCCGATGCGCGCGCATGCACAGGATGACGCTCAGCACGACTGAGCAAATCGCCAGGACTTCCACGATTGTTGGCCCACGACCTTCCCAGAGGAAACCATAGAGCAAGGCAAAGAGCGTCTCGAACAGGATCATCTGTCCAACCATGGTGAGCGGCAGCAGGCGGCTCATGCGGTTCCAGAGAGCATTTCCGAGAATGGATGCGGTGAAACCGAGACCGGCGGCGATGGCCGCAAAATGCAGCCAGTCCTCGGAGCTATGGCTTTCCCCGCCGAAAGCAAAGGCCGGTATGGCGAGCGCCAGCGCCAGCCCTCCGGTCACCACACCCGTCATCATGTTCCAGTCGTCGGCGCTGACATCGTGAAGGCGTGACAGCCAGCGGGCATTGCCAACCGCAAAGGCCGTCCATGAGGCGAGCGCGCCAAGCGCACAGGCCAGCCCGATCAGGCGGGATACATCCAGCCCCGCATCGCTTTCCGTCAGCGACTGCCAGGATATGCCGATAATGCCGATTGCGCCAAAGGCGAGCGACGGCCACAGACGCTTGAGCGATACCGCGCCATGATCGCGCGTGCCGATGATGGTGACGGCAACCGGCAGGAATCCGATGATGATGGACGTGAAGGCAACGCCGCTCAGTTTCACCGCCGTTGATATGAAGACATAATAGGCGATGTTGCCGATCATGCTCAGCCAGCCGAGCGCGATCCATTCGCGCGCGCCGAAATGGGCCGATACCCGTTTCAGGCGCGGTCCGATGATGATGAGCGAAATCAGCCCGTATGTCAGGTAACGGGCCGTTGACAGTTGCAGGGCGGAAAAATCCGGTACGAGTTTCGGGGCGAGAAAGATCGCACCCCAGAGAGCGCCCGCCATCATGCCGTAGATAACACCGAGGCTTGTCTTGTTCATGTCATGTCACATCCGCATTCACGATTGCCCGCGATGTGCCACAGCCACGTACGGCTGTCTTGACAAAAACTCCTGAGAGAAGAGGTGCTATGCTTTCAGTGAATTCCGAAGGCCCGGCGATAAGCGGCAGGCGTTTTGCCCATCGCGTTGCGCATGGCGCGCGTCAGTGCCGTCTGGTCGGAGAAGCCGGCCCGCAAGGCAATTTCCGCAATCGGCAATGTGGAGTGGCGCAGCAATGCGCAGACCTTGTCCATGCGCAGCTCTGCAAGCCAGCGGTGAGGAGGGAGGCTAAACTCTTCCAGAAACAGCGCATGCAGGCGGCTATCGCTGATCGCGGCGCAGGATGCGAGCGTCTCGATGGTCCAGGGGAAAAATGGCTCCGCTCTGACGATCTCGCCCAGCGCATGCAGGCGGTGGCGGATATCGGTCTTTTCAGTCGCAAGGCTGTCGATCAGGAGCGGTGCCCAGAGGTTGGCAATATCCTCACGCGGCCCATCCGATCCGATGACGCCGCGCATGTAAGCGATCAGCTGCCGTGTATCCCGTGCGATATCGAGAAACGGCTTGTGGACAAATCTCTCCAGCACCCGTTCGGGAACAGCAGTTTCGTCGATATCGACCACCAGCGACCGGTTGATCGTCGTCGCTTCCTGTGTGTGCGATGTGTTGGGATGAATGAAGACCGCGCGCCCGGTGGACAATTCGTCCTGTAGCCCTGCTACATCGATCCGCAGACATCCCGAGACCGGAAGAACGATCTGCACGAAGCCGTGCCGTTCCTTCGGTCTTTCCTGCGTATAGGTTCTGATATCGGCGGATGCGGCGATCATGAGATTGTCATTTCCATCGTGCAAAGAAACGGCCGCCTCGAAAAGCGGCCGGTTTCAGTCCTGATTATGACATCGTCTTGAAGATTGGGCCAGCCGGCTTTATCGAGCCGGCGTCTAACATTCTTCCTTGGCGGTCGATTCGCCGCGTTTGCGCTTGCGCAAAACCGGCTTGTTCTCTCTCGCCTCGCATTTCGCAACGTCGATGAGATAGGCAAGCATCGGCATTTCGTTCATCGATGCAAGTTGCTTGGCGGATTCGAGAAGGTTGATGATGTTGGAAAAATCGTCCATCGGCTCACTCAGTGGCTCAAAGCGGGTTATGTGGGTGTGAACCCAGGGATGAATAAGCGCGGTGAAAATGGGAGGTTCCAGCGCCGTTGCATCCCATGGGTGTAATATTAGTCGCAAATAAATAGCAATCCCTGCGAGGGGGTTGCAATAGTTAAATTTCCGTAACATCGGACGCCGCGGCCATGCCGCCGCAGAGTAATAGCCGCGCTATTTAAAAATGGCATGGTGGCGAAGACGAGGTTTATTCGATGCCGAACTATCTTGAAAACGTGGAGGACGCGGCTGCGATTATCGCATCTGCGCAGCGTATTTCGGTCGTTGGTTGCTCCGGAGGCGGAAAATCGACGCTTTCCCGGAAGCTCGTAAGACGCTTTGGATTTGAATACATTTCCATGGATCGCGATATTTTCTGGTTGCCCGGCTGGCAGGCACGCCCGCGCCAAGAACAGCGGCAGAGGATCGCCGCCATCGTCACCAAAGACCGGTGGCTGATGGACGGCAGCAATCCATCGTCTTTCGACATGCGTCTGCCGAGATCCGACATCGTCCTTTGGGTGCGCATGCCGCGTTGGCTTTGCCTTTGGGGCGCCATCACCCGGATTGCCAAGGGGTATGGCAAGGCGCGTCCTGAAATGGCTGAAGGCTGCCCCGAAAGACTGGATCTCGATTTCCTGCGCTATATCTGGAATTTCGAACGCCGACACGCTCCGATCTTCGAGCAGAATTTCGCGCTTTATGGTCCCAACGTGCCGGTATTCCAGCTTAAAAGCCGAAAACAACTTCGCCGCCTTCTTGATCTTCTTGTTATCGAGGATTAACTCCCGCTCATGCCACAGTTCGAAACGCATCGCCTTGTAAAACATTCACCCGACCGCATGTACGACCTCGTCGCCGATGTGGAGAAGTATCCGCAGTTTCTGCCGCTTTGCGAAGCGCTGGTCATCCGCTCGCGCAAGGAGCGGGACGGCAAGACCCTGCTGGTGGCTGATATGACGGTGGGCTACAAGGCCATTCGCGAGACCTTTACCACGCAGGTGCTGCTGAACCCGGCAGAGCGCGCTATCGACGTGAAATATATCGACGGCCCGTTCAAATATCTCGACAATCGCTGGCGTTTTGAAGCCTCCGCAGAGGGCGGCTCGGCCATTCATTTTTTCATCGAGTATGAATTCAAGAACCGGCTGCTCGGTGCGGTCATGGGATCGATGTTCGACAGGGCCTTCCGCATGTTCGCCGAAGCCTTCGAGACCCGCGCCGATAAAATCTACGCGGACCCGGCCTGATTGAGGGTAATCAGCATCTCGAGCGCCGTCCTGACGGTCGCAA
Organism: Agrobacterium sp. 6Ca8; assembly: GCF_055382765.1. NCBI lineage: Bacteria > Pseudomonadati > Pseudomonadota > Alphaproteobacteria > Hyphomicrobiales > Rhizobiaceae > Agrobacterium > Agrobacterium sp. 6Ca8. The sequence goes on from NZ_AP026433.1 coordinate 1,092,291, forward strand.
GACGGATTTCCGTTCGCCCGATCTCTCCGTAGTGCATTTCATGGTGCAGGATTTTACCGCTGCGCGCCCTGGCGGCCAGATGCACCAGCCCCACCGGTTTTTCAACCGAACCTCCGCCCGGACCGGCAATGCCGGTCACGGCTACGGCAAAATCCGCCCGGGAACGAAATAGCGCGCCATGCGCCATTTGCAGCGCGGTCTGTCGGGATACGGCGCCGAAATTCGCCAGCGTCTCAGTTCCAACCCCAAGCATGTCCATCTTGGCCTGGTTCGTGTAGGTGACGAAGCCGCGATCGACGACGGCAGAAGAGCCGGCGATTTCCGTCAGCGAACCAGCAATCAGGCCGCCCGTACAGCTTTCCGCCGTCGAGACCATGAAGCCGCCGGCGGTAAAGTCAGAAATGATCCGCCGCGCCAGTTCTTCTATATCCGCAGGAAACAGGCTCATAGCGGTCTGCCCTTGTAGACCACAGTGGCAGTGGCAATCGCAGCAATACCTTCGCGGCGGCCGACGAAGCCGATCGTCTCGTTGGTGGTAGCCTTGACCGAGCAGCGCTCCAACGCGATGCCGAGAATGTCGGAAAGCGCCTCACGCATGGCCTGCCGATGCGGTCCGATGCGCGGCGCTTCGGCAATCAGCGAGACATCGGCATTCATGATCGTGCCGCCATTGCCGCGGACTACCTTGGCCGCGTGTTCGAGGAAGATGCGCGAAGCGGCACCCTTCCATTGCGGATCGGAAGGCGGGAAGTGATCGCCTATGTCGCCAGCGCCGCAGGTGGCGAGCAGGGCATCCGTCAGCGCATGCAGCGCCACATCGGCATCCGAATGGCCTTTGAGTTTCTGGTCGTGTTCGATGAAGACGCCGCACAGTGTCACACCGTCTCCTGCTTCCAGCTGGTGCACGTCGTAACCATTGCCGGTGCGCACGTCAGGCAGTCCGTAGGAGAGCTTTTCATCGGCCATGGCGATATCCCGCTTGAGAGTGAGTTTCACATTGTCGACCGAGCCTTCGGTCAGCGTCACAGGCAGACTTGCCCACTCGGCGATCGAGGCGTCATCGGTAAAGTCGGTTTTTCCAGATGTGGCAGCAGCGCGATGCGCGGCGAGGATTTCGTCATAGCTGAAGCTTTGCGGTGTCTGCGCCGCATAAAGACCCTGCCTTGAAACCGTCTCCGCGACAGAATCGCCTGCGCCACGCTTCAGCGTATCAGTGACGGGCAGGGCAGGCAGAACGCCGACAGCGCCCGCCTTGTGCAGCGCCACGATGCGTTCCAGCATGTCAACGGCGATGAAAGGCCGCACGGCATCGTGGATCATCACATGTGTGAGGTCTTGCGCGGCCAGCGCTTCCAGACCAGCGAGCACCGATTGCTGCCGGGTTGCGCCGCCCGTGACGGTGACGATCCGCTTTCCGGCATTCAGCCGTTCAAGGATTGGTGACAGGAGTGCCGCATCGTCGGCATGGATAACGACCACGATAGGGGATGTGTCTGCCCAGGCAAGAAAGGTCGACAATGTATGCTCGATCACGGCCTTGCCACCGATCGGGCGATATTGTTTCGGCCCTTCCTCGGGGGAGCCGGCTCTTTCTCCGCGTCCTGCGGCGACAACGACGATGCCGAGTTTCATAGTACTTTCCTGCATTGGTCTTATGCTTTGTGCGCAACCCTTAATGGTTGACAGTCCTGCTCTAGCGTTTCAAAACCCGAATGGCCAGCCCGATAAGCCGCCCACCCGCACCCACATGCCGCAGGATCGGTCATCCCGTTTGTTCAAACCTGCACAAATTGCCGCCGCCAGCAAAACAGGCAGGCAGGCCACGCGCAAATAAAAGGTGCAACCCTGTAAAAGTGCTTGGCAACTGCGCAAACACTGTCTAAAAATAATGCATATAACTCTTCTGCACGAAAGATCATCACTTGCCCCTTCCGGAGTTGTCAGTCCCGTTCAGCATCGGCTCAGTCGCGATCCGTAATCGCGCAGTGCTGGCGCCTATGTCGGGCGTGACAGATTTGCCTTTCCGTCAGCTCGCCTGGCGTTACGGCGCGGGCCTTGTGGTGACTGAAATGGTCGCAAGCCGGGAACTTGTCGCCAATCGTGGGGAATCCTGGGCGCGGCTGAAAAATGCCGGGATGGTTCCGCATATGGTGCAGCTCGCCGGACGCGAAGCGCATTTTATGGCGGAAGCGGCAAAAATTGCGGCTGACAATGGCGCTGGCATCATCGACATAAATATGGGTTGTCCGGCCAAGAAGGTGACGGGCGGTTACTCCGGTTCGGCCTTGATGCGGGATCCTGATCATGCGCTGTCATTGATCGAGGCGACCGTCGGCGCGGTCGATGTGCCCGTGACGCTGAAGATGCGGCTCGGCTGGGATGAAAACACCATCAATGCACCCGAAATTGCTCGCCGCGCTCAAGCCGCTGGCATCCAGCTCATTACCATTCACGGCCGCACCCGCATGCAGTTTTACGAAGGACGGGCGAACTGGGATGCCATTCGCGCCGTGCGCGAGGTGATTTCCGTGCCGCTGATCGCCAATGGCGATGTCGAGACCGCTGAAGATGCGCGTGAAATCCTCAGCCGTTCCGGCGCGGATGCCGTTATGGTCGGTCGCGGTGCACAGGGTCAACCCTGGCTGCCGGCGGTACTGGCCGGACATGCAGCGCCGCAACGCGCCGATATTGCCGATATCGCCGTCGAACATTACGACATGATGCTCGAATTTTATGGAAGGGAAGCCGGTCTTCGGCATGCCCGCAAACATCTGGGCTGGTATCTCGACCGTTTCGCGACGGAGATCGCCACCACCGACAAGGCTAAAATCATGACATCGCGTGATACGGGGGAAGTGGCTGATCTGCTGCGCTCCGCCCTTTGCGACAATGCGGGCGAAGAAGCCGCAAGGAAGGCCGCATGAGCGCTGATAAACACAGCCCGGCAGATGCGAATCCGCTCGCCATGGCGGTTCTGAACGCGGTGCAGAATCCCGTTATTCTGGTGGATGCCGAAGGTTTCATCGCTTTTGCCAATTGGGAAGCAGAAGCTTTTTTCGGGGCCAGCGCCTCCCATCTCGCCCGCTACCGCGTCTCCACCTTCATTCCCTTCGGCAGTCCGCTGCTTGCGCTGATCGATCAGGTGCGGGAACGCCGCGCGCCGGTAAATGAATATCGGGTCGATCTGAGCTCCCCCCGGCTTGGACAGGACAAGCTCGTCGATCTCTATGTCGCGCCTGTTGTCAGCGAGCCGGGGTCTGTTGTCGTCGTCTTCCAGGAACGGTCGATGGCTGACAAGATCGACCGGCAATTGACCCATCGGGCTGCTGCACGCTCTGTCACCGGCCTTGCCTCGATGCTGGCGCATGAGATCAAGAACCCGCTTTCGGGCATTCGTGGTGCCGCGCAGCTTCTCGAGACATCGGTTGCCGATGAGGACCGTGCACTGACGCGGTTGATCTGCGATGAGACCGATCGTATCGTCTCGCTGGTTGACCGCATGGAAGTGTTTTCCGACGAGCGTCCGGTGGACCGCGTGCCGGTCAACATCCATTCGGTGCTCGACCATGTGAAGGCTATAGCCAAGGCTGGCTTTGCCCGCAACATCAAGATTTCCGAGAATTATGATCCATCGCTGCCGGCGGTCTATGCCAACCGCGACCAGCTGGTGCAGGTCTTTCTCAATCTGGTGAAAAACGCGGCGGAAGCCGTCGGAAATCAGTCGGAGGGCGAGATCGTGCTGACGACGGCATATCGTCCCGGCATGCGCATGTCCGTGGCAGGCAGCCGCGAACGCATCTCGCTGCCGCTTGAGTTTTGCGTCCATGACAATGGGCCGGGAGTGCCGGCCGATCTCCTGCCGCATCTCTTCGACCCTTTCATTACCACCAAGACGAATGGTTCGGGCCTGGGTCTGGCGCTTGTCGCCAAACTGATCGGCGCCCATGGCGGCATCGTCGAATGCGACAGCCAGAACCATCGCACGACTTTCCGCGTATTGATGCCCGTCTCGCCTGAAGTGGCGCTGGACGACCGCATCTTGCCGAACTCGACAGGAAATGACAGATGACAGCTACTATCCTCGTCGCCGATGATGATGCCGCGATCCGCACCGTGCTTAATCAGGCGCTCAGCCGTGCCGGTTACGATGTGCGCATCACGTCCAATGCCGCAACGCTCTGGCGCTGGGTTTCTGCCGGCGAGGGCGATCTGGTCGTTACCGATGTCGTGATGCCCGATGAAAACGCCTTCGATCTGCTTCCGCGCATCAAGAAGGCCCGCCCGGACCTGCCGGTTCTGGTGATGAGTGCCCAAAACACTTTCATGACCGCGATCAAGGCCTCGGAAAAGGGCGCTTACGATTACCTGCCCAAGCCCTTCGACCTGACGGAGCTGATTGCCATCATCGGCCGCGCCTTGTCGGAGCCGAAGCGCAAGCCCGCCAAACTGGACGACGATATGCAGGACGGCATGCCGCTCGTCGGCCGCTCGGCCGCCATGCAGGAAATCTACCGGGTTCTCGCCCGCCTGATGCAGACCGACCTGACGCTGATGATTACCGGCGAATCCGGCACCGGCAAGGAACTGGTGGCGCGCGCGCTGCATGATTACGGCAAGCGCCGCAACGGCCCCTTCGTCGCCATCAACATGGCGGCAATTCCGCGTGATCTGATCGAATCGGAACTGTTCGGCCATGAGAAGGGCGCCTTCACCGGCGCGCAGAACCGCTCGACCGGCCGTTTCGAACAGGCCGAAGGCGGCACGCTGTTTCTCGACGAAATCGGCGATATGCCAATGGACGCCCAGACGCGGCTGCTGCGCGTATTGCAGCAGGGCGAATATACGACGGTGGGCGGACGCACGCCGATCAGGACCGATGTTCGCATCGTCGCCGCCACCAACAAGGACCTGAAGCAGTCGATCAATCAGGGCCTTTTCCGCGAAGACCTCTATTACCGCCTGAACGTCGTGCCGCTGCGGCTGCCGCCGCTGCGCGACCGCGCTGAGGATATTCCCGATCTGGTGCGCCATTTCATCCAGACGGGTGAGAAGGAGGGGCTGGAAGGAAAGCGCTTCGAGACCGAGGCGCTGGAAGTCATGAAGGCCTATGCCTGGCCCGGCAACGTGCGCGAACTCGAAAACCTGATCCGTCGCCTGATGGCGCTTTATCCGCAGGAAGTCATCACCCGCGAGATCATCGAGCAGGAATTGCAGTCGGATGTTCCAGACAGCCCGCTCGACAAGATGGCGGTCCGCACCGGCTCGTTGACCATTTCGCAGGCGGTCGAGGAAAACATGCGGGATTATTTCGCAAGTTTCGGCGAAGGCCTGCCGCCGCCGGGTCTCTACGACCGTGTTCTGCGCGAACTGGAATATCCGCTCATTCTTGCCGCCCTGACGGCGACGCGCGGTAACCAGATCAAGGCTGCCGATCTTCTTGGCCTCAACCGCAATACGCTGCGCAAGAAGATTCGCGAGCTTGGCGTTTCCGTGTATCGCAGCTCCCGCCCCAGCTGAGAATGTTGACAAGGTCGCGGTTGTCGTTGCATTTTCGCCACATTGTGTTGCTTGGAAAACACTAGGATGGAGAGAGATTCGCCGGCACGAGGCGGATTCGCCCATTTTCATGAATGTGGTGCTGGCTAGCCAGCGATTGGGAGAAATGCATGCGGAAACCCGCCGCCGAAAAAGCCGTTGCCGAAGACGCAGCGGGAATGGTGGTAGCCGATCGCAGGATGTCTTTCGCTCTGCCGGGGCTGGTGCTTGCCGGTGTCGCCCTTGTTTGCGCCATACTGACACTTTTCGTGCTTCTGGGCGTAACACCGATTGCGCCGACATCGAATGTCGTCATCGCCTCGGTCGTCATCAATTCGGTCTTTGTGATCGGACTGATCTTTCTCATCGGTCGGGAAATCAACCGCCTGCTGAAAGCGCGAAAAAAGGGCAGGGCGGCGGCACGCTTGCATGTGCGCATCGTCGTACTGTTTTCCATCGTTGCGATTACACCGGCTGTTCTCGTCGCCATCTTCGCCAGTCTGACGCTGAATGTCGGTCTCGACCGCTGGTTTGCGCTACGTACCCAGTCGATCGTCGATTCCTCCAGCAATATCGCCCAGGCCTATATGATGGAGAATGCCGGTTATCTTCAGGGACAGACCCTGTCGATGGCTACCGACCTCGACCGCAATCGCGCGCTCTTTTATCTCGACCGCACCGGCTTCGTCGATCTCATGACCCGTCAGGCCAAGGGCCGTGGTCTTCTCGGCGCATTCCTGGTGCAGGAAGACGGCGACGCCGTTGCGCAAGCCGATATCAAGACGGAAAAGCCGCTTCCGGCCATTCCGCACGATGCGCTTGAAAAGGCCGCCGCTGGTCAGCCAACCCTTATTCCGCCTGGCATCACCAATCTCGTCGGCGCCATCATCAAGCTCGAGGGCATCAGCGGTACGTTTCTTTATACCGTGCGTGCCGTCGATCCCAAGGTGATGGGCGCGATGCGGCTGATGGAAGAGAACCGCGCCGAATACAAGGCGATGGAGGCCGGCCGTGCGCCGTTGCAGATTGCGTTTGCAATCCTTTATCTCGGTTTCGCGCTGATCGTGCTTCTGGCGGCGATCTGGACCGCGATTGCGGTGGCCGACCGTATCGTGCGTCCTATCCGTCTCCTCATCAGCGCCGCAGACAGTGTCGCCACCGGAAACATGCATGTGCTGGTTCCCGTTCGCGCCATCGATGGCGACGTTGGCCGCCTGTCGCGCACCTTCAACAAGATGGTCTCGGAACTGCGCAGCCAACAGGAACAGATCATTGAAGCGAAAGACGACATCGATGATCGCCGCCGCTTCATCGAGGCCGTATTGTCGGGCGTTACCGCCGCCGTTATCGGCATTGATGAAAATCGCAGGATCACCATCGTCAATCCTTCGGCTGAAGAATTCGTGGCGCTTTCCTCCGACCAGCTGATCGGTGCGCAACTATCTGATATCGCGCCTGAAATCGAAGAGGTCGTGACCGAGGCCAACACCTGGTCGCGCGGCAATTTCCGCAAGCAGATCAACATCATGCGGCGCGGCACCGAACGGACGCTCAATGTGCAGGTGACCCGTGAGGATGCACGCGACAGCCGCGACAGCTACGTCATCACGCTCGACGATATCACCGATCTCGTCATTGCCCAGCGCTCGACCGCCTGGTCCGACGTCGCGCGGCGTATTGCGCATGAGATCAAGAATCCTCTTACACCTATCCAGCTTTCCGCTGAGCGCATCAAACGCCGCTTCGGTAAGCAGATCGACGAGAACGATCGCGCCATCTTTGACCAATGTACGGACACCATCGTCCGGCAGGTTGGTGACATCGGCCGGATGGTGGATGAATTCTCGGCCTTTGCGCGCATGCCGAAGCCCACGAAGGAAAAGTCGGACCTCCGTTCGATCTTGAAGGACGCGGCATTCCTGCGCGAAATAAGCGCCGCAGACACGAAATTCTCGACGGAATTTGGCGATGTCCCGCTGGAGGGCATGTTCGATGCCCGCATGCTGGGACAGGCGTTCGGCAATCTCATCAAGAATGCAACGGAAGCGATCGAGGCGGTGGAAGGCGAAAAGCGGCCAGGTAAAATCCTGGTGCGCGCATCCTTCGACGAGGCCAATTCGCGGTTCGTGGCCGACATCATCGACAATGGCAGAGGCCTGCCCGTCGAAAACCGTCACCGCATTCTCGAACCCTATATGACGATGCGGGACAAGGGCACGGGCCTCGGCCTCGCCATCGTCAAGAAAATCATCGAAGAGCATGGCGGGTATCTGGAACTCCACGATGCCCCGCCGGAGTTCGACCATGGCCACGGTGCCATGATCAGAGTGCTGCTGCCCTATATCGAGGCGGTCGGCGGCAAAAATAACAAGGAAGCAGCATATGGCGTCTGATATTCTGGTCGTGGATGACGAGGCGGACATTCGCGAAATCGTAGCGGGTATTCTTTCCGATGAAGGCCACGAGACGCGTATGGCGTTCGACAGCGACAGCGCGCTGGCCGCCATTTCCGAACGCGTGCCGCGTCTCATCTTTCTCGACATCTGGATGCAGGGGTCGAAGCTCGACGGTCTGGCCCTGCTGGATGAGATCAAGAGCCGCCATCCCGATATCCCTGTTGTGATGATTTCCGGTCACGGCAACATCGAAACCGCCGTCAACGCCATCAAGCGCGGCGCGTTCGATTTCATCGAGAAACCGTTCAAGGCAGACCGCCTGATCCTGATTGCCGAACGCGCGCTGGAGAACTCCAAGCTGAAGCGGGAGGTGCAGGAACTCAAGAAGCGCACTGGCGACGCGGTTGAACTCGTCGGCGCGTCGCTTGCGGTTTCCCAACTTCGCCAGACCATTGACCGCGTGGCGCCCACCAACAGCCGCATCATGATTCTCGGCCCCTCCGGTTCCGGAAAGGAGCTGGTGGCGCGCATGGTGCACAAGAAATCCTCGCGTGCCACAGGACCTTTCGTTGCGCTGAACGCTGCGACGATCACGCCGGACCGCATGGAAATCGCCTTGTTCGGTACCGAAGGTCTGCCCGGGCAGCCGCGCAAGGTGGGCGCTCTGGAAGAAGCCCATCGCGGTGTTCTCTATCTCGATGAAGTCGGCGAGATGCCGCGCGAAACCCAGAACAAGATCCTGCGCGTGCTGGTCGATCAGCAGTTCGAGCGTGTCGGTGGCGGCAAGCGGGTAAAAGTGGATGTGCGCATCATCTCCTCAACCGCCCATCACCTCGAAAGCCTGATCGCCGAAGGCCAGTTCCGCGAAGATCTATACCATCGCCTCGCCGTGGTGCCAGTGAAGGTGCCGGCGCTGTCCGAGCGGCGTGAGGATATTCCTTTCCTCGTCGACATGTTCATGCGGCAGATTTCCGAACAGGCCGGCATCCGCCCGCGCAAGATCGGCGATGACGCCATGGCCGTTCTCCAGACGCATGACTGGCCGGGTAACATTCGCCAGCTCCGCAACAATATCGAGCGGCTGATGATTCTGGCACGCCCCGAAGGCGGTGAGGCACCAATCTCGGCAGACATGTTGCCGGCGGATATTGGCGACATGCTGCCGAAGATTTCGGCGCAAGGCGATCAGCACATCATGACCCTGCCGCTGCGCGAAGCACGTGAAATGTTCGAGCGGGACTATCTTGTTGCCCAGATCAACCGCTTCGGCGGCAATATTTCGCGAACGGCGGAATTTGTCGGCATGGAAAGATCGGCACTGCATCGCAAACTGAAATCTCTCGGCGTATAAGAGACGAAGGCCCAAGTCGTCGTAATCGATTATTCCGTCAGAGAGACAGCATGAAAGTCATCATTTGCGGCGCAGGGCAGGTGGGTTACGGCATCGCCGAACAACTGTCGCGCGAGGATAATGAGGTATCGGTCATCGATACCTCCGCGACCCTCATTACCGCCATTACAGAGACGCTGGATGTGCGCGGTTATGTCGGCCATGGCGCCCATCCCGACATGCTGGCGAAGGCGGGTGCGGACCAGGCCGACATGATCATCGCCGTGACCCTGCATGACGAGATCAATATCGTCGCCTGCGAGGTCGCGCATGCGCTGTTCAGCGTTCCGACCAAGATCGCCCGCATCCGCGACCAAAGCTATCTGAAGCCGGAATATGCCGATCTGTTCAGCCGCGAAAACATGTCGATCGACGTGACGATTTCGCCTGAAGTCGAAGTCGGCAAGATGGTACTCAGGCGCATCGCCTTTCCGGGTGCCACCGATGTCGTGCGTTTCGCCGACGACACGGTCTTCATGCTGGCAATCGAGTGCATGGAGGACTGCCCGGTCATCAACACGCCGCTGCAGCAGCTTTCCAACCTCTTTCCGGACCTTATCGCAACCGTGGTGGGTGTCTACCGGAACGGCATCCTCAAGGTCGCGCACTCCTCCGAGCAGCTGCGCGTCGGCGACCTCGCTTATGTCATCTGTCAACGCCAGCACGCACGCCGCACCCTTGGCCTCTTCGGCCATGAGGAGCAGGAGGCGCAGCGCATCGTGATTGCGGGCGCCGGCAATATTGGCCACTTCGTCGCGCAGAAGATCGAGGAATTGCAGCCTAAGACGCGGGTAAAGATCATCGAGGCGGATCGCGACAGGGCTATTGCCGCATCGGAACAGCTCAGCAACACCATTGTCATGCATGGTTCGGCGCTGGACCAGAAGATTTTGCTGCAGGCCGATATTCAGGATGCGGATCTGATCGTGACGCTCACCAACAGCGATCAAACCAATATACTGGCGGCGGTGATGGCCAAGCAGCTTGGCTGCAAATCCAACCTTGCATTGTTGAACAGCTCGTCCTTTCACGAGGTTGCGGATTCACTCGGTCTCGACGCCTATATCAATCCCAGGGCCGTTACCATTTCGCGCGTTCTCCAGCATGTGCGCAAGGGCCGTATCCGGTCGGTTTATGCCGTTCAGCGCGGCTCGGCGGAGGTAATCGAGGCAGAGGCGCTGGAGACTTCGCCTCTGGTCGGCCAGTCCTTCCGTGACATCGATATGCCTGATGGTGTGCGCATCGGCGCGATCTATCGCGACGGTGTGGTGATCCGCCCGGACGGCAGCACGAAGATCAAGGCGAAGGACCGCGTCGTGCTGTTTGCATCTGCCGACGCGGTACGCGACGTGGAACAGCTTTTCCGGGTTTCGATACAATATTTCTGACTGTTTCGAATCGAAAAAGCAGGTCAATACTCGTACTCATTCGGCTGTTTTCGCCGTTGCGGAACAGGACACGATTTGATACCAGAGTTGCAGGTCGGCCAAGCGGGGGACTAGACTCGGCCGGCTTATTATTGATTGATTATTTTCCGGTATCCCTGCCGGCAAAAAAGAAAGAAGCGGCGCCATGGCGGAACGTTCTCAAAACCTTCAGGATCTTTTCCTCAATACCGTTCGTAAGCAAAAGATTTCGCTCACGATTTTCCTGATCAACGGCGTCAAGCTGACGGGCGTTGTCACTTCCTTCGATAATTTTTGCGTGCTTCTGCGCCGTGACGGTCACTCGCAGCTTGTTTACAAGCATGCGATCTCCACCATCATGCCCGGCCAGCCGATGCAGATGTTCGAGAGCGAAGAAGGCGCAGCCTGATCAGGCTCCCTCAACGGTATCTTCGATATAAGCTGACCTGAACCGGGAACATTTCCGGTTCAATCAGGTTAATCCAGATAGTCGTCCGCACGGATGCGGTCGGCTGCAATGTCATTTCTTGATAAGGCTGAACCCATTACGACGCGCGACACCTCGAACGAATCGATCATTCCCGAACAGGAAAAGCACCGCGACGACATGCGTGCGGTGGTCATCGTGCCTGTCCTCAAGCAGCAGCGCGAAAGCCGTGATGCTGTGGCGGGTCCGGTTTCTCCTGTACGGTCTGTTGAGGCCAAGCTAGAGGAAGCAAAGGGGCTGGCGCTCGCCATTGATCTTGAGGTGACGCAAGGTCTTGTCGTGCCGGTCAACCAGCCGCGTCCGGCAACTTTGTTTGGAACCGGCAAGATCGAGGAAATCGGCCATCTTCTGGATGAAACCAATTCCGGTCTGGTGATCGTCGATCATCCTTTGACCCCGGTGCAGCAGCGCAATCTTGAAAAGCAGTGGAATGCCAAGGTCATCGACAGGACGGGCCTGATCCTCGAAATCTTCGGCCGCCGTGCCTCCACCAAGGAAGGCACGTTGCAGGTCGATCTTGCGCATCTGAACTATCAGAAGGGCCGCCTCGTCAGAAGCTGGACCCACCTTGAACGCCAGCGCGGTGGCGCGGGCTTCATGGGCGGTCCGGGTGAAACGCAGATCGAGGCCGACCGTCGGCTGCTGCAGGATCGCATCGTCAAGCTCGAGCGCGAGCTGGAGCAGGTCGTGCGCACCCGCCAGCTTCACCGCGCCAAGCGCCGCAAGGTGCCGCACCCGATCGTGGCGCTGGTCGGTTATACCAATGCCGGCAAGTCCACCCTGTTCAATCGCATTACGGGTGCTGGCGTTCTGGCGGAAGACATGCTGTTCGCAACGCTCGATCCGACCTTGCGCCGTATGAAGCTGCCGCATGGCCGCACGGTTATCCTGTCCGATACCGTCGGTTTCATCTCCGATCTGCCGACGCATCTCGTCGCCGCTTTCCGCGCAACGCTGGAAGAGGTGCTGGAAGCCGATCTTATTTTGCACGTGCGCGACATGTCCGATCCGGATAATGCCGCCCAGTCGGCCGATGTGCTGCGCATTCTTGGCGATCTCGGTATTGACGAGAAGGAAGCCGAAAAGCGCATCATCGAGGTCTGGAACAAGGTCGATCGTCTCGAACCCGAAGCGCATGACGCCATCATTGAACGTGCCGAGGGCCGCTCCGATATACGTGCCGTTTCGGCGGTCACGGGCGAGGGCGTAGATGCCCTGATGGACGAGATTTCCGGCCGTCTGTCAGGTGTCCTGACGGAAACGACTGTCGTCCTCTCCGTCGAGCAATTGCCGCTGATCTCATGGGTCTACAGCAACTCCATCGTGGATAGCCGCGAAGACAATGAGGACGGTTCGGTTTCCCTTGATGTGCGCCTGTCGGAAGCGCAGGCCACCGAGCTGGAACGGAAGCTTGGAAAGGCAACCATCCGCGAGCGGGAAGACTGGGAGCAGTAAACGCTCCGAGAACGATTGCGGTATATTCCCTTATACTCAACGTCATCCTTGGGCTTGTCCCAAGGATCTAGACACAGAGATACAATCAGGATGTCGCAGATGCTCGGGAGAGGCCCGAGCATGACGCAGGAGAGGTTTTAGGTTTTCGTCACCACTGTCGAAAGCACCGGGCGCTCTGAATTTTTCGGCATATCCGGATGATCAGGACGAAACCATATTCAGCGAGCGTTCTATGCGTTTTGCCGCCTGCCACAGGTCTTCCATTCTCTCAAGGCTCGCTTCCTGAAGCGTTTCGCCATTTTCGGTGAGCGACGTCTCGATGTGATTGAAACGCCTGCGGAATTTCGTATTGGTGCCGCGCAGCGCGTCTTCCGGATCGGCTTTTACATGGCGGCCGATATTGACCAGCGCGAAGATGAGATCGCCAAGTTCATCAGAGACCTTCTCCGGCTTTCCCTCCGCCAGCGCTTCACGCAGTTCGGCGATTTCCTCCTCGATCTTGTCGAGAATGGGGGCTGGATCCGACCAATCGAAACCGACGCGCGCAGCCTGTTCCTGCAACTTGAGAGCCTCGGTCAGAGCCGGCTGGCTACGCTGCACACCGCCTAAAAAGCCGGCCTTGAAATCCTCGGTGATACCGCGGCGGGCGCGGCGTTCCGCACGCTCCCGCTTTTCCTCGGCCTTGATCTGGTCCCATTGCAGCTTGACGCTGTCAGGCGTATTGGCAGCGGAAACGGCAAAGACGTGCGGATGGCGGCGGATCATTTTTGACGTCACGGCCTCAACCACGTCGCCAAAGGCGAATTCGCCCCGTTCCTCGGCGATGCGGGCATGGAAAACCACCTGCAGCAACAGGTCGCCAAGTTCTTCGCAAAGATCGTCCATATCCTTGCGCTCGATGGCGTCGGCAACCTCATAAGCCTCTTCGATGGTGTAAGGCTTGATCGTCTCGAAGGTCTGGACGACATCCCAGGGGCAGCCGGTTTCCGGCTGGCGCAGGGCTTCCATGATCTCGATCAGGCGGGAAATATCCTTCGAGGCTTCCATAGTCTTTCAAACCTTCGTTCTTTATTTTCATACATATCCAGGCGGAAAACCGTCTAGAAATGCTCTAGTTCAGCGGAATATCGTTGCCGCTCTTCGATGACTGATAGCTGGTGGAAAGCTCGTCATAGGCAGCCTTGATGCGGGCCGTCTGCGCCTTCAGCTCGGTCTTCAGCGGATCGTCTTCGCTCTCCACCAGATCCGCAATGAAGAAAGAGTTCCAGAAGGCGTTGCTGCGGCGATACCCGCCCGGCTCCAGCCCGAAAACTTCCTTGAGGATTTTCAGGTCGTGCGGAATGGCGAAAGCGTCGCGCGAATCCTCGTGGCTGAAAAAGGAGTAGAAATTATCGAAGCCGGCCCAGGTGATGGCTGACATGCACATGGTGCAGGGTTCATGGGTGGAAAGGAAAATCAATTCCTTGGTGTTCGGTTTCTCACCCAGCTCGTAAAACCGCTTCAGCGCGTGCACTTCTCCATGCCAGAGCGGGTTTTCCAGCTCGTTATTCGTCTCCGCGATCACCAGCGACAGGTCGGATTTACGCAGGATCGCCGCACCGAAAACCTTGTTGCCGAGGCTGACGCCGCGCGTCGTCAGGGGCAGGATATCGTGTTCGATAACATCGAGAAGACGGGTGGCGATGGTCGAGCTGGTCAAGGGTCTGATCCTTCGTACCGCCTCAGGGGGAAGCGGTTTTGCATGGAGATATCGACGAAAATAGTCCCTTCTTGTTCGGCGCGAGGGCCTGGTTTGTCAAGGGATTCTCATGGGATTTCGAGGCGTTCGACAGGGTTGATAAAGGTGCGCCGGTTAGTTTTCCTCAAAAACAGGGGTGTTCGAGAAATAAAAATCCAGGTGTCGGAAAGGCTTGAATTTCTGTTTCTTCAATCTTGCGCCGCAATGCGGGATAAATGCCCGATGCACAACGAACATGATTTTTCCGCTTCTGGCGATCGCCTTTCGACCTTCCCTGCGTTCTTCCGGGTTGAGGGACGGCAGGTCGCTGTTTTCGGCAATGGTGACGAGGCCTTTGCGAAGGTAAGGCTGCTTGCCAATACCAATGCACATATCATTGCTTATGCCGACGAGCCGGAAGCGGATTTTGCGCGCTATATCAGCGAAAACGGCATCGATCATCGGGCCTTGAGTTTCGCAAGCCCGCTGATTGAAGGCGCGACGCTGGTTTTTGCCGCCACTGGAGACGAGGCACTGGACCGTGAGATCGTTTTGGCTGCGCGCGCCAAGAAAATCCCCGCCAATGCGGTGGATCAGCCGGAGTTTTGCGATTTCTTCACGCCGGCACTCGTCACCCGCGCACCCGTCGCCATAGCCATTGGCACCGAAGGCGCCGGCCCGGTTCTTGCCCAGATGATCCGCGCGCGTATCGATCAGATGCTGTCTCCGTCGCTGGGCAAGCTTGCGCGTCTCGCCGTGCAATATCGTGACGCCGCCGAGCAGAATGTTCCCAAGGGCGCGTTGCGGCGCAATTTCTGGCGCCGGTTCTTTTCCGGTGCTGTCGCAGATGCCGTCGCTCTCGGCGATACATCATCCGCCCGCCATGCCGCTGACCGTTTGCTGCAATCGCCCGAGCGCAGCGAAGGCCGCGTCTGGCTTGTGGGCGCTGGTCCCGGTGCTGAAGATTTGTTGACGCTGCGCGCGCAGCGCGTGCTGATGGAAGCGGATGTGATCGTCTACGATGCGCTAGTGCCGCAGGCAATCGTTGACATGGGGCGCCGCGACGCCGAGCGGCTTTCCGTCGGCAAACGCAAGGGCTGCCACAGCAAGTCGCAGGATGAGATCAACCGCCTGCTGGTGCGTCTTGGTAAAGACGGCAAGCGCGTCGTGCGCCTCAAATCCGGTGATCCGCTGGTCTATGGCCGGGCGGGAGAGGAAATGGCTGCGCTGCGCGATGCCGGTATCGGTTACGAGATCGTTCCGGGCATTACCTCCGCCTTCGCCGCTGCTGCGGATTTCGAATTGCCCTTGACGCTGCGCGGTGTCGCTTCGTCGCTGATTTTCACCACCGGCCACGATCTGACTGGCGATGTCCTGCCGGACTGGGCGCGGCTTGCCGTCTCCGGCGCTACCATTGCTGTCTATATGGGCCGCAGCGTTGCCGCGTCGGTCGCGACGAGGCTGATAGAGGCGGGTCTCGGCGTGGAAACGACCGTAGCCGTCATCGAAAATGCCAGCCGCGCGGATCGCCGCCTGCTGCATGGCACTTTGAAAGATCTGCCCGACCTCGAACATCGCGACGAACTGACCGGTCCGGTCATGGTCATCATCGGCGATGCGGTGGCGGGCGCCAATTTTGACAGGTCCGAGGCGCTCGCGCTTGTTGCGCGGCCAGCGAACCTTAAAAGGGAGTATGCAAATGGCTGACAAGGTTTTGACCGCCAACCGCCTGGGCGATGGGATCGCTGTATGGCTCGATGCCAATGGCGAATGGACGGAGAACCTGCAGGACGCAATCGTCGCCCGCCACGCGGAGGCCGTCGCTTCGTTCGAGGAAATCGGCAAGCGGGATTTTTCCGCCAACAAGGTCGTTGACGTGAATGTCATCGACGTGGTGGAGGAGAATGGCAAGCTTTGGCCGACGCGGCTTCGTGAGCGCATTCGCGCCGCTGGCCCGACCATGCACTATGCCAACGGCTTCAAGCCGGCCGATGCAGCATTCATCGCAGTCTGAGGAAGAATATGTACCGTTACGACGAGTTCGATCACGCATTTGTTGAAGGCCGCGTGGCACAGTTTCGCGATCAGGTCGAGCGCCGGTTGTCCGGCGAGCTTGCCGAGGACGCGTTCAAGCCGCTGCGCCTTATGAACGGTGTCTATCTCCAGCTCCATGCCTATATGCTGCGCGTCGCCATTCCCTACGGCACGCTGAATTCGCAGCAGATGCGGATGCTGGCCCATATCGCCCGCAAATATGACCGGGGTTACGGCCACTTCACCACCCGCCAGAACATTCAGTACAACTGGCCGCGCCTGTCCGACACGCCCGATATACTCTCCGAACTGGCAAGCGTGGAAATGCATGCGCTGCAGACCTCGGGTAACTGCATTCGCAACGTGACCGCCGACCATTTTGCGGGCGCTGCCGCAGACGAGGTCGCCGATCCGCGTCCTTATGCGGAAATCCTGCGTCAATGGTCTTCCGTGCATCCGGAGTTCTCGTTCCTGCCGCGCAAGTTCAAGATCGCTGTAACGGGCGCCGAGCGCGACCGCGCCGCGATTCAGGTTCACGATATCGGCCTGCATCTGAAAAAGAACGACAAGGGCGAGATCGGTTTCGCAGTCTATGTCGGCGGCGGGCAGGGCCGTACGCCGATGATCGCCAAGAAGATCCGCGACTTCCTTCCGGAAGAAGACCTGCTGTCCTATACCACGGCCGTCATGCGCGTTTACAACCTGCACGGCCGCCGCGACAACAAATACAAGGCGCGTATCAAGATCCTCGTGCATGAAACCGGCGCAGAAGAACTGGCCCGCCAGGTCGAGGTTGAATTCGCGGAGCTGAAAAACACGGAATTGAAGCTGCCGGATGCCGATATTGCGGCCATCACCGCCTATTTCGCACCGCCAGCATTGAAGGACCGTCCTGAAGGCTGGGAGAGCCTGGCGCGCTGGAAGCGGGCGGATGAGGGTTTTGCCCGTTTTGTCGAGCAGAACGTCCAGCCGCATAAGCATCCGGACTACGGCATGGTGACGATTTCCCTGAAGCCGATTGGCGGCATTCCCGGCGATGCGACCGACGAGCAGATGGAACTCGTCGCCGATATCGCCGCCGAATACGCGTTTGACGAAATCCGCATCAGCCACGAGCAGAACATCATCCTGCCGCATGTGGCACTGGCCGATCTCGAGCCGGTCTATCGCGCACTTGTAGGAGCCGGACTGGCGACTGCCAATGCCGGGTTGATCACCGATATCATTGCCTGTCCCGGGCTGGACTATTGCGCGCTTGCCAATGCGCGCTCCATTCCGGTGGCGCAGGAAATCTCCACCCGTTTTGGCGCGCCGGAACGTCAGGCGGAAATCGGCGAGCTTAAGATCAAGATTTCCGGCTGCATCAATGCCTGCGGCCACCACCATGTCGGCCATATCGGCCTTCTGGGTGTTGAGAAGAAGGGTGCGGAACTCTACCAGATCACGCTTGGCGGATCGGGTGATGAAAACACCTCGATTGGTGAGATCATTGGCCGCGGTTTCGAGCCGGAAAAAGTGACCGACGCGGTGGAAACCATCGTCGACACCTATCTGGGCTTGCGTCTTTCGAAGGAAGAAACCTTCCTCGAAGCATATCGCCGCGTCGGACCGCAGCCGTTCAAGGATGCGCTCTACGGTTCCGCCGCTGAAGCCGCCTGAGGAGATTGCCATGACGAAAATCTGGAACCGCGACGGCTTCGTGGAAAACGATCCCTGGGTGATCGAAACGGAAGAAGTGAAGGCAACTGCCGAGCAGAAACCGGTGCTGTCGCTTGCTGATTTCCTTGTCCGTGCGGCTGAAAGCAATGATATCGGCCTCGGCGTTCTGATTGCACCTGCCGACGATGTCACTCGGCTCGAGCCCTATCTCGACCGCATCAACCTTGTCGCCGTCAGCTTCCCGGCCTTCAATGACGGGCGTGGTTTCAGCCATGCCTCGTTGCTGCGCAGCCGTCTTGACTTTACGGGTGAGGTGAGGGCGGTTGGCGATGTTTTGATCGACCAGGTGCCGCTGATGCTTCGCACCGGCTTTACCAGCTTTGCGGTCACGAACGAGACGGCGATCCGCCGCCTGTCCGAAAATCGCCTGCCGGAAATCCCGGTCTATTACCAGCCGACGGCCCTTTCGGCCAACGGTGGCGAGACCTATAGCTGGCGCCGCCGTGCGGCCCAATGACGCGTTGCGCGGAAATATGAGTTTTAGATGCATATTTTCTGCGCGCATGGCAGTATTGATATTCTCATGCCTTCAAACCGCGGCAAAAATGGTATAATTGCCCGGTCGAAGAATGTCGCTTATCGAATGAATGGACGGAACCTGAAATGAACGCGCCAGCCAAGACGGAAGATTTCGCGATCAAGATACCTGATGGTGTTTACGCCGAGACAGTTTTGTCGGTGGAGCACTATACGGATCACCTGTTCCGTTTCCGCATGACGCGTCCGGCCGGCTTCCGTTTCCGTTCCGGCGAATTCGCCATGATCGGCCTGATGGTCGGCGAAAAGCCGATCTACCGCGCCTATTCCATCGCCAGCCCTGCCTGGGACGAGGAACTTGAATTCTTCTCGATCAAGGTTCCGGATGGCCCGTTGACCTCGCATCTTCAGGCGATCAAGCCCGGCGATACCGTGCTTATGCGCAAGAAGCCGACAGGCACTCTGGTTCTGGATGCGCTGACACCAGGCAGACGGCTCTATATGTTCTCGACCGGCACCGGCATCGCACCCTTCGCAAGCCTGATCCGCGATCCCGAGACCTATGAAAAGTTTGAAGAGGTCATCCTCACCCATACCTGCCGCGATGTGGCCGAACTGAAATACGGTTTCGATCTGGTCGAGGAAATCAGGAACCATGAATTCCTGAACGAGATCGTCGGCGACAAGCTCAAGCACTATGCGACTGTCACGCGCGAGGATTATCCCTTCAAGGGCCGCATCACCTCGCTGATTGAGAACGGCAAGCTGTTTGCGGATCTGGGTGTTCCCGCACTCGATCCCGCTATCGATCGCGGCATGATCTGCGGTTCTTCGGCCATGCTGAAGGACACGAAGGAGCTTCTTGAAAAGGCCGGCCTTAACGAAGGTGCGAACAACAAGCCTGCCGAGTTCGTCATCGAGCGTGCTTTCGTCGGATAACCGACACTTGCGCAAGTTGGATGAAGGAGGCCGTTAGGCCTCCTTTTTATTTGTACGGTTTACTGAGGCAGTGCTTCGTCGGCCTGCTTCGGGGCGATCTCGTTTCGGTAGATGAAGAAGAGAGCGATGGCGATGGCCGATATGCCGCCGCCGACCAAGTGCGAAAGGGCGTAACCGCCTTTGGTGACCAGCCAGCCGGCAACGACGTTGCTGAGGGACGCACCAATGCCCTGCACCATCATGACGCTTGCAAGGCCGACATTGAACCGGCCGGTTCCCTTGAGAATGCGTTCGGCGGCCACAGGCGTCACGATGCCCAGAAGGCCGGCACCGATACCGTCAAGCAGCTGTACCGGAAAGATTACCCAGAAATCCGTGAAGGCGGATGCCAGCAGACCGCGGATCGGAAGGGCGGCAAGCGCGATCAGGAACACCGTCGCAAGACCGAAGCGACGGATCAGCCACGGCGCCAGGGCCGCAACGAAGATCATGGCAAATTGCGCGACGCCAGTAATGATCGCTGTCGTGCGAAATGGTGTCTGCAGTTCGATGGCAAAATTCTGCGCGATAAGCCGCCCCATCGGCGCGTTGCCGAAGTGGAAGATGAGAAGAATGATCGCGAGGAATATCAGACCGCGTTCGTGAAGCAGCACGTTGATGCCTGAGGGCCCCGGTTCGCCCTTGTCTTCGCCAAGGCCTCGCGCCACCTTGTGGTCGATCCTGTCGGGGTCGATGGCGGCGGCGGCAACAAGTGCGCCGGCAGCCGTCAGAAGCATCAGTCCGATGACGCCATGCAGGCCGAAGAAGGAAACAGCAACGTAAGTGGCGAAGAGCGATGCGAAATTGCCGCCATGGTTCCAGAATTCGTTTCGCGATATCTGACGGGAGAACAGGCGTTCACCGACCAGACCAAGCGTCAGTCCGGCCAGAGCCGGTCCCACGACGGCGCCGACAACCGCAGTCATGATCTGGCCGGTCCAGACGATCCACGCATCGGGAAAAATCAGCGTAATCAGCGCTCCGACGGTCACGAGAACGACGGGGATGGCAATCAACGTTCTTTTCCACGTCGTGCCGTCCACCAACGCGCCGCAGAGCGGTGTGGCAAGCAGACCGACGAGGCCGCCGACCGTGGCGATCATCCCCAGCGAAAGCGAAGACCAGCCCTGTGTCGCCAAAAATGCATCCAGAAAAGGCCCTAGCCCGTCGCGGGCATCGGCCAGAAAGAAATTAAGCGCCGCAAGGGCAAAAAGCGTGCGGTCTGACATACCACCGCTGCGAGGCAGACCGCCGGAGGGGAGGCTGCCGCGCGGTGCCAAAACGCCGATCGTCGTCATGAAATATGCTCCGAAAAATACGCGGTAGGTGATCAGAAATTGATCGACGCTGGCGAGAAACATCTATGCCTGCATTTGGTTGCATCGGCACGAGAGAAACATGAGCCTCTCGAATTTTTTGACAGTTGCTAAATAAACCGGAGGAACGTTTGACGGTGCAAGCGAGTTAATCTTCGTGAAAAATTGGATACGCGCCATGAAAACGACGGCTATCACGAGTTTATTTTTTGCAGGGCTGCTCGGTGTGCAGCCGGCATTAGCGGACGAACGCGAATTCCTCTCGTCGCTGAAGGGCACATGGGCGGGGAAGGGAACCGTGATCACCCGCATTGGCACGCCGCCGATCAACGTCAATTGTACGCTGAATTCCAAAACGGGGACCTCGTCGCTCAATATGTCCGGCACATGCCGGGGGCTTCTGGTGGTCAGGCGCGCAATTGCGGCCGACCTGTCGGAGAAAGGTGGACGTTACAGCGGCGCTTACACCGGACCCTCCGGCCGACCGTCTGCCCTTTCCGGTACGCGGCAGGGAAATGCAATCAATCTGACGGTTCGCTGGAACCGCGACATCAACGGTGACCGCGTCGCAGCCATGACAATCGAAAAAGTCGGGCAAAACGGCCTGCGGCTTCGCACCACCGACAAGGACGGCAGGACCGGCAAGACGGTGGTGACGAGCGATATCCGGCTCGTGCGCTGACCAAGCCGCGACGTGAGGCAATGACCGGTAATGCGGCTTAAGCCTCTAGCTGAATTCGATCAGCAAAGGGCAATGATCCGAGACTTCTGGCTGTCTCACCACATCAAAGTGATCGACCTGCACAACCGGGTTGACAAGCATGTAATCTGCAAAACGGTTTTGTTTGGCATAGTGCGAGGTGCGCGTGTCTGTGAAACCATGTGTTGTGACGAGTTCGATGAGATCCAGTTCCTTCAATACCGTGAAGGTGTCGCTCTCAGGCAGAACGTTAAAATCGCCGCAGACGATGATCCGGTCACCATCCTCCGCGATGTCTTTGACGAGTTTCACGAGGCGTTTTGCCTGCATCAGACGGGCGGGAATATCGTGTTTACCGTTGGGGTCACGCAGCCCATGCATATGGGCGATGACGGCTGGCTGGCCGGTCGTGAAGTCGAAAACCCTGACAGCATGGCCCGTGCGCGAACGCGGGTGATCTCCGTATCCATTCGCAGAAAAGCAGCCGTGCACAAAACCTTGAGCCTGCGCAACAATCGCGATGGATTTACGCACGAAAGTCGCCAGCCCCCATTGTGAGGGATATCGTGTCTCCCCGTGCCAGAGGTCACCCTGTGCCGCCGGGCAAAAGATTGCAAGATGATCGGGTAGGGCTTCTTCGACATCGCGAAGGAAGTTCGCCCTTTGCGGCAGATCCCTACCGCCATCGCGATAGCTCAGCCAGTCCTCTTCGGCTGCCGGTGTGTGCACCACTTCCTGCAAACATAGAATGTCGGGATCGGACGCGGAGATATAGGGAACAAGCTCGTCATGGAGCTTTCCGCCCCAACCATTCAGGCAAATCAAACGCATTCAAACTCCATCACCGCTTAAATTGCAGCATCCGGTTTAGCATGGAACGGGTTACGATCAATCGCATGTGACGTGGTCGCCCGGTCTTGGGGCTTGTGTCCGGAACGAAAAAGGCCCGGATCGCTCCGGGCCTTCATAAGTTCGTTCGTACCGATGCCTTTATTCGGCGGCCTCGGCATAAGCCTCCATCGGCGGGCAGGTGCAGATGAGGTTGCGGTCGCCATAGACATTGTCAATGCGGTTGACCGGCGACCAGTATTTGTCGATGCGGAAGGCGCCGGGCGGGAAGCAACCCTGTTCGCGGCTGTAGGGACGATCCCACTCGCCGACGAGATCTTCTACCGTGTGCGGCGCGTTCTTCAGCGGATTGTTGGTCTTGTCTGCACGGCCTTCCTCGATGTCGCGGGCTTCCTCGCGGATCGCCAGCATGGCATCGCAGAAACGGTCTATTTCCGCCTTGGTCTCGGATTCCGTTGGCTCGATCATCAGCGTGCCGGCAACCGGCCAGCTCATGGTCGGCGCATGGAAACCGCAGTCGACGAGACGCTTTGCAACGTCGTCCACCGTCACGCCGCAGCTGTCTGCCAGCGGGCGGGTGTCGATGATGCACTCATGCGCCACACGTCCCGTTTCGGACTTGTAGAGCACGTCGTAAGCACCCTTCAGCCGTTCGGCGATGTAGTTGGCGTTGAGGATCGCAACCTTGGTCGCCTGCGTCAGCCCTTCGCCGCCCATCATCAGGCAGTAGCTCCAGGAAATCGGCAGGATCGACGGCGAGCCGAAGGGGGCAGCCGAAACCGCACCTTCACGACCGTCCGTCGTCGGATGGCCGGGAAGATAGGGAGCAAGATGCGCCTTGACGCCGATCGGCCCCATGCCCGGACCGCCGCCGCCATGCGGGATGCAGAAGGTCTTGTGCAGGTTGAGGTGGCTGACGTCGGAACCGATATCGCCGGGACGGGCAAGACCGACCATGGCGTTCATGTTGGCGCCGTCGAGATAGACCTGACCACCGTGTTTATGGGTGATCTCGCAAATCTCGCGAACCGTCTCCTCAAACACGCCATGGGTGGACGGATAGGTGATCATGCAGCACGAGAGGTTTTCCGCATACTGCTCTGCTTTTGCTCGGAAATCGTCGATATCAATATCGCCATTTTCCCGCACTTTCACGGGCACCACTTTCATGCCGACCATCTGCGCGGAGGCTGGATTGGTGCCATGCGCCGAGGTTGGAATGAGGCAAACGTCGCGATGTGCGCCGCCATTGGCGATGTGGTAGTTGCGGATGGTCAGGAGCCCCGCATATTCCCCTTGCGCGCCGGAATTCGGCTGCATGGAGAAGGCGTCGTAACCGGTGACCGAGCACAGCTTTTCCGAGAGGTCATCGATCATCTCCTTGTAGCCGAGCGCCTGATTGGCTGGCACGAAGGGATGGATGTCGGAAAATTCCGGCCACGTGATGGGCAGCATTTCCGCAGTTGCGTTCAGTTTCATGGTGCAGGAACCGAGCGGGATCATCGAGCGGTCGAGCGCGAGATCACGGTCCGAAAGACGGCGGATGTAACGGGTCATCTCGCTTTCGGCACGGTTCATGTGGAAGATCGGATGCGTCATGTACTGGCTGGTGCGCAGCAGTTCCTTCGGCAGGCGATATTCCAACTCGAAATCCGAGATCGAGAAATTGCCGCCGAAAGCGCGCCAAACCGCCTCAAGCGTCGCGGGACGCGTGCGCTCGTCAAGGCTCATGCCGATCTTGGTCGCGCCGACCTTGCGCAGGTTCACACCTTCCGCAACGGCCGAGCGCAGGATGACGCCCTGCATATGGCCGACTTCGACGGTGATGGTGTCGAAGAAGGTTTCCGGCTCGATGACGTAGCCTAGTTTCTCCAGGCCCTTGGCCATCAAAACGGCTTTCTGGTGGGTCTGCTGGGCAATCGCCTTGATGCCCTGCGGGCCATGGAAGACGCCATACATCGACGCCATGACTGCAAGCAGCACCTGCGCGGTGCAGATGTTGGAGGTAGCCTTCTCGCGGCGGATATGCTGCTCGCGGGTCTGCAGCGACAGACGATAGGCGCGATTGCCGCGCGCATCGACTGAGACGCCAACCAGACGGCCAGGCATGGAGCGCTTATGTGCATCCTTGACGGACATGTAAGCCGCATGCGGACCACCATAGCCGACCGGAACGCCGAAACGCTGCGAGGTGCCGATGGCGATATCCGCACCCATTTCACCGGGGGACTTCAACAGCGTCAGCGCCAGAAGATCGGCGGCAACGGCAGCGATGGCACCCGTCTGGTGCAGGCGGGAAATCAGGCCCGAGAAATCGCTGACATGACCGTGGGTGCCCGGATACTGGAAGATCGCGCCGAACACGTCGACAGGATCGAGATCGGTAAAGGGATTGCCAACGATAACCTTCCAGCCGAGTGGCGCCGCACGTGTCTCGATCAGCGCGATGGTCTGCGGATGGCAATTGGCATCGACGAAGAAGGCGGTTGCCTTGGACTTCGCGACGCGCTGGCACATCGCCATGGCTTCGGCAGCGGCAGTCGCTTCATCGAGCAGCGATGCGTTGGCGACATCGAGGCCGGTCAGATCGCAGACCATCGTCTGGTAGTTCAGCAGCGCCTCAAGACGGCCCTGGCTGATTTCTGGCTGGTAAGGCGTATAGGCTGTGTACCAAGCCGGGTTTTCCAGAATGTTGCGCTGGATCACCGGCGGCGTGATTGTGCCGTAATAGCCCTGGCCGATCAGCGAGGTCAGCACCTGGTTCTTGTTGGCCGTTTCGCGCAGGCGGTCGAGCGCCTCGCGTTCGGTCAGCGCTGCACCCCAGGTCAGCGGCACCTTCTGGCGGATTGACGAGGGAACGGTGGCGTCGATCAGGGCATCGAGGCTCTTGTAGCCGATGACCTTCAGCATCTCCGCCATTTCCGACGGCGACGGCCCGATGTGACGCCGGTTGGCGAAATCATAGGGCTGATAGTCGGTGAAATGGAATTCCGTGGGCGTCGTCATTACGCGATCAGCTCCTTGTAGGCTGCCTCGTCGAGCAGCGTATCGGCATCCGCGGCGTTGGAGAGCTTCAGCTTGAAGAACCAGCCGGCACCCTGCGGATCGGAATTGACCAGCGAGGGATCGTCGACGATGGCCTGGTTGATTTCCACCACTTCGCCATCCAGCGGACAATAGACATCGGAAGCCGCCTTGACGGATTCAACGGTCGCCGCGTCGCCATTCTTGGAGAAGGTGGCGCCCACTTCCGGCAATTCGACGAAGACGAGGTCGCCAAGCTGTTCAGCGGCGTGGCTGGTAATGCCAACGGTGGCGATATCGCCTTCGAACTTCAGCCATTCGTGTTCTGCGGTAAATTTCAGCATCGTATTCTCTCCGGAGATGGGATGAAGATTATCGTTTGTAGGTGGGCTTGATGAAGGGCAGGGCAGCGACGGTGACGGGCAGATATTTGCCGCGCACTTCCGCAAAGATCGCCGTGCCGGAAGCAGTATAGGCCGCAGGGACGTAACCCATGGCAACGGGACCTTCGACCGACGGACCGAAGCCGCCGGAAGTCACTTCGCCGATTTCCGTCTTGCCTTCTGCATCCGCGAAAAGCTTGGAATGACCGCGCACCGGTGCCTTGCCCTCTGGCTTCAGGCCGAGGCGACGACGCGATGTGCCGTCCTTGAGTTCACCGAGAATACGCTCTGCCCCAGGGAAACCGCCTTCGCGATCACCGCCGGCGCGGCGCGCCTTCTGGATCGCCCATTCAAGCGAGGCTTCGATCGGGGAGGTCGTTGTATCGATATCGTTGCCGTAGAGACAAAGGCCAGCTTCAAGACGCAGGCTGTCGCGCGCTCCAAGCCCGATCGGCTCGCAATCAGGGTGCTCAAGCAGGGCCTTGGCGATCTCTTCCGCCTTTTCGGCAGGCACGGAGATTTCAAAACCATCCTCGCCGGAATAACCGGAACGGGAAACGATGCAGGGAACGTCGTGCAGCGGAACTTCCAGCACGTCCATGAACTTCATTTCGGAAACACCGGCCCAAAGCTCGGCCAGAACCGCTTCCGCGCGTGGTCCCTGAAGTGCGATCAGCGCCCGATCATCGAGAAGGGTAATGTCGCAAGTGTCAGAAAGATGCGCCTTCATATGGGCGACATCGGCGTCCTTGCACGCCGCGTTGACGACGACGAAAAGGTGATCGCCGCGATTGGTGATCATCAGATCATCGAGGATACAGCCGTTTTCATCGGTGAAGAAACCGTAACGCTGGCGGCCCTCCTTTAGGCCGAGAATGTCAACCGGCACCAGTTTTTCAAGCGCGATTGCAGCGTCGGCATTGTTGCCCGACTTCGCCTTTACGATAACTTGGCCCATGTGGGACACGTCGAACAGGCCAGCAGAGGTACGGGTCTGAAGATGTTCCTTCAGCACGCCCGCCGGATATTGCACCGGCATGTCGTAACCGGCGAAAGGCACCATGCGGGCGCCAAGGGAAACATGCAGGGAATGGAGCGGCGTGATTTTAAGCTCGGCGGTATCGTCCAAGGACGCCTCCAGGGTTGCGCGAAAGATCGCGCGGGCTCAGGTCATGACGCGAAAAACGCGCCGGGTTCAAGAGCCCCCTCTGTCCTTGTCGCCTGAGATTGTTATCCCTTCGGCGAGCCGTCCTTATCAAAGGTGGCTTCTCTCCAGAGTTCCGTCGTCACCGGTGGTCCTTTTGCCTGAGAGTTTCCGGGGCGGTTGCTCCTTCGGCACCGCAATGAAGCGGTTTCTCCCAACGATGATGCGAGGCTCATTATCTTCGAAGCCCGGTCATTGGCAAGGACGAAATGACGCATCTGAACAGATTTTTGCTCCATCTGCGCCATCGCTGGCTAGATACACGGCGAGTTCCATGCACGAAGCGTGCCTTCAGTCTGATTTTTTCTCCGGCAGACCCTTGCGCTTTGTCGACGCCAGTTCATCAAGTTCATTTTCTGTCATGGACTTCTCCATGCTTTTTGAAGCACCTTGTAAACTGGATTTCTTGACTTCACCGCGTTTGGCGGCCAGCGCCGCACCTGCGGCTTTCTGCTGGGCTTTCGATTTGGCTGGCATGTCGGTACTCCTTCCGAAACGATCCGTATTGGAAAGGAAATGCCGCCCTGTATCGATTGTTCCTTTGAGCGGTTGGGCCTGCGGCAAATTTCCCCTTTGAAATCGGAAGGAAAGAGGGGTATCGCCAGAAGATGGACGCAAATCGAAAACGACCGCTGACAAGAGTGGAGAAAATGCTTCGCATTTTCTGCGCGCTTTTGATGTTGTCGCTTGGTTTTGCCCACAAGCCCGCGCTCGCCGCGGCACCTGCCGTTCTTCTGGATGAGAGTTACCGGCTGCCGGACGGCACCTTTGCCGAAATCTGCCTAGGCCACAGCGGCGGGGCAAATGCCTCGCACCCCAATGACGGCCCCGCCCATTCAAGCGATGCGATCCTGTTTTGCGAGGCCTGCCTGCTGGCCTCGTCCATTCTCTTGCCGGTGCCCGATGCGGCCGGCTGGCTGAGGACGGAATTCGCCTGGCTCGACAATCGCCTGACCGCGGAATGGGGCTTTCACTCGGTCCAGACGATCCGCAAACCGTCCGCACGCGGCCCGCCAACCCTGTCCGCCTGATCTCTTCGTTTAACAGGATCATCGCCGCCGGGTGGCGGCACGGAGCAGCTGCCCGGGCCAATGGCGCCGCAGTCGCAAGGACAAACAAATGAAAACCACCAAGATCATCACCTGCACCCTGTTCGTCGCCTCCGTCTCGACGGCGCAGGCCTTCGCCCATACGACCTTCGTTGACGGTTCGGCCGAACAGGAAAGCACAATCGTTGCCGCACTTCAGGTGCCGCATGGCTGCGATGGCGGACTTGCCACCACCGAATTGCAGATCAAGCTGCCGGAAGGCTTCATCACTGCCAAGCCGCAGCCCAAGGCCGGTTGGAACCTTGAGGTCATCAAGGGCGACTATCAGAAAGCCTACAAGAACCACGGGAAGGACATCAAAAGCGGTGCGGTCGAAATCCGCTGGAAGGGCGGCAATCTGCCGGATGAATTCTATGACACTTTTGCCGTTCAGGGAAAAATCTCCGGCATAGAGGCCGGGCAGGACCTTCCCTTCAAGGTAACGCAGCTTTGCGGCGACAAAGGCAAGGTTTCCTGGGACGAGGTGGCGGCCGCAGGCGTCGATCCGCATTCGTTGAAAAGCCCGGCGCCGACCATTCGCGTTACCGCAAAAGCCTATGCCGGCGGGCATGACCATTCCGCTATGGCCATGGATATGGACGTGGTGAAGGCTGGCAGTCTCGAGCTTTCGGCTGGCGCGACAAAGGCCATGCTGCCCGGTCAGCCCGTGGGCGGCGGTTATGTGACGATCAAGAATACCGGTTCCAGCGACGACAAGCTGATCGGCGTCGAATCCTCCGCCGCCGGCCGTGCGGAAATTCACGAAATGGCCATGGTCAACGACGTCATGAAGATGCGCAAGCTGGATGACGGCATCGTCATTCCCGCCGGCGAGACAGTGGAGCTGAAGCCCGGCGGCCTGCACATGATGTTCTTCAACGTGAAGAAGCCGTTCGCCGAAGGCGACAAGGTGCCGGTGACGCTGATCTTTGAAAAGGCTGGCAAGGTCGAGATTGTGCTTTCCGCAGGCTCGGCCAAGGGTGGTGACGACAAGAACGCTCACCAGCACAACTGACGCAAAAAAGAGGCTGCCGGAACGCAATACTCATCCGGCAGCCTCAGCTTGTTCGACCAATATTATTTTGTAACAGTCAGCTTGGCCTGCATACCCGCTTCGTAGTGACCTTTTATGTTGCATAAGAGGAGATATGTGCCGGGCGTAAGCTTTGCCTTGAGCTGACCATCGCCGCCGGGCTTCAGGTCGGCCACTTCGCCAAGACTTTTAAGCTGTTTTTCATCGACACGGTGTTTCGCGGTATTGAGCGGTATTTTTTCGTCTGCAGACTTCAGCTTGACGAGCACCATTTCGTGCTGCTCGCTCATGGCATCGTTATGCACATGAAACACGGCTTCACCGGCTTTGACCGTCGTCTGGTCCATAACGAGTGTCATTGGTCCGCCACCTTCACCGCCTTCGGTGACCTTGATGGTCGTGGCCGCGAAAGCCGGCGCCGAAACAAGGAGCGCGATCGTGGTGGCTGTGACGTGACGGGCAATAGAAATCATGATCTTCCTCCAGTTGGTACCGAAGGACTAAAATTTGAATCTGACAACAACCTGAACGGGCGAAATTCGCACCAAAAAACTCATAAATCGATTTAATAAATATGGATATAGAATTGATATTATAAGTTTTTATTGGATTGATTTTCTTCGTAGGCCTGCACGGCCTGATCGAGTGTTGTCTGGGGGGCGTGCCGATGGCTGGCGCTTGTCAGGAAATAGAGGGTCAAGGCCGGCGGCTTGATGGCGGTGAGCAAGGCTCTCAACTGGAAATCGTCTCCCTGTTCGGCCTTGCGCGCCAATTCGTGAATGGCTTCCTCAACCTCGCTTCTGCGCGATACACGCTGCGACGGCTTCACGGCCTCCAGTGCGTAGGCCGCAGTGTTTGCAGAAACGGAAAGAACCTGTGTCATCCAACCTCCGGCCATCCTTCGCCGACCCGTAAAACCGCAGATTAGCAGCTGCGTCTTGTTGGAAGCCTAAATCGCGGACGTGCAATTTAATCGAGTTTTAATCGAAAAAAGGTCGGGACGAGGGGGTTTCACCACCCGTGGCTATGTTCTAGAAAACGTCTTCAACAGACCCGTCGGGTATTTCTCCGGAGACATTCCCCAAATGCTGAATATCGCTCTTGTCGCAGCAGGCGGCGCAATCGGTTCGGTTTTCCGCTATCTCGTGGGTCTGTTGAGTGTGCGCCTTGTCGGCATGACTTTCCCTTGGGGAACGCTGGCGGTGAATGTGGTCGGATCCTTTCTCATCGGTTTCCTGGTTGAGCTTGTTGCAAGGCGGCTGAACGCGTCCATGGAGATGCGCCTGTTTCTGGTCACCGGCGTTCTCGGTGGCTTCACCACCTTTTCGTCCTTCTCGCTGGATGCGGTAGCGCTTTTCGAACGCGGCGCGCTCGGCCTTTCAGCGGTTTACATCACGGCAAGCCTGGTGGTTTCCATCGCGGCGGTTTTCGCCGGGCTGGCCTTGGGCCGCAGTTTGTTCTAAAGGCTTGCTCCAAACGGTGCGCCGGATAACAGGGCGCGCGATCAAGACAGAGAGACTGGAAATTTCATGGCAGGTATCGAGCATATCAAGGTCGAGGCCGACGAGGCCGGTATGCGCCTCGATCGCTGGTTCAAGATTCACTATCCGGGTCTGGGGTTCGGGCAGCTGCAAAAGCTTCTGCGCTCCGGACAGGTGCGTGTGGACGGCGGCCGGGTGAAGACGGACGCACGTGTGCAGCCGGGGCAGATGGTGCGTGTGCCGCCTGTTGATTCCGACCTCAAGGTCAAAAGCGGACCAATCGGATCCAGGGACCTCAAACATTCGGCAGACGGCGAACTTCTGGCGCGCATGCTGCTGCATGAGGACGACAAGGTTCTGGTGTTCAATAAGCCGGCCGGCATTGCCGTGCAGGGCGGCTCGGGCGTCAACCGTCACATCGACGGGCTTCTGGAAGCATGGACCAGCCCGAAGGGCGAAAAGCCGCGTCTGGTGCACCGTCTGGACCGTGACACGTCGGGCGTGCTGGTGGTGGCCCGCACCCGAGGTGCTGCACAGAAGCTGACGGCCGCTTTCCGCGAGCGCGATACCAAGAAGACCTATTGGGCGCTGGTTCGCGGCGTACCGCGCAAGCATCAGGACAAGATTTCCACCTGGCTGGTCAAGGAGCAGACCCCCGACGGCGACCGCATGCGCATTGCCAAGCACGGCGAGGAGGGGGCAGATCACGCCATTTCCTATTACCGTGTTATCGATACCGCCGCGCAGAACCTCGCCTGGCTGGAAATGGAGCCCTATACCGGCCGTACCCACCAGCTGCGCGTTCACGCACTGCATATGGGGCACCCGATCATCGGCGATCCGAAATATTACATCGATGATCCGAACTGGGATTTTCCGGGCGGTGTACAAAAGCGTCTGCACCTGCATGCACGCCATATCGACATTCCGCACCCGAATGGCGGCCGGCTTCGCGTCAGCGCGCCTTTGCCACCGCATATGGTACAGACTTGGAACCTGCTCGGCCTCGACGTGGCCGATGGCGACAGGGAAGGCTGATATCAGATGAAACTCGTTCTTTTCGATTGTGACGGCACGCTGGTCGACAGCGCCGGCCTTATCCATGCCGTCATGGTCGATACCTTTGCCGATTTCGGAAAGCCACGGCCTGATATTGCGCAGACCAAGGCAATTATCGGCCTGACGCTCGACATCGCCATCGCCCGCATGCTCGGTAAGGCGCATGTGGATGACGAGGCGCGCGCGATGACTGAGCGCTATCGGGAAATATATCACCCGATCCGCGCCCGACCTGGCATGATCGAGCCGCTGTTCGACGGTATCGCGCCCTTGATCGACACGCTCGCCAGGCGGGATGAGGTGCTGATCGGCGCGGTCACCGGCAAGGGCCGTCGCGGGTTGACCCATATTCTCGAAACGCATGGTTTTGCCGAGCATTTCATCGTGTCGCGTACGGCGGATGATTGCCCTTCCAAGCCGCATCCGGCCATGGTGATGGAATGTTGCCATGAAACCGGCATGGTTCCGGCCGACACTGTCGTCATCGGCGATGCTATCTATGACATGCAGATGGCAAAGGCCGCCGGCGCAAAGGCCATCGGCGTTGGCTGGGGCTACGCCTCGGTCGATGATCTCTGGAAGGCAGGCGCAGACGCCGTCGTCAGCCATCCGAGCGAAATTCCGGCCCATGTTCCCGCCGATATTCTTGAATGATCCTTTCTATTCGACTGATGAGGACGTGCCATGCGTGATCTCCTGAACGACCTTTCGGAAGGCCTCAGCCACCCCGATCCGATCCTTCGCGCCCAAATCCAGATGCAGCGGCCCCTGCCGAAACGTTTCTATAAGGACGTTACCGTTGCTGACGTGGAAGACGGCGGCTTCACCATCCATCTCGATGGCAAACCTTTGCGCACGCCCGCCAAGAAGCCGCTTGTCTTGCCATCGAAGGCGCTTGCGGATCTGCTTCGCGATGAATGGGATGCGCAGAAAGAAGTGGTGAACCCGGTCGTCATGCCGGTCTCGCGACATGTGAACACCGCCATCGACGGTATCGCCAGCGACACCCAGGCGGTTTTCGAGGACATACTGCGCTTTTCCTCTTCCGATCTCCTGTGCTACCGCGCAGGTCAACCGGAAGCGCTTGTGGCGCGGCAGGCGGACCATTGGGATCCGGTCATCGACTGGGCGGCCAATGTTCTCGGCGCACGCTTCATTCTCGTCGAAGGCGTCATGCATCGCGATCAGCCTCGGGAAGCCGTTGCAGCCTTTGCCGTGACGCTCAAAAAATACGATACGCCGATCGCGCTTGCCGCCCTGCACACCATGACGTCGCTGACCGGCTCCGCCATTCTGGCGCTGGCACTGGCGGAAGGGCAGCTGACGCTGGAGGAAACCTGGGCGCTGGCCCATCTTGACGAGGACTGGACCGCCGAACATTGGGGCGAGGACGAGGAGGCGCTGGAGCGCCGCGCCACCAGGCTCATCGACATGCGTGCAGCACTCAACGTTCTGGAGGCGTTGAAGAGCGCGCCTTAACGCTTTTCTAACCCTGATGACCGAATATGCGGTTACCTCACGTTAGGGGAGCCGCAGATCATGAACACTCGATTGAAACGCCTTGGCATTGTTGTGCTGGCGTGTTTCACGCTCATGTCTTTCAGGCTGGAACCGGAGGCGACCAATGCCGACCGGCTGCTTTATGATGTGCGCGGCGCCTTTGTAGCGGCACGGCCGGATGTAGCGCCGGCATTGATGCAATCCATTCATGCGCAACTACAGAATGCCATCAAAACGACGGCACGCGGCGAAATCAGACCGCGCGTTGTGCTGACCATTCGCCTCGCATCCGTCACCCGCGGCCCCTTCCTGTTTGGAGAACGGGCATCGGCCCGTGTCATCGTTCGTGCGGCCGCCGTGGCGACGGGCGAGGTGATCGCCGAGGCCAAATTCACCGCCACCGTCGTCAGCTTCGACAATCAGTCGATCGAGCAGGATCTCGCTTACGGCGTCGCGGAGCGCGTGATCCGCGAGTTCCGGCTGAGCCGACCCGGACCGACAACGCTCGCGACGGCGTTGTTTCCGTGAACAAGTATGGTTTCCAGATAGAGTTTAAACTGGTTTCACAAGAAGGCCGGTGGCCATGGACTGGAAAGCCTCGACAGCCTTCGGCAGCACCTTCACGGGATCGTCACTGGCGGCGATCCATAGCGCAGCATTAAGTGCAGCGCCGCTTAGAAGCCGGGCAGCAGCTTCCGCATCGACTGACTTGATGACCCCCTGTTCGATGAGGCTCTGAACCGTTTGCTTGGTCGCCTGCAGACAACTGCTCTGGCTAGGCCACTGCGACGGATCACCCAACACCGCAGGCCCGTCGAGCAGAACGATACGTTGTACTTCCGGATCAAGCGCCATTTCGATATAGGCGGCGCCCTCGGCGAGCAAACCTTGCCAATCGTCCTCGGCCAGTGCCCCGATCTCTTGAGCGCGAGACGCCATTTCAGAATCGATCTGATCGACCACCGCCGCCAGCAGCCCACGCTTATCTCCGAAATTGTGATAAAGCGCCCCACGCGTCAGACCAACCTGAGCAGTCAACTCGTCCATTGATGCGGAAGAGTATCCCTTTTCGGCGAAAATCTTTCGTGCAGCCGCGATCAGTTTTACGCGATTTTCCTCCATCGTTTCCGCGCGTCGTTTCGCCATACTCTCCTCAATTTTACATACGTGACGTATACGGGTTGACATACGGAACGTATGCCACCAAATTCAAATACGCACCGTATATCAAATAAGGCGTTGTGTGAAGCGCTCGAAGCGTAACGTTCCGCCCAGAGAGTGCACTTGATTACAAAGAAGAGAGATTTAAAAATGGCGAAGCGCGAAGCAATCTTTCCCGCAAACAGACATGCTCTTTACGAGGAGCACGGCTATTCGGCGGCTATCCGATCCGGGGACCTTTTGTTCGTTTCCGGGCAGGTGGGCAGCCGTTCCGATGGAACGCCAGAACCCGATTTTGAACGTCAGGTACAATTGGCTTTCGAAAATCTCAAAGCCACGCTGCATGCAGCGGGTTGTACATTTGATGATATTGTCGACGTGACGACATTCCATACGGACCCCGAAAAACAGTTCGGAACCATCATGGCCGTCAAGGAGCAGATTTTCAGCACGAAGCCTTACCCGAACTGGACTGCAATAGGCGTGAACTGGCTCGCGGGCTTCGATTTCGAGATCAAGGTCATCGCCCGCATTCCTTTGGATGCATAAATCTCCGAAAGCCATGGCGAAGACGGCGTACTGAAAACGCCGTCACGTCGCTGTTCAAGATGTCGGACGAATCCAAACCGCGCAGGTTAAGCTTCCCCTTTCGCAGCCTTAGCCAAGTCGCTCGGCATGCCATTTCAGATGGTCATCCATGAAGCTGGAGATGAAATAATAGGAGTGGTCGTAACGCTCGTGCATGCGCAGCGTCAGGCCGATATCGGTTCCTTTGATCGCCTCTTCGAACAGCCAGGGACGCAGGCCTTTATCGAGGAAACTGTCGGCCTTGCCCTGGTCGATCAGGAATTCCGGAAAACGGGCGCCGTCTTCGACCAGCGAGCAGGCGTCGTATTGCCGCCATGCGGCACGATCCGTTCCGAGATATTTTTCCAGCGCCGGTTCGGACCAGTCGGCAGAGGAGGGGGCGACGATTGGGGCGAAGGCGGAGCAGCTCTTGAAGCGGTCTGGGTTCTTAAGCGCAATCGTCATGGCGCCATGGCCGCCCATCGAATGGCCGAAAATGCCCTGACGGCTCAAATCCGCGCGGAAATGCTGGCCAATGAAGGCTGGCAGCTCTTCCGTCACGTAGCTGTACATATGGTAGTGCTCCGACCAAGGCTCCTGCGTGGCGTCGAGATAAAAGCCCGCGCCCTTGCCCATCTGCCAGTTGGTCACTTCATCAGGCACATCGTTGCCACGCGGGCTGGTATCCGGGCAAACGATGATTAGCCCGAGTTCGGACGCCATGCGGCGATATTCGCCTTTTTCCATGACATTGGCGTGGGTGCAAGTGAGGCCGGAAAGATACCACAGAACCGGGCACGGCTCGCTGATCGCCTTCGGCGGCACATAGACTGCAAATGTCATCTCGCATTTCAGGGTTTCGGATGGGTGCGAAAATACGCCCTGCATGCCGCCAAAGGCCGTATTTTGCGAGATGATATTCATGAAGCGATTCCTTTATGAAGAGTTTTTTCCGGTTCAGCCCGCAAGCGCGACCGCAGCATTGACCGCCGCTGCTACCAGAACCGTGTTGAAGAAGAAGGAGACGATGGAGTGCAACAGCGTGACCTTGCGCATCGGTGTCGTGGTTACAGCAACATCCGAGGTCTGAGCCGTCATGCCGATGACAACAGCGAAATAGAGGAAGTCGTAACCGCAGGGTTCCTTCGTTGCCGGGAAATCCATGCCGCCGCGATGCTTGCGCTTGCCATCAACGGTTTCCGGACGCCAGTAAAGATGGGCGTAGTGCAAGGCGGTCATGGTGTGGATTGTCAGCCACCCGAAAATCACGGAGCCGAAGGCGAGCAGCAGCGTCCAGACGGTTTCGCCGGAATGGTTGAGTGCCTGGAAAAGTGAAACGACGGCGACGGTGGCAGCGATCAGCGTAATGGCGATGATGGCCATTGCCGGCAGGTCATCACTATCGGCATGCGCTTTCAGGTGCTGGGCCGTTAATTTCGGAAGCCGAAAGGCCACCAGCCCGAGATAGGTCAGGAAAAACAGAATGGCTGCAATTTCGATGGCGAGCGGCCGTGCGAATGCCAGCGCCAAGCCAAGGCCGAAGGCGCCAACAAAAAGAGCGACGAAGAAAGGCTTATGGCGGCTGTAGGTGTTGCTATGCGGATTGGCCGGGGTCATGGGCTGCGCCTTCCTGTTTACGCGGTCATTTTTTGACACGGCGGCAGAAACGGTCAAGCGTCTCCAGAAAAGCAGACCGGTCGCGCGGCGAAAAAGCCGCGTTATATCCCTTGCTCTCACCGGTCTCGCGCAGGTGTGCGCCAAGGTCGCGCATCGCAGTTGCCATGCCGATGTTGGTTTGGTCGAAAACGCGGCCGGTCGGTCCTGTCACCAGCGCGCCCCTGGCAACGCAACGCCCGGCGAGCGGCACATCGGCGGTAATGACGATATCGTTTTCGCCCGCACGCTCCGCAATCCAGTCATCCGCCGCATCGAAACCGGCCGATACGATCACGTTTTTCACCATCGGATCGCGCGACGGGCGCAAACCGGAATTGGCAACGAATGTCACCTCCAGCCCATGCCGTTCCGCCACCTTGAGAATCTCGGGTTTCACGGGGCAGGCGTCGGCATCGACATAGATTTGCGGGGTCTGCGACATGGGCACTCTTCGAGGATCATTTATGCATCGCTTTTAAGGGCAAACGCTGCGATTACCAAGCCGCCATCTGTGAAAATATGGCGACAGGCAGGGTAAGGAATACGCTTGCGACCTTCACACAAGTCCAGTATGTTCACTTTATGTTCCTGATGTGAGGTATTCCCGATGCTGGAAGAATTCATCGTGCAGGCCAAGTCCGCCACTTATGTGGGCGGCGGCAACAAATCCTCGACGCCCACCCGCATCGGCTCACACGACCTAGGTTTTCAAAGCGGCGACTGGAACTATATCGATAGCTATTTCGGCGGAACCGACTTCATCGGTCAGGAGGTCGTCTGGCATCAGGGAATTCCACTTTGGGCCATGAATTATTACGGCCGCATCATCCGCCCTGAGCTAATCGACGGCACGGTGGCGGGCAGGGTGATCCAGCGATCGCTTTCCACGCTATACAGGGAAGGGCGCTTCCTCGGCGGCTTCACCCACGAGGTCGAAGACATGATCTATGTCGATACCAATGAGGGCGAATTCCGGACCTTTACCGGCGTGGAGCGCATATATCGGGACAGCGTTGAGGTGTACCGGCTCGACTACCACGGCGGCGTGATAAAGCCGTAGCTGCGCCGCGAGTAAGATTAAAGAGGGACGATGGAGATCCATCGCCCCCTTTATCGATTTCAAATCAGCCGGGCTGCTTCGTCTTGCGTAGGTATGGAAGAACAGTGTCATAGGAGCCGAAACGGGCAATCGCATCCTCGTTGGAGACGGCGGCGGTGATAATGACGTCTTCGCCCTGTTTCCAGTTTGCCGGTGTCGCCACCTGATGTTTAGAAGTCAGCTGGATGGAATCGATCGCGCGAAGAATTTCGTCGAAGTTGCGCCCGGTGGTCATCGGGTAGGTGAGGACCAGCTTGATCTTCTTGTCGGGACCGACAACGAAGACGGAGCGCACGGTGGCGTTGTCAGCCGGCGTGCGGCCTTCGGAACTGTCACCAGCGCCCGCCGGCAGCATGTCATAGAGCTTCGCGACTTTCAGGTCCTTGTCGCCGATCAGCGGATAATCGACATTAAAGCCGGTCGCGGTGCGGATGTCGTTTTTCCATTTCTCATGGCTTTCGACCGGATCGACCGAAATGCCGATGATCTTGACGCCGCGCTTTTCGAATTCCGGCTGCAGGCCGCCCATCGCGCCGAGTTCCGTGGTGCAGACCGGCGTGAAATTCTTCGGATGTGAAAACAGGACCGCCCAGCCGTCGCCGATCCATTCGTGAAAGCTCACCGGACCGTGTGTGGTCTCGGCGGTGAAATCGGGTGCGATGTCGTTTATACGCAGGCTCATCTGATGGTTTCTCCCTAATGATTTAAATTGAAATCCTGAAGGTTTTGGCAATCCGCGTCCGGCGCAGGAGCTTAGAGTTTTTGCGTGAAATGGCCAGCCCTTTCCACGGCAAACGGCACGCTAATGACCTGTCATGGAAACGTACAAGGATTGTTTTCGTTCTGGCAAACGCCTATTCTGACGCGCTGCCTTTTCCGGCCGGCGCAAAAAGCTGATGCTCGACCACAATGAGCCAATAGTCTCCAAACAGACGCGATGGGGAACAGCAATGACGATCACGATTACCGCTTTTGAACGCTCGCCCGATGGCGGCAAGGGTCTGGCCCGCGACATGCGCGTCCGCTGGGCGCTGGAGGAAGCGGGACTGTCCTACGATGTTCGCCTTCTCTCCTTCAAGGCGATGCGGGAACCTGCGCATCTGGCACTTCAGCCGTTCGGACAGATCCCGACCTATGAGGAGGGCGACCTCGTACTGTTCGAATCCGGCGCGATCATTTTCCACATCGCGGAGCGCAATGCCGGCCTGTTGCCGCGGGATGTGAATGCGCGGGCACGGGCGATAACCTGGATGTTCGCCGCGCTCAACACAGTGGAGCCGCCAATCGTTGACCGCTCGATTGCCCGATTTCTGGAGGGCGACAAGAGCTGGTACGAAGAGCGCTTAGCGATGATCGATAAAAATATCCGCAAACGGCTCGGCGAACTCTCCCGCTGCCTCGGTGACGACGACTGGCTCGACGGTGCGTTCAGCGCTGGAGATCTGTTGATGATATCGGTGCTGCAAAGGATAAAAAGCTCAGGCATCCTCGACGAATATCCAAACCTTTCAGCCTATGTGGCTCGCGGTGAGGCGCGTCCGGCCTATCAACGCGCCTTTGCCGACCAGCTTGCCGTCTTCAAGGCCGCCTCGAGCGCTTGAACGTCGGTGAATAGCGAGGGCCTTAGGTAAGAACCCACTACACTGTCTGTACAGGATCGCCCGCCCTCAAAGGCTCCCGCAGCCGCTTCGGTGATTGTTGTGCCTCTATCGCAGCCGGTTCTACTTCTTGATTGAAATTGAAATCTGCGATAGTGCTAATATTGAGGTACGTACCTCAAACTTAGAAGCAGCTCAAATGCGGACAGAGAAGAACAATCGATATGTCAGCAATATCTAGGCGTTTTCGTCTGGTGAAGCTGATGGGAACAACGGGGCAACGTCACAAGGGTGAGGTATGATGACGGCGTTTGAACTTGATCCGGAATTTGCAATAACAGATGAGCCATCGCTTCGAGGATTGTTCGAGGCCACCCACGCGCTGGCGATATTGAAGTGTCAGGACACCATTGGCGAGCATGCGCGGGAATTTATCAGACGCTCTCCGTTCCTGTGCATAGGAACGCAGAATTTGGCGGGAAGTGCTGACGTAAGCCCTCGCGGCGACCCTGCGGGGTTCGTCAAGATTCTTGATGAACGCACACTCGCGATACCGGATCGACCGGGTAACAATCGTCTGGATACGTTGACCAATATCATTGCCAATCCAAGCGTCGGGCTGCTGTTTGTCATACCGGGATTTGACGACACGTTGCGTGTGAACGGGCAGGCAAAGCTCGCAACCGACCCGGAACTTCTGAGAAGCATGAGCATCAATGATCGTGCGCCCAAACTCGCGATTGTCGTCAGGGTGAGTGAGGTTTTCATGCATTGCGCCAAGGCGTTTCGGCGGTCTCATTTGTGGAGCCCGGATCATTTTCAGGATCGCTCCGAGATGCCGTCGCTCATCAAAATCATCCTTGACGAAACGACGGGGGCGCCCAGCAACAAGGATGAGATGCGGAAATTGGATGACGATCTGGAAAAGGACTACCAGAGAACACTTTATTAGCTATTTTCGAGGGGAGGCGGTGCGGCCCATGTTATCAGCAGCAGCCCTGAAAGCGATCATGCGCCGAAGCGTTGGATCTTTGCGGACGAAATGGTGCCACAGCGCTGCTGCCACATGAAGAACGACGATAACTGCGGCAAGATAGGCCAGAGTGGCGTGAACCTCAGTCCAAAAGGCCTCGGCTTGGTCGGAGATCGCCATGGGTAGTCCCGGCACGACGACAAGATCAAAGACATAACTGGGGATCTGCAGAGGAGACGTCGACGCGACGGCCCAACCGGCAAGGGGAACGGCGAGAGTAAGGAACAGCAGCGCGGCGTGAGCCGACCGTGCGGCCAACCTCGAAGCCATCCCTTCACCATCCAGAGCCCGCGGTTTTCTGCTGAAAACCGACCAGATGAAGCGGGGGGCGGCAAGGGCCAGAACCAGAAACCCAATCGACTTGTGATACTGAAAAAGATTGAACTGAAGCACCGGATCGATGTCGCGGCTCATGAGATATCCCAGCGCAAGCTGCGCGAGGAATAGGAGCGCGATCGTCCAATGGAAAACGATCGCCACCAAACCAAAGGAGGCGGGCGTGTTTCGCCATCTCCTTACGCCGCTCGTCGCTCTATCGGAATGACCCTTGAGATATTGCATCGGCTAACTCAGCTGTTGATAGGTGTCTTTGGCAATAGCGTCCATGCGGTCGGACGGCAGGCTGCCGACCAGGGCGCAGCGGATTGTTTCGTCATCCCAGGACACTGTTTCCAGCGCGTCGACATTGGAGCGCCGCATGGCGGTATCGCTCGTCTCAGCCGCAGCCACGATGTAAAGAGTGATACGCTGCCCACTTTTGTCTTCATACATCAGTTGAGCTGCGGCGCCTTCGGAGCTGGGCAGCACCCGGCCGCCGACAAGGGACAAGCCATGGCGGGTGAGGTCCGGCACGTTGAGTTTACGGTCGAGCCGTTTTGACAGCCATTTCGGCAGGCTGGAACCGTTCTCGGCATCAGCCCGAACTTCGACAGGGTGCAGAACCTCGCTTGCAAACAACTTGTGCGCCTGCGTCGCATCCGCCACAATGGAATGGGCAGGTGCCTCGACCTCCGACACAAGTCCGCGCCCGAACCAGCCACCTGTCAGTCCAACTGCCAGAACGAGAACGGATGCCGCTGCCAGATTGCGCCAATTTGCACGCTCCGATCGCAAGCGCCGCTCCATCCGATAAACATCGAGGCGCTCGGGTAAAACATCGACATCAGCAGGGCGATAGAGAGCCGTAAGTGTCGCATTCTGCCGCTGCCATATCTCGACCTTGCGCGCATCGGCCGGATTGGAGGCGAGGTGGGAGCGAACGGCATCACGTCGCTCGTCTTCGAGCTGCCCGTCGACATAGGATATCAGATCGGCTTCGGTTATCTGCGGCTCGTTGCCAGTCATTTTATCACCTTGAGATTTGGCTGGTCTTCCTGGGTCATGCGGGCCAAGGCTGTTCGGGCGCGCCCCAGACGGGACATCAAAGTACCCAACGGAATTTCCAGAACCTTTGCCGCTTCCGCATAGCTCAGGCCTTCGACGACGACGAGGAGGAGGGCCTCACGGTGCTCGCCTGACAGTTTTTCGATGGCACGGGCCATTTCGGCAAGCGCGATCCGGCCCGTCTGCGGCGCCGGTACAAACATCTGCTCGGCAACATCATCAATCGGGATTTGCGAGGGCCGGCGGTTTCTGCCGCGCAGATTGTTGCGGTAAACGTTGACCAGCACACGGTACAACCATGGACGTAACGGCCCCTGCGGCCGCCACAGCGCCTTTTTGCGGATGGCTCTTTCCAGGCAGTCCTGAACGAGATCGTCAGCCGTGTCACGGTCGTGCGTGAGCGCATTCGCGTAACGTCGAAGCGCCGGTATGCAACTTGTGATCTCGTCAAGAAAATCAGGCATCGGTGCTATTCCTTGGCAACGTGCCAGATGCCACCAACACCATCACCTGTGACATCGCCGGGCTTCTTGTCCATCTGCCAATGATATAGCGGCTTTCCATCATGCGACCACTGCATCGTGCCATCCCTACGGGCGAGTGGTCTGTAGTCGCCATCCGCCTTGTCGGTTTTGGCAGCCGCAAGCGGCGGCCATTTCTTCGTGCAGGCGTCATAGCAGGCTGACGAGCCATCGCCATCATTGTCGAACGTATAAAGGGTCATGCCCTTGGCGTCAGTCAGGATCGTGCCCTTTGCCGTCGCCGTTTCAACCACCGCGCCACCGGCGTATGGTTCGGCAAGCGCGGCAGTGGAGGCGAGCGCGAGAGCGCCTGCCAGAATGAAATGATGTTCACGCATGAGATCGTCCTTTGAGAGGTAACGGTGCGGACACCATGTCCGATACAAGACAGAACACCGGCCAGCGGCAATTAATCCCGTCCCGCCGATTTTTTTGACGTTCCGTCGTTTTTATCTGACGCCCTTCAAATCTATGTCGAAGGCAACCGTGTTCGAATAGAGCGGCACGCCAACGCCCATGCCATAGGGCAGTCGGGGGATATTTCCGGTGACATGGAAGGTGACGGAACCCTTTTGCTGCTCAACGAATGTTGCGTGAAACGTCTCGGCTCTGGAGACGCCTCGGGCCGTGAGCACACCTTCAACCACCGCGCTGCGCGGCCCGTCCTGCGTAACGCGGTTGGAGCGAAACACGATCTGCGGATAGGCGGCGATGTTGAAAACCGCGCTGGACCGCAGGAAATTTTCCACCCGTTCCTGGCCTGTCTTCACGCTGGAAGGGTTCAAACTGATTTCCACATAGGACTTGGACGGTTGGTCCGGATCGATATCGAAGCGGCCGGATATATCGGGAATAGTGCCGTTGATGCCCGGACCGGCAACCTGTGCAATCGAAAATCCGATGTGCGAGGCGGGATCGATACGGTAACGTCCGGCGGCCGACGAAAACGGGCTTGCAGATACGGCCGTGCAGGCCAATGTGGCAATAACGAGTGTGATGGAATAGAGGTGCTTCACGGCGCAGGCTCCTTCATGAGTACGTGGTCGTACCCGTGAGAACACCGCTGGCTACTATTTAATCCCTATCAGTTCCGACAGATCATCAAAATCTTTGCCGCATCAGCCAATGCATGGGCATTTCGTCAGCAATGTCTTTCATGGGTTCAAAGCCCACTCAAGGCTAGGTGCTTTCTCTAAATCCTTTGCTCGTTATTGTGCTCGAGCGAGGTACAGAGTGTCTAGGCGGCGCTGATGAAGGTGAGGCGCTCGGGACCATAGAAAGCTTCATCAGCTTACCACATACGATGTCAAAGCTGGTTAGAGGCGCGACTTCGCCAGCTGTTTAGAAACGCGACACAGGCACCGACGGTCAGCCCCCGATCCGACCGGCTGGGCCGGGTTGCAAGGGAGGAGCGGGGGCGGGTGAGGGAATGCCTATTCGGCTTTAGCTTCCTCAGCAGGGTGCATAATCTGCCTTGGCAATCAACAGGCATTCCGGGTATGAGATCAAACCCTAAGTGCAGGATAATCCCACGATGGCTGCAAACGGCGACGGGCCTCTTTTACAAGGTCAAGGTAGTCTGCCCTGAAGGGTGCAACCAGCTGCTTTTCGAGACCGGCAAGCAGTCCGTGCAGCACAGCGCATTCGGCAGGGCTCTCGAAACAGGACGCGCTTGGCGTGGGAGCGCTGCTCTCTTTGCACCAACGAGAAAGAAGCTCAAAAAGAACCAGAGCTTCGTCTGGAGCAAGGTGGATTTGTGTATGATCGGAAGAAGTTTGTTGTTCGTCTTTCATAACGCGAAACTCGCATGCGCCGCTGACGTCTGCAATAGACCGCTGGCATTCAACGTCGCCAGTTCATTCCGCCGCTTCCATCCGCGCCAGCGCCTTCTGCCTTTTGGCAATCACCTCCTGGTCGTTCATGAAGTCCGTCCGCCGGCCGGGCTTGCGGCCGCGCTTCTGATAACCGTTGCTCTGGCTGCCATCGCGAATGCCGAACATATGATCCGTCTGGCCGGTGCGGCGA
This sequence comes from Agrobacterium sp. 6Ca8, assembly GCF_055382765.1. NCBI lineage: Bacteria > Pseudomonadati > Pseudomonadota > Alphaproteobacteria > Hyphomicrobiales > Rhizobiaceae > Agrobacterium > Agrobacterium sp. 6Ca8. The sequence goes on from NZ_AP026433.1 coordinate 1,136,565, forward strand.
GGGCCGCTCTTGCTGCGCTGCTGTTCCCGCCCGGCCTGCATCTCGGCCACGATCAACAGCATGTCGTCCAGCCGCTTGTTCTCGACCACTTCGGATCGGTGCACTGATCGCAACTTATCAAAGGTTTTGTAGGGTAGGGTGAAGCTCTCGTGCATGATCTCGAGGCGACCGTCCGGATAGTCGCAGACGACGACCTTCTTTCCCGCCAGCGCATTGGCCTGTTCTGTTGGATCGAGGATAAATAACACCTTGTCGTAGCGCAACGTCAGTGCCTGCGACAGCGTGCGCACTTCCTTGCGGCACATGGCGCCGTCAAGGTTCTCATGGGCGGCGAGGGGACGATGCATGTCTTTCTGATTTCGTGGTGGCTTGCCAAAACGCGCGTTGAAATCAGCAATGAATTCCGGAACGTAGTGGTTAGCAGCTTCTATCGTGTCGATACCGCGAAGCCTTAATTCTTTGACCAATCGATCCTGCAGGGTCTGGTTCGCACGTTCAACTCGACCCTTGGCCTGCGGGGTATTGGCGCAGATGATATCGATGTTCAGCTCATAAAGCGCGCGTCCGAACTGTGTCAGGCCACCGGTTCGATCTTTCTGCGAGGCGTGCGTAGAGCGAAACACGCCATGCTTGTCGCTGTAGAAAGCCAGCGGCTTGCCCCATTGCTGCAGATAAGCCTTCGTCGCATGCAGATAGTCGAACGTGTTCTCCGATCCGGCAAAGCGAAGATGCAAGAGCTTGCCGGTGGCGTCATCGATGTAGACGAGCAGGGCGCATTTGGGGCCGCGGTTCTCGAACCACCAGTGATGCGAGCCATCGATCTGCACCAGTTCGCCAAAGCAATCGCGCCGGCCGCGTGGTTGGAAAACCCGTTTCTTGCGTTCGCGACGCGAGACCCAGATGCCAGCCTCGGTCATCCATTGCCGCAGCGTCTCCTTGGCGACAGAGATCCGGTGCAATTCGATCAGCTTCTCCCGCGCCAGCGTCGGGCCGAAATCCAGATAGCGTTCGCGGATCAGATCCAGCGCCGCATTGCGAAACTCCTCGCTGTGGCGCCGATTGCTTGGCCGCGCTCGCTTCTTCGAAACCAGACCGGCCGCACCAGAGTGGTCATAGGCCTGCAGCAGCCTGTGCACCTGACTTCGGCTGAGGCCAAGCAGTTCAGCGGCCTGGACGACGCACAGGCGCTGATCACGGATCTTCTGAATAACTTCGAGGCGATGCAATTCTTTCTGCGACATGGTGATCAAACAGGACATGACGACTCCGACCGCACATGGTCTCGACCAGGTTGAAGGTCGTCATCCTTGCTCCCAACGTTGGCATTGACCAGAACATCGAGAGGCGAGACTGTCGCATCTCTAACTGGCCCAACTGTCGCATTACTAAATAGCCGCTACATACGATAATCGCATAAGATAGATTATGGAACTTTTTCTGGTTTAAATGTCTTGCGTTTTCAGTCCAAATGACTCTTTAGGCAACCTTCAGAACTCGTTTTGAACCTTATCTGGTTGTCGCGTTATCGCGCTGAGTCGAAGCGTAACGAATCCTTTCGCTCTAGACAAAACACCACTCAATTTCCGCCTCACATTATTGCCTCAAGCGATACTGATGGAGGTCGCTCTTGCTGCGAGTATGCCTTGTCAGTCGATAAGCAGGCTATGATCTTCAACCACATCCACATTGTGCGGTTGATCAGTATTGAGCTTGCTGACGTCAATCGGCGCGGTGCACATCGCCGTTTCCTTCAACAGCGAAAATGGCAACAGTAAAACCCATATCTATGACCCAGAACGCCAAGGCGGTCCGCTATTAGAAGAGCCGGTAAGGCGGCGTGACGACGCAACCATCTCTGAGAAGACGTCGTCACCCTCGCCCGTTTCTCGACCTTACACCGAGTGGCGTCAGACCCAACCCTTTACGGTGATATGAACGGCTGCAAACCCTAAGGCGTTTTCCAGGTCTTCAACAGCATTTCCACGAATTTCTCCGCGGCGGGAGATAAGGCGCTGCTTCTTCTTTGCACGATACCGATGGTTCGGGAGACCACGGGATTAACGATCGGCCGCGTGACGAGGAAAGGATGGTCATCCTGTGGGGTAGCCAGTCGCGGCAACACGGAAATCCCCAACCCAGCCTCCACCAGGCCAAGCGAGGTATTGAGATGGGTCACCTCATAAAACCAGTTCAGCTTTAGATTGTGCCGCGCGAGTGCGCCATCCAGAAGCGTTCTATTGCCGCTGGAGCGATCGACGACAACCAGCGGGTAAGGCTCCAGTTGATTCCATTGGATCGTTTCGAAAGCCGCCAGAGGGTGGTCTTTCCGCATCGCCAGCACAAATGGGTCATCGATAAGAGGTTCGAATGCCAGGTCTGGATCAGAATTACCCATGAGGTTTATCCCGAACTCCACCTCGCCCCGCGCAACCGCCTGCAGCCCCTCGTTTGCCGTAAGGTCTCTGATACGCAGCCTAATATGCGGATATTGCTTGCTAAATGTTTTGATCACGGTGGGTAGAAAATAAAACGCTGCGGTTGGAACGCAGGCCATCGTGATGAGGCCGCGCCGATGTGCACCATCTTTCATCGCAAAAAGCGATCCGTCGAACTCTTCCAGCATGCGCCGGACAAGCGGCATTACCTCCTGACCCATCGCTGTCGGGGCAACGTGGCGTGTGGTCCTTTCGAGGAGTGGCGCGCCAATGGCCTGTTCCAGTTTCTGGATGCGCCGGGTAAGCGCCGGTTGCGAAATATGCAACGCGTCGGCAGCCCTATGAAAACTTTCAAGCTCAACTACTGCTTGAAATGCTCTTAGATCCAGAATTTCGCAATTGATGCTCATATCGCAATAATACCTCCGAACATTGCATTTAACAGATTAGATTCTTTTGCTCATATTGCAACAACAAGGCGGATTGATCCACCAAATGCAAGATTGAGGCGATAAATGAACGACCTGCTTAAGATACCCTGTGTGCTGATGCGCGGCGGAACATCTCGTGGACCGTTCTTCCTGGCGTCTGACCTTCCGCGTAATCGAGCGGAACGGGATGCGGCACTTTTGTCCATCATGGGTTCCGGTCATCCGCTGCAGATAGACGGGATAGGAGGCGGCAATCCGGTCACCTCGAAAGTGGCGATCATAGGTCCTTCCACCGTCGAAGGCGCAGACATCGACTATCTGTTCGCACAGGTTCGTACCGACAGGCAGTATGTCGACTATTCGCCCAATTGCGGAAATATGCTGGCCGCGGTCGGTCCCTTTGCGATCGAAGCTGGACTTGTCGAGGCTCGGGGAAGCGATACCGTGGTTCGCATCCACAACGTGAACACCGGAAAATTGATCGAGGCAAAGGTGCCGACGCGTGGTCGCGAAGTAATTTATCTCGGAGACGCATCCATCGACGGCGTTCCGGGTCTGGCTGCACCGATCGCCCTGACTTTCGTGGATGCGGCGGGTGCGAAAACCGGAAAACTGTTGCCCACCGGAAACCCTGTCGACACGGTTGAGGGAATAGATGTGACAGCGATAGACTGCGCAATTCCGATGGTCCTCATGCGTGCGGGAGACCTCGGCGTCACGGGATATGAAGATCCGCAGACCCTGACTTCCAATAGCGATCTCATCGAACGATTGACCCGCATACGCATTCAGGCAGGCAAATTGATGGGGATGGGGAATGTAACGGATATGGTCATACCAAAACCCGTGATCGTAGCGCCGGCCCGCAAGGGAGGCACTCTGTCTGTCCGGTACTTCATGCCCAATGAGTGCCACCCTGCCCTGGCAACGACCGGCGCCGTTGGCATAGCAACCGCAGCGATCACGGAAGGCTCCGTGGCATTTGAACAAGCGGGAAATCGATCTGTTCCGACCCAGATCTGCATCGAGCATCCCGCCGGTCGGCTGGACGTGCAACTTGAGATGCGGAACGGAGCAATAACAGCCGGGCTTGTGAGAACGGCCCGCAGACTTTTCGAAGGCTTTGCCTTCGCCAAGCCAAACGCTGCGATTGAAGACGCAGCCTAGACAAAGCCATACTGGCTCAAAACATAGCAAAACTGGGAGGAGACCCTCATGCGTAAATACTTGCTTGCAACAGCGGCGCTCTGTGCGCTGGCAGCGTCGGCAAATGCAGAATCTGTCAGAATGAGTGTTGGTTCGTACAACCTCAACAACCTGCCTTTTCCGGTGGCGGCCAGCCTCGGCTTCTACAAGGACGAGGGCCTTGAGGTGACGACCGAGAACTTTGCCCAAGGCGGTTCGAAAGTCCTGCAGGCGCTCGTCGCAGGGTCCACGGATGTAGCCGTCGGTTTCTACGATCACACGATCCAGATGCAGTCCCAGAACAAGCACGTGGTTGGCTTCGTTCAGCTCGCCCGCAATTCCGGGCTGGTTCTCGCAGGAAAGAACGATACAGACTTCGATCCGGCAAAACCTGAAACCATCAAGGGCAAAAAGGTCGGGATCACCTCGCCCGGGTCTTCGTCCGATTTCTTCATTCGTTATTACATGAAGCAGCACAATCTGAGCGACAATGACATCGCCATCATCGGCGTTGGCTCTGGCGCTGCTGCTGTTGCCGCTCTGCAGCAAGGCAAGATTGACCTGTTGGTCAATTACGATCCGGCTGCGACGATCGTGGTTGAGCGTGGTCTTGGCAAGATTTTGATCGATGCCCGCAGCGATCAGGGAGCCAAGGACGTCTACGGCGGGATCTACCCCACCTCCGTCTTGTATGCGACGCAGGAATACATCGATGCACATCCCGAGGTGATCCAGAAGGTTACCAATGCCACGGTAAAGGCGCTGCATTGGATGAAGGAGCATTCGGCCGAGGAAATCGTTGCAAAGCTTCCCGATGATTTCGTGTCCGGCGACAAGCAGACCTACATCAAGGCGGTCGAAGCCGCCAAGGCGATCTTCTCCGAAGATGGAACCTTCAACCAGGCCGATCTGGAAACCCCGTTGGCGGTTTTGAAAAGCTTCAACGACGCAGTCGCGAAGGCCACGATCGATCTCAACACGACCTACACCAACAAGTTCGTCGAGGCTGCGGCTTCGAAGGGCGTAAACTGAGGGTCTTCAATGTCTTTGCCAATTAGAAAGTTAGAACCCGTGGCAGAACTCAATCTTCAGCCAATGGTAGCAATCGAGAACGTAACAATGGCCTTTGGCGCGTTCGTTGCGGTCCAGGATGTGAACCTGAAAGTTGGAGATGGTGAGTTTCTCTCGATTGTCGGCCCAACCGGATGCGGCAAGTCCACCATTCTCAATGCCATCGCGGGTTTGCTGAAACCGGCGCAGGGAAAGGTCTCCATCGATGGTTCAGCCGTGCAGGGCGTGCAGAACAACATTGGATATCTCTTCCAGCAGGATGCGCTGCTTCCCTGGAAAACGGCCTATCAGAATGTCGAGCTTGGCCTGCTGTTCCGCGGCGTATCCGAACATGAGCGCCGTACCAAAGTTCTGGCCTGGCTGGAAAAAGTTGGCCTGAAGGGGTTTGAAGAGCGCTTTCCGCATCAACTTTCAGGCGGACAGCGCAAACGTGTCCAGATGGCGCAGGCGCTTATAGCCGAGCCGAAGGTCATCCTGATGGACGAGCCCTTCTCCGCACTCGACATTCACACGCGCCACCTCATGCAGAATGAACTCCTGAGATTGTGGCAAGAGGACCGCCGTGCAGTGGTCATGATCACGCACGATCTCGAAGAGGCGATTGCACTCGGGGACCGGGTTGTCGTCCTTGCTGCCGGCCCCAAGAGCCGGGTTATCGAGAGCTTCCCGGTTGATCTGGAACGGCCCCGCAACGTGGCCGAAATCAAGCTCGATCCGAAATTCATGACCCTATATCGCGATATATGGGCGTCTTTGCGCGGCGAAGTGGAGAAAAGCTATGCAAGCCGTTAATGTTCGCATCATCCAGATCGTGCTTCTGGTCGTGCTCCTGGGTGGGTGGCAACTCGGGGTAAGCTCCGGGGCGATCGACCGCTTCTTCTTCCCGGCACCCATCGACATCGTCAAGCAGGTCATCACCTGGGTTGCCGATGCCGGCTTTTACAAACATGTCGGTATCACCTTGAGTGAAACGGTTCTCGGTTACCTCATCGGTACAGGTCTCGGCGTCGGCGCCGGTGTCTGGCTAGGCCTCAGTCCCTTTGTGGCCCGTGTGTTGGATCCGTTCATCAAGGCAGTGAATGCCATCCCGCGTGTGGTCCTCGCGCCAATTTTCGTCCTTTGGCTGGGGCTTGGCCTCTGGTCAAAGGTCGCTCTTGCGGTCACCCTCGTCTTCTTCGTGACGTTCTTCAACGCCATGCAAGGTGTTCGCGAAGTAAACCCCGTCGTGCTTTCCAACACGCGCATTCTCGGTGCAAAGCGCTCTGATCTCTTGCGTCATGTTTATTTTCCGGCGGCAGCCAGCTGGATCCTGTCGTCGCTGCGCACATCCGTCGGATTTGCGGTGGTTGGCGCGATCATCGGCGAATATCTCGGGTCTTCCGCAGGCCTCGGTTACCTGATCGCCCGTTCGGAAGGTAACTTCGACGCGGTCGGCGTTTTCGCCGGTATCATCATTCTCGCCATTTTTGTTCTCGTCATCGATCTCATTCTCGATGTCGCCGAAAGAAAGCTGATCACCTGGAGGCCGAACGCGGGCGAAGAACGGCCTGCCTGAGGTTTCGACCCAGTCTCATATCAAGCGGGGCGGCCAGTTGGTCGCCCCGTTTTTGTTCTACTGACGTCATCAGGCCGATTTCTCGGCTATCGGACGCCGGCAGACCTGCTCACGGACAATATGCAAAAAGATGGTGGATCCCCTGCCCTGTAAAACAGGAATAATTCACTTTGTCGTTGGAACCAAATTCCCATTCAAACATTTTAGGGGACCGTTACCTTCAGGACCTTGCATGAAAGATAATGATCTCCTCCGGCAGGATGCTCAAGACGCTGGAGAGCGTCTAGTATCTGGCCACGCTTCTGAAGATCCGTTTGCGGCAGCCTTCAAGGCCACCCGCATGCCCATGATCATCACAAATCCACTCCTCAACGACAATCCAATCATCTTCTGCAATGCTGCTTTCAGCAGATTGACGGGCTATTCCGCCGAAGAGCTGGTTGGTCAAAATTGTCGTCTGCTCCAAGGTCCAGACACGGATCCTGGCTCAGTTACGAAGCTGCGTGAGGCAATCGCAGCCGAACAGGATTTGGCGATCGACATCCTTAATTATCGCAAGGACGGATCAGAGTTTTGGAATGCTCTCTTCGTAAGTCCTGTTCGCGATGCTGCCGGAACCGTCATCTATTTTTTCGCCTCGCAACTCGACTTCACCGATATCAAGAGCAAGGAAGCCGAACTCGCTCGCGCCCGCCACATCGCGGAGGGAGAGGTGGCGCTGCGAACGGCGGATTTGACAGAGGCATTGCGGGCAAAAACAACCCTCGTCCACGAAGTTGATCATCGCGTAAAAAACAACCTCCTGACAATCGCCTCAATCGTGAAGCTTCAGGCGCGGATGACTGATAACGATGTTGTGGAGCGGACATTGATGTCTGTGCTGAACAGGGTCGAAGCACTCAGCACCGTCCAGCGCAAGCTTCTGAACGATGAAGATGTAGGGCATTTCGATGTCGCAGATTTTGCCAATACATTGATGCTCGACAAGATCGGCGCCTTGAAGCGAACCGACATCATCCTCACCACCGATCTTCGCGAGGTTGTGGTTCCGGCGACCAAGGCCTCCCCCCTTGCCTTGATCATCAACGAACTCATCGGCGACGCCATTCGCAGAGGATTGAAGGACCGTGGCGGGCAATTGCACCTGGAGGTCAAGCGCCTAAACGGCCACTTCCTTGTAAGGGTTGCCGATACCGTCACGCCGGGCGAAGTGGAAAAGGAAGAAGCAGAATTTAGCAAAAAGATGCTGGAAGCGTGCGTAAAACAATTGCGTGCTACGATAGTTCGGACGGTTGAAGGTTGCCTCTCGGATGTTCGTGTCACGCTTTCTGTAAAAGACTGAAAGGATCTCCTGTGAAAATCTTGATCGTAGAGGACGAAGCTCTGCTGGCGATGGAACTTGAAAGCGAAGTGGAAGATGCCGGACACGAGATTGTGGGGATCGCTGCCGACAGCAAGGAAGCTATCGAGCTTGCCAATAAGGCACTGCCGCAATTCGCATTTGTAGACATTCAATTGCTGGATGGTCCAACGGGCATAGAAGTCGGCCGATATCTTTCCTCGAGCTCCATCCCCTATGTTTTTGTTTCGGGTAACCTGAAGAGAATACCTGAGGACTTTGCAGGCGCACTTGGAGCGATCGAGAAACCCTACACGATGAACGGTTTGCAAAATGCCTTGCAGTTCATTGAAGGCATCGTTATTGGCGCAGAGCGCTCCGCTACCCCTCCTCCCAGCCTTGTTGTTTCGCCCAAACTGCTTGCCGCCTTGTCGGCTTGACCAACGCCGCCCCTGTGCGGATAAGGATTGACCTTGAATTCACCGTCGGAACGCATTGACGCAGTTCGAAACTCTGGGCTGCTTGATGTCCAGAGCCCACCCGAATTCCAGGATATTATCGAGGTCGTCAAAACCGGCCTGAAATGCCCAGTGGCTTTGATCTCCATTCTGGACGAGCACCGGCAGGTTTTCATCGCTCATGTCGGGTTGCCACCCAAATGGGCTGAAGCAGCGGAAACGCCACTCACGCATTCATTCTGTCAGCATGTGGTTCGCGACAGACAGCCTTTGATCATCGGGGATGCGACGGTTCATGATCTCGTTAGAAATAATCTGGCCATAACCGATCTGGGTGTGATCTCCTACATGGGAGTGCCTGTAACCCTCCCTGATGGCATGGTGATCGGCGCGCTCGCAGCAATCGATGGCGAACCACGCACATGGACGGAAAGCGAGCTGCAGTTACTGCACCAGATCGGAAGGGTCGCCTCGAACCAGATTGCGACCTTCCTTTCCGAGCGACGCTGGGGTGCGCTTTTCCAGCAATTGGAGGAAGGCATCGTCGTAGGCTCGGTGATCCGTGACGTAGACGGAACGATTGTCGATTGGCGGTACGAGACGGTCAATCCCGCATGGAGCACTCTTCTCGGATTACCAGGCGATGATGTGCCTGGTCGAACCATGCGCGAACTCTTTCCAGAATTCGAGAATGAGTGGGTTTCCGATGTGGTGGAGGCCGTCGAGACCCAACAAAGCAAGCGTTTCACCCGCAAAATCGGATCGATGGACCGGTGGTTTGACGGCTATGTTCAAGCCACTGGTGAAGATACGTTCGTCATAATGTTCGTTGAAGTCACTGACCGTATGCAAGCCCAGGAGGCTTTACGCGACAGCGAAACGAAGCTTCGCCTGATCGTCGAAGGCGCCAAAGACTACATCATCATGACGATCGATGAAGACCAGCGTATTACAAGCTGGTTCGGTGGAGCGCAGGAGACATTTGGCTGGTCGGAAGCCGAGATGCTCGGACGGCCGTTTGAGTCGATTTTTACTGAGGAGGACCGGGCAGCCGGCGTTCCTGCGGCTGAAGTGAGCAGAGCCACGTCCGAAGGGGTTGCACCCGACCGCCGGTGGCACCTCGCTGCCGATGGCTCCAGCATCTTTCTGGACGGCACGATCCGGCCGATGTCCAACCATTCGTCGCCCAAGGTCCCGGGATATATCAAGGTCGCACGCAACGCCACCGCTCAAAAACTGTCGGAGGACAGGCAGCTTGCATTCCTGGAACTTGGCGAAAAGATCCGCGAGCTGGATACTGTTGCGGAAGTGGCATTTGCCGCCGCCGAGATTTTGGCACGGAGTCTGAGAGGCGCGACGCGGGCGGGCTACGGCATCGTTGACCCTATCGCCGAGACGGTGCAGATGCTTCCCGACTGGTGTGCGGAGGGAATGTTCACCGTCGCGGGGCTCCATCATTTCAGGAATTACGGATCCTACATCCAGGACTTGAAGCGCGGCGAGACGGTCATCATACCCGATGTGGCGACAGATCCGAGAACCTCCGCTTCAGCCGAGCTTCTACACTCATTAGGCATCTCCGTCCTCGTGAATGTGCCAATCATCGAAAGAGGTGCATTCGCGGGGGTCATGTTCGTACACTACGACAAGCCGCATGAATTCTCGTCCGAGGAGCGTGATTTTGTGCGTGCGATAGCGGACCGCACGCGTGAGGCGATCTCCAGGATTCGGGCCGAGCAGGAACAACAGGTTCTCAATCACGAGATCAGCCACCGGCTCAAGAACACGATGGCCATGGTTCAGGCAATTGCGACACAGACGCTTCGCCCTGTTACCGACAGAGCCCCTGTCGAAGCCTTCACGAGCAGATTGCGCGCGCTTTCCAATGCGCATGAGGTTCTCCTGAACCAGGACTGGTCGTCGGCGCGCATGGTGGCAGTGATCGATTCCGTGCTTCGCCAACTTTCTCTTCCCGAGCGATACCGCATATCGGGCACCGACATGGAAATCGGGCCTAGAACTGCACTGTCGCTGGCTCTCCTGATGCACGAGCTTGGCACAAACGCTTTGAAATATGGAGCCTGGACTTCTGATGCCGGAACCGTCGTTATTTCATGGACGATAGAAGATGCAGGCGGCGAGAACGCGCTTGTTCTGGAATGGAAGGAGCAGGACGGCCCGCCGGTGACCGCTCCATCGGGTAAAGGTTTCGGATCGAAGCTCATCCAGCTTGGTCTGATGGGTACAGGCGGTGTCGAGGTCAATTTTGATCCTGACGGCCTGCGGGTAACGATGCAGGGACTGGTTTCCCATTTGAGACAGTCATGATGACCGTGACCTCGAATGCTGCCGATGTGGCAACCATACTCGTCGTTGAGGATGAGCCGTTGCTACGCCTTGCCGCCGTGGATCTGGTTGAAACCGCAGGATACACAGCGCTTGCTGCGGCAGATGCTACGGAGGCGGTCAATATCCTTGAGGCACGCGCAGACATTCGGATCGTCTTCACTGATATCGATATGCCACGCGGCGTCGACGGCCTGCAACTGGCAGCCATTATTCGTGACAGGTGGCCCCCTATTAAAGTTATCCTGGTTTCCGGCCATCTCGAAGATCCCGGTCATATGATCGCGGCTGATACGGCTTTCTTTACGAAACCTTACTGCGAAGAGCAGATCGTGGAGACGATAAGACAGATGCTGCGGTAGCCGAGAATTTTTGCGGCTACCGGGATTCACCGCTCCGCTTGAAATTTGGAGATGGTGACAGAGTCGGATAAGGCTTGGCAGTCGATCTGCCGACTGATTGCCGCTGGTCCCTGAGGTTGGAATTGACGGATAAATTACCTGCTGAACTTGATGGTTTGCATCGCAATACCTTTGAATATTTCTGGTCCGGGAGCCACCCGGAGAGTGGCCTACCGCGGGATCGTATGCGATCCGATGGTGTTGCGATCCATGAGATCGCGTCGGTCTCCGGTATCGGGTTTGGTTTTCTTTCGCTCATCGTTGGTGTCCGCCGTTCTTGGATAACCGAACAGGAAGCCATCGCGCGGGCGAGCCGGATGTTGAGATCGCTGGCAAGTGTGAAGCGTTTTCATGGCGCCTTCCCTCACTTTATCGATGCGTCCAGCGGAAGAACGATACCCTTCGCGAAATTCGACGACGGCGGAGATCTCGTTGAAACCGCTCTTCTGGTTCAGGCGCTGATCTGCGTCAGGCAGTTTTTTGGCGCGCAGACATCCTCCGAAATCGATTTACGCCGGTCCATAAATGAAATCGTCGAGACGGTGGAGTGGGGCTGGTTTACCAGGGGAAAGCCCGGGCCGCTGTTCTGGCATTGGAGCCGTCGGTATGCCTGGGCGAAAAACTTGCCGATTGTGGGCTGGAACGAGGCCCTCGTCTGTTATGTGCTCGCGGCGGGTTCAACGACGCATGCAATCAGCGCCGAGTCTTATCATTCCGGATGGGCAAGCGATGGCGAAATCCGGAACGGATCGATGTATCTCGGTGTTCGGCTGCCACTTGGCCAGCCGTATGGAGGGCCGCTTTTCCTGTCGCACTATTCCTTCTGCACACTCGATCCGCGCGGTCTCGGCGATGTTTATTGTCACGACTATCTGGAGCAGGTTCACGCGCATTGCATGATCAATTACCGCTACTGCCGCACGCGCTACCCAAGTGATGCCGGGTGGGGTCTGTCTGCGTGTGATGGGCCAAAGGGCTATGTCGTAAACTCTCCGACCGACGATGACGGCATCATTGCGACAACGGCAGCCCTCTCGAGCATGCCCTTCTTTTCTCATCGCTCACGCGAGGCGGCTTTGCGTTTTCTGCAATGGAACAATGGTGCACTCATCGGCCGCTTTGGCCTCATGGATTCATTCCAGCCCTCAACCGGCTGGGTGTCCGGAACGCATCTTGCGATCAATCAAGGGCCTGTTGTTGCGATGATGGAAAACTATCGCAGCGGCCTGATCTGGGATTTATTCATGAACGCACCGGAGGTGAAAAACGGCTTGGCCAAACTGGGCTTCCATCAGGACAGGTCTTTCGAAAAGTCGGGCCTGCAGGAAGGACGGACCGACCCCTGAGAACCGGTGTTTGAGTAGCGCAAATGCATCCTTGAAGACAACGCCGGAAGGCCTTGGCAATTCCTTGGCAAGGCCTTCGGCGCGCAGGATATGCTGGGGTAAAGTCGTGGTCATCGTCTCAAAACTGCGGGAGTTTTGATGTTCGATAAACGGCGTGCCGTCATTCGGCTGGTTTCGAAGACGCGCTCTCGATGTAGGCGATAAGATTATCCAGTTCTTCCGGTTTGCTGATGCCCGCCAAGGCCATCTTGTTTCCGGGGATTTTCTTCTTGGGAGCGCTGAGAAAGTCTCGCAGTTCCTCCGGTGTCCACGCCAGCCCTTCCCCGCCTGCTTTTTTCATCGCATTCGAGTAATTATAGTCCGGATCGCCGCCCGCAGTCCGGCCGATGATCCCGTTCAGCTGCGGGCCGACCTTGTTTTTCGCGCCCTCGCCGATGGCGTGACAGGCGGAACAGCGCTTGAAGGCCGCCTCCCCCTTGGCAACATCGCCCTCTGAAAAAGCGGGAATGGTGCTTGCTGCCAGCATTACCGCCGTGATGATCATTCTCTTGCGCATCGTGTCATCCTTGTTCTGCCGTATGAACGCGCCCGCCTGCGAATGCAGGCGGGCGGCTTGTTCTCAATTCAGGTCGTGCCCCAGGCGGGCGTACCCTTCTTGTAGGGAACGCAGGTCTCAAAGCCGCCGGGGATTTCGTCGTAAACGAGAACCTCGGTGGCGCCGATCTTCGAGGTGAAGAAACCGAGCAGCGTCAGCTGCTTGACGAGTGTGAAGGGATGCGGTGCGGTCGGTGTCTGTTCCGCCCGGGCCTGTTTGTCCAGCGCAGAAATCAGCGTCTGCCGCTCCTGCGACGTCAACTCCAGAAACGCCTTCTTGTATTCCGTCCGGCTGCGGTTTTCGATGTCAGCCATAGCGGAGAGGAAGAGTTTCCGCTGTTCGCCCGTGTAACAATCGGCCGCATAAACTGCCATGAATGCGCCAACGGCAGCGTCCTTCGCACCCGGGGTGGATGTGCGAGGGATAATCGTTTCAGCCACCTCGTCCAGAAGCCGGATTTCCTCCGGGCTGAACACGTGGACGTCGCCGGCGGGCTTGGCGGCGTTTTCCGCCGCAGTGACCACGTCAGCGCCGATCAACGGAAGACCGGAGGCAATGGCTATCAGTTTCAGCAGTTCACGTCTGTTCATCACAGGTTACCCTTCTTGCGTTCGGAAACGGCAAATTCGGCGGCACGCGCCGTCAGCGCCATGTAGGTGAGCGATGGGTTGACGCAGGAGGCCGAAGTCATGCAGGCACCGTCAGTGACAAAGACGTTCGGCGCATCCCAGACCTGGTTGTTGCCATTAAGCACGGAAGTTTTGGGGTCGCGCCCCATGCGAGCCGTACCCATTTCATGGATGCCCATGCCCGGCGCATAGCTACCCCTCGACGGTTTGACGTTCTTGATGCCGACCGCTTCGAACATCTCGACTGCGTCATTGACCATGTCTTCGCGCATATCGAGTTCGTTCTGCTTCATCTCGACATTCATCGACAGGACCGGCAGGCCCCATTTGTCCTTCTTGTCGTGGTCCAGCTTCACGCGGTTCTCGTGATAAGGCAGCATTTCACCGAAGGCAGTCATGCCGATAGTCCAGGCGCCCGGCTGGGTCAGCGCTTCCTTGTAGTCGGCTCCGATGTTGAGTTCGGCGATTTCCCGCTCCCAGCGCGAACGGCTGGCGGATCCCTGATAACCGAAACCGCGCAGATAGTTCCGCTTGTCGTCGCCGGTGTTGCGGAAACGGGGAATATAGAATCCCGCCGGGCGGCGGCCCTTGAAATAAAACTCTTCGAAACCTTCCACTTCGCCGGTGGCGCCCATGCGGAAATGGTGGTCCATCACATTGTGGCCGAGCTCGCCCGAGCTGCTGCCGAGCCCTCCCTCCCACACGTCTGTGGCCGAGTTCATCAGAACCCAGGTCGAGTTGAGCGTCGAAGCGTTGAGGAAAATCACATCGGCGGTGTATTCATAGGTCAGGTTCGTTTCGGCATCGATGATCTCTACACCGCGCGCCTTCTTCTTGTCCTTGTCGTAAAGGATTTCCTTGACGATGGAGAAAGGCCGGAGCGTAAGATTTCCGGTGGCGACTGCCGCCGGCAGGGTCGATGACTGCGTGCTGAAATAGCCCCCGAAAGGACAGCCCAACCGGCACTTGTTGCGGAACTGGCAGCGCGTGCGCTCCTGATCGGGAAGTTCCTGGGTGATGTTGGCGCAGCGCGAATTGATGAGGTGTCGCGTGCCTTTAAAGGCAGTTTTCAACCGGCGTGCCACATCCTCTTCAACGCAATTCAGCGGAATAGGCGGCAGGAATTCACCATCAGGAAGAATGTCCAGCCCCTCGCGGCTGCCGGAAATGCCGGCGAAACGCTCGACATAATCATACCAGGGAGCAATGTCCTGATAACGGATCGGCCAGTCAACGGCGATCCCTTCTTTGGCATTGGCCTCGAAATCGGTCTGCGACCAGCGGTAGGTCTGGCGTCCCCACAGCAGCGAACGGCCGCCGACGTGATAACCACGGAACCAGTCGAAACGCTTTTCTTCGACATAGGGCGTTTCCTGCTCGTCGGCCCACATACCAAGCGTGGCCTCTTCCAGCAGATAGTCGCGGCTGAGAACCGGATACTTCGCCTTCATCTCCTGCGTGGCGCGGTTGCGATGGGGATAGTCCCAGGCTTCCTTGTCGGCATTCTGATAGTCGGTAATGTGCTCGATGTTTCTGCCGCGCTCCAGCAGCAGAACCTTCAGGCCTTTTTCCGTGAGTTCCTTTGCAGCCCAGCCTCCACTTATGCCTGAACCGACAACAATCGCATCATAATGATTGTCCGCCATGATAACTCCTCCGATTGGTACTTGGGTAAAAAGTCGACGAGACAATGCGCTCCCCGTCGCAACGCGGCGGAAACTTCATCATGCGTCTGTCGAACCTTACGCACCCCGGCGAAACCGGCCGCCGAGGTGCGGTTCTGGTTTTACTGGCAGTGTTTACTGAATGGTCGGCAGGCGTTCGCTCAGGAACGCGTTGCCCTTGGTCACGACCGCCTCGGCATCGAGCGGAAGGTCGTGTTCAAGAATGAACCATTGTGCGCCGGCATGTTTGGCCGCGGGCAGGATCGTCTTCCAGTCGAGAACGCCGGTGCCAATCGTTGCAAAGCCGCGCTCGTTTTCGGCCGTGCCGGCCGGTGCATTGTCCTTGGCGTGGATTGCAAAAACCCGACCGTTCAGAGTGCCGAGGAACTCAGCCGGATCATTGCCGCTGCGCGCCACCCAGGCGACGTCGAGTTCGCTCTGCAGTTTCGGGCCTGCGGCATCGAGCAGCAGTTCAAGCGCCGTCTTGCCGTCGAACTTGACCATTTCAAAATCATGGTTGTGATAGGCCATGGAGAGGCCAGCCGCGGAAAGCTTGTCGGCATATCCGCCAAGTTCCTTGCCGAAGGCTGTCCAGCCTGCGGCGTCCTTGGGGCGGTCTTCGGGCTTGAGGAACGGCACGGTCACGACCGGATTGCCGACAGCCTTCTGCTCGGTGATGACCTCGTCGAGATTGCCGCGAAGCTTGTCGATCGGTACATGCGAGGAAATGACCTTGATCTTGTGCTTTTCCAGAAGCGCGTTCAGCTCGCTGGCGCTGACCTTCTGCATATCCACCGTTTCCACGGCGGAAACGCCCGCGCGGTTGAGGATGGCAAGCTGCTCCTCAAGCGTTCCGGCGTTGCGCAGTGTGTACATCTGCGCGGCAATCGGCAGCGTCTTGCTGTCATCGGCAAAAACCGGATTTGCGATACCCGCTGCCAGTCCGACGACGAATGCCATCTTTGCGAATTTTGACTTGAACGTTTTCAAACGCGTGACTCCCTTTCCGTTTGATCAATATGACGACACGCCTGCCCGTGCTCTTCCGAACAATTAGGTAATGCTGGGCACAACCTCCGATGCCCTGCGTCGTCAGTCCCCGATATCCAGTGATCTATATGTCGATCTCTACCCAGGACGAGGTCAGGCTGGACCGCACGGCCGCATCGATGAATGCGAGACCCGCAAGGCCGTCCTCTATGCCGGGATAAATCACATCCCCGGCGGCTGCTTTTCCCTCCCTTTTTGCGATGATTGCGTCTGCGGCTTCACGGTAGATCGTCGCAAAACCCTCGAGATATCCCTCCGGGTGCCCTGATGGCACACGGCTGACGCGGTTTGCGGCAGCGCCTGCGCCCGCGCCATTGCGCGTAATCAGCCGCTTGGGCTCGCCGTAAGGTGTGAACCACAGCTCGTCCGGCACGCGGTGGTGCCATTCAAGGCCGCCCTTATCGCCATAGACCCTGAGCGACAGGGCGTTTTCATTGCCGACAGCGATCTGGCTTGCCCAGAGCATGCCCTTCGCGCCGCTTTCGTAACGCAGCAGAATATTGGCGCTGTCATCCAGCTGCCTGCCCGGAACGAAGGAAGTGAGATCTGCGTAGAGGCTCGCGGGAATTTCACCGGTCACGAAGGCGGCGGCGTTGAAAGCGTGGGTGCCGATGTCGCCGATTGCCCCGCCCGCGCCCGAGCGGCTCGGATCGGTGCGCCATTCCGCTCCCTTTGCGCCGGTCTTTTCGACCGCTTCGGTCAGCCAGTCCTGCGCATATTCGGCCTGGACATGGCGCAGCTTGCCGATGGCGCCGTTGGCCACCATCTCCCGCATCTGCCGCAACATGGCATAGCCGGTGTAATTATGCGTGAGGATGAACAGCCTGTCGGATGCCCTCACGATATTCGCCAGCTCCTTGGCCTCCTCCAGCGTCGCTGTGACGGGCTTGTCGCAGATGACGTGGATGCCAGATTCGAGGAAGACCTTGGACGGGGCGAAATGCAGGTGATTGGGGGTGACGATGGCGACCGCCTCGATACCGTCTTCACGACCGGCCTCGGCCGACGCCATCTCCTCAAACGAAGCGTAGGACCGCTCGGGCGCAATGCCTAGCAGGGTTGCCGAAGCGCTGGCGCGTGCCGGGTCGGAGGAAAGCGCACCGGCGACCAATTCGTAACGGTCGTCGAGCCGCGCGGCGATACGATGCACCGCGCCGATAAAGGCACCCTGACCGCCACCCACCATGCCGAGACGAATGCGGCGGCTATTAAATCTTGCTGTTGCGGAGGACATGTCTATCCCTTTCAAAGCCCGAGAAGGCGACGGTTGGCGGCATCATCGACGCCGCTTTTGGCGAAATCGTCGAAAGCCCGCTCAGTCACGCGGATGATGTGATTTTCGATGAAGCCGGCACCTTCACGCGCCCCGTCCTCCGGGTGTTTCAGCGCGCATTCCCATTCCAGCACGGCCCACCCTTCGAAGTCGTATTGGGTGAGCTTGGAAAACACCGCGCCGAAATCGACATGCCCGTCGCCGAGTGAGCGAAAGCGCCCCGGCCGGTCGACCCAGCCTTGATAACCGCCATAGA
This sequence comes from Agrobacterium sp. 6Ca8, assembly GCF_055382765.1. Classification (NCBI taxonomy): domain Bacteria; kingdom Pseudomonadati; phylum Pseudomonadota; class Alphaproteobacteria; order Hyphomicrobiales; family Rhizobiaceae; genus Agrobacterium; species Agrobacterium sp. 6Ca8. The sequence continues at coordinate 1,154,599 of NZ_AP026433.1, forward strand.
CGCCGGACCGGCCGGTCGGATTGAACTCGGCATCCTTGACGTGAAAGGCCCGGATGCGCTCGTGGTAGATATCGATGAAATCAAGATAATCCATCGCCTGAAGCACGAAGTGCGAGGGATCATAAAGGATGTTGGCGCGCGAATGATTGCCGGTGGCTTCGAGAAAACGCTCGAAGGTAATGCCGTCATGCAGGTCTTCGCCGGGATGCAGCTCGTAGCAGAGATCGACGCCATTCTCCTCGAATGTATCGAGAATGGGCGTCCAGCGCTTGCCGAGTTCAGCAAAGGCCATTTCAACAAGACCTGCGGGGCGCTGCGGCCACGGATAAACGAAAGGCCACGCCAGCGCGCCGGAAAAACTCGCATGGCTCTTGAGGCCCAGATGCTGCGAGGCTTTCGCCGCGCACTTCAGCTGGTTGACCGCCCATTCCTGACGCGCCTGCGGTTTGCCGCGCAGTTCGGCGGGCGCAAAACCGTCGAACATCTCGTCATAGGCAGGATGAACAGCGACGAGCTGGCCCTGAATATGGGTTGAAAGCTCGGTGATCTCGACGCCTGTCTCGGCCAGACGTCCCTTGATATCATCGCAATAAGCCTTGGAAGCGGCAGCTTTCTCAAGATCGAAGAGCTTGGGATCGGTCGGCACCTGAATGCCCTTGTACCCAAGGGAAGCCGCCCATTGGCCGAGATTGTCGAGCGTGTCGAAGGGTGCCTTGTCCCCGACAAATTGCGCGAGGAAAATCGCCGGGCCTTTGATCGTCTTCATGTCCTTACACTCCTTGCATTCACAGTCTGGCCGCTACCGGTGCGGCGAACGGCAGGGCGCGACCGAGCCGCGCACCACCAGTTCCGTATCCAGCACGATGGTTTCGGCCGTGCGTTTGCCATTAAGCCGGTCGACCATCAGCGCCATGGCTTTGCGGCCCATTTCCTGCCGGGGCTGGCGAACTGTCGTTAGCGGTGGTTCGAAGGCATTGGCGAAAATTATATCGTCGAAGCCAATGACCGAGACATCGGTCGGCACGGACAGCCCGCGCCCGCGCAGCTCGCTGATCGCGCCAATCGCCATCTGGTCGCTCGAGGCGAAGATGGCGGTGAAGGAAATGCCGTTTTCGAGAAGTCCGGCAATCGCCTGTCTACCGGCTTCGATGCTGTAATCGCCTGTCACGACGAGTTCATCCGCGTAACCGATACCCGCTTCCTCAAGCGCGTCGCGGTAGCCCTCGAAACGCTCCTGTGCCAGACTTTCCGGAAAAGGTCCGGCGAGATGCGCGATCTTCGTGTGCCCTGCTTCGATCAGATGATGCACGGCGTTTTTGGACGCGGCGCGGTTATCGACCTTGACGGTGGGCAGCGCGATGCCTGGCACGGTTTCCGAAGCGATGACGATCGGCGGCAGCGCGTCACCGTGACCGAGAAGCTCTGAAGGAAACTGGCCGGTCATCAGGATGAGGCCGTCAGCATGTTTCTGCCTGACCATGTCGATATGTGTCGCCACGCGGTTTTCGTCGTTACGGGCGTCTCCCATGAGCACTTTGAAGCCCGCCTCCCCCGCCGCTTCCTCCACGCCCTTGTAGATCTCGAGATAAAACGGGTTGCCGATATCGCGAACAAGAAGAATGACGGTGTTGTTGGATTGACGCCTGAAGCTTGCGGCCTGGGCGTTGGGAACAAAGTTCGCCTGCCTCACGGCATCGAAAACCTTCTTCCTCGTTTCCGGGCGGACTTTGTCGGGTTGTTGCAGCGCCCGTGACACGGTCGCGATCGAAACGCCCGCGAGAGCTGCAACTTCCCTGATATTCGAACCTTGGTCTTTGCTCATCTGTCACACACGCAACTGCTTTTGGCGGCCATAAAGCAGCATCAGCGCAAGTAACGTGACACCGAATATGATCTGCCGGGCCCATACATCGAGGTTGAGCGTTATCAGTACGCTTTGCAGAATGGTGAGCGCAACTGCCCCGGCCATGGTTCCGATATATCCGCCCGCACCACCGGCAAGCGAAGTGCCGCCGATGACAACAGCGATGATCGATGGGAGGACATATTGGTCGCCGACAGAAATGAAGGAGGTGCCGGTATAACCGATCACGCAGACCCCGGTCAGACCGGCAAACAGGCCGGACAGGCCGTAAAGCAGCGTGCGGATCAAAGACACGGGCAATCCGACCAACGTCGCCGCCCGCTCGTTGGAGCCGATCGCGTAAATGGAGAAGCCGAAGGCCGTGCGGCGCAGCACGAACAGCATGATCGCGGCAATGCCAAGCCAGACGAAGAGGACGCCGGGAATACCGAAAACGAGAGGCCGGTTGATGAAACCCGCCAGGAGGGGCGCCGCCGCACCTGATGGAACGCCCTGCGAATAGACCACAAGCCCGCCCTGGATCACCGCTGTCATGCCCAGTGTCATGACCAGCGGCGGAATGCGCACGAAGGTGATGCCGAGGCCATTGATGAGGCCGATCAGGAAGGGAATGCCACCTGCGACCAGTATGGCGAGCGGTATTCCGACATTCTGTCCGTTCATCATGTTGCCGGCAAGGACCGCGCCGAGCGAGATCATCGCGCCGACGGAAAGATCGATGCCTTCGCGTCCGCCGAGGATCACAAGATTTTGGCCCGCCGCGACGATACCGAGAATAGCGGCGATCGTCAGCAGCCGCACGATCTGCGACCCCTGTGCGAAGCCGGGCGACAACAGTTCGCCGACAAGCAGCAGGAAGACTGACGCGCCAATCGCAATGGTCAGGGGATCGGAGATGATGGATTTGATTTTCAAACCGGGATTTGTCATCTCAACGCCTCGTCACCAGAACGCCGCCGGCAAGTGCCGTCAGCACGATCAACCCCTGCACCAATGTCTGGTACTCGAAGGGCAAGCCCGCAAAGAAAATCACATTGCCGATCATGCCCAGCACCAGCGCGCCGGCGATCGATCCTGTCGAGCTGCCGAAGCCGCCGGAAAGTGCTGTGCCGCCAAGAACGACCGCCGAAATGGAGGAGAGCGCCAGGCTTGCACCGAGCAAGGGGTCGCCGGAGGCGGTCTCGCCCGTCAGGCACAGCGCTGCGAGCGCTGAAAACAGACCGGAAATCATGTAGGCGCCAATGCGAATGCCGGAGAGGCGCAGGCCCGTCTGGAAAGCGCCCGTGCGATTGCCGCCCACGGCCAACAAATGCACGTGAAACGGAATGCGCGACACAACGAGCGTAAAGGCAATACCAGCCAACAGCATCCACAGCACGAAAGGCAAACCGATGAAGCTGCCGGAATAGGTCTGCCAATAGGCTTCCGGAACGGGAAGACCGGCCTGCGGCAGAACCCAGATCGCCAGACCGGCAAAGATGATGCCCGTCGCGAATGTGGTGACGATGGGCTGGAAACGCAGGCCGGATATGAACAGGCCGTTGACCAGCCCACAGACCAGTCCAACCGCAACTCCCGCTCCCATACCTGCAACGACGGCACCTGCCGTTCCGCCAAGTGCAGCGATGACGCTGACGGTAACGACATTGGCGAGCGCTACGATGCTTCCGACCGACAGATCTATATCCCCGGCCAGAATGACATAGGTCTGACCGATGGCGACCAGGATCAGGGGAAGAAATGTCGTCAGGTTCGACTGCAATACGGCCGGCTGCACGAAAGACGGCTGCAGAAACGTGTTGACGCCGATGAGAACGGCCAGAACCACAAGAGTTATGATCCAGGGTTGCTTGCGCACAAAACCGAGGGAATTCATGCGGCGTCTCCATAGGCGGCGCGGGTCATGTTGACGGATGTCATGTCGGCTCCGGTCAGCTCCGCAGAAATGCGTCCGCCGTTGAACACGAGAATGCGGTCGGCATATTCGAGGATTTCCGCATCTTCCGAGGAATAGAGAAGAATGGTCGCGCCCGCGTCAGCCTGCTGGCGCATAAGCGCGAAGAGATCGGCCTTGGCGCCAAGATCGATACCCTTGGTCGGATCATCGAGCAGCAGCAGTTTCGGCGCGGTGGCAAGCCAGCGGGAAATGAAGATTTTCTGCTGGTTGCCGCCTGAAAGCGTGCCGATAGGCATATCCATGCCGGCAAACTTCGTCTTCATGTCGTCCGCGACCTTCTGCACACGCGGCTTCAGCGTCGCGGGCCGGACCAGTCTCATCTTTTCGCGCACCATCAGAGCTGCAACGAGATTTTCGAAGATCGACCGGCCCTGAAGCGAGGCATCACGCCCGCGGTCGCCCGACACATAGGCAAAACCGTTATGAACCGCCTGCGAAGGCTTGCCGATGGCGACATCACGGCCCTCGAACTGGATTTGCCCGGCGGCAAAGGGGCTTGCGCCGAACAGGCCCTTCAGCAAGGCCGACTGGCCCTGCCCCTGCAATCCCGCCAAACCGACGATTTCACCCGGATAGGCTTCAAGACTGACACCGCGAACACCCTCGCCCGCAACGTCCGTCACCTTCAGGCTGGGCGCTGCGCCTGCGCGTCCCTGCTGGCGGGCAGGCGCGGCGCGGACATCGCCGACCATGTCATGCACCACGGCCTCGCGGGTGGTAGCGGCGGTGTCGAGTTCCGAAATGGTCGCACCGTTACGCATGACGGTTATGCGGTCGCAGACAGCAAAAACCTCATCGAGCCGGTGGGAAATCATGATGGTGGAGATACCGTCCGCCTTCTTGGCTCTGAGTATCTCAAAAAAACGCTCGGACTGGCGGCCATCAAGTGCCGCCGTCGCCTCATCCATGATCATGAGGCTGGCGTTCTGGGCGAAAACTTTCAGGATTTCGACGAGCTGGCGCTGATCGGGCGGCAGATTGCCGACGATCGCATCCGGCTCCAGCCCCGTCCCGGCAACCCCGTCAAACAGCGCGATCAGCCTGCGCGCCTCGGCTTTCAGGGCCTTACTGTCGACAAAAACGCCGCGCTTCGGTTCGCGACCGAGAAAAATATTGTCGGCGACGGAAAGCTGCGGAATGAGGCTTAGCTCCTGATAAAACAGCGCAATGCCGGCATTTTCGGCGTCACGCGGGCTTTTGAAGCGCACGTTTTCGCCGTTGAACCGGATGGTGCCGCTGGTCGGCGCGACCGCACCTGCAACGATCTTGCAGAGCGTGCTCTTGCCGCAACCATTGGCGCCCAGCAGCGCGTGAATTTCACCGCGACCAACGGTCAGCCTGCCGTCGGAAAGCGCACGCACGGCGCCAAAATTCTTCTGTATGCCGGCCGCTTCCAGAGCGTTCGCCATCGCATGTCCCCGAATTTTACTTGTCATTGTGCTTCGTCACTGGCGGACGCGCGCAATACGCGGTCCACATTCGAATTTCAGGTTTCGGGCTGGCGTTTGCGGCCAGCCCGAGACTGATCTTACTTGAAGAACTCGCCAGCCTGTTCCGGCGTCACGGTTGCCGTGACGGACCAATAGCCCGGCTTACCTTCGGCGGACTTGATGTTGTCCGCGAGGTTGTCGTTGCTGACGAAGGGGATCGGAATATAGATGGCGTTGCCGTAGGTACCGCCGAAAATGCCGTCCTTGAATTCCTTGCCCTGCAGCTTCAGAACCGCAACGTTGAGCGCGCTGGCCATGACACCCGGAGGATTGACGGAGGCGCCGGAGTTGAACTTTTCCTTCTCCCAGCGCGTCATGAAGTCCTTGCGGATTTCACCTGTCGCAGCGATGTCCTTGGTCTTGCCAGCGGCTTCGATTGCGCGCCATGCGCCATCGGCCATGCCGTCCTGCACCCACACACCGCTGATATCGGGATAGGTAGCGAGAAGGTTCTGCATCGCCTGCTGGCCCTGCGCCTGATCCCAGCTCGCATTGGCTTCGTTCAGCACCTTGATATCAGGATATTTCTTGAACACTTCGCGGTAACCGGCGACGCGGGCTTCGTTGGCGGGATTGCCGGCAATACCGTTGATCGCGACGACGCTTCCCTTGCCCTTCAGCGAATCCGCAAGCCACTGTGCGGACTGTGCCGCCCAGGCCTTCTGGTCGATGCCGACATAGATCGCGTCCTTAGAGGACACTTCCGCGTCGGTTGCGATGACGAGGATGTTGCGCGCCTTCGCCTGAGCGAAGATCGGATCAAAGGCCGTCGGGCTGCCGGGATTGATGAGGATCGCATCAACGCCCTGGTTCATGAAATTGCGGATATGGCCGATCTGTCCCTGCACATCGACATTACCGCTCTGAACGACGACTTCGACCTTCACGCCCTTTTCGCCCCACGCCTTTGCGGCGGCCTGGGCTTCCTCGATCATCTGCGTGCGCCACTCGCTGCCGACGAAAGAATTGGAAAGACCGATCTTTAAGCTCTGTTCCTGAGCATGCACGGACGTGCCCGCCGCCAGCACCATAGCGGCAGCAGCCATCAAATGTTTAAACATGAAATTTGCTCCTCCAAGCACGGTTTTTAACCGATGAAACCGTTTACATCAGTGAATGTAACCGTTTTCATAAACGAGTCAACCCAGCTGGGATTTTTTATGCACCCGTTGCCACAGCGAATTGCCGAGCCTTGGCGGAGAGATTGGGTGGCAATTTAAGGAGGAACAGCGGCATCATATTGGCGTGGATTGCAGGGCTGATAACGCCCCAATTTTGTTCGTGTGCGGACAGCTTGAAGCTCCGCTACTTCAACAAGAACAAGCTGCTGGCTTGCGTCTATAGACCGGTTGGCGTGAGACTAATTGCCCCCATCCACCATCTTGGTACGGGCCAATGTATCCGCGAGATCGTTCCCGGCTATACCGGAATGTCCCTTGCACCACGCTATCTCGACGTTCGGATTACAAAGGAGCAAACGATCCACATTCTGCCACAGACCGCCATCTGGTATCTGTCGTTTGCGTTTTCGCGAATCTGGATTGATGCGCTTCCACCCGTTGCTCCGCCAGATTTCGCGCCAGCGATGGCAACCTTCCATCACGTGAGCGGAGTCTGTCCAGAGCTTGGCTGGCCGGCCTGGAGCCTGTGCATCGAGCCATAAAAGTGCATTCATGACCGCCATGACTTCAAACGAATTGTTCGTAAGTCCGATTTCCATTCCTCGCGCAGCATGGATCTGCCGCTCGGTTTCAAACACGATGAACGCCCAGCTTCCCGATAATGCAACAGGGTCGTATGAACCATCCGCGTAGATGACGAGTGGAGCAGTCATGGAGCTCGCTTCCTTGCGTCTGAGGCGCTTGGAAAGAATGACAGCGCTTTCGGGTGTTTTCTGTAGATAGCTTGTACAATCATCTTATTCGAGTCAGATTCACGTCCAGGGATGAAACATGATCTTCAAACGCATCGTCGCAGGAATAGTCGATCTCATCTTGCTCATCAGTGTGGCGTTTGCACCGACATTCATCGCCGCAGAGTGGCTACCGCAATATATGGACGCTCCAGCGGGGCAACCGCCGACACCTCTGATGGGCGTAACGCTTTTATGGCTGGCATCCGTGTTGTTTTGCTATTTCCCGGCCTTCGAAAGCAGCGCCTTCATGGCAACTCCCGGAAAACTGCTAATGCGATTAAAGGTCGTCCGGCGCACCGGCGAAAGACTGACCTTTACGCAAGCGCTCTATCGCATGGTCTTCGGCCCGCTCGCAATATGGTTTCTGCCCTGGTACCGCGACCATTTCTCGGGTGGTGCAATTGTAAAAGACCGCTGAGTTCTTGGTTGTGTGATTTCACACTCGGCCATCACCTTTCCCGTTTCCCTTTACCATTCCCGTTTCAAGGACGGCGGCAGGTCAGGATGAAACGACGGTAGACAAAAGTTCGCAGCCTGTTGCGCAGGTTGGTGTTTTTCCGCTGCGCTCTCGCAATCGGGGCATGTGAGTGCAGTTCGATGCCGGTAAAGCCGGCGGCGATCAGGAGCGGCGTCAGCATCTGCGGGCGCAACCCCTTCCCGAACGGAAGCGCCTTCATGATTGCGGCATGATGGCTGCTTTGGGCACCATCGTAATTCTTGTCGGCCCCCACCGAAAGATCGATGAGCCGGATCAAAAGGCTGGCGAGACGCCCTGCCGGTTTTTGCGTTGCCCAGTCACCATCGAAAAACAAGAGCCGACCGCCCGGACGAAGCAGCCTGAACCACTCGCGGAAGGTCTCCTCAGGCTGCGTCAGTGTCCAGACCAGATGCCTGCAAATGATCGCATCATAGGACGCATCCGGCTCCATGGTGTTTTCGGCATCCGCCATCACGAAACGTAGCCTTGGTTTTCCCGCATGTTTGGCGCGCGCTACGGATAACATCGCTTCTGAAAAGTCGAGTGCCGTGACCTCGTGGCCGAGATCATGAATAAGCCGCGTCACCTCGCCGGTGCCACAGGCCAGTTCAAGGATATGTTTCGGCTCAGGTCCCACCAGGTCGCGGATCGGCTTCTGCCATGCATTGGCCTCGGCGCCGGCTGCTATCTTGTGTCCAAAGGCCAGATCGAAAGTCTCTGATCTTTTCGACCAATAATCGCGGATTTCCTCCTTGAGATCGAAGTTGCCGCCATCCATGGTCTATTCCTTTGACTACTCAAATCGCATCCGCTGCGGCGAATGACAGCTTGCTTCACAATGTGATGCCAAGTTAGCCCATGCGACATCACTGGAAAATCACAAGTCTGTTTGCCAAGATGTAAACCGCGATAAAACTATTTATTTCAACATATAAGCGCAGTTTCCTGATGTGATTCATAACTCTCCTGATGCCTCCCGGCGCCTTTGCTCGAGCTCTTCGCTATACCGCCTCAGCGTATGGCTTTCCGTCAGCAGGCCAACGGGTCGGTTTTCAATCTTGTCGTTGACGACAACGAGAGCTTCGCTTTCCGTAGCGTCGAAGGCTGCCGCCGCCTGACGTGCGTTCATCGCCGGCAGCAGCACGTCGTTCCTGTAATTGAGGTAGGTCTCGAGGCTGATCTTGGAGGGATCGCGATCCATCGGATCGGCGTAGATTTCCGGCACGAGGACCATGCCGGCATAACGCCCGTCATCATGTGTCATGATAACCCGCTGCGTCGAGCCTAGCGGAAACTTCTCCTTGAAGGCCGGAAGTCCCATGCTGACATTAGCCTTGCGAATATCGGCGCGCATCATCTTGCCCACCGTCAGGTCGCGGATCCAGCCGATATCGTGGGCGCTGCGAATACTTTCGCCCCGCAGGTGAAAACGCCAGGTGGCGAAGGAGTAACCGAAGGTGGTGCGTACCACGAGCGATGTCGTGATGACGGCCGCCAGCACCAAAGCCGTGATCTGGAAGTCTCCGGTCAGTTCCAGCGCCAGAAACGTCATCGTCAGAGGACCGCCGATAATGGCGGCGGCAAAAGCACTCATGCCGACCACGGCGTAGACCACGGGTGCTGTCGAGCCATAGCCGATATAGGGTGCGCAGAGTGCGAAAATCTTGCCGACCAGCGACCCCATGAACAGCGAGGCAAAAAACAGACCGCCGCGGAAATTCGAGCCGATGGAAATAGCGCTCGCCGCAGCCTTCAGCAGGAAAAGCCCGGCCAGCCCGTATATCGTCAGATCGGCATCGATGTTGAGATGGAGCGCACCGTGGCCGCTCGACAGGACCTGCGGTGAAATCAGCGCAAGTGCGCCCACCGCCACGCCACCGATTGTTGGACGCAGCCAGCCGGGAATGGCGCTTTTGCGGGCCGTCTCCTCGATAAGGGAGACCGTCTGCATCAGCACGATGCCGATAAACGCACATACCACGCCGAGAAAGATGGCCGGTACATAATCCGGAGGCGTCACACGGCTGGCATCGTAGATATCGATGGACAGACCATGTCCGCCGATAAGCCCTGCCACGATGCTGGCCACCAGCGCCGAGACAATGAGCGGCGCGAGTGTCACGACGGTATAGGTGCCGATGATGAGTTCTATGGCATAGAATGCCCCGGTCAGAGGCGCGTTGAAGGCAGCGGCAATGGCACCAGCAGCACCACAGCCGACGAGGATGCGCATGTCTCCTCGTCTCAGCTTCAGCTTGATGCCGATCTTGGAGGCCACACCGCTGGCGATCTGCGTATAGCCTGCCTCAAGCCCGACAGATGCGCCGAAACCGTTTGAGACGATGTTCTGCACGCAGACGATGATGCTGTCCGTCAGAGAAAGGCGTCCGCCATGCAGCGCATTCGCCTCGATAGGGTCGACCATCGGCTTTTTGCGGGTTTTCGAAAGAATGAAGAGGATCAGGCCGAGTACGATGCCGCCAATGACCGGCCCGGTAAGCACGATCCAGCCGGAGAGTTCACTGCTGCTCAGCCGCTCGACACCGAAGACCAGCACATGCAGGGCCGTACTCAATCCGCCGATCAGCGCCACCAGAAGGCCGGCCGCAATGCCGATGAGGACGGCGAGAGCCACCAGCCCCAGCTCGCCGCGCCGGAACATCGCCCGCAGGCGACTGGAGCGCAGATTGTCGAAGAAGCTCGCCATACTGGGTGCACGGAAAGGCCGGGTCGACATGCTGTTCCTTTTCAGGCGGTATTAGGGCGCTTCAATCTCGAGTTCGACTTCGAAACGCATCTGGTCGTAAGCCGGTTCAACATGATCAGGCGTTTCGCGCATCACCGTGTCATAATCGAGCGGAATGTGCATATGGGTCAAGATCGCCCTTTTTGGTGCAAATCTATCGATCCAGCCGAGCGCCTGTTCGAGCGAGAGATGGCTGGGGTGATAACGGTGCTGCAGCGCATCGATGACGAGGACGTCGAGACCGGCAAGCTTGGGCACGCTTTCGGTCGGAAAATCGCTGACATCGGTGCAATAGGCAACATCGCCAATCCGAAAGCCGAGCGAGTGCACGTCACCATGCTGCTGCATGTGCACGTTGAAAGGTATCGCCCCGCCTGGCCCGTCGATGATCAGGGTCGCGTCGATGTCGGCGATGATCCTCGGCTCGACGATCGGCGGATAATTGCTGCCCGGAGGCGTTTCCAGGCAATAGGCAAAACCATCCCAGATGCGCGCCATGGTGACTGGATCGGCATAGATGGGAATGCGGCTCTGCTGAATGGCAAAATAGATGCGCAGATCGTCAATACCGTGCAAATGGTCGGCATGGGCATGAGTGTATAGAACCGCATCGACTGCCTCCACTTTGGCGGCAATCATCTGCTCGCGAAAATCAGGCCCGGTGTCGATGACGACGGTGGTCTTACCGCCATCGGGTCCGATCTGCTCCACCATGAAGGCCGCACGAGTACGCCGATTTCTGGGGTTTTCAGGATCGCAGGCGCCCCAGTCGCCGTTGATGCGCGGTACGCCGGGAGACGACGCACATCCGAGAACGGTAAAGCGGCGACGGTAGATTGCCACGCCTACACCCTTGTCATCTTCGAAAAGCAGCGGAAAGCATTCTCGGTGGTGATTTCGGCCATGCGCTCGAACGAGATGCCATGTACCTCGGCCAGCACTTCCGCCGTGTTCACTACATAAGAAGGCTCATTGCGCTTGCCGCGCCAACGCTTGGGCGCGAGATAAGGCGCATCCGTTTCCACCAAGAGACGGTTGAGCGGCACGGTGGCTGCAATATCGCGGATATCCTGCGATTTCGGGAACGTCAGAATGCCCGAAAAGGATACGTAACCGCCAAGTTCGACGCCGGTTTTAGCGAGATCGGGACCTGCGGAAAAGCAGTGCAGGATAAAGGGAAAAGCACCCTTGTCGCTTTCTTCACGCAGAATCGCAGCCATGTCCTCATCAGCGCTGCGGCTGTGGATGACGAGCGGAAGCTTGGTTCTCCGCGCCGCCTCGATGTGGCGAACGAGGCCGGTCTTCTGGTCTTCCGGCTTTTGCGTGTCGTAGAAATAATCCAGCCCCGCCTCGCCGATCGCCACGATCTTGTCGTGGCTCTCGGCAAGCCGCACAAGCTCGTCGGCCGAAATGTCGAGTTCTTCGTCGGCATTGTTCGGGTGCGTGCCGACCGAGCAGAAAACCGACGGATATTTTTCCGCAATCTTCAGAATCTCGGGCAGACGGCGCACCCGGGTCGAGATCGTCACCATCTGGGCAACGCCGGAAGCATGGGCGCGAGCGATGATATCGTCGCGCTCAGCCTCGAAATCGGGAAAATCCAGATGGCAATGCGTATCGATCAGCATGGTCGTCGCCTTCACGCTTCCGGTGCGACGTAACGCGGGAAGACCGGCTTCGGTGCCTCAAGCGGCGTTCCCGGAACCAGACGTCCGGCTTCGCCGAGTGCGGCAAAATCCCGTTTGTCGGCAGGGGCAGCAACGAGATCGAGCAGCTTCTCGCAGGATCCCGGCATGAAGGGCTGCAACAGAATGCCGATCTGGCGGACGACTTCCGCCGTCACGTAAAGCACGGTGCCCATGCGTTCTGGGTCGGTCTTCTTCAAAGCCCACGGCTCCTGCGACGCGAAATAGCGGTCGGTTTCCGAAACAACGGCGATGATGGCCGCAAGCGCGCGATGGATGAGCTGCTTGCCCATCTCCTCACGGCAGAGTGCCAGAAGCCCGTCGGCGGAGGCGAGCATCGCCTTGTCTTCATCGGTCAACGGCCCGGGCGTCGGGATCTGTCCGTCACAATTCTTGACGATCATCGACAGCGAACGGCTGGCCAGATTGCCGATGCCATTGGCAAGATCTGCGTTGATGCGGGTGGCGATGCCCTCTTCGCTATAGCTGCCGTCCTGGCCGAAGGAGACTTCGCGCATGAAGAAATAGCGGACCTGATCGAGACCGAAATGGTTGACCAGATTGACCGGATCGACGACGTTACCGAGCGACTTAGACATCTTCTCGCCCTTGTTGAGCAGGAAGCCGTGCGCATAAACCCGCTTGGGCAGCGGCAGCTTGGCGCTCATCAGGAAAGCCGGCCAATAGACCGCGTGGAAGCGAATGATGTCCTTGCCGATGATATGCACGTCGGCCGGCCAATATTTTGCGCGCGGACCGTTCTTGTCTTCGATGTAACCCGTAGCGGTAATGTAGTTGGTCAACGCATCGACCCAGACATACATGACGTGCTTCGGATCATCAGGAACCTTGATGCCCCAGTCGAATGTCGTGCGGGAAATCGACAGGTCCTTGAGGCCGGATTTGACGAAGGAGATGATCTCGTTTCGACGCTCAGCGGGACCGATGAAATCCGGGTTCTCCTCGTAGAGCTTCAGCAGCTTGTCCTGATATTCCGAGAGCTTGAAGAAATAGCTTTCCTCCTCGACCCATTCGACGGGCGTGCCCTGCGGCCCATAGCGAACGCCGTCGGCGCGCACTTCCGTCTCGTCCTCGCCGTAATAGGCCTCGTCGCGCACGGAATACCAGCCGGCGTAGCTGTCCTTGTAGATGTCGCCGCTGTCGGCCATCAGGTTCCAGATATTGCGCGAGGTCTCGTGATGACGTTCTTCCGTGGTGCGGATGAAATCGTCGTTCGAGGCGTTAAGGAGCTTGCCCATCTCGCGAAACTGGTCGGAATTGCGCTGCGCCAGCTCTTCCGGCGAAATGCCTTCCGCCCGCGCTGTCTGCTGCATCTTCTGGCCGTGTTCGTCGGTGCCGGTCAGGAAGAAAACATCCATTCCGTCCAGGCGCTGAAAGCGTGCCATGGCATCCGTCGCAATCAGCTCGTAGGCATGGCCGATATGCGGCTTGCCGTTAGGATAGGAGATCGCGGTGGTGATGTAGAAGGGTGTCTTGTCTGTCATGACGGTCTATCGACTTTACAGGCTGTTTTTTGGATAGACCGCTCTTAAACGATTGTTCGCAACAGCGAAAGCAAAAGCGTACGTTCCGTACGATCTCTTGGGTCTCACACGCCGCGAACATCTTCCAGAATGGAAAGCACCATCTGCTTCTTGTCGAGATTATAGGCCTGCGCCACGGTAATTCGTTCCGAAAGCGTCGACGAAAGGCGCGCATGTTTCTCTGCCGCTGCGATATCACCGGCCATCGCCGCCGCTCTTGCACGCGCCATCAACTCCTCCGTCACGTGCTCCATGAAGAAGCCGAGAACAATATCGCCGTCCTTCTGTGCCAGAACTTCGGCAAGCTTGTGCATCTGCTTGCGTGCACCGGGCCCTTCGGCCGTCATGACGGAGGCGAGCGCCTCCACAATGTCGGAGCCGCCGTAATTCATCAGTTTTAACGCCTGCGCGACGCTGCCCTTGGAGGCGGAAAGCAACGCATCCCGCTTTTCGCCAGCCGGGCTGATACCGAGATGATCGAGCGACTGCACCATATCCGCATCCGAAAGCGGCAGCAGACGGAGCGGCATGCAGCGCGAGCGGATTGTCGGCAGCAATTTGCCCGGCGCATGTGACAAAACGAGGAACATCGCCCGCTTTGGCGGCTCTTCGAGTATTTTCAGAATGGCGTTTGCAGCATTGCGGTTTAGATCGTCAGCCGGATCGATGATGACGATACGCCAATTGCCGGTGCCCGAGGTCTGCGAGAAGAAGTGCCCTGCCCGCCGCACCTCATCCACCGTGATGGCGGATTTCACGCGGCCGGTCTTTTCATCCGCCGGGCGGCTCAGATGCAGGAGATTATGCGACGCACCGGAGGTGATCTGCCGGCTGACAAGCGATTCCGTATCGGGATCGGCCAGGAAATCCGGTGCTGTGGCTGGATCGGGATGGGTAAGTACATGGTTGGCGAAACGGAAAGCGAGTGTTGCCTTACCAATGCCTTCAGGGCCTTCGATCAGGATCGCATGGTGGCCCTTGCCGGAGCGATAGGACTGCGCAAGAAACGCCTCCGCTTCGCCATGGCCGAAAAGCTTCGTGTTCTGCTGCGGCGCAATTGCGCCGTCGAGAACGCCCTGAACCTCACTCATGCGCCGTGCCCGCCGCAGTCTCCAGCCGCTCGAGCAAAGGCTCGACAAATGACATGACGTCTTCCGTCACTTTTTCTTCCGGCTGATCGGCATTGACGATCCGACAACGACGCGGCTCGGCAAGCGCAATATCCAGATAGGCTTCACGCCGCTTCTCGTGGGTCTCGATTTCCTCTTTTTCGAAACGGTCCGGTGCGGCACCCTCATCCGCACGCTTTCTGGCCCGGGCAATGCCCTTTTCGGCGGCGATATCGAAGATCAACGTCAGTTCCGGTACGACGCCATCAATAGCAACGCGTTGCAGCGTCTCGATGAAATCCGGCTCCAGATTGCCGGTCGTACCCTGATAGACACGGGAGGAATCAAGAAACCGGTCACAAAGCACGATTGCGCCACGTTCCAGTGCCGGGCGAATGACCTCCTCGACATGGTCGTTGCGCGCTGCCGCAAACAGGATTGCCTCCATGCGCACGCCGAAGGATTCGGCAGCACCCGACAGCAGAACATGGCGAACAGCCTCTGCCCCCGGCGAACCGCCCGGCTCACGGGTTACGATCACATCGAAACCACGGTCGCGAAGCGCCTCGGCAAGCGTGCGAATCTGCGTCGACTTGCCAGCGCCTTCGCCGCCCTCGAAGCTGATGAACAATCCGGTCTTTTCGGCCAATGTCACGTCCTGTGAGGAATTCTCAGAAATATCGAAATGCCTGTTTACAGCATCGAACCGAAAAGTGTGAAGCGCTTTTCAGAAAATCCGGTGTCTGAACAAAAGCATAGGGAAAGTTGCGGCTTGCGGGATAGGCATCAGAGCCAGAACAGCAGCAATTCCTTGAGCGCCCCGGCTGCATTCTGGGTCAACGTGCCCTTGCCGACTGCCGTTCTCGTATAAAGCGGCACTTCCCGCAACAGCCTTTCGCCCGAAAAAACCTTGAGTGTTCCGACATTCGCACCAGTGTCGAGCGGTGCATTGAGCGGCCAGCGATAGACGATCCGCCCGGAAATACGCTCGGGATTATTGACCGGTACCAGCACGCTGACATCTTCCCGGGGCGACAGGTCTATATGCGAGACGTCGCCACCGTAGACGCTGACCGAACCGACGGCTTCGTCCTTTGCAAAAAGATGGCGTTTTTCGAAGGCCGTCAGCCCCCAGTCAACCACCCGGCGGGCTTCGTCCTGCCGCGTCTTGTCGTCCGCAATGCCGCCAAGCGCCAGATAGACCCGGCGCCCTTCCCGCTCTGCCGAAACGACTGCCGCGAAACCGCTGCCTTCCGCAAAACCAAGCCCGAGACCGTCTATGCCGTTACCCAGCAGAGAGTTCTTGTTGCGCTGGAAAATCCGGTTCCATTCGAAATCCGGCTTGGTGAAAAGCCCATAGCGATCGGGATAGGTATCGCGCAGATGCTGGGCGAGAAGCACCATATCCTTCGCGGTCGTCTGGTTGCCCGGATCGGGGAGACCCGTCGAATTGGCAAAGACACTGCGGTTCATGCCGAGTTCGCCGGCTCTCATCGTCATGCGCTTGGCGAAAGCGGAGTCGGACCCTGCCATGCCTTCGGCGACAATGATGCAGCCATCATTGGCGTTCTGCACAATAATTCCCGTCAGAAGATCGTTGACGCTGACGGAGGATTTCAGCGCTGCAAACATGGTCGAGGTCCGCGACGGCGCACCACCCGTGCGCCAGGCATATTCAGAAACCGGATAAGCTGTCTCGGGCGTTACCTGCCCTTTGGCCAACGCATCCAGCATCACCTCCACAGTCATCAGCTTGGCAAGCGAAGCGGGCGGAAAGGATTGATTTTCATTCTGGGAAAGCAGCACCGTGCCGGTTTCGGCATCGATCATATAGGCCTGTTCGGCCTTGGCGATGAAAGGTGCTGTTTGCGTTTGCGCTTGCGCCGGACCGTTACCGAAAAACGCAAATGCGAGCGCTGCCGCGACCGGGAGAAAAGAACGATGAATGGCCTTGTGCATGAAACCGCCCAGCTTTCCCTGCCGCAACCCGCCGCTCGCGACGAAAACGCAAGTCAGCCATAAACTCTTCAACCCGTCAGCGCGTCTTCGCCTGCTGACGCTTCACATGGGCAAGTATGGAATCCTCGTTGAGCGCTCCGCGATCAACGAGCACGCTGTCGAACGCACGTGAGGTTCTCGAAACCGCAGAGGATTCCTCGGAATAAGCCGCTGCATATTTGGACGACGGCGTTGGCACGCGCAGATAGTTGCCGCCAGGTGCTGCCGGCTCACGCGTGAAATTGCCTTCCGGGCGTTCCGCCAGGAACGGACCGATTTCCGGCAGGATTGCAAATTGTTCGAAGGCCGGTGCGGGGCCGTTGACCAGCGGCATGGCCTGGAGCGCTGCATTCTTTTTGGTGCCAACCAGCGCTGTCTGCGTCGAAGCACCGTAATTCGGGTTTGATGTCGGGGCCGGCACGAAATTCGGCGAAGCCGAAGCCACCATGACACCAGTCGCGATCTGTCCTTCCGGCGCAACACCCGGAGAACGAGAGCCCTTCGGAACATAGGACGCCATCAGATAAGGCATGTCGTGCCCATCAAGCGGCGCGCGGCCTGCATATTGCACCCGCACATTCGCCGTTCCAGTGCCCTTCATGTCGAGAAGATCTGCGGTCTTGCTGGAAACGTCGATCAGGCGACCTTCATGGAAGGGTCCGCGATCGTTGACGCGCACCAGAACCGATGCACCGTTTTCCATATTGGTGATGCGCGCATAGCTCGGTAGGGGAAATGTCGGATGCGCAGCGGAAAGATGTTCCTTGTCATACACCTCGCCATTTGCCGTCAGGCGGCCGTGGAAGGCGGAACCATACCAGGAGGCAAGACCGGTCTTGTTGTAACCCGGCTCTTCCTTCGGAAAATAACGTCGGCCCTTGACGGTATAGGCATTGCCGAGAAGCTCGCGCCCGCCGCCCTTGGGAATATTCTGGCCGTCGGCCACGCGCGGGCTGGCTTTGACGCCATATTCCGATTCGGAGAAATATTCCTTGCTGCGCTTCTGCTTCGGTTTGGTCTCAGAGGTGGTGGAACACGAGGCTGTCGCGGCGCAAAGCACGGAAATTGCAAGCCACTTCACGCCCGATCTGGCGTTGATGCCGAGTTTCTTGACCGTAGATTTCAAATCGTCTGCCCCACGCTGCTTGCAGGCTCGAAGAACCGCACCCTCATTTGCCTCGATGCATGCCCCTGCCATCGAAGCACCTAACAGTCGCTTAATCTTGTGCATAACGTGGCAAAAATGCGAACGACTTCTGCAAATTCGATAAAATTGTAATGAACGTGGTTAATGATTTATGTCTTTTCCGCAGAGCGTGAAGCCCGACGCGCCTGTAAACGCGCCGTCTTGAGATGTCTCCTGCTCAAGGAACAAACGAAGCCCGACCGCGTTTTCTCCTCGCAAACACACGAGCTTCCGCCGGTTTTCGGCTGAGTGAGGGAACATGATCAAGTCAATAAAAACCGCCGGCCTGGCACTCGGCATCGCGTTGGTGTCCATTGCCGCGCCTATTCACGCAAGTGCTCAGGACATGGAGCTGCGGATCGGCCCCGACGGCGTTCGCCCGGTTATCCGTGATCGCGACCGCGACATGGACCGCCGAGGACCTCCGCGCATGCGTGGCTGCGGCGAACGCGAAGCCCGCGCCGCCGCCCGCGAGGCGGGCCTGCGCGACCCCGAAATCGTGCGCGTCACCCCCGGTCGCGTCGTCGTCCAGGGCTTCACCCGCCGAGGACCGGAGCGCATCACATTCGCGAATGAACGCGGCTGTCCAGAACTCTAATACATTAATCAACGGAACCCGCCGACAGGCGGGTTTCTTCATTTCGGTGATACAAGAAATTTCCAAGCGAAAGTACACCGCGTCGCTAACGCTGCCGGTTCTGTTGATTTCAAACTGTCTGTTTGGAATTTTATGGCAGATGGGGTGTCTGTCACGTTTAAGCACCTACCGCGTTGAAATCGTCCATGCGAAGAATATTGCGATGCGATCAAGCGCCTAGTGAAAGATGTTGACCCGTAAGAAAATGCTGATTTAATATATTACTTATATTTGAGGTAATTATTATGTCAGCACTTAGATTTTTGGTTTCATTGTATATTGTTGTCTATCACATGCTGGTGGTTTCACCGTGGGATTTGCGGGTGGTCTCTCCAATTTTCCACAAAGGCTGGATCGGAACCGACTTCTTTATAATCTTGTCGGGTTTCATCATAGCAATCGCATATAAAGAAAAACTCCAATCGAAAAAACTTTCTCCCGGTGATTTCATGAGGGGTCGATTACTTCGCTTGTGGCCACCACACGCAATAATCATGATGCTTTTTCTATGTTACTTTCTGCTCACAAAGGCGGCTGGATTTACAACTAACGACCCTTCATTTTTTGCGCCCTCCGCATTCGTGTCGCAACTATTCCTGACTAATAGTTTTATTTTTACGGATCAGGCTTGGAACGTACCCACGTGGACGCTGTCTGCACTCTTAGTCTGCTACGCGATCTATGCCTTTTCCATTCCCTATTTCCCAAAGGTTGGCAGTCCGCACCATATCTTGGTGGCAGCTACTTTTTGGTTGTCTGCAGCGGCGATCGTCGTTTTTGTTTTATTAGGAAAGTCGATTGCGCACTTACATGAGCACTTCGCTCTTGTTCGCGCCATACCGCTTTTTTTCTACGGGGCGATATTAGGCCATTTTTCACTGGCGATTGGATCGCTGCACATAAAAAATCGGGGCACGCGCGCCATTTTCTTGGTAATCTTTGCGTTAATCGTCGCGCATTCATCGTCAGGAGCCATAGCAGACACTATCATCTTGCTGCTGACGTCGGGGCTAGTGTTACTATGTTCTGATCTACGCAGTGGGAGGCTCATGCATGCCCTCGGGCGTCTATCTTTCGCAATCTATTTGCTGCACGTTCCGATGATCTACGTCTATTTCCCAATCATCAGAAGAATTGCTGGTCTAGATAGGACGGATGGCGCGTACATAACGCTTTGGCTGACTTTCCCCCTGATAGTCGTTGCCGCAGCTTATGTCTTTGAGAGATTTGTCGAGCGACCTTTGGCCAAGCGTCTCAAGCCGGCGGCACAGGAGCATCGGACAATAAGTGCCACCGCTTAGGTCACACGTAGGGATACCGATCGACAACGGGTGGAACTGTGACAATATCGCGAAATGAGCATGCCATCTCAGACCGCAAGCAGTCCCTTCGGCGGCAATCCCTCAGTGATAAGCACGCGCTGGACGATAAGAGGATCGTGGTCGCAGTGTTTGGAACCTGCTGCGACGGAAGGCGCGCAAGGGCCAATGAGAACATATGCAAAAACAAAAGTGGCAGATGGGGTGGGATTCGAACCCACGGTACGCTCTCACGCACGCCGGTTTTCAAGACCGGTTCCTTAAACCACTCGGACACCCATCCATCGGTGGTGAGGCTTTATAGCGTTTTGAAAAAGGCCGTCAATCCCGATGGCGCACGCGCGCACAGCCTCTTCGTATCCGTCAGCACCTCATTGTCCTTGTGTCGTTGCAGGCGGCAGCAGAGACCCCTCGCCCGAAGGAAGTGCCGGACTTTGCTGAGGCGAGTGGAATAGCGCCAGACTCAGCACGATTGCCACAAGCACCAATAAAAGCGCCACGAAGAAGATTCCGGATTTATCCATGCGTCTGCTCATGTGCCGTTATGTTAGGCGCGAATATGTGCAATTCGAGGCAATCGAAGAATAAAACGACCTCCTGTCAAGTTGCCTGACAGATTTGGCCAGTTGATATTCCTAAATTCTTCCTGCTTGAGCAAATTTTATGCGTCGGCGTACTGTTTGGGACGGAAGTGGCCTATCGCGTCAGTAATATTGTCATTTATATAGCCGCATCGCTCCCGGGCATTGCCCAACTTTCCCCGAGCGATCAACCTGCCCCGCCCGTTTGCGGGGCTTTTTTCTTTTATACTACCGAAAAACTGCGACCGGCGGATAAAGGCTGGGTGTGCGTTACCTGCTTTATGGTTCAGACACCGATGCTCGGTCCGCCGTCGACGTGCCGAAAACCGCCCCGGAAAATATCCTCGAAAAGGTTCAGCAGCGCCGGCGGTAACGTGTCGGAAAACTCCATAATGATCTCGTTGGCGCGATTGTAGGAATAGATGGTGCAAAGCGTCAGCACCAGCAGCACGATCCACGGCCAGATTGGCTTGCGCCTAGGCGGCGCCCCATTGGGTTGTTGCGGTACAGTCATCCCGGTACCTTCCGTTCAGGCCTTGACGCGCGGTTCGCCTCCCGGCGCATAGGCGGTTTTTTGCAGGAAACGGAATATGTTACCGCACTGACCGCAGCGGATCATGAATTCCGTTGGATCGACCGAGGCACGCTCGGTGCGGAAGCCACGCGGCATTTCATCAACGCGAAAATCAAGGTTACGGCGGTCTTTCTCATCCGATTCCGACACCTCGGCAAAACCCTGATGACCGCATTTGGAACATTCGAGTTTCCGGGAATATCTGTCGCGCGCTGCCATATGCCGTCCTTTGCTTGCATCCTATCAGGTAGCAGCGGCAAAACAGCATTTCAATGGCGATCGCCGCAGGTTAAAGCTTTGCCCGTCTGTTTTCAGTGTGGAAAACGCGTCCAGTGGTAAGAACAAGTCGGAAGCTCATGCACAACGAAGCCCCCCTGCTTTCATCCTCCCTGATACGGCGCGCCGTCATCATTGCCGTCATTATTATATGCTTTGTTGCTGCCCTTAATATCGGCGTTAAATGGTACGGCGAGCGGATCCTTCAGGCGGGCCACACGACAGCAACCGACGCGGTGGAGATCACAATCGGCAATGACCGGCTGAAACTTGCGAAAAACACGCTGCGTGTACCTTCCGACCGCCATGATGGAGAGCGAGAGCGGGCCGATCTTTATCTCACCTGGCCGGATCTCAAGGGATATGAAGACTCCAATCGCGCTGTTTTCGATGATCCGGCGCAGGCAGCAGGGCTTATTTTCATCCAGCTATCGCAAAGCACGATGTCTGAGGACATGTCCGGCCGTTTCGGGCCGATCTATGCCCGGTTGACGGAAGGAGAGCCTGTGCCGCTGAAGCACGGCCTTACACTGCACCGCCTGCGTGCCGACGCAGGTTACGGCAAGGAAGTCATATTGACCGGGCAGCGAGTGGGCGAAAGCGACTATGTCGTGCGCTGCCTTCTGCCGCAAACCCAGCAGGAGTCGACGGGCAGCGACTGCCAGAGGGACATCCACGCCGGCCAGGACCTCAGCCTGTTCTACCGATTCTCCGCAACCTTGCTGCCACAATGGAAAGAACTCGACGCAGGCGTGAAACGCTACATCGAGCAGCGCCTCGTAAAAGACTGAAATCCGTGAAAAGGCGTGAGACAGATTGCGCCCGAAAAGTCGCATTTTATGGAGCGTGGATACCTTTCATAAACCACTTGGTAACGCCATCCCGATAAAGTTTCTTCCCGGAGCACTCGGGCGGGGCGCGTCCGAGCGGAACAGAAATATGCGATTGAAGAGTTCAGCAGTGTTGAAAAGTCTATTTGGGGCAGATTCGCGCAAAGCGGGTGCGACGTCTTTGGTGAGGTTCGTTGCGTTGACCCTTGCTGCGGCGTTCATAACCGCAACATCCGTTGGCACCGCACAGGCGGACCCGAAATATGCGGGCATCGTCATTGATGCCAAGACCGGCAAGGTTCTCTATGGCGAAGATCCGGATGGATTGCGCTATCCAGCCTCGCTGACGAAGATGATGACGCTTTATCTTACGTTCGAGGCGCTGAATTCCGGGCGCATTTCGCTCGATTCCAAGGTGCCGGTTTCGGCCAACGCCGCCAAGGAGCCTCCTTCCAAGCTCGGCGTGCGCGCCGGTGGCAGCATCACGGTCGAGCAGGCAATCCTTGCGCTCGTCACCCGTTCCGCCAACGACATGGCCACCGCACTCGGTGAATATATCGGCGGCTCCGAAGACCGTTTTGCCAGAATGATGACCGCCAAGGCCCGTGCGCTCGGCATGACGCGCACGACCTATCGTAACGCCAACGGCCTGCCTAACACGGCGCAGATGACGACGGCGCGTGACCAGGCCCGCCTCGGCATCGCCCTTCGCCAGCATTTCCCGCAATATTACGGCTACTTCTCCACGCGCACCTTCAATTTCGGCAAGCAGGTCATCGGCAACCACAATCGTCTCGTGGGAACCGTGCGCGGCGTGGACGGCATCAAGACAGGTTATACCCGTGCCGCCGGAAGCAATCTTGCAACATCGGCACAGCTAGACGGTCGCTCCATCGTCGCCGTCGTTCTTGGCGGCCGCTCGAGCGCTGCCCGTGACGCCACCATGCGCAAGCTTGTTGCGACCTACCTGCCGCAGGCCTCCCGCAGCGGCAACAGCAACCTGATTGCGCAGACGAGATCGGCACCTGTCGAAGAGCAAGTCGCTGTGGCTGTTGCTGCTCCACCTGTGGCAGTCGCGGCTCCGTCCGCAGCTGTCGCTGCGACAGATTCCGGCCTGCCGCATGCCGGCCCCGTACCGCAGACCCGTTACGAGGACGCGCCGGTTACTGCCTTTGCAGGCTCCTCGTCCAATGCGGCCGTAAAGGCCATGGAAGCCGCCACCTGGCAGAAGGGCAAGGATCCTATTTCTCAGGTAGCCGTCGCGCCTGACCGCAAGTTGATTACCAACTCGACCAAGGTGGACAATATCGTCACCGCGTCCACGCCGGCATCTGTACCCTCCACCCCTTCCGTTTCGGCAAAGGCTGAAGCTCCGCAGGGCGGCTGGGTGATCCAGATTGGCGCATCGCCGGATGAAAACTCGGCACGTGGCCTGTTGCAGAATGCGCAGGAAAAAGGCGGCGCCGCCCTTCGGTCCGCAAAACCCTTCACGGTGGCCTTCAGCAGAGAAGGCTCCCAGGTATACCGCGCCCGCTTCGGCGGCTTCGACGGCCAGGCCGCCGCGGTAAATGCATGCAATGCATTGAAAAAGAAAGGCGTCAGCTGCTGGGCGTCACTCCAGTAATCGACGTTCGCGCAGGCGGTGGCTTATTTGTTGAAACATCGCCTGTCTCCTCGAATTGTGTAATGTGTAGCGAGGCTTTCCAAGATGGCAGTTAACGAGAACTATTCGGACATTGCGTCTGGCAACGGGCAAGGCAGTCTGTCGGTTCTGCATCCCATTCACGAGGCGGCAATGCGCATTGCCGATCTCGGTCTTAACCGCTCCAAGGCAAAGACGCGTGATCTCGTCAGCCTGCTTCTGTCGCACGGCGCCCGCGCCTGGCGTGCCAATCAGCCGGAAGCAAATATCCACCTTCATGTCGGCCGCCGCTCCGGGCGTGCACCGGTCCATATCCGGATCCGCTGACAAACCGAACATAATCGGACGAGACAAAGAAAAACCCCGCGGAGCCTGTGCGCCGCGGGGTTTTTGTTGATTGACAATGAAGAAACGAGGCGGCTTACGCCTCGCTCTCCGGTGCCTCTGGCGTATCCGGCAGAGTGTCTGCCACATCTTCGCCATTGCCGTTTTCCGCCTCTTCGTCGCCTTCAGGCTCGTTGATACGTTCCACGGAAACCACCTTCTCATCCTTGGCGGTGGAGAAGATCGTCACGCCCTTGGTGGCGCGGCTTGCGATACGGATGCCGTTTACCGGCACACGGATCAGCTGGCCGCCATCGGAAACCAGCATGATCTGGTCGCCTTCGTCCACCGGGAAGGCCGCAACGAGTTCGCCGATTTCCGTCGTCTTCGAGGTATCGGTGGCGCGGATGCCCTTGCCGCCACGACCCGATGTGCGGAAGTCGTAAGACGAAGAACGCTTGCCGTAGCCTTTTTCAGAGACGGTCAGCACGAATTCTTCGCGTGCCTTCAGTTCCTGATAACGCTCTTCGCTGAGTTCGCCTTCTTCCGCGACTTCCTCGCCAACCAGTGCGATATCTTCCTCATCGACCCCGGCGGCACGCCGCTCGGTGGCCGAACGCTTGAGGTAGGCCGCACGCTCCCACGGTTCAGCTTCCACATGGCCCACAATGGTCATGGAGATAATGCGGTCGCCATCCGCCATGTTGATACCGCGCACGCCAACCGAGTTGCGGCCGGCGAAGACGCGGACATCGTCGACGGGGAAGCGGATGCACTGGCCGAGTGCCGTCGTCAGCAATACGTCATCCTGGTCGGTACAGGTTTCGACGGAGAGGATTTCATCGCCCTCCTCGTCCAGCTTCATGGCGATCTTGCCGTTGCGGTTGACCTGCACGAAATCGCCGAGCTTGTTGCGGCGAACCGTGCCGCGCGTCGTCGAGAACATCACATCGAGCGTTTCCCAGGTCGTTTCGTCCTCGGGCAACGGCATGATGGTGGTGATGCGCTCGCCTGGTTCCAGCGGCAGCATGTTGATGAGGGCCTTGCCCTTCGACTGCGGCGTACCGATCGGAAGGCGCCAGACTTTTTCCTTGTACACGATGCCGCGCGAGGAGAAGAACAGCACCGGCGTATGGGTATTGGCGACAAAGAGACGGTTGACGAAATCTTCGTCGCGCGTCGCCATGCCGGAACGGCCCTTGCCGCCGCGACGCTGTGCCCGGTAGGTGGTCAGCGGCACGCGCTTGATGTAGCCGAGATGCGAAACGGTGACGACCATATCTTCGCGGGAGATGAGGTCTTCATCATCCATGTCAGGACCGCCTTCGACGATCTCGGACCGGCGTGGCGTGCCGAACTCATCGCGGATGGCAATAAGCTCATCCTTGACGATCTGCATGATGCGCAGCCGTGAAGACAGGATTTCGAGATATTCGCTGATTTCCGCACCGATCTTGTTCAGCTCGTCGCCGATTTCGTCGCGGCCAAGCGCCGTCAGGCGGGCAAGGCGCAATTCGAGAATGGCGCGTGCCTGCTCTTCGGAGAGATTGTAGGTGCCGTCTTCATTGATGCGGTGGCGCGGATCGTCGATGAGACGGATCAAGCTTTCCACATCCTGCGCCGGCCAGCGCCGCGTCATCAGCTCCTCACGGGCCGAAGCCGGATCGGGAGCATGACGAATGACGCGGATGACTTCGTCGATATTGGCAACCGAGATCGCCAGACCGACCAACACATGCGCGCGGTCGCGCGCCTTGCGCAGCAGATACTTCGTGCGGCGGCTGACGACATCCTCACGGAAGGACACGAAGGCGCGCAGCATGTCCAGCAGCGTCATCTGTTCAGGCTTGCCGCCGTTCAGCGCCACCATGTTGCAGCCGAAGGAGGTCTGCAGCGGCGTGTAGCGATAGATCTGGTTCAGGATGACTTCGGCATTGGCGTCGCGCTTCAGCTCGACGACGACGCGATAACCCTGGCGGTCGGACTCGTCGCGCAGATCGGAAATACCCTCGATGCGCTTTTCCTTGACCAGTTCGGCCATCTTCTCGATCATCGTCGCCTTGTTCACCTGATAGGGAACCTCGGTGATGATGATCTGCTCGCGGTCGCCGCGCATCGGCTCGATGGTCGCACGGCCGCGCATGATGACCGATCCGCGACCCGTCTCATAGGCAGAGCGAATGCCGGAACGGCCCATGATGAGCGCGCCGGTCGGAAAGTCCGGGCCGGGAATGATCTGCATCAGTTCCAGCAGCTCGATCGCCGGATTGTCGATGAGGGCGATACAGCCGTCGATGACTTCGGAAAGATTGTGCGGCGGAATATTCGTCGCCATGCCGACGGCGATGCCACCTGCCCCGTTGACCAGAAGGTTCGGGAATTTCGCGGGAATGACGACCGGCTCATGCAAGGTGCCGTCATAGTTGTCGCGGAAATCCACCGTTTCCTTGTCGAGATCGTCGAGAAGCGAATGCGCTGCCTTTTCGAGACGGCACTCGGTGTAACGTTCGGCCGCCGGCGGATCGCCGTCGATGGAGCCGAAGTTGCCCTGTCCGTCGATCAGCGGCAGGCGAAGAGACCAGTCCTGCGCCATACGCGCCAGCGCATCGTAAATCGCCGCATTGCCGTGCGGATGGAATTTACCCATCACGTCACCGGTGACGCGGGCGCATTTGACGTATTTCTTGTTCCAGTCGATGCCGAGTTCGGACATTCCGTAAAGAATACGGCGATGAACCGGCTTCAGACCGTCACGGACATCGGGAAGCGCGCGGGAAACGATAACGCTCATGGCGTAATCGAGATAGGACCGCTGCATTTCCTCAATGATGGAAATCGGTTCAATGCCTGGCGGAAGTTTTCCGCCGCCGGGGGGGCTCTGGTCAGTCAAAACGGATCACATTCTCTGTTAAGAATCGGATGGATTTTTATAGCGGAAACAGCCACGTTAAGCCAATTTCCACGCGAGTTTTGAACAGTCTTTTGCGTCATTTGCAAGACATACCCCGCTTTTCGCCATTTAGGTTGGCAAAAGCGACGCCGCTCCCTTTCAAAGCGTGTACGACTTGCGTACGCTCCGGCCTAAAAACAGAACAGGCGGGGAAAGAATGGCCAGCAGCGAAACGCTCATCAACGCGCTTACAACACTTCTGGTCACGCTCGATCCGCCCGGTCTCGCGCCCGTATTTCTCGCACTCACGGTTGGAATGACGCGCGACCAGCGCGCCCAGGTGGCTCTGCGCGGCTCAATCATCGCCTTCGGCATTCTCGCCATCTTCGCCCTGTTCGGTCTCACCATCCTCAACCTTCTCGGCATTTCGCTGGGTGCCTTCCGCATCGCCGGTGGCCTGCTGCTGTTCTGGATTTCCTTCGAGATGATTTTCGAGAAACGCCAGGAGCGCAAGGAAAAGACCTCGGAGATTGCCATAACCAAGGACCATCTGCACAATCTGGCGGTCTTTCCGCTCGCCTTGCCGTTGATCGCCGGGCCTGGCGCCATTTCCGCGACCGTGCTCCTAGCGGGAACGATGAAAACGACGCTCGAAATGGTCGTGCTTATTCTCATCCTCGCCTTCGCCATGGCCCTCGTCTACGCCACCCTGATCGTCTCGGAACGCATGGACCGTTTTCTCGGCAATACCGGCCGCGCGATCCTGACAAGGCTGCTCGGCGTCCTTCTTGCCGCGCTTTCCGTGCAGTTCGTAGTGGACGGCATAAAATCGGCCTTCGCATTCTGACGACCATCGGTTCGCAACAAAATGCCGCAACCGGCCGGATTTGCGAAAAATCCGCCCTTTGAATCCGGCTCCTGCCTCGGTTAAAAGACGCGCATCTTTTTTCCGCACCAGAAAGCCCTCTCCATGCGATCCACGCTGCGCCGCCTCATCCCGGATGCCGCTCCCGTCAGTAACCGGGAAAGGCTGCGCGCTGCGGCGGGCGCCTTCGTCGGCATTTCGCTGACCGGACTTCTGGGCAGCCTTGCTTTCCGCTTAGACCCTGCCCTGCCCGCCATGATCGCGCCGATGGGCGCCTCGGCGGTGCTTTTATTCGCCGTGCCATCCAGCCCCCTTGCGCAGCCCTGGTCGATCCTCTGCGGCAACATCGTGTCGGCTTTCGTGGGTGTGACGGTGGCTTTACTCGTTCCGGATATTTTCCTTGCCAGCGCGCTTGCCATAAGCCTTGCCATTGCTGCCATGATGGCGCTGCGCTGCCTGCACCCGCCAAGCGGCGCGGTGGCGCTGACGGCCGTTCTCGGCGGTCCCGCCGTGCATAGTCTCGGCTATGGCTTTATTCTCTGGCCGGTCGCCGGAAACTCGCTCATCCTTCTCATCCTCGCGCTCGTTTATAACAATGCCACCGGCCGCGCCTATCCGCACGGCCTGAGGTTGGGAAAGGCCAGCCACGGCACGGCAGACCCGACGCCGATACAGAAAATCGGCTTTTCCTCAGCCGATCTGGACGAGGTGCTGAAGGAATATGACGAGGTTCTCGATATTGATCGCGATGTGCTGGAGATGATTTTGCGCAAGACGGAATTGCGCTCCTGGCGCCGCCGCGCCCTCCACCTCGATTGCGCCAGCGTCATGTCGCGCGATGTGGTCGGCGTCGCCCCGGATGATAGCCTGCGCCACGCCCATTCACTGATGCGCAAACGCCATTTCAAGGCTCTGCCCGTGACCAACGACAGGGCCGAAATCGTCGGCATCGTCACTCAGACGGATTTTCTTGAAAAGGCTAGCTGGAGAAACGGCCGCCCTTCCATCGGTTTCCTGCAGCGCCTGCGCCTTATCCTCTCAGGCGAAAGCGCACCTAACGATACCGTCAAGGATATCATGACATCGCCTGTTAGAACCGTGCAGCCGGAAACGGCGATCGAGGAAGCAATCATCCGCTTTGCGGAGGAAGGCCTGCATTACCTGCCGGTGATCGACGCCAACGGCAAGATGGTGGGTATTCTTTCGCAGTCCGATGTCATGGTTGCGATGCTGGCGGACAAAGCCGCGGCGTAGGTCGTCGCGACCTTGAAGCGGGCAACCGTTTTCGACCGGCCCCCGCCCCGTCAATCAGGGTCCCGATCAGAACGGGATATCGTCGTCCATGTCACTGGAGAAGCCGCCGGAAGGCTGGCTGCCGCCACGAGAGGCACCGCCGCGGGCCGCCGGCTGCTGGTCGTAACCGCCACCGTAGTTACCGCCGCCGCTGCCATAATCTCCACCGCCGATGTCGCCACCGCTGCGGCTGCCGCCGCCACCTTCGCCGCGACCGTCGAGCATCGTCAGCGTGGAGTTGAAGCCCTGCAGTACCACTTCGGTGGAGTAACGGTCGTTACCGGTCTGGTCCTGCCACTTGCGCGTCTGCAGCTGGCCTTCAATATAGAGCTTGGCGCCCTTTTTCACATATTGTTCGACAACCTTGCACAGGCCTTCGTTGAAAACGACGACCGTGTGCCATTCAGTCTTTTCCTTGCGCTCGCCGCTGTTGCGGTCCCGCCAGGTCTCCGAGGTGGCGATACGCAGATTGGCGATCGGACGGCCGTCCTGCGTCCGGCGAATTTCGGGATCGGCGCCAACGTTCCCAATCAGAATTACCTTGTTTACGCTACCAGCCATCTCGTCATCCTGTCCGCCAGCCATCGTGACCGGCAATTGCATTTCAAAAAATCCCGCACACAATAACCATCGCCGCCCGCAAAGGGCACCGCAACGGGGAACAATCCACAGCGAATAATCCTGACTTTTTCAGAGAGTATATTCGCACTTGCAATTTGTTCCTTTTTTGTTCTATTAAATCACGAAATTCGAGTCAAGTGAGCCGAAAAGCCATCGATCGATAGGGAATAAACCTCGACACGTCCGGTTGCGTCACTACATAAGGACGCTCCGCCATCAGGCCTGTTAATTTTGTCCGAGCTTTATCATGAGTGAACTGAAGACGATTTCCATCCGTGGTGCCCGTGAGCATAACCTCAAGGGTATCGATCTGGATCTACCGCGCAACAAGCTGATCGTCATGACCGGGCTCTCCGGCTCGGGCAAGTCGTCGCTCGCCTTCGACACAATCTATGCCGAGGGCCAGCGCCGTTATGTCGAGAGCCTCTCGGCCTATGCGCGCCAGTTCCTCGAAATGATGCAGAAGCCGGATGTAGACCGCATCGAGGGGCTTTCTCCGGCGATTTCCATCGAGCAGAAAACCACCTCGAAGAACCCGCGCTCTACGGTCGGCACGGTCACGGAAATCTACGACTATATGCGCCTGCTGTTTGCGCGTGTCGGTGTGCCCTACTCGCCGGCGACGGGCCTGCCGATCGAGAGCCAGACGGTCAGCCAGATGGTCGACCGTATCCTTGCCTTCGAGGAAGGCACGCGCCTTTATATTCTCGCGCCGATCGTGCGCGGCCGCAAAGGCGAATATAAAAAGGAACTCGCCGAACTGATGAAGAAGGGCTTCCAGCGCGTCAAGGTGGATGGCCAGTTCTACGAGATCGCTGACGTTCCCGTCCTCGACAAGAAGTACAAACACGATGTCGATGTGGTGGTGGACCGCGCCGTCGTGCGCCCGGACATGGCAGCACGCCTTGCCGACAGTCTCGAGACCTGCCTCAAGCTCGCCGACGGGTTGGCAGTGGCCGAATTTGCCGACAAGCCCCTGCCGCCGGAAGAAACCTCGGCTGGCGGCTCCGCAAACAAATCGCTCAATGAGACCCACGAGCGTATGCTGTTTTCGGAAAAATTCGCCTGCCCGGTCTCCGGCTTCACCATCCCGGAAATCGAGCCCCGGCTTTTCTCCTTCAACAATCCCTTCGGCGCCTGCCCCACCTGTGACGGTCTCGGCTCGCAGCAGAAGGTGGACGAAAACCTGATCGTGCCAGAACCTGCACGCACCCTGCGGGATGGCGCGATCGCCCCCTGGGCCAAGTCGTCTTCCCCCTATTACAACCAGACGCTGGAGGCGCTGGGCAAGGCCTTCGGTTTCAAGCTGTCGAGCAAATGGACGGACCTTTCGAAAGAGGCGCAGCACGCCATTCTCCAGGGCACTGACGACAAGATCGAGTTCAACTATCAGGACGGTGCGCGCTCCTACAAGACGGTGAAGAATTTCGAAGGCATCGTTCCCAATCTGGAGCGTCGCTGGAAAGAAACCGACAGCGCCTGGGCGCGCGAGGAAATCGAGCGTTATATGTCGGCGGCCCCCTGCCCGGCCTGCGCCGGCTATCGCCTGAAGCCGGAAGCGCTCGCCGTCAAGATCAACAGAATGCACATCGGCGAAGTCACCCAGATGTCGATCCGTATGGCACGCGACTGGTTCGAGACGCTGCCGGAAAATCTGAACGCCAAACAGAACGAGATCGCGGTTCGCATCCTCAAGGAAATCCGCGAACGTCTGCGATTCCTCAACGATGTCGGGCTGGATTATCTCAGCCTGTCACGCAACTCCGGCACGCTTTCCGGCGGAGAAAGCCAGCGCATCCGGCTTGCTTCGCAAATCGGCTCCGGCCTCACGGGCGTTCTCTATGTTCTGGACGAGCCCTCCATCGGCCTGCACCAGCGCGACAATGCCCGTCTGCTCGATACGCTGAAACATCTGCGTGATATCGGCAATACGGTGATCGTGGTCGAACACGACGAGGATGCCATTCTGACGGCGGATTACGTTGTCGATATCGGCCCTGCCGCCGGCATTCACGGCGGTCAGGTCATCGCCGAAGGCACGCCGCAGGAGGTTATGGCCAATCCGAAATCGCTGACCGGAAAATATCTATCCGGCGAACTCGGCGTCGCCGTGCCGGCAGAACGCCGCAAGCCGAAGAAGGGCCGCGAAATCAAGGTTTTTGGCGCACGCGGCAACAACCTGAAGAATGTGACTGCGGCCGTTCCCCTTGGCGTTTTCACCGCCGTTACCGGCGTGTCGGGTGGTGGCAAATCCACCTTCCTGATCGAGACGCTCTATAAGTCGGCAGCACGCCGGGTGATGGGCGCGCGCGAAATTCCGGCCGAGCATGACCGCATCGATGGTTTCGAATTCATCGACAAGGTGATCGATATCGACCAGTCGCCAATCGGCCGCACGCCACGATCAAACCCCGCCACCTACACCGGCGCATTCACGCCGATCCGTGACTGGTTCGCCGGTCTGCCGGAGGCGAAGGCGCGCGGTTATGCACCTGGCCGTTTCTCCTTCAACGTCAAGGGCGGCCGCTGTGAAGCCTGCCAGGGCGACGGCGTCATCAAGATCGAGATGCACTTCCTGCCTGATGTCTATGTCACCTGCGACGTCTGCCACGGCAAGCGTTATAATCGCGAGACACTGGATGTGACCTTCAAGGGCAAGTCCATTGCCGACGTGCTGGATATGACGGTGGAAGAAGGCGTTGAGTTCTTCGCCGCCGTTCCGGCCGTGCGTGACAAGCTGCAAGCGCTGTTCGATGTCGGCCTCGGTTACATCAAGGTCGGCCAGCAGGCCAATACGCTCTCCGGCGGCGAGGCGCAGCGCGTCAAGCTCGCCAAGGAACTGTCGAAACGCTCCACCGGCCGCACGCTCTACATTCTCGATGAGCCGACGACGGGTCTCCATTTCCACGACGTCAACAAGCTTCTGGAAATGCTGCAGGCGCTGGTGGATCAGGGCAATTCCGTCGTGGTAATCGAGCACAATCTCGAAGTCATCAAGACGGCCGACTGGATCATCGATATTGGCCCAGAAGGTGGCACGGGCGGCGGCGAAGTGGTGGCAACCGGAACGCCGGAAGACATCGTCAAGAACGAGCGATCCTATACCGGCCATTTCCTGAAGGAACTTCTGGAACGGCGGCCAGCCGGAAAACGCGAGGCTGCGGAGTAATCCGCACCTTTCGCAGCAAGGGTACGTAAGGCCGATAGCCCGAGGAGGAACAGTATATGTCGACATCAGGCACGATCCGCACCGGTATCGGCGGCTGGACTTTCGAGCCGTGGGAAGGCACGTTTTATCCGGAAAAACTGCCGAAGAAACGCCAGCTGGAACATGCCAGCCGGCAATTGACGGCGATCGAGGTGAACGGCACCTATTATAGCAGCCAGAAACCCGAGACCTTCGCCAAATGGGCGGCGGACGTGCCTGAGGATTTCGTTTTCTCCCTGAAGGCAAGCCGCTTCGTCACCAACCGCAAGGTCCTGGCCGAGGCGGGTGAATCCATGACGAAGTTCCTGACGCAAGGATTGACGGAACTCGGCCACCATCTCGGTCCGATCCTGTGGCAATTCGCGCCGACTAAAAAATTCGACGCCGAGGATTTCGGGGCGTTTCTGGCATTGCTGCCCGAAAAACAGGACGGCATCAGCCTTCGCCACGTGGTCGAAGTGCGAAACCCGACATTTCAGGTCCCGGAATTCATCGATCTTCTCGCCAAACACAAAGTCGCGGTCGTCTGCGCCGACCATCACGATTATCCGATGCTGCCTGACGTAACTGCCGATTTCGTCTATTGCCGCCTGCAAAAGGGCGAAGATGATATCGAGACCTGTTATCCGAAGGCCGAGATTGACCATTGGGCAAAACGGGTCAAGACCTATGCGGCGGGCGGTGTTCCGGATGACCTGCCGCTGATCGCTCCCGATAGAAAAGTCGAGAAGACCCCTCGCGATGTCTTCGCTTTCTTCATCACCGGCGGCAAGGTCAATGCACCAAACGGCGCACAGGTATTGCAGAAATTGGTCTGACTGGCTCAGCCAGCCATTTCTTTCGCCGGGTTGAAATCGACTGCCGCGAACGCCGCCTCGATTACCTCGGTTCCAGCGCCCGGCCGTGTGGCGTCGCTGGAAAGGATCTGCCGGAAACGGCGCGCGCCAGGCATGCCCTGAAACAGGCCGACCATGTGGCGGGTGACGTGATTGAGGCGCCCGCCGGCGGCGATGTAGTCGGCGGCGTAGGCTATCATCGCATCACGCAGCCCCATCCAGTCAGCTTGCCGGGCCTCTTCGCCATAAATGCGATGGTCGACATCGGCAAGGATGGACGTATTGTGATAGGCCGCACGGCCCAGCATCACGCCGTCCATATGCTGCAGATGGAGGCTTGCCTGATCGAGATCGGAGATACCGCCGTTGATGCCGATGAAGATGTCAGGATTTTCCCGCTTCATGCGATAGACGAGATCATAATCGAGCGGCGGCACCTCACGGTTTTCCTTCGGCGAAAGCCCTTGCAGCCAAGCCTTGCGCGCATGGATCCAGACCGCATCCGCGCCCGCCGCCACAACCCGCGAAAGAAAATCCGGCAGCACGGCTTCCGGCTCCTGATCGTCCACGCCAATGCGGCATTTGACCGTGACCGGCACCTTCGCAACGGCCTTCATCGCCGTCACGCATTGCGCGACAATCTCGGGTTCGCGCATCAGACATGCGCCGAAAGTGCCGGATTGCACCCGGTCCGAAGGACAGCCG
The DNA here is from genome assembly GCF_055382765.1 of Agrobacterium sp. 6Ca8. NCBI lineage: Bacteria > Pseudomonadati > Pseudomonadota > Alphaproteobacteria > Hyphomicrobiales > Rhizobiaceae > Agrobacterium > Agrobacterium sp. 6Ca8. The sequence continues at coordinate 1,189,172 of NZ_AP026433.1, forward strand.
ACATTGAGGTTGATCTCGTCATAGCCATAATCGCTGGCGATCCGCACCGCCTCCGAAAGCTTTACCGGATCCGACCCACCGAGTTGCAATGCAACTGGATGTTCCTGAGTGTGATAGTTGAGCAACCTGTCGCGCTGGCCATGGATGATGGCGTCGGCAACGATCATTTCCGTATAAAGCAGCGCACGCTTCGACAATTGCCGGTGCAGAAATCTGCACCTCGTATCGGTCCAGTCGATCATCGGGGCGACTGCGAAGATTTTTTCTCCGTTATGGTATTGATTTTTCATGATATTCCAGAACTTCACCATTTTGCCGGCTAGGTGCTCGGCGGCATTTTGGGCCACTCTTTATCACACGTAACCCTTTGACTCCACTCAAAGCATACGGGCCGTAATTTCCTAGCTGCACCAAGAACTGCACCACGACAGCGGCGATCTGTGCTTGCAAATGCACCGTCACGTTATGCTATCATCCGTGGAAAGGTTACGCTGACCGGTGTAAGCGCCCGTCCACCTCGTAAGAGGCCCGCACCATAGAGTGGGATAACCAAGAGACTCCGGATTTAACTTCTCACGCCGCCGCCGCATTTTCGTGCATCTTCTTTAGAAGCTCGCTGACGTTTCCTGCGTGACAGGAGATGGTGCCTGCTACGCGATGCTCACGTCCACTCTCTTCTTCATCCTCATAACACGCCTCGAACATCTGAAAGGCGTCGGACCACGGTGCGATGTCGATCTCTTTGATTGCCTCATAGGCATCGACTGCAACGTTGAAGATGGCAGGCTCGATGTCAACGATCTGGGCGTACCACCGGAATGCTCCCACCACGTCTCCGGGGATGCGCTTATACTTTTTCGCATGCGCCGCCTCAGCGGCGGCTGCCCGCTCAATAAGTGAACGGTCAACAAGGCAGACACGGCTCAACTCAACGACGACCGGTTGCACGAAATCGGTGACGACACTGATCTTGCTCAGCAGTTCAGCCTCATGATGGAAAAGATTCCGTAGCGCCTTCAGCCCGATGAAGTTCGGAGAGTCGTGCAGACCGCCTTTTCTGTGACGCTTGAGTTTGTCGCTAAAGCTATGCAGCGAGTTCAGGAAGTGGAACAGCGTGTCCTCGTTCGGCGCTTGGCAGTGCCGGCCGTAGTCACGAAACAAGCGATCCGTAGCTGCCTGTAGGTCTTTCATTCACAATCCCTGATTGGAGCGTATGGCAAGAATCTATTCACGGCTAAATCTTCCAATCAACAGCCTGAAGCCGCCTTTGCCCGACATAGTGAGGGCGGTTTGTTAGGTTCATCACCAGCGCAACCGCTGCGGTAGTGAACTGGCCGCGAGTGTTGACCTTCACGTCCGCGTAGGGCTTCACCGCCATCTGAAGCTGCGCGCACAGACCGACAACCTTTTCTGTCGCAAACGACACTTTGATCTGGTGTGCGAACTCGTTACGCACCTTTCGGATCAGTTCATACTCCCGATACTCGGCTTCCGAAATCAGCCCGAGCCCGAAGGCTGCCGCGATCCGGGCAGAGAACGATCCGAGTGGCGCGTTGAACCCGCTGAGTAGCGCTTGGCTGCCCTTGTTCGGGATGAGGAACGCTTCGATGACTTTGCCGAGCTGATCGTCGAGCATTGCCGCCGCAGCGAGAGCTGCACCACGCTCGGTTTCCTTGTTGAAGTCGTCCAGAAAATCGGAGAAGCCGATCAGGTGCGGGTGGGTTTCAGAGAACGTTCTGCGATTATCTGCCACTCAACAACATCCTTTCCTTCGATCCACCATCGGTAGCATTTGCACCAGCCGCTTTGCGTTGGCTGCACCAGAACTGCACCATCGCAATTACAAAAATAAATAATCCAGCAATTTCAACGTCTTATTTCTCACCCGTCCAGTCGATCATCGGGGCCACGGCAAAGATGCGAGACCCTGATGTCACCGCTTTTTTATAGAAATTCAACTATTTACGCTCGCTTACTAGGGTAAAATTCTGTGATAGTTTTTCATTGAGCAGCACCAATGTTCATGATTGTCGGTCACTATCACGGCGAGAAGATAATAGACGTCTCGATTGATTATACCGCGCAGATCCTTTGAAAAAAAGGCGAGCGTGTAGTTTTTAACAAGGCGAAGAAATTCGACCACAACCCTAACGCTGAAGAATACACGGTTTCTCTAGAGCGAAATCGATGAGGCTGGTGGGCTTGAACGGTTGAATTCGGATCGCTTATCGCTATCCGATGCGAGCGACCGCTAGGTCAAAAATTGTGGGCGATGCTGCCGCTCGTGACGAGCCTCAGCTCGTTCTGGGAACAATTCCCAAGGTCGCGCATTAGTGGTCGGAGACGGCACTAAACACGTACCAATACGCCAAGCAGCGCGGGCGTCGTCCAATTCTTAATGCAGATTACTTTTCGGGCTCATAGAGTCGGACCGAAGTTCGGTTCCGAAATGAGAAATTATATAATCGCCTGACCAGTATTCTCGGATCGACGTAATATTAATTTTTGTGGGGCGCGGATGAGTTTTGGTTCGAAATTTTTGAAAAGTTTGTTTCAAAGTTCTCGTGAGGCGGAGCTTGAAAAATCATGGCCGACTGATTTTTACTCAACTGTTCCACATCGCTATTCCGTAAATCTTCACAGGTACAAAAAGATAGAGGATCAGCTCGATCCCAAAGCATTGTCGAGCGGCTTTACTCACAATGAAGAGCATCATAAACGTGACATGAACCGCTTCTTCACGTTTTGCCTCATATATGATCAAATTAAAAAAGAAAATATATCGGGTGATATCGCTGAACTTGGAGTATATAAGGGAAACACATCTTATATATTGGCGAATTTCGCAAGGGCGCTGGGGCGTACGGCGTATCTGTTTGATACCTTCGAAGGCTTCGATCCGAAAGATATCCAGGGCATCGATTCATCGATCCCCTTGCAGTTTTCCGATACCAGTCTTGAAAAGGTGCGGGAATTTGTAGGCGAGGACAATGTCGTCTACGTAAAAGGGTATTTTCCAGAGTCGGCTACGCAAATTCCGGACAACCTAACGTTTTCCGTCGTTCATCTTGATTGCGACCTTTACAATCCGATGATGAGTGCGCTGAACTATTTCTACCCAAGAATGGTCGAAGGTGGGTTTATCGTTGTCCATGATTATTCGAGCTTGCACTGGGATGGCGCCGAGAACGCAGCTGACGAGTTCTTTTCAGACAAGCCTGAATGCTTGATACCATTAGCGGACAGCGGCGGCAGTGCGATAGTGCGAAAGGCACGGGCATCTTCCGATAAATTCAACAATTGGCGAATAAAGCGACTTCATGATTTGTCGGTAGGAGCCTGGGTTCCCCCCCGAGTTTTAAAAACTTATTTGAAAGACGGATGGGCGGAAGTTGAAGACTGGGGCGTCTGGGGCCTGGGCGAACGCCATACGATGTCCTTGATAATTCCATTCGTACCGGAAACGGCCATTAGACTAATATTTGATGTCGATGCTCTATTACTTGGCAGACAGATAGAGCAGACTGTTGCCGTTCTGGTCGATGGTACCAATGTTGCCGAGTGGAAATTTACATCCAAAAATAAACGTGGCGATCGGGAATTGATCATTCCTTTACACTTGCTGCGAAGGGACCAGAATGATGAATCTCCCCCGACAATTTTCTTCGAATTTAGACCCGAGTTTTTTACATCTCCACATTCCCTGAAGCCATCAAGTGAGGATACGCGTCCACTTGGACTTGCGATTCACAAATTGAAGATAGAGGTTGAGTAGAGAAACTGGCCATTGCCCCATTTCGAGAAGGTCTCGGGTCTTTTTTGCCGCTGGCTTTTCTGACGGGGTACGCTACCGGCAAGCAATGATCAACGATTGAGTTTTCCGAGCGATCGTCTTGCAAACTCGCACATATATCAGGGCGGAGAACTCGGCCTCTGAACGATCGTCTGGTCGCTGGCGGTACCCACCTGCTCCTGCCGCAAAAGAAGATTAAGTTCGGTCGGCCAGCCGGGAATTCGTCTAACAAGGAGGTCGGGCGCGAATATGTGATTGTCTTTGTGTTTCGGCTACCAGGTGGTGACGGGAAGGGAACTAAGCCCGCAACTGCGCGTTGTCTAAATGGTAATCAACAAACCGGAGGAATCCCATGAAAACACTTGCGGACATTTTCGAGCACACATTGCAGGACGTCTACTATGCGGAGAACGCCATAACGAAAGCGTTGCCCAAAGTCGCGAAGGCAGCCAAAAGTGCCGAACTAAAGAAGGCCGCCGAAGATCACCTTGCAGAGACCAGGGATCAGATCAAGAAGCTTGACCAGGTCTTTAAATCCATTGGAAAGAAAGCCTCCGGGGAAAAGTGCGACGCCATTGAGGGCTTGATCAAGGAGGCCGAAGGTCTCATGGAGGAGGCAGAAGGAACTGCGCTCGACGCTGGCCTCTTGGCGGCCTGCCAGGCAGTCGAGCACTACGAGATCGCTCGCTACGGTTCGCTCCGCGAATGGGCGAAGGATCTCGGCCACGATGAAGCCCACAAAATTCTGAGCGAAATCCTCGACCAGGAGAAAGCAACGAACAACAAGCTGACTAACCTTGCGGTGACGGCCATCAATAAGACGTCCGCCGCCAAGAAAGCTGCGTAACTCGCGTTTGCGAAGGTCTCCCCAATTTGGGAGACCTTACTTTTTTGAACACTTAAAACGCGAGCCTTACCCTCCTTCAAGTCTCATCTTGAGCCCACCTTACTGCAGCCTCGACGCGAGCCTAAATTTCACACCTCGTAACCGCCGAATCGAGAGACCTGTAAGAGCTGCTATTTTCACTGAGCAAATTCGATCATCGGGTGCCAAGGCTAAGATTTTTTCGCCGTTTGCAAGCGCTTGTCTGTACCGGAACTACCTCTTTACGGCTGCGGTCATTTTGAACTGGAAATCACCCAGGAATCGCGGGACAAGACTTGCAGTTCTAAAAAAGACGACAGGAAATCCCATGGCCGCCACCGTCATTCCAGTTCCAGAACCCGTTCTTCTGCCCGTAGAGGGCACAAACGAGATGTTCCCCGTGCGGCGGGTCTATTGTGTCGGCCGCAATTATGCCGATCACGCCATCGAGATGGGCCACGATCCTTCGAGGGAACCGCCGTTTTATTTCCAGAAAAATCCGGACAACCTTCTGCCTGCGGGTCAGGATTTCCCCTACCCTTCGCTGTCGTCGAACGTGCATTACGAAGTCGAATGCGTCGTGGTGTTGAAAAGCGGCGGTGTGGATATTCTGGCAAGCGATGCGCTGGGCCACGTCTGGGGTTACGCGGTTGGCATCGATATGACACGCCGCGACCTTCAGGATGGTTTGAAGAAGATGGGACGCTCGTGGGAGGGCGCAAAAGCGTTCGAATATTCCGCGCCGGTCTCCGCCATCGTTCCCGCAGACAAGATCGGCCATCCGTCGACCGGTACAATCTGGCTCGATGTCAATGGTGAGCGCAAGCAGACAGGCGATCTTGCGCAGATGATCTGGAAAGTGCCGGAAGTAATTGCCGAGCTTTCCAAGCTGTTCACGCTTGCCGCTGGCGATGTCATCATGACCGGCACGCCCGCAGGCGTCGGCCCTATCGTGCGCGGCGATCGGATCGAGTGTGGTGTAGACGGTGTCGGCACCCTGTCCGTTACGGTCGCTTGATCGCTATCGGCGCATAATCCAAAGGGAGAGAACCGCCATGCCGCTTTATCGCCTCGCAGATCGGGTGCCGCAGACCCCTGCCCCGGATCGCTACTGGGTTGCACCCGATGCGAATGTCATTGGCTCGGTGATACTTGCCGAGGATGTCGGCATCTGGTTCGGCGCGACGCTGCGCGGCGATAATGATCCAATCAGCATCGGTCGCGGCACCAATATTCAGGACGGCGTGATGGTGCACAGCGATCTCGGTTTTGCCGCCACGATCGGCGAAATGTGCACCATCGGCCACCACGCCATCATCCACGGCTGCACCATCGGCGACAATTCGCTCGTCGGCATGGGCGCAACGATCCTCAACGGCGCAAAGATCGGCCGCAACTGCCTGGTCGGCGCCAATGCGCTGGTGACGGAGGGCAAGGAGTTTCCCGACAATTCCCTGATCGTCGGATCGCCGGCGCGTGCCGTCCGAACGCTGGATGACGAGGCCGTCGCCAGCATCCGCCGCTCGGCGGAAAATTACATCGAAAACTGGAAGCGTTTTTCGAAGGATCTGGAAGTCATCGTAGAATGACGGATGGCGGGCAAGAACGCCCGCTGTCGCCAAACGGTGTTACCCCGCGCAGGCGGCACACAGACCACGAATTTCGATAGTGGTCTTTTCCGCCTTGAACTTGCTGTCCTTGACCCAGCGCTCGAGGCGATGGTCAATCTCGTGATCGTGGAACTCATTCACCTGGCCGCAGGATTCGCAAATGGCAAAGGCGACGGTGCCATGGTGATGCGAGCAGCATTCGGCTTGCGTATGGGTGCAGGCAACAAAGGCGTTGAGGCTTTCAAGCCGGTGCACGAGACCATATTCCACCAGCTTTTCCAACGCCCGGTAGACTTGCAGCGGCGCGCGAAAACCATCGTCGCGCAGCTTGTCGAGGATCACATAGGCGCTGAGCGGCGCATGCGCATTCGACAGGGCATTCATGACCAGCGACTGGTTTTTGGTAAGGTTCTGCGCATTCATGACTTGCCTCCTTCATCTGCGGAGCGGGAAAAACCCGGTGCCGGCAACAGGCTTATAACGAACAGGATCACGGCGGCAACCACGATGGACGGTCCCGATGGCGTGTCGTAACTCAGCGATCCGAACAGGCCGCCAACGACGGCAACCGCTCCGATCAGAGACGCGACCACAGCCATAACCTCAGGCGTGGAAGAAAAACGTCTGGCTGTCGCCGCCGGTATGATGAGCAGCGATGTGATCAACATGATGCCGACCACCTTCATAGCGATGGCAATCACTAGCGCCATCAACAGCGTGAAGATGAGCTTGGCGCGTTCCGGGTTCAACCCCTCGGCCTCGGCCAACTCGGTATTGACTGTGGAGGCCAGCAGAGATCGCCACAGGAACACCATGGAAACCAGCACCACCAGCCCGCCGCCCCAGATCAGCGCGATATCGCTGCGGGTAACGGCCAGAATATCCCCGAACAGGAAGGAGACGAGATCGATGCGCACCCAGCTCATGAAGGCAACGATGACGAGACCGATCGCCAGCGCCGAATGAGAGAGTATGCCGAGGAGCGCATCGGCGGAAAGCGCCTGCCGTCGTTGCAGGAAAATCAGCAGGATCGAAACCGCCGAGGCTACAAGAAAGACGCTGACGATGAGGTTGATCTGCAACAGCAGCGACAGCGCAACGCCAAGCAGTGCCGAATGGGCCATCGTATCGCCGAAATAGGCCATGCGCCGCCACACAACGAAGCAGCCAAGGGGACCGGCGGTGAGCGCAACACCGATGCCGGCGATCATGGCGCGAACGAAGAAATCGTCAAACATGCCGCTCTCCCTGCTGGTGGCTTGAAGTGGCGTGTTCGTCATGCTCGTGGCCGCAGCCGCAGTCCCCGTGGTCATGATTATGGTCGTGATGCTGCTCATGCCCATGATGATGGCCATCATCGGGATGGCAATGTTCGGTCACCGAACCATCCGCGTGCTGCACCCGGCCATCGGGCAGATGGGTGTGGTCGTGATGGTGGCTGTAAACGGCAAGCGCCTTGGCGGCCGACCCACCGAAAAGCCGCATATATTCCGGGCTCTGGCTCACCGCCTGCGGCGTTCCCCGGCAGCAGACATGGCCGTTAAGGCATATCACGGTATCGGTTTCCGCCATGACCACATGCAGGTCATGCGAGATTAACAGAATTCCACAATTGTTTGAATTCCTGATATTTTTTATCAAATCATAAAGCGCGATCTCCCCGGAGAAATCAACGCCCTGCACGGGCTCGTCGAGAACCAGCAGATCGGGCTTGCGCGCAATGGCGCGGGCAAGAAGTGCCCGCTGGAACTCTCCGCCAGAAAGATGCTGCACCTCCGCGTTTGCCAGATGCGCGATACCCGTGGCGTTCAGCGCGGCGTCGATTTCGCGCGCGGGAAGCGGCCCGGTCAGCGTCATCAACCGGCGCACAGAAAGCGGCATGGTCCAGTCGACCGAAAGCTTCTGCGGCACATACCCGACCCTCAGACCGGCAATGCGCGATACCGCGCCCTCGCTCGGCTTCAAGACCCCGATCGCCATTTTCGCGCTTGTTGATTTGCCCGAACCGTTCGGCCCGATCAACGTGACGATCTCACCCTTGCTGACGGAAAACTCCACGCCGCGCACGAGCCAGCGACCGTTGCGCTGCACGCCGGCATTGGAAAGTGACACCAGTATCTCTTTGCCCTCATGGGCGGAATGAAGCATAGGATTGTCCGATCGGCGATGTTGCTTACCGCTATCGCATACGTTATAGAGTTACGCAATAAATGTAATAACATAACTATACTTCTTCAAGTGGAGTGCATTTCATGAGATCGTTCGTGATCCCGCTCATGGCATCGGTAGCAATAGCGGCGGCCGCCTCCGGCGCCACCGCCGCCCCAAATGTCGTGGTCTCGATCAAGCCTGTCCATTCCCTCGTCGCGGCAATCATGCGTGGCGTGGGCGAACCGCAACTCATTGTCGACGGCGCAGCCTCACCGCATACCTATAATCTGCGGCCTTCCAATGCCCGCACGCTGGAAAAGGCCGATCTGGTCTTCTGGGTCGGGCCTGGACTGGAGGCATTTCTGCAGAAGCCGCTGGAGGCGTTGACCAGCAAGGCAACAGTGGTTGAACTGGAAGATGCCAAGGGGCTGGAAAAGCTTCCCTTCCGCGAAGGCGGCCCTTTCGAGGCGCATGACGATGGCGAAGAGGCCCATGGAGAACATGCCGGCCATTCGGACAGCGAAGACGCTCATGTTCATGATCATGCGCACGATGACGGCGACCATGAACACGGCGCGTACGACACTCATCTGTGGCTCGATCCGGCCAATGCCAAGGCCATGGCCCAGACGATAGAAACCGCGCTGATTGCCGCCGATGCCGGCAATGCGGAAACCTATCAGGCCAATACGAAGAAACTGATCGACGATCTCGATGCGCTCGACAGCGAAATTGCCGAAACGGTCAAACCCGTGAAGGACAAGCCCTTCATCGTCTTCCACGATGCCTATCAATATTTCGAGCATCGCTACGGCGTAAAAACGGCGGGATCGATCACCGTTAGCCCCGAAACCCTGCCCGGTGCCGATCGCGTCAGGGAGATGCAGGAAAAGGTTCGCGAACTTGGCGCGACCTGCGTTTTTGCCGAACCGCAATTCGAGCCGAAACTGATCTCCGTCATAACCGAAGGCACGGCGGCAAAGTCTGCGACGCTCGATCCCGAAGCGGCCACGCTTGAACCGGGTCCCGATCTCTACTTCAAGATGATGCGCGGCATCGCCGGCTCGCTGAAGGATTGCCTGTCCTGATCCGGACAGGCGTTCCTTCTATCAAGGCTTCGGCGCCATTGAGGACCAGACCGGGCGGCTGATGCTTTGCAGCGTTTCTGGCGGCGCACCGTTGATGCGTGCCAGCAGAGCCTTGGCAAGCTCCCTGCCCGCAAGCTTGATGTCCTCGTTGACTGTGTGGATTTGCGGCTGGATCCAGTTCAGGAATTCGGCGGATTGTTTCGACACGATATCGATATCCTTGCCGATCCTGACACCGGCTGCCTCAAACCCCGCCACAAGCGCAATCGTGCTGCTGCCGCTGATGGAGACAATGCCGTCAGGGCGATCGTCTGATTGCATCAGGCGCTTGCCGAAATCGCGGATCTTGTCGAGCGGCGTCTCGATGGTGATGGCATCCAACGGGAATTCGGAAACGCCGAAATCCCTGATACCGCGAGTGAACCCCTTGCGGGCGTGGTCGTGGAACGCAAACCGCGATGGCGGCACGATGATGGCGATCCTCTTTCGCCCAAATTGCGCCAGCCGCTCCACGGCCTCATAGGCATAAGCCTCGTTATCGAAATCGTGATAGGCGTGCTCAATGCCCATGTCGGACCGCCCATGGGTAACGAAGGGCATTTTGCGCTCCGTCATGAAACGGACGCGCGGATCGTTCGGCTCGATTTTGGAGATAATGACCCCGTCCGCCGAACCGGTTTCGAGAATGTAGCGGATCGGCACCATGGAATCCTTGGCGTGGGTGTGAGGGGTAACGACGAGGTGATATTGCGTCGTCGCAAGAACCTCGGTGATGCCGAATACCATCTGGCTGGTGAAGCCCATCAATTCCTCGTCAACGCTCAGCACCAGCGCGATCACATTGGTCTTGCCAGTGCGAAGGCGCACACCAGCTCGGTTCGGCTGGTAACCGATCTGCTGGGCAATCAGCCGCACGCGCTCCTTGGTTTCCGCGCCGATGTCAGGCGCATCCTTCAGCGCGCGTGACACGGTGGTGATGCCAAGACCCGTCATGTAGGCGATGGTCTTCAAGGTCGGGCGCTCACCCGTTGTCGCCTTCGCTTCGTCCCTGCCGGAATTACCAGTATCGTTCATGTCATTTCGCCACGCTTTGCAGAACAATAATCATAGATAGCTTTTTGTTTCTTGCAAAGGCAAACGTCGCCGGTCGCCGTCACACCCGATCCGGTCTTCGGGCCTTTGGCTATAACGATGTAGGTCGTGGAAAATATCGAACGGGCGTATTCCTGATTACCGACCTTACGCGCTCTCGAAAACTCTGCTCAAGAGAGAAACAATGCCAAGAAACTAGATTAAATAGTAACAATAATTATTTGATATATATAAATAAAATTCAATAAATATCAAGGCACCCGTACGCGTGGTTTTCCAATAGTACCAACGGGCATTTTTCGCGCATGAAGTTTCACTCCGAAGACATGACGGAACGATTGTTTTACGGTAACGTTGCCGGAGGGAGGAGATTGCCGAGCTGAGCGAGCTGGATAACGGCTGGCTGGCGGGCATGCATCTTCCCCAGATTCCGACACAAGCCTGCGTCATAATGGCCAGCTTATCCTATTTGAATTCGTCCATGCAGGGTCCCATCATGATTTCTTCCTCCACGCCCGAAACCGTCATCGATCTGGCCGGGCTCTGGCGCCTGACCTCGGTGGAAGGAGACTACACGACCGACCTTACCGTGCCGGGAGACGTTCACAGCGCACTCAAAAACGCGGGCATCATTCCAGACCCCTATCACGGTGCAAATGAAAATGCGGTGCAGTGGGTCGCGCATCGGGACTGGATCATAGAGCGGACCTTCATCCTCGATGACGCCGATGCCAGCTGGTATCTCGATATCGATTATCTCGACACCGTCGCGATCGTCTTCGTCAACGATGTCCCGGTCTTGAGTTCGGACAATTGCTTCCGACGTTACCGTCCCGATGTGTCTCGCGCCGTGCGGCCCGGTGAAAACACCATTCGTATCCATTTCCACTCCAACATCGCAGCCGGGGCGGAACGGCAGGCGCGGCAACCTTTTTACATTCCCTATCATGAGGGCAACTCGCCGATTGCCAACGGCAACATGTTGCGCAAGCCACAGTGCCATTTCGGCTGGGACTGGAATATCGCGATTGCTCCGCTCGGCCTTTACGGCAAAATCCTGCTGAAGCGCCTCGATACGGCACGGGTCGAACACGTCGTCACCTCACAACATCATGTCGAGGGCGGCGTCGAGCTGCATGTGGCAATCACGCTGTTTGCCGAAGGTCCGGCGAGCCTTCCGCTCTATCTTTCCCTCAACGATGAAAGGCTGCGGCTTGATTGCGGCGTGGGTGCGGGTGAGACGGTGGTGCGCCACGTCTTCTTCGTGGAAGACCCCGCGCTCTGGTGGCCGGCGGGCAGCGGCGAACAGACGCTCTACACGTTGGCGGTGGAGTTACCGGATGAAACCGTCACCCGCAGGATCGGCTTCAGGACCATTGAACTTCTGACGGACAAGGATGAGGCAGGTAGCCGATTTGCCTTCCGCATCAACGGCCGGGAAATCTTCTGCCGTGGCGCGAACTGGATTCCATCCGATGCACTTTATTCGCTGACCAGCCGCGAAAAAACCGAAGACCTTCTGTGTTCGGCCGTCGAGGCCAATATGAACATGATCCGCGTCTGGGGCGGCGGGTTTTACGAGGAAGACTGGTTCTACGATCTCTGTGACCGTCTCGGTCTTCTGGTCTGGCAGGATTTCATGTTCGCCTGCAATCTTTACCCCTGCAGCGAAGACTTTCTCGACAATGTCGAACACGAGGTCGACTATCAGGTAAAACGCCTTTCCTCCCATCCGTCCATCGCGCTCTGGTGCGGCGACAACGAATTGGTGGGTGCCCTCACCTGGTTCGAGGAGCCCCGCAACAACCGCGACCGTTATCTCGTGGCTTACGACCGCCTCAACCGCACCATCGAAAAGGCGCTGAAAAAAGCCGTCCCCGAAGCACTCTGGTGGCCCTCCAGCCCGGCTTCAGGCTACCTCGATTATGGTGATGCCTGGCATGCGGATGGTTCCGGCGACATGCATTACTGGTCCGTCTGGCACGAAAACAAATCGTTCGACAATTACCGCTCGGTCAAACCGCGCTTCTGCTCCGAATTCGGTTTTCAGTCCTACACTTCCATGCCTGTCATCCGCACCTATGCGGAAGAGAAAGACATGAACATCGCCTCCCCGGTGATCGAACTGCACCAAAAGAATGTCGGCGGCAATGAGCGCATCGCTGGCACCATGTTCCGCTATTTCCGCTTTCCGAAGGATTTCGAAAATTTCGTGTATCTGAGCCAAGTGCAGCAGGCGCTGGCCATCCGAACCGCGGTCGACTACTGGCGCTCGCTGAAACCCCATTGCATGGGAACGCTCTACTGGCAGCTCAACGACACCTGGCCGGTTGCCTCATGGTCGAGCCTGGATTACGGCGGCGGCTGGAAGGCGCTGCATTATGCTGCCCGCCGTTTCTTCCAACCGGTGACCGTCTCGGCCATTCCCTCCGAGGATGGACGCCGAGTGAGCTTCTCCATGGTCAACGACACGGCGGAAGACGTCGAGATCGACATGAATATTGTCGCCCTCACCATGGAGGGTAACCGCGTGCCGCTGAAATCTGCCAACGGCACGTGCGGTACGGACAAGGCGGCGACGCTGACCGAAATCGACATGGACAGCCTGCCTGATGGTTCCATTCTTGCCTGGAACTTCATAGCATCCAACGGCATGACAGGCGAAGGCCATCATGTGCGCGACACCTACAAGTCTCTGGAGCTCCAGCCCGCTGGACTGACGTTCTCCACCGCCACATTGAAAAACGGCCAGCTCGAAATCGATGTCACCGCAGCAGGTCTTGCCCTCTTCGTCATGCTGGAGGCCGATCAGCCCGGGCGTTATTCCGACAATCTGTTCGATCTCGCAGCGGGCGAAACACGCCGGATCATCTTCACCCCGAAGGCGGGGAGCGGGCAGCCGCGGTTCCGTATCTTCGATCTTTATACCTGCCAATCCTCGCATTGAAACCACGCGGCGAAAGGCTTAACCATCCTTAGCGGAACGGCAGGCAACGTTGCGCCTGCCCTCATCTTTCAAAGGTTTGCCGGCTTCTCCGGCAACCATTCATCAGCAAGTGGAGGAAGACCCATGGTTTGGCAACCGGCCGAAAACCGATATACATCCATGAAATACAATCATTGCGGAAAGACTGGCCTGAAGCTGCCGGCGATCTCGCTCGGGCTGTGGCACAATTTCGGCAACGACACACCGCACCAGACCAAACAGGCCATTTGCCGTCGCGCCTTCGACCTCGGCATTACCCATTTCGATCTGGCCAATAATTACGGCCCACCACCCGGCAGCGCCGAAACTGCCTTCGGCGAAATCCTGAAGACGGATTTCAGAGGCTACCGCGATGAAATGATCATCTCGTCCAAGGCGGGCTACAACATGTGGCCCGGTCCCTACGGTGAGTGGGGCAGCCGCAAATATCTGATATCGTCCTGCGACCAGAGCCTGAAGCGCATGGGGCTGGACTACGTTGATATCTTCTACTCCCACCGTTTCGATCCCAACACGCCGCTTGAGGAAACCTGCGGCGCACTGGACCAGATCGTGCGCTCGGGCAAGGCGCTCTATGTCGGCATCTCGTCCTACAACTCGAAACGCACCCGTGAGGCCGCCGCGATCCTGAAAGATCTCGGCACGCCCTGCATCATCCACCAGCCGAGCTACTCCATGATCAATCGCTGGATCGAGGAAGACGGTCTGGTCGATACGCTGGAAGATCTTGGCATTGGCTCCATCGTCTTTTCGCCGCTGGCGCAGGGCATGCTGACGACGAAATATCTGGGTGGCGTTCCTGAAGGCAGCCGTGCATCGCAGAGCAAGTCACTCAACCCTGCCTTCCTCAACGAGCGCAATGTCGAAAACATCCGCGCGCTCAATCGCATTGCCGAGCGGCGTGGCCAAACGCTCGCGCAGATGGCTATCGCCTGGGTGCTGCGCGGTGGTCGCATCACGTCGGCGCTCATCGGTGCGAGCCGTGTCGAACAGGTCGAGGATTGCGTGAAGGCACTCGACAATGCCGATTTCTCCACAGAGGAGCTTGCGGAAATCGACGGTTACGCGAAGGACGCGGATATCAACCTCTGGGCAAAATCCGCTGAACGCGTTTAATACTTGAAACAGGCTGCCCGGTTTCCAACGGGCAGCCTGATCGACGCAAAAACTGTACTGAAATCTCCAACAGAAAGATTAACGTCCCCGTCTAACCATTAACAACCATTACATAAATGTAATTTTAAATTCAGTTTCCGTTCATTCGTTTATTCGTAAGTTCTCCTTATCGAAACACGAGAGGAAACATTCATGAAAAAGTTCGTCACCATTCTTCTGGCTGCAACTGTTCTTGCTGCTCCAATGGCCCAGGCACAAAGCCGCCACGACGATCGTCATCGCGGTGTAACCGTCGAGCGTCACACGACCACCAAAAAGGTCATCGTCAAGAAGCACCGTTGGGATCGCGGTCAGCGCCTCTCGCCAGCAGAGCGTCGTCATTTCGTCGACCGTCGCGACTATCGCCGTTACCGCCTGGCAGAGCCGCGTCGCGACCAGCGCTGGGTACGCGTCGACAACCAGTTCCTACTCATCAACGCCGTCACCGGCCTGATCGTTGGCCTTTCTGCGGCACGCTGAGTAAATCGACGGATGATATGAAAAAGGCCCGCTTGCGCGGGCCTTTTGTCGTTTATCGTTATAGCCGATCAGAAAATGTCGGCGCCGCTGCCCCACGGGCCATGCGGCTTGTCGACACCGTCGGTGCGTTCGAAGCCATGCGCCCCGAAGAAATCGCGCTGCGCCTGAATAAGGTTTGCGCTGCCGCGGGCGCGACGATAGGCGTCGAAATAACCAAGCGCGGAAGCGAGTGCCGAAACCGGCAGACCGGAGAGAACCGCGTAGGAAACGACACGGCGCAGGGCGGCGTCGGTGTCCTTGACGATGCCGGAGAAGGCAGGCGTCACGATGAGGTTGGCCACATGCGGATCCTTGGTGAAGGCCGAGGTGATCTCATCGAGGAATTCTGAGCGGATGATGCAGCCGGCGCGCCAGATGCGGGCGATCGTCGGCATCGGCAGGTTCCAGTTGAACTCCTTCGATGCGGCCGACATGACGGCAAAGCCCTGTGCGTAAGCACCGACCTTGGCGGCCAGAAGCGCGCTTTCCAGATCGGCGATAAAGGCCTTTTTGTCAGCCGGTGCAGCTGCAACGGTCGGCAGGCCGAAGATCTTCTCGGCAGCTTCGCGCTCGTCCTTCTGCGACGACAGGATACGGGCAGCCACGGCGGCCTCGATGGCAGTTGCGGCGACGCCCATGTTCTGCGCCTCGATAACCGACCACTTGCCTGTGCCCTTCTGGCCGGCCTTGTCGAGGATCAGATCGACCATCGGCTTGCCGGTGATCGGATCGGCAGCGCGCAAAACCTTCTCGGTGATTTCGATCAGGTAGGAGTTGAGACGGCCCTTGTTCCATTCACCGAATACATCGGCGATTTCAGACGCACTCATCTTCAGGCCGTCACGCAGGATGCCGTAGATTTCGGCGATCATCTGCATGTCGGCATACTCGATGCCGTTATGGATCGTCTTGACGAAATGACCGGCACCGTCGTTGCCGAGCCATGCCACGCACGGATCGTCATTATACTTGGCGGAAATGGAGGTCAGAACCTTCTCGACGCGCTTCCAGCTATCTTCGGTACCGCCGACCATGATCGACGGTCCGTGACGCGCACCTTCTTCACCGCCGGAAACGCCCATACCGATAAAGGTTAGGCCGCTATCCTTCAGATTGTCGAAACGGCGGATCGTATCGCGGAAATTCGCATTGCCGGCGTCGATCATGATGTCGCCGTTCGAGAGATGCGGCTTCAGGATTTCCATCTGCTGGTCAACCGGATCGCCGGCCTTGATCATGATGATGATCGGGCGCGGAGGACGAATGGCGGCGACGAATTCCTCGATGGTTTCGCAAGGGATCAACTGCCCCTGCAAGTCCCCAGCCTCGGCGTAGAATTTTTTCGTCGCTTCAGGGGTTCGGTTGAATACGGCAATCTTGTTGCCCTTTTCCGCGATGTTCAACGCCAGGTTCGAGCCCATGACGCCGAGACCGATCAAACCGATTTCTGCCTGTTCCACGGATGTGCCTCCATCTTGCTTTTAGGTGGTCGTGTTGTGGCACTGTAATGAACAAACGGCAAGGCTAGGGGCGACTGAAACGATTAAATTTTGATGACGCAAATCAGCTTTGCATATTTGCGACAGGTCGGGGGAAGGTCGTAACCAATGCGCCTCCCCTAGGAAGGTCGTGGCCGGTCATCGCCATCGTCCAGCGCTCGCCAGGCAGCGCCGTCCATATCCTCATATTGCCCTGATCGCACCGACCAGAGGAAGGCGAAAAGCCCGAGCGCTCCGAGAAACAGGGCGACGGGGATGAGATAGATCAACATGTTCATGCCGGTTGCGCCCCCTCGCCCGCAAATCCGGTCGGCACGCTCTGTTGCGCAGACACGGCTTCAGCCGTTCCGGCAAGACGCAGCGCATTTGCAACAACGATGAGCGACGATGTCGACATGGCGATGGCCGCGATCATCGGCGTCGCATAACCGGCAATCGCAATCGGCACGGCAATGACATTGTAGCCGATGGCAAGCGCGAAATTCTGCCGGATAAGCCGTCCGGCCCGCCGCGATGTCTCAATGGCGACAGGAACGGCATCCAGATTCTCGTGCATGAACACGAAGTCGGCGGCCTGCCGGCCGATATCGGCGGCGGTTGCCGGTGCCATGGAAACATGTGCTGCGGCCAGCGCCGGCGCATCATTAATGCCGTCGCCCACCATCAGAACCTTGCGTCCCTCGCCTGCCAGTGCCCCACAGCGCCCCGCCTTGTCTTTCGGCGACAGGTCCGCGTTCCATTTCGCAATGCCCAGACGCTGCGCCATGGCCTTCACGGCCGGGACCCGGTCACCGGACACGATTTCCAGCACCAGTCCTCGCGTAGAAAGGCTGCGCAGTGCCTGTACGGCGCCAGGACGCGGATTGTCCTCGAAACCGAAACTCGCCAGATACCCGCCGTCAAGCGAAAGCACCACTTCCGATCGCGCGTCGCCGTTTTCCATTTTCGATTCATCCGGGCAGGCAAAACGGCGGTTGCCAAGCCGGTAGGTTCCCGCCGGCGTGAGAGCCTCAACACCGGAACCGGGAATTTCACGCACCGCTTCGTAGACCGGTAAAATTCCGCCATAGGCTGCATGCAGGGCTTTGGACAGCGGATGGCGTGAATGGGCGGCAAGGCCAGCCGCAATCGCCATCGTGGCGGGGTTCACATCGCCGGTTTCCACCAGTCGCGGCTTCCCGACCGTCAGGGTGCCTGTCTTGTCGAACAGAACGGTGTCGATTTCGGCCAGTCGCTCCATCGCCGAGCCTTCCTTGACCATGATGCCATGACGAAAGAGCCGGCCTGCCGCCACAACCTGCACCACCGGAACAGCAAGGCCAAGCGCACAGGGGCAGGTGATGATGAGAACCGCAATCGCGATCAGCATCGCCTGCTTCCAGTCACCGCCCAAAACGCCCCAACCGAGAAATGTCATGAGAGCAAGGAGATGTACGACGGGCGAATAATAGCTCGCGGCACGGTCGGCAATCCGCCGATAGCGCGCACGCCCCCCTTCCGCCGCCTCCATCAGCCCGATCACTTCCGACAGAAACGAATCCTTTGCCGATGCGGTCACCCGCGCGGCGAGCGAACCGGTGAGATTGAGCGTGCCTGCCTGAAGCAGATCGCCCGCCTCCACCCGACGCGGCGCGCTTTCGCCGTTGACAATGGACATGTCGAGATCGCTGCTTCCGCTAATGACCATCGCATCCACCGCCACGCGGTCACCGGCAGCAATCGCAATCGTCATACCGGGTAGCACATCGCCAAGCGGGCGATATTCCCGCGTTCCGTCCTCACCGATAACGGTTGCGCCGCGTGGTGAAAGCCGGGCCAGGCCCGCAATGGCCGAGCGCGCCCTGTCACGCATGATATGGTCAAGCGTGCGGCCGATCAGCAGGAAGAACAGCAGCGACACGGTCGCGTCAAACCACGCATGTCCGCCATGATGAATCGTCTCCCATAGCGAGATTGCGTAGGATAGCGTGATGGCGAGCGCAATCGGCACATCCATATTGGTGCGGCCATGCTTCAGCGCATTCCAGGCCGACTGATAGAAGAACCGGCCGCCATAGATCAGCGCCGGCGCGGCAATCATCGCCGAAATCCAGTGGAACATGTCACGCGTCGCGGCATCGGCCCCGGACCAGACGGACACGGATAGAAGCATGATATTGGCGGAAGCAAAGCCGCAGAGCGCCACCGCCCTGATCAGTTGCGAGCGCAACACGTCCGAAGCATCCTGTCCGCTCGCGAAAAGATGCGTCCGGTATCCTGTTGCAAGGATTGCGCGGGCAAGTTCTGCGGGATCTGTCCTGATGCCATCGACATACTCTTTCCAGACAATCGCCACCCGTTTAGAGGACAGGTTCACGCGCGCCTGCTCCACCTGGCGGAGACGGCGCAGCGCGGTTTCGATGGTGGTGATGCAGGCGCCGCAATAAACGCCGGGCACGCTGAGATCTGTCTGGCGCAGCCCCTGCCCCAGATCGCGGCTTGCCAGCATCAGCTCCTCTGATGATGGTGGGTTGACCGGTTCGCCGAGTTGAAGCGACCCTTCCGTTCCCGGTGCACAGCAGCTCATTGACGCCCCCTGATCACCGCGATCCGCGTGCCTTCATGCACGATGATCCTGCCGTCTTTTACGGCAGTGACCTCGACGATCCATTGGCCGGGCAGCATGTCATGCGGGCCGGTGAAGACCCCGGTAGACACCGGGGTCAACTCCATGTCGAAATTCTGGTGCTCGCCGACCGGCCGGCGAAAACGCGCCGTTACGGTATCCGTATCCACAGGGCCGGTATCTGGATGAAACACCTCGTAGCGCACGGTCTTTTCATCCGCCACCAGCCTGCCCTTGATGCCGGTCGCGGCCCTTGCCTTGGCGGCCTCGGCCTTGGCGTTGAACTGCTGGCTGGCAACATAGGTATTGGCCACCACCAGCCCGCTCCAGCTGGTGACAGCGTTCCAGGCCATCACCATGTTGACGGTGATGACGATGCCGAAAAACATCACCATAACACCCAGCATATGCCAGCCGGTGAAAATGAAACCGGACGTCTGGCGATTGGTCGTTGTCATTTTTTCACTCCCGGAGCGTTGAAGACGGCGTCGTAACGGGCCGTCTCATGGCCGCCCGTATCGCTGACGATGAATTCGAAATTTTCAGCAGCACGCGCGACGTGACTGCCCGGCAGGGTGACGAACACCTTCAGCGTTGTCGCCTCGTCCGGTTCCACCATCACCTCGAAGCTGCGAGAGGCTGCATCCGGCACGCCGTTTATCTTCATCACCGCACTTGGAATGCCCTCTATCGTCAGGCTCATTAGGCGCGGTTGCGGCACCATGTTGAGGATGCGAACGGTATAGCCGTTGCGGATCGAGCCATTCGATTCCAGCACATATTGCGGGTTGCGGTCGTGCAGCACATTCAGAGCCAGCCGCTCGCGCGTCACCAGCGCAAACAGCAAGCCGATGCCGACTGCAGCCCATATTGCCGTGTAAAGAAGCGTGCGCGGGCGAAAGACGATGCGCCAGTCGAAATGGCGAATGCTGTTTTTGAACCCGCCGTCCTCGTTGCGCACATTCGCAGGCCGGATTGCGTGCTGGCCGTTGCCGGTCGCAAGCGCCATGTTGGACTGGTATTCGGACAGCGTCGCATAGGCGATCAGCCCGCGTGGCTTACCAATCTTGTCCATCACCCCATCGCAGGCATCGATGCAGAGCGCGCAGGTGATACATTCCAGCTGCTGCCCGTCCCTGATGTCGATGCCCATGGGACAGACTGCGACACAAGCATTGCAATCGACGCAATCGCCGACGCTCTCCCCTGTGGCCGCAGCCTTTTTGGCGTGCCTCGTGCGAGGTTCACCGCGCCAGTCATTATAGGTCACGACCAGCGAGTTCTCATCCAGCATCGCCGCCTGAATGCGCGGCCAGGGACACATATAGGTACAGACCTGCTCCCGCATCAGCCCGCCGAAAACATAGGTCGTGGCGGTGAGTATCGCGACGGTCGTATAGGCGATCATCGGTGCCTGCCCCGTCATGAACTCCCTCGCCAGCGTCGGTGCATCGGCAAAATAGAAGATCCATGCCCCGCCGGTCAAAACGCCGATCACCAGCCAGATTGCATGTTTTATCGCCCGCTTGCGCAGCTTGCCGAACGTGAAAGGTGCTGCATCGAGCTTCATGCGGGCATTCCTGTCGCCCTCGATCGCCCGCTCGACGACCAGAAACAGGTCCACCCAGACGGTCTGCGGACAGGTATAACCACACCACGCGCGTCCCACGGCGGAGGTTATGAGAAACAACCCCAGACCCGCCATGACCAGCAATCCCGCGACGAAAAAGAACTCCTGCGGCCAGATTTCGATGAAGAAGAAATAAAAGCGCCGGTTGGCAATATCGATCAGCACCGCCTGGTCGGGCGCATAGGGACCGCGATCCCAGCGCAGAAACGGCGTCAGATAATAAATGCCGAGCGTGACCAGCATGACCAGCCACTTGAACCGCCGGAACCGGCCCTCCGCGCGCTTCGGGAAAATTTTCTTGCGCGCTTCATAAAGGGGTTTACGCGTTTTTGCGGAATTGACAGCCTCCGCTTCCAGCCTTTCGACGGGCTGTTGCGGGCGGTCCTGTCCGACGGGATAGATGTTCATGATTGCAGTCCGTTTTTATCTCCTTGCTTTCTCCCATCTCACCGCCGAAACATCCTTGACTTACATCAAGCGCGGACAAAGTGGCGCAGCCTGCGGCCTGCATTAAACAGGGAGGATGAGATGCCAGTCATGCAGTCAAAAATCATTCATCTGTCGGTGGAAAAACCATGGAGCCATGTCTTTGATTTCGCCTCCGACCCCCAAAACATGCCGCACTGGGCCGCCGGTCTAGCAGGCGGTCTTAAACCAGACGGCGAGGACTGGATCGCCGATGGTGGCCCGTTGGGTGAGGTCCGCGTCAATTTCGCGCCCTTAAACGAATTCGGCGTGATAGACCACGTCGTAACATTGCCGGATGGCATGAAGGTGTATAACGCGCTGCGGGTAACACCGAATGGCAGCGGTGCCGAAGTCAGCTTTACCCTGCTTCGCCTGCCGGACATGACGGAAGAGGATTTCGAACGGGATGCGGAGATGGTCCGGGCCGATCTGGAAACACTGAAGTCGCTGCTCGAAACGGATTGAAGGATAAAACGATGACCACGAATACGAATGACCTGCGCATCGACTATGTCGAATTCAACGTCGCCGATATCGAGCGCAGCAAGGAATTTTACGGCGGCGCTTTCGGCTGGTCCTTTAAGGATTACGGCCCGCAATATTGCGAGTTTTCCGACGGCCGGCTGACCGGCGGGTTCACCACCACGGCACCTGTGTCAGCCAAGGGTGGACCGCTTGTCATTCTTTACGCCGCCGATATCGAGAATGCGCACCGGCGTGTCGAGGCAGCCGGTGGGCAGATCAGCGTCGCCATATTCACCTTTCCCGGCGGACGCCGTTTTCATTTCACCGACCCGGATGGATACGAACTGGCCGTCTGGTCTGATCGATAAGAAAAAGGGCCGCATCGAGCGGCCCTTTCCATTTGTTGGCTGTGACGTTCACTCGCCACCGCCAAGCGAGTGCACGAAGATCGCAAGCTGCTTGACCGTGGTATCACCAAGCCGTTCACCCCAGGCGGGCATGACCCCGTGTTTTGGCGACCGTATCTGCGCAACGATCCCCTGCTCGCCACTGGCCTTCAGCCAGATCGCGTCGGCCAGGTTGGGCGCGCCGAACTCGCGGTTGCCCTTGGCGTTCTCACCGTGGCACGAGGCGCAATTGTCGGCGAAAATCTGTTTACCGGGTTCTACGAGTGCCGGGTTGGAAGGCGTTCCTGTCAGGCTGACGACATAGGCGGCGACCTCGCGGATTTCCTCGGACTTGAGGATATCGCCGAAGGCCGGCATTTCCGACAGGCGCGTATCGGGATCGTCGGCAAAACGAATGCCGTGCTTTACCGTCGTATAGATATCCTCGACGCTGCCTCCCCACATCCAATCGTCGTCGTTGAGGTTGGGATATCCCTGCCCGCCTTCCGCACCCGAACCGTGACACTGGATGCAATTGACCTTGAAGGCGGCGGCACCGCCGGAAAGCGCAAATTGCCTTAGCGTCGGATCGGCCTCAATCTCGGCGAGCGAGGAACTGGCGATTCTGTCGGAATAGACGCTCTGCGCCTGTTTGGCGTCCGCCATATCGGCGGCGATCTCGGAACGGCTGCTCCAGCCGAGCAACCCTTGCGTTGCGCCATTGATCAGCGGCCATGCCGGATAGGCGATGGTGTAGCCGATGGCCCAGAGGATCGTGAAGTAGAAGGTCCAGACCCACCAGCGCGGCATCGGATTGTTAAGCTCGCGAATACCGTCCCATTCATGGCCGGTGGTTTCGACGCCGCTGATGTCATCAATGTGTTTTTCGGACATATCCTAGTCCTCCTTAAGCGGAATGCTGGCGGCGTCGTCCGCAGCTTTTTTCGATCCGGGACGAAGGGTGAAAACGACGACGCCGGCGAAGAACAGGGTCATGGCAAGCAGGCCCCAGCTATCGGCGAAGTGGCGCATGGCCGTGTAGGTTTCCATCGTATCGCCTCCTCACCGATATCCGGCGGCATCGTCATAGGTCGAGAAATCGACCAGCGTGCCGAGCATCTGCAAATAGGCAACCAGCGCATCCATTTCGGTAAGCTTGGCTGGATCGCCATCGAAATCGCCGACTTTCGCCTTCGGATAGCGCGCCAGAAGCTCGGTCGTATCGGCGTTCGGATCGGCCTGCGCGTGAAGATCAGCCGCTGATTTCTCGATCATCTCGTCGCTATAGGGCACGCCAACGGCGCGGTTAGCCTTCAGCTCCATCGAGATATCCGTAATCTTCAACGGCGTGGTTTTGAGGAACGCGTAGGACGGCATGATCGATTCCGGCACGACGGAGCGCGGATCGGCCAGATGCTGCACGTGCCATTCATTCGAATAGCGGTCGCCTACGCGTGCGAGGTCCGGCCCCGTGCGCTTGGAACCCCACTGGAACGGGTGGTCGTACATGGATTCCGCCGCCAGGCTGTAATGCCCGTAACGCTCCACCTCGTCGCGGAACGGCCGGATCATCTGGCTGTGGCAGACATAACATCCCTCGCGGATGTAGATGTTGCGCCCGGCCAGTTCCAGCGGCGAGTAGGGCCGCATGCCCTCCACCTTCTCGATGGTGTTTTCGAGATAGAAAAGCGGCGCGATTTCCACGATACCGCCGATTGAGACGACGAGCAGCGAACCGACCAGAAGCAGAGTGGCGTTGCGTTCGATGACGCCGTGTTTGTCGAGTATGGACATCGGCCTCTCCTTATTCAGCGGGCTGCAGCGAAGGTGCGGCGTCATTGCGGACGCCCTCCTCGCGTTGACGACCGAGGATGGTCATGGTGACGTTGTAGGCCATGATCAGCGCGCCACTGAGGAACATCAGGCCACCCAGCGCACGCATCACGTAATAGGGGAACAGCGCTGCGACCGATTCCGCGAAGGAATAGACGAGGAAGCCCTGCGTATCGTATTCGCGCCACATCAAGGCCTGCTGGATGCCGGCCACCCACATCACGGCGGCGTAGATGACGATGCCGATCGTGGCGAGCCAGAAGTGCCAGTTGACCAGTTGCAGGCTGTAGAGACGGTCCCTGCCCCACAGTTTCGGCGTCAGATAATAGATGGCACCGAAGGTGATCATGCCGTTCCAGCCGAGAGCGCCGGAATGCACGTGGCCGATGGTCCAGTCGGTATAGTGGCTGAGCGAGTTAACGGCCTTGATCGACATCATCGGACCCTCGAAGGTCGCCATGCCGTAGAAGGCCACCGCCATCACCATCATGCGCACGATAGGATCGGTGCGGATCTTGTCCCATGCGCCCGAAAGCGTCATCAGGCCGTTGATCATGCCGCCCCACGACGGCATCCACAGCATGATCGAGAACACCATGCCGAGCGTCTGCGCCCAGTCCGGCAACGCCGTATAGTGCAGATGGTGCGGACCGGCCCAGATATACATGAAGATCAAAGCCCAGAAGTGGATGATCGACAGACGGTAGGAATAGACCGGGCGGTTCACCTGCTTGGGAATGAAATAATACATCATGCCGAGGAAGCCGGCGGTGAGGAAAAAGCCGACGGCGTTATGGCCGTACCACCATTGCGTCAGCGCATCCTGCACGCCCGAGAAAGCGGAGTAGCTCTTGACGCCGAGGAACGACACCGGAATGGCGAGGTTGTTGACGATATGCAGCATGGCGATCGTCACGATGAAGCTCAGATAGAACCAGTTTGCCACATAGATATGCGGCTCCTTGCGCGTCAGGATCGTGCCGAGAAATGCGAGGAGATAGGCGACCCAGACTATCGTCAGCCAGATATCGACATACCATTCCGGCTCGGCATATTCGCGGCCCTGCGTGATACCAAGCAGATAGCCAGTGGCAGCCATGACGATGAAGAGGTTGTAGCCCCAGAACACGAACCAGCCGAGATTGCCGCCGAACAGGCGTGCGCGACAGGTTCTCTGCACCACGTAAAATGACGTGGCAATCAGCGCATTTCCCCCGAAAGCGAAGATCACCGCGGAGGTGTGCAGCGGCCGCATCCGGCCGAAATTGAAATAGGGCGCGATGTTGAGATCGGGAAAGGCGAGCTGAAGCGCCACCACGACCCCGACCAGAAACCCGACCACGCCCCAGAACACGGTAGCGACGACGCCGTATTTCACGACCTCATCGAAATATTCGGATTTCAGCCGGGCGCGCGCGGCCTGATCGACAGGCGCGAAAGAAACACGGCGCAGCAGAAGCACCGTGCTGACCAGAAGCGTAAAGAACAGCACCCACATATGGGCGGCGAAAAGACTGTCGTGAGCGAAAGCAGCCCCGAGCAGCGCGAGAAAAGCCCCAAGGGCCACGATCGCGGTTTCTAACGTGTAATTCATTGTTGGTTTCCCCCAACGTGCAAGCAGACCGACGAAAGGCTTGGCGCGCGCTTTACGAAGCGGAAACGGGCCTTTGCGTCGGTTGGAGCATTGCCACCGGCGTGGGGAAGCCACCTTGATCCAGATCAAGAAAGAGAAGCTGTCGCAGCACCGGCAAAACCGAGCCGGGATTTGGCGATAAGAAGTGCATAGAAACTGAAAGAACGGACGCCGACGCGCGACACCCGCTTTATAGGGCTTGCGTCAGCCCTTCATTTTCAGTGGCAGCCCGGCTGCGACGAAATAGACTTCATCGACGATGGCCGCGACGCGCTGGTGTAACCTTCCGGCGTGATCGCGGAATTCGCGCGCCATGCGGTTTTCCGGCACGATGCCAAGGCCGACCTCGTTAGAGACGAGAATCAGTTTCGCCTTGGTGGACGCGATTGCCGCTGCCAGCGTGGCGAACGCCGTCTCGATATCGGCGTTCTCCATCATCAGATTGGTGAGCCACAATGTCAGGCAATCGATCAGGATGACATTGTCCGGCGCATCCAGCCATGCGAGCACGGCAGCGATATCAACGGGCGCCTCGTGTGTCGTCCACTCCTCGCCGCGCCGGGCCTGATGATGGTCGATGCGATCGCGCATCTCGTCATCCCATGCCCGGCCGGTGGCCAGATAATGCAGGCGCCCGTTGGCTTTGCCCGCAAGGTCCTCGGCAAAACGGGACTTGCCGGAGCGCGCGCCGCCTAGAATGAAAACGGAGCGGTTTTTATCTGTCATGAAGAACCTGGAAGAAAAGAATAAGACGGACCGGCATCATTGCGGTTTCGCAAGCCAGAGACAGCCGTACATGAAGGGAACGATTCGTAGAAAAAGGCGTCCCCCGGTTATTCACGCCGGACTGCCGATGATACCGGGTCGGAGACGACAAAACCTGTCCGCACGATGCGGGACATATGACAGCCTTGGCAACTCCGGATGCCGGAAACACCGGTCCTGACAAAAAGCTAGGTGCGAACGGTCATTCTGTCAATCGGCGAGCGGTGTCTACGAAAAATCAAGCGGAACCGGTACGCAAAACCTTGACCCGGAACCGGCAGACCTTTCCGTCCGCGACGGGATTGATAAAGCCACTTGGTTACCGGAACGTTAGCAGAAAACGAAATGACGAAGCTGCAACGCGGCGGGAGAATGTTTGCCCATGGAGGCCGCTGCCATTGCCTTGCCATGGCCTTCAAATCAATATGGCCGCGAAGATTCGCAAACAGCAAGGTGACCTGCCCGTGATGACCGTCATGGACTATATCTCGATCGTCGTTTTTATCGTGTTATGGGCCACCTATACCCACCTCACGACGGGAACGACGCTGTTTTCGCGAACCAGCCTCAATCAGGCGATGGCGGAGCGCCGGCGCGACTGGATTTACAATTCTCTCAAACGCGACTTGAAAATGATCGACACTCAGATCATGGCGGGTTTGCAGAATGGTACCGCTTTTTTCGCGTCTACCTCGATCTTTGCCATCGGCGGCTGCTTTGCTCTTCTGGGGGCGACAGATCGGGTCGAAACCGTGTTTCGCGACCTGCCCTTCGTGCAATATGCCGGGCGCACAGCCTTCGAACTGAAGGTCATGGGGCTAACCTGCCTTTTCGGCTACTCGTTTTTCAAGTTCGGCTGGTCCTACCGCCTGTTCAATTATTGCACGATCCTGTTCGGTGCCATACCCATGGTCCATGATGTCAACGCGGATCGCGACGCTGCCGAGCGTGCCGCTGAAAACGTCATAAAGATGAACATCATCGCTGCTAAGAACTTCAATGATGGGCTGCGGACGATCTTCCTGTCGATCGGTTATCTCGGCTGGTTCATCAGCCCCTATGTCTTCATCGCAAGCACGGTCATCATCATAGTGGCGCTGTTGCGCCGCCAGTTCTTCTCCGAGGCCCGCCGCGCCATCATGGACAGGCCCGGGCCTTGAAATAGCCTTACTTCACGGGCCAAGCCCTTGAGTAGACAACGGCTTCAGACAGCTGAAACAGCGGGAATTATGGAAACAGAAACAGCTGCAATCGACACCCGCCGCAAGGGCCGCATGGGCGGTCTCGATACACTGCGCGGGCTGGCGCTCATCGCCATGGCGTCTTACCACTTCACATGGAATCTGGAGTATTTCGGCTATCTGGAGCCGGGTACGGCAACCACCGGCCTGTGGAAGCTTTATGCGCGTGCCATTGCCAGCTCGTTCCTGTTCCTCGCCGGTTTCAGCCTGTTTCTCGCCCATGGCAAAGCCATAAACTGGCCGTCCTTCGGCAAGCGTTTTGCAATGGTGGCGGGCTCGGCGCTGCTCATCACCATCGCTACCTATGTCGCCTTTCCGGATAGCTTCATCTTTTTCGGAATCCTGCACAACATAGCCGCTGCAAGCCTTGTCGGGCTGCTGTTCCTGCGGGCACCCCCGCTGGTGACGCTGCTTTTCGCGGCTCTTGCCTTTGCGCTGCCGCAATACGTCCAGTCGGATTTTTTCAACAGCAAATGGCTGGCATGGGTCGGTTTCTCCACCATGCCGCCGCGCTCGAACGATTATGTGCCGCTGTTGCCGTGGCTTGCGCCCTTTCTTGCCGGACTTGCGGTTTCGCAATTCGTCACACCGCGCAGCTGGCTGGACCGTTTTCGCAACCCAAGCTCCCCCCGCAATCTGATAGCAACAGCGGGCCGTCACAGCCTTGCCTTTTACCTCATTCATCAGCCGGCGCTGATTGGCCTCGTCTACGCGGTATCACTTGTGGCACCGCCTCCCCCTGTCGACCAGGTGGAGCTTTACAAATCGAGCTGTGAAAAAAGCTGCGTCCAGCAGGCTAACGGCCAGGAATTGTGCCAACGTTTCTGCGGTTGCACGCTTGAAAAGCTGCAAGCGGAAAGCCTGTTTGACATCATGATGGAAGGCAAGCTCAGCGCCGAGCAGCAGACGAAAGTCAGCGACGTGGCGCAACAGTGCACAGTTGAGGCGCAATAAAGGACGACACACGCCCAATCTACGCTCGGCGTCATTCTCGGGCTTGACCCGAGGATCTATCCACGTCGCGTAAAATCAAAAGCATGACGAAGTGAGAGGTTTTTCCTCTCCGCGGGAAATCCAGGGCCATCACGTCAAGCGCGACGGCGGGAAACCTGCATCAGGTCCCTACGCCGATTTCGGCAAGGCGCGTCAGGCAGGCCTCTTCGACATTGTCGAGCTCGGCCAGCGTCTCTTCGATGTCCTTGCGCTTTTGCCTGAGATCGGCGCGCTTCTCATCGACCTTCTTCATCAGAAGCACAAGCTGGCCTGATTCGCCCGGCGGCTCCTTGTAGACGTGAATGATCTCGCGAATTTCTGCGATCGTGAAACCGATACGGCGGCCGCGCAGGATTTCCTGAATGAGACGCCGGTCCGCAGACCTGAAAAGCCTCGTACGCCCGCGTCGCTCAGGGTGAATGAGGCCCTCATCCTCGTAAAATCGCAAGGTGCGGGTGGAAACACCGAATTCGCGCGTCAGTTCGGTTATGCTATAATACTTGTCCAAGGGCCTATCCGATTCATAACCGGACAATTATTATTTGACCTTCACGTAAAAGTCAATTTTTCCTGCCGCTTTCGCCTGTTCTGGCCTATCCCGAAATACCGTACCACCAGGTAGCGATGCCCAGAAACGAAAAAAAGCCGACAATGTCCGTTACCGCCGTCACGAAGACAGCAGAGGAAACGGCGGGATCTGCCCCGAACCTGTCGAGAACCAGCGGAATGAGAATGCCTGCCAGCGCCGCCGCCAGCATGTTGAGACACATGGCGGCAGCAATGATTCCACCGATATGGACATCCTGGAACCACACGCCTGCAACGATGCCGATGGCACAGCCGAACAACAACCCGTTCAGGATGCCAACGCCCGCTTCACGCCTGATAATGCGGGCAGCGTTGTGAATATCTAGGCTTTTGGTAGCCAGCGCCCGCACGGACACGGTCATGGTCTGCGATCCGGCATTGCCGCCCATCCCGGCAACCGTCGGCATCAAAATCGCCAGCGCAATGATCTGCTGGATCGTCGCATCGAAAAGGCTGATGACGGAGGCAGACAGAAAGGCGGTAAGGAGGTTAACCGCAAGCCATGGCACACGCGAGCGCGAGGTGCTGGTGATGCTGTCAGACAGTTCTTCGTCGCCCACACCGCCAAGGCGCAGCAAATCCTCTTCGGCTTCTTCCTGAATGACGTCGACCACGTCATCGATGGTGAGCACGCCAACCAGACGGCCGTTATTGTCCACCACGGCGGCGGATAGAAGGTCGTATTGTTCGAAAAGTTGCGCCGCTTCTTCCTGGTCCATTTCGGCCGGAATGGAGTGGTTGGTCTCGTGCATGATCGTTTCGATCTTCACCTGACGCTTGGCGCGCAGCACCTTGTCGAGATCGAGAGCGCCGACAAGCTTGAACGTGGGGTCGATGACGAAGATCTGCGTGAAGGAATCCGGTAGCTCCTCCTCCTCACGCAGATAATCAATGGTCTGTCCCACGGTCCAGAACGGCGGCACGGCAACGAATTCCGTCTGCATGCGACGGCCGGCGGAGCTTTCCGGATAATCCAGCGCCCGCATCAGCCGCACCCGTTCGGTGAACGGAAGTTGCGAGAGGATGTCCTCGCGGTCCTCGTCGTCGAGATCCTCGAGAATGTAGACGGCGTCGTCCGAATCCAGTTCGCCGATACCGGCAGCGATCTGCTCATTCGACATCTGGTCGACGATATCGAGACGGATGCCTTCATCCACCTCGGTCAGCGCCGTCATGTCAAAATCGGAACCCAGCAACCGCACGAGCGCGTGGCGCTGCTCCGGCATGATCGACTCCAGCACGTCGCCGAGTTCAGACTCATGCAGCCGCGCGACATTCTTGCGCAGGAAAAGCAGATCGCGGTCGGCAATCGCCGCCCCCACCATCGCCAGAAAGTCGGAGCGGACAGAGCCGTCCTCGGCGTAGATATCGGAGGGTGCCTCTGTCGGTTTCAACTCTTCGGGCGCGAGAAGATCGTCGTCACGGTCTGTCATCTGGCGTCCCCTTCTCTAAATGCCGCAGTGCACGAATTTGCAGGCAGAATGGCGTTAAAAAGTATATTGTCAACAACCGGATAGGTGAAAAACAACGGGCTTCGGAACTGCGACGAAAATGTCATGGACCGCCCTTTCGCAAGACCATGATTGAAGAGCGCAGCACTCCATGATGATGCAGCGGCAGGCAGTGCACCTCAATCCACACAACGTCCGGAAAGCCCTTGCCGTTCCGTCGGAACCGGTAAGATTGAGATTGACATATGTCGCCCATAGACGATTCTGAAAGAGCCTTTTTTATATATGATTGGCCGTTGCCAAACGGTAAGTATCCCTGGGCGGCCAGGAAAATTTCAGGAAAATCACGACAATGAGCAAGACAGATTTCATCGGCAAGGCTTCCGCCGCCGCAGGTGGCTGGGGCGCGCTTAAAAGCGTTGGCAAACGGCTGATGGAATCCGGCGCGCCGATTTCCGGCGCACGCGCGCTGCTGAAGGCAAACCAGCCGGGTGGATTCGATTGCCCGGGCTGCGCATGGGGCGATCCGGAGCATGGCTCTTCCTTCGAATTCTGCGAAAACGGCGTCAAGGCGGTCGCATGGGAAGCGACGGAAGCCCGGGTGCCGCCGGATTTTTTCGCCACCCGCACCGTCTCCGAACTGCGCGGCTGGTCTGACTACGATCTGGAAAAACAGGGCCGCCTCACCCACCCGATGCGTTACGACCGGGCGAGCGACAAATATCTGCCGGTCTCCTGGGACGACGCCTTTGCCGAAATCGGCGGCGTTCTCAATAGCCTCGACAGCCCGGACCGAGCGGAATTCTATACTTCCGGCCGCGCCTCCAACGAGGCAGCCTTCATCTATCAATTGATGGTGCGGCTTTATGGCACGAACAATTTTCCCGACTGCTCCAACATGTGCCACGAGGCAAGCGGTGTCGGCCTGAAAGCCTCGATCGGCGTCGGCAAGGGCACGGTGCTCCTGGAAGACTTCGAGCAGGCAGACGCGATCTTCGTAATCGGCCAAAATCCCGGCACGAACCACCCGCGCATGCTGGGTGACCTGCGCCGGGCAGCGCTTCGCGGCGCGAAAATCGTCGTCCTCAATCCAATCAAGGAAAAGGGGCTGGAGCGCTTCGCCGATCCGCAGGACAAGATCGAGATGATCACCGGCGGCAACACCAAGATCGCCACCAATTATTACCAGCCCCGGCAAGGCGGCGACATGGCGGTGGTGCGCGGCATGAGCAAGGCGATCTTTGCAGCCGACGACGCCGCAAGGACTTCCGGAGAATCTGCCATCATCGATTACGACTTCATCGCCGAACATGCGGTCGAGTTCGAGGCTTATCGTGATGCCGTCGAGGCGACGACCTGGGAAAGCATTCTCGACCAGTCCGGCCTCACCCGCGCAGAAATCGAAGAAGCCGCCTGCATCTACATGAATGCCGGCTCCGTCATCGCCACCTGGGCCATGGGCGTCACCCAGCATCGCCACTCCGTCATCATGGTTCGCGAAATCACCAATTTCATGTTGCTGCGCGGCAATATCGGCCGCCCCGGTGCCGGTCTTTGCCCGGTACGCGGCCATTCCAACGTTCAGGGTGACCGCACCGTCGGTATCGATGAAAAAGCGCCGCCGGCGCTGCTAGACGCACTGGAAAAAGAACTCGGCGTCGCCATGCCGCGCAAACCCGGCCACAACACCGTCGAAGCAGTAGCCGCCATGCTGGATGGCAAGGCGCAAACCTTCATCGCGCTCGGCGGCAACTTCATGCGGGCAACGCCCGACAGTCCGCTGATCGTCAAGGCTTTTGAAAATCAGAAACTGACGGTCAATATCGCCACCAAGCTCAACCATTCGCATCTGGTGCCGGGCGAAATCTCCTTCGTGCTGCCCTGCCTTGGCCGAACGGAAATCGACCGTAATTCTGCCGGCAAGCCGCAGATTGTCACGGTCGAGGATTCCATGAGCATGGTGCATGGTTCCGGCGGCATCAATCCGCCAGCCTCGGAAGAACTACGCTCCGAAGTCGCAATCGTTGCCGGCATTGCGCAAGCGACCCTTGGCAATGCGCAGGTCGACTGGAAAGCGCTTGCTGAGGATTACGATCTCATCCGAGACATGATCGAGCGGGTCATCCCCGGTTTCGACAATTTCAACGAACGCGTCCGCGTACCGCGCGGTTTTCGTCTGCGCAACACGGCCTCCGAACGGGAATGGAACACGCCGACGAAAAAGGCCGTCTTTTATAGCGGCCCGCTTCCCGAACAGACCGAGCATCAACAGGCGCTCACGGGCGACAATCTTTTCGTGCTGCAGACATTCCGCAGCCACGACCAATACAACACCACGATTTACGGCATGGACGACCGTTATCGCGGTGTTTATGGCGAACGTCAGGTCATCTTCATGAATCCTGCGGATATGGAGGCGCTGGGCGCCCACTCCCGCCAGCGCGTCGATGTCATCGGCGAATATGGCGATGGCGTGGAGCGGATCGCCCAAAATTTCCGGTTGGTCCCCTACAATATTCCGCGCGGTAGTGTCGGCGGATATTATCCCGAACTGAACGTGCTGGTGCCGCTGTCAAGCTATGGCGAAGGCAGCTTTACGCCAACGTCGAAATCGGTACTCGTCTCCTTCCGCCTGCTTGCCGGTTCCGCTTCTTGAACAGGATGGCTTGATGGGTGAGGAACAATCTGCAGCGGCTTTCATGGCAGCGGTGGAGCAGATCGTGCAAGGATCGTCGCAGGCGCTTTCGGCCACGGGCGCGGCGATGCTTCTGGCCATCAATATGGATATCGCCACCGACAGCCGCAGCATCGCCAATCGGCTGGGACTTGCGCATGCCCTCGTCCTGCGCGAAATCTCCGCCCTGTCACCGCGCTTTGTGCGGGTGACGAAACGCGACGCCCGCACCCAGCGCAGTTGGCTGGAGGTCACAGCGGAGGGACAGGCGCTCGCCGCGCTATCCTCTCAAACCTGAAACGAACGGAGCATTCCTTGGCAATCAGGCCGATCCTACCCTACCCCCATGCCGGCCTTTCCGAGATTTGCGCACCGGTCACTGTTTTTGACGACCACCTGCAAAATCTGGTCACGGACCTGATCGACACCATGCGCGCCGCCCCCGGCGTCGGCATCACCGCGGCTCACATCGGTGTAAAACAGCGCGTCTTCGTGCTTGAGCTGACGCCGGGAACCGTGCTGACATACATCAATCCCGAAATCGTCAGTCACTCCGCGCAGACCATGCGGCATGTGGAAGGCAGCGTCTCAATGCCGGGCTTCACCGAAGAGGTGGAACGTCCGTCTGAGGTCGAGGTGAGGTTTCAGGACGTAGTGGGCGTGGAACATCGAGAGAGCGCCAAGGGATTTCACGCCATCTGCATCCAGCACGAGATCGACCAGCTGGATGGTGTGTTCTGGCTGAAGCGCCTGTCGAAGCTGAAACGCGACCGGCTGGTGAAGAAATGGGAAAAATCCCGAAAGCCGTGACGATCAGCTAGCGATCGAAAGAGCAAAGTCCGCGTCGCCCTTCAAAGTGTTGCTGACGGTGCAGATATCTTCGGCCGCATGGGCAATTGCGGCGCGCGTCGCCTCATCGAAACTCCCGGCAATCTCCATCCTGATATCGAAACGAATGATGCGATAGGGCTCCTGCGCGGATTTCTCACCGGAAACGTCAACGAGCACGCTCTCGAAGCCGTCCAGCAACCCCATGCGGCTCGCCGCAATCCGGGCGCTGAGCGCCAGGCATGCCGCAAGCGACGAATAAAGGAGGTCGATCGGATTGAAGCCCGGTTCAGAGACACCCGTAACAATTTCCAGGGCGCCGCCGGTCACTGTCGAAATCAGTGGGCGACCAAGCCGCCCGACCTTGGCGGTGGCGCCAACCGGCCTCAACTTCACCTTTCCACCATCTATCATTCAAATATTCCTAATTTAATCGCGTGCAACCAATCGCATGGAACCAAAACCTGTCTGGCGCTTTTTACTCACACAACGGTGAACGACCGTTGAACCTTTATTATACAGGGAGCTGGGACCTATGGTTACATCTACGCTCGTCAGCATTCTGATCACCTTCCTGGTGATCGTGCTCGTCTTGTGGCTCATCGCACGACTGCCCGTCGGCGGCGGCGCGAAACAGATCGCGCAAGTCATCGTCATCATCATCGGCATTATTTCGCTGCTGAAATATCTCGCGGTCTTCTGATATCACGGTAGCGTGCGAACAGAAAAAGGCGGCGAAAGCCGCCTCTTTTTTGCGCCATTTTTCATGACACTCGATAGCTATTGGCGCGGCTCGAACTGGTAGGTTTTTTTGAGAGTGATATCACGAACGCTGCCGAGACCAAGAAACGGCGTATTTTCAGCATCGAAAATCGCCCTGCCCTTCGCC
This sequence comes from Agrobacterium sp. 6Ca8, assembly GCF_055382765.1. Lineage (NCBI taxonomy): Bacteria > Pseudomonadati > Pseudomonadota > Alphaproteobacteria > Hyphomicrobiales > Rhizobiaceae > Agrobacterium > Agrobacterium sp. 6Ca8. The sequence goes on from NZ_AP026433.1 coordinate 1,224,379, forward strand.
ACGATCCAGCGGATAGAACCATCAGGCAGATGCACCTTGTAGCGCTGGTCGAAAAACACGCCGGTAGTGATGCTTTCGAAAATTGCCCGCGCCACCTGATCGCGCATTTCCACATCTATTCTTTCGAGAATATCCTCAATCGACACACCTCGCGATGCCACCGCTTCGGAAAAGCCATGACACTCCGCGGTGACGGTGTCCATGATCAACCTGTTGTCGGAAATGCTCCACATATAATAGCCGAGCGCATTGTCTGAATCCGCTTTGTCCCCCTGCACGAAAACCTCCAGACCTTTTTTTCTGACAAACGCTAACATCAGACCTCTAATATTCCACCCCTTGTTTTGAGGGGGTATTTAACCGGCTACTACAACGTGTATCGATATCCACCGAAATTTATTGACGAATGATCAGTGGGCCGGTTTTGAAAGCACGATAATTTCAGGGAAACCGTCGCAAAGCCAACCGCTTGCACCTACATGAGCAAGTAATGAAATTTCGAAGGAGGCTCATATGCTGCGAACCGCTCTTACTTTTGGATTGCTGTCGGTAACTGTTTTTCTCGCCGGGTGCCAGACATGGGAAAGTCCTTATCGCGGAAGCGGATGGCGGATGGATCAAGTCATGGATGGCGATCCTTACCGGGTCGGTGACGGTAATCATCAGGACAACGGCACGGCTTCGAATATCATTCGGCGCTGAAGCAGCTCCAGCAAAATTGCATAACGGTTTCACGTGCCAAAATACGTGGAACCAGAGATCACGAGCGCGTCCAATGGTTTGTTTAAACCGGACGCGCTTCAGCTCATCTAAAGCAATTGACGGATTTCATCGACGTCAAATATTTCAAATTTTTTGGGAGAATGCAAAGCCAAGCAATTGGCAGAAAAAGAAAAAACCCGCCGAAGCGGGTTTCTTTGGTGCGGTCGAGAAGACTCGAACTTCCACGGGTTGCCCCACAGCGACCTCAACGCTGCGCGTCTACCAATTCCGCCACGACCGCATCGTGGTAGGCGTCGACTTGCGCCGACGGGGGTGCATGTAGCAAAAGGATTTTGGGTGCACAAGAGCGTCGTGACAGTTTTTTGAAATTAAAAATCGGCCCGGCCCACCCTATATGCAGGAAGCCCGGAAATGCTGGGGTTGCAGCCTTCTCATCATTTTGCGAGAAGGCTGTGGAAAGGACTTTTTCATGCTCACACGCACGGATATCGAGACAAATATGCTGCCCGTTCCCGGCTCGCCGCCTGTTCGCTGGCGAATCTCGGAAGGTCTCGTGCCTTACGAACTGGCAATAGAAGAGATGGAACGCGAAGTTGCCGCCATAGCCAATGGCGAGGCCGACGAACTCGTGTGGCTTCTGGAGCACCCGCCACTCTACACGGCAGGCACCAGCGCCGATGTTGCCGACCTCATCGAGCCGGAGCGTTTTCCGGTCTTCGCCACCGGTCGCGGTGGCGAATATACCTATCACGGGCCGGGACAGCGCGTCGTTTACGTCATGCTCGACCTGAAACGCCGGCGCCAGGATGTCCGCGCCTATGTTGCCGCGCTGGAGAATGTCATCATCCGCACGCTCGACAAGATGAATGTCCGTGGCGAACGGCGCGAAGACCGGGTCGGTGTCTGGGTCAGGCGTCCGGAAAAACCTCTGCTTCCCGATGGCGGCATGGCCGAGGACAAGATCGCCGCGCTCGGCATCCGGTTGCGCAAATGGGTAAGCTTTCACGGGCTGTCGATCAATGTCGATCCCGACCTCGCGCATTTTTCCGGCATCGTTCCCTGCGGCATCAGCGCCTATGGCGTCACCAGCCTTGTCGATCTTGGATTGCCGGTTATGATCGGCGATGTCGATGTTCTGCTGCGAGAGGCCTTTGAGGAGGTCTTTGGCCCGGCAGTGCCCGAAGCCGGCTCCGGCGGCTGAAACCCGCCGCAACTTTTTTGTCGCCTGCAAGTGCATGCAATATCGATCACCACAAGAGGAGGAACGACCATGTTCACAACGTCAGCCTATGCCTGCGATGACGGTTCTTCGCCGATGAAGCTCGCGACCATCAAGCGCCGCGATCCCGGCCCGCGCGATGTCGAAATCGAAATCGAGTTCTGTGGCGTCTGCCACTCCGATATCCATACGGCCCGCAGCGAATGGCCGGGTTCTCTCTACCCCTGCGTCCCCGGTCACGAAATCATCGGCCGCGTCGGTCGGGTGGGCGCGCAGGTCACGAAATTCAAGGCGGGTGACCGCGTCGGCGTCGGCTGTATCGTCGACAGCTGCCGTGAATGCGCAAGCTGCGCCGAAGGGCTGGAGCAATATTGCGAAAACGGCATGACCGGCACCTACAACTCGCCTGACAAGGCCATGGGCGGCGGCGCACATACGCTTGGTGGCTATTCCGCCCATGTGGTCGTCGATGATCGCTATGTGCTGCGGATCCCCGAAGGGCTCGATCCAGCAGCCGCAGCACCCCTGCTCTGCGCCGGCATAACCACCTATTCGCCGCTGCGGCACTGGAATGCAGGTCCCGGCAAGCGCATCGGCGTCGTCGGTCTCGGTGGCCTCGGCCATATGGCAGTCAAGATCGCCAATGCCATGGGCGCTACGGTCGTGATGATCACCACCTCCCCCGGCAAGGCAGAAGACGCGAAAAAGCTCGGTGCCCATGAGGTGATCGTTTCACGCGATGCCGACCAGATGAAGAAAGCGGCTTCCAGCCTCGATCTTATCATCGACGCGGTTGCCGCCGACCACGACATCAACGCCTATCTTGCGTTGCTGAAGCGGGATGGCGCACTGGTGCAGGTCGGAGCGCCTGAGAAGCCGCTATCGGTGCACGCATTCAGCCTCATCCCCGGCCGCAAGACCTTCGCCGGCTCGATGATTGGCGGCATTCCCGAAACCCAGGAAATGCTGGATTTCTGCGCCGAAAAAGGCATCGCCGCCGAAATCGAGATGATCAATATCGATCAGATCAATGAGGCTTATGAACGCATGATAAAAAGCGATGTGCGTTATCGCTTCGTCATTGATATGAAGAGCCTGCCACGCCAGAAGGCCGCCTGACCTCGTCGAGGGGGAGCGCCCTCTGGCGCTCCCGTTTCCTCGTCGGACCTTTTGGTTGAAAGCGCAGCCCTACCCATGACCAGCCAGACCGGTTTGAACGATGTCGCCAAGGGCATGATGATCATGGCGGGCTGCATGTTCGTGCTGCCCGTCATGGATGCCATCGCCAAATACATGGCGGTGAGCGGCGGAATGTCACCGGCGCAGGTCACTTTCTACCGCTTCTTTTTCCAGCTTCTGTGCACCCTGCCCCTGCTGCTGCTGGTCTCACCCAAAGCGCTGTTCAGCGCCAGACGACCGTGGATGAACTGCCTGCGCGGCGTGCTGCATGCCAGTGCCAGCCTGATGTTCTTCGCCGCCGTCAAATACATGCCACTCGCCGATGTCTTTGCCATCTATTTCGTCGAGCCATTTATGCTGACGATGATGTCGGCCCTCTTCCTCGGCGACAGGGTCGGCTGGAAACGCTGGACAGCGATTGCGGTGGGTTTCGGCGGCGCTCTGATCGTCATTCAGCCGAGTTTTGAGATCTTCGGCTGGACATCGCTCCTGCCGGTCGCCTGCGCATTTCTCTACACGCTCTACCTGTTCCTTAACCGCGCTATCGGCGATGCTGACAGTCCGCTTGTCATGCAGACCATGTCCAGCATTGCCGGCACGGTGTTCATGGCGGCAGCCCTTCTGGCCGGCGACGCCTACGGTGACAAGGATTTCGCGATCTCGCTTCCGCAATCCGGCTTCACCCTTACCCTGCTCATCGTGTTAGGGTCGATATCCGGCTATATGCATCTCCTGATCGTCAGGGCCTTCAGGCTGGCACCGCTGTCGCTTCTGGCACCATTCCAGTATTTCGAAATCATCTCGGCGACAGTTCTCGGTTATGCGCTGTTTTCGGATTTTCCGACGCCATCGAAATGGCTCGGCATCCTCATCATCGTCGCATCCGGCCTTTTCATCATCTGGCGCGAGCGTGTGCAGACGGAAGCGAACCCGCCGCTCGACGGACAATGACGCCCAGAACGCTTTCAGGCGCCCGAGGGCTGCGGTCCTTCGTCGTGATGGTCCTGCGCCTCCACAAGGCTACCGAGCAGCCACAGCGAAACCTCGGCGGCCTCTCCGGCGGATTTGAAGCGGTATGAGCCGCTATATTTCGGCGTATCGAAAAACGTGACGACGAAACCGTCACCGCTTTCCAGACTCTCGACCCTTATCCGCTCGGGATCGATCATCAGGCACACATAATGGGATCCCATATTGCGCATGAAGCCGGCCTTGTTGTCGTGCAGCCGCACGAAGGCTGCGCCGCCATCCACCGTCATATGCAGGCTTCTGATCGCCTCGGTGGGAAACGCGCGGGCAAAATCCATGATCGCCTGCCCCACATCGTGGTTATTGTCCTCATCCGTTGCCCGTGTCATGCGCCAGGCATAAACAGCGAAGACCGCAAGCAGCACGAAAACGATTATCCAGACCGCCATATTCATGCGGGAAGGCTCCCTCAGCACCGAAACATCGCGATTCGCGAATCGAAACGATGCGAACCCGGCTCAAGCTCTTAAACACCGAGGCTTGCGTGAAGTGTGGCTCTTCGGCCTCGACGCGAAAATTGCTCCGATCTGTCTGCGCGATGTGCAGTTCGAGCGATCAGAAACGCTTGAGGAAAGACGCCTTTGCTAGCAGCCATTGCCGGCGAAGCTGCGACAGTTGCACTTCGCCTTCAAACACGCCCGCTCCCGCCTTTCTGGCAGCGGCGATGACCGGGCCGGACAAGGCAACGGGAAGATAGGCCGCAAAGACAGTCCGGGACATCTTGGCGCGTCTCGCCTTCTCGATGTGATCAAGCGCGTGCGTTGCAAAAATCTCGATGGCGATGCCGATGCGTTGTTTGTCGTCGCCTTCCAGAAACGTCTCGCGATCAAGCCCGGCAGCCGCGAGCATATCCGCGGGGATGTAGACCTGCCCACGACGACGGTGCAGCGGCATCAGCATTAGAATGCCGGCCATGGCCTGCGCAACCCCCGCATGTCCCGCAGCTTCCGCACTTGCTGGAGTGTCTTCCGGCGAAAGCACAAGGCTCGCCAGCTGGATCAGTGCCGAGGCGGTCTCCCCCGCATAGCCTTCGAGCGCGTTACGATCCACGAACAGATCGTCATAAAGATCGAAGATGCGCGCCTCGATCATATTGGCAAGAACCGGTCGCGGCAGGCGATGTTGCTCGATCGCCAACGAAAGAGCGGCAGCAACGGGGTGAGACTGGCTGTCCCCATGCGCATTGCCATCAAGGAGATCGCGCCACCATTGCATACGAACTTCGCCAGGCAGCGCCTCGCGCACGGAATCGCGGATTCGGGCAATTTCGGCATTGAAGGCGTAAAGCGCGGCAAGCGCTGCGCGCTTGTCGGCCGGAGACAGAAGGCACGCGAGATAGCGGTCGCGATCGGTGTCGCGCAGCGTCGCGAGGCAGACGTCTAGATTCTCTGTGGGTGCCATGTTTCCCCGCGCGAAACGTCCTGTCAGCCTTCGACGGCAATCAGCGCCGCAGCCACGGCGCGCGATTCCGAAAGCATGATATTATAGGTGCGAACGGCAGCACCCGTGCTCATCGGATCGACCGAAATGCCCGCTTGCCTGAAGGCTTCGCGCAATTCCTTCGGCAAGACCCGCATGCCATCACCCGTGCCGATCAAAAGCACCTCGATATCCTGCGCATCAGCCAGAACCTTGTCGAAATGCTCAAGCGTCAATTCTTTCGCATCAACCGGGCTCCAGCCGTGAATGCCGGAAGGCAACAACAGGAGAGAGCCGCGGTGCGACATGTCGGCGAAACGGAAACCGCCATTGCCATAGGCATCGATGGGCGCCCGGCCGGGAAAATGGGCCGGGCGTATTTCAATCCCGCCGGCCATCAGACGGCAGGCTTGCCGCCGATGGCATTGCCGGACTTCTCATCCTTCTCATCTTCCGCATCCTTGCTGTCGGGACGCAGCTTGAAGGCGATCAGCACCGGAGCCGCGATATAGACCGAGGAGAAAACGCCGATACCGACGCCGAACAACATGGCGAAGGTGAAGGAACGGATGACCTCGCCACCGAACAGATACAGTGCCAGCAGTGCCAGAAGCACGGTCAGACCGGTAAGGATCGTGCGCGAAAGGGTCTGGTTCAGCGATACGTCGATGATCATCGAAAGTGGCATCTTCTTGTATCGCCGGAGGTTTTCACGGACACGGTCGTAGATGACCACCGTATCGTTCAGCGAATAACCGATGATCGTCAGGATCGCCGCGATACTGGTCAGGTTGAACTCTATACCCAGGAAGACGAACAGGCCGATGGTGAAGACCACGTCGTGCACCATCGAGATGACCGCACCCAGTGCAAACTGCCACTCGAAGCGAACCCAGATGTAGATCATGATCGCCGCCATGGCGAGCACAACGCCGATCGTGGAGGTCACGGTCAGGTCACCGGACACGGCCGGACCAACGACTTCCACGCGACGGAAATCATACTTGTCCTGCAACTCGCCGCGCACCAGGGTGATTGCCGACTGCTCGGCATTTTCGCCGCCGTCCTGCGCCTGAATGCGGATGAGAACGTCCTGCGGCGTGCCGAAATTCTGTGCCTGTATTTCACCGAGGTTCAGCTGGTTCAGACGCTCGCGAATATCTGCGAGATCGGCCTCACCCTGCTTGGCGCGCACTTCGATAACCGAGCCGCCCTGGAAATCGATGCCGAGGTTCAGGCCCTTGGCCACGAAGCCGCCGACGCAGGCGAGCATGATCACACCGGTGATCATGAAAACCACACGGCGATAACGCATGAACGGAATGTCGCGACCGTCGAACATGGCGGTGCGTACACCCTTCGGCAGATGTTTCGGACGGCTGCGGCGAACCCAGTAGCCAAACATCCAGGCCGTCAGCGTATAGGCCGTGAAGACGGTGGTGATGATACCGACCGCAAGCGTGACGGCAAAGCCCTTGACCGGACCCGTGCCCATGTAGAACAGCACGCTTGCAACGATCAGCGTCGTCAGGTTGGCGTCGATAATGGTCGCAAAGGCGCGTGTGAAACCATTATCCAGTGACTGGATCAGCGGTTTTCCGCTCTTCACCTCTTCGCGTATTCGCTCGTAGATCAGAACGTTGGAGTCCACCGCCATACCGATCGTCAAGACGATACCCGCAATACCGGGCAAGGTGAGCGTAGATCCGATCACACTGAGGACGGCGATCAGCATGACCACGTTGACGATGAGGGCGATGTTCGCAAGCAGGCCGAAGAAGCCATAAAAGACGAACATGAAGATGAGAACGCCGACGGCGCCGATGGCGCTTGCCGTGAGGCCGGCGGTGATGGAGTCGTTACCAAGGCTCGGACCGACGGTGCGTTCCTCAACCACGGTCAACGTGGCCGGAAGTGCGCCCGCACGCAACAGGACTGCAAGGTCGTTGGCGCCCTGAACCGAGAAACTGCCGGAAATCTGTCCCGAACCGCCGATGATCGGCTCACGGATTACAGGTGCAGAAATGACCTGATTGTCGAGCACGATGGCGAAAGGCTTGCCGACATTCTGCTGCGTCGCCTGCGCAAAGCGCTGCGCACCGCGGCTGTCGAAACGGAAGGTGACGACGGGTTCGTTGGTCTGCTGGTTGAAGCTTGCCTGCGCATCGACGAGGTTGTCGCCGGAAACGAGCGCGCGGCGTTCCACCAGATAGGGAACCGGCGGATCGTCCTGCGAATAAAGAACCTCTGAGGTCGCGGGCGGACGGCCATTCATCGCTTCCTGCACCGGCATGGTGGTATCGACCATGCGGAAGGACAGCTTTGCCGTCTGGTTGAGAAGCGATTTCAGGCGCTGCGGATCCTGGAGGCCCGGCACCTGTACGATAATGCGGTCGGAACCCTGACGCTGGATGAGAGGTTCGGTGGTGCCGACTTCGTCAACACGGCGGCGCACGACTTCGATGGACTGCGACACGGCCGAGGACAGGCGATAATCCACGCCTTCATCGGTCAGGTTGAGCCGCAGCAGATTGTCGCCGCCGTCGGTCATCGTCACTTCTGTGATGGAACCGCCGACCAGCGTTCCGGCGGACACCGGCTGCGTCAGGTCGCGAAGCGCGGTTTTCGCCGCTTCATATTGAGCGGGATCGCTGATGCGAACCTGGATCTGCTGGCCGTTGCCCGTAAGCCCCGAATAGCGGATGTTGGCGTCGCGAAGCTGCGTGCGCACGTCACCCACGATCGTTTCAAGCCGTTCCTTGACGATGTCGGAACGCTCGATCTTGAGCATGATGTGCGAGCCGCCCTGAAGGTCGAGACCGAGCGTTACCTTGTTGTCCTTGTACCAGGCAGGCATGCCCTCCAGCTGCTTGTCCGAAAACAGGTTGGGAGATGCGATGAAGACGCTTGCCAGCACAAGCAACCAGATAAAGACTGTTTTCCAACGGGAAAAATGAAGCATTTCGATCTCGGTCAGGGTTGGGGTTGCGCGATGCGCAACCCGTCAAATTCGGAAGCGGACGTTCAATTATCCGGCAGTATCAGGAAGCGGCTTCCGTCTTGACCACTTCGCCCTTCACGCGCACTTCGGCAATGTAAGCACGAGCGGCACGGATTTTCACGCCTTCGGCGATTTCGACTTCGAGTTCATTGTCGTCGATGACCTTGGTCACCTTGCCAACGATGCCGCCACCAAGAACGACCTGATCGCCACGGCGAATATTGGTCAACGTTTCCTGACGCTTCTTCATCTGCGCGCGCTGCGGGCGAATGAGGAAAAAGTACCAGACCACCATAAGCGGTGCAAACAGGAAAAGCATCTCAAGGCCGGAACCGAATGCAGACGCGCCGCCCGCCGTGTCCTGGGCAAAAGCTTGACTAATGAACATATAAAACTCCTCAACGATTACAGCACGACCTCGTATGCCGCCCCAGCTTTCAAGCCGCCGGAATATAGTGGGGAACGCCGGGAATGCAACAGATGCAGAAGCCACGCCGTACCGATTCCGGACCTCTTAACCTTTATGGGCCTGAAACGCCATGCTAGGCCGGGTTGAAAACATCGTTATGAACATCGGATAAGCGGAAGAAACACCATGATTCGAGAAGAGACGGCCACCCTGCTTCTTGCCGAACTGCGCCGGCTTAACGTCGCCATGGAACGGCTGGCAGGCCCGGCACCTGCCGTGAACGACTGGAATGCGGCGGATTGCTTTGTCTGGACGCCGATCAATTCCTTTCTGCAGCCGGTTTCACGTCCGAACCGCATTGCGCTGAAACTCATTCGCGGCGTCGATCATGTGCGCGATATCCTGCACGAGAACACACTGCGTTTTGCCGATGGTTTTCCCGCCAACAACGTGCTGCTCTGGGGCGCACGCGGCATGGGCAAATCCTCGCTGGTCAAGGCCGTTCACGAAGATGTGCGCGCCGCAAGCGGCGTTCCCTTGAAGCTGGTCGAGGTGCATCGCGAAGATATCCACACCCTGCCCGCCTTGCTGGATATATTGAAAGTTTCTGGCGAACGCGTCATCGTCTTCTGCGACGACCTCTCCTTCGATCACGACGACACGGCCTACAAGTCGCTGAAGGCAGCCCTCGATGGCGGCATAGAGGGGCGTCCGGACAATGTGCTGTTCTATGCCACGTCCAACCGCCGTCATCTTCTGCCGCGCCACATGATGGAGAACGAGCAATCGACCGCCATCAACCCTTCGGAAGCTGTTGAGGAAAAGGTCTCGCTCTCGGACCGCTTCGGCCTGTGGCTCGGCTTCCACAAATGCGGCCAGGAAGACTATCTGACAATGATTGACAGCTACGCCGAACATTTCGATCTCGGCCTTGATCGCGAAACCCTGCATCACGAGGCGCTGGAATGGGCGACCACGCGCGGCGGCCGCTCCGGTCGCGTCGCCTGGCAATATATTCAGGATGCCGCCGGGCGCCTGAGAAAATCGATCGACAGATAACGCCACCGTGACATCTGGCGAGAGCCGGTGTCGTTGCGGCTATAGGCGTTGTCGTATTCCCGACCGCCACATCGCCCGCCAAATGGTTTGCTGCACATATTCGGCGTAATGCCGGGTATCTGCGGCGGGCGGTGATCAAGAGGCAGGCGACGTTTGTCCAAACGCGCCGATTGTTCTTCTTTCCATCCCTTCGCCGATTGAGATTCCACGCGAGCCGCATACGGGTCCGCGCATGAGTTTTGACGATATCCTGTCCGCGGAGGAGCGGGCCGGTATTGGTGTTCAACCCAAGGAGGAGATGGATATGAGCAAAAACAGAGGCGTCGTCTATTTGCGCCCCGGCCAGGTCGAGGTCCGCGACATCGATGATCCGAAGCTGGAGGCGCCGGATGGCCGCCGTATCGAGCACGGTGTCATTCTCAAGGTTATTTCCACGAATATCTGCGGTTCGGACCAGCATATGGTGCGCGGCCGCACCTCGGCGATGCCCGGCCTCGTCCTTGGCCATGAGATCACCGGCGAAGTCATCGAAAAAGGCGTCGACGTCGAGATGCTTGATATCGGCGATATTGTCTCGGTGCCGTTCAACGTCGCCTGCGGTCGCTGCCGCTGCTGCAAGTCGCAGGATACCGGTGTGTGCCTGACGGTGAACCCCGCCCGTGCCGGTGGCGCCTACGGTTATGTTGATATGGGCGGCTGGATCGGCGGACAGGCCAGATACGTCACCATTCCCTATGCCGACTTCAACCTTCTGAAATTTCCCGACCGCGACAGGGCAATGTCCAAGATCCGCGACCTCACCATGCTCTCGGACATCCTGCCGACCGGCTTTCATGGCGCGGTCAAGGCCGGCGTCGGTGTCGGCTCCACGGTCTATGTCGCGGGCGCCGGTCCGGTCGGTCTGGCGGCTGCCGCGTCTGCCCGTATTCTCGGTGCCGCCGTCGTCATGATCGGTGATTTCAACAAGGATCGCCTTGCGCACGCCGCCAAGGTCGGCTTCGAGCCCGTCGATCTTTCCAAGGGTGACCGGCTGGGCGACATGATTGCCGAGATCGTCGGCACCAACGAGGTCGACAGCGCCATCGATGCCGTTGGTTTTGAAGCGCGTGGCCATTCGGGCGGCGAACAGCCGGCCATCGTTCTCAACCAGATGATGGAAATCACCCGTGCCGCCGGCTCGATCGGCATTCCCGGCCTTTACGTCACCGAAGATCCAGGTGCGGTCGATGCCGCAGCAAAACAGGGCAGCCTGTCGCTTCGCTTCGGCCTCGGTTGGGCCAAGGCACAATCTTTCCATACCGGCCAGACGCCGGTGCTGAAATACAATCGCCAGCTCATGCAGTCGATCCTGCACGACCGCCTGCCCATTGCCGACATCGTCAACGCCAAGATCATCGCACTCGACGACGCCGTACAGGGATATGAAAGCTTCGACCAGGGTGCCGCAACCAAGTTCGTGCTCGATCCGCACGGCGATCTGCTGAAGTCGGCCTGATAACGGCGGCTTAAGACCCGCGAGATGGGAAACGCCCGCGATAGAATATTGTCGCGGGCGTTTTTGCCCGCAGCCACATTATCACCATCAGGTGAAATCATGGATCAACTTCAAGCAGCGCCTCCAGCTCGGAGGTGGCCAATGGTGAGAGATAGGGTCGAAATAGGCTGGACACCTGCCGAAGTCCCCAGTTCAGTTGCTGCGGCCCGAATTCGGTGACCCCTTCCTGAAGGTTGAGATAGGCCGCCCAATAGGTCGAGACGATCCATAGATTGGTAAGAAGGGCCGCCCGCTCGGTTTCTGGAATCTCTGCAAGCCCTGCCCTCTCCATCCGGCTGACGATATCATCAACGGCAAATCGCATTGCCGCGCTTATGCCGCGGACCGGCTCCACCAGCGCAGGCGCGGAGGAAAGAAGGCCGACAAAATCACGAAACAGAAAGCGGTAGTTCCACACCAGCGAAAACCAGAGCCGCAAAAAGCCAGCATATGTCGATGCGGCTACTTCGTCCTCTTCGTCAATCTTTGCGACAACCGCCAGCGCGTCGGTCTCGAACAGGGCAAACAGCGCCAGCACCAATGCCTCCTTGGTGCGGAAATGATAATAAAGATTACCCTCGTTGATATTCACTGCCCTTGCGATCTCGGCTGTGGTTACGTGATCAGGCCCCCTCTCGTTAAATAGTTGGAGTGCGGCAGCGATTATTCTCTGTCGTGTGGGGGAAGGACGCCCCGTCGATCGTCCGGCCTCGCTTTTCTTCATTGATATCGGACCCCGCTATTGAAACCTAAGGTGCACACCTTAAATGAATAAAATAAGGTACGCACCTTAACAAATAAATTTGAGTGTTCAACGCGAATAAAGGACCTGTCCATGCCCGGAACCGACCTTCGCACCCCGCTCCCGGATACATCCGCTGCGGCACCCGTATCGAAATTCGCCACAGCACGTTTGGCCCTCTCACTCATCCGCAACCCGCTGAACGCATTGCCACCGGAGATTTTCAACGAACCGGCGGTGTTTATCCGTGTCGGCGGTACGATGCGCGTCCATCTTGCCGATCCTGTCCTTATTCATGAGGCCCTCGTCAAGAACGCCCATCTGCTCGGCAAGGGTGAGGACGTGCGCCGCGCGCTTGGCCCCGCTCTCGGACAGGGCCTTCTGACCGCCGATGGCGATCACTGGAAATGGCAACGGCAATCCGTTGCCGCCGCCTTCCGGCACGAAAAACTGCTGGAACTGCTGCCTGTCATGATCGAGGCGGGGGAGCGAACCGGCAGGCGCTGGCGCGCATCTCCTTTCGGCGACATCGATATCGGCCATGAAATGATGCGGACCACCTTCGACATCATCGTTGAGACCATGATGTCCGGCGGCCACGGGATCGATATCGGGCGCGTGGAGCAAAGCATCACCGACTATCTGAAACCGACAGGCTGGACCTTCGCGCTCGCCATGCTGGGCGCACCGGAATGGCTCCCTCACCCCGGTCGGCGCAAGGCCCGGGCCGCTGTCGGTTATCTGCGCTCCAGCCTGTCGACGGTGATTGCGGACCGGCGGCAGAACCCCGTCGAGAGAAACGATCTGGTGTGCATGCTACTTCAGGCGAAGGACCCCGAGACGGGACGCATGATGAGCGACAAGGAAATCATCGACAATCTGCTCACCTTCATCACCGCCGGTCACGAAACGACTGCGCTCGGTCTGGCATGGACGTTCAATCTGCTGTCGCAACACAGCGACGTGGAGCGGAAAGTCGTTGAGGAAATCGCAGCCGTCACGGGTGGAAATCCCGTCGCCGCCGAGCACATCGCCCAACTGACCTATACCAGACAGGCATTTTCCGAGGCGATGCGGCTTTACCCACCTGCCCCGGTGGTCACCCGCACGGCGTTGCAGGATTTCAAGCTCGGCGACCATGATATTCCTGCCGGAACCGTTCTTTATGTGCCGATCTACGCTGTCCACCGGCACACGGCGCTATGGGACGAACCGGAACGTTTCGACCCTTCCCGCTTCGAGCCGGAAAAGACCAAGGCGCGTCACCGTTACGCCTACATGCCCTTCGGTGCAGGTCCGCGTGTCTGCATCGGCAATGCATTTGCGATGATGGAGGCCGTGTCGATCCTGGCGGTGCTGTTGCAGAACGTCCATCTCGAAAACAGATCGGCAAGTCCGGCGGAGCCACTGATGAGGGTGACGTTGCGGCCGCAAAGCCGCTTGATGATGCGTATCACCGACCGCAAAAACAAATCGCCCGCGGCGTGAACCACCGCGGGCGACTATTAATCCGGGAAAACACCCGTCACCGGGCAGTGACGATCAGAGATCGACGTCGAGGATTGCCATGGAGAAGTTGTACGAGCGGTCGCCGTCCTCGTCATCGATGTAGACAACGCCAAGGAACTCTTCGCCAAGATACACTTCGGCGGAATCGTCCTTACGGGGACGCGCCTTCACAACCATCTTTTCATTGAAGGTGCGCTTGAAATAGGCGTCGAGTTTTTTGATTTCGTCGGCTTTCACCACTATTCTCCTGTGCGGTTCGGGTTGCGCCGCTTTTGGCATGGGACAAAGGCGAAAGTAAAGTGAAAGCGGCACATCGCCAATGTCTTTCACAGGCCATGTCTTTCACGCGGAGCCTTCCACACGGACGATTGAGGAAATATCGGACCCGTCAGATATCGGCTCCGATGACCTGATCCATCAGGCGCGAGGGTTCGGAACACCCTGCCTCTCCCACCACCCGCGCCGGCACACCGGCAACGGTGGTCTTCGGCGGGACCGGCTTCAGCACCACAGAACCGGCGGCGATGCGCGAGCAACTGCCGATCTCGATATTACCGAGGATTTTCGCGCCCGCTCCGATCATCACGCCATTGGCGATCTTCGGATGACGGTCCGCCCCCTCCTTGCCGGTGCCGCCAAGCGTCACGCCATGCAGGATGGAAACGTTGTCGCCGATAACGGCCGTCTCGCCGACCACAAGCCCGGTGGCATGATCGAGGAAGATGCCCTTGCCGATGCGTGCTGCCGGATTGATATCCGTCTGGAAAATGCTGGACGAGCGGCTTTGCAGATAAAGCGCCAGATCCCTGCGGCCCTTTTGCAGCAGCCAATGGGCAAGGCGATGCGTCTGGATGGCCTGAAACCCCTTGAAATAAAGGAGCGGCTCCATGAAGCGCGTGCAGGCCGGATCGCGATCGTAAACCGCCTGGATATCGACGCGCAGCACGCTGCCCCATTCGGGCCAGTCATCCAGCATGTCCTGAAAGGTCTGGCGCAGAAGAACGGCCTGCATATCGGGATGATCGAGGAGTTCACAGATGCGATAAATCACGCATTCTTCCAGAGACCGGTGATTGAGGATTGTCGAATAAAGGAAAGCCGAAAGCAGCGGGTCCTGCGCCACGGCGCTTCGCGCTTCATGCAGCAGGCTGCCCCAGATCGGATCGACGATCGCCAGCTGTTCCGGCTGACGGGCCTCGGTACGTGCGACCATGAATGGTCTCCTCGTTTGCAGTAGTCGTTCTTTATACAGAAAAAGACGTGCATAAGAAATGGGATTCGAATGACGACTTTAAAGGCGGCAAGGCTTCAGTTTTTCTTCATGCAGCATGAAAAACCGTTTCTTGCCGCCACCCATCAAAGGCTGCGGTAAAATTCCAGAACCGCCGCCTTGAACACCCGGTCGCCAACGGCCAGCATGTGGTCACGGCCGGGAATGTCGATAGCGCGCGCATGCGGCATGATCGCCGCAAGTTCGGCACCTGATCCGGCGATATCGTCATTGGTTCCGACCGCGATCAGCGTCGGCGCATCTATCTTTGCGGCCTGTTCGCGGCTGACGAGGACACGCGACGTCTCGATACAGGCGGCGAGTGCCAGCCGGTCGCTTTTCGTCTGGTCGGCAAAGGCGCGGAACATGCGGCCGCGCTCATGCGTGACGACATCGAGCGAGGGGGCCAGCAGCGCTTCGGCGATCGGATCCCAGTCGCCCACACCTTCCACCATGCCGATGCCAAGTCCGCCGAAAACCAGTGAGCGGACACGCTCCGGATGTGCCATCGCCAGAAAGGCCGAAATGCGTGCGCCCATGGAATAGCCCATCACATGAGCCTCCGCGATGCCGAGATGATTAAGCAGCGCCACCGCATCGCCGGCCATGACGGGCGGATAATAGGCTTGCGGATCATGCGGCTTGTCGCTTGCGCCATGGCCGCGATTGTCGATAGCAATCACCCGGTAACCGGCGTCACCAAGCGTTTTCAGCCAGCCTGGATGCACCCAGTTGACGTTGGCGCTGGAGGCAAAGCCGTGAATCAACAGAACCGGATCGCCCGCCGGATCACCCTCATCGAAATAGGCAAGGCGAAGGCCGTCATGGGAAAAATCGGAAAATTGCGGCATGTTGAGATTCATCAAGGACATCCTTTTTGCCGGACCATATGGCAGGAAATCGCAATTTTGAACATGTTTTCCTGACGATTTTTATGGAGATGCAATGCGTTTGAGGCTACATATCCGCAGCAATAAGCCCATGCTCGATGACGACCTGCGGCTTAACCACGATATTGCATTTGGAGACGAACATGGCCGGGCATTCCATTCCCCACTTCCAGAACGATGGCGGACACAGCGTGATCGAGATCGGCGTCAAGGAATTCATGTGCACCGGCGCTTCGGTGCCTTTCGATCATCCCCACATCTTCATCGACATGGGCGACGACAACGAGAAGGTCTGTTCCTATTGCTCCACCCTTTACCGCTACAATCCGTCGCTGAAGGCCGAGCAGACCAATCCTCCAGGCTGCGTCTTCCATGTGAAGGCCGCCTGACCTTCCACATTTCCTGATCGGGGCGCGACATGCCCATCAAATCCGTAGCCATCGTCGGTGCCGGCATCGCCGGTCTCACCGCAGCGCTCTCTTTTGCCCGCCAGGGCATCAGCTCTGACATCGTTGAACAGGCCGGCGAACTGACGGAAGTCGGTGCGGGCCTGCAAGTATCGCCCAATGCCGCCCGCATCCTTGCCGAACTCGGCGTGATGGCTGAGATAGAGGCGCGTTGGACCGAGCCGGTCAGTGTCGATCTGGCCGATGGCAAATCGCTTGCCACGTTGCTTTCCTTACCCGTGGGTGCGACGGCCCGCACACGCTGGGGCGCACCTTATGGCGTGCTGCATCGCTCGACGTTGCAAAACGCGCTTCTCAATGCGGTAACGCGCAATCCGCTCTGCCGCCTGCATCTTGGCAAACGTATCGAAAACGCGACGACAGACGTCATCGCTGCAACCACGTTCCGCGATCACGACCTGATCGTCGGCGCAGACGGTGTCTGGTCCGCGGCCCGTTTCGCTGTCCCCTCCGCCCCAACTGCCACCTTCTCCGGCAATATTGCCTGGCGCTTCACGGTCGCGGCAAAAGATGTGCCGTCAGCCATCAACAAAAGCGCCGTCACCGCCTATCTCGGTTCGGGTGGCCATATCGTCGCCTACCCACTGAAGGAAGTCGGCGGCTTCAACATTGTGGCCATCGCACTCGGCGCCGATCCCGGCGCAACATGGCGAGCGGAATCGAGCGGCCAACAGAAAGCCATGCTGCTTGCGCAGTTTCGCGGGTGGAGCCCGGATATCGTTCGGCTGCTGGCATCGTCGGAAAATCCGACCTTCTGGCCACTTTATCAGGCCGGTCCCGGACGCTGGCACAATGGTCGCGATACGGTGCTGATCGGCGACGCTGCCCACGCGATGATGCCCTTTGCCGCACAGGGGGCGGCGATGGCCATCGAGGATGCATTTGAACTGGCGGGCACATTGACCGGAACATCCCTGCCCGTACCACAGGCCCTTGCCGCCTTCGAAGCCCTGCGTCTGCCGCGCATAGAAAAGGCCCGCAAGCGGGCCTCTCTCAATCGTTTCGCCTATCACGCCACAGGCCCGGTTCGGCTTGCCCGGGACTTCGTCTTCTCGACACGTCCGAGGGAAGCCTTCCTGAAGGACTTCGACTGGCTATACGGCTACAGCGCCAAAAGCTGAGGTTAGACCGCGGCTGCCGCCGCAAACCCGGCCTCGAGATCCTTCTTGAGGTCGGCGATATCTTCAAGCCCTATCTGCAGACGGATGACCGGACCTTCCGACGGGCCTTTGGCAATCGTCCTGTCGACAAGCGACACCGACACGGCAAGCGATTCGTATCCACCCCAGGAATAGCCGAGCCCGAAGAAGGTCAGCGCATTCAGGAATGCCGCCGCAGTCTGCTTGTATTTGCCCTCTTCGGCCTTCAGCACAAAGGAAAATACGCCGCTCGCGCCCTTGAAATCGCGCTTCCAGAGTTCATGCCCGGCAAAGCTCGGCAGGGCCGGATGCAGAACGCTCACGACGTCGTCGCGGCTTTCCAGCCAGGTGGCGATGTCGAGGGCGCTTTTCTGGTGGTGCGCAAGTCGAATGCCCATGGAGCGCATGCCGCGCAGGATCTGATAGGCGTCATCAGGCGTCACGCAGATGCCAAGATTGGTGTTCGCCTGATAAAGCGTCTTCCAGTGCTTTTCATTGGCGGAAACAAAGCCCATCAGGACATCGGAATGACCTGACGGATATTTGGTGGCGGCATGGATGGAAACATCGACACCGAAATCGAGCGGCTTGAAATAAAGCGGTGTCGCCCAGGTATTGTCCATCGTCACGACGCAATCGTGCCTATGGGCAATCTCGGTGATCAGCCGAACGTCCTGAATCTCGAAGGTATTGGAACCCGGCGCTTCAAGATGCACCAGCTTGGTATTCGGGCGGATCAGCGCTTCGATACCCGTCCCGATCGCCGGGTCGTAATACTCCACCTCCACACCAAGCTTCTTCAGCATCGTGTTGCAAAAGCGGCGTGTGGGAAAATAAACCGAATCGACGATCAGCGCATGATCGCCGGCGCCAAGATAGGCGAGGAACGGCACGGTGATCGCCGCAAGGCCCGATGGCACGAGAATGGTTCCGAAAGAACCTTCCAGCTCGTTGACGAGATTGCATAGCGCATCGGTCGTCGGCGTGCCGTGGGTGCCATAGGTGTATTTCTGGTTTTCGGTCGAAAGCGTCTCGGCATCGGGGAAAAGCACGGTAGAACCGCGCACGATGGGCGGATTGACGAAACCGAAACAGTCGGCGGGATCGTTGCCGCCATGGGTCAGGCGCGTATTCATACCTGCGGTGGAAAGCAGGTCATTGGTCTTGGTCATTTCAGATCAGCTTTCGAAGGGATATTGACGCGAGCGACAATGCGGAGAGCCGGAGGCAAGGTCAAGTCCCGCAGAACATTCGTAGATGGGAGGATTGATCCACCCGGCAACAGCATACAAGAAGTATACAAAAATCGTGCAAGTGTATTTTTCCGCAAAAATATGCTTATATTTTCACCCTTTGCACACTTCCCGACCAAAATTTGGAAAATTCCGTTTTATAGGCACAATTATTGTCAGCATGTCTTGACCCCGCTGCCAATTACGATTGTGATAGAAAAAGCGGATCGAAAAGATCTGCTGAAGGGGGGAGCTGGGGCAAAAACAATATGCCGGTCCTCTTCCGATTGACGATAACAAACAAAGGTTGGGAAAAATGAAAAAGGCAATTCTGTCGGCCGTTATCGGCGCAGCAGTTTTGGGAGGAGCCTCGGTCGCTTCGGCTGCGACGCTTCAGGACGTGAAGTCGAAAGGTTTCGTCACCTGCGGCGTGAGCGCTGGCATTCCGGGATTTTCCAATCCCGATGACAAGGGCGAATGGTCCGGCATCGACGTGGACTATTGCCGCGGTATTGCCACTGCGGTTTTCGGCGATCCTACAAAGGCTAAATTTGTCGCTCTTTCGAGCAAGGACCGTTTTCCGGCTCTCCAGTCTGGCGAGGTCGACGTTCTGACCCGTAACACCACCTGGACGATCAGCCGCGACACATCGCTCGGCTTCAACTTCCGTACCGTCAACTATTATGATGGCCAGGGCTTCATCGCCAAGAAGGGCCTCAACGTGAAGTCCGCGCTTGAGCTTTCCGGCGCCGCTGTCTGCGTTCAGACCGGCACGACCACCGAGCTCAACCTTGCCGACTACTTCAAGACCAACAACCTGCAGTACAACCCGGTTGTTTTCGAAAAGGAATCCGATGCGACTTCGGCTTATGATTCCGGCCGTTGCGACGTTTACACCACCGACCAGTCCGGTCTGTACGCTATCCGTCTCAAGCTGAAGAACCCCGATGACAACATCGTTCTGCCTGAAGTGATCTCCAAGGAGCCGCTTGGACCGGCCGTTCGCCAGGGCGACGACCAGTGGTTCGACATCGTCACGTGGGTTCACTACGCGATGGTCAACGCCGAAGAGCTGGGCATCACGTCGAAAAACGTCGACGAGCAGAAGAACAGCGCCAACCCTGATATCAAGCGTCTGCTTGGTACTGAAGAAGGCACCAAGATCGGTACCGATCTCGGCGTGACGAACGACTGGGCCTACAACATCGTCAAGAAGGTCGGCAACTACGGCGAAGTCTTCGACCGTAACGTTGGCGCCGGCTCGCCGCTGAAGATCGAGCGTGGCCAGAACGCGCTTTGGACCAAGGGCGGCCTGCAATACGCACCGCCGGTTCGTTGATCGGGACTATCGTTGGCTAAGGACTGAAGGGAGGCTGGGCAATGCCCGGCCTCCACTTGAAATTATAGAATAAGCTCGCAAAGAGCATATAAAAGGGAAAGGTGCCTATGGCAGGCAACGCGGTCAGTTCGCAACGATCGCGCGCGCAAAGCGCGTCGTCACTCATTTACGATCCACGCATACGCGGAATTTTTTATCAGGTTCTGACAGTCGTCATCCTGACCGCCTTCGTCTGGATCATCGTGACGAATACGATCACAAATCTTCAACGGTCAAACATTTCGTCCGGCTTCGGCTTCCTCAATGGAAGAGCCGGCTTTGATATCGGCCAGTCGCTGATCGCTTACACCAGCGATGCGACCTATGGCCGGGCATTGCTCGTTGGTATTCTCAACACAATTCAGGTCGCATTTTTTGGCATCATCGCCGCGTCGATCATCGGTTTCATCGTCGGTATCGCCCGGCTGTCCAACAACTGGCTGATCTCGAAGCTGGCGCAGGCCTATGTGGAAATCTTCCGCAACATCCCGCCCCTGCTTGTTATCTTCTTCTGGTACAAGGGCGTCATCTCCGTTCTGCCGCAGGCCCGCGATTCGCTGCAGCTTCCGTTTGGAACCTACCTCAACAATCGCGGCTTCTTCTTTCCAAAGCCTCTCTGGGGCGAAGGGACGTGGCTGATACCGCTCGCTTTCGTGGTCGCCATCGTCATCAGCGTCTTCATTTATCGCTGGGCGAAGGCCAGGCAGGAAAGAACCGGCGAGCAGTTCCGCACCGGCATCACCGCAACACTTCTCATCATCGGCCTTCCGGCTGCGACATTCCTCGCGCTCGGCTCACCCCTGACATTCGATTACCCGATTGCCGGGCGGTTCAACCTTGCGGGCGGTTCGGTCGTCGCACCTGAATTCATGTCGCTGTTTCTGGCGCTCTCCTTCTACACCGCTTCCTTTATCGCCGAGATCGTTCGCGGCGGCATCAAGGCCGTGGCAAAAGGGCAGACCGAGGCAGCGGAGGCATTGGGTCTTCGCGCCAGCACGACGACACGTCTGATCGTCGTTCCTCAGGCGATGCGCATCATCATCCCGCCGCTGACAAGCCAGTATCTCAACCTGACCAAGAACTCGTCGCTTGCGGTCGCGGTCGGTTTCGCCGACATCGTCTCCGTTGGCGGCACGATCCTGAACCAGACGGGACAGGCGGTCGAAGTTGTCGCTATCTGGCTCGTTCTCTATCTCTCGCTGTCCATTCTCACGGCCGTGGTCATGAACTGGTTGAACGCGAAAATGGCCCTGGTGGAGAGATAATAGATGACGATCAGCAATCACGCGTTCGTGCGCCACACCATTGAAGAAGCCAAACCCGCGCCTTCAAGCGCGGTTGGCATCAGCCATTGGCTGCGCACCAAACTTTTCGCCACGCCGAAGGACACCGTCCTTACGGTTCTTGCCATCGCGTTCCTCGCCTATCTTTTGCCGCCAATATTCAAGTGGCTGTTCGTAGACGCGGTATGGACCGGTACGGATCGCATCGCCTGCCTCACCGCCTCCCAGGGCGGTGCGCTGGCCGATGGCCAGTCCGGCGCATGCTGGGCCTTCGTTTCGGCGAAGTTCGGCCAGATCATGTTCGGCCGTTACCCGATCGATGAGCGCTGGCGTCCTATCCTTGTGATGGTCATGTTCACCATCCTCCTGGTGCCAATGCTCATTCCGAAAGCGCCATTCAAGCGGCTCAATGCGCTGGCGCTTTTCATCATCCTGCCAGTCATTGCGTTTTTCCTCCTCATCGGCGGCGTCTTCGGCCTGCCGGTGGTGGAAACGCAGCTCTGGGGCGGCCTGATGGTCACCCTGATCCTGTCTTTCTTCGGAATTGCAGTGTCCCTGCCCTTCGGCATTCTTCTGGCGCTTGGCCGCCGATCGAACCTGCCGGTAATAAAAATGCTGTGCGTGCTTTTCATCGAAGTTATCAGAGGTATTCCTCTGATCACCGTCCTGTTCTTCGCCAGCATCATGCTGCCGCTGTTCCTTCCCGACGGCTGGACCTTCGACAAGTTCCTGCGCGCTCTGGTCGGCGTGTCGCTCTTCTCGTCCGCCTATATGGCGGAGGTGATCCGTGGCGGCTTGCAGGCCATCCCGAAGGGGCAATATGAAGGGGCAGACTCGCTCGGCCTGAACTATTGGCAGAAAACCCGGCTGATCGTGCTGCCGCAGGCGCTGAAGCTCGTCATTCCGGGCATCGTCAACACCTTCATCGGTCTTTTCAAGGACACGTCGCTGGTCTCGATCATCGGCATGTTCGACCTGCTTGGCATTGTCACACTCAACCAATCGGATGCGAACTGGGCGACACCTGTCACCGCAATGACGGGCTATATTTTCGCCGGGTTCATATTCTGGATATTCTGCTTCGGCATGTCGCGTTATTCGCTGTTCATGGAACGGCACCTCGACACCGGGCATAAACGATAAGGGACGCTCAAAATGGCAGAAACCCAAACAAAAAAACTGGCCGTTTCGACAACGGACGTGGCAATCGAACTCGTCGGCATGAACAAGTGGTATGGCGACTTCCACGTCCTGCGCGACATCAACCTGAAGGTGATGAAGGGCGAGCGTATCGTCATCGCCGGCCCTTCGGGATCGGGCAAATCGACCATGATCCGCTGCATCAACCGGCTGGAAGAACATCAGTCGGGCACGATCAACGTCGACGGTATCGAACTCACCAACGATCTGAAGAAGATCGATGAGGTGCGTCGTGAAGTCGGTATGGTGTTCCAGCACTTCAACCTCTTCCCGCATTTGACGATTCTGGAAAACTGCACGCTGGCGCCAATCTGGGTTCGCAAGATGCCCAAAAAGGAAGCCGAAGAAGTGGCGATGCACTATCTGAAGCGCGTCAAGATCCCCGAACAGGCGCATAAATACCCTGGCCAGCTCTCCGGCGGTCAGCAGCAGCGCGTGGCAATCGCCCGCTCGCTGTGCATGAAGCCGAAGATCATGCTGTTCGACGAGCCGACCTCGGCGCTTGACCCGGAAATGGTCAAGGAAGTGCTTGATACCATGGTCAGCCTTGCCGAAGACGGCATGACGATGCTGTGCGTGACCCACGAAATGGGCTTTGCCCGCCAGGTCGCAAACCGCGTCATCTTCATGGACCAGGGCCAGATCGTCGAACAGAATTCGCCCGCCGAATTCTTCGACAATCCCCAGCACGAGCGCACAAGGCTGTTCCTCAGCCAGATCCTGCACTGAGACACTGCAATCAGCTAGCATCACGAAACGGGGCCATTTCGGCCCCGTTTTCATTTGACGACAGCCTCTCCACGCTCGACCTCATCCATGGGCTTGTCCTAAATATCTAAGTCAACAAAATCGAGCGGTTGCGGATCTCGGGAAAAACCCAAGGGTGACGCCGGAATGTTTGGCAAGGTTCGCCATTCATTTTGATGGCTTCTTTCGCACCAGAAGCCCCGTTGAGTGAATCACCGGCCCCTGCAAGTCGTCGTTTCACATCGTTCTTCATCCGCGAGAAGCACTGAAACTGCCAAGCCGACCTCGGTTTAACCATTTGTTACGAAACGGAAATCCTTGTTTTCCAGGGGTTCTGGCAGCCAATGTCATTTTTTTGTCAAATCATGCATTTTTCCGCTTGCGGACCACGGGGAGCCTGACTATAAGGGCGCCACACCACAAGCGCACGCGCCCTTCGTCTATCGGTTAGGACGTCAGATTTTCATTCTGAAAAGAGGGGTTCGACTCCCCTAGGGCGTGCCACTTGCCTTCGTGTTTCCCCCTTCGTAAATACAAAGCAGCTTCGCAGATAGCAAATTCGTCACGCGTGATCGATGCGCCGGAACCGATTCCAGGGCGATACGTTAGAGTGCCGTCCCCCCGATGGAAGGCAAGCCGGATGAATCGCCAGCGGGCAAATCGACCGGCTTGCCTTTCCCCTTCCAGCCAAATCACATCGTCGGTTCTTTCTGGCGGGCAGCAGATGCCAGCTAAGGGTTGGAAAAGCACGCCCCGAGGCCTTCCACGAGTCATGAAGGCATTGCTGGTGCGCAGAGATAGCGGCGAAATTTCAAGGCCTTGGCCAGTCCCGGCGCAGTTTTCCACAGCCGGTCCGGCCTCAATAAAAAAACTCGTCACGAAGCGGAAAAAATCAATTTTTCCGCTTGCGGAGCAACGGGAGCCTGACTATAAGGGCGCCACACCACAAGCGCACGCGCCCTTCGTCTATCGGTTAGGACGTCAGATTTTCATTCTGAAAAGAGGGGTTCGACTCCCCTAGGGCGTGCCACTTGCTTCTCCTTGAAAATCAGTATTATGCGTTCAAATCTTCACGTGATATGTGAGATAGAGAATGCATGCCGTTTCCGGCTGTCCTTCAGCTTTTCCCGTTAAATCAAGTCTCGATCTGTGCCGACTGTCAGGGCGCGAAAGCCGCGTCCAGAACACGCAGCTGCACACGCCTCTGGCCCTGCCAGAGATCGGCACCCACGGTGCCTGCCACGTGGATGGACCTGCCACGCGCATTCAGCAGCATCTGCCCCAGAGGGGCCTCTGCGGCGCGGAATGCGATGCCGTCCAGCCGTGAGCCATCCATGGCCTCCAGCGTGATCTTGACGTGTGAGGTGCCGACCAGACGCACATCGCGCAGCCGGTGGGCAGGTACGGCAAAAATGGGCTGAGAATGGCCGGAGCCATAAGGACCAGCCTGTTCCAGCTGATCGACAAGCTGCAGGGTCGCGCCAGACGCGCCGATTGCACCGTCGATCTTCAGCACGCTGCTTTCCACCAGCTCGCTCACCGTCTTTGCGGCGGCTTCCTCGAAGAAGGTCCGGAGTTTGCCGAGATTGGCGCGTTCCACCGTCAGGCCCGCGGCCATGGCGTGACCGCCACCCTTGACCAGCAGGCCGGCATCCACAGCGGCGCGGACCATTCTGCCCATATCGAAACCATTGATCGAGCGGCCGGAGCCTGTGCCCTTGCCAGAGGGATCGAAAGCGATGGCAAAGGCCGGGCGGCGGAAACGGTCCTTGAGGCGTGAGGCAAGCAGGCCAACGATCCCCGGATGCCAGTTTTCCCGTGCGGTAACGATGACGCCAGCGCCAGACCCGTCGCCATACTCATAAAGCGCTTCCGCTTCGGCTTCCGCCAGCATCACGGCTTCCATCGCCTGTCGCTCGCGGTTCAGCTCATCCAGCTTTTCGGCAATCACGTCCGCCTGTGACGAGTCGTCGAGTGTAAGCAGACGGCTACCCAGTGCGGCATCGCCAATACGGCCACCGGCATTGATGCGCGGTCCGATCAGGAAACCGAAATGATACGGTGTCACCGGCCCGCCCAACCCCGCCTTTCTGAACAGCGCCGCCAGCCCGGCATTGTTCATATGGCGCGCGGCAATCAACCCCTTTACCACATAGGCGCGGTTCAGCCCCTTCAAGGGCACCACGTCGCATACGGTAGCGAGTGCGACTATATCGAGCAGCGCCAGCAGATCGATCGTGAACGCCTGTCTGTTGCGCCTGTCCTTCAACAGCCTGAGGGTGGCGACCAGAACCAGGAACACCACGCCGGCGGCGCAGAGATGCCCCTGCCCCGAAAGATCGTCTTCGCGGTTGGGATTGACCAGCGCCACCGCCGGCGGCAGTTCCGAACCGACCTGGTGGTGATCGATCACCACCACATCTGTTCCCGCATCCTTTGCGGCATTCAGCGATTCATGGCTGGTGGAGCCGCAATCGACCGTCACGATCAGGGTCGCGCCATTGGCGGCAAGCTGCTGCATCGCCGCCGGGTTCGGCCCATAACCCTCGAAAATACGATCTGGAATATAGATTTCCGGCGTCAGCCCGAAATGCGCGAGAAACCGATACATCAGCGCGGAAGACGCGGCGCCATCGACGTCATAATCGCCGAAGATCGCCACCTTCTCGCCGGTCTCGATGGCGCGGACCAGCCTTTCGGCAGCCTTTTCGCAATCTGTCAGCACATGCGGGTCGGGCATCAATGAGCGAATGGTCGGATCGAGGAAAGCGAGAGCCTCATCCACCCCCACCCCTCGCCCGGCCAGCACCCGGGCAATCAGTTCGGGAATGGCATGGATCTGGGACATGGCCAGCGCACGGTTCTGTGCGGCCTGATCCAGCCGCGAAACCCAACGTTGCTCTGTCGCCGACCGCTCCACGCTAAGAAATGCGCGGACCACGGTATCGGCCGGCTCCATCATTGCCATCCTGTCCATCGTCCTGTCATGCGAATGCGTATCCGCGCCTTGTCATGACAACGGGCTAAATGGCGATGGCGCCTTTTTCAAGCAAAAACGCCCGTATGAGGTTTCACACCGAGAAAATCGAGAAAAACGGGCTGACGATCGATACCGCGCCGACCAGCAGCAACAGGGAAAACACCGCAAGTGAACACCAGTTGCGCTCATATTCGGCAATATCGAATTCCATGCCTCGAATATTGTCGTTGGCATTGTGAGGCCGCGCCCGATGATGGGCGGCCAGAACGCTTTCGCGCTTACTGTCCTTGAAAAGGATAATCGATGTCACAGCCACGCCTCCCTCGCTTGGTAACATGATTAACCATAGAGCCGAATCGCGTTGTTTTCCAGCGGTTCTGAGGCGATCCCCTCAAATTTTATGGCGGCTTATCCGGTGGTCGCCAAAACGGGTTTCGGGAGAAAAAAGACCGCGCCTCCATGTGGTGGCGCGGCCCTCAAATTCAGAAAAATCGTAAAGCGTCTCAGGTCCGCTCGATGCGGATGACCTGCGGTTCGCTGACCAGATATTTCTCGTTCTTGATCGCCTTGACGGCCTTGCGGATCGCATCTTCCATCGTCGCGTGGGTCACGAGGATAATCGTCTGCGGCGCGCCTTCCACATGCACGCGCTGGCGCTGCACGATGGATTCCAGCGAAATGTTGTTATCCGCCATTCGGGTAGCGATGGAAGCGAAGACGCCCGCCTGGTCCTTCACCGTCAGCCGGATGAAATAGCCACCTTCATGGCTCTTCATCTTGGCGCGACGATAATCGGTCAGCGACTTCGCCGGACGGCCGAGCACCGGAACCTGCTGGGCACCGGGACGGCTCTTGGCGATATCGGCGATGTCACCGAGCACGGCAGAGGCCGTGGCGTTGCCGCCCGCACCTGGGCCAACCATCAGAAGCTCGCCAAGAATATCGGACTCGATCGCCACCGCATTGGTGACGCCATCAACCTGCGCAATAACGGAATCGAGCGGCACCATGGTCGGATGCACCCGCTGCTCGATACCGGATTCGGTCACCTGCGCCACGCCGAGAAGCTTGATGCGATAACCGAGCTCGGCGGCCGCCTGAATGTCCTCGCTGGAGATGTTGGTGATGCCTTCGAGATAGATGTCGTCGGCCGAAATCTTGTTGCCGAAGGCAAGCGTCGTCAGAATGGCGAGCTTGTGGGCGGTGTCGTTACCCTCGATATCGAAGGCGGGATCGGCTTCGGCATAACCCAGCCGCTGCGCTTCTTTCAAACAGACCTCGAACGACAGCCCTTCCTTTTCCATCTTGGTCAGGATGTAGTTGCAGGTGCCGTTCATGATACCGTAGATGCGCGACACGTTGTTGCCGGTGAGAGATTCACGCAGCGCCTTGATGACGGGAATACCGCCGGCCACAGCCGCTTCGAAATTGAGAAGCGCACCCTTTTCTTCGGCAATCGTCGCCAGCTCGACGCCGTGCTTGGCGAGCAGCGCCTTGTTGGCTGTCACCACATGGAGACCGCGCGAAAGTGCTGCGCGCACGGCTTTTTCCGCCTGGCCGGAAGCACCGCCGACCAGCTCCACTAACACGTCGATATCGGCTTCATTCGCAAGCTGCTCCGGCGTATCGAACCAGGTAATACCCTTGAGATCGATGCCGCGGTCACGCGAACGGTCGCGCGCGCTCACTGCAATAATCTCAATCGCGCGTCCGCAGGTAATCGCAAGTTCGTTGCTTCTCTGCTGGAGGATGCGCACGAGCGAAGCGCCGACAGTGCCGAGCCCCGCTATGCCGATTCTCAATGAATCTGCCATGGGTATGTTCCTGATTTGCTGGTGATGGTGACGGCCGGGACCCGGCCGCCTTCGGTTGCCCTTATCTGTGGGCATTGAGCGAAACGACATTGTGCATCGTTTCGTCAGCACTCGACAGGAAACGCTTCAGATTGCGCGCTGCCTGACGAATTCTATGCTCGTTCTCAACGAGCGCGAGGCGGACGTAATCATCGCCCATTTCGCCGAAGCCGATGCCGGGAGCAACGGCAATGTCTGCCTTCTCGACCAGAAGCTTGGAAAACTCCAGGCTGCCGAGATGGCGGAACTTTTCCGGGATCTTCGCCCAGGCGAACATCGTCGCCGCCGGCGGTGGAACTTCGAAGCCCGCCTTGCCGAACGTATCGACCATGACGTCGCGACGGCGGCGATAAACGCTGCGTACTTCCGCGATGTCGGAGCCGTCGCCGTTCAGCGCGTGCGTCGCCGCAACCTGGATCGGCGTGAAGGCACCGTAATCGAGATAGGACTTCACGCGGGTCAGTGCCGCGATCAGCCGCTCGTTGCCAACGGCAAAGCCCATGCGCCAGCCGGGCATGGAGAAGGTCTTCGACATGGAGGTGAATTCCACCGCAACGTCGATTGCACCGGGAACTTCGAGAACCGAAGGCGGCGGATTGTTGTCGTCGAAATAGATTTCCGAATAGGCAAGGTCGGAAAGCACTATGATTTCGTGCTTCTTCGCAAATGCGATCACGTCCTTGTAGAAATCGAGCGAGGCAACATGCGCCGTCGGGTTCGACGGATAGTTGACGATCAGCGCCAGCGGCTTCGGAATGGAGTGGCGCACCGCCCGCTCCAGAGGCCCGAAGAAGCTCTCGTCCGGCTCCACATTCATGGAACGGATAACGCCGCCCGCCATCAGGAAGCCGAAAGCGTGGATCGGATAGGTGGGGTTCGGACACAGGATGACGTCACCAGGCGCGGTGATGGCCTGCGCCATATTGGCGAAACCTTCCTTGGAACCAAGGGTCGCGACGACCTGCGTATCGGGGTTCAGCTTCACGCCGAAACGGCGGGCATAATAACCAGCCTGCGCGCGGCGAAGGCCGGGAATGCCCTTGGACGAGGAATAGCGATGGGTGCGAGGGTCCTGAACGACTTCGCACAGCTTGTCGACGATCGCCTTGGGGGTCGGAAGGTCGGGATTGCCCATGCCGAGATCGATGATATCGGCCCCGGCCGCTCGCGCGCTCGCTTTCAAACGGTTGACCTGTTCGAAGACGTATTGCGGCAGACGCCGGACCTTATGAAACTCTTCCATCACTTTCCTCATGGAAATGGACCGGTTCTGCCGGCCCATAACGAAGTTCGTTCTTGTTGTTAAACGCCGCCGACACGAACCGATCCGGCGGGCGCTATTCATTGTACCGCAAAGCACAAGAAAACCTACAGCGGTTTTCTAGGTCCACGCGGCATCGCGATCATCCGCCTTGTGGCTCCGGCGCGGCCTTTTCAGACCACAGGCAAGGCGAATTGCGCAATGTAATCAGGAAACCTGCATAACGCCAGATTCTTGGAAAATGCAAGGCAGACCATGCTCAAGAACGGCCATTCCGGCCGTTCAGTCGCGCTCGCCCTTCACAATTGCCGCGCGGATGACGGAAAGCACCCGCTCCGGCTTGATATCGGTGCAGATGAGCTGGCTCGGATGCCCGTCCCAGTCGCCCGGCGGAAAGGCGCGGCCATCCGGCTTCTGAATGGTCTGGCCATCGGCAAGCCCGCCGCAGACGACGCGTATAGGGCCGCTGCGGGTCTCGAACAGTTCGGGCGCGACAAGGTAAACGCAGGCGCAGCTGTCATGCACCACCATGCCATCGCCGGTGCGTGTCTTGTAGAAATCGATGTAGAATTGCGACAGATCGGAAAGCAGCTGCACCGGCTTGCCGCCCGCCTCTGCCATCTCGGCCATGAAGGCGCTCGTCATCACCGTTTTCGTCGTCACGTCCAGGCCGACGACGACCACGCGCCAGGGCGCGGTGAAGACGAGATCGGCCGCTTCCGGATCGCCGTGAATATTGGCCTCGGCCGCCGGCGACACATTGCCGTTGATATCGAACGCACCGCCCATGACGATCACCTGCTTCACCAATGCCGCGAAATCCGGCTCTTCGCGCAGCGCCAAGGCCAGATTGGTCATGCGACCAACAGCGATCAGCGTCACCTCGCCGGGATTGGCCTTGACCGTCTCGATAATAAAGCGATGCGCGGGACGCGGATCGAGCGGCAGATCGATGGTCTCTGGAATATCGATATCGCCCAGACCGTTTTCGCCATGGATGAAAGTCGGCCAGTGGCCTTCCTTGCGGGCCGGATCGAAGGTCACGCCCGCACCTTTCGCTACCGGCGCCGTCATCTGCCATTCCCGTTTCAGGAAGAGCGCATTGCGGGTGGTGATATCGATGGGCGCGTTGCCGAAGACGGTGGTGACGCCGATCAGATCGATATCGGGGTGACGGTGCAGGAAAAGAAGCGCCATGGCATCATCTACACCGGGGTCCGTATCGAATATCACTTTATGCATAATGCCCTCATCCTGATGTCTCGTCATCGCCGCGTCTGGCGGTGCGCCACGGAAACATAACCATAAGCGGCAACACCGCAATCCCCCTGCCCGTCCTGGATCGGAGAGAAAAATATTGCGTGGCGATCTTTTCGGTGAAAGAAGAGGCCCTCTCCCTTAAGCCCGCCTGGACATGCCAAGTGCAAGACATCGCCCTCAACGTTTTCCTCGTTCTTTTCTGCGTCGCCATCTTTGCCGGATTTATCGATTCCATCGCCGGCGGCGGTGGTCTCATCACTATCCCGGCCATGCTGATAATGGGAATTCCGCCGCTCGATACGCTCGGCACCAACAAGCTGCAATCGCAGTTCGGCTCGGCGTCGGCCACCATTGCCTATGCCCGCCGCGGCCATGTCAATCTGAGGGAACAATTGCCGATGGCGATCATGGCGATGATCGGCGGCGGGCTCGGTGCTTTCACCGCCGCCTTCGTGCCGTCAGACCTCCTGCGCACCATCATGCCCTTTCTGCTGATCGCGATTGCCCTCTATTTCGCCTTCAAGCCGCAGCTCAGCGATATCGACAGCCATCGCCGCATCACGCCTTTCGTGTTCGGCCTCACCGCCGCACCGCTCGTGGGTTTCTATGATGGCGTTTTCGGCCCCGGCGCGGGTTCCTTCTACATGCTTGCCTTCGTGGGCCTTGCCGGCTTCGGCATGCTGAAGGCAACCGCCCATACCAAGCTTCTGAACCTGGGTTCGAACTTCGGCGGCTTTGTTGTTTTTGCGGCTGGAGGCGCGGTTCTCTGGAAGCTTGGCATCGCCATGGGCATCGGCCAGTTCGTCGGCGCGCAGATCGGATCGCGGTTTGCGATGAAAAACGGCGCGAAGATCATCCGCCCGCTTTTGGTTCTTTCCTGTCTGGCAATGGCGACGAAGCTTCTTGCGGATGCTTCATCCGCATGGTCAATCGCCACGATCTGGGAGACCATCTTCCCGAAATGACAGGAAAAGGACACGGCTCGACGCTTGCGTTCGAACCGTGAATTTATGCCGTGGCGCGACGGCGCCTGCGATCGGCGATTTCGCGGATGACCACCATTGCGCCAACCAGCTTGTAGTTGGAGGAATAGCAGGGCGACATTTCCAGCGATTTTACGATCGTATGGCCGTCATGATCTTCGGCATAGGTGTATTTCGACGTACCGCCCTTGAAGCAATTGTCGAGCCTCTCCCGCAGATCGTTCTGAAAACGGTGCACTCCGACAAGCTCGGCGATATGACATCCCAAAGGCCCTTCCGGCGTATTGCGCGGAAAAGCATCGATACCATTGGAGAATGATACCCGATAACCGGGAGAGACGACGACCACCGGCTCGTCGAGGTCGTTCAGCATATCCTCATCGAGAATGAGATGGCGGTGATGCCACTCCAGGATGTCCTCGTCCTCGTCGCCGATCACCTTTGCCTTGAGCGGCATGCCGACATAGCGGTCGACCAGCGTTCTCAAAAGATCGGAATTGCGCTGCACGCAGCCGAGATCTTCCGCCTCGTGATTAAGGAGGTCGATGGCGAAACGGAATTGCTCACGAATGTCCTCGGAACTGCCGGTCTTACGCCCGATGACCCGATCAAGCAGCAGCTCCAGTTCACGCTCCAGCACTGCGATCTTGTCGGCCTCGTTCTTACCAACCGCTGATTGCAGTTCCGTATAACGCAGCCAGAACAGCTCAATCAAATCTTTCAACCCAACTCTCCCTGAACGAGCAAACAGCCCGCTCCCAATCCGAATGGATAGACACTTATCCCCTCATTGTAGCGTCTGTGCATTAAAAAATGACGTAACGACACGCAGGACCGCCGGAGGGATTAATCTCTAAAATATCATAGCTACTGCTATTTTTTCAATTTCGATAATCCATGAACGAAAAATAAGGTTCCACTAATAAGTAAAAATACTTAAAAACGCAATTTTACGGCCGAATTCTGTAAAAAATCACTAGAAATTCGGCCGCGCTGCAAATAATCAGATCTGGTGTTTAACGTCCCAACGGTCGTGATACCACAGCCATTGTTCTGGATATTCGCGGACCCAGCTTTCCACCTTGTCATTCAAAAGCTGCGCCGTCGCCTGAATATCGACATTTCCTTTTTCATCGCGCGGAATTTCAACCCTCGGCTCTATTTCCAGCCGGTAGCGGTTATCAGGCAGACGCACGCAGCGGGCGGGATAGACATCGCAATTGAACTGCCGCACCAGCTTGGCAAGAAGCGGGTTGGTGCGCACCTCATGGCCGAAGAACTTCGTCGTCAAGCCTTTGCCGAACTTCTGGTCGACGAGCACGCCGACACCGCCGCCCCTTTCCAGCTGCCGCGCGAGCGCGAAGGAAGAGCCGGCATGCGACGGCACGAGATTGCCCATGCGTTCCTTGCGGAACTTGAACACCTTGTCGGCCACGAAAGGATTATTCGGCGGCCGGAACAGCACCGTCACATCCAGACCGAAGGCAGAACTGGCCACCGGCAACAATTCGAAATTGCCGCTATGGGCAGTAAATACGATGAAGGGCCGCGGGTTATCGCGAAGCTCGATAAAGGTCGAAATACCCTCGACCCGGATACGGCCCGGCTCGCTATTTTCCGGATCGAAATCGAACAGCCTGTCGAGAAAGACATATTCCGCCGCAAGCCGCCCCATGCTGCCCCAGCTGTCCATTGCGATGGTAAGCCGCTCCTCTTCGGATTTCTCCGGAAAGGCGCGCGCCAGATTGTAGAGCATCAGCTTGTGGCGGCCGGTTTTCGGCCCCACGAAACGCGCCAGCCTGTCGGCAGCGCGAATTCCCGCGTCAGCTGGAAATATCTTCAGCAGATTCAGAAGGCCGAAGGCAAACGTCGCAATCAGCCATTGCCGGAAATGGTCCAGCTTCAGGACGATCCGCGTAATGAACAGTTTCAAGGCGTCAATCCATCCGCAGAACGATTTTGCCGAATACCTGGCGCGTTTCCATGCGCTCCAGCGCCCGGTCGATATCCTCGAAGGTGACTTCTGTGTCGATAACAGGATGAACGATGCCGCGCGCCATCTTCTGCATGGCGTTGGCCATGTTTTCCATGCGGCAACCGAAGGAGCCGAGCAGCTTCAGCTGCTGCTGGAACAGCATCATCAGGTTGATATCGGTCGATACGCCTGACGTGGAGCCGCAGGTGACGAGACGGCCACCACGCTTCAGCGAGAACATCGATCCCGCCCAGGTGTCCTTGCCGACATGCTCGAACACCACGTCTACACCCTTCTTTTTCGTCAGCTTGCGCACGACGCCTTCGAAACGGTCGGTCCGGTAGTTGATGACGTGATCGGCACCCAGGGCCTTCGCCCGTTCGATCTTGTCGTCGGAGCCGACGGTGGTGATGACGGTGCAGCCCATCTTCTTGGCCAGCTGGATCGCCGCCGTGCCGATGCCGGAACCGCCGGCATGCACGAGGATCGTTTCGCCCGATTCCAGCTTGGCATTGTCAAACAGCATGTGTTCGACCGTGCCGAAGGTCACAGGCGCCAGAGCCGCGCCGATGGCATCGACGCCATGCGGCGCCGGAACGAGCTGGCGGGCGGGAATATTGATCTTTTCCTGCGCAAAGCCGTCGAGATGGAAACCGTGCACGCCCTGAACATGTTCACAAAGATTGTCACGGCCTTCACGGCACGGCTTGCAGATCCCGCAGGTGCGCGCGCCGTAGATCGCGACGAGCTGGCCAGGCAGCACATTCGAAACGCCCGGGCCAATGGCCTCCACTACGCCCGAAGCCTCAGCACCGATCGTCAGCGGCATCTTGCGCTTGGCAAAAGCCATGCCGCGCCAGCCCCAGACGTCGATGTGGTTCAGCGCCACGGCCTTGACGCGCAGCGTCACCTCGCCCGGACCTGGTGCATCGGGTTCAGGCAGGTCCACTTTTTCGAGCTTCCGGTCGTCCACGAGTTGAAGAGCGCGCATGTTTTTAGTCCTTCGCCCGGAGGCGTCTATCTCAAGAGTAATTCCAGCAAAACTCTGTAACGGTTTTGCGGTCGGAATGTGTAGTCACACCAGCGAGAGCGTTCCCGGGCTTCGTTCAGGCCGGAAACGCCCCTGTCTTCTGGCGGAACCGGTTAAGCCGGTTCACGCGTCATGACAAGGCTGGCATTCTGGCCGCCGAACCCGAAGGAGTTGGAAAGCACGGCATTGACCGTCGCGTCCCGCTTCACATTCGGCACCACATCGAGCGAAATGGTCGGATCGGGGTTGTTGTAGTTGATCGTCGGCGGCAGGGTGCCGGTCAGCATGGTCTGTAACGAGAACACCGCCTCCACAGCACCGGCCGCCGTCAGCGTATGGCCGATCATCGACTTGTTGGATGACAGCGGAATGTCTTTCAGGCCTTCGCCGAAGACGGCAAGCATCGAGCCATATTCCATCTTGTCGTTTTCCGGCGTCGAGGTGCCGTGGGCGTTGATGTAGCCGATATCGCTTTCAGCAACACCCGCATCTGCAAGTGCGGCGCGGATCGTCGCGATCGCCGGGCCGCCATCTGGCGAGGAACGCGTGCGGTGGAAGCTATCCGCCTTTTCACCGGCGCCCTTGATGATGCCGAGAACCTTCGCGCCGCGCGCAATTGCCGATTCCAGCGATTCCAGCACCAGCGTTGCCGCACCTTCGGCGATCACGAAACCGTCGCGGTCCTTGCTGAACGGCTTGGATGCCTTTTCCGGCGGCTCATTCTGGGTCGACAGCGCCGAGAGAAGCGAAAAGCGGATCAGCGCTTCGGCGCTGACCGAACCGTCTGTCGCAACCGTCAGCGCGCGCTCGGTGCGGCCCTGGCGGATAGCCTCGACACCAAGCTGGATGGCGGTCGCGCCGGATGCACAGGCCGTCGAGAGCGTGACCGGCAGGCCGCGTGTACCAAAGCGGTCCGAAAGACGCTCCGAAATCGCGCCGAAAAGAGCCGCTTCCTGAAACGCCGGGTCCGGACGTTGACGGAAAGCCGTCAGGAACCGTTCATAGGCATCACCCGGCTGGGCGGCCGGAGGAGACCGGTCGGCAAGCTCGAAACGGGCGCTCCATTCCGGCTCGATCGGTGGTGCAGCCAGAAACAGCGGGCCATCGAAATCGCCCGAGATGCCGGCCTGCGCCAAAGCCTCAATGGTTGTCTCGCGTGCAAAGGCATAAGAGCGCTCGACGGAATTCGGAACCGGGATGTCGATGAAATCGACGGTGCCGCTGATCCTTGTGGAAAGCCCCTCCGTCGGGAAGCGGGTAATCTTGTGGATGCCCGACTTGCCCGCAGTCAGAGCCGCCCAGTTATCGGCAAGACCCTGCCCGAGCGATGTGATGATGCCCATACCGGTGACTGCAACGATCGGGCGACCGAGATGATCCTTGAAGTTGGAAGTCATGGTCTTTTCTCCTCACACGTCACGGGACAGAACGGCGACACCTTCGCCGCGCACATGGCCGACGGTGGTGACGACCGCTTCGCTGGCCGCCTCGCCCATAGGCTTTTCCGCGGCGCCATCGAAAGTAGGAACCTTCGCGCCGCTTTCAAGCGTCAGGGCAGCAAGCGCCAGCCCAAGCGGGAACTGTGCTTCAAGTCCATGGCCGGTGATACCGCCGAAACCGCGAATGACGGCCTGCGGCAAAGCTTTTTCGAGAATATTCTTTTCACGCTGCGTCACGGCGTCGTAACCGCTCGCACCGGAAAACACGACGGTCGCAGCACTGTCCTTTGCAGGGGCAAGCAGCCGTTCCATGCGCTTTTCCATCTTGCCGTCATCACGGCTACCACGATCGCCCTCGATGGCGTCGATGCGGGCATAGATGCGTGCGCCGCGTTCACTGGCGTGCTTGCGCGATTCCAGCACCAGGAAGGCTCCCAGCGAACCGGAAATCATGCCGCCGCCGTCCTGGCCGCCACGCGACCAAAGCGGCTGCCAATCGCCCTGCGCATGCGCGCCGATCGCTTCAAACAGCAGGATCATGTCCGGGCGCTCAGCCGAGAAGGCGCCGCCCACCAGGGCGTGGCTGGATTCGCCGGAACGGATACGGTGAAACGCAGTCTCGACTGCGGAAATGCCGGCTGCTTCCTCGCCCATGAAGGTGCGGGAGGACCCTGTGACCTTATGCACGATGGAGATGTTACCGGCCATCAGATTGGAAAGCTGGGCGAGAAACAGGGTCGGACGCAATTCCGTCGTCAGCTTCTCGTTGAGCAGCACTTCGCGGTCGTTGCGTTTCAGCGCCTCATCGACAATCAGCGTATCGACATTGATGTCGCGCTCGCCACCGCCGGCAGCCACGATCATGTCCATGGTAGCGCAGGCTTCCGGGTTTTCCTTCAGCCCTGCATCATCAAGCGCGAGGCCGGCGGCAAAAACGCCGAGACGCTGCCAGTTTTCCATCTGGCGCTGGTCGCCGCGCTTGGCAATCTGCGTGGACCAGTCGATCTCCGGCATGGGATGAACCGGATAGGGTTTGAACTTTTCGGTCTCGATCACCGTTGCCGGCGCCGCAGTTCCCGAAAGAAGCGCAAGATGCGCCTGGCTGCCGACGCCGTGACAGGTCACGATGCCGACCCCGGTTATCACCACATCATTGTCAGATTTCATCGTCTGTCATCCTTTGCAGCCTGACCCATTGAAGCGGTCACGGCTATCCAACAGCGGTCGCAAACGACCACTCCATGCGTTGCGGAATAAAGCGCGCGATGCGGATTGGCAATGGTGAAGGCCCGATCCGCCAGCACAAGCCCACGATTTTCGTGAATCAAAACCGGGTCTAGGGGAAAAATGCCGTCTCCCGGCATCAGCGGAAGCGCTTATTTTTGCGCATCCGCGGCAATCGCCGCCATCAGGCCGACTTCCTCGGCCCGCTTCCTGACGATAGGCGCGAGCGGAATTTCGCTGAAAGGCATTGTCCTGAGCTTCAGCTGCGCATCGCAGACCTTCTTGCCTTCGCAAGTGATCTTCGCTTTGGTGACTGCAAAACCCGAACCGTCATGTTCCAGCACCGCCTCGATATCGAGAACCGCGCCCGGCTCCACGAAGGTGCGCATCTTGGCGCCGTCAACCGACATCAGGAAGGGCATGGCGGAAAAATCGCTGAACGCCAGAACCATCATGCCGGAAGCCTGCGCCATGGTCTCGATCAGAAGCACGCCCGGAACCAGCGGCATGCCGGGGAAATGTCCCTCGAAAACCGGGCTTTTGTCGGGAACGACAGACCGCGCCTTCAATGTGCGGGTCGCCATATCCACGGCTTCGACCTTGTCGATCATCTGAAAATATTCAAGCAGCATCCGTCCGGCCCGTTTCTGGTCGGTTACGACCCGTCCCTGAAGGTCAGGTCCAGAAAAAGAAATGCCCGCTCGAAGCGGGCATTATCGCCTCAGCCCTTGGCTGCGCGCAATTCGTCGATCTTGGCACAGAGGTTCTTCAGCACGAAATATTCTTCGGTGGTAACCTTGCCTTCGTTGACTTCCTGCGTCCACTGCTCGAGCGGAATCTTGATACCGAATTCCTTGTCGATGGCGAAAACGATATCCAGAAAGTCGAGGCTGTCGATGCCCAGATCGTCGATCGTGTGGCTTTCCGGCGTAATGGTTTCGCGGTCGATTTCGCTGGTTTCGGCGATAATGTCGGCAACCTTGTCGAATGTAGCTGTCACGCCCATAATCCTTATTGTCGTTCGTATTAAATATCCTGTCTGACGCACCACATAGGCAAGTCGCACAAAAAAGCCAATGGTTTCGTGACGTAACTTTGAAATTTGCCTTAAAACTGTTGCCTAAACAGCAACCGAATGACGGCCGCGTCCGCTGCCGAGATAGGCGTCGAAGGTTGCCGCGATATGACGGACAAAGGGTTTTCCCGCCTCCGTCACGGCAAAAACATCGCCATCCATCCGCACCACACCGTCCCTGTCGCCGCCAGCGAAGAGCTGCGCCTCCATGCTGACAGAATGGCTGGCCCTGCCGAAACGCCGCTTCAAATCGCCCAGATCGAGCGAAAAATTGCACATCAGCCGCTCGATGACATAGGAGCGCAGGTGATCGTCCTCGGACAATTCTATTCCCTTTAGAACCGCGAAACCACCCTCGCCCACCATCCGCTGATATTCCCCCGTCGCCACCATGTTCTGCACGTAGCCCTGGGGCAACCGGCCGATCGCGGATGCACCAAGCCCGATCAGGGCATCAGCCGTGTCAGTGGTGTAGCCCTGAAAATTCCGCCGCAGCTCCCCCGTCTCGACCGCGCGGCTCAGAGTGTCGGCGGGCTTGGCGAAGTGATCGATCCCGATTGCCCTGTAACCCGCCTTGCCGAGCATCTCCGCCGCCATCGTCATCTGGCGGTAGCGCTCGGCAATATCTGGCAATGCCTCCTCAGGGATCAGCGACTGGTGTTTTTTCATCCACGGAACATGCGCATAACCGAACAGCGCGATCCGGTCGGGGTCGAGTGAGATGATCTGGTCAACCGTCTGTTGCAATGTCTCGCAGGTCTGGAACGGCAGGCCATAGAGAATGTCGCAATTAACCGAGTGAACGCCCCTTGCCCGCACGGCATCTACCACCGATTCCGTCTGCTCGAAGGTCTGAATCCGGTTGATGGTTTTTTGTACTTTGTCATCAAAGTCCTGCACACCG
This sequence comes from Agrobacterium sp. 6Ca8, assembly GCF_055382765.1. Taxonomy (NCBI): domain Bacteria; kingdom Pseudomonadati; phylum Pseudomonadota; class Alphaproteobacteria; order Hyphomicrobiales; family Rhizobiaceae; genus Agrobacterium; species Agrobacterium sp. 6Ca8. The sequence continues at coordinate 1,263,792 of NZ_AP026433.1, forward strand.
AGGCTCGCGCGCGTCATGCCGATGACGGCAAGCGCGTCATAACGACTTTCGTCAAGATCGTTCGGGTCCATTTCCACGCTGATTTCAGGCGCCAGACCAAAGGTGAAATGGCGTCTTAGACAGTCCATCAGGCCCACCATGTCTTCAGGCCTCAGCATAGTGGGAGAACCGCCGCCAAAATGCACCGCGCTGACCACTGCATCGGGGGAAACAAGCGAGCCGACGGCTTCTATCTCCCGCCTAAGTGCCTCAAGATAAACGGCAATCGGCTCGTATTTCAGCGTGTGCTTGGTGTGGCAGGCACAGAACCAGCACAGCCGGTCGCAATAGGGAATATGCAGGTAAAGCGATATCCGGTTCCGGTGGCCAAGCTCGCCGAGCCAGCGGCGATAGGTGCCATTATCGATTCCCTCGTGAAAGTGCGGCGCGGTAGGATAGCTCGTGTAACGCGGCACGGCGCCCGAATATTTGCGAAGAAGTTCGGTATTCATCCCCGGATTTGCCTTTTATCAAGAAAATGTCGATTTCCTCCCCTTCAGTAACGGCTGCGACAGTTTGCAACTTTGACTTCAATCAAATTGCACCTTAAGTTCTTGCTAAAGTAGACGCGGGGGCGACGACTACGCGGCGCAAGCCTTCGAAAAGACCGGATTTTACACCTGCGGTCGCATTCAGCCCTTAAAGCCAGCATCGGAAAAGGCTGATGGACACGCTACAGAAGACCATCCACAATTCGGAATATCCCGTCGTATGCCGCTCCTGCGAGGCGCGTCACGGTGGTCTTTGCAGCACGTTGACGCCGCAGCAGCTCTGCGACCTCAACCGTCATTCCAGCCGTAAGAAGCTGGAAGCGGGCAACGAGCTGCTTGCCCAGGGGGAGCTCGTCAGCTCCTACGGCAACATTCTCAACGGCGTGGTGAAGCTCTCGAAGATGATGTCGGATGGCCGCCAGCAGATCGTCGGCCTGCAATTTGCACCGGATTTTCTCGGCCGCCCGTTCATGGCGGAAAGCAAGATGACGGCGGAAGCCGCAACCGATGTGGAAATCTGCCTGTTCCCGCGCCGCATCGTCGACCGCATGGTTTCCGAAGTGCCGGATATGGAACGTAAGCTTCACAGCCAGTCTCTGAAGGAACTGGATGAGGCGCGCGACTGGATGCTGACACTTGGCCGAAAATCGGCGCAGGAAAAGGTTGCCAGCTTCCTTTATATGATCGCCACGCATATCGATCCGGAAAAGGACGATAAATCAACGTTCGACCTGCCGCTATCGCGCGCAGATATAGCCGATTTCCTTGGTCTCACCATCGAAACAGTTAGCCGGCAAATGACTAAGCTGCGCAAGGAAGGCACGATCAGCATCGAGAACAACCGTCATATTACAGTGCCGGACCTCGATATGCTCAGCGAAGCCGCCGGAAACGACTGACCGGCGTTTTTCAACTTTTCATCGTCCCTGCGGCGCTGACGTTCCGATGTTGATGTACGGCGCCCGCGCCTGCGCGGGTGCGAGCGCAAAACCGGCAAGAACCAGCAAAGCAGCGATGCATCTCATGATATTTCACCCTGTCTACCGCTTTTTCAGCGGCCTGTTTGTTATGACCGCATCATAAGCGGCAAAGCGCATCCATCCGCTTAACATCTTCAGTAAGCAGATGGTTCAAAGGCAGGGTAAATAAGGGGTTATGAGAGCGGCTTGGTACAGAATGAAGCACAAGGATTGCCGTTATCCTCGGCCTTGTGCCGAGCGAATCCTGAGATTCACAGGTTGTCGATTCTCGGTAAAGGCCCCAGAACGACGAACGGAAGAACCTCACTGCGTAACAGGCGTCGCAACCGGCTTCTGGTTTTCGCCAAGCGCCCGCAATTCCGCGACTCGGCGTTTGTATTCAGCTTCCGAAATCTGGCCGTTGCGGCGTGCAGCACCGAGGCGCGACAGGTTCGATTCCATTTTGGACGCTTCATCATCCCCCATCTGGCTGCCGGCAGCGGTAATTGGCGCTGAAAAGCTTGGATAGGTGCCGGTATCGCGTCTCTGGCTCACCACATTGTCGCTGACGGGGCGCGGGCCGACGATTTGGGCTTGCGGGTGGGGCATATGGGCCGGTGCGACGATCGGTGCCGGGGTCTTGCAGGCGGCAAGTACTGTAACGAGCATGGCGCCGGAAAGCGAAAGAAGGGCGATCCTTCCAGCGTTTTCCGCAAATCTTCCCCATGTACCCATGTGCTTGCCCATCGTCATGTTCCGCCTGTAAGGATATCGCCGATATCGAATTCGACTGCGGTTCGGCTCTTCGTGGCCTCCCCTTGCTGGTGGAACTTGTATTCGTTTTCATGCAGAATGTGCAAACACAAATTTGGTGGAGGACAGCGCATGGCAGGTGTTGACGGCGGGGCAGAGAAAAAGGGTGGCAAAATGCCCGGTTTCGACGCCACATCCGCCGAGGCTTACCTGATCCGCGACCCGGAAGCCTTTGCGGTCAACATCGCCCGCGCGCTGGAAAATCTCGGCAAAGCCGCGTCCGAATGGCTGGCGCCCCGCGAACGCGGTGAAATCCCGCAGACCAGCGCCGATCCGATGACCGACATCGTCAAGACGCTCTCCGATGTCGCCGAATACTGGATGGCAGAACCGAAGCGTTCACTCGAAGCGCAGACCCACCTGCTTTCCAGCTATTTCGATCTGTGGACAAAATCCGTGGCGCAGTTTTCGGAAGATGCCGATTCCCGCTCGGAAAAGGCCGCACAGACCGGCCCGGCAGAGCGAAAGAACAGGCGTTTTGCCGACGCGGACTGGCAGGCCAATCCATTTTTCGATTTTCTCCTCAAAGCCTATCAGACCACCGTCGGTTTTGCCGACCGGATGGTTATGGAAGCCGAAGGGCTGGACGAGCACACCCGCACCAAGGCGTTGTTTTACATGCGCCAGGTGACGGAAGCCCTCTCGCCGGCCAACTTCGTCTTCACCAATCCGCAGGTCTTCCGCGAGACGGTCGCGTCCAGCGGGGCCAATCTCGTCAAGGGCATGGCACAGCTTGCCGAAGATGTCGCGGCCGGCCACGGCCATCTGAAACTGCGCCAGACCGATTACAGCAAATTCGTCATCGGCCAGAACATCGCCATCACATCAGGCAAGGTGGTTGCCAAAAGCCCGCTCTGCGAGATCATCCATTACGCGCCGACGACGAAAAAGGCCTTCAAACGGCCGCTGCTCATCGTGCCGCCATGGATCAACAAATTTTATATCCTCGATCTCAACCCACAGAAATCCTTCGTTAAATGGTGTCTCGATCAGGGTCACAGCGTGTTCATGGTCTCGTGGATCAACCCGGACGCCAGGCTGGCCGACAAGGGTTGGGAGGACTATATTCGCGAAGGTATCGATTTCGCCCTCGACACGATCGAGGAGCAAACCGACGAAAAAGAGATCAACGCCATCGGCTATTGCGTCGGCGGCACGCTTTTGTCTTCGGCCCTGGCATTGCATGCGCAGGAAGGCAATGAGCGCATTCGCAGCGCCACACTTCTCGCCGCCCAGACGGATTTCATCCATGCGGGCGACCTCAAGGTCTTCATCGATGAAGGCCAGCTCGCCGCGCTCGACAGGCACATGCAGGCCGTCGGTTATCTCGATGGCTCGATCATGGCCACAGTCTTCAACATGCTGCGCGCCTCCGATCTTATCTGGCCCTATATGGTCGATAATTATCTGCGCGGCACGGAACCCCTGCCCTTCGATCTCCTCTACTGGAATTCCGATTCGACCCGGGTGACCGCTGCCTGCCATTCCTTCTATCTGCGCAATTGTTATCTCGACAACAATCTCGCTCGCGGGCTGATGCGCGTGGCGGACAAACGGATCAACCTCGGCGACATAAAAATCCCCGTCTATGATCTCGCAACCCGCGAGGACCATATCGCGCCAGCGAAATCGGTCTTCACGGGGGCGGCACTGTTCGGCGGCCCCGTGGAATTCGTGCTCGGCGCTTCCGGCCACATAGCCGGTGTGGTCAATCCGCCGCAATCCGAAAAATACCAATATTGGACAGGCGCATCACCATCCGGAGACTTCGATGCCTGGCAGGCCGCAGCCACGGCCCACAAGGGATCATGGTGGGTGCACTGGCAAAACTGGATCGAAAGCCAGAATGGCGAGAAGGTAAAGGCAAGGGCGCCGGGAGACGGCAAGCGACCAGTGCTCGGCGATGCCCCCGGAACCTACGTTCTGTCCTGACCAGCCCCACCTCTCACCTTTCAGGCCACATGCTCTTCACGCCCCCACTCGTTCCCGCCACGCTGATCGCCCGCTACAAGCGTTTCCTCTTCGACGCCGTTCTGGAGGACGGCACGGCGATTACAGGCTCCTGCCCCAATACCGGCTCCATGCGCGGATTGACCACGCCCGGCTCGCGTATCTGGATGTCCGAGCATGACAGCCCAACCCGCAAGTACCGGCATATGCTGGAAATGGTCGAGGCCGATGGCACCGTGGTCGGCATCAATACCGGCATGCCGAACCGGCTGGCGGAAGAAGCGATCCTCAATGGCCGCATCCCGCAGCTTGCCGGCTATTCGACGATCCGGCCCGAGCAGAAATACGGCCGCAATTCCCGCATCGATTTCCTGCTTTCCGAAATTGGGCGGCCGGATGCCTATGTGGAAGTAAAGAACGTTCATTTCATGCGCGAAAAAGGTCTGGCCGAATTCCCTGATACCGCCACCAAACGCGGCGCCAAACATCTGGAGGAGCTGGGCGACGCAGCGGAGGCCGGTCACCGCGCGGTGATGCTCTATCTCATTCAGCGCAACGATTGCGACCAGATGCGCATCTGCGACGATCTGGATCCGGTCTATGCGCTGGCGTTTCAGCGGGCCATGTCGCGCGGCGTGGAGGCCTATGCGGTGAAATGCGACGTTTCCCCGGCACAAATTTCAGTCACGGGAACGGTTAAGATGGACGAATGGCGTCCGGCTGTTTTATGAACAGGGACGTAAAGAGACAGAAAGCACTATGATGGTCACCTATATCGACGCAGCCTCCGCCCCCCTCAAAAATACCGGCGTCATCCGCCTTTATACGCCTGAGGATTTCGACGGGATGCGCAAGGCGTGCCAGCTGACGGCGCGTTGCCTCGACGAACTGGCGGCAATCGTCAAGCCGGGTGTGACGACTGACGCCATCGACCGTTTCGTCTTCGAGTTCGGCGCCGACCATGGCGCTTTGCCGGCAACACTGAATTACCGCGGTTATACCAAGTCCGTCTGCACCTCTATCAACCATGTGGTCTGCCACGGCATTCCGGACGCAAAGCCGCTGCGCGAAGGCGAAATCGTCAATATCGACGTGACCTATATTCTGGACGGCTGGCACGGCGATTCGAGCCGCATGTATCCGGTTGGCACGATCAAGCGTGCAGCTGAACGTCTGATGGAAGTGACCTATGAATGCCTGATGCTCGGCATCGCGGCAGTGAAACCGGGTGCGCGCACCGGCGCGATCGGCGCGGCTATTCAGGCCTATGCCGAGGCGGAACGCTGCTCGGTGGTGCGTGATTTCTGCGGCCACGGCGTTGGACGCCTGTTCCACGACACCCCCAATATCCTGCACTACGGCCGCCCGGACGAAGGCCCGGAGATTCGCGAGGGAATGATCTTCACCATCGAACCGATGATCAACCTCGGCAAGCCGCATGTGAAGGTACTTTCCGATGGCTGGACGGCAGTAACGCGCGACCGCTCCCTTTCCGCGCAATACGAACATGCGGTCGGCGTAACCGCGACCGGTTGCGAAATCTTTACACTGTCGCCGGGCGGCTTTGACCGTCCGGGCCTGCCGCCACTCGCATAAGGCCAGACCGCCATGGCAAAACGCCCTGCCCCGCCTTCCGCCGATCTTCCATCGACCTCCGGCTTTCAGGCGGGAAACGGCGATCTGTTCGACGGAACGGATGAGCGCGGCTTCTTTGCCGAACCGCGAAGTGCGGTGAAGAAGACCTCGGAACACCCCGCAGCCATTGCGGAGCCGGAAGCGGAGATCGCACACTATCACGGCCATAGGGACAGGCTGCGGGCGCGTTATCGCGACGGCGGCGATACTGCCCTTGCCGATTACGAACTGCTGGAGCTTCTGCTTTTCCGGCTGATACCGAGGCGTGATACCAAACCCATCGCCAAGGCGTTGATAGCCCGCTTTGGTACTCTTGGCGGGGTGCTTGGCGCGCCGCTGCCGCTGTTGCAGGAGGTGAAGGGCGTGGGTGAGGCCGTGGCGCTCGATCTGAAGCTCGTCGCCTCCGTTTCCCAGCGCATGCTGAAGGGCGAAATCCGCAACAAGCAGATTCTCGGCTCCTGGTCTTCGGTCATCGACTATTGCCATGCCGCCATGGCCCATGAAACCCGCGAACAATTCCGCATCCTGTTCCTCGACAAGCGCAACGTCCTGATCGCCGACGAGGTGCAGGGTCAGGGAACCGTGGACCACACGCCGGTTTACCCGCGCGAAGTGGTGCGCCGCGCCCTCGAACTTTCCTCTACAGCTTTGATTTTAATAAATAATCATCCGAGTGGAGACCCTACCCCCTCGCGTGCCGATATCGAGATGACCAAAACCATCATCGATACGGCAAAGCCGCTGGGGATAGCGGTGCACGACCACATCATCATCGGCAAAGACGGCCACGCCAGCTTCAAAGGGCTTCGGCTGATCTGAAATCCATGGGTATCAACGCGAAGGCTTTTCCCGGCCTGCAACCCATAAGAGCGACATCAATACAAAATTAACACCTATAAATTAGCATTTCCGAAAATAAGAATAAAGGCATCTGACTTTGGTGCCTGAAGAAACGGGGGTGCTTTATGCGTAATGGAGTGCATTTCCTTCGTGATCGATCCGGCTCGTCCGCTGTCGAGTTCGCCATCGTCGCGCCGATTTTCTTTCTCGTCCTGCTGACCATGATTGCCTACGGTATCTACCTGATGGCCGCCTATTCTGTGCAGCAGATCGCCGCCGACGCGGCAAGGACGGCAGTTGCCGGACTGAATACGACCGAGCGCCAGCAGCTGGCCCGTGATTTCGTCACCAAAAGTGACCTCAGCTACGCCTTCATGGACAAGAAGCGTTTCACGGTCAATGTCGCCACCGATCCCGCCAATGCCAACCAGTTCACGGTCAAGGTGGAATATGACGCCCGTGATCTGCCGATCTGGAGCCTCTACAGCTACACCCTGCCCGAGCCGGTCATCCGGCGGTTTTCCACAATCCGGATCGGAGGAGCATGACATGCAAAATATCTCTTCTTTGCTTCCCCGTTTCCTGAAGGATAGCACAGGCAACATCGCCATCTCGGCCGGGCTTACCGCACCGCTTTTCATCGGCATATTGGCGCTTGGCGTCGATTATGGCTATCTGACCCTGCAGAAGCGGCAATTGCAGCAGACCGCCGATCTTGCGGCCATATCAGCGGCGGCCAATGCCGCTGATCCCGAAAAGGCGGTCCAGCAATATTTCGCCCTCAACGGCATGAATCTCGGGGTCAAGACACCGAATGGCCTCTTGACCGTGGACGGTCTTCAACCTTTCGACCCCTTGAACGAATTTGCCAAGAGCAACGGTTATGCCGAAGTCGTCAAAGGTCACTATGAGCCGGACGCGACCCTGCCTGTCGGCCAGCGTTTCGTCGAAAATGCACTTCCCACCAATGCGATGAAAGTGAATATCGTCGAAAAGGGCCAGATATTCTTTGCCTCCGCCTTCACAACGCCGCCCAAGATTTCCGCGGCCGGAACGGCCTCATCCCAAAAGATCGCGGCATTTTCGGTGGGCTCGCGACTGGCGAGCCTCGATGAAGGCATTTTGAACAGCCTACTCGGCGGCCTGCTCGGCACCACGGTCTCGCTCAAGGTTATGGATTACCAGGCGCTTGTGGCTGCAGATGTCAACGCGCTGCATGTCGTCGAAGCGCTGGCTGTCGATCTCAACCTGACAGCCGGCACCTACAAGGATGTCCTGAAGACGGAAATCACCTACGGCAAATTCCTGGACGCGCTGACGAAGACCACCGGCCTGCAGCCGGCTGTGGCCAACATTCTGAAGACGCTGGCAAAAACCGCTAACAAGAGCAACATCAAGCTCAAGCTTGAAGAAATCCTCAATCTCGGCCCGTTCTCGGACAAGCTGATCGGTAGCGGCGAAAACCTCAAGGTCACCGCAGGCGTCTTCGATCTTCTCAACGCCGCTGCCGTGGCAGGCAATGGCGGCAACCAGCTGGCGCTCAACCTCAACGCCAATCTTCTCGGTCTCGCATCGGTCAAGACGACGCTCGCCATCGGTGAGCCACCCGTCGAAACGCCGTCGCTTGCCGTCGGCGGCCAGGGCACGGTGGTGCGCACCGCACAAACCCGTCTGGCGGTCAGTGTCGTGGTTGACGGGCTTCAGGCGATTGCCGGTCTGAAGGTCAACATTCCGCTCTATGTGGAAGTCGCCCATGCCGAAGCGCGGCTCGCCGACATTCGCTGCACGGGCGGCGGACAGGGTACGGTCGATGTCGAAGTCGTTCCCGGCGTCGCAGAAATCGCGCTTGGCAATGTCGATACCACGGCCTTTGCCAATTTCGGCAAGGATCCGCGCGTCACCAAGACCGCGATCGTGGATTCGGCCCTGCTTGCCATCAATGGCAGCGCCCTCATCAATGCCACGAACATGACGAAGACCAAGCTGACCTTCACCCAGTCGGATATCACCCAGGCCAAGATCAAGAGTGTTTCCACCAAGGATACCGTTACCACTCTTGTCAGTTCACTGCTGAAAAACCTCAATCTGGATATCAGGCTTCTCTTCCTCAACATCGATCTGGGAGGTCTGGCGGGCATCCAGTCAGCGCTTGCCAACACGCTCGCGGCAGTCACGGCGCCCGTGGATCAGCTGCTCTACAACGTGCTGCTGGTACTCGGCGTCAAGATCGGCGAAGCCGATGTGCGCGTCACCGACGTTCGCTGCCAGCAGCCGGCACTCGTCCAGTAATCAGGCCGACAACCATAAAAAAAGCCGCCGGCAGTATCCGGCGGCTTTTTTGTTTTATCTGCCTCTGTCAGGCAGTAGCAATTGCCAGACGCTTCTCGTCCCGGCCGCTCTTCATGCGCTCGGACAGAAGGAAAGCCAGCTCCAGTGCCTGATCGGCGTTGAGACGCGGATCGCAATGGGTGTGGTAACGATCCGACAGCGAATCCGCCGTCACGGCGCGGGCGCCGCCGGTGCACTCGGTCACGTCCTTGCCGGTCATCTCGATGTGGATGCCGCCCGGATGTGTGCCTTCGGCACGGTGGATCTGGAAGAAGCTTTCGACTTCCGACAGGATGCGCTCGAACGGACGCGTCTTGTAGTGGTTGAGCGTGATGGTGTTGCCATGCATCGGATCGCACGACCAGACGACCTTGCGGCCCTCTTTCTCCACGGCACGGATGAGCTTCGGTAGGCTGTCGGCAACCTTGTCGTGGCCGAAACGGCAGATCAGCGTCAGACGACCTGCCTCGTTTGCAGGGTTCAGCGCGTCGATCAGCTCGATCAGATTATCAGGCGTCAGCGACGGTCCGCACTTCAGGCCGATCGGGTTCTTGATGCCGCGGAAATATTCCACGTGCGCATGGTCGAGCTGACGCGTGCGGTCGCCGATCCAGATCATGTGGCCAGACGTGGCATACCAGTCGCCGGAGGTCGAATCGACGCGGGTCAGCGCCTCTTCGTAACCGAGCAGCAGAGCCTCGTGGCTGGTGAAGAAATCGGTTTCGCGCAGGCTAGGGTTGTTTTCTGCGCTGATGCCGATTGCCTGCATGAAGTTCATGGTCTCGGAAATCCGGTCAGCCAGCTTGCGGTAACGATCCGCCTGCGGGCTGTCCTTGATGAAGCCGAGCATCCACTGGTGAACGTTTTCAAGGTTGGCGTAGCCGCCCATTGCGAAAGCGCGCAGCAGGTTAAGCGTCGCCGCCGACTGGCGGTACGCGTCGAGCTGACGCTCGGGGTTCGGCACACGCGAGGTCTCATTGAACTCGATGCCGTTGATGATGTCGCCGCGGTAGGACGGCAGCGTCACGCCATCGAGCACTTCCACGTTCGAAGAGCGAGGCTTGGCGAACTGACCGGCAATACGACCGACCTTCACCACCGGCAGCTGCGCACCATAGGTCAGGACGACAGCCATCTGCAGGAAAGCGCGGAAGAAGTCGCGGATATTATCCGCGCCATGCTCGAGGAAGCTTTCGGCGCAATCGCCACCCTGCAACAGAAAGGCGTTGCCGTCTGCCACATTGGCAAGCTGCTTTTTCAGGCGGCGGGCTTCACCGGCAAAAACGAGCGGCGGATAGGTCGCAAGTGTGGCTTCCGTCGCCGCAAGCGCTGCCGCGTCAGGATATTCGGGAACCTGCTGGATCGGTTTCTGCCGCCAACTGCCGGGTGTCCAATTCTGTGCCATGTCCTTACCCTTTTCTCGCCCGCGCATTTGTGCACGACCGCCTCGAAAAATTGAGCGGCTTATAGCTCCAAGCACAGGCTTTGCATAGCCGATGTCAGGGCCATAGGGCCCATTCCGCCCGTTTTGGGCGTTTAACGTGCATAAAAGTCAATTCAAACGATTTAATAAACCCGCCACCACCCGGAAAACAATGGTTTTCAAGTGGTGGCGAGCAAAGCGGAGACTTGATCAGGTCGCGCAAGCGACGGCGTTACACGCGCTCGCCGTTCACCACGCGGTAGCTTGGCGAATACATCGTCACCAGTTCCTCGGCCGCTGTCGGATGAACCGCCATGGTGCGATCGAAATCGTCCTTGGTGCATCCGGCCTTCAGCGTGATGCCGAGAAGCTGCGCCATTTCGCCTGCCTCGTGGCCGAGAATATGCGCGCCGACGACCTTACGGTCGGCGGCATTGACGATCAGCTTCATGATCGTCTTTTCCTGACGCCCGGACAGCGTTGCCTTCATCGGACGGAACTGCGCGCGATAGACTTCCAGTTCCGGGTATTTCTTGCCCGCTTCCTCTTCAGAAAGTCCAACCGTGCCGATTTCCGGCTGCGAGAACACCGCAGTGGCAATAAGCTCGTGGTCCGGCTTGGTCGGGTTGTTCTTGTACTCGGTTTCGATGAAGCACATGGCCTCGTGGATCGCCACCGGCGTCAGCTGTACCCGATCGGTGACGTCGCCCAGTGCGAAGATACCAGGAACGTTCGTGCGCGAATACTCATCGACGATGATCGCGCCGCGCGCATCCACCTTCACACCGGCATTTTGAAGGCCTAGACCATGCGTATTCGGATCGCGACCGAGCGCCAGCATCACCAGGCCGACATGCAGCGAGTTGCCCTGCTTCGTCCGTGCCACAAAGCCGCCCGCACCTTCCTTGCTCACTTCCTGAATGACGTCTTCAAGAATGATACGAATGCCCTTGGCTTCCATCGCTTCATGAAGGCCCTTGCGCATATCGTGATCGAAGCGCGAAAGGATTTCCCTGCCGCGATAGATCAGCGTCGTTTCGACACCGAGTCCGTGGAAGATATTGGCGAATTCCACGGCGATGTAACCACCGCCAGCGATCAGGATCGATTTCGGCAGCTCTTCCAGGTCGAAAGCCTCGTTGGAGGAGATCGTCAGCTCGTGGCCGGGCAGCGCCTTGTGTTCGTTCGGCGTACCGCCAACGGCAATCACGATACGCTCGGCCGTGAAGGTCTCACCAGTCTTCGTCAGCTTCACGGTATGCGCATCGACAAGCTCTGCACGGCTGTCGAAAATATCGGCCTTGGCGTTATCCAGACCCTTGCGGTACAGCCCTTCGAGACGGGTGATTTCCCTGTCTTTCGCTTCGATCAGTTTTTTCCAGTCGAAACGACGCTCGCCAACGCTCCAGCCGAAACCTTCGGCATCCTCGAAATGCTCCGGAAATTGCGAGGCATAAACGAACAGCTTCTTCGGCACGCAACCACGGATGACGCAGGTTCCGCCGTAACGGTATTCCTCGGCAATTCCCACACGCTTGCCGAGTGAGGCGGCAACGCGAGCGCTGCGCACCCCGCCCGAGCCGCCACCGATAACGAAAAGATCGTAGTCATAAGCTGTCATAGTCAAAACCCCTGATCAAAACCACGTGCCATCGGCCTCAAGGCGGGCTGTGGCGTATTCATGGCACATATAGGTGCTGCGACGCACAAATGAAAAGCCCGACCTTACGGCCGGGCTTTGAATATTTCTGAACGTGAGCTTTGGGACCCGACGCTCTATCTATTTCACTCAGGGCTTGTGAGCCGGAGCGCCACCGGTGTTGCCCTGATCGGCCGGAAGCGGCTTCAGATCAGCGCCGGCCACCTTCTGCAATTCGGTCATGCTGGAGGTGTTCAGATCGCGGTTGATGCCCGCGGCCCAGATGTCGGCAGCCTTCATCAGTTCGCGCGTGGCGATAGGGCCGTCCTTCAGAAGCTTCTTGCCGGCTTCGCTGCTGTAGAAGGTTGAGATGGCGTTCAGCTCTTCGACGGAGAAGGCGCGCGCGTAGGTGAGTGCTGCCTCGCGTTCCAGATCGGCGCGGCGCGGCGCAAGCTCAAGTGCCTTGGCGTCTACAGTCGCGGTGATCACGTCCTGCACATTCGGCGATGCCTGAATGAGTTCGGCCTTCAGACGTTCCGCCAGACCCGGCAGGATATCATCGAAACGGTCAGTAACGCCAAGAGAGGCGATCGCCTGCCGTGCGGCGGCTATATGCGCTTCCGAAATTTCCTGAGCGCGTGCGGCAGTACCGAACACGATGCCGGAAATGAGGATCGAAGCAGCGGCAGCTTTGCCCAGTCCCGCTAGTTTGATCATGAAAATCTCGCTCCTGTTATACTGCCTGCATCACGCGGGCGCCTTCAGGACCCGCAATGATGGCAAGCGATGCCAAATTTATGAAAAGTCCGTGCTCGACAACACCGGGGATAGTGTTCAGCTCGCGTGCAAGCGCTTCTGCATCAGGAATACGGCCAAAAGATGCGTCGAGAATGAGGTGTCCACCATCCGTCATGAAGGCGCCGTCGCCCGACGAACGCATCGTCAGGTCGCCCGAGAGGCCGGACCGCGCCGCCAGTTTCTCGATGGCGATCTGTGTCGCCACCTGACCGAACGGATTGATTTCGATGGGAAGCGGAAAGGCGCCAAGCGTCTCCACAACCTTGCTCTGGTCGGCGATGACGATCATGCGGGCGGATGCCGCCGCCACGATCTTTTCGCGCAGAAGCGCACCGCCACCACCCTTGACGAGTCGCAGGCCGTGATCCACTTCGTCCGCACCATCGATGGTAAGGTCCAGTTCCGGCAACTCATCGAGAGATTTCAGCGGCACACCAAGCTCCACGCAAAGGCGCGCAGTACGCTCGGATGTCGGTACGCCTTCGACCTTCAGGCCTGCAGCAACCTTTTCCGCCAGAAGCCTGACGAATTCCTCAGCTGTAGAGCCCGTGCCGATACCAAGTCGCATCCCGTCTTGCACATGGGACAATGCGGCCTCGGCGGCCTTGATCTTCATCTGGCGGGCATCCATGTGCCTGAAACTCCGGTAGCTTTGTCGTCGCCGTGCTGTTTACACGGGTCGAAAGCCAAACGAAAGCATTTTTGCAGGCAACGAACAGAACGTTGTGGCGCGGTTGCAAAGACAAAGCCGTTTGCCTAGGCTTGGCCACAACGAACGCATCGATATCATCGCCAAAAGCATTCTCTCAAGAGGCCAGTTCCCGTGACATCCCGCCCGCTCTCCCCGCTCGCCATCTTCGACCTCGATGGTACGCTCGTCGACACCGCCGCCGATCTCGTTTCCAGCCTCAACCACACCATCGCCGCAGCCAGTCTTGCCCCCGTTACCTATGACGACCTGACGCATCTCGTCGGCCAGGGCGCGCGTGTGATGATCAAGCGGGCCTTCGCGTTGCGTCAGGTAGAATTGCCGGAAGCCGAACTGGAGCCGCTGTACGAGCGTTTCATTGACCATTATCGCGCAGAAATGCCCGGCGACAGCCGCCCCTACCCCGGCATCGTCAGCGTACTGGATGCGCTTTCGTCAGCTGGCATCACGCTCGCGGTCTGCACCAACAAGACCGAAATCCTTGCGATTCCACTGCTCGAAAAACTGGATCTCACCCGATATTTCGCCGCCATCACCTGTGGCGACACCTTCCCCTTCCGCAAGCCTGATGCGCGCCATATTCTCGGCACCATCGAAAAGGCTGGCGGCGACCCGCAGCGCTCGGTCATGGTGGGTGACAGCATCAACGACATTCTCGCCGCCAAAAATGCGGCCGTCCCATCGATCGGCGTCACCTTCGGTTATTCGGATGTGCCGATGGCCGAACTCGAACCAGATGTCGTGATAGATGATTTTGCAACGCTAACGCCAGATCTAGTGGGAAGGCTGCTGACAGAACGCAACGCCGCTGCATAAATCGGAACACTCTCAGGCTCGCCATGGTCGATCGCAATTTCCTTTTCCCTCGCACCGCCGTCGGCATTGTCGCCGTCGGCGATTCTGGCGAGGCCCTGCTTTTGAGGGCAATGCTGGAAAGCCTAGGCGCATCGGTAAGGCTTTATCTCCCCGGCACGCCGGAAGACATTCTGGTCTGCCTGAAACAGCCAGACAACCCGCCGCCCTACCTCATCATCAGCGGTCATGGCGATGAAAACGGCCTAGTCGTCGGCGAGTGCGACACGGAGATAACCCGAACAGAACTGAAAAACGGCAGCATGCACGCCGACATTCTCTCTGGTAACATCGACCTGCGGGACACAGTGGTGTTCAGCACCGCCTGCTGCACGGGTTCGCAGGATTTCGCCAAAGTATTCATTGAAGGTCGAGCACACGCCTACATAGCCTCACACGGCTATCCCGATGGTGCGGCAACGCCGCTTTTCGTTCATCTATTCTTTTACCAACTCCTCATCCGCAAATCATCGCTGGAAGATGCGCTGTTGAGCGCAAACATGCTCGACGGCGATGGCGAACTGGCATTCACGCTTTTTACGGCATCGTCGCTACGATAGTAACTGGCAGTCGCAGAAACAAAAAAAGCGCCGTTTCCGGCGCTTTCTTTTTCTCAATGAGATTTCTATCAAATCGACGCGGCCCGCGCCTTCGTCGTTACCGCAAACGCCTTCTGGACGTAGCTGTCACGGTCGTAGACGTCGTCGAAGAACTGCACCTTGCCGGCCTTGTCCGGCCAGGCAGTAAAATAGGCCACGTAGACCGGTATCTTCACCGGCACCTGCACGGCGCGGTTCTTGCCCGCTGCAATCTGCTCGTTGACCTTGTCGACGCTGGTGCCAAGCACCGCCGCCGCCATGCGGCGCGGGTCGACCAGACGGATACAGCCGTGGCTCAGCGCCCGCATGTCGCGGTTGAAGAAGCTCTTGGCAGGCGTATCATGCATGTAAATGGCATGCGCATTCGGGAACAGGATTTTCAGGTCGCCCAGTGCATTGTCGCTGCTTGGCGGCTGACGCACCGAAATGGCATTGGTCGAGCCGAACCAGTTGACGCTGGTGGAAGAAACCGCACGGCCACCCACCTGCACCTCATAACCCAGACGGTCGAGATAGGACGGATCGCGGCGCAGCTTCGGCAGCATCTCGTTGACGATGATCGACTGCGGAACACCCCAATAGGGGTTGAATTCGACGGTCTGGATTTCGTCCTGGAAGAAGTAGGTCTGGTTGGCCTTGGAGCCGACCACCACCTTCATGCCGAACTGTTCCTGTCCGTCATTGTGGTAATAGGCCATGAAGGCGGGCTGGTTGATCAAGACGTAGCGCTGGCCGAGATCGGCCGGCAGCCAGCGGATCTGCTCCATCGCCACCTGCACCTTGGCAATCCGGGCGTCGTTGCTTTCGCCGACCATGGCACGCACGGTCGCGCGGCCGATGACGCCGTCGGCCTTCAGGCCGTTTTCGCTCTGGAATGCCTTCACCAGATCAACGAGATCAGGCGTATAATCCGGCGTCTGCTGGTAGCCAGAAATGATCGCCGCATGTTCCGCCTTGAAGGCAGGCGAAGCGCGATGTTCGATTGCCTTGACGACGCTCGCCATGTCGCCGCTGCTGTTGCCGGGTTTCAGCACCAGATCGGCGGGGACCTTGACCGTGTTGGCCGCATCACCCTCGCTGCGCAACCGGGCCAGTTCGGCCTTCAGCGCCAGATATTCGGCGTTCGAAGGTTCACGGCTGCGCAGATAGGCTGCGATATCCGGGCTGAGGCCTGCAAGCTTCAGCACGGGCGCAAGGTTTACCGTCTTGCGCTTGAAATCGTGGTAACCGGACAGCCGGTTCGGATCGACACGGCCACGCGTCGTATCCTGCACATAGGCCAGGACCTTGGCGGAAAGCGCGAGCTCGAACTGCATCTGCGCGCGCTGATAGGCGTCGGAGGTCGATGCGGAAGCCACTTCCACCGGCGTGCCGGATGCGTTCGCGCCTGCGCTGATGCTGGCGGTCACGTCCTTTGCGGGTACTGAAATGCTGTAATCGGCCGGATCGAGGCCGCTTTCGCCAACAGTCTCCAAAAACGCCATGACGGCGTTCGCTCGGGCAGTCAGCTCGCCTTCCGAAACCCAGAGCGCCTTGCCGCCGGCACCGTAATAGGCTTCCAGAGCCTTGCCGATTTCGGGGGTGGCGCTGAACTTCACATTGGCAAGACCATCGCCGAAATTGGCGGTGTTCACAGCGCGTGCGGTATCGGCCTTGTAATCGTAATAACGTGGACCGGAAACACGCGGCAGAGGCTCGGGATCGGATGCATCGGCGCTCGGTCCGACCGTCGGCGGCGAGGTGACGATACCGGCTGGCGGCATTTCACCGCGATCGCGCGCAACCTTGCCAGGCCCGCCACGCAAAAGGTCCATCAGCGTTACCGCGCCGGCGCTGCCGGGAAGAGCGGTGGAAACGGAAAGACCGAGAGCCAGCACCAGCGCTGCCGATGTTTTTCCAGATGTGACTTGCAATTTGATCCTCGTAGCACCCAGCGCCGCCAACGAAGACGGAGCATCCAGTTTCATGCTTGTCTAGCCGATAGACGGCCCGTTGAAAAGAAAACGCCGAAGTCCAGAACGCACCCGAAATGAACCTCATATTACGGCCAAAACCATAAAAACGTAATTTCCAGAATTGGCGAGAATGGTTAAATTTCTATTTATTTCATTCACTTTGCCGTGGTTGACCAAGCCGTTCCAAGCCGGCGAAACCCCAGTTTTCCGGGCTTTTATCGACGTAGTAAAAATGACACGCCAAGGTCTTTTTCTTAACCGGGCAGGATGAGCGCCAAAATCGCCCTGTCCCAAGGGAAATATCTGCCAGGCATGCCTCGCAACGCTTTCATTGCCAGCGCGATGATTCTATATATCGGCGCGCGCAAGGCGGGCGAAGTGCCGTTTTGGCGGAGGAAAACGAGTAAAAAGGCAAGATTGATGACAGCCACACGGACGGAAACCGATACATTTGGACCCATTGAAGTTCAGGCCGATCGCTATTGGGGCGCGCAGGCGCAGCGCTCGCTCGGCAACTTCAAGATCGGCTGGGAAAAGCAGCCCGCCTCTGTCGTTCGCGCGCTCGGCATCGTCAAGCAGGCCGCCGCCCGTGCGAACATGGCGCTTGCAGGCCTAGACCCAAAGGTAGGCGACGCCATCATCGCAGCTGCACAGGAAGTCATCGACGGCAAGCTGACCGAGCATTTCCCGCTGGTCGTCTGGCAGACCGGCTCCGGCACGCAATCCAACATGAATGCCAATGAGGTGATTTCCAACCGCGCAATCGAGATGCTCGGCGGCGAAATGGGCACCAAGAAGCCGGTTCACCCCAACGACCACGTCAATATGAGCCAGTCCTCGAACGACACCTATCCGACGGCAATGCACATCGCCTGCGTGGAAGAGATCGTTCACCACCTGCTGCCGGCCCTCAAGCACCTGCACACGGCGCTGGAAGCCAAGGTCAAGCAGTTCGAAAAGATCATCAAGATCGGCCGCACCCACACGCAGGACGCCACGCCGCTGACGCTCGGCCAGGAGTTTTCCGGTTATGCCGCGCAGGTCGCCTCGGCGATTGCCAATATCGAACTCACCCTGCCCGCACTTTCCAAGCTTGCCCAGGGCGGCACGGCGGTCGGCACGGGCCTGAACGCCCCCGTCGGTTTCGCTGAAAAGGTTGCCGAAGAGATTTCCAAGATCACCGGCCTGCCGTTCGTGACGGCGCCGAACAAGTTCGAAGCGCTTGCCTCGCACGATTCCATGGTGTTCTCGCATGGCGCGATCAATGCCGCAGCAGCAGCCCTGTTCAAGATCGCCAACGACATCCGCTTCCTCGGCTCCGGCCCGCGCGCCGGTCTTGGCGAATTGTCGCTGCCGGAAAACGAACCCGGCTCATCGATCATGCCGGGCAAGGTCAACCCGACGCAGTCGGAAGCGCTGACGCAGGTTTGCGCCCACATCTTCGGCAACAATGCAGCGCTCTCCTTCGCAGGCTCGCAGGGGCACTTCGAACTGAACGTCTATAATCCGATGATGGCCTACAACTTCCTGCAGTCGGTCCAGCTTCTGGGCGATGCCGCCGTCTCCTTCACCGACAACTGCGTCGTCGGCATCGAAGCCCGCGAAGACAACATCAGGAAGGGCGTCGAGAACTCGCTGATGCTCGTCACGGCTCTCAACAGCAAGCTCGGCTACGACATCTGCGCCAAGATCGCCAAGACCGCGCACAAGAACGGCACGACACTGCGCGACGAGGCCGTCGGCGGCGGATACCTCACGAACGAGGAATTCGATCAGTATGTGCGCCCGGAAAACATGATCGGCCCGAAGTAAGCCGGTCGGGATTATCGCTGGAATAGAGAACGGGCCTTCGGGCCCGTTTTTTGTTTGTTCGATTGACGGATGAGCGATGAGACAGTGGTGTAGGGTCAAAGCATTGGGATGTCCCGGTACTGACCACTCTTGGTGTTTTTAAATCGTCCCCGTAAGCTGTTCTTCCGCAGAGAATGCCGAAACCAGATGCACGATTGAGGATGACATCATGATCTGCCGCCGCAGCCTGCTTCTTGGTGGTGCGTTCCTCGCCACGGCCATGAAAGTCCCAAGTCTGTTTGCACAAGGCGATCGGCAATGGATTTCGCTTTGGCCCGGCCCGCCTCCGGGAGGCGGTGGTCCGAACGGCGTCCCGAATATAAGCAAAAAAGGCGCTGTCACCAACATTGCCGTACCTAGCCTGGAGGTCTTCGCTCCCGCGAAGCCAAATGGTTCCGCAATGATCATCGCAGGTGGCGGTGGATATAAACGCATCGAGGAAGGCAAGGAGTCCTATCCCGCCGCAGGCTGGCTCGCGGCCAGAGGCATTTATGCTTTTGTCCTCACCTACCGTCTGCCGATCGAAGGATGGGCTGCTGGACCGCTGGCACCGCTTCAGGATGCGCAGCGCGCATTTCGTCTGGTGCGTGCACGCGCTTCGGACCGGCAGATCGATCCGCACAGGATCGGCGCACTTGGTTTTTCTGCCGGCGGGCACTTGATGGGGTTGGCCGCCGCCCGCTCGGCTTTTGCGTCTTACGAAGCAGTCGATGACATCGACAGGCAATCAGCCCGGCCGGATGTTGCGGCCCTGATCTATCCGGTCATCACGCTTGCAGCGCCCTATGAATATACATCGACCCGGAGGTCACTTATCGGCAGGCACCCGACAGACGAGGCAACACGAGAGTGGTCAGTGGAAAGCCATGTGAGCAAAGATTGCCCTCCGGTCTTCCTCACGCAGGCGGATGACGACCGGATTTCCAATCCCGCCAATAGCCGTATCATGCAGCAGGCGTGCGAGAAGGCGGATGTGGATGTCGAATTTCACCCAATCATTTCTGGCGGCCACGGCTTCGGCATGGGCAAGCCCGGAACCCCCACGCAAGAATGGCCTGGATGGTATGAGGCATGGCTGAGGAAGCACAACCTTCTGGCCTGACGCTTTCTGTGCGCACCCCAATAAAAAAGGGCCGCAAAAGCGGCCCTCTTCATCTCATTCAAACCGTCAAACCAGCCGGCTCTGCTCCACCGCCGCTTCGACGAAGCTGGCAAACAGCGGATGCGGATCGAGCGGGCGGCTCTTGAGTTCCGGGTGGTATTGCACACCGATGAACCAGGGATGGTCAGGATATTCCACCGTTTCCGGCAGGACGCCATCAGGAGACATGCCCGAGAAGACGAGGCCGCATTCTTCCAGCCGGTCCTTGTAGTCCACATTCACTTCGTAGCGGTGGCGGTGGCGCTCGGAAATATCCGTGGAACCGTAGATTTCGGCGATCTTCGTGTCTTTCTTCAGCGCTGCCTTGTAAGCGCCGAGACGCATGGTGCCGCCTAGATCGCCCTTGGTGGAGCGCTTCTCCAGCTCGTTGCCCTTTACCCACTCGGTCATCAGGCCAACGACGGGCTCAGCCGTCGGACCGAATTCGGTGGAGGAGGCATTCTCGATGCCGGCCAGATGACGCGCCGCTTCCACGACTGCCATCTGCATGCCAAAGCAGATCCCGAAATAGGGCACGTTGCGCTCACGGGCGAACTGCGCCGCCATGATCTTGCCTTCCGAACCGCGCTCGCCGAAACCGCCCGGCACCAGAATGCCGTTGACCTTTTCGAGATAGGGCGTCGGATCTTCCTTTTCGAAGACTTCCGACTCGATCCACTCCAGCTTGACCTTGACGCGGTTGGCAAAACCACCGTGATGCAGCGCCTCGATCAGCGACTTGTAGGCGTCCTTGAGGCCGGTATATTTGCCGACGATCGCAATCGTTACCTCGCCTTCCGGCGTGCGGATACGGTTGCAGACCTCTTCCCACTGTTCCAGACGCGGCTTCGGCGCCGGTTCGATACCAAAAGCGGCCAGCACTTCCGAATCGAGACCTTCATTGTGGTAGGCGATCGGAACGTCATAGATGTTGGCAACATCCAGCGCCTGAATGACGGCGGAAGGACGCACGTTGCAGAACAGCGAAAGCTTGCGGCGTTCCGCTTCCGGGATTTCCCGGTCGGCGCGGACCAGCAGAATGTCGGGATGAATGCCAAGCGCCTGCAGTTCCTTCACGGAATGCTGGGTCGGCTTGGTCTTCAATTCGCCGGCTGCCGGAATGTAAGGCATCAGCGTCAGGTGAACATAGATTGCGGTGCCGCGCGGCAGGTCGTTGCCGAGCTGGCGGATCGCCTCCATGAACGGCATCGCCTCGATATCACCCACTGTGCCGCCGATTTCGCAGATGACGAAGTCGTACTCGTCATTACCTTCGGTCACGAAATCCTTGATCTCGTTGGTGACATGCGGAATGACCTGAACGGTCGCGCCGAGATAGTCGCCGCGGCGTTCCTTGTCGATGATGTTCTTGTAGATGCGGCCAGTGGTGATGTTGTCGGTCTTGGTCGCCGAACGCCCCGTAAAGCGTTCATAGTGGCCAAGGTCGAGGTCCGTCTCGGCACCGTCGTCCGTCACAAACACTTCACCGTGCTGTGTCGGGCTCATCGTGCCGGGATCGACGTTCAAATAGGGGTCAAGTTTGCGAAGCCGCACCCGATAACCACGGGATTGCAGCAATGCTCCGAGTGCCGCAGCTGCGATGCCCTTACCGAGAGAGGAGACCACGCCGCCTGTGATGAATACATATCGCGCCATGGGATTCACCGGATACCTTTTTACCTCTGATTCCGCCAGCCCAAATTTCATGCTGTTGCAAATTCGCTGTTGACGAATTGGCAATGGGATGTGGCGAAATGCGAACAAAAGAAAACCGGCAGGCTTTTGGCCTGCCGGAGCGTTAAATCATAACCGGGCTTATTGACCGGTCGGAACTGCGTTCGGATCGGCGGGCTTGGCCGGCGCCGGAGCGGCTTCACCAGCAGTGGCCGGCGCAGGCGCGGTCTGCGCAGGTGCTGCAGCGCCGCTGTTGGTCGGAACGCCATTCTCAGCCGGAGCCGGCGTTGCCGGCGTCTGTGCCGGGCCGAGCGTGTCGAGAATGCCGTTGCCCTGACCCTGCGTGGCCGGAATACGGTTCAGAATATCCGTCGGGCGCGATTCGTACCGGGTCAGAAGACCAAGTCCGAGCGACGTCACGAAGAACAGCGCGGCAAGGATACCCGTCGTGCGGGTCAGCGCATTGGCCGTTCCGCGCGCGGACATGAAGCCCGAACCCCCGCCGATGCCGAGGCCGCCGCCTTCGGAACGCTGGATCAGAACCACGCCGACGAGCGCCAGCACGATCATGAGGTGAATAACAATCAAAACGGTCTGCATGACAATCCATTCCATGCCCCGCGCGGAGCACTACAAAGAAGGTTTCGCGGCTCTTTACATGAGGCGAAGGCTTATTCCAAGCCCCTTTCCCGCCACTGTGGTAGGAAAGCGTGTCTCAAGCCGCCAGTTGCTCGTATGCCGCATAGATGGAAAGGAAGTCGGAGGCTTTCAAGCTCGCGCCGCCGATCAGTGCGCCGTCGACATTCTCGACACCCATCAGTTCCAGCGCATTGGCAGGCTTCACCGAGCCGCCGTAGAGAATCCGCATGGTCTTGCCTTCATCACCAAAGCGCTTGACCAGCTCGTCGCGCATGAAGGCATGGGCCTCGCGCACATCCTGCGTGGTCGGCGTCAGACCCGTGCCGATCGCCCAGACCGGCTCATAAGCGATGACGGTGTTTTCGGCGGTTGCCTCGTCCGGAAGCGATCCGGCGAGCTGGCGCTTGAGGATATCGAGCGTCTGGCCCGCCTTGCGCTCATCCGCCGTCTCGCCAATGCAGACGATGGCAATAAGATCGGCCTGGTGGGCGGCAACGGCCTTGGCACGGACCAGATGATCCGTCTCGGCATGGTCGGTGCGACGCTCGGAGTGGCCGACGATGACATGGGTGCCGAAGCAATCGGCAATCATCTCGGCGGAAATGTCACCCGTATGCGCGCCGGAAACATTCTGGTGGCAATCCTGTCCGCCAATCATCAGCGGGCTGTCGTCGCAAAGCGCGGTTGCCACATAAAGAAGCGTCGATGGCGGGCAGATCAGCGCATCCACCTTTTCGGAAAGCGCGCCCTTGACGCCCTCTGCCATGGCCTTGATCTGATCGAGCGACGAACGGGTGCCGTTCATCTTCCAGTTTCCGGCTACAAGCGGTCGAACATTCGGCGTCATGCGTATCCCATTCCCTTTGTCTCGGAGAGCCGCTTGCGCGAACACCCCATACCTCAGCCGCCAGGCGGCCCCTAATCGCGACAGAAACCCTGCCGGAAATCCCGGAATATTTCCTTAAACGCAGCTGATGACAATTGGTACAAAAAAGCAGTCATAAGCTTCAAAACGTCGGTCAATTTGCCGAAATTCGCGCCTGTCGAACCAAAACTGGACCTCATCGGCTCAAAATCCAGTTCAAAACCGCCCGCCAGTCGGTCATGCGCACCGGCGTTCCATGCGTGCCTGTCTCAAAAAGCGTGAAGCGCGCCGGCTCTCCCGCCTTCAGCAAGGTGCGAAAGATGGTCGCCTGGCTGTCGGCGGAATAGACCTTGTCGGCGCTGCCATGGGTGAACCACACCGGCTTTTTGGCTTTCGCAAAGGCGCTCTTCGGAAAATCGGGATCGACCGCGCCGCCAAGGATCGCCATGCCCTTGAGATTGCCGATCGTCGCCTTGTCGCGGCTGATGCCGTAGCAGATGAAGCTGCCCATGGAGGCGCAGGCCAACACCACCGGCTTGCCGCCGGATTTGCTAGCAGCATAGGCGATCAGCGCGGAAACGTCGGCAACCCCATTGGCATCGAAGGATCGTACGCTCGGCACATAATAGGTGCCGCCATTGGCGACAGCCAGATTTTTCAGCCGGTTGAAATTGCCACCGAACGTATAGTCGTTCATGCCAAGCCGCCGGTCGCCGCCGCGCCCGTGAATGAAGATCACGGTGAAGGCCTGCCCGGATGATGGCCCGACGCGGCCCACCTCAAGCGCCCTGCCCTCAACCGCCACGGATTCCATCGCCTGCGCTGTCTTGGGCGCCATATCCACATATTGCCGCTTCACCCGGCGTTCCGGTACCTCGTCGCGGCCATTGATATCGCGCATCTCCTGATAATCGATCACCTCAGATGCGCCGCCATCGGCCGTGGAAAGCACTGTCTGGCTGGAAAACAGCTCGTCCTTGAACGGCCGCAGCGGCCCGTCCGCCGCCCCGGCACCGCCCGGCATCGCCGCAACAGTCAGGCAGAAAAGAGTACAAAACGTGAAATGAGCTGTGGACATGACTTGGTTAACCGTTCATTCGTGGCTGCGAGACTTGCCATTGCCAGGGCGGCAGCGCAATCCTCCTGTTGCGAAACCCTGACATAGTCGTGGCATAGGGTGCGCCGCGTTAGGCCACACGCCCTGCACGTTTGGCGCTATACTTGCCCCTATTGGCATACTGATTCGCTTGGCGAAATTCTGACGACACGCTTTTTTGAACCTTGGACATGATGGACGATAGCAACGATCTCTTCTCCGGTCTTCCGGTGGCACCAAACAGCGAAACGGAAAAGAACGAGGACACGGCAAAACCCGTGAAGGCCCCGGTGTCCGCAGCCGCGAACGTGAACGTGCAGCCGAAACCAGCAGCCGTTGCGGCCGTCACGACGCCCCCACCCCCAGCGCCCGTGTCCCCCTCCGGTGACGACTACGGTGCCTCGTCGATCCGCGTGCTCGAAGGGCTGGAACCGGTGCGCATGCGACCCGGTATGTATATTGGCGGCACCGACGAGAAGGCGCTGCACCACCTCTTTGCCGAAGTCATCGACAACTCCATGGACGAGGCCGTCGCAGGCCACGCCAATTTCATCGAGGTCCATCTCGATACCGAGGGTTTCCTGACCGTCACCGATAACGGACGCGGCATTCCCGTGGAAAACCATCCGCAGGTTCCGGGCAAGTCGACGCTCGAAGTCATCATGACCAAGCTGCATGCCGGCGGCAAGTTCGATGGCAAGGCCTATGAAACCTCCGGCGGCCTGCACGGCGTCGGCGTTTCCGTGGTCAATGCGCTGTCCGATCTTCTGGAAGTGGAAGTCGCCCGTAACCGCAAGCTTTACCGCCAGCGCTTTTCGCGCGGCGCGCCCATCGGCGGTCTCGAAGAACTGGGTGACGTGCACAACCGTCGTGGCACCCGCGTGCGTTTCCATCCGGACCCGCAGATCTTTGGCGATCACGCAAAATTCGAACCGGCCCGTATTTTCCGCATGGCCCGCTCCAAGGCTTATCTCTTCGGCGGCGTCGAGATCCGCTGGAGCTGCGATCCCGGCATGGTGCCCGCCGGTGGCGAAATCCCCGAAAAGGCCGTGTTCCATTTCCCCGGTGGTCTGAAGGACTATCTGGCCGCCACGCTCGGCAAGGAATTCACTGTCACCCGCGAGATTTTCTCCGGCCGCACCGAAAAGACCGGTGGCCACGGCGCGCTGGAATGGGCTGTGACCTGGTATGGCGGCGACACGCAGATCCATTCCTATTGCAACACCATCCCGACGCCTGAAGGCGGTACGCATGAGGCCGGTTTCCGCATCGCACTCACCAAGGGCCTGAAGAACTATGCGGAGCTGACCCAGAACAAGCGAGCCAGGGAAATCACCACCGATGACGTGATGATCTCGGCAGCGGGCATGCTCTCCGTCTTCATCCGCGAGCCGGAATTCGTCGGCCAGACCAAGGACAAGCTCGCGACCGTCGAGGCCCAGCGCATCGTCGAAAACGCGCTACGCGACCCCTTCGACCATTATCTCACCGGCAATCCGGGCGAAGCGGCGAAGCTGCTGGACTGGGTGATCGAGCGCGCCGAAGAACGCCTGCGCCGCCGCAAGGAAAAGGAAGTCAACCGCAAGACCGCGGTGCGCAAGCTGCGCCTGCCCGGCAAGCTGGCGGACTGCTCGCAGAACACGGCTGAGAATGCCGAGCTTTTCATCGTCGAGGGTGACTCGGCTGGCGGCTCGGCCAAGCAGGCGCGCAACCGCGCCAATCAGGCCATCCTGCCGCTGCGCGGCAAGATCCTCAACGTCGGCAGCGCAAGCCGTGAAAAACTCTCCGCCAACCAGCAGATCGCCGATCTCATCCAGGCGCTGGGCTGCGGCACGCGCACCAAGTACCGCGAAGAGGATTTGCGTTACGAACGCATCATCATCATGACAGATGCCGACGTCGATGGTGCTCATATCGCCTCACTGCTCATCACCTTCTTCTATCAGGAAATGCCGGAACTCATTCGTGGCAACCACCTCTATCTCGCGGTGCCGCCGCTCTACGTCATCCGTCAGGGTGCCAAGAGCGCCTATGCCCGTGACGACGCCCACCGCGCCGAATTGATGGAAACCGTCTTCAAGGGCAAGAAGGTCGAAATCGGCCGCTTCAAAGGCCTTGGCGAAATGATGGCGGCCCAGTTGAAGGAAACCACCATGGATCCCGAAAAGCGCACCCTGCTGCGCGTCGAGATCGACGACGTGGATTTCGAAGGCACCCGCGAGGCGGTCGACAATCTGATGGGCACCAAGGCGGATGCCCGCTTCCGCTTCATTCAGGAACGCGCTGCCTTCGCGGATAATCTGGATATCTGATCAACCGTCCCGGCCAGCCATGCGCCAACCGGGACGATTTGAGTCATGCCGCCGCCACATCTTCGCGAACGTCCAGAACGCGGTCGATCAAACCCCATTCCAGTGCCTCTTCCACCGTCATGAAACGGTCGCGATCCATTGCCGCTTCAAACTCGTCATAGCTGCGTTTGCAATGCTCGGCATAAAGCCGCGTCATTCGGTGCTTTGTCTGCCTGATTTCTTCAGCATGGATGAGCATATCCGACGCCTGCCCCTGAAACCCGCCGGACGGCTGGTGAATGAGGATGCTGGCGTTGGGCAATGCCGCCCGCGCGCCCGGTTCGCCCGCCATAAGCAGGAACGAGCCCATCGAACGGGCGGTCCCCATGCACAGAGTATGAACCGGCGCGCGGATGTAGCGCATGGTGTCATACATTGCGAGACCGCTGGTCACGACGCCGCCTGGAGAATTGATGTAGAGATGGATCGGCTTCTTCGGGTTTTCCGCCTCCAGAAACAGCAGTTGCGCGCAGACAAGCGCAGAAACAGCGTCGTTGACCTCACCGTTGAGAAAGATGATCCTTTCCCGCAACAGCCGGGAATAGATGTCGAAAGACCTTTCTCCCCTTGCGGATTGTTCAACTACCATAGGGACGAGTTGCATCGCTTCGCGCATCGGCGAACTCCTGTCGTTTGAAAATGTAAGGAAATGTGGTGGATCAGGCGGCGAGCTTGATGGGCGAACGGTTGTGGTTTGCGGCGGCCTTTGTCATCCGACCAGAACCGGTGATGGGCAACTCATGAATGACCCGCAGGCTGGTGCCGCCGCTCGCGTTGGGTGCAATACTGAAGGTGACGGTGCTTTCCAGAAATGGCGGAACGTCATCCCGCATCCTGTAACAGACCTCCTTCCCCGGGGTGATCCTAATCGCCTCGGGTTCAGCTAAAGCCTCCTTCGGCAACCAGTGTTCACGGAAGGCCGGAATGCTGATCGCACGCCAGACTTTTTGCGGCGGCTCATCGAGATCATATTCCAGCTCGATACCGGGTTTCGGTGCTGCGGGCAGTTCCCTGTTCATTGATCCATATCCTTCAGCAAGAGCTTCAGTGCTTCTACGCGCTGCGGCCAGTAGGCGCGGTATTTGCCAAGCCATGTCGCAATCCGTGTCAGCCCATCCGGATCGACCTCGTAATTGACGAAACGACCCTGCCGCCGTTCGACGACCAGCCCCGCCCCCCGCAGCACGGCAAGATGCTGCGACATGGCCGGCTGGCTGATATCGATACCCTCACGCAAGGCGGAAGCGTTCTGGGCACCATCCGCGAGCTTCTCGAAAATAGCGCGGCGTGTCGGATCGGCCAGCGCCCGGAAAATATCATTCTCTGTCATGACAACAGATAAGCATAGACTTATGTGATTCACAAGTCTCGCCTCCTGCATTCGCTTCGCAAGGCACGCTTTTTCGCTCCCGCACCCTCTTCTGCCGTGAACGCTTTATGTGCTCGCGCGTTTTCACCCGGCCTGATAATCTTCAGGCCGGGAGTGATCAAAACAAGTGACTGCATTTACGGTCTTTATCGCCATGGTGCTGCTGGTCGTCGGACCAGCCCTGTTTGTTGTCATCAGCAAGCAGCGGGAAAAGGCCATTCCCAAACGCCCCTCAACTGCCCTGCCCGTTGCCGAGGATGCGACCGGGCTCGACCGCCACTGGCAGTCGATAAGGAACGGCTGGAACGAGAAAAACGCGCTCTGCCTGCTGCATTCCAATCTGGATGCCTTTGCAGTGCGTATGGCGGCCGCGCGGGCGGCTGGGCGCAGCCTTGATCTGATGTATTACATGTGGAATGCCGACCTGACCGGTCGGCTGATGATGCGCGAGGTCATTGCCGCGGCAGATCGCGGCGTGCGCGTGAGGCTGCTTCTGGACGATCTCGGCGTCTCGATGTCCGACCGCATCTTCCACGCCATCGACAGCCATCCCAATATCGAGCTGCGGCTGTTCAACCCAACCAGGGCGCGGGAAAACATCCTGTATCGAAGCCTGGAACTGGTCCTCCGGTTCCGAAGCGTCAACCGGCGCATGCACAACAAGGCGTGGATTGCCGATGGACGCGCCGCGATCGTTGGCGGCCGTAATATTGGCGATGCCTATTTCGATGCCGCCGAACGGGCCAATTTCCACGATTTCGACATTCTCGGTTTCGGCAGGATCGTTGCGGATGCCACCGAAATCTTCGA
Source organism: Agrobacterium sp. 6Ca8 (assembly GCF_055382765.1). Taxonomy (NCBI): domain Bacteria; kingdom Pseudomonadati; phylum Pseudomonadota; class Alphaproteobacteria; order Hyphomicrobiales; family Rhizobiaceae; genus Agrobacterium; species Agrobacterium sp. 6Ca8. The sequence goes on from NZ_AP026433.1 coordinate 1,292,618, forward strand.
CGACTACTGGAACAGCGCCGTTTCCGTTCCCGTGCGCTCGCTTCTGGCGCGCAGGCCGAGCAAGCTTGCCAGGTTAAGGCGCGAGCTTGCTGCGCTGCCGAAAAGCGAGGCTGCCAAACCCTATCTCGAGCGCGTCGAAAACCAATATGGCAGCGGTCATTTCCTGATGTCGGACCGCCTGCACTGGGTCGATGAAGCCGACGTGCTTGCCGACCCGCCGGAAAAAGCAGCGGGAAAACGCCGCAACGGCCACAACTTCCTGATGGAGAGCCTGCTGCCGCTGATGCAGGAGGCAAATGACAGCCTGCACATCACCTCCCCTTATTTCATTCCCGGCAAACAGGGCTTGGACATTTTTGCAAACCTTGCCGAGCGCGGCGTCTCGGTTGCAATCCTCACCAACTCGCTGGCTGCAACAGATGTTGCCGCCGTTCACGCCGGTTACGCACGGTATCGAAAGCCGCTTCTGCTGGGCGGGGTGCGACTGCATGAACTGCGTGCACAGGCGGACCAGCCAAGCTTTACGCTTCGCGGTTCAGGACAGGCGAGCCTCCACACCAAGGCGTTCTCCCGCGACGGCAAGACCGGCTATATCGGCTCGCTCAATTTCGATCCACGCTCCGCGTCTCTCAACACGGAAATGGGCGTCGTTTTCACCTCAGCCCCGCTGGTTGCGCGCATGGACGAGATATTCAGCGAAGAGATCCGCCGCTCGATGAGCTTCGAGCTGGATATAGACAACGGCAATCGCATCGTCTGGATGACCGAAGAACACGGCCAGCCGAAGACATACCGACGCGAACCGGACGCTGCCATCAGCCGCCGGATCGTCGCGGGCATCATGCGTTTCCTGCCGCTCGAGTCTCAGCTTTGACTTATCGCGGCTTTGACAACGAAAAGTCCGGTCAGGCCGCCGGTCTCACGCCAGCCTTGGCCAGCTGTATCTGCACCAGCGTGTCGAGGTTCTGGTTGACGCGGCAATAAAATTCCTCGTCGATGAAGGGCCGCAGCATGAAATCGTTGCCACCCGCCTTCAGGAACCGCGCCGACAAAAGCCGGTTGGTGGAAGAGGAAACGCCGATGATGCGCAACTCGTGCGAACCGCGTACGGTGCGGATGCGCCGTGTCAGTTCGAAACCGTCTATATCGGGCATATTGTAGTCGGTCACCACCAGCCCGATATCGGGATTGGCCTTCAGGATTTCGAGCGCCTTCGCACCGCTATCGGCAAGGCTGACGCGGAAATTATAACGCTTGAGGCGGCTGGAAAGCAGCGCCCGCGCCGTTGGGCTGTCATCCACGATCAGCACATGGTGGCGGTGGTTGGTGAGGAACCGACAGATGGATTCCGTCAGCATGTCCACGGCAAAGATATTGTCTTTCAGAATGTAGTCGACCACATTCTTGGCGATCAGCGTTTCGCGGGTCGCCTCATGGAACGTGCTGGTGAAAACGATGGTCGGGATCGAAAGATCGATCAGATATTCCAGCGCCTCGCCATTTTCCGCCCCCGGAAGATTGATATTGGAAATCGCAAGCGTCACGGGTTCGGCCGAGTGTTCGTAGCACGCCTGCAACTCCTCGAAGTTGCGGCACACCTCCACGGAAACGCCCAGCAATTCCTTCAGGCGCATGCTCACCATCTGGGTGAACACATTGGTATCTTCCGCAAGCAAAATGCGGCAATTGGTAAATGGCACACCCGAATATTGCATGCCCGTAATGCCCAGAAAATTCATTTTGTCCCAGTCCCCCGTCGTCTTTCACGGGAAATTAGCAGGCGTATTTTTCAGAATGATTAATAACACTTTTGCCCGAAAACAGTCGGCATACATGCTTACCCAAAAGAAAACACGGCCCCCGAGGGAGGGCCGTGTTTCGAATGCTTCCAGGAAAATCCCTCAGGCGCGCAGCAGCGCGTTTTCCGTATCGAAGGGGCTTTCTTCCACCACCTCGGCGTCATAAAGCGTGCCAAGAATGCGGATTTTCAGCTTTGTGCCAATCGTGGCATATTCGGGTTTCAGCATGGCAAGGGCAATCGATTTTCCGATACGCCAGCCAAAGCCGCCGCTCGTCACACGGCCGGCAAGTGCGCCATCTGCATCGAAGATAGCTTCAGAACCACGGGCATCGACATCCGTATTGCCCGAAACGGTCAGCGTCGAGAATACCGATTTCAAGCCGGCTTCCTTGTATGCCACCAGCGCGTCGCGGCCGATGAAGTTTTTCTCCGGACGCAGGAAACGGTCGAGACCGGATTCATAGGCGTTATATTCGACCGAAAGCTCGCGGCCCATGTTGCGATACGACTTTTCAAGCGACATCGACACCATCGCACGAATACCGAATGGCTTGATGCCAAATTCGGCGCCCGCTTCCATCAGCCGGTCGAAGATGTAGTTCTGCATTTCGATAGGATGGTGCAACTCCCAGCCCAGTTCACCGACGAAGTTGACGCGCAGCGCATGCGCCGTCGCCACACCCACGGAGATCTGCTTCGCCGTCAGCCACGGGAAATCCTTGTTCTCGAGGCTGGTACGGGTCAGCTTCTTCAGGAGATCGCGCGACTTCGGACCGGCAAGCACCAGCACGCCGTATTTCTGGGTGATGGGCTGCAGCACGACGGAACCGTCGGTGGGCGCAAGGCGCTGGAGCACATCATGATCGTGCGCTTCAAGACCACCGGCGGACACCAGATAGAACCGGCCCGGCGCCCATTCATAGACGGTGAACTCCACCTTCACGCCGCCATTTGGAGTCAGAAGGTGCGTCAGCGCAATACGGCCGCGCTTCTTCGGCACGATATTGGCGAGAATGCTGTCCAGCCAGGCGCGCGCGCCGGGACCTGAGACTTCCATCTTGGCGAAGGCCGACATGTCAAGCACGCCGACATTCTGGGTGACGTTCTTCACCTCGTTGCCGACATGTTCGAAATAGTTCGAGCGGCGGAACGACCACTTCTCGACGATACGGCCATCATCCAGTGGCGGCGCATAGTTGTGGCTGGTGATGACATCCGCACCGACGCCGAGGTCCTCTTCGCGTAGCGCATAACCTTCCGGCGCATACCAGTTGGCACGCTCCCAGCCGTAAACGGAACCGAACACACCGCCGAGCTTCTTCAGACGGTCGTAAACCGGCGTCGTCTTCAGCGGACGGGCAGCGGAACGTTCTTCATCAGGGTAATGCATGGTGAAGACGTTGGCATAGGCTTCCTCATTCTTGGCAATGAGGTAACCTTCCGTTGCGTGAGGGCCGAAGCGGCGCGGATCGACACCCATCAGATCAAGTGTAGGCTCACCATCGACGATCCATTCGGCAAGCTGCCAGCCAGCACCACCAGCAGCGGTGATGCCGAACGAGTGGCCTTCATTCAGCCAGAAATTCTTCAGGCCCGGTGCCGGACCGACGATCGGGTTGCCATCAGGCGTATAGGCGATAGCGCCGTTATAGACCTTCTTGATACCGACTTCACCGAAAGCCGGAACGCGCACCATCGCCGTTTCGATATGCGGCATAAGGCGGTCGAGTTCCTCCTGGAACAGCTCATATTCGCTATCGTCAGAGGGACCGTCGACATAACAGACCGGAGCGCCGACTTCGTAGGGGCCGAGGATCAGACCGCCGGCCTCCTCGCGCATGTACCAGGCCGAATCCGATTCACGCAGAACGCCCATTTCCGGCAGACCCTGACGGCGGCGCTCCAGAATGGCCGGGTGCGGCTCGGTGACAATATATTGGTGCTCAACCGGGATGACCGGAATATTGATGCCGACCATCTCGCCGGTCTTGCGGGCAAAGGAGCCGGTGCAGGAGACGATATGTTCGGCGATGATCTCGCCCTTATCCGTCGTCACCTTCCAGTGACCGTCTTCCAGCTGCTCGATGGCGGTGACGGTGGTGTTGCGATAGATGGTGGCGCCACGGTCTCGCGCGCCCTTCGCCAGCGCCTGCGTCAGGTCGGCGGGCTGGATATAACCATCATCGGGGTGCTGGATGGCGCCCAGCAGGCCGTCCGTCTCGCAAAGCGGCCAGATTTCCTTAACCTGCTCCGGCGTCAGCATGTTGACCCGCACACCGATGGTCTCGGCAATGCCGGCATAATACATATATTCGTCCCAGCGATCCTTGGTGCGGGCGAGACGAATGTTCGAGACCTTGGAGAAACCGACATTCATGCCGGTCTCTTCCTGAAGCTCCTCGTAGAACTTCACCGAATATTTGTGGATCTGGCCGACCGAGTAGCTCATGTTGAACAGCGGCAAAAGACCGGCTGCGTGCCAGGTGGAACCGGAGGTCAGTTCCTTGCGCTCGATAAGGACGCTGTCGCTCCAGCCCTTCTTGGCAAGATGATAAAGCGTCGAAACGCCGACGACGCCGCCACCGATCACCACCGCCCGTGCATGTGTCTTCATTTACAGAACCCCTAAAAAGCGCCGGCATTGCCTGTCGTGCTGCCAAATCGATGGGATGGAATATGAAGCGCCCGGCGGCCGTTCAGCCGCCTGATTGCGACATGGCCATAGGGTGCTGCGACAGGGGAGAAAATGCCGTCGCTGGAGGCGGGTTTCAAACCACCGTCGCCTTTTGAAGACGACGGTGGCGCACATATGGGAAAATACCAACCGGAACAGATCAAGTGTCAGCCAAGACGGATTGGAGCCTGAACCGCCGGATAAACCGTCTATCTGGTCTGAAGCTGCAATTGCATTCCCCGCACATCCGGGCCGTCCAAGTTTAACCCCTTTATAACGTCATTGCCGGGAACGATAATCGAGTTCTTGAGGACAGGACCGCCTGGCAGATTGTGTATCCCGCCGCCGCCACCGGGCGGAGGTGGTGGCGGCGGAAAAACGCCGCCACCATCCTTGCTGCAAGGTGGAATGCGATAAATGCAATCATCGTTGAATTGCGCAATATCTCCACTCGCAGACGGGAGAACCACATCCTGCGCATTTGCCAGAAACGGAAAAAACATACCGAAGAGAAAAATAGCCAGTCTCATTTCGCAACCTCCTGCGAAGATGCACAAACCTTGGCGCGGTCTTTTACGTCCTTGCCAGCAGCAGCTTTTGCCGCGGCGTCCAGCCATGCGGGCGTGCTGTTGCGCATACCGATGGAAACGCTGTTGAAGCCTATGACGAGCGGCCTCGCAAACTGGCTATCGGAAAAAAGGCCGGAACTGTTCGTGCTGCGAATGGTGTTGTCATTGCCGGCCATGTTTTCGGCCGCCGGCTGCTGGCCCTGCGGGCCTGTGGTCGCGGCAACGTCCGCACCATCCACAGTCTTCTGGACGTCGCCTTTGTTTCCCCCCGCATCGATGAAACCCGACCGTGCCCGGCCGTTGGTGACCTTTACCCCGCGTGTCAGAAACGCCTGACGCACGACCAGCAGGCGAATGTCGTAAATATAGCGCGAACCACAGTCCTCTGTCTCCGCGGTTCTCAAAATATTGCGGCTGAGAATGTACGAGAGTTTTTCGCGAAGATAGTCGTCGGCGCAATAGACCTTGGTGTCGTCATCATTGCAAAACCGCATCAGCGCACTTTGTGCATGGAAGGGATTGATCGCATAGGTCTGCACATTCTGAAGCTCGATTTCCTCGATATCCGCCCGTGCGCCACCAAAGGCGATATTGCGTAAAAGTCCTGCCATTCCTTCCTTGCGTTCTATCCTGACGATGGGAAACAGCGCGTCCTTCACCACCAGGCCAGACGTCGTCCCATCCACAGCCACCTCCGTACGCGGTTGAGCAATCGATAGAGACTTTTTATCCTCCGACCAGGTGCTGTCGCCGAAATAAGGCGCCTCAGACTTGACCCCGAGATATCCCCGCAAATTAGGTATCTGGGTGATCTTGACGTAGCGACCGATGAAGGCTTCGCTTTCGAGGTCGGTGGGCAAAAACTTGAACTTGTGGCCCGAATCCACGACCTCGGCGATGATGTCTCCGACATAAATATCCTCCTGTGGAGGATAGACCGGCTCGATGCCCAGTCTGCGGATGGATTCATTCCAGCGTTTCGGCAGGTAATCATCCGTCACATCGGTTTCGCCCATCAGGAAAAACAGACCGGCAGAACCGATAACGACACCTGTCGCCAGTAAGGATACTCGGGCGGCATGGGGTGTCACCCACCTCCACGCACTCCTCAATTTTTCCCGCAAAGACGTTTTCGCGGGAACTTGGCCCGGAGGCTGGGCAGGCTGGGCAGGCTGGGCAGGCTGGGCAGGCTGGGCAGGCTGGGCAGGCTGGGCAGGCTGGGCAGGCTGGGCAGGCTGGGCAGGCTGGGCAGGCTGGGCAGGCTGGGCAGGCTGGGCAGGCTGGGCAGGCTGGGCATTCTCATCGACTGGATCCGGCATGTGAACCCCGACAGGAAAGAAATGAACTAAGTATAACCCAGCATATCAACTTAAAGTTTAAAAAACAATACAGTCATCGAGGGAATTTTTCACTGTATTTCATGAAGACGACCGACAAAATCCGGTTTCCCTCCCAATAAGATCTTTCCCCCGGGCGTCTCATCCGCCACAATGCAAATCGGGCGCGAGGATAACTCCCCGCGCCCGTCAACGCCCGTATCGGCTGCGTCGCCGCAGCGGCGGTAGCCGCAGATTAAGTGTCCTTGCCGGCCGCCTTCAACGTCGCCTTCGGCTCCACCACGGTTTTGTCACCCGCCTTGCCCGCATCCTTTTCCGGTGCAGTTGCCGCGGCAGGCGCCGCCGCGCCCGTATGCGCCGCCACCGCCTTGTCACCCTCTTCCGAAAGCAGCGCCGCCAGCATTTGCGGATTTGCATCGCCTTCCACGTGGATGTTGAGGTTACGCTGCGGGAACGGGATGGCGATCCCCTCTTCGCGGAAGCGTTTCAGGATCGCGATCCTCAGCGCGTTTTTCACGCCAAGCCCATTCGAAAGATCGGCGAGGTGGAAACGCAATTCGAAATCCAGCGAGAAGTCGCCGAAACGGAGGAATTCCACGTGCGGTTCGGGGTTGCGCAGTACGGGCGGCTGGGTGCGCACCAGTTCCAACAGAATATCCATCACCTGCTGCGGATCGGATTCATAGGCAACGGAGACCGGAATTTCCGCACGCATAATACGGTTGCGGTGTGTCCAGTTGCCGACCGAGGAATTGATGAATTCCGAGTTCGGTACGATGATCGACTGGCCGCGGAAGGTTTCAATCTCGGTCGCGCGCACCGAAAGCCGTTTGACGGTGCCTTCAGTCGTGCCTGTCACCACCCAGTCACCCACCTTGAAGGGACGCTCGACCAGCAGGATGAGGCCGGAGACAAAGTTCGAGACGATGTTCTGAAGGCCGAAACCGATACCGACCGAAAGGGCAGACGCCACCAGCGCCAGGCTGGAGAGGTTAAGACCGGCGGAAGAGACGCCGAAAATGGCCGCAACCGCGATACCGAGATAACCGATGCCGGTCTTGACAGAGTTGCGCACGCCAGCATCCACCTGCCCGCGCGCCATGACGTTGTTGTCCAGCCACTTCTGGAACCAGCGTGTGATGATGTAGCCGATGGCAAAGACAAGGACGCCGCCGAACAGGCCGATCAGCGAGATGGAGGCATTGCCGACGGTGATGCCGGTCAGCAGACGATAGGCCCAGCTTTCGATATCGCCCGGCTGGAACCCCCAGGAAAACAGGATGAGCGGCACGCCGAAGGCGAGTGCGATGACATAGATGCCGAGCCCCGCCGCAAGACCGGCCTGATCCAGCGCAACCGGGCCGAGACCGTAGCGCCGCCCGAGATAACGACCGGCCAGGGATTCGGAAAAGGCGCCCTGTCGCGAAATCGCCTTGCCGGAAAGAATGCCGATATACATCGTTGCGAGCACCGCACCGGTGGCGACGATCTGCGTGGCAAGGAACCGCGCCAGCCCCACATAACCCGTCAGGCAGGCACCGATGAGAACAAGCCCGCCGACCCTGAGCAGAATGACCAGCCAGCGCGGCAGGCGCTGGTTGCCGGTCTCGTAGTCCTGCCCCTCACCGATCACCGGGCGCAGGAACGACACGGTGAGCAGGATGATGCCAATGATGATGGAGGCAATGAAGCTTTTGGCAACGGTGACGATCAGCGGCGAATAGAGCGTCTCGCTGATCGTGCCGAACAGATAATCGAGACCGTTGACGAGCGCCATCAAAAGCACGGCCGAGGACAGCGTGTGCGCTCCGCGATTGGAAACCTGCAACAGACGCCATTCCGGCTGTGTCGGCGCAAAGATAGCGTAGCTCAGCCGCGACACGAAATAGACGAAGCCCGTAACTGCCATGGCCCCGAACAGGATCGGCGCGATATCGGAACGAAGCACGTTGAAATTATCGAGGAAAAACGCAGAGGTCACCAGAAACAGGAAAAGCGACAGCGACTGCACCATGGTTGACCAGAAGGCCACCGAAAGCCGCCGCAGATAGGAAGGCTCGCCGGAAAAGGCCCGCCTTTCCATGCGGCTGCCGAAAAAGCGATAACCGCCCACCAGAAACAGCAGCGCCGCCATGATCGACAGCATCACCGCCCCGAACATCGGCAGGCGTTTGTAGTTCCAGACGAAACCCGCCCAGCTGCTGAAGGCGTTGTTGAGATTGGTCAGCTCGCTCACGAAGGCGGAAGAGGCGTCGCCCAGCGTCTGGGAAGAGACTTCGGTGCGCTTGAACAGGGTCGCGGCAAAAAGCGCCCGGCGAACTGCCGTTATGTTGTTGGAAATCTGCGCGGCGTTGGTGGCAGTGCTCTCCACCTCGCCGGCAATGGCATTCACCTCGGCACGCTCCGCCGTCAGCCGGGAGCGCTCCTCCGTCACCATGCTCGCTTCGGGTGGCTGTCCTTCCGCCGGAGCAGCGCCAAGCGCGTCGAGACGCGTCTTGATCTGGTCCAGGCGGGTCCGCAACTTGGTGTTGGCGGCGGCAGCATCGGCTGCAATGGTATCGGCGCGTCCCTTCAGGTCCACCAGCTGCACGTCATCGCTGCCGCCCGCCTCCACCTGTTTGGCGATTGCCGAAATATCGGCCTTCCATTTTTCCAGATCCGTGCGCGCCTGCTCGACGATGGAAGCCTGGATAGCGACTGGTGCGGCCGCTGGCAAATCCTGTGCCGACGCCAAGGTTGCGGACGACAGAAAGCTGCCAAGGAGGGTGAATACCGCGACCATTATTGCAGCCAGGGCGGCCTTTCGCCGCCGGCCGGATAAAGGCCCGCCGAACATCCGCCTACCGTCAATCATTCCGCCAAACATCAACCGCACATCCATGCCTTTCATATCTTCACCCAGCATCAGGCTATTTATCGCCTGCCGCGCGGAAAACCACCCGCAAAAAGCGAGGTTTTCGGGAGTTTACCTTGCTTTTCACCCGGAGAATCATCACCTTCAATAGTGCAGCAATCATGGGAGGAAATCATGGAATCTGCTGGTATTGGCTGGATCGCAGCTATCATCATCGGTGGTGTCGCCGGGTGGCTCGCCGAACAATTCATGAAAAGCAATATGGGTGTTTTCATGAACATCCTACTTGGAATCGTCGGCGCGATCGTCGCCAACGCCATTCTCTCGGTATTCGGAATCGTTTTGACCGGATGGATCGGTTATCTCATCGCCGGTTTCATCGGCGCCTGCATCCTCATCGTTATCGGCAGAGCCTTCCGGCGAGGATAGCAAAAGAAAAAAATCCGTAAAATCCCGGATTTCCAGCCTTTTCCAGCGCGACTGAAATTTTTTCGTCACAAAAATCGAAGAAATTTCATTTCCGCGCTGGACAAGCCGAAACTTCCCCTTTATAGCCCCCCTCACACCGCCACACGGTGTCGGTCGGGTGATTAGCTCAGTTGGTAGAGCAGCTGACTCTTAATCAGCGGGTCGTAGGTTCGAGCCCTACATCACCCACCAAATTCTTCAAAAATGACAAGACGTTGCGGTGCTAAGTTAAAGCATCGCCTTCGGCGCCGGGCACTGAAAAAACAGTTCGCATTCGGCGCCCCAAAACATGCGGCCGCGACAGCGGACCTAGCTCCCAAGAAAACCTACAACTTCGTTTCGGGTATGATTTTTGTCCCGATAAAACGTGGCCCCAAGGGCCGCCCGGCAATACGGCTTGCGAATTCCTCGGTGAAAGGAACAGGCGCTGCCCGCTTCACCGCGTCGATGGCGGAATCGATAAAGGCTTGCCGTCTTGGACTGTCTTCCTGCGAGCGCGCGGCTGTGACGACCACCTTGCCCCTTATCTGCCCATCCTTATGCAGAATGAACTGAAGCGTCACGACAAGCCCCTCCGTGTCTTCCGGCGGCACCCAGCATGCGTAAATCGCATCGAACATTTCTTTGAGGTTGCTGACCGGAGCAGGATCGTTGCAGACCCGCGACTGGCCCAAAGCCTGCGTCAGAAAACCCGCGTACAGGGTGGCCAGTGCCACGATACCCGGCAGCTTGAGGCCGCAGAAGAATAAAAACGAACGCTTGATCAAATCCATTATCCTCTGTCGGAAAGCGATCAGCCTGGCCCATCCACCAATTAACGTCATTTTTGAAAAAATATTTTTGTCAGTAAAAACTCTTCGCTGATTCAGCAATCGATATATAAAAAATAATAAAGTCCACGATACACACAGAAAAATCATAAATACATCAAAATAAACCTCAAAATAAATGACAAAACAATTGAAAATAAAAAAACAGTTTCGGAATATAAAAATAATATATTGGTTTCATAAAAATAAAATTACAAATAAAGGAAAAAATTAGAAATATTTATTTATATATATTTGTAATATTTAAAATAGACTGGATATCTCGAAAAATTACCCATAACGAACCCTTCGCAATTTAACCAAAACCCGCAGTTTGCATTGCAAGCCACTGGTTTGGTTGTATGCATTGCCCAGCCAGAACGATGGCGCAAAAGGGGGATATCATGACATCAAAATGGGTAACGGCGGTGTTTTTCGCGGCTACGTTGACGGTTGCGGGTGCGGCGCAGGCGGACGACCTCGTCTTTTCGCTGAAGAACGGAACGAACTCCGTTCTCAATGCCTTCTACACCTCGCCGGTCGGCGTCGATGACTGGGAAGACGACGTTTTCGGAAAGAAGGCGCTTGGTCCGGGCGAAACGATGGAGATCACCATCGCCGATGGCCGCCGCGTGTGCAAATACGACATGCGTTTCGAATTCCAGGGCGATGAGCTGGAGGACCTCGAGGATACGCAGAACCTGTGCGAACTCGGCGAATATACCATCACCGAGTAAGAATCCGTCAATAACGGCCCTGCCCGATCATGGCGGGGCCTGCACCAACAAGCGGCCTTCAAAAAAAATCAGCCGCTCCGGCAACGCCGGTTTTGCAACACAGCTACTGAAACGACGAAATATCAGCGCGGCAGTGCCACCCGCTCCGCAAAGCGGTCTTAATCATGCCTATGATTGGCGTGATGAGATTGATGGTCAACATATTGCTTTTCGCCCTCGGCGCAGTCGGAAGCGGCGTATGTGCGTTTCTATTGTCGGGTACGCTTGCCGATTCCGGATTTCTCGGTTCCTGTTTCGAGGGAAGTTGTGCCTGTGCGGCGCTTTTCATGGTGCTGCCCGTCACATGGTTCGTGCTTTTTGCGCTTTATGTCATGGCATTGCTGGTCTGGAGACGAAAACCTTTCCGGAACGGAAGGCTCTGAAATAGGTAAGACGGCGCCGTCGCTACCGGACGTTCGTTGACAGCCATCGAGACTTGCCGTTAACGTCCCGCCTGCTGGGGGATTCGCTGCCATTGATATACGGGCCTGCCCGATATCATAGGCCTCTGAATGTGCATGTTTCCGATTTGCGCGTCGCTTAACGACGTGCATGGCGGAAAACAGGGAGACCAAACGATGCGGGCCGCAATTAATTCTCCATCGCTTTCTATCGATACCATGGACTATCAGGCCGAGTGCCAGTTCGCGCTGGAGCCCTCCATTCAAGGGCTGATCGAAAAAGCGGAAGACGCTGGCTGGAACCGCCAGCAAGCCGCGCTTGCCATCGTCGCGCTCGCCAGTGAACATCTGAGTGACCTGCTTCCCGGCCTCACCGTACCCGATCAACGCCCCCTGTCCTGACAGCCTCCCGCCCGCCGGAGCCGATCGGCACCCGGCATGATTGCCAAAGCATCCCGAAAATTGATTGAGCAGGCGGGAGTATCCCCCGTCGCGCCCGCACGGGCCTTCGATGCTCCGTCGCAAGCGCGAGGGGAGAAAACGCTCCAGGCAAAGCCCTGACCCCTCAATGCAGCCGGTAGCGTCCCCGTCACAGACCATCTCCAGAGCATTTCAGCTGCCCTTTAAGTATCGCTGCCACAGTGTTGACATAAGCGACCGATAATGAGAACATAAAGTGAACATTATGGAGGTCAGCGATGAACGCAGCAGACGCAACCATAGAAAATGCCCTGTCCGTGGTCGCTCGCTCCCGCGATATGCGCGAGCGCGCGCTCGAGAGGAGACGGGAATTGCAGCGGCGAACGGAAGTCATCATCGCCCGGCCGCTCTACGTGCTGAAAAAGAATGAAGGCCCGAAGCAATTGTCGCTGAAACTCGACAGCTAGATGGCAAAAAGCAAATCCCGTGCGGATTACCTCACACACGGGATTTTCAGAATGAAACGATCATTGTCTTGTCTTATTGCATGCGTTGCATTGCGGCTTCGGGTTCGCCAGTCGTCGCAACCGTTGCCGCCGGAAGGCGATCGGTCTTTTTCAGTATGACGATGGGCTTGTCCACCGGATCCGTCGGCGGAACGATGCTTGCAGTTTTGAATTCACGGTCGACAGCAGGAACGGAAGCGTTGATCTTTTCATGACCTGCGCACTCCGCCAACGCTGCACTGGCGGAAAAACCGAGTACAGCGGCGATAATGAGAACTGATTTCATGTCATTCTCCCTTCGCTTTCGTGGCGATCTCCCAATCTAAGGGGAGACGGTCCGGATTGAAAATCACACTTTAGAGACATCTAAAGCTCTCTGTCATTGCGGCAGTCGTCATCGGTGGCGATGGGTGAGGCGTGCCGCTTTATTTTTTCCGCAGATCCAGCGGATTTTGGCAAAGCGGCCTGCGGAATATCATCGCCACATAACTTCCCTTCAGGGAAATCAGGCTAGGCTTGTAAGTCGTGGCCTGTGCCGCGTTGGCGGCCTTTATCGTTCGTCCATCTGGAGAATTATGCTGCATGGCACGCCTCCTTCCATGAGCGATAACGAAAAAACAGCGGTCTTGTTCCGCAGCGGCGAAACGCAGGACAATTGAAAAGATAAGGTGCCGCCGCGTGCTTCGTCTCCACGCCGGTGAGATGGTGGCAGGAATAGTCCGACGAAGGCGAAGTCTCGCCGCATAACTCCGGCCTCGCCACCTCATCCCGCTCCCGCTGAGAAGAGCGCTCCCAAACCCAACCATGACCCAAGGCTTGAAATTTTGCCCGAAACCGCTATATGGCTTTGCGAGAGGACGACCTCGGCCATTATGGCGACAGCATGCGGGACGGCCCGGTCACATACCGGAGAATAAATTGCGTTCCCTGCCCGATCGTATCCGCCACGCTCTCAGCTTCGAAATCATCGGCCTTCTGCTGGTCGTGCCGCTGGGTGCATTCGTATTTCACATGCCCATGGAAGATATCGGCATTGTCGGTCTGGTCAGCGCCACGCTCGCCACCGCCTGGAACTATCTTTACAATCTCGGCTTCGACCATGCCATGCAGCGCCTGAAAGGCACGACGCTGAAGACGCCCGCTATCCGCGTCGCCCATGCCCTGCTGTTCGAACTTGGTCTACTGATCGTGCTGATGCCCTTCATCGCCTGGTATCTCAGCATCAGCCTTGCCCAGGCGCTAGTGATGGATATCTCGTTTGCGCTGTTCTACGTAGTCTATGCCTTCGTCTTCAACTGGGGCTACGACCGGCTTTTCCCGCTGCCGGAATGGCAGTCGCAGGACGCCGTCTGATCGACGGCGGCACCGGCGTGTGCGTCAGCGTAGCGAAGCCGTGAAAAAGCGGATGACTTCGCTGTTCAGCCGACGATGAAACTCCGCCCGGTCAAACCCCGGAATATCGCCGCATATCTCGGCCAGGGCTTTTTCCATCTCGGCGGGGCAAGGTGTTATGAACGAAAAATGCCCTGCCCCTTTCACCGTCTGATAGTCCGGTTTTGCCGGCAGGTCGTCGCGCAGCCCTAAAATATCCTCCGGCGCCACACCGTCGCCGCCGCGCTCTGAACTCCAGAGCTGAACGGGGATTTTGATATCTCGCAGATCGGCCCGCCCTGGAAAGGCGTTGAGCGGGTCTGCAACAACCACAGCCTTCACCCGCGCATCGTAGACCCGGTCCTCAGGCGAAGCAGACCTTTCCAGCATCTGAGCACACACCGCCGCCTGCCCATCAGGGCACGGCAATCCGGTATTTGGAAAATCCGGAACGCCGCCGGCAAGCACCAGCGCCGTATAACCGCCGCGCGAAAATCCGAACACCCCGATCCTTCCGGCATCGATAAAACGGGCATCGTTCCAGTTCGCCAGCATATGGTCGAGCAGGCGGACGATATCGGCCGGTCGCTCGGTCAGTGCGGAAAGATCGCCTGCCCGCTTCATGTCAATGGCGTTATCGCCGGGATGATTGATCGCCGCGACGATGAAACCGGCATCCGCCAGCGCCGCCGCGGTATCCCGATGGCTGAGATACGTACCGCCGAAACCGTGGGAGATGATGACGAGCGGATATTGCCCATCGACAACTGGGCAATCACGCACCGCTTGCAGAGCGAAGGGGCCGATGCGGGTCTCCACCGGAGTCGCCGCGCAGGGCGACCACACCGCCGCCCTCATGGAAGGCTTTCCGCCTGCCGAGGTAATCTCGATCAACCGAAGACCGGCTGCCAGAACGGTGCCCGTTCCGCACATGGCGGAAACAAGGGAAAGGCAAAGCAACACCAGAAATCGCATGACGGACCCGCGGATCGGAAACATTGAATGCAAGGCCGTCACCAACAGGCCTCACCCGCAACATAGAGCAATCTCTTGTAGCGGAAATGACCGTCGTCAGACTTAGAGCGACTTCAGCGTCCAGGCCACGATTTCGCGGGTGGCGGCGGCGAAAGCCTGGTCCAGCGCTTTGACGAAATTGGCATTTCCGGAACCGCTGACGCGTGCGCTGGCGCGGAATACTTCCTGCGCCTTTACCGTGCCGTTGCGATCGTTCAAGAGCTTCACCGAAATCTCGATATCGGCGGTGTTTTTTGCCGTATCGATTTCGAAGGTACGAATATCGCTGACCACCTGGTAATCGATCGCCAGCCCCTGCCCCGGCCGGCCGACGCCACCGAGCTTGCCGGTATCCTCGAATGCTTGCACCAGCTTGGATTGCACCATGCGCGGCAGGCGGTCGCTCCATTGCGAATTGCCGAGATATTGCACTTCCGAGCCGGAAAGGCGCACCACGATGTTTTCGCTATCAAGCGCTTTCAGCGCCGTCGGATCGGCGATCAGCAATTGCCGGCCTTTGAGCGACGGCCCCTGCGTCACAGTCGCCGAAGAGACGGAAAGGTCGAACGTATCGTTCGATGGGGTTCCCGCACAGCCCGCCACCGCAACCGCAAGCAGCGGAACCAGAAGCAGGGCACGGCGCTTATGGCCGTTCATCAATCGTGTCATTGGCCCATACCCCTTTTAGCGCCTTGTTCTGCCGTCATATTGTTTCACGGTTTCGCCGCCGAAAATCAACCGCTGCGGATCGCGGTCGATATTGGTGATCGCATTGTTGAGATTGTCGACCGTCTGCCGCGTGCTGCCGATAAGCGCCTGGAAATCCTTCAGGCCCGAACTGGAGAAGCGCGTGAGATTGTCTGCAATCGGCCCGATTCGGGCATTGAGATTGTCGGCTACGGCCTTGAACGAGGTCAAAGTCTCGCGCGCCTTTGCAAACAGCGAATTGGCATCGTCGGTTCCAAGCATGCCGTCCACCTTGGCAAGAATGCCATCGACACGGCTTGAGGCAAGGTTCAGCTTGCGGCCCATGTCGGTGAAATCGGAGACCGCCTGGTCGATATCGGCCCGGCGCGCGCCGACATCGTCGGCAATCCGCTTGAAGTTCGCCACGGCATCGCGCGCATCGGCAGTCGCTGCGGAAACATCACCCACCACGGTGCTGACCTTTGCGGGATCGACCGACGCCAAAAGCTCATCCGCGCGCTTCACCACCGTCTGCACTTCCGTGCTCGCCGCCTCGAAGTTGCGCGCCGTGCTCTGCACCGTTTCCATGATGCCCTGAATATCGCTCGAAGCGGAAGCGACGTCCTTCGTCACCTTGTCGACATTAGACAGGATGGAATCGATCTTGCCGGCATCCACCGCCTTCACCAGATCTTCGACAGCAGTCAGCGTGCCGTCCAGGCGTACCGAGACCGATTGGACGGTGGTGGAAAGCGAACTGAGGCTGGCGATGAAACTCTTGATACCATCGGAATTTGCGGCCAGCGCATCGGAGAATTTCTCGGCGTTACGCACCGTCTGCGTCAGCGGCCCACGGGCATCCTGCACGAAACCCTGCAATTCGCCGATGGCGCCATCGGCGCGTTTCAGGATCTTGTCGGCGGTGGCAAGAAGGTTGGTGACGCTGGAAAGATCAGCCGTCAGCTCGGCGGGAACGCCGCTTTCGACGGATTTCTGCAGAATGCGCTCACCATCCTTGTTGCCGCCGGAGAGCTCGATATAGGCAGCGCCCGTCAGGCCCTGAATTTCAAGCACGGCGCGGGTGGACGGGAAAACCGGCGCGTCCGCCTGCACTTCGGTAAAGGCGATGGAATAGGCCGGATCGTCACGGTCGATCGCAAGACCGCGCACCGTGCCGACAGGAATGCCGTTGAAGCGTACCGGAGAGCCGACGGAAAGGCCGTTTGCCGAGCCGGGAATACGCACCACGAGCTGCGCCGTCGGTCCACCCCGGCCGAATTCTGCCATCCAGTAAACGAAGCCGAATGCGGCGGCGATCACGATCAGCGTGAAAATTCCGACTATGGTGTAGTTCGCCTTGGTTTCCATGCTTCTTGTTACTCCACCGGATTTTCGTGTCTGTCGTCCGGAAGAACGACAGAGCGCGCCCGTTTGCCACGGAAATAGGACTGCACCCAGGGGTCGTCACAGGCAAACATGTCCTGCAAGGTCCCTTCCACCAGCACCTTCTTCTGCCCTAGCACCGCAATGCGGTCGCAGACGGAGAACAGGCTGTCGAGGTCGTGCGTCACCATATACACGGTCAAACCGAGCGAATCGCGCAAGCGCGCGATCAGCATATCAAATTCCGCCGCCCCGATGGGATCGAGGCCGGATGTCGGCTCATCGAGGAAGACAAGGTCGGGATCGAGCGACAGCGCGCGCGCAAGCGCGGCACGCTTGATCATGCCGCCGGAAAGCTCCGACGGGTATTTGTCGCCCGCATCGGGCTTCAGGCCCACCATCTCGATCTTGAGATAGGCAAGCTCGTCCATCAGCTTTTTCGGCAGGTCCAGATATTCCCGCATGGGCAGCTGGATGTTTTCCTTCACCGTCAGGCCGGAAAACAGCGCCCCCTGCTGGAACAGCACGCCGAGCCGCTGGTCTAGCATCATGCGGTCGTCTTCGCTGGCCTTGTCGTAATCGGTGCCGAGAATGCGGATTGCACCCGCCTGGCGTGGCAGAAGCCTCAAGATCGCACGCATCAGGACGGATTTACCCGCGCCGGATGGGCCGATGAAGCCAAGGATTTCACCGCGATAGACATCCAGATCGAGATTCTCAAGCACGTTCCTGCCGTTGAAACCGACAGTCACACCCTCGACGGAAAGAACCGTCTCACGGCCGTCCTTAGCAGTTTTTGTCTCTTGCGGCTTCTGGTCCAAAGTTTCCAACGCGCCCTCCTTAAAAATCGATGGCTGCGTAGAAGATGGAAAAAAGGCCATCCACCAGAATGACGACGAAGATCGATTTGACCACCGACGACGTGACGTGTTTGCCGAGCGATTCCGCCGAACCGCCGACCTTCATACCCTCAACCGCCGCAACGATGCCGATGATCAGCGCCATGAACGGCGCCTTGATCATGCCGGCGGCGATGGTCGATTCCTCAACCGCGCCATGCAGACGCGACAGAAACACTTCGAAGGTGATGCCGGAATAGAGAAGTGTGACGATGGCGGCGCCGAAAAGTGCGGCGAAATTGGCAAGGATGGTCAGAAGCGGCAGTGCGATTGTCAGCGCCACGAGACGCGGAAACACCAGCACGCCAACGGGGTTGAGACCGATCACCTTCAGCGCGTCGATTTCCTCGCGCATCTTCATCGAGCCGATTTCCGCCGTGATCGCACTGCCGGAGCGACCGGCGATCATGATTGCGGTCAGAAGCACGCCGATTTCTCGCAATTGCAGGATGCCGACGAGATCGACGACGAACACTTCCGCGCCGAAGTAACGCAGCTGGAAGGCGCCCTGCTGGGCGATGATGGCGCCGATCAAAAACGACATCAGCATGATGATCGGCACGGCGCGCACGCCCATATGGTCGATCTGGTTGACGATGGCCGCCGGCGAGACGCCACGGCCGCGCCCGAGCTTCATCTGCGCGCCGCGCACGGCAGAACCCAGAATATACATGCCCGCGAGGAAATCCGCACCATTCTGGACGACAGCTTGTCCTATCGGCGAGAAGAAGCGTTCGGCAAGTCCCACCTTGGCGGCAGGCTCACCCTCCATCGCCGCTTTATCCGGCAATTGGCCGATCAGATCCTCGATTCGCTCGTTTCCGGTAAGCGTGACGGTAACGCCCTTCGCTTCCATATCTTCGCGCAATCGCCGGATGACCCAGGCGCCGGTCGTGTCGATTGCCTCCACCGAGGAAAGATCGATCTCCACCGGACCGGCAGGGCCGCTTTTCTCGATGTTTTCGAGGCGTGCAAAAATGCCGGAAAGATTGCTGTTGCGCCAGGAACCGCTCAAGGCATACCGCTGGCCGCCGCCGGAGACGGCGTCGTCTTCGGTGATTGCGGCCGGGTTCGCCTGTTGCCGTATATCCTGTTCTTGCATAATGCTCCGAGCGAGTGCAGCCGTCACGAGATTCTTAAAGGTTTCATAACGGTTTGGCCTTCGGCAAGCCACAGTGACAGCCGACAATTCGCGATAAATTTGGCGTCATGTGTCTTTTAACGCCTGTCAGGAAGTGAAAAAACATGCCCCGTTACCTTCAAGCCACAACAGAACGTTTCGCCGTTGCTGGCAGCTTCACTATTTCACGCGGCACTCGCACACATGCGGATGTCGTAACGTGCACCATCCGCGATGGTTCCTTTACCGGCAGAGGTGAATGTGTGCCCTACCCGCGTTATGGTGAAAGCATCGAAGGCGTTATCGCCGATATCGAAGCGATGGCTGAGCAGATTGCCGGCGGCCTGACACGGCATGAATTGCAGCAGGTGATGAAACCCGGCGCCGCCCGCAATGCAGTGGATTGCGCACTATGGGACCTCGAAGCCAAGATGAGTGGCAAAAGTGCTGCCGAACATAGTCTCGGACACGCGGCAAAACCGCTCCTTACCGCCTATACCATCTCGCTTGCCGATCCCGAGACCATGGCGGCGAAAACGGCGGAAAACGCTGGCCGCCCGCTGCTGAAGATCAAGACAGGAACGGCGGATGACGAGGCGCGCCTGCGGGCCGTGCGCACCGCAGCACCTGACGCGCGCATCATCATCGACGCCAATGAGGGCTGGAACGACGATAATATCGAATATTATCTGAAACTCGCAGCGGAACTGAACATCGCGCTCATCGAACAGCCGCTTCCCGCCGGCAAGGACGCCATCCTGGCCCGCATCGACCACCCGGTCCCCATCTGCGCCGATGAAAGCGTGCATTCCACCAAGGACCTCGCAGACCTGCGCGACCGTTACGATGCGATCAACATCAAGCTGGACAAGACTGGCGGTCTCACGGAAGCACTTGTCATGAAGGCAGAGGCGGAGCGGCTAGGCTTCATCATCATGGTCGGCTGCATGCTCGGCACCTCGCTCGGCATGGCTCCCGCCGTTCTGGCCGCTCAGGGAGCCGCCTTCTCCGATCTCGACGGCCCGCTGATTCTCAGGCAGGACCGGCAGCCGGGCCTCGTTTACGAGGGTTCGCTGGTTTATCCGCCGCAGCCGGAGTTGTGGGGATAAGAGCCCTCGTTCGGGTTTCGTGTGAAAGCACTACGCCGCACATCGCAATAGTCTTTGCAGTATCACGTAAACTGTATGACCAGCCTTGCCTCACACTCGGCGTCTTCCTCGGGCTTGTCCCGAGGATCTATCCACGTCGCGCGAAATCAATCGGTTGCAGATCCTTGGGACAAGCCCAAGGATGACTACAGAGAGCTGAACCATCCCGCGCTTAGGGATCGCCCTGCCTGTTGAACAAACCCCAATCAGGCCGCGTGCTTGCCAATCAGACCTGGAATATCCACCGGCTCCATCTCGTCCGATGTCTGCG
This sequence comes from Agrobacterium sp. 6Ca8, assembly GCF_055382765.1. NCBI lineage: Bacteria > Pseudomonadati > Pseudomonadota > Alphaproteobacteria > Hyphomicrobiales > Rhizobiaceae > Agrobacterium > Agrobacterium sp. 6Ca8. Next base: position 1,313,126 of record NZ_AP026433.1, read on the forward strand.
AAGGGACATCGCTCGTCTGCATCCAGGTGATCAGCTCGAAAGTGCCATCGGCATTTTCGGCAATCGCTGTGCAGCTTTCCACCCAGTCGCCGGTGTTGATGTAGCGGATGCCGTCCATGTCTTCCATCACGGCGTGGTGGATATGGCCACAGATCACACCATCCACATTGTTGCGGCGCGCCTCGTCGGCCACTACGCGCTGGAACTCGCCGATGAAGTTGACGGCGTGTTTGACCTGCAATTTCGCCCAGGCCGAGAACGACCAGTAAGGCAGACCGATGCGGCGGCGCACCGCAGCAAGGACGATGTTGATCGCAATCGCCGCGTCGTAGGCCCAGTCACCGAGATAGGCGAGCAGGCGGGCATTGCGCACCACCACATCGAACTCGTCGCCATGGATGATGAGGTATTTCTTGCCGTCTGCCGCCTCGTGGATCATGCGCTCGGCCACTTCGATACCGCCGAAATGCATGCCCGGAAACTCGCGCAGAAATTCATCGTGGTTGCCGGGAATGTAAACGATGCGCGTTCCCTTGCGGGCCTTGCGCAACAACTTCTGCACCACGTCGTTGCAGCCCTGCGGCCAGTACCAGCTGCGGCGCAGGCGCCAGCCGTCGATGATGTCACCGACCAGGATGATCGTATCGGCCTCGTGATGTTTCAGGAAGTCGAGCAAAAAATCCGTCTTGGCCGCCTTGGAACCGAGATGGACATCCGAAATGAAAAGCGTTCTGAACTGTCTGGTTTCAATTTGACCGGCCACGGATTTAATCCCCTTGTTCGGTTGCGTCCCTGCGGCTTTCTTCCCTCTCAGAACCAGACTCGTGTTGCAGCAACATGACAATGGCCGGTTTTTGTATGGAATATGACTGATGGCATCACGAAAACGCGAATAAGCCATGCCCGCATTTGCATAAGGGGGCGGCAAATAACGGCTGTACCACGGGAAAGTTTGTTGTATTCAGAGGGCCGGAATTGAACCAGACATGACGGTGGAAGACATGACCTCTCACGATAAGAACAACACGCCCGCCAACACGGCAAAGGCCGACATCGAGGAACAGGCGCTCTTTTTCCACCGCTACCCGCGCCCCGGCAAGCTGGAAATCCAGGCCACCAAGCCCCTTGGCAACCAGCGCGATCTGGCGCTTGCCTACTCGCCGGGTGTCGCCGCCCCCTGCCTCGCCATCCATGAAAATCCGGAAATGGCAGCGGAATATACCGCCCGCGCCAATCTCGTTGCAGTGATTTCCAACGGTACGGCAGTGCTTGGCCTTGGAAATATCGGCCCGCTTGCGTCCAAGCCTGTTATGGAGGGCAAGGCCGTCCTCTTCAAGAAATTCGCCGGCATCGACGTTTTCGATATCGAGATCGATGCGCCCGGCATCAACGACATGGTCTCCACCATCGCAGCGCTGGAACCCACCTTCGGCGGCATCAACCTTGAAGACATCAAGGCGCCCGAATGTTTCGAGGTGGAGCGCCAGCTGCGCGAGAAGATGAACATCCCCGTCTTCCACGACGATCAGCACGGCACGGCGATCATCGTCGCCGCCGCCGTCACCAACGCGCTGGAACTGGCTGGAAAATCGCTTTCGAGCGTCAAGATCGTTGCGTCAGGCGCCGGTGCGGCAGCCCTTGCCTGCCTCAATCTGCTTGTCGCCATGGGCGCAAAGAAAGAAAACATCTGGGTCCACGATATCGAGGGCCTCGTTTATGACGGCCGCAACTCGCTGATGGACGAGTGGAAGGAAGTCTACGCGCAAAAGACCGACAAGCGGGTTCTGGCCGACTCGATCGACGGGGCGGATGTCTTCCTCGGTCTTTCGGCGGCAGGCGTGCTGAAGCCGGAACTTCTGGAGCGCATGGCGGAAAATCCGCTGATCCTGGCACTTGCCAACCCCAATCCGGAAATCATGCCGGAAGTGGCCCGTGCTGCCCGCCCGGATGCGATGATCTGCACCGGCCGTTCGGACTTCCCGAACCAGGTCAACAACGTGCTGTGCTTCCCCTATATCTTCCGCGGCGCGCTGGATTGCGGCGCAACCACGATCAACGAGGAAATGAAGATGGCCGCCGTGCAGGCCATCGCCGAGCTTGCCCGCGAGGAGGTCTCGGAAGTCGCCGCCAAGGCCTATAGCGGCGAAACGCCGATCTTCGGCCCGAACTACCTCATTCCCTCGCCTTTCGATCCGCGCCTCATCCTGCGCATCGCGCCGGCCGTTGCCCGTGCTGCCGCCGCAAGCGGTGTCGCCGCCCGGCCAATCAGCGATTTCGAAGCCTATCTCGACCAGCTGAACCGCTTCGTCTGGCGTTCCGGCTTCATCATGAAACCGGTCTTCAACGCCGCCAAGGTTGCCGAAAAGAAGCGCATCATCTTTGCTGAAGGCGAAGACGAGCGCGTGCTGCGCGCCGCACAGGTGCTTCTGGAAGAAGGCACCGGCATCCCGATCCTCATCGGTCGCCCGCAGATCATCGAAACGCGCCTGAAGCGCTTCGGCCTGCGTATCCGCCCGAATACCGATTTTGCGGTGGTCAATCCCGAAGACGATCCGCGTTACCGCGACTACGTCGATGATTATTTCGCCCTGGTCGGCCGCGCTGGCATCAACCCGGAGGCGGCCCGCACCATCGTGCGCACCAACTCCACGGTCATCGGCGCGCTGTCGGTGAAGCGTGGTGAGGCGGATGCGCTGATCTGCGGTCTGGAAGGCCGTTACGACCGGCACCTGCGCGACGTGAACCAGATCATCGGCAAGCAGGAAAGCGTTCGCTCTTTCGCAGGCCTCAGCCTGCTCATCACCCAGCAGGGCGCGCTGTTCCTCACCGACACCTTCGTCAACAACGATCCGACCTCCGAAGAAGTGGCTGAAATGGCCATTCTCGCGGCAAAGGAAATCCGCCGCTTCGGCATCACGCCGAAGATCGCGCTCGCCAGCCACTCCAATTTCGGGTCGCGCGATTCGGAAAGCGCCCGCAAGATGCGCCGCGCCCTGAAGATCGTGCAGGCAGCGGCACCCGAATTGGAAGTGGACGGCGAAATGCAGGGCGGCTCGGCACTTTCGGAAGCGCTGCGCAAGCGCGCGATGCCCAACAGCGTGCTGACCGGCGAAGCGAACCTGCTGGTCTTCCCGAACCTCGATGCCGCAAACATCACGCTCGGCGTCACCCGCACGCTGACGGAGGGCCTGCATGTCGGCCCCATCCTGCTTGGCACGGCACTTCCCGCCCATATCCTGTCGCCCAGCGTCACCTCGCGCGGCGTTGTCAACATGGCGGCCTTTGCCGTCGTGCAGGCATCGCACCCTTCGGTGTGATGAAGGCGTATTAACGCAGTTTTGAACATGCTGTTGCCGCATTGCGGCAACAGCTTATGTTATCTTCCTGAAACACGGATTTCCCGAAGCATAACACCCTCGCCACCGGCCGGGGACATCGAACGGATCGCACCATTGACCCGGCGCCGCAGCATTATCGGCCTCCTGCTTCCCCTTGTTTTCATCGCCCCGGCCGCTGCTTTCGCGGATCAGGTCTGCGATACGCTTTATGCGCAGCTGCGCGAACCTCCGCGTGTCATCGGCAACACCGCCGAGGTACGGCGTTACGCCAATGCGCTCACCCGCCAGAACATCGAGATCCGCAGGATCAGGAACGATCTGCGCCGTTACGGCTGTTCATCCGCAAGCGTCACCGTTTATGGCAGCCCGAATGCCGAACTCTGCGCGGAGATCAGCGACGCGATGGCCGATGCGCAGAGCGAACGCGATGCCATCATCCGTGACCGCGACTATGCCATGGCGGCCCAGGGCAGCGATGATGGCGACATCAGACGCCAGCGCATTCTCGCCGCACTCGACGCCAATGGCTGCAGCGCCATTCCGGAAACAGAAGCGCACCAGCCGACGGCACCCGATGTGACACGTTACCCCGACGCCTTCGGCGAACAGAGCAATCCGCCAGGACAGGCAGGGCTTTCGCCATACCCCAATGCCGCTGCTGAAGGCGGGCTCAGGACGCTGTGCGTGCGCACCTGCGACGGCTCGTTCTTCCCCATCGCTTCCAATGCCTCGCCGCTCGATTTCCGTGCGCAGGCCGAACAATGCCAGAAAATGTGTCCGGGTACGCAGACGGAGCTTTATTTCCACTCCATGACGGAGCAGGAAACGGCTGACATGGTCTCGGCTGAAACAGGAAAGCCCTACAAGGACCTGCCGACCGCCTTTGCCTATCGAAATGCCTCAACGAAAGCCCCAGGCTGCGCCTGCAACATGGCCGCCTATCACGAGGAGATGAAGCAGCAGGAGGCTGCGCGGCCGGAAGCTGAGAAACCCTATTCCAGCATCACGACCATTCCATCACCGCAAGGTGACACCCCCAAAAAACCCACCGAACTGCAGCAGGCCGCAAAGCCGCCGGAACAACCGGTTCCGGAACGCGACTATGACCCGAACAACAGCAAGGTCCGCGTCATCGGCCCTAAATTCCTGCCCGACCAGACAGGCCGGATCGACCTGAAGAACCCGGCGCTGAAGGGCATTCAGCCGCAGCAATAGCTCCCATCAGGCACACGGTATGGAGTTGGCAACGCTCTGTCTCACTCACAAGACGGTCGCGTCTTCTCTTTACCGTCCACCCCAGCGATTGCGAAACACCAGCTCCTCCAGCGGCACGCGCTGGCGCCACCCCTTCACCGCCAGTTCCGGCTCGGTATAAAGTGTATCGACGCGGCCGAGGCATAGCCAGGCGACGATCTCGATGTGGTCGGGAATCTCCAGAATGGTACGAATGTCGCTATCGTGGAAAATGCTGACCCAGCCGACGCCGATGCCTTCGGCGCGCGCTGCAAGCCAGAGGTTCTGGATGGCGCAGACGGTGGAATAGACATCGGTGCGCGGATTGTGGGTGCGGCCCAGCACCACCTTGCCGCCACGCGTCGGATCGCAGGTGACGCAGATGCTGAGCGGCGCCTTGCGGATGCCCTCAAGCTTGAGGCTGCGGTAAAGCGCCTGCTGCTCCCCCTCGAACATCGCCGCCGCCTCGCCATTGGCGCGGCTGAAGGCAACCCAGGCTGCCTGCCTGACCGCACCGTCAGTGACGAGCGTGAAATTCCACGGCTGCATGAAACCGACTGATGGCGCGGAATGCGCCGCCTTCAGCAAGCGCTCGACCACATCTTCCGGCAATGGATCCGGAAGGAACTGGTCGCGCACATCACGGCGGGTTTCGATGGCACGGTAGATCGCCTCTCGCTCTCCCTCGGAAAACGGGTAGGCGGGCGAAAGCGCGTGATCGAATGCATCGGCGTCGAGCGAACTGGTCGCGAGTGGATCGGTCGGCATCGTCTATCCCCAACAATGCTGGCGCGCCGCCACGAAAACCGGCTCCGGTTTTCACCTGCACGACGCGCTGCTGCAACAACCTGCCGCCGTCCACGCGGTCTGGTCTATCCTGTCAGGCCGGTCTTCTGACTCGGCTTCGTCCGCCCACTTTCGCCTTCCCGAATGGATTCAGTGGCATCAAGAAAAAGGGCATCCGCCTCACAGCGCTGGGCACGTTCCGGTCTTGCACCGGATTCCCGATTCTCCCGCCCTAAAGGGCAGGCACCTGACGAAGAAGCTTATGAGCAACAAAGATTGCAAATACAAGTATCTTGCGCAGCGATGCGGCAATGTGACCGTGGCCACCTCACCTGCGTATTGCGGCCTTCAGCCGCCGCGCAGACGCGCGCCGGCTGAAGCACTCCCTACCGCATCACCCAACGGGAAAATACCGCACATAAGCGAACTCATCCCCGTCCGGTGACCAGTTGGGCGAATTCATCGTTCCCTGCCCGCCGAAAAGGTCAAACAGCGTTTCGGCATTGCCGCCATCCATATCCATCAGCCGCACGCGCACGTTGAGGTCGCGCGGATGGTCGAAGACTTCGGCGTCGTAGGAGACGAAGACGACTTTGTCACCGCTGGGGGACGGATGCGGGAACCAGTCGCCATAGGCGCTGTCGGTGATACGCTCGACGGCCGAGCCATCCACCCGCACGCGCCAGATCTGCATCTGGCCGGTGCGGCTGGAGTTGAAATAGATCCATTCTCCATCCGGCGAATAATCCGGCCCGTCATTGCGGCCCTCACCATGGGTAAGGCGTGTCTCAACGCCGCTGTCTATGTCCATGGAATAAATATCGAAAACCTGATCGCGAATGCCGCAATAGGCGAAACCTTTCCCGTCCGGCGACCAGCCGTGCCAGTAGGACGGAAGGTTCTTAGTCATCAGACGCGGCGTTCCGCCCGTCGAAGGCAGCAGATAGATGGCACTCTTGCCGAACTCCACCTTGTCGGAAATGGCATAAAGCGAACCGTCAGGCGAAATGCCGTGGTCATTGTTGCAGATTGTCGCAAAGCCGGTATCGACCTTTTCCGGCGAAGGGTCGCCGGCAAGTGACAGGCGATAAAGCAGACCGTCGCAGTTCAGAAGCAGGTATTTCCCGTCCGGCGACCAGTTCGGAGCCTCGAACAGCTCCGGCGTCTGCCAGACCACCCGCATCTGCCGAGTGCGGGTGTTGAAGATTTCGATGGAACTGCGCATGCTGCCTCCCGGGCCTGTCGATCGTCTGGCGTGGAGCGTTGAATGGCACAAACATTCCGTTTGCATCCGCCACCGCCGTGATTATGATCCTATTGCCGCAGGCACCGCCCTGCAAATTCAAATAGGAAAAAACAGCAGCGTGCCGGCACCGCCCGCACCCCTGCCCGTTTCTCCCAGATCCGAGGTTCCGCGATGAACACCATCGCCGATCACGGCATCCGCTTCGGTCGGATCGCCGCAATGCTTCCTGTCAAGAATATCGAGAAGGCCCATGACTTTTATGTCCGTGTGCTGGGCTTCGAAAAGACCTTCGAAAACGGCAACCCTGTCGGTTTCATGATCTTGAAACAAGGTAATGCCGAGTTGCACCTGACATTGCAGTCGACGCACAAACCGGCCCCCTTTAATGTGGCGCATATGCTGGTCAGCGACGTCGACTCGCTGCACGCGCTTTGCGAAAGCCACGGGCTTCGCATCATCAAAAGTCTGCAGGACAAGGATTATGGCCTGCGGGCTTTCGTTTTCGAAGACCCGGATGGCAACCGCATCGATGTGGGGCAGGTTATTTAACGAGATAGGGAAACGGCGGGGCGTGTCCGCGCCGTTGGAGGAAAAGGATGCTTCTTCGCCATCGATATATGGCGAATCCGCAGCATCCGCACTCCGTCACCCCGAACTAGATTCGGGGTCCAGCAAGCTCCCTCCATGCCCTCCTTCGACTACCTGTCCCTGAACCGGTTGGTAATCGGATAACGGCGATCGCGGCCGAAGTTCTTCTTGGTGATCTTCACCCCGGGCGCGGATTGGCGGCGTTTGTATTCGGCGAGATAGAGCAGATGCTCGATCCGGTGCACCGTCGCGATATCATGGCCACGCGCGAGGATCTCCTCGACCGACATTTCCTTTTCCACCAGGCACTCCAGAATATCGTCCAGCACCGGATAGGGCGGTAGCGAATCCTGGTCTGTCTGGTTGGGTCGCAATTCAGCGGATGGCGCCTTGGAGATGATATTGGCGGGGATCACTTCGCCGGATGGCCCGAGCGCGCCCGGCGGCACATGGGAATTGCGCCAACTGGAGATGGCGTAGACCTGCATCTTGTAGAGGTCCTTGATGGGATTGAAACCGCCATTCATGTCGCCATAAAGCGTCGCATACCCCACCGACATTTCCGACTTGTTGCCTGTTGTCACCACCATCGAGCCGAACTTGTTGGAAACAGCCATGAGAATGGTGCCGCGTGTACGGCTCTGCAGGTTTTCTTCGGTAATGCCTTCTTCCGTGCCTTCGAACATTTCCGAAAGCGACGACAGGAACCCATCCACCGGTTCGGCAATGGGCACGATATCGTAACGGCAGCCAAGTGCCTTGGCGCAATCGGCTGCGTCCTTCAGCGAATCCTCGGAGGTGTAACGATAGGGCAGCATGATGCAGCGCACCCGCTCTTCGCCCAGCGCATCAACAGCAAGCGCAGCGCAGATCGCCGAATCGATACCGCCGGAAAGGCCGAGAACCACGCTCTTGAAGCCGTTCTTGTTGACGTAATCGCGAAAGCCCAGCATGCAGGCGCGGTAATCCGCCTCCTCGCCTTCAGGGATTTTCGAGAAAGGACCGCTCTCGCAGCGCCAGCCTTCTGCGGTGCGTTTCCAATCGGTGACGGCAAGGGTCGCCTCGAACTGGCTCATCTGGAAGGCAAGGGTCTTGTCGGCATTAAAACCGAAGCTCGCGCCGTCGAAAACCAGCTCGTCCTGCCCGCCAAGCTGATTGGCGAAGACCAGCGGCAAGCCGCTTTCGATTACCTGCTTCAGCGCCACCTGATGGCGCACATCCAGCTTGCCGCGATAATAGGGTGAACCATTCGGCACCAGCAGGATTTCCGCCCCGCTTTCGGCAAGCGTTTCGCACACACCCATATCGTTCCAGATTTCCTCGCAGATCGGAATGCCGATCCTGACACCGCGGAAATTATAGGGACCGGAGATCGAACCTTCGGCGAAAACGCGTTTTTCATCGAACTCGCCGTAATTCGGCAGGTCGATCTTGTCACGCAGCGCGATGATCTTGCCGCCATCCAGAAGCGCAACCGAATTGTGCCGGCCCGCTTCGCCCTGACGCGGAAAACCGATGACGACGCCCGGCCCGCCATCGGCGGTTTCCGCCGCCAGTTCTTCCACGGCCTTCAGGCACGCTTTCAGAAAAGCCGGCTTCAATACCAGGTCTTCCGGCGGATAGCCGGATATGAACAGCTCGGTCAGAAGCAGGAGATCGGCACCCTGCGTCGCCGCATCGGCCCGTGCTTCGCGCGCCCTGGCGAGATTGCCCGCCACGTCGCCAACAGTCGGATTGAACTGCCCGACGGCAATTCGAAGATGGTTTTTGATGTCGTGTCTGTCGCTCATGGCTTTTCAATACCGCGCCCGTGCCCGCTCCGCAACGCGGCAATTGCATGCCGCACCACCTTGATAGGATGAAGCCGCAACAGGCATTCACGCTAAGGTTATCACCGCACCGGCCACACTCCGCAAAGTTCATGTCGCGTTCATCGCGCTTATGTGACAGTTACATGACAGTTTTGCGACGCCCCGATTCACCTCCCCGAATTGCGCGGTGTTGCCTCGTAATACCGGAGTATGAGTTTGAGAAATTCGGCGCCAAAAACAACGGCTTCCGAAAAGGCTGATTTTGTCTTTTCGCCTGCATGGACGCGGAGCCTTTCCAAGCTTTCGGGTAAGGCCTACACGCTTGCCAATCTGACATTTTCGTCGGTCGTGCTTGTCGTCGCGCTGGAATGGATCGCCCGCGGTTCGCTAGTTGATGTCGGCACCTTCCTCACCTCATCCGCCCGCCCCGGCATGACCACCATCGCCGCCGTGCTGCTGCTGCTCGTAGCGCTGGATTCCATCCTCGGCAGCCGTTACCTGTCGCTCATCGCCGTTGCGCCGCTTTGCGCGCTGACAGGGCTGATTTCCGCGCAGAAACAGACCTATCTCTCCGATCCGCTTTATCCCTCCGACCTGCTGTTCGGCCGGCAGATCCTCGAGCTTCTGCCCACCATGCTGAAAGCCCAGCCGCTGACGGCCGTGCTGGTCGGCCTTGGCCTTTGCGCCACGGTTGCGGCCCTTTCCACCCTGTGGCTGCTGGCGCGGCGTTATTCGCCGGGCTTGAGCTGGCGCGAACGCGCCGCAGGTCTTGTGCTGGCGCTGCCGCTTCTGGCCGGCCTCGCCTCGCTCATGGACTATTCGCATTATTCGTGGGTGCGCGATCGTCTCAACATCATCCCCATGATGTGGGATCAACAGGAGAATTACCGCCATAACGGTTTCCTGATGGCCTTTGCCTTCAATATTCCCATGGCCAACGTCTCGGCGCCGCAGGGTTACGGCCAAAACAGCATCGCAGACCTGACCTCGGAACCCGCCGCCTTTGCCGCCAACACGGGCGATTACCCTGATGTCATCATGTTGATGAGCGAATCGCTGTGGGATCCGACACGGCTTGAAAACGTGAAGCTCTCTGCCGATCCGATGCCCAACATCCGCGCCAAGCAATCCGGCAACGTGTTCTCGCCGGAATTCGGCGGCATGACGGCGAATGTGGAATTCGAGGCGCTGACCGGCTTTTCCAACGCCTTCCTGCCCTATGGCAGCATTCCCTACCAGCAATATATCCGCCGCCCGGTGCCCTCGCTTGCCAGCTTCTTCCGTGGCGAAGGGTATTCGGCAATCGCCATGCATCCGTTTCAGGAATGGTTCTGGAACCGCAAGGAAGTTTACAGGAATTTCGGCTTCGAGGAGTTCCGCTCGGAAGAGACATTGCCGCCCATGGAAAAGCGCGGCAACTTCGCCTCCGACGACGCGCTGATGGACCAGATCATGGTGGCCGCGGACGATGCGCGCAACCCGCTCTTCCTCTTCGCCGTCACCCTGCAGGGACACGGACCTTACGAGGCGGGCCGTTATGCCAGCGACACCATCGGCGTAGAGGGCGATCTTTCCGCTTCCGCATCGCAGGCGCTTGGTACCTATGCGCAGGGCGTGGCGGAGGCCGACGACGCCCTTCTGAAGCTGATGCGCTGGGCAAAAAAGCGCGAGCGCGAAACCATCATCGTGCTCTTCGGCGATCACCTGCCGCCGCTTGGCCAGACATTCGTGGAAAGCGGCTACATGCCGGGCATGGTGGCCAGCCGCCGCGCGCCGCTGGAAGTCATGAAAAAGGAACACGAGACGCCGCTCGTCGTCTGGTCCTCGAAGACGGGCGTGCGCAAGAATATCGGCACCATCAGCCCGGCGCTGTTGCCCTATCACGTACTGAAAACAGCCGGTTTCTCAGACCCCTTCTATACGGGGACTTTGGGTGAAGTGCAGGATGCGTTTTCCGTCGTCGACCGGCATATGCTCGTGGCAACGGATGGCAAGGCCCTGCCCGACTGGTCGATTTCACCCAATTCCATTCCGGACGTGGTGCGCAATTATCGCCTGCTGCAATTCGACATGATGTTCGGCGAGCAATATGGCCGAGAGCGCTTCTTCCCCGGCTTCAACTGGGTAAATGACGCTACACCCTCCGTCTGATGGGGCTGGATGTCTAAACGGCATGGCAGCGGAAATCGTTTGAATTCCTTTGCCATGCGGGTTTATCTCGACAGGGCCGTAACGAACCATCAGCACCACGAGAAGCACCGTGTCAGACATCTCCGACTATATCGTTTCGCACTTCAAGCGCTCCTCCCGGGAAATCGGCGAGGTCGAGCGTCGTATTCTGGAACTGTCGCACCAGAAAAAGCTGGTCTCGACCGACACCAATGCGGAATTTTCCGCCGGGGCAAACCTGGGCGACAGGCTGGCCGACAGCATTGCAAGGGTTGGCGGCTCCTGGGGATTTATCCTCAGCTTCTGCTTTTTCCTGGTGTTCTGGGCAATCATCAACACCATCGTGCTGACGACGCGGGCCTTCGACCCCTACCCCTTCATCTTCCTCAATCTTCTGCTCTCCATGCTCGCGGCCATTCAGGCGCCGATCATCATGATGTCGCAGAACCGGCAGGCCGCCCGCGACCGCTTCGAGGCCGCCAAGGATTATGAGGTGAACCTGAAAGCCGAGCTTGAGGTGCTGTCTCTGCACGAAAAGATCGACGTGAAGGTACTGGCCGAACTGGCAGCACTCAGGCAGGACCTCGCTGCCCTTCACCGCCATGTGACCCGGAAAGGAGACTGACGAGAAAGAACCGGCGCGCGAAAATCCATCCCCGCTTTTCCCCGCCCCGCCTTACCCTGTTATCTTGAATGCAGTCCTGCCGGGTAGACGCCAGACGTGGCGTAAACCGAAGGACGGTCCTGGTGGTGGGAACGGTGGCACGTTCATGGTGACAGGACCATTTCGCAAAAGGCCGTGCACTGCCTCTTGCGAAATACGGCTTTCTGGAATGCCCGGTCGCGCAAGCATCCGTCCACTCCAACCCCAATCAGCGCGTGACCGGGCAAAACCCGTCTGAAACTACGAAAACCCGACGGCGAAGGCCGTGCCGGGCGCAAAGGCGCATCTTTGCGTCGCAAAACGACAAGCGGGCAAAACGGTTACGAATCCGTCAGATTATTGCGCTACAGATTGACGCAGGCGTTTGTTGCATTGCACTCTCGTGTGCAAGGCTGACAAGGGAATCACTTCCCCTGGTCAAAATGGCATCACGACCATTTCGCGGCAGCGCCATCCCGGATGCGACATCCGGTCATTGCAATACATTCTGTTCCGGGGTTTTCATGTACCAGTTCGATCTGATTGTTATCGGCAGCGGTCCGGCGGGAAGACGCGCCGCCATCCAGGCCGCCAAGCTCGAAAAGAGGGTTCTGGTCATCGAGAAGGGCAGCCGCGTCGGCGGCGTTTCGGTGCACACAGGTACCATCCCTTCCAAGACATTGCGCGAAACCGCGCTCAATCTCACCGGCTGGCGCGAACGCGGTTTTTATGGCCGCTCATACCGCGTCAAGCAGGAGATCGACGCGGACGATCTGCGCCGCCGCCTGCTGATCACGCTCGACCACGAGGTCGAGGTGCTGGAACACCAGTTCGCCCGCAACCGCGTGCAGCACATTCGCGGCACGGCAAGCTTCGTCGATGCCAACACGGTGAAGGTGGTGAAGAACGACGGTGAAGTCATGAACGTCACCGGCGCTTCCATTCTGCTCGCCATCGGCACGCGGCCCTACCGGCCACCGCATATTCCCTTCGACGGCGCGGCAGTGCTCGATTCGGACGAGATACTCGAGATCAAGGAACTGCCGCGCTCCATGGTCGTTGTCGGCGCGGGCGTCATCGGCATCGAATATGCCACGATCTTCAGTGCGCTCGACACGCAGGTAACGGTGGTGGAACCGCGCGAAACCATGCTGGAATTCATCGACAAGGAAATCGTCGAGGACTTCACCTATCAGTTGCGCGACCGTAACATGAAGCTGATCTTCGGCCAGAAAGCGGAAAAGGTGGAGCGCGACGACAGCGGCAAGTGCCTCGTTTCGCTCAGCAACGGCCGCGTCCTTAAAGCCGAGACGGTGTTGTTCGCCGCCGGACGCGTCGGCGCAACCGATACGCTCAATCTTTCCGCCTGTGGGCTGGAAGCCGACAGCCGCGGCCGCCTGAAGGTCAATCCCGAGACCTTCCAGACAACAGTGCCGAACATTTACGCCGCCGGCGATATCATCGGTTTTCCGAGCCTCGCCTCCACCTCGATGGAACAGGGCCGTATCGCCGCCCGCCACGCGGTCGGTGCACCGGCCGGTGAACCGCCGCAGTTCTTCCCTTACGGCATCTATGCCGTTCCGGAAATCTCCACCTGCGGCCTGACGGAAGAAGAAGTCACCGAACGCCACATTCCCTATGAATGCGGCATCGCCCATTTCCGCGAAACCTCACGCGGCCATATCATGGGTCTCGACAGCGGGTTGCTGAAGATGATCTTCTCGCTGAAAACCCGCCGTCTGCTCGGCGTCCACATCGTCGGCGAAGGTGCCACCGAACTGGTGCATATCGGCCAGGCCGTGCTGAACCTGAAGGGTACGGTGGAATATTTTGTCGAGAACACCTTCAACTATCCCACGCTTGCCGAGGCCTACAAGATTGCCGGTCTCGATGCGTGGAACCGCATGGGTGAGCTGAAGAAGGATTGAGGCTGGCTGTTGCGGGTGGAGATCGTTTGCAATGTGCGCAAACCTCTCCTCCGTCATGCTCGGGCCTGTCCCGAGCATCTGCAACGTCACGATTTTATGCGACGTGATTAGATCCATGGGACTAGCCCAAGGATGACGCCGAATGCGACGCAAGAACGTCTATCACCTTCTGCTCATCCATACGATAACCGGTGACGCCCCTCACCACCGAATACTATACCGCGCACTCACACCCGGCCGAAAATGATCCGCATATCCCTGATCGAGCGTTCCGCGCACTGTCAGGTGATCGCCGATCTTCTGCTCCACGGCCACGCCGCTGCTGAACTCGTTGAAGCTGTTGCGGCTTGCCCCCGTCAGCACGAAGGCCGTGCCGGTTTCCGAGCGGGAAAGGCGCAGCGACTGCGATACATCCAGGCCGTTCCATTGCTGCGCCGTGCCGTCATAACGCACCGTGAAATTTCGGTTGGCCTCGATATCCAGTTCCGGCGTAACGATGCGTTTCTGTCGCGACGTCATGGAAACGCTGCTCGACCCCGTCAACGCGTTGAAGAGGACACCGACATCACGGGCAAGCGACACGCCGGGCAACTGTTCCGCCAGCAGCGTGACATTGCCCCACAACCTTACTGGCGTATCCACCACCTGCCCCGTCCTGGAGGCATTCATGCCCATTTCCAGCCCCGCCCGGATCGGCGTCTCGACCGGCAGCTTCGCACCGATACGCGCCGTATAGGAACGATCGGAATTCTTGACCGGCTTCCAGATCAAACCAGCCTCATCGGCATGGGCGGAGGACCCAAGAGCAGTGAACAAAGAGAGCAAAAGGCCAAAGCCTGTTCGTGGTGACATATCTTGTCCCCTGGCAAATTAAGGGCGCACCGGGTGAACCCGGCAGGCACGGTAAAAGCTTAAGGCCAAAGGTTTTGGCAGCGATGACAGCCGCGCGTTGGCGGCCCATGTTTCCTTGACGGCTGCACCGGCAGCCAAGACAAATCATGCTGCGCAGGGTGCCAGATGAACGGGAGATGAACAAGAGCAGATGCAGCAAAAAATCATGCTGCACCGCATTGTGATCGAAACGAAGGTGACGGGAAGCGTAGCGTGTTAATTTCCTGCCTTCGGAACAACGCAACGAGCCAGAATATCATCCACCACCACTCCCAAAGACCTCGATGAATCAATGGCAGATGCACCGACTGGAAGGTCTTCTTTCGTTGCGTGGAGTTGCAGGACAAATTGTCTTTCGGCCAGATTGCCACCGAACTCATCCTCGGGCCTGGCAGCCAGCCGTCTTTGTAAGGTCGCTGCATCGACATCCAGAATGAAGACCTCATCGAACAGATCTACAAAGCGTCGAAAATTTCTCGATCCGCCACAGAAGAAGGTGACGGCGTGCTCTTGATCAGCCACAAGCTGCCGAACTTTTTCGACATTCCAGATGTGATGTCGGTGACGGAAGGCGATTTTTGTGTCGCCGCCCTGAAACAGCGCGACATCCATGGTTTCGCCCGTTTCGGGGTCGCCTTTGTAAGCCAGTTCACGGTCGCCGTGAATCACATGAAAGCCGCGTTGCTGAAGTTCCGTTGCAACCGAGGTTTTACCAGCCCCGGAGACACCCTCGATCAAATAATTTCTTCTGCCCATCGCCGCGACTGCCCAACGCCCTGTCATGCCTTCTGAAGATAATAGTCGAGAAAGACGTGAAGATGTCGGAGTGTCGAATTCTCCGGTTCATGTAACGCGAAATTGCGGTAGCTTGACGACTCAACGTTTTCCCACTGATAGTGACAAAAAGGCGAAGCCTGCGCCTAACCTCCCAGACCTTCCCCAGCATGGTCTTGAACGGAGGCAAAGGGACTGTCGTTGTCTCAGGCTACTGTCTTGGTCCGATCGTTTCGGGCGGGTTGCTGGGGAATCGCGTCCGGGACGTGAAAGGCCTGATCATGACGCAAAATAATAATTTCAAACGCCGCGTAAGAGCTCGTGCAGCGAAAACCGGCGAGTCCTATACGGCGGCGCTCAAGCATATCCGCCGAACTCCCGACATGCCAGTTAGCCCTTCTTTACGAATGGCTGTCGCGCAAACGTCGCTGGTCGACGACCCTCGTATGGTTTCGGCACTGAAAGCAGCCGGGCAAGAAATGCGTCGCCTCATGTGCGATGCCCATAAGGCCGGCGCCCGTCTCATCCATTTCCCGGAAGGGGCAACGTGCTGGCCCAATAAACGCATCATGTCCGAAACTGGGCCGAGAGAAATCGGGCCTTCCGACTGGACGCGCTTTGAATGGGAAACCCTGCGCAGAGAACTGGAAGCGAGCAGAAAACTGGCGCGAAGGCTGAAGCTTTGGACGATTCTCGGTTCCGTCCATCAGCTTACTCCGCCACATCGACCGTATAACAGCCTGTACGTCATCTCCGATCGCGGGAAGCTTATAACTCGCTACGATGAGCGCCTGCTGTCGAACACCAAAATCTCGTTCATGTACTCGCCGGGAACTGTACCGGTGACGTTTGAAATCGATGGCTTCCGTTTTGGTTGCGCGCTCGGCATGGAGGCGCACTACCCAGAAATATTCATGGAATACGAGAAGCTGAACGTCGATTGCGTGCTGTTTTCCACCGCAGGTGATGGCCCGTCCAATGCCCCGGCATTTGCAGCCGAAATATTGGGGCATGCGGTGAGCAACACCTATTGGGCCAGCTATTCCACCTTGGCGGCTCAGAGTACAGCTGCTCCCTCGGGAATCGCCGCACCGGATGGCCGTTGGGTGGCGCAATGCCCGATGAACGGTTTACCGGCTATCGCAATAGCAGACATTGCTATCGATCGTGAAAATCCCGCACGACCATGGCGGCGAAAAGCCCGCAGCGATCTATATGCGCCTCATCAGGTGAATAATGATCCCAGAAGCGATAGCCGGGAGCAATTTTAACAGGCGAGATCGGTCAGCGGCGCGGTTTGGGTCCGCTGGCCACCGCGCAAGGCGGATGGACCGCATCGCCCAGACGAAACAAAAAAGGCCGCAGCTTTCGCCACGGCCCTTCCATTCATTCAGCTTTCGCCAGCCAAGATTATTCGGCGTCGGCCTCAGTGGCCTTCTTCTTGGCCGGAGCCTTCTTCTTCGGAGCGGCTTCTTCGCCTTCAGCGGCGTCGTCAGCTTTGGCAGCAGCCTTTTTCTTGGCAGGCGCCTTCTTCTTGGTTTCCGTTGCTTCTTCGCCGTCGTCAGCCAGAAGCTCTTCCTTGGAAACGGTCTTGTCCGTTACCGAGATTTCCGTGAGCAGCTTGTCTATGACCTTTTCTTCGAAGATCGGAGCGCGCAGCGAAGCGGAAGCGCCGGGGGTGTTGCGGAAGAAATCGAGGATTTCCTTCTGCTGGCCGGGGAACTGCTGCAGCTGCTGGAACAGCGCGCGCTGCATTTCTTCTTCGGTCACTTCGACGCCGGCCTTTTCGCCGATTTCGGAGAGAACGAGGCCGAGACGAACGCGGCGTTCAGCGAGCTTACGATATTCTTCGCGGGCTTCTTCTTCCGTGGTGTCTTCGTCAGCGAAGGTCTTGCCGGACTGGGCAAGATCGGTGTTGATCTGGCGCCAGATGTTGTCGAATTCGGCATCGACGAGGCCAGCCGGCGTGTCGAACTTGTACATTTCGTCGAGCTGGTCGAGAATCTGACGCTTGACCTTCTGGCGGGTTACGTTGCCGTACTGGCTTTCGATCTGGCCGCGAACGATTTCCTTCAGCTTTTCAGCCGATTCGAGACCGAGCTTTTCCGCCAGTTCGTCGTTGATTTCAACAGCAGCGGCAGCAGCAACTTCCTTGACGGTGATGTCGAAGTTGGCTTCCTTGCCTGCGAGGTTCGCAGCCGGGTAGTCAGCCGGGAAAGTCACGGTGATGGTCTTTTCGTCGCCGGCCTTGACGCCAACGAGCTGGTCTTCGAAGCCGGGGATAAAGCGGCCAGAACCGAGAACCAGTTCAGCGTCTTCAGCAGCGCCGCCATCGAAGGCTTCGCCGTCAACCTTGCCGAGATAGTTCATGGTGACGCGGTCGCCTTCGGCGGCCTTGCCCTTCTTGGCTTCAAAGGTACGGGCGCTCTCAGCGATCTTGAGAATCTGCTCGTTGATTTCGTCTTCGGAGACTTCAACAACTTCGCGGGTAACCTTGATGCCGTCATTGGCCTTCAGTTCGATGGCCGGAATGATTTCGTAGGCAACGGTGAATTCGAAATCGGTTTCAGCCGAAAGGATCTTTTCGGCTTCCTGCTCGTCTTCGGTCATGGAGATGGCCGGCTGCGTTGCAGACTTCTCACCGCGGCTGGAAAGGATTTCGGAAGGCTTTTCACGAACCAGCTCGTTGACGAGGTCGGCCATGATGGACTTGCCATACATCTTCTTCAGATGGCCCATCGGCACCTTGCCGGGACGGAAACCGTTGATGCGAACCTTGTCCTTGGCGTCAACCAGGCGCTCGTCCAGACGGGCCTTCATGTCGGCAGCCGGGATAACGACCTTGAGTTCGCGCTTCAGGC
Source organism: Agrobacterium sp. 6Ca8 (assembly GCF_055382765.1). NCBI lineage: Bacteria > Pseudomonadati > Pseudomonadota > Alphaproteobacteria > Hyphomicrobiales > Rhizobiaceae > Agrobacterium > Agrobacterium sp. 6Ca8. The sequence continues at coordinate 1,331,394 of NZ_AP026433.1, forward strand.
CTTCAGCCAGCGTTTCGATAACCTGCATTTTCTCAAACCTTCACATCATGGCGGCGGTGCTCAGACAGCCGTTGGTTTACTTTCGAGCACTGCGCCGGAAACGTCGTTCCCCGGCCGTGGCTTCCATTATTTCTTCACACAAGCGCCTGCCGGACAAAATTGCGCTCGCGCCGGAGACAAGGGCGCGAAGGGGATGATGAACCCCAAAGCTCCCTGCATCACTAAGGATGCACTCTGGCACAAGCGTGGCACAGCCATGCTTTACTTGTGGTGCGGGTAGAGAGACTCGAACTCCCACGCCGAAGCGTTGGTACCTAAAACCAATGCGTCTACCAATTCCGCCATACCCGCACGTTGGGCGGCGGTATGTCACAATGTTCTGGAAGGGTCAAGCACACCTTATCGCCGCGTCCGGTTTCGCCCGGACTTTTCTTGGGTCCCCGCCCCAGCCGCAAAAGCCGCCCGGTACGTTCTTGCCGTTTCGTGCCCGCATGAAAGGGAACGGCGCGCCCGCAGACGATGACACGAGAGGCCGCAAAACTGCGCGCGCCGTCTCCCTCTTTCCCGTCCGGCTTCACATGTTCCGACAGGAAAAACGCGCAACATTTATGCGGCTACATGACATTATATATATGACATGCCGCCAGTCATTTTACGAGAATGTGCGCCTCCAGCCGAATCCCTTATACGAACGACCTTTGCATCCCCATCCTCGCCGCTGCCCTGCCCAACCCCTCGTATTCAGCCGGACCGCACGGCTTGGCAGCGACAGATGCCGCCAAGTTCACTAAAAGCACACAAATTGGTCACAAATTATGCAGTAACCGCCGCAATTGGGGTCATTTACCGGCTTGCTTTGCGTTCCATGCATAGGTGGCATCTTGCTTTGTCTGTTTTTGTTTTTATTAAACCGATTATATTCATGGTCATACAGAGATCGAGTTCAGCCCCGAGCCTAATCCTCCCAAGACGGGCCGGAAATGCTGGACAGCACGAAGAGGAAGATGACAATGAACATTACACGCTCGCTCACCAACTGGCGCAAGTATCGTCAGACCGTAACCGAACTCGGCCGCATGACCGACCGCGAACTGAATGACCTCGGCATTGGCCGTCAGGACATCCGTCGCGTCGCACGCACCGCCGTCGGCATCTAATACGCTCCGCCGCTTGAAGCGGCGGATGCGAGACGACCCTCCCAAAAGGCCAGAGGCTCCCGCCTCCGGCCTTTTTTTTTCGTTCTGGCACCCTCTCGGAACCGAGCCGCGCCGCCCCACCGGCATGTGCGCGTGACAAACAGATGAAAAATGCATCGATTAGGCGGCTGCATCCGGCATGTCTGGAGAGCCCGAACGCCCTTCAAGCACCGCTGAGGGGAGCAAAAAGCCGGTCTAACACCGCCAATGGCCGCAAACCCCTTCAAAACCGCCCGAAAGACAGGCATTTCCGCTCATATTTTGCTCATGCGGTAGTCAAAGCCGCAAATTTAGCCGACATAGTGCACAAATGCATGGCAGTCGCCTAAATTCTGCACTGCACAACATGGCTCAATGTCTATATATAAAACCTCAACAGCCGAGAGCACAGAAACACTGAGCCGGCCGACGAAATCAAAGAAAGATTGAGGAAACGATCATGAACCCTATCCGCATCGCAAAGAACTGGATCTCCTACCGTCGCACGATCAACGAACTTGGCAGCCTGTCCAACCAGGCCCTGAGCGACATCGGCCTGACACGTTACGACATCCGTAACGTAGCTTCCCGTTCGTTCCGCTAAGGCGTAAAAGATCGTCCCGCTGCCCGACCTCCAGGGCGCGACGATTGAGCGACAGGTAAAAGAAAGCGGCGCCTCTGGCGCCGTTTTTGATTCTGGCGGTATTCGCCGGAGATTTTTGGCTTACAAGCATAGAGACCACATTCCCTCCGCCCCAATCGTGCCACCCGCAAAAACATTTGGCTGTCGCAGCCATGCATGGTAGTGCATCGCCCTGAAAAACGCGTCCTTCGGGACCCGCGCGGAACAATCACTCGAAAGACAGCCGCCGGAGGGGAGCTTTTGCCCCCACGCGGCCTGTGGGCGCCAGCATGCAAGACAAGACCTATTCTCCCATTCACGTCGTGGGCGGCGGACTGGCCGGTTCGGAAGCCGCCTGGCAGATCGCTGAAAGCGGCGTTCCCGTCATCCTGCACGAAATGCGCGGCGTGCGCGGCACGGAAGCGCACAAGGGCGATACGCTGGCGGAACTGGTCTGTTCCAACTCCTTCCGCTCCGACGATGCGACCGCCAATGCAGTGGGCGTCATCCATGCGGAAATGCGGCTTGCCGGCTCGTTGATCATGGCCTGCGCCGACAGGCATCAGGTACCTGCCGGCGGCGCGCTTGCCGTCGATCGCGACGGATTTTCTCAGGCCGTCACGGACCGGCTCGAAAGTCACCCACTGGTGACGATCCTGCGCGAAGAGGTTTCCGGCCTGCCGCCGAAGGAATGGGGGAGCAGCATCATCGCCACCGGCCCGCTCACCTCGCCGGATCTGGCGGCGGCGGTTCAGGCCGAGACGGGTGAGGATGCCCTGGCATTCTTTGACGCCATTGCCCCCATCGTGCACCGCGACAGCATCAACATGGATATCTGCTGGTACCAGTCGCGTTATGACAAGGTTGGCCCCGGCGGCACGGGCAAGGATTACATCAACTGCCCGATGAACGAGGAGCAGTACAACGCCTTCATCGACGCGCTGATCGCCGGCGACACGGTGGGTTTCAAGGAATGGGAAGGCACACCCTATTTCGACGGCTGCCTGCCAATCGAGATCATGGCTGAACGCGGCCGCCAGACGCTGCGGCACGGCCCTATGAAACCGATGGGTCTGACCAACGCCCACAACCCCACCGTCAAGGCCTATGCCGTGGTCCAGCTTCGCCAGGACAATGCGCTCGGCACGCTTTACAACATGGTGGGTTTCCAGACCAAACTGAAATACGGCGCGCAGGCGGATGTATTCCGCATGATCCCGGGTCTAGAAAATGCGGAATTCGCCCGTTTGGGCGGCCTGCACCGCAACACCTATATCGATTCCCCCGTCCTGCTCGATCCATCGCTGAAGCTGAAATCCCGGCCTGACCTGCGTTTTGCAGGCCAGATCACCGGCTGCGAAGGGTATGTGGAAAGCGCCTCCGTCGGACTTCTGGCCGGACGCTTCGCTGCCGCTGAACGGAAAGGCGAGACCCCGAGCCTGCCGCCCGCAACGACAGCCCTCGGCTCACTTCTCAACCACATCACCGGCGGGCATCTTTCCTCGAATGATGAGCCGGGCAAACGTTCCTTCCAGCCGATGAACATCAATTTCGGCCTCTTCCCGGAACTGGAGCCAGGCTCCATCGTCAAGCCGGAAGGCGTGAAACGTTTTCGCGGCAAGGACAAGACAATCATGAAACGCCAGCTCGTTGCAGCGCGGGCGTTGAGGGATTGTGCAACGTGGTTGAACGGGGGCGAGGTCATCCTAGAAACCGTCACCGATCATTATCGCTGAAACGCCACGGCATTGGCTAGGGTGAAGCCCCTGACCAATGCCGTCAGCGAACATTCCAGAAAAGCCAGTCCGACTTTCCCTTCTGATATTTGTAGTGTCGGGAGAAATACGGGTTTACCGCCGTCACGTATTCGAACTCGATATCCGTATTGCCCAGCAACGAAATGAGCGGGCGGTATTTGTAACGCCCCGAAATTACGATTACCGCTTCTTCGGTCTTGAAGTTTCCTTGCGTCAATATCTTGTCCCACTTCACGTTTTCGGCGTTGCCAAAAAAATTGTATGGGGCGAACTCGGTCACGGCGACCCCACCCACAAGCTTGGCGCTTCTGAGCGTCAGATCAAGCTTTTCAGATTCGAGCGGGCGCCCGGCAGCCATGACAAAGGATTTGACGCCCGTCCTGACGCGCTCCTCAAATTCCGGGAATCGGGCCGACCAACGGGCCGTATTGTCCACAACTGTTACGAAACGGTCATAGCTCATCCAGCCACGCCCGATTTCGATCACCATCGCCAGTACTAGAATGAGCAAAGGCATCAATAGCGCTAATTCCACCGCGGCAACGCCAGAGCGCGAACTTATCAGCGAGATGGATAGATATTTCAATCTCTTACCAATCATTCCGTCACCCGAACTGCGGTGATCGCCAGAGAGAGATTTTGCAATTGCGGCTTGCCCCCGGAACTGGGAACGAGCAGATGGGTGGTGGGAAGAATGAATTTCCAGTCATACCCCAGCGCCAGAAGATATTGCCCGGCGGCCTTGCTTGGCGCCTCGAATTTGTTCTCGACCGGAAATGTCACCGGTGTAGTAGCAAGGTTGGCATCAGCAATGGCAATGAGCGATATTTTCAGATCATCTTCAGTTGTCGCGAGCAGGAAATTCGAGGCAATAACCTTCCTGAACTCCGCCGCGGTGACGGACGTTCGGCCAGCCGCCGCCTTGCGCAGATATTCAGTCCCGGCAGTGGCCGCCGTCGACATATTGAGGCTGAAGAAAAGCACGAGACTAACTTCGATGATACCGAAGATCAGCAGGAGATAGACCGGCAAAAGCAAACCAAACTCAACGGCGGTAGCCGCACGGATATCCGTGGCAAGCGACCGGATGAGACTGGGGAAGTCACGATGCGATATCTTAAAACGAGTCAAGATAAGTGACCTCGAATGCCGTTATGATGCCACCCAGACTGTCGCTCGTTCCAGCGGCGGCGATCGACAGCTTGTACAGCGAATAAGTATCGACAGTGACCTCGTAGCTTCGGCGCTCCCATCGAATTTCATTCGCCTTCTGGCTCATCTGGATAATTTTTTTCTCTACACCCATTTGGGGCCGCAACACCTGCAGCGAAATATCGATGTCGTTCGAGCCTTCGTAACTTTGGTTTCGCCCGTTGTACCAGACCGAGATTTCGTATTTGCCGGGATGCATTTCCACATATTTGAAGATCGAGCTGTTGGCGTCGCGTCTTTTTTGCCCTTCCCAGTGACTGTCAAGTTCGACAGCGTAGCGGGTTGGCGGTATTCGCTCATTTTGGCCGTTGCGCATCGAGGGCGTGTTGTTCTTCTCTTCTGTAGTACACTGCTGCTCCTGCTCGGAATTCAAGGCGTCCTTGCCATCCGTTTGCGCCTTGCTGCCGTTTTTCGAATCGTTGTTTTCTTTGGGAAGAGTAGCCTGTGACTTTGGGGTGCATGTCATCCCGGCGCTTGTCTCTTTCTCCTTTTCCTGATCCCCGTAGCCCTGCCAGCCATGGTTCTTCCGGCAATCCGCATTGCTCCAATCCTGAAGTTCGATGCCCGGCCCCGTACCGCCATCCCACCCCAGTTCGGCATAGGTATAAACACCCCAGCAACCGTTGGGTGTTTTGGCGGTTCTGCCGTTTTTCAGCATACGTTCCGTGCCGTTCAGCGTCTTTTCGAAGGTGTTGTTGACAACGACCTCACCGTCATGTGGATAAGGCGGTATACCGCCACAACGGTACGACAGCTGATAGTCCAGTTTTTCCGCCCCGAACATGCCAGCGAACACGGTTTTGTAGCTGAACTTTGCGTCTATATCCGTCGTCAGCCAGTCGATTTTAACATCGCGACTGACCACATCTTGTTTGGTGGAACGGATCAGTGCGTCGAACGTGTCGAGCACGTTTTTACGGCGCACCTCATCCAGGGGTACGTTCGTGCGCGTCGGTTTTGTCGAACGCTCACAGGCCTGTGCAACCACCCGCTTCGACTGGCTATAATATGCCAAAGCCCGGCCGCCTTCGAAAAGAAACCCGAAAAAAAGCAGGAAAACCGGCAACAGCAACGCCGTCATAATGGCGAAACTGGCCCTTCGGTCGTGCAAAAACGCCCCGAAAATCTCCGCCAGACCGTGCAGTTTTGTCTTAAAATTCAACATTTGAAAATGCCGTTTCATGAAATTGGCTATCACCCGCCTTAAAATAAATCGCCCAGTTTCCCTCCACGCATCCGGACAGACACAACGCCACAGCCGGAGGGAATATTGGGGCAGCAGCAAACAAACTCAGCAAAGGCTGATGCACCGCGATCATGGCGGCACGCGGCAAATGAGCCGAACCACTTGCAAGCAAGAGATGCAAAAACTAATAACAGCCGCCGAAATACAGCGCCGACTGCGGGTTATGCTCCATTCGAAATTCTATAGTGTGGTATAAACACCAAATTTGTAAATTAATGGTCACCTTTATTCCGAAAAATATATGTAAAAACATACACTTAAATCACGTATTCATAATTTAGAATAGCTGAAGTAAACCATATAAAGACAACGCGAAACATTGCCCTGATGGCAGGCCCGCGACGACGCGCAAATTCCTCACAGGTGTGAGGGGCATTGCCGTCTTTTGAACACGGCAAGACGGATTTGTACCTTGCCCCTGCCGCCAAGCTCGGGCAAAACAGCCCTTTCCAATCACGAGACCATGCCAGGAGATAGAATATGGACGTTCGCGCCGCAGTTGCCATTCAGGCAGGAAAACCGCTTGAGGTCATGACCGTTCAACTCGAAGGTCCCCGCGCTGGCGAAGTGCTGGTCGAGGTCAAGGCGACAGGTATCTGCCACACCGATGATTTCACTCTCTCCGGTGCCGATCCCGAAGGTCTGTTTCCGGCCATCCTCGGCCATGAGGGTGCAGGCATCGTCGTTGATGTCGGTCCCGGCGTCACCTCGGTCAAGAAGGGCGATCATGTCATCCCGCTTTACACGCCGGAATGCCGCGAGTGCTATTCCTGCACATCGCGCAAGACCAATCTCTGCACCTCCATCCGCGCCACCCAGGGCCAGGGCGTGATGCCTGACGGCACCTCGCGCTTCTCGATCGGCAAGGACAAGATCCACCACTATATGGGCTGCTCGACCTTCTCGAACTTCACCGTCCTGCCCGAGATCGCCCTTGCCAAGATCAATCCCGATGCGCCCTTCGACAAGGTCTGCTACATCGGCTGTGGTGTGACGACCGGCATCGGCGCCGTCATCAACACCGCCAAGGTGGAGATCGGCTCGACGGCAATCGTCTTCGGTCTCGGCGGCATTGGTCTCAACGTTCTGCAAGGCCTGCGTCTTGCCGGCGCTGACATGATCATCGGTGTCGATATCAACAATGACCGCAAGGCCTGGGGCGAGAAGTTCGGCATGACCCACTTCGTCAACCCGAAGGAAGTGGGCGACGACATCGTGCCCTATCTCGTCAACATGACGAAGCGCAATGGCGACCTGATCGGCGGCGCGGATTATACGTTCGACTGCACGGGCAATACCAAGGTCATGCGCCAGGCGCTGGAATCTTCGCATCGCGGCTGGGGCAAGTCTGTCATCATCGGCGTTGCCGGTGCGGGCCAGGAAATCTCCACGCGTCCGTTCCAGCTGGTCACCGGCCGCAACTGGATGGGCACGGCCTTCGGCGGCGCGCGCGGCCGCACAGACGTGCCGAAGATCGTCGACTGGTACATGGAAGGCAAGATCCAGATCGATCCGATGATCACCCACACGATGCCGCTCGAAGACATCAACAAGGGCTTTGACCTGATGCACAAGGGCGAGAGCATCCGCGGCGTCGTGGTCTATTGATCGGCTGACAAAATGGCAGGCGCGCACCGCGCGTCTGCCATATGAATTGACCGACCTTTCCGCTTACAGCCGTGCCGATTAACGGGACGGTAAATCTATCATCGTATGCCGATATTGCGCGGTGGAGTTGAAAAATCCCTCCCTGCCCGAAACGACGCCAGATAGCGGGAGCGACCTCTGAAAACCGTACCGATCGACAACGGAAACCGCGTCGCTGCCGTTGCACTTCTGGCGAAAGGTTTTCCGGAAAAGAGCGAGGCGTTCTGGGCGCTCGGCGTGTCCCTTATAAGCGACCATCATCAGCGGCAGGATCTCGGCCCCATCGGGCAATTGCTGATGAAGGGCGACGATGCCGTTGGCGTTCTTCTGACGATACGAAGCCGCCTGGCCGAGACCGGCAGGACAGTCGTCAACCTGTCCAGCTGGTATGTCGAACCTTCCAGCCGCTGGTTTGCACCGCCTATGCTGCAAATGGCGACATCCTCCGACGAAGACATCTTCACCGATCTCACCCCGTCTCCAGAAGCCTGCAGGCTGAACGAGAGACTGGGGTTTACAACGGTGACGAATTGCACGCTTTTTTATCCCCTGCCTTTAAAGGCATTCGGCCCGGCCAGGGTGCGGCTGCGCCCGCTTGCCGAAGTGCCGCAGGGCACGCTGTCTGCCGCCACGCGCGACATGCTGGAAGATCATGCGCGTTTCGGCTGCATCGTTGCGGTCATGGAGGCGGATGGCAGCCATTATCCGCTGGTGTTTTTAAAAACCATAACCAAAAGGCTGCCCTCCGCCCGCCTCATCTATTGCGAGGACAGGCAAGTCGCCCAGAGGCACATTTCGGCAATTGCCCGCCATCTTCTTGGCAAAGGCCGGCTTGCATTGACCATGGCGGCTTCCGATGAGAAGCGAGACGCCGGCGGATTTGCCATACTCAAATCCTCGCCAATACAAGTAAAGGGAGCATGGAACCCACGGTTTATTAACGAAACATATTCAGAATTGGTGTTATTGCCACCCTGGGTATTGGGACGCTCTTGAAAGACGCGCGCTTAAACCTTGCCTGAAAAGAAGAAAATGCGCTTCGGCCGAGACTAGTCCCGACTGCGCGAACGAGCGGAGAATAAGCATGCTTTCAGCGAAACCCAGGGAAGTCGATGTCTCCGAGACCATCTATTCCTACCTCTCGCAGCGTTTCCCGGCTCATGCCCCGTTTTCCGCAGATACGCAATTGCTCGAAGGCGGCGTGATCGATTCGCTCGGTTTTCTCGAACTGATGATCTTTCTCGGCGAAGGTTTCGGCATCGTTCTCAATGATGAACATTTCACCCCGGAAAATCTCAGCACGCCGGCCGATCTGATTGCCTTCGTCACGCAGGAACGGCGCAGATGACAACCCACATCCTGCTGCACCACCTGCTCACCGCGCGGGCGGAAAGCGGCGATGAGGCGCTTGTCTACAAAGAAAAATCACTGAGCTATCGCGAATTTTCCGAAGCGGCCGCACGTTGTGCGGCGGCATTGCAGGAGGCCGGAACGGAGCGCGGCGACCGTGTCGTCATCTTCCTGCCGCGCGGCATCGAGGAATGCTGGTCGATCTTCGGCGTGAGCATGGCTTCCTGCGTCTTCGTGCCGGTCAACGCGCTTTTGAAGGCGCAGCAAATCCGCCATATCGTCGCGGATTGCGGCGCAAAAATCGTCATCAGCAGTGCTACGATGATGGATGAGCTGAACGCGGCTGTTGAAGACCTGCCCGAGGTCACTGTACTGCTGGCGGAACAAATCGACCGCCGCCCGCCCGTGCCTGCCAAAGTCTCCCCATCAATTGGCGAGGACCTTGCAGCAATCCTCTACACATCCGGCTCCACCGGCTCGCCCAAGGGCGTGATGCTGTCGCACCGTAATCTTCTGGCCGGAGCGCGCATCGTGCGCACCTATCTGGAGATCACCGGAAAAGACCGCCTTCTCTCCATTTTGCCCTTCAGTTTCGATTACGGCCTGAACCAGTTGCTGACGGCGGTTGAGCAGGGTGTGACCATTGTTATCTCCACCTTCAGGCTCGGCGACGACATTGTCAGGGACTTGCGCGACCATGCCATTACCGGGCTTGCCGGCGTACCAACCGTTTGGGCTATCCTGACGAGGGCCGCGCCGTTGCTGGCGAAAACGCCGTTGCCGCAGTTGCGTTACATCACAAACTCCGGCGGACGCGTGCCGCAGGAAACCGTGAGGGCGCTGCGCGAAAAGCTGCCGGACACCAAAATCTATCTGATGTATGGCCTGACCGAAGCCTTCCGATCCACCTTCCTGCCGCCTGATGAAATCGACCGCCGCCCGACTTCCATCGGCAAGGCTATCCCGGAATGTGAAATCTTCATCGTCACCGCCGAGGGACAGAGGGCAAAACCGGGTGAGCCCGGCATTCTCGTCCATCGCGGCCCGACCGTGTCGCTGGGTTACTGGAACCGGCCGGAAGATACCGCCAAGGTGCTGCGCCCTCACCCTTTCATTCCGGCCGAACGCGGCGGCGAGACCGTGTGTTATTCCGGCGATCTGGCGGTGGAAGACGAGGACGGCTTTTTCAGTTTCGTTGCCCGCAACGATGCGATGATCAAATCGTCAGGCTATCGCATCAGCCCGACCGAGGTGGAGGAAAGCCTGATGTCGACTGGCCTTTTCCAGCAGGTCGCCGTCATCGGCCTGCCGGACCCCTTTGCAGGCGAGAAGGTGCATGCCGTGGCAACCGCCACCAACGAAAATATCGATGTTTCGGCAGCTCTCAAAAAAGCCGCCGAAATGCTTGCCCCCTTCATGATACCGCGCGCCATCGAACTGGTCGACCGGCTTCCGGTCACGGCCAATGGCAAGGTGGATTACCGCGCGCTGGTGCGCGAACGGACGGATAATGGCGCCCACGGATAAACCCCAAAGCCACGGCCCTGCCCTTGCCGCCGCGCAATTCGCAGTCGACGAAAACGATCTTGTCATCGGTGGCCGTGCCGTGCGCGATATCGTCGCTGAGACCGGAACGCCGTGCTTCCTCTATGATGCCAGCGCCATGCGCCGCGCCTATCGCGATCTCGCAACCGCGCTCAATGGTTTTGCCGATATCTTTTATTCGGTGAAAGCCAATCCCCTGCCCGCCATCATCTCGCTTTTCCGCGAAGAAGGCGCTGGCGCGGAAATCGCCTCCGTCGGTGAATATCGCGCCGCCATCAAGGCGGGCATACCGCCGGAAAATATCATCTTCGCCGGCCCCGGCAAGCGTCAGGCCGAATTGCTTGAGGTGATCGAGAGCGGCATCGGCGAAATCCATATTGAGAGCGCCGAGGAAATTGCCCGCATCGAAGCCATCGGCAAACCGGTCAAGGCTTCGATCCGCATCAATCCGGTGCCGGATGCGCAGGCCGGCGCCATGCGCATGGGCGGCAAGGCCACCGCCTTCGGTTTTGACGAGGAAGAACTCGAAAACGTCCTGCCGCTGTTCAGGGACATCAGGCATATCAGTCTCGTCGGTGTCCATATTTACGGTGGCACGCAAATCCTCGATGCCGACATGCTTGTCTCCCAATGGAGACACTCCATTTTGCTGGCGGCGCGCATGGCCGAAATGCTCGGCAGGCCACTTGAAACCATCGATCTCGGCGGCGGCCTCGGCATCCCCTATTTCGCCGGAGAAACGCCGCTTGATCTTGCAGCGGTCAGTGCCGCCATTCCCGACCTCAAGACCTTGATGCAGGCGCATCCGCTGATTGCGAATGCTCATATCATCGTCGAACCCGGCCGCTTCCTCGCCGGTCCCGGCGGCATCTATGTGGTGGAAGTCAATTCGGTAAAGACCTCGCGCGGCACCACCTTCGTGGTGACGGATGGTGGCATGCATCACCATCTGGCAGCCTCCGGCAATCTCGGCCAGATCGTCAAGCGTAACTACCCCATCGTCGCACCGGCCATGATGCAGGCAGACTATGAGGAAACGGCAACTATCGTCGGCCCGCTCTGCACACCGCTCGACACCCTGGCCCGCAATGCGGCCCTGCCGAAGCTGAAGGCTGGTGATCTCCTGGCAATCCTGCAATCGGGCGCCTATGGCGCCACCGCCAGCCCTTCGGGTTTTCTCAGCCATCCGGCTGCGAAGGAAGTGCTGGTGGAGAATGGTGCGTTTGAGGTGATAGCGCGCTGAGGATGTGTGGTCGTGAAACGCGTAGCCGGTTTTCTTACGGACGCATATCCGGCTGCTGACATTAGAGCTTCCTCCAACCTCGCTCATTCCTGTGCTTAGTCACAGGAAAGGAGATCACCCCCGTAACAGCCTGTCGCCCACCGCGAATTTCGATTTCAGCAGACACTCATCATATTCCGCCTCGGCATCGGAATCGAACACAATACCGCCGCCAACATTGAAGATCGCGCGGCCGCCATCGAACAAGGTCAGCGTGCGGATCGCCACCGAAAAGCGCATCTCACCAGCTGGAGACATGAAGCCGATCGCGCCGCAATAGGCGTCGCGCGGCGTCTGTTCCAGTTCGCGCAGGATCTTCATAGCCCAGATTTTCGGCGCGCCGGTCACCGAACCGCAGGGAAAAAGCGCCGCGAAAATATCCTCCACCGTCACATCAGGCAAAAGCTTCGCGCGCACATGGCTGACCATCTGGTGCACGGTGGGATAGGTCTCGATATCGAACAGTCGCGGCACATGGAGGCTGCCGACCTCGGTGACGCGGGAAATATCGTTGCGCAGGAGATCGACGATCATGCGGTTTTCGGCAAGCGTCTTTTCATCCTCAAGCATCGCCGCGATGATCGCCCGGTCCTCTTGCGCATTCGCACCGCGCGGCGTCGTTCCCTTCATCGGATGGGTTTCAATGAAACCTTGCCCGTCCACCGAGAAAAACAGTTCCGGTGAGCGCGACAGGATCACCGGTCCACCGAGATCGACCAGCGCGCCATATTTAACCGGCTGGCGCGCGACCAATGACCAGAAGGCCGTGAGCGGATCGCCGCTCCAGCGGGCGTGAACGGGCATCGTCAGATTGCCCTGATAACAGTCGCCGCGACGCAGATGCCCGTGCAGCCGCTCGAAGCGCTGGCAATAGTCTTCAAGGCTCCATGCGGGCGCGGGATCGGACAGAAACGCATCGGCATCCGGCAGACTTTCGGGCCGCGCAAATCGCCCCTCATCCGGTTGTGGGCCCGAAAAGACGCCGAAGCGAAGGAACGGCACGTTGCGAGGCTCGGCAGCAAAGTCCGCGAGTTTCGGCTCGAACAGGAAACCCGCCTCGTAGGACATATAGCCGGCAAGGTATTTCCCGGCGCGGCGCAGCTGCTCCATGCGTTTCAGCGCCGCGAAAAACGCCTCTGGCTCATCCGCGACGATGATCTCCTCCGGCTCGGTGAAGGCTGTCACCGTGCCGGTCGTGTCATCCCGGAAAAGAACGTAAGGCGCATGTGCCAAGGAAAGCGTCCGAACAGGAGAAAGGATCGGGAAAAATCAGATCGGGTCTATGTCGCCCCGCGCCCACATCTCTATGGTTTCCGCATAAAAATCAGCGAAACGGCCTTCCTCGATCGACTTGCGGATACCCTGCATCAGCTCCTGATAATAGGCAAGATTGTGCCAGGAGAGCAGCATGCCGCCCAGCGCCTCGTTGGAGCGCGTGAGATGATGCAGATAGGCGCGGGAATAATCACGCGAGGCGGGGCAGTTTGACTGCTCATCGAGCGGCCGCATATCCTCCGCATGGCGGGCATTGCGGATATTGACCCTGCCGCGACGGGTGAAGGCAAGCCCGTGACGACCGGAACGGGTCGGCATCACGCAGTCGAACATGTCGATGCCGCGCGCCACCGATTTCAGAATATCGTCTGGCGTACCGACGCCCATCAGGTAACGCGGCTTTTCGGTGGGCAGCACCGGCAGCGTGATGTCGAGCATGCCCAGCATCACATCCTGCGGCTCACCGACGGCAAGGCCACCGACAGCGTAACCCTTGAGATCAAGCTGCTTCAGCCCTTCGGCGGAGCGAATGCGCAGATCCGGCTGGTCGCCGCCCTGCACAATGCCGAACATGGCCTTGCCGGGCTGTTCACCGAAGGCGACGCGGCAACGCTCCGCCCAGCGCAGCGACATTTCCATGGCGCGCTCGATTTCCTTGCGCTCGGCCGGCAGCGCGATGCACTCATCGAGCTGCATCTGGATGTCCGAATCAAGCATGCCCTGAATTTCGATAGAGCGTTCCGGCGACATATGGTGCAACGAACCGTCCACATGGCTCTTGAAGGTCACACCCTTCTCGTCCAGCTTGCGCAGGCCTGAAAGCGACATGACTTGAAAACCGCCGCTGTCGGTCAGGATCGGATGCGGCCAGCGGATAAGCTCATGCAACCCGCCAAGCCTTGCCACGCGCTCCGGGCCGGGCCGCAGCATCAGGTGATAGGTGTTGCCGAGAATGATATCGGCCCCGAGCTCGCGCACCTGGTCGAGATACATGGCCTTGACAGTACCGACAGTGCCAACAGGCATGAAGGCAGGTGTGCGGATGACGCCGCGCGGCATGGCGACTTCGCCAAGGCGGGCGCCGCCGCTCGTGGCTTTCAGGGTAAAGGTGAATTTGTCGTGCATCAGTTCTTCCGGAACAACAGGCTTGAATCGCCATAGGAATAAAAACGGTATCCGGTTTCGATGGCATGCGCATAAGCGGCACGCATCGTCTCGAGACCGCAAAAAGCCGAAACGAGCATGAACAGCGTCGATTTCGGCAGGTGGAAATTGGTCATCAGAATATCGACCGCGCGGAAACGGTATCCGGGCGTGATGAAGATGCCCGTCGCGCCCGACCATGGCTGAATGACGCCATTCTCATCAGTGGCGCTTTCGATAAGCCGCAGCGAGGTGGTGCCGACAGAAACGATCCGCCCGCCGCGCGCCTTGACGGCATTGAGCTTTGCCGCAGTCTCCTGCGAAACATGGCCGATCTCGAAATGCATCTTGTGATCGTCGGTATCGTCGGCCTTAACTGGAAGGAAGGTGCCTGCCCCAACGTGAAGTGTCACGAAATGTCGCTCGATGCCGGCTTCGTCCAACGCCGCAAACAGATCGGGCGTGAAATGCAGGCCGGCAGTTGGTGCGGCAACGGCGCCCTTCTCGCGTGCATAAATTGTCTGGTAATCGGTCTGGTCCTGCGCATCTTCCGGGCGCTTCGCGGCAATATAAGGCGGCAAAGGAATATGGCCGACGGAGGCGATCGCCTCGTCCAGAACAGGGCCGGAAACGTCGAACAGCAGCGTGATCTCGCCCTCCTCACCCTTCTCCTCGACGGTGGCCTCCAGATGGGCAAGGCCGCAGGCATTGTCGCGCTCATAACCGAAACGAATGCGGTCACCCTGCTTGATGCGCTTGCCCGGCCGCGCGAAAGCCTTCCAGCGCGACTGGTCGGCGCGCATGTGGAGCGTGGCTGAAACTACCGTTTCAGGCGCACCTTCGCGCAGCCGCACGCCTTCAAGCTGGGCTGGAATGACGCGGGTGTCGTTGAATACCAGCGCGTCGCCGGGCTTCAGGAAGGAAGTCAGGTCGGATACGATGCGGTCTTCCATGTGGTTCGCATTCGGATCGACCACGAGAAGACGCGCACTATCGCGCGGGTTCGCCGGGCGAAGGGCGATATTGTCCTCGGGGAGATCGAAATCGAACAGGTCTACGCGCATTGCAAGGGCTCTCGAAATATCAAAACCCGCCCTGCATGGCATGGGGCGGGTGGTGGGTGATGACAAGGCTTCCGACTACACTCGAAGTCATCCTCGGCTTGTCGCGAGGATGAGGTCTGAGAGGTTGACGCCATCATCAATGTGAAACGCCCCGCAGTTTCCTGCGGAGCGGGTAAACACTTTATACGCTATTATCAGGCCGCCGAAGCAAGCTTCATCGAAACGATCGAATCGGGGTCCTTCACAGGCTCGCCGCGCTTGACCTTGTCGATGGCTTCCATGCCTTCGATGACCTGGCCCCACACGGTGTACTGCTTGTTCAGCCAAGGCGAATCGGTGAAGCAGATGAAGAACTGCGAGTTGGCGGAGTTCGGGCTCTGCGAACGGGCCATCGAGCAGGTGCCGCGTACGTGGGAAATAGCCGAGAATTCAGCCTTGAGGTCAGGCTTCTCGGAGCCGCCCATGCCTGCGCGGGCCGGGTTGAAGCTTTCCGAACCCTTCTTGCCGAACTTCACATCGCCCGTCTGGGCCATGAAGTCTTCGATGACGCGGTGGAACACGACGCCGTCGTAAGCGCCTTCCGATACCAGTTCCTTGATACGGGCAACGTGGCCCGGAGCAACTTCCGGAAGCAGCTGGATCACGACCTTGCCGGTCGTCGTTTCCATGATGATGGTGTTTTCCGGATCCTTGATCTCGGCCATGATTATTCTCCTCTGTTCGGGCTCTATTGCCCTACCTTACTTCTTGCCGACGGTGACCTTGATCATCCGGTCGGGGTTGGAAACTTCGCCGTTGCCGCCGGCGCCGCGCTTGATCTTGTCCACGGCTTCCATGCCGGACACGACCTTGCCGACCACGGTGTACTGGCCGTTCAGGAACGGACCGTCGGCAAACATGATGAAGAACTGCGAATTGGCGGAATTCGGATCGCTGGAACGGGCCATGCCGACAACGCCGCGCGTGAACGGTGTCTTGGAGAACTCAGCCGGAATGTCGGCCATGTCAGAGCCGCCGGTGCCGGCACGCTGGGCGTTGAAGCCCTTCTCCATGTTGCCGTACTGCACGTCGCCGGTCTGCGCCATGAAACCGTCAATGACGCGGTGGAATGCCACGTTGTCATAGGCGCCCTTTTTCGCCAGCGCTTCAATCTGCGCCACGTGCTTGGGCGCGACTTCCGGCATCAGTTCGATGACGACGGGGCCGTCCTTCAGCTGGACGGTCAGGAATTCGGCAGCCGAAGCGAAGGTGCTGGCGGCAAGCGCGCCCGCAAACAGGGCGCCGGCAAAGGCAAATCGAACGAGTTTCATTGGATTGGCTCCGGAATGTGAGGCTGAAGTCAGCGCTTCAGCTTGGCGTTGAGGGCTTCAAGCACGGCTTTGGGAACGAAGGCATCCACATTGCCGCCCATGGCGGCGATCTGCCGGACCAATGTGGCTGTAATGGGTCGCGACAACGTACCCGCCGGCAGGAACACGGTCTGTATATCAGATGCCATCTGGCGGTTCATGCCGGCCATCTGCATTTCATAATCGAGATCGGTGCCGTCACGCAGGCCGCGAAGAAGAAGGCGCGCGCCATGCTGACGGGCTGCATCGACGACCAGATTGTCGAAGGAAACGACCTCAACGCGCGCCGCCTCACCGGGCAGGCTTTCAGAAAGCGCCCGGCTTATCAGCGTCGCCCGCTCCTCGAAGCTGAACAGCGGTGCTTTTCCGGGATGGATGCCGACGGCGACGATGACTTTGGACGCCACGTTCAGCGCCTGGATAAGCACATCCAGATGTCCGTTGGTCATCGGATCGAAGGATCCTGGATAAAAGGCAATCGTCATATCGCTCTCAAGTGGTGGGCGTTATGTGCCGCCTTTTGTCATGGAGATGGGCGCGGCGCAAGACTTTTACAACCCGGACGCCCTCCCGGTGCGGTCTGAACAACGGATGAATGCGCCGTTCAGTGCGGTTTCAGGGCTCATTTATATAAATACACGGCATCGGGAAACCGAAATGCCCCTCACCTCGTTAAGCCCCCGGAGAAATGAAAATGCTGGCCTTTATGATCGTCTTTTCGGTCATCGCATCATTCGCAGCCGAGTATCTTTTCCTCGAATGAGGCCAGTCGCCGGTTTCCTGAACGCCAGATGAACAAGCCATTCAAGGAAGTTTCACAGGCGCGATGCTAATCGATTTTTAAGGTTGACGCGGAACATGATTGGACGTGGCGCGTTAATATCAAACCAAAGGAACAGACAGATGTTTGTAAGAGAAAAACAGTCTACTTCGGCGAAAATCAGCGTCATCAGCACCGCCTGGACAGTACTGGTCATCGCAATGGTAGCAACAACGTTTAGCCTTTATGATCAGAAGCCTGCTGCCCAGGGACCGGACTATCCACAGATGACCGCCCGCTACCAGTCCATGACCTATTACTGATGAGGAACTAGGATTTCCTCGCCACCAACGGAGATGATATCATGTTCACATTCCTGACACTGCTTCTTGCCCTGATCAGCATTATGTTCGTGACGTCAATGATCTCCGCCGTCGCCGAGATGCGGCGGGAAGACGAGGAATTCAAGGCCTCGGTAAGACGCAACCGCGCGTTCTGACCGCAACCATCAGACTTAGCCGTCTTTCAGAATATGATTCTCCGCAACCGCCTGGACGCTCCGGGCGGTTTTATTTTGCCGCCTTAAGGGCCAGTATGGCGAAGATGAAGGCGTAAAAACCTAGCCCCAATCACATAAGCGTTTTCAAAACCCCGTTTTTCCAAGGCAAATTCCCTTCAATTTCCCATTGGATTGATTTAAGGAACGCCGATACGTTGCGGGCCGGACGGCTGGCGACCGCAATGACGTTCCTGTGAGGTTTGCATAACGATGCTCGATTCCCTGAGAAATGCTTCTCGAACCATGGCAGCCAAGCTGCTGCTTCTCCTGCTTGTTGTTTCGTTTGGCGTCTGGGGCGTCTCCGCATCACTCGTCACCTCCAATTCGCATGCGGTCATGACCGTCGGCGACCAGACGGTCAGCCCGCAGGAATTCCGCCTCGCCTATCAGCGTCAGGTTTCCGATCTCAGCCGCCAATTCGGCGCGAGACTGACCACCGAACAGGCCAAGGCCTTCGGCATCGACCGCCAGGTATTCAGCCAGCTTGCGGCGGGTGCCTCGCTGGACGAACTGGCGTCGAAGATGAATCTCGGCCTTTCGGAAGACCGCCTCGCCAATCTCATCGCCGAAGACCCGGCATTCAAATCGGTTAATGGCCAGTTCGATCGCACCCTGTTCACCGAACGGCTGCGCAACTCCGGCCTGCGCGAAGACGACTATATCAAGGAACGCAGCAAGGTCGCGGTCAGAAGCCAGATCGTTGAAGCCGTTTCCGATGGTTTCAAGGCACCGCAGGTACTGGTGGACGCACTCAAGCAATACCGCAACGAACAGCGCTCGGTCGATTACGTCATCCTGTCCAACGCCGTCATTGCGCCGGTCAAGGCGCCGGGCGACGACGTGCTTGCACCCTGGTTTGAAACCAACAAGGCGAAATATCGCGCGCCCGAGTTCCGCAAGTTCACCTATGTGAAGCTGGAACCATCGGACATTGCCGATCAGGCTTCGGTGACGGATGCGCAGATCGCCGACTATTACAACAGCCACAAGGACAGCTTCCGCACCGCCGGTCGCCGCACCGTCGAGCAGCTGACCTTCCCGGAAAAGGAAATGGCAGAAGCCGCCGCGGAGCAGATCCGCCTTGGCAACACCACCTATGATCAGGTGGTTAAGGATCAGGGCAAGACCGCCTCCGACGTGACGCTTGGCGAATTCACCAAGGACACGATCCCCGACCAGTCGATTGCCGATGCTGCTTTCGCCGTCCAGAAGGATGGCGGCGTGTCTCCGGTCGTGGCAGGCTCCTTCGGCCCGGTCATCCTGCGCATCACCGGCATCAAGCCGGAAACCACCCGCACGCTGGAAGAAGCGAAAGAGGACATCCGCAAGGACCTCGCCACCGCTGCTGCAGCCGAAGAAGTCACCAATGTGCATGACCGTTACGAAGACCTGCGTGCCGGCGGCTCCTCGCTTGCCGATGCGGCAAAGCAGCTGAACCTCAAGCCCGTCACCATCGACGCCATCGATGCCGCCGGTCTTGATGAAAACGGCGACGCCATTCAGGACCTGCCCTCGCCGCAGCTTGCCCAGGAAGTCTTCAAGACCGAACCCGGCACCGAAGCCCTGCCGATCAATCTTGGCCGCGAAGGCTACATCTGGTTCGACGTCGATCAGATCATCCCCGCCCGCGACCGCACGCTTGCCGAAGTGCGCGACGATGTCGTGGCCGACTGGACGGCAGAGCAGCAGCGCACGGCGCTTGCCACCAAGGCCGACGAGCTGAAGGCACGCGTTGAAAAGGGCGAGACACTGGCAGCGGTGGCTGGCGAACTCGGCCTTGCCGTCGAGCAGAAATCCGGCCTGCGCCGCACCAGCGAGGACGCGATTTTCGGTCGCCAAACGATTACGGCGGTATTCTCCGGCGCTGAAGGCATGACGGGCACAGCGGCAGACGCCGATGGTTCCAGCCGCATCCTCTTCAAGGTCACGGCAGTCGACACCAACGCGCCTGCCGATGCGCTTGCCAATGACGATCAGCAGTTCGCCGCCATCGCCCGCGCGGCAGGCGACGACATGCTCGACCAGATGGTCAACCGCCTGCAGAACGACTACGGTGTGACCATCAATCAGGCCCTCGCCGATCAGGCGATGGTCGGCTTCTAACCGGGGGGCGGAAACGATGGCCGAACTGAAACCGCTGATCGCAAAGGTCGCAAACGGGGAAAGCCTGAACCGTGAGGAATCGCGGGCCGCTTTCGACATTCTGATGTCGGGCGAAGCAACCCCGTCGCAGATCGGCGGTTTCCTCATGGCACTGCGCGTGCGCGGCGAGACGGTGGACGAGATTGTCGGCGCCGTCTCCTCCATGCGCGCGCGCATGCTGCCGGTTTCGGCCCCCGAAAACGCGATCGACATCGTCGGAACCGGCGGTGACGGCATCGGCACCTACAATATCTCGACGCTCGCCTCGATCATCGTTGCCGGCACGGGCCTTCCCGTTGCCAAGCACGGTAACCGGGCGCTAAGCTCCAAATCCGGCACGGCAGATGCGCTGTCCGCACTCGGCGTGAAGCTGGATATCGGCCCTGACCTTATCGCCCGCTGCATCAGTGAGGCAGGACTCGGCTTCATGTTCGCGCAGCTGCACCATTCCGCAATGCGCCATGTCGGTCCAAGCCGCGTCGAACTTGGCACGCGCACCATCTTCAACCTGCTCGGCCCGCTTTCCAACCCGGCGGGCGCGAAGCGCCAATTGCTCGGCGTCTTTTCGCCGCGCTGGCTGGTGCCGCTTGCCGAAGTGCTGCGCGATCTCGGCTCTGAAAGCATCTGGGTGGTACATGGCGACGGCATGGATGAAGTCACGACGACAGGCGTCACCCATGTGGCGGCGCTTGAAAACGGCAAGATCCGCACCTTCGACCTGACGCCGAAGGATTTCGGTGTTGAACCCGCTTCCATGGCAGACCTCAAGGGTGGCGACGGCATTGCCAATGCAGCGGCACTTCGCGAGGTTCTGTCCGGCAAGCGCAACGCCTATCGCGACGTATCGCTGTGCAACGCCGCGGCAGCCCTCGTCATTGCCGGCAAGGCCGAAACGCTTGGCGAGGCGATGACGACCGTGAGCCAAGCGCTCGACAGCGGCGCGGCGGCAGCAGCGCTCGACCGCCTGGTCGCTGTCTCCAATGAAACAGTCTCCGGGCAGGCCGACCACTAAAAGGAATGAGAGCGAAACCATGAGCGACATTCTGAAAAATATCGAGATCTACAAACGCGAGGAAATTGCCGCCGCCAAGGCCAGGGTTTCACTTGCCGATCTCAAGGCGATGGCCGCCGGCCAGACTGCGCCGCGCGGTTTTTACAAAGCGCTGCGAACAAAGCAGGCTGAGGGCAAATTCGGTCTGATTGCCGAAATCAAGAAGGCCAGCCCCTCCAAGGGGCTGATCCGCCCGGATTTCGATCCGCCGGCACTGGCCGCTGCCTATGAGGCTGGTGGCGCCGCCTGTCTTTCCGTGCTGACGGACACGCCGAGCTTTCAGGGTGCGCCGGAATTTCTGACGGCTGCCCGCAATGCCTGCACGCTGCCTGCGCTGCGCAAGGATTTCATGTTCGATACCTATCAGGTGCATGAGGCCCGCGCCTGGGGCGCGGACTGCATCCTGCTCATCATGGCGTCTCTTTCCGACGATGAGGCGAAACGCCTTGAAGACGAGGCTTTTTCACTCGGCATGGACGTGCTGGTCGAGGTGCATGATGCGGAAGAAACCGAACGGGCGCTGAAGCTCGCCTCGCCGCTTCTCGGCATCAATAACCGCAATCTGCGCACTTTCGAGGTCAGCCTCGAAACCAGCGAGAAACTGGCTGGCCTCGTGCCCGCCGATAAGCTGCTGGTCGGCGAAAGCGGCATCTTCACCTATGAGGATTGCCAGCGCCTCGAAAAGAGCGGCATCAGCACCTTCCTCGTCGGCGAAAGCCTGATGCGCAAGGACGATGTGACGGCAGCTACCAAAACCCTGCTAACCGGCCAATCCGGCGTTCTGGCGGCGGAATGATGCGCCGATGAGCGAGGCGACAAAGCTCACCCATATCGATGCGAGCGGCGAGGCCCATATGGTCGATGTCGGCGACAAAGCCGAGACCGTCCGTGTCGCCGTTGCCGAAGGCTTCGTGAAGATGAAGCCGGAAACGCTGGCGCTCATCCGCGATGGCAATGCCAAGAAGGGTGACGTCATCGGCACAGCCCGGCTCGCGGGCATCATGGCAGCCAAGCAGACGGCCAACCTCATTCCGCTCTGCCACCCGCTGATGCTGACCAAGGTTGCGGTGGACATTACCGAAGACGCTGCCATGCCCGGCCTGCGGGTGGAGGCCATGGTGAAGCTTTCCGGCAAGACCGGCGTGGAGATGGAGGCGCTGACCGCCGTGTCCATCGCCTGCCTGACCATTTACGACATGGCCAAAGCCGCCGACAAGGCGATGGAGATCGTCAATATCCGCCTTCTCGAAAAGAGCGGCGGCAAGTCGGGCGATTTCCGGCGACAGGAGACCTGAATGAAGCCACTGCTGCCCGTGGATGAGGCCGTAACGCGCCTTCTGGAGGCGGCGGTTCCTGTGGTTGACAGCGAAACCCTTCCGCTCGCCGAATGCGATGGCCGCGTCCTTGCGGCTGACCTTGCGGCGCGTCTGACCCAGCCGCCTTTCGATGCCTCGGCCATGGACGGCTATGCGCTGCGCAGTGCCGATGCGCCACAAATCGGGTCAGTCCTCACCGTTATAGGCCAGGCTGCCGCAGGCCACGCTTTCCCGGGCACGGTGGGTAAAGGCGAGGCCGTGCGTATCTTTACCGGCGCACCGGTGCCAGCGGGTGCGGATGCCATTCTCATTCAAGAAGATGCCGAGCTTCTCGGCGAGGGCAAAATCCGCACCGCTTTCGACATCACCGCCGGGCGCCACATTCGCCCGCGCGGACAGGATTTTGCCGAGGGCGACACGGTTTTGAAGTCCGGGCGCGAACTCTGCTTCACCGATCTTACCGTTGCGGCGGCGATGAATCACGCAACGCTTGCCGTCTATCGCAAGCCACTGGTCGCCATCCTTGCCACCGGCGACGAATTGCTGCCGCCCGGAAGCACGCCCCTTCCCGCCCAGATCATCGCCTCGAACACCTTCGGTGTCGCCGCACTTGCGCGGGCAGCCGGTGCCGAGGTTCTCGATCTCGGCATTATACCCGACAACGACACGCTGATCCGCGCCGCCATCGGCAAGGCTGTCGCGGCAAAGGCCGATGTGCTCGTGACGCTCGGCGGCGCCTCTGTCGGCGACCATGATCTCGTTCAGGCGGCGCTTAAGGCCGAAGGCATGCAGCTCGATTTCTGGCGCATTGCCATGCGTCCTGGAAAACCGCTGATGGTCGGCGCCATCGATGCCATGCAGGTTCTGGGCCTGCCAGGAAATCCAGTCGCGAGCCTCGTCTGCGGCCTGCTGTTCCTCGAGCCACTGCTCCACAGAATCGCCCGCCGCATTCCGCCGCAACGCGTCACCACGGCCCGAACCGCCACACCGCTGAAGGCGAACGATCACCGGCAGGATTATCTTCGCGCCCGCTTCAGCACCGATGGCAACGGCGCTCTGGTGGCGCAAGCCTATGCCAAACAGGATTCATCCATGATGAACATACTGGCACATTCAGACGGCCTGATCGTGCGCCCGCCAAATGCGCCGGCAGTTGACGCCGGTGCGGAATGCTCGGTGATACGGCTTAGAGCCTGACGGGACATATTCCGGCGGCGCACAAAACAACGCATTGTTTCAAAATCTTGCGCAATTTCCACCGCAAGTAGTCACAGAAATGAGACGGGCTGCAGCCACTCCTGTTGAGACGACGTAATAAAAACTGTAACGTTGCTGTATCCGGACACGCGCGAAGAAGTTCGTTGCTTATAAGCGGCGTCTTGCCAGATGAAAAACTCCGCGCCTCAACCATCTCCCGATTATCACCCTGCGTTGTTGTGCCGAAATAAATCACCCTAAAATCACTATCGGGATTGACAGAATAAATACGAAGCTGGCACCAAGACGAGCAGTAGAAATCAAAAAACTCCGGAACTTCCTCGAAATGAGAATTACTTATAATTATCAGCTAAATAAGATAAAAATTGCCGAAGATCAAATTTCAGGGAACAAAAATTAGTTTCCCATAAATTAAGCTTTTCAAAACGGCCTACATAATAATAATCATAGTCGATAAGCAGACTCACTGGAGTTTCTTGATGAACACGGCATCCACGCCCAAATCCACGGGGCCCGACATCGCCGGGCAGATTGCCTATGCCATGCGGAGCATGGGTGTGTCGCCAATCCCGCGCAACTATAGCCTTTTTTACGAAGCCTATATCGGCTCGAACCCGGCGCTGACGAGGGATCTGGCGGCACTGGGAAACCGGGTGACGCAGGAGGATCTGGACGAACTGTCCGCGCGGTACGGAGAAGGCAATCCCATCGCCTCGATCGACGACGCGCACGAGAAGCTGCGGCGTGAACTGGAGGCGCTTCTCGGAACGCTGAGGCGCGAACAGTCCTCCATCGAGAACTACAACAGAATTCTTGGCGAAACCCGCCAGCGCATTGACGACAAGACCGTGTCGAGCACCAATATCCTGAAAAATGCGGTCTCGCTGCTGGCCGAGGCCACCGGCTCGAAAATCATCGATGGCGAAAAGGCGTTCAACGACGTCAACCGCCATGCCGAGGAAATGCAACAGGTGCGTCTGGAGCTGGATGAATACAAGCGAATCGCCAATACCGATTCGCTGACGCGCCTTTCCAACCGTCGCGCTTTCGATGACAGGCTGGCCTCCGTCTACAACAGCTCCATCGGCCTGCAATATACGACGCTCATCCTGCTCGACATCGACCATTTCAAGCGGATCAACGATACGTTCGGCCACCCGGTCGGCGACAAGATACTGGCCACAGTCGCCTCCGTCATCCGCGCCAATGTCCGCAAGGACGGCTTCGTCGCCAGAAGCGGCGGCGAGGAATTCGCCATCATTCTTGATGGCAACACGCCGGAAGAAGTCATGGTGATCTGCGAGCGCATCCGCCTGTCGCTGGAAAGCACACCGTTCCGCAATTCACGATCGGGCGCCGACTACGGTACGGTGACGATCTCTATCGGCTTCGCCTCCGCCTCGCAGGCAAACAATCCGGGCGAACTTTACGGACATGCCGATATGGCACTTTACCACGCCAAGGAAACCGGCAGGAACCGTTCCGTCATTTACGAGGACGGCATGCAGAAGAACTATATCGGCAAGAACTGGCTGATCTACCGTACCTAGGGCGTCGTGCGTCCTTATCGGGGGCGCAGTTAACGGACGCTCTCCTCTTCCCTCATTCCTGTGCTTGTCACAGGAATCTAGCCAGACCAAGTCCTTGGGCTGAAAAGAGCCTCTCTCGCCGCGCCGACGCGCGTCGGCTAGATTCCTGTGACAAGCACAGGAATGAGGGCGGAGAGAAGCCAATGGCTCACGGGCGAATGTGCTGGTCTCGTCAGGACGAAAGCCGCACCGCCACCCCTCACCACATGGTCTTCGCCGCCCGAACCGCCCATTCGCGGTCATAAGTCTCCTGATCGAACTCCGCCTTGGCGGCTTTGAGCAGGCTGCCGGGTGTGGGCAGTGACGCGGGTTCCACGAAGTTATCGGGGTTCCACAGTTCCGAACGCATCAAGGCCCTCGCGCACTGGAAATAGACCTCATCGATTTCGACCACAATGACGGTGCGCGGGTGTTTTCCGTCCATTTCGAAGCTTTGCAGCAGATCGGGTGCGACCGAAACGACAGCGCGGCCGTTGATGCGCATCGTTGTATTCGAGCCCGGGATCAGGAACATCAGCGCCACGCGTGGATCGCGGACGATGTTCAAAAGCGAATCGACGCGGTTGTTGCCGCGCCAGTCGGGCAAAAGCACCGTCCTGTCGTCGGCCACCCTTACCACACCGCCCTTGTCGCCGCGCGGCGAACAGTCCATGCCTTCCGGCCCGACAGTCGCCAGCGCCAGAAATGGCGAAGCCTCGATCATCTGCCGGTATTCGGCGGTCAGCGTGGCTGTCACCTTCGCGATAGATGCCTCGCTTGTGCCATCGTAAATGGCCTTCAATTCCTCAACCGTGCGAATGACCGTCATTGTCCGCTCCAACTCCTGCAATCAATCTGCCCCACCCATAAATCAGGGCGCGTTATTCCTCTGCCGCTTCCGCTTTTTCCCGCTCCGCCCGCTCGCGCGCGGTGCGTGCAGCAACGAGGTCCGCCGGCTGGGAATTGCCGCGGATCAGCGACCGGCCCGCATAAATACCGCCGACGACTTCCATCGCGAAACGTTCCTCGTCGCGGTCGCGGAATTCCTCCACCAAGCGGGCAGCATCTTCCCGCTCCTCGCCCATGGCGCCAAGCACTTCCTCGCTGAAATTCATCGCCGATTCCAGAGTCTCGCGGATCTGGTAATCCACGCCGGCCTTCACAAGATCGATTGCGTGGCCACGGTCATAGGCACGGGCAAGAACGGGAACCAGCGGAAACTCATGCTTGACGATCTCCGCGATCCGCACAGCGGCTTCCTTGTCATCGACGCAGATCAGCACCGCACGCGCGGTGCTTGCCCCGGCGGCATGCAGGATTTCCGCGCGTGAGCCGTCGCCATAATAGACCTTGAAACCGAATTCCGCGGCATCGCGCACAAAGTCGGCATCCTTGTCGATCAGCGACAGCGTGTAGCCACGCGCGAGAAGCGGCTGGCTGACAATCTGGCCGAAACGCCCGAAACCGATCAGCAGAATGCTGCCCTCGACATTTTCCGGCACATCGAGATCATCGGTCTTGGGAACGGCCGCCGGCACCAGCCGGTCGTGCAGAATGACCATCAGCGGCGTCAGCACCATCGAGATGATGATGGTCGCCGTCAGGATGGCGTTGGCTTCGCGGTCGAGGATGCCGGCGCTGACAGCGGCGGAATAGAGCACGAAGGCGAATTCGCCACCCTGAGCCATCAACACAGCCCGCTCCAGGCTTTCGCGCCTGGTGGTGCCGAGCGCCCGCGCCACGCCGTAGATCAGCAATGCCTTGAGCAGCATGTAACCTGCGACGCTGACGACCACGAGCTGCCAGTTCGATGCGATGACGGCAAGATCGATCGCCATGCCGACGCCGAGAAAGAATAGGCCGAGCAGAATGCCGCGAAACGGCTCGATATCCGCTTCCAGCTGATGGCGGAACGACGATTCGGACAGCAGCACACCAGCCAGAAACGCGCCCATCGCCATGGAAAGACCGCTGACCTGCATCAACAGCGCCGAACCGAGCACCACCAGCAGGGCCGCGGCCGTCATTACCTCGCGCGCACCGGACGCCGCCAGCAGGCGGAAGAACGGGTTGAGAAGATAACGCCCGGCCAGAATGAGCGCGCCGACGGCGGCGAGCGCGATGCCGACGGAAATCCAGCGCTCCGAGGGTGTGACGTGCTCGCCACCAGCACCGAGGAAGGCAACGAGCGCCAGAAGCGGCACGATGGCGAGATCCTCAAACAGCAGGATGGCGATGATGCGCTGGCCCTTGAGGCTGGACATGCTGTTGCGTTCCTGCAGCATCTGCATGACGATTGCCGTGGAAGTCAGCACGAAGCCGGTACCGGCGACAAATGACATGATGAGCGGAAAGCCGAGACTGACGCCAACCATCGTCAGGCCCGCCATACAGACCAGCACCTGCAACGCGCCAAGCCCGAAAATATCCTGCCGCATGGACCACAGCCGTGACGGCTGCATTTCAAGGCCGATGATGAACAGGAACATCACCACGCCGAGTTCGGCGATATGAAGGATCGCCTGCGAATCGGAGAAGAAACCGAAGCCATATGGCCCGATCACCAGGCCGGCGGCCAGATAACCCAGCACCGAACCGAGGCCTATGCGCTTGAAAATCGGCGCGGCCACCACGCCCGCCGCCAAAAGCACGACCACCTGGGCCAGATCATTTCCGTTCGCTTCGACCGCCACACATCACCCCGTTTAAATTGATAGAACGAGGGTGTTCCCTCCCTCACTTCCTAGCGCATCAGTATGAAAATCGAAAATGATTTTACAGAAGGACGATGCGCAGATTCAACGGGTTATTTGTCCATAAGGCATGCGGGCTTCAGATGCCGCTGCCCTTCTCCCCTCATTCCCGTGCTTGTCACAGGAATGAGGGTGGGGAGTGTCCGCAGGCCTTGCGCCCGCCTACCGGGATAGCGGTTCCCTGCTCAAGCCCTTTTCGGCGAGCTGTCGCTCATAATCGGCAAACGATGCGTCGCCGGTCTCTCCCAGTTCCTTCAGATATCTCCAGGTAAAGATGCCGCTGTCATGGCCGTCGTCGAAGACGATGCGCACGGCATAATTGCCCGTCGCCATCATGGAGCGGATCGTCACGTTGCGCTTGCCGGGAACAGTGACCTTCTGGCCCGGCCCGTGGCCCTGCACTTCCGCGGAGGGTGAAAGCACGCGCAGCATCTCGGCACCAAGGCGATAGACGCTTCCATCATCGAAGGAAACGGTCAGTTGCCGCCGGTCTTTCGACACAAGCAGTTCAGTCGGCCAGGCATCACTCATTTTTCACTTCCGCAAGCTCGTCTTATGCGTCAGAATTACGGACTTGCCTCGCGATAGGCAAGTCACTACATCACCTGTAAAGCACATGCCCGGCAATCTTGTGCCCGGCGCATCGCGCAGTGAGGACGGAGACGTGAACAGTTTCCCCGGATCGCTCGAAAGAGCGCATTCCCTGACGGAAAACAAAGCACCGATGGTGGACCCTTTCGGCCGGTCCATAACCTATCTGCGCGTTTCCGTGACAGACCGCTGCGATTTCCGCTGTACCTACTGCATGTCCGAACACATGACCTTCCTGCCGAAGAAGGACCTTCTGACGCTGGAGGAACTCGACCGGCTCTGTTCCGTCTTCATTCAACGGGGCGTGCGCAAGCTGAGGCTGACAGGCGGCGAGCCGCTGGTGCGCAAGAACATCATGATGCTGGTGAGGAACCTCGGCCGCCATATTGGCACCGGCGCGCTGGATGAGCTGACGCTGACCACCAACGGTTCGCAGCTTGCGAAGTTCGCCGCCGAACTCGCCGATTGCGGCGTGCGGCGCATCAACGTCTCGCTCGATACGCTGGACCCGCAGAAATTCCGCGAGATCACCCGCTGGGGCGATATCGACCGTGTGATGGAAGGGCTGGATGCCGCGCAGGCCGCCGGCATCAAGATCAAGCTCAATGCCGTCGCGCTGAAGGACTTCAACGAGACTGAAATTCCCGAGCTGATGCGTTTCGCCCATGGTCGCGGTATGGACCTGACTGTCATCGAGACCATGCCCATGGGCGAGATCGAGGAAGATCGCACCGATCGCTACCTACCGCTTTCCAGGCTGCGCGCCGATCTGGAACAAAGCTTCACGCTTGTTGACAACGACTACCAGACCGGCGGCCCTGCCCGCTACGTGACGGTGAAGGAAACCGGTGGCAGGCTCGGTTTCATCACACCCATGACCCATAATTTCTGCGAAAGCTGCAACCGCGTCCGCCTCACCTGCACCGGCACGCTCTATATGTGTCTCGGGCAGGACGATGCCGCCGACCTTCGCACGGCGCTGCGCGCTTCCGACAGCGACGCCTATCTCTCGGGCGCCATAGACGAGGCCATTTTGCGCAAGCCGAAAGGGCATGATTTCATCATTGACCGCACCCACAAGCGCCCCGCTGTCGCCCGCCATATGAGTGTGACCGGCGGCTGAACCTGTTTCTCGTCCACCCACCCATTTAAGCGGTTGAAATGCCGGCTTGGCCGTGTCAGGTCTCTTGGCATGGAGGAATGCGCGGTCCCGCCCGGCGGGCGACCCCTGAGAGGAATTTGGGGTTAGGCTGCGCATGGTCTGGGACAGTATGAAATGGCATTGACGGACAATACGCGCGGCGCCCTTCTGATGGCGCTCGCCATGGCAAGCTTTACGGCCAACGACGCCCTGACGAAATCCGTCACCCCCTACATCAATACCGGCCAGATCATGTTCGTGCGCGGCATCATGACGGTGGTGCTGATTTATATCGCCGCCCGGCACTTCGGCGCGCTCCGGCCGCTGAAAACCCTGATGCGCCCCATCATCATCCTGCGCTGTCTCTGCGAAGTGACAGCCGCCGTTCTCTATCTGACGGCGCTTGGACTCATAGAATTTTCCAACGCCTCGGCCATATTGCAGTCCCTGCCGCTGATCGTCACGCTGGGTGCGGCACTGTTCCTGCGCGAGCCCGTCGGCTGGCGGCGCTGGGCGGCGATCATCGTCGGCTTCATTGGCGTGCTCGTCATCATCCGGCCCGGCCCGGAAGGCTTTACCTCAGGCGCGCTGCTGGTCGTCGCCTCGCTGGCGGTCACAGCTGCGCGTGATCTTCTGACCCGCAAGATGTATGCGGATGTCCCCTCGCTTGCCGTCACCTTCGTTACCGCCTCCGTCAACATGGCGGTGGGTGGCCTGCTGATCCAGCCCTTCGGCGGCTGGCAGCCCATGAACTTCATGATCCTGTCGCATCTGGCCGGTTCTGCCGTTCTGGTGCTGGTCGGTTACCAGGCAATCATTCTGGCAATGCGAACCGGCGAAATCTCCTTCGTCGCGCCATTCCGTTACACCAGCCTGCTCTGGGGTTTCATGATCGGCGTGTTCTTCTTCAATGAAAAGATCGACAGCTTCACGATCGTCGGCGCCATGATCGTCATAGGCTCGGGCCTCTACACCTTCTACCGTGAAAGCCTGCGCAAGCGCTCGCAGATGGCCAAGCGCTCCGCCGCCACGCCCACTGCCGTGACCACCGTGCGGCCAGCTTCCGTAACGAAAGCTGCCTTTAAGGAAAAAGCGGGAGAATGACATGAAAAACGCCCGCTTTCTGGATCGCACCACCCCGCCCCACATCATCACGCTCGTCGTTATCGCCGGCGTCGCGGCGCTTTGCATGAACCTGTTCCTGCCCTCGCTTGCAGCGATGGCGCTCCATTTCGAGACCGATTACGCCGTGATGCAATTTGCCGTGTCCGGCTATCTTGCCGCCACCGCCTGCCTGCAACTCCTCATCGGCCCGCTATCCGATCTTTTCGGACGCCGGCCCGTCATGCTTGCCAGCATCGCGATGATGATCGTCGCCACGCTCGTCTGCATGCTGGCGCCAGATATCACCGTCTTCATGTTCGGGCGTGTGGCGCAGGCGGCCGTCGTTTCCGGCTTCGTGCTGGCGCGCGCCATCGTGCGCGACATGGTGCCGATGGAACAGGCCGCTTCGATGATCGGCTATGTGACCATGGGCATGTCAGTGGTGCCGATGGTCGGCCCAACGGTCGGCGGTCTGCTCAACGATATCTCCGGCTGGCAGTCCAGCTTTGCGCTTCTTGCCCTGCTCGGGGTCGGCATTCTGGTGCTCGCCTGGTTTGATCTCGGCGAAACCAATCACAACAGATCGGCAAGCTTCTCGCAGCAGTTCCACGCCTGGCCGGAACTTCTGCGCTCGCCACTCTTCTGGGGATATGCGCTGACCTCGACCTTCTCGTCGGGCATGTTCTTTTCGTTTCTCGGCGGCGCCCCCTTCGTCGGCAGCGTGCTTTATGGCCTTGCCCCGGCCATGCTCGGCCTGCAATTCTTCTTCATGGCCAGCGGCTACATGCTCGGCAACTTCGTCTCCGGCCGTTATGCGAGCCAGATCGGCATCACCCGCATGATGCTGTCGGGCAATGTCGTCGCCATCGCCGGCATTGTCGCAGCCATAGCGCTGATCTCCACCGGGGCGGAAAGCCCCTATGCGTTTTTCGTGCCGCTTGCGCTAATTGGTGTCGGAAACGGTGTGACCCTGCCGAGTGCCAATGCAGGCATGGTCAGCGTCCAACCGCATCTGGCAGGCTCCGCCTCCGGTCTTGGCGGCGCCATGACCATCGGCGGCGGTGCGGCACTTTCCGTGCTTGCCTCCTCGGTTCTGTCCAAAGAGGACGGAACCTGGCCGCTTCTTCTCGTGATGCTGGCGACCGGCCTTGTCGCCCTCCTCACCACCTATATTGTAAGGCTGCAGGAAAAGCGGCAATGACGGCGCGATTTGAAATACCCGGTCTCGTGCTCGCCGGCGGCCTGTCGCGACGGATGGGCACCAACAAGGCGACCGTGATGCTGGGCGACGAACCGCTGCTTTCCCATGTCGTGCGCCGCATCGCGCCACAGGTGTCGGATGTCACCATCAATGCCGCGAATGGCTGGGCCGAAAGCTATGGCCTGCCGTTGCTGCCTGACACCGTGAACGGCCATGCCGGGCCGCTCGCCGGCGTTCTCGCCGGCATGCGGCATTTCCAGAACCATCACGCCCGGAAAAGCCACTTCCTGACAGTGCCCGCCGACAGCCCGTTCTTTCCCGAAGATCTCGTCGACCGCCTCTGCGAACACAAGGCCGAAGACGCAATCGTCATCGCCGCCTCCAGCGGCCAGTTGCACCCGGTTTTCGCGCTATGGCCCGTGGCGCTCGCGGACGATCTGGAGGAATGGCTGAAGAACGATGCAAACCGGCGCATCCGCGCCTATCTTGCACGACACGTCACGATCGGTATCGCCTTCCCGCCGCTGGAAACGGCCAAGGGCAGCCTCGATCCGTTCTTCAACATCAACACGCCGGATGAACTGGCGCTCGCTCGAAGCTATCTGGAGAGCATGGAACCATGATGAGCCAAAAGGTCTTCGGTATTGCCGGCTGGAAAAACTCGGGCAAGACCGGCCTTGCGGTCCGCATCGTCACCGAGCTGACGGCGCGCGGCTATCGGGTCTCGACCATCAAGCATGCCCATCATGATTTCGATATCGACAAGGTTGGCGCCGACAGCTGGCGTCACCGTCAGGCGGGCGCGCACGAGGTCACCATCGTCTCCGGCACCCGCTTTGCCATCATGCATGAATTGCGCGGCGAAGCCGAACCGTCCTTCGAGGAAATCCTCTCCCGCCTCGCCCCTTGCGATCTCGTCCTGATCGAGGGTTACAAATACGAGCCGGTGCCGAAGATCGAGGCGCGCCGACTGGAAGCTGCCAAGACCGAACCGCTTGCCGGAAGCGATCCGCACATCATCGCAATTGCCGCCGACCACGCGGTGACCGACACCACCCTTCCCGTCTTCGATCTCGACGATACCGCCACGATTGCGGACTTCATCGAAACGACGGTTGGGCTGGTAAGGGCGTAACTGCCGTTTCGGCAACCTCCTCTCCTCCGTCATCCTCGGGCTTGACCCGAGGGCCCGCAAACCGACCGCACCATGGATCCTCGGGTCAAGCCCGAGGATGACGTCGAATGTGTGAGGACGCTTGACCTACCCCCAAAAATGAAAAAGCCGGGCGTTCGGCCCGGCTTCATCATTCCTTGAGACGCAATACCTATTCAAGGAAACCGGAGGGGTTCACCGGCGTCGCATCCTTGCGAACTTCGAAGTGAACCTGAGGACGTTTGGCGCTGCCGGTCATGCCTGACGTGGCAATGGTCTGGCCGCGCTGAACCTTCTGGCCGCGCTGCACGTCAAGATTGGCGGCGTTGCCGTAAACGGTGACCTTACCGTCGTCATGACGGACGAGAACCGTATTGCCGAGCTGCTTAAGGCCATTGCCCGCATAGATGACC
Source organism: Agrobacterium sp. 6Ca8 (assembly GCF_055382765.1). NCBI lineage: Bacteria > Pseudomonadati > Pseudomonadota > Alphaproteobacteria > Hyphomicrobiales > Rhizobiaceae > Agrobacterium > Agrobacterium sp. 6Ca8. Next base: position 1,365,031 of record NZ_AP026433.1, read on the forward strand.
ACACCATTTTCGGCGGCCTTGATTGGCGTGCCTTCCGGAACGGAGATGTTGATGCCATCGTTGCGGCTGCCTTCGACGTTGTCGCCGAAATTGTTGATGACGGCGCCACGAACCGGCCAGCGATATTTGCCGATGCCCGTGGATTCCGGAGCGAGCGAGGCCATATCGGACTTCTTCTCGATATCGCCGACGCTTGCCGTTGCGGCAGGAGCGGACGGTACGGTCGCAGCTGCGGCAGGAGCCTTGTAGGGTTCCGGCTTGGCGGATGCGGTTTCCACTGCCTTGGCCGCTTCCTTTGCGGGTACGGAGGCTGTCTTAATGGCGTCGGTCGAAGCACCCGGCATGGCGAGTGTCTGGCCGACACGGATGCTTTCGGTGGAAATACCGTTCGCGGCCTTGAGGGCTGCAACCGAAACGCCGTTTTCACGGGCGATCTTTGCCAGGCTGTCGCCCGGCTGAACCTTGTAACCACCGGCTGGCGGCATAGGCTTGCCACCGGGAGGTGTGAGCTTGCCGTTTTCAGCCGAAACCTTGTCGCGGGCAACACTCTGCGAGGGCAGCACGGCTACCTTCTGGTCTGGACCACGCAGCGGGTTCGGCTCGTCGCCGTTGCGGTTGAGCGCAATGTCACCAGCCGCAGCCTTAGCGGCATTGCGGACCTGACCGAATTTCGGAATAAGGATCGACTGGCCAGCCTGCGCGGACGCCGCGGTCTTCAGACCGTTGACCCGCAGCAGTTCCTTTTCGGGAACGCCGTAGCGGTTGGAGATCGTCGCGATGCTTTCACCCGGACGCAGCGTTACCGAAGAGGCGCCATCCGTATGCCAGCCGTTCTTGTCGGAACGGACGGTTGCGGTGGTGAGATTGTCGGCGACGGGAGCGGCAGCCTGCTGTGAAGGTGCTGCGAGAGACGGAGCGGCTGGTCGTTGTGCGGACGGGAAAGGCTGGGCCATGGCTTCGTTGCGGGTCGACGGGTCGCGGCTTGCCACCGCCGGCGGAGCCGACAGCTCGGAGCGCTGCACCGGAGAGGCCGAAGCCGATCGGGCCGTCGAAGGCTGAACGCCACCGCCATAACCGCCGGAAGACGGATAGGAGTTGGCCGCCATGTTCTGATTGGCGTAGCCGCCCTGGGGTGCCGCAGAGGCATAACCACCGTTCATGTCGCCTTGCGGGACCGGGGCCTGCCCATAAGCACCGCCGCCCTGGCGGGCTGGAATTGACGCTGTCGTCATCCGATCCGGTCCACTGGAAAAGAGGCCGCTGAACCGCGTTGCATCCGAGCTACAGCCCGTTGCGACGCTTGCCAGCAATGCCGCTGCGAACATTTTTGCGACTGATTTTCCGATTTTAGACGAATGTCTCATACGCATAACTCGATCTACACTGACGCCAACCCGCCGCATCGAGGTCGATCCGGCACAAATTTCACTTCTTGCAAGGCCCATTTCCCGATCCCGGGAAAACCATGCGTCGATGTTTATGATTAAAGCGCGTTAGTGTTACCACGCCGTTAAAACGTTAAGCCGCTCGGCGCTTTTTTGACACTTCGATAACCATGACGAAAACGGCACGTGTCATGTCGGAACAATATTATTATGGAAAATCAGTTGGTTGTGATGATTTAGAACATTCTAAGACGAAAATTAATCGCCTTCGATATTTTCATTTTGTCACAAATGCCGCGCAATATGGCTGCCAAGCGGCAGATAGGGCGTCTCGAACAGCTCTTCCTTCTCGAAGCGGCTGCCGGTCTTGGAGAAGCGCGTCATCACGCAGCGCCCGTCTTCCAGAATGATCGGCGCGATCATCATGCCGCCGGAGACGATTTGCTCGGCGAAAAAGCGGGGCATGGTGGTAAAGGCGGCGGTGGCGACGATTCGGTCGAAGGTGCCCTCGCCGACCAGACCGTTGCTGCCATCCGCCTGGCGGATGACGACATTGCGGATGGAAAGATCGTCCAGACAGTTCTGCGCCTGCTGCACCAGCGTCTTGTATCGCTCCAGCGAAAAGACCCGCTCCACCCGGCGCGCGATGATCGCCGTCATGAAACCGCTGCCGGTGCCGATTTCCAGCACGCGCTGGCCCGGCTTCAATTGCAGGCGGGCCAGGATTTTCACCGCCATGTCAGCGCCTTCCATGAAGGCGCCGCAGTCGATCGGGATTGTACGGCTGGAATAGGCATCAGCGGCGAATTGCGGCGGCACGAATTTGGAGCGCGGCGTCTGTTCGACCGCCGTCAAAAGGTCGAGATCGGAAATCCCCTCGCCCCGCAAGCGGAGAACGAGAGCGGCAAAACCTTCCTTTTCAACCATTGCGGATTTCAATCGGCGACTCCGAATCCAAGTGCTTGCGCAACCCGATCCTTGACCGTGTAATCCGTAAGGTCAAGCTTTAGCGGCGTGACCGAAATCTTGCCGTGCTTCAAAGCGTGGATATCCGTGCCCTCACGGAAGGTGCCGAGGCGTTCGCCAAAGCGCAGCCAGTAATAAGGAAGACCGCGGCCATCCTGGCGTTCTTCTACCGTCAGGCCGAAATCGAGCTTGCCCTGCCCGGTAACGGAGACACCCTGCACATCATCAGGTGCGCAATTGGGGAAATTGAGATTGAGGAAGGTGCCATCAGGCAATTCCACATTCATCAGCTTGCGCAGCAGATCCGGCGCATGGGTCTCGGTCACCTCCCACGGCACGACGCGGCCTTCGGAATGGCTGAAAGCCTGGCTGAGTGCGAAGGAGCGTACCCCTTGCAGCGTACCTTCAATGGCGCCGGCAATCGTGCCGGAATAGGTGACATCGTCAGCCATATTGGCGCCGGCATTGACACCTGAGAGTACGAGATCGGGCTTTTCCGGCAGAACTTCACGGATGCCCATAATGACGCAATCGGTCGGCGTACCGCGCAGCGCGAAATGCTTGTCGGAAACCTTGCGCAGCCGCAGCGGCTCGGATAGAGTAAGGGAGTGAGCAAGACCGCTCTGGTCGGTCTCGGGCGCCACGATCCAGACGTCATCGGACAGCGTGCGGGCGATACGTTCCAGCACCGCCAGCCCTTCGGCATGGATACCGTCGTCATTGGTCAGCAAAATCCGCATGTTTCTCTCTCCGCTTTTCATATCTTCCGGGACGGAGCATCCTCCCCACCGGCAGTGAGGTGTGCAGTTCTCTCAACGTCATCCTCGGGCCTGTCCCGAGGATCTAATCACGTCTAAATTAATCGACAGGTTGCAGATCCTCGGGACAGGCCCGAGGATGACGTCGGCGTATTGGAAGATTCTCCTTCCAATAGCACGACGCTGCGCTCCCTCAGGCCGCCTTCTCGATCCGTGTCAGACCGCCCATATAGGGCAGCAGCACGTCTGGAATTGTGACAGAACCGTCGTCGTTCAGGTAATTTTCGAGAACGGCGATCAGGCAGCGGCCGACGGCGGTGCCGGAGCCGTTCAGCGTGTGCACGAACTTCGTCGCCTTGTCGTCCTTGCCGCGATAACGCGCATTCATGCGCCGCGCCTGGAAATCGCCGCAGACGGAGCAGGACGAAATTTCGCGGTAGGTGTTCTGGCCGGGCAACCACACTTCCAGATCGTAGGTCTTGCGCGCGCTGAAACCCATATCGCCGGTGCACAGCGTCATGGTGCGGAAATGCAGGCCAAGACGCTTCAGCACTTCTTCGGCGCAGGCCGTCATGCGCTCATGCTCGGCAACAGCACTTTCCGCGTCGGTGATGGAGACGAGTTCGCATTTCCAGAACTGGTGCTGGCGCAGCATGCCGCGTGTGTCACGGCCGGCAGAGCCAGCTTCCGAACGGAAGGACGGCGTAAGTGCCGTGAAGCGTAGCGGCAGCTTTTCCTGCTCGAGAATTTCGCCGGAGACCAGGTTGGTCAGCGTCACTTCCGCCGTCGGGATCAACCAGCGGCCATCAGTGGTCTTGAACAGATCCTCGGAAAACTTCGGCAATTGCCCGGTGCCGAACATCGCCTCATCACGCACCATCAGCGGCGAAGAGACTTCCGTGTAGCCATGTTCCGAGGTGTGCAGGTCGATCATGAACTGGCCGAGCGCCCGTTCCAGACGCGCCAGCTGGCTGGTCAGCACGGTGAAGCGCGAGCCGGAAAGCTTGGCAGCCCGCTCGAAATCCATGTAGCCGAGCGCTTCGCCAATCTCGAAGTGCTCCTTTGCTTCATGGTTCCAGCCGGGCTTCTGGCCGACCACGCGGGTCACCACATTGTCGTGTTCGTCCTTGCCGTCAGGAACATCGTCGAAAGGCATGTTGGGCAGGCGCGACAGGGCGTCGTTAAGCTCGGCGGTGACCTGGCGGTCCTCCTCCTCGGCGCGCGGCATGTTTTCCTTGATGTCGGCGACTTCCGCTTTCAGCTTTTCCGCCAGCTCCATGTTCTTCTGCGCCATGGCGGCGCCGATGTCCTTGGAAGCGGCATTGCGACGCGACTGCATGTCCTGCAGGGACTGGATGACGGAACGGCGCTTTTCGTCGAGAGCGATCAGGCTGCTTGCGGCAGGCTCTGCGCCGCGCCGTGCAAGTGCTGCATCAAAGGCTTCGGGGTTTTCGCGTATCCATTTAATGTCGTGCATCGTCGTTCCAGACTATTGTTGGTCGCTCGCGTTTTATCAGCAAAACGCCGGGCGAAAGGCCCGGCGCGAGGAGATTTGATGAGCAGGAAGACCGTGGCGAAGCGTCAGGTCTCTTCCAGCTCCGTGCTTTTGGATTCCGCAGCACGTTTCCTCTCCACGAGTCGAGCCATGTAGATGGAAATCTCGTAGAGAATGATCGCAGGTAGCGCAAGACCGATCTGGGACATGGGGTCTGGCGGCGTCAGCACGGCCGCAACCACGAAGGCCATGACAATGGCGAACTTGCGCTTTTCCCGCAGCCAGTCGCTGGTCAGAATCCCGACCCGCGCCAGAAGCGTGGTGACGACAGGCAGCTGGAATACCAGGCCGAAGGACAAAACCAGCGTCATGATGAGGCTGAGATATTCCGACACCTTCGGCATCAGGGAAATCGCCACCTCGCCATCTACTGGCAATTGCTGCATGGCGAGGAAGAACCACATGACCATGGGCGTGAAGAAGAAATAGACGAGCGCCGCGCCGATGAGGAAAAGGATCGGCGACGCGATCAGGAACGGCAGGAAGGCCGCGCGCTCGTTCTTGTAGAGGCCCGGCGCCACGAATTTATAGAGCTGCGAGGCAATCACCGGAAAGGAGATCACCATGGCACCGAACATGGCAACCTTGATCTGCGTGAAGAAGAATTCCTGCGGCGCCGTATAGATCAGCGATGATTTCGCCACATCCAGCCCCGCCCAGATGACCGCCCACTTATAGGGAATGACGAGCAGGTTGAAGAGATGCTTGGCAACGGCGAAACAGGCGATGAAGGCGACGAAGAACGCGCCGAGCGACCAGATCAGCCGCGTGCGCAACTCCATGAGATGTTCGATAAGCGGCTGCGGCTTGTCCTCGATGTCCCCGCTCATGCTTCATCCTTTTTGGGCTTTGCAGCCTTGGTTCTTGCCGGTTTGGCCGGCTTGGCATCCGCAACGGCAACCGCCTTCTCAGCTGCCGCTTTCCTGACAGCAACCTTTTTGGCGACAGCCTTCACGGTCGGCTTCAAGACAGCAGCTTCTTCAACAGGCGCTGCGGCAGGCTTGCTGCGGGTGGTGCGTTTCGGCTTGGCGGCAACCGCTTCGGCTTCAACGGTCGCGACAGATTTCGCACGCGCACGCTTCGGCTTTTCTTCCGCAGCAGCAACCGCAGTAACCGGCCTAGATGCAGAAGGCGTGGGAACCACCGCAGGCGCCACATCCGGAAGCTTCATCTCGGGCTCCGGCACGCTGACAAGAGGAGCCGCCGGCTCACTTGTTGCAGGTGCTGCTGTCGACGACATCGCATCGGGAGCAGCTGTCGCCTTCTGGAGATCAGACTTGATTTCGTTGCCGAGCTGGCGAAGCGGGTTCATAGCATCGCGCAGGGAATTCGTCGGGTTGAGATTGCGCACATCGGAGATTGTCTGCCGCACATCGTCCATGTCTGCCTCTTTCAAGGCCTCGTCGAACTGCGTGCGGAAATCCCCCGCCATCTTGCGAAGGCCGGCCATCGTCTTACCGAAGGCGCGGATCATGGGCGGCAAGTCCTTGGGACCGACGACCACGATCAAAACGACCGCGATCACCAGAAGCTCGCTCCAACCGATATCAAACATCAAAACGCTCCCGAGACCCTAGCGCCAGTCTCAAAACAAGCAGGTTCAAGCCGCTTACTTGATCTCGTCAGCCTTGTGGTCAACAGTCTTCGCGTTGACATCGGCTGGCGGCGGAGTCTGATCTTCGTCAGCCATGCCCTTCTTGAAGCTCTTGATGCCCTTGGCGACATCGCCCATCAGTTCCGGGATCTTTCCGCGTCCGAAGAGAACGAGAACGATCACCAGCACGATCAGCCAATGCCACACACTAAAAGAACCCATAACTGAAACTCCTGAATTTCGCTTTCAGACGATGTAAGACGTTTGAAAGGCTTTTTCAAACAACAAATCGTTGCTTCAACAGGCTGTGGGCATAAAGTTTTCGTGCCTTGTCATCCGCATGAAGACGATATCAATCGTCGCCATCGCCGCCACCAGGTGCAAGCAGGCCCAACTCTTCCAGATCGAGCTGCGTGATCGGGTCTTCGTCTTCGCGCAATTCGTCGCTCATCATCGGCAAAGGCACGCCGAAATTGGAAGGAATACGGCCCGAAAGCAGGCCCGCACCCTTCAGTTCCTCAAGGCCCGGCAAGTCCCGCAATTCCTCAAGGCCGAAATGGTCGAGAAACTCCACCGTGGTGCCGATCGTCACCGGCCTGCCCGGCGTGCGCCTGCGGCCCCTGAAACGCACCCAACCCGCTTCCATCAGCACATCGAGGGTACCGCGTGAGGTTTGCACGCCACGGATTTCCTCGATTTCGGCGCGTGTCACCGGCTGATGATACGCCACAATCGCCAGAACCTCCAGCGCCGCACGCGAAAGCTTCTTAGGTTCCTTTTCCTCAGAATGGACGACGAAGGAGAGATCGCCGGCCGTGCGGAACGCCCATTGCCCGCCCACCTGCACCAGATTGACACCCCGCTCGCCATAAGCGGCCTTCAGCCCGTGGAGTATGGCAACAACATCCATGCCGCGCGGCAGCCGCTCGGCAATGAAGGCAACTGAAACCGGTTCGGCCGAGGCAAAGACCAGCGCCTCGGCAATGCGCTCGGCTTCCTTCAGCTGACGCTCGGAAAATACCGCGGGCTCGGCCCCAACCACGTCCGCCGCCCCATCTGCCACGATGGCGGCTTCGCCGGTCTCGTCGTCATGCGTCATTATCAGTCCTTTCCGCATTCGGCGCGCGGTCATCTCGCTCGCTCCTGCGCATATAGATGGGCTGGAACGCGCCCTCCTGCCGGATTTGCAGCGATCCCTCGCGCACGAGCTCCAGCGAGGCAGCGAAAGCGCTGGCGATTGCCGTCACGCGCATCGCGGGGTCAGGCACATATTGCAGCAGATATTGGTCGAGCACCGTCCACTCGCCGACATCCCCGAGCAGACTGTTCAGAAGCTCCCGGGCTTCCACAAGCGACCAGACCTGCCGCTTTTCAATCGTGACCTGGGTGATGGCCTGCCTTTGCCGCAGATTGGCATACGCACTCAGGAGATCGTAGAGGTTCGCCTCGTAAGCCGAGCGGTTGATATGCGGAATATGCTCCGGCGCGCCACGGGCGAAGATATCGCGGCCTAGCTGGGCGCGGTTGACGAGGCGTTCAGCCGCCTCCCGCATCGCCTCCAGACGTTTCAGCCGGAAGGCCAGCGTCGCGGCCATTTCTTCGCCGGAGGGGCCGTCATCCTTCGCCTGCTGCGGAATGAGAAGCTTGGACTTGAGGAAGGCAAGCCAGGCCGCCATCACCAGATAGTCGGCAGCAAGCTCGATGCGCACGCGGCGGGCTGTTTCCACGAATTGCAGATATTGCTCGGCAAGCGCCAGCACCGAAATGCGCGACAGATCGACCTTCTGCGTGCGGGCAAGGTGTAGCAACAGATCGAGCGGGCCTTCGAAACCCGCGACATCGATCACCAGCCCGGCCTCGCCCGTCAGCCGCTCCGGCGTCACATCCTGCCAGAGCTTGTCCATAGGCGTTGAAGTGCGAGACTTGTCTGCTGCCATTGTTCCATCCGCCGGGCGTCCGGCCTGTCGTCCCGAGTACCGGGCCGCCGCCCGATTGTCAGGAAACGGCCCACATGGCGTTGAATTCGGCTCTCAGTTCAGCTTCGTCGGAGGCATCAGCGGCGGGAAAACCCGCTTCCACGGCCCGCACCCGCTCCAGCGAACGGCCGGAAAGAACGGGAACCTCCTTCACGACCTCAAGCATTTCACCCATCACGCCGTTGCAATGCAAGACTATATCGCAGCCACCCGCAACAATATTCGCGGCACGCTGGCCAAGCGTGCCCTTCAGCGCATTCATGGAACTGTCGTCGGACATCAACAGACCGTCAAAGCCGATTCGCCCACGAATGATCTCCTCGATCACCTTTGGCGAGGTCGTTGCCGGACGCTCCCGATCGACGGCATTGAACACCAGATGCGCGCTCATCGCCATCAATTCACGGTTCAGCGCGCGGAATGGCACAAAATCATGGGCGTCCAGCTCGTCCAGCGGCACATCGACAACAGGCAATTCATGGTGCGAATCCACCATGCCGCGACCGTGGCCCGGCATGTGTTTCATGACAGGCAACATGCCGCCCGCCTTGAGACCGTCAGCCGCCGCCTGCCCCATCTCCGCCACCATGGTCGGGCTGTAGCCATAGGCCCGGTTGCCAATGACGTTGCTGGCGCCTTCCACCGGCACGTCGAGCACCGGCAGGCAATCGATATTGATGCCGAATTTCATGAGATCGAAGGCATGCAGACGCGACATCAACCACGCCGCGCGCAGCCCTTCCTCGCGGTCGCGCTCATATATTTCGCCGAGAATGCGGGCATTCGGATAGGCCTGCAAAAGCGGAGGCTTGATGCGCTGAACGCGCCCGCCTTCCTGATCGATCAGAACCGGGGCATCCGGCCGCGCGACGGCGTCGCGCATCGAGGCGACGAGATCGGTAATCTGTTGCGCATCACCGATATTGCGCCCGAACAGGATGAAACCCCAGGGCCGCTCATTGCGGTAAAGGGCAATCTCGTCAGCGGAAAGCGTAAGCCCGCCGCATCCGAGGATCATAGCTTTGCAATCGGTCATGATGTCACGCTCACAGAATGGGGAAATGGCCTTATACCGCAAGGCGTCGGGGATAAGTCGACAACCCCTCCGCCGTCATGCTCGGGCCTTTCCCGAGCATCTGCAACCGACCGGTTGGCGAAACGTTGGCAGATCCTCGGCACGGGGCCCAGGATGACGTCGAATGTGAGGAAAGCCTTTCCCCACTGCGAGGGCTGCCTTAGACGGCAGCCCCAATCTTCACTCAACCGGATCAGCCGCTATCAGCGCGCCACCAGGCAGCTGCCGCCAGCTGCGCGGAACTTTTCGCACAGCGCCACGGCTTCGTTCTTGTCCCCCGCCGGGATGCGGACGCGGTAGAACGTGCCCTTGCCGGCGATCTCAGCGGCCTTGATGTCGACGCCCCGACCAGAAATGACCGAACCGAACTTGGCCGACATGTTCTGGTAGGACTTCTGGGCCTCCGCCTGGCTCGGCAGGGACGCGATCTGGATGTAATAACCACCCGAAGACGGCGCGCTCGTTGCTGCGGGCATGGCGGCTGCTGTCTGCTGCTGTGCAGCCTGCGGCTGGGCCGGAGCAGTTGCAGCAGGACGGACGTTGCCCTGATTGGTCACCGTTGCCACCACATTGGAAGGCTGTGCGGACGGACGCGCCGAAGGAACGGGCGCAGCCGACTGCGAGGCCGGTGTGGAGGAAGCGGCTGGCGTATTGGCCTGCGGGTGTTCAGGCGCAACCGGAACACGCGAAGCGGCGATGACGGCGGGAGCGCCCTCACCCGGCTTGGCTGCCTGCGGTGCAGCGAGCTCCGCGACCTTGTCGGCCTTCGGTGGCTGGGCAGCAGGCGCATCGACTTCCTGTGCAACCAGCGTACCATCAGGCTTGACGATCATGGTGCGGACCTTGCGCGGCGAAACGCCGGTTGCACCGGCACCTTCGTTCTGGCTGGCCTTTTCTTCCGGCGAAAGCAGGCGCGGATCTTCAGTCTCGCCAACCGGCGTGCCGGTGGCTTCCATGTCCGCGTCGTTTTCACCTTCCAGCGGCAGCTGTTCGGGTATCAGCGTACGCTGGACCACATCGACAGGCTTTTCGTTGCTGGAGATCAGCGCCGGTTGCTTCGGATCGGCAGCGCTACCACCGGCCACACGGTCGTAAACCGCCTTGTCCTGGTTGGGCACGACGCGGCCACCCGGATTTTCCGGCACCACCTTCATCGGGTCGTTATCGGCGGAAATGATGACCGGCGCGCCATTGGAGCCCGCACCGGACGAACCGCCCGACATCAGCGCGTAAACACCACCACCGACAAGCACCAGACCGATTGCTGCGGCAACCGGCATGATCCAGCGGCGACCGCCACGTTCTTCTTCTTCGCGATAGGCCGCCTGATGGTCGACATAAGTATTCTCGGCATCGCGCGGCGCATTGCCACGCGAGGCAGCAGCCTCCTGCATGGAGCGGCGGAAATCTTCTTCCAGCGCCCGCTCAAATTCGTCGACCTCCTCCGGACCCTGTGCCTGAGGACGCGCCTGCGGGGCAGCAGCCCGGTTTTCCGCATGTTTGTGACGGTCAAGACCACCGGCAACCGCCGGGGCAAACAGCGTTGCGAGCTCGGTGTCGATATCGAGGTCTTCTTCGTGACGACGGGCGACAGGCTTGGGTTCGAAAACGCCGACCGGCAATTCCGGCACGTCCATCTCGGTAATATTTTCCGGATGTTCTTCCGTCTCACCGATCTGCGAGGGATCGAAAGGCAGGCTTTCCAGCGTTTGTGGTGCAACAGGCTGCGGTGCGGCTGCGACCGGACGCTGCTGAACCGGAGGGGCGGCTATCGGAATTGCAGCAACCGGGGCCGGGCGCGGCTGAGGTGCTGGCTGTTCCCGCACCGGCTGCGGCGCGGTGGCAGCAACCGCTACCGGAGCGACCGGCTGCTGGCGAACGGGCTGCGGCACAGGCGCAGGTGCGACTTCCGCTGCAGCGATTTCGGACAGGTCGAGGTCAAGATCGAGATCATCAAGCGCAAGCTCGAAATCATCGTCGTTGAAACCTGCGAAATCCCCAAAGTCCGGCTCCTGAACGGGCGGCGCTGCTACGACCGGGGCTGCTTTTACAGGGGCTGCGGCAACCGGCGCCGTGGCAACCAAAGGCGGCTCCACTCTTGCAGCCGGAACGATAGGCGCAGCCTGTGCGATGGGGGCATCCTGAACGACAGGCTCTTCGCCGCGTCCGGGAATGGAATATTTCGCAACGCCGTAGATCAGCTCGTCCATCGGCGAAAGATTTGTTTCAACCGGCTTCTCTGCAACCGAAGGAGCAAAGGTAGGTGCAGTTTCTTCCGCCTGAACGAAGACGGGCTCAGGCGCCGGAACTGGTTCGGCCTGTGGCTCGATCCGGGCTGCAGGCAGCGCTTCGGCCCTCGGCTCGATCCGCTTGGGATCACCTGCCGCAACATCGCGGCGCGCGCCGAAATTGGCAAGCGGCAGACGCAGGCTGGAAAATTCCAGCGAAGAACGGCCACCATGCGAAGGCGGACGCACGGAAATCGGTGCAGGCGCTTCGGCGACGGCGATCTCTACCTCATCGGCAAGATCGAAAGCCTGCGGCTCAGGCGCATGGCTCTGATCGGAATGCGCAATATTGCTCGAAACATCGGCCGGAAGCTCAGGCATAGCGTGCCAGGTGCTTTGAGCCGGCTCGACAGCCTGCGGCTCTTCCCATGCAGCCTGCTGGTAAACCACCGGCTCGGCAGGGCGCGACTGGCGCGAATGCACATCGAAAACCTCGGCAACCGCACCGGCATCGTCACGGAAATCCGCGCGGATGTCCTGCGTCGACGTCTCGACGTAATTGTGAATGTAGGCCTGATCGGCCTCGGGAAGTGGCTCCTGGCTCACTTCGGGTGCGGGGCTTGCTTCGAACACGGTTTCGTCCGCTGGCGCAAGCTCAGGCTCGCGCCGGGCGAAAACCGATTCGACGCGCTGCATGAAGTCGCTGGGGTGGATGCCCGCACGCACATCGTTTGCCGGGTCAAGAACGACCGGATCGGCATGCGGCGCATCGTAAACCTCGAACTCTCGAAGCAACTCGTCTTCGAGATTGAATTCGGGTTCGCGGCGGGTTGCCGCAGAGCCGGCGCGTGGCGCAGCTTCGGAACCCGCATGCGAAGGACGCTCATCGAAACCGACGATACGCGCCAGTTCTGCCAGAGGATCGTTGTCAGCGAACCCTTCAGACCGGGCGTCCCGGTTATACGCGACATTTTTTTCGACCATTACGTGTTCCACCATCTACGCATTGCAGCTCTTGCCAGCGTATTGTGAGCAAATAATGGTGATATGTTATCGCATCTCGTCAGGCGCGTCCGCTCCTAAAAGCGTAAGACCAGACTTCAAAACATTCGCGACAGCATTCACCAGCCCGAGTCTGGCAATGCTCAATTCTCGGTTTTTATCGTTAATAAAACGTAATTCCTGATGGTCTTTACCTTTGTTCCAGTGTCCATGGAAGGAACTGGCGAGATCGTAGAGGTAAAAAGCAAGCCTGTGCGGCTCGTGCGCAAGGGCTGCGGATTCGATCAGGCGCGGGTACTCAGCAAGCTTTGCAACCAGCTGCAACTCGTTGATATCGCTAATCAAAGCAACGGAAGACGACATGTCGTCCTGCGAGAGCGCAAGACCCGGAAACGCTTCCTGCGCCTGGCGGAAGATGGACATGCAACGGGCATGCGCATATTGCACGTAAAAGACCGGATTATCCTTCGATTGTTCGGTCACTTTCGCAAAATCGAAGTCCAGCGGCTCGGAATTCTTCCGATAGAGCATCATGAATCGCACGGGATCGCGACCTACTTCGTCCACCACATCGCGCAGCGTGACGAAATCGCCTGAGCGTTTCGACATCTTCACCGGCTCGCCATCGCGATACAGCTTCACGAGCTGGCACAGAAGAACCGTCAGCTTCGACTTGCCTTCCGAGACGGCGCGCGCAACCGCTTCAAGCCGCTTCACATAGCCGCCGTGGTCGGCGCCGAGCACATAGATCATCTCGGAAAAACCGCGATCGAACTTGTTCTTGAAATAGGCAACGTCGGCGGCAAAATAGGTGTAGGAACCGTCCGACTTCATCAGCGCGCGGTCCATGTCGTCGCCCACCTCGGTGGACCGGAACAGCGTCTGCTCGCGGTCTTCCCAGTCTTCCGGCAACTCGCCCTTCGGCGGCGGCAGGGTGCCCTTGTAGACGTGGCCCTTGAAGGTGAGATCGTTGATGGCCGAGAGAATGGGTCCGCCATTGCCCTCATGCAGCGTGCGCTCCGAGAAGAACACGTCGTGCTTGACGTTCAGCGTCTCCAGATCCTCACGGATCATCACCATCATTGCGGCGATCGCCTTGTCCTTGACGATAGGCAGCCACTTTTCCTCGGGCATGGCGCGCAGCTTGATGCCATATTCATCGGCCAGCGCCTGGCCGACTGGAACGAGATAGTCACCGGGGTAGAAGCCCGACGGAATGGCGCCGATATCTTCGCCAAGCGCCTCGCGGTAACGCAGGAAGACCGAACGCGCGAGCACGTCGATCTGCGAGCCGGCGTCGTTGATGTAATATTCCTTGGTCACGCCATAACCGGCAAAGGCGAGCAGGTTCGCCAGCGTGTCACCCACGACAGCACCACGGCAATGGCCGACATGCATAGGACCGGTGGGGTTGGCGGAGACATATTCGACGTTGATCTTCTGGCCCGCGCCGATCTTCGAGCGGCCGAAATCGATGCCCTGCCCGATCATGTCGGCAAGAAGACGCTGCCAGTAACCGACAGAGACCTTGAGATTGATGAAGCCGGGACCGGCGACGTTGACGCTATCGACATCGCCATCGGCCTGAAGTGCTGGCACGATGAGTTCGGCCAGCGCCCGCGGATTGGTGCCGAGCGGCTTCGCCAAAACCATAGCGGCATTGGTTGCGACATCGCCATGGCTGAGATCGCGCGGGGATTCGACCGTAATTCGACTGAAATCGACCTTTTCGCGGTTCTCTTTCACGAGATCGAGAGTCTCGAGCGCGTTTTTGATCCTGGTATCGAAATCGGCAAAAATGTTCATCGTTCCAACCTGCGCGAAGGGCTTCTGTTCATGTCCGGCCATCATAACCGGGTTGGCTTCGCGATCGCCCGCTGCCCTATCGCAAATCGGGGGTGTGGTCAAACAGCCGCTGGTGGGCGCGCAGTGCATAACTGTCGGTCATACCGGCCAGATAATCCCCCACATGGCGGGCTTTTGCGGCCTTGCTCATACCGGAAATGCTGTCCACCCAGTAGTGACTCTGCATCTCTGCCGGCACTTCCATATAACGGTGGAAAAGGTCGGTAACGATCTGCGTAGCGCCGGCGCGGATGCGCATGATTTCCGGATGCCGGTAGATATGGGCAAACAGCAGTTTCTTGATCTGCCTGTCGGTTTCAGCCATTTCCGGCGAGAAAGTCGCGACGGTAAAATCAGCGGCGCGGATATCGGCCGCACTCTTCGGTTTCAGCCGGGAAAGATTCTGCTGCGCGACCCCGATTACATCCTCGACCATATGGGTGATCTGGCGGCGCATGATTTCATTGGCGAAGCGTTCCTTGTCGAGCACGGGATATTTCGCACGTACCTCAGCCATCAGCTTGCTGAGGAAAGGCACCTCTTCCAGCATCTCGAAGCTCAGATAACCGGCACGCAGGCCGTCATCGATATCATGGGTATTATAGGCGATGTCGTCGGCAATAGCCGCCATCTGTGCCTCAAGGCTGGCATAGCTGCCGATTTCCAGATCCTGCAGCTCGCAATATTCGAGGATGGGCAGCGGAACCGGGCCCTTCACGCCCTCGCCCTCGGCATTGACCAGCGGGCCATTGTGCTTCACCAGCCCCTCCAGCGTCTCCCATGTCAGGTTGATGCCGTCATATTCGGCGTAGCGGCGCTCCAGCTTGGTGACGATGCGCAGCGACTGCGCGTTGTGATCGAAGCCGCCATAGGGCAACAACACCGCATCCAGCGCATCCTCACCAGTATGGCCGAACGGCGTGTGGCCGAAATCATGCACCAGAGCCACGCCCTCGGCCAGATCCTCGTCCAGCTTCAGAGCACGTGCGAGTGCGCGGGCAATCTGCGCAACCTCAATCGTGTGGGTGAGCCGGGTGCGGTAATGGTCGCCGTCAGGGCTGATGAAAACCTGCGTCTTGTGTTTAAGCCGGCGAAAGGCCGTGGTGTGGACGATGCGGTCCCGGTCGCGCTGGAACTCCGAACGCGTCAGGCTACCTTCCTCGGCA
This sequence comes from Agrobacterium sp. 6Ca8, assembly GCF_055382765.1. Lineage (NCBI taxonomy): Bacteria > Pseudomonadati > Pseudomonadota > Alphaproteobacteria > Hyphomicrobiales > Rhizobiaceae > Agrobacterium > Agrobacterium sp. 6Ca8. Next base: position 1,380,581 of record NZ_AP026433.1, read on the forward strand.
AAAAGACGCCCGCGCGTGGTCCATGGATCAGAGGCGAAAACCGCCCTCTCGCCACTTCCGAAACCCAATGCGCGCTGGTCTATAATCATTCATCCACCTGTACTGTTCTCTGGCCGGGACTTCATTTGACCCGAAGTCCATGGCCTTTGACCATTGACCTTTTCATCCGCCCTTCATACCTATCGCAAAGGTCGGCGCAAAGCATCATCGCGGCAAATGCCGTTGCGGACATCGCTATAGACCGTTTATTTGACTGGTTTATAATGGTGGCGACAAATCTATTGCTCTCCGGTTCTTGACCCCGGCACGAGGAACGACATGGAAAACAGCGACATTACACTTTCGGAAGCCGCAGCGAAGCGAATCGCCCAGATCGTCGCAGCGGATGCGGGCAAGCAGGCTCTGCGCGTTTCGGTGGAAGGCGGCGGCTGCTCGGGCTTCTCCTACAAGTTCGATCTGGCGGAAGACCCCGCCGATGACGACATCGTGATTGCGCGTGGCGACGCCAAGGTGCTGATCGACAGCCTGTCGGTTGTCTATATGGCCGGCTCTGAAATCGACTTCGTCGACAATCTGCTCGGCCAGTCCTTCCAGATCAAGAACCCGAACGCGGTCGCAAGTTGCGGCTGCGGCACCAGCTTTTCTATTTGATGGTGATATCAAGCGCCAAGCTTGAGATCATTCACGCCTTTCTCTCCGCCCTCGTTCCTGCGCTCGTCACAGGAATGAGGGTTTGGGGAGCTGCGGTGCATCCATAGCTGTTGATCTACCCTGCCCCGGCTTCTATCCACCACATCCTCACCCGCCGTTTCCAAAAACGGTGGCAATCGCTTTTGCATCGGGTAAAAGTAACCTCACAAAAGGGAAACTCCGATGAAGATTGCCACCTGGAACATCAACGGCGTCAAGGCGCGTATCGAAAACCTCTGCCAGTGGTTGAAGGATTCATCGCCCGACATCGTTTGCCTTCAGGAAATCAAGTCGGTTGACGAAGGCTTTCCCCGCCTTGAGCTGGAAGCGCTCGGCTATCACGTCGAGACCCATGGCCAGAAGGGTTTCAACGGCGTCGCCCTTCTGTCGAAGATGAAGCCCGACGAGATCAATCGCGGCCTGCCGGGCGACGATGCCGATGAACAGGCGCGCTTCATCGAGGGCGTGTTTTCCATCGATGGCGGTGCGATCCGGGTCTGCTCGCTCTACCTGCCGAACGGCAATCCGCCTGACGATCCGGTCAAATATCCCTACAAGCTCGCATGGATGGAGCGGCTGCGCCGCTTTGCCGAAGATCGCCTTGCTCTTGAGGAGCCGCTTATTCTGGCGGGTGACTACAACGTTATCCCCGAACCCTTCGATTGCCACGATCCGCGGGTCTGGGCGGGCGATGCGCTGTTCCTGCCCAAGACGCGCTCGGCATTCCGCAGGCTGGAAAATCTCGGCTTTACCGATGCCGCACGCGCGACGACGGATGAACCCGGACTTTATTCCTTCTGGGATTATCAGGCTGGCGCATGGCCTAAAAATAACGGCATCCGCATCGATCACCTGATGCTGTCGGCGGAAGCGGCCGACAGGCTGCAATCGGTCAGCATCGAAAAACATGTGCGGGCCTGGGAAAAACCGTCCGACCACGTACCGGTCTGCGGTTATTTCAATTTCACGCCGATTAATTGAACGGCGCTCGCCGGGCGAGTTAGAGAATTTCCGGTAAAAGTGCTCCGAAACGACGAATTAGAGCACGGCAAACGATTCCGTTTAAACAGGACGTGCTCTAAGTCGCCTCAGCCACAATAGACATAATTGTCAGTTCGGATCGTCGATCTGCATGTTCTGCGCCAGCGCGATAGCCGCGCGGCGATCGTTTTCACCCGCGAGCGAAAAAGCCTGTTCCTGAAGGGTCTGGATCCAGGTGCAATCCACCGCCGTGCACTTGTCGAGCGCGGCCGTCATGAAGGCGAGTCCCTGCGTCGTCTGGCCTTCCTGGAAAAGCAGATTACCGAAAATCGACATGGCGCCGGCATGGCCGTGCTTGCGTGCCTGATTGAGCCACTTCTTGGCCTGCTGCACATCCGCCCGGCCGCCCTCACCCGCAAGGATCATTTCCGCCAGACGGAACTGGGCCTCAGCCACGCCAAAGGTGGAAGCCACCTGAAAATAGAGCTGGCGGGCCTGCGACAGGTCCATCTTTACCGGAGTGCCGGGAATGCCGTGGCGGTAATAATCGGCAAGAGAAAGCAGCGCGTTGACGAAGAAGCCGGTATCCTCGGAGCCCGGCTCGACGCCCTGGCTGGCAATTTCGCTGTAAATCTTGAAGGCTTCGAAGTCGTTCTTGGCAACTCCATCGCCGAAGGCATACATATTGGCAAGCGCCCAGCGCGAGCCGGTATGGCCCTTTTCGGCCGCATAGCGATAGGCCTCGACGGCTTCGTCCTTGTTACCGTTCTTGTAGGCCTTGAAGCCGAACTTGAACAGGTCGAAGGGCCCGGATTCCTTGGTAACGCCTGCGTTGATGTCAAAAGCCAGCACCGGCATTGCGAGCGACGCAAGCAAAAGGCTCATGATGAGCGGCTTTAGAACATGTGCTTCACATTTCAGCATTTAGGCGAACTTCTCTCACTCTTCCCGGCATATAGCCAATACTTGCGGAATACTGCAAAGCTGAACCCCGCCGGGTCGCGATTTTTCGAACACACTGCGTCTTTCCGGCAGCACTTTCCAGCGCACTGCCGGTGGTCATATGCGGTAATTGCTCCAAATTTTCAGTGAGACAGATATAGGCATAATTTCCGGCAATATAACGGCGTTTGACCGCCTGCCGGTCAGCGCCAAACAAGAAACCCGGATCAAATTCCCGTATTACTTGCTTAAACCCTGAATCCAAACCCGTTTTCACTCTTCGCAACTCCGCAGGCCCACATCAGACGCCTGCATGTTCTTCCATCCCCGCGTCCATAAACAGAAGCCAAGCACCTTGTTTGTGGCGGGAAATGGACAGATATGCCCACATTCCAACGCGGCACCACGCTTGCAGAAAAGTGTTGCCAAATCGTCACAAAACTTTCGGGCTAGAAATTTTTATCGAGCAGGAATCATAGTCGGGAATGAAAAAAGGTCCGGTTGGTAAACCGGACCTTTCTTTTCGTTCAGGTGTGGCGAATGGTGTCAGAACTTGACCTTGACGCCAGTAGAGATCGCAGCCACGAGATCGTTGCCGAAGTCGTAGCCCGCCTCATTGCCGCAGGTGAAGCCCGCGCCGCAAGGTCCACCGTTGATGGATGAGCTACCGGAGGTCAGGAGGCCGAGAGCACCGGCAACCTTGAACTCGATATTCTTGTTCGGCGAGTAGACGATCTGCGTGCCCAGCGTCCAGGTGTCGGTCTGGGTGCCGATAACCGTCGATGTACCGCGATCCCAGGTCAGGCTCACAGCACCGCTCCACTGCTCGTTGAACTTGTGACCAACGCCGCCGGAAATCGTCCAGCCATCACGATAAAACAGGTCTAGAGTGTTCAGCGTGTCAGCGCCGCTCGGAACGCAGGGGGACGTCCCTACCGCGCAGAAAGGAATGACCTGAATCTGGCTCCAGTCAGTCCACTTCACCGAACCGAAAGCCAGCCAGTCCGGCGCTATGCCGGATTGCACCTTCAGTTCGATGCTGTCTGGCATCGAAACGGAGCCATAGATCGGCACCAGCTTGCCGCCGTATTTCGCCAGCGTCGGAGAGATGGACGGCGGCGTCTGCGGAACTCCTCTGACGTCGGCGAAACCGGTCAGGTCATGATCGACGGCGCTGTTATAAACAAGGCTCGCCCGGAAGGCGACCTCGGGGATTTCGTAGGCAACGCCGGCGCGCCAACCCCAACCGTCACCTTCCATCTCAAGTTTGCCGACGCCGCTGAAGCTGGACCAGGCCGGATTGAGGCCAAGAACAGCTGGGCCAAGAACCTGACGGTATTTATAACCGCTGATCTCCTGGTAAAAGCCGCCGCCAATAATCGAGAAGTCGCCCTTGCCAAGATCAAACTTCACACGGCAGGTGGTGGCGTAATTGTGCGACTTTACCTTGGTTTCGATATTGTAGCTCGATCCCTGCCAGATGCCCGGATTGAGGTGCGCGCCCCAAGGCTGCGAATAATCGAACATGCAGTCGCCGAAATCGCCGATTGCCGCCTTGGCGCCGATGCGGGTCGACCAGAAGTTTTCAGAGTCATCTGCGCTCCTTGACCAAGTCGCAGGCAGCGGACCGCTCTTCAGCGGATTGTCACGCGCATTCTCAACCTTGCGCTGTGGCGCAACGAATGTAGCGGAACTGTCGAGAACATAGTCGGACGGGTCGAACAGCAGGTCGATATTGTAGCCACCGCGCTCGAGGCCGCCCGCCAGTGAAGGCGTGACCGCCGCGATGCTGGCTACGAAACATACTGCGCCGCGAAAAAATGCAGTTTTTGCCATCTCTCTCCCCAATCAAGGCAATGTGATCATTGAGAGAGTGAAATGCTTTGCGGCAAATGACAATCTGCCGTGGCGCGGCGCGGTTGCCACCGGATGGCCATTTTTTTACGTAAGTTTTTGATGTTTGGCATCTTACATAATCATTTTAGGCTATTATTCTAATCCAATTAGAAAAAACGACACAAAACGAAACAAACTCCCAATCCGCACCGGAAATGTCGCCAAATAACCACAGTTGGACGTTTCCGAAGAAAATCGCTTATCAGGCCGTTTTTATTGATCTTTTTCGTCTTCCTGCGCGGTTTTGTGCGCCTCGCGGCAGAAATAATCGCGCTGTAACGCAGTGCATGATTCGCCATTGCAACGCAGCAATGAATTGAGCCGGCCCTGACAGAACGCAAAACGCCCCGTTTTCACGGGGCGTTTTGATTTTACACGCAACTGGAACCTTATCCTGCTTCGCTGACCCGCTGCAGGGCGGTTCGAAGACTTGTCAGCTGAACTTCCAGTTCCGCCTTACGCTCGCGCTCGGCGGCCACAACCTCCGGATCGGCATTGGCCACGAATTTCTCGTTCGACAGCTTCTTGTCGATGCGTTCCATCTCCGCGTCCACCTTGCCGATCGCCTTTTCGAGACGGGCCTTTTCGGCTGCGAGATCGACGAGGTTGCCGAGCGGCAGGCAGACGGTGGCCTCACCGATGATGATCTGCGCGGAACCTTTTGGCGCCACATCGGCACCACGGATTTCATCGGCACGCGCCAGGCGCCGGATGGCGGCGGCATGGCGGTCCAGCCGCGCTTCTGTCGAGGTGTTGGCACCCACCACCACCAGCGATGCGGTGGCGCCCGGCGGCACGTTCATCTCGGCACGCGTCGAGCGGATGCCCGAAACCAGATCGATCAGCCAGTTGATCTCCGCAGCCGCAGCATCGTCGCGGAATTCCGGAGTCGGCCAGTCGGTAAGGCAGAGAAGATCAGCCCGCTCCTCGCCCTCGCCCGCCGTATGCGCCCACAGCTCTTCCGTCATGAAAGGCATGAAGGGATGCAGGAGCTTGTAGATCTCATCGAGAACATAGGCTGCGCAAGCCTGCGATTCCGCCTTTGCCGCCTCATCCTCGCCACCGAACACGGGCTTGAGCAGTTCCAGGTACCAGTCGCAGAACTGGTTCCAGACGAAACGGTAGAGGATGCCGGATGCATCGTTGAACCGGAAGTTCTCAAGAGCCGCCGTCACATCGCGCGCGGTGTTGGCAAGCTCGGTCAGTATCCACCGGTTGATCGTCAGCGATGCGGTTTCGGCCAGAAAATGCGGATCGCGCTTTACGCCGTTCATTTCGGCAAAACGCGTGGCGTTCCAGAGCTTCGTGCCGAAGTTGCGATAACCGGCGATACGTGCCGGATCGAGTTTCACGTCACGACCCTGCGCCGCCATGATGGCGAGCGTGAAGCGCAGCGCATCCGCACCGTATTCGTCGATCAGTTCCAGGGGATCGATGACGTTGCCCTTGGACTTGGACATCTTCTGGCCGTTCTTGTCGCGAACCAGCGCGTGGATGTAGACGGTGCTGAACGGCTCGACCGGATTGCCGGCATCGTCCTTCATGAAATGCAGACCCATCTGCATCATGCGGACGACCCAGAACGGGATGATGTCGAAACCGGTGACAAGCACATTGGTCGGATAATACCGCGCCAGTTCCGGTGTCTTTTCCGGCCAGCCGAGCGTCGAGAACGGCCACAGCGCCGATGAGAACCAAGTATCGAGAACGTCTTCGTCACGGGTCAGAATCTCACCCGGCTTGAAGTTTTCAAGCTTCTCCTCGACCCAGGCCTTCCACGGACCTTCATGGGCAATATAATGCTGGATAGCGGCCTGAAGCGCCTCTTCCTCGGTCTTTTCAACGAAGACCTGCCCGTCAGGGCCGTACCATGCCGGAATCTGGTGTCCCCACCACAATTGCCGCGAGATACACCAGGGCTGGATGTTCTCCATCCACTGAAAATATGTGTTTTCCCAGTTCTTAGGCACGAAATTGGTGCGGCCTTCGCGAACCGAGGCAATGGCCGGCTGAGCCAGCGTCTTGTTGTCCACCCACCACTGGTCGGTGAGGCGCGGCTCGATCGGCACGCCGCCACGGTCGCCATGCGGCACGACGTGCTTATGCGGCTCGATCTTGTCGAGGAGGCCGGCTTCCTCGAAGATTTCGACGATGACCTTGCGAGCGAAGAAACGATCCTGTCCTTCCAGACGGTCCCATGCGCCGTGCAGCGCCGCCGGATGATTGAGGCCCTCGAGGAAATCCTCGTTCTCCTTGATGGAGATCGTCCCATCGATATTCATGACGTTGATGGCGCGCAGACCGCAACGCTTGCCGACCTCGAAATCGTTGAAGTCGTGCGCAGGCGTGATCTTCACGGCGCCCGTTCCGGCCGTCGGATCGGCATAGTCATCGGCAACGATCGGGATCTTGCGGCCAACGATCGGCAGGATGACATGCTTGCCAATGATGCCCTTGTAGCGCTCGTCTTCCGGGTTCACCGCAACACCAGTATCGCCGAGCATGGTTTCTGGCCGCGTCGTAGCAACAACGATGTAATCGCGCGTTTCGAACTCGGTGGGCTTGCCCTCCTCGTCAAATGCGATCGGGTGCTGATAGGTCACACCCTTTTCCAGCGGATAACGGAAGTGCCAAAGGTTGCCCTTCACTTCCAGCTGTTCGACTTCCATGTCGGAAATCGCGGTCTGCAGCTTCGGGTCCCAGTTGACGAGGCGCTTGTCCTTGTAGATCAGGTTCTGCTTGTAAAGGGTGACGAACACCTCGAGAACGGCCTCGGACAGACCCTCATCCATGGTGAAGCGCTCACGCGACCAGTCGCACGACGCACCGAGGCGCTTCAGCTGGTTGAAGATCAAACCGCCGGATTCGGCTTTCCATTCCCAGACCTTGTCCACGAAGGCCTCACGGCCCATTTCGCGGCGGCCCGGAAGCTGCTGTTCCATCAGCTTGCGCTCGACGACCATCTGCGTGGCGATGCCCGCATGGTCCATGCCCGGCTGCCACAACACGTCCTTGCCGCGCATGCGCTCGAAGCGGACCAATATGTCCTGAAGCGTGTTGTTGAGCGCATGGCCCATATGCAGGGAGCCGGTGACATTCGGCGGCGGGATGACGATTGTGAAGGTTTCCGCGCCCGGTTTGGCGTTGGCGCCGGCACGAAAAGCGTTCGCCTCGTCCCAGGCTTTGGCGATTTTCGGTTCGACGGATGCGGAATCGTAGGTCTTTTCGAGCATTTCCTGACCTGAATTTTAGAGTTCTTGTGTGGATTTTTTAAATAAGGATGGATGGTCGAGAGTCAACAGAAACCGACCCGTCAGCGACTATGACCCCATAGTGCCTTCATCTTCAACAAAAAAGCCGCCCCGGTGCCGGAGCGGCCTCTGTTTCACTATCTCGCGCATGTTACAAGATGCGGACGAACAGAGCCTAGCGGCGCGAGCCGCGCGCCACACGTTCGATTTCCTCACGCACGAGACGCTCCACCAGGGTCGGCAGATTGTCTTCCAGCCAGTCCTGCAGCATCGGACGCAGCATTTCGGCGGCCATATCCTCGATCGAGCGTCGTTCGACGCCATCGAAAATTTCCGCAAGTTCGCTGAAGGAACGGGCGATCTGCGCACCGGCAGCCTCGGAAATGAGGTTGAGCGACAAACCGCCCTCTTCCTTGGGTTCGGCCAGATCGAATGACGGCATCTCGACAGCAGGTTCCTGCACCGAAATCTCGAAATGATCCTGGGCTACAGGCGTTTCGATGGCGCCACGCAGCGTCAGCTGGTCGAAGCGGTTCTCGAAAGCTGCGCTCTCGACAGCGGCAGCAGCAGCACGATCCTCGGCGGCAAAAGCTGCCGGCTGTTCACTGGTGCTCGCGGCAGCGGCCGCCAGCAGCGGCCGCACATCCGTCGGGCGCTGCGGCGCAGGGCGTTCAACCTGTTGCGCAGCCGAAGGCTGCGGTACGCTGGAGGAATGAGCGGCCGGGGCTGCCTGCGCGGGCTCACGCTGCGCCTGGGCGGCAAATGCCTGCGGCCCCATGGCAGCGTTGCGGTCGGCGGCAGCGCGAACGCGGGCGGCGACATCGGCAAGCGACATGCTTTTCTCGGCCGAGATTTCCTGCTGTTCTGGTGTCTGTTTTTCGGAGGCCGCGGAAAAATCCTGCACCGGCCTTGCGCCAAATGCCTGGTTTGCGGCGGGGGGAACGCGCGCCGGCGGGCTGATGGCCTCCGTCACGAAGGACGCTTCGCCTGCGCCATCGTCTTCGTCGTCATAGACAGGCGGCAACTGCCCGGAAAACGCGCCGGCAGGCCCGGTCTCGTTGCTTTCGATGATCCGGCGTATGGACGCCAAGATCTCTTCCATGGACGGTTCACGCGCTACGCTTGGCTGAGCCATATCAATCCCCGGTTTCCACTCTCTAGACCGCCTTGCGTCCATACGGACGCCCAAAGGACGCTCCAACATTTTAAATCTGCACACCGTTCCTGTCGAAAATCGCTTCCGGTTTTCGGGCCGATGGCCTGAAAAGGGGTAGAAATACGCACACCCCGAATCACCCTTAGTCTAGGGCAGCATAGTCAGGAACTAAATCACTGATTCGACAAGTTTCGCCGTGATGCACAGCTTTGTGAGAATGGTCTTTTTGGGCAATTGGGTGGGCGAAGCGGGTCTGCCGGTGCGGCACCCGCAAAAATAAACGCCGGGGCGGAAAGTCCACCCCGGCGTCCAAAACAATGATCGCTTTTAAAGATCAGAAAACGAATTCGGCCGCCTTGGCAAAACCGGGCAGAGGCTTGATCGACGCGTTGAAAGAGGTTGCAGCCGAGGTGCTGTTGCCATCTCGGCGGTAAACGGTTGCCTTCGCAGCGTTACCGTATCCGACAACGACGACCAGACGTCCGCCATCGCGCAGCTGGTCGGTCAGTGCCGCCGGCACTTCCTCGACAGAGCCGTTGATGAAAATCAGGTCATAGGGTGCTTCGCCCGCATAACCCTTTTCGAGATCGCCGGTGACAACAGCAACATTGTCATATCCGAGCGAGGCCAGCGTCTCCGTCGCCTCAGCCGCCAGCGTTTCGTCGCATTCGAGCGAAACCACCGAACCGGCGAGCTGGGACAGGATGGCCGCGGTATAACCGGCGCCGCCACCGACTTCCAGCACCACGTCTTCCTTGGTCACCGCCGCAAGCTGCAAAAGCTTCGCCAGCGGCGAGGCCTTCATGACGTAACGGGCCGGGCGACCATCCCGGGCGGGACAGATCTGCAGATCCTCGTCCACATAGGCAATCTGCCGCACACCCGCCGGCACGAAAGCTTCGCGCGGCACGCTCAAAAACGCCTTCAGCACCGAATGCGACGTCACGTCGGTCGTGCGCAACTGGCTGTCGACCATATTGGCGCGTGCGGTTTCGAAATCCATCATATCGTTATCGCCTCAATTTCGCGGATGCCGGTCGGGAAGCCTCGGCCCCAAAAGCTCAAAACGGCACGGGTCTCCCCTCGCCTTTAAACAATCTCATAATTGCCCAAGCCTGCGCTTTCAAGCGCGGTGAGCCCTAAGTGCTGGAAAAAGCGAAATGGCCGGGATTTTTTAGAACAGCAAGGGCAGCCGATGACCGCAAGGTTAGCCAAAGGTTCAAAAAAACAGGTTCTATTCGGTGAAATTTTTGGAGGCCTCGCCCGGAATTGAACCGGGGTACAAGGATTTGCAGTCCTCTGCGTCACCACTCCGCCACGAGGCCTCACACGCTCATGAATTCGAGCGATGGCGGGCATTTAGAACGAATCCATTATGCGCGCAAGAGGGTTCGTTCCGAATGTGCTGTTTTTTCCGATCCGATGGACAAAGGGCAATAGTCCAGGTCCTAAGCCCTTCGGATTCCGACATTTTTTGTATCTCACTCATATTCCAGAAGAAACGATGCCCGCAGCCGGCGCTTTGCGCGGGTGCGGGCAGTTGCTGCATCTTCAATGCGGATCGATCAGATGCGACCCAGCAGAACAAGAACGAGGACGATGACCAGAACCAGTCCGAGGCCACCCGAGGGACCATAACCGTAATTGTGGTAACCCCAGCTTGGCAAAGCACCGATCAGGAAAAGAATGATGAGGATAACGAGAATGGTGCCGATCATGTTTAGCCCTCCATGAATAATAGGTATGCGCTGAATTTAATGACCAAACACGCAAAAAGTTCCGTTTCCTCCATCCGCTTATGGCGTGGGCCGGAGAATTCATCTCCAGCCGATTCAACGGGTTAAACGGCATTTGCGGACAATGCGGCGGGTCGTGCGCGCGCACGGCGGCTGCGATTGGCTAGGCACCACGCTCCGCCCCGGGGTGATCGACCAAGGTAGCGATTTATTCGAGGTAATTTCTCGGTCTATGTATATCGCGTGCCGTTCGTCATACTAAATCAAGTCACCCGTTCCCTGAAACTGGCGGGGGACTGGGAGACCTGGTATCACTGGCAGTGCGCCAGGTCTCACCTGTTTCCTCTTCTCCGGCGATCTTCCCGCCGCACGCAAACCGTTCCCCAAACAGGCACACGGACATTTTACCTGCGGCGCCGCACGCCACGCTTGCCTTGCCTCTTTCTCTCCGGTTAGACCCCGGATCGGGAGGGAGAAATGAGAATCATATGTCCGGTTTTGCGAACCTCATCCCGCTTTTCATCTTCGGCCTGCTCGTCTACGCTTTCTTCCGCTGGGTCGCGCGCGACACTCAAAATCCGAGACGCAAGTAGCAGGTGCGAATAGCTCTGCCCTTTATCACTCGCGGGGAACCGTTGCGCCTCCATATCGTTTTCGCAGACGCACTTCGGAGGACAGGATGAAAACGCTCGTATCATTGGCCGCAATCGCGCTTACGCTTGCGGGCTGCACGACCTCAGGCCCGGCCGCTTATGTCGAACCGATCCCCGGCAGCATCACCTATAAGGGCCAGCCGCGCACCAAGCTGACGAAATCGCCGATCGGCAGTACCTTCAGCCACGAGTTCCGCATCGACGGCAGCACGAGGGCGGTGGAAACCTATCGCATTGCGCCCGATCGCTCGCTCGAACTCATAGACCGCCGCATCATTCGCGATTGGCTGTTCGGACGCGACGACTGACCGCACCGCGAGCCAACCGAAACCAATTGCGCATCCTGCCCGCTTGGTTTAGAGCCGGGCACGACAACCAATACGGATGAGCGATGAACACGCGCTGGCAAAAACCCGTCCTGATCGCGTTCGAAACGCCGGGCGACTATACGAGCATCGAGACCACGCAGGCGGCGTCCTGGGCCATGATCGAGGATTGGCCGATAGAGGACGGCGATGCGTTGGACGCGGCGTTGCTGGTCTGCGCCGCCGTCGATGCCGGCAGGAAAAAGCCGGAAGATGCGCGCAAGGCCTTCATCGCCGCCGCAATCGAGGCTGGCCTCGACATCAAGGCCTGACGGCATCAAGACCCATGGTCGAGAATTAAAATGGCGTCCTGATGCGAAACAAGTCAGGACAACAGGTTTGAAGGGTAAAAACAGATGGAAGCTTCTGGAAACATGAAAAAAGCCCTGTTCATATTTCTCCTCTCCTGCCTCGCCATCGGCCTTCTCGGTCACCTCGTGGTCGCCTTCGTCGTTACCGGCTGAAGCACCGATGTCCACTCCGTATTGTGGCGGAGCGGCAGGGCATTAAAATTTCCTAAATTTCATTCTGCTGTTATGGAACCGCGATAAATCTTTTCCGTTCTCTCTTCGATCAACAAGGAGGATTGAAATGCGTGACGGATTGAATGGTTTTCTCGAAATTTCCATGCTCGGCGTCGTGATTGCAAGCTGCCTTTTCATGGTCAACCTGCCGATCTGACCCGCCTTAAAAATCATTCCCTGCGGCACCGGCGACGTCAGATGCCGGAGTAAGAAAATGCGGCCTTTCGGGCCGCATTTCTTTTTCCAGCAATGCAGGCTCAAGCGGAAAGCTTGGCGGCCAGCTTGGCGACATGTGCGCCCTGATAGCGTGCGGCTTCCAGTTCGATAGCAGAAGGCTGACGCGAGCCGTCGCCATCGGTGATGGTGGAGGCGCCATAAGGCGAGCCGCCCTTGATTTCATCGACGCCCATCTGGCCCTGGAAAGCATAGGGCAGACCGACAACGGCCATTCCGTGGTGCAGGAAGGTGGGGAGGAAACCAAGGATGGTCGATTCCTGACCGCCGTGCTGCGTGGCCGACGAGGTGAAGGCCGAGCCGACCTTGCCGACAAGCTTGCCGCCGAACCACAGACCGCCGGTCTGGTCCCAGAAATTGCGCATCTGTGAGGCAACCGTGCCGAAGCGGGTGCCGGCGCCGACGATGATGGCATCGTATTCTGCCAGTTCGTCAACAGTCGCGATGGGGGCAGCCTGATCGAGCTTGAAGTGCGAGGATTTGGCGACTTCCTCAGGAACCAGTTCCGGAACGCGCTTGACGACAACTTCCGCGCCGGCAGACTTCACGCCTTCGGCAACGGCATATGCCATCGTCTCGATATGGCCGTAAGATGAATAATAAAGCACCAGAACTTTTGTCATTTTCTTTGTATCCTTAGGGTTAATCGTCTCAGGCGTACTAGCCAGAAGCCTTTTTAAGAACGCGATGATTATTAGTGGTGACCCGTTACAAGCATGTGATGCAAAGGTAGCCCAGAGGCCGGTCCCACACCAGCGGTGCATCCGCATACGCACTGTTCGCAATCAGTGAACGAAACGCCGGAACGTCAACCTTTCATAGATAGACATTTTTTCAAAACCGCTTTGCATTCACCGGGCGGCGGACTAACGTCGGACAAAACAGCTGACGAGTACCCCCATGTCCAATCCCTCACCCACCCCATCCGTCGTGACCGCCGCCATGCTCGCCATCGGCGACGAATTGCTGTCGGGACGCACCAAGGACAAGAATATCGGGCACCTCGCGGATGTGCTCACCATGTCCGGAATAGATCTGAAGGAAGTGCGCATCGTCGCCGACGAGGAGCACGCAATCGTCGAGGCGCTGAATGCGCTGCGCGCCCGCTATGATTATGTCTTCACCTCCGGCGGCATCGGCCCGACCCATGACGACATCACCGCTGATGCGGTATCCGTGGCTTTCGGCCTGCCCTGCGAGCACGATGCCGAGGCTTTGCGGATATTGGGTGACATGTACCGTGTGCGCGAGATGGAATTCACCGAAGCGCGCAAGCGCATGGCCCGCATGCCAAGGGGGGCAAGCCACATCGCCAATCCCGTCTCGGTCGCCCCCGGCTTCGTCATCGGCAACGTCCACGTCATGGCCGGCGTTCCGCAGGTGTTTCAGGCCATGCTGGACAATGTCATGCCAACGCTGCGCACCGGCGCGAAAGTCATGTCGCAGTCGGTGCGCTCTCCCTATGGCGAAGGTGACATCGGCACGCCGCTGACCGCAATCCAGAAAGCGCACCCGGAAACCAGCATCGGCTCCTACCCGAAATATGACGGACAACGCTTTTCGACGGAGATCGTCGTGCGCGCCCGTGATGCCACCGTCCTGAAAGCGGCGGCGGATGCAGTGGCGACGATGATCGAAACCATTGGTCAGGAAAAAACACTGTCGGCCAGCAAGGGCGATGCAACCGCCTGAGACGAAGCGGATTGACCAAAATCAAGGTGGCACCCGGCAAAGGCAGCCACTCTCCCAAAAACGACGCGTCACCGAGGAGCTAAAAAATGGGTTACAAAACGATACTGGCAGTGATCGACAATGTGGAGAACACGCAAAAGCTCGGCGATTTCGTGGTAAGTCTTGCCAACCAGTTTTCCTCGCATGTGATTGGCCTGCACATGGAAACGCTGGCCGCCGTTCCGCTCGTCGCGCCGATGGAAATTCCCGACCCCGCTACCGTTCAGGTGCTTCAGGACGTGGCGCACAAGGAAACCACGGATGTTGGAAACCTCTTCGAACACACGCTGTCTGCCAATGGCATCTCGCATGAGTGGCGCAGCTTTGTAACCTCGGTGGGTTACGCCTCGTCATCGGCAATCGATAGCGCGCGCTGCGCCGATCTCATCGTCGCCCGCCAGAGCAACTCCTCCGCACTCTCCGACAGCCGCTCGGATATAGACGGCTTTCTCCATGAAAGCGGCCGCCCTGTTCTTCTCGTTCCGCATGTGCTGACGGTTGCCAAACCGGTCAAGCGTGTACTGATCGCCTGGAACGGCTCCCGCGAGGCAACACGTGCCACCTTCGATGCCCTGCCCTTCCTGATTGCAGCCGAGAGCGTCGAGATCTTCTCCGTCGATCAGGCCGAGAGCGAAACGCAATCGTCTGGACTTGCCGGAACCGAACTGGCCGCAACACTCGCCCGCCACGGCGTCAACGTCACGGTAACCTCGCAGGAAAAAATCGCCGGCATCTCGCCGCAGGCGGCCATCGAAAACCGGCTGTCAGACCACAGCATCGACCTTCTGGTCATGGGCGCCTACGGCCATTCCCGCTGGTGGGAACTGCTGTTCGGCGGCGTGACGCGCACGCTGCTCGATTCCATGACGGCGATGACGCTTTTGTCGCGTTAAACACCGGTAGCCGTGGATGAAGCCGCAAGAGCCTGCGCGCAATGCTTGCCTTTTTGCAGGTCTTGCGGCTATTAGCCAAAGCCATCGACAATTTTGACCAGATGGTAGACGACATGTCCCTTCCCGATAAAGCCTTTCCCGTAACCTGGGATCAGTTTCACCGCGACGCCCGCGCGCTTGCGTGGCGTCTTGCCGGCCTTGGCCGGGAGTTCCGGGCGATCGTCTGTATCACCCGCGGCGGTCTCGTGCCGGCAGCGATCATTTCCCGCGAGCTGAACATCCGCCTGATCGATACGGTCTGCATCGCCACCCGCCACGATTACGTCAACCAGGGCGACACGGTTCTCCTGAAGGGCGTGGCGCCGGAACTGATGTCCGACGGCGGCGAAGGCGTGCTCGTCGTTGACGATCTGACCGACACCGGCAAGACCGCACTGGAAGTGCGCGAAATGTTGCCGAAGGCGCATTTTGCCTGCGTTTACGCCAAGCCGAAGGGCGTGCCGACCATTGACACCTTTGTCACCGAGGTCAGCCAGGACACCTGGATTTATTTTCCCTGGGACATGGGCTTCACCTATCAGGAACCGATCGCCAAGGGATCGCGCGGCTGATCGCCTGTCGCAACCCAAAACCATGCCTGAAAAGCCGTCCCTCCGGGGCGGTTTTTTTGTGTGGAAATGCTTTTTTGGTAACGGCAAAAAAACACGGAAAAACCGCAGTGTCGCCTTTATGCCGCACCCCGGAAATGCGGGGTTTTCGCTTTCCGCTGCGGAAACCAGCCTCGCGCAAGCTTCAAAGTCTCGCGCCAAGTCACTGATTTTTTTGAACGCTTTTGCTATCCCCGTTTTCCACAGGCACTGCACACAATATCTTGTGGTTAAAAAACGGTTTCAATCTATGGCTTGACGAATCTATGCCGCAGGAGGAAAGTGACAGTTATGTTGCGGCGGCAACGGACCGGAAAGTAACGAGGCCGGTTCCTTTCAATCTCAGTTCGCAAGTCCAGAAGGGGCGTCCCGACCATCAGGGGGCGGTTCGCCGGTGGATTTTGCGTGCCTTGCGGATACCGCCAAAAACATGACGCGGGGACTGGCGGCAGGAAGCTGTTGATACTATATTTAGTACTCACATGACTCTTGCAGCCGAATAAGCCACGAGATACAGGGATCACATCCAAGGATGAACATCCCTTACAGATCGGCAAAAACCGGCTGCGCGCATAGTTCGCACGGCTGGAACGAATTTTTGCGCCCTTTGCCGGGCGCCCAATGGACGAGGACACGAAACCATGCGCATCGAACGCCGCTTCACGAAGCCCGGCCAATCGTCTTATGCGGAAATCGAATTCCGCAAGGCCGTCAGTGAAATCAAGAACCCGGACGGTTCCATCGTGTTCCGTCTGGCGGATATCGACGTTCCCGCGCAGTTCAGCCAGGTCGCGACCGACGTTCTGGCGCAGAAATACTTCCGCAAGGCCGGCGTGCCGAAGGTGCTTAAGAAGGTTGAGGAAAACGATGTTCCTTCCTTCCTGTGGCGTTCGGTTGCCGATGAGAAGGCCATGAAGGACCTCCCCGAGGGTGAGCGTTATGGCTCCGAAACCGATGCGCGTCAGGTTTTCGACCGCCTTGCCGGCACCTGGACCTACTGGGGCTGGAAGGGCAAATATTTCTCCACCGAGGAAGACGCACTCGCCTTCCGCGACGAGCTTGCCTATATGCTGGCGACCCAGCGTGTAGCCCCCAACAGCCCGCAGTGGTTCAACACCGGCCTGCACTGGGCCTATGGCATCGACGGCCCGGGCCAGGGCCACTTCTACGTCGACCCCTTCACCGGCAAGCTGACCAAGTCCAAGTCCTCTTACGAACATCCGCAGCCGCATGCCTGCTTCATCCAGTCTGTCGAAGACGATCTGGTCAACGAAGGCGGCATCATGGACCTGTGGGTGCGTGAAGCGCGCCTGTTCAAATACGGTTCCGGCACCGGCTCCAACTTCTCCTACCTGCGCGGCGAAGGCGAAAAACTTTCCGGCGGCGGCAAGTCCTCCGGCCTGATGAGCTTCCTCAAGATCGGCGACCGGGCAGCCGGCGCAATCAAGTCCGGCGGCACCACCCGTCGTGCGGCCAAGATGGTCGTCGTTGATGCCGACCATCCCGATATCGAAGCCTATATCGACTGGAAGGTGAACGAGGAGCAGAAGGTTGCCGCTCTCGTCACCGGTTCCAAGATCGTTGCCAAGCACCTCAAGGCAATCATGAAGGCCTGCGTCAATTGCGAGGCAGATAACGGCGATTGCTTCGACCCGGCCAAGAACCCTGCCCTGAAGCGCGAAATCCGCGCTGCCAAGAAGGACATGGTGCCGGAAAACTACGTCAAGCGCGTCATCCAGTTCGCGCAGCAGGGTTACAAGGACATCCAGTTCAAGACCTACGACACGGATTGGGATTCCGAAGCCTACCTCACGGTTTCAGGCCAGAATTCCAACAACTCCGTATCGCTGAAGGATGACTTCCTGCGCGCTGTTGAAAACGACGGTGACTGGAACCTGACCGCCCGCAAGGACGGCAAGGTCATGAAGACGCTGAAGGCCCGCGACCTCTGGGAAAAGATCTCCCACGCCGCTTGGGCATCGGCCGACCCCGGCCTGCACTTCAACACCACCATGAACGACTGGCACACCTCGCCGGCCGAAGGCCCGATCCGTGCTTCCAACCCGTGCTCGGAATATATGTTCCTCGACGACACGGCCTGCAACCTTGCTTCGCTGAACCTGCTTCAGTTCAAGGATCAGGCAACGAAGCGCATCGACATCGCCGACTACGAGCATGCGGTTCGCCTGTGGACCGTCGTTCTCGAAGTCTCGGTCATGATGGCGCAGTTCCCTTCGCGCCAGATTGCCGAACGCTCCTATGAATACCGCACGCTCGGCCTCGGTTACGCCAATATCGGCGGCCTGCTGATGTCCTCGGGCATTCCCTATGACAGCGACGAAGGCCGCGCCATTGCCGGTGCGCTGACCGCCATCATGACCGGCGTTTCCTATGCCACCTCGGCTGAAATGGCCGGCGAGCTTGGCCCCTTCCCGGGCTTTGCGCCGAACCGCGACAACATGCTGCGCGTCATCCGCAACCACCGCCGCGCCGCCCATGGCCTTTCCTACGGTTATGAAGGCCTGTCGGTGAACCCGGTTGCCCTCATCCATTCCGATTGCACGGATCAGGACCTTGTCGCCCACGCTACCGCCGCCTGGGACAAGGCGCTGGAGCTTGGCGAAAAGCACGGCTACCGCAACGCCCAGACCACCGTTATCGCGCCGACAGGTACGATCGGCCTCGTGATGGATTGCGACACGACCGGCATCGAGCCGGACTTCGCGCTGGTGAAATTCAAGAAGCTCGCCGGCGGCGGCTACTTCAAGATCATCAACCGCGCCGTGCCGGAATCCCTGCGTTCGCTCGGTTATTCGGAAAGCCAGATCGCCGAAATCGAAGCCTATGCCGTTGGCCACGGCAATCTCAACCAGGCACCTGCGATCAATCCCTCGACGCTGAAGGCCAAGGGCTTCACCGATGAGAAGATCGAAGCCGTCAACGGCGCGCTGAAAAGCGCCTTCGACATCAAGTTCGTCTTCAACCAGTGGACGCTGGGCGCCGATTTCCTCAAGGGCACGCTCAAGGTTTCCGACGAGCAGTTGTCCGACATGAGCTTCAACCTGCTGGAGCACCTCGGCTTCAGCAAAAAGGACATCGAAGCGGCCAACGTGCACGTCTGCGGTGCGATGACGCTGGAAGGTGCACCGTTCCTCAAGAACGAGCACTTGGCCGTATTCGATTGCGCCAACCCCTGCGGCAAGATCGGCAAGCGTTATCTCTCGGTCGAATCGCATATCCGCATGATGGCGGCAGCACAGCCGTTCATTTCGGGTGCGATCTCAAAGACGATCAACATGCCGAATGATGCAACAGTGGAAGATTGCGGCGCAGCCTACATGCTGTCCTGGAAGCTGGCGCTCAAGGCCAACGCCCTTTACCGCGATGGCTCCAAGCTTTCCCAGCCGCTCAACGCTTCGCTGGTGGAAGATGAGGACGACGAAGACTTCGTTGAAGAACTGATCCAGCAGCCGCTCGCCCAGCAGGCCGTGACGATCACCGAAAAGATCGTCGAGCGCGTCATCGAGCGGGTATCGCGCGAGCGTGAAAAGCTGCCGAACCGCCGTCAGGGTTACACCCAGAAGGCAACGGTCGGCGGTCACAAGGTCTATCTGCGCACCGGCGAATTCGGTGACGGCCGCATCGGCGAAATCTTCATCGACATGCACAAGGAAGGCGCTGCCTTCCGTGCGATGATGAATAACTTCGCCATCGCCATTTCGCTTGGCCTGCAATATGGCGTGCCGCTGGAAGAATATGTGGAGGCCTTCACCTTCACCAAGTTCGAGCCGGCCGGCATGGTGCAGGGCAACGACGCGATCAAGAACGCCACGTCGATCCTCGACTACGTGTTCCGCGAACTCGCCGTCTCCTATCTCGGCCGCCACGACCTCGCTCATGTCGATACGTCGGATTTCTCAAATACCGCACTCGGCAAGGGTATCCAGGAAGGCAAGACCAATCTGCTCTCCACCGGCTGGACGCGCGGTTACAAGCCGACGCTGGTTTCCAACAACGAAGGCGAACGTGCTGCTTCCGAACCCAAGGGCTCGGCAACGGCAGCGCCCGCCCGCGCCTCGGCCAACGTCACTTCCTTTGCAGGCTCAGCAGCCCGCAAGCTGGAACCGACAGTCGCGATCTCCACCTCGGAAATCGTCTCCTTCAAGCGCGATTATGAAGAACGCGCCAAGGAACTGGCGGAAGAGATTGCCGAAGAGGTAATCGACGACGTGGTCCAGGAAGCCAAGCAGACCGCCACCGCCCTCTTCTCCGACAAGGCCGCCGCCGACGCGGCATCGGCCAAGGCGGAAGCCAAGAAGAAGGAAAACGAACGCCGCATGCGCTCGATCGCGCAAGGCTATACCGGCAACATGTGCTCGGAATGCCAGAACTTCACGATGGTGCGCAATGGCACCTGCGAGAAGTGCGATACTTGCGGTGCGACGAGCGGTTGCTCGTAAGATATCTCTTCTGTTAGTTTGATACGAAGAACCAACTAAGGACTGGCCAACGAAATATTGGCCAGTCCGAAACCTAAAATCGGTCAGCCAGCAGTTTAACGTCTTTCGATCACTGATAAGTGCTCGTAAAATTGGACTTAAAATGACGAAAACTGCACAGGCCCGTGAAGCATATAATTTGTATCAACAGAAAAATCTCGCGAGACTCATTTTTCATGCAATAAAGCTATTTTTATATACTGCTGTGCCGGCCACCGTAATTGCGTATTTAACAGATCATATTAGCGGTTTGTTTTACATATTAGCCCCGTTCTTCATTTATTTATCATTCCCTTTCTGGTTTGGACTTTACGTATCTAGTGCGTTGCTGGCACAGATGGCCGGAGAAAGCCTCGGGAAAAAGACCTTGCTTGGCGACAATCCTACGTTTCCCGACGTCACGTTTCATCTCACAGGCTTTAGAGTTAAGGATGAAAGCAATGAAAGTTGAGTTCAGAGCCAATAATCGGGTAAAATCGACCGAGCCAGATAGGCCCGTTTTCACGCCATGACCGACGAATAAGCGGAAGCCAATGCGCTCGCCGATCCCGACAATCGGCCGCTTTCCGCCGAACAGTTCGCTGCTGCCAAGAAAATGCCGCGCATCAAGATCATTCGCCGGGCGCTGAAACTGACGCAGGAAGAGTTTTCCGCCCGTTATCATATTCCGCTGGGCACCTTGCGTGATTGGGAACAGGGCCGCAGCGAGCCGGATCAACCTGCCCGCGCCTATCTGAAAGTCATCGCCGTCGATCCCGGGGGAACGGCGGCCGCGCTCCGTAGAGGCGCGGCCTGACGCGCCTTACCCCACAAAATCAAACAGCAGCTTCACATTCAGCGCCGCAATTACCACCGCGATAAGCCATGCAAACGCCGAGAGCCATCGCGGGGCGCACAGTTCGCCCATCTTGGCGCGGTCGGCGGTGAACATGACCAGCGGGAAGACGGCGAAAGAAAGTTGCAGGCTTAAGACCACCTGCGTCAGTATCAGCAGCTGAGACGTGCCGCTTTCGCCGAAGGCGATGGTGACGCCGGCGGCGGGGATGATGGCGATGCCGCGGGTGATAAGGCGGCGCAGCCACGGGGCAAGCCGCATCTTGAGGAAGCCCTCCATCACGATCTGGCCCGCAAGCGTTGCCGTAACGGTGGAATTGATGCCGCAGCACAAAAGCGCCACCCCGAACAGCGTCGGCGCAATCGCAAGGCCAAGCAGCGGCGCAAGCAGGCTATGCGCTTCACCCAGTTCGGCAACATTCGTCTGACCCGTTTTGTTGAAGGTCGCCGCTGCGAGGATGAGGATCGCGGCATTGATGACGAGAGCAAACGTCAGGGCGATGGTTGAATCGAGTGTCGCGAATTTGAGCGCCTCGCGTTTTTCGGCCAGCGTCTCGCCGATGGCGCGGGTCTGCACGATCCCTGAATGCAGATAGAGATTATGCGGCATCACCGTCGCGCCCAGAATGCCAAGCGCCAGGTAGAGCATCTCGGGGTTGGTGACGATCTCCGTCGTCGGAGCAAAACCACGAATCACCTGGCTCCAGTCGGGATCCGCCAGCGCCAGCTGAATGGCGAAACACACCGCGATGACGCCGAGAAGCGTGATGACAAGCGCCTCCACCCAGCGGAAGCCAAGCCTTTGCAGATAAAGGATCAGGAACACGTCAAGCGCCGTGATGAGGACGCCAAGTTCGAGCGGAATGCCGAAAATCAGGTTGAGACCGATCGCCGTGCCGATGACCTCGGCAATATCGGTGGCGATGATTGCGATTTCGGCCAGCAGCCAGAGCACCATCGCCACCGGTTTCGGATAGGCATCGCGACAGGCCTGCGCCAGATCGCGGCCGGAAGCAATCGCCAGACGGGCACAGAGCGCCTGAAGGACAACGGCCATGATGTTCGATATCAGCGCAACCGTCAGCAGCGTGTAACCGAACTTGGAGCCACCGGCGAGCGACGTTGCCCAGTTGCCGGGGTCCATGTAACCGACCGCGACGAGATATCCGGGTCCGAAGAACGCCATCGCCCGGCGAAACGTACCGGCATTCGGGCTTATCTTGATCGAGCTGTGAACGTCGGACAGCGAGAGATCGTCGCCATTCCGCCGCCATCCAAAGACAGGCTTGTCCATCTTGCGAACTTTCAAATGGAAATTGAATTAATGCAATTGCAAATCATTCGCATAAAAGGGTGTGGACTGGCAAGTGGAGTTTCGAAACTGTGTGCCGGCGCGAGAGGCCGCAGTAACATTCGGCCTGAACGCAAGCACCGGCGCAGCGCGTCATGGATTTAATGAAATGAGACCCCTCCTCCGTCATTCCAGCCTTAAGCCGGAAGCCAGCAAGCCAAAGTCTCTGGGCTGAAAAGACTCTTCTACGCGGCGTAGTAGCCAGTAAACAACGGGGACCCATGGCCAGTCCTACCGCAAAACCTCACGGCGTTGTCATCGCCTCTGCCCCGCCATTGCGGAACAGCCGCTTGCATGCTCGCGTTTATCTGTCACGAAGCAAAGATAGTCCGGGGAAGTTCATGCGAGACGGCAATAAATTCAGCGTGGCGAACCAGCCTTACCGGTGGCCGAAATATATCATGGCGCAGCGAAGGCCGCGCGACTGGCTGATGACCATCAGCGGCGTGGTGCTGCTGGTCATCGTCGCCGCCGCTGTCGCCATGGGTTATCTCGTCACCAGCCATCCCGGCAAGCCCGAGCCGAATACCGGCATCATCGAGGAAAACGCAGCGGAGAACGCCTGATATGCGGCGCAAGATGCGCCGCTTAACTCAGCCCCTGAAGATGCCCGCTGAACTGCGCCTCATGCAGGCGGCTATAATGGCCCTTGGCGGCCAAAAGCTCGGCATGGGCGCCCGTTTCGGCAATACCCGTCTGGTCCACCACAACGATGCGTGACGCATCGCGGATCGTTGCCAGCCGGTGGGCGATGACGAGCGTTGTGCGGCCCTTGGCAAGCTCCGTCAGCGATTGCTGGATGGCCCGCTCGGTTTCGGTATCCAGCGCCGAGGTCGCCTCGTCGAGAATAAGGATAGGCGGGTTCTTGAGGAACATGCGGGCAATGGCAAGACGCTGTTTCTGACCACCGGAAAGTTTCACGCCACGCTCACCGATAACGGTGTCGAGCCCCATCGGCATCGCTTCGATAACGCCATCGAGCCGGGCACGCCGCGCCGCATCCATGATTTCGACATCGGAAGCGCCGAGCCGGCCATATTCGATATTCTCGCGGATCGTGCCGCCAAACAGGAACACATCCTGCTGCACGATTCCGATCTGGTTGCGCAGCGAGGCAAGCTTCATCTTGCGGATATCGATGCCGTCAATGGTGATCGAACCGCTGGTGACATCATAAAAGCGCGGCAGCAGCGAGCAAAGCGTCGTTTTGCCCGCCCCCGAAGGCCCGACGAAGGCCACCGTCTCGCCCGCATTGATCTTCAGGTCGATATTGTCGAGAACCTGCTTGCCCTCGGCATAACCGAAACCGACATGGCGATATTCAATGGCGCCGGAAAGCGCCGGTGCCTCGATCGCATCGGGTGCGTCGGTGATATCCGGCGCCGTGTCCAGAAGCTCGGTAAAGCGGCGAAAACCGGCAATGCCCTTCGGATAGGTCTCGATGACCGAATTGATCTTCTCCACCGGGCGGAAAAACACGCCGACCAGAAGCAGGAAGCCAACAAAGCCGCCTTCCGTCAGGCCGCCATGCAGCACGAACCAGGCGCCGCAGATCATCACGATCATCTGCGTCAGCCGCATGCTCATGTAGCTGAGCGAAGTGCTGGCCGCCATGATCTTGTAGGCATCCAGCTTCGTGCGGCGGTATTTCTGGTTGTCCTTCTCAAACAGCGCGCGTTCGTGGTCCTCATTGGCAAAAGCCTGCACCACCCGCATGCCACCGACATTTTCCTCGATACGGGCGTTGAAATCGCCTACCCGACCATAGAGCGCGCGAAAGTTCTGCGTCATTCGGCCACCGTAACGGCTCGTCACCCAGGCGGTGACAGGCACGACGGCGGCGGTGACGAGCGCCAGCGGCACATTGACCGACAGCATCAGCAGGAATGCGCCGATGAAGGTCATGATGGCGATGAACAGATCCTCGGGGCCGTGATGGGCCACCTCACCGATCTCTTCCAGGTCCTTCGTCAGCCGGCCAACCAGATGACCGGTCTTCTGGTTGTCGAAATAGCGGAAGGAGAGCTTCTGCAGGTGGTCGAAAGCAAGCCGCCGCATGTCGGTCTCGATATTGATGCCGAGCATATGTCCCCAATAGGTGACGGTCGCCATCAGACCCGTATTCAGGACATAGATGACGAGCAGCCCGACCGATGCGGCGAGGATGATGCCCCATTCGCCACCCGGCAACAGCACGTCCACAAAGGCCTTCACCGCCATCGGAAAACCGAGCTCAAGCACGCCCGACAGAACCGCGCAGGAAAAATCGAGAATGAACAGACCGCGATAGGGACGGTAATAGGCGAAGAAACGGCGCAGCATGGCGTGACCTGAAGAGCGGGCGCGGCAAGCGGAGGCCGCAATAAAAACGGAGTTCAATTGTCATATTTCAATGCGCGCGCCAAGACCGATGTTCTATTTTTACCAAAATCGTTCAATAGGCTGAGCGATAAACACACAACGGTAATGTGATACGGCTATATTGCACTTATATGTATTGGTGTGACAGAGTGAATGCACCCTTCGGGGAGAATGCGAGAAAGAGCCTGCCGTGAGTAATATTGACAGCCGTAAGCCCAGTGGCGAACCGAGATGGCTTGGTCCTGCCAGCCCGACACGGATCGCCCTGATCCCGCCAATATCGGCTGCGCGCTGGCTGCTGGTTCTCGTCGCCCTTGCGGGCATCTACTTCTTCCACGGCTTTCTCGTTCCGGTTCTGGCCGCCCTTGTCATCGGCTTCGCCAGCTGGCCGGTCTACACGCGGCTTCTGCGGCAGGTGGGCGGCAACACCACGCTCGGCGCCTCCATCGCCATCATCCTCATCCTCACGTTCCTCGTGGTGCCGATTTTCATCGCCGCTTCCTATACGGCCAGCGAAATCCGCGAATGGTTCGGCTGGGCGGTGCATGTCAACAAGGTGGGCGCACCCGTGCCAGACTGGATCGCGGCGCTGCCCGGCGTAGGCTCCTGGCTCGGCGAGCAATGGGTGAAATATATCGGCACACCGGGTGCGATCGGCGAAGTGATCCAGCTCGTCAGCGGTGCCAATATCGGCAATATCTACCGGGCGATCCTCGCCGCGGGCAACGGCGCGTTCCACCTCGTGCTGACCCTGCTGTTCATGTTGATCGCGCTGTTCTTTGTCTATCGCAACGGTGCCGGCTTCTCCCATCAGGTCGATCTTGTGGGGGAACGCATCCTGCCGACGCGGTGGGAGCGCATTTCCCGCGTGGTGCCCGCCACCATCAGCTCCACCGTCACCGGCATGACATTGATCGCCATCGGCGAAGGCATAATCCTCGGCATCGCCTACTGGATTGCTGGCGTCCCCTCGCCCGTCACACTCGGCGTGCTCACCGGTGTCATGGCGCTCATCCCGGGCGGCGCGCCGCTCTCTTTCACTCTCGTATCGATCTATCTGGTCGCCAGCGGCTCTCCCGCTTATGGCCTGGGGCTATTCATCTGGGGCTCTGTCGAGCTTTTCATCGTCGACAAGACCATCCGTCCGAAACTCGTCGGCGGCCCCATCAAGCTGCCTTTCCTGCCGACCTTTTTCGGCCTCGTCGGCGGCGTCAAGACCATGGGCTTCCTAGGCCTCTTCATCGGCCCGGTGCTGATGGCACTGCTGGTGGCAATCTGGCGGGAATGGGTGCGAGAGGTGGAAATCTCTACTGGCGCCACCGTCGACGTTCCGCCGACCCCTACAGCTGAAAATGACCCGCTCGACGACATCGTTGCGCGTGAAGAGGATAGCAACGAAGCGACGGCGTTCCGAAAAGCGGCGTCTTAAACCTCGTCTTCGTCATGCTCGGGCCCGTCCCTGGCATCTGCAACCCAACGATGTTACCAGACGTCGGCAGATCCCCGGCACGAGGCCGAGGATGACATCGCCAAGGGCGGCATCGAGTGTTCTGCAAAGCGCGCCGATAGCGCCCGCCTCGCCTTTAAAGCGTCTTCTCCATGAACAGGCTGAGCGGGTCCGGCGTATAGGGCGCAAACGCCTCAATCTCGACAAACCCCGCCTTGCGGTAAAGACCGATCGCCTCCGGCTGGCTGATGCCGGTTTCAAGCCGGATGGCGGTAAGCCCAAGCTCGGCGCCGCGCGCAATGAGCGTATCCATGATCAGCTTGCCGATCCGCAATCCCCTCGCCTCCGGATCGACGAACATGCGCTTGACCTCCGCCGTACCGTCACCCGCCTCCACCAGCGCGCCGCAGCCAACGACACGGCCATCATGCCGCGCCACGAAAAAGGAGACATTGTCCTTTTCCAGCTGGCCGATATCGACCAGATGATTGCTTTCGGCGGGATAAAGCGACGCCATATAGACGTTAGACAGATCGATAAGGCGCAGAACCGCTTCCTGCCGGGGTGTTTCAAGCTTGATTTCGGGGGCCAATGCGATGCCTGCTTTCTCTCAAAAAAATGCGTATTTCGTCGTAATGTCACTGCAATCGAGATAGATGAGTTTCTAGAGCATAATTCCCGACAGAGGCAACACACACCATGAAAACAGCCCTCGTTCTCATGACCTTCCTAGGCTGTGACGACACCGCCACCGATTGCCATTACCTCGCCACCTCGCAGCAGCGCTGGACGAGCATCGAACTATGCGACGCCGTGTCGGAGAAAGAGCTGGAACGTTTCGCAAATGCGTCCTATCCGGTCGTGGTGGCCGTGTGCCAGACACCGGGCGAGCAGACGCCCCAGACTGCGGGCAACGCGCCCGCAACGCAGCCTCCCGCCGCCACGGCCCCGGCCGGAACAGAGGAGCCACCGGCACAGGTCACGCAAAAGGAAGAAGAGAGCCTGACAAAACAGGCGATCAGCCGCGTCAGCCGCATCCTGCCTTCCACCGAAGGCGTGAAGCACCTGCTCGGAACGCCGGTCAGAATGGTGGAAAACAGCTATTCGTGGATTGCCAAGCGGTTCGAGAAGTAAGCCTCAGGCCGCCTCGACCGTCAGCGCTTCCGCATAGTGCCGCGCTTTCTGCCGCTCCTCGGCAATGGTCAGTTTACGCACGGCGTGCAAGAGTTCGAAAAGCGTTTCGGAACCATCGACGTTGCGGAAATGCGCAAGCAGTTCGGCCGATACAGAGGCTGCGGCCTGCGACAGATGCGATCGGGCGGCGCAGCGCCACATCAGCGTCGCCTCAATGAAGACATCAACGACATCGCCCAAAAGACCGACGGACTGGAACAGCGCCTTCAGCGCGTGCGGCCGTCCGGTCGCCAGAATGGCGCGCACCTTGAGGTCGTCGAGACCTGAGAGATTGACCATCGCCGCCGTGAAAAACTCCAGCCTGCCCGAACAGACGGCATGGATGAGAAGCGCCGGTGTCAGTTCCAGCCTTTGCCGCAGATGCTCCACCAGCGCCGGCAACTCCGGCGACGCAACATTGGCGGCGATGAGGATGGTGGCGGAATCTTCCGCTTCGCGGAAAATACTGTCGGCGCGGTTGCGCGCGATCAGGGCATGAACCAGCGCCGAACCTGCCAGGGCCTCGCTGACGCGCGCCATCAGAAGATGGCGGGTATCGGCGGGCAGCACCTCTCGGCACAGCAGCAGGTCGCGAATATCGGCGTTGCAGCCATGCCGCTCGGCAATGCGGCGCAGCGAAAACGGTGTGATGAAGGCGTCGTCGTTCTCTAGAAGGATCATCGTTTCCGGCAGATCACCGACTTCGGCAAGTGCTGCGCAGACACCGCGCGGCAGGCCCCGCCTTGCCGCAATGAAGGCGCGTGTCAGGCTCTCGCCGCGCCCGGCGAGATCGACCAGATCGGCCTCGCCAAGAACCGGCGAGCGGGCAATCACGGTGCAGGCAATCTCCGGCTGGTCTTCGGCAAGCGAAACGAGAATGGCGCGCGGCGCATCGGGGTCATCCGCCAGCGCCTCGGCAAGTGCCAACCGCACGCGCGGAGAAGGGTCGTCAAGAAGATAGGTCATCGCCATATAGGCGGCGTCACGGTTCTCCCGCGCCATGTCTGAATGCAGATAGGCACGGCCAAGCGCATTGGCGGCCTTCGCCCGCTCGGTCGATCCAGCCTTTTCAGACCAGCGAAGAAATGCCTGTACGATCACCTGAGCCTCGAAACACATTCGCAACAATGGACGACGGCATCATTGCCGCCGCCATGTATAAAACTCTAGGCGCAAATAGTTTACGTTTGGTTCACCATAAAATTTAACAGTTGCCGGCGAAGAAGTTCTACGGCGCAGTAGACGGACGCTTCAACTGAAACACGTCGCTGCCGCCGTCGCAGTAGTCCATGTAACCCATACGGGCCACCGGACGTGCCAGTCCCATATCGATGCGACCATCACGAATGATCGCATCGTCGATGTGAATAGCCATGACCTGCCCTATCACCATCCACGAGTCCGCCGGCGTACCGTCGATGTCCTTCAGCTGGATGATCTCGGTCACGCGGCATTCCAGAACGGCCAGCGCCTCCCCCACGAAAGGCGCATCCACCACCCGCCCGTCAACGGCAGTCAGACCGGCAAGCCGGAACTCGTCGACATCATAGTTCACCGGCGCAGAAGACGCGTTCATCCGGTCGACGAGGTGGCGGCTGACGAGGTTGGCGGTGAAGACACCGGTCTCCTCGACATTGCGAAGGCTGTCCTTGCGCCCGCTGGAGGAAAACATCACCAGCTTCGGCCGGTCCGAAATCGCGTTGAAAAACGAATAGGGCGACAGGTTGAAAGAGCCGTCCCGGCCTTTAGAACCAATCCAGCCGATCGGCCGGGGCGCGACGATAGCCTTGAACGGATCATGCGGCAGGCCGTGCTGGTTGGTGTCGGTGGTGTAGAACATCAGACATCCCCAACCCAGGTTACCACATCCGCAAGCTCCGGCCGTGGCCGCTCCACAAGCGGGAATGTCGTCGAGCCGATATGAATATATCCGGCGACCTTCTCGTCTGCGGCAATCCCCAGTTCCGACAGGAAGGCCGGGTCGAAGGCAAGCCATTCCGTCAGCCAGTTCGCCGCAAAACCATTGGCGTTGGCGGCGAAGATGAGATTGAGGCACACCGCACCGGCGGACATGATTTGTTCCCATTCCGGAATCTTGAAATGCGGCTTGGCGGTGCTGATGACGGCGATGACGACGGGAGCGCGCGTGAAGCGGGTGCGCTCCGCGTCCTGCTGCTGAAGGTCCAGTTCCGGGTTCTTCTCAAGCGCGATCCGGAGCGCTTCTTCCCCCAGACGCACGCGGTCTTCGCCGCGATAAACGATGAAGCGCCACGGCGCCAGTTTGCCATGGTCAGGCACGCGCACGGCAAGGCGCAGGATTTCCTCGATTTCCGCTTTCGATGGACCCGGCTCGGCAAGTTGCAGGGCGGGGGTGGAGCGGCGAACCTTGAGATAGTCGAGGAGCTTGATGTCACTTGTCATGATCAAAATTCTTCCATTGTGCTGTCATCGCGAAATTATGGGCCTTGAAATAGCCACGGCATTGGTTTTGAAGTGATGCGGGAAAATCAAGAAGTCAATCGGTATCGAAAATGTCGGCAATCAAAATCGCGGCACGTCTGGCCATTGCGTTCGCCGCGATCGGCGTTTTATCACAGGCAGCCTTTTCGCAAGACGCTTTCAAGGACTTCAAGCAGCTTGGCGGCACGCCTAAAATGCCGAAACTCAATGCTTTCACCGCTCCTACCGCCCCGAATGCCCCCGCAAGCACCGCCCGCGATATCGACATGGAAGCGAAACTGACGAGTGAAGGCGAAGCGGTGAAGGAAGGCCTTTCGTGGCGCGTCTTCAGCCCCATTCCGGGCGCTGACGGCAAATTGCCGATGTTGGCAAGCTCCGAGGGTGGTTCGGCGCAGTTCCATCTGGTACCCGGCGAATATTTCGTCAACGTTGCCTTCGGGCGCGCGGGTGTTACCAAGAAACTCAATGTTCCGAGCTCCGGTAATGTCCAGAAACAGGTGCTGATTCTCGATGCTGGCGGTTTCGTTCTGAATGCGATCGCGGGTTCCGACAAACAGATCTCCGCTAACCAGCTCAAATTTTCCGTCTATTCCTCCGACGCCCGACCGGATGGCGAGCGCGGCCTTGTCATGGCCGACATCAAGCCCAACACAGTCGTTCGCCTCAATGCAGGCACCTATCATGTCGTTTCCGAATACGGCAACGTCAATGCGGTGGTGCGCGCCGATATTCAGGTGGAGGCAGGCAAGCTGACCGAAGCGACCCTGCAGCATCAGGCGGCACAGATCACGCTCAAGCTCGTCTCCGAACAGGGCGGCGAAGCCATTGCCGATACGGCCTGGTCGGTGCTAAACGGCGGCGGCGACGTTGTGAACGAAAGCGTCAGCGCATTTTCGACCATGGTTCTGGCGGAAGGCGAATATACCGCCATGGCCCGCAACAAGGACAAGGTCTACCAGCGCAACTTCAAGGTCACGTCCGGCCGGGACGCCGATGTGGAAGTGCTGATGAAGGATCAGGCGCCGGAAGACATGACCGGCGATTTCGAATAGGCGTCAATACCCTCAGCCAGTAACGAAAACGGCCCCCGAAGGGGCCGTTGTCTTTTGTCAGGCAACCTGCTTCTTCGCCGCAAGCTTGCGCTTCACATCCGGCGGCGTCGCCTCTTCCACGAGGCTTGTAATCGCATCTTCGAGCGACATCGGCGTCTGGTTCTGGGAACCGAGACGGCGGATGTTGACAGTGCGCTCTTCCGCTTCCTTGCGTCCGCAGACGATGATGACCGGCACCTTGGTCACCGAGTGCTCGCGGACCTTGTAGTTGATCTTCTCGTTGCGGAAGTCGGTTTCGACAGCCATGCCCGCCTCGCGCAGTGCTTCGGCAACCTCGCGGCCATAATCGTCCGCATCCGAGGTGATCGTCGCGACCACGACCTGAAGCGGCGCGAACCACAATGGCATGTGACCGGCAAAGTTCTCGATCAGGATACCAAGGAAGCGCTCCATCGATCCGCAGATGGCGCGATGGATCATCACCGGCTGCGTCTTTTCGGAGTTCTGGTCGATATAGAAGGCGCCGAAACGTTCCGGCAGGTTGAAGTCCACCTGCGTCGTGCCGCACTGCCATTCGCGACCGATGGCATCCTTCAGCGTATATTCGAACTTTGGCCCGTAGAAAGCGCCCTCGCCCGGCAGAATGCCGGTCTTGATGCGGCCGCCGGACTGTTCCTCGATGGTCTTCAGAACCTCCATCATGACGCTTTCGGCACGGTCCCAGAGATCGTCGGAACCGACGCGCTTTTCCGGACGGGTCGAAAGCTTGACGACGATCTCGCTGAAACCGAAATCCTCATAGACCGAGAGGATCAGGTCGTTGATGCGCAGGCATTCCGCAGCCATCTGCTCTTCCGTGCAGAAGACATGCGCATCGTCCTGCGTGAAGCCGCGAACGCGCATCAGGCCATGCAGTGCACCTGAAGCCTCGTAGCGATGGACATTGCCAAATTCAGCAAGGCGAACGGGCATTTCGCGGTAAGACTTCAAGCCATGCTTGAAGATCTGCACGTGGCCGGGGCAATTCATCGGCTTCAAGGCAAAGACGCGCTGGTCCGCATCCTCGTCATCGGGATGGGTAAAGGCATGGGCGGATTTCACCGCGAACATGTTTTCCTGATACCAACCCCAGTGACCGGAGGTTTCCCACAACGACTTGTCCAGCACCTGCGGCGCGTTGACTTCCTGATAGGTATTGGCAAGCCGACGGCGCATATAGGCCGTCAGCGTCTGGAACATGCGCCAGCCCTTGCCGTGCCAGAAGACCACGCCCGGACCTTCTTCCTGGAAATGGAACAGGTCCATTTCCCGGCCAAGACGGCGGTGGTCACGCTTTTCGGCTTCGGCCAGAACGTGCAGGTAATTGTCCAGCTCTTCCTGGGTAGCCCAGGCGGTGCCGTAGATGCGCGACAGCATCGCATTGTTGCTGTCACCACGCCAATAGGCGCCGGCTACCTTCATCAGCTTGAAGGCCGTACCGACCTGACCCGTGGACGCCATATGCGGGCCGCGGCAAAGATCGAACCAGTCGCCCTGATAATAGATCTTCAGGTCCTGACCTTCGGGAATGGCATCGACCAGCTCGACCTTGTAGTTTTCGCCCTTTGCGGCAAACACTTCCTTGGCCTTCTCGCGCGACCAGACTTCGCGGGTAAACGGCTTGTTGCGCTGAATGATCTCCTTCATCCGCTTTTCGATCTTCGGCAGATCTTCCGGCGTAAAAGGTTCGTTCTTGGCAAAGTCGTAATAGAAGCCGTTCTCGATGACAGGGCCGATCGTCACCTGCGTGCCGGGCCACAACTCCTGCACGGCCTCGGCCATGACGTGGGCGGCATCGTGGCGGATGAGTTCCAGCGCGCGGCTGTCCTCACGCGTGACGATTTCTATCTTGCCATCGGTGATTGCCTCGGACAAATCGCGCACGGTGCCATCAAGCGCAATGGCGACAGCCTTCTTCGCAAGCGATTTGGAGATGGATTCGGCGACCTCGCGGCCGGTCGTGCCGGCGGGATAGCTACGTACGGAACCATCGGGAAATGTAAGGGAAACGGTTTGTGACATCGTCGAATGCTCCTGATCCAGTCCCGCCAACGAATGCGGGTGGTGTTGGAATAAAAAAGAACGCCCTCTTTCGCAGATGGGCAGGCAGGCTGATAAAGAATTTTCCGGTTCCAGTCAAAGGTGAACGGCGGCTCAGCGAAGCATTTCGGCAATTCCATTGACGGTGTTGGCGTTGCGGGTCGTGCCGATGCCGAGCTTCTTCGTGGTCAGCGCAGAGAGAAGCCGGCTTTCGCTTGGCTTGCCGCAAAAGTCGATCCACAGGTCACCGCCGACAATGGCGATCTTTTCCTTCTTGCAGTACTTCTCCAAGAGTCCAAGATAATCCCCGGCAAGCGGCTTGCGCATCACCCTTACGCAGACATCCGGTGGATTGCCATCCGGAAACGGGTTTGTGGCAGTCAGGGCAAGCCAATCAGGCGCTGAGCGAACGAGAATATCGACGTGTTTGCCGAACCGTTTTTCAAAGGCGCGCTCCAACGCATCCTCGATTTCGCAGACAGGCGCCTCCGGTGCACGGAAGACCAGATTTCCGGTCGCAACCAGCGTCCTGCATTCCTCAAAGCCCAGCTCCTGCGCCATTTCACGCAGATCGGCCATGATGAGCCGCTTGCCCGCCCCGAGCACGATGCTGTGCAGAAGAGCGACATAGGTCATTGATGCAGCATCCAGTATCGCCAGGGCGTCCACCAGTGCTTGTCAGCGCCAAGCGTTTCCGGCACGGGGTCCAGCCCGCTGGTGCCGCCCGGACCGCAACGCGCGACGCGAAACAGCGTCATCCACCCGCCCGGCCAAAGTCCGTGGCGGGCGATCGCCTCGTAGCCATATTCGGAACAGGTGGGAATGTGGCGGCAGGAATTGCCGACGAAACCCGACAAAGTCAGCTGATAGAGGCGGATGAAGCCAACACCGAAAAGACGGCCTGGGGTCTTCGCAAAGACTCCCCCCCAGTTGCGGGATCGCCCGACCTTCTCCCCTGTCTTCTGATGTCCGCAGTCCGGTTCACCGCACATCGCCTAACCCGCAGCGTTCAGAACCGGCCGGGCTTCGATCTGGTCGAGAGCATCGACCACTGCTTCGAAGGTCAGCATGGTCGAGGCGTGGCGTGCCTTGAAATCCCGGACGGGTGAAAGCACCCGCATATCCTCGAAACGGCCCGTTGGCCCCTCGCCGCCCTGTTTCAGCATGGCAAGCATGTCTTCCCGCGCCTGCCGGATCTCACCGCTGGAAGCGCCGACGACATGATGCGCCATGATCGAGGCGGATGCCTGGCCGAGCGCGCACGCGCGAACCTCATGTGAAAAAGCCGTGACGATGCCGCCTTCCACCTTCAGATAGACCTTGAGTTTGGAGCCGCACAGCCGCGAGTGTTTTTCAGCGCTGGCATCAGCATCATCAAGCACACCGGTCAGCGGAATATTTCCGGCAAATTCCAGAATTCGGTTGTTGTAGATATCGTCCATCATCAGGTATCCGGCGTTCAAGAATGCCCAAAAACGGGACAGGATATTTTTTTCAAACACAGCGTTTGTCGCAGTGGAGCTTTCCTGCCCTTCATTCCCATTATATGCTAACGAGCTTTCTGGACATCAAGCCGATATGAAATTAACGGCTCCGATACCGAAATATCAGCATCGGCCTTGCCAAAATGCTGTAAAACAACCAGATAGCAGCAACGGTGGACGAAGTCCCCGCTACGAAAAACAAAGTTCAGGTGCGGCCTTGACCCGCATCGGGAGAGACGGAATGGATGCGATCGTGAAGAATTTCCCCGGCGCTGGCGCAAAACCCGATGTGGCAGAGGCTCGCCCAAGCCAGACGGAAGCGGAAGAAGCAGTGCGCGTTCTTCTGCGCTGGGCAGGAGAAAATCCCGCCCGCGAAGGACTCCTGGACACGCCGAAGCGCGTTGCCAAGGCCTATCGCGAACTTTTCGCCGGTTACGAGCTGAACGTCCAGGACGTTCTCGGCACGACCTTCGAGGAAGTTGGCGGTTATGACGATGTGGTGCTGGTGCGCGACATCCCCTTCTTCTCCCATTGCGAACACCACATGGTTCCGATCGTCGGCAAGGCGCATGTCGCCTATCTTCCGGCCGGGCGCGTGCTCGGCCTGTCGAAGATCGCCCGTGTCGTCGAAATCTTTGGCCGCCGCCTGCAGACGCAGGAAAACATGACCGCGCAGATCGCAAGATCCATCGAGGAAACTCTGAAGCCGCGCGGCGTGGCCGTCATGATCGACGCCGAACATATGTGCATGTCCATGCGCGGCGTAAACAAGCAGGGGTCCACGACCCTCACCACCAGCTTCACCGGCACCTTCAAGAACGACCCGGCAGAGCAGGTGCGCTTCATGACCATGGTGCGGAACCGCTAACGGTTCCGCTTTTTCCCCGGGGTAGCAATGTCCATTTCGTTTCTGTCCGCGCCTGCGGACAAGGAAGTGCTTGAAAATTCAGGTCTCTTCTCACCGAAATTCGATGCCCACGGCCTTGTCACCGCCGTGGTCACCGATGCGCGTGATGGTGAATTGTTGATGGTCGCCCATATGAATGCGCAAGCCCTGTCGTTGACGCTGGAAACGGGCATCGCCCACTATTACAGCCGCTCGCGCGACAAGATCTGGAAAAAGGGCGAAACCTCCGGCAACCTGCAGACGGTGAAGGAATTCCGCACCGATTGCGATCAGGACGCCGTATGGCTGAAGGTCTCCGTCGCCGGTCATGACGCAACCTGCCATACCGGCCGCCGCTCCTGCTTCTACCGCACGGTCGAGTTGGCCGATGGCAATGCCGTCACCAGAATCACCGACGATATCCGCCATTTCGACCCGGCGACTACCTATTCTGGCACGTGAACGGCCACCTTCCATCCGCCGCACCAATTTGCTACCAATAATTCAGGATTCGGGGAGGAACAGACCGGGTCCTGGGAGCAGGCAGGGAGTGTACGGTCATGTTGGGCTGGGGAAGCAATCGTCACAATGCTCTTGCGGCTGGCAACACCGAAACAATCGTCAACGAGGTCGTTGATACGCGCCGGATTGCGCTTGCGCTCGGCGGTGGAGCTGCGCGCGGCTGGGCCCATATCGGCGTCCTGAGGGCACTAGACGAGGCCGGGGTTAAGATCGGCATGATTGCCGGAACCTCGATAGGCGCGCTGGTCGGCGGTTGTTATCTCGCCGGAAAGCTCGATGAGCTGGAGGAATTTGCCCGTTCGCTGACGATGCGGCGCATTGCTGGCCTGCTCGATCTGACGATTGGCGGCGGCGGTCTCTTCGGCGGCATGCGGCTGACCAAGCGCATGCAGGAACATCTCGAAGGCTTGCGCGTCGAAAACCTCGAGCACCCTTTCATCGCCGTCGCCACGGAATTGCGCACCGGCCACGAGGTCTGGATTCACCAGGGCGACCTCGTCACCGCACTGCGCTCATCCTATGCGTTGCCCGGCATTTTCGAGCCCGTGCAATGCAACGGCCGCACCCTGATCGACGGCGCTCTCGTCAACCCCGTGCCGGTTTCGGTCTGCAGGGCCTATGAGCAGGCGCTCGTCGTCGCCGTCAATCTCAATTACGATCTGTTCGGCCGCTCTGCCGTGGTCAAACATTCCTCTTCGCCCCCTAATGGCGCAGCACCTTCCTTGGAAGGTCCGCCGCGCCCCGGCCTGCCGGGCGTCATGGTGCAGGCCTTCAATATCATTCAGGACCGGATTTCGCGCTCGCGTCTGGCGGGCGACCCGCCCGACCTCATGCTGCATCCCCGTATCAACGATATCGGCCTGTCGGAATTCCATCGCGCCAGCGAAGCCATCGACAGGGGATACGAGGAAACACGCGCCCGCGTTCCCGAGCTGGAGCGCATGCAGCAGGCGTTCCGACGCTAACCTACAATACAAATATACGTGCTGAGCACTCCAGCTTGCGGTAGCCGCAGCCTCCTAGGCCGTCATTCCTGCGCGTGTCACAGGAATGACGGAGTCGTTTCGAAATGACTATTGCGGACGCGCCGGAAACGAAACCTCATCCGGCGATATAGGCCTTGATATGTTCGGCTTCGGCCTCGATCTCGCCGATCCGCGCCTTTACCACGTCACCGATGGAGATGATGCCGGCAAGACGACCGTCGTCCTCAACCGGAATATGTCGGAACCGCCCTCCGGTCATGATTTCCATCAACTCGTCGGTGGTGGAATTGTGATGACAGCGGATGACGTTCTTGGTCATGGCCACCGAAACGGATTGCAGAAGGGAGGCAGCGCCCTCGCCTGCCACGACCTTCACCAGATCGCGTTCCGTGAAAATACCGAGAACGACGCCGTCGGCATCGGTCACGACGAGTGCACCGATCTTGTGCGCATTCAGCGTTGCTGCCGCCTCGCCGATGCTTACGCTCGGACCCACAGTCACGACATTCCGGCCCTTGCGGTCGAGAAGATCTTTTACGAATGTTGCCATGCCTTCCTCCTCCTGTCAGCAATCTGCAACGCGGCAAAGTCTCTCCGCGGTTGCAAATCATGGAACATGGTGCGCTGAGGCCTATGCGAATGCAATCCCGGATGGGACCTGCACAAGCAAATTTGCGCCACGGCCGACAAGGAGCGTGATCGCCCTAGAGCGGCTGTTCCACACTTCCACTGGAAAGGTTCCCGCGGATCGGGCGATCAAACAGGCCGAAGAACAGGAAGCCGAGCAGAAAGCCGAAGACATGCGCATCCCAGGCGACTTCACCGCCGACATCGCCAAACAGCGGCACGCCGACCGCGATCAGGACATTGCCGAAAAGCCACATCAGCGTGAAGATCAGCACCGTCCTGTTCGAAAGCGCCGCGACAATGCTCTGCCTCGGCATCAGATGGCCGAAAGAGGCGCTGTAGCCGCCGCGTGACGGGAAAGCGAAACGGCATGCGGCTCCCATCAGCGCCGAAACGACACCAGATGCTCCGATCAGAACCGTCACATCGCCCCAGTTCAGCGCCGCGTGGCCAAAAGCTGAAACGGCGGCGGATATGCACCATAACAGTACGAAGCGAAGCGTTCCGATCCGGCGCAGAACCGGTGCGCCAAAGGCCATCAACCACAATCCGTTAAAAAGAATATGCTCGATGCCGCCGTGCAGAAAAGAATATGTCACCGGCGTCCAGAGCCATTCCAGCCCCTGCTGGGATAATGGCACCGCGTAACGCAGCGGAATGAAGCCGAAGGTGAAAATGAACCAGCCGTTGCCATCCTCCGAAAGAAGATAGGCCGGAACCACAAAGGCCAAGAGCAGCGCCGCCAATATGCCGACCAGAAGCGGCGGCAGGTTGAAGACGGGATTATGTGCGTCCTCTTTCAGTTCCTGACTTTCCGAAACCGGCGGCTGTTCGCCGTCGCCGTTGGACATGATTCCATCCCTGTTTTTGTGGAAATTTGCGTCTCCCGAGCAATATAGGAAGCCCGGGCGAAAAAAAAGCCGTCCTGCCTTTCGGGCCACGACGCAAAAACCGCAATCGGTTCAAGCGCCTGTACCCAGGGGCAGTACGGCCTGCGCGCCCGCCGTAAAATTACGGGCGAAAGCATCAATTGTGCTGACTGGGAGCATGTCCCCGACATGGCCGCAGCGATGCCACGACCTTGGTCGTCGCGCAATCTCAACCATTTGTTAACCTTAACAAAATCGGTTGGCATGAAATTCGCTACACCACAAGTAACAGACGTTCGGATGGACATGATGTCCCAAAAACGAACATGGAGAAAGATGCTATGAAGAGCATGGCCGGACTGGAGATATATGCCTATTGGGACGCGCTGCGCGGCAATAAACCTGCGCCCCGCCGAGAAGACTTCGATCCCGCAAAGCTGAAACATCATCTCGGCGACCTCTTCATCCTGGTGGACAAGGGAGAAAGGACGCCATTCTTCCGCCTTGCAGGCACGCACCTGTGCGACCTGTTCGGCCGGGAATTGCGCGACAGCCCGTTCTCGGATCTGTGGCCGGCGGCAAGTGCCACCTTCCCCTGCCGTGTCGCACGCGGCATCCTGCAACATCAATTGCCCGTGGTGTTCGATATCGAAGCGGAGGACGACCATGGCGCGGCGCCGCTTGCTTTCGAAATGCTGCTCTTGCCGCTAAGTTCGGATAATGACACAGCCCCGAGATTGCTCGGAGCGCTGCTGGCGGAGCGGCCCCGTCACGAATTCGCAGCACCGATCAGTTGCCTCGTCATGAAAAGCAGCCGCCTGCTACGCATGGATATCGCGCCGACAACGTATTCTACGAATGCGCGAACCGCTGTCATGCCGCATGCGGTAACCCGCTGACTGCCGCATCCCACCCCGCATGGTGAGGGTGGATCGCGTATGATCGCACCGGAATTTCGTACGAAATACGTCAAAGCTGTAACGATTTTGACGATTGCAAAAATTGTAAGGGTTAAACAATACAGTCTGTTAACCCGGGCGGCGTAGAGATTTGTCATCATCACTGGTTACAATTGCGCTGCCATGTTCTCATCACGTTCGGTCAACATTGCCCAAACCCTGCGTCCGGTTGAAGAGGTTCACTTCGACGATCCCGTCCGTGTGTCCTTCACCGGCCGCCTCATGTTGCCCGATCACCAGGAATATGATTGCACCGCAACCGAGATGACCGCCGAAAGAGCGCTGTTCGCCTGCTCGGGCATTGCGCGCAACGGTGATCGCGTCATCTCCTATCTCCAGCATATCGGTCGCATCGAAGGAACGGTTACGGCGCTTACCGCGTCAGGCTTCGTCATTGCCATCAATGCGCCCGAACGCAAGCGGGAAAAGCTGGCCGCCCAGCTCGCATGGATCGCCAAGCGCCAGCTGCTCGGCCTGCCGGAAGACCGCCGCCACGACCGCCTGACACCACGCAATACCCGGGCACATCTGATGCTGGAAGACGGCGTGCTTCTCGCCTGCCGGCTGATCGACCTTTCCTTGTCGGGCGCAGCCATCGAGATCGAAAACCGGCCTCCACTCGGCACCAGGGTCCAGCTTGGCAAGAACATGAGCGGCAAGATCGTACGCCACTTCATGGAAGGCGTTGCGGTCGAATTCGACCGGGTCCAGTCGCCCGACGCCCTGATCGAATTTCTCTAGGTCATTTCCCGTAATACAGTGGAGCGGTATGTCCGTGCGGCAAGTGCGGCATTCGCCAGATCTTGTCACGGCAATCGCTTTCCGGCACTCCGGCCGTGAGCCGGAATACATTCAGCCCAGGTCTCTTGGCCGAAAGAGCTTTTCCCGCCACGCAGGCGCACATCGATCCGATTCCGGCTCAAGGCCGGAATGATGGGAGCAGACTGCTCTCGTCTACAAAAATGCCGCTCGTGCATTTGCGCTGACAGTCTAAAATACTGCTTTCCAGCACTTTGGATTCCGTTGAAGCTGACTTCCGTGCTATCCGGTCAGAGTGCCCGGCGCGCTCCATTTCGCGTTAGTTCTCGCGCAAAACCGCACTGGAAAATCCCGCTCCAGGCATTTTTTCCAAGAAAAAAACAGTTTTCTTGAAGTTTTTTTCGCTGCCTTTTTGCCCTGTCCCGACTTGAAACACCAATCCCAAAACGGGAAATCCGCGTCTTCGATACGCTCCGCGGCCTGACTACCCAGCATCGCAAAAATATCTCTGTGCCAAAAAACGCTTTCAATACAGCGGCCTAAATGGCTACCAAAAACCTAAGGTCGAGATGCGTAAAATTGTAATAAAATTTGCTTCAAACACGCGTAAAAACTAACTCGAATACAGTTCAAAACAAGCGCTAATTTGCTGAAATATAAGCTCAAATTGACACGCGCATCTTTCCGCGGGGTCAAAATATACATGCGAGTGTCTCCTCAACACGGGGAGACAAGCAATGAACAAAAACAACCGTTTCGGTTTCTTTCTGATCGCATTCATCGTCAGCGCCATCGCCCATCAGGCCAGCGCTTCGCCATCCGCCGCCATGCGTGTGATCGGCAATGCCAACCCGCCGATCGGCCACTACGAGTTCTGCCAGACCTATCAGAGCGAATGCCAGCCGACATCGCTGGATAACGGCCCGATGAAACTGACCGAAGAGCGCTGGAAGACGATGCTCGACGTCAACTATACCGCCAACACCACGATCACGCCGATGACCGACATGGAAATCTACGGCGTCGAAGAGCGCTGGGCCTACCCCACCACGGTCGGCGATTGCGAAGATTTCGTGCTTCTGAAGCGCAAGATGCTGATGAACAAGGGCTTCTCCGCCAACAACCTGCTGATCACGGTTGTTCTGCAGCCGAATGGCGAAGGCCATGCAGTTCTGACCGTTCGCACCGATCGCGGTGATTTCGTCCTCGACAACATGCGCAACAAGGTCATGAACTGGTCGGAGACCGAATATACCTACCTGAAGCGTCAGGACACCGCCAATCCCGGACGCTGGGTGAAAATACAGGATGGCCGCGCTACCACTGCGGTTGGCGGCATCAACTGAAGCCACCCAAACCCAAGCAAATACCGTCTCCCCAAATGAAAAAGCCGGCTCCGCGAAGGAAGCCGGCTTTTTCATTTCAATCACGTCCATTGACGATCAGAGCAGGCCTAGCTCGGCCAGTTCCCGCTTGAGGTCGGAG
Organism: Agrobacterium sp. 6Ca8; assembly: GCF_055382765.1. Lineage (NCBI taxonomy): Bacteria > Pseudomonadati > Pseudomonadota > Alphaproteobacteria > Hyphomicrobiales > Rhizobiaceae > Agrobacterium > Agrobacterium sp. 6Ca8. The sequence goes on from NZ_AP026433.1 coordinate 1,422,113, forward strand.
GGCATCTCCTCGCCGCCGAAATCACCGCCGCCGAGATCGCGTGGGGCCTCGTTGTCCTTGAGATAGCGCCAGCCCTGAAACGGCCGCTTCGGCGCAGGCGACGTCTCGATCACCTCGGGGCCGAGAATGAGATCGCAGCGGGTAATGCCGTCGTCGCCCTTGAAGGAACGTATGTCGAGAAGTTTCTGCCGTGCCTGCACCTGGCCCTTGATGACCCAATAGAGCGAACCGCCTTCCAGCAATTCGTCAAGCCGTTTCGGGATCATCCGCGTGGTGTGGACGCTGTGCGGCTCAAGGCCAGCGGCGATCGCGGTCAGCGAGCGATGCGCGACCCAGTCTCTCAAATCCTGGAGTGAATCCGCGCCGACGCAAAGTTTTATAAGATGTAGAGGCATATGCTTATCAATGCCTTTTTGCGGCGGGCGTCAAGCATGTGGACCATGCCTGACGCCCTGCCCGCTCAGCATTCCACAACGTTGACGGCAAGACCGCCGGTGGAAGTTTCCTTGTACTTGTCGCTCATGTCGTTGCCGGTCTGGCGCATGGTTTCGATACAGGCATCGAGCGGTACGAAATGCTGGCCGTCACCCTTCAACGCCAGGGAAGCCGCCGTTACCGCCTTCACCGCACCCAGCGCATTGCGCTCGATGCAGGGCACCTGCACCAGACCGGCGATCGGGTCGCAGGTCATGCCGAGGTGATGCTCGAGCGCGATTTCGGCGGCATTCTCCACCTGTTCGGGCGAACCGCCCATGACGGCGGCAAGGCCTGCGGCCGCCATGGCGGCAGCGGACCCAACCTCGCCCTGACAGCCGACCTCGGCACCTGAAATAGATGCATTATGCTTGATGATGCCGCCGATCGCGGCGGCCGTCAGCAGGAAATCGCGAACATCGTCAACGGTCGCATCCTCGTGGAAATGCCGGAAATACCGGACCGTGGCCGGAACGACGCCCGCAGCACCGTTGGTCGGCGCTGTCACCACGCGCCCGCCCGCAGCATTTTCCTCGTTCACGGCCATGGCATAGACGCTCAACCAGTCATTCGCCATGACAGGATTGAGCCGGTTGCTGCGCCATTCCTCATTCAGCTTCTCGTAGATGGAGCGGGCACGGCGGCGCACCTTCAGGCCACCCGGCATTATGCCGTCCACCTTCAGCCCGCGCTCGATGCAGCCGTTCATCGCCTCCCAGATCTGGTCGAGGCGCTCGTTCAGCTCGTCGCGGGAGATTACCGTTTCTTCGTTTGCGCGCTTCATCTGGGCGATGGTGCGGCCGGAGCGGCCCGCCATCTCAAGCATTTCCCGCGCCGTGGCGAACGGATAAGGCACGCGCGGACCATTATCGATGGTCTTGCCGCGCTGCTTGATCGCTTCCAGTTCCGTATCGGTCACGACGAAACCGCCGCCGACGGAATAATAGATGCGCTTGAGAAGCAGCCTGCCCTGATTGTCGAAGGCGGAAAAGGTCATGCCGTTGGCATGGCCGGGCAGCGGGTTCTTCTTGTCGAAGACCAGATCCTCGGCTGGGTTGAACTCATAGGAGGGGTGGCCGGGTGGCGACACGGTACCGGCCTTTTCAACCTTTTCGATGATCGGGTCCATGGCGTCGGGGTCGACGAGATCCGGCCGCTCGCCCGTCAGGCCGAGGATGACCGCACGGCCGGTGCCGTGGCCAATGCCGGTAAAGGCAAGCGAACCGTGAAGGCTGACCTTCAGGCGCGACACGGAAGCACCCGCCGGACGCGGCCATTCATCACCGAGGATCAGCGCAAGAAAGCGGTTCGCCGCCGTCATCGGCCCCATCGTATGCGAGCTGGAAGGACCGATACCGATCTTGAAGACGTCGAAGACCGAAAGAAACATGAGGCTTACCTTGAATAAGAATGGATTCCACCGCCATCATATCCAAAGCCGCGACGGATCGCCACAAAAGAGCGGCACCGGCTTTTGCAGCTGCGACATACAGGCCGCAGAAACGAAAACAGCACGGTTTCCAGAGGAAACCGCGCCGTTTCAAAACCCGTCATTCATGAGAAGTGCTTATGGGCTGCCAAAAATGTACGTCAATGCGAGAAATGCGGCAAAGCCTGCAAGCGCGCGCAAGGTGACGGCCCAACAGGATTTCTGAGCGGTTTCTTCCATGATTACTCCAGCTATTCACTCTCCGGGCGATCTTCAAGACCGGGCCCGTTGGGGGAAGCATTTATTAAAATCCGGCGCAGAACGCAAATGCAAAAAGCGGCTAAATGAAGGCGTTTTTGACGGGCTGCCATTCGTCAGTTGCATAGGTGTGTGAAAAAACAAGGCTTTAGATCGAGGCTTTCGGGTTACCCCTTTTTGCTGTTCGCCTCAATTTGAACCAAAGTGTAACTGGTTTATGAAGGTTTCGCACAAACGCCTGTTGAAGCCAGCGGCAATCGGCATTCCAGAGTTGAATTTCGGTGTTCGGACTGTTGTGCCTTGAAAGCCTTTCGGCTCTGCCTTATCGACAGAAAACGGCAACGGGATTCGTCATTACATGCAGCAGGCATCATCTTTTCCGGACCGCGAGACGGTCGCATCGAAACTTGCCTCGCTTGCAAGCGAGGACAAGGCGTGGGTGCTGCTTTTGATGGAAAACGTGTTGCAGGATGAAAACCTGCTGGCCGGCCTCAATCTCTATCTCGATCAACAGGCCAATGCCCGCTTCCTCAACAGTCTGAAACTGGAGACATCAGGCGAATGGCTGGGCTGTAACGCCCCTGCCCGCCTGCAGATACGCATCACCGAAGCGGCCAAGGCCAGCCAGCACCCTGCCTATCTGGCCTTCCGCAAGGGACTGACGGCATCGGCAGGCCTCGAAAAAGCCTACCCCAAGGCGCCGATCTGACTTAGTCAGGCACCCTGTCGACGACAGCGATAATCGGCCCCATGGCAAACAGGGAATCGCGCCTTTTCATCGCGGGAATGTCGACACTGGAAATCGTCCCGTCGAGATACAGCGCGTTTGGCGCATCCAGCGCATCCCTGAACAACGTCGCGAAGTCGTAAAAACGCACGGTGTTTTCCGAAATCGCGAAATGCACCATGCCATCGCGCGACACGCCGACGCCGTTGCGGCGTTTCAGGCTGTCGCTATCGGGCAGAAATCGCGGATGCAGCTTTCCATCGATCACCAGCATCGGGCCGGACTGGGTGGCAAAATCCGGCTTCAAGCCGGCAGAGACATAGCCCTGCGTTTCCAGAACGCCCGCCATTGCACCCTTTAGATAAAACACGCCATTCGGCAGAAGATGGAAATTGCCCCACCCGCCGCCGGTAATAATCGGCGAACGTTCGACGCCGTTTTCGACAAAAAGGCCAACGGGAGAATAGTCGGAATGATACATGCCGCCATTCATGGCGAAGACGCTGAACATGTGCTGCCGCCACAGGGCGGAGGAGAGATCGGAGAAGGAGCGATATCCCTCACCCGAGACATGATCGCGGTCGTAAATCCGGATCATGCTTTTCGCAGGATCGAAACTGCAGACGATGTAACGTCCGCCCGCATGCTCCATGGTTTTGCAGAAATCCGCCTGTCCGCCCGCCTTAGCCGAAAACGGCAAAAGCAATGGCAGCAGCAAGCTAATCAGTCTTTTCGTCACCAGTCTTTTCATCAGCGCCCGCTCATGCCCTCTCGCCCCATCTTAGTACGGCGCGATTCTTACACATGAACTGTGACGGTGAAATCAGGTCAAAGAAAAGGCGTCCCCTTCATTCAGGGAAACGCCAGACCTTGGAGGGGAGAGACTTAGCGACGCGCGGCGCGGTCTACGCTACGACCTGCGTCCTGCGTGGCGTCCACTGCATTTGCCGTATCCCGGCCAACGCCGCGAATGGTATTACCGCAGGAACTCAAGGTCACGACGGTCAACAAAGCCACGAAAACTGTCGAAAGAATACGTGTGATCATTTGAAATAACTCCCCTATGACTTGCCGTCCAAAGGCAAGCGCCGATGTGATATGCGTCACAATAACGTGAGCATTGGAAATCGGTTCCACCGGCGTTTGAAAAAATCCCGTCGGTGAAAATTAACATGGTTTTGAACTTCGCGAGGGAAACTCGGGCGCAGGGATCATGATCGGGAAAATCGTGTGGGTGACATGACTGAGATAAACAATCGGCTACTGGTGATGACGGCGGGGGGGCTGAACCCCAATGTCATGATCAATGCGCTGGCCGCCCGGTTTCCGGATATCCATGTCATCGTGGAGCAGGCGGAAAGCAAATCGGCCATTCTGAAAAGACGGGCGCGGCGGCTTGGCTGGATGACAGCCGCAGGCCAGATGGCGACGATGATCGCCTCCCGGCTCGGCAAACGCTTCACTGTTCGGCGCACAAATGAGATCATTGCCGAACATGGCCTCTCTGCCGATCTCGGCCAGGCAGTTCCTGTTACACACGTGGCCTCCCTGAACGACGAAGAGTGCCACAAGGCCATCAACACCTTGCAACCGGCGGCGATCTTCACCATTTCCTGCCGCCTTCTGACACCGGCAACCCTTCAAGCTCTGCGCTGCCCGGTCATCAATTTCCACGCCGGCATCAATCCCGCCTATCGCGGCCAGATGGGCGGTTATTGGGCGCTGGTGGAAAAGGACCGGGGTAATTTCGGTGCGACCGTGCATCTGGTCGACAAGGGCGTGGATACCGGCGCAACCCTTTACGAAAAGCGGCTGAAGCCCTCGCCTTCCGATACCATAGCCACCTACCCCCTGCTTCTGACCGCCGCCTCGGTCGATATTGCGGTCAGCGCTATCGAGGACGCCCTTTCCGGCAGCCTTGCGCCGCAACCGCCCTTGCCTGGCAAATCGGTGCTGCGGTTTCCGCCGACGATCTGGACATGGCTGTGGAACGGCCTCACCAAACGTGTCTGGTGAGAACAACCAGCCATTGCCGCTAGCCAAACAGATGAAATCAAGCTTCGTCGCAGATGCAGGGCTGTCTTGCCGCAACAGGCAAAGACGTGGGCAACAAACGGGTGCATGATAAGGGAAAAGGACCAAATTCAAATTGCACGATATCTCGACCTCTCCCGCCATTGCCGCCTCCATTGAAGCCTCACCCGCACAGGTGCTCGGCCCGGCAAGTCTTGCCGGTATCTTTCCACAGGGCGTGCGTGTTTATCTGACAGACACCGGACAGGCCTCGCAGGACAGGCTGGTCGACGCTGCAAAACATCTTCGCGATCTCGGCTACACACCAGTGCCGCATCTCGCGGCACGGCGCATATCGTCTGGCGTGGAATTCGAGGAGCAGGTGAAGCGGCTGGCAGGCGAAGCGGGTGTGTCGGATGTGCTGGTAGTCGGCGGTGGCGTCGCCACGCCGGCTGGTCCCTTCACATCCAGCATGGATATGCTGTCGACCGGCATCTTCGATCGCTGCGGGATCAATCAGATTGCAATCGCCGGCCATCCCGAAGGCAGCCCCGATTTCAGCGATGAGACGGCGACGGCCGTCTTGAAGTTGAAGTATGATTTTGCCGAAAGAAGCGATGCGGCAATGCGCATCGTCACCCAGTTCGGCTTCGACCCCGCGCGCTTCATCGCCTGGGCGGAAGGACTCGCCGCCTCCGGCATCGACTTGCCAGTGCATATCGGCGTCTCCGGTCCGGCCAGGATCACGACGCTGCTGAAATATGCGGCTCTCTGCGGCGTCGGCAATTCCATCGCCTATCTGAAAAAGAACGCGCTCTCCCTGACGACGTTGGCCAAGGGGCATTCACCGGAAAGCGTGGTCGGCCCTATCGAACGGCACTGGCAGGCAAATCCGGCAGGGCCGATCCGGCAAATCCACGTTTTCCCATTTGGTGGGCTACAGAATTCGGCAGACTGGCTGGCCGGTCGTGGAAGCTGGCAAATCGGCGATGCGGACTTTTCCGCAAAACGGGGCACGGTAGCGATCTAGGCCCACCTTTGCCTATGGCGCGACGGACGCTCGCCGTCGCGCATTCCCGTTATAAAGATCTACCTCAGGCCGCCTTGGCGACCTCGACAAAGGCGTTGCGGATGCTTTCCGCGACCGCAAGGATGGGGCGCGAGGGTCTTTCGCCCGTGATCAGGCGAATATCGAAATAACCAAGTTCCGGCAGGCCTTCCTTGTCGCTCAGAATGACCATGTCGTTCTGCACATAGGAGCGCGGCAGGGGAGCGATGGCGAGATCGGCGGCAATTGCTGCGCGCTGCGCCATGGTATGGCCGCTGAGATAGGCCACGCGGAAATTGCGACCCCGCTTTTCAAGCGAGTTGATCGCTTCCGAACGCCAGATGCAGCCCTCTTCCCAGATCGATATGGGCAGCGGATCGCGCAGATAGGCCGTACCGCATTTTGCCCCGGCCCAGACGAGACGTTCGCGCATCAGCACCTCGCCCGTATCCCGCAGCGGATGCGACGCACAGTTGACCAGTGCCAGATCCAGCCGCCGTTCATCCATGCGCTTGTAGAGATTGGAACTGGAATCGATCGTGACATCGATCATGATGCCGGGGAAAACCTCGGCAAAACGCTTGAGGATACCCGGGAGCAAACCGCGCTCGCCAATATCTTCCGGCGCACCGAGCCTGACGACGCCAGACAGTTCAGGCATGACGAAACGCGACACGGCCTCGTTAGACAGCGCGATCATGCGGCGCGCATAGGTAAGAAGCGTTTCGCCATGCGCCGTCAAAGTCACCGAGCGGGCATCGCGCAGGAACAACGTCGTCTTCAGCTGTTCCTCCAGCTTCTTTATCTGCATGGAAACGGCGGACGGCGTTCTGAACACCACCTCTGCAGCGGTGGAGAAGTTCCCGGTCTCGGCAATCGCGACGAAGGTTCTCAGAATGTCGTTATCCAGCAGCGGCAACGGTTGGCGGAAAGTTACGGTCATGGCACGAACCTTCAAATATTTTGATTTATAGATGGATATCATTTCGTTTGATTGAATGTCAACACAGGCGCACCATCCGGGACATCGAATGACGGGGCAACTAACGCCTTGTCGGAATGAAGCGCTGGCCCATCACGGAACGACAGGAATTCCGGCAGGCGGCGAGCGCGAGTCATTCCTAAAATTGATGAATGACATAAAATTCATTCTCTTGTTTGATGAGATATGTAAGCGCATACCGAAGTCGTAAACAGGATCGTGGTTCACGAAAGGATCAAGACATGGCCATGATACATTATCACCCCGCAGCGAGCCGTTCATCGCAACGCCCCTCGACCGGTAGCTGGCTCCAGCGCCTGTCCGGCCAGATTTCCGCTCTCCATACGTCATGGAAGCGCGCAAGAATGCTCCGCGCGCTGGAAGGTTTGCCGCCTGAAACATTGAAGGACATTGGATGGCCGACAACCGACAGCAATCGCATCAGGGTCGTCCGCAAATGATGCGCAACTCCATGGCTCGCAACCGTCCCAGGACTTGCGAGCCATCCCCGTCAATCCCGAGACGCCCCGGCAGAGGCGTAAAATGACCTGCCTGTTTTACATGCGACACGACGCCCTTTAAAAAGGCTTGTCGCAAATTTTGCATATTTCAAAAGCTATTTTTTGACAGCCCGGATTTCACGGCGTATTTTTCGTTAAAGATGTCGGAAACAGGACATCCAGAAGACCGATTCCAAGGGAGGAATTGCGTATTCGCAACGGAGCACGGGCAAATGAGCAGGAACTCCCAGAAGAAACGCTCAATCGTCTTTTTTCTCATTCCGCAATTTACCATGCTGCCGTTCGCCGCAGCGGTTGAAACGCTTCGCATCGCCAATCGCATGCTGGGGTATCAGGCTTACGAATGGCGCCTCGCCTCGCTCGACGGCCAGAAGGTCATGTCATCAAGCGGCATCTGTCTTGAGGTCGACACCTGTCTTGCCGATGAGCGACGATATGTCAGCGGCGAAAACCGCGTTGAAATGGCGATCATCTGTTCGGGCATCGATGTCGACCAGCACATCAACAAATCCGTCAATGCCTGGCTGCGTGAAGCCTATAATCGCGGCATCGCCATCGGCAGCCTCTGTACCGCCGCGCATATCCTCGCGCAGGCCGGTCTCTTAAATGGCAAACGCTGTGCGATCCACTGGGAGAACCTGCCTGGTTTTTCCGAGGCCTTCCCGCAGGTGGAAGTCTATGCCGATCTCTTCGAGGTCGACAGCAACATCTATACCTGCGCCGGCGGCACCGCATCGCTCGATATGATGCTGAGCCTGATCGGTCAGGATTTCGGCGAAAATCTTGTCAACCGCGTCTGCGAGCAGCAATTGACGGACCGGGTGCGCAGCCCCAACGACCGCCAGCGCCTGCCGCTGCGTGCGCGCCTCGGCGTTCAGAATAGCAAGGTCCTGTCGATCATCGAATTGATGGAAGGCAATCTGTCCGAGCCGCTGTCGCTGCTCGACATCGCCGATGCGGCCGATCTGTCGCGCCGACAGGTGGAGCGTCTCTTCCGGCAGGAAATGGGCCGCTCACCCGCCCGCTACTATCTTGAAATCCGCCTGGACCGCGCCCGCCACCTGCTGGTGCAATCGGCCATGCCGGTGGTCGAGGTTGCCGTTGCCTGCGGTTTCGTCTCCGCTTCGCATTTCTCCAAGTGTTATCGCGAAATCTACAATCGCACGCCGCAACAGGAACGGGCGGAACGCAAGCTGCTGATCAGCGCTTCGCGGATGGCAACCGCGAGCCAGGGCAAAGCCGCGCACTGACGCGGCTTTAAACTTCGAGCGCGAAAAAGCCCTCACCTCAGGGATGAAAACCTCCCCTCCGTCATGCCGGACTAGATCCGGCATCCAGCCACGACGCGTCTACGCAGCGAAAGGTATCTCCTGCGATCAAGTCCGGTGACGGCGTGGACACCAACTCAAGGTCACGCAAACGGCCGCACCGCGTGGGCGAGATCTTCTGCCGTCATACCTGCACCCGCCCTGCTGCCCGCCTCGCCATGCAGCCAGACACCGGCAGCGGCGGCCTCAAAGGCAGGCGTTCCCTGCGCAAGCAATGCGCCGATGATGCCAGCCAGCACATCGCCTGACCCCGCCGTCGCAAGGCTCGACGGCGCATTGGTATTGACCAGCGCGCGGCCGTCCGGCGCGGCTATGACCGTATCCGCCCCCTTGTAGACCAGCACTGCGCCGCTGCGCGCCGATGCGGTCTGCGCCTTCTCGATCTTGCTCAGTGACGTGTCAGTGGCGAGATCGGGAAACAGCCGGGCAAACTCGCCCTCATGCGGCGTCAATACGAATTTCCCCGCGCCTGAAATCATCCGGTCGAACAGGGTTTCCGGGCAGTCCTTGAAAGCGGTGATCGCGTCGGCATCCAGCACCACCACCTTGTCCCCGAGCAGGGACACGAATTGCCGCGCCTTTTCGAGATCGCCGAAACCGGGACCGAGGACGAAAGCGGCGTGGCGTTTGTCGTCCAGCCAGTGGCGCAGATCGTCCGCATCATCCAGACCGGAACTCATCACCGCCGTCAATGTCACCGAAAGCACGTCGAGCGCCTGCTTCGGCGCGGCAATGGTGACGATGCCCGCCCCCGCCTTCAGCGCGGCAATTGCCGTCATGCGGCTTGCTCCCGTCGCATGTGGCGGTCCGGAAAAGACGGTCAGATGCCCACGGCGGAATTTATGCGTTTCCATTTCGGAGCGGGGCAAGGCGTCGCGCCAGACAAGTGGATCGTTTTCCGCAACCGATCCCGCATGAGCGGCGAGAATACGGTAGGGGATACCGATATCGAACACCTCAAGCGTCCCGCACAGTTCCCGCCCCGGCATCAACAGATGGCCGGGTTTTCGCGCCATGAAGGTCACGGTCCGCTCCGCCTTGAACGATGCGCCCAGAGGCACGCCCCTCCTGCCGCAAAGACCAGACGGCAGATCGACGGCTAGAACCGGCACGGCTGCCTGCGTCACCGCATCGATCACGCGCCGAAGCTCCGACGGAATCTCGCGGGACAATCCGGCACCGAACACCGCGTCAATCACCACGTCACCAGCCATGGGCACATAGTCGCCAAGCGGCAGGGCTGTGACGCCGCTGCCCTCGAAAGCCGTGCGGGCATCGCCTTTCATGGCCGTGACTTGGCCAAGATGATGAACCGCAACTGTCGCCCCGCTTTGAACAAGCGAGCGTGCCGCAACGTAACCATCACCGCCATTATTGCCGCCTCCGCAGAGCACGACGAAACGCAGCGCGTCCGGATAGTGGCGAAGGGCCGAAGCAGCGACCGCCTGCCCTGCCCGCTCCATAAGATCGTATAGGGGAATGCCGGATTGGCCTGAGGCCGCATCGATGCGGGCCATCACGGCAGGGTCGATAAGAGAGAGATTCAATAGGGATTTCATGGAGCGATCATCCCTTCAAAACGCCGGAAAGGCAATCGATACAAAAATAAGCAAATGGCTGCGGCGAAATAATAATCAAATGCATAAAATATAAACAAATCAACAAAACGCCGTCAGTGCATTCCGAAATATTCAACATAACTAAAATAAGGAAAACCGACAGAATTGATGACGGATTTTTCGGGTTTTGGCGAGAAATTGGCTGGAAAACCACAAAAAGCGAATGCATTTTGTGCCAGAAAGCCGGGCAAGCGAAGTTTTTTCTTCAAGCCCGCTTCCGATCTGGCACAATACGTGCATTCTTGTGGCAGAGCGGGAATAACCTGCTTTAACGGGAGAAGCGGAGAGATATTTTCTCATGAAAAAGATCGAAGCGATCATTAAGCCTTTCAAGCTCGATGAAGTGAAGGAAGCCCTTCAGGAAGTCGGACTTCAGGGAATCACGGTCACGGAAGCAAAAGGCTTTGGTCGTCAGAAGGGCCACACGGAACTCTACCGCGGAGCAGAGTACGTTGTGGACTTTTTGCCGAAAGTGAAAGTCGAAGTCGTACTGGCGGACGAAAATGCGGAAGCCGTCATTGAGGCTATCCGCAATGCGGCACAGACCGGACGTATCGGCGACGGAAAGATTTTCGTTTCCAACGTCGAGGAAGTCATCCGAATCCGTACCGGTGAAACAGGCGTGGACGCCATATAATCGGAACCAGGTCCTGAGCCGGGGAGGCTCAGGTTTTTCACCTCGTCACCACCACACTCAAGGAAAACGTTTAAATGACGACCGCAAACGATATCTTGAAGCAGATCAAGGATAACGACATCAAGTTCGTGGACCTGCGCTTTACCGACCCCAAGGGCAAGCTGCAGCATGTCACCATGGATGTTGTCTCCGTAGACGAAGACATGTTCGCCGATGGCGTCATGTTCGACGGCTCCTCGATCGCCGGCTGGAAGGCCATCAACGAATCCGACATGGTGCTGATGCCCGATCCGGCAACTGCCCATACCGATCCGTTCTTCGCCCAGTCGACCCTCGTCATCCTTTGCGACATTCTCGACCCGGTTTCCGGCGAAGCCTATAACCGCGACCCGCGCGGCACCGCCAAGAAGGCCGAAGCCTACCTCAAGGCCTCCGGTATCGGCGACACCATCTTCGTTGGCCCCGAGCCGGAATTCTTCGTCTTTGACGACGTGAAGTACAAGGCAGACCCTTACAACACCGGCTTCAAGCTGGACTCGTCGGAACTGCCGTCCAACGACGACACGGATTACGAAACTGGCAACCTTGGCCACCGTCCGCGCGTCAAGGGCGGTTACTTCCCGGTTCCCCCGATCGACAGCCTGCAGGACATGCGTTCCGAAATGCTGACGGTTCTCGCTGAAATGGGCGTCGTCGTCGAAAAGCACCACCACGAAGTCGCCTCCGCGCAGCACGAGCTGGGCGTGAAGTTCGACACCATGGTATCCAGCGCCGACAAGATGCAGATCTACAAGTACGTCGTGCATCAGGTCGCCAATGCCTATGGCAAGACGGCAACCTTCATGCCGAAGCCGATCTTCGGCGACAACGGCTCGGGCATGCACGTGCACCAGTCGATCTGGAAGGGCGGCAAGCCGACCTTTGCTGGCGACGAATATGCCGGCCTGTCTGAAAACTGCCTGTACTACATCGGCGGCATCATCAAGCATGCCAAGGCAATCAACGCCTTTACCAACCCCACCACCAACTCCTACAAGCGTCTGGTGCCGGGTTATGAAGCTCCGGTTCTGCTGGCCTATTCCGCCCGTAACCGCTCCGCATCGTGCCGCATTCCCTTTGGCTCCAACCCGAAGGCAAAGCGCGTCGAAGTCCGCTTCCCGGACCCGACCCAGAACCCCTATCTCGGTTTTGCGGCCATGCTGATGGCCGGCCTCGACGGCATCAAGAACAAGATCCATCCCGGCAAGCCAATGGACAAGGACCTTTACGACCTTCCTGCCAAGGAACTGAAAAAGATCCCGACCGTCTGCGGCTCGCTGCGCGAAGCGCTGGAAAGCCTCGACAAGGATCGCAAGTTCCTGACCGCAGGCGGCGTGTTCGACGACGACCAGATCGACTCGTTCATCGAGCTGAAGATGCAGGAAGTCATGCGCTTCGAAATGACCCCGCATCCGGTCGAATTCGACATGTACTACTCGGCCTGACCGGCATTTGGGACGCCTTTAGAGGCGTCCCTTCCCGCTCGGCGGTTTTCCCCTGGAAAGCCGCCGTTTTCTTTTGATGCCCAGCAATGTCGCGAACAATGTCGATCAAGCCAGCCTCTCAGCAAACGCGCCTCACGGACTGGCTCATCTTTCTGGCGGTACCGTTCTTTTTCTCCAGCAACATCATTTTCGGCCGCGGCGTCATCGGCGAGGTCTCGCCCTTCATTGCCGCCTTCATTCGCTGGATCGGATCGAGCCTCATCATCGCTCCGTTCATGATCGCCGACTGGCGGAACTGCCTCGCCTTCGTGCGCCAGAAAACGCTGCTCTGGCTCGTTCTCGGCATTCTCGGCATGGGCGTCTGCGGTGGCGTGGTCTATTGGGGCCTCACAATGACGACGGCTGCCAACGGTACGTTGATCTATACGACTTCGTCGCTATTCATCATCCTGTTTCAGCGCATCTTTCAGGGCCGCCCGATCCGCAGGCTCGAAGTGGCGGGCATGATCATCGCTTTTGCGGGCGTGGCGGCAATCGTGCTCAAGGGCGATATGTCCGCTCTCTGGCAGATGAAATTCAACATTGGCGATTTTGCCATTCTGACGGCAGCGATTGCGTTTGCGGTCTATTCGCTGCTGTTGCGCGATCCCGCGGCGCGGCAGATGGCCTCGTTCAGCCTTTTCGGCCTCATCGCCTTCTCCGGCGCGCTGGTCCTGCTCCCGCCGGCAGCGGTCGAACTGGCGCATGGTGGCTTGCTGCCGGCGACGGCCATCGCCTGGGCCAAGATCGGCGGCATCATCCTGTTCGCCTCGCTGCTTGCCTTTTATTGCTTCACCCATACGGTCCGCGTTTTTGGCCCCGCCACGGCAGGCATCACGCTTTACATGATGCCACCCGTCTCGATTGTCATGGCCACGCTTTTCCTTGGTGAAACGTTTGAAACATATCACGCCATCGGCATCGTGCTGGTTACCGGCGGCGTCGTCATCGCCACCGCACCGATCGGCCGCAGGGTCGCTTAAGAGCATCACGGGAAAAAGGGCCGGATACCGCTAGCCCTTGATATTTCCCATTCCGCACCCAACTATTAGTGGGAAAGGAAGTTCATACCATGAAACAAAGAGACGCAAAATTTACGCTTGGCGAGATCGTCCGCCACAAGGTGTTTCCGTTCCGCGGTGTGGTGATTGACGTGGATCCGGAATATGCCAATACGGAAGAGTGGTGGAACGCCATCCCCGCCGATATTCGCCCGGAGCGCGACCAGCCCTTCTACCATCTTCTGGCGGAAAACGATGAGACGGAATATGTCGCTTACGTATCCGAACAAAACCTCGTCCACGATGAAAACGAGGCGCCGCTCCGCAACCGCAATATCGAGCGGATGTTCGACAAGGCGCCCAACGGCGAGTGGCGGCCGAAAATGTCGCTGGCGCATTAGCGCACGCCCGATTTGATAACAATCATAAGGGCGCTGTGCGCTTTGACTGAAAATACGTCGGATCAAAACCGCGCATAAAAAAACCGGCCTGAAAACAGGCCGGTTTTTTCGTGTTCTCGTAAAGAGATCAGGGCTTCGGCGCGCCCTTTGCGGCGTCCTGAGCAGCTTCCAGCTTCTTGCGAGCCTCTTCGGCCTTTTTCTGCATGCCTTCCTGAAGGCTGCGCTGGCTTTCTGCGAGCTGCGACTGGGTGATAGCCGCACCGTCATAAGCGCCGGTAAAGCCGGTAAGCGCGATCTTGATGGGGTTCGGCGCGCGGCGGAAGTTGATCGAGGTGAAGACGATCTCGTTGCCCTTCTTCAGCGACGCGATCATGGCGTCCGTCAGCGGAACTTCAGCCGTGCACTTGTCGGGAAGGCAAACAGCGTAATCGAGCTTCTGACCCTTGCCACCGTCGATCTGCATCATCACACCCGGGGGAATGAGACGCGCGGTCGGAACGGAAACCTGGAGCAGCTTGCGGTTGACCTTGCCCTCTACAGTGATGAGGCCGACGGCAGTGATCATCTGGCCGTTCTGGGCAAGAACCACGTTCTGCACGACGCAGACATCGTTGTCTTCCTGCTTGGAGCAGGTCTTGAACCAGCCGAGCGGCGGAGCGCCAGCGCCCTGATTGGCGGGAGCATCCTGTGCCTGCGAGATGGCCGGAGCGGAAACCGCGCCCAGGGAAAGAACGAGAGCGGACAGAGCTGTCCGGGTGAATGTGTTTGCCTTTTGCATCATAAGAGTTCCGTCTCCTGAATGTCTGCCAGAACAGAACCGCGGGTCCTGCTCGCCGATGGCGGTATCCTTCTGCCCGTTCAACTGTCGTTTAAATGAGGCAAATGCGTGACCCGTCTCTTCCGGCCACCCTGTTACATGCCGTTCGCGGCGATATCCAGCACTTCTTTAACTTTTTCTTGAGGCAACCCAAGATTTCCCGCCCTCGCATGGGTCCAGCCATGGGCTTGTGCTACATATTCGCCAGAATCATAACAAAAAACCAATCATGACGATAACCGACCACCACGACAAAACGGACCGACAGTTGAGACAGGATAGTGACATGCGCAAGCTTGCGGCCCTAATCCCCGCATTGTTTCTTTGGGGAACGGCCCTGCTTTCTCCGGAAATTGCCGTAGCGCAGCCGCTTCACGGCATTTCCATGCACGGCACGCCGGAACTTCCCGCCGACTTCCGGCACTTCCCTTATGTCAATCCGGACGTGAAAAAAGGTGGTCGCATATCCTACGGTGTCGTCGGCACCTTTGACAGCCTCAACCCCTTTGTTCTCAAGGGAATGCGCACCACGGCGCGCGGCGTCTGGGACCCTGAATTCGGCAATCTCCTCTACGAGCCGCTGATGCAGCGCTCGAGCGACGAGCCTTTCAGCCTCTACGGCCTGCTTGCGGAAACCGTGGAGTGGGACGAAGAACGCACCTTCACGCAGTTCAACATCAATCCCAAGGCCAAGTGGTCGGATGGCGAGCCGGTGACGCCTGACGATGTTATCTTCACATTCAATCTCCTGAAGGAAAAAGGCCGTCCGCCGTTCAACAGCCGCCTAGACGGCGTGGCGAAGCTGGAAAAGATCGGCGAACACGGCGTCCGCTTCACCTTTAACGACAGGGCGAACCGCGAAACGCCGCTCATTCTCGCCTCTTCCACCCCTATTTTGCCGAAACACGCGATCGATCCGGAAAAATTCGAGCAGGCGGGCCTCGGCGCTGTTGTCGGGTCGGGTCCATACCGAATCAAGACATTGCGACCGGGTGAACGAATCATCTGGGAGCGCAACCCGGACTATTGGGGCAAGGATATCCCGAGCAAAGTCGGCTTCGAGAATTACGACGAGATCAGCATCACCTATTTCCTTCAGGTCACCACCATGTTCGAGGCCTTCAAGAAAGGTGATATCGACATCTATCCCGAAGGCGACGCCATCAACGGCACCTCCGATACGTCCCATTGGGGCCAGGCCTACAACTTCCCCGCCGTTCATCGCGGCGATATCGTCAAGGATGTGTTCCAGCCGCGCCTGCCATCGGGCATGTTCGGCCTTGTCTTTAATACCCGCCGCGCGGTCTTTGCAGACGAAAAGGTGCGTGAGGGCCTGTCCTATGCGCTCGATTTCGAGTGGATGAACAAGAACATTCTCGGCGGCGCCTTCAAGCGTACGCAAAGCTACTGGCAGAACTCAGCGCTCGGCGCCTATGGCAATGCCGCAGATGAGCGCGAACTTGCGCTGCTTGGCGATGCGGCCAAGAGCATGCCGCCGGAACTTCTGGCGGGAACCTACGCCATGCCCACCACCGACGGGACCGGCGCGGACCGCAAGGTCCTGAAGCTTGCCGTCGATAAGCTGAAAGAGGCCGGATACAGCATCAAGAACGGCAGGATGTCCGACGCCAATGGCCGCCAGCTCGCATTCGAAATCATGACGCAGAACCCGGCGCAGGAACGCATAGCGCTTGCCTATCAGCGTTCGCTGAACCTGATCGGTGTCGCCATGGGCATCCGCTCCGTTGACGATGGCCAATATCAGGCACGCTCCAACAGCTTCGATTACGACATGATCATCCGGTCCCTGCCCTCATCCCTCTCGCCGGGCGCCGAGCAGCTCAACCGCTGGAGTTCACTGTCGCGGGATGCGCAGGGCAGCTTCAACTATGCGGGTGCGGCCAGCCCCGACATCGACCGCATGATCGAGGCCCTGTTGCAGGCCCGATCCACGGAGGATTTTCAGGCGGCAGTGCGTGGTTATGATCGTCTTCTCGTCGCCGGCCACTATGTCATTCCGCTCTACTACATCGGCGCGCAATGGATAGCCCGCTGGAAATATATCGACCGCCCGGATATGACCCCGATATCAGGCAATCAGAAACAGACCTGGTGGGATGCGCGGGCGCAATAACCCGCCCCTGCCCGGTCCAAGACAACGGAAGATAAAGCCATGGAACGCATCGTTATCGACGTCGTATCGGATATGGTCTGCCCCTGGTGCTATCTGGGCAAGGCAAGGCTCGATCTTGCCATTGCCGAGGTGCAGGACGAAATCAGCGTCGACGTGAACTGGCGACCTTACCGGCTCAACCCGGATTACCCGCCTGAAGGCGTTGACCAGAAGGCCGCGCTTGAGGAAAAGCTCGGCAAGGAGCGTCTCGAGCAGGCCCATGCCTCGCTGGTTGAACTCGGCAAACAGGTCGGCATCCACTACGATTTCGATGCAATAAAGATTGGCCCGAACACGCTCGACGCACATCGCCTGTCGCTCTGGGCCCATGCTGAAGGCCGTGACGTTCAGGAAAGGATCGTCACCGCTTTGTTCAAGGCGAATTTCGAGGAAGGCCGCAATATCGGCGATCACGCCGTGCTGACCGATATCGCCGAAAAGGCGGGCATGGACGCCAAGGTGGTAACACGGCTTCTGGCATCGGATGCGGACAAGGACACGGTGATTGCCGAAATTGACGCGGCGCAGCAAATGGGTGTTTCCGGCGTACCGTTCTTTATCGTTGACCAGAAATACGCCATCAGCGGTGCACAAACGCCTGATGTATTGATTGCTGCACTGCGGGATATTGCAAAAATCAAGGCGGACGAGCATAAGTCGATGAACTGACGGTCGAACACCGGCAGCTTGCCGTAATTGATAAACTGTTGGTGTTTTCCCGTGTCCGACCAGACCCTGAAAGGCATTCTGCTTGCCTTTGCCGCCTTCGCTGCCTACGCTTGGAGCGACGCGAGCGTTAAACTCATAGAAGGCCAGATTTCGCCGATCGAATCGGCCTTCTTCGGCGCCCTGTTCGGCCTCATCGCCCTGCCCTTCATCCGCAAGCGCAATGATCGCTGGGTGGATGTGGTGAAGACGACCAACCGGCCTTTATGGATCATCCGATTTTTCGCCGCCGGTACGGGTGCCGTCGGCAGCGTCACCGCTTTCACCCATCTTTCCATGGCCGAAGCCTTTGCGCTGATCTTCCTGCTTCCCTCGTTCGTCACCATCATGTCGGTGGTGTTTTTGAAGGAACAGGTGGGCATCCGCCGCTGGTCTGCGGTCATCATCGGTTTCCTCGGGGTGCTGGTCATCCTGCGGCCGGGTTTCCGTGAACTCGGCATCGGCCATATCGGCGCCATCATCGGTGGCTTCAGCGGCGCACTCAGCATCGTCATCTTCCGGGCCATGGGTCCGTCGGAAAAAAACGTCTCGCTGTATGGGGCCGGCGTACTGGGCTGTCTTACCATCAGCGGCATCGCCATGGTGCCGACCTTCATCATGCCGGGCGGCGAACAATGGTTGCTGCTGGCGGGATATGGACTGTTAGGGGCACTTGGCAATGTGCTTGTCATGTATGCTGCCCAATATGCGCCCGCCGCCATGATCGGCCCAACGCAATATAGCCAGATGCTCTGGGCCATCCTGTTCGGTTACCTGATCTTCGGCGACCGCATTGATGGCTGGATGTTGATGGGCATCGCCCTGATCGTCGGCTCCGGCCTGCTGACGCTGATCCGCGAGAAGCAGCGAAAAGTGCCGCTTCCCGCCTCCATCGCCGCGACCGACCAGAATGTGGCCGTCGGGATCACGCCGGAAGACGAGCGCTAAAGTCGAAAATGCATGAGAACCAGCGACGCATGTTTGCGTCGCTGGCATGGCATTCGATCAATCACAAACCCTGACCCGATACATGTCGCCCCAGGCGTTCTGTCGCCAGGCCACGTGGCAGCGAGGATAAACCGGCTGGTAAACAACAGGCGGTCCATAAGCTGGCGCGGCGTAGACGGGTGGACCGTAGGCCGGTGCATAATAAGCGGGGCCATAAGCGTAACCGGGATGCCTTGCCCCGGCGATGAGCGCTCCGCCAATGATCGTTCCTGCGATCCCGGCGGCAAGGCCGCGGCCGAAATTATTGCGCGCTTCCGCCTGACTGGTGGTGGCAATTGTGGTGCCCGCAATTGTCAAAGCAACCAGACCAGCGGTGGCAAACCTGTTGATGTTGGTCCACATCGTCCTGCTCCTTCAAGACCCGGCGGCTTTACGATCCGCCGCACCGGGTATGAAGGAAAGATTACGCCCGCGAAGACTACCGATACATGTCCGTTTCGTTACATCGCGGTAATTTTCGCTGAAGGCAGTGAGTGGAGTTTTCGAGGGATTGGCTAATGGAAATGAGCCGACGATGGGTGGCTTACCCCCTCTGCCCTGCCGGGCATTTCCCACACAGGTGGGGAGATCGATATGCGGCAAGGTTTTGCCTATATCAACGTTAGAGAATGAAGTGGTGACAGCGCGTCTTGCCGATCTCCCTCCTTGTGGGGGAGATGCCCGGCAGGGCAGAAGTGGGGTAAGCCACACCCACCGCCCCCCCCCAAAGGCTTAAATCTACGACCGAGCCAGCTCCGCCAATTGCGTCATGACCATCGCCGCACCCGCCAGCCGTTTTTCCGGCGTCGGCAGATCGCGGTTCAGGAACAGGCTGTGGTCCGGGCGGATTTTCGCCATCGAGCCCTGCTTGCCGATATAACCGACAAGCGCTGCCGGATTGGGGAATTCCTTGTTGCGGAACTGCACAACCACGCCTTTCGGCCCGGCATCCACCTTCTCGACATTGGCCGTGCGGCAGAGCGACTTGATGTAGACGATCTTGAGCAGATGCTGAACTTCCTTCGGCAGCGGGCCGAAACGGTCGATCATTTCTGCGCCGAAACCGTCGATCTCGCCTATATCCGCAAGCTCGCCGAGACGGCGGTAGAGACCCATGCGCAGATGCAGATCCGGCACGTAGTCTTCCGGGATCATCACCGAGGTGCCGACCGAGATTTGCGGCGACCAGCCGCTGTCGCGCACCTCTTCGTCACCCTTAACTTCGGCCACGGCCTCTTCCAGCATCTGCTGGTAAAGCTCGAAGCCGACTTCCTTGATGTGGCCGGACTGTTCTTCGCCAAGCAGATTGCCCGCGCCGCGAATATCGAGATCGTGGCTGGCAAGCTGGAAACCGGCGCCGAGTGTGTCGAGCGATTGCAGCACTTTCAGCCGCCGCTCCGCCATCGTCGTCAACACCTTGTTGACCGGCAGGGTGAACAGCGCAAAGGCGCGGACTTTGGAACGACCAACACGGCCACGCAGCTGGTAAAGCTGGGCAAGACCGAACATGTCGGCACGATGCACGATCAGCGTATTGGCGGTCGGCACGTCGAGGCCGGATTCGACGATGGTGGTCGAAAGCAGCACATCGTATTTGCCGTCATAGAAGGCGTTCATGATGTCTTCGAGTTCACCCGCCGCCATCTGGCCATGCGCCACCGCCACTTTCAGTTCCGGCACATCCGACTGCAGGAATGCATGGATATCAGCGAGATCGGCAAGGCGGGGGCAGACATAGAAGCTCTGGCCACCGCGATAATGCTCGCGCATCAGCGTTTCACGGATTACCAGCGGATCGAAGGGCGAAATGAAGGTGCGAACCGCCATGCGGTCCACCGGCGGCGTGGTGATGAGCGACAGCTCGCGCACGCCGGTCATGGCCAGCTGCAAGGTGCGCGGAATGGGTGTTGCCGACAGCGTCAGCACATGCACGTCGCTTTTCAGCTCCTTCAGCCGCTCCTTGTGCTTCACCCCGAAATGCTGCTCCTCATCGATGATCAGCAGGCCGAGATTGGCGAAGCTTATGCCCGCACCGAGCAGCGCATGGGTGCCGACGACAATGTCGGTCTTTCCATCAGCCACTTCCTTCTTGGTGAGCGCAAGCTCCTTCGAACCCACAAGGCGCGAGGCCTGCTGCACCCGGATCGGCAGACCGCGAAACCGTTCGGAAAAGGTACGGAAATGCTGTCGCGCCAGAAGCGTGGTCGGCACCACCACCGCCACCTGAACGCCATTCATGGCGGCAAGGAAAGCGGCGCGCAAGGCCACTTCGGTCTTGCCGAAACCGACATCACCGCAGATCAGGCGATCCATCGGCCGCCCGGCACCGAGATCGTCGCGAACAGCGTCGATGGCGTTCAGCTGGTCCTCGGTCTCGTCATAGGGGAAACGGGCGGCAAACTCGTCGTAAAGCCCGTCCGGTGCGATAAGCGCCGGCGCGTGGCGCACCAGACGCGCGGCTGCAATGCGGATAAGCTCGTCGGCCATATCAAGCAGGCGCTTCTTGAGCTTGGCCTTGCGCATCTGCCATGCGCCGCCACCGAGCTTGTCGAGTGTGGCTTCCGCGGCATCAGAACCATAACGCGAGAGAAGATCGATGTTTTCGACCGGTAGGAACAGCTTGGCGTCGTCGGCATAATGCAGTTCCAGACAGGCGCGCGGCGCGCCCGCTGCCTCGATGGTCTGCAAACCGACGAAGCGACCGATGCCGTGTTCGGCGTGAACCACGAGCGAGCCTTCGTCCAGCGCCGCCACTTCCGCGATGAAATCCGCGCCGCGCTTGCGGCGCTTGGAACGGCGCACCATGCGGTCGCCAAGAATATCCTGCTCGCCGATGATAGCGAGCGTTCCGGTCTCAAACCCGGCTTCGAGGCTCAGCACCGCCGAAGCCGCCTCACCCTTGCCGAGTTTCTCCACCTCTTTCAGCGATGTCACCGGCTTGATCTTCTCAAGCCCGTGTTCGTTCAAGACCTGCAACAGCCGGTCGAGCGAACCTTCCGACCAGCCGGTGATCAAAACCTTCCAGCCCTTGGCCCGGCGCTCGGCAATGTGCTTTACCGCCAGATCGAAAACATTGACCCGCTCTTCGCTGTCGCCTTCCGTCGGTGGACGTGCCCAGCGCGGACCAACATGGGCATCAAGCGTCGCGACCGGGCGACCTTCGCTATCGTGTTCGTTGAAAGGCGTCAGCCGCACCGCATTGACGCTCGCAAGCGCCGCCTCGAAGCTCTTGCCGTCGAGATAGATTTGCCCAGGCGATACCGGCTTGTAAGGCGCGCCCTGCGTCGAGCCCTTGGTCTCGCCGGAAGCCCGCCGCGCCTCGTAATAATCGAGGACCAGCTTGGAGCGTTCCTTCGCCGCCTCGCGCGCCGTATGGTCGGTGACGATACGGAAACCGCTGAGATAATCGAAGGCGGTTTCCAGCTCTTCGTAAAACAGCGGCAGCCAGTGCTCCATACCGGCATAACGGCGGCCTTCGGAGACGGCCTGATAAAGCGCGTCGTCGCGCGTCGCCGCACCGAATAGCGACAGGTAATTCTTACGGAACCGGCCGATCGTATCCGGCGTCAGCGTCACTTCGCTCATCGGATTAAGATCAAGCGAGCGCGCCTGTGCGATGGTGCGCTGGCTGGCCGGATCGAAGGTGCGGATGCTTTCCAGCGTATCGCCGAAGAAATCGAGCCGCACCGGCTCTTCGGTGCCCGGCACGAAGACATCGAGAATGCCGCCGCGCACGGCGAATTCACCCACTTCACGCACCGTCGCCACCCGGTCGAAACCGTTGCGCTCCAGCCGCGCGGCGATGTCCTCCATGCGGATCTGGTTGCCGGGCTTGGCCGAAAAGCCCAGGCTCTCGATAACGTCGCGCGGCGCCATCTTCTGCAGCATGGCGTTGACGGTGACGAGAACGATGGCCGGATGCGGTTTCTTGGCGTGATTGATGAGGCCGGCAAGTGCCGCGAGCCGGCGCGCCGAGGTGTCAGCACTCGGTGACACGCGATCATAAGGCAGACAATCCCAGGCCGGCAGCGTCAACACCGGAATATCCGGCGCGACAAAACCAAGAATCTGTTCGAGATCGGCGACCCGCTGGCCGTCCGACATCACGTAAGCCACCGATGTTCCCGCCCGCGCCATATCGGCGAGCAGCAGGGCTTCCATGCCGGAGGGCACGTTTCCGATGGTCAGCGGCGTATCGGCCGACGCCACCAGCTTTGCATCGAATCCGGCTATCATGTTTCAGGCCTTCAGGGTTTCGGCTGTGACGAGATCGAAATCGGGACGGTAAGAGGCGATCTTCTCGAACAACGGGGTCTGGAATTTTTCCGGCACCGGCAGGGCACCCGTCACCATCTTGACGAGGTCGTTATCCTCTTCCGCCATGATGATTTCCAGCTCGTCGAGCTGATCGTCGGAAAGCCCGGCAATATTGTCTTCCGCAAATTGCCCGAGCACCAGATCCATCTCGCGAATGCCCCGGTGCCAGCAGCGGTAAAGTATCCGCCTGCGCCTCGGATCGAGGTCGGCGCTCGTGCGCACCAGTCCAGTCATCGCATTCACCTTTCGGTTGGCTATTCAACAGGATGTTGATTGCGCCCTCCTATAGAACAGGAGGCGAACGCTTGGAACCGGTTTTTATCGAAATAATGCCACGGCGGCTAAAATCTGCCGGTGATAAACAGCCTTTGTCGGGCGCCACGTCTTGCATAACGCGTCCCCTTCCCCGATTTTGCTGAGCATGCGTCCCGCCATTCTCGATCCGCTATTTGCTTCCGTCTCCACCCTTGCCGGTGTGGGGCCGAAGCTTGCCGACCTTCTGGCCAAACTGCTGAGCCGGGAAAATGCCAACGACACCCGCGTGATCGATCTTCTGTTCCACGCGCCATCAAACGTCATCGACCGGCGCAACCGCCCGGGCATCGCGCTTGCCGCTCCCGGCGCCATTGTCACCATTCAGGGACGTGTCGACCGGCATCAGCCAGCTCCACCAGGCAATCGTTCCGCGCCCTACCGTGTTTTCCTGCATGACGAGACCGGGGAACTGGCGCTCACCTTCTTCCGCGCCAAGGGAGACTGGCTTTCCAAGGCCTTGCCCGTCGATGAAGAGGTTCTCGTCAGCGGCAAGGTGGACTGGTTCAACGGCCGCGCCTCCATGGTGCATCCGGATTTCATGGTGAAACTCTCCGAGGCCGAGAACCTGCCGCTGGTCGAAGCCGTTTATCCGATGACAGCCGGGCTGTCTCCGAAGGTGCTGCGGCGGGCAATTGAAGGCGGACTTTCGAAACTGCCGGTCTTTCCCGAATGGATCGACGAAACGCTGAAGACCCGGCAGGGGTTCGGCGACGTGGCATCGAGCTTCCGTGAGTTGCACGACCCACGCGACAGCGCCGATATAGAGCCACAGGCCCCGGCGCGCCGACGGCTTGCCTATGACGAATTCCTCGCCGGACAATTATCGCTGGCGCTGGTGCGGCAAAGACTGCGCAAGGTCGCGGGCCAGCCGATCCGCGCCAAGGGGGACATTGCTGCAAAAATCCTGTCGCAACTACCCTTCTCCCTGACGCCGAGCCAGAATGCCTCGGTGAAAGATATCCTGACCGATATGGCCAGCGAGGACCGTATGTTGCGGCTGTTGCAGGGCGATGTCGGCGCGGGCAAGACGCTGGTGGCGCTGATGGCTATGGCAACCGCCGTCGAGGCCGGAGGACAGGCGGTGTTGATGGCCCCGACCGAAATTCTTGCCCGGCAGCATTTCGCCACCATCTCCAAACTCGCCGATGCCGCGGGCATCACGGTTGAGGTGCTGACCGGCCGCACCAAGGGCAAGGAGCGTCGCGAGATCGAAGAACGCGTGGCCTCCGGTGAGGCACAGATCGTCATCGGCACCCACGCGCTGTTCCAGGACAGCGTGAGTTACAAGAACCTCGTGCTGGCCGTGGTGGATGAGCAGCACCGTTTCGGCGTACACCAGCGCCTGCGTCTCACCGCCAAGGGCATCACGCCGCATATGCTTGTTATGACCGCCACGCCCATTCCGCGCACGCTGGTGCTGGCCGCCTTCGGCGACATGGATGTATCAAAACTCACCGAAAAACCGGCTGGCCGAAAACCCATCCAGACCGTGACAATCCCCACAGAGCGCATCGGCGACATCGTCGAGCGGCTGCGCGCCGCGCTGAAGGAGGGCAAGAAGGCCTACTGGATCTGCCCGCTGGTGGAGGAGACGGAAGAGTCCGACCTGATGTCGGCGGAAGAACGACATGCGGTTCTCTCGCAGATGCTCGGTGTCAATATCGGTCTCATCCATGGGCGCATGAGCGGCCCGGAGAAGGACGCCGCCATGCTGGCTTTCAAGAACGGCGAAACCCGGCTGCTGGTGGCAACGACAGTGGTGGAAGTGGGTGTCGACGTTCCGGACGCCACGATCATGGTCATCGAACATGCCGAACGTTTCGGCCTGGCCCAGCTTCACCAGCTGCGTGGCCGGGTTGGACGCGGTGACGAGGCCTCCACCTGCATCCTGCTCTACAAGGGGCCGCTCAGCGAAAACGGCCGCGCCCGACTTTCCATCCTGCGCGACAGCGAGGACGGCTTCCTGATTGCGGAAGAGGATTTGAAGCTGCGCGGCGAAGGCGAACTCCTCGGCACCCGCCAGTCCGGCACCCCGGGCTTCCGCATCGCCAGCCTCGAAGCCCATGCCGATCTCCTGGAAATCGCCCGCAAGGACGCCGCCTATGTCATCGAGCGCGACCCCGAACTGACCGGCCCGCGCGGCGAAAGCCTGCGCACCCTGCTCTATCTGCACCGCCGCGACGAAGCTATCCGCTTCCTGCACGCCGGCTGAAAGTGAACCGCCATGAACATGATCGACCCACGCCGCCCACCGCCCGCCTTCAGAAAGGGCTACGCGCTCTGCTCGCCGCAAAACATCCTGCAACCCGACACCTTCGCCAAAAGCCAGAAGAAAGCGATCGGCAAGGCCTTCAAAAAGCCCGGCCGCAAGAAGGCATGGACAGAGGCACTGGAACAGGGCTGGAGCGTGCGGCTGGTCTATATGCGGCTTTTCGTCCCCGTGTTCCATGCGACCACGACGGGAACAGAGGTGGATGATCTCGATGACGAGGATTGATTTGGTCCATTCAATAGACTAATCTAAAGCGAGATTTAACGCTTAAGGATAGCCATGCAGATATCCGTAACTGATGCAAAAGGCCAACTGACAGAATTGGTACGACGCGCCGAGGCCGGGGACGAAATCATTCTCACCCGGCATGGTCATGCAGCAGTGCGGCTGGTTCCAGTGGTTGTTGTGGCGGATAAAAAATCCCGCAGGGCCGTGCTTGATAAAGTGCGCGCGGCCGTCGCGACCAAGAGCGACGATGGCCCGGATGCCGCGCATAGTCAGGATTTCCTTTACGACGAGCACGGCCTTCCAAAATGATGGTCATCGATACATCTGCTCTGCTTGCAATCCTGCTTGATGAACCCACAGCAGATGCATGTGCCATGGCTCTCGATACGGATGAACCATTGCTGATATCCGCCGGTACGCTTGCCGAAGCTGTTATCGTAGCGCAAAGACGTGGCCGCAGCCGGGAACTCGAGATGCTGATCGAAGGGCTGAGCGTCGAAATCAAACCCGTTACTGCTAAATCAATCCGTGGCATTTCGGAAGCCTATCGCGTCTGGGGAAAGGGTATTCACCCCGCCGGGCTGAATTTCGGAGATTGTTTTGCCTATGAGCTGGCAAAAGCTGAAGGCTGCCCTTTGCTTTATGTCGGCAACGACTTTTCGCAAACAGATATCAGCGGCCTCCTGTAACGCTCAAACCGGCGCAATCATTTTCGGCGGCGTGAAATCCGGAGCCACCAGTCCACCTGAAATCAGCAGTTTCGCCGCGTCTTCCGGTGTCATGTCCAGCATCACGATCTTGTCCTTCGGCACGAACAGCAGGAAACCCGCCGTCGGCACCGGAGTCGGTGGCAGGAAGACGGCAACCATCTCCTGGCCCATCTCGTTGAAGCGATGGGCAAGCTCTCCCTTGACCTCCGAGGATACGAATACCATCGCCCAGGTGCCGGGTGACGGAAACTCGATCAGGCCGACCTTCTTGAAAGAGTTCGAATGCTCTTTCAGGACGGATTCGAACAGCTGCTTGATGCTCTTGTAGATCGGCCGCACCAGCGGCATGCGGTTGAGAACGGATTCGCCGACGCCGACGATCCATTTGCCAATGAGGTTGTTGCCGAGAAAGCCGATGAGCGTGATGCCGATGACGGCGATCAGCAGGCCGAAGCCGGGGATCGCCACATCGAAATATTGCTCGGGATCGTAACGGGCGGGAATATATGGCTTAACCCAGCTATCCGCCCATTGCAGGAAGCTCCATACCAGCCACATGGTGATGGTGACGGGCGCTAGGATGAGGACGCCCGTGAGGAAGCTGTTGCGCAGACGGGCTGCGAATGAAATTTTGACTGGAATATCGGTCATTTACCGTTCGGAATTAAGCGTTGTCGCTATCGAAACCCGGATGAAAACCGACAATGCCGGATGGAGTTCCGCCATGCAAGCGAAGAACTGTGAAATATTCGTCAGGAATCCCCTTGCCGCTCAGGCCCTCAACATGGCGAAAACCGAAGCGGCCGTAATAGTCCGGATCGCCAGCGACAACTGCGCCAGAAGCACTCAGACGGTCCAGCGCGGCAAGCCCTTCCCGAACCAGCCCTGAGCCGACACCCTGCCTTTGCCGGTCCGGCGCCACCGATAAGGGCGCAAGACAGAACCAGCCGGTCTCGCCGCCCGACAGTGTTACCGGTGAAAAACCGATATGGCCGATGATGCCTTCGCTGTCCTCGGCAACCAGAGAAACAGTCAGCGCACCGGCCTTGCGAAGCCGTTCGATGATCACATGTTCCGTCTTGTCGCTGTAGTCGACGTTACGGAAGGCATCTTCCGTAACGCGAGCAATCGCCTCTTCATCACCTTGCCGCTCCGGCCGGATGGTCATTCCACCGTCACCGATTTCGCCAGATTGCGTGGCTGGTCCACATCCGTGCCCATGAAGACGGCGGTGTGATAGGCCAGCAGCTGGATCGGCAGCGAGAAGACCATCGGCGCGATCAGCTCGTCGACATTGGGCAGCGTGATCGTCGCCATGGTGTCGAGCTTGGAGGCAGCGGCACCCTTCTCGTCGGTGATGAAGATGATGCGGCCACCGCGCGCGGCCACTTCCTGCATGTTAGAAACGGTCTTTTCAAAAAAGCGGTCATGCGGCGCGATGACGATGACAGGCATGTTCTCGTCGATCAGTGCGATTGGCCCATGCTTCAGCTCGCCGGCTGCATATCCTTCGGCATGGATATAGGAAATTTCCTTGAGCTTCAGTGCGCCCTCCAGCGCCAGCGGGAAGCTGGTGCCTCGGCCGAGATAAAGTACATCCTTGAAGCGCGACAGATCGCGCGACAGCGCCTCGATCTGCGGCTGGATGAGGTTCAGCACCTTGCTCATGATGCGCGGCATCTCGATAAGCTGCTGCACAAGCTCCTTTTCCTCGCCCGGCTTAAGCGTACCGCGCGCCTTGCCCGCGGCAACCGCGAGCGAAGCGAGCACGGCAAGCTGGCAGGTGAAGGCTTTGGTGGAGGCCACGCCGATTTCCGGGCCGGCGAGGATCGGAAAGATCGCATCCGATTCGCGCGCCATGGTCGATTCACGTGTATTGACCACTGCGCCGATCTTCAGTCCCTCTTGCTGGCAGTAACGCAAGGCCGCCAGCGTATCGGCGGTTTCGCCCGATTGCGAAATGAACAGCGCGGCCTGCGTGGGAACGAGCGGGATCTCGCGGTAACGGAATTCCGATGCGACATCGATTTCCACCGGCAGGCGCGCGTAACGTTCGAACCAGTATTTGCCGATGAGTCCGGAAAGATAGGCCGTGCCGCAGGCAGAAATGGCAAGGCCGGAAAGCCTGGCGAAATCGATTGCCGTGTCGGCATCCTTCACGGTTTTGGAGGCGAAATCCACATAGTGGCTAAGCGCATGGGAAATGACTTCCGGCTGCTCGTAGATTTCCTTTTCCATGAAATGGCGGTGGTTGCCCTTGTCGACCACGAAAGCCGTCGCCTGCGAAATCTGGCGCTCGCGTTTCACCGGCTTGCCGGAGAAATCGATGATTTCCGCACCGTCACGGGTCACGATGGCGCAGTCGCCATCTACCAGATAGGTGATCTCATTGGTGAAAGGCGAAAGCGCGATCGCGTCGGACCCCAGGAACATCTCGCCCCTGCCGTAACCGACGGCAAGCGGCGGGCCGGAGCGCGCCGAAAGCAGCGTATTGGGATCGTCCTGAAACATCACCACCAACGCATAGGCACCGGTCACGTGGTTCAGCATCTTCAGCATCGCCTCGCGATGGCCAAGCCCTTCGCGGGTGTATTTTGCCAGAAGCTGCGCCACCACTTCGGTGTCGGTCTGGGTGGTGAAGGTTGCACCCTCGGCGCTCAGTTCCTCGCGCAGTTCAGAGAAGTTTTCGATGATGCCGTTATGAACGACGGCAACGCCTTCGACGAAATGCGGGTGGGCGTTGGTTTCGTTCGGCACGCCATGCGTCGCCCAGCGCGTATGCGCGATGCCGACGACACCTGGCAGCGGCTTTTCAGAGACCAGCTTTTCCAGATTGAACAGCTTGCCTTCCGCCCGGCGACGGTCCATCGCGCCATTGTCGATGGTGGCAACACCCGCCGAATCGTAACCGCGATATTCGAGGCGCTTCAGCGCATCGACAAGCCGTTCAGCAACGGGCTGCGTTCCGACAATTCCGACAATTCCGCACATATATTTCTCCAGACGGCGATCTCTTCACCGAAACTTCCAGAGTATTTCCGCCTTTCCCTGAAATGCGAAAATACACCACTTTTTTGTTCTGATGCATTTCCGGACGTAAAACCGCTGCGCACCTTTACTGGAAATGCTTTAACCGTTTCTCTGAAATCGGCAATTATCCCGCCGGTCACTTTCAGTATCGCTCGGTAACGTCATCTAAGAGGATTTTTTCTTCGCTTCCTTCAGCGCTTTCGCCCGCTCGCGCAACGCGACCGCCCTGCCCGGTTTCACCTCCTGGCGCGCGCGCCCGAAAGCCAGCGCATCGGCAGGCACGTCATCGGTAATCACGCTGCCGGAGGCGATATAGGCCCGCTCTCCAATGGAGACGGGAGCAACCAGCGACGAATTCGAGCCGATGAAGCTGTTGGCTCCGATCCGCGTTTCGGACTTGTTGTAACCGTCATAATTGCAGGTGATGGCACCCGCGCCGATATTGCTGCCTGCACCCACGAAAGCATCGCCGATATAGGTCAAATGGTTGACCTTTGCGCCCTCGCCGATCTCGGCCTTCTTGACCTCACAGAAATTGCCGACCTTGGCATTGGGATGCAGGTTTGCACCCGGACGCAACCGCGCAAAGGGACCGACAACCGCACCCTCGGCCAGATAGGCCCCTTCCAGATGCGAAAATGCATGAATGATCGCACCCGGCTCGATCGTCACGCCGGGACCGAAAACGACGTTGGGCTCGATCAGGACATCCTGACCGATCTTCGTATCGAAGGAAAGGAATACTGTCTCAGGCGCGATCATCGAAACACCGTCGACCATCAATTCGTGACGGCGGCGCTCCTGCCAGAGCCTCTCGATGAAGGCGAGTTCGGCGCGGTTGTTGCAGCCGGTCAATTCCTTTTCCGGCGCATCGATGGCAATGGCGCGGCGGCCGAGAGAACGGGCGATCTCGACGATGTCAGTCAGATAATATTCGCCCTTAACATTGCTGTTGCCGATCCGATCCAGCAGATCCAGCGCATTGCGGCCGTTGATGGCCATCAATCCGCTGTTGCACCAGGTGACCTTGCGCTCCTCGTCGGTGGCGTCCTTTTCCTCGCGGATCGCGACCAGCTCGCCATTCTCGACCAGAAGCCGCCCGTAACCCGTGGGACGGTCGGTATGGAACCCGATAACGGCGACATCGGCACCGTCGGCAATCGCCTCGCGCGCCCTGTCGAGCGTGGCTGAGGTGATGAGCGGCACATCGCCATAAGCGACGATGACATCGTCAAAACCGCGTTCGATCGCCTCGCGTGCGGCAAGAACCGCATGACCGGTGCCCTTGCGTTCCTTTTGCAGGAAAGCCTCGACCTGCAGGCCCTTGAGACTTGCCGCAGCAGCGACATTGTCGGCATCGCGCCCGACCACCAGCGCCACCGCGCCGACGCCCGCTCCAGCAACAGCCTCCACCACATGCCCGATCATCGGGCGTCCAGCGACCGGATGAAGCACCTTGGACTTCGAAGACTTCATGCGCGTGCTGTCGCCCGCTGCGAGAATAACGGCTAGAGAGCTGCGCTCCATAAGACCTCCAACACCCCGTCACCGGCCACAGGCGGCCCGGACAGGGGCAATGTTTGACTTTACGCCGGCCGGCACTGCGGACGGGCGTATGGGTGATTTCTTTCCGGCACTGCTATAACGGCGCCCCACTTAAGAAACCATGCAAATCTCCACCAAATTTCCACGCCGATTTTCATCAAACGTGATCAGCGGCAGGCTGGCATGATCTATGGGCGGGAGTTACGGGCCGTGAATTCGAGTATCTGCTGACGGCCGTTTTCAATCAGCCTTTCCATCTCGCGCCGGGCTGCCCCCTCATCGCGCAGGCGAAACGCTTCGACGAGTCGCAGGTGAGAGGCGGACACGTCGGAAATCTCGTTGGGATCGGCTTCCGGGTTGCTCATCCGGAAAATGCCCGCCAGCGCCGCCTTTATCAGCGAACCGACGGTGCGCATGAACGGGTTGCCGGACATTTCGGTGATGAGAACGTGGAAATTCATATCCGCAAGCGCGCGCTTTTCCTTGGAATAAGCCGTGTTGCCCATCTCGTTGGCGTAAGCGACAAGCCTTGCGATATCGGCGTCTTTTGCCCTGGCGGCAGCAAGACCCGCGCCATAGGGTTCGAACGCCTGGCGGATATCGTAGAGATGCAGCAGGAATTCCTCGCTGACACCAGCCTCGAAGTGCCAGAGCAGCACCTCGCTGTCGAACATGTTCCAGCTTTCGCGCTCCGTCACACGGGTACCGATGCGCGCCTTGGGGGAGATCATGCCCTTGGCGGTGAGCGTCTTCATCGCCTCGCGAAGCACCGTTCGAGAGACTTTCAGCCGCTCCATCAACTCGGCATCGCCCGGCAGGATGTCACCCGTCTTGAAAACTCCGGACACGATATCGAGACCGAGCTTGTGAACGACCTGAGCATGATTTGTCCGCAACTTTCGAAAACCGATCGCCGCATCGAGCATTCCGCGCTGCAAATTCCATGTCCTTCCGTTCGGTTGAAGATGTAAAAATCGCGCCTGACTTGTGTAATCCAGGAAAGCAGCCCGATTTTCAACGCAGAATACAGTGAAAAACATCAACGCGCGTGAAAAGCAAAGCCAAACTTCGTTCGAACAATAAAACACATCAAAATAACAAAGACCGCGCATGAATTGCATGCGCGGTCCCGTTAGCAGCTAGTACCTGCGTGTCATATTATTGCGGCAACTTGTCGTCCACGCCGGCAACGTAGAAGTTGAGGCCGAGCAGAACGCCGTCTTCAGCCTTCTCACCCGCCTTCAGCCATTCCGAACCGTCCTGCTTCTTCACCGGACCGGTAAAGGGGTGCAACTCGCCCGACTTGATCTTGGCTTCGGTTTCCTCAGCCATCTTCTTCACGTCATCAGGCATGTTGGTGTAAGGCGCCATGGTCAGGATGCCGTCCTTCAGGCCGTCCCAGATGGATTCGGACTTCCACGTGCCGTCAAGCAGGGCCTGCGTGCGCTTGATGTAATAAGCGCCCCAGGTATCCTTGATCGCGGTCAGCTGTGTCTCCGGACCGGCCTTGATCATATCGGAAGCCTGACCGAAGGCCTTGATGCCGCGCTCGGCTGCAACCTGCATCGGAGCCGTCGTGTCGGTGTGCTGCGTCAGGATATCGACGCCCTGGTCGATAAGCGCCTTGGCAGCATCGGCTTCCTTGCCGGGGTCGAACCAGGTGTTGGCCCAGACAACCTTGACCTTGAACTCAGGATTGACGGACTGCGCGCCCAGAACGAAAGCGTCGATGCCCATCACCACTTCCGGGATCGGGAAGGAAGCGATATAGCCGGCAACACCCTTCTTCGACATCTTTGCGGCGATCTGGCCCTGAATGTAGCGGCCTTCATAGAAACGCGAATTGTAGGTCGCGACGTTTTCGGCGGTCTTGAAGCCGGTGGCGTGCTCGAACTTCACCTTGGGGAACTTCTGGGCAACCTTAACGGTCGCATCCATGAAGCCGAAGGAAGTGGTGAAGACCAGCTCACAGCCGGAACGTGCCATGCGCTCGATGGCGCGTTCGGCATCCGGGCCTTCCGGAACGCTTTCGAGGAACGGCGTTTCTATCTTGTCGCCGAAATGCTTCTGCAGCTCTTCGCGACCGATTTCGTGCGCCTGCGTCCAGCCGCCATCGGTGCGGCTGCCGACATAGATGAAGCAGACCTTCTTTGCGTCGGCGGCCTCAGCCGAAGAAACGACGCCTCCAAGAGCCGCTATGGAAGCAGCAAGTGCGATGACCAGTTTTTTCATTTTTACCCCTGTTTGGTTTGGAGACTGGAAGTTTTTCTCACCGGTCCGGCACGAAGGATTTGCCCAGTGATGCCGGCGTGTTGATCAAGGTCGTGCGGCGATTATGCGAGATGATGACCAGCACGACAATAGTTGCGATATAGGGCAGCGCCGAAAGCAGTTGCGACGGCACGCCAATGCCGAATGCCTGGGCGTGCAACTGCCCGATGGTGACAGCGCCGAACAGATAACCGCCCGCGAGCACCCGCCATGGACGCCAGGACGCGAAGACGACGAGCGCCAATGCGATCCAGCCACGCCCGGCCGACATGTTTTCCACCCATTGCGGCGTATAGACCAGCGAAAGCTGCGCGCCGGCAAGCCCCGCGCACGCACCGCCGAACATGACAGCCAGATAGCGTGTGCGGATGACGTTTATGCCAAGCGCATGGGCAGAACCGTGATTGTCGCCGATGGCGCGGATCTTGAGACCCGTGCGGCTCTTGAACAGAAACCAGCTTATGCCGGCAACGAGCGCGATGGACATGTAGAAGATCAGGTCTTGCCGGAACAGCAAGGGGCCGATGAAGGGTATCTCCGACAGCACCGGAAAGACGATGGGCTGCAGCTTGACGCCCGGCAGGCCAACGAAGCTTTCGCCCAGCATGCCTGAAACGCCAAGACCGAGAATGGTCAGCGCAAGTCCCGTCGCCACCTGGTTGGTAACGAGCGTCAACGTCAGGAAACCGAAGAGCAGCGAGAAAACCGCGCCCGACGCGATACCGGCCAGAATGCCGAGATAGGGCGAACCGGTCATATGCGCAGCAGCGAAAGCGCAGACCGCACCCATGATCATCATGCCCTCGACGCCGAGATTGAGGACGCCGGAGCGTTCCGCCACCAGCTCGCCCGAGGCGGCAAGGACGAGCGGTGTGGCGGCAGTGATGACCGTGAGAAGGATGGCCTGAAGCATATCCATCATGCCGCTCCTTGGCTGTTATGCGCCTTGCCGGTGAAGACGATCCTGATGCGGTAAAAGATCAACGTATCGCAGGAGAGTACGAAGAACAGCATCAGCCCCTGAAACACACGCGTAACCTTGTCAGACACACCGATGGAAAGCTGCGCCGCCTCACCACCAAGATAGGTCAGTGCAAGCACCAGCCCGGAGAGGATGATACCGAGCGGATTGAGGCGGCCGAGAAAGGCGACGATGATGGCGGTGAAGCCGTAACCCGGAGAAATGCTGGGCTGAAGATGGCCGATGGAGCCGGAGGCTTCCGAAATGCCCGCAAGCCCGGCAAGCGCGCCGGAAAGCAGCATCGAAAACCAGACCATGCGGCTCGATGAGAAACCGGCAAAACGCCCTGCCCGCGCCGATTGGCCAAGAACCGTGACCTCGAAGCCTTTCAGCATGTAACGCATCATGAACCACAGCGCGATGGCCGCCACGATGGCAAACACGAAACCCCAATGCGCCCGGCCCGATGCCAGCATTTCCGGCAGCACTGCGCTCTCGTTGAAGGGTTTCGTCTGCGGGAAGTTATAGCCGCCCGGATCGCGCCAGATGCCGCGCGTCAGCCAGTCGAGAAAAAGCTGCGCGACATAGACCAGCATCAGGCTGACGAGGATTTCGTTGGTGTTGAACTTCGTCTTCAACAGCGCCGGAATACCGGCATAGAGTGCGCCACCGATGGCGCCCATAACCAGCATCAACGGCAGGATGAGTGGCGAATGCCAATCCGGATAAAGCACCGGCAGGATGGAACCGGTGATCGCGCCAATGGTGAATTGTCCTTCCGCGCCGATATTCCAGTTGTTGGAGCGATAACAGATAGACAGGCCAACCGCGATCAGGATCAGCGGTGCGGCCTTGATCGCCAGCTCATGCAGCGACCAGACCTCCAGCAGAGGCTCGATGAAAAAGGCGTAAAGCGCATCGAGCGGATTTTTGCCGAGTATGGCGAACATGATGGCGCCGACAAGCAGCGTCAGCACCAGTGCCAGAAGCGGCGAGAGAAGGGTAAATAGCTTCGAGATCCCTGCCCGTTTTTCAAGCTCAATGCGCATGCTGGGCGGCTCCTGACTGTGTGTGGACGCCGCCCATCAGCAGGCCGATCTTTTCAAGCGTCATGTCTTCCACCGGATAGGCCTGCGAAAGCTGCCCATCGGAAATGACCGCGATATTGGTGGCGACCTCGAAGATTTCATCGAGGTCCTGGCTGATGACGATGACGGCAGAGCCGGCTTTGGCGAGATCGACCAGCGCCTGCCGGATACGGCTCGCCGCCCCCGCATCCACACCCCATGTCGGCTGGTTGACAACAAGCACGGCCGGTTGACGATCGAGTTCGCGCCCGACGATGAATTTTTGCAGATTGCCACCTGACAGCGATCCCGCCAGCGGATCTGCCCCGCTTTTGCGCACATCCATGGTTTCCGATATGCGCCGCGCCGCCGCCTTGATAGCTGAACCCCTGACGATGCGCAGAAAACCGCCCGTCAGAAAGGCCTTACGGTCGGAGCGCGCCCGCGCCAGCAGAAGATTGTCGGAAAGGCTCATGCCGGGAACCGCGGCATGGCCGTGGCGCTCCTCGGGTACGAAACCGGCGCCCATCAGCCGTCGGCCATTGATGCCGATGCGGCCGACCGGCTTGCCGCGGAGATGGATCGCATCATTATTATAGACGGGATATTCGCCCGAAAGCGCATCGAACAACTCGCCCTGCCCGTTTCCGGCAACCCCGGCAATCGCCAGCACTTCGCCGGCGCGCACAGTCATGGAAACCGCTTTCAACGCCACGGCAAAGGGCGTGCGTGGCGCAACGGAAAGCCCCATGACTTCGATCTGCGGTTGACCGAGGGCATCGCCCGTCGGTCGCGAAACGCTTGCGACATCGCTGCCTACCATCATGCGCGCCAGAGATGCCGGTGTTTCCTTGCGCGGATCGCAGGCGCCCGTAACCTTGCCATGGCGCAGAACGGTGGCGCGGTCGCAGATACGCTGCACCTCTTCCAGCCGGTGGCTGATATAAAGCACCGAACGGCCTTCGGCCTTCAGCTTCGCCAGCGTCTCGAACAGCTTGTCCGCCTCCTGCGGTGTCAAAACCGAGGTCGGCTCGTCGAGAATGATAAGGCGCGGGTTCTGCAACAGGGCGCGCACGATCTCGATACGCTGGCGCTCGCCAACCGAAAGATCGGCGACATGCGCATTGGGATCGAGAGGCAGGCCATAGGCGCGCGAAAGCTGTTCCGCTTCCTTGGCGATTTCCTTCAATGAAATTTTCGGGTCCAGCGACAGGGCGATGTTTTCAGCAACCGTCAACGCCTCAAACAGGGAGAAATGCTGGAAGACCATGCCGATGCCGAGCCTGCGGGCCTCGCTTGGCGAACCTATGGAAACCGGCTGACCCTGCCAGATGATATCACCCTCGCTCGGCGAGAGCACGCCGAACAGCATCTTGACGAGCGTGGACTTGCCCGCGCCGTTTTCACCCAGAAGCGCGTGGATTTCGCCCGGCGCTATATCGAGGTCGATGCCGTTGCATGCGACGAAATTGCCGAACAGCTTGGTCAGCTTGCGAACGGACAGGAGAGGCACGGCCTCCGGCGCCATAGTTCCAGTCACGAATTCCCTCTCTACACTGGCTACCCATGCTTTCTTTGAAGCATTTCAGCAACCGTGGTCATTGTTCCCAATCAGGCTACAACACGTATGCAATGCTGCGCGATCATGATTTATTGATAACTGTTTTGCTGCTGCGCACAACTGAAAAAGACGTTGCTTAAATGCAATTTGCACAAGCAATAAACGGCTTTACGCTTTTCTTATTTCGCGCCGAGCGCGGGGAAAAACTGCAATATTCCGCCGATGCAATAGAGATAAAGCCCGCTCGCCACAAAGCCGATCACCGCCCAGGACGGCGTTTCGAAATGCATCAGCAACGCATAACCGCCAAGCGCGCACCAGACGAACACGATTGCCAGATTAAGCGGCCGCAATCGCTTCACGCGCACCGGATGCAGGAAATTGATCGGCAGGAATGTCAGGAACACCGAAACGGTAACGACCGTCATGGCTGTTGTGGCGCTGGCATCCATGACGAACAGCGTGAACACCACCATGTTCCACACCACCGGAAAGCCGGAGAAGAAATATTCGTCCGTCTTCATGCCCATGTCGGCATAATAGATGGCGCTCGACACCACGATCATGCCAGCCGCAACGAAGGACAGCGGCTCACCGATCATGCCGCTCTGGTAAAGCGCAAAGGCGGGCAAGAGCACATAGGTGACATAGTCGATGATATTGTCGAGCGTATCGCCGGACCAGTTGGGCAGAACTTCCTTCACCCGAACCTTGCGGGCGATGGGTCCGTCAATGCCATCCACCAGCAGCGCAAGCCCCAGCCACCAGAACATGTCGACAAAGCGGTGTTCGGAAGCGGCGACGACGCCAAGAAAAGCCAGAAATGACCCGGATGCCGTCAAAATATGAACGGAAAAGGCGCGGATTTCCGCGTAGGGAACACGCTTGTAGTTGAAAATTTTCATGGTCAGCGTCTGCGCCCCGCTTTTCATCCGCCCTGTTCATTCCGGTATGCGGCCATTCACCACGCTTTGCAACCGGCTGATCTGGCTTATCCTAGGACTAATATAGCGGTACAACCAACGAATGTTTACGCCGGGATGTTCCGGGGTCAAAGTGGATTTACCCGCGCAAAGCCTTTATGATGCCTTGGAAATAACAACGGATCAGGACCATGAGACACTTCGATATCGCCATCACTGGTGCGGGACTTGCGGGCCAGATTGCGGCCATAGCGCTTGCGCGGGCGGGCCGCCACGTGGCGCTTGTTGCGCCCCCCAACGAAAAGAAGGATCGGCGCACGACCGCGCTGATGGACCAGTCGATCCGCTTCATGGACCGCCTTGGCCTCTGGTCGCGCATAGCCCCTGCCGCAGCCCGTCTTTCCACCATGCAGATCATTGACGGCACCGACCGCCTGCTGCGCGCGCCCACCGTGCAGTTCCGCTCCTCTGAAATCGGGCTGGATGCATTCGGCTGGAATATTCCCAATGAGGCGCTGCTTGGCGTGCTTAGCGAAGCGGTCGAACAGGAACACAATATTACCCGCTTCGAAACCACCGCCGAGACGATTGATATCGGCAACGACCGTGTATCGGTAACACTTGGCGATGGTGAAGCGCTCTCCGCAGATTTTCTGATCGGCGCGGATGGCAGGAAGTCGATGGTGCGGGATGCAGCCGCAATTGGCGTCAAATCCTGGTCCTATCCGCAGACGGC
This sequence comes from Agrobacterium sp. 6Ca8, assembly GCF_055382765.1. Classification (NCBI taxonomy): domain Bacteria; kingdom Pseudomonadati; phylum Pseudomonadota; class Alphaproteobacteria; order Hyphomicrobiales; family Rhizobiaceae; genus Agrobacterium; species Agrobacterium sp. 6Ca8. The sequence continues at coordinate 1,460,692 of NZ_AP026433.1, forward strand.
CATCGTTTTGAACTTCAGCCATAGCCGGCCGCACGGCAATGTCTCGACAGAATTCCATACGCCCACGGGACCTTTCACGCAGGTTCCCCTGCCCGGCGACCGCTCCAGCCTCGTCTGGGTTGTCACTCCAGCGCAAGCGGAAGAGCTGACGACACTGCCGCTTGAAGCGCTCAGCCTCAGGGTGGAGGAGCGCATGCAATCCATGCTCGGCGCCGTTACGGTGGAAGACAGCGTGCAGGCATGGCCACTGTCTTCCATGACCGCGCATCGCTTCGGCAAGGGCCGCGTCGCCCTGATCGGCGAGGCTGCACATGGTTTCCCGCCCATCGGCGCACAGGGTCTGAACCTCAGCCTGCGCGACATCATCGCCCTTACCGACCTGCTCGGCGCCGTCTCCGACCGCCCGATTGCGGCGGATGCCGGCAGTAGCTTCGACCGCAAGCGGCGGGCGGATGTCTACACCCGCACCCTCAGCGTCGATCTCCTCAACCGGTCGCTGCTTTCCGATCTACTGCCGGTGCAGATGGCGCGTGCGGCTGGTCTGCATGTGCTATCCGGCATCGGCACGCTCAGAAGCATGGTCATGCGCGAAGGCATCGAGCCGGGGCGCGGGCTGAAGGCCCTGCCCTCGCTGCTGTTCGGCAGCTTCAAAAAGGCTGGATGAAATAAACCACGCCCGTCAGCGTGAAGACCGAAAGCACCGTCGAGATCAGGATCGTCGCCGACGCCCTCTCCTGCCAGACGTGATATTGCTGGCCGATGACGAAGACATTCGTCGCGGTCGGCAAGCCCGCAAGCAGCACGGCGGAATAGATCCATACCGGTTCGAACCGCCCGAGCGACGAGAGCACAAGATAAGCGGCAAGCGGATGCAGGATAAGCTTTGCCGGGACGATATAGCTGATTTCGACCGGCACCCGCTTCATTGGCCGCAGCGCCAGCGTGACACCCATGGCAAACAGAGCGCATGGTGCTGCCGATTGCGCCAGATAGTCCACCAGCCGCTGCACCGCCTCCGGCGGCTGCCATGACAGCGAAGCGGCCAGAAAACCGGCGATTACCGACACGATGAACGGGTGAGTAATGACCTTGCGCGCCACATCCAGCGCAAGCCTTGCTGCAGAGCGCTTGTCACCGCCCGCAACCGCCATCATCGCCGGTGCGACGATGAAATGGGCGGCGTTTTCGAGACAGACGATCAGCGCGACGGGCACTGCCGCTTTTTCACCGAGCGCCAGAAGCGCGAGCCCCGGACCCATATAGCCAATATTGCCGTAGCTTGCCGCGAAACTCTGGATCGTCGTTTCGGCGAGATTGTTCTTTCTCACGAACCGGCCGATCAGGAACACAGCCAAGAAAATGCCGTAGGTGCAGGCAAGACTGGCGGCAACGAAATCCATGCGCGTCAGTTCTTCCACCGGCGTTTTCGACACCAGCTTGAAAAACAGCGCCGGAAGCGCCGCATAGATGATGAAGGTGTTCAGCCAGCCCATCGCCTCGACCGGCTGTTTCGTTATGCGCGCCGCGCCGTAGCCGATGAAGATCAGGCCGAAAAACGGCAAAAGCAATCCGACGATATCGGCCACAGTCTTTCCCCCGCATATGAAATACGCGGGGAGGCTTAGCCGATTTTCATCAGGATCGGAAAGGTCTCCTGGAACCAGATCGCCACATTGGTGATGAAACCGGTCATAAAAGCGAGGCCGGTGAGCACCAGCAACACACCCATCAGCTTTTCCACAAGACCGAGATGGCGGCGGAAACGGACGAGGAAACGCATGAAGGAACCGGAAAAGGCGGCAGCAATCCAGAATGGCACCGCAAGGCCAAGCGAATAGACCGCAAGCAGCATTGCGCCATCGCCAACCGTGTCACGCGAGGCGGCAACGCCGAGGATCGCGCCGAGGACAGGACCGATGCAGGGCGTCCAGCCGAAGGCAAAGGCAAGGCCCATGACATAGGCGCCGGAAAGCGTGGCCGGTTTGCCCGCCCCCTGAAACCGCGCCTCGCGCGAAAACAGGCCAATGCGGAAAACACCGAGAAAGTTAAGGCCCATCAGGATGATGATGAAACCGCCAATCTTGGCGAGAATATCGAGGTTCTGGCGCAACAGCGTGCCGATCGTCGAAGCACCGGCACCCAGCGCCACGAAGACCGTGGCAAAACCGAGCGTGAAGAAGAAAGCCGAAAACAGCACGGCCCGGCGGATTTCAGGCCGCGGCGCGGTATTCTCCGTCCTGAACTGCTCCACCGAAACACCGGCCATATAGCAGAGGTAAGGCGGCACCAACGGCAGGACGCAGGGCGACAGAAATGACAGGGCACCGGCCAGAAGCGCGCTGAACAGGGAAATATCGGCAATCGACAAGAAAGAACTCCGCATTGACGCATGTCTCCCAAAAGCGGGAATCGGTTTTGGGATAACGTCACGCGCAAAAAGATCAGCAAGGCACGTCGCGATTCCCGAGATTCGCCGCGTTTCACGCTCTCATTTTGGCGCATGCCATTGCCGCAAAACGATTTCACCCGTTTGCCAGACATGTCTGAAGCCGCTTTTATCCCCAGCCGCCCCCTCTCTCCAATCACCTTTTCGGGGGTGCGACAAAAAAAACCGGATTGATTGTAGAAAGCGCTTTTTTTGGGTTGACCGAACGGATCGCTCTACCTATGTTCCGCGCACTTCCGAAGGGCATCCCAGCCCCGACACGGGAGAGCGTAGCTCAGCCGGTAGAGCAACTGACTTTTAATCAGTAGGTCCAGGGTTCGAATCCCTGCGCTCTCACCACCTAACCACCTGAAATCATTGATAAAACCGGCGTATTAGCGATCGCTTGCTTACATCGCAGTTTGCGTAGTTTGCTGACAGTTTGCAAAAGTCGTTCTGTGGACGTTCTGGTGGTGCAACCTATGCGACATAAAGAAAATCCCCGCCGTGGTTAGTGGCGGGGGTTGATGGTGAGCGATGCAAATAACTCTTTCTACCTAATTTTCCTGCGCAGTTGCGCTGCGGTAGTAGTCGACCACTCGGGTATGTACATTAGTACCGGCGACGCATCATCGCCGCGCCAAATGGGTTGATCGATACCCCAGAAAAAGAAATGCGCGGTCGATCCATTGTCCAGAGGTTTAGTCTTTGCTTCGCCTTTCCTAGTGTAAAGAACAATCAAGTCCCCCTTATCTACCAACGAGTAAGGGAACCAGAATGTATTAAGGGCCTCAATGGCTATCTCATCTCCAACTTGGAGATTTCTGGTAAGCATGAAATCCCCAATGTCCGCCGGCTCAGTCACCTTTAAAGTGATCCGTTCTTTCTGTGGGTCGCCGGCTTCTATGATAGATCGTAGAGCTATCTTCATGATTTTTTTACTCGCGCAATTATAGCTCCGGCAACAAATATTCCCCCAGTTAGCAAAAGCACGGCAGCCAACGGCTGGGTTCCCCAGACGCCGGGTACGAAACCTAATATCGCAGAGCCGGCAGCCAACGACGCATTTGTCACAACTTCAAAAGCTTTGTGCACGGTGAATCGTGCTTCAAGAACGGCGTGCTTTTTATCCATCTCATGGAAATGGTTTCTGTATGATGACGCAGCCGCCAACTCCTCTTCCAAACGGTCGAGCTCAGCAAGAAGCATCTTTTGAGTTCCCGGGTTTGAAAGCTCGCTCTCCTCGATTTCTCGTCTGATAGAACTTAACGATCTTCGACCCTTGATTGATCCAGCGGCGACTGACTTTGTTGCCTTCTGAACTTCATCATCTAATGACGGCTCCGCTTCGCTCACGCTACCCCCCTATGTCTATAGCTGACCGAGGGCTAACATGTGTCCATCCCCCACATCAAGCAGCGTCGCCCAGATGCCAGTGCAGGACTGCATCAAGCTGATACTGCAGGTCGGCAATGTCGCCAATGTTGTGAACCTCCGCATCCGGATCCCCACACCCCGCCTCGCTCTCGTGCGACCCACCGATGCCGCCCCGACCAGCAAGACGCCAAACCACGCCACCGAGCTTGCGCACCTCGTCTGCTTCATTCGGGAATCGGCAGTCGTCGACAACGACGCGGCCGCCTTCGGCGATAATCAGGTTGACGCGACGCACCCATAACTCAATCCAGAAGGATGGCCCGATGCAAGCGCGTCCCCACTGTGTGCCGAGTGTCTGCATAGCGTGACGCGGCGTGGCGCCCTGAAGCCATTCGCACGGCTCCTCCTTCAGCTCTCCTTCAATCTGCGCTTCGCTCAGACCTATCGCCCGCAGCATATCCTTCAGCGGCCCTGCGAACTTAACGAGCTTGTAGCCGTGCTTCTCGACCAAGTACTTGCTGGCCGTGCTCTTGCCGCTGCCAGCCAGGCCGGTGAGTGCGATGACAGACGGTAGAATAGCTGTGCTGGCCTTCCCGATCGCCGCGCCGAGTGCGCGCAGCTCGGCAGGAAAGTTATCATTCGCCGGTACGGCTGTGAGGCAGCCGGTGTCTTTGGATGTGATGGTGTCGCCCAGCGTGAAGTTTCTACGAAAGTCCTCCATGGCAGCCTCGTAAACAATTGACGATTTCGCGATTACCGCGTTCATTCGGTTGATCATGTCGCTCATACCGTCTCCTCAATCTTCTTCTTGCCTTCGACCGAGGGCGTCACCACCGGCCTGAATCGGCGCAGCGCAAATGGTGGATCCTCTTCGCCGAATTGCGGGCAGACGCCGCGGTTGACGCCAGCCAGCCTGATACCTGCGTAATCACCGCCAAGGTACGTGCGGCACATGCCTAGCCACGTTGCTGTGTAGGTCTCCCCGGCACGAATGCCGAGGTATTGCTCTGGGAGGGTGGTGTCGTCGATGCAGACGACTTCGTCGCCGGGCTTAATGGTCATGATGCATTTCCCTCCAACAGCGCAATTGCCTCGCGAAGGTCGGTGGCATATTGCCGGTCCCGCTTGGCACCATTTCGATGATCGAGATGCATGCGGACGGCGTAAGTATTGTGATCACCGGTTCGTTCGTCAAACCGACGCATCTGTTCAGAAAGGGCCTCGGCTACTGCCTCGCTGTTCACAGCACAAGCCTCGTCTTCATCCAGACGCTTTTTTAGTCGCTCAATGAGGCTGGTCACGCTGCCTCCTTCATTTCCGCCCGATCGCGAATCGCGCCCATGATCTCCTTCACGGTGGTCCACGGCACGACGACGTTGCGGGTGCACTCATCGCCATCCTCGTCACGATCATCGACTCCAAAGCTGAACTCGCCGATGTATGCGGCCTTGGTCTCGGCGCTCGGCGTCAGCGCTTCCTGCAATCGCTCGACCTTCCCACGCAGGTGCGCGAGAGAAAGATCGTGGAAGCACTCGTTGGTGAACTCTGGAGCGACGTCGGCCGGGATGGCGTAGTGCTCTCGATAAGAAGGATTGTAGACGTTTGCTATAGAGTAGCGCGACGCCGTTATTTCTTCCTCACTCCACCGGCCCGCCTTGTCGCGAATGCCGGTGTAGCCTTTGTGGCCTGGACATTCGTAGAGGTCTCGCTTCAACAGAACATACTGGGTCACGCTACCTCCTCCGGCACAAACGCCGTCACCTCAGTCCTGACGACCTTCCTCAGTCTCCCCGACCCGCCGCAGGTTCGGCACTTCGTTTTGATGATGTCGTAGTCGCGCCGATGATAATCGGTCATCTCGTGGCGCTCGGTGTAGCCGGTGCCCTCGCAGGTGCCGCAGATGATGATTGAGGTTTGGGTCATGCCAGCCATACCCCCAACCAGATAAGCCCTGAGGCTGGCCAGAAGGCGGCGACGATACCTGAAATGATCAATGTCCCCGGCCCATAAGTGATAGTTTTGGCAACCAAGAAGCCATACGCGACCAAAGCGACGGCGCTGTACGTCAGCCAGAACAGGGTAGCTTTTGCGTCTGTGCTCATCACGCCCTCCCCGCCATCAACGCATCAAACGTAGCCAGGAATTCGAGTTCCGCCTCCTCCGGCGACCAGTACCGCAGCTTCACGCCAAGCGGCTTATCGTGGCGGGCGTGCCAAGGCATCTGGCGCAGATTGACTAGCTCATCGGCAATGATGCGGTTGTCTGCGTCGTGCACCTCGCGTGGCAACTCTTTCGGCAAACCGAACCGAGCCGCAATCGCCAACCAGTTATCCTGCTCGATCGCTCGGTAGTTTGTCAGATACGGTTTAAGCGGGCGAGGAATGTCCACGCAGTAGGCTTCGGGCGCGTCGTGCAAAAGGCCGGCCAGAGCCACCTCCGGCGCGTGCGTTGCTGCAAGGTGACGGGCAATCAGGACTGAATGTTCGGCGACGCTGTAGAACTTGATGCAGTGCCCTGCGTAGCGCGCCTGCATGGCGAGGGAGTGCGCAATATCCTCGATGTGGACTTCATGCGGTCTCGGAGACATCGGCCAATATTTGCGACCGGTGAAGGTTTGCATGAAATCGCCGGCGCGGGGTGGCACGTTATCATTGGCGGCCACGTACTTATCGAGCGTGCCGAAGGTGGTTGTGGCGATATAGTTGGCTGATCTGGGTGCAGGTGGTCGATCACCCTCCCCAGTCGTCACTGGTGAAAATGCCATCGTTAAGTCTCCTCAGTGGTGTGGTGGTGACGGAAATGCAGGGGTTCTCGCATTCCGTTACGGCTCCTGCGATCTAACTTTTACAGAATCTTCCTCTAAGCCTCTGGAACGTCTTACAATTTTATCTATCCCCGCTTTTTCCCATGTGCGCCACACTGTATCTTGTGGTTAAAAAACGGTTTCAATCTATGGCTTGACCGCCGTCCTTACGGCGACCATATTGCCATTGTGGTGCCAGCGAATCTTTCACTGGAGCACCAAATGAATACCTTCCTTAAGTTCAGGCACGGTAAGACCGAGGGTGAAGCCAACAACACTCTTGGCATGTTGCTGCTTACTGTCATCGCCGTGACGTACAGGCTTGCGCCGTTAATTGCCCTCGGCGCTGGCGGGTACTGGTATGTTCGCTAGGGCGTCACGCCACCGCCCTCACCGGCTCATTGTCATTCGCCGCCGCATACCGCCCGGCGACCATCTCCGGCCGCAACGTGGCGCGGGCCACTTCGCCGTAACGGCGCGAATATGTGATGACCTTGGCAGACCGGCCCGACAGCCAACCGCCGCCAGCGGCATAAGCATCAGGTGCGGCAAGCGTTTCGTGGCGCTCGACATACATCAGCGCCGATTTGCGGCCTTCATCGCTGTGCAGGTGGCCGACGTGCGCAAAGGCGTACTTCGATGCGCCGAACATTTCGCGGAACATGCCTGCCAACGTCGCATCGACCTGGGCCACGCCACGCTTATGGCCGTGGTGATAGAAGAGTGCCGTGTCGCCCCACTTGTAGGCGTGATAGAGCATAGGGCTGGTATCGACCGACACGCGCGGCTCGTTCTCGTAGATCGTCGCCAGAAGCTCTCGCACCCATACGGACGAGGCGGGGTCATGGTTGCCAGAAGCCATGACGACGTGAACGTGCTTGTGCTTTTGCAACAGCATATCGACGACGCGACGCAGAGTGCGAATAACGACGCGGACCACCTTATGCAGGCGGGAATCGGCGTCGAGAACGTGCTTATGCGCAGGCGTCACGCTCTCAAGAGCATCATGGTGCAAGAGGTCGCCGAGCTGCGCGAGAACAGCTGTGTGCGCCTGCGGAGCGCCAGCCACAGCGGCGGCAAACCAATCCAGCAGCAACTGCTCGGCCAGACGGAGATCGTAGTCAGCACCTGTCTCCTCGCGGTGAGCGAGCATTCCGAAATGACTGTCCGTTACAACGAACTGGTTGAGCAGGTCTTCTTCGACGTGCTGCGGCGCAGGCATGATGGTGATGCGCGGCAGGTCCTCTTTTAGACCGTCGACCATAGCACGGAAAGCAACGAGCTGGCCTTCTGTCTCCACCGCCGTCTTCTGCCACTGCTGGATAACGCGTCCCTCAGCATCGACGAGCGCAGACACGCCTTTGACAACGTGACCGGTCGGAACTGCGAACTTCTCGCCGCGCTCCGGCGCTTGCTGGATGAACGTGCCGCTCGGCGTGTTGCTGATGCGGCTGATGCGAAATCCCGGCAGGACAGGTTCGGTTCCAAGAAGGCCAGCCTCGGCTGCGCGTTTGATGCTCTCGGCAAGAGCGGACTTGCCGATACCAAGCGCGGCGGCAGCCTTCACGAGCGTGCCGTGCTCTCGGTATGCGTCGGCTCTTCGTCGTAGTTCTTCGGTGGGTAGCATGCGCTCTCCTCGATGTGGTGGTTGAGGCCGCTTGGTGCGCGGCCTGATGTTACTCTGACAAAGCCGGTGGGTTGGTTAGGAGCCGCGCAACTCAGAGATTTCAGCGCGATAGCTTTCGGAGTTGGCGCGATAGACCTTCTCCGCATGGTTCATTTCGTTTCGCAGGCGCGTTGATAGGGCTACGGCGTCTGAAAGGGTCGCTTCCATTTCACGAAAGCGCTCATCAAGACCTTCAGCAGCCTTGAGAACATCAGAGCGAGAAAGGTAATTACCCTTTGCGCCGGTCGGCTTCATAACGGCGTATTGACCCGATACATTCTGGCAAAAGACATCGTTACCTTCGTACTCATTCGCCGTGTCCGGGTCGAAGCCATCCAAAAACTTGAAAGCGTCAACAAACGCGCTGCTCATCTTCTTCTCCCGCTGTGCTGTGGTTACTTGGTGGGGCTACAAACTCTCGCTGACCGGATAAACGCGCATGTTCACCGTGACGAATTGGTCTAGGGCGTCGGCATTATCCCCGTCGCCGTACCGGTCGAAAGCAGACTGCCGAGATCCTTTGCGACCCATCTGGATGTGAGCGTTATGCACCTCTACTTCGACGGTCGCTGGCATCGCACCCAGAAGCCGGTACAGCTTGTTAAACCAAGCTTTTTCACTCGCGGTCATTTCGCTCATTTCCCTATCCCTTGTCTGAAGCCCTATGCGGGGCGGATTCACTTCCGCGCCAACAACTCACAAACAGCAGTCGAAGGCACGACATACCCATATCCAACCAGCGAGCCTGAGAAGCCAATAGGCGCCGCCATGACGCCGACGGTGATGCCGATCAGGTCGCCCTTGTCCGTAAAGACAGGCCCGCCTGATTGCCCCATCACGGTCGTGATGTCGGTCACATAGACAGCGTTCCACGGACCTGTTTTGCGAGGCTCGCCGGCAATCTTGCCGTACGCGGCAACGAATTCGATTTGCAGGGGATTGCCGTAGGCAACGATAGGATCGCCAGCCTTCACCGAGCGGCAGGAAAGGTGAGCAATCCCTAAGCCGTCCGACGACGTGCGCAGCAGTGCGATGTCGTTGGCCTTATTGACCCAAAGGACGTCCGCCTTGCGGAACTCGGCGCCCTTCGCCTTCATCTGGACCTCTTTAGCGTCGCCGACGACGTGCGCAGCAGTGACGATAAAGCCGTCGCCTATGTGGACGCCGGAGCCGTGGGCGTCGTTGACTTGGATTTTGACGGTGGCACTCTCGGTCGCCGGCAAATTGGGCGGAGGAAGGAGCGCGTACGCGGCCGCAGAGGTAGCGGCGACGACGAGGAATAAAGCAACGAGGAATGCTGTCGGCGAACGCCGCAATAAGGCACGCAGGAATCGTCTGAGCATGATATCCCCTCTTTCTGGCGTCTTGCGCCAATGTGGTGGTGCTTTTGGTGAAAGCAGGCTGGTGAGGCCGATATTCACGCTATACTCTTTTTACAAATTTGTCAAGATTTTCCAGTAACGCAGAATACTGATTGACTCTGTTGCGCGCCAGAACATAATAAGAACATGCTGAAAAGTGAGATTGATAAAAACTTCGAAAAGTGGTGGATTACCGTGAGGGGCGCAGCCGATCAGGAAAAGCACCGGATGCGCTTGGCGTTTCTCGCAGGATGCAAGCTTGCCGAAAGCGCAAAGACAAAAACCTATCGATTTCAAGCTGGCCGGTGGGTCGTAAGCGTTCAAGCAGCATCGGTGCGTGAGGCCAAAATTGTCGCCTCAGCGAAACTTACTCAGCGCTCGATGAAATTAATGTCATCTACACCACCGGGAGGGTGGCGACTGCGGCAACTGGAAACAGATAATTGAGCGACCAATCCAAAAACAGCGACGGCATTCACGAGGATCACTGGTGCGAGCATCCTGGCTGCAAGAAATGGGGCGGCTTCGGGTATTCTCGATCAAAGGCCGAGAAATCCACCTGGCATTGCTGGGCGCATTATCCGCATAAGGAGCCACTACAATGATAACCCGCATTTCCCGCCAGAAGAACGCAGAACAACGGTTGGCAATGGCCCTTCGCCAGTTAAACGATGCCATCAAAGAAGTTCACAAGACAGGCCTCGACGTCGATATCAGCACCCTGATGATGCATACATCTCGTGGCCCAATGACGCAGGTAAATCTAAAGACGTTCAGAGCTGAAGGTGCGCCGCCGGTGCTGCGTGTGGTGGAATAGGTAATTTTTTCGGAACCGATTTTCAGGTCGCGAGTTTTTAAGGCCGGACGGAACCTTTCCCCCTCCGCCCATTGCTCCTAGTGCCCTTTAGTCGGCGCGATTAGAACCCTCCCCGCCGGGGGGGTTCTTTTTTCCAGCCCTTTACCAGCCGTTTACGCTGCTATGGCACGCTGAAACCAAGCGCGAAATGTATTCAGTACGCGCGGCTTTTCCCAACTAGCCCGCCACACTCGGCGGGTTTTGTTTTGCTCATCGCGGTAAACGACTTATTCACCAGAACGAGGCAACCTTCGCCATAGAGGGTCTTTTTATGCCTTACCGGTTTCTGATCAATGCCGCCGTGCTTTTTGCGATACCACTATGCGCCCTGGTTATTTTTGCTGCTGTTGCCGTTTCACACAACGCCAACAAGACTGTTGACGCGGATTATGTAACGACCAGCTCGATCAAAAGATGACGCGTCGGGCCGGAGTTCCTCTTGTTATCGCAACAAAAAACCCGCTTACCTCTCGGCAAGCGGGTTGAATCAGGCTCCCCGCGTCGCGCGCGGCTTTGATTGATTTTCGACGATGCGATCCACGCGCAACGTCATCTTGTCGACGGCATCCTTCACGGCACCGATAGCGCCCATGATCTGCTCAGTCTGTTCGCGAAGGCCGGACTTTGAGACGTAGGTTTCCGCCACATGCAGGCGGTGAGCCGCGAGCTCTTCCCTTGCAAGGGACGCCATTGCCGACGCCGCAGATGCCGCGCCAGACGCCTCCATCTTTGCGGCGCTGATCTTCGCGTCGACGTATTTCCAGAGACCGAAAAGAAAGCCGAAAACCGTGATGAAGAAGGCGGCGACGGCCATTATTTCGGCGCCGGTCATGGCTTCACCCCGCACAGCTTTTGCAGCTTCTCATTTTCGATGAGGATTTGCCGCTTTGTTTCGTTCGTCAGGCTATCCTCAAAGGAGGGCCGCACCGGTCGCGCGATGTCGCAGTAATCACCGCTTGTCGCGCATCCACTGAGCAAGACGACGATCAACATCATCGTCGCCAAGATTTTTGATTTCATGTTCGACGTCCCCGGCCTTCTTGATAGCCTTGGCATTTGCCGCAGCCTGCTCGTCCTTCGCCGCGGTGCGCCCTGCCCGCTGGCCATACAAAAAGACGCCCGCGAGGATCGCGAGCGCCGTGCCGATTGCGGCTAGGTAGCCTTTAAGCTTGGCGATGATCATCGAACCACCACCTCCTTCCCGCGCCAGCTATTCCAGCGGCGCGCGATCACATCGCGGTTGCGGTAGGCGACGTAGACGACCACGGCGACAAGCACGCCTGCGGCGATCCAGCCCCATGGGAGGCCTGCGGTGAAGGCAAGCAATCCAGAACCAGCCGCAGAGCTTGCGCCCTTTGTAACCACGTCCTTGGCCGCGCCTGCGTCGCGACGAAGCTGTGCGATGGTGGCAGGGCCGATGATGCCGTCAGCGATAAGGTGCGGGTGTGCCTTCTGATAGGCAATAACAGCGGCCTTGGTCTTCTCGCCCATCCAGCCGTCGATAGCGCCTGGATTAAGGCCCGCAGCCGTGAGCAGCTCCTGCGCTTCCTTCACAACTGGATCCGCTACCACCGGCGGTTCCGGCGTCACTTCTTTCGTCACGCCAACGCCGGTATAGATGCCCTTCTCGAAAAGCAGAGCCTCTTCTTTGCGACGGCGCACGAGGCCAGGCAGTTTCTTGCCTTTCGCAGTGTTGTAGTTGCTTGCGAGATGAGCGGCGGCCTTCTGGATCTGGCCTTTGCGCCAGAGATCAGCCCACGTCCAGTTCATCGCGCCGACGCCGAGATTGAACGTCACGGATGCAGCGGCGTCCAGCTCATGCTGCTTGCGATTCTCGGGCGAACCAGCGACGACGGCAGGCACGTACTCGGCGGCAAGAACAGCGTCGAGGATGACATCGCTCTGCGATGCGGTGATCTTGGTCTTACCAGGCACCAGCTTCGTGATGCCGATCTTGGCCAGTTCGCGGCGAACTGAATCGCTGCGCATAGTGAAGCCCGTACCGATCGTCGGAATACCGACAGGGTCGAGGTAGCAGGTAAGTGGATTGCCCTCGTGCAGACGCACGAAAGCCCTCCCCTGTGTGGAGATTTTAGTGATTGGCATTGATTTTCCTTTTTATAGGAGCGCTGGGAACATTGAGGCGGCCATGGCGTTAAAGCCGTCGCCATGTCCCCAACTCCATGGCCTAAAGACCCGCGCACACATCCCCCCGCTGCGCGGGTCTTTTGCTGCTATTGATACAGCCGATACTTGCAGATATGGGAGAAGCGCCACGCTCATAACAGGCCGTGGCACGGAGGCCTCGGCGCTTGGCGGAGCGTCGGGCCTCTTTTGGTTTCTGCACCTGATTGTGGTTATCGGTGCCGGGTTGGCGAAATCACCTTGACCGGCCAAGTTGCAATCTACAATATCGCTCTACTTAAATTGGAGCGCTTCAACGCGCTTGAGGGGGAAGACGTTTGACGCGCGAAATCAATAAGAACAAGGCGAACCACTCTCTCGTTGAGAGTTTCATGCGGCGCGTCCCATTCGTTCGATCCGCGTATCATCAGTTGGATTTGATGAGAGAGGAGATCGATGTTCTTAAAAACGCGTCAGACGATGCCTTCAGGCAAGGCGCGGCCTCAGTGGCGTTATCCCCAGTCCCACCAAGCATGCTTGACGACCAACGCCGCCTTGTGCCGAATCCATCCACCATCCTCGATGTTGGTGCTCACCATGGGCATTCGACAATGGAATATCTCGATGATTTCCCATCTGCCCGCGTTTTTGCTTTTGAGCCAGACGAATCCAACAATCGCCAAGCGGCAGAACTATTGCGCCCTTATGGCGATCGGGTCCGCTTGTCACGCTTGGGTCTAGCCGAGCATGTCGGCAAAGCCTCACTTCACATTAACTCGCATGATGGCACCCATTCTCTACTGCCGATTGGCGACATGTCGTATTGGCATGGTCACGCGAGTGAAATAGAGCAGGTTGATATCGAGACCACCACACTGGACAGCCTGGCGGCTAAAGAGAGGTGGGACCGTATCGACATTCTCAAGATGGACATTCAAGGGGCTGAACTGGCCGCCCTGAAAGGTGGGGCAGGTTTGCTGGCTGCCGGAGCTATCGATTTGCTTTGCCTTGAGGTCGAGTTCGAGCACCTTTATGAAGGGCAACCACTCTTCTGGGACATCGCGAGCTATCTCAACTCGTTCGGATATCGCCTCTACCGTGTCTATGATTGGCAATACGGATTGAAGCGATCGAACGAACTATGCTGGGCTGATGCGATATTTATCAGCCCTCGCTTGCTGAGCGTATCGAATGGCGTAGGAGGCTGAACTAGCGGACGTAGGGTGCGTGGTTATGTCGCCGGCCAAGCAATGGGAGCGATTTCAGTAAGAAACTGTTCTACGGTCGGCTGTTGACGCTGACCAGCCTGCGCCTTGGCCAATTCGCAGTAAGCGTAGAACCAGACGTTATCTCGCCATGCAACAAAGGCCTGAGCCTCCGCCGCCCACTTCGGCTTTGTCGAGCCGATATAGGAGGCCAGTGTAACACCATCGCGGAACTGCCTTTCCCGCGCCGCGCTGTCAACAATGCCCTGGATGGCGTTTTCGTAGTCGGTGATTGTGGGCGCAGGAACTGGGATTTTCTGTAGTTCAGAAATTTCCTCAACCGTGAGAGGTCGATCAACTGTTTCACCTGTTTCCGCATCAAGAATCTGAATTTTCATCCTCGTATCCCTTCAAAGAAAAACTCGCCGTAAGAAAAAACGCCGGACGATGCTAGAACCCTGATAGCGTTACGAGCTACGGAGCTATCTATTTTCTGTCCAATTTGGCGCAACACCTCGCTGGTAGTTTGGTAATTCTGATGGCCAACAGAACGCGCAATTCTGGCTTTGTTGAAACTGAATATGGAGATAACACTCCCGGCCGAGCCGTTACCGAGTAGCAGGCCCGGGACCGTGCCATTTGATCCGGTAACAGCTCCCGTCCCGCTGCCATCTACGATGATAAAAGGGTACGTTGAGCTCGTTGTGACAAATGACGCGCCATTATCCGTAGAGACCTGGATTGCCGCATAGGCGCCACTGTCTACCGAGAAATCTGAGTGACATCTGATTGCGCGGAACACCGACAGATTGTTGACTATTCCAGCCGATTGGGTGGCAAGATTAAGGCTTCCTATAGGCTCCCATCCGCCAAGAAGTTGGTTGGCCTGAGCCGGCGTCAGGTCTTCAACATTGCCAGCTCCCGCGGTCAGCCGTCCCTTAATTGCAGGGGCGGCGAGTTGAGACAAAAGCGCATTGCCAACGACGTTGTTTGGCGCCTTCTTGAGGAGCTTGCCAGTAGTGTCAGCAAAGACCGCCAAGTCATTGATCGCAACACCGCCGGCAGGCCCAACAACATCACCCGTACCAGAGCCATCCGTCCCCTTGCGGGCCAACAGGCGCCAGTAGGCATTACTTTCGGTCGGCAAGGTTGGAGGCGCGTTACCTGTCGTCGGCTGGAGCGCAAGCCACGTTGAGCCGTTATTGAGAACGATGTCATTCGCCTCATAGGCCGTCGCGCCGCTGTAAGCGCCACGATCCACCACGCCCTGAGTCCCAGAGCGCGCAAAGAGAAGCCATTGCGTGTTCTCGGTCGTCGGTAGTGTCGGCGGCGCGTTGCCAGTCGTCGCGACCTTGGCAATCCACGTCGATCCGCCATACTGAACGATATCGCGGATCGCGTAAGCGGTCCCTGCGCTGTAATTGCCGCGCTGGTTGACGCCAGCGGGGCCAACAGGACCGGTTACGTATGACGGTGCACTCCAGTCACCCGACGTTGCCGAGTTCTTGAAGTATAGCGCCGACCGGCCGTCGCCAATATCGATCACAAGGACGGAGAACCCGGCAGCAGCGCCGTTGTACGTCGCCCTGCCCGCCAGGTTCGGTACGAACTCATCGTACTCGACGCCCTGAACCAGAGCCGCCTTGTTTATAGTGCTGAAGACTCCAGGACCAATGCCGATCAACAGGTCATCAGTTCCAACAGACGTTTCGGCGATACTGGACAGATTGCCGCCGCTCAAGCTCAGCATAAGCCGCCGCATCGTCTCGACAGCAACGATCGTGGGGTTCGTCAGCTCGATCTTGTAAGGCGCGTCCGTCTGAGCAGGACCGGGCCAATCGTCGGCCAGCAACAATTCCGTGTCGCTGATGATCTGCTCAATGACGATCGGGCGGCCAACGTGAATGCCGTACTTGTCGCCATCTTTGATTGGCGTCATACCCGCAACAGGAGTGAGCCAGCCTGTATCTGTACCAATGACAGTCCGGGAACCAACAGCCACCGTCGTCAATCCGTCGCCATACCAAGTGGTGTTCGCCATTATTGGGATGCTCCGTCGTTGGTCTCGACTTCGCCTTTTGCAACGCGCAGATCGGCCTCAAGACCGTTGATCTTGTCGAGAAGGATCTGGTTTTCTTGTTTCTGCATCGAAAGATGCTGGGATAACAGCAGAGTGCGCTGCTTCAAAAAGCCTTCGCGCACTTCTGCTTCATGCAAGGCGACGAGAACGTCGACCTGCATCGTGTTGCCGGTAGTCATGGGATTTCCTCAGCGCTTGAAGGTGGATGCGATCATAATGGTTCTATCGACCGATCCGATGAACGGTCCGCCAGACACGGTTACTCGAAACGTTGTCTGAGACTGATTGGGCAAGGGAGTGTAGAGAACAATGTCGCTGCCAACGTAGCGGAATCCGCTGGCATCATCCGTCGAGTTGAAGATGCAGAAGTTGCTCACTTCGCCACCGTTGGTGATATTTTGGGTAACAATCTGAGACTTCCCGTTGACCGTTCCGCCAGATATCAGCTTGCTTACGATATCAAGGCGCACAGTCGGAGATCCTTGGCCGTGGCTCACAGTGACATCAAACGTACCAGTGTCAGTTCTCGCGTTGGCGTCGACCCGCGTGATTGCGCCTGGCTCGATGTTAGAGGTGCCAACCTGAAGGTTGCCAATGTAGGCTTCCTCAATGTTGACGTTCCCGAGCACAGAGGTAAATGCCGATAGCTTGTTGACCCTGATGTCGTTGGCGTAAAGCACACCACCCTGAACTACGAACGGCTGCTTGATCACCGACATATCGCCGCTGGCTATGACAAATTGGTCAGCGAAGCCGACCAGGCGCGTCGGGCTCAGCGGGTTTGCTGGTACATCCAACAAAAGCGCCGCAGAACGATACTGACCGTCGTTGACAGCCGCCGTCACGCCGTACCGGGCTGCGTAGCCCGATGGAGCAGCAACAGCAGCCCAGGCAATGTTGATGGACGCACTATTGCCGCCGAGTGCTGCCGTCAGCGTCTCCACCTTGCCGGCAACCGCCATGGTTTCATTCACGGCAAGCTGAATATCTTCACGATACTCAGCGCGCGCCGCGCCAAGCTCCACGGACAGTTCTCTGGCAAGATTTCGGGTGTCTTTGTAGGCAACCGTCGCCATTTCCATCTGCGCAGTAACAAGCCCGTCGATGGCGTCCTGTGCCGTTCTGGCGCTGTTGCGAAGCCAACCGAGAGCATCACCAATACCGCTTAGATCGATATCAACATAAACATCGAGGTCTGACAGCAGCACGTTCGGTGTGATGACGGGGAAAAATCCCGACCACAAAACCGGCCTGTCGCCACCTGGTATGTAGCGGCCACGAGCAACATAACTCTCGTTCGGCAGCAATCCTTGCGAGATGAGCATTGAGCCCACCTGCGGCTGGTCTGTGCGGCCTTCAGTCACCTTTTCAAGCGACGCCTGAAGGCGAACCTCGTACTCAATACCGATGACGTCATCGAGGCGACCATCGCTGTTGTCCCAAGTCAATCGGATTGCCGGACGGCGATCCTGACCAGTGCTGTCCTTGACCGTAGCCGGTTCTGCGAACCATTCAATGATCGGCTGTGGCGATGGGCGAATTACCCCGAGCTGCCCATCAACAGGAGGCTTGAAGTCTGTATCGGTACTCCAATCGTAGTCGGCTGGATCAACTTCGGTGATGTCGACCATGACATCGAGATTGGCGCGATCGGCAACGCCATCGAGGCGCATCAGTTTCGCGATGTAACCGTTACGCTCTGACGTCCACGAAAACACCGTGCCTGGTGTCGCATAGGCCCAGAATTTCGGAGGCAGAACAATCGTATGCCGGCGGAAGCGTCGAGCCTCTTCTAGCGCCGACCTCATTAGCCGCTGCACCTGCTCCGCATACGGAACAAAGTTCAAATCGACGTCCGCCATCAGACGGCGATTGCCGTCGATTGCTTCAAGGTCAGTCCGATAGAGCGGCGGCGCAGTCTTTGATACCCAGCCATCTTGCGGAGAAGGATAATTGGCTGAAACGCCGTTGATGGTGTCCGCGAGTCCACGCGTGAATCGAAGATGATCGCCGCGCATTTCGGGGTGAAGATTCAATGACTACCGGGCTTCAATCGCCTGAAAGCTGACTACAGCCCGTCCAGTGTCTTTGTCGGCGGTGGTCGAAACCGTTCCCGGCAACAAGGTCATGATACAGGAAGGCTTAACGAGCGTGGCAGCGACCGGCGCCACCACACCCGGCCACAGATGCGGGCGGACCTCAAACTGCGTCGTCACGCCGCCAGCGCTGGCCGTCATCGGCTCCATGACCATGTGCAGGTCTTTGTCGCCGATCTGGATGTAATCTCCGACCATGACATTGTAGCCAGCAGGCAGGCCCGAGAGCGAGATTCCCGCACTCGCTGAATTCGCCAAGTACTTCTCCACTCTGTCGGCGGCAGCGCTGACTGCCGCGGATACTCCACGATAAAGGATCCCGACCAAGCACCACGCGTCCGTGGTGCACGCCTGTCAATTCAGGGCCAAGCTTGCAAGCAGTGGGTTGGGTCGGCCATTTGGATAGTTACCCGCTGCGTTCAGCGGCTGCACCGAATGCAGCATGACGGCGGGGCGACCTCAGTCGCGTCTCAGTGGGGATAGGTGTTTGCCTATCCCCTTCATAAGAGTACGCAACAGCACGCCACAAAAAGGCACATTCTATGCAGATTTTTTGTGCTTTTCCGTCAGCGACAAAATCTCTGCCAGTTCGAGAAGAGATGCCTTACCCGCCCTATCTGCGTAGCCTTCACTGTATCCAAGGCGCAATCCGATCGACTTCAGTGTTCCTGAAGCCGCCACTTCCTCAATGACCGAAGCCGCACTGCTTTTGCGATCCTCGGGCGCATCCCACATGATCGCCCCTTCCGAAGAATTCCCTGATGGGCTTGATACGCCGCCTAGAAACCCTGCGCCGTCCGCAGGCACTAGAGGCCCAAAAGCAATCGGCACAGGAATGTCTCTGGCTTGCTTGGATCCATCGACGCCAAGCGAGGCGAGAAGAGCACGTGCTGCCTCAACCCCTGGAAGAGGATCATACATTGATGCGATGGCCGGCTCTTTCGATATGGACCTATGCAGGTGATCTGCTTCGAATGGTGATTTCGTCGTCGGCTTGGTTTCTAGATAAAGCGAAATCTTGCGGGTCTCATGCGACTTGTCCTCCGTACTCCTCGGTCGATCAGTCGGCTTGAGCTTTTTGCCCTTCTTCGTGACACCCCACTCCGTCAGCAAACCGTCTCGAAATTTCAGCCTGCCAAGCGTTACGTGGCACGATCTACCGTGGCGTTCGTAGGTCTGGGGTGCTGATTTACCATTATCGTCTTGACTGGCTGCAATCAGTTCGCCGACCGTGGGGCGGATCTCTTGTCGTGTAGGTTCGACATCCATAAACCAGTTCGCAGCCTGCCTTGGCAGGGCTCCAGCAACAGCCGGCGCTAGATCTGGATGATTGTCCCAAAGCCACCGTAAAGCGGGCAGCGTTCCTCGGTACCTTGGGGGTGGTTCCTTTTTCGGCTTGTTGTCATTCGCAGCTACGCGCTTTTTTGATTTCGGTGCAGTCGCCTCATTCGACAACTCTGCCAACTGTTCTGCAAGTGATCCATGTCTGGCCATATCGTCTCCCCTGTGGTGCTAGCGCTTGGTGGGCGCCGTTACTGCTGCTCGGTGTTGTCGTTGTCGGCCAGCCATTGGCGCACCAGCGTCACCGCCTTGCTTGCCGCCTCACCTGTGGACGTAAACCGGACCACCTCAACTGGATGCCCCAACTTGGCCAACGAAGCGTGGCGCGCGACCTGAGCCGGCGACAGCCGACCCTTGCCGACCTTGTTTTCGATCATCCGCAGTACGCCGCCCATGAGATAGATCCGCAGATCGGCCTCCCCCGGCGTCATGCCGGTTGCGATAGCATCAGCCTGTGCGCGTGGGCCGCGCTTGGCACTGTTCATGTCGCCAGCAAGCAAGAACTGGCGGCCGTACTCCGGCAGAGACCTAAGGGCGCGCACCTGGGCCGCCTGCCCTTCGCTTTCCTTAATGGGGGCATCCTTGAGACTAACCTTGCCGGTCGCGCTTGTGCGGATAACAACGCGCTTGCCGTTGATGCGGGTGGTTTGCTGCATGCTGGCCTCCTCATATGGTGGCGCGCCAGCGGTGATGGCGACACACATACTTTCCGAGAGAGGAGCGAAAACGTGTAGTCGATTTGTGAAAATTTTTTTGGGCCAAAAGAAAAGACCGGCTGAACGCCGGCCTTTTTCACTAGTGCTTTTCGTCGTCCCGGTTCGGGCACCGCTTCATGAACTTGTCGATTTTTGACCGGTCCCCTCGAAAGTGTTCAAGCACCTCCACTGCCACATGCAGGCTTACGGCATATTTCTGCTGTAGCTGCTCGACGGTGTACGGCTGCATTTCGTTCTCTGGCATCTGCATTCTCCTCATCTGCGAAATGCGGATGGGGTGATGTCGGTTCCGGGTTGTAATGAATATAGCCATCTGCCGTCCGCACGTTGCCCAGTTAAAATCAACTTGAGAACCGTGCGCGCGGCACACCGCCCTGCACGGTTGCACGTGTAGGGGTATATATAAATATATACCCTACTAAACGTGCACCAACCGGGCAGCGCTGTGCGGGTGTCTCCGCCCCTATGTGCACAGTTAGTGCACGGATAGAAATTCGAGAACCGTGCAGTATTAGAAGTTGAATTACAGATGACAATTTGGTTGTATACCGTGATAGATTCTTCTCCTCGGGGCGCCCATATGTCTAATGACAAAGATCCAAAAAATAATGTCGGAAAAGATAGCCGAAAAGGCTCATCTGAACAGGGCAGTAGGCAAATCAATGAACAGAAGAATCTGACTCTTGACCACCTGAGAGATAAGGTCGCATCAAAACCACGACCCGACAATAAAACCGGACAGAGCTAAGCCTTGGTAGGTGACGCAACTTCCTTTTGGCCTGATAAACTAGCCGACTACGCGTCGTCTGCAGGCCTGCCAATCTCACTGATCGCTCTGTGGTTTGTGTTGAGGCAACTAAAAAAGGACGGTTTAGCTAGCTCCGCTAACGCAGTTGGAGCTGCATACAATTCGATAATCAAGGCAATTAACGATCTCGATGGCAAAGAAGAAAAAGATCGGGAAGCGGCATTATCTGAGGTGTTTAATCAGCTAGAAATGGCTTGCGCACTGAAGCGAGATGGGCAGTTCAGTGGCCATTCTGGTGCTCTAGCTTCAAAGATGCTTATCGGCATTATCGAGATCTTATTAGGCGATGAGGAGAACCTAGCGTACTTCAACCGCGCAACATCTAACTCCGACACATTTCAAAACATTAGAGCGATTATGACCGAAGGCGACGCGAACACCCCTCCCTTACAGGCAAAGCAGTTCATGAAGAATCGGGCTGAAGTCGCCGAAATCGTCTACAAAGACTACAAGGAAATGCAGCGAGTGACATTTGATCTCGCGGGTCAATATGGTCGATGGTTGCTTGCAAGCCTCCTCCTAATCCACGGGGGAGCACTTTTTGGCCTGTTCACTTTCCTAAGCGAACTTGCAGACAAGCCGGACGCCTTGGCGCGGTATCAGTTGACGGTGTGGTGGTTTGTATCTGGCCTCATGCTTACGCTTTTCGCAGGCCTGTTCACTTGGCTAAACTGGTCAATGAACAGCAACAATTACGAGGCTTGGGCCAACAAGGCTATGCTCTGGGATCCGGAAAAATGGACGGGTGACAATGTGCACACATGGGGTGTGAACTTTTGTTACTGGGCCGCCTTGGTTCTCGGCGTGTTGTCGTCATTCTGCATCATCGGAGGAGCCTATTCCACCCTCAATGGTAACTGGGTGCAGTCAGTATCGACTGCGCTTGTGTAACAATAAAGGCCGGGGCGAAATCGCGCCAACTTTCTTGTCGCTTGCAGTCCAGTCCATCCGTGGTCAGCGCGCAAGATAGTTGCCGATAGAAATGCGTCCTCGCGGGATTTGTTACGCAAAAAAACCGCCGCCGGATTTGTATTTAAAGTTGTTATTGCCAGAAAAATAGGTTGTATTAGCTATACGCGATTTGCGGTGTGTCCAACGCTTGGGGGAGTTATGGACGAGAAACTGCTTTACCAATATTCCAATGACAGGATCGACAGCAGACAGATTGACGAGTTAATTGGGCTTGCGCGAGGCTTAGTAGCTGACGGGCAAATCAATCAGGCTGAGGTCGAATTTCTTCAAAAGTGGTTAGTGGCAAATGGAAGTGTCAGCGACCACCCGCTGCTCTCTGTTCTTTACCGACGCGTGAATGAAATACTTCACGACGGCGTAGTCGACGAAGAGGAAAAAGCTGAGCTTCTCGACACACTCAACAGATTTTCCAATCGAGATTTTGAGCTTGGCGAGACGCTCAAGTCAACTACATTGCCACTCTGCTCGCCCGCTCCCACGTTATCTTTCGAGGGCATGAATTATTGTTTCACGGGCACGTTCAACTACGGCCAGCGAAAAGCATGTGAAAGTGCAGTTACAGCTAAGGGAGCCTATGCCGGATCGCTGACGCAGAAAACCAATTTTCTAGTTATCGGCGTCTACGCAACCGACTCCTGGAAACACTCCTCTTTTGGCAACAAGATTTTGAAGGCGGCTGAAATGAGAGCCGAAGGCATGCCAATCAGGATTGTGTCGGAAGGTCATTGGGCAAGACATCTGTGAGGGCGGACGTATGGCTATGATGACGGAGCAACTCGACCTAGTACGATGTCCCCACTGCTCGGTGGCATCACCGCTATTAAAATTGGTTTGGTGCACGAAAGATGGGGAAGGAACATCGAGATCTGACGGCCAAAACAGACAAGCTTGGGCTGCTTACTCTTGCTCAACTTGCGGAGGTGTTGTCACAGCCGTCGCGTACGGATCCTACATGAGGAACTCTGCCTACCAAGTATTCCCTGCGCCGAAGACTGCACACGAGGACATTCCGGATGTTGCCAGAAACTTCTTGCAGCAGGCCTTCAATGTACTTCACGCCCCAGATGCTGCCGCAGTCATGGCTGGCAGCGCTGTCGACGCCATGTTGAAGAGTAAACAGTATACTGAAGGAAGCCTCTACACACGCATCGACGAGGCCCTCAAAGACGCTGTGTTAACGCAAGGGATGGCGGACTGGGCGCATTCTGTAAGACTTGGATCGAATAGGCCAAGGCACGCTGACGAAAACAGTCCGCATGTCAGCTATGAAGAGGCAAAACAGTCTGTCGAGTTTGCTGAAGCTCTGGGAAACTTTTTGTTTGTCCTCACTGCAAGGATTGAGCGAGGCATAGCGGCTGCTCAAACAGCTGAATAACAAAAAAGGCAGGCGCATCTCTGCACCAGCCTTCTTTTGCTTTTCTGCGTCGCCAGTACATCCGTGGTCGACGATAAAGCCGCTGCGCTAACGCGCTGCCATGACCTATTTAACTGCCCGGCGCGCGTAAGGTTCCAGCATCACCAACCCTGGCGACCATACCAGTCGTCGATGTCTTTCTTGGTCTGGTCCTTTGCATAGCCATAGCGCTCCTGGATTTTGCCCTCCAGCTGCTCGCGCTTGCCATTGATGACATCAAGGTCGTCGTCGGTGAGTTTGCCCCACTGCTCCTTAACCTTGCCCTTCATCTGCTTCCAGTTACCTTCTACGCGGTTCCAATCCATTGATATGTCTCCTCTTTGTTGTGTGAGGAGAAAACGCAAGGTGGCGCAAATGGTTCCCTAAGCCTCCCTGACAAATACCGCCAACTCACGCCTAACCGGATCGCGCTCCTCCCGCTCGACAAGCGCTCCTTCACGCATCAGCGCACTCACAAGGCTGGACGCCCGCTTGCGCTGCACGTTGTCGTCCAAATCCAGACCAACAGCGTACGCTACAGCGCTTCCGACCCAGTTCTTGGCCTTCGGTGACTTCTTGTAGTCGGACGCGCTCACAGCCGCCAGGATCGACGCACGCTGGTCTTCCGTCAGGTCTCCCGCCACATCCTCGGCGCTCGGCCAATGCCACTCTGTAACTACCGGCGCGAAGTCTTGCGGCTGGGCGAGGCCTGTGCCGTTGCCAAGCGGTGTCGAGACCAAATGCCTCCACTCCGCCCGGTGCGAAAGCGGCGTCAGGTTCGACTTGCCGTAGGTGGTATAGAAATATCCGAAGCGATCCTCCTTGTTAATACCCGCCTCGCCTGCTTGCTCTTCTGACATGCGGTTGAGGACGCGCACCGATCGCGCCGCGCCGATCAGCGATACCGCGCCGCGAGCATCTTCGACTGTAGCCTCCCGGTCGGCGACCTTGCGCAGATGGTGCACGATGTCGATCGAACAATTGGTGTAGTCGGCGATCTGCGCCCAGAGCTTCGCCACCTTATCGATCGCGCCGTTGTCATTTTCGTTCACGCCGTGCGTGGAAACGAACGGGTCGACAATCATCACGTCAATACCGTTGCGCTCGATCTGCTCAACCACCGCCTCGACAATCGGCTGCTGGATGCGCACGCCGGCCCTCTTGTCTTCAATGGCAACGACAAGCTCCTGTTCTCGGCCGCTATCCAGGAAGAGATGTCCCTCAAGGTCGGCAGGCTTCAGCTTGTAGTGGATGCACGCCGCCATGATGCGCCGCTCCATCTCGTCACGCGGGTCTTCGGCATTGAATATCCACGTGCGCAAGCGCTTGGGTGGCTTGATGCCGAGCAGCGCCCTGCCCGACACCATGGCAAGTCCTTCCGCGATGCTGGCCGACGTCTTACCAAGGCCGCCCGGCGATACCGTGACCGACACATACTTGCGAATAAAATGCGAGCCGTAGGCAAACTCACGGCGCGGCAATGTCTTTGGGTCGATCCATCTGAATGCCGTCGCCGTGATCGGCGATTGCGGCACGTTGTCGTTGACGGGCTCGATATCACCAGCGGGTGATACAACTTCCTCCTCGGGAATATCCCCCTTGCCTTCATGGTAGTAGAAGCTGCGCGACGTGACGGTGCGGGGTTCTGGTTCAGCCGTCGACATGATCGGCGTGTCTGCGGCCGTCGCCGTAATCTTCGGGCTGTCGTCGATGTCGAACTCATATCCGCAGCAAGAGCACGTACGCGCCGAGGCATGCACCTTTTCACCACAGCCGAAGCGACCATTCTTGTCTTCGACGTCGAACGGGCACACCTTTACAGGTGCTTCGCCGTCGCCCTTGTTGGGCGTCTTTGGCTGCACCATGTCGACCGGTCCGTACTTGTCGACAAGACCGGCGAAATCCAGCACGAGGCAGGATGGCTTCGGGCCAGCCTTGATTGCAGCAATGCGCTCTTGAGGCGTGTCGAGAGGCATGCCTGGCGCGTATATGACGCGAGTGCCGCGGCCCATCATCTGCACGTACAGCGAAACTGACAACGTTGGGCGAAGGGCAGCAATCAGGTCGACGCCCTTGTGATTGAAGCCTGTGGTCAGCACCGAGTTGTTGGTCAGAGCACGGATCTTGTAGGACTTGAAGTCCTCGATGATGCGCCGGCGTTCATCCTTCGGGGTTTCGCCGCTAATCATCTCGCAGGAGATGCCGCGCGAACGGATCTCGTCACGCACGTGCTCAGCATGCTCGACGCCAGAGCAGAAGCAAAGCCATGACTTACGGTCGGCGCCCTTCGCAACAATCTCATCGACGGCGGAGCGCGTGACGTCCATCTTATCCACGGCAGCCTGCAACGCAGACTGCTTATAATCGCCTCCCTGCCTGCCGACACCCTTCATGTCGAAGCTTGTCGCCGTAGCCTTGGACGAAAGCGGCGCGAGATATCCGTCAGCAACACCGTCTGCAATGCCGTAGGTGTAGACGATCTGGTCGAACAGCCGATCGTCTCCCTCATCCAGCCGTCCGGAGTCCAGCCGGTAGGGCGTGGCGGTGAGCCCCAAAATCTTTATGTCAGGATTGATAGCGCGCAAAGCGGCGATGAAGCGGCCGTACATCGTATTGCCGTTGGCGGGGATGAGATGGCACTCGTCCACCATCAGCACATCGATGTGCCCGATGAGCGCAGCTTTACTGTGCACGGTCTGAATGCCGGCGAAGATGATCTGGCTACGCGCGTCACGGCGGCCGAGGCCAGCCGAGAAAATCCCCGCCGGCGCAAAAGGCCAAATGCCAAGCAGCTCAAGGTAATTCTGCTCGATCAATTCGGCGACATGGGTAGCAACAAGGATGCGCATGTCCGGCCAGCCTTCGACCAGCCTCTTGATGAGCGAAGCCATGAGCAGCGACTTGCCGCAGCCGGTCGCAAGGTCGACGAGCGGATTGCCAGCCGTCGTTGACCAATAGTCGAAAACGGCGTTTTCTGCTTCTTCTTGGTAGTGGCGTAAGGATAGCATCAAGCCGCCTCCCGCAACAGCCCAAGCACCCTCGCCCGCTCCTCGTTGACGATCTGCCGCACTCGCTCTCTGGTGAGGCCGTGGTCATTGCCGATGGCTTCCAGCGTCTCACCCATTGCCCTACGCATGAGCATCGTGCCGTTGCGGCCTTCCAGCAGGGAGACAACACGCGATAGGTCCGTTCCCTCCTCCTGGTGCGGATCGGTTGAACCCGGCAGTTCTTCAAAGGCCGATAGACTGCAGACTTCAGCGGACCGCGACTTGGTCGAATTGGTGCGAACAAATTCCTGCGCCGTCCCCCGAACGCAGAGGACGGCCCACGTCCAGAAGGTCTCAAGGCGGCATTCGCGATGACGGCGCAACATGACGACCATCGCCGACTGAAACAGTTCGTCAGCGGCGTCTTCATTCTTGGTGATTTTGCGCGCCAGTCTTCGCAAAGCTGGCTCGTAGGCCAGCAGCTTGCGGTCGAACTCTGGATTGCGCGGGTTGTTATCATTCGCCGCAATAGGTGGCATCGTGGTCTCCTCATGTCGTGTGGTCAGGCGTTGGTGGCGCCTGGCGTTGGGGTATTGTCGTTGGCTGGCCGATATTTTCGGACAAAGGTGCCGAATGTATTTCTCGCTGACTTCAGAGCGTCGAACGTCTCTCGTGTGTTGTGCTTGAGATGTAAGTCGACCGCTTTGATTAGTATGGCGGTATGTCTGTTTCTGACCGGTGATCGGCGATTGTTACTTTGTACGACGGCCGAAGCCCATCTGCAGTTGTCGGGAGAGTAACCAAGGTTGGCATCCATCCGATCGATGGACGTGCCTTCAGGCCTATGGCCGCCGCTGCTGTCACCGCAGCAATGCCGCCGCGCTTCAGTCCGCGAAGGACGTATTTGCGCGGCGTAGGCGTGACCGGCACGTGGTCGAGCGGAGGTGCGGTGATGGATTCGGTGTACCAAGGGGACGTCATTAGAACGCTCCCAACCAAACGCCGGCGCCGTGGATGATACCGACAGGCGCGACGATGCACCCGAAGGCCAGCAGGATCCATGCACTGGCCTGAATACACACATAGACGTGCGTCACCCAAGCTGCGACTGCAGCAACGACAGCGCTGAGCGGCACAAGCGTGATGAGCGCCGCGCCGAGGATTGCGAAAGCATCCTTCATAATTGTCTCCTCAATGATGTGGTGAAGTGCGGCTGGTTGGTAGCCAGCCGCTGGCGCTGGTTAGGCTGCGTTCTCGTATTCGATCCATGCCTCGACGGCGTCTTTGGCACCCTTCAAAGTAAGGCCGGCAACAGCGCGCAGCTCCTTGATCGCATCGATCTTGAGGCCCAGCGCTGCCATGTTTTGCCACTTGTGGTCATAGACCGGCGCGGCCTCTTCATGCGTGGCGGTCAGCGTGAACACGCCAAACTGCTTGCCTTTGTATTTTGCAGCAAGGCGCTTGGCTTCCTTCTCGGCTGCGCTGGTGGACGTGTGTACATGCGGCGTTGAGGATGGCTTGGGCTGGCCGTTTTCGATGAGGGCGACGATGGTGGTGGTGACGTGGACGATCAGTTCTAGTTTCTGCGCAACGTAGAAGTTTAAGCCGCCCCCAGACAGTTCGTATGTGTCGCAACCAAGGTACGAAAGGCAATCACCCACCTTAACAATGGTGTGCTCAGAGCCAACAGGGAGAGCGAGAGGAATGCTTTCGCCCTTGTAATTGCAATGCTTCACGACGCGCACCCGATCGCCAACCTTGAATTTCGGCGTGGTGTTATCGTTGCTGGCCTTAGCGGCTGGCTCGTCGATCCATTCGGCGATGAGGTCAGCACCATGTTGCGTGCCAACGTCAGGATGGAACGTTCCATCTCCGCGCCACGCCTTACCGTATTCGGCGTTGAATTCGTGCGCAACTGTCCAGCCGTAGCGGCGATCGTGCCATTTGTCTTCGACCATCGGCCCGACCTTCCGGCCGTCGCGCGTCTTGTAGAACTTGCCGGCCTCGAGCTTGAGTGTGACGGACTTTGCGGGAGTCTCTGTGGAGAGGTTGGGCTCGATGTCGCGGATGTAAAAGCCGCCCGGCTTGCCAGCGAATCGACCAGTCTTCATCAAGACGACGAAGGCGCCATAATTGCGCAGTTCTGTAACCTCACCGTCACCTGCCCACTGATAATTTCCCGTCACCTTAACCGGCTCGCCAACGCGCGGCTGCCAGGGTTCGAACGCAGTTACCATAGCTGCCGATGAACCGGCGATAACGACGATCTGGCCATTTCTTGTTACTTCCAGCACTTTGTAGACGCTACCAACCACGCCGTATTGCTCTGGCCAGTCGCTTTGCTCTACGCGGCGAACCCAGTCACCAACCTTAAATCTCTGCTCACCCATCACGCTGCTCCTTCCGTGGTTGTCTCGGCGGTCATCGTGCGCCGTTGTGTGAAGTCCACCTTGACGACGTTTGTGTCGTCATCCTCTTTCGCCGGCGGCTCGCCGTCCGGATCGTGCTCGATCTCGAAGCCGTGCCACCAGATCGTCGAGGCACCGTCGGCAAGGCGCACCTGGTACTCGCTGCCCCAGTTGCGATCGCCGATGACAACGCCAGTGAGATGAGGGTTTTGCCGGTTGCGGACGGGATCGCCGAAATTGAAGAATTCGCAGTCGCAGGTCATTCGAGACCCTCCGGCTTGATCATCCGTGGATATGCGAAAGGATGAGCGCAATTGTCGTCAGGGATGATGATTACAAACATATCA
Source organism: Agrobacterium sp. 6Ca8 (assembly GCF_055382765.1). Classification (NCBI taxonomy): domain Bacteria; kingdom Pseudomonadati; phylum Pseudomonadota; class Alphaproteobacteria; order Hyphomicrobiales; family Rhizobiaceae; genus Agrobacterium; species Agrobacterium sp. 6Ca8. The sequence goes on from NZ_AP026433.1 coordinate 1,489,657, forward strand.
TCACCGAGAGTGCTGATGCCCGGCGTGCCGCCGTTTTCGGCGACGACGTGCTCGCGCTGGACGGTGAAAACGTCAGCCGTCGGAAAGAACCCGCGTCCTTCGTATTTCCACTTCCCGCTCTCCTTGAAATACACGTAGGTGCAGTCCTCCTCCCGGGTCATGCCGCCACCCCACGCAGCGCGTAGTCGTTGACCGCCTGCCCTGCCGCCAGATCGTCAGCATTGTCGTTTGCGGCGGCAAGAACGCGCGGCAGCGAAACCGGCATAAGGCCGGAAAGCGTGGAGCAACCGCCGTTGTGCGGCGCCAGGTGCGTGGCTCGTTCGGGATTGTTGTCGTTGGCTGGAATGAGGGCCCGCTGCTTGTGCAGGCCGTACGTGCGCCGAAGCCGCTGGTATGCTGCCATTGGCTTGACGTTGTATCTGGCGGCAATATCTGCGACGCTCTGACCGTTTTCACGGCGCGCGTGCATATCCGCCAGCATCGTGCTGGTGATAATCGTCATGTCGTCTCCTCTGAGTGGTGGCCGCCTTGTGGTTGACAAAGCGACAGGGTTATGAAACTAAACTATTTTTACAAATTTGTCAAGATTTCACCAAGGTGGATGCATGCCTGAAGTTAAGTCGCGCCTCCTGCAGTCGATACTGAAAGAACAGAAGCGGAGAGCCGTAAAGGATCGCGCTGTCTACGAAGAGCTTGGCGTGCCGCAGCAGACCTTCAGCACCTGGAAAGCTGGCGTCATACCAAGACCGAGACAATTCCCGGCGATTGCTGCCTTCCTGGGTGTCTCCGAAGATGACGTGGCAGAGATGGCTCGCGAGGCGGCAGAAACCGCTCCTTCGATCACGCCTATTACGGTTGCCCGCACCTACGGCAAGATCTCCGACCGCAAGGCCGGCAAATTCAAATTCGAGCCCATCAACGACGGTCGCAAACGTATTCCCGAAGGCCGGTACGCGATCGTCATCGACACGAAAGTGATGGAGCCCGTCTTCCACGTCGGCGTGAAAGCTTGGCTTGACCCTTCCCGCTGGCCAGCCGTTGGTGACGACGTGCTCGCGCATTCGGGCGGATTCGCTTGGATCGGGCGATTCGAAGGCATGAGCAACGGCGCTGTTCAGTTGGGCCGCTACGATGGTTCGCAGCTTGAGGTGAAGAACGTGGAAGCTGTCCATGTCATCGTCCTTTCGGAGCGGGTGGTGACGGTATAGCAGGTTGGTAGGGTTATAAGGCATTTGGTAAAACCTTATAGCGCTTGACAATTCCTACAAATTTGTGTAGGAATTGTCTGTCCGATGTGGTGTCGGATATGGAACACGCGCTTTGATCCCGCCTTACGGCGAAGGTCTCCTCGGCGTGTTAGTACGGAGAAGGGGCGGAGTTACGGGTGGTGCCGGCTCATTACGCCCCTTTTCGTTTTATGCTGCATGCACGACAACGCCGGCAGAGCTTCATGCTCCACCGGCGCTAAGTTTTCGAAGTCATCGTTTGCGGTCTTTCTCATAGTCGTCTCCCCTTCTGGCATTATTGATTTTGTTATCGCCAGTTGGTTGCTGGCGTTTAAGGCGGCCCGGTCACTGGCCGCCATCTTCTTCTGCGGTCGGGAGCTTCATGCTCCCATCTTCTTCTCGCCATCATGGCGCTCATGCCGATCAGCGCTTGGGTCGTCGATCGTCTTCTTTCGCAATCCTTAAACATGCGCATTCCCTTTCATGCTGCAGGTTCGTCTTGGGGTCTTTTGCCCTGTCGGCTTCTTGTGTGGCCGCTGTTGATTTTGGTTCTACCGTTTTACCGGTTTAGTGTCAACTCTAAACCGGTTTTATTTTCCGATATTTTTCCGTTATACCGGTACGCATGGCAAAGCTGAGCGACATCATAAGGTCTAAGCGCAAGGAAATGGGCTTAACGCAGAAGGCGTTCGGCAACCTTTTTGGTGCGCAGCAGACCACCGTCTCCGATTGGGAGAAGGGGAAGATATCGATGATGCGCAACTGGCAGAAGCTCGCCGTGTCTCTTGGCCTGCGCGAATCGGAATTTCTCGACCTCATGGCCGAGGCAACGACAGAATCGGAAAAGACAGAGCGGATGATCCCTGCTCTGCGTCAGGCAACTGCGCCTCAAATCAGTACTGGCAGCATTATTGCCGCTCCTAAACCGCCGTCCGGGGAGCGTGACGTACCCGTGCTGGGTAGGTCAAAAGGAGGGTCAGACGGTGAGTTTGAGTTTAATGGGCAGGTCATGGGCTGGGAGTGGAGGCCGCCACACCTGGCGGGAGTCGTCGAGGCTTACGCAACGTACGTCGACGGCGAAAGCATGTACCCTAGGTATAAGCCGGGCGAAACCGTCTGGACAAATCCACCCAAGCCAATAGCGCGTGGCGACGATATCATCGTTCAGTTAGCCCCAAATGAAGAGGATGGCATTCCTCGAGGCTTTATCAAGGAGTTTGTAAGGTGGGAGCCGAGCTATCTGGTGGTTTGTCAATTCAATCCGCCGATGGAAATAAAGTATCCACGCGATGACGTGGTATCCATCCACAAGATCGATTACGCCCAAAAATAACGGTTTACCGGTTTAACGGTTGACGCCATTCCAATATCGGTCTATATCTCCTCTTGCAACCAGCAAACCAAGCTGGCCACCACAAGAGGAGACTACCAATGTACAGACCACGTCCCGAAGAGTTTGACGACGTCGCCGTTGCCGCCCAGTCCGATGAGCCCATGAAGCGCCCGGACCACAAAGCCAAGAAGCACGGCAAGCCCAAGACGAAATTTGAGTACATGCGCCGCTTCCCCAAGAAGCCGCGTAACGGCGAGGAAGTCGGCGGCGGCCACTTCGTATTCCGCCGTGGCGACAGCACTGGACGCATCCGTCCCTGCATGTGGCCCTTTGAGCACCCCTCCTACGATTCAGCTCTGGTCGAAGCCGCCCGCCTGCACAAAGAGCACGGCGGCACTTACGATGTCCTCTCCGTTTGCGGTCAGGTCAGCACGACGCCGGATGCCGGCGAATGAGTGTGGCCGCAGCGACCGAGCCGACCACCGTCCAGCAGATCATCCTTACCCAGCATGCCGACTTGATGAAGGACATAGCCAGTTTTCTGGCTTTGTCGCTCTTTATCACCGCAGTGCTGATTTGGGCTCACTGACACCAACCACCACCACACCCGAGGAGACACAAATGTCGAGAAGACGCGACACCACCTACACCCCAGCCCCGTACGCCGGCGACGGTCTTGAAGTCGTAGCCAACCTTTCATCCGGAACCGCACCGACGGCCGTTCTCGTCGCAGTCGCCAAATGGCACGAGCGCAGGAAGGATAGCCGCAATCGCGTCATCGCCTCCAAACTGCGTGAACTGGTCGCGGCGAATGACAATAGGAGGAGAAGATGATGGGCGCCGCCGAAAGCATTTCCGATCTGCGATCACTCCTCAGCATTGTTGCTGAGGAAACTGGCGCTCTGAAAATGAATGATGCTGACGAGGACAGTGTCGGCTGGACAACGGAAGGCCCGCTGCCAATGACGTTCGGCCACGTCCGCCGCGCTCATGCCGCACTTGCCGCCCTCGAATCCGCCCTGTCCCCTGCGGAGCCTGTAGCATGGCTGCCTGCTCGTAGATGGGAGCAGATGACAGCCGCCGAACCTTGGCTGACTAATATCGTGTATTCGCAAGATCAGGCAAAATTCTTCCCTTGCATTCCGCTCTACACCGCCCCTCCCGCGCCATCCGTGGCTATGAAGCCTTTGGAGTGGAGCGGCCCCACACCGGAAAGCAATGGATGCCACGTCGCCAAAACGATTTTTGGCACATACTCCGCCGTTAACGAAGACGGATGGTACGTAACTCTGGATGACCATCCTTGGGGACAGGGATTTGAGTGGTCGGCGCCAGATATGCGTATGACGTTTGATGATGCCGCGAAGGCCGCTCAAGCCGACTACGAGGCCCGCATTCGCTCCGCCCTCTGCGCACACGTGCAGGACGTGGCGGAAGAACGATACCGCCACAAAAAGCGCGGTTCGACCTACACCGTGACGGCACGCGGTCGGCTGCAAGTCGATGGCGATCTCGATAATGAAAAGGTCGTGGTCTATCGTGGCGAAGACGGTCAGACGTGGATTCGCCCTGAATATGAATTCAACGACGGCCGGTTTGAACCTCTCCCCGCAGCACCCGCAAAGCAGGAGGGCTGACGTGTCACCAGCCAATGACAACTCCCCTCGCCTCATCGGCCGCAAGGAGGCTGCGGAATATCTTGGCATAGCCGAGTCCACGTTCTCGATGTGGGTGGCCACTCTCAAGATGCCGCAGCCGATCGCCGGCACCAGAAGATGGGACAAGAAGGCGATCGATGCGCGCCTTGACGAATTGAGCGGCTTGTCAGTCAATGACAACGAAGACCCCTATGAGAAATGGATGAGGGAAAATGCGAGTTAAGCTCAAAGGGCTGATGAAGGTCAAAAAGACCCTCGCGAGCGGCAAGACCATCTATTACTGCTACGCCTGGCGCGGCGGTCCGCTTCTCAAAACAAAGAGCGGCGAGCCAATGCAGCCGGGCGATCCCATGTTGATCAAGGCGTTTTCGGATGCGACGAAGGATCGCCACGTTGACCCTAGTGAAACGTTGGGAGCCCTCATCACCGAATATAGGGCGTCTACCGAGTTCTTATCGAAAGCCGACAAGACACGCCGCGAATATGACCGGTACCTCGATCTAATTCGAGAGAAGTTCGGCAAAGCGCCATTCTTCATGCTCCAGGATCCGCGCTACCGAGGCGAGCTCAAGAAGTGGCGCGACAGCATGGCCGACAAGCCTCGTACAGCGGATTATGCGTGGACCACCCTTGCCCGCATCCTTTCCTTCGGCAAGGACCGCGGCAGGCTGTCAGTGAACATTGCGGAGAAAGGCGGCCGCCTTTATTCCGCCGACCGCACCGAAAACATCTGGACAGAAGAGCACTTGCAGAAGCTGTTCGCCGTTGCGACGACGGAGATAAAGGCTGCAGTTATCTTCGCCCTGTGGACTGGCCAGCGCAAAGGCGACCTGCTGGTTGCCCCATGGAGCGACTACGACGGCAAGACCATCAAGGTGAAGCAGAGCAAGACCGGCGCGCGCGTCAAAATACCTTGCGGCAACGAACTGAAACAGATTTTGGACGCGATGCCGCGACGGTCGACGGTGATTCTCACCAACACGAAAAAGAAGATCCCTTGGACGTCGGATGGCTTCGACACATCGTTCCAGAAAACAAAAGCAAAGGCTGGCATCGATGACCTAACGTTCCACGATCTACGCGGAACTGCGGTCACGCGTCTGGCCATGGCAGGCTGCAACAACAGCCAAATCGCGTCCATCACCGGCCACAGCTTGCGCGACGTCGACGCTATCCTTGACGCTCACTATCTGGGCGGACGAGCTGAACTAGCCGAACAAGCCATCGCCAAGTTGGAGGATTATCAGGGCAAAAAGAAGTAGCTTGACGCAACCCTGAATGTAACCGTACTGTAAGGTGACTGAAAAACTCAGTCGCTTTTTCAGTTTGCAGACTTACTGTAAGTCTTTGAAACTCGATGTACGTTATAAGATGCGGTTTGAAATTAAGCGGTTTAAAAACATTACATAAAAGCCTGACTTTTAATCAGTAGGTCCAGGGTTCGAATCCCTGCGCTCTCACCACCTTCATTAAAGATATCAGTAAGTTAAGACGCATAATGCCCATCGATATGTTCGCTGGCGGTAACGATATGCGCTTGCGCCGCGTGACATGAAGTTGCGTTACGACAGACCTCGTCCCTGAAACTGCCTCCCAGAAGAACGCAAATCGCCGCCCTCCCTGACACGCCGTCCCCTGGCTCGCGAACCGGCCGATAAGGCCGCTCAATGCAAAGCATGGTACGGTGGCGTATGCTAATACCTGATCCGTGTAGGGGCGGCCTTCGGTCCGGAGGCGGTTGTCGGATTGGCGCGAGCCAAGGGAGAAAGAGCAATGGCAACCCATATCGAAGACGACAGTGACATGCTCATACCTCAGGACCTGGCGGAGGGAGCGAGCCGTTATCTGGGGAAACCGCTTGAGCTGCTACCGGACAGGGAAAAAGCAATATTTCGTCGTCTTGCAGCAAGGCGCACCATCTCGGCGGACGCGAATGCGGTTTTCGACGAGAGACTGACGCCCGGCCAGCGGCTTGCGGATGCGGTTGCCAAATTCGGTGGTTCCTGGACCTTTATCCTTATATTTGCGGCTTTGCTTGCGATATGGCTGAGCGCAAACATCATCGCGGCTTCGAACGCCTTCGATCCCTACCCGTTCATTTTCCTCAATCTCATCTTATCCATGCTCGCAGCGGTTCAGGCGCCGGTGATCATGATGAGCCAGAACCGCCATGCGGCCAAGGATCGAATCGACGCCGCACATGACTACGAGGTCAATCTGAAGGCAGAGATCGAAATCATGGCGCTGCACGATAAGTTCGATCGGATGCGCTCTATCGAGCTGAAAGCCCTCGTCGATAAACAGCAGCAGCAGATCGACCTTTTGACAAAACTCGTGCTGAAACAAACAGGCTAGAAAATTTACGACAAAATACGGAAAATCGCGCCCGCGCGCCGATTCCATGTGCAACGGAACACGCTTTGTGTGCCGGTCGTACAGTAGCAGCTGCAGCACTTCAGAGATGGTTTCCAGACAAGCTATGTGCTTGCGCATCCCTCATATAGAGCGCAGAATAAATCAATGGCAGCATTTGAAGCGGGCGCTGTTGTGTAAAGGTGCATCTGCCTTGGCCCCAACCAAAGGAGGACGAAATGTCTTCCACCAATCGAAAACGAAATGTCGATCCAGATCGTGGGCCCCTGCTCGTCAAGGCGATCGACAGGCTTGAAAAAGGTGCTGCAACGTTATGCGGTTCGTCGAAACTCGGCGCGTGCAGGCGAGTTCTGATCGCCGCCATTCGAGGTGGTTCCGGCAGGCGTAAACCAATCCCGGCTGCGTCGGCTCCTCACCATAAGAACCGGGACATATTGCAGTCTACCCAAAAATCCGGAAGCCCGGCTGTCGAGAGATGGGAAAATGAAGGCGGCGCGATCAGATGATCGTTGTCGCCTGCCCAGAACGGAGTGATCATCATGGCGTCAAGTGTCCATCTGGAAGAAATGACATCGGCGGAATGCATCGCATTCCTTTCCCGGATGAGCTTCGGGCATCTTGCCTGTATCGATCATGACAGGCCCTATGTGGTGCCGATCCATTTCGTGTTTCACGAGGGTGGAGTCTACAGCTTCTCGATGTTGGGAGCCAAGATAGAGAATATGCGCCTGAACCCTCATGTTTGCCTTCAGGTCGATGAGGTCAAAAACACCAGCACATGGACAAGCGTAATTCTCCATGGCCTCTATCAGGAGCTTGAAGATAACGAACAATGGCAAAGCGAGCGGATCTACGCCTGGTCTCTGATCCAGAAACACCCGAACTGGTGGGAGCCGGGAGGCTCAACGATCCATCCCCACGAAACTGGAACAGACTCCACCAAGCCGATTTTCTTCAGCATCCAAAAAGAAAGCCTCACGGGCCGCAAAGCGGTCCAGAGGGAAGATTTCGTGCGTTAAGCGGCCTCCCTCTACAGATAGGCGTACACATACCGCGCAATATTGTCATAAAAACTGGAGAGATAGGCTGGCACCCGGTTCAACCGGGCAAATTTGCTGCCGCGATATTCCGCGCGCGTGCCGACCAGCGTGTCTGGATCGCCGAAAGGCAGAAAATCCTTTTCGGTGACGTAGACATGCGTGCCGTAACCCCAGCCGCATTCCAGCGCCCGGTCGAAAGGCAGCGTCATCACCCTTGCCGCCTTCAGAAACTCCTCCGCTCCACCGCGTGAGATGATATAGCAGGCCGACGATCCCTGTGGCCCGTATATGCAGCGCCCCAGCTTGTCTCCGAGAGCGCTGGTCTTCCTAGCTCTGAAACCTCTGTGGCGGTGATTGGTCAGCTTTACGATGGAATTCTCAGGCATGATCGCGACCATTGCCTTGACCCGATCGGAGAAGTCAGGCGTGAAGGCAACATCATCCTCAACGATCACGGCAACCGGCGCATCCGTGGCGAGGAATATCTCCAGTGCCTTGATATGGCTGGCATAACAGCCATACTCCCCAGGCAAGGCATGACGGCCGTTGCGAAGCTCAAAGCCGCGCCTGTTAAAATCCGTCCATTCGGCAGCGGGAATGGTCTTACCGTCAACACCTTCCACCGGGCGCAAATCCAGCCCAAGACCTGATGCTCCGTTCAGCATCTTTTCAAGACGGGCGTGCGCTCTGGCGATGGAGATGATGTAAACGGGAAAAGCGGATATAGGCAGCATTCGGAAAGCACCATGCGCATAGGGTCGGGAAACCGTCTCCTACAGCATGTGGCGCACCCTGTCTGCATGCCGTGATTTCTACGCCGGCAGAATTTCAGGCGAGCAACGCGCAAGCTTTGATGGTTCGAGAATGCGGCGCGAGATTATTTACGCGGGGCGGTGCGGCGGCAGCGCCAGTTCCAGTCTCTGGCTTCGCCCGTATCCATGTGAACCGACTCGGTGTGGCAATAGGTGCCTACACCACCACGTTGAGGCATCGAGCGCAGATAGGACGCAAGCTCCCATTTGGAAACGCCCTTGATCTGGATGTCGGCTGCATCGCAGGTGTAGTGCTTGGAACCCTGCCTTATGCCCTTTGGCGGGCGATAACCCGAGGTGACGATGGCCGGGCTGTTGTAGTGGCGCTCGACATCCTTGATCATGCGCACCAGTTCCGGCTTGAAACAACCGACTTCAACATGATCGGTCTGCAGGAAAAGCCCGTTCGGAGAAACTCGGGTGAGGCCGGAGAGCGAGGCAAGCTTCATCAGTCCGGCCGGCTGGTCATCCTCGTCTTCGAGATGCGCATCGTCGAATTCGTCAGACATCATCGAACGGCCGGAAAGCGCTATACCCATCGTCCTGTCCGACCCGCCGGAGAGCGCCGCAACCTGCGTATTCTCCGCCGTACCGTTTTCGATCATTTTCGGAAGGCGCTTCTTGGCCGCACCGGCGAAGAAAGCTGCCAGCGGCACGACTGTGCCCTCACTTTCCTGCCCCTCGCCTGCCCGTTTCCCGGCTCCAGAAGACTGCGCTGAAGCAACTGCGAGCTGTTCCGACGCATTTTGCGGCGCTGGTACGGGAACCGCCTGACGGTTTTCGCTGTGCTGTTCTGCCGGTACCGGCACGGCAGTCGGCACTTGTCCCGTTGCGGATACCGGTTGCGGCTGTGTCGCCTGCACTGGTGCCGAGTAGACGCTGCTGACGGCGGGCGCGATACCCTGGGAAGGTGCACCCGCTGTGGCTGTAGCCCCCGCCGCAACGGCAGGTCTGCTTGAATATATGCTTGATGTACCCGCGGAAATCGCCGTCGGCTGCGTCGTCAGGCCGCCAATATCGGCGGCGGCACCGTAGCCTTGTGCTGGGCCACCGGGCGCCTGCGGCTGGGCCGCAACGGCCCCGCCGGTTGCGGAGGCCACGGCGGGATCCACGTAATGCCCCTGCTGCTGTTTGGCGGCCGGATTATGAACCGCCGATGCCGCCTGCGCCTTCTGCTCGGCGGAAATCGCCGGCTTTTTGCTATTGGCAGCCATGTCGTCATCCGTCACCGCTGAAACGCATCCGGCAAGCCCGAGCAACGAAACCGCGACAACAAGACGCTGACAGGCAACGCGTCCTTTCGCGCTATCGACAGCTTTCATGGGTGGCCTCCGTATCTTGCATTTACAACAGCAGCACGGGAACGGAATCGTCTGCTTTTTCAAAACAGGACATGCCGTTTCGATTCGCGGACTATGCCTCAACCCATCCGGACAAGGCAAGAGTGACCGAAATCGTCGCTTCTGGTCGGGAAAACCCCTACCAGGAACCCGTATTCTGCATAGATATCCACGGTTCGGCTGGCGCGAGGCTTTCGCCCTTCTGCAAGATTTCGAAAGAAATACCGTCGGGCGAACGAACGAAGGCCATGTGACCGTCACGCGGCGGCCGGTTGATCACGACGCCATTTTGCTGAAGGTGGGCGCAGAAGTCGTAAATATTGTCGACCTCATAGGCCAGGTGCCCGAAATTGCGGCCGCCGGTGTAATCTTCGGTGTCCCAATTGTAGGTGAGCTCAAGGGAAGGCGCCTGTTTTTCCCGCGCCGCAGAGATATCGTCGCGCGCTGCAAGAAAAACCAGAGTGAAACGGCCTTTTTCGTTTTCGATCCGGCGTATTTCCTCGAGACCCATCAGGTCGCAATAGAATTTCATTGATTCGCCAAGGTCTTTGACGCGAACCATCGTGTGCAGATACCGCATTTTCTTCCTCTCCAATACGCTTTTCCGGGCCATAAACGCATGATCGCAAGCCCCGGACAAGGACGGCGACATAAAAGCAGCTACGCAAATCAAAAACTAGGGCTTGCGTGGAACCGTTACCAAGATGTTAATCTGGTACACAGGAATCAGTTGACCGGTGTGTGGCGCGTAATCGAGGGGTTGGCAGGATATGGCTGATAGGATGTCATCGAAAACGATAGTCGATGTCGAGGACCTTTCGGCCGATGCCGTGGACCTGACCGAAATCACCGGCGCGGTGAAATGGTTCGACGTTGCCAAGGGTTTCGGCTTTATCGTGCCTGACAACGGCATGCAGGACGTGCTGCTGCATGTCTCCTGCCTGCGCCGCGATGGGTATCAGACCATTCTCGAGGGTACACGCATCGTTGCCCTCATCCAGCGGCGTGACCGCGGCTTTCAGGCCTTCCGGATCCTGTCGATGGATCAGTCCACCGCCGTTCACCCGTCGCAGCTGCCGCCGGTGCGCACCCATGTGCAGGTCACGCCATCAAGCGGGCTTGAGCGTGCAATCGTCAAGTGGTTCAACCGCACCAAGGGTTTCGGCTTCTTGACGCGCGGCGAAGGCACTGAAGATATTTTCGTGCATATGGAGACGCTGCGCCGCTTCGGCCTCACTGAACTGCGTCCGGGCCAGGTGGTGCTGGTGCGCTTCGGCGATGGCGACAAGGGTTTGATGGCGGCGGAAATCCACCCCGACAACCCGGCCCCGATCGGGATGTCGCACTGATGGCCGCTGTGTTTCGCAACTTGATGAAGAGCGCCGTTCTGGCGCTTCTTTTTTTCACGCTCTCAAGCGCAGCACAGGCTCAACAGCAGCAGACGTTTCAATCCGAACCGCTGACGATAGAGACCGCCTCCGGAGAAACCCACGAATTTGTTGCGGAACTGGCGCTGGACAACGACCAGCGCGAACAGGGCCTTATGTTTCGCAAGTCAATGCCGCTTGGAAGCGGTATGCTGTTCGATTTCGGCAAGGAGCGGGATGTGGCCATGTGGATGAGGAATACTCTCATTCCGCTCGACATGCTGTTCATCGCCCGGGACGGGCGCATAACCCATATCCACGAGAACGCCGTGCCACACTCGGAAGCGATCATCAGCTCCCGTGGGTCGGTCAAATTCGTGCTTGAACTGAATGGCGGCACTGCCAAACGCTACGGCATCAAACCGGGCGATGTGGTTCGCAGTGCACAAATCGGCAACCGGAAATGACATTGCCGCGTTACTGCGTCTGAAAAGGCCGGACGACGTTTCGCCCGGCCGGCAAGATCTCAGTAGACCGGCTCGATATGGCTCAAAATCCGGCAATTGGAAATAGATGCGGCAAGATTGATGGCAATGTCGATTGCCTCGACCGAATCCGCCGTCCCTTCAAGATAGATAACGTCATTTTCGACGGTTGCGGAAATCCGCGACTTCTCGAGACCGTTTTCGAAAGCCAGTGCAGAGGTGATGGCCTCGCATACACCCGCCATGCGGTCTCCAAAGAAGCTTTCCTGAATGCCTGACAAATTGAACATGTGCGTTCTCCTTCTTGGCTATTACAACGCCCGAATCACGGTTTTGTTCATCTCCGGTTCATCAATTCGTTCATCTTCCATTCATCTTGGCAAATTGGAACCCCCTGCCCGATCACATTTTAGGTGATCGGGAACCATTTCGTGAGGTGAGCATTTCGCGCATGGGAGTGAAATCTGCCGTCAAGGCGCATGAAACAGGGAGGAGAATGACATGCTGATTAACAAAACGGAGCCGTGTCACCACGCCTCGTGGATGAAGCCGGTGGCTATCCACCTGCCGCTATCCGCAGCGGTGGAAATCTACAGCCCTCTGGTGGCGCTGGACATGCTGATGTACCGCTGGCCGGACGAACACGGACCGGAATATGAGGACGCACGCAGGAACTGTCTCGATGCTATCGCCGGAAAATGCGACATCGAAAAAGCGCGGGAATCGTTTCTGGTCGCAAGCAGCCACGCGCATATTCTGAACATCCACTAGGTCGTCACGCGGAAGGCTTTGTGAATATTATCGAATAAATATCAATCACTTACGTGATAACAATCGGATGAGCGGGAAGTTGATCTGCGTTCATCAACATGCCTCCAGAGGTCAAAACAACGGGCAATCCACCTTCGTGGATCGCCCGTTTGATTGAAGCCTGAGCGTCGTCCTATTCAAATGGCCGGGCGAACAGGGATCGGGAGGTTGCTGTGAGATACACCGTCTTAATTATCCCCATGCACCGGCAGTCAATACTCGGATAGATTTCTGTCTTACAATCGGTGTTTCGACGCGACTATTCCTGATAGCGCGACACGCCCGCTTCGTCGTTATCGCATTCAACCAGGCAAACAACCGTCTCCCCTAGCGAACAGGTAGCCTGCAAAAACCGTTCACGCTTTCTCGGTAACAAACGCGGCATCGACCCGTGCGCCAGAGGCGCATGAACGACCGAAGTCGGATCCTGCCTGCGGAACATGACATGTAACTGTCATGCAAACGTTATAATCCGCAATGACGAATTCCATGGAATCGGTTGGCGGGTAAACCGCTGAAAGCTTGGGAGTGGAACTGGCCAGCATGGAAACTGTTTTTGCCCTTTGCGCAATTCTGCTCCTCGCCTTCAATCTTCTCGGCGTCGTTCTGGCAGGCTGGCGGCTGAAAAGACGCGATACGGACAACGCACTTGTCCGGCAGAAACCGCCGGTATCGCTGGTGGTGCCGCTGCGCGGCATCGAAACTTTCACGCCGCTGACGCTGTCGCGCGCCTTCCAGCTCAACTGGCCGGACTATGAGCTGCTGTTCTGTGTCGCCGACGAGTTCGATCCCGTGATCGAGGAAGTGCGCAAGGCAAGCGCGGCCTTCCCCGCAGTTTCAGCGCAATTGCTCATCGGCGATGATCGCATCAGCGCCAATCCCAAACTGAACAATTGCGTCAAGGGCTGGCGTGCTGCCCAACACGAATGGGTCATTCTGGCCGATTCCAATGTCTTGATGCCGCAATCCTATATCGAAACCATGATGTCGGCCTGGCGGCCGGATAGCGGACTGGTCTGCTCGCCACCGCTCGGCTCCCGGCCGGATGGCTTTTGGGCGCATGTGGAATGCGCCTTCCTCAACGGCTCGCAAGGCCGCTGGCAATATGCGGCGGAAGCCATCGGCATGGGCTTCGCGCAGGGCAAATCGATGTTGTGGAACAAGCCATTCCTGGAAGAGCGCGGCGGCATCCGCGCGCTCGCCGCCGAAATCGCCGAAGATGCCGCTTCCACGAAGCTGGTCAGAAATGCCGGTCGCAAGGTACATCTGGTGTCGGCCCCGTTCGAGCAGCCTCTCGGACAGCGCCATGCCGGTGAGATCTGGTCGCGGCAGACCCGCTGGGCGCGGCTGCGGCGCGTCACCTTCCCGCAATATTTCGCCCCGGAAATCCTCACCGGCGCGCTTCCCCCGCTCCTCTTCGCGCTCGCTGCCGCCGTTGCCGCGGATGCGAACCTTGCCGTCACCGCGATTGCCGTACTCGCCATCATGTATGGCCCGGAACTGGCGCTCGCAGCTCTCAACCGGTGGCCGGTATCACTCTATACCCTTCCGGCAATGGTCGCGCGGGATGTCATCATGCCATTCGTCTGGGTACGCAGCTGGATCGGCAGCGCGGTTGCATGGCGCGGCAATGTCATGACGATCGGCACGGCCGAAAGCACATTGGCCGGACCTTCAGCGGACTGAACGGAAGCTATTATTTGAAGGGGTTACACCGACAAGCGAATGTTTCGCTTTAAATGGTCGGAGTGGAGAGATTCGAAATCACCATCTCTCCACTTTTCCGATGCGTAACAACTTGATTTAAAAGAATAATATTTGTATTAGATATTTCTAATTTGTGACATTGTGGCGGATGTAAATTTGTGACGATCTCGACGTTGATCCTGATCTGTATTCCCTCAGAGGCGTGCAACTTTCTTAAAAGAACGGGTGGTCGCGCAATTGAAAATGTTCTCCCCAATCGACAGATAAATCCTCCCTGCCGTCAATGGTCGGCATCTTTTTAAAGACATGGTTTTCACCCTTTCTGAAGTCAGGAAAACCTTTCCTGATTTCAATAAAGTCACAGCCGGAAAAATCGCAGTTATCAAACCTAAGGTTCTCACTGGGTGAAGGCCCATACTTTGATCCGTATGTCTTAATAGTGCAGTAACTAAATTCACAATTCCTGAATCTATAATCTATGTTTAAATCCATTCCGCTCAATTTTGTGTCTTGATATCTAAACTCAGCCCTATCGTGGAACTCACCAAAAAAACCACCATCAGCGCTGCCGCCGATATAACTGACACGCCGCATCCCTGCGAGTGACTCCCAGTTTGTTGAAGGGTCGTTTGTTTTGAACCGGATTGATCGCTTGGCGATCCTACCTAAAGCAGCGGCGTTCGCTAGAGCGGAGAAGGCCTCTTCACGAAACTGATTATCGTGGGAATCAGCCATTTGAGCCTGCACGAAGTCCGCTATGAGGTTCATTGCCTGTATTGCCAAGCGCTCGTCATCGCCCACTGCGAGTATCTCCAATGTGGCGATGCCCGCCGAGATGTGAGCGGGATTATCCAGTTGACCCAAAAGCTTTGCGCCCTCTTGCAGGAGCTTTGCCCTGCCTTCTCGCTCAGCTTGATCCGCTTGACGGGTATTGATTGATCCGCGCCAACTGGCTGTGCAAAACGTCACTAAGGCGAACAAAGCAACACCAAAGGGTGCCACTGCCTGCGCCTTCTTGAGGTCAGTTTCGCCGTCAAAGCCATCGCCAAAAATCCAAAAGAACGCCCCACATATAGCAATAGCGGTAAAAATCGCGCTCGTAATTGCAAAAGCATACCACTGGCTTTCGTCAATTTTCGGCCAATTACCGACCGGCTTGTTTTCTCGTTCATCCCCGGCCATGGCCGATCTCTTCATTGTCAATCAATGTGCCTACAGATCAGAGGCCTCCGAAAGCAGATGAGACCTCGCTGTATAACCATTTGAAAACGCCAATTAAGCCTAGGTAGTTTAGACATAATGCCGAGGACGTGACGTAACCGCCCTCGGCTATGCTGAACTACTAAAACAAGGCAGAACTATCAGTCAAAATATATCTATCGACCCGGAGATATTCTCCTAAATTGTCAACCGATACTTGCGCGACCTTGAACGAAGAATGCCGCCAGACCACGAATGCGTCGATAGTAAGAAAGAACCAGCTTCGCAAAGACAGCCACGTTTCCACTACATAGCTTCAATATTTCATTTCCATTAGGAAGTGCAACGGCTTCAGCTAAGTCCAGCGATTGGCGTTTAACATAGTCTTCAATTGCAGCATTTGAGAATCCGTGCTCGCTTCCGACTCGTAGAAGACCTTCATGACTGAGGGCTTTACGAATCGCACTATAGAGCGTCCTTATCTTCTGCTGGTCATGAGATGCAATTTCAATAGCTTCAACGATCTCGTCTAAGACTTCCCTTTTTCCTGCTACGTCCATATAGCCCGGAGAGTGGTATTCGATTCCTGCCACCCTTAACGGATGGATTGACCGAGCTTCGTCCTTGATCCCACCATAGAACGAAAGATAGCTCCCCCCTCCACGCCAAGGCCGATCGGCGATAGACTCTCTGAGGAACTCGGATTCTGAGGAAGACGCCTCTTCCTTGCTCAGCTTCTGCGCAATATACAAAAGCGAGTAGGTATCCGCCATTTTACCGTGAAACTGAGAAAAATCTCGCGCTTCCCAGACTCCATCTATAGCGAAGCGCTGCTTCTCATTGTTTTCCGAATAATAATTGGAGATTGGATGGGTATGAGTGGAGGAAAAGATACCAGCCTCTGGAAAAACATCATCAGTGAGTTCTGATGAACGGGCTCTTCTTAGCTTAATGTCCTTAGTTCCTCGAGCAAGATCAGCAAAATATAATCTCGTCGGTGGAGTCTTTTTGAAAACGTATCGAAGATCAACTTTGCCAGACAAATAAAGAGACAAATTTCGCTCAAGCATCTGAACTACAAAAATCGGGTAGTCATAGCCGTCTTTCTCGACTGCATATCCCAACAAATGCTCGCCGTGTTGATTTTTCATTAAAAGGAGTTGAGGTCCATCGTAGAAAACAAGGACTTTTTCAATTTCACCTTTTTCAGATTTATGAAGGCTCATACTGGTCGACCCCTATAACCTTCACAATATTGTCGACCGGATTAAATGACTTGAACATCCATAAATCAACATGTTTTGAATCTTTAATCTGGACTTTTCCGCTGTCTTTATCGATCTGAACAAATGCTACATGTGTCTTTTTCTTAAGTCGCCGGTATTTCAGGAGACCTTTAATCCTATGCTTCTCATAGCTTGGTAAGAACATCGAGCAAGAAGCCCATTCGCAAAGCAGGCTATCATCATGGCAAGGGATTCCAAGAGCCGTGTGAGAAGCAAACTCACACTGTCCGGGCGTCTCTCCGACAACCAGTCTGATTAAGGTTTGACCTGCTGGCTCTGAAGCGTCATCAGGGGGGCAGCGGTCTGGCAGGCTCTCACGCCATTCAATATCAGATACAGTCACTTTTACACCGCTATTGATGCTGAATGAGTTGGTAGGCCTTAGCTCGCAGCAACCTTACATCAGCAAATTGCCAAATGAATCATACAATCAAAAGGCGATTAGCATGCTCTAATTCTACTTTCAACTAATCTTGAGTCTTATTCGCCCCACGTTTGACGTGTCTCTCAAACTATTGAACAGCGGCTCGCGATTTATGATTAGAGATCTGGGAAGCCGGGTCCCGCCTTTGCAAACCGGAGAAGATCGGTCGAAACGTAAGACACCTTATTGGTGCCAAGCCAATTGCAGGCGGTATCAAACGCCTTCTGGCAATACGCTGCCCATCCAAAGCCGTCTTCGATCTTGGCGAATGCAACCTGCCTTGGCGCGGCTTTACCCGTCATCCTACCACCTGCCCTAGCCAGTGCCTCCCGGACAAGTTTCATGGCGGCGTCGGAGGTGGAGCGAAGAACAAGAACGCCGTGGACGTGGAGTCTTCCGGTCGGTGAGATTTCAAAGGTAAAGCCGTAAGCCGGAAGATAGCCAAGGGCAGATTTCAATTCTCTGGAAATACGGCGGCGAAGATCATCTGCCGGATCGCGAC
Organism: Agrobacterium sp. 6Ca8; assembly: GCF_055382765.1. Classification (NCBI taxonomy): domain Bacteria; kingdom Pseudomonadati; phylum Pseudomonadota; class Alphaproteobacteria; order Hyphomicrobiales; family Rhizobiaceae; genus Agrobacterium; species Agrobacterium sp. 6Ca8. Next base: position 1,507,220 of record NZ_AP026433.1, read on the forward strand.
GGCTAAGCAAAAGCTTTTCGCGGGCCGGATCGAGGTTAAGCGTAAAGGTCTGGCCGTTTTGGCGACCAGCGGCTTCAAAGGACCGGGCAAGCTTTTCGTGCTGCCAAAGAGTGCGCCACGGCTTGCTTCCGATATCACCCATACGAGCGACTGAGGCTTGCAGGGCTTTCGAGCGATGGGGTTTGGATGTCTCCTTAGGAGTGGTTTTAAAGGTAACGGGCGTGTTGGTAGAGGTGCTTTTAAGGGGAGTGGTAGGGGTGTGTTGTTGCCCTACTGCACAAGTATCCGGGACACCCCCATTAACATCATGTTTTACAACGCCTTTAGACCGATTTTCGTCAGGCCGGTTTGAACCAATTTTGCACGCCTGCCCGTCAGCCGGAACGTCATTGACGAGGCGACGAAGCAGCGGCGACTGGCCGGAATATCGGGGAGCGTTGGACAAGGGCGACGAGCCTTAAATGGTGAAAACGAGCGACGGCAGAGGGTTTTAGTTTTGGGCGTGATGGCGCAAGAGCGCCACCAATTCACGGGCAACAGACGACGCGAACGTGCGCTCATGCCCGGTGCTGAGATTCTTCAGCCGGACCGAGACACCGACACGCGCCACCTCGATTTCGGCGTCTACATCCAGCGTGCTACCCTTCCGAGCAAGCGCGTTTTCGATGGCCTGCGCGATGTCGAGCGTCTGCTCCGGGGTCCAGATATGAACACCAGCGCCGTAATCAAGGTGGATAGTGCCATCTTCAAGATTGGCGATGTCGATATTCCCAAGGCCGATTTGCTGGCCGAGTCCAAGGCGCTTGATCTCATCAACGATGAGGCCGCCGACGAGATCGGCAAGGTTAACACCCTTATGGGCTGCGAGTTGTCGCGCCTGTTCGGCACGTTCTTCGGGAAGGCGGATTGCTGCTGTAGCCAATGCGATAACTCCTGTTTCAGTGCATTGAATGCGTTAGATGCACTAATATAACACTGACCAAAGAATCATTCAAGGAATCGCGTGGTGAAAATCAAATAAATCAATGAAATTGTTGATTTAAATACATGGAATGCGTATATTTCTCCTGCTGCAAGCGACGGCAGCTAAACGCTACAGGGGAAGCCGCCGACGAGCCGCTTCCCCTTTTATTTTGGCCGCGTTGTCAGCGGCTCCGGCTGTTAGCGAAATTGCCGGGTCTCGTTTGCTTCATCATTTCGTCAGCAACCACGCCACGCATCGTTGACTCCATTTCGCGAGCCATGCGCTTTGCAAGGTCTTGGTTCTGCTCGGGTGAACCAGAGCTACCGTTAACCGTCACAGGTGCGGAAATCGAGATCGCTTGAACCGGGGCTGCGTTCCCACCACCCGAGAAGCCAGCTGAAAGCGTTGGTGTATCTGCAACGTATCCGCCACTCTCAAAGCCCTTGAGCGCTCCACGGTGCATCCTGTCGAGGTTCTGGACGCCGAGACGTTCAACGGCGCGTTTACTCAAGACATACTCGCCCTTGTGAACCACGCCAGCCGGTTCACTCTTGCCGCCGTCGCCGGTATAGCCGCCGCTCTCAAAGCCAAACAGGCCACCGAGAAGACCGCCAAGAATGCCACCCATGCCACCGGACGAACTACCACCGGAGCCGCCGAACAGACCGGCAAGAGGGCCGGTTCCGAGAAGCGCGGCTTGCAGGCCGACTTTAACGAGCGACTGCAAGATGCCTTGAAGTGCCTGCTGCCATGTCGTGGTGCCGGTGATGATGCCGGAGAGCGCGTCCACCATTTGTCCGCCAAAGAAATTCCCGGCTTCGGAAAGCTGTTCCTGCTTCAGTCGCAAGGCTTCGGTGCTGGTTTCGGCTGCGGCCATTCCCTGCGCAAGTTGGGCAATCTCGCTGCATTGCTGTGGTGACAGGGCAATGCCTGCACGCTGCGCTTCAGCAAGCATCTGCTGCTCATACCGGAGCGCCGCCGCCGCCTGCTCGGTCATACCAAGCGCTTGCTGTTCGGTGCGCTGTGCGTTGGTGTATTCCCGTGCGCCCGCCGTGATCTGGGAATAAGCATCTGCCTGCCGGGTTGCGGCCTGCGTCAATCGCTCGATTTCGGCGGCGGTATCCTTGGAACGGGCGGAACTATCCTCCACATGCCAAGGCTCATGGCTCATAGGGAAAGACAGGCCGAAGTTACTGGCGTTCGCATGCACCCATTTGCGGGCAGCGTCGGAACCATAACCGAGGTCGGCGGCGTTGCCCTTGTTGTGCTGGCTGTTACCGGGCGGTGCAACCCACTTCCGGGCGGCTTCAGGGGAGCCATATTTTTTCAGGGCTTCAAGCCAAAGCTGCTGCTGGCGCTCCACCGAACGGAAACCGGAATTGACCGTGACGCTGCCCTGCAATTCCTTCGGCATGCTGGCGATCATGGCGGCAAGGTTTTTTTGAAAATTCGCCTGCATGCCGCTGACATGCGAAGCGTTCTTACCAGATGCCAGAACGGAAGAAAGATAGCTAGCCGGATCGTCGGTCGCGGATTTGATATTGAGCGACGAAAGCGCCTTGCCGCGCATTTCGTTAGCCAAGGCCACTTCGCGGCCACCTTGCGCCTTGGAAAGCGCCGCCTGATAAACGGCTTCGATCTGGGCTTTCTTGTCGAGGTTCTGGAGTTCTTTCGCCAGTTCCGGCACTTCACCCTTGAGAGAGCGGATCGCATCGGCAAAGCTCTTGATATTGGCGGTCGCCTTCGCGGCGGCGCTGTCGGTGCCGGACATGGCAGCGTTAAGATCAGTGATCGGCGGCTTTGCACCCGCCGCTTCCTCGCCGGTTTTGAAAATGAAGCCTTCAGCGTAACCGTTCCGGCGGTCGAGAACGTCACGCAAGCGCATGGCTTCCGTGGTGAGTTCTTCGATCTTCTGTTTCTGCCTGTCAATATTCTGGCCAGTGATCGGGTCATCGGGATCAAGCAATGCCTGTGACTGAAGATCGGCCAGAACAGCTTTAGCTTCCTGAAGGTCTTCGTAAACCGCCGTCAGGCCACGCTGCACGTTGCGGTTCTCCTGTTCTTCGATCCTGTTCCATCTGTCGAGAAAATCGTCCATCGCACCGACAAGGCCGACAACGGCCTGTTTGGTGAAGGTGCTGACGGTGGTGCCGATCTTGTTAAACTTCCGGTCCAGTTCATCGGCACGGGCGATCATTTCGTCGCTCATCACCGCGCCCAGCTTGTGTGCTTCCGCAATGGTTTCCCGGATGCCGTCAGCGCCACGGGACAGAAGTTCAACGAAGCGCTCACCCCCGGTTCCGCCGAACAGTTCGTCAGCGATGCGGATTTGCGCCGCCCTGTCGAGTTGCTGCAATCGCCCGATGATTTCGACAAGCAGGGCGGAAGGGTCTTTGAGTTTTTCCTTGAGGTCGCTGGCGCTGAAGCCCAGCCGCTGGAACGCTTCGGCAGCAGACCCCTTGCCGGTATAGATAAATTCATCTGCCCGGAGCGAAAGCTCCTTCATGCCGTCCGTCAGTGCGTCAACGGGAATGCGCGCCTGTTCCGCGACATAGGAAAGTTCTTGGAAAGCGCGATTGGACAAACCGGCACGCTTCGCCTCACTGCCGATGCTCGCAATGCCTTTCGTGATATCAGCAACGCGCCCGATCATCGTATCAAGCCCACCGATGGCAAGCCCGCCGATGAGGCCACCGGCCAAGCCCTTGCCGAAAGCACCAACCGTCTTCATGGCGTTACCCATTGCGCGTTCAATACCGGAACCAGCCTTTTCGGCGTCGGTCTGCATCTGTTTAAAGCCGGTTCGGGAACGCTGTTGCTGTCGTGTCAGGTCGCGTTCGTATTTATCGAAACGAGCCGCCAAAGTGATCAAAAGCTGCTGGCCTTCATCTGCCATTTTCAAACTCCTATGCTGCGGCCTGCATGAGCCGATCAAAATCATCTTCGGGAAGGTCATAGATTGACCGGGTGTTATTGCTCTGGACGGCGCGGGACACGGCCATGGCAGCAGCAACAGCGCCGTCAATGCGATCTGCGCGTTTGTCCTTGTGCATGCGAACAAGGCCGGTATCCCCACGGCTGGCGACAACGGAATCAAAATGATGGCGAAGCACCGGATGGGCGTTGTGGCGGATCATGCGCCCGTTAACGGTGCGCTCAAGGTCGCCAATCGCCGGTCCCATGGTGAGCGGCGCCTGTCGCATTTCGATAGCTGGCAAGCCGTCATCGTGAAGACGCTGCATGGTCTTGCGGGCAAGATACGGGTCGAAGGCGATCTCGCGCACGTCAAACGTGGCGCAAAGGTCGCGGATATGTTGCTCAACCGCTTCCGGTTCGATGATGGGGCCATCAACGGCAATCACATGGCCGTCTGCCTTCCATTGCTCATACGGCACGGCGTCCTTCACGGCTCTGGCCTTGAGGTCGTCACCGGGAACGAAGAACCACGGGTGAGTGAAAATACGGCCATCGCCGTGCTTCCAAGCGGCAACGATGGCCGTCAGGTCGCCATTAACCGACATGTCCACGCCGATGTAACAAGGCAGGCTTTCGAGTTCGGCCAGATCGAAATTAGGGTCGTGGCCTTCGTCATAGATGTCCATATCGAACAACGGTTCGCGGGATGCGCCCTGCCAGATATTCAGGTTGTATTGCAGGAACGCGAACCGCTCCTGCGGCCTGTCTCTGGCATCGGTGACAAGGTTCTCAAATTCTTCAATCGACACGAAGCCGTCAGCAAGGCCGGGGTTTGCCTTATGCCATGTCGCCGGGTCGTCCCATGCATCGTCCGGGTCGGCCATGAACAAGATGGGCAGATATGACGGATTGAATTTCTCACCTGTCGCAATCTTACAGGCGTTGACATACTCATCATAAAGCAGGTTCTCGTTGCCCGCGCCTGCCGTGCTGGCGATGATGGTGAGGGGCCGCTTTTTCACGCGGCTGCTCTTGAGCGCTTCCCAAAGTTCCCGGTTCTTCCAAACGTGCAATTCGTCGGCAAGAATAAAGGTCGGGGAAAGGCCGTGCGCCTTGCCGCCATCCGATGACAGAACCTCAAGGCTCGACTTCTTCACGTCGCAATTGATCAGACGCTTGCCGGTTTTGCTGCCATAAATCTTCGTCGCGACGACGAGCCGCTTATCCTCCCGGATGATGCCAGCGGCTTCATTGAAGGCGATCTTGGCTTGATCGCTGTCTTTGGCCGCGAAGATCGCCTGTCCACCGGGAACGGCTTCCGGGCCGATGGTGTGGAGCAACGCCAGTGCTGCGGCCAGTGTGGTTTTGCGTTGGCCTCTCGGCATCAAAAGCAAAACCGATTTCACGATCATGTGGCCGTCTGGCGTGCGTGGACCATAGATGCGTCGCACGATGCGCTCTTGCCAGCGGGTCAGCGTGAAGGCGCGTTTGGGTGCGCTGCTGGATGGATGGCGAAGCATACGAAGGAAGCGCACGGCACGCTCCCCATAACCGAACGGGTCTTCAATAGGACTGTTATCGAAAACCCAATCCGGGTAGGTGCCTGCCATTTACACCACCGCCAATGGGTTATCGTCGTCATCGTCGGCGGGGCCAGCGTCACCAATGCGCGAACGGCTGGCGGGCATGAGGCCATATTCGCTGGCAAGCTGGCGGGCCGTCTGCATGTAACGGATTTGCAGACCGCCAAGCTTCATGTCGGGAACGGCCATGCCAGCCATCTGTTCAGTGATCTGGGCGACGAAGCCGACTGCCGTGCAATAGCTTTCGATGCCAGCAAGATCGCCGGTCGTGACGACGCCGCGTTTGATCAGCACCGGAAACACGCGCCGCCATTCGGCTTTCGCTTGCGGTGACAGGCGTTTGGGCGGCGACGGCATTTTCGTCAGGGCGGTGCTGTCGCGCTGGATGGCCGGTTTGACGCCGCGATTGTGGATGCTCATTTCAGCACCTCACCGCGAAGCTCAAGGGCTTCGTATCTGCCGATTTCCTTGATTTCCTTCAGACCGTAGGCGTTGCCGTTGTAGGTGACGCGCTCTGCCGTGGTGATGCCCGGCATGTAGCGGATACGGAAAATGATGCTGCCGGTTTCCGCTTCGCCAAAACCCGTGAAGAACTCCGTGGCTGACTGCTGGATGATTTCGGCCCAGACAACGGCGACGGTAGCCCATGCTCTCACCACGTCGCCGGACGGTTTCACCGTTTCGGTCTGGCGTTCGATGGTAATACGCCGATCCATTTTACCCGCGTTGATCATTTGAGCCACCGGATCAGAGCTTCGACCGACAAGATGGAATGGCCGTATTGAGGATCGGGGTCGCGTGGGTGCCGGATGGTCGTGACCTTGAAGTGATCGCAATAGGCTCCGGCACTCTCCATTTCGGCAGACAAATTGTATTTGGACAGGGCATCATTGACGGCGGCGGCGATCTCTTTCGCGGCATCCTGCCCAGCGTCGAGCGTCCAAGCATGCAAGTCCAAAAAGACCCACGCGGCGGTCTGGGCGCGATAATCATTGCCATGCAGTTCGGTGTTGCCGTCTGCGATCACAATGCAGGGTGTCTTGTCGGGGCGCGTGCTGCCTGCCCGGATATGGGTCGGCGGCACAAGGGCGGTGACTTCCGGCTTATTGATCAGCCGGTTGCGGATAGCGGTCTGAAGGGTGAGAACAGGTTCGATACTCATTCGCTGGTCGTGCCTTTCCATGCGTCCCTCACCGCCTTTCGACCTGCCCGGTCGATAAGTTGCTGTGCGCGTTTGCGCTGAAGCCGGAAGCCCGGCCAGAAGAAGGGCTGCGCGTCGGTTTTGCTGGTCCCGTATTCGACCAGATGCGGGTAGCGCGTGTCGGTGTCGCCTACCGTGATGATGACTTCGGAAGGACCGGCGACACGGTTGCCGCCGGGCTGGCTATACGGCGGGGTGGACTGGCCGGGCAGCGTGACGGCAATGGACTCTTTCAGCGCGCCTGTATCTTCTGGCGCAAGGGCGCGCTGCGTGGATGCGATCGACTCTGCGGAGGTCGTCAGGGCTTTAAGCACGGCATCACGCGGAGCTTTTTTCACCCGGTCAAATGCTTTCATGAGATCGTCCAGCCCGTCATTCGCCATCGTGGAACCACCTTTCCCGGTAGTTATCGAGCGTCTGGGTGATGGTCTGGGGCGCGATCTGGCTGGAAATCCCGAACGTGGCGACGTTACGCACTTCATAATAGAAGGCCACCAACCGGAGGATCGCGACTTTCAGATCAGACGGAAACGGGTCGAAATCATCAAGCGACCTGCCGATATAATTCGCGACATACTGCTCTGCCGCCTCAATGTAGAGCATGATCAGCGCGTCTTCCTCATGGTGATCGATGCGCATGTGCTGCTTTGCGAGATCGTGGGTGATGCCCGTCATTCCGCTGCTTCCTTGTGAAAGATTATTTCGGGATTTTCTTGAACAGACCTCCCCGCGCCGGTCCCGACGAATGGGTGCAAATTGTGAGGCGCCCCGGGTTGCTTGTGGATCAACCCACAACTCAATCGTTCGCGCACTTGACCAAGGGTTGTATTGAGGAAATAGTTTTCGAACCGGATGGATTGTCCACCGGCAATCAAAGGATTGTTCGTCATGATTGACGTTACTTTCACATTAACTCGGGGAAGATGCCCATAAGCAAAAGTAACAGCTTTAATAATATCAGGCTTAGCCTGACAGAAAACAGCGTTTGCTTCCCCATAACTTACAAAGGAAAAGCAAATGCTGAAAATGAAAATGGAAAAGTCATCTGAGAAAATCGTTCTGGAAGTATCCATTTCGATTGGGTTCATCGGGCTAATCCTCGCCTGCGCTAGATTTTTTATCGGGGCATGACAACGAGGGGGGCGCGAAAGCGGCCCCTTTGCCCAATCGCTTAGATGTAACGGTGCTTCTGAGAGCACTACGGGTGTTACGTTGTTCGTCGCTGTAGACAGGGAGGCGCTGGCACTTGTGGCCGGTCGCCATGGGTCTAGTGATGGCGTCTGCAACGGAAAGGCCACGGCCTATCCGAGCGATAATGATGGCTGGGGTGATGCCGTAGTCGAGCGCCCATTCAATAATGGGTTGCTGGATGCCACCATGTTCAAGGATGGTTTCAGGCGTCATTGCAGGCCGCGCTCCTGCCGCTGTTTGGTGGAGCTATGGCAAGGCGTGCAAAGGGATTGCCAGTTACCGCGAAACCAGAAGAGGCGCTTGTCGCCGCGATGGGGAATGACGTGATCGACAACGGTGGCGAGGTTCCCACACATCCGGCAAGAGGGGTGCGCACGCAGATATTCAACACGGGCTTTACGCCACTCATGGTTATAACCGCGAAGGGCTGCTGAAGGGCGGCGGGCATCATGGCGGGCGTTGCGTTCGCGCTTGGCCTTCTCCTGGCACCCGCAAAGCTGGCCGTGGGGAACAACGGCGCCACATGCGCAAATCCGTGGGGGCTTGCTCATTTGCGCCTCCCGGAAGATTTGAGTGCCTGAAGTCCTGCACGGTCAAATTCAGGATCAAGGCCAGCGGCAATGTTGCGCTCTGCCTGTTCCGGGTCTGGTTCTTTCTCGTCGGAACCGCCGCCGTGAATGGCTTTCAGTTTCTCAAGGTGCGCTCTATAGGCCCGGTCGATTTCGGTAGGTGTAGCGTTCCAAGCCTGTTCCGGCGTCCAGCCAAGCCAGCCGGTCGCACGGTCATAGAGGGCTGCAAACACTTCCGCCCACGTCACCTGCTTGCCGGTCGTGTGCAACGGTTGCACACGTTTTTCCGGTGCTGGCGTAAGCATGGACACAAGTTCGAACAACGGGGCGCGAACAGCGAGAAAGAAAGGGAAAAGCGGCTTTCGCTGCACGGCAGTCAGGAAAGCCGCTGCATTCGGGGTGCCGCTGCTTATTTCGGAGGCCCGAATGATTTCGGAAATGATTGTGTAGTTCAGGTCTTCCAAGGCGGCATGAAGCGCCGGAAGGCCGAAACGTTCTTCAAGGATGGTGGCGGCGCGCAACGAAGGGCGAAGGGTCACGGCGTTACCGCCATGACTGATTTCCACCTGTTCGAAGGATGCGCGCTGCTTTCTCATGGCTTAGGCCGTGATCTTGAGCTTGGCGAGGGCTTCGCCCATGATCACGCGGCCACCGACACGGCGGCGTGCATGCAGCTTCACCACGCCGTTACCAGCGCCGGTAATGTCGTCGCGGATGATGTCGAAACCGACACGATCAGCGATGGCGTAGCCGCTGGCGAAATCGCCAAAGATGATCGGGGTTTTACCGGCTGCGATGTCCGGCGCGTCCACGGCTTCATAAACCGGGCGGCCCAAAAGCAGCGAAGGCTGACCTGCGGTGATACCGGGCTGCCAGATATAGGTTCCGTCGCTATCCTTGAGCTTGCGAACAACACTCATGGTCTTGCGGTTCATCAGCCACGAACCGTTCACGGAATAGCTCGTCTTGATGAAATAATAGAGATCGATCAGGGCTTCCGCGTTGAAGCCAGCGGCAGTGGCAACTGCGACCTCTTCCACGTCAGTAGACTTCAGGACGCCTTCTGCCTGCGTCGTGCCGTTGCCGTTGACAAACCACGATGCTTCGATCTGGCCGAAACGGCGCGCAATGTGATTGGACAGGAAAGCGGCAAGGTCAATCTGCGCGTCTTCCAGCAGAATACGAGTGACCGGGACAGTCACGGCCATTTCGAACGGCTTCAGATCGATCTGTTCGAACGAAGGCTCATCTTCGGCAGCGGTGGCGGTTTCGGCGCGAGGTGCCGGGGTGACTTCATCGACAAGGCGCGGAAGCTGAAGCAGCGGGCCGGACATGGCGATGGTCTGGGCAAGGCCGCGAACCGGAGAGTATTCAGCCACCTTTTCGAGAATGGTGGTAGCAACGGCTTCCGGTGCGAGAATGCCACCTGTGGAGGAACCGCCATAAGCGAGTGCCTTCACTTCGGAAGCATCGCCCGTGCGAACGAAATCCGAGAAGGCTTTGACTTCGTTGCCGTTATCGTTCGAAGCCTTGGGGTGATTGTTGTTGTCGGCGGCAGGGCGGCGGTTAAGCTTGGCCTGCATCGTTGCGATATCGTCCTTGAGCGCCTTGATTTCTTCGGCGCTCACAACCGGATCGGCATTTGCCACCGGCTTGTTCTGCTGTGCATTTTCCATTTTGGGGTTTTCCTGTTCAACGTTGAGGGGGTGAGACTTTGTCTCGGTAATGCGAGCGTCTGGATGGACAGGCCGCTTGCAAAGGGAGATTTCATTGATTGTGAGGGCCGTCAGAACGCGGCCACCTGCCGGACGTGCCTTGGCTTCGTGAAGGCGATATCCGATGGACAGGCCGGACATGGTGCCACGCTGAAGGGCAAGCCGGGCCTGTCGGGCAGGTTCGATGCCTTCAACAAAAAGACGGCCTTTAACCTCAAGTCCCTTGCCGGTGACAGAATAGGACTCCCAGACGCCGACGACGCTTTTCTGCTCATGCTCCACGATCATCGGGACACGCGGGGCGAAGCTGAAGGCGGATGGCTCAATAAGATCGCCGTAGCTGTCGGGCTGGCCGAAAGGCCACGCAATCCCGGTCACGGTGCCGGTGTCGTCAATCGACACTTCGGCCTTGATTTCGAGGTTGCCTGTTTCGATGGTGCTGGCGGCGGTTGTCATTGTGCCACCTGCGAGATTGCGTCATTCACGGCTTCAACGCCGAAGAACAGGCTGGTGATAACGCCGTCTGCAACGGCAAAAACTTCGGCCAGCGGCCTGCCGATGACATAGACAGACACGAGCCGGTTAGCTTCTTCGGGGGCAGTGCCGCCGCCGATCAAGCCAATCCGGATGATCTCGGAAACGTCTGTAAAGCTGTAGCTAGTATCGCGGAAACGGCGGAAAAGCGCACCGACACCATGGCCGGTTTTCGTTTCAAGCTCGATAATCAGGTCTCGGGTCGGGAAGGCAAAGGCTTTCTCGCCGTCGCCAAAGAAGGCGCGGTGTTCCGTCATTTGGCGGGTTCCTTTTCAGGGGCCGCAACAGACGTTGCGCCGGAGGTGGTATGGGGATTGATCAACTCGTCGCCACCGGGAAGCGGCGGCATATTGAGGATGGCGCGGGCTTCGTTGGGCGACATGACACGATTGGTGACGAGCGCCGTAATATTCGCTGTGCGCGATGCCATGTCAGCGCGCATGAGGTCATCGACAACAAATTCAAACCAATGGTCGTTCTGTTCGATCTCGGTCAGAAGGACAGTTGCAAGGGCTTCCTGCCACTTGTCGAGCCATGGCCGGAGGCAAAGCTGAAGGAAGCTTGCACCCATCTGTTCGGCGTTGGACCACGTCGCCCGCTCAAGCTGGAAAAGCAGGTGCGGTGGCACGCCGAAGATACGGGCAACTTCGTTGATCTGTTCGAGGCGGTTTTCGACATACTGGCTATCGGTGGAGGTGAGCGCAGGTGCTTGATAGGTCCAACCACCATCAAGAATGAGGGGATCGGCGGAAGCGCCGCGCATCCACTCCCGGAAGCTCTTGCGCATATTGGAAATGGTGGTTGCGCCAGCTTCCCCGCCCTGCGCCTTCTCATTCGAGATAATGGCGTTCGGACGTGCGCCGGACGTGAAGAACGTTGCGCCGTGCTTTTCCAGAACGGATGCAAGGCCAATGGCTTCACGGCCAAACGAGATCGGGGAGCGATTGAGGAAGGAAGGAATATGAAGGATTTCGCTGTGCGGATAGTCGCGGGAGCCGCCGTTCTCAGAAACACGATAGAATGGCGGGGCTGCGCCAAGGCTGTCTTCCACGACGGACACGGTTCCGGGCAAAAGTCGAATAAGCTCAAACGGGCGTCCATCGGGATAGCGCACGACACGGGCAAAGCCGTTGCCATAAATCAGGGCGTCGGACGTAAGTTGCGTGCGAATTGCGCCTGCACCGGTCCATTCGTTTGCCCGCTTATGGACGATCTTATGGGCGGTGTGCTTGCTGACAATTTCCTTTGCTTCGGCCTGCTCCCGGTAAAGTTTCACCGGCAGGGAGCCGATTGATTCAGAAATCAGGCGCACGGCTTGAAGAACAGCCGGAGTGTTGAGCGCCGACAAACCACCGACGCTGGCGCCGCTGGAAGTAGTGCGCACGCCAAAGATTTCGGAAACGGCAGGATCGGACAGGAGATAAGCTTTACGCTCCCCTATTCCAATCCTGTTTATGACTTCGCTCCAAAAACCCATGTGGATAACATTCCTATTTAACTTAGGAATATTATCTCACGACAGGATTCGGATGTGAATCCCGATAAGTTAAAAAACTTCAGAAAATATGATATAATATCGATTTTGAATCAGAAAAATTGATGCATCGTCTTAGGGGATGATGTCGCGCACGGTTTTCATCTGTTTCGCGATCTCGACAAGTTTCACGTCGCTGCCGCCATAGTCGTCAGCGGATGACCCGGAAGACCTCCCCATGATGTAGAGGGCGGCCCGTTCAGACACGCCTCCTGTTAGTGCGTCTTCGAACAGATGGCGGAAACCGTGGTTCGGCGGGGGCAAATCGGTGCGCTTCGGGAAGACCTTTTCATGTATCCATTCGCGCAAGCGCTGGTCTTCATTCTTGCCACCGGGAAAGAGCTTGCCGTCTGGTTGTGCTTTCACCCATTCGATGAAGCCTTCCTTGATCAATCCGGGGTGCACCGGCACCTTTCGCGCCTTGTGCGTCTTTGTCTTTCGCCCGTCGCCAACACGGATATGAATGAACCAGAAGCCTTCTACTTCGAAGATATCGCGCTTTTCCAGCACTGTGATTTCATTCACTCGCGCACCGGTATGGGCAATGATCCATGGTATCCAGCGAAAGCTTGCTCGTGTTGCGCTCCGGGCAAATTCGAGGAAATGACGGGCATCTTTGAGTGAATAGGTCCGTTCGGCACTGTCGCCCTTTTGAACAACCGGAAGCTCCAAAGCCGCCCACGGTTCCCCTTGTGGAAACATCTGGTTTTCGGCCTGCTTGTTTGCCTCACCCATCAGGGTTCGGATGATGGTGATTTTGTCGTGCACGGTCTTACGGGACAGCTTGCCATCGACAAGCATGTGATCACGCCACGCCCTGCCCTCTGCGAGTGTTACCGTCGCAACGGCCTTATCTTTTCGGAAAGCCTCAAAATCGTCTTTCGCGTTCCGATATTTCTCTAAGGTCGCTTCCGATTTCGGACGGCTGAGACCGATGGAAGCTAGTCGCTCCTGTTCCTTAATAACGTCCTCAAAGGTTATGCCCGCAAAAGGCGAGGCTACAGGCTGACTTGCCTCCTGTCTCACGGCGTCGACAAGCATGGGGTGAGAGGGTTCTCCGTTGAAATCCCCATCGTTGCGCTCGTAGCGCCGTGCAACAGCCTCGTAGGACGCGATGCAAAGCGCCTGCGCTAATGCGCGCCACTCCGGCGTTCCCTTCACGGCGTCGGTGTTTCCTGCGAGACGTGCGCGCTCGATACGGGAACCGACGAGTTCTTCTAGTTCGTCGTCGGATAGTTTGCCCGCAAAGCCGTCGCGGAATGGATGAGCGTCATATTCCGGATCGGGGTCAATCTGCGCATAGCGAGGGTCATGCGCACGAATCTCGGAATCGAAGCTGATCTGGCTCTGGTAGTCACGTAGGGCGATTTGTTGGGCGGTGAGTGGATGGGCCGCTGGCTTCGGCTGCTGGCCGGTCGCGGCTTCATGCTTCAGTCGGGCAATGCCAATCTGCCTCTGCATCGAAGCAACGGCGGCGGCATGGTTGCGAAGGGCGCTTCGCCGGTCGCCACCCAGCTGAATTTCGAGTTCTGCCCGATTATCAAGATATGGCCGGAGCGATGAAGGTATGACGATCCTTGCGGAATACCGCCCGTTACGCTCTTTCCAATGTTGAGGTTTGCCCGCCATTCGGACCCCATTTTGTGACGTGATTTGTGACGTCAATATGGGGGAAAAGCCTTGCTATGCAAGGGGTTCTAATCATTTCAAATAGATGAAATGGTCGGAGTGGAGAGATTCGAACTCCCGACCCTCTGGTCCCAAACCAGATGCGCTACCAGACTGCGCTACACTCCGCCGAGGCGATGGCTGGGGAATACACGGTTCACCCGCAGTCCGCAACAGGGAAATTCATCTTTGTTGAGCCCATTGTCTCGATTATTGAAAACTCATGCAACGCGGTGGGACCGTGAAGAGGTCGCAAAGGATAATCGTCTTGACTCTCACATGGAGTCGGTCCATTTCAAATTCAGCGTTCCTGACACGATTTGGTTATTCTATTCAGGTACGTGAATAGTAATCCGGGGCGCATGCCCCACCGCCCAACCGGAGCAGTTTCGACATGTCTGCGAAGATTTACCGCCCTGCAAAGACCGCCATGCAATCCGGCAAGGCGAAAACCAATGTCTGGGTTCTGGAATTCGACGCTGAGGTCCCGCGCAAGATCGATCCGATCATGGGATACACCTCGACATCCGACATGAAGCAGCAGGTAAAGCTGACATTCGAGACGCAGGAACAGGCCGAAGCCTATGCGCAGCGCAAGGGCATCGAATACCGCGTCATCCAGCCAAAGGAAGCAACCCGCAAAGTTGTATCCTACACGGATAATTTCCGCTTCAACCGCACCCAGCCCTGGACGCATTGAAGAAGACGCACTGAACGATTTTCAGCCGGAGCAACAATAGTCCGGCACGACGGCCCCTTAGCTCAGCTGGATAGAGCGTCGACCTTCTAAGTCGAATGTCGCAGGTTCGAATCCTGCAGGGGTCGCCATCTCCATCTAAACTGCCGCTTTCGGGATCCAGATCGCGGAAATGTCGTCGCCATACGGCACTGCCTCACTCTCCAAAGCACAAATCCCGACCCAGGCGCACACGACGGCATCCATCTTGTCCTCAAAAGCCTTCATCTCCCATCCCTTTGCGTTCGTCGCAGGGATGATGAGTGCATCGGCAACCCCACCTATCCGTCGATCCAGATGTGCGATGATGAACGACCAGACCTCGAGGAGTTTGGCGCGACGGTCTGCGGACGTATCCGACCGCCAGTAGCTGCCGACTTTTCCCTGCTTATACGGAAGCCGTTTCGCGGCGTTGGTCAGTTCAACGAGCGCAGGGTGCGGGTAGACTTCGAGCAGACCGGGACTGCTGATTTCCCTGGTTAATAACGGATATCCCGCAAGTTCAAACCCCATTTTAAGATCATCACTGACCTTGCCGGGCCTGATTGCATTTGGGGTGTGGGTGCCGCATTGCCGGGAACCATAGGCGGAAGACACCAGATTGTCAGAAGCACGGCGGGCAGTAATCGGTTGATGCGAGAGCGGCATATCAATCGTAACGAGATCGATCTTGCATCCCGCAAGGGCTTCTGCGGCCGCCAGAAGCGCCGATGCTTCGGCAACTGATCCCCTTGGGCGATCAGCGAGAACCGGGATATCGGTTCCAAAGGCAAGGAAGCCTACGTAGGAAGATGCGGCGGCACGCAGCGTCCAGCCTGTTCCATCGTTGATGACCAAGGCGACCCCGCTTGGCTGGGTAACAGTCCATGCGGCGTCTATACCCAATACGGCTTTCAGAGCGTCACCCCTGCCCGAACAGCGTAAAATACCCCCAGGCGGCGGCGAAAAAAGCGATGATGGCGGCGATCGTCAGGGCTTTTTTCGATTTTGGCCCAAGCGGCTGGCGCGGCTTTTTCGGGGGCGCCGGTTTGCGGAACTTCACCACATTGTCGTTCATTATATCATCGTCCTGCATATCGCTGCTGAAACCGGCGCCACATCAATGGCATCGGCCTTTTCGGATTTATCTCTAGCAGACCAGAGCTATCATAAATATTACCAAGTTTTCACTTCCCCCTTTGGGCAAGCTATGTCACTTCCCACAATCAGAGGAATACAAACAGCGACAGACGGACCGGAAACAGGGGTTGGAAACAATCCTCTGTGGTATTTTGAATTTTGCGGGTGACAAAAATGAATGACGCCAACACCAATGGCCGCGACACGGAAAACAGCCAGCCCGATCTGCGGGACATTCTGGGTACCAGCAGGTCAGGTAGAAAGAAGAAGTCGCGCCGCTATCTCTATGCCGCAGCAGCCGTGGTGCTGATCGGTGGGGGCCTTGGTTATTATTACCAGTCGCGTGCCGCAGGCGTCGCCTATACCTACACCACGGAAGCGGCGAAACAGGGCGACCTTTCCGTCATCGTAACCTCCACCGGCTCAGTCCAGCCGACCGATCAGGTCGACATATCGAGCGAATTGTCCGGCACCATTCGCAAGGTCAACGTTACCTATAACAGCCCGGTCAAATCAGGCGATATTCTGGCGGAACTGGACACCAACAAGCTGGAGGCCGACGTGCAGAGCGCCCGCGCCAAGCTTGCCTCCGCCAAGGCCAATGTGTTGAAGGCGCGCGCCGATCTCGGCTCGGCAAAAACATCGATGGAGCGTCTGCGGTCCCTCGTCCAGAGCCGGGTCTCCAGCCAGCAGGATCTGGATGCCGCGCAGTTCAACCACGATGCCGCCGGCGCCACGCTACAGGTCAACGAGGCGACCGTGCTTTCGGCGGAAGCGGATTTGCGGCTGGCCGAGGTCAATCTCGGCAAGGCGAAGATCGTCTCGCCCATCGATGGTGTCATCCTCACCCGCAGTGTCGATCCCGGCGCCACCGTTGCCTCCTCGCTCAACGCTCCCGTGCTGTTCACCATTGCTGGCGATCTGCGCCATATGGAATTGCAGGTGTCGGTGGATGAGGCGGATGTCGGCAAGGTTGAAACCGGGCAGAAGGCCACCTTCAACGTCGATGCTTATCCCGACCGTAGCTTCCCGGCTGAAATAGAGACCGTGCGTTTCGCCTCCGAGACCGTGTCTAACGTAGTGACCTACAAGGGCATATTGACGGTGGACAATGAGGAATTGCTGCTGCGCCCCGGCATGACGGCAACCGCCAATATCGTCGTTGAGGAGATCAAGAATACGCTGCTGGTGCCGAATTCCGCGCTCCGATATACGCCGCCGCGCGAATCCGCCTCCCGTGGCGGTGGCTTGATGAGCCTGTTCCGCCCTCCCCGCATGAGCCGGTCACAGAACCGCGATGCCGGTCCGGCCGCGACAGGCAAAAGAACGGTGTGGGTGCTGCGTAACAACACGCCCGTCTCGGTTTCGATCGAAACCGGCTCCACCGATGGCCAGCATACCGTGGTAAAATCGGGCGAGTTGAAGGCCGACGATCTGGTGATTACCGACGCCTCAGCCCGCAACGCCGGCTGACGGAGGAAAACCGCATGCAACAGCCGCCGCTCATAGAATTCCGCGATGTCGTCAAGCAATATGGCCGGGGCGAAGCGACGATCCGCGCGCTTGACGGCGTCAGCCTGTCGATCCACGAGAAGGAATTCGTCGCCATCATGGGGCCATCCGGCTCCGGCAAATCCACCTCGATGAACATCATCGGCTGCCTGGATGTGCCGACATCGGGCGAATATCTGTTTCAGGGCGTGCCGACCAGCGGTTTCGACAATGAACATCTGACGCTGCTGCGCCGCCACATGCTGGGTTTCGTGTTTCAGGGCTTCAACCTCCTGTCGCGCACCTCGGCGGTGGAGAATGTCGAGCTGCCGCTCGTGTACCGGGGCATGAAAGCCTCGGAACGGCGCGCGCGCGCCATGGAGGCGCTGGCACAGGTGGGTCTGAAGGGCCGCGAGCACCACACGACGCAGGAGCTTTCCGGCGGTCAGCAGCAGCGTGTGGCCATTGCACGGGCCATCGTCACCCGCCCCGCTCTGCTTCTCGCCGACGAACCCACAGGCAACCTCGACACCAAAACCAGCGCCGAGATCATGGAGCTGATCACCACGCTCAACCGCGACAAGGGCATTACGGTCGTCATGGTCACGCATGAAGAGGATATCGCTGCCCATGCGGGACGCCTCCTGCGTTTCGTGGACGGCCATCTCGCCTCCGACAGCGCAGCGGAAAACAAGGAGACTGCCGATGTTCTTTGAAACGTCGCGTCTTGCGCTGCGTGCCATCAGCCGCAACCTGCTCCGCTCCTTCCTCACCGTGCTCGGCGTCGTCATCGGTGTTGCCGCCGTCATCGCCATGGTAACCATCGGCAACGGCACGACTGAACAGGTGAAATCGGAATTGTCGCGGCTCGGCACCAACATGCTGTTCGTGCGCCCCGGCCAGTTCGGGCCCGGCCGCGCCAGCACGGAAGCCAAACGTTTCGATGATCGCGATGTCGAGGCGATCCGCAACCAGATCAGCGGCCTGCGCGCCGTTGCTCCTCAAAACCGCAGCTCCGCCGCAACGGTCATTTTCGGCGGCAAGAACCACCAGACAAGCGTCATCGGCACCACCAATGATTATCTTGTGGCACAGGACTGGACGCTTGCGCTGGGCCGTGACTTCCAGCCGGCCGAAGATCGCGGAGGGCAGATGGGCTGCATCATCGGCGAAACGGTGCGGCAGGAACTCTTTGGCGCTGAAAACCCGGTCGGCCAGACGATCCGCGTCAGCAACATCTCCTGCCCCGTCATCGGTGTTCTCGCCCGAAAAGGCCAATCCGGCCTCGGCGACGATCAGGATGACACGATCATCATGCCGCTCAAAATCCACCAGCGGCGCATCGGCGGCACCACCACCATTTCGTCCATCATGGTCTCCGCGCAGGACGGCGTTTCCACCGCCAAGGTCCAAAGCGACCTGCAGAACCTGCTGCGGGAACGGCGACGCATCAACATTGGCCGCGAGGATGATTTCACCGTCAACGACATGACGCAGATCGCCTCGGCCATGACCGGCACGACGACGCTGCTCACAGGGCTTCTGGGTGCGGTTGCAGCCGTCAGCCTGCTGGTCGGCGGCATCGGCATCATGAACATCATGCTGGTTTCGGTAACCGAGCGCACCCGCGAGATCGGCATTCGCCTCGCCATCGGCGCACTGGAAAAACAGGTACTGACGCAGTTTCTGGTGGAAGCCGTCATGCTCTCTGCCCTGGGCGGCACGGTCGGCATCTTGACGGGCCTTGGCCTTGCCTATGGCGTCGTCAGCTTCCTCAACGTGCCCTTCGTCACCAGCCCGTCGATCATCTTCCTCGCCTTCGCCTTCTCGGCTGCCATCGGCGTGATTTTCGGCTATTTCCCGGCGCGGCGGGCAGCGAGTTTGAGCCCGATCGAGGCGCTGCGACACGAGTGAAACGAGCCGTCGAGGCTGCAACGGCCTCAACGGAAAAGGTTCATGATTTACGGAGAGTTTCGATGTTCAAATCGATATCGGATAGCGCCGCTGCTGCAGACGGCGGTTCGCTTGCGCTCTTCGTGGAACGAATTGACGGGCAAACGGAACTGTTTGTGATCAATCGCTCCCTCGCGTCACGCGGAACGCCCGACTACAACAAAGTCAGCTCCAGCCTTCGACCACTTGCCGAGGAGGATTGCGGGAAGATTGCAGCAGCTCTCGAGCCGCTTTTGACAACGACGCCATCGATTCATCCGCTGGCGGATTTTATCGATACGCTGAAACAGCAAACATCCCGCTGATCGGAAAAATGGCGCAGCCAATCAAACGCCGGCTTCAGCCTCGCGCTGCTTCGCCAGCGCCGCCAGATCGGCAGGCTTCAGTTCCACCGACTCACCGCAGCCGCAAGCGGATGTCTGGTTCGGGTTGTTGAAGGTGAAGCCGGAGCGCATCTTGGTCACTTCAAAATCCATCTGGGTGCCGAGCAGATAGAGCACGGCGGAGGGCTGAACCCACACCTTGGCTCCATCGAATTCGACCAGATCGTCCTTCGCATCCGCTTCCGTCACGAGGTCGATGGTATATTCCATGCCCGCGCAGCCGCCCTTCTTGATGCCGACGCGCACACCCTTGGCGTCAGGGCCGGAATTCTCGACGATTGCTTTAACGCGCGAGGCAGCAGCCCCGGTCATGGTCATGATCGCAAAGCCCATGGGCTTAATTCTCCTTCGACAATCGAGTTCAAGGCTCGATGTTTATGGATTTCAATTTAATAGTGCTTGAAGGCGCCATCAAGGGATGACGCCTGTCAAAATCACGTCAGTCTCAATACCAGCCGACGGCGACCTGAGCCTCTTCCGACATGCGGTCCGGCGTCCACGGCGGATCGAAGGTCATCGACACTTCGACACCGGAAACACCTTCGACCGCGCCGACGGCATTTTCCACCCAGCCCGGCATTTCGCCGGCAACCGGGCAGCCCGGTGCTGTCAGCGTCATGACGATCTTGACCATCCGGTCGTCCTCGATATCGATCTTGTAAACGAGACCGAGTTCGAAAATATCGGCCGGAATTTCCGGATCGTACACGGTTTTCAGCGCCGCGATCACGTCGTCGCTAAGACGCGCCAGTTCGTCGGGCGCAATGGAAGACGGCTTTGCAGCGTCTTCGGTCACATCATGGGTCTTTGCAGTGGCTTCGGCAGTCATGGTCCTGAACCTCAATCCTGATATCAGGCGAAAAATTTGCGCGCATAGTCAAGCGCCTCGACAAGACGATCTACTTCGGCGCGGGTATTGTAAAGGCCGAACGATGCCCGGCATGTGGAGGTGACGCCGAACCGTTTCAAGAGCGGCATGGCACAATGGGTGCCGGCACGCACGGCAACGCCGCGCCGGTCTATCACCATCGACACGTCATGGGCATGGATGCCCTCGAGTTCGAAGGAGAAGATACCGCCCTTATCAGGCGCATTGCCGATGATTCGCAGTGAGTTGACCTCGCGCAGCCGCTCGGCAGCATAGGCCGCAAGATCAGCCTCGTGGGCTGCAATCGCGGCACGGCCGAGATTGTCCATATAATCAAGCGCATAGCCAAGACCGATGGCCTGCACGATGGGTGGCGTTCCCGCTTCGAAACGATGCGGCGGCTCGTTATAGGTCACATTGTCTTCGGACACGTCGAGGATCATCTCGCCGCCGCCCTGGAACGGCCGCATCTCGCTCAGGCGGTCAGCCTTGCCGTAGAGCACGCCGATGCCCGAGGGACCGTAAAGCTTGTGGCCGGTCATGACGTACCAGTCGCAATCGATATCGCGCACGTCAACCGGCATGTGAACCGCGCCCTGAGAGCCATCGACAAGCACCGGAATGCCGCGCTCATGGGCGATGCGGCAGATTTCCTTGACCGGCACGATGGTGCCCAGCGCATTCGACATATGGGTGATGGCAACGAGCTTGGTGCGCTCCGTCAGGCTTTTTTCGAAAGCCTCGATATGGAACGCGCCGTCGTCATCGACAGGCACCCAGACAAGCTTGGCGCCCTGCCGCTCGCGAATGAAATGCCACGGCACGATGTTGGAGTGATGTTCCATGATCGAGATGACGATCTCGTCGCCCTCGCCGATCTTTGGCATGCCGTAACCGTAAGCAACCGTATTGATCGCCTCGGTGGAGGATTTGGTGAAGACGATCTCGTCCACCGAACCGGCATTCAGGAAACGGCGCACCTTTTCGCGCGCCGCCTCATAGGCGTCGGTTGCGGCATTGGAGAGGAAATGCAGGCCACGATGCACATTCGCGTATTCATTGGAATAAGCATGCGAAACGGCGTCGATGACCACCTGCGGTTTTTGAGCGGACGCGCCGTTGTCGAGATAGACCAGCGGCTTGCCATAGACCTCGCGCGACAGGATCGGGAAATCCTTCCGCACGGCTTCAACGTCATAAGGGGCCGCCAATGCGGCGCGTTCGCTCTCAGGCATGATGTTCCAGCCAGCAGGAGATGATAGTCTCTAGCGCCTCTACCAGATTTTCTTCTTCCAGTTCCTCGGCGATCTCAGCGACGAAGGCATTGACGAGCATCGCCCGCGCTTTTGCCCGCGGCACGCCGCGCGCCATCAGATAATAGAGATGGTTGTCGTCAATATCGGCAACCGTCGCACCGTGACCGCACTGAACGTCGTCGGCGAAGATTTCAAGCTCCGGCTTTGCCGAGAACTCGCCATCGTCAGACATCAGCAGCGTATTGCACGCCATCTTCGCATCGGTCTTCTGGGCATCGGGGGCAACCCGGATCATGCCCTGGAAAATGCCCTTTGCACGGTCGAAGACCACGTTGCGGAACACTTCCGTCGAGGTCGTGTTCGGCACGTTGTGGCCAAGAACCATCGTCACGTCGGTATGGGTTTCGCCGCCCAACAGGTT
The DNA here is from genome assembly GCF_055382765.1 of Agrobacterium sp. 6Ca8. Classification (NCBI taxonomy): domain Bacteria; kingdom Pseudomonadati; phylum Pseudomonadota; class Alphaproteobacteria; order Hyphomicrobiales; family Rhizobiaceae; genus Agrobacterium; species Agrobacterium sp. 6Ca8. The sequence continues at coordinate 1,529,322 of NZ_AP026433.1, forward strand.
GACGCCGCGAACGGTGAGGTCAGTACCCTCGCCGTCCACGTCGATGCGCAGTTCCTGCCGCACCAGCTTGCCGCCGGCATTGATGACGAACAGACGAATCTTGGCGTCCGCACCGATTCTCATGCGCAGCTGGCCAAGATGAATATCGGCCGCGCCCTGTTGCTGCAGGATGATCCAGGTCACTTCCGCACCGTCTTCGACAACGATGTCGGTGACGGAGGAAACCAGGGCGGCATCCGAAGTCACCGAAAGGTGACGCTCGATGACGGTCGCCTTCGAACCCTTGCCGAAGCGCACCGGGAAGCGGCTGTGAACCTGACCTGCGCCATGGATCGCCTGCAATTCGATCGGCTTTTCGATCTCGGCATCGGCGGGAATGTCGAGCGTCAGGCCGTCGCGCACGAAGCTGCCGTTGATACGACCGATCACGTCGTCCTTGCTGGCTTCCGCAAGGCCTGTGGCGGCCGAGCCGTCAAGCAGGCTCTCGGCAAAGCTGGAAACGCTGATATCTTCGATCTTGCCGACATTGGCCGTGCCATGCAGCACGTAGGCGACGGACGAGCCGGCGACAACAGACGCCTGCTTTTCGATAACAGGTGCGGGCTGGTCCTCGGGAATGGCACGCAACAGGCTCTTGAGATCGGTATAGTGCCACGCCTCGATGCGGCGGGTCGGAAGACCGCCGGTCTTCAGATCGTCGAACAGCACGTCACGGGCGGCGACAACCGCACCATTGCCCGGCAATTCGCTGAACTTGGCGGTATAGGCGTCGATCAGCGCGGTTTCCGCTGGCGTCAGCCGATTGGTCGTTTGAATGTTCATGGACATCACCTCCTGGCCTCTGGCTTAGGCCGCTTCACCGATGATGTCGGCGTAACCATTGTTTTCCAGCTCCAGCGCCAGGGCCTTGTCGCCCGAACGGATGATCTTGCCCTTGTAGAGAACGTGAACGCTATCAGGCACGATGTAATCGAGCAGGCGCTGGTAGTGGGTGATGACGACAGTGGCGCGATCCGGCGACTTCAGCGCATTGACGCCATCAGCCACAATCTTCAGCGCGTCGATGTCGAGGCCGCTATCGGTTTCGTCGAGAACGCAGAGCTTCGGCTCCAGCAGTGCCATCTGCAGGATTTCGGCGCGCTTCTTCTCACCGCCGGAGAAACCGACGTTCAGCGGACGCTTCAGCATGTCCATGTCGATCTTCAGATCGCCGGCAGCTTCCTTGACGCGACGGATGAAGTCCGGCGTCGTAAGCTCGGCCTCGCCGCGCGCCTTGCGTTGCTCGTTCATAGCAACCTTGAGGAACTGCATGGTGGCAACACCCGGAATTTCGACGGGATACTGGAAGGCCAGGAAAATACCCTTGGCAGCGCGCTCGGCGGCATCCAGTTCCAGAATGCTTTCGCCGTTATAGAGGATGTCACCGGAGGTGACTTCATAGTCTTCGCGGCCCGACAGGATGTAGGACAGCGTCGACTTGCCGGAACCGTTCGGGCCCATGATGGCCGCAACTTCACCGGCAGCAACCTTAAGGTTGAGGCCCTTGATGATCTCGGTTTCGGTATCGGCGATCTTTGCGTGCAGGTCGATGATTTCAAGCATGGTTTTATCCTAAGAATAGTGTGAGCGAAGGTGCGCGAAACCGCGCACTCAAAGTGCGTATTCGTATGACGATCAGCCGACCGAACCTTCCAGCGAAATGCCGATCAGCTTCTGCGCTTCAACCGCAAACTCCATCGGCAGCTGCTGGATGACATCCTTCACAAAGCCATTGACGATCAGTGCGATCGCCGACTCCTCGGGGATGCCGCGCTGCAGGCAATAGAACAGCTGGTCTTCGGAAATCTTCGACGTGGTCGCCTCATGCTCGAAATGAGCAGACGAGTTCTTCGCCTCGATATAGGGCACGGTATGCGCGCCGCACTTGTCGCCGATCAGAAGCGAGTCGCACTGCGTGAAGTTGCGCGTGTTGGTCGCCTTGCGGTGAGCCGAGACCTGCCCGCGATAGACGTTTTCCGAGAAACCGGCGGCAATGCCCTTGGCGATGATGCGGCTCGACGTGTTCTTGCCGAGATGGATCATCTTGGTGCCACTGTCGATCTGCTGATGGCCGTTGGAAACCGCGATCGAATAGAATTCGCCACGGCTGTCGTCGCCGCGCAAAATGCAGGACGGGTATTTCCAGGTGATGGCCGAGCCGGTTTCAACCTGCGTCCACGAAATCTTCGAACGGTTGCCACGGCAATCGCCGCGCTTGGTCACGAAGTTGTAGATGCCGCCCTTGCCGTCCTTGTCGCCCGGATACCAGTTCTGGACGGTGGAATATTTGATTTCGGCATCGTCGAGTGCCACCAGTTCCACCACGGCGGCGTGAAGCTGGTTCTCGTCGCGCTGCGGCGCGGTGCAGCCTTCCAGATAGGAGACGTAGGCGCCCTCTTCAGCGATGATCAGCGTGCGCTCGAACTGTCCGGTGTTCTTTTCGTTGATGCGAAAATAGGTGGAAAGCTCCATCGGGCACCGAACGCCTTTCGGCACGAACACGAAGGAACCATCGGTAAAGACGGCCGAGTTCAGCGTTGCGTAGAAATTGTCCGTCTGCGGCACGACCGAACCGAGATATTTCTTCACCAGATCAGGATATTCGCGCACGGCTTCGGAGATCGACATGAAGATCACGCCGGCCTTTGCCAGTTCCGCCTTGAAGGTGGTGACAACGGAGACGCTGTCGAACACGGCATCCACGGCCACACGACGGTTTTCCACGCCGGCCAGGATTTCCTGTTCCTTCAGCGGAATGCCCAGCTTCTCGTAAACCTTCAGCAGCTCCGGATCGACTTCGTCCAGCGACTTCGGGCCGGGCGTGCTTTTCGGTGCGGCATAATAATAGAGATCGTTGAAGTCGATCTTGGGGTAGCTGACGCGCGCCCATGTCGGCTCTTCCATCGTCAGCCAGCGCTTGTAAGCCTCAAGACGCCATTCCAGCATCCATTCCGGCTCCTGCTTCTTGGCCGAGATGAAGCGGATCACCTCTTCCGAAAGGCCCTTCGGGGCCTTGTCGACTTCAATTTCGGTTTCGAAGCCGTATTTATACTGGTCCACATCGATCTGGCGAACCTGATCGATCGTTTCCTGAACCGCTGCCATGTCGTTCTCCAATCTCGCCGGAGCCAAGGTCCGGTGGCTTGTCAACGTATCAAGGCGGATAGCCGCCTTCATCCATCTTCGGGCAAATAATCCGGGCCCGTATAAACGGGGCGGAGCTTATACCCATGTAAGTGCGGGATGGCGCTTTTCACACATCCCGGCAAGCGGAAAATTGCTATTCCGCAATTCTTTGCCGCATTTTAAGCGGCCTGACCGGTCAGCCTGCGCCGCCCGGCAATTTTCGTAAAGGCTGCGAGCGCGCGCTCGATATCCGCCTCATCAGTCGCATGACCAAGCGAAATCCTGAGTGCGCCAAGCTTGGGATCGCGTCCCATCGCCGTCAGCACATGGCTTTCACCCACCTTGCCGGAAGAGCAGGCCGAACCGGCCGAGAGCGCAATGCCTTCGATATCGAATGCAATCTGGCCCGTTTCCGCCTTCAAACCGGGCAAGGTGAAAAACGTGGTATTGCCGACACGGCCGACATCCTCACCGTAGATGATCACGTCAGGCGCGACTGCCCGCATGCCGTCTTCCAGCCTTGCGCGCAGCGCTGCAAGACGCGTCGCTTCGGTCTCGAGGTTTTGCGCAGCAATAGCGGCGGCGGCACCGAAACCGATGACCGACAGGGTATTTTCAGTACCGGAACGATGTCCCTTTTCCTGGCCGCCACCATGGATCAACGGCTTCGGCATCATCACCTCGCCGCGGGACACCAGCGCCCCCGCACCCTTCGGACCACCAAGCTTATGGGACGAGATCACAAGGAAATCGGCCTCCAATGCATTGATATCGAGCGGAACGCGGCCGGCAGCCTGCACGGCATCGACGACCATCAATCCCCCAGCTGCATGTGCAAGCCGCGCCGCTTCAGCCACCGGCTGAAGAATGCCGGTCTCATTATTGACCAGCATGCAGGCGACCATCGGCAGGCCAGTGGACTTGTCGTGCGCTGACAGCAGCGCCTCAAGGGCCGCAAGATCGATGACACCCGCTGACGTAACGGGAATTTCCGTAACGTCAGCCTTGCCGAACCGGCCTCCTTCACGAAAAGCGGGGTGTTCGATCGCCGAAACGTAAAGACGACCATAGCGTACGGGAGCGCGCCCCATCTTGAATTCAGGCGAAAGCACCAGATTGGCCGCTTCGGTCGCACCGCTCGTAAAGGTCACATGCGACGCCTGGGCGCCGCAGACCACAGCAACGTCACGACGCGCGGCCTCGACGGCCGCACGGGCTGCGCGCCCTTCCCGGTGTACGGAGGACGGATTACCCGTGATATCGAGAGCGCGGACAAGAACATCCCGCACGGCAGGCAAAAGCGGCGCCGTGGCGTTCCAGTCCATATATGTGCGCGTCAAAACCGTCATCGCGGAAAAGCTTCGCTCAATCTTCCATGCGCCAAAACGCATTTTTCTTGAAATTACAGTTGCGCTTGCCTTATGACACGGTCCGAGTGCTTAAGCACACGCAAAGTTTCGAATTATTCTAAACTGCGTTCTAGAAAAGATGACACAGTTCGTCAAGTCTTCTCGTCGGAAGAATGCGGTTGGAGAATGAAAAAACACGACCGGAGTACCAATGCCCGAAGTCATTTTTAACGGCCCTGCGGGTCGCCTCGAAGGCCGTTATCAACCCTCCAAGGAAAAGAGCGCGCCGATAGCGATCATCCTTCATCCGCACCCGCAGTTCGGCGGGACGATGAACAACCAGATCGTTTATCAGCTCTTCTATCTTTTCCAGAAGCGCGGTTTCACGACGCTCCGGTTCAACTTCCGCTCCATCGGCCGCAGCCAGGGCGAGTTTGACCATGGCGCCGGCGAGCTTTCCGATGCCGCGTCCGCTCTCGACTGGGTGCAGAGCCTGCATCCCGATTCGAAAAGCTGCTGGGTCGCCGGTTATTCCTTCGGCGCCTGGATCGGCATGCAGCTTCTGATGCGTCGCCCGGAAATCGAAGGTTTCATGTCGATTGCGCCGCAGCCCAACACCTACGACTTCTCTTTCCTCGCCCCCTGCCCGTCTTCCGGCCTCATCATCAATGGCGACGCCGACAAGGTCGCGCCTGAGAAGGACGTCAACGGTCTGGTCGAAAAGCTGAAGACCCAGAAGGGCATTCTCATCACCCACCGCACCCTTCCCGGCGCCAACCACTTCTTCAACGGCAAGGTTGATGAGCTGATGAGCGAATGTGAGGACTACCTCGACCGCCGCCTGAATGGCGAACTGGTTCCGGAACCGGCAGCGAAGCGCATTCGGTGATTTAGGAGCGCAGCTTAGGTCAGTGTTGATCTACCTACAATGATCGACGGCGGGCTTGGCTCACCCCCTCTGACCTGCAGGGCAGAGGGGGTGATCCAAGCCCGCCATCGTCTATTACGCCCTGACCAAAACCCCACCCGTAACCGGCTCATTCACACCGGTCGTCCCCGGATAGGTTAGCGGCAGCCCCTTCAGCGATCGCACCGCCAGATAGGCCCAGGCCTCAGCCTCCATCGCCCCGCCGTCGAACCCCGCCTCTTCCGCCGCGATTACCCGCGCACCCTGCTTGGCAGCAAGGCTCGCAAACTCTTCCATGATAACAGGATTGAGCCGCCCGCCGCCGCAGATCACATAGGTCTTAGCCGCTTCCGGCAGATAGCTCGCCGATTTGAGGATCGCGGCACCCGTCAGATGCGACAGCGTGCGTGCGCCGTCCGCCAGCGAAACCTCGCCCTTTTGCGGCGGCACGAAATCGCTGCGGTCAAGCGAGCGGCGGATATTGGCCGAGAAGAACGGGCTTTCCATGTAGCGCGTGACGAGCGAGGCAACGACGCTGCCGCCCGCCGCCGTCCTGCCGCCCTTGTCGAAGGCTTTGCCCGTATGCGCCTCGATCCACTGGTCGATCAGCATATTGCCGGGACCGCTATCGAAAGCCGCAAGCCGCCCTCCCTCGCCGATATAGGTGAGATTGGATATGCCGCCGATATTGACGAAGACGGCGGGCGTTTCGAAGCCATCAGGCAGATTGGCGGAGAGCGCCATGTGGTACGCAGGAATGAGCGGTGCGCCCTGCCCGCCATGCACCATGTCGTTGGCACGCATGTCGTACACCACATCGATACCGGTTTCCTCGGCCAGAAGCGCGCCGTCGCCGATCTGCACGGTCAACGCCTCATCCGGCCGATGCAGCACCGTTTGGCCATGAAAACCGATCACGTCTATATCGCTGGCTTCAAGCCGATGGCGGTGGAGGAAGGATTTGACTGCCGCCGCATGGGCAAGCGTCAGCTTGCGTTCCGCATCCGCGAGGTCACCCGGACGCTCGCGCCGTTCGCGAATGGCTTTGGCCGTAACCAGCGCCTTCTGCCACGTGGCGCGCAGGCCCGGATCATAGGGGAAATAACCGCTCGGCCCATGCCGGACCACGTTTTCGCCATCCGTGCGCAACAGGCCGATATCGATGCCGTCCATCGACGTCCCGCTCATCAGCCCGATTGCCGTTTTGACCTCGCCCACGCGCTGCTCCCTTTCAATATCGAATCATGCGGAGATGAATCGCCGTTATTCATGGCCGAAACGGGTGCACTTTTCAAAAAACAATGGTAAAGCCCCCCCGCGTTCATTGACAGACAATGACGGCAAAGGTCCAACCAGAAAGAAAAAGGTTATGTCCAGGTTCAAGTCCGATTTCCTCCGCACGCTCGATGAGCGCGGCTTCATTCACCAGATCTCCGACGAGTCGGGTCTCGACGAACTGTTCGCCAAGGAAACCGTGACCGCCTATATCGGCTATGACCCGACGGCCTCCAGCCTGCATGTCGGCCACCTCACCCAGATCATGATGCTGCACTGGATGCAGAAGACCGGTCACCAGCCGATTTCGCTGATGGGCGGCGGCACCGGCATGGTTGGCGATCCCTCCTTCAAGGAGGAGGCCCGCAAGCTGATGACAATCGACATGATCGAGGACAACATCACCTCGCTCAAGCACGTCTTCGCCAACTACCTCGATTACGATCGCGCGGAAAATCCGGCGCTGATGATCAACAATGCCGACTGGCTGCGTGGGCTCAACTACCTCGAATTCCTGCGCGACGTCGGCCGCCACTTTTCGGTCAACCGCATGCTTTCCTTCGACAGCGTGAAGACGCGCCTCGACCGCGAGCAGTCGCTGTCCTTCCTCGAATTCAATTACATGATCCTCCAGGCCTACGATTTCGTGGAGCTGAACCAGCGTACCGGCTGCCGCCTGCAGATGGGCGGCTCTGACCAGTGGGGCAACATCATCAACGGCATCGATCTCGGTCACCGCATGGGGACACCGCAGCTCTATGCGCTGACCTCCCCGCTTTTGACCACCTCTTCGGGTGCGAAGATGGGCAAGTCCGCGTCCGGTGCCGTCTGGCTCAACAAGGACCTGCTGCCGGTCTATGATTTCTGGCAATACTGGCGCAATACGGAAGACGCGGACGTGGTTCGCTTCGCAAAGCTCTTCACCACGCTGCCGATGGATGAGATCGCACGCATCGCCGCCCTTGGCGGATCTGAGATCAACGAGGCGAAGAAAATCCTTGCAACGGAAGTGACGGCCATTCTGCATGGCCGTGCCGCTGCCGAAGAAGCTGCCGAAACGGCGCGCAAGACTTTCGAGGAAGGCGCGCTTGCTGAAAACCTGCCCTCCATCGAGGTTCCGGCATCCGAACTCGATGCCGGCGTCGGCGTCCTGTCGCTCATCGTCCGCGCTGGCCTTGCCGGCTCGAATGGCGAAGCCCGCCGTCACGTTCAGGGCGGCGCGGTAAAGATCAACGACAAGGGCGTATCCGACGATCGCCAGATGATCGGTTCCGCCGAGATCACCGGCGATGGCATCATCAAGCTTTCGGTTGGCAAGAAGAAGCACGTTCTCGTTCGCCCGGCGTAACACCCGCGCAAATCATCAGATGAAGGGCCGCGGAAGCGGCCCTTTTATTGAAACTCGAAAATCTGCCTGAAGACGCCGGGCGCTATCAGCGACAGCGGGTTTATAGTCAGCTTCGGCTGGTCCGTCTGGCCGGAAAGCTTGAAGGTGATGCCGAGCAGACCGCGGTCGCGGCCGTTGCCGAGGAAGATGCCGATAAAGGGCAGCTCGCCGAACAGCCGGTTCAGGCCATAGGCGGGCATGAAGGTGCCGGTCATGTCCATACGGCCGTTCTGGTCTTTCAGCAGGCCCTGGAAGGTCGCACCGATCTGTTCGCCGCGCACCACGCCGTTTTCCACCGCAACCGAGCCGTTGACGTAAACGAGCCGGGCAAAACCGCGCTGGAATTTCTCCGAGCTGACATCGATGTTACGGCGGACCGCCGTGTTGAGGCTCCGGCCGTCATCGCCCGTCGGCGTGGCGACGATATCCTGAAGCTTCGCTTCGTTGACAACGGCGAAATTGCGCAGATCGAGCGAACCGCTCCAGTCGCTGCCGTTGACGGTCGAAAGTGCGAGATTGAGAAGACCACCGCGAATGCGGGTGTAGATATTGGTGAAACGGGCAAGAGAACCGGCGTCGCTGCTGGTAAGCGTCACGGTTCCCGTCGCGCCGCGATTGGTCGTCTGAGCCACAACCGCCTGGCCCCTGCCGGTGACGCCGCGAAAATCAACCGAACGGACCTTGCCGTCACGCACACTGACATCGGCACTGACATTGGAAAGGATCTCGTCATTGAAGCCGTAGACCTTGTCGAGTTGCGCCTTGATGGCAAGGGACGGCTGCGAACGCGATGTGCCGTCACCTGCCCCTGAGGAACTGCGAAGCTTTGAGAGGAAAGGCCGGAGATCGGCCGATTTTCCCGAAGCGTTGATGCTATATCCGTTTTTGGAGGCAGTGACGGCGACGGCGTAATTGTCGGAAGGTGACAATTGCACGCGGCTGAGATCGGCCGAAATCAGCCCGTTCTTGGTGAAGGTGACATCTCCGGCCGCGCCGAAGCCGTCCCCGGTTAGGGAGAAATCACTGATCGTCGTGCGGCCATCGCTGGTTTCCAGGGTAAAGGTCGCTTTTGCCGGAATACCGACGCCCTTGCTCCATCCAAGCCCCGGCAGAATGATAGACGCCTTCGCCAGATCGAGCTGTATCTCCTGACTTTTCGTATCCGCGCCATCGATTTCCACAACGGTCGTGCCGCCAAGAACCGTGGAAAGCTCCGGTGCAAGCTTGGCGACCTGCGTCTCGTTCAGGGTTGCTTTCAGCGACAGCGTTGGAGCAACGTCGCTATTCTTGCGCACCGGCTCCGTCATCTCGATAGACATCGGCACATCGTCCACCCGGCCCTTGCCTTCAAGCTTGAGCTGCCGGTCGTTGATGGACATGAAACCGTCAAGCGCGGTCACCTTGCGGCCGGCAAACGGTTTTGTCAGCGACAGGTTCTTCAGATCGAGATCGGCCGTCCACACCGGCGGCGGTGGATTTTGGCTGGAAAGCATGCCGACGGTCAGCTTTGCATTCGCCGTCACGTCGCCGGTGAAGTCATCCGGCTTGAACTGCGTATCCTTGAGCGCATTGATAGGCTTCAGCGTCGCAAGCTCCGCCACGGCATCGGCCGAGCCCGAAACGTTCAACTCGAGATTCCCAAGCAGGGGCTTTGCGTAGACGTCGGACATGGAGAACCGGCTGTCCTCCAGCGCAAGCGACCGATTGGAGGCGAAATAGGTTGTCGCGTTCTTGAGATCGACATTCATCCGGCCGCCGACGAGATTGAAATGCGCATCAACGTCGCGCAGCGGAGGAATGTCGCCGGTGGTATTGAGACGCGTACCGTCGATATCGAAGCGGATCTGCATTTCGCTCTCGCCCAGCACCAGCGGGCAACCGGGACCGCACATCCGTCCCTGCGGAATGAAGATCGCAATCGAGCCGTTCGTGACCGTGCCGCCATAAAGATTGGAGACCACCCACTCGCGCGGCTTGTGCGCCATCCAAAACGGCCAGAGCTGCTTGACCGCCGTGGCCTCCATCTTGGGAATCTGTCCGGCGAAACTGATTTCAGGCGAGCCCTGGCCGAAGCGGATTTTCAGCGAGCCTGCCATGTCTCCAAGCGGGCCGGTAACGTATAGCGAGGGTACCTCAAGCTGCCTGGTCGCGACATTGAATTGCCCGTCCGCCTTCAAGCTGAAAGGAACGGGGTCTTCGCCAGAGGCTTCGGCCGAGGCAACCGCATTGTCGATCCGCAGCGAAAGACCGAAGCCCTCTTGGGTATCCGTGATTTCCCCAGTGACCGGAATAGCCGTTCGCCCAAGGTCGATCCGCGAATTCCCAATGACTAGACTGCTTTTCTGAAAATCGTAGCGCGCGTTGACGGTGCCGGCAGTGAAGGGTTGAGCCTCGCCGCCGATAAGAAGCATTCCATTGCCCATGCCGAGCGAGATTTCCAGCCGCGGCTCATGTCCGGGCATGGAACGCCGGGCGAGGATGCTGACACCGGTCTTGACGTTCAGCCCCTCATGAAGATTGCCTTCAGGATCGAATTTTTCCAGAAAAGGACCGATGTCGAAACCGTCGATGCGCGCGTCGAAACCGTCGATCACACCGCCCGATCCCGATGTCTTTAGCGACAGGCTGGCGATTTCGCCGTTAAACAGCGTTTCACCCTCAAGCGAATATCCGCCCTGCTGGTCAGGGGTCAACGAAAGCTCGCGCACTTCGACGACGCGTGGCTTGCCGGCTTCGCTCGGTGGCAAGTGGATCGAGACGCTGGAAATATCGATTTCCTCGGTTCCGCTGCTTAAAAACGCCTGCGCCAATTTGTCCAGCTGGGAAAACGCCGCCTGCAACTGCTGCGGAACCGCGTCCAGCCGGATGCTGGCGAGATCGAAACCGTTACCCTTCGGCAAAAGGGCCGTATCGAGTTCCATCCCGTCGGCCTCGAGACTTTGCACGGAGACGCGTCCGGTCAAAAGCGCTAGCGGATCGAGCGCCATGCCGATAGCCCTTGCCCGGCTCAAATGCTGGCCGGATTCCTTCTCGACGATATCCACATCCTCCGCCACCAGCGCAAGCCGCAGCCCGGTCGAGAACCTGATGGCCGAAGAACCGATTCGCGCGCTGTAGTGGGGTCCGAGCGCCCGTTCGAGCGCCTGCTGCGCCTGGCTGGAAAGGGCATTGTCGATCGATCCGGTTTCGACGGAGACAATGATGCCGCCGATGGACAGGAAGGCCAGTACGAAAAGAGCAGCGAAAATCTTGATGAGAGCACGCGCCATGGAGCGCGGCGCCGGGCAATGCACGATGAGAGGATCTTCGGCCTGCGCCGAAGGAAGATCATGCAGCGCAACGATATCGCGCTTGCTGAACTTGACCTTTTCACCCCTTACTTCAGCCATACGCCCGTGTTTGCCCCTGAATAGCTTTTGTTTCGCCTCAACACTGGACGACGCCCGGTTTCGCTATATATCGAATGTGGCGACTTTCACTCAACATCCCGGCGAAAGAAAGATGATTATGACAGAACTGACGATTGGCAGCCCTGCCCCCGATTTTACTTTGCCCCGCAACGGTGAAGGAACGGTGACATTGTCCGGCCTGCGAGGCAAGGCGGTCGTTCTCTATTTCTACCCGAAGGACGACACATCCGGCTGCACCGCCGAAGCGATAGATTTCAGTGCCCTCGGCGCGGAATTCGAGGCCGCCAATACTGTCGTCATCGGCATTTCCCCTGATAGCGTCAAAAGCCACGACAAGTTTGCTGCAAAGCACAAGCTTTCGGTGATGCTGGCCGCCGACGAGGAACGGAAGGCGCTCGAGGCCTACGGCGTCTGGAAGGAAAAAAGCATGTATGGCAAAAAATACATGGGTGTCGAACGCACCACCGTCCTCGTAGCACCTGACGGTACGATCGCGGAAATCTGGAACAAGGTGAAGGTTCCGGGCCACGCACAGGCCGTTCTCGACGCCGCACGGAAGCTCTGAGAGACGCCCCTGTCGTGACGCCCACCTTCAGGATCATCTCGCTGCGCGGCGGCGCCACCGAGGCGATTGCCTGCGCCGATCTCGACAGAAAAACCGCACTGGCGCAGGAAACGGCGACACGATGGTTCGAGCGCCGCCTGTCGCTGCGCTCCCCCCTAGATCCACCCCTGCCCGAACGTCCGGGCAGGCCGGATAAACCGGAACTCGTTCCGCCGACCGCCGTGGAGCGCCGCTCCCTCCACAGCGTCAAGGGTCGCATAGCGCTGCTGCACGCCATCGCCCATATCGAGCTGAACGCCGTTGACCTTGCGCTCGACATCGTCGCCCGTTATGCGAGCGAGCCGGTGCCGCATTCCTTTTTCAACGGCTGGATGCAGGTTGCCTTCGAGGAGGCGAAACATTTCCGGATGGTGCGGGAAAGGCTGCGAAACCTCGGCGCGGATTACGGCGATCTGCCCGCCCATGACGGGCTCTGGCAGGCGGCGCATTCAACCCGCAACGACCTCACCGCGCGGCTCGCAGTCGTGCCGCTCATCCTCGAGGCGCGCGGACTGGACGTGACGCCCTCCCTGCAGGCGAAGATGCGCGAAACCGGAGACCTTGAAAGCGCCGCCGTTCTCGATGTCATCTACAATGACGAAAAGGGCCATGTCGCCATCGGCGCCAAATGGTTTCGCTTCCTGTGCGCCCGTGAAAAGAAGGACCCGGCAGCAACCTTCCGGCAACTGGTACGTGCCAATTTCCGCGGACCGCTGAAACCGCCCTTCAACGACCTCGCCCGCGCCGAAGCCGGGTTGACGCCATCCTTTTATCGCTCCCTCACCGCTGTCAGCAACAGCGGCTGACGCCCGCAGCCCGGCGCATGGTGCAAAACTTCGTTAACCTTAACGAAGTATGATTTCCTGTGAGAAATCGGCCAGTCCGGAGAGAGATTTTGACTGATACAGCGGAAAACCGGGTATTCGGCAAAAAGCGGCAGCAGCACGTTCTGGTGCTGGCAAGCGGTGACAAGGTCCGGCACATGACGATCCGGCCTTGGATGACGGCGCTTGCCGGCTGCACGATCGGCCTTTTCTCGCTCGGTTATCTGGGCGCCACCGGCTATCTCATCTTGCGTGACGACCTGATCGGCGCGACCATGGCGCGCCAGACCCGCATGCAGCACGATTACGAAGACCGTATCGCCGCGCTGAGGGCGCAGGTGGACCGCGTTACCTCAAGACAATTGCTCGACCAGCAGGTGGTTGAAAAGAAAGTGGAAAAGCTGCTGCAACAGCAGGCGGCACTCACGTCCAGACACGGGCGCATGAGCGAATTGCTGGAGCGCGCGGAAAATTCCGGCATCGCCGCCTCCACGGCCACGGCCCCCATTCCAACCGCGCCCTCCTCGCTCTCGAACGCGATGGCGCCGGAAAAGCGCGCCGATCTGACAGGTGGCCTCTCCGCCATAGAAAATCTGATGGCGCCCCGCCCGTCGCAGCCGGAAAAGCCAGCCGGAACCGACAAGCGGGCGTCCTATGTGCCCGAAAACGGCGAAACGCCTTCCGACCGCGCCGACCGCGTGTTTTCCAAGGTCACGCTGTCGTTGAAGGATATCGAACGCCAGCAGATATCACGGATCGCCAGACTGACCAGCGACGCCGAGGACAAGGCAAGCGCGATGCAGGATATCATCCGGCAGGCGGGTCTGAAAATCGACGAAAGTGACACGGACGGTGTCGGCGGCCCCTATGCGGACCCGCAGGGGAATGAAACCGATCCCTTCAATATGTCTCTGACCAATCTAGACAATGCGCTCAACCGGCTGGATATCGTGAAGGAAACCGCAACCGCCCTGCCCTTCGGCAATCCGGCCCCCGGCAGGGCGATCACCAGCCGATTCGGAAACCGGCTCGACCCTTTCCTCGGACGGCCCGCCTTACATACCGGCATCGATTTTCGCGCCGAAACAGGCGCCGACGTCAAGGCGACGGGCGCTGGAAAGGTAACGGTTGCGGAAAACTCCGGCGGCTACGGCAATATGGTCGAGATCGATCACGGCCAGGGCGTATCGACGCGATTCGGCCATCTCTCCACCATTCTGGTCAAAGCCGGCGACAAGGTGGAGGCCGGCGACATCGTTGGCCGTGCTGGGAGCACCGGCCGCTCCACCGGTCCGCACGTACATTACGAGGTCCGCCGCAACGACACGCCTGTTGATCCGATGCGGTTTCTGGTCGCCGGGGCCGAGCTTAAAACCTATCTCAAATAGCAGTCCGATTTTAACGCTTTTTTCGCCCTTTTTGCGATAAATCGCCCGAAACCGCGTCCAAGGCTCAAAAGCCTCGCCAACGTCTCGCCGTTTCGCGCGCATTTCCGGTTGTTTCCTTGACTTTCTGGCAATTTGGGCATATCCCCGCGCCAAGTCTTTGCAAGTGTCGCAGCGGCACGCAGGTATTCTTACCGAACCAGAACGGAAAAAGTTCTTCCTTTGACAACATTCTCTGATCTTGGCCTGAGCCAAAAAGTTCTTTCCGCTATTGCAGATGCCGGCTACACGACGCCGACACCCATTCAGGCTGGCGCAATTCCGCCCGCTCTTGAAAAGCGTGATATCTGCGGTATCGCACAGACCGGCACGGGGAAAACCGCATCCTTCGTTCTGCCGATGCTCACACTGCTGGAAAAAGGCCGCGCACGCGCCAGAATGCCGCGCACGCTGATCCTCGAGCCGACCCGCGAACTGGCGGCACAGGTGGCCGAAAACTTCGAGAAATACGGCAAGAATCACAAGCTGAACGTTGCCCTTCTGATTGGTGGCGTTTCTTTTGAAGATCAGGACCGCAAGCTTGAGCGCGGCGCCGATGTTCTCATCTGCACGCCCGGCCGCCTTCTCGACCATTGCGAGCGCGGCAAGCTCCTGATGACCGGCGTTGAAATCCTCGTGATCGATGAAGCCGATCGCATGCTGGATATGGGCTTCATTCCCGATATCGAACGCATCGCCAAGATGATTCCCTTTACCCGGCAAACCCTGTTCTTCTCGGCCACCATGCCGCCGGAAATCCAGAAGCTTGCCGACAGGTTCCTGCAGAACCCGACCCGTATCGAGGTTGCCAAGCCCTCCTCCACGGCGAAGACCGTTACCCAGCGCATCGTCGCTTCGCACAACAAGGACTATGAGAAGCGCGCTGTCCTGCGCGATCTCGTCCGTGCCGAAGAAGCCGAACTCAAGAACGCGATCATTTTCTGCAATCGCAAAAAGGACGTTGCCGACCTCTTCCGTTCGCTGGATCGTCACGGCTTTTCCGTCGGCGCGCTGCATGGCGACATGGACCAGCGTTCGCGCACGACCATGCTGCAGAACTTCCGGGACGGTCAGCTGACGCTGCTGGTCGCTTCCGACGTTGCAGCCCGCGGTCTTGATATTCCCGATGTCAGCCACGTCTTCAACTTCGACGTTCCCATTCATGCCGAAGACTATGTCCACCGCATTGGCCGTACCGGTCGTGCTGGGCGTTCGGGCAAGGCCTTCACCCTCGTCACCAAGAGCGATGCGAAATATCTCGACGCGATCGAAAAGCTGATCACCGAGAAGGTCGAATGGCTGAACGGTGACCTGTCCTCCCTCCCCGCGCCCATGGAAAGCTTTGAAAGCAATACCGGCCGCCGGGGCACCAAGGAACGTGGCGGCAGAGGCCGCGACAGAAACCGTCGCGATGCACCTGCATCGCCGGTCGAAAACATCAATCAGGGTGCACAATCCACCACTGTGGATACGGACATCGCGGCTCACGGAGAAGACAAGGTGAAGGCAGAACGCAGACCGGAAAAGACCCCGCGCAATTCCGAGCGCAACAGCCGCAACCTGAACCCGCTGCACGCCAATGACGACAACCGTGACCGTCGCCGCCATTACCGTGACCATGACGATGGCCCGACGCCTGTTGGTTTCGGCGATGACATTCCCGCTTTCATGCTGATCGTGGCCAACGCCAAGGGCTGAGCCCCGACGGCCTGACGCAGGAAACAATACGCATGACACCGACGATCAAGCCAGGACAAGATTTTCCAGGCGTCGGCGTTGGGCTTGCCATATTGCGTGATGGCCGCCTGCTTTTATGCCGGCGCTTGAAAGCGCCGGAAGCCGGATACTGGAATATTCCGGGCGGCAAAGTCGATCACCTTGAATCATCCCTCGCCGCAGCACGGCGAGAAGCTGAAGAAGAGACCGGGCTGACAATCGGCAAGGTCGAATTTCTCTGTCATAGCGAATATATCAATGTCGCAGACCGGCACCATTGGGTCTCGCTGATCTTCGTCACCCGCGACACGCAGGGTGAGCCGGTACTGACAGAACCGGACAAGCTTTCCGATATCGGCTGGTTCGACCCCGATAACCTTCCCGAACCCATCTCTGCCTTTGCAAAAGACGCGCTGGCTGCTCTGACGAAATAAAGTCGCATAGCGGACGGAAGCGGCATCAGCGCTGACTGGCGTGGGCTTTTCGCGGCACTCAACGGCGTCTTGAGCTTTACTAAAAACAGGCCTCGCCTGCGACAGACGCGACGCTCCTGCGCGATTTGCTTTCGGAAAACCCAATGCTGGAAGAATATCTTTTCGCGAAGCTTTTCGAATGCAATTTAAAATTGCTTAAATTAGCATCACATAAAAAACCGCCCCGGTTGCCCGAAGCGGTTTATACGTAATGAAAATAATAGAATATAGAATGTAATATAGTTTGGCAGTGCTTAAATTCGGAACACTTCCGAGGCTTGTTACAGCCAATTTCAGTCGTCCCCTGAAACACCTATATCTAATCTAACCATTTACTTTTCGTCAAGCAGATCTTCTCGCAAATGCGAAAAAAACATGGCAAAGCACAAATAAAGCACAGGGAAATATGTATATTCTCTTTTTATATCAATAAATTAGATGAATGGAAATAAAATGTGCATTTTATTGGGGTGCACTATAAAAGGCAAAATCGCAAACCCGCCCTTATAAAACTGTGCTTATACGCACTGCATGTTACAGTTTTATAAAGTAAAAATGCTCTAAACCATGACGAGCAGTACTTCCGCTCTTATGAAATTACAGAGTGAATTACCGACCTTAAAAAAGATGAATCTCGGCAAAAAACAATCGCGCGCGATCACATTGAATATATACAACCATAACGCGTCATTACAGACTATTATTTCAAATTGGATGAGTTGCGATCAAAACGGCCGTGCAGTGAACGATGATGTGCGATTATGATGGGTATCAGCGATTTTTCCTTTGGAAAACCAGTTGTTGCCGATAAACATCAAACCGGGACAACAGGATTTCGCGCACGTCATGCTTTCACTTCGCCTGCTAACGATCATCGCCGGTTTTGCCTTTGCGGGCTCAGCATGCGCGGCGTCGATCGGCATCGTTGCCCCACAGAACGGCCCATACGAACTGCTGGGGCAACAGGTCAGGCAGGGCGCGAAGGCCGCAGCCGCCAAGCTCGGGCTAGATGTCGTCGAAATCCATGAAAGCTGCGAAGACGGCAGCGGCGGCGCGATTGCCGATGGTCTCGTGGCCGCCAAGGTCAGCGCGGCAATCGGTTTTTTGTGCACGGAAACGCTTCAGGGCGTTCTGCCGCCTCTGAAGTCAGCCGCCATTCCAGCAATCACGCTTTCCAGCCGTGCCCCGATCCTGATGGAAGACGCTCTGAAATATAGCTGGCCGCTTTTCCGCCTAGCGCCATCGGACAAGGCCGAATCGGACCGGGCCGCAGAAATCATTCTGCGCGACTGGAAGGGACATTCCATTGGCCTCGTGGATGATGGCACGATCTTCAGTCGCGATCTGGTAGATCGCATCCGTTCGGCGCTGGAGGAGAACGGGCTGAAACCGACACTCACCGATACGCTGCGCCCGGCACAGGAGCAACAGGTGGCGCTTGTGCGCCGGCTGGGGCGCACCGGCATCACCCATGTCTTCATCGGCGCGGAACGCAACGACGTCGCGATTGTCGCCAGAGACGCCGGCTCCGAAAACATTCCGCTCACCATCATGAGCGGCGACGCCATGAATGCGGCAAACAACCCCGTGCCACTTGCAGCAAATGTGCTAGCGGTCACGCGCCCGGCCTATGACACATTACCTTCGGCACAGGCCGTCGCCGGCGAATTGCGTGCCGCCAATATCGAGCCGGAAGGTTACGTCCTGCCCTCCTATGCGGCTGCGGAACTGACCGCGGCGCTTGCCGAAGCAGCCCAATCCCAAGGTAAACCCGCACCGGAGATACTGGCGAACGGTACCGTCTTCAAAACCGTGCTCGGCGATATCGCTTTCAACCCTTCGCATGAACTTGCAGACAATCCCTATCGCCTGCAGCGCTGGAACGGCCAGCGTTTCGAACAGGCGGACAAGGCCGAAAGACAATAGGTGAAGCCGGTATCGCTGGAAATTCAGTAAGCCGCGGCTGAAAACCGGCGGCAACCGCGCGACAAGCCGTTTCAAACCCTGATACTTGATGCTAAAGGCAGCTTACGCAACGCGTCGAGAGGAGTTTGCCCCATGTCCCTGCCCATCCGGATTGCACCTTCCATTCTGGCGTCCAATTTCGCCAAGCTGGGACAGGAAGTCGCCGATGTGACGGAAGCGGGCGCAGACTGGATCCACCTCGATGTCATGGACGGCCATTTCGTGCCAAACATCTCCTTCGGTCCTGACGTCATCAAGGCGCTCCGCCCGCACAGCAATGCCTTTTTCGACTGCCACCTGATGATTGCCCCCGTCGATCCCTACCTCGAAGCCTTCGCCAAGGCCGGCTGCGACGGCATTACCGTCCATGCGGAGGCAGGCCCGCATCTCCATCGCTCACTCCAGACCATCCGCACGCTCGGCAGGAAGGCCGGCGTGACGCTCAACCCCGCCACGCCGCTTTCGGTCATCGAAAACGTGCTTGACGATGTCGATCTCGTGCTGATCATGAGCGTCAATCCCGGTTTCGGTGGACAGAAATTCATTCCGGCCATGCTCGACAAGATCCGTGCGGCAAAGGCCATGATCGGCGACCGGCCGATCGAACTTGAAGTGGACGGCGGCGTGACGGCGGAGACAGCCGGCGCCATCGTCGCAGCCGGTGCCAACGCACTCGTGGCCGGTTCGGCCGTCTTCAAGGGCGATGGTGTCGCAGACTATCGCAAGACGGTTTCGTTGTTGCGCTCGGTGTCGGAAGCCGCCCGGTCCTGACCCGCCACAGCAGCCGGATACACCGGAGACGGGACGGCAGGGCGTTTGGGTGGGGGCTTTGATGAACAGCGGCAGGCGGAATTTCCACAACGTCATCCCGGCAGCGCTGTTTTCGCTCCTCGCTCCGCTTGTCTGGGCCGCCATCTCGGCAGCCACTGCTACCCTCGGCCTCTATCTCCGCAACCGGCTGGAAACCGACCATGCCGCCGATATCGCCGTGCTGTTCTTCTTCGGCGGTCTCTTGGGCTGGCCGCTGGCCATGGTTGCCTTGCGCTTCCTGCCCGCATCCACCAGCCTGCCGCTGCGCTTTGCGGCAAGCTGCCTTGCCATCGCTTTTTTCACGATCGCGGTCGCGGCGGCATTTTTCGCGCTCCAGTACCGCATCTTTTATGCGCAATGGCATGCGCCGGCATTTTCCCGCATCTGGTTTTTCCAGCAATTTTTCACCTCGCTTGGCGCGATCTACCAGTTCTGCATTCTCGGCCTCGGCCTCTATTTTCCGTTTGCCGCCATTCCGCTTGCGCTGGCAGGCGCAATCCTTTGCCGCCGTGCGCACAGAGCGCCACGCGTCCGTTCGGACGTACAACGGACGCTCTAGCATTTTGAATGTACGCATCGAGCCGATGCGCAGGCTTGATAGATTGAGATTCGCGGAACACTTTGCTAAACGGGCAGCAAAATTCCTCCACAAAGAAAGTCATTGCCATGATCCCTCGTTACTCCCGGCCGGAAATGGTCGCCATCTGGTCGCCGGAAACAAAATTCCGCATCTGGTTCGAGATCGAGGCGCATGCCTGTGACGCGCTGGCCGAGCTCGGCGTCATTCCGAAATCGGCCGCACAGACCATCTGGGAAAAAGGCGGCAGCGCGACTTTCGACGTCGCCCGCATCGACGAGATCGAGGCCGTCACCAAACACGACGTCATCGCCTTCCTCACCCACCTTGCGGAATTCGTCGGTCCCGACAGCCGCTTCATCCACCAGGGCATGACCTCGTCCGACGTGCTTGACACAACCCTCAACATCCAGCTCGTCCGCGCCGCCGATCTGCTGCTGGCCGATATGGACCGCGTGCTGGCGGCGCTCAAGACCCGCGCTTTCGAACACAAGAACACGGTACGCATCGGCCGCAGCCACGGCATCCACGCCGAGCCGACCACGATGGGCCTGACCTTCGCCCGCTTCTACGCCGAGATGCATCGTAACCGCGAGCGTCTCGTCAATGCGCGCGCGGAAATCGCCACGGGCGCGATCTCCGGTGCTGTCGGCACCTTCGCCAATATCGATCCGCGCGTCGAGGAACATGTCTGCGCAAAGCTCGGCCTCGTGCCCGAGCCGGTCTCCACGCAGGTCATCCCGCGTGACCGCCACGCCATGTTCTTCGCCATCCTCGGCGTCATCGCCTCGTCGATCGAAAACGTCGCCATCGAAATCCGCCACATGCAGCGCACCGAGGTTCTGGAAGCGGAAGAGTTCTTCTCTCCCGGCCAGAAGGGTTCGTCGGCGATGCCGCACAAGCGTAACCCGGTTCTCACCGAAAACCTCACGGGCCTTGCCCGCCTGGTGCGCATGTCGGTCGTTCCCGCGCTTGAAAACGTGGCGCTCTGGCATGAGCGTGACATCAGCCACTCCTCCGTGGAGCGCGCCATCGGCCCCGACACGACAGTCACCCTCGATTTTGCGCTGAACCGCCTTGCCGGCGTCATCGAAAAGCTGGTGATCTATCCCGACAACATGCTGAAGAACATGAACAAGTTCCGCGGCCTCGTGCATTCGCAGCGCGTTCTTCTGGCGCTGACGCAGGCCGGCGTTTCCCGCGAGGACGCCTACCGTCTGGTGCAGCGCAATGCCATGAGGGTCTGGGAACAGGGTGCGGATTTCCTTGAGGAACTGCTGGGCGACCAGGAAGTGCGCGCCGCCCTTCCCGAAAGCGTCATCCGTGAAAAATTCGACCTCGGTTACCACACCAAGCACGTCGACACGATCTTCGCCCGCGTCTTCGGCAACGCCTGAGGCGAGGCTCCCGAAGTTAATGCCGTCGCGACCTTGATCGTGACGGCATGAAACCACAGATATGGGCCCATGAAAGTTTCAGAAGCAGATATTCTCATCGTACCGGGTTACACCAATTCCGGTCCTGACCACTGGCAGACACGCTGGGAGCGCAAGCTTTCGACAGCGCGCCGCGTCGAGCAGGCTGAATGGTCAAAACCGGTGAAGGAAGACTGGATCGCGCGGCTGGTGGAAGAGGTTAACGCCTCGACCAAGCCCGTTGTCATCGTCGCTCATTCGCTTGGTGTGCCGACCGTCATCCACGCCCTTCCGGAAATCGGCAAGAAGGTTGCAGGCGCGCTTCTGGTGGCGCCGCCGGATGTCGCCAATCCCGATATCAGGCCGAAACATCTGATGACCTTCGGTCCCTATCCGCGCGATCCCTTGCCGTTTCCGGCAATCACAATTGCCAGCCGCAACGATCCCTTCGGATCCTACGAACATGCCGACGATATTGCCGCCGCCTGGGGTGCGATGTTGGTGGATGCAGGCATGTCCGGCCATATCAACGCCGAGTCTGGCCATGGCCCCTGGCCCGAGGGTGGCATGGTATTTGCCCAGTTCCTGAGCCGCCTCAAGGTGAACGAGCCCTGACCATCGCGGCCAGCCGCTGAAGCCGGTCGATTTTCGGCCGGGCAACATTCTTCCGCCCGACACAAGAATTGAAGGGAAGATATGCGAGCCGCATTGTAGAATGCACTCTTTTCCTTTATGGGACCGCTCAAAGACAGAAACGCAACGCCACCAGAATCGGCGTGAACCAAGAGACCTGCCATTATGAACCGTCGCCGCCGTATTTACGAAGGCAAGGCCAAGATCCTCTACGAAGGTCCGGAGCCAGGCACGCTTATCCAGTTCTTCAAGGACGATGCGACTGCCTTCAACAAGAAAAAACACGAAGTCATCGACGGCAAAGGTGTGTTGAATAACCGGATTTGTGAATATGTTTTCACGCATCTGAACAAGATCGGCATTCCCACACACTTCATCCGCCGCCTCAACATGCGCGAGCAGTTGATCAAGGAAGTCGAGATGATCCCGCTCGAGATCGTCGTGCGCAATGTCGCCGCCGGCTCGCTGTCGAAGCGACTCGGCATCGATGAAGGCGTGGTTCTGCCGCGCTCCATCATCGAGTTCTACTACAAGTCCGACGAGCTGGAAGACCCGATGGTCTCCGAAGAGCACATCACGGCCTTCGGCTGGGCCAACCCTGCCGAGCTTGACGACATCATGGCACTGGCGATCCGTGTCAACGACTTCCTGTCCGGCCTGTTCTTGGGCGTCGGCATCCAGCTGGTCGACTTCAAGATCGAATGCGGCCGCCTGTTCGAAGGCGACATGATGCGCATCATCCTCGCCGACGAGATTTCGCCCGATAGCTGCCGCCTGTGGGACATCGAGACCCAGAAAAAAATGGACAAGGACCTGTTCCGCCGCGACATGGGCGGCCTCGTGGAAGCCTATTCCGAAGTGGCACGCCGTCTCGGCATCATCAATGAAAACGAACCGATCCGCGGCACCGGCCCTGTCCTGGTAAAGTAATTTCGGCCTCGTGAAATAATATCGGCCTAGCAAGGTAAAATCAGGAGAAGATCAGGTGATCAAGGCACGGGTGACTGTTACGCTGAAGAACGGCGTTCTCGATCCGCAGGGCAAGGCAATCGAAGGCGCACTCGGCAGCCTCGGTTTCGGTGGCGTCGGCCATGTCCGTCAGGGCAAGGTCTTCGATCTGGAACTGGAAGGTGCAGACAAGGCCAAGGCCGAGACCGACCTGAAGGCGATGTGCGAAAAGCTCCTGGCCAATACGGTTATCGAAAACTACTCTATCGCCATTCTCTAAAGCCGCAGGAGCCGCCGACCATGAAATCCGCTGTCGTCCAACTTCCCGGCCTCAACCGCGATCGCGACATGATCGCGGCACTCACGAAAATCTCCGGCAAGGCGCCCGTCACCATCTGGCAGACGGAGACGACTATCCCGGATGTCGACCTGATCGTCATTCCGGGCGGTTTTTCCTATGGCGACTATCTGCGTTGCGGTGCGATTGCTGCACGGATGCCGGTCATGCAGGCCATTCGCGAAAAGGCTGAACAGGGCGTCAAGGTTCTCGGCGTCTGCAACGGCTTCCAGATTCTGGTCGAAGCGGGCATGCTGCCGGGCGCGCTGATGCGCAACGCCTCGCTGAAATTCGTGTGCCGCGAAGTGAAACTCGAAGTCGTCAACAACGACACCGAATTCACCCGCGCCTATGACAAGGGTCAGGTTCTGCGCTGCCCAGTCGCCCACCACGATGGCAACTATTTCCTCGATACGGATGAGCTTAAGTCCGTCGAAGACAACGGTCAGGTCGTTTTCCGTTATGCAGATGGCACCAATCCGAACGGCTCGTTGAACGACATTGCCGGCGTCATCAACGCCAAGGGCAACGTTCTCGGCATGATGCCGCACCCGGAAAACCTGATCGAAGCTGCCCATGGCGGCAATGACGGCCGTGGCCTCTTCGCCTCGGCGCTTGGCGTTATCGCAGCCTGACAAGCGGGCGGGCCATCCCCGCCTGCCCTCTTCCCGATGATGCTTTTTATGGCTCCAGTTTTTGGCCCTTACCTTGGATGACGCGATGAACCGCCTGCTCCGTTCCCACGCCCCGAAGGCCGCTGGATTGCTTCTCGCCGCAGCAGCGCTTGCTGCGTGCCAGCCCAAGCCGCAACCGGCATCGTCCTCCGCATCCCGTGCGGCATTACCGACGATGGAGCGAATCGCGCTTGGCGCCAATGCCTGCTGGTTCAAATCGGGCGATCCGGCGTTCAAGGCCTATCGCCTGGCGCCCGAACTCAACTCCTTCTCGGGCCGTCCGCGCATTCTGCTCGTACCGCGCAACAGCCCGGAATCGCGCCCGATGCTGGTTATTCAGGCAGAAGGCAACCCGGCAAAGCTCGACGCTTTCGGCCCCGTTATGAACGAAGCCATCTCCGGCCGCATCGCAACCGACGTCAAACGCTGGGCGAATGGCGGCAAGGGCTGCTGATCGGGCAAAACTGCGCTAAAAGCCGGCCAAATACAAAAAAGACCCGCCGACGCCGGTTGGGACTGGCGTGGCGGGCCTGCCGAATGGCTGTTCAGGCACCGGGGAAAGATGGCGCCGCTCTCCGGCAGAAAATCAAAGCGGCCGCGACGGCCATGAAAACAGCTGCGATCTCGCGGCCTCCTTCAAGGCCTCGTCCCGCGTAACGCCGATATCGTCCAGAAGATCGTCGGACAATTCCCGCAAGGCAAGCCGTCCCTGACGTTTGCCATGCCAGTTGGACAATCCCGCAATCAGGCGGCCAATAAGCGTGTGAGCGATCCGGGCCGGAAAGGGCGACGGTGCGACCATGTCGCCGGTATCGCGGAACACGCGTTCCCGTTCGTAGCCGTCAGGATAAAGCGTATCCGCTGTCGAAAGGTATTGATCCATCTTGCGCATATTGCACCTATTGTCTCCGTGCGTTTGATCTCATTGACTGCATCCGATAAATACAATTGACTTGCGGACAGATACAATGCATAAATTGTCACCATGACAAATTGGCTTCCTGATATCACCGAGGGCAACGGCCCCATCTACCTTCGACTCGCGGACAAGATCGAAGGCGCAATTTCGGATGGCATCTTGCAGGCCGGGTCGAAATTGCCGCCGCAACGCAATCTCGCTTTCGATCTGGGCGTTACAATCGGTACAATCAGCCGGGCATATGCCCTAATCCACGAACGCGGCCTCGTCAGCGGCGAAGTCGGCCGTGGCACCTATGTCAACGAGCGTAAGGCTGCCGCCCCGTTATCACGCGTGGAACCGACGGCATCGGCATTCGGCGGCACGCGCTACGCGGTGGACACCAGCGCCGAATTCCGCCTGAACACCACGGCTGCTCCCGATGTCGGGCAGAGCGCGCTGGTCAGCAAACACGTCGAGGCCGTGACGAGAGAGCATCCGTTCGAAATTTCCAACTACACCCGCTCCTTTCCCGACAACTGGTGCATGGCGGGCGTTCGCTGGCTTTCCCAGAATGGCTGGTCGCCGAAACCGGAAAACATCGTTTCGACGCTTGGCGCCCATGCTGCGGTGATGAGTGTGGTAACGGCAATGACCGCGCCGGGCGACCGTATCGTTTTCGAACCCCTCACCTATTCCCATATCAGCCGCAGCGCCGCCCTTGCCGGACGGCGGGTGACACTGGTGGAAGTGGATGAGAAAGGCATTATCCCCTATGATTTCGAGCGCGTTTGCGCCCAACAGCATCCAAAGATGATCTTCCTGATGTCGGCGGGCCAGAACCCGACCTGCGCCACCCTGCCCGAGGAGCGGCGGCGGGCGATCGCCGATATCGCCCGCAGATACGGCGTATGGATCGTGGAGGACAATCTCTATGGCGCCATGACGCGGGATGCGATCCCACTCATTGCGGAATTCGCGCCCGATCTTACTTTCGTCGTCGGCGGCCTGTCGAAATCCGTTTCCGCCGGCGTCAGGGGTGGCTGGGTCGCCTGCCCGGCGCAATTCGCCTCGAGAATTCGCATTTCGCATTCGATGATAACCGGCGGACTGCCGTTTATGCTGGCCGAACTGAATGCACGCCTCGTCAACAGCGGCGACGCAGACGACATCCGCAAGGACTGTATCGCCGAGATCAACCAGCGCGAGGCCCTCGCCAGACGCATCTTTGCGGGGCTGGAATTCAACTCCCTGCCGGACATCGCCTTTCTGTGGCTGAGGCTGCCTGAACCGTGGCTGTCTGGAACCTTCCGCAGCGCCGCCATGAAGGAAGGTGTGCTGATAGACGACGAGGACGAGTTTAAGGCCGGGCGCACGGAGAAGGTTTACCACCGTGTCCGCATCAGCCTTTCCGGGCCGTCAAACCAGGAAGAACTGAAGCATGCCCTGGGTATCCTGCGGCATCTGCTCGACAATGGTTCAGCCGGCTACGAAAGCGAGGCGTGAGCGGGAACGAGTCTTTCCTGCAACACGCCCCCTAATTCAGTAACTCATTATTTACCACGCCGACGAATCTGCCATCCTTTCCCTACTTCGGAGCGGGGAATGATTCGATGGCAGCATTCAGTTCCATATCCGCCAGGGCATTTGTTGCTCTCGCGATGGTTTTCGCAGCATGTGTGTTGAGTGACATGACGCCGGCCGCCGCCGCAGACGGCACGGTGTTCGATGAATTGCGTTTCGGGGTCACAACCTCGCTCGCCGATCGCAATGGTGGCGGCGAAGATGGTGTCTTCCCGGCTTTCACTGCCTATTTCGATCCTTTCGCGAGCGCCTCGGCGGTCACCTTTGGCGAAAAACTTGCCCGACCGCGTCTGCATCTGGGTGCGGAAATCGGCACCGAGGGCGAAGCAAATACCATTTACGGCGGTATCAACTGGACCTTCGACCTCAATCCGAAGATTTTCGTCGACCTCGGCTTTGGCGGCCTGTGGCATGACGGCAGGCTGCGAAACGGTCCGGGCGAAACTGGCGCGGAATTCGGTTGCCGCGTGCTTTTTCATGAATATGCCGCCATCGGATATCGCTTCAACAGCAACTGGAATATTTCGACCCAGATCGAACATGCCTCCCATGCCAATCTGTGCGATGGCCCCAATGACGGGCTGACGCGTGTCGGACTTATGGTCGGCTACAAGTTCTGAATAACCCAACAAAGCAGCGTTTTGCTGGCAAAACTGCGCATTTTCCTGTCGCACGGAGAGGCCTCTTGCGCTAAAGAACCGGAAACTTTCCTCGGCTCGAACCGCGTGAGACCTATGTCGATTCCAAACTCCATCAAGATCACCCCGGAACTCGTTGCATCCCACGGGCTGAAGCCCGACGAATACCAGCGTATCCTCGACCTGATCGGACGGGAGCCGAGCTTTACCGAGCTTGGCATTTTCTCGGCCATGTGGAACGAGCACTGCTCCTACAAGTCCTCCAAGAAATGGCTGAAGACCCTGCCCACCACTGGCCCGCGTGTCATTCAAGGCCCCGGCGAAAATGCCGGCGTGGTGGATATCGATGATGGCGACTGCGTCGTCTTCAAGATGGAAAGCCACAACCATCCGTCCTACATCGAGCCCTATCAGGGTGCGGCAACCGGCGTCGGCGGCATCCTGCGCGATGTCTTCACCATGGGCGCACGCCCGATCGCAGCCATGAATGCGCTACGTTTCGGCGCACCCGACCATCCGAAGACCCGCCACCTCGTGGCTGGCGTCGTCGCCGGAGTCGGCGGTTACGGCAACTCCTTCGGCGTGCCGACCGTCGGCGGCGAAGTGGAATTCGATCCCCGCTATAACGGCAACATCCTCGTCAACGCCTTTGCCGCCGGACTTGCCAAGTCCGATGCGATTTTCCTTTCGGAAGCCAAGGGCGTCGGCCTGCCGGTGGTGTATCTCGGTGCGAAGACCGGCCGCGACGGCGTCGGCGGCGCGACCATGGCCTCTGCCGAATTTGATGAGTCGATCGAAGAAAAGCGCCCAACCGTTCAGGTCGGCGACCCCTTCACCGAAAAGTGCCTGCTGGAAGCCTGCCTCGAGTTGATGAAAACAGGTGCGGTCATCGCCATTCAGGACATGGGTGCCGCCGGCCTTACCTGCTCGGCCGTCGAAATGGGCGCCAAGGGTGATCTCGGTATCGAACTTGATCTCAACGCCGTACCGGTGCGCGAAGAGCGCATGACGGCCTACGAAATGATGCTATCGGAAAGCCAGGAGCGCATGCTCATGGTTCTCGAGCCGTCCAAGGAAGAAGTCGCCAAGGCGATCTTCGTTAAATGGGGCCTGGACTTCGCCATCGTCGGCAAGACCACCGACGACCTGCGTTTCCGCGTGCTGCACAATGGCGAGGAAGTCGCCAACCTTCCGATCAAGGATCTCGGTGATCAGGCTCCGGAATACGACCGCCCGTGGACGCCCGCCAAGGTTCAGGCTCCGCTTGCGGAGAACGACGTTCCTGATGCAGACATTGCCGACGCATTGGTGTCACTGGTCGGTTCTGCCAACAACTCCTCGCGCCGCTGGGTCTACGAGCAGTATGACACGCTGATCCAGGGCAATTCCCTGCAGCTGCCAGGTGGCGATGCCGGCGTTGTCCGCGTTGAAGGCCATGACAAGAAGGCGCTCGCCTTCTCCTCCGACGTGACACCGCGTTATGTCGAGGCAGACGCCTTTGAAGGCGGCAAGCAGGCCGTGGCCGAATGCTGGCGCAACATCACCGCAACCGGCGCTTTGCCGCTCGCGGCCACCGACAACCTCAATTTCGGCAATCCGGAAAAGCCCGAGATCATGAGCCAGCTCGTCCATGCCATCAAGGGCATCGGCGAAGCCTGCCGCGTACTGGAATTCCCGATCGTTTCCGGCAACGTCTCGCTCTACAACGAGACCAACGGTCAGGCGATCCTGCCCACCCCCACCATCGGCGGCGTTGGCCTGCTGAAGGACTGGGGCCGTATGGCGCGCATCCGCTTTGCCGCCGCGGACGAAGTCGTGCTGCTGGCGGGCGCGCCTGCCGGTCTTGGCACCCATATTGCCCAGTCCGTCTACATGCGCGACGTGCATGGCCGCATCGATGGCCCGGCACCGCATGTCGATCTGGAAGCTGAAAAGAGAAATGGCGATTTCGTCCGCGCCCTTATCGCAGACGGTCTTGCCACAGCGGTTCACGATTGCTCCTCGGGCGGCCTGGCTCTCGCGGTTGCCGAAATGGCAATTTCCTCCGGCATCGGCGCGACGATCGACGCGGTCGAGGGCCATAATCCCGTCCTCACCTTCTATGGCGAAGATCAGGGCCGTTATGTGCTGACCGTCAAGAAGAGCGATCTGGATGAAGTGCGCGCGGCAGCGAAGGCAGCGGGCGTTTCCTGCCCGGCGATCGGCGTCACCGGCGGCTCAAGCGTAAAGCTGGGCACGGCACGCGCTATCGAGATTAAAGAATTGCACTTGGCCTATGAATCGTGGTTCCCTCAATTCATGGATGGCGAAACTCTAATCGCCGCAGAATGAATTAAGGAGATACACCATGCCCATGAAACCCGGCGACATTGAAGACATGATTAAGGCGGGAATTCCCGGGGCAAAGGTCACGATCCGCGATCTGGCCGGTGATGGCGATCATTACGCGGCGGAAGTCGTCGCGGATGCTTTCAAGGGCAAGACCCGCGTGCAGCAGCACCAGATGGTCTATGACGCGCTGAAGGGCAATATGGGCGGTGTTCTGCACGCCCTTGCCCTGCAGACCTCGGCTCCCGAATGACTGCGCCCGGAAAAGCGTCTCCGGCAGGACGGTTTCACTGTCCTTGCCGCGGCAACGCTTGAAGCCATGGATTGAAAAAGGCCCGCGTGAGACTGTCACGCGGGCCTTTTCTTTTCCGGCAAATGGCGCGTGCCGCTTACAAAACAGGTGGCTGCTGGGATTCCAGATCGGCAAAGGAGGCGGCCGGCAACGGCCCAGCCGTCAGCAGGGTAAAATCGTAACCGGACTTGCGGTCCGGCCCCAGAACATATTGCCGGTGCATGCGCAGGAAGTTGCGCTTGTTCTTTTTGTAGCGGTCGGGTGAAAGCGAGTGCTTGAAACGGATCGGCACGATCTTCGGCTGCGGCGCATCCTTGTGCCCGGTCAGCGCCACGGTGTTGCAGCGGTAGAGGTGGATCGGATCCGTCAGGCACTGGATATCGAACCATGTCACTTCAGGGTGACACGCAATCACGCCGACGCTCTGGCGAAGCCTGTCCGCACTCGACAGCAGCGCGCATTGCAGCGCAGCGCCACCGAGCGTCGCAAAGGACAGCTTCCGGCCATCCAGCGCATCTGGCCGCAGTTCCAGCACACGGCCTATCACGGCGAGCGCCAGGCTGGCGCCCATGCTATGCGACACGACCAGAACCTCCTCAGACGGCTGCTCCAGCGCCTTGAGAACGAGGGCTGCCTTCTCTTCGATCCAGTTGCGGGCAATCGGCTCATCGCGCCCGACGGCCAGCGCAAAGCGCCAATCGGCATAAAGATGCAACGTATGAAACCGCTCGGCGAAAGGCAGAAACGCCTTCACGAAGAACAAGGCCGCAGCGGGAAGACTGATCGCAAGCAACCAGAGCGGCAAACCGAACAGCCATGGCGAGAGCGCGATCCCCGCCGCAAGCGCACCCCCCACCAGCATCAGCAGAAACGGGAAAATGAAGAACAGGCCGAAACGCCAGGCATGACGGAGGTAACGCCCTGCCCCACCTTCCGCGACGATACCGGCCGCAGCCGCAAAGCCTAGTGCGATCTGCCGCCAGAGTGGCGCATCCCGCAGGCGCGATATCACCGCATTGTGGTCGTAGACGAAGATGGTGGAACGCGTCCGCCAGTCGCCGGCCGAGGCCTCCACCGAGAATGTTTCGCCAGCCGGAGAGTTCTCCAGCGCACCCACGGCATAATTGACATCCCACGTCTTGCCAGCAAGCGCTGCCGCCCGCTGATAGCGCAGATGATGCGCAGCCGCATCGAGCGGATCGAAGCCCGGGAAATAAAGAACAAGTCGTGACTTGACGGTCGGCATGCATAAACCCTCGGGCTGGAGACACCCGAAAGGATCGCTTGATACAGTGGGCGATGCACGTATAGTAAAAAACGCGACGGAAATATGATTTATTTGTTGCGAGGGAATTTTGTCTGGGATCGTCGATCAATTGCTAAACGGCGTCGTCAAAGGCGCTCTGTCCGAAGTCCTCGCCAAGACAGGCCTTCGCAAAACCCGCCGCATCCGCCGCCGGACCAAAAGCAACACGTCCCTCGCAGGCGGCATTGTCGGCTCCGTGCTGGAAGCGGCAATCAAAGCAGCCGTCAAACCCAAGCCGGCCAAAAAACAGGTGAGCAAAAGACGCGCCGCCGCCGCCCGCAGCAGACAGCGGCTTCGATGATGCATCACCTCCGCCTGCTTCCCACCTTTTTAGTGTTGGCGATTTCGGGGCCGCTACAAGGTGCCGCAGAGGTTAAGAGCAGCAAAGAGATCAAGATCGGCTTCGTCGTGGAGCTTGATGGTGCTGATCGGATATCCGGCACAGCCTTCTGCAAAACCGGCAACACCTGCCGCCTGGTGGACCAGAAAAGTCCAAAGTTAATTCTCGATATTGAAGTGAACAGTTTCTATAGCGAAATGGAGATTGACTGTGAGGACGATTGCTCACTGCCGGGCGGAATGCAAGCCATAACGTTCGATAGCGCTCGCGAATTCCATATTTCGGAAGGCGAAACAGGTGTATTGATACAATCAGTCTTCAGACGGTGGAGGCAGATCGGAAAAATAGTTCTCGACTTTTCTTACCCGAAGAGAACGACGCGCTGGTAGCGGGGTTGCGACCTTCACTTAGCGATACCACACCAGCGCATTTTTTACGCTTCCCGGGTGGAAATCGCGCCGCGACATGTTATTTAGGGACAAAGTCAAAGCAGCGGCCTTGAACCGCATGTGAAAGGAATAGGCCTATGAGCGGCATTCACGATATGATCGACAGCGAAGTGAAGAGCAACGACATCGTTCTTTTCATGAAGGGCACCCCGCAATTCCCGCAGTGCGGGTTTTCCGGTCAGGTCGTACAGATCCTCGATTATCTCGGCGTCGACTACAAGGGCGTCAATGTGCTCGCCGATGCCGACATCCGTCAGGGCATCAAGGATTATTCCAACTGGCCGACCATCCCGCAGCTCTACGTCAAGGGCGAATTCGTCGGCGGCTGTGACATCGTAAGAGAGATGTTCCAGTCCGGTGAACTTCAAAATCACTTCCAAGAACAGGGTATCAGCGTCCGCGGCGCGGCCTGATTTCGGCCGGTTCATCCGGCCCACCCTGATTGTCAGAAAACTTATGCCAGGCGTTGCTTCATGCAACGCCTTTGCCGTTCTTTTTGGGGCAATCCTGTGACAGAACTTTCACAATCCACCACTTCGCGCGCCGTTTCGATGGGGCGCACGGAATTCATCGCGCTTGCCGCGATGCTGATGGCGCTGAATGCGCTTGCCATCGACATCATGCTTCCCGGCCTTCAGGAAATCGGCGCGTCACTTGGCGTCGTGAATGAAAACCACCGTCAATACGTCATTTCCAGCTATCTTCTAGGCTTCGGCATTGCCCAGCTTCTATACGGACCGATCTCGGACCGTTTCGGGCGCCGCAAGCCGATGCTCGTCGGCCTGGCAATCTACATCGTTTCGGCTATTGCCGTCGTCTTCGTACCTTCATTCACTGGCCTGCTGGTTCTGCGCTTCATTCAGGGCATCGGCTCTGCGGCGACGCGCGTCATCACCATTTCGATCGTGCGCGACATCTATGGCGGCCGTCAGATGGCGGAAGTCATGTCGCTGATCATGATGGTATTCATGGTCGTTCCGGTCATCGCACCCGGCACTGGCCAGATCGTGCTGTTTTTCGGTGACTGGCACCTTATCTTCGCCTTCATGGCCGGAATTGCCGCCGTCGTGACCGCCTGGATGTATTTCCGCCTGCCGGAAACCCTGCATGCCGATGACGTCAGGCCTTTCACGGTTCGTTCGATCCTCGGTGGCTTCAAGATCGTGCTCACCAACCGTATCGCGCTCTGTTACACGCTCTCCAGCACATTCATCTTCGGTGCGCTGTTCGGCTTCATCAATTCCGCCGAACAGGTCTATAAGGGCATCTACGGGCTGGGCGCATGGTTTGCGGCCGCTTTTGCGGGCGTCGCCCTGTTCATGGCCTTCTCGTCCTTCATCAATGCAAGGCTTGTCGGCAGGTTTGGCATGCGCA
Source organism: Agrobacterium sp. 6Ca8 (assembly GCF_055382765.1). Lineage (NCBI taxonomy): Bacteria > Pseudomonadati > Pseudomonadota > Alphaproteobacteria > Hyphomicrobiales > Rhizobiaceae > Agrobacterium > Agrobacterium sp. 6Ca8. Next base: position 1,562,424 of record NZ_AP026433.1, read on the forward strand.
AGCTGTCGCACGGGTCGCTGCTCGGCTTCATCGCCATCACCTTCGTGTGGCTGGTGGTACAGATGGTCGGGCCGGAACCGATGCCCTTTGCGATCTTCATCGTGTTCTTCGCGCTTGCCATGTTCCAGTTCGGCTGGATCGGCTCGAACTTCAACTCGCTCGCCATGGAGCCGCTCGGCCATGTCGCCGGCACGGCCTCGTCCGTCATTGGCTTCATGGGAACCGTCGGCGGTTCGCTGATCGGTGCCGTTATCGGTCAGGCCTTTGATGGCACGGCGCTGCCAATGGTAGCCGGCTTCTTCGCCGTCTCCATTATCGGCCTCGTCTTCGTGCTGATCGGAGAAAAGGGCGTGCTGTTTCAGGCCCACAACAAGCCGACGCACTAAGGGCGGACAGGCAAATAAAAAGGGCGCGGAACTCGGTTCCGCGCCCTTTTTTGTTGATCAAAGCCGAACTTCACTCAAACCGTGAAAATCTTCTCGCGCAGCAATTCCCATGTCTCCTGATCAGGAGCAAGCAGCAGGCCACCCTCAAGGTGGCGCGGCAGGTAAGGCGAGCCGTCGAAACGGGCGGCGTAGGCGCCCGCTTCCTGCGAAAGCAGGGTGCCAGCGAGATGATCCCAGGGCATAAGCTTGTTGTACATCAGGAAATGCATGTGGCCGCCGCAGAACACGCGGTATTCATGCGCAGCACAACGGTAGCTGGTGAAGAGCCGCACATCCGCGAGGTTCATGAGAATCTTGCGGCGGGTCTCCACGTCAAAATAACCGGTGTTGGCGATGCCGACCATCTGCGACAGTGCCGGTGCGGGCACGACGGACATCTGCGTCTGCGAGCCATCGGCGGCACAAAGCCATGCGCCGGAACCCTTTTCGGCAATCGCCCAGTCATTGCCCATCGGATCGAAAATGAGACCGGCAACGGTCTCGCCCTTGGAGATGACGCTCATCATCACGCCAAACAGCGGCAGGCCCGACGCGAAGTTGTAGGTGCCGTCGATCGGATCGACCACCACGGCAAGATCCGCATCCGCAAGCTTGCCAAGCAGCGAGGCATCCGCCGCAACGGCCTCTTCACCGATGAACAGCGCCTGCGGCATGATTTCCTGCACGCGGGCGCGGATCAGCCGCTCAGCAGCCTCGTCAGCCTCGGTTACGAGGTCTATCGCCTCGCTCTTTATCCTGACGTCGCCCTCACCCAGATTACGGAACCTCGGCAGGATTTCCACTGCCGCCGCCTCCTGAAGCGCATTGGCGAGAGAGGCGATGTCGAGTTCGATAGCCATGGGCGATATCCTTCTATTTAAGCATCAATATTATAAGGCCACGATTTCCCGGCGCAGCATCTTCCAGCTTTCCTTGTCGGGTGCCGACAGGATGCCGCCTGTCGTCTGTCCCGGCCGGTAGGGCGTATTGTCGAAACGGGCCGTGTAGCCGCCCGCTTCCTGATGAATGAGAACGCCGGCGAGATGATCCCAGGGCATCAGTTTTTCGTGGCCGATGAAGTGCAGCTTGCCAGTCGAGGCAAGCCAATATTCATGAGCCGAGCAATTGATTGAAAGCGCCATCTTGATCTTGGCCATATTGGCGGCGATCACCGGGCGGCGATCTTCGTGGCTGTGACCCCAGGAAAATATACCGACCATTTCTGACAATGGCAGGGGGTCGGCAACCTTGAGCCTTGCCTGTGAGCCGTCCTTGCGGTGGAGATAAGCGCCCTCGCCTTTGAGAGCAAGGATGGTATCACCCATGACAGGATCGTGGATGATGCCTGCGACCGTCTCACCCTTGACGGTGACGGCGAGCAGCGTGCCGAAAGCTGGAAAACCGGAAGCATAGTTGAAAGTGCCGTCGATTGGATCGATCACGAAGGCAAATGGTGCATCGGCAAGGGCAGGAATAACGGATTGATCCGCGTCATATGCCTCTTCGCCGACAATATGGGCCTTAGGAAACCGTTGCAGAAGAGCGGCGGTTATCGCCTTTTCCGTCAGAATATCCGCCTCGGTGACGAGATCGACCGCAGAGGTCTTTTCGGAAATCGCGCCTGCATCGAGATTGCGGAAGCGGGGCATGATTTCCTGGCGGCCGGCAGCGGCAACGGTGGAAATCAGAAAGTCGATATCTTTATCGGAAAGGGTCATCGCTAAGGGCACTTCTTCATAAGGGAGGGCTGGCCTCCGTACGCTCTTCAGGTGACGCCCCGGTGACAGAAAGCGCCGAGAAATCAAAAAGCTTCGGGTCGAGCAGATGCGATGGATTGACATGGGCAAGCGCCCGCAGCATCACGTCCTTGCGGCCCGGCATACGCCTTTCGATGTCAGCCAGCATCTCCTTCATGGCATTGCGCTGAAGCCCGTCCTGCGAGCCGCAGAGGTCACAGGGAATGATCGGGAATTCCATCGCCGCCGCGAATTTCGCCATATCCTCTTCGGCGCAATAGGCAAGCGGGCGCAGCACCATCAGGTCGCCCTCGTCGTTCATCAGCTTTGCCGGCATGCCAGCCAGACGGCCGCCATGGAAGAAGTTCATGAAGAAGGTCTCGAGAATATCCTCGCGGTGATGGCCGAGCACGAGCGCGTCGCAGCCCTCTTCCCGCGCAATACGGTAGAGATTGCCGCGCCGCAGCCGCGAACAGAGCGAACAATAGGTGCCACCCGCCGGCACCTTTTCCTTCACAACGGAATAAGTGTCGCGATATTCGATGCGATGTGCGACGCCGATCTTCGCCAGATATTCCGGCAGGACGTGCTTGGGGAAATTCGGCTGGCCCTGATCCAGATTGCAGGCAATGAGTTCCACGGGCAAAAGGCCGCGCCACTTCAAATCAAGCAGCAGCGCCAGAAGGCCGTAGCTGTCCTTGCCGCCGGAAAGGCCTACCAGCCAGCGCTTCTGGCCGTTCAGCATGCCAAAATCCCCGAAGGCCTGACGTACATTGCGCAACAGCCGCTTGCGCAGCTTGTTGAAGGAGACAGAACGGGGTGCCGCGTCGAACAGCGGATGCGAAGCGCCATTTTCTCCGGCCAGGTCCTGATCGGCCTCGACCTCATCTGCGATGCTGGTGACAATGTTCATGATTAGCCCGCTCTGGCATTCAGCCATTTTCAATGCAGGAAATGCCCGCATCCGCCCGCAATATCAAGCCCCGAATACCGACCAGCCGGTTTTCGTCGCCAGCATTTCCAGCGCATGCGACCCAAGCGCCGAATTGCCGACCTTGTTCAGACCCGGCGACCAGACCGCAATCGACGCCTTGCCCGGCGCCACTGCCATGATGCCGCCGCCCACGCCGCTCTTGCCCGGCAGGCCGACATGATAGGCGAAATCGCCCGATCCGTCATAATGGCCGCAGGTCAGCATCAGCGCATTGATGCGTCGCGCGCGTCGGTCTGACACAACCGTATGACCACTCAGCGGATTGCGGCCGCGATTGGCAAGGAAAAGACCGGCCCGTGAAAGCTGCGCGCAGGTCATGGACAGCGCGCACTGATGAAAATAGACGCCCAGCGTATATTCAACGGGGTGATGCAGATTGCCGAAGGACCGCATGAAATTGGCAAGTGCGAAATTGCGGAAACCCGTCGCCTGCTCGGATTTCGCCACGGTGTCATCAATGCTGATCGTGTCATCATCAGCGAGATAACGGACGAAACGCAGAAGCTCGCCAATCGCCTCGCGCGGCTGGTGGCCGGAAAGAACGATATCCGTCACCACGATGGCACCGGCATTGACGAAGGGATTGCGCGGAATGCCATGCTCGTGCTCCAGCTGGACGATGGAGTTGAAGGACGACCCCGACGGCTCACGCCCCACCCGGTTCCACACCGTCTCGCCCGCCTTGCCGAGCGCCAGCGTCAGCATGAAGACCTTGGAGATGCTCTGGATCGAAAACGGCGTGAGCGCATTGCCGGCTGTATAGGTGGTTCCGTCGACAGTGGTGATGGCGATACCGAACTGGTTCGGATCGACCTTGGCGAGTTCCGGAATGTAATCCGCAACTTTGCCCTCGCCCAGGCGCGGCACCATGCTGTCGTAAATGGAATCGACGATCGCCTGAATGTCCTGCATGCAAAGCCTTCCCCAGCAAACAAAAAAGCCGCCCCGAGGGGCGGCTTTCTCAATACTGAAACGCGCCGATTAACGCGAGTAGAATTCGACGACCAGATGCGGTTCCATGACGACCGGGTACGGAACGTCAGACAGAGCCGGGATGCGAGCATAGGTCGCAACCATCTTGTTGTGATCGACTTCGATGTAATCAGGAACGTCGCGTTCTGCGAGCTGAACAGCTTCGAGAACGGTCACCAGCTGCTTGGACTTCTGGCGAACTTCGATAACGTCGCCCGGCTTGCAACGGTAAGAACCGATGTTGACGCGAACGCCGTTAACCGTGACGTGGCCATGGTTGATGAACTGACGCGATGCGAAAACGGTCGGAACGAACTTGGCGCGGTAGACGATGGCGTCCAGACGCGACTCGAGCAGGCCGATCAGGTTCTCGGAGGTATCGCCCTTGCGACGGTTTGCTTCGTCGTAGGTGGCGCGGAACTGCTTTTCGCGCAGTTCGCCGTAGTAGCCCTTGAGCTTCTGCTTGGCGCGCAGCTGCGTGCCGAAGTCGCTCATCTTGCCCTTGCGGCGCTGGCCGTGCTGGCCCGGGCCGTATTCGCGGCGGTTTACCGGGGACTTCGGACGGCCCCAGATGTTTTCGCCCATACGGCGGTCAATTTTATACTTAGCCGATTCGCGCTTGCTCATCGTATTTCCTTCTCAATAGGTTATGCCGGTTTGTTGCCAAACCGGTTTGAGGAAACACGCCCTCCTCTGAAGCCCGTTTCAGGACCTCTGACAGGTTTCTCACATGCGAATGGAGAGACCACGGGACATGTCGGTGATGTTGACCGCCGAACGTCAGCTTATAAACTGCAAGGCAGTCAACGAAACACACCGGACATGACTGCCCGGCGTTGGGGCGGCTTCTAAACACGTTTTACAAATTTGTCAAACAAAGCCCGCCGCTTTTTTCTCGAACCACCCCTTGAAAAGCTGGAAGGCCCACCCACTTCTAAGCCGTAATCAGGACTCGGGCCCCTCTGGCGTGTTACCGGACAACACGCGATGTCGAGTCTCTTGAAGGTTGGGGCCCACGTTTATTCCTGATACGCGTCCCCATCCGCAAAGCCAACCTCGTCCGGCTAAAGGTTGACTGATGGAGTTCCTCCTCAACGATTTTCTCGGTACCCCCACATGGATGTGGGCGGTCTTCATTTCTCTCGTCCTTGGCCTCTTGGCGCTCGATCTCGGCGTGCTGCACAAGAATTCCAAGGAAATCGGCATCCGTGAAAGCTTGCTGATGTCTGGCTTTTATATCGCCATCGGCTTGGCCTTCGGCGGATGGATCTGGTACCAGTCCGGTGAACAGTCAGCGATGGAATATGTCACCGGCTTCGTGGTCGAAAAAAGCCTCGCCATGGACAATATCTTCATCATCGCGATGATCTTCTCCTATTTCGCCATTCCCCGCCAATATCAGCACCGCGTGCTGCTATGGGGCATCCTTGGCGTGATCGTTCTGCGCGGCATTATGATTGCCGGCGGCGCCGCCATTGTCGAAAACTTCCACTGGGTGCTTTATCTCTTTGCGGCCTTCCTCGTCTTCACGGGCCTCAAGATGCTGTTTTCATCCGACCATGACGAGAACGACATCGGCAATAACCGCATCCTGAAATTCCTGCGCAGCCGCCTTCCGGTAACGGAGAAGCTGCATGGCGAGAAATTCTTCGTCAAGGAGACCGGTGCTGCCACAGGCAAGCTGAAGACCTTTGTGACGCCGCTGTTTCTGGCGCTTATCATGGTCGAAATCGCCGACCTCATCTTCGCGGTCGATTCGATCCCGGCGATCTTCGCGATCACCACCGATCCGTTTATCGTCTATACCTCTAACATCTTCGCGATCCTCGGCCTGCGCGCCCTCTATTTCGCACTTGCCGCCCTGATCCACCGCTTCGCCTATCTGAAATACGCGCTGGCTGCGGTTCTGGTCTTCGTCGGCTCGAAGATTTTCGTCGCGGATATGCTCGGCATCGCCAAGATCCCGCCCGCCGTCTCGCTCGGCGTCACCGTCGCCATCCTCGCAACCGGCATCATCGGTTCGCTGATTGCGACGCGCAAGGAAACAAAGGCTATCGAGTAACGCCTGAAAATGTTGGCGGCAGGAAACCCTGCCCCAACTTACTCCGCCGCCAGCCTCGCATCATCCTCAGCCGCATCCGCATCGCCGGGTGCGGTCTTCGCGTCGAGATCGGGGAACGCCACGATGCGCTTGCCGGAGAAATCGGCGTGTACCACCACAAGCTCCTTCTCCTCGAAATAACCGAGAAGACGGCGCGCACGGCGGGCGGAATGGGTACCGTAAGCGCGGGCAATACGGGCGTCGGATGGGCAAGGCTCCTCATTGAGCGCCGCCTTGACCAACAGCAGGAAAACCCCCTGCAAATCGTCGGAGACCGACATCGACAATTCCAGCGCTTTCTCCCAGCCTTCGCTGGCCGCCATTGCTGCATCCACGCCGGAGCGGGCAATCGCCACCTGCCGGCGGAAATCCGCCAGCGTCATCGGCGTGCCGGGAATACGGCGCATGCGGGCGCGCACCAGAAAATCCTGGTACAGCACGGCGTCGGTACGATATGCCGATTGCGGATCGTCGAGAATTTCGACCAGCACTGCCGCGATCTTCTCTTCGCGCTCCTCCGGCGTCAGCTCCGGCTGACCTGCACGCGCCGACTGCTCCGGTGAAGGACCGGCGGCGGCGGGGGTGGAGCGGGAGAGTTCAGCGAGGATATCGGTTGTCGGGCGCGGCGCTGGCGGCGTGCGGCGCGTGGCGGGTCGCGTGAACTCTTCCGGGTCCGGCGTGAAGATCAGATCTTCCACATCCTGCGGTGCATCCGGCAGCGGCATCAGCTTCGGCGAGGAAGACCGCGCCGAGGTTTCCACCGCACCGATGACGATGGGCAACGGGCGGCGCGACAGCGCCGGTCCAAGCGCCACGAAATTGCCGCGCTGCAGATCCCGGAACATTTCCGCCTGCCGCCGGTCCATGCCGAGCAGATCGGCAGCGCGCGCCATATCGATATCGAGAAAGGTGCGGCCCATCAGAAAGTTCGAGGCTTCCGCCGCTACGTTCTTGGCAAGCTTGGCAAGGCGCTGCGTGGCGATGACGCCCGCAAGCCCGCGTTTACGCCCACGGCACATCAGATTGGTCATGGCGCCCAGCGACGCCTTGCGCGCATCCTCGGTCACCTCGCCGCCGACGGAGGGCGCAAACATCTGCGCCTCGTCCACAACGACAAGCACGGGATACCAGAATTCGCGATCCGCATCGAAAAGGCCATTGAGGAAAGCGGCAGCGGCCCGCATCTGCTGCTCGATATCAAGACCTTCAAGCGTCAGCACGCAGGAAACGCGGTGCTGGCGGATGCGGTTGGCAATGCCCCCAAGCTCGGCTTCCGTGCGCTCTCCATCCACCACCACATGGCCGAACTTGTCGGACAGCGTGACGAAATCACCCTCGGGATCGATAATGACCTGCTGCACCCATTGCGCCGATTGCTCCAGGAGCCGGCGCAGAAGGTGTGACTTGCCGGACCCGGAATTGCCCTGCACCAGCAAACGCGTTGCAAGCAATTCCTCAATATCGAGCTTGGCCTGTTGCCCGCCCGATAGGGTTCCCATGTCGATGCCGACCTGCAATGTTCCGTTCCTCGTGCTGCATGTCATCCGGCCGATTCCCGTGAAGGCGGCCGAACATGCTCTTTACCAAAAAATCACCGATTGCGTCTGCCCCGTGCCGATAATGCACAGGCAATTGCGCCACATCTATGCGGCCCCGGACGAGACGCGCGAAAATGATAGCCGCCTGCCGAACACATTCAGCATCAGCCCGATGATGACCAATGCGGCACCGACCACTTCGAAGACGGTAATATGCTCCGCAAAAGCGAGATAGGCGCTGACGAAACCGACAATCGGCACCAGCAGCGAAAACGGCGCCACCGTTCCGGCCGGATAACGCAGAAGCAGGTAACTCCAGATACCCGCGCCGACGATGGTCGCACCATAGGCCATGTAGATCACCACGAGAGCCATCGTAGGCGTCGCATTGCTCAGCCCTTCCGCAATCGCATCAGGTCCCTCCACCACCAGCGAAAGCAGCACCAACGGCAGAACGGGTACAAGGCTCGTCCACGCGACAAAGGAGACCGCATTCACCTGGCCGATGCGGCGATTGACGATGTTGCCGCAGGCCCAGGCAATAGCCGAGCCGACGCCCATCAGCAGCGGTATCAACGCTGCAGCCGTCATGCGCTCCACGCCGATGACCGCCAGCCCGCCAAAGGCAACGATTGCGCCGACGATCTGTGACGGCAACGGCCGCTCGCCGAGAAACACCACGGCCAGCGCCAGCGTGAAGAAGGCCTGCGACTGCATGACGAGCGAAGCAAGCCCAGCCGGCAGGCCGAGCTTGATGGCCGGGTAAAGCAGGCCGAATTGCACGAAACCCATCGCCATGCCGTAAACGATCATATGCCGCCACGGCACATTGGGTTTGGGCAGGAAGAACACCAACGGCACGGCTGCAAACAGATAGCGCACCCCCGTCAGAAACAGAGGCGGCATGTCGGCGACGCCGATCTTGATGGCAACGAAGTTGAAGCCCCACAAAAACACGGTGATCAGGGCAAGAAGAATATGCGGCAACGCCATTTTGTTATGTCCGAATTTCAGGCGATCGACGGGCGCTTTACGCCGAAACCGCCCTCTTCCAGCCAAATGTAATGAGACCGGCGCCGATCAGGAGACCGCCGCCCGTGCGGTTGACGATGCGCTGAACCCTGGGTTTGCGGATCGTATTGCGGGCGGCACTTGCCAGAAGTCCATAAAGCGCCGCATTGCAGCTGGCAAGCACAAGGAATGTCGCTTCGAAAATCAGCACCTGCGGCCAGAAAGGCAGCGTCGGCACCAGAAACTGCGGCAGGAAGGCGACGAAGAAGACAATGCTCTTGGGGTTCAGCGCCGTGACGACATAGGCATGCAGGAAGATTTTGAGCGGCCTTTCACGGCCGGTCACGCCTGCGGCTTCACCACCTTCAACGCCAACCGGCGAACGCCACAGCTTGATGCCGAGATAGATGAGGTAAGCCGCACCGATCCATTTCAGACCGGTAAAAAGGGCCGCCGATGTGGCAAGCAGCGCGCCGAGCCCCAGCATGGAGGCCGTCATCGCAGTGAAATCACCAAGCGCCACACCCGTCACCGTCGCGATGCTCGCCTTGCGTCCATGCCCCAGAGCATAAGAAATCACCAGCAGGATCGTCGGCCCCGGAATGGCAAGCATGATGGCGGATGCGGCCACGAAGGCCAGCCAGTTCTCCAGTGGCATGATGCAATCTACCCCGTTCGGTCTTTGGAGCAAGCCACCAAAAGCGCCCGGTATCAAGCCAGATTTTCGGGGACTATGCCGCTTTGTGATCCAGCGGACGAAGGGGCTGCTGCCGCCGCTTCATCGCCTGTGCAAGATCGTAATTTGACTGCATGGCAAGTCATGCCGCGCCGCGCTGCCCCCTGCCCGCTCCAGCCGCAGGGCAAGATCAGGGATAACGCCCGCCCGGACGTTCCCGAGAATAGTGCAACGCGCTATATGCCAGGCCTTTCCGCAGCTTCCGTTACGGAAAACTGAAGTGCGGCAGTGAACTCCTCGCAGACGCACCCTGGGTGGACGACGGGTCAAGTCCGGCATGACGGAGGCGCGCATTTCGAACATCATTAGAAGTGTGAAACGAACGACGGAGCCTCCCCGGCATTTTCTCGCCGGAGAGACTGTCGCCATCAAAACCGCGGCGCCCAGTAAGGAGGGGCCCACTCCCGTCGCATTTTGCGGTCGGACGGCTCCAGGCCGATATCGTCCAGAAGACGCTCCGGCAGATCGGAAAGATCGGTGGGCGGCGGGCGCGGCACCATTGCCGCGACGAGAACCGCTTTCAGGGTTGTCCAGACGCCGAATGTGACGAACAAGCGGTCGACCGCATCCGGCAGCGCATATGCTACCAATGGTTGATTTTTCTGCATGGGAAATCCGTCCCGGCGCGGCGAAGCAGCCGGGTCCTTTATCGATGATAAAACGACATGCAGGAACGGCGGGCGCAACACGCGGTAGCGCGGACGCACAATTCAGCTGTCAGACGAAATGAAGATGCCAAACGGCAGGGAAATCAGGCAGGAAGCCTTATCGGAGGTCGATGCCTCGGGACACGTAACCGCCGACGACCATGCCGGAAAAGCCAGACATGCCGGTAAGGCGCATATTCATATAGTCAGTCATTCCACGCCTCCTTTTTATAGCGGTTACAGACAAGGTGCATCTTACACGAGATGCCGGACGCGACAAGAGGTCGCAATCTCGAATTGCAAAAGTCAGGCAGAATAGATGCAAAAATGCAACAAGCCGTTCAGCTCAGCGAGACGCTGAGGCCAAAACCCTGCATCAGCCGCCGTGTGGCGAAATCCGGCTTGCCGGAAGTGAAGACGGCGAAATCGAAACCATCTGGATGCTCCGCATCCTGCGGCAGCGGCACCAGATGGCGCGCGCGACGGGCAATCGCTTCCGCCGGATCGAGCCAGTCCACCGGCCATGGCGCCAGCCGGCGAAACACATTGGCCATGAAGGGATAATGAGTGCAGGCGAGAACAACGATATCGGTGCGCTTGCCGTCGCTATCGATGAAGCAGGGTTCGATTTCCGCCAGCACGGCTTCATCGGAGATCGGTTCGCCCCTGATCCAGCTTTCGGCCATACGCGCCAGATTTTCCGACCCCACGAGGCGAACATGGCATTGCGTGGCGAATGACTGGATGAGATCGCGCGTATAGGCGCGCTTGACGGTGCCGGGTGTTGCCAGCACGGAAACGAGACCGGAACGGGTGCGTTCGGCCGCAGGTTTGATAGCTGGAACGGTGCCGACGAAAGTCATATCAGGGAAGCGCGCCCGAAGATCGGCGCCTGCCAGTGTGAAGGCGGTGTTGCAGGCAATGATGCAGACTTCAGGGCTATAGTCTTCAAGCAGCTTTTCGAAGAGCGAAAGAATGCGCGCTTTCAGCGCCTCCTCTTCCCAGCCGCCATAGGGGAAACCGGCGTCGTCGGCCACATAGATGAAACCGCGCTCGGGCATCAGCACGCGCGCCTCGCGCAGTACCGTCAGCCCGCCAATGCCGGAATCGAACACCAGCACCGGTTTGAGAATATCGGCCAGAGCCTCAGTCGTCTTCAGCATTCTCCCCAGCCCTCTCCGACAATGGTCCCTCCGCCGTTCCGGCCCGGCCTGCCTGCTTAGGCCACTGCCGGGGAAAACGATCAAGTGACCTGATCACGCCACGGAAAACACTGATTTCCTGCTCGGAAAAGCCGCGTCTCGACAGCACCGCACGCAGATTGTCCACCATTTTCGGCTTTTTTTCGGGCGGATGAAAATATCCGCGCGCATCGAGCGCCTCCTCGATGTGTTCGAACAGGCCGAAGACCTGTTCCTTGGTCGAGGGCCGCTGCTCGATGGGCTGGAAAAGCGTCTCGTCCAGATCGTCCATGCCGGATTTCATCCACTCATAGGACATCAAAAGCACGGCCTGCGCGATATTGAGCGAGGCGAAGGCGGGGTTGACCGGAAATGTCACGATCTCATCGGCCAGCGCCACTTCTTCATTGGTAAGGCCCCAGCGCTCACGCCCGAACAGGATGCCGGTTCTTTCACCCGCCTTGAACTTCGCGCGCAGCGTGCCGGCTGCGGTGACGGGGGCACGAACCGGTTTGAAACCGTAACGCTCCCGCGCGGTTGTGGCATAGACGAAATTGAGATCCTTGATCGCCTCTTCCAGCGTCTCGAACACCTTAGTCCCGTCGATGACATGATCGGCCTTGGAAGCGGCGGCGCGCGCCTTCTCGTTCGGCCAGCCGTCACGCGGCTTGACGAGGCGAAGTTCGGCAAGACCGAAATTGGCCATTGCCCGTGCCACCATGCCGATATTTTCGCCGAGCTGCGGTTCGACCAGAATGATCGCCGGGCCTTCCGCCACAAGTTCAAGCTCGCTGTTTGTGCCTGCCATCGTCGTTTTCCAGTTTCTGAAGCGCCGCATCGATTTTCAGGCCGATGCGTTTTATGGTTTTCGCGCATTTCCAGACTGAAAACCGGTCGCCGCTTTTCCTGAAAATGCTCTAAAGCGCGCTTCACTGGCACAGATCGGCGCCAAAATCAAAGCCGGGGCAGGCAGAACGCCCTGTTATTCGCCCTTGATGATCGCCGCCATCTCTGCGCGCAGCGAATCCCTGCCCTCGTCTCCAACCCGGTGAATGTCGCTGATGACAGGCTGGCCGTTTTCCTCGATGACATCGAAATGCACCTCGTCGACCGTTGCCTTCATCTCTGCCTCATCCATGCAGGCCCAGAGCTTGAACTTCGCCGTCACGTCAGTCACGCCGTCCTTCACCTCACCGGGCGTTACCGAAACATCCACCAGCGGACAGCCATCCTGCGAGTTGGTCACCACATCGTAGCCGAAGGGATCGCCGGTCTCGCCGCTTTCCGCCTCGTAAGCCGGCTTCTTGGAAGCTTCGCGGTATTGGGCAACGAAGTCCTTGCTGAACAGACTGGTCAGCATGTCCTCGTCGAAGATGTATTTCCAGTTTTCCGCATCGCCGGACCAGTTCTTGACGGTAATGTCCATCACCTTCTGGACGGGATCGGCGGGGCCGGCCGCAAGGGCGCTGTGGGAAAAGAGGACGGCGGCAGTCAGAAGCAGAATATTCCGCATGATGTGATCCCGGAGGTAGGCCCGACGCGCGGGCGAAGCGATTCGCCTGACTGTATTCCGGCAATATGGTTTGGCAATGCGCAAAGCGTTATTGCACCGCGCCAAAAAAGCGCCCCCCATGGCTTTGCCTCAGGCGCGCGCGATGCTATAGCCGCACCGGATATTTTTCCGAATACCGGCGTCACCAGGCGCCACAGCTTCGAAGGTGAGGAATTCATGGCAAAGATCAAGGTAGCCAATCCAGTCGTCGATCTCGACGGCGACGAAATGACCCGTATCATCTGGCAGCTCATCAAGGACAAGCTGATCCTGCCATACCTCGATCTCGACATCGAATATTATGACCTCTCGGTCGAAAACCGCGATGCTACCAACGACCAGGTAACAGTCGATGCGGCACATGCCATCAAGAAGCACGGCGTCGGCATCAAGTGCGCGACGATCACGCCGGACGAGCAGCGCGTCGAGGAATTCGGCCTGAAGCAGATGTGGAAGAGCCCGAACGGCACGATCCGCAACATTCTGGGCGGCGTCATCTTCCGCGAGCCGATCATCTGCAAGAACGTTCCCCGCCTCGTTCCTGGCTGGACGAAGCCGATCGTCGTCGGCCGCCACGCCTTCGGCGACCAGTACAAGGCAACCGATTTCAAGTTCCCTGGCAAGGGCAAGCTGACGATCAAGTTCGTCGGCGAAGACGGTCAGGTCATTGAAAAGGACGTCTTCGACGCGCCGAGCGCAGGCGTTGCGCTGGCAATGTACAACCTTGACGAATCCATCCGCGAATTCGCCCGCGCATCCATGATGTACGGCCTGATGCGCAAGTGGCCGGTTTACCTGTCCACCAAGAACACCATCCTGAAGGCCTATGACGGCCGCTTCAAGGACATCTTCGAAGAAGTCTACCAGACCGAGTTCAAGGCGAAGTTCGATGAAATCGGCATCATCTATGAACACCGCCTGATCGACGACATGGTTGCCTCCGCTCTGAAGTGGTCCGGCGGTTACGTCTGGGCCTGCAAGAACTACGATGGCGACGTGCAGTCTGATACGGTTGCCCAGGGCTTCGGTTCGCTCGGCCTGATGACCTCCGTTCTCCTGTCGCCGGACGGCCGCACGGTTGAAGCTGAAGCGGCACACGGCACGGTCACGCGCCACTACCGCCAGCACCAGAAGGGTCAGGAAACTTCGACCAACTCGATCGCTTCGATCTTCGCCTGGACCCGTGGCCTCGCCCACCGCGCCAAGCTGGACGACAATGCAGAACTCGCAAAGTTCGCAGCAACGCTCGAAACTGTCTGCGTCGACACCGTCGAAAGCGGCTTCATGACCAAGGACCTCGCGCTCCTCATCGGTCCGGATCAGCCCTGGCTCTCCACCACCGCCTTCCTCGACAAGATCGATGAAAACCTCAAGACGGCGATGGCGGCTTAAAAGAACAGCGCACTGCCCGTTTGAAATATCGACAAAAGGAAACCCGGCCGCAACGCCGGGTTTCTTTTTTTGTTCACAGTATCTTGCTTAGATGTTGCACTAGGCGCAGACTTCGATTCCACAGCGTGCCGCAGTCAGAAAAATAAAAATATATAGCTGAAACAGCATAAAACGACACATAACTTGTCCGGCACAGTCAAAAATTCATGTGGTTACCAGCGCGATCCTTCGGGAAAACAGATAATGCTGTGGACTATAAAAACGCACCGTGTCAGCGCGAACTGCGCGCAGGTTTTCAATGATGCTTTTGCAATTTTGCTTGGGGAGGCAAAGCAATGAGTGAATTGATCTTCTACACCAATCCCATGTCGCGCGGACGCATTGCGCGATGGATGCTCGAGGAAGTGGGCGTTCCCTACAAGACAGAGATACTGGGCTTCTCGACGTCGATGAAATCGCCGGCCTATCGGCTGATCAACCCGATGGCCAAGGTGCCCGCCATCAAACACGGCGACACCATTGTCACCGAAGCGGCAGCGATCTGCGCCTATCTGGCGGATGCCTTTCCGGGCGCCAACCTTGCGCCGACGCCGAAAGCGCGCGGACTTTATTACCGCTGGATGTTTTTTGCTGCCGGTCCGTTGGAAATGACAACCAGCATGAAGGCGATGGGTTTCGAGGTGCCGCAGGAAAAGCTGCGTATGGCTGGGTGCGGCAGCTATGCGGATGCGATCAACACGCTCGAACGTGCCGTCAGCGAAAACCGCTTCATTGCCGGCGATCACTTCACTGCGGCGGATGTCTATGTAGGTGCCCATGTCGGCTGGGGCCTGCAGTTCGGCACAATAGAAAAACGTCCGGCCTTCACGGACTATATTGCGCATCTGACCGACCGCCCCGCCTTCAAGCGGGCCACACAGCTTGACGAAGCGGCAGCGAAGGATATGCAGGCGGCGGGTTGAGGAAACTGACAGGCATTTCGCCTGAAAGCGGAGCACGAGCGCTCGCAAGGGTCACAAAACGGATTTTGGAAGCGGGCTTATTCGTTGGACTGGGCGAGTGGTTCGCCGATCTCGATTGCATGCCCGTCCGGATCATAAAAACGGAACACTCTCTGTCCCCATGCCTGCCGCTCAACGGGATGGATCAACTCCACATGCGGCGCAATATTCCGAAATGCCGCATCGACATCCTCATGTTCGAAATAGAGCAGCAGATTCCGTCTGCCGTAAGGTTTGTCCGTGTCCGGCGATGTCCGCCAGACCGTCTGTTCGAGCGAACGCCCCTCATGGATTGCAAAGCCGCTTTCAAAGAGGACGAAATTTCCGAAATCGTCCAAAACCTTCAGGCCGAGCCTGTCACGATAAAACTCCCTGGAGCGGTTGATATCGCACACGAAAGGGATGGGATTTACAAAGCGCATCACGTTCCTTTCGGATTTCAACATCCAGAATCAAAAAGGCGGGGTAGAACCCCGCCTTTTTTCAATTCATCCAGATCAGGCCGCCAGGGCCGCTGCCACCGCGTTGATGGCGTCCTGTGCCTTGGCGCCATCGGGGCCGCCGGCCTGCGCCATATCCGGGCGTCCACCGCCGCCCTTGCCGCCGAGGGCCGCAGAGGCCGTGCGGACGATATCGACGGCGCTGAAACGGCCAGTTAGATCCTCGGTCACGGCAGCAACAGCACTTGCCTTGCCGTCTTCGGACACGGCGATCAGCAGCACGACGCCGGAGCCGATATTGGCCTTGGCTTCATCTGCAAGACCCTTGAGGTCCTTGGCATCGATGCCGGACAGGGATTTTGCGAGGAAATTGACGCCCGCAACCTGCTGTACGTCGTTTGCGCCGGCATCCGACGAGCCGCCGCCCATTGCGAGTTTCTTGCGGGCATCCGCAAGCTCGCGCTCCAGCTTCTTGCGCTCGTCGAGAAGTCCCTCGACACGCGACAGCACATCGCCCGGCTGAACCTTCAGCGACGAGGCCAGTGCCTTTACGCGCTCATCCTGCTCGGAGAGATAGGCAAGCGCGCCCTGACCCGTTACGGCCTCAAGACGGCGCACGCCCGCACCGACGGCACTTTCGCCGAGAATGCGGATAAGGCCGATCTGGCCGGTTGCGGCAACATGGGTGCCGCCGCAAAGCTCGACCGAGTACGGACGGTTGGCCTTCGCACCGTGAACACCGGTGCCCATGGACACAACGCGGACTTCATCGCCGTATTTTTCGCCAAACAGTGCCATAGCACCCTCGGCGATGGCGTCGTCAACGCTCATCAGACGCGTCACGACAGGCGAGTTCTGCAAGACGATCTCGTTTGCCATTTCCTCGACGACCTTCAGCTCCTCGGCCGACATCGGCTTCGGATGCGAAACGTCAAAGCGCAGACGCTCGGGGGCGACCAGCGAACCCTTCTGAGCAACGTGCGTGCCAAGAACCTCGCGCAGCGCCTCATGCAGCAGGTGGGTGGCGGAGTGGTTGGCGCGCAGACGCGAGCGGCGGTCGTGATCGACCGTCAGTTGCACGGCGTCATCGAGCTTCAATCCACCCTTGGACACCGTGCCGGAATGCACGAAGAGGCCCTCGCCCTTCTTCTGTGTTTCTGAAACGGTAAAGGTGCCGTTATCGCCAGAGATTACGCCGGTATCGCCCATCTGACCGCCGGACTCGCCATAAAATGGCGTCTGGTTGACGACGATCTGAACCGTCTCGCCCTCGGCAGCACTATCCACCGACTTGCCGTCCTTGACGATCGCCTGAATGACGCCTTCGGCGGTTTCAGTGTCGTAACCAAGGAATTCGGTCGCGCCTAGCTTTTCCTTCAGTTCGAACCACACCGTTTCGGTCGCCTTATCGCCGGAACCAGCCCAGTGCGAGCGTGCTTCCGCCTTCTGGCGCTGCATGGCATCGGTGAAGCCGGAAATATCGACGCCGATCTCACGGGCGCGCAGCGCATCCTGCGTCAGATCGAGCGGGAAGCCATAGGTATCGTAAAGCTTGAAAGCGGTTTCGCCGTCCAGCATGTCGCCCTTGTGCAGAGTCGAAGTCGCGTCAGACAGCAGCGACAGGCCACGTTCCAGCGTCTTGCGGAAACGGGTTTCCTCAAGCTTCAGCGTCTCGGAGATCAGCGCCTCGGCGCGAACCAGTTCCGGATAGGCGCGGCCCATCTGCTGTATCAGCGCCGGCAGCAGCTTGTAAATCAGCGGCTCGCGCGAACCGAGAAGCTCGGCATGGCGCATGGCGCGGCGCATGATGCGGCGCAGAACGTAACCACGGCCCTCATTCGACGGCAGAACGCCATCGGCGATCAGGAAAGCGGAGGAGCGCAGATGGTCGGCAATGACGCGGTGGCTGGCGCGCTTCTCGCCCTCTGCCGGAACGCCGGTCGCTTCGACGGAGGCCGAAATCAGCGCCCGGAACAGATCGGTGTCGTAATTGTCGTGTTTGCCCTGCAACAACGCCGAAATGCGCTCGAGACCCATGCCGGTGTCGATAGACGGGCGGGGCAGATCGATGCGCTCTTCCTTCGTCAGCTGCTCATATTGCATGAAGACGAGGTTCCAGATCTCGATGAAACGGTCGCCATCCTCTTCCGGCGAACCGGGCGGTCCGCCCCAGATATGATCGCCGTGGTCATAGAAGATTTCCGAGCAGGGACCGCACGGACCGGTATCGCCCATTGCCCAGAAATTATCGCTGGTCGGAATACGGATGATGCGATCGTCGGAGAAACCGGCGATCTTCTTCCAGAGATTAAAAGCCTCGTCGTCGGTGTGATAGACCGTGACCAGCAGACGGTTGCGGTCGATGCCGAATTCCTTTGTGATCAGGTTCCAGGCATGGGTAATCGCCTCTTCCTTGAAATAGTCGCCAAAGGAGAAATTGCCGAGCATTTCGAAGAACGTATGGTGACGGGCCGTATAACCGACATTGTCCAGGTCGTTATGCTTGCCACCGGCGCGCACGCATTTCTGCGCGGAAGCGGCCGTGGAATAAGGACGGCTTTCGAGACCGGTGAAGACGTTCTTGAACTGCACCATGCCGGCATTGGTGAACATCAGCGTCGGATCGTTGCGCGGCACCAGCGGGCTGGAGGGCACAATCTCGTGTCCGTTCTTCTTGAAGTAGTCGAGAAAGGTCGACCGAATTTCATTCACACCGCTCATGCCCACACACCGCTCACAGCTGGAGTCCATCACCGCCATCCCGAATGATGGCTATCTTGCAAAATCAAAGGCTTTTATCGTCCGCATCCTGCCCTGTCCAGCCATGGAGGCGCACCAAGGCGTCTAGGCAAAGAAAAAGGGCCACGCGAGGAAAATCGCACGACCCTTTTGATCCATACCGGCTCATGCCGGCAAAGCCACCGGACGCGAACGCCCGGACCTTCGAATGCATCAGCCCTCGTCGGGACCGTCGTCGCTTTCGCCGGCTTCCGGGCCGCCATTTTGCAGGAACCGATCGGCGATCAGACCGGCGTTCTGGCGCAGCGCCAGTTCGATCTCGCTTGCCATTTCCGGATTGTCGCGCAGGAAGGTCTTGGCATTTTCACGCCCCTGCCCCAAACGCTGGCTATTATAGGAGAACCATGCACCGGATTTCTCGACGATACCGGCTTTCACGCCGAGATCGACAAGCTCGCCGGTCTTGGAAACGCCTTCGCCATACATGATGTCGAATTCCACCTGCTTGAAAGGCGGTGCCATCTTGTTCTTGACGACCTTGACGCGGGTCTGGTTGCCGACAACCTCTTCACGCTCCTTGACGGCGCCGATACGGCGAATGTCGAGACGCACCGAGGCGTAGAATTTAAGCGCATTACCGCCCGTCGTCGTTTCCGGCGAACCGAACATGACGCCGATCTTCATGCGGATCTGGTTGATGAAGATCACCATGCACTTCGACTTGGAGATCGAGGCGGTCAGCTTGCGCAGCGCCTGGCTCATCAGACGTGCCTGAAGGCCCGGCAGACTGTCGCCCATCTCGCCTTCGATTTCGGCACGCGGCGTCAGCGCCGCAACCGAGTCCACCACCAGAATGTCGACTGCACCGGAGCGCACCAGCGTATCGGTGATTTCAAGCGCCTGCTCGCCCGTATCCGGCTGCGAGATCAGAAGGTTCTGCAAATCCACACCGAGCTTGCGGGCATAGACCGGATCGAGCGCGTGTTCGGCATCCACGAAGGCGCAGATGCCGCCCTTTTTCTGGGCTTCCGCGATCGTCTGCAACGCAAGCGTCGTCTTACCGGAGCTTTCCGGGCCGTAAATCTCAACGATACGCCCCTTCGGCAGGCCGCCGATACCGAGCGCTATATCCAGGCTGAGAGAACCCGTCGAAATGGTCTCTACTTCAACCACGTTTTCATTGGAACCGAGCTTCATGATCGATCCCTTGCCGAACGACCGTTCGATCTGGGAGAGCGCCGCTTCCAGTGCCTTGCTTTTATCCACCGATTTATCCTCTACGAGACGCAAAGAATTTTGTGCCATCCGATCCACCTTTAGGTTATTGAAGCCGCACAGGCAATGAAGCAGTATGGAAATAGGATGTACTCTATTTGTTCTCATATCGCAAGGCGCAGCCAGCATATTGAAAACAAATAGCGATAAGTGGTTTGTTCTGCTTTCGTTTTTCCGTGTCCGGCCTATCGCTGCGAACCGGATGTGAAGGGGAACAAACAAAAGATTGGGACGAATCGTCCACCTTTTCCATCCGCGAAAGAGGGAAACACAAGCGTGAAGAAAATACTCGTTCTGGGCGGCGCGCATATAGACAGGCGCGGCATGATCGAGACTGAAACGGCGCCCGGCGCCAGCAATCCTGGCTCATGGATGGAAGAGGCTGGCGGCGGCGGCTTCAACGCGGCGCGCAATCTTTCCCGGCTCGGGTTTGCCGTCCGTATCATCGCACCGCGCGGCGGCGACGTGACCGGCGAAGCGGTGGCGGAGGCAGCAAGGCAGGCGGGCGTGGAAGATACGCCCTTCGTTTTCCTCGATCGCCGCACGCCAAGCTACACCGCCATTCTGGAGCGCGACGGCAATCTTGTCATCGCACTTGCGGATATGGACCTTTACAAGCTGTTTTCGCCGCGCCGACTCAAAGTTCGCGCGGTGCGTGACGCGATTACCGCGAGCGACCTTCTGCTTTGCGATGCCAATCTGCCGGAGGATACGTTGAAGGCGCTCGGTCTCATTGCCCGCGCCTGCCAAAAGCCGCTCGCGGCCATCGCCATTTCGCCCGCCAAGGCGGTGAAGCTGAAGGACATGCTCGCCGATATAGACATTCTCTTCATGAACGAGGCAGAGGCGCGCGCGCTGACGGGACAGACGGCAGACAATGTTCGCGACTGGCCGGGTATTCTCCGCAGCGCAGGCCTTGCCGGCGGCGTCATCACCCGTGGCGCAAGCGAAGTGGTAGCCTTCAACGCGACGCAAACCGCAAGCCTCCACCCACCAATCATCCGCGAGGTGAAAGACGTAACCGGCGCCGGAGACGCCATGGCGTCCGGTTATCTCGCGGCGATTACGGAGGGCAAAGCCATCACTGAGGCCCTGCGACTGGGTGCCGCGGCGGCCGCCATCACCGTGCAATCGCCTTTCGCCACCGCCCAAGACCTGTCAAAAGACAGTGTCGAGACCATGTTGGGGCTTGTCCCCAAGGCCGAAATGCTGGCATGAACCCGTTTTTTTATAGTCTGGAACAAACAGAATGACCCGCCCCATCTCCCCGCTCCTGCCCATCGTCTATTCGCAAGAGGTTGCCGCTGCCAAACAGCGCGGCGCGCCGATCGTCGCGCTGGAATCGACCATCATCACCCACGGCATGCCCTATCCCGGCAATATCGAGATGGCTGAAGGCGTCGAACAGATCATCCGCGATCAGGGAGCCGTTCCGGCAACCATCGCCGTCATTCACGGTACGCTGCATATCGGCCTCGAGAAGGAGCAGCTCGAAGCGCTTGCCCAGACCACCGACGCCATGAAGGTCTCGCGCGCCGATATTGCCTTTGCGATTGCCGAGCGCCGCACCGGTGCCACGACAGTGGCAGCCACCATGATCGCCGCTGCCCGCGCCGGCATCCGCGTTTTCGCCACCGGCGGCATCGGCGGTGTACACAAGGGCGCGGAGGAGACCTTCGATATTTCCGCCGATCTGACCGAGCTTGCCAAAACCGGCGTGATCGTCGTCTGCGCCGGCGCCAAGGCCATTCTTGACATCCCGAAGACGCTGGAAGTTCTCGAAACCAACGGCGTGCCTGTCGTGACTTTCGGTTCGGAAGAGTTCCCGGCTTTCTGGTCGCGTTCTTCGGGCCTTCCCAGCCCGCTGTCGCTCAACAGCCCTGCAGCCATCGCCAATTTCCAGACGACCCGCGAACAGCTCGGCATCGATGGCGGTATGCTGATAGCCAATCCCGTGCCGGAAGAGGACGAAATTCCGCGCGAGGAGATGGAAATCTACATCAATCGCGCCATTTCCCACGCCGAGCGCGAGGACATCACCGGCAAGGCCGTCACGCCCTTCCTGCTCGGCGATATCTTCCGCCTGACCGACGGCCGCAGCCTCGCGACCAATATCGCGCTGGTACGCAACAATGCCCAGCTCGCAGCAGAGATTGCTGTGGCGCTGAACTAAGCGTTAGAGGCTGGATTATCCTCAAATTTGAGGATGATGGCAGGGTGAGAAGCATCCCAGTCATGCCGGACTTGATCACGCTGGCCCCCGGATCTGGTCCGGCGTTACGGATAATGTGTCGGACTGGGAACTTTGCTACCAATAAAAAAGCCCGGAAAGCTTTGCGCTTTCCGGGCTTTCATTTTTCAGTTCCTGAACCTTATCAGTTCTGGGCGACCGGTCTTACCAGCGGTGTCACGCGGCGGATGGTGACGCGGCGGTTCTGCTGTTCCGGGCCGAGTGTCTGAACCTTCAGGTAACGCTCGCCGTAGCCTTGCGTCGCCAGGTTTTCCGGCGGAATGCCGTAAACATCGGTCAGGACATTGGCGACGGAAGCGGCACGCTCGTCGGAAAGAACGAGGTTGCTTTCATCCGAACCAACGGCATCGGTGTGGCCTTCGATCAGGAAGGTTTCCGCCGGGTTCTTTGCCAGCGCCTTGTTGATCGCATCCGCTACTTTCCGCAGCGAACGGGCCTGCGCCATCGGAATATCAGCGCTTCCAGTGGCAAATGTGATCGTATCGAGGTCGATACGGCGCACCTTGTCGCGGATACGGGCCGAATAACGCACTTCATCCAGCGAGTAGACACGCTCCACCGGCTCGACCGGCGGCTGCTCCAGGAAGCGGTAGTAATCGCGGTCCGGATCGCTCGACGTGTCGATGATGTAGTCACGAACCGGAATGCGCAGACGCATCGGCGGCAGATCGAGGCCGGGATCGCGATAGACATATTCACGGTCCGGTTCGTCCATCAGCTCCGGTGCATAGAACAGCACATATTCCCGGCCACGGTCATCGATGCGCGAACGCTGGATGACGTCGCCATAGCGGTTGCGGATCGTCACCACCTGCGTGCCGTCGCGACGCTCGACGGTCTCGCGGACACGTCCGCCGGGCAGGCGCTCGTAATAGGGCTCGCCGCCATCGCGGATGAAGCGCTGATTGTCGTCGCCGCGCACAACCACGCGGTCACCGAATTGCAGGATGATCGGCGCATCGCGATCCTGATCGCGCCGGCCGCCTTCGCGCGGCTGCCATTCCCGCGCACCTTCCGGCCGGTCATATTGCGGACGGCGGTCGACACGCTCGCCCTGCTGAGAGGTAATCGCCTCCATCTTTACGGGCGGCGGAGCCTTGCCTCCGGCAGCACCGGCGCGCTGCGCTTCGGCGTCGGAAGTCGGCACCTTCACGTCACCGGCCTGCTCACGCTCGCGGCGGCGTTGCTCGCGTGCCTGGTTGTTACCGGAGCGCTCCACTTCCTTGTCGCTGTCGAGAACGGCGGCACCCTTGTCGACGGGCAGAATGACGGTGTCGGCAGTCTTGGACGGGTCCTTGGCGATAGCCTTGGCCTTGTCCAGTTCCTGCTTCGTCGTCGGAGGCGCTTCCGTCTGCGGAATGGCGACCTGATTGGGAACGGCTTCGCCGGCAGGCGCCTGTCCTGTCGTGGCACCGCTTGGCGGCGGAGGTGTCGGAGTACCCGGCAGCGGCGCTGCAGGCTCCGTCTTGCCCTGGCCTTCTACCGGCTGCTTCTCAGAAGGCTGCTGGCCGGGCGCAGGATTGGGCTGAGCTTCCGGAGCCGGTGGCCGTGCCGGTGTCGGCGCTTCCGTTGGAACAGGAGCCTCCTTTACAGCTGGCTCAGGAGCCGCTGGCTTTTTCTCTGAAACGGCCTTTTCGGCGGGTTCCGATTTCGGTTCCGGTGCTGAAGCGGGCGCCTTTTCCTCTACCGGCTTTTTCTCGGCGGCGGGCTCGCGCTGTTTCGCCGGCTGCTCGGTATTTTCTGGGCGTGCGGCTGGCTGTTCGGCCGCCGGCTCCGGCTTGCGCGGACGTGCGGGGCGTTGCTCGCCCTCGCCTGCCGGCTGCTCGGCTCTAGCCGGTTTGCGCGGCCGTTCCTGCGGCTGCTGCTCGGCGGGTGCAGGTGCGGCTTCGGGCTCAGGCTGCGGACGCTGCTTGCGGGCGGGTGGCTGTTCAGCTGGCGCCGGTTCCGGTTGGGCTTCGCGCTGCTGCGGCTGCCGTTTCGGTTCTGGCTGAGGCTCGCGTTGCGGCTCGGGCTGAGCTTCACGCTTGGGTTCAGGACGCGGTTCGGCCGGTGCAGCTTCAGCCTTCGGCTGTTCGCGCTGCGGTTCCGGAGCCTGCTCCTGCTTTTTCGGCTCTGGCTCTGGCTTCGGCTGCGCCTCTTCTGCTTGCTGGCGTTGCTTGCGCAGCAGCTCTTCCGGGTTCTGCTCCTCCGCCTGCGGCTGCGCCTGCGCCAATATCACCGGGGCCTGTGCCTGGGGCATTTGCGTTTGCGTCCGTGCGGCGCCGGCATAACCGGCGGCGGCCGGCTCCACCGCGATCGCCAGCGACATGAGGGGGAAAACCACCCCCGTCAGCAATGTGTTCTTCTTCAGCATCGGTGCTTCCTCATCTGCCAATCGTTGTACGCCGCTTATGCCGCGACATTGTGAATCCGGCCGCGCGTGCAGGCGCTGGTCAACGCCTTGCATACGCTTCGGTTCCCATGATGACCAAAGCGTTCTGTACCGGAAATGAACAGATCAAGGCCATTTCGTGAAAGCTCCGCGACGAAAAAGAGGGCGCTAATATTGCAGTTGCATTTTTTGACCAACCGGACGAATAATTGCCGCGCGCTGAAGGCCACGAATGTCAAACCGTTCTGTTGCGCCTGCGCTCACGACGTCCGCACTGAAAACAACAACAGACTGCGGATGAACGACCAAAAGAGAGGATCGAAATGCCTATTTCCACCCGTCTGCTCGCAGCCGTATCGATTGCCGCCATCTCCCTGTTTTCCGGCGCGGCCCTCGCGCAGGACAAGATCGTCATCGGCACGGAAGGCGCCTACCCGCCCTTCAACAATCTGGAAGCCGACGGTACGTTGACCGGCTTCGACATCGACATCGCCAAGGCGCTGTGCGTCGAAATGAAGGCTGAATGCACCTTCGTCACAAATGACTGGGACGGCATCATCCCCGCCCTGCAGGCAAAGAAGTTCGACGCCATCATCGCGTCCATGTCGATCACGCCGGAGCGTCTCCAGAAGGTCGATTTCTCCAAGAAATATTACAACACCCCGCCGGCAATCGCCGTACCGAAGGATTCGCCGATCAAGTCCGTCGACGACCTGAAGGGCAAGTCGCTCGGCGCTCAGGGTTCCACGACTCACTCCAACTATGCCGAAAAGCACTTCCCGGGTTCCGACCTGAAAATGTACCCGACCGCCGACGAATATAAGCTCGACATCGCCAACGGCCGCATCGACGCCGTCATCGACGATATCGTCGTCCTGTCGGAGTGGCTGAAGTCGGATGCAGGCAAGTGCTGCAAGATCCTGACGCCGCTTCCGGTGGATGTCGAGATCAACGGCAATGGTGCAGGCGTAGCCGTTCGCAAGGGCGATACGGCGCTCGCCGACAAGTTCACGGCTGCCATCGCCGGCATCCGCGCCAACGGCAAGTACCAGGAAATCAACAAGAAATACTTCGATTTCGACGTTTACGGCCAGTAAGCGGCGCGTCGCCTGTTGAAATCTGGTGGCGGAAGGCTTGCCCTTCCGCCATTTTTGTTTGAAAACGTAACCATAACAATCACGGCGGCTTAAGACCGCGGGGGAAAACTGGCATGAGCGGAGCATTTTCCGCCATAGGTGCGTTCTGGACCTATGTCTCGACACTTCTCGACCCTTTCTGTGGGCCGGTCGGTCTCTTCACGCTTTTCGGAAACGGCACCCTCGTCACCTGTGGCGATGCCGGCTGGGGCGACGAAATCGCCTTCGGCGTCAAGGTCACGATCTCGCTGGCGCTCGCCACCCTGCCCGTCGGGCTTGTGATCGGTTTCCTCATTGCGCTCGCCGCGCAATCGGAGGAAAAATCGCTGCGGCTGGCGGCCGGTGTCTATACCACCATCTTCCGCGGCCTGCCGGAACTCCTGACGCTGTTCATCGTCTATTACGGCATACAGATGCTGCTGCAATCGGCCGCCGGTTATGTCGGGATAACCGGCCCGGTAGAGATCAACGCCTTCGTGGCGGGCATGGTCGCGCTGTCAGTGGTGTTTTCGTCCTATTCCTCGGAAGTGTTGCTATCCGCCTTCAAGGCCATCCCAAAGGGCCAATATGAGGCGGGCCATGCACTCGGCCTCTCGCGCGGCCACACCATGGTGCTCGTCATCATTCCGCAGCTGGTCAGGATCGCCCTGCCCGGCATGACCAACCTTTGGGTCATTCTGCTCAAGGATACCTCTTACGTCTCGATCATCGGCCTTGCCGATATCGTGCGCCAGACCGGCATCGCTGCCCGCGTCAGCAAGGAAGCCTTCTTCTTCTACGGCATCGCCTGCCTGCTCTACCTCATCCTCGCTCTGCTCTCCTCCATCGGCATCGGCTTCATCGATCGCTGGTCGCGCAAGTCGGAGGCAAGCCGATGAGCCATGTTCAGGAACTCATCCCGCCGCGCCCCGCGCCGGTCGCCACAGACAAGCCCCTCAACATATCGCGCGTCGTCGGCATCGCCGTCATAACGCTCTGGCTGCTGCTGGCCGCCGGGCTGATCTTTGCGATGATCGAAGGCTGGGACTGGGCGAAATTCGAACGTTACGGGCCGCGTTATATCGATGGCCTCATCACCACCATTACGCTGGTTGGCAGTTCGATCATCCTCGGCGCAATTCTCTCGGTGCCGATCGCCTTCGCCCGCATGTCGGAAAATCGCGTCATCAGCGCGCTGGCCTATGCCTATGTCTACGTCTTTCGCAGCACCCCGCTGCTGGCGCAGCTTTTCCTGATCTATTACGGCCTCGGCAGTTTCCGTCAGGGGCTGGAAACCGTTGGCCTATGGTGGTTCTTCCGCGAGGCCTGGTATTGCGGCCTCTTGTCGCTCACCCTCAACACCGCCGCCTATCAGGCCGAAATTCTGAGGGGCGCGATCCGAAGCGTGCCACGCGGCCAGATTGAAGGTGCGGCCTCGCTCGGCCTGTCGAAATTCATCACCTTCCGCAAGGTCATTCTGCCGCAGGCCCTCATCGTGGCGCTGCGCCCCTACGGCAACGAGATCATCCTGATGATCAAGGGTTCGGCAGTGGTCTCCATCGTCACGGTCTTCGACCTGATGGGACAGACGCGCTACGCCTTCTCCCGCACATTCGATTATCAGGCCTATCTCTGGGCGGCGATCTTCTACCTGACGATCGTCGAGACGCTCCGGCATGTCTGGGCATGGCTCGAAGCCCGCCTGACGCGCCATCTCAAGCGCTAGGGACACCGTTGGCAGCACTCAACAGAGAAGACTGCCAACATTTTGAAAAATATAACTATTTTGTGACAACCCAGACCTTTGGCAAGGTTGGGTTAACCCTGTCGTGTTCCCATATCAGATACAGCGACAACGCTGTGATCGGCAATCATGAGAACGGGAACAGCCGACATGAACAAGGAAATGGAAATGATGCTGAGGGGCTACGGCCTCACCACCGCCCAGATTTTTTATCGCATGCCGGACCATCCGCTGGTTCTCCAGACCTATGTCTGGCAGGACTATGATCTCGCCCCGGATTTCCCCGAAATGCACGGTTTCCTCAAATTCTGGCAGGAAAAGCTAGACGGTCCGTTGCACTCGGTCCGCTATGTGCACCGGCAGGTGATCTCGGCGCAGGAATGGCGCGCATTGAAAGGAGAGTTCATTCTCCACTGAGGCCCATCGCCACATAAGCATTGCGCCCGTCCGTCTTGCGGCTTACAGCAGACTTCAACTGAAGATGCTGACGGATACTGCACGATGACGAAGAACCAGAAAATTGACGAAGATGCGCTTGCCGAAGCCTATAACCGCGCGCTCGCGCTTGAAAAGGCCGGCGATGTTGACGCGGCGGTGAAGGCCTATGAAGAGGTTCTGGCCATCGATCCGGACGATCACGGTGGCGCAGCCGTTCGCATCGCCGCCATGGGCCGCGGCGAACCGCCTTCCAAAGCGCCCGACGCCTATGTCGAAACCCTGTTCGACCAGCACGCCGAAGCCTTCGAGGATATTCTTGTCGAACAGCTCGGTTATGCAGTGCCGATGATGGTGCGCCAGCGCCTGCAAACGCTTGAACTCGGCCCCTTCAAGCGCCTGCTCGATCTCGGCTGCGGCACCGGCCTCACCGGCGAAGCGCTGCGCGACATGGCTGATGACATCACCGGCATCGACATTTCCGAAAACATGGTCGAGATCGCCCATGAGAAGGACCTCTACGAGACGCTCTATGTCGCCGAAGCCGAGGACTTTCTCGAAGACAATGACGACGAGCCCTTCGACATCATCACCGCAACCGATGTGCTGCCCTATCTCGGCGCGCTGGAACCGCTGTTTTTCGGCGCCGCTGAAAACCTCGTCCCTGGTGGCCTGCTGATCTTCTCGTCGGAAACGCTGCCCGAAGCAACCATGGCCGGACGCCCCTATATGGTAGGCCCGCACCAGCGTTTCGCCCACGCCGAAACCTATGTTCGGGAAAGACTGGCAGCGACCGGTTTCGACATAGTCGAAGTCACCGATATCAACGTGCGCATGCAGGACGGCAACCCCACACCCGGCCATCTGGTGATTGCCAGGCTCAAGGGCTGAGGTAGAGGCAAGCGCTCCTGACATGGAGCGCTTGCCTGAATCAATCTCTCAGCAACAACAGCCAGACGATTGAAGAGACTCAGCTTTCGCCCGGATCAACTCGCTTTCGGACGCCAGACGATATCGGTAACCTTGAGTTTCTTTGGCACGATTTTCAGATCGTAGAACTCGTCGGCCAGCGCCTGCTGATAGCTGATGGCCTCATCCGAAACCAGCGAGACACGCCCCAGATCCGCTCCCGGACGCGTCAGCGACACCTTGGTTACATCCTGCGGGACGCCGGTTATCGCCGCCAGCAATTTTGCAGTCTCATCGATGTTGGCCTGAGCCTTTGCGCCGACGCTTGCGAGTTCCTTGAGGAGCAGCGGCACGAGGTCGGGATTGCTTTCCACGAAGTCGCCATTGGCGAGGAAATAGCTCCAGGGATCGACAATACCTTCGGCAGTCGCGAGAACTCGTGTCGTCGGCTCCTTTTCCGCCACGGCAAAATAAGGATCCCAGATCGACCAGGCATCGATGCTGCCGCTGCGGAAAGCGGCCGCCGCATCCGGCGGGGCAAGGTCGATGGATGTTATGTCGTTCAGCGTCAGACCGGCCTTTCGCAATGCTTTGACAGTAACGTTATGGGCGCTGGAGCCGCGCTTGAAAGCCACCTTCTTGCCCTTGAGGTCGGCCAGCGTCTTCAGCGGCGAATCCTTCTGCACAAGGATTGCCGATCCGCCGGCGGCGCCCTTGTAAGTTCCCACATAGCGCAGATTGCCACCGGCAGCCTGCGCGAAAAGCGGCGGCACATCGCCCGTCGGTCCGATATCCAGCGCACCTGCGCCCAGCGCTTCAAGAAGCGGCGGCCCGGAGGAGAACTCCGACCATTTGACCTCAATGCCGCGATCCTTCAACAGCGCTTCAAGCGCGCCCTGGCTCTTTGCCAACGCGATCACGCCATTCTTCTGCCAGCCGATCCGTAATGTGGTGGTCGCGGCTCCAGCCCGTCGGATATGCGGCAGGAACGCCGCCCCCGTTGCACCCGCAATCAGTCCCAATGTTCCGCGTCGTGTGAGCATGTGGATATCCTTCACTGTTGCCATCATCAGATATACAAAGCGTAGATATTCGAGTGATTTTATCAAAATCCCACTTTGCGCGGCACCAGTGCAAAGAGAATTGAATGTGCTAATTTGCCGTCGCAGGCGGAATAAGATTGCCTGGCCGCCTCGGCACGCCAGGAGTGTGCATTCCCCGGACAACCGCCGGATGGCCGACTTGAGTGCTTGCGGAAAAGCAAACTGCGCAACGAAAAATGCCCTCCCCGGCAGCCGGAAAGGGCATTGTTCAAAAAGCCTGATCAGCCGGGATCATTCCTCGCCGGATTTGGGATTATCCAGCAGCATGTAATCGAGCGGCAGTTCCGTCGTATATTTGATCTGTTCCATCGCAAAGGCAGACGACACGTCACGAATTTCGATCTTGGCGATCATCCGCTTGTAGAAGGCGTCATAGGCCGCGATGTCAGGCACGACAACGCGCAGCAGATAATCGACATCGCCGCTCATGCGGTAAAACTCGACGACTTCGGGGAACTCGGACACCACCTCGGAAAACCGCTTCAGCCATTCGATGGAATGGGAGGCAGTGCGGATGGAGACGAAAACGGTGACCTTGGTGTTGACCTTGACCGGATCCAGCAGCGCCACGCGCCGGCGGATGACACCGTCCTCTTCCATCTTCTGGATACGCCGCCAACAGGGCGTCGTGGAAAGGCCGACCTTTTTCGCCAGATCAGCGACAGCCAGCGTGGAATCTTCTTGCAGAATGCGCAAAATCTTACGGTCTAGGCGATCCAATGCGTCTACCCTCCTGAATTAATTTCCTTTCAATACACTAATTTTTAGAGAAAAACAGAAAATTGTTTCACTAAAGTCGCATTTCCACATGTTCTCGCAGAACAGGAAGCAGCTCCTCGGTAAACCATGGATTCTTCTTCAGCCAGCCGGTGTTGCGCCAGCTCGGATGCGGCAGCGGCAAAATGGCTGGTCCCGAATTTGAATGAAAATAGCTGCGCCAGTCGTGTACGGTCTCGGTCATGGTTTTCCGCCGTCTTTCCCCGAGATGAAAGGCCTGGGCATATTGACCGATGGCAAGGACCAGCTCCACCTGCGGCATCGCCGCCAGCACCTTCTCCCGCCACTGCGGCGCACATTCGCGTCGAGGCGGCAGGTCACTGCCCTTGTCGTCATAGCCGGGGAAACAGAACCCCATGGGCACGATGGCGAAGCGGTCCGGATCGTAGAATGTCTCACGATCCACATTCAGCCACTGGCGCAGCCTGTCGCCGGAGGCATCGTTGAAAGGCACACCCGTTTCATGCACGCGAAGCCCGGGCGCCTGCCCTGCAATCATGATACGCGCCTTGGTCGACATCACCACGACCGGTCGGGGTTCGTGCGGCAGACGTCCGCAGGTTGGGGTGTCGCGACAGATGCGACAGAGGGCAATCGCGCCCCGCAGCCCGTCCAACCCGTCGTCATTCATCGGCAGGGCTCGATCCGCCTCAGCCATGATTCCATCCCAGAAGATGACGGATGATGGTGAGGAAACCCGCGGCGGGCGTTTGCAAATCCGCTGCGCGATGTTCGCGCCGCCACTCCGCCGGTTTTTCGAATTCTCCGGCCCATATGCCGCGAGCTTCTTTGCGCGCCAGCGCCTGTTCGCCGGAGAACTGGAAATAACCTGAAGCGATGGCAAAACCCGACGCCACCATTTCCGAGGACACATCCCGGTCTCCCGCCGAGCAATAGACCAGCAGCCGTCCGTAACGGTCCCTGGAACTGCCGGAACAGGAAAAGGTCGTGCCTTCGATCATCTGTTGCAGAACGCGTCGCGCCTCCGCGCCGCATGGCCAGGTTTCACTGCCGCGTCGGCACGTCTGCGAAAGCTCCGGCGCATCGATGCCGAGCAGCCGGAACCGGTCCTCGCCCTTTGAAAGCGTATCGCCATCGATCACGAAGAAACGGCCGGTATGGGTCTCGCTATTGATCTGATCGAGCTTGGCGGCAATCAGAATGCCGAGAAAAACGGTGGCAAGGAAAAGCCCGCCGTCGCGAAACGTCGAGAAAAAGCCGCGCCTGCCTCCATTTCGTCTCATGTCACAACAAACCCTTGTCAGAAATGGCAAACAAATCCTTTCACGGCAGCATCTTCTTAAGATTTTGTGCGTAGCCTGCAAAGGGTTCATGTCACCTGCGTTGTAACAATGAGTAAAAGCGTCAGCACGTCCACCGATAAGATCATCGTCGACCGTTCACGAAAGCACCGTAACAAGGCTGTTTTCGACACGGTGAAGACGACGCGTGAACGCTTGCAGCAAGGCGCTGGCGGCAGCGAAGCCTATGAACGTGAAATGCTGACGATGCACATCGCAGAAGCCCTTCAGGGCGCGATGATCATGCCGCTTTTCATCGTGCTCGCCTCTATCATCGGTTTGTATATCACGGGTGACATAGGGCTGATCATCTGGTCGCTCATTGCGCTGAGTTTCCATGCCATGTCTCTGGTGCTGGCCAAAAGAGCCGCCAAACAGGGGATCACGGCCGAAAATCTGCCGAAGTGGCGCAATCTCTTCCTTGCCATGCAGATCCTCATCGGTTGCGCCTGGGCAATGTTCGCCTTGGCCGAACCGGTGCGCAACAACCCGACACTCGTTCTTTTCTTCAAGGGCGCGACGCTGCTGATCGCGCTTTCGCTTACCGCCATGGCCAATTTCATGCTGCGGCGGGCCACCTTCATGACCTTCCTGCCGGTGCTGGCGGCGCTGTGCGTCACCTCCGTCGTCTCCCGCGATCCCTTCGATGTTGGCCTCGCCCTGATGTTCGGCATGGCGATTCTTTTCTGTCATCGCATCACCAGCAGGCTTTACCAGACCAGCATCAAGCTGCTGTCGTCGCAGACTGAAAAAGATGATCTGATCGCCGAACTCGAAGTCGCCAACTCGATGTCGGATGAGGCGCGGCGGCGTGCGGAAGAGGCCAATCTGGCGAAATCGCGCTTTCTCGCCTCCATGTCGCACGAGCTGCGAACCCCGCTCAACGCTATTCTCGGCTTCTCCGAAGTCATGTCAGCAGAGGTGCTCGGTCCGCTCAACAATCCGCTCTATAAGGAATATTCCGGCGACATCCACCGTTCCGGCCAGCATCTGCTCGACCTCATCAACGAAATCCTCGACCTGTCGCGTATCGAGGCCGGTCGCTACGACCTCAATGAAGAAGCGGTCTCGATGCTTGAAATCGCCGAAGATTGCATCGGCATGATCCAGCTTCGCGCCCGCGCCAAGACCATCAGGATTTCGCAGCAGTTTGAAAGCAGCCTGCCGCAGGTCTGGGCGGATGAAAAATCGATCCGCCAGGTCATCCTCAACCTGCTCTCCAACGCCGTCAAATTCACCCCGCAGGGCGGTGAAATCCTCGTGAAGGCAGGCTGGACGGCGGGTGGCGGGCAATATGTGTCGATCAAGGACAACGGCCCCGGCATTCCAGAGGAAGAAATCCCCGTGGTGTTGTCTGCCTTCGGTCAGGGATCGATCGCGATCAAGAGCGCCGAACAGGGAACCGGGCTCGGCCTGCCCATCGTTCAGGCCATCCTTGCCAAGCATGACGGCCAGTTCATCCTGAAATCGAAATTGCGTGAAGGCACCGAAGGCATCGCCATCCTGCCGGCAAAACGCGTGCTGCAAAGCCTGCCAGCCGTGGAGGAAACCCACGCCATCCAGCCACGCCGTCGGTCCTTCGCCTAAGCGTCAAATCTGCCGTTCAGAAGAACAGCGTCGTCACCAGCGAATAAAGCACGAAAAATCCGTTTGCCGTCAAAAGGCAGAAGACGGCGAAGGAACCGAGATCCTTGGCGTGTCGCCCGACGGAAGAGATTTCCGGCGAGATGCGATCCACCAACTCCTCAATCGCGGTATTGAGCGCCTCGACCGCGAACAAAAGCAGCATCAGCACCGTAAAGACGAGAAGATGCGCAAACGGCGCGCCGGCGACCAGAAGCAGAGCAAGGCCGACGCCGAAGGCGAGAACCTCGTGCCGGAACGCCGCTTCCTGCCACAGCCGTCCAAGCCCTTGCAAGGAATAGCGGGCAGCAGCAAAAAGATGCCGCCATCCCTTTTCCTTACGGAAGGCAGGTTCCGGTTGCTTCTTCTGCGGCGTTGCGTCCATCTTCGGCCTCAATGCTCAGTGTGGGAATGGGTACCAGTATCGACACCGGCAGCTTCGAAAGTCGTCATGCCGGAATGGCAGGCGGCGGCAGCCTTGACGATGCCGGCGGCCAAAGCGGCACCCGTGCCCTCGCCAAGCCGCATGCCCAGCGCCAGAAGCGGCGTCTTGCCAAGTTTCTCGACGGCAGCCAGATGGCCCGGTTCACCGGAGACATGGCCGATCAGGCAATGGTCAAGCGCCGAAGGATTGGCAGCCTTCAGAAGTGCTGCAGCGGCAGTCGCCACATAACCGTCGATCAGCACGGGAATGCGCTGCACGCGGGCGGCAAGGATCGCGCCGGCAATCGCCGCAATCTCACGGCCACCAAGTCGGCGCATGATTTCGAGCGGATCGGACAGATGGTCCTTGTGGAACTCGACGGCAGCCTTCACTGCCGCGATCTTGCGGGCCATGACCTCGCCTTCGGAGCCGGTACCGGGACCGGTCCATTCTTCCGCCGTACCGCCATAAAGCGCCAGATTGATCGCCGCTGCGATGGTGGTGTTGCCAATGCCCATTTCGCCAACGCAGAGAAGGTCAGTACCGCCGGCAATCGCCTCCATGCCGAAGGCCATGGTGGCGGCGCAATCACGCTCGGAAAGGGCAGGCTCGCAGGTGATGTCGCCGGTCGGGTAGTCCAGCGCCAGATCGAAAATCTTCAGACCGAGATCGTTGGTGACGCAAATCTGGTTGATCGCCGCACCGCCTGCCGCAAAATTCTCCACCATCTGCTGCGTCACGGACGTCGGATAGGGCGTGATGCCGTGCCGGGTGACGCCATGATTACCGGCGAAAATCGCCACCAGCGGACGGGTGACGGCGGGCGAGCGGCCCGACCATGCGGCAAGCCACATGGCGATTTCTTCCAGCCGACCGAGCGAACCGGCCGGTTTCGTCAGTTGCGCATTGCGCTCCTTGGCCGCGACCAGCGCATGCGTATCCGGGCCGGGAAGCTCGCGCAGCAGCGCGCGGAAATCGTCGAAGGGCAATCCGCTCATGCTCATGGTATCTGTCTTTCTCGTCGTCGGGTTGGCGGAAACTTGTGTTTTCCGGCAAATCGGTCTTTGTTGCGCCTCTCATAATCGCGGACGCGCCGCGGAACAACCGGAAATGCAAGCACAGCAGCGGAGAGAGCATGAAGGCCGGGGATTTTATAACAGATGTCATGCATTCCGTTGCCTTTCTCAGCCGCCTGCCGGTCCCATCGCGCTTCTTCGGTGAAGGTGACGGTCCATCGATGCGCCGGACAGCACGCGCTTTTCCCGCCGCAGGCCTCCTGATCGCCCTGCCCGCTGCTGTGCTCGTGGTGGCATTAGCGAAGTTCGACGCCTCACCGCAGCTCACCGGCTGGCTTGCCATCGCCGTCACCGCGCTCATAACCGGTGCGTTGCACGAAGACGGCTTGGCGGATATGGCCGATGGCTTCGGCAGCGGCAAGGAAAAGCCGAAAACGCTTGAGATCATGAAGGACAGTCGCATCGGCAGCTATGGCACGATCGCCATGATCCTGTCCTTTGCACTGCGCGCCACGGCACTCGCATCGCTTATAGAAACCCTGCCTGCCAAGACCGCCGCCGCCTGCCTGATTGCCGCGCTGGTGGTGAGCCGCGCCCTGATGGTATGGCACTGGCAGTCACTGCCCGCCGCCAAAACCTCCGGCATCGCCGCCGGCGCGGGCCAACCCGGGGAAAGCGAGCGCAACATCGCGCTCGCAACAGGGTTGCTGCTGCTCGTGCTTTTCACGCTGCATGCCCTGCCCTTTGTGTCGATCGTAGTCGTTCTGGCGGCTGTCTGCCTCGCGACGGTGCTGTTCGGCAGGCTCTGTGTCAGCAAGATCGGCGGCCACACCGGCGACACGATCGGCGCCAGCCAGCAGATCACGGAGATCGTTACTCTCGTCGCTCTTGCCCTTGCGACGTGACAGACTGATATAGATCCCCATGGAAACACCCTGCATTCATATCTGCTCCCTCGACGCCACAAACAGCCTCTGTATCGGTTGCGGACGCACGCTGGACGAGATCGGCGGCTGGGCAACCTATAGCGACGAAAAGCGCCGCATGATCATGCAGGCGCTTCCCGAAAGACTGGCAAAAACAGGCAAGGACACCTCCAGGGAGACGCACACCGCATGAACAGGCTGACTTTCGTTCTCCTCTTGCTGGCCGTGGGTCTCGGCCTGCTTCTCGTCAATCACGACAGCGGCCGCACCTTCGGCATCGACAACGAGAAATTCGGGCAGATCGTCTATCTCCTGCCGATTGCGGGATTGCTATCCGTCGGCATTCTGGCGGGAAGCCGCGGCAGCTTCGCAAGCGTTGTCCGGCAACTCGCCATCTGGCTCGTGATTATCCTCGGCCTCGTATCCGTCTATCTCTATCGCTACGACCTGCAATCCTTCGCCGACCGGCTGCTGGGTGGCCTGATGCCCGGCCGCGCGGTGGTGGTGACGACCGCTGGCGGCGAACAGGAGATCATACTGCACAAATCGATGAGCGGCCATTTCGAGGCGAATGTCAGTATTGAAGGCAAAACCATCCACATGCTGGTCGATACCGGCGCGAGCTCCGTGGTGCTGGCCAATGCCGATGCCGCCGCCATTGGCATCGACACCACGAAACTGCGCTACACCGTGCCGGTGATGACCGCGAACGGCCGCACGGCGGCAGCGCCCGTCACCCTGTCCGAGATCGGCATCGGCCCGATCGCACGGAGCAACAT
Source organism: Agrobacterium sp. 6Ca8 (assembly GCF_055382765.1). Lineage (NCBI taxonomy): Bacteria > Pseudomonadati > Pseudomonadota > Alphaproteobacteria > Hyphomicrobiales > Rhizobiaceae > Agrobacterium > Agrobacterium sp. 6Ca8. The sequence goes on from NZ_AP026433.1 coordinate 1,598,938, forward strand.
CCCCGCCCTCGTCGCGCAGGATGGCCAACTGGGCCAGAGCCTGCTCGGCATGAGCTTCCTGTCGACGCTTGGTTCGATGCAGATGCAGACCGATGAGTTGAGATTGCGAGACAGGTAAAACCTGCCGTGCAGACAGTTCCTGCTCGCGATCAAAAAATAACGTCTCGCTATCCGAATACGAAAACGCCCGGTGCAAACCGGGCGTATCACATTCACGGCAAACCTCTTTCCGGTCAGTTGCGCAGCCGGTAACCGGTCTTGAACATCCAGCCGACGACACCGAGGCAGAGTGCGAGAAACAGCGTGATCATCGCCAGGCTGATGACGGGATTAACGTCGGCGATCTCGTAGAAGCTCCAGCGGAAACCGCTGATGAGGTAGAGCACCGGGTTGAAATGACTGACCGTCTGCCAGAAGGGCGGCAGCATGTCGATGGAGTAGAAGCTGCCGCCAAGGAATGTCAGAGGCGGCACCACCAGCATCGGGATGAGGTTCAGCTGCTCGAAATTCGTGGCCCAGATGCCGATGATGAAGCCGAACAGGCTGAAGCTCACCGCCGTCAGCACAAAGAACAGGATCATCATGAACGGATGGGCGATGGTGATATCCACGAAGAAGGAGGCCGTTATCAGGATGATCGTGCCGATCATCAGCCCCTTGGTCGCCGCCGCCCCGACATAACCGGCAACAATTTCCGTCATCGCCACTGGCGCAGACAATATCTCGTAGACCGTGCCGGTGAATTTCGGAAAATAGATGCCGAAAGAGCCGTTGCTGATGCATTGCGTCAAAAGCGTCAGCATGATCAGGCCGGGCGTTATGAACGCGCCATAGGAAACCCCGCCAACCTCCTGAATCCTTGAACCGATCGCCGTTCCGAAAACGATGAAATAGAGAGAGGTGGAAATGACCGGCGACACGACACTCTGCAACAGGGTGCGGCGGGTGCGCGCCATTTCGAACAGGTAGATGGACTTGACGGCTTCAAAATTCATTTCTGGTCTCCTACCAGCGAGACGAAAATATCCTCAAGAGAGCTTTGACGTGTCGAAATATCCTTGAAATGGATGTTGGCACCGGAAAGCGCAGTCAGCAGATCGGCAATGCGCCCCTGCTCGCCGTTGTCCTCGATCTCGTAGGTGATGGTGTTGCGGTCATCCGAGAGCGAAAGGCCGAAAGATGAGAGACTGTCCGGCAACGCCTCCACCGGCTGCGAAAGTTCAAGGAAAAGCTGCTTGCGGCCGAGCTTCTTCATCAGCGCGGTCTTTTCTTCCACCAGCAACAATTGGCCGCCATTGATAACGCCCACCCGATCAGCGATCTCTTCCGCCTCCTCGATGTAATGCGTGGTCAAAATGATTGTGACGCCCTTGGAGCGCAGCTCGGAAACGACATTCCACATGTCGCGGCGCAAGGTAACATCCACACCCGCCGTCGGCTCGTCGAGGAAGAGGACCTTCGGTTCGTGCGCAAGCGCCTTGGCGATCAGCACGCGTCGCTTCATGCCGCCGGAAAGCTCCCGCAGCATATTGTCCTTCTTGTCCCAGAGCGACAGCGATTTCAGGACGCGCTCGATCAGTTCCGGGTTCTTCTTCTGCCCATGCAGACCGCGCGAGAAGCTGACGGTGTTCCACACGGTCTCGAACTGGTCTGTCGTCAATTCCTGTGGCACAAGGCCGATCAGGGCACGCGTCTGGCGAAAATCCTTCACCACATCATATCCGCCAACGAGAACCGAGCCTTCACCCGGATTGACAAGCCCGCAGATGATAGAGATCAGCGTCGTCTTGCCGGCTCCGTTAGGCCCGAGAAGAGCAAGGATTTCCCCCTCTCTGATATCGAGGCTGACACCTTTGAGCGCCTGAAAGCCATTTGCGTAGGACTTGGTCAGATTCCGTATCGAAACAATGGCATTCATCGCGAATCTTTCGAAAAAAACGAGTAAGATGCACGCCATATAGGCCGTACAACCCGCAATTGCCAGCCCAACGGCCTGAACACTGCATTCGGCGGAGAGGGAAAATCAGCTGTAGACGCTGTAGAAAAACTGGGCCGCGACGAAGACCAGAAACACCCCGAAGGCCCGCTCCAGCTGCTTCTTGCTGAGTGCATGCGCCAGCCGCGCGCCATAGGGCGCGACGACAAGCGTGATGGGGATCAGCAGCGCGACGGCGATCCAGTTGATGAAGCCGGTGGAAAAAGGCGGCAGACCTGCATCACCCCAGCCGGCCCAGATATAGCCGAGGAGACCCGGCAGCGAAATAAGCACTCCGACACCGGAGGATGTGGCAACCGCCTGATGGATGGTGCGTCCGTAAAGCGTCATGAAAGTATTGTTCATCACCCCGCCGCCCACACCCATCAGGCCAGACAGAAGGCCGATGCAGGTGCCGACCAGAAAGCGGACCGGGTTTTTCGGCAGGTCTGAACCGAGATGCCAGCTCGCCCGGTTGAAGATCATCCGGAAAGCGAGCGCAAGCGCAATGAAAGCGAAGATCAGCCGCAGGGCGACGCTCGAGGCATGCGCAGCCACCACAGATGCGAGGATGGTGCCGAGCGGCACGGCGACGATCCAGCCCTTCAGGAGATCGATATCAACGGCACCTTTCTGGCGATGCGTCAGGAAGGAACGAATGGAGGTCGGCACGATGATGGCAAGCGAAGTGCCAAGCGACAGATGCATGCGCACCGCCTCCGGCACATCCAGAAGCCCGAACACATGGTAGAACACCGGCACCAGCACAGCACCGCCGCCAATGCCGAACAGCCCCGCCAGAAGTCCAGCGACCACGCCCGCGGCCGCAAGCGCCGAAGCAAAGATCAGTATCTCTGAAACAGGGGGCATGAAAGCAGGCTCCCGGGGGCCGTTGTCACAAACATGTGACGCTCATAGCGTATCAGAAAAGGGCGGCAAGCCATGTTGGCCGCAGGTCAGTACGGCGCGATGTTTTTTGCCGGATATCCGCACCGGATGGACCGTTTTATGGGATTTCTTCCCATTGCATGCCCTTGCAAAGACGCCGATATCCCCCGATTTAGGCAGTCTTCTTCAACCGCCTTAGGGCCGGTCTTTTTTTGGGCGGCTAGCACCAAACCCAACAGGCCCAAATTGTAATGTGGCCACATCCCCCACTCCGCCATTCCGGGTAGCGCCGGGACGGACGGGAAGTTACGGGTCGACGTGACGCACCACAACTAATGCCTCACGCCTATCGTCATGCACCACCGTGTCGTCTCGTCGCCCCTAGTCGCAATGCCTGTAACCGGACTTGCGGGTGCGCAGGTCGAAGTGGAAATGGTTCCAGTGGTTGGGATCGCTGCCCGGCCCGAGAACCGTGGAGAAATATTTGCAGCTATCGGACCTCACTGCCTTCAGCAGCGCCTTTTCCCGGAAGGCGAAGAAGTTCTTGCTGCGAACGTCGATCTCCTTGCCGTTGTTCAGCGTTATGGTGCCGATATCGATGGCGTTGCCACGCGCATGTTCGGACCACGGATTGCTGGAGCGCGAATTCATCTTGCGGCAGGAATAACCGCCCATGGGCGTGATGCGTCCGACGCCTGAGAGGTAACGGAAGCGGGAGGACGGCACGAGTTCGAACTTTACCCATTTGGCGAACGCAAGCGTGACCTGGCAATTGAGCTTCACTGCCGGGCGGATGGCAACGCCGCTGGCAAGCCCGCTGAGTTCGATCGGATAGTCGATACCGCAGGTCGGTCCATCTGCAATGCGCGCAACATCGCGGAAGGCGACGCCGAGACGGCGCAGCTCGGAGCGACAGGCCACTTCCGAGGATGGCATGACGCCGGGCGGCATAGCCGAGCGGTTGCTTTGCAGTCCGTCGCGGGACATCGGATCATTAGGCATCAGCATGGCGACCTCCTCCACCGGCTGGCGGCGGGAAGAAGACCCCGGCGGCGGTGGCGGTATCAACCGCGACTGACCCGCACTTTGTTGCCGGCGAGCCGGAGAAACGGCAACCGGATTGTCGGTGCCGATGCCGTCCACCACCGGCTGGGCGGAAGCACCTTCGGCAATATCGGCGTCCTGCTCTTCCGCAAGTCCGCGAACCGGCTCCACGCCCAGCATGGAATCCATGTTCACCCCGCCCTCGCCTTCGGCGATCTGATTTGCGGCGCCCTGCTGGTTGGGCATGGCTGGGGAGGCCATGCTTTGGCCGTTCGCGGCCATCCGCGCCTGATGCTGGCCATCCAGCGTGGAATAGCCCTGGCCGCCCTGTGGCGATTGCAGCAGGGGATCCTGCGAGGCATAAGGCTCCGGCATCGGCTGCGACACGGCTGCGGGATAATTGGTGGCCTGCCCGGTCCGCTCGGCCTGATAGACCGCACCCGGCGGCGCGCTGTAGCCTTGCTGCCGCGACGACCGGATGGCGCCGACACGCGTCGTGCCGTCAACCTCAGCCGGCGGCACAAGGCCCTCCGCCGAACACGACACCATGACCGTGGAAATCATCAACAACGTCACAAGACGACGCGGAAGGGAAACATACGCCATACGAGAACCTGTACCTTCAGCGGCCGCTACCCGCGGCAATACAGGTAAATTTTAAAGAAACGGGGTAAACGAATCCTTATTGGTTGGGAGAAATAACGAACCGGGCTGTTCCGTGAAGCGGGAAATGCGGAAGCCTCGACCGAAATCATACCAAAGGTGTGAGCAAAGCTCTGCAAACCAACGCCTCTCACGATGCAGACACACCACAGGTCCGGCACGACGGAGGAAATGTTGTCTCACTTCCTCGAAACAGAAAGGGCGCAGCCAAAGCCGCGCCCTGTAAACTATCTCAAGCGGATAAAAATCAAGCCGCCCGCGAAACCTCGCGCCCTGCCCCACGCCCGAGTTCGAAACGGGACAGCAGCGCGCGGAGCTGCCGGCTTTCTTCGGCCAGCGTCTGGCTGGCCGCCGTCGTCTCTTCCACCATGGCGGCGTTCTGCTGGGTCATCTGGTCCATGTGGTTGACGGAGGTGTTGATCTCCTGCAGGCCGGTGGCCTGTTCGCGTGCCGCCGTGGCGATGGAATTGACGTGGCCGTCGACCCGGTTGACCAGCGTCACGATCTCATCCAGCGCGTCACCCGTGGAGCGAACGAGTGCGACACCGCCGCCGACCTCTTCCGCGGAACGATTGATAAGGGTCTTGATCTCCTTGGCGGCATTGGCAGAGCGTTGCGCGAGTTCGCGAACCTCCTGCGCCACCACGGCAAAACCGCGTCCCGCTTCGCCTGCCCTTGCGGCCTCGACTCCGGCATTCAGCGCCAGAAGGTTGGTCTGGAACGCGATTTCGTCGATGACGGAAATGATCTGCCCGATGCGCCGCGAAGATTCCTCAATACGGCCCATCGCATCGACGGCATTGCGCACGATCTCGCCCGAGCGGCCTGCGCTCGTTTTTGTATCCTGCACCATTTGTCGGGCCTCGTTCGCCCGTTCGGAAGCGGTGCGTACCGTCGCGGTGATTTCGTCAAGAGCCGCCGCCGTCTCCTCCAGCGCCGCTGCCTGCTGCTCTGTCCGGCGCGAAAGATTGCCGGTCGCACCGCTGATGTCAGATGCGCTATCGTTGACGACATGGCCGGTTCTGGCGATCGCCTCGATCGCCCCATGCAGCGCGCCGACGGCGCGGTTGAAATCCATGCGCAGCTTTTCATATTCGCCGCCGATATCGGCAAGCTCGACGGTCAGATCGCCATTGGCGAGTGCTTCCAGCGAACTGCCGAGCTCGTTCATGGCATGAGCCTGACGCTCGGATGCGGAGCGCAACGCCATCTCGTTGCCATGCCGCGCCTCCTCCAGCGCCCGCTGCTGCCCCGCCTCGCGGGCCTGCAAGGCGCTGCGCTCGTTGACGCTGTCACGCAGCACCAGCAACGTCTTGGCAATGGCGCCGATTTCGTTGCGACGGTCGGCGAATTCAATTTCAGCCTCGCCGTCACCATCAGCGATCCGCTTCATACTCTGCCGGATGCGATCGATAGGCCGTGTCACGCTGCGCACGACGGCTGCAGCCACGCCGATCACCAGAAGGCCGGACAGAACACACACTGCGATGTTGAAATAGGCGTTGCTCCAGAAAACCGCCTCAAGATCGTCGACATAAACGCCAGTGCCGACAATCCATCCCCAAGGCGCGAAACCGGCGACATGGGAAAACTTCTCGACTGGGTCCGGCGCGCCGGGCTTGGGCCAATAATAATCGACAAAGCCCTGGCCGCCCGCCTTCACCGTATTGACGAATTCGACGAACAGCGCCTTGCCGTTCGGATCCTTGTTGGCAGTGAGATCGCTGCCGTTCATCTCGGGCTTGATCGGATGCATCACCATCTTGGGATGCATGTCGTTGATCCAAAAATAGCCGCTGCCGTTGCCATAGCGCATCGCCGCAATCGTGGTCTTGGCTTGCTGCTGCGCAGCCTCACGCGTCAGGGTGCCACCCTGCTCCAGCCGGTAATATTGCTCAAGAATGGCGACAGCCGTTTCGTTCATGGATGCGAGCCCCGCTTTACGCTCGCGTTCCATCTCATGAAAGGTCTCGAACAGGCTGAATGTAAGTGCCGCAGTCAATATTGCCAGAAACAATGCAACGAGCGCATAAAGGCGCATAGATATCGTGACGTTTTTCATATTCCCCCCAACGCCGCTGACGGCACTTCGACCAGCGTATGTTAGAGTTAAAAAATTTATTATAACTGAATACGCTTATTATACGTTAGTATTATTCCAGACCTCCTCCTCCCAACCCGCCAATACTCTCCACGGCCCTTCAAAGCCGGCGCAGCGACCCGAAATTCTACAGGGTGCTGCCGTTTTAAAGAGCTCGTTAACCCTGACGTCCTATCCTCTTTTGCCAAAATACAGGTACAGGGAGACGCGCAATGTCACGGCCGAATTTCCGCTTTACACACTATGACCTGAAGGAATTGCGGGCTGGGACGACTATTGAGGTGTCCCTTTCGGCCGTCAACAATGTACGGCTTATGACAGGCGCAAACTTCCAGCGTTTCACCGAATTGCTCGATTTCAAATATCTCGGCGGCGTCGCGAAAAAATCGCCGATCCGCATCAGCATTCCCGAGACCTTGCACTGGCATCTGGTGATCGATGCCGAAGGGCACAGTGGTCTGGCGGAATCCTCGGTCAAGATGCTGCCTGCCCCGTCGCAGGTCATGCAGCACCGGAAGGCATCCTGATTTCCCTTTGGAAACAGTTGGATGGCGCGTTTTTACGACTCACTTTGGCAAGCGCCTGATTCTTTTTGTGAAGAAAGCTTTTTAACGCGAACCGCGCTCGCGGCGCAGCTTCACCCACCAGTCGAGACGCTTGCGGATGTCCCGCTCGAACCCCCTGTCGGGCGGATCGTAAAACGTCTTGCGCCCCATTTTTTCCGGAAAATAGTCCTGTCCCGAAAAGGCATCCGGCTCGTCATGGTCGTAACGGTAACCGTCACCATAACCCTCGCCCTTCATCAGCTTTGTGGGCGCGTTCAGAATATGTTTTGGCGGCACCAGCGAGCCGTTTTCCTTGGCCGCCCGCATCGCCGATTTGAAGGCTGTATAAACGGCATTCGATTTCGGCGCGGTGGCGAGATAGACGCAGGCCTGCGCCAGCGCCAGTTCGCCTTCCGGTGACCCCAGATAATCATAGGCGTCCTTGGCGGCATTGCAGACGGCAAGCGCCTGCGGATCGGCAAGGCCGATATCCTCCACCGCCATGCGCACCAGCCGCCTCCCGATAAAGAGCGGGTCTTCGCCGGCATCGAACATGCGGCAGAGATAATAAAGCGCCGCATCCGGGTCCGAACCGCGCACCGATTTATGCAGCGCGGAAATCAGATTGTAGTGGCCGTCCTGTCCCTTGTCGTAAACCGGCGCGCGCCGCTGCACGATGCGCGTCAGCCCTTCGGTATCGAAAGTCTCGTCCTTGCGCGCCGCACGCCAGACCTCTTCGGCAAGCGTCAGCACGGCGCGGCCATCGCCATCGGCCATCCGGATCAGGCTGACACGCGCCTCCTCGGTCAGCGGCAGAGGCTTGCCCTCCGCCTCTTCGGCGCGCTTCAAAAGCTCGCCCAGGCTCTCTTCGTCATGCGAACCGAACGTGAGGACACGCGCCCGCGACAAAAGAGCGGCATTCAGTTCAAAGGACGGGTTTTCGGTGGTTGCACCCACAAGAATGATGGTGCCGTCTTCCATGACCGGCAGGAAGCTGTCCTGCTGGGCACGGTTGAAACGATGGATCTCGTCAACAAAAAGCAGCGTCTGCCGGCCGTTCATCCGGCGTGTGCGTGCTGCCTCGAAAACCTTCTTGAGATCGGCAACACCGGAAAAAATCGCCGAAATCTGCTCGAAAGCCAGCCCGGCCTCGCCCGAAAGCAGACGGGCGACCGTCGTCTTGCCGGTACCGGGCGGTCCCCAGAAGATCATCGATCCGAGTGAGCCGCTATCGATCATACGGCGCAGCACGCCCTCTTCCCCCGTCAGATGCGGCTGCCCGGTCACCTCCGCCAGCGTCTTCGGACGCAGGCGGTCGGCAAGAGGCCGCCGGTTGGCGACCTCGACAGGCACCTGTGGGGCAAAGAGGTCATCGCTCATCGCAGGAACTGCCGGATACGTTGACCGTCACGCAGGATTTCCACCCGCCAGAAGCCGGGATTGTCGTCCAGCGCCTTTTCGACCGCAGCCGTGGAGCCGATATCCGAGCCATTCAGCGACAGGATGACATCCTTCGGCTGGAACCCGACCCGATAGGCCGGCGAACCGCGCTTCACATCGGTGACGACGACGCCGGTCACCTGCGAAGGCATGCGCAGTTCATCTGCAAGCTTCGGCGAGAGATTGGCGACAGTCGCGCCCGCCAAGGGATTGCGTCCCTCCAGCAGCCGTTCGTCACGCGGCGCGGTTTCCGGCGCCGTGTCGAGCGCAATGGTCACCTTCTTCTCTTTGCCCTTCTCCACCAGCGTCAATTCGGCGGACTTGCCGATGCCAGCCGTCGTGAGGCGATAACCGAGTGCATCGGGATGCTCCACCTCCAAACCGTTGACCGCCGTTACGACCTGCCCCGGCTCGATGCCAGCTTTCTCCGCCGGGCCGCCCTTGACGACGCTGACGACGAGCGCACCGCGCGCGCGGTGCAGGCCAAGCGCCTCGGCGACATCGGAGGTGACGGGATCGAAGGTTGCGCCGATATAGGGCCGCTGGAAGTTCGCGTCGCCACGCTCGGCGGCGGCAACGAAAACGCGGACCAGATTGGCGGGAATGGCAAAACCGATGCCGTTCGACCCGCCGCCCTTGGAGAAGATGGCAGTATTGATGCCGATCAACTCACCCGCCATGTTCATCAGCGCACCGCCGGAATTGCCGGGGTTGATGGAGGCGTCGGTCTGGATGAAGAAGCCAAAATCGCCCTGCGTCACCTGGTTGCGCGCCAGCCCCGAGACGATGCCGCTTGTTACCGTCTGGCCGACACCGAAGGGGTTGCCGATGGCAAGCACGAGATCGCCGACTTCAATGGCATCCGAATTGCCAAGCGAAAGCACCGGAAACTGTTCCTTCGCGTCGATCTGCAGAATGGCAAGATCGACCCGGTCGTCCTTCAGCAGCACCTTGGAGGAGAATTCACGCCCATCCGCCAGCGCCACCTTGATGTCGTCGGCGCCATCGATGACGTGATTGTTGGTCACCACGAGGCCGCCGGCCGTCACGATCACACCCGATCCGAGCGAGGACTGTTTCTCCGTGCGGTTCGGCATCTGCTGGCCGAAGAACTGCTCGAAGAACGGGTCGCCGGCAAAGGGCGACGAGCGCCGCTGCACGATGCGTTCGGCATAGACATTCACCACAGCGCCTGCGGTACGCTTGACCAGCGGCGCGAAGGAAAGCTGCATTTCCGTGTGGCTTGCGGGCACGGTCTTGTTGTCCTGCGCCTGCGCTCCGACCGGAACGAGAAGCAGCGCCGCAAGAAAGCCGGTGGACAGATACTTCAGCACGCTCTGCATGTGATTCCTCATCCTCATCAGTATGATGGAGTTATAACGCGAAAGCCTATAAAGCAAAGCGCGGCAAGATGATGGCCGATCTTTTTCATGCGATGACCGGCTTGTGCAGGTGGAACCAACAGCACCCCATTTCGGTTTCACTCACACAAGCCTGTCCTCAAAATGAGACGACCCATGCACATGAAACAGACAATCCTTGCCTCCGGCATCCTCCTCGCCTGCGCTTCATTGGGTTCGCCCGCCAACGCCGCTAGCTTCGATTGCACGAAGCCTGATCTGGCCGCGGATGAAAAGGCGATCTGCGACAACCGAGCCCTCAACGATCAGGACGTGAAGATGGTCACCACCTTCGACATCCTGACACAACTGATGGCGATGGGCGCACGCGACACCTTGCGCGAAGAACAGAGCCAATGGTTGAAAAAGCGCCAGGAATGCAATGCGGATGTCGCCTGCATTACAAGTGCCTATGAGGAGCGCATGAAGCGGCTCGGGGAAGCTTTCCAGAGCATAAACAGACCGCTCTGATTTTCACGCAACGCGAATAATATTCTCCATCAACCCATGCAATTGGTCGCGATAACCGGTTCTCGCCGAAGGCGCATCCTCACGGGACGTCATAACCACCGAAATCCGTTTGGCGGGGACGATATAGAGCATCTGCCCGCCGTAGCCCCAGGCATAATAAACCGTCTCGCCCGCCATCTTCTTGATGAACCAGCAATAGCCGTAACCATCGCCGTTGAAGACGGAATTGGTGCGTTGTTGCCAGGATTGATCGATCCAGCTCTGCGAAATCAAACGCTCGCCGCCTGGCGTTACCCCGCCCAGCCGGTAAAGCTCGCCGAAAGCCAGCAGCGACCGCGCCGTCATCGCCATCTGGTTGCCGCCGAGATAGATGCCCTGCGGATCGCGCTCCCAGCCGCCGATTGAGAAGCCCTCCAGCGGCCGGAACCAGTCGCGCGCCAGCGACAGCGTCGAACGGCCGGATGCCTTGGTCAAAATCGCCGAAAGCAGATGCGTGGAACCGGTGGAGTAAAGCATGCCACCGCCCGGCTCTCCGGCAAAACCCGACCCCAGCGCCATTCGCACCCAGTTGCGGCTGGCGACCCAGCGGCCGTAGTTTGGGCCGGACATTCGTTCCATACCGGATTGCATGGAAAGCAGGTTGCCGATGGTTACCCTTTCCAGACGCGCATCGGGGTTCGGCGGAAAATCGCTGCGCAGGATCGTGGCAATCGGCTGATCCGCCCCGGCCAATATCTTGCGATCGATCGCCATGCCGATCAACGCGGAAATGACAGATTTCGAGGCCGACTTGATGTTGGTGGAACCCATAAGGCTGGCGCCGTGATAGGCACGGCTGGCCACCTCCTGGCCGTCAATACTGACGATGACGGCTTTCAGGCTCGAAAGCCCATCCGCCTCGTTGAGCAATGGACTGAAGCGGGCGCCATTGCCAGCCGTTTGCCCGTAGGCAAGGCGGGCGAAAGGCAAAGATGCGATAAGGCTGAGTGCGGTTCGTCTTTTCATGATGCTGAAGTTAGGCATCGCGGCGCGTTGGAAAAGGGCAAGTGACGGAACATCACTCCAATGTGACTGCTGGCATGGAGGGTGGACGGCCGGATGGTTTAGAATTTACGGTGGCGAAACAGCGTGTTGCGCGAGCTTGGAGAATCAAGCTCTGAGGCAATTGAATCTGTTTGTTAACGACGCGCGTAATCCGGGTCAGAACAAGAAAAAGCCGCTAAGAAGAGCGGCTCAGGCTGCCTGCAATGTAGGACCCTGCCCGCCAGATTACTCCGGCAAAATCCGAACAGCACCCTTGTCGGCACTGGACGCAAAAGCCGCATAGGCCTTCAGCGCTGTCGTGACGTTGCGCTTGCGGAACTCCGCAGGCTTCCAGCCGAGCTGGTCCTGCTCGGCGCGGCGGGCTGCCAGTTCCGCATCCGTAACTTTGAGGTTGATCGTGCGGTTGGGAATATCGATCTCGATCAAGTCGCCCTGACGCACGAGGCCGATAGCGCCGCCCTGCGCCGCTTCCGGCGAGGCATGGCCGATGGACAGGCCGGATGTGCCGCCCGAAAAACGTCCGTCGGTGATCAGCGCGCAGGCTTTGCCGAGGCCCTTGGACTTGAGGTAGCTGGTCGGATAGAGCATTTCCTGCATTCCGGGGCCGCCCTTCGGTCCTTCGTAACGAATGACGACGACATCACCTGCGTTGACCTCGTTGGAAAGAATACCCTTAACCGCCGCGTCCTGGCTTTCGTAAACAACCGCCGGACCGCTGAATTTCAGGATGGATTCGTCGACACCCGCCGTCTTCACGATGCAGCCATCAAGAGCGATGTTGCCATAAAGCACGGCCAGACCGCCATCCTTGGAGAAAGGCTTTTCAACCGAGCGGATAACGCCGTTCTCACCGTCCGTATCCAGATCGTCCCAGCGCGACGACTGGCTGAAGGCCACCTGCGTCGGCACGCCGCCGGGGGCAGCCTTAAAGAACTGCCGCACGGTTTCGCTGTTGGTGCGGGTGATGTCCCAACGGTCGATGGCGTCGCCCAGCGTCGCCTCGTGCACCGTGTAGGTATCGCGGTTGAGGAGACCGCCACGATCCAGCTCACCGAGAATGCGCATGATGCCGCCGGCGCGGTGAACGTCTTCCATGTGCACGTCCTGCTTGGCAGGCGCGACCTTGGAAAGGCAGGGAACCTTGCGGGAAAGACGGTCGATGTCTTCCATGCCGAAATCGACACCGCCCTCATGCGCTGCCGCCAGAATATGCAGCACCGTGTTGGTGGAACCGCCCATGGCGATATCCAGCGACATGGCGTTTTCAAACGCAGCCTTGTTGGCAATGGTGCGCGGCAGAACGGTCTCGTCGTCCTGCTCGTAATAACGGCGCGCCAGATCGACGATCAGGTGACCGGCCTCGACGAACAGGCGTTTGCGGTCCGAATGGGTGGCAAGCGTCGAACCATTGCCGGGCAATGACAGGCCGAGCGCCTCGGTCAGACAGTTCATGGAATTGGCAGTGAACATGCCGGAACAGGAACCGCAGGTCGGGCAAGCGGAACGCTCGATGATCTTGACGTCCTCATCGGAAATCTTGTCGTCCGCAGCTGCGACCATGGCGTCAACCAGATCGAGCGCGACCGTCTTGCCATGCAGAACGACCTTGCCCGCTTCCATCGGACCACCGGAAACGAATACGGCGGGAATGTTGAGGCGCATTGCCGCATTCAGCATGCCGGGGGTGATCTTGTCGCAGTTGGAGATGCACACCATCGCGTCGGCGCAATGGGCATTGACCATGTATTCGACCGAGTCAGCGATGATTTCGCGCGACGGCAGCGAATAAAGCATGCCATCATGTCCCATGGCGATGCCGTCATCAACAGCGATGGTGTTAAATTCCTTAGCGACGCCACCGGCCGCTTCGATTTCACGCGCAACGAGCTGGCCGAGATCCTTCAGATGCACATGGCCCGGCACAAATTGCGTGAAGGAATTGACCACCGCGATGATGGGCTTGCCGAAATCGCTGTCCTTCATGCCGGTGGCGCGCCATAGGCCGCGCGCGCCCGCCATGTTGCGGCCGTGGGTTGTCGTTCTGGAGCGATAGACTGGCATGGTGTTTTCCTCGATCTCTTGGGCAGAAGAGCGCATTCCCGCACCGCGGTCAAAATGCCCTCGCCCTATTTTGCGGTTTTTCTAGCGCAAACCGTAAGCCCTGTCACTGTCACCTTCGGGCAAAACAGTACGGTTCGGTACGGTACGCCCGGTTTGAATGTTGCAATTCGCGCGGTCTGTCATCACAAATGCGCGATTTTTGCCGCCCGGCCGCTGTTTTTGCGCAGAGTGCTGAAACATATCTGTGCAGCGGCCGTATAGCCTATCATAATCGATTTATCGCCGATGCACCCGGCTTTTGTGGAGGTTGAAATGCCCGCCTATCGTCCGCCCCTCATCCCGGCACGAGAAATCACGCCGAAGAATATCTACCTCTCGAGACGCGGCTTCCTGGGCACGGCGGCGGGGCTTGCGGCAATCGGGCTTTCCGGCCGCGAGGCTGTCGCCACTCCGCTTGCTGCCAAAGCAGGCGCCTACAAGCTGGATGAGAAGCTCACCCCGCTCGATGCCGTCACCAGCTACAATAATTTCTATGAGTTCGGAGTGGGCAAATCCGACCCGAAGGAAAATTCCGGCAAGTTCAAGCCCACCCCCTGGACGGTAAAAGTGGATGGCCTTGTCTCCAAACCGCAGGAATTCGGCATCGAAGAGCTGATGAAATATCAGCTAGAGGAGCGCACCTATCGCATGCGCTGCGTCGAGGGCTGGTCGATGGTCATTCCGTGGATCGGTTTCCCTCTCGCCGCCCTTCTCGACAAGGTGGAGCCACTCGGCAGCGCGAAATACGTGTCCTTCGAAACCGTGGTGCGGCCGGAGGAAATGCCGGGCCAGAGCGGCCTGTTCCAGCCTCTGTCCTGGCCCTATGTCGAGGGTCTGCGCCTAGATGAGGCCCGCCATCCTCTGACCATTCTTGCCGTCGGACTATACGGCGAAACCCTGCCGAACCAGAATGGCGCGCCCATTCGCCTCGTCGTTCCCTGGAAATACGGCTTCAAGGGCATCAAATCCATCGTCCGTATTTCGCTTGTCGAGAAACAGCCGGAAACGACGTGGAAAAACTCCAACGCCCGCGAATACGGCTTCTATTCCAACGTCAATCCGCATGTGGACCATCCGCGCTGGAGCCAGGCGACGGAACAGCGAATCGGCGAAGGCGGCTTTTTCGGCACCCAGAACCGCCCTACCCTGATGTTCAACGGCTACGACGAGGTGGCAAGCCTCTATACCGGCCTCGATCTAAAGGCGAATTACTGATCATGGCCCTCGCCTTTTCGCTTCCCTCACTGCCGAAGCGTTATCAGCCGGCAGCCATCTGGTCGCTTTATGTCATCGGCCTCTGTCCCGGCCTGTGGTATTTTTACCTCGCCGCGACGGGCGGCCTCGGCTTCAACCCAGTCAAGGATTTCGAGCACATGCTCGGCATCTGGGCCCTGCGCTTTCTCTGCCTCGGCTTGCTGGTGACGCCGCTGCGCGATCTCTTCAACATAAACCTCATCGCCTATCGCCGGGCGCTGGGACTGATCGCCTTCTATTACGTGCTGGCACATTTCAGCGTCTATCTGGTTCTGGACCGCGGCCTGGTCTTCAGCTCCATCGCCGCTGATATTCTCAAGCGGCCCTATATCATGTTCGGCATGGCGGGGCTCGTCATGCTGCTGCCGCTCGCGCTCACCTCCAACCGCTGGTCGATCCGCAAGCTCGGCAGCCGCTGGAACACGCTGCACAAGCTCGTCTATCTCGTGCTCATCGTCGGCGTACTGCATTTCGTGTTGGCGCGAAAATCGATCACGCTCGAGCCGGTGTTTTATATCAGTACGATGGTGGTGTTGCTCGGGTATCGGCTGGTGCGGCCCTCGATCATGGCGGCGAAGAGGGCAAGGCGCGCAAGCCCCGTCCGGACGTAAAGGACGCCACCGCGATCCCGCCGATATATCAGACGATATTCCACACCGAGAAAACGCGGCCGAGCAGCAAAGCTCCGGCCGCCGTTGCGCGAAACGCGTCCAGCGCCGGGAAATGAACGAGCCGAATCAATTCCACGACGACGACGGCGATGACGGCGATGTGAACCTCGTAACCGTACCAGCGGGACGGAAGGATGGCCGCCAGCAGCAGATAGACCATCGCCCCCCAGAGCACGGATCCGCCATATTTTACCGCCACGAACGGCAATCCCACCTCGTAGCCGAACGCCCGCAAGCAAAGACCGCCAATGATCACAATCATGGCCGCCGCCAAAAGCCGGATGCGGGCAAAATAAGGCGGGGAAAGGCGTGACGGACCCATGCGAGTTCCTTCCGGTTTTCGTATGAAAATTTAACGGATACAAATCGAGGCGCGAACATGAGCATAGCAACAGGCCCAGCCGCAACCCGCCTCTCGGTTTTGGACAATCTTCTGTGCGATACCTATCCTTGGGGCGAACTCAAGGGCATCAGGCGCTTTGTCATCGAATTTCTCTATTTCGGTATCAAGGAAGCCCGTGCCTGCCTGTTTGCGGGATTGTTCTTCATTTCCATCTTCGTAGTGCCGCATGGTGGGGTATTTGGCATTCCGCGTTATGACGTGCTGCTGATCGTCGCGCTCGGCATCCAGTTCTTCATGATCTGGAGCAGGCTGGAAACGCTTGACGAGGCCAAGGCCATCCTGCTGTTCCATATCGTCGGCTTCGCGCTTGAGGTGTTCAAGACGTCAAGCGCTATCCAGTCCTGGTCCTACCCCGACTTCGCCTATAGCAAGGTCCTCGGCGTGCCGCTCTTTTCCGGCTTCATGTACGCCGCCGTCGGCAGCTACATCATCCAGGCGTGGCGCCTGCTGGATGTGCGCATTCGCAATTATCCCACCTATTGGATGGCAACGCTGATCGGCATCGCCATCTACGCCAACTTCTTCACCCACCACTTTATCGGTGACTACCGCTGGTACATCGCCGCCTGCGCCATCGGCCTCTATTCCCGCGCAACAGTGGTCTACCGTCCCTATGATCGGGATCGAAAGATGCCGCTGCTTCTCTCCTTCGTCCTGATAGGGTTTTTCGTCTGGCTGGCGGAAAACATCTCCACATTCTTCGGTATCTGGAAATATCCCGATCAGATCGGCGCCTGGTCCGTGGTGCATATCGGCAAGTGGAGTTCGTGGTCGCTGCTGGTCATCATGACGTTTACGATTGTCGCGCAACTCAAGCACATCAAGGCCCGCATCCACGTTCCGGAGTGAAGCGAGCGCTTTCCAAGCATCGTTAAAAACGACGATTGCAGGACATCGAGCCGATAGAGAGCAATAACTTAGATATCATTAAGTAAATCCTGCCAAAAAATCTACCGGGCGATATACAAGACAAGCGAAAATACCGAAGTTGGCGTATTTATTGTTCACGACGCCAGCCGCCCTAATGGCTTCTATGTTGATACAGCTTACCATCGGAACGCCGATATTGTGAAAAAGACCATTACACCCGCGCCCGTATTCCTGAAATTTACAGGCTATATGATCCAAGACTTCGAAATGTTCGAAAGCTTGGATGGCGTCTTACTTTTAGGTTTGTATCACTTAACCAAAAAGGAGCGAAATGAGCTCAATACATTCCTTGCATCCCTGTTGCGCTCTGATGTTTCAGATGGCTTGATTGGAGATCTTTGGAACACATCCAATGCTGAATTTGGTGCCGAAGGTAAGGGAATTAGATGGCTTCTCAACCGGACCGTCGAGTTGATCGAAGGTGACGACGGCACTGACGGTTACTATCTGCGTCGTTCATGACTATTCTTTTGGAAAATAAAAAGGCGGGTGATTTCTCACCCGGCTTTTTAATTCACGACGCCTGAACGGCGTCAGACCTTACGCAGCTTCGGCAGCAGCAGCTTCCGCAGCAACGCGAGCCTTGTCGGCTGCGCCCTTGGCGTCAACGTCACGCTCGACGAATTCAACAACGGCCAGAGCCGCGTTGTCGCCCTGGCGGAAGCCAGCCTTCATGATGCGCAGGTAGCCGCCGTTGCGGGTTGCGTAACGCGAAGCGATTGCGTCGAACAGCTTGCGAACAGCGTCCTGATCCTTGATCTGCGAGATCGCCTGACGACGAGCGTGCAGGTCGCCGCGCTTGCCAAGCGTCACGAGACGCTCAACGATCGGACGGATTTCCTTCGCCTTAGGAAGGGTGGTGACGATCTGCTCATGGGTGATGAGCGAAGCAGCCATGTTGGCAAACATTGCCTTGCGGTGGCTGGCGGTTCTATTGAGCTTGCGGCCTGAATTACCGTGGCGCATTGCTATTCTCCTTCTACGCAGGTGCCTTCTCTAAGGCCTGCCGTTTCCTGGCACATGCAGATGACTTATCTGCTGTTTGACGGGGAAAGGCAGTCTTTAAGGTCTGCCTTCTTGTTTGTTAGTATTGGTCTTCGTAACGCTTGGCGAGATCTTCGATGTTCTCAGGCGGCCATGCCGGTACTTCCATACCGAGGTGCAGACCCATGGAAGCGAGAACTTCCTTGATTTCGTTCAGCGACTTGCGACCAAAGTTCGGCGTGCGAAGCATTTCGGCTTCGGTCTTCTGGATCAGGTCGCCGATATAGACGATGTTGTCGTTCTTCAGGCAGTTTGCCGAACGAACGGACAGTTCCAGCTCGTCGACCTTCTTGAGAAGCGCCGGGTTGAACGCGAGTTCGGTAACCGATTCTTCTTCTGCTTCCTTCTGCGGCTCGTCGAAGTTGACGAAGACGCCGAGCTGGTCCTGAAGAATGCGAGCGGCGAAGGCAACGGCGTCTTCGCCGGAAACCGAACCGTTGGTCTCGATCGTCATGATCAGCTTGTCATAGTCGAGAACCTGACCTTCACGGGTGTTTTCCACCTTGTAGGACACTTTCTTGACCGGAGAATACAGGCTGTCCACCGGAATGAGGCCAATTGGGGCATCTTCCGCGCGGTTGCGCTCAGCCGGTACGTAACCCTTGCCGTTGTTGACGGTGAATTCCATGCGGATTTCAGCGCCTTCGTCCAGCGTGCAGATCACGTGGTCGGGGTTCAGGATCTCGATGTCGCCAACCGTCTGGATGTCACCAGCGGTTACCGAACCCGGACCCTGCTTGCGCACGACCATGCGCTTGGAATCGTCACCATCCATCTTGATGGCGATTTCCTTGATGTTGAGCACGATATCCGTCACATCTTCCCGAACGCCGGGGATGGAGGAGAATTCGTGCAGGACACCGTCGATCTGCACGGCCGTAACAGCGGCACCACGCAGAGAAGACAACAGAACGCGACGCAGCGCGTTGCCGAGAGTAAGACCGAAACCACGCTCCAGCGGCTCGGCAACGAGAGTTGCCTTGGTGCGGCTGGACGAGGTGAACTCGACCTTGTTCGGCTTGATAAGTTCCTGCCAGTTCTTCTGAATCATCTTTAAACCTTCCGTTCGCCGCCACCATCCAATCGTGACGGACCGAGCATGAAAACACTGAGAGGAACCTAATTCCGCGGTTCATCAGTGGGTTCTTGAGCGCAAGTCCGTCGATCGAAATCGACGCGCACACGCCAGATACACGAAAATTCCGCCAGACCGAAGGAAAGGCGGAATTTCCGAACCACGGTCGCGTCAGACGCGGCGCTTCTTGCGCGGACGGCAACCGTTGTGCGGGATCGGCGTCACGTCGCGAATGGAAGTGATCATGAAACCGGCAGCCTGCAGAGCGCGAAGTGCCGATTCACGGCCGGAACCCGGACCGCAAACTTCAACTTCAAGCGACTTCATGCCGTGTTCCTGAGCCTTCTTCGCGCAATCTTCAGCAGCGATCTGGGCAGCAAACGGGGTCGACTTGCGCGAACCCTTGAAGCCCTTGGCACCAGCGGACGACCAGGCAATAGCATTGCCCTGTGCGTCGGTGATGGTGATCATCGTGTTGTTGAAGGTCGAGTTGACATGCGCGACGCCCGACGTGATATTTTTACGTTCGCGACGGCGAACGCGTGCGGCTTCCTTGGCCATTTTATACCTTTCATTGATCTCTTCACCGCCGTAACACCAGCGGCTACACCGGCGATCGACCCGTTTCCGAGCTTCACGCCAAACTCAGAAAGGCTGGCGCAGACCGCACCAGCCTCTCCTTTCCGGAGAACCGGAAAATTACTTCTTCTTACCAGCGATAGCCTTCGCCGGACCCTTACGGGTGCGGGCGTTGGTGTGCGTGCGCTGACCGCGGACCGGAAGGCCACGACGGTGACGCAGGCCGCGGTAGCAGCCGAGGTCCATCAGACGCTTGATGTTCATCGAGGTCTCGCGACGAAGATCGCCTTCGACCTGATAGTCGCGATCGATGGCTTCGCGGATCTGAAGAACTTCAGCATCCGTAAGCTGATGAACGCGCTTGTCAGCCGGAAGACCGACCTTGTCCATGATTTCCTGCGCGAATTTCGGACCAATCCCGTGAATATACGTCAGCGCAATAACAACGCGCTTTGCAGTCGGGATGTTGACGCCAGCGATACGTGCCACGTCTTTTCTCCTTGGTTCCAGTTGCCATCCGGCAAGTGGTGATTCCATTCGAGCGGCCGACACGACCGCCAGTTCAAAATTGATGTCCGTGACAAGTCAAAACGACCGAACCCGGATTTCCATCCCTTAAGGGAAATCCGCGCCAGTCGCTTGGGATGTCGCGAGTTGGCGCGGTGTTTAACGGAATCAGCGCTAAAAAGCAACCGGCTCCGCCAAGATTCTTTTGCGATCCAAAGGATACGCCGTATCAGGAGCACAGGATTTGCCGGGAAAACCGCCTGCGGTTTTCACCATCCCGCTCCAACCATCAGGCCGAGGCCTTTTCCAGAACCCGTTCGATGGCTGCGGTGACGGCATCGACATCAGCCATGCCATCCAGTGTCACAAGTTCGCCCTGCTCGCTGTAATATTGCGACAGCGGCGCAGTCTTCTCGCGATACTCCGTCAACCGCTTGCGGAAGGCTTCCGGATTGTCGTCGGAACGAACCGTGCCACCGGCAGCGATGGTCTCTGCAACGCGATTTTCGATTCGGCGAATCAGCGCCTCCTCGTCCACCTTCAGTTCGATGACGGCATCGAGGGCGACGTTCTTCTTGTGCATGTTCTCGGCAAGCGCCTTGGCCTGCGGAACGGTGCGCGGATAGCCATCGAGAATGAAACCCTTGGCACAGTCCGGAGCTTCGATGCGTTCGGAAACGATCTGATTGACGATATCGTCGGAAACCAGCCCGCCGGCGTCCATGACGGCCTTGGCGCGCTTGCCTATTTCCGTGCCCGCGCTAACCGCAGCGCGAAGCATGTCACCGGTGGAAAGCTGCGGGATCCCGTACTTGTCAGTCAGGCGTTTGGCCTGGGTTCCCTTGCCCGCACCCGGCGGACCTAAAAATATCAGTCTCATCGTCCCCTCTTTCCTCCACGCAACTTCGACTTCTTGATCAGTCCTTCATACTGCTGCGCGATCAGGTGTCCCTGAATTTGCGCAACCGTGTCCAGAGTTACACTGACAACGATCAAAAGCGAAGTACCACCAAGGGCTAATGGAATGCCCGTACGTGCGATAAGTGTCTCAGGAAGGATACACACGAAGACAAGATAAACAGCGCCGACAACCGTGATACGGGTCAGAACGTAATCGATGTACTCCGCGGTGCGCTCGCCCGGACGAATGCCCGGAATGAAGCCGCCATGCTTCTTGAGGTTATCGGCCGTGTCCTTCGGATTGAAGACGATAGCCGTGTAGAAAAATGCAAAGAACGCGATGAGCAGGCCGTAGAGCGCCATGAACAGCGGCTGTCCATGCTGCAACGACGCGATGATCGAGGTTGCCCAGCCCGGCAGGTTGGTGTTTCCGGCAAAACCGGCAGCCGTCGCAGGCAGAAGCAGCAGCGAGGATGCGAAGATCGCGGGAATAACGCCAGCCGTGTTGAGCTTCAGCGGCAGATGCGAGGTATCGCCCTGGAACATCCGGTTGCCGACCTGGCGTTTCGGATATTGTATCAGCAGACGGCGCTGGGCGCGCTCCACGAAAACGATCAGCGCGATGACGCCGATTGCCACGATAACGACCATGAGGATGAGCGTCGTCGACAACGCACCGGTGCGGCCGAGTTCCAGCGTGCCGGCAAGCGCCTTGGGCAGACCTGCGGCAATACCGGCAAAGATGATGAGCGAAATACCGTTGCCGATGCCGCGCGAGGTAATCTGTTCGCCAAGCCACATCAGGAACATCGTGCCGCCGAGCAGCGTGATGACGGTGGAAATACGGAAGAACAGGCCAGGATCGACCACGAGGCCGTTGCCGCTCTCAAGGCCGACAGCGATGCCGTAGGCCTGCAGGGTGCCAAGCAGTACCGTGCCGTAGCGCGTGTACTGGTTGATGATCTTGCGTCCGGCTTCGCCTTCCTTCTTCAACGCTTCGAGCGAAGGCACGACCGAGGTCATGAGCTGCACGATGATCGAAGCGGAGATGTAAGGCATGATGCCGAGGGCGAAGATCGCCATACGCTCGACTGCGCCACCCGCAAACATGTTGAAAAGACCGAGAATACCGTTGGCCTGGCCACGGAAGGCCTGTGCATAGGCTTCGGGGTTCAGACCCGGAAGCGGAATGTGGGTACCAAGACGGTAGACGAGAAGTGCGGCAAGAGTAAACCAGAGACGCTTTTTCAGATCCTCCGCCTTAGCGAAGGTCGAAAAATTCAGGTTCGAAGCCAGTTGTTCCGCTGCTGAAGCCATAAATTTCTCCGAATGACCCTTGCCGGCCAGCGAAACCGGCCAATGCGGAAAGGTCTAAAAATACCGGTTCAAAAACGGGCTTCGGACGAACACGGCGTTGCGCCGCCATCATGCCTCACCCTGTTTTTTTATGTCCTATCCCCTCCCTCAAGGAAGTTCAAGAACTGTGAGGCTCTCCCTGCGGCACTTTATGCCGCATGTGGCGCGCATAACAGCTGCACCGCGAAGAGTTTGCCATGATGCCACAATAAATCGATTTAAATCGAGAGCACCATAAGCCAGGGAGCGCAAACGCCCGGAGCGACTATGCCCCGGGCGTCTGGAGTCTATATATTACTCGGAGGCTTCAGCTGCAACTGCGAGAAGCTTGATAGAGCTGCCAGCCTTCTCAATCTTTTCGAGTGCAGGCTTGGAAGCGCCGGCAACTTCAAAAGCAACCTTGCTCGTCAGTTCGCCGTCAGCGAGAATGCGAACGCCGTCCTTGGTGCGACGGATAACGCCAGCAGCCTTGAGAGCAGCAGCATCGATCGTTGCGGAAGCGTCGAGCTTCTTGGCGTCGATGGCCGTCTGAATGCGGCCGAGCGATACAACAGCAAATTCGGAAGCGAAAATGTTGTTGAAACCGCGCTTCGGAAGACGACGGTAGATTGGCATCTGACCGCCTTCAAAACCGTTGATGGCGACGCCCGAACGAGCCTTTTGACCCTTTACACCGCGACCACCGGTCTTGCCCTTGCCGGAACCAATACCGCGACCTACGCGGATGCGGTCCTTGGTGGAGCCTTCGTTGTCTCTGATTTCATTGAGTTTCATGATAGGTTACTCCGTCTCACTTCTCGTCAACGACGCGAACGAGATGCTGGACCGCACGGATCATGCCGCGAACCGCAGGAGTATCTTCCAGGGTGCGCTGACGGTGCATCTTGTTGAGACCCAGACCGACCAGCGTCTGACGCTGGATTGCCGGGCGGCGGATAGGGCTGCCGATCTGTTCGACCGTAACAGTCTTTTTGGCTTCAGTAGTCTTCTTGGCCATGATCCAGCTCCTTATTCTTCAGAAGCGTTGCCGGAAGCGGCACGACGAGACTGAAGGGTCGCATACTTGAGACCACGCTGTGCAGCGATGTCCTTAGGATGAACCTGATGCTTCAGAGCGTCGAACGTTGCGCGAACCATGTTGTACGGGTTCGAAGAACCGGTCGACTTGGCAACAACGTCATGAACGCCCAGCGTTTCGAAAACAGCGCGCATCGGACCACCGGCGATGATACCGGTACCGGCCTTGGCCGAACGCAGCAGAACCTTGCCTGCGCCGTGACGGCCATTGACGTCGTGATGCAGCGTGCGGCCATCGCGCAGCGGAACGAAGATCAGATCGCGCTTTGCGCTCTCGGTTGCCTTACGGATGGCTTCCGGAACTTCGCGAGCCTTGCCGTGACCGAAGCCAACGCGGCCCTTCTGGTCGCCGACGACGACGAGAGCGGCGAAGCCAAAGCGACGGCCACCCTTAACAACCTTTGCAACGCGGTTGATCGCGACCAGCTTGTCGACGAATTCGCTATCGCGTTCTTCACGGTTCTGGCGGTCGTCGCGAGAACCTCTTTTTTCCTGTGCCATTGTCCTTGTCCTTTTTCTTTTACGGGTGGAACGGCAAACGAAAAGACCACCGGCCTCGATGAAGAGACCCGCATGGCCCAGTGAAATTCCGCCCGGATCGTTGTCAGGGCGGAAACTGCAGCGCCGCGTGTCGAAACCGACACGCAAAGGACACTGCAGGATCTTGAGTGGTGCGTGACCCTTTCTCTCGATTGCGAACAATCGAAAGGGTCAAGCACTCAGAAGTTCAGACCGCCTTCGCGGGCAGCTTCTGCCACAGCCTTGATACGGCCGTGATAGATGAATGCGCCACGGTCGAATACGACATCCTTGACGCCAGCCTTGACGCCACGCTCTGCCACCAGCTTGCCTACGACAGCTGCTGCTGCAACGTCGGCGCCGGTCTTGAGCGAGCCGCGCAGATCGGCTTCGAGCGTGGAGGCAGACGCAAGCGTCTTGCCAGCAACGTCATCGATGATCTGAGCGTAGATGTTCTTCGACGAGCGATGAACCGACAGGCGCGGGCGGCCATTGGCAACCGCCTTGATCTGGCGGCGCACACGGCTCGCGCGACGTGCAAGTGCTTCTTTCCTGCTAGCCATTTCGCGTGATCCTTACTTCTTCTTGCCTTCTTTGCGGACGATACGCTCTTCAGCGTACTTCACGCCCTTACCCTTGTAGGGCTCGGGACCACGGTATTCGCGGATTTCCGCGGCAACCTGGCCAACCTGCTGCTTGTTGATGCCGGAAACGATGATTTCCGTCGGCTTCGGAACGGCAATGGTGATGCCGACCGGAGGCTCGTAAACTACATCGTGGCTGAAACCGAGAGCCAGCTGCAGGTTCTTGCCCTGCAGGGCGGCACGGTAACCGACGCCGTTGATTTCGAGCTTGCGTTCGTAGCCGTCCTTAACACCCTTGAAGATGTTCTCGATCATCGTGCGGGACATGCCCCACTTGGAACGAGCTTCCTTGGTGTTGTTGGCCGGCGTTACGGAAACGCCATTATCTTCGAGTTTCAGCTGGATGTCGTCATTAGCGACGAAAAACAGTTCACCCTTCGGGCCCTTAGCAGTGACCTTCTGGCCGTCGACATTGGCCGTAACACCTGCTGGAACCTGAACGGGCTTTTTACCGATACGAGACATTGTTCAATCCTGTCTGTTCGTTATGGAGATCCGTGCTCGGGTCTTAGAAGACCGAGCAAAGAACCTCGCCACCAACGTTCTGTTCGCGAGCTTGGTGATCGGCCATCACGCCCTTCGGGGTCGAAAGGATGGTGATGCCGAGGCCGTTCGCGACCTGCGGAATGGACTTAACCGAGACATAAACTCGGCGGCCCGGCTTGGAAACGCGGCCGATCTCACGGATCACGGACGCGCCTTCGTAGTACTTCAGTTCGATCGTGAATTCGGCCTTGCCGTTTTCGAAATCGACCTTGGAATAACCGCGAATGTAGCCTTCAGCCTGCAGCACGTCGAGAACGCGTGCGCGGAGGCTGGAAGCAGGCGTGCTTACCGAAGACTTACGGCGAGCAGCACCATTGCGGATGCGGGTGAGCATATCACCCAAAGGATCAGTCATGGTCATGTGCCCGTCTCCTTACCAGCTCGACTTGACAATGCCCGGCACCTTGCCGGAATTGCCCAGCTCACGAAGCGCGATACGCGACATCTTGAGTTTGCGATAGAACGCGCGCGGACGGCCCGTTACTTCGCAGCGGTTGCGGATACGCGTCTTCGAGCCGTCACGCGGCAGCGAAGCGAGCTTCAGAGTGGCCTTGAACCGGTCTTCGATCGGAAGGGACTGGTTCATCACGATCGCCTTCAGTGCAGCCCGCTTGGTGGCCTGCTGGGCGACCGACTTGCGGCGGCGCTTGTTCTTTTCAACTGCGCTTGTTTTCGCCATATCGGAGTTCCTTTTCTACGCTCGTCGTTACGGTTAGTGACGGAACGGGAAGTTGAACTCTGTAAGCAGAGCCCGTGCTTCGTCGTCCGACGTCGCCGTCGTGCAAACGATGATGTCCATGCCCCACATCTGATCAACCTTATCGTAGTTGATCTCAGGGAACACAATGTGTTCCTTGATGCCCATGGCGAAGTTGCCACGGCCGTCAAAGCTCTTCGGGTTCAGACCCCGGAAGTCGCGAACGCGCGGCAGCGCGATGTTGACCAGGCGATCAAGGAATTCATACATGCGGGCGCCACGAAGGGTAACCTTCGCACCGATCGGCATGCCTTCGCGAACCTTGAAACCAGCGATCGAGTTGCGAGCGCGGGTAACAACCGGCTTCTGGCCGGCAATCGCAGCCAGGTCACCGGCAGCAATGGTTGGCTTCTTGGAGTCGGCAGTTGCCTCGCCAACACCCATGTTGATCACGATCTTTTCAAGCTTCGGGATCATCATCACGTTGGCGTAGGAGAACTTCTCCTGCATGGCGCCACGGATACGGGAAACGTACTCCGTCTTGAGACGCGGCTCGTACTTATCAGCCATCGATCACTTCTCCCGAACGCTTGGCCACGCGGACCTTCTTGCCGTCTACAACAGTAAAGCCAACGCGGGTCGGCTTGCCATCCTTATCGACGATGGCAATGTTGGAGATGTGCAAGGACGCTTCCTTGTTGATGATGCCAGCTTCCTGAGCCTGGGTCTGGCGCTGGTGACGCTTCACCATGTTAACGCCACGCACAACGGCCCGATCTTCCTTCGGCAAAACCTGGATTACTTCGCCGGTACGGCCCTTGTCCTTACCGGTCAATACGACAACGTTGTCGCCTTTACGAATTTTCTGCATCGCATACGCTCCTTACAGTACTTCCGGAGCCAGCGAGATGATCTTCATGTGGTTCTTGGCGCGAAGTTCGCGCGGAACCGGTCCGAAGATACGGGTGCCGATGGGCTCTTTCTTGTTGTCGATAAGAACGGCTGCGTTGTTATCGAAACGGATGACGCTGCCGTCAGCGCGACGGATGTCCTTGGCGGTGCGAACGACAACCGCCTTCATCACATCGCCCTTCTTGACGCGGCCGCGCGGAATAGCTTCCTTGATGGAAACGACAATAATGTCGCCAACAGAAGCATATTTGCGCTTCGAGCCGCCCAGCACCTTGATGCACATGACACGACGTGCGCCGGAATTATCCGCCACGTCGAGGTTTGTTTGCATCTGAATCATGTCAGGTCGCCTTCTTGTTGTTACCGGAACGGTTGGGCAAACTCTCCCGAGTGAGCCCCCTGCCCCAGCTTATGAATGTCTCTTTTTTTGCGCGGAAATGTCGTGACAGGGTGGTTTCCCGAAGGACCTTCCGTGCGCATCAAAGCAAAAGACGCTCGATTCACGAGCGTCCTTGCGGTGCTTCATACAGTATTTCGCGCCAAGTACAAGAGACCTGGCGCGATTCTGATGAAATTAAGCCTGGGCGGAAACGACCGTCCAGCGCTTGTCCTTGGAGATCGGTGCGCATTCCTCGATGGAAACGACATCGCCGACCTTATACTGATTGTTTTCGTCGTGTGCCTTGTACTTCTTCGAACGGCGAACGGTCTTCTGGAGCAGCGGGTGAGCGAATCGGCGCTCAACCCGGACTACAACAGTCTTCTCGTTCTTGTCGGACACTACGACGCCCTGCAGAATGCGTTTCGGCATATTATTTTTCCTTAGGCCTTGGCTTCTGCCGCCTTCTGGCGGGCAATGGTTTTAACGCGGGCGATGTCCTTGCGGACTTCGTTGATGCGCGAGGACTTCTCCAGCTGGCCAGTCGCCTTCTGGAAGCGCAGGTTGAACTGCTCCTTCTTCAGATCGGCGAGCTTGTCCTTGAGCTGGTCGGCGCTGAGGCCGCGAACTTCATCGGCTTTCATGTGCCTTGCTCCTTACTCTGCGATGCGCTGTACGAAGCGCGTCTTGACCGAGAGCTTGGCAGCGCCGAGACGAAGCGCCTCGCGGGCGATCTCCTCGGACACACCGTCGATCTCGAACATCATACGACCGGGCTTGACCTTGCATGCCCAGTATTCGACCGAACCCTTGCCCTTACCCATACGAACTTCGGTCGGCTTTGCCGTTACCGGAACGTCTGGGAATACGCGGATCCACACACGACCTGCGCGCTTCATGTAACGCGTGATCGCGCGGCGGGCCGCTTCGATCTCGCGTGCGTTCACGCGGTTCGGTTCCTGCGACTTCAAGCCGAATTCACCGAATGCCAGGTCAAAGCCGCCCTTGGCGACGCCCTTGATGCGTCCCTTGAACTGCTTGCGGTACTTAGTACGCTTTGGCTGCAACATTTTCTTACTTCTCCGAGCTTATCTTTCGCCAGCGTCAATCAAGCGTTTTCGCGACGACGATCGGGACGATCGCCACGCTCACGGCTTGCAGGGCCCTGAGCATCGCCTTCGAGACCACGACGCTCAGAAGCCATCGGATCGTGCTCAAGGATTTCGCCCTTGAAGATCCAGACCTTGATGCCGCAGATGCCGAACGCGGTTTCCGCTTCAGCTGTGCCGTAGTCGATGTCCGCACGCAGCGTGTGCAGCGGAACGCGTCCTTCGCGGTACCATTCGGTACGAGCGATTTCGGCGCCACCGAGACGGCCACCGCAGGTGATCTTGATGCCTTCGGCGCCAAGACGCATTGCGGACTGAACCGAACGCTTCATCGCACGGCGGAAAGCCACGCGGCGCTCGAGCTGCTGGGCGATCGACTGGGCGACGAGAGTCGCGTCGATTTCCGGCTTGCGCACTTCAACGATGTTGAGGTGCGTTTCGGAGTTGGTCATCTCGGAAAGCTTCTTGCGAAGCTTCTCGATGTCCGCGCCCTTCTTGCCGATGATGAGACCCGGACGAGCCGAATGGATCGTAACGCGGCACTTCTTGTGCGGACGCTCGATGACCACCTTGGCGATACCGGCCTGCTTGAGTTCCTTGATCAAGTAAGCCCGGATCTTCAGGTCTTCATGCAGCAGCTTGCCGTATTCAGCGGTGTCAGCGTACCAGCGGCTATCCCAGGTACGGTTGATGCCGAGGCGGAAGCCGATCGGATTGATTTTCTGACCCATTATGCGGCCTCCCCTTTTTCCTCAACTTCACGAACAACGATCGTGAGGTGAGAGAACGGCTTTTCAATGCGGGATGCACGACCACGGCCACGAGCGTGGAAACGCTTCATGGTGATGGACTTGCCAACATAGGCCTCGGCGACGACGAGAGCGTCGACGTCGAGGTCATGGTTGTTTTCCGCATTGGCAATCGCAGATTCGAGCGTCTTCTTGACGGTCCCTGCGATGCGCTTGCGGGAGAATTCGAGCTCGGCGAGAGCGCGATCAACCTTCTTGCCACGGATAAGAGCGGCAACCAGGTTCAGTTTCTGGGGGCTGACGCGGAGCGTACGGGCAATGGCCTGAGCCTCATTGTCCTTCAGCCGGCGTTCGGTCTTAGCCTTCGCCATGATTACTTCCTCTTTGCCTTCTTGTCCGCGCCGTGACCGTAATAGGTACGGGTCGGAGAGAATTCACCGAACTTGTGTCCGACCATGTCTTCATTGACAGAGACGGGCACATGCTTGCTGCCGTTGTAGACGCCAAACGTCAATCCGACGAACTGCGGCAGGATCGTGGAGCGACGGCTCCAGATCTTGATTACTTCATTGCGTCCGCTTTCGCGCACCTTCTCAGCCTTAGTGAGAAGATAGCCGTCAACAAACGGACCTTTCCAAACTGAACGAGCCACTTGAGACTTCTCCTCTTACTTCTTGCGCTGATGGCGCGAACGCATGATGAACTTGTCGGTCGACTTGTTCGAACGGGTGCGCTTGCCCTTCGTGGGTTTACCCCACGGAGTAACCGGGTGACGACCACCCGACGTGCGACCTTCACCACCACCGTGCGGGTGGTCGACCGGGTTCATGACGACGCCGCGAACGTGCGGACGCTTGCCACGCCAACGCGAACGACCAGCCTTGCCGTCGTTGGTGTTGCCGTGATCGGAGTTCGAAACTGCGCCGATCGATGCGAGGCAGGAGCCGTGCACCAGACGCTGTTCGCCCGAGTTGAGACGCAGGATAGCCATACCGGCATCGCGGCCGACGAGCTGGACGTACGTACCGGCGGAGCGGGCAATCTGACCGCCTTTACCTGGCTTCATCTCGACGTTGTGGATGATCGAACCGACCGGAATGTACTGAAGCGGCATGGTGTTGCCGGGCTTCACGTCCACTGCCTTGTCGGAGGCGATCACCTTGTCACCGGCAGCGAGACGCTGTGGCGCGAGAATGTAAGCCTGTTCGCCGTCGGTATACGTAACCAGCGCGATGAACGCGGTGCGGTTGGGGTCGTATTCCAAACGTTCAACGGTGCCTTCAACGTCGAACTTGCGACGCTTGAAGTCCACCAGACGGTAGGTCCGCTTGTGACCGCCACCCTGGAACCGGACGGTGATCCGGCCCTGGTTGTTGCGGCCACCCTTGGAGCTGAGGCCCTGGGTGAGAGCCTTTACCGGCTTGCCCTTGTAGAGCGAAGCGCGGTCCACGATAACCAGCTGACGCTGGCTTGGCGTGGTCGGATTGAAACTTTTCAATGCCATATTCTTGTTCCCTTTTGGGTCTTTGCCCGCTTGGGCCTAACCTTTAGAGTCCGGTGGACACGTCGATGGATTGACCTTCGGCGAGCGTAACGACGGCTTTCTTGACGTCTTTCAGCTTACCGGCGAACCCACGGAAACGACGGGTCTTACCCTTGCGGATAAGCGTGTTCACAGCCGTGACTTTGACGCCGAAGAGAGCTTCCACGGCAGCCTTGATTTCAGGCTTGGAAGCGCTTTTGGCGACGTTGAATACGACCTGGTTCTGTTCGGATACCAGCGTCGACTTTTCCGTGATCGAAGGAGATACGATCACATCGTAGTGGCGAAGATCCGTCATTTGAACCGCTCCTCCAGAGCCTCTACAGCAGCCTTGGAAAGCACGAGCTTACCACGACGCAGGATGTCGTAAACATTGATGCCCTGAACCGGCAGAACGTCCACGTTCGGGATGTTCTGAGCTGCGAGCTTGAAGTTGCCATCAAGTTCTGCGCCACCGATAACGAGAGCGTTGGTCAGGCCAAGCGAAGCGAAGCTGCCCAGCAGAGCCTTGGTCTTTGCTTCGGACGCGACGAGCTGATCGACGATGATCAGATCTTCAGCCTTCAGCTTTGCAGACAGGGCGTGACGCAGAGCAAGCGCGCGAACCTTCTTGGGAAGGTCGTGTGCGTGGCTGCGAACGACCGGGCCGTGGGCCTTGCCGCCGCCGCGGAACTGCGGTGCGCGAGCCGAATGGTGACGAGCGCGGCCCGTACCCTTCTGCTTGTACATCTTCGCACCAGTACGGGAAACTTCCGCACGGGTCTTGGTCTTGTGCGTTCCCTGCTGCTTCTTTGCAAGCTGCCAGCGAACCATACGGGCCAGGATATCCTGACGGGGATCGAGGCCGAAAATCTCGTCCGACAGAGAAACCTTGCCGGCGTCTTTTCCCTCGAGGGTCTTGACGTTCAATTCCATGATAAGGCTCCCTTACTTCGCGGCCGACTTGACGGCGTCGCGGACGATGATCCAGGCGCCCTTGGAACCGGGAACTGCACCCTTGACGAGGATCAGGCCACGGTCTTCATCGGTCGAAACGACTTCGAGGTTCTGGGTCGTAACGCGCGTCTGGCCCATATGACCAGCCATGCGCTTGCCCTTCCACACGCGGCCCGGATCCTGGTTGTTACCAGTCGAACCGTGCGCACGGTGCGATACGGAGTTACCGTGCGAAGCGCGACCACCACCGAAGTTGTGACGCTTCATAGCACCGGCAAAACCCTTACCGATCGTGGTTCCCGTTACGTCGACCAGCTGGCCGGCCTGAAAATGAGTTGCGGTCAGTGTTGCACCGATATCGATCAGGTTCTCGGGGGAAACCCGGAACTCGACGAGCTTTGCTTTCGGTTCGACGTTGGCAGCGGCAAAATGACCGCGAAGCGCCTTCGTCGTGTTTTTGACCTTGGACTGGCCGGCACCGAGCTGAACTGCGGTGTAGCCATTCTTGTCTTCCGTGCGCTGGGAAACGACTTGTACGTTATCCATCCGCAATACTGTTACTGGAATATGTTCACCAGCGTCGTTGTAGACGCGGGTCATACCCACTTTCTGTGCAATCACACCTGAACGCATTGGTTCATCCTCTTGCGAGCCTTGAAGGGAAAACCCTTTTTGGCCTTTGTTAAGGAGTGCCCTTCGACATCTCACGATGTTTCCGGTCTCCGGATTGGAAGCCGTTGGATTTCTCCACGTACCTTCCTTGTTATATGGCCCTCACTTGGATGAGGTCAGGCCAGTCTTAGAGCTTGATTTCAACGTCAACGCCGGCAGCCAGGTCGAGCTTCATCAGAGCATCGACGGTCTGCGGGGTGGGGTCAACGATATCGAGAAGACGCTTGTGCGTCCGCATTTCGAACTGTTCACGGCTCTTCTTATCAACGTGAGGAGAGCGGTTGACGGTAAACTTTTCGATGCGGGTGGGGAGCGGAACCGGGCCGCGAACGCTGGCGCCGGTGCGCTTTGCGGTCGACACGATTTCACGGGTAGAGGCATCGAGGATCCGGTGATCGAACGCCTTGAGGCGGATACGGATATTCTGGCCGTTCATTCGTCTTGTCCTTGTTCTTTGTTATTCGTTTCCGCACGCGGAAACACATGAACTTCTATTGATCGTGGCGCCGCAGATTTTCAAAAATCGAGAGGGATGCGCGTCGCACCCCAATCATTTCAGTAGTCTGTATTGCTAAAACACCGCGCTCCGCAATTGCTTGCGAATCCAGCGGGTGAGTGTGAATGCGCGTTTACGCGCTTTCACCGAATTTTTCAAGCACTAAAAATGCAACGCCGCCAGGCTTTTTTACTAAAAGCCCGGCGGCGGTGTGGGTAACACCGCCGCCGGTCTGAATTTCAACGTCGTGAAATTACTCGACGATAGAAGCGACGATGCCGGCGCCGACGGTACGGCCGCCTTCGCGGATAGCGAAGCGCAGCTTTTCTTCCATCGCGATCGGAACGATCAGCTCGACTTCAACAGTGACGTTGTCGCCAGGCATAACCATTTCCGTGCCTTCTGGAAGCGAAACGATACCGGTAACGTCAGTCGTACGGAAGTAGAACTGCGGACGGTAGTTCGTGAAGAACGGCGTATGACGGCCGCCTTCTTCCTTCGTCAGGATGTAGGCTTCTGCCATGAACTTCTTGTGCGGCTTGACCGAACCCGGCTTGCACAGAATCTGGCCACGCTCAACGCCGTCACGGGTAACGCCGCGAACCAGAGCACCGATGTTGTCGCCAGCCTGGCCCTGGTCGAGCAGCTTGCGGAACATTTCAACGCCGGTAACCGTCGTCTTCGACGTCGGACGAATGCCGACGATTTCGACTTCTTCACCAACCTTGACGATACCGCGCTCAACGCGACCCGTCACAACCGTACCACGGCCAGAGATCGAGAACACGTCTTCGATCGGCATCAGGAACGGCTGGTCGATCGGACGCTCAGGCGTCGGGATGTAGGCATCAACAGCAGCCATCAGCTCGCGGATTGCGTCTTCACCGATCTTCTTGTCGGAATCTTCAAGAGCAGCAAGTGCCGAACCCTTGACGATCGGGATATCGTCGCCCGGGAAGTCGTAGGACGACAGAAGTTCGCGAACTTCCAGTTCGACGAGCTCGAGAAGCTCGGCGTCGTCAACCTGGTCAACCTTGTTGAGGAACACGACGATCGCCGGAACGCCAACCTGGCGAGCAAGCAGGATGTGCTCGCGCGTCTGCGGCATCGGGCCGTCAGCTGCAGAGCAAACCAGGATCGCGCCGTCCATCTGGGCAGCACCGGTGATCATGTTCTTCACGTAGTCGGCGTGGCCGGGGCAGTCGACGTGTGCGTAGTGACGGTTCGGCGTTTCGTATTCGACGTGCGCCGTCGAGATCGTGATGCCGCGAGCCTTTTCTTCAGGAGCAGCGTCGATCTGGTCGTACGCCTTGAACTCGCCGAAATACTTCGTGATCGCAGCAGTCAACGACGTCTTGCCGTGGTCGACGTGACCGATCGTGCCAATGTTGACGTGCGGCTTATTGCGCTCAAACTTGCTCTTTGCCATTAGTGGCTCTCCATTCTTGTCCCTTGAGGGGAATAATCTTCAAATCTCTGATGGGGCGCACCCCGATCACTTCTGACCGGAGTACTTTGCCTGGATTTCCTGCGCCACGTTCGACGGAACCGGCGAATAGTGATCGAACGTCATCGAGTACTGCGCGCGGCCCTGCGACATGGAGCGCAGGTTGTCGACGTACTTGAACATGTTCGCGAGCGGAACGTGTGCGCTGATCACGATGGTGATGCCACGCGATTCCTGACCCTGGATCTGACCGCGACGCGAGTTCAGATCGCCGATCACGTCACCGACGTAATCTTCAGGGGTAACGACTTCGACCTTCATCATCGGCTCGAGAAGCTGTGCACCAGCCTTCTTTGCTGCTTCACGGAAGCAGGCACGCGATGCGATTTCGAACGCCAGAACCGAGGAGTCGACATCGTGGTATGCGCCGTCGATCAGGGTCGCCTTGACGCCCAGCATCGGGAAGCCAGCAAGCGGACCGGAAGACAGAACGCTTTCGATACCCTTCTGAACGCCCGGGATGTATTCCTTCGGAACAGCACCGCCGACGATCTTGGATTCGAACTTGAATTCTTCGCCTTCAGGGTTCGGTTCGAAGATGATCTTCACGCGAGCAAACTGACCGGTACCACCGGACTGCTTCTTGTGCGTGTAGTCTTCTTCGTGCTGACGCGTGATGGTTTCGCGGTAGGCAACCTGCGGAGCACCGACGGTTGCTTCAACCTTGAACTCGCGACGCATACGGTCAACGAGGATGTCGAGGTGAAGTTCGCCCATACCCGCGATGATCGTCTGACCGGATTCTTCATCCGTCTTGACGCGAAACGAAGGATCTTCAGCAGCCAGGCGGTTGAGCGCGAGGCCCATCTTTTCCTGGTCGCCCTTGGTCTTCGGCTCGATGGCGATCTGGATGACCGGCTCGGGGAATTCCATGCGCTCGAGGATAACCGGCTTCAGCGGATCGCAGAGCGTATCGCCAGTGGTGGTTTCCTTGAGGCCAGCCAGAGCAACGATGTCGCCGGCAAAGGCTTCTTCGATGTCTTCACGGCTGTTGGAATGCATCTGCAGCATACGACCGACGCGCTCGCGCTTGTCCTTGACCGTGTTGATGACCGACGTGCCCTTTTCGAGCTTGCCGGAGTAGATGCGGGCGAAGGTCAGCGAACCGACGAAGGGGTCGTTCATGATCTTGAACGCGAGCATGGAAAGCGGCTCGCTGTCATCGGCATGACGCTCGATTTCGGCTTCGGTCTTGAAGTCGATGCCCTTGATCGCAGGGATGTCGAGCGGCGAAGGCAGGTAGTCGACGACGGCGTCGAGAAGCGGCTGAACGCCCTTGTTCTTGAACGCGGTACCGCAGAACATCGGGTGGAACTTCACGTCGATGGTGCCGCGGCGAACGAGCGAACGGATCTTCTCGTTGTCGGGCATGATGCCGTTCAGGTAGTCTTCCATCGCTTCTTCGTCGATCTCGACAACGGTCTCGATCAGCTTTTCGCGATATTCTTCAGCCTTGGCCTTCATGTCTTCAGGAATTTCGACGACGTCCCACTGAGCGCCGAGCGATTCGTCGCGCCAGATGAGTGCGTTCATCTCGATCAGGTCGATAACGCCCTTGAACTCGGTCTCAGCGCCGATCGGCAGCTGCATGACAACGGCGGTAGCGCCGAGACGGGTCTTGATCATTTCTACCGAGCGGTAGAAGTCAGCACCGGTCTTGTCCATCTTGTTGCAGAAGATCATACGCGGAACGTTGTACTTCTCAGCCTGACGCCAGACGGTTTCCGTCTGCGGCTCTACACCGGCGTTGGCGTCGAGAAGAGCGATGGCACCGTCGAGAACGCGCAGCGAACGCTCGACTTCAATGGTGAAGTCAACGTGGCCGGGGGTGTCGATGATGTTGAAACGGCGCATCTTGCCATCGCGACCCTTCCAGAAGGTCGTGGTCGCAGCGGA
This sequence comes from Agrobacterium sp. 6Ca8, assembly GCF_055382765.1. Taxonomy (NCBI): domain Bacteria; kingdom Pseudomonadati; phylum Pseudomonadota; class Alphaproteobacteria; order Hyphomicrobiales; family Rhizobiaceae; genus Agrobacterium; species Agrobacterium sp. 6Ca8. The sequence continues at coordinate 1,635,010 of NZ_AP026433.1, forward strand.
CGTGATGGTGATACCACGTTCCTGCTCCTGTTCCATCCAGTCCATCGTGGCAGCGCCATCATGAACTTCGCCGATCTTGTGCGACTTACCGGTGTAATAAAGAATACGCTCGGTGGTCGTCGTCTTACCGGCGTCGATATGCGCCATGATACCGAAATTGCGGTAGTCTTCGATTTTATATTCGCGAGCCATAATGGACTGCCTTTCGATATGCGACCGTTTAAGATTACCAGCGGTAATGCGAGAATGCGCGGTTTGCGTCGGCCATCTTGTGCGTGTCTTCACGCTTCTTGACGGCGGAACCGCGGTTGTTCGCAGCGTCCATGAGTTCGCCGGAAAGGCGATCGACCATGGTCGTTTCGTTACGCTTGCGAGCAGCAGTGATCAGCCAGCGGATGGCGAGAGCCTGACGGCGCTCCGGACGAACGTCGACCGGGACCTGATACGTAGCACCGCCAACGCGACGCGAACGCACTTCAACGTGCGGAGCAACGTTGTCGAGGGCGGAGTGGAACACGCCGAGCGGCTCCTGCTTCGTCTTGCCCTGAACGACGTCGAACGCGCCGTAAACGATGCTTTCCGCGACGGACTTCTTGCCGTGAAGCATGATGGCATTCATGAACTTGGTGACGACCAGATCGCCGAACTTCGGGTCCGGGTTGATCTCACGCTTTTCTGCACTATGGCGACGGGACATATTCTTTGTCTCTCAATGTTATTGACGCTAAACCACGCGGAGAACCTCGCGCAGCGCCTGATTGTTGTTGCCGAAAATTACTTCGGACGCTTCGCACCGTACTTCGAACGGCGCTGCTTGCGGTTCTTGACGCCTTGGGTATCGAGAACACCGCGGATGATGTGGTAACGCACACCCGGCAAGTCCTTTACGCGGCCGCCGCGGATCATGACCACGGAGTGTTCCTGAAGGTTGTGACCTTCGCCGGGAATGTAGCCGATGACTTCGAAGCCGTTGGTGAGACGGATCTTGGCAACCTTACGCAGAGCCGAGTTCGGCTTCTTCGGGGTCGTCGTGTAAACGCGGGTGCAAACACCACGCTTCTGCGGGTTTTCCTGAAGTGCAGGAACCTTGTTGCGCTTTACCTGTGCCTGGCGGGGCTTACGGATCAGCTGGTTTACGGTAGGCATATAACCATCCCTTGCAAAAACTACTTTAGCCACCCTCACGGGTGGCGGCTATGCCGTTTCCGGCGACGAAGCACGCATATATCCTCATGCGCAAAACGTGGCCCGATCCGTTTTCACGGATGGACCACCAAGAGCAGAGGACGCCGGATGAGGCGTCTTGCGTGCAACATTCGTGTCTTCTACGTGCAATGAAGCTTCATTTGAGATGATGTCCGGGAAAAACGTTTCCGAACGGCCAGCACAGATAGAGGCTCCGATGGCGGGCGTACTACTGTTTTAGCCAGCTTTCGTCAAGGGCGAATCCGCATTTTGCGCTGGCACCCGCGGCCACAAAGCCTGCGCACAGGCCCTTTGCCCTCTCCTTCTAACATAAGTCACAGCCGGCAACAGCGATTTTGACCTCCGGCCTTTGGCTTTTCACAAAATCCGTCTATTGATTCCCTCAAGCGGGCCGGAGCTGGCACCGCCGCGCGCAAGACCGATTCCGTCCGGCCCGCATACTCCACAACGACATATCAAGGAACCGCGTCATGACAAACCTCCCCGACAACGACAACGGACGCGACGAGCCGATGGTCTTCATCGTCATCGGCAAGGCTTACGAACACGACAATTCCGAAGGCATCGACATCCACGTCATTCTGCGGGCGCCGGACGACGACACCGCCGTACGCGAAACGCTGAACGCGCTTTCGGAGGAAGGTTTCATCGAAGCCGACCTCGACCAGATCGGCATGCTGACTGAAGTTCCAGACGAAGAGCCGCACGCTTCCGCCTATCAGGGCGCCCTGGAGGGCGAAGTCGCCATCATCCGTTTCGCCTGAGGGACCGCCCTCACCGCGACAAATGCGCCGCCACCGATAAAACGGCACCCGCCCACACCAGGGCGGTTGTCTTCCAGGACTTGATGCCAAGGCCGAAATCTTGCGTGCAGCCACCTTTTCCTGCAAAAGACCTTGGTAAATGTCAATATATTAAGTCACTGATAGATTATATACTTTAAATATAATAGTATTATTTGTATTTCCGTTGAAATATACGAAGATATAAGATTAAATTGATCCCGACGCATGATTTCGGTGGCGGGTTGGATAATATATCTTCGGCAGACATTATAGATGACATTTACGAGGCAGCACTTTTTCCCGATCGCTGGGCGAACGTGATAGCCGCAATCGGCCAACGGCTCGATTTCTGGGGCGGCGCGCTCACCTGGGGCAAAGGCGAGGATGAAGCATGGCTCTATCCGCCCAATTTCCAGGAACTCATGCAAGCCTTCATGAAGGGCGGCTGGAACCACCGCAACGATCGCCTCACACGCGCTGTCCGCGAGGGCCAATTTTCCTTCGTGCGTGATTTCGATATCTTTACCCCTGACGAATGGGCGGGGCTGCCAATCGTGCGCGATTTCCTGATGCCGCGTGGACTGGGATATGGGGTAGTAACGCAGGTTGCGCCGCCGGATCATCCCGAAATGACTCTCCTGTTCGAACGCAAGCTCGACAGAGGAATCATTGGTCCGGAAACCATGGCGGCACTTGGCCGGCTGAGGCCGCATATCGCCCGCAGCCTCACCCTCGCAACAGGGCTGCAACGCCAGAAAGCAGATGCCATCACGCTCGGCCTCAACGCCATCGGTGCGCCGGCGGCGGTGCTCCAGGCGAGCGGACGCGTTCTTTCCACAAACACCCTGTTCGAGGCGACCAAAAAGTGTATTTCCACCCGCGCCCGCGACAGGATCTTGATCTTGGACGAGAGAATAAACCGGCTGCTCTACAAGGCGCTAGCCGGCGGCAGTGTCAGTTCCCTACCCCTGCCGACAAGCGAAGACAGGGTGTGCATCCTTCACGTCATACCGCTGCGCAAGGACGCGCTGGATTTATCCCCTAACGGCAGCGCCATTGTGCTGATATCGCAACCATCGGACACCGTTGCCGACGTCACGCCGCTTCTGAAGGGGTTATACGATCTCACCAAGGGCGAGGCCCGTGTCGCGCTGGAAATCCTGAAGGGCCTTTCACTTCCCTCCGTGGCAAAGCAACTTCAAATCTCGCACGAAACGGTTCGCAGCAACGCCAAGTCTATCTATGCAAAGACCGGCAGTACGGGCCAGACCGATCTCGTTCGCCGGCTTTCCGTTTTGACGCGCTACACCATCGGTGAGCAGGAAAGACCCCGAGACGGGACTGGCCATATGAAGGACCAGATCTGACCTTCTAACCCGACCAAAACAAAAAACGCCCGGATTGCTCCGGGCGTTTTTTTACTGAACTTTGGCGGGGCTTCGTAAAGCCCCTGCCCTTGCGCAGACCTTATTCGGCCGGAGCCGGATCCGTCATGTCCTGCAGCATCTGTGTTGCAGAGCCTGCACCCGTACCCTTGCGGCGTTCCTCGAGAATGAGGTCGTCGCGCGAGGTGGCGATGCGGCGGATCTGCGTCATGGTGCCGCCGGTACCGGCCGGGATGAGGCGGCCGACGATGACGTTTTCCTTGAGGCCCTGCAGCGTGTCCGTCTTGCCGGCGATCGCAGCTTCCGTGAGAACCTTGGTGGTTTCCTGGAACGATGCGGCCGAGATGAAGGACGGCGTCTGCAGCGATGCCTTGGTGATACCGAGAAGAACCGGATCGCCATAAGCGGGCTTCTTGCCTTCTTCGATCAGGCGGTCGTTGTTGTCGTCAAGCTCGATACGATCGACATTGTCGCCAACGATGTAGTGGCTGTCGCCCGCATCGGTGATCTCGACCTTCTGCAGCATCTGGCGAACGATCACCTCGATGTGCTTGTCGTTGATCACAACGCCCTGCAGTCGGTAGACTTCCTGGATTTCGTTCACGAGGTAGGAAGCCAAAGCCTCTACGCCCTTGATTGCCAGAATGTCGTGCGGTGCCGGATTGCCGTCGAGAATGTATTCGCCCTTCTCGATGTAGTCGCCTTCCTGAAGATGGAAGGGCTTGCCCTTCGGGATCAGGTATTCGACCGGCTCGACGCCGTCTTCCGCAGGCTCGATCATCACGCGACGCTTGTTCTTGTAGTCGCGACCGAGGCGGATCGTACCATCGATCTCAGCGATGACAGCATGATCCTTCGGACGACGTGCTTCGAACAGTTCGGCAACGCGCGGCAGACCACCGGTGATGTCCTTGGTCTTGGCGCTTTCCAGCGGCGAACGTGCAAGCACGTCACCCTGGAAGACCTTCGACCCAGGCTCAACCGACAGGATCGCGTCCACGGAGAGGTGGAAGCGAGCTTCGCCACCGCGGCTAAGCTTTGCAACAGCGCCGGAAGCATCCTTGATGATGATCGCGGGCTTGAGGTCCGAACCGCGCGGCGTCGAACGCCAGTCAATGACCTGACGCTTGGTGATGCCGGTGGATTCGTCGGTGGCTTCCAGAACGGAAAGACCGTCGACGAGGTCCTCGAAGTGAACGGTACCTTCCACTTCCGTCATCATCGGACGGGTGTAGGGGTCCCACTCTGCAAGACGCTGGCCGCGTTTTACCTTGTCGCCGTCATCAACGAAGATCTTCGAACCATAAGCGACACGCTGCGAGGAACGTTCCACGCCGCGCTCATCGAGAATGGTGACCGACATGTTACGGCCCATTGCGATGAGAACGCCATCGGAGTTCCGCAGGATGTTGCGGTTCTTGATCTGGATCGTGCCTTCATACGAAGCTTCCAGGAACGACTGGTCGACCACGTTTGCCGTACCGCCAAGGTGGAAGGTACGCATGGTGAGCTGCGTGCCCGGTTCACCGATCGACTGTGCGGCGATGACGCCAACGGCTTCGCCCATGTTGACCGGAGTACCGCGAGCAAGGTCACGACCGTAGCAGACGCCGCAAACGCCGACCTGCACTTCGCAGGTCAGTGCCGAGCGGATACGGACGGACTGGATGCCAGCCTTCTCGATGATTGCAACGTCGGCTTCGTCGATCAACGTTCTGGCCTTGACGATGTTCTCGCCAGTTACCGGATTGTCGATGTCATCAAGAGCCGTACGGCCGAGGATACGTGCGCCGAGCGAGGCAACGACCTGACCGGCATCAACGATGGCGGTCATGGTGAGGCCCTTGTCGGTGCCGCAATCCACGGAGTTGACGATGCAATCCTGTGCCACGTCGACGAGACGGCGGGTAAGGTAACCCGAGTTCGCCGTCTTCAAGGCGGTGTCTGCAAGACCCTTACGGGCACCGTGGGTCGAGTTGAAGTACTCGTTAACGGTCAGGCCTTCCTTGAAGTTCGAGATGATCGGCGTCTCGATGATTTCGCCCGAGGGCTTGGCCATCAGGCCGCGCATGCCGCCCAGCTGACGCATCTGGTTCGGTGAACCGCGGGCGCCCGAGTGGCTCATCATGTAGATGGAGTTCATCGGCTTCTGGCGGCCCGTTTCCGGGTCGAATTCCACAGCCTTGATGCGCGCCATCATTTCTTCGGCGACCTTTTCGGTTGCCTTACCCCAGGCGTCGACAACCTTGTTGTACTTTTCGCCCTGGGTGATGAGACCGTCGTTATACTGCTGTTCGTATTCCTTCACCAAGGCTTCGGTGTCACCGACGATCTTAACCTTGCTGTCCGGAATGACCATGTCGTCCTTGCCGAACGAGATACCGGCGCGGCAAGCGTGAGCAAAGCCGAGCTGCATGATCCGGTCGCAGAAGATGACCGTGTCTTTCTGGCCGCAATGACGGTAGACCGTGTCGATCATCTTGGAGATGTTCTTCTTGGTCATTTCCTGATTGCAGACGTCGAACGGCACGTTGACGTTCTTCGGCAGAAGTTCGCCAATCAGCATACGGCCAGGCGTCGTTTCATGGATCTTGGAAACCGGCTTGCCGTCAGCATCCACGGTCTTGAAACGACCACGGATCTTGGCATGCAGCGTCACGACCTTGTTTTCAAGCGCGTGATGCAATTCGCCGATGTCCGAGAAGGCCATGCCTTCGCCGGGCTCATTCTGGTTCATGATCGACAGGTAATACAGGCCGAGAACCATGTCCTGCGAAGGAACGATGATCGGGTGGCCGTTTGCCGGATGCAGGATGTTGTTGGTCGACATCATCAGCACGCGGGCTTCAAGCTGGGCTTCAAGCGACAGCGGCACGTGAACGGCCATCTGGTCGCCGTCGAAGTCGGCGTTGAAAGCCGTGCAGACGAGCGGATGCAGCTGAATGGCCTTGCCTTCAACCAGCATGGGTTCGAAGGCCTGGATACCCAGACGGTGCAGCGTCGGTGCGCGGTTCAGAAGGACCGGATGCTCGCGGATGACCTCGTCGAGGATATCCCAAACTTCAGGCTTTTCCTTTTCAACCAGCTTCTTGGCCTGCTTGACGGTCGAGGAGTAACCCTTGGCGTCGAGGCGGGCATAGATGAACGGCTTGAACAGCTCGAGCGCCATCTTCTTCGGCAGGCCGCACTGGTGCAGCTTCAGCTCCGGACCGGTCACGATGACCGAACGGCCTGAATAGTCGACGCGCTTGCCGAGAAGGTTCTGGCGGAAGCGGCCCTGCTTGCCCTTGAGCATGTCGGACAGCGACTTCAGCGGACGCTTGTTCGCACCCGTGATGACGCGACCACGACGGCCGTTATCGAACAGCGCATCGACGGATTCCTGCAACATACGCTTTTCGTTGCGGATGATGATACCAGGCGCGCGAAGCTCGATCAGGCGCTTCAGACGGTTGTTACGGTTGATGACGCGGCGATAGAGATCGTTGAGGTCGGACGTCGCGAAACGGCCACCATCCAGCGGAACCAGCGGACGAAGGTCCGGCGGAATAACCGGAACGACCTTCATGATCATCCATTCCGGACGATTGCCGGATTCCATGAAGTTCTCAACGATCTTGAGACGCTTCATGAACTTCTTCTGCTTGAGATCCGAGGTGGTCTCGGCAAGCTCGGCACGCAGGTCGCCGGCGATCTTTTCGAGGTTCATCGAAGCCAGCATCTCGTAGATGGCTTCAGCGCCGATCATGGCGGTGAACTGGTCTTCGCCAAACTCGTCAACGGCGATCATGTACTCTTCCTCAGACAGAAGCTGGTTCTGCTTCATCGAGGTGAGGCCGGGTTCGGTGACGATGTAGTTCTCGAAATAGAGAACGCGTTCGACATCCTTCAGCGTCATGTCGAGCAAGGTCGAGATACGCGACGGGAGCGACTTCAGGAACCAGATATGGGCAACGGGCGCTGCGAGCTCGATATGGCCCATGCGCTCACGGCGAACGCGCGACAGCGTAACTTCAACGCCGCACTTTTCGCAGATGATGCCCTTGTACTTCATGCGCTTGTACTTGCCGCACAGGCATTCGTAGTCCTTGATAGGTCCGAAAATGCGCGCGCAGAAGAGACCATCGCGTTCCGGCTTGAACGTACGATAGTTGATGGTTTCCGGCTTCTTGATCTCGCCGTAGGACCACGACAGGATTTTTTCCGGCGAAGCGATCGAAATCCGGATGGAATCGAAATGCTGCGCAGGCACCTGAGGATTGAAAAGATTCATGACCTCTTGGTTCATGCCTTGTCTCCTTGAGAGGCTAGCTGCTGCCCCTGTTTGCATCTGGACCGGCTTCTTCCCGGGTCACCGTCCAGAGCTTTAAATACGGATTAACCGCACAATGCGGCGAAAGTGTCCCGCGGCAACCATTGGTCGCCGGGGAACCGGCAGGCGCCAACACGGCGCCCGCCTCTCTCATCTTTATTCCGCTGCGTCGGGCAGCTGATCCTCGGGCTGGGTCTCGACCTTCGAGTTCTCCAGTTCGACCGAAAGACCGAGCGACCGCATTTCCTTGACGAGAACGTTGAAGCTCTCGGGGATACCGGCCTCGAAGGTATCGTCGCCACGGACGATCGCCTCGTAGACCTTGGTGCGGCCCGCCACGTCGTCCGACTTGACGGTGAGCATTTCCTGCAGCGTGTAAGCCGCGCCGTATGCTTCCAGAGCCCAGACTTCCATTTCCCCGAAGCGCTGTCCGCCGAACTGCGCCTTGCCGCCCAGCGGCTGCTGGGTAACGAGCGAGTAAGGACCGATCGAGCGAGCGTGGATCTTGTCGTCAACAAGGTGGTTCAGCTTGATCATGTACATGTAGCCGACGGTGACCTTGCGGTCGAACGGCTCGCCGGTACGACCGTCATAAAGAACGGACTGACCGGATTCATGCAGACCTGCCTTCTTCAGCATCGCGGCAACGTCGGGTTCATGCGCACCGTCGAAGACCGGGGTCGCGATGGAAACACCGCGCTTGGCTTCTTCGGCAAGCTTGACCAGCGATTCGTCGTCGAAGCGCTTTACCTCGTCATGCGATTCACTCGCATAGATTTCGGTAAGCTCCGTGCGAAGCTCGCTGATGTCCATCGTCTTGCGATACTCTTCGAGCATCTCGCCGATCTTCTTGCCCATACCTGCGCATGCCCATGCGAGGTGGGTTTCGAGGATCTGGCCGACGTTCATGCGCGAAGGCACGCCGAGCGGGTTCAAGCAGATGTCGACATGCGTGCCGTCTTCGAGGAACGGCATGTCCTCGACAGGAACGATACGCGAGACGACGCCCTTGTTACCGTGACGGCCGGCCATCTTGTCGCCCGGCTGGATCTTGCGCTTCACAGCGACGAAGACCTTGACCATCTTCATGACGCCAGGAGGCATTTCATCGCCGCGCTGGACCTTCTCGACCTTGTCCATGAAGCGCTGTTCAAGGCGCGACTTGGATTCGTCGTACTGGCCGCGAAGTGCTTCCAGTTCGGACTGGGCCTTCTCGTCTTCGACTGCAAACATCCACCACTGCGAGCGGGGATATTCGGAGACGACGGCGTTGGAAAGCTCGACGCCCTTCTTGAAGCCCTTCGGACCGGCGATGGAAACGTGACCACGCAGCATGTCGATCAGGCGGCCGTAGACGTTACGGTCGAGAATTGCCTGTTCGTCGTCGCGGTCCTTTGCCAGACGTTCGATCTCTTCGCGCTCGATTGCCATCGCGCGCTCATCCTTCTCCACACCGTGACGGTTGAAGACGCGGACTTCCACAACGGTACCAAACGTGCCCGGAGGCATGCGCATGGAGGTGTCGCGAACGTCGGAAGCCTTTTCACCGAAGATGGCGCGCAGAAGCTTTTCTTCCGGCGTCATCGGGCTTTCGCCCTTCGGCGTGATCTTGCCGACGAGGATATCGCCCGGCTGAACTTCCGCACCGATGTAAACGATACCGGCTTCGTCGAGGTTCTTCAGCGCTTCTTCCGAAACGTTCGGAATGTCACGCGTGATTTCTTCCGGACCAAGCTTCGTGTCACGCGCCATCACTTCGAATTCTTCGATGTGGATGGAGGTGAACACGTCGTCGGAAACAATACGTTCCGACATCAGGATCGAGTCTTCGTAGTTGTAGCCGTTCCAGGGCATGAACGCGACGAGCGCATTACGGCCGAGCGCCAGATCGCCGAGGTCGGTCGACGGACCATCAGCGATGATGTCACCCTTGGAGATGATGTCACCGACAGCGACCAGCGGACGCTGGTTGACGCAGGTGTTCTGGTTCGAACGCTGGAACTTCTGCAGACGGTAGATATCGACGCCCGACTTGCCGGCATCGAGTTCTTCCGTAGCGCGGATAACGATACGGGTCGCATCCACCTGGTCGACGACACCGCCGCGACGAGCCGCGATGGCAGCGCCGGAGTCACGGGCGACGATCGGTTCCATGCCTGTGCCGACGAACGGCGCTTCCGCCCGCAGAAGCGGAACGGCCTGACGCTGCATGTTCGAGCCCATGAGAGCGCGGTTGGCGTCGTCGTTTTCCAGGAACGGAATGAGAGCCGCTGCGACCGAAACGAGCTGCTTCGGCGAAACGTCCATCAGGTTAATGTTGTCGCGCGGTGCGAGCATAACTTCGCCCGAGTGACGGCAAACAACGAACTCTTCAGTGAAGGCGCCTTCGCCATCGAGCTCGGCATTGGCCTGTGCGACGTAATACTTGGCCTCTTCCATGGCGGAGAGGTAGATAACGTCGGTCGTCACCTTGCCGTCGATGATCTTGCGGTACGGGCTTTCGATGAAGCCGTACTTGTTGACGCGGGCAAAGGTGGCAAGCGAGTTGATAAGACCGATGTTCGGGCCTTCCGGCGTTTCGATCGGGCAAATACGGCCGTAGTGGGTCGGATGAACGTCGCGGACTTCGAAGCCGGCGCGCTCACGGGTCAGACCACCCGGTCCAAGAGCCGAAAGACGGCGCTTGTGGGTGATTTCCGAAAGCGGGTTCACCTGGTCCATGAACTGCGACAGCTGCGAGGAACCGAAGAATTCGCGAACGGCGGCAGCTGCCGGCTTCGCATTGATCAGGTCCTGCGGCATCACGGTGTCGATTTCGATCGAGGACATACGTTCCTTGATCGCACGTTCCATGCGCAGAAGGCCGAGGCGGTACTGGTTTTCCATCAGCTCGCCGACCGAACGCACACGGCGGTTGCCGAGGTTGTCGATGTCGTCGATTTCGCCCTTGCCGTCGCGCAGTTCGACCAGCATCTTGACGACAGCGAGGATGTCTTCCTTGCGCAGCGTGCGCACGGTGTCTTCCGCGTCGAGGTCGAGACGCATGTTCATCTTTACGCGGCCAACAGCCGAGAGATCATAACGTTCTGCATCGAAGAACAGCGAGTTGAACATCGCTTCTGCCGAATCCATGGTCGGCGGCTCACCCGGACGCATGACGCGGTAGATGTCGAACAGCGCTTCCTGGCGGTTCTGGTTCTTGTCCGCATGCAGCGTGTTGCGGATATAGGCGCCAACATTGACGTGGTCGATGTTGAGGACCGGAATCTCGTCAAAGCCGGACTGAAGAATGAGGCCAAGCGTCTTTTCGTCGATTTCGTCGCCGGCTTCGAGATAGATCTCACCCGTCGAGTAGTTGACGATGTCTTCGGCAAGGAAGTTGCCGTAGAGGTCTTCGTCAGTCGCCTTAAGTGCCTTCAGGCCCTTGTCGACGAGCTGGCGGATAAGACGCGGAGTCAGCTTCTTGCCACCTTCGACAACGACTTCGCCGGTGTCGGCGTCGATCATGTCGGTGATGACCTTGGCATTCTTCAGCGTTTCAGGCTGGAACGGAATGCGCCAGCCATCGCCGGAGCGCTCGTAGGAAGCCTTGCTGTAGAACGTCGACAGGATTTCTTCACCATCCATGCCAAGCGCCATCAGGAGCGAGGTCACGGGCAGCTTGCGGCGACGGTCGATACGCGCATAGACGATGTCCTTGGCGTCGAACTCGATGTCGAGCCAGGAACCGCGATACGGGATGACGCGGGCAGCGAACAGAAGCTTGCCGGAAGAATGGCTCTTGCCCTTGTCGTGGTCAAAGAATACGCCCGGCGAACGGTGCATCTGCGAAACGATGACGCGCTCTGTACCGTTGACGATGAACGTGCCGTTATTGGTCATGAGCGGCATGTCGCCCATGTATACGGACTGTTCCTTGATGTCCTTGATGGACTTCGCGCCTGTATCCTCGTCGATATCGAACACGATGAGGCGCAGCGTCACTTTCAGCGGCGCTGCATAGGTCAGATCGCGCTGACGGCATTCCTCGACGTCAAACTTCGGCGCTTCGAATTCGTAAGATACGAATTCGAGCATGGATGCGCCGGAAAAATCGGTGATCGGGAATACGGATTTGAATACGGCATTCAATCCCTCGTCGGGACGGCCACCCTTGGGCTCGTCAACCATGAGAAACTGGTCATACGAAGCCTTCTGAACCTCGATGAGGTTCGGCATTTCCGCTACTTCTGGAATTTTGCCGAAAAACTTGCGTACGCGCCTGCGACCGTTAAACGAAAGGGTCTGAGCCATCGTCGCTCCTTTAAAATTGCATCCGGGCCTGCAACGGACGGGAACCGATGGCCAGTCGATCCCGTCAAGCAATGGGTGTCATCAATCTCGTTCCACATCCCGGATCGATCAGGCCGGATTGCCTAGATGAGCCGGTTCGGAACCATTCTCTTGAAGAACCCATTACCCAAAAGCCATTTTCACGCGGCTTTTGGGTAATAAGTTTTAAAACGATGACGACGGAAAGGGGCATGAAGCCCCTTCCCGCCAGCAATCGCAAGATTACTTAACGTCGACCTTGGCGCCAGCGTCTTCAAGCTTCTTCTTGAGGTCAGCAGCTTCAGCCTTGGAAACAGCTTCCTTGACAGCCTTCGGAGCGCCTTCAACGAGGTCCTTAGCTTCCTTCAGGCCGAGACCCGTGATAGCGCGGACTTCCTTGATGACGTTGATCTTGTTGGCGCCAGCGTCAACCAGGATCACGTCGAATTCGGTCTTTTCTTCTTCAACGACAGCAGCAGCGCCAGCACCGCCAGCAGCAGCAACAGCTACCGGAGCAGCGGCGGAAACGCCCCACTTTTCTTCGAGAAGCTTCGACAGTTCTGCAGCTTCCAGAACGGTCAGGGTGGAGAGGTCTTCAACGATCTTTGCGAGATCAGCCATTTTGATAGTTCCTTTTGTTCAGTTCGAACCAGTTTGAATAATTACAGCGAAAAACCGCCTTAAGCGGCTTCGTCCTTCTTGGCGTAAGCCGAGAACACCCGTGCAAGCTGGCTTGCAGGTGCTGCGACAACCGTGGCGACGCGAGTTGCCGGGGCGTTGAGTAGGCCCAGCAGCTTTGCGCGCAGCTCGTCCAGCGAAGGCAGGGTCGCAAGCGACTTGACTGCTTCGGCGTTGAGCGTGGTTGCGCCCATGGAACCGCCGAGAACAACGACTTTATCGTTGGTCTTTGCGAAATCCATGACGACTTTCGGAGCAATCATAGGGTCGACGCTGTATGCAATCAGCGTCTGGCCCTTGAAGAGATCTGTCATCCCTTCCGACTCCGTGCCCTGAAGAGCGATCTTGGCCAGGCGGTTCTTCGCGACCTTGACGGTGCCTCCGGCAGCGCGCATTTTCGAACGGAAGTCGTTCATTTGCGCAACGGTGACACCAGCATAGTGGGCCACGACAACCGAACCGGAAGCCTTGAAGACTTCGTTCAGCTCCGTGACGAATTCGCGTTTTTCCGCTCTTTCCACTGTCTGTCTCCAGTAGACGGGGCCACATAAGTGTGAACCCGTCGGGTTTGCCTTTGCCCCAAGGGACCTTTTTACAAAGATCCCGAGCGACGCTCGAGGATCCTGTCCCCCGCTCTGTCGCCGCAAACGGCTTCAGGCACAGGCACACCAGGTTCGAACCGGACAGTCAGGCATCTGCGATGCCTCAAATCCAGCCTCACCCGTCTCATGCAGGTTGAATGATTAAGGCCAAACCCCGAAGGACATGGCCACCCGCAATCTCGGACAGGAGTTCCGGGTTTCCCCGGAAATCTCCGGCTCCCTGAGAGCCGGAAATTCTTTTAATCACGCTCCCCGACAGGGAAGCACGAGAATTGATTAAGCCGTAACCGACGAAGGTTCGATCTTGACGCCCGGACCCATGGTCGAGGAGATGGCAACGCGCTTGACGTAGTTGCCCTTGGCACCCGTCGGCTTTGCCTTGATGACCGCATCGGCGAAAGCCTTGATGTTTTCTTCAAGAGCCTTGGCGTCGAACGAAGCCTTGCCAATACCAGCGTGTACGATACCGGCCTTTTCGACGCGGAACTCAACAGCGCCGCCCTTGGACGCCTTGACGGCGCCGGCAACATCCATCGTCACCGTACCGACTTTCGGGTTCGGCATCATGCCACGCGGGCCGAGTACCTTGCCGAGACGGCCGACGAGCGGCATCATGTCCGGGGTCGCGATGCAACGATCGAACTCGATCTTGCCGCCCTGAACGATTTCAACCAGTTCTTCTGCGCCAACAACGTCAGCACCAGCAGCCGTGGCTTCATCAGCCTTGGCACCACGTGCAAAAACGGCGACGCGAACGTCACGGCCCGTGCCGTTCGGCAGGTTGACAACGCCGCGAACCATCTGGTCCGCATGGCGCGGGTCAACGCCGAGGTTCATCGAAACTTCAACGGTTTCGTCGAACTTGGCGACTGCACGTTCCTTGACCATCGAAATGGCGTCGGTGAGAACGTAGAGCTTGTTAGGATCCACACCTTCGCGGATCTTCTGAATACGCTTTGCTACCTTGGCCATGATCAACCTACTACTTCCAGGCCCATGGCGCGGGCAGAGCCCTCAACCATTGCCATTGCGCCTTCGATATCGGCAGCATTCAGATCCTTCATCTTGGCTTCAGCGATCGTCTTGACCTGAGCCTTGGTGATGGAGCCAACCTTGGCGCCCTTACCAGGCGTCTTGGAGCCGGAGGTGATCTTCGCTTCCTTCTTCAGCCAATAGGTCATCGGCGGCTGCTTCATGACGAAGGTGAAGGACTTGTCCTGGTAATAGGTGATGACGACCGGAATCGGCATACCCTTTTCCATTTCCTGCGTGGCGGCATTGAACGCCTTGCAGAATTCCATGATGTTGATGCCGCGCTGACCAAGTGCAGGACCGATCGGCGGGGACGGATTGGCCGACCCTGCCTTCACCTGCAGCTTGAGCTGGCCCATAACTTTCTTAGCCATATCTCTCTGCCTTTCAATTCAAACCGGTTTCCCGGCTTCTCTCTAGCCGGATCGCTCCGGCGGCTGCGGTTGCGTGGTGCGGCGCCCTGCCCCGGCTATGGGAGCACGTTTGCCTTCCACGCGATTGGGGTTTCACCCCTCCAGTCAGACCTTCTCGACCTGACTGTATTCCAGCTCGACCGGCGTAGCGCGGCCGAAAATCGAAACCTCCACCTTCAGGCGCGAACGCTCTTCGTCGACATCCTGAACAACGCCGTTGAACGACGCGAACGGACCATCGGAAACGCGAACCTGCTCGCCGACCTCGAACGAAACCGAAGACTTCGGACGCTCGACACCTTCCTGAACCTGACCGAGGATACGATCGGCTTCATAATCCGGAATCGGAACAGGCTTATTGTCCGAACCGAGGAAACCGGTCACCTTCGGCGTGTTCTTGATGAGGTGATAGGCCTCATCCGTCAGGTTGGCGCGCACAAGCACGTAACCTGGAAAGAACTTGCGCTCGCTGTCGACCTTGCGGCCACGACGCACCTCGACAACCTTTTCGGTCGGAACGAGGATTTTCTCGAAAAGATGATCAAGACCCTTCTGACGAGCCTTCTCTTCGATCGACTCAGCGACCTTCTTTTCGAAATTCGAATATGCGTGAACGATATACCAGCGCGCTGCCATTTTTATTCTCCGTTCAATCCGTTACCGGCCGACGTTCAGCACGAGGCTAAGCACCCAGCCGATGAGCTGGTCAGCAGCAAAAAAGAACAGAGCCGCAAAAATGACCATCACAAGCACCATAGCCGTCGAAATCATGGTCTCGCGGCGCGACGGCCAAGTGATTTTAGACGCTTCGGCGCGAACCTGCTGCAGAAACGTAAACGGATTGGTTTTGGATGCCATTGACTGCCCACGCAATTACGGCGCGTAAAGCCGAACTAATCAGCCCCACGCACCGCGTGTCTGTTTTGACCTTACATAAACACCGATTCCAGTTTTAACAAGAGGAAATCGACATTCGGCGAAATTCGCCGGAAAACCGGCACCCATCTGCCATGCAGCGAAGACCGCGCTTGCGGATGGAAAGTGGCAGGGGCAGTAAGGCTCGAACTTACGACCTGCGGTTTTGGAGACCGCCGCTCTACCAACTGAGCTATACCCCTTTAACACCTTAGCCGACCACGAAAATCACTTGGCCGCTTCGGTATGCGTTCCCTTTAAGGCGCACGGAAAAGAATGGCAAGCGCTTTTTATTCGCTTTCGGAAGAAACTGTTGACACCCTCCCCGCCACGTTTTTTCCTCGGCCTCTTAACCGGTTACCCCCAAGCCCGTCACTTCAACGAACCCCTCTGCGACATCCAAATGCGCTGGTTTGATACCTTTCGCAACCGACCTTTAATCTATTACGGCTCAAGCGCACTGCGATTGGACCTGATCAACTGACGCTCCCGATACTTGCGCTTGAAGTGTGCGACGTTGCGCGTCACCGAACGCCGCCATTTACGGATTGTCGCCAGCGAAAAGAATCTGTCGAGTTCTTGCGCCACACCGCGCCAACCACGGCGTTTCTTAAAGCCATAATTGCTGCGGCCAAATCCCGAATGGCTGACGCCGGTTTCGGCCAACCACGCCATGATCGCGCCCTGATCCTTATAAAAGATACTAATCTCCGCCTCTGTCCGGAAACCGGCATAACCTTGCGGTAGTTTTTTATAGCAGGACAACCGCTTGACGGTCGGATTGAAGGTGAAGCTATGCCAGACACGATGCGCGGTCGGCGGTATTCGCCAATACCCTAAATCTTCAACTGCCTGCGCCTTACGCCGAATATCACGGGGCATGTCGTCATCGGTTCTGAGTTGAACGAGCGCCACTTGCGGGTCCCGCTTCAGTATTTCGATGCCCCTGCCCACAACCTTAGAAACAGGAAATGCCCAGTCGTCTTCGAGATGCAGGATGTAAGGGGTTTGCACTTCCGAATATGCCCGGTCGATAGAGCGGTGCTGCCCAATGTTGACGCCGTTCAAAATGACGCGGATCGGTTGCTCTGGATACCGCGCCGGAATCGCCCACACCGATTCGTCGTCAGAGTCCTCGATAATGATAAATTCCCGTAGCGGGTAATCACTAGTAGAGAAGAAGCTATCGAGAGTTCCGATGAGAAGATCAGGACGGCGGCAGCTGGTGAGCACAACAGTTAAATCGGACATGAAGTCGTCTCGGAATAAAACTGGCCGGTAAAAAAAGCCAGCCAAGCGCCAATTAATATAGTTTTATCTACATCAAACGAGTTACAGGCGAATTACGTCGCAAAATACAAAGAGAATTACATAAGAATAAATCTTAAATTACAATTATCTTAAATATAGCGCATAATATACGCATAAAATAAGTAAAATATCAGAATTTATACTCACATAATAAAAGTATACGAATCTTTCAACTATATAAATTTACAAAAATGGATTTTTACATAAAAAAACGGCGGTGCCGAAGACACCGCCGTTTTAGAACTAGATTTTTAATTCCGGCGAAACCGCCGTCTGTCGAAAATTACTCGACGATAGAAGCGACGATGCCGGCGCCGACGGTACGGCCGCCTTCGCGGATAGCGAAGCGCAGCTTTTCTTCCATCGCGATCGGAACGATCAGCTCGACTTCAACAGTGACGTTGTCGCCAGGCATAACCATTTCCGTGCCTTCTGGAAGCGAAACGATACCGGTAACGTCAGTCGTACGGAAGTAGA
Organism: Agrobacterium sp. 6Ca8; assembly: GCF_055382765.1. Classification (NCBI taxonomy): domain Bacteria; kingdom Pseudomonadati; phylum Pseudomonadota; class Alphaproteobacteria; order Hyphomicrobiales; family Rhizobiaceae; genus Agrobacterium; species Agrobacterium sp. 6Ca8. The sequence goes on from NZ_AP026433.1 coordinate 1,652,437, forward strand.
ACTGCGGACGGTAGTTCGTGAAGAACGGCGTATGACGGCCGCCTTCTTCCTTCGTCAGGATGTAGGCTTCTGCCATGAACTTCTTGTGCGGCTTGACCGAACCCGGCTTGCACAGAATCTGGCCACGCTCAACGCCGTCACGGGTAACGCCGCGAACCAGAGCACCGATGTTGTCGCCAGCCTGGCCCTGGTCGAGCAGCTTGCGGAACATTTCAACGCCGGTAACCGTCGTCTTCGACGTCGGACGAATGCCGACGATTTCGACTTCTTCACCAACCTTGACGATACCGCGCTCAACGCGACCCGTCACAACCGTACCACGGCCAGAGATCGAGAACACGTCTTCGATCGGCATCAGGAACGGCTGGTCGATCGGACGCTCAGGCGTCGGGATGTAGGCATCAACAGCAGCCATCAGCTCGCGGATTGCGTCTTCACCGATCTTCTTGTCGGAATCTTCAAGAGCAGCAAGTGCCGAACCCTTGACGATCGGGATATCGTCGCCCGGGAAGTCGTAGGACGACAGAAGTTCGCGAACTTCCAGTTCGACGAGCTCGAGAAGCTCGGCGTCGTCAACCTGGTCAACCTTGTTGAGGAACACGACGATCGCCGGAACGCCAACCTGGCGAGCAAGCAGGATGTGCTCGCGCGTCTGCGGCATCGGGCCGTCAGCTGCAGAGCAAACCAGGATCGCGCCGTCCATCTGGGCAGCACCGGTGATCATGTTCTTCACGTAGTCGGCGTGGCCGGGGCAGTCGACGTGTGCGTAGTGACGGTTCGGCGTTTCGTATTCGACGTGCGCCGTCGAGATCGTGATGCCGCGAGCCTTTTCTTCAGGAGCAGCGTCGATCTGGTCGTACGCCTTGAACTCGCCGAAATACTTCGTGATCGCAGCAGTCAACGACGTCTTGCCGTGGTCGACGTGACCGATCGTGCCAATGTTGACGTGCGGCTTATTGCGCTCAAACTTGCTCTTTGCCATGTGAATTGCTTCCTGTGAACGTGAAGTAGTTTTCCCGGCGAACCGGTTTGGTGTCGCCGTTTAAGGCTTTGTAAGCGAATGCGCAAGACTTAATTGTCAAAGCACGGTCGCGCACGCCTAAGGCGCGCCTCAAGGTGCATATATGGTGCGTTCCGCGCGATATTCAAAGCTGGCTCAGCCTTCCCACGCGACGGCAAGACGGGACGCACGGACGGGACCCTGCCTGCACCCCTCTTCGCACAATCGGATCGTTAAATAAGCTTTTTCTTTATCACAACTTCTTTACCTGGACCCTCATCATGGCTTAAGGAAATTTCATCTCCGGGGGGAGACGGGCGAGCGGGACGATGCGCCCAGGCGCAAAACCTCTATGCCACATATTGATCAGCCGCGCTCTCCGGCGCGAAATTACATCCGTTTCAGGACCGCTCAATGGAAATCTTCACAGCCGCCGGCTTCACGGCATTCATGCAAGTCATTGCGATCGATCTCGTTCTCGCAGGCGACAATGCCATCGTCATCGGCCTTGCCGCCGCCGGTCTTCCCGCCCATCTTCGCCGCAAGGCGATCCTGGTCGGCATCATCGCCGCCACCGTATTGCGCATCGGCTTTGCCGCCGTCACCGTGCAGCTTCTCTCCATTGTCGGGCTGCAACTCTTCGGCGGGCTTCTGCTTGCCTGGGTGTGCTGGAAGATGTGGTCCGAACTGCGCGAAGCCGCAGGCTCCATCGAAGACGAGGTGACGGACGAAGAGGCTGACCTGACCAAAGGTCACAAGACCTTCTTTCAGGCCGCAACCCAGATCGTCATCGCCGATGTGTCCATGTCGCTGGACAACGTGCTTGCCGTCGCCGGTGCCGCGCAGGACCATGTCACGGTGCTGATCATCGGTCTCGTCGTCTCGATCGCCCTCATGGGACTGGCCGCCAATTTCGTCGCCAAGTTGCTGCACCGCTACCGCTGGATTTCGTATCTTGGCCTGATGGTCATCATCTATGTGGCGCTCAACATGCTGTATCACGGCGTGATCGAGGTCCTGCCCTACATCAAGCCTTATTTCGGCTGAGACTGGCAGTCACATATTCGTCCCGAAAGGCCTGGAAACGAGAGTTTCCGGGCCTTTTCTTTTCATACCCATACAAATGCACCCTTGCCTGCACAGCATTGCAAGCGCACGCGCAGGTGAAATCGGCGCACAGGGGAATCGGTCTCCGCGTCCGCTGCAACATTCGGATAAGACAGGGAAATCGTGATTTTTTGCCTATGGATTTTGGCAATTGAGGTCAGCCACGGGCAAGCCTAGTGAGCTAGTTAATAAGTCATAAAAATAAAAAGAAAGGTAAAGCTGCCAATGGCTTATGACTGGACCGGCGGTCGCACCCGCCGCCTTCGCAGGATGAAGCTGGGCGCCGTTGCAAGCTCACTAATCCTGCTGGCGCTCTTAACAGCGCTCGTTCTGGGCTGAACGCGCTGCGCGCAATTCAACGCTGACCGGCGGCATGGCAAGGTTTCCCAAAACCGCCCTGCCGCCGCTCCTTCGGGGGCAATGTCCATTCTTTTTTGGCAATATTTGCCGAATATCAGCCGCGAAGACATGTCGTGGATACGCCGCCAAACATATGCATTGAAGCGGGTTCATTTCGGCTCTGAAGCTGCGGCAAGACCTATCGAAACAGCCAATAAATGACGCCAAGCACCAACGTCCACATCAGTAGTGATATGGCGAGTACGGCGAGGTAGTTTCGAAATCGTCTGGTCATCCGCCCACATTGCCGGCCAGCCGCCAAGGGACAGCCGTAACCGTTTAATTGCTGGATGCGGATCAAGCCGCAAGATCAACTCTTTCTATCAAGATGCTGAATCGCAAACCATTCGGAGATTTTACCCGCCCGAAAACGGGGTTGCCTGACCATGTGAATATCAACCCGCCGGTAAGCGTGAAAACGTTAGGCCACGCTTGCCGCAGGATTTGCAGGGCACAGGAAAAACCGCATGTCTTTCTGGACGTGGCTCAGACACGCTCCGGTCAACCGAATCGACAAATTAATTCCTTCGGTATGATGTCTGATGACGCGTCATTGCTGGGGCAACGGCGTTCAGCCGCCGCCCCAAAAAAGCGCGTCAGCTCTTCAAAGCCGTATTGCACAGGCTCCAGTAACCGCCACCCTTCTGAATCCACTTGAGATCGCCGAGCGTGCCGTCATCCTTGTTCTTACGATAAGAATCGACGCAGGTCTTCAGGCGGGCCTTGCCAGGAGTCTCGCTTGAATATTTCTTATCGACAGCACTCGGAAATACGACGCTCTTAGGAGCCTTTATCGTCGCCTTTTCTGGTTCTTTGTCGGTGGTAGCCGCAACTTGCTTGTCGTCGGCCGCGCTTTCGGCAGCAGCATCGCTACCGCAGAACTTGGCGCGATAGTCGTTCCACTTGACGTCCTTCGCGGACCCGTCGGCTTTCGCCGCCTGGTATTTCACGCTGCACTCTTTCATGGTGAGCGCCGCTGCGGGGGAGACGAACGCCGCCGATGCGAGCAGCGCTAAGGATGAGAGAATTACAACCCTGTTGATCATCGAAGACTCCCGTGTGCATGATTGCCGGCAGACTATCCGACCGGACTTTCCGCTTGTCAACGAGCAGTGCAACAAGCACTCAAAGTCGAATTGGCGGGGAGCAAAATGTGCTCATCGGGCGTGGCGTTTTCGCGGTGAGGACGGCATCACACAGTGACCATGGATATCCACAATCAGCCCGCCGCCGGGGGCATCGCCGCCTTGCCACGCGAACGACGGCAAGCACCGCACAACGAATCACGTATTCGTGTGACGTCAACCCTGCGTCGGAACGAAATTCCTTAATTTTCGTTAGCATCTCGAACGAATAACGAGGATTTATCGATGTTGAGGATGCCGAAGACTATCTCCGCGCTCGCTCTTGGCGTCGCAATATCTACCGCTTTTACCGTGCCCGCCAGTGCACTGAGCCTCATACAGCCGGCCTACGAACAGCAGGAGCAGGCGCAGAATTCCGACGGTCGCGGCTATCCCGCATCCGCCTTTGCCGCGGGCAAGGGTGAACAGGCCTCATCCAACGGTTACGCCCTATCAGAGTCGGAAATAAACCACGTAAAATGGTGTGCAGCGCGTTACGCATCATACCATCCGACCGACAACAGCTATATGGCAACCGCCGGCATACGGACGCAATGTCGTTCTCCGGATTGATTCAGCCGTGCCGCAGCGCACCGCGTCCCAGTCAATAAGATAAAATTTACTTTAAATTCTATTGACCTGAACCTTTATCCGGGTTGGCCGTTTGAAGCGCGTGCCAGCGAGGAAACGCGATGATGTGGAATCTTGAAAAACTTGAGCAAGAGCGACTTGATCTGATCGAGGTCATTACTGCCCTGCGCCACACTGAACGCCTGTCGACAGCGGATCGCACCTCGATCTTTGAGAAAATTACGGCGCATATGGTGAGGTTAAGCGAGCTCGACGCAGAGAAAATGCGGATTCAGTCGGCCTTGGAGGCGAGCTGAAAACAGCCAACGCTGATTGGAGGCTGCACATCGGCGCGAGGCAAAATTATCGATCTTTTTGAGAAGTTTTGGAGCGGGTAGCGGGAATCGAACCCGCGTATTCAGCTTGGAAGGCTGCTGCTCTACCATTGAGCTATACCCGCGGTGGTGATTTTGATCCTGCGCAGAATGGTGGAGGGAGTTGGATTTGAACCAACGTAGGCGTAGCCAACGGATTTACAGTCCGTCCCCTTTAACCACTCGGGCATCCCTCCAGCTATCTGCTAGGATCGAGCAACCAAGCTCTTCAGATTTCTCTCCGGCGAAGCGCCGTTGCGTCGTCTGTGGCGCGTATATGACGGCCTCGTTCGCTTCTGTCAACACGCCGTTTCACGAATTTTCGGGAAAAAATTCAAACCTCTTTGCAGGCCTGTGGATTATCGCGGGGGCTGGTGTGCGTCGCGTCCCGGAGATATAAGGCGCCATGAGCAAAGACGATCCAAACGACAAATCCACCCGCGACACGCACTACGCCACCCTGCGCCGTGCCGTGCGCGATGCAAAACGCGAGAGGGGCGAAATTCCGACCCCGCAGCAGCCGAAGCGCCGGAATCGTGGCGCGGAAGACTGGAAGCCCCCGCAGCTTGCGCCGGATCAGGTCCACCTTTACGGCCTGCATACCGTGCGTGCGGCGCTTTCCAATCCCGAACGGCAACTCATCAAGCTGTCGGTTACCCTGAATGCCTTTGCGCGTCTGGATATCGGCGAAGCGGATGCGCAGCCCTTCCCGGTAGAGATTGTCTCACCGCAGGATATCGACAAGGTGCTCGGCCCCGAGGCGATCCATCAAGGCGTGATGCTGGAAACAAGGCCGCTTCCGGTCAAGAAACTCGATGCGCTGAAGAAAAGCCCGCTGATCCTCGTGCTCGATCAGGTTACCGACCCGCACAATGTCGGCGCCATCATGCGCTCGGCGGTCGCCTTCAACGCCGGCGCCGTCATCACCACCATTCGCCATAGCCCGACGGAGTCAGGCGTGCTTGCGAAGTCTGCGTCCGGCGCACTGGAACTCATTCCCTATATCCAGATCACCAACCTCGCCGATACATTGGGCGAGCTGCACAAGCTTGGCTTCTTCTCGGTCGGTCTGGATTCGGAAGGCCCCGCCCCCATCGAGCAAACCTTCACCGGCGCAAAGATCGCCCTGGTGCTGGGAGCCGAAGGCAAGGGGCTGCGCCAGAAGACCCGCGAAACCGTTTCGGCGCTCGCCCGTCTCGATATGCCGGGCGAGATCAAATCGCTCAACGTATCGAATGCGGCAGCCATCGCCCTTTATGCAACGCAGCAATTTCTGGGCAAAGCGTCGTCCTGACGCTTACCCTTCCTTGCGAAATCACAAAGCGCAACGCATGCTGCGCCTTTGACATTCGCAAGGAGCAAATCTCGACATGACCGACCTGCCCATCAAACCGACCGGCGAGCTGACGCTGCGGACGCTCGCAATGCCGGCCGACGCCAATCCGGCCGGTGATATTTTCGGCGGCTGGGTCATGTCCCAGATGGACTTGGCCAGCGGCATCCGCGCCGCGGAGCGGTCTCGCTGTCGCGTAGTCACTGCGGCGGTCAAGGAAATGGCTTTCGAGTTGCCGGTGAAGATCGGCGACACCCTGTCCATCTACACCGATATCGCCCGGCTCGGCCGCACCTCCATCACGCTGACGGTTGAGGCCTGGGCGCAGCGCTCCCGTTACGACAAGCTGGAAAAAGTCACCGCCGGAACCTTTATCATGGTGGCGATGGACGAAAACGGGCAGCCGACGCCCATCCCTCCGGCGGAGTAGGATGCGATGGAGGCCGCCGTCAACGCCGCGGAAGCCTATGCGCATATCCGCGCCGTCATGGGCATGGTGGTTGGCCTTAGCCTCGCCCGCTTGCTGACCGGCCTTGCCGGTTTCGTGCAGCATCCCAAGAAGGAGCGCATCTATCCCTTGCATATCGGCTGGGTGGCGTTCCTGTTTCTGATGCTCGTGCATTTCTGGTGGTGGGAACACCGGCTTTCCGCCACCAGCCACGTCCTCGGCTTCGGCGCGTTCCTGTTCCTCATCCTGTTCTGCTCGCTGTTCTATTTCCTGTGCGTGTTGCTGTTCCCCTCAGACATGAAGGAATACAAGGGATACGAGGACTATTTCTTTTCCCGTAAAAGCTGGTTCTTCGCGTTTCTCGCCGCACTTTTCGTCACGGATATCGGCGATACATTGCTGAAGGGACAGGACTACCTTTCCTCGCTGGGCGCTGAATATCTCATCCGCACAGCTATTTACGTTATTCTGTTCACACTGGCGGCTTTCATAGGCAACCGACGCTTTCACAGGTTTCTCGTCATTTTCGCCCTGATTTATCAGGTAGTCTGGATATTCCGGACCTACGACCTGCTGGCCTGAACATTGCCATCCCGAGGTCGGGTGATAATTGAAAACAGGCCTCGTCTTTCGCCATCGTGTCGCGGTGACACGGCCCGATAAATATGGCATTTCGCTGCAATGGGATTCATTCGCAGGATAATGCAGGACAGAAGTTCGGCTGGCGCCATCGCCACGCTGGCGGTCCTGCTTTTTCTCCTGCAAGGGCTCGTGAATGGCCTGACCAGCGGCAATATGGCCTCAGCCGCGCTGGCGACCGGTGAGATCATCTGTTCCAGCCACATGCCCGAAGGCGGTTCGGGCAAACCGAACCCGGCCTCCAACCCTGCGGGCAAGCTCGCCGACAATTGCTGCGGCACGCTCTGCCGTCTGGCCTCCGTTACCATCGCCGCTCTTCCGGTTACTCCCGTGGAGCGTGCGGACGGCATCGTCCGGGTCGTCGAAGTCGACTTTCTCGACCGCGACACGGCATTGCCGCCGCCACCACCCAATCTGGAATCGCGCCCACGCGCACCGCCTCCCTCTCTGCAAATGTGAAGAGCGATCCGGCCCTGCTGGAAAATCAACTTTTCTGCGGAGACATCCATGTCCCTTACGACCTCTTTCGAGGGCGAGCGCGCGCCTGCGCAATCCTCGTCCGTCAACCTGTACCGCGCCGTATGGCGCTGGCACTTCTACGCTGGCCTTTTTGTACTGCCCTTTCTGATATCGCTGGCCGTCACCGGTGCGCTCTATCTGTTCCGGGACGAATTCGACAATCTCATTCATTCGGACCTGAAGCGCATCGAAGTGGCGCAGAACGTGCCGAAAGCACTCCCCTCCGATATTCTCGCCGCAGCCGTTGCGGCAGTTCCCGGCACTGCTGTGAAATACACCACGCCAGGCGATCCGGGTGCCTCGACGGAAATTACCGTCAGTACGGCCGAAGGGAAACGCGCCGTCTACGTCAACACCTATACCGGGCAGGTTGCCGGTTCACTGCCAGATCGCGGCACCATCATGTGGACGATCCGCTACATCCACAGCCTGAAATATTTCGGCGCCTATACCCGCTATCTGATCGAGATCGCCGCCGGCTGGTCCATCCTGCTCGTCGCCACCGGCATCTATCTGTGGTGGCCTAGGAAGCAGAGCGGCGGTGTTTTGACCGTGCGCGGCACGCCGAAAAAACGCGTCTTCTGGCGCGATACCCATGCCGTCACCGGCATTTTCGTTGGCTTTTTCATCGTATTTCTCGCAGTCACCGGAATGCCCTGGTCGGGCGTGTGGGGCGCCAAGGTCAACGAATGGGCAAATGGCAGCAATTTCGGATATCCGGCAGGCGTGCGCACCGATGTTCCAATGTCCGGCGAACATCTCGATCACATGGCCAAGACCAGCTGGTCGCTGGAGCAGGCGAAAGTCCCGGAATCCACCGCATCCGCAACCGGGCAACCAATCGGCATAGATGCGGCCATCGCGCGTTTCGACGGGCTCGGTCTTGCCCCTGGTTATACCGTCGTGCTGCCGACCAAACCGACAGGCGTCTATAGCGGCTCCGTCTATCCCGATGACCTTTCAAAGCAGCGCGTCGTCCATCTCGATCAATATAGCGGCAAACCGCTGATCGACATGAGCTATGCCGACTACGGTCCGCTTGGAAAGGCGCTGGAATGGGGGATCAACGTGCATATGGGCCAGCAATTCGGCGTCGCCAACCAGATCGTGTTGCTGGCAGCCTGTGTCGGCATCGTCCTGCTTGCCGTTTCCGCCGGCATCATGTGGTGGAAACGACGCCCCAGAGGTTCGCTCGGCGTGCCACCATTGCCGCAGGATAAACGCGTCTTGCGCGGCCTGCTGGCGCTGCTCGCCATCGGTGGCATCCTGTTCCCGCTGGTTGGCGCAAGCCTGCTGGTGATGCTTGTTCTGGATCTGATCGTGCAGTCCCGCGAAAAGCAACGCGCTGCCTGACAAAAAACACGGCCGGGAGATATCCCCCGGCCGTGTCCTTCTGAATTCCGCGCGGTTGGCAGAAGCTTGGCCTTAGAGCACGTCCTGTTGAAACAGAATTGTTTGACGTGCTCTAACTGTTTGTTTCTACGAATTTTCCGGACGTAAAACCGCTACGCACTTCTACTGGAAATGCTCTAGAACATCGTATTATTGTTTGCAGCCTTTTCCGGAACCGGCTGGATCACGTCCCAATGTTCGGTGATCTTGCCGTCGGTGACCCTGAAAATATCGACGATGGCGGCTCCGCGAGCACCCTCTTTATCCGTGGAATGGATGTGCAGATAAACCAGATCTCCATCCGTGGCGCTGCGCACGATCCGGGATTTCGCCTGCGGGTTTTCCTTGAAGAAGCCGGTGAAATAGTCGACGAATGGCTTCTTGCCATCAGGCACCATCGGATTGTGCTGTTTGTAGCTGTCGACGATAACGGCAGCGCCCTTCGCCACCTCGTGCTTGTTGAAGACGGTGTCGTAAAAATCGATCACCAGCTTGCGGTTGGCTTCTTCCTGAACCAGATCGCGCTTGGCGGTTTCCGCCAGAACGGGCGCGGCCATCAGCGCGGGCGCGAGGGCAAGAGCAGCGATGGCAAGACGACGTGTCATGAAATTCATGGATGAGACCTCTCAGTAACCGACGGTGAAACGCTGGCGGGAATGCTGCGGCTTTTCGATTTCGTCGACAAGCGCGATGGCGTAGTCTTCAAAGGAAATGCGGCTGCCAGCTTCGTTGCTCAAAAGGCTGTCCTTGCCGATACGGAATTTGCCCGTTCTTTCCCCCGGCACAAATTCGGCCGATGGCGACAGGAAGGTCCAGTCGAGCTGCTTTTCCCCTTTCAGACGGTCTAGAAACTCCGCTCCCTTGGTCGCCTCTGCCTTGTAGGCGGCCGGGAAGTCCGGCAGGTCAACCACGCGCTGGCCCGGCGCAATTTCAAGGCTGCCGGCGCCACCCACGACGAGATAACGGGAAACGCCCGAGGCACGGACGGCCTCGATCAGCGTCACCGGATCGCTCGCAGTGAAGTGCACGGCGCTGATCACGGCATCGTGACCCTTAAGCAGTTCCGAAAGCCCTGCCTGATCGAAGACATCGCCCTTTTTTGCCACTACGTTCGGCAGGCTGGCGATCTTTTCAGGGTTGCGGGCGATCGCCGTCACCTGGTGCCCCCGGTCGGAAAGTTCCTTCAGAATACGGGATCCGGCATTGCCGGAGGCTCCGATGAGCGCGATTTTAGCCATGGCTTTTTCCTTCATAGGCATCGTTGTAGGTCTAGATAATAGACCGCTAGGGGAAGCTATGGTATCGCAGCCCCGGCTGCAAGAAGTCAGCCGACGCTGATCAGGTCACACGGCGATGACCTGAAAGGGCACGAAAATGGAAAGAGCAGGGAAAATGCCGGATACGCAAACCAAGGAAATCTTCGCCTTCGACCAGCCCTGCCCCATCCGCGACGTGCTGGATCGCATCGGCGATCAATGGAGCCTGCTGGTTCTGGAAGCGCTTCAGGGCGGGGTGCTGCGTTTCAACGAACTGAACCGCAAGATCGACGATATTTCCAAGCAGATGTTGTCACGCACGCTGAAACGGCTGGAGGAAGACGGTTTCATTCGCCGCACGCTCTATGCGCAGGTGCCGCCGCGCGTGGAATACGAACTGACCAATCTCGGCCGTTCGTTTCTGGTGCCGATGCAATTGCTGGTGCAGTGGGCGGACGAGAACCACGTCCGCATTTGTACGGCACGGTTGGACTATGCCAATGGTGGAACGGGATCGTAATACCGTTCCTCGTGCCGTGGCGAAACCTGTCCGCCACGGCAATAGAAAGGCACTATGGCAATCAGGAGCGGAAGATGAAGGAAGCGCCGAAAGCGATGAGCGCAAAACCGATCACGTGGTTGATCGTGATACTTTCCTTCAGCCAGAAGACCGAGAACAGCGCAAAGACCGCAAGCGTGATAACTTCCTGAATGGTCTTGAGCTGCGCGGTCGAATAGACCTCCGATCCCATGCGGTTCGCGGGGACTGCGAGCATGTATTCGAAGAAAGCGATGCCCCAGCTTGCGACAATCGCAAGGAAGAGTGCGCTGCCCTTGTGCTTGAGATGCCCATACCAGGCGAAAGTCATGAAAACATTGGAGACGATGAGCATCAGGACAGGCCAGATGTGGGCAGGGCTGATCGAGAACGGCATGATTGTTCCTGAATGAAGAAGGGAGGGATGTCACGAAAGGCAGTTTGAAAACGCAACCGTCATTTTTGTCTTTGCTTTAACTTACCGCCGTATGAAACGGAACCGGTTTCTATCAAAGCGTATTCGGCCGCTATGCAACGTATCCGGCCAAATTTTGTTCCCCGCGCTTCGTTTCCTTTTTGTACTCATTTTTTCTTGGCCTCCCCTTCCCTTTGCGCGTGACTCCCTCCATATTTCGCGCATGGCCAGATCACCCAAAAATTCCAAACCCTCGAATTCCGGCTTCGAGGAAGCTCCGCAATCGTCGTTCGAAGGCGCGCCGCTCAGCGGCAGCGTTGCCGATTGGGTAAAGCAGCTCGAGGCGGAAGCCGAAGCCGGCTCGGTGGAAACCCAGCGCGAAGTCGCCTCGAAAGCTGGCAAGCACCGCAAGAAGATCGAGATCGAAGCGCGCAAGGAAGCGGAAAAAGCGGCCAACAAAACGGCTAAAAACACCACGGCTTCCAAGACAGCGCGCGGCGTTTCCATCGGTGCGTCGAGCGATCCGAAAACCCGCGCCGCCGCCGGTCTCAATCCAGTGGCTGGCATGGACGTTTCCCTAGAGGAGGCGGCCAATCTCGCACCGGGTGCCGTCACCGCCACCGTCGAGGCGCTATCGGCGCTTATCGAGAGCGGCAATCCGCTGTTCAAGGACGGCAAGATGTGGACGCCGCACCGGCCGGCCCGTCCGCCTAAATCCGAAGGCGGCGTTACAATCCGCATGGACTCGGAGTATCAACCGGCAGGCGACCAGCCAACGGCGATTGCCGATCTCGTGGAAGGCATCAATTCCGGCGAGCGCAGCCAGGTCCTGCTCGGTGTCACCGGCTCCGGCAAAACCTTCACCATGGCCAAGGTGATCGAGGCAACCCAGCGCCCGGCCGTCATCCTTGCGCCCAACAAGACGCTGGCCGCACAGCTCTATTCCGAGTTCAAGAACTTCTTCCCCGACAATGCGGTAGAGTACTTCGTCTCATATTACGATTATTATCAGCCGGAAGCCTATGTGCCGCGCTCCGACACCTTCATCGAGAAGGAATCCTCGATCAACGAACAGATCGACCGGATGCGTCACTCCGCGACCCGCTCGCTGCTGGAACGCGACGACTGCATCATCGTCGCTTCGGTTTCCTGCATCTATGGTATCGGCTCGGTGGAAACCTATACAGCCATGACCTTCCAGATGCAGGTGGGCGACCGGCTGGACCAGCGCCAGCTTCTGGCCGACCTTGTGGCCCAGCAATACAAGCGCCGCGATATGGATTTCCAGCGCGGCTCCTTCCGCGTGCGCGGCGATACCATCGAAATCTTCCCTGCCCACCTTGAGGATGCCGCCTGGCGCATCTCGATGTTCGGCGACGAAATCGATTCCATTACCGAATTCGACCCGCTGACCGGCCAGAAAACCGGCGATCTGCAATCCGTCAAGATCTACGCCAATTCGCACTATGTCACCCCGCGCCCGACGCTGAACGGCGCGATCAAGTCGATCAAGGAAGAGCTGAGGGTCCGCCTCGCCGAGCTGGAAAAGGCGGGACGTCTGCTGGAAGCCCAGCGGCTGGAACAGCGCACGCGTTACGACATCGAAATGCTGGAGGCGACCGGCTCCTGCGCCGGTATCGAAAACTATTCGCGTTATCTCACGGGCCGCAATCCCGGTGAACCGCCGCCGACGCTGTTCGAATATATCCCTGATAATGCGCTGCTTTTTATCGACGAAAGCCACGTCTCGGTTAGCCAGATCGGTGGCATGTATCGCGGCGACTTCAGGCGCAAGGCGACGCTGGCCGAATATGGCTTCCGCCTTCCCTCCTGCATGGATAACCGCCCGTTGCGCTTTGAGGAATGGGATGCGATGCGGCCGCTGACGGTCGCAGTTTCGGCCACCCCTGGCTCGTGGGAAATGGAACAGGCCGGCGGCGTCTTCGCCGAACAGGTCATCCGCCCGACAGGACTCATCGATCCGCCGGTCGAGGTGCGCTCCGCCCGCAGCCAGGTGGACGATGTTCTCGGCGAAATTCGCGAGACCGCCGCTAAGGGTTACCGCACGCTCTGCACCGTGCTGACCAAGCGCATGGCTGAAGACCTGACCGAATATTTGCACGAACAGGGCGTTCGCGTGCGTTACATGCACTCGGATATCGACACGCTGGAACGCATCGAGATCATCCGCGACCTGCGCCTTGGTGCCTTCGACGTGCTTGTCGGTATCAACCTTCTGCGCGAAGGCCTCGATATTCCCGAATGCGGTTTCGTCGCGATCCTCGATGCCGACAAGGAAGGCTTCCTGCGTTCGGAAACTTCGCTTATCCAGACCATCGGCCGCGCCGCCCGTAACGTCGACGGCAAGGTAATCCTCTATGCCGACAATATCACTGGCTCGATGAAGCGGGCGATGGAGGAAACCTCCCGCCGCCGCGAAAAGCAGATGGCCTATAACGCCGAACACGGCATCACGCCAGAATCGGTCAAGGCGAAGATCTCCGATATTCTTGATTCAGTTTATGAGCGTGATCACGTAAGGGCCGATATTTCAGGCGTTTCCGGCAAAGGCTTCGCCGATGGCGGCCATCTGGTTGGCAACAATCTGCAGTCCCATCTCAACGCGCTGGAAAAATCCATGCGCGATGCCGCAGCCGATCTGGACTTTGAAAAAGCCGCCCGCCTGCGTGACGAAATCAAGCGCCTCAAGGCCACCGAACTCGCCGTCATGGACGACCCGATGGCGAAGGAAGAGGCGAAATCGCTTGAGGGTGGCGGCAGAAGCAAGAAAAAAGAAACGAGCGCCCGCAACGGGTCGATCTCCCCTCTTGCAGGAGACATATCGGGCGTGACAGAGGACGGTGCCGCTTCCGCAAACGAAAGTGGAAAATCTCTCTTCGCCAAACCTTCGCTGGACGAAATGGGTCCCGGCTCGGACACGGGCAAGCCGCTGTTCCGCAGGAACACGCTGGACGAGATGACCGTTGGCCGCACCGAGAAGCCGGTGCGTGGCGAAGTTCCCGGCAAACCCGAGACGGAAACCGGCAAACGTTTCTCACCGCTCATGGAAGGCCAGCCTGAGCGAACCAAGGACGATCCCCGCCCCCTCGTGCGCGGCAAGATCGGAGCGGGTTCCTATGAGGATGCCGGCGAACAGAAGCGCAAAAGCCGGACGAAGGGGAAGACCGGCCGTCCCGGTCGCTGACGCGCAACGGCGCAATCTGGATAGACACCGCATGCATCGAAAAAATCTGGCGGCCTTATGCCTCGTCTTTTTCTCAAGCCCAGTCCTTGCCGGGCAGATTGAGGACGCCACCTTCCACAGCGCCACCCTGAACGCACCGCTGCCCGTCAACATCTACCGACCGGATGGCACGCCGCCGGAAAACGGCTGGCCGGTGCTTTATCTCCTGCACGGCCATGATGGTGACCAGAACAGCTGGCGAGACCTCGGCAATATCGAAAAGACGCTGGACACGCTGATTGCGGCTGGCGCCATCCGCCCGCTGGTTGTCGTCATGCCAGGCGTTAAAAACAGTTGGTATGTGGATTCGGCCGCTGTCGGTGGTCCCGGCGATTACGAGACGGCCCTGACTGGCGATCTGCGCCATCAAGTGGAAAAAACGCTGCCGGTGCGAAAAGATCGCGAAGGGCGCGCCATCGCCGGGCTGTCCATGGGCGGTTTCGGCGCATTGCATCTGGCTTATGGCCACGAAGACCTCTATGGCGCAGTCGCCAGCCTGTCCGGCGCGATCTGGCAGAACGTGCCCGCCTCCGATCTCGACAAAACGCCCGCGGAACTCAAGCTCATTCAGGACAGCGCCTTCTTCCACCGCGTCGACCGCACTACCGTCACCAGCGGCATCGTGCTGCCCTCCACCGGCGATCACTTCTCCGGCGCCTTCGGCACGCCCTTCGATGCCAGACTTTTCAATGAGAAGAACGTCTTCACCCTTGTTGCACAGCACGTCGCCGAAAGCCAAGAATTGCCCGCCACCTATCTGACAGTTGGCGACGACGACGGCTTCTTCCTCTGGCGCGGCGCGATCGCCCTGCACGAAACGCTTCAGGCCGACAATCGCAAATCCGAATTACGAGTGACCGACGGTGATCATGTCTGGTCGGTGTGGAAAGTGTCAATTATCGACGCGCTGAAGTTCATCGATGGGGAATGGGACAAGGCAACGGACGTTGCGAAAGATTGACTGCCTACTCGATTACCCAGCCTTATTCCCCGTGCGTTTCTTTCCAGCCTTCCCCGCCACATTTAACGCCACCGCCGCGCGGATCAGCGCCACCAGTGCCTCCTCGTCGATCTCATCTCGCTCGTGAAAGTCGATGGCGCGCCGCGTATTGCCCTCAAGGCTCGAATTGAACAGGCCGGCCGGGTCTTCAAGCGATGCGCCCTTCGCAAACGTCATCTTCACGGCTGTCTTGTAGGTTTCGCCCGTGCAGATGATACCGGCATGTTCCCAGACGGGCACGCCGCGCCATTTAACCTCCTCCGTCACATCCGGATCGGCCTTCCTGATCAGCGTCCGGATGCGAGCAAGCGTCTCGCCACGCCAGTCGCCAAGCTCCGCAATCTTTCGATCGATGAGAACCGACGGTGCATTCTCCTCCGCTTCCTTGCTGTCAGTGTTTTTTGCCATAACGTCCTCCCGATTTGGCGTGCCAGTGCTCCCGCTACCAGCATAAACCAAAATTTCCTGCGCTCCCACGCGGAACCAAATCCGGCCTTCACCGTTTCTTCCCCGAACGAAACGTTCAGCATACAAAGGGAAGAAACATCATGAAAATCAACGTCATCGCTCTCGCTGCCGCAGCAGCCCTCTCCTCTTCCGTGGCTTTTGCCCAGACGGCTGCGACTGCGCCTGCTGTTGGCGCCGATGCGACTTTGTCCGGTCCCGGCATCACCATGGGCACCAAGGCTAACGGCCCGCTGAAGTTCGTCAATGTCCAGAAAACCGACCTCACCGCCTCCCAGCTCGACGGTCTGGATATCTATAACGCCCAGAACGAAAACATCGGCGAAATCGAGGATGTCGTCATCGGCGATGGCAAATCGGTGATCGGCCTTGTTGCCAGCGTCGGCGGTTTCCTCGGCATCGACAAGAGCTATGTGGTGCTCGACCCTGCCTCGGTTGCAGTCCACAACGACAACGGCACCTGGAAGGCCTATGTCGATACCACCAAGGAAGCGCTGCAGAACGCACCGAAGCTCGACTACGACAAGCTGGACGACTGATTCCCCTGCAGTCGCAAGCTTGACCCCCGCGATACGTCGCGGGGGTTTTTCGTGTGTGGAATTTCGGCGCAGTATCCGACAATCCCTCTCTCACGACGCTTGCCTAGCAGCCCGGCTCTCGCCTATCTTCGGCGCGCAAGACACCAAGGATCGATGCGTGCCCGCCAAAACTCTCTCTTCCCTCACCATCAGCGCTATGACGATATTGCTGAGCACCCTTCCGCTATCAGCACAGTCAGCCGGCTGGAAACCAGCCGAGCAGATAAAAACCTATGCGATCAGCGGTGATACGGGCGGAGCGCTTTACCAGTCCATAGGCGAGCGCGGCCCGACCGCCGGTGTTCAGGCCATCGCCCACACCACCTTCAAGCTGACATGGCGGCGCGATTATCGTCCGCAACCGGACGGTGCCTGCGTACTGGCCACCGCCAAGCCCAATCTCACAATCATCTATACCTGGCCGAAAGCACCGGCCAGATTGCCGCCCGCGGTGGCCGCCAGCTGGAAAACCTTCATTTCCGGTGTGGAAACCCATGAGCGCGTTCATGGCGAGCACATTCTCGACATGGTGCAGAAGATCGAGGCATTCAGCACCGGTCTGAGAGCGGAAAACGATCCGAAATGCCAGAAAGTGCGCGCTGTCCTGCAACAGCGGCTTGGTGAGCTATCCAACGAGCAACGCCAGCGCGGACGCGATTTCGACCGGGACGAGCTTTCGCCCGGTGGCCGCGTGCATCAGCTCATTCTGGCGCTCGTCAACGGTCCCTGAGAACTCCAGGGAGAAACGGCTATTCCGCCGCCTCACCTTTCAGCAGCGGTTCGGAGAGCGATATGCTTTCCAGCTCGTAGGAATAGCCTTCCAGCATCGTATAGGCCTGCTCGATCGCCTCTATCTGCGCTTCCGCATTGCGGATGGCTTCGGCGATGGACTGGCTGCGCGCACGCAACATGGAACTCAAAACATCGGTCTCCGGCTTTCTGCCCAGCCGGTCCATATGTTTGCGCACCCGCGTGCGGTGACGCTCCAGTTCCAGAATGTGAAAGCGGCTTTTCAGGATATCGTCGGTCAGCTTGCGGCGCATGGCGGCCACTGGGTCGAAGCTGCCTGGCTCACGCTCGTCCAGAATGAATTCGTTGACCAGAGTTTCCAGCATCAGCAGGCCTTTGAGGTCCTTGGCATCGGCAAGCTGCGGATCGTAACCGGTATCGTCGAACACCTTGCGGCGCACCGGATCCTTCAAAAGCTCGTAAGCGGTTTGCAGGCGTGCGAATTGGTCGGTATCGCCCCCGCTGTCGGGATGGGCGGCTTTCGCCACCTTCCGGTAAGCGGACTTGATCGCCGCCTCGTCGGCATCACGCTCCACGCCAAGCAACACATAGGGATCGATCACTAAAACACCTTCAAACGCAAACTGTTACCGCATGCCATACGCCACCCCCGTGCGGCTCGCGCACAGATCATAAGCGAATTCCGCCCGCGCGGCACCCCCGCGCCGGCGCAAAAGCCCTTGATCCTCAAATTTGTCGGACCCATGGCGACTATAATCACGGGCGGGACAAAATTGTGGAAAGTCATGACAAAACACGCCCGGCCAAGCTGTCTACCCATGCGGAAAACCGTGCAACCCGCAGGTTTTACGGTGCTTATGGTGGAACGGCTCCAACGGGTGTAAGCTTGGCTTTTGGATCTGAAGGGAGGGACGATCCGATGCCGCAAACCATTACCCAGACAGTGACGGATTATGTGCACGCCATGGCCTATGCGGATGAAGGCCTGATGCGTGATGTTTTCGATCCGCGCGCCAGCATCGTCGGGACGTTTCAGGGTGAAACGGAATGGCTCTCACTGGAGGACTTCGCCGAGCAGATACGGAAAAGCGAACGCGGCCTGCCCGATCACGACCCCGTCTTCGAAATCCTCGGCATCGACAAGGAAGGCGACAGCGCGTCCGTGAAGCTGACGACCCGTTTCGACGGCATGGATTTTAGCGAATACCTGTCCTTGCTGGAGCGCGATGGCAACTGGGCAATCGTGCACAAGCTATATCACATCAAGCAATAGGCGTTGTGCGAATGCAGGAATAATAGCGGGGAAATGGCCAAGCCAATGAAAATACTGGTGCCCCCGACAAGGTTCGAACTCGTGACCCCCTGATTACAAATCAGGTGCTCTACCAACTGAGCTACAAGGGCAATCCAGTGACTTGCCAACTATCAGATTCTCACTTCGTGTAAAGCAAAAATTGATTGCGCGCCGTTGGGAGACCTCTTTTCCACACCGTACCTGTGGGTTTCAATCACCAGGTCGCGGCAAAAGGCCTGCAAAATAAGCGAAGTATTTACGCGATGTAGCTAAAATGGCGATAATTCATAACCATCCCACCGGGAATAACGCATCGCATGCGCGCAAGCATACAGAAAATCCAACTAACCGGTACGATCGTCATAGCGGTAAGTTCCATCTTGTTGGCAACCCTTGCCGCCCTGCCGAGCGTTTCCAGTTACTTACGCTACCGGACCAATGCGCAGCAACTCAGCCGCTTCGAAACGGCCCTCCAGTCCGCATGGCTGGTATCGGCCGAGCGTGGTCCCGCCAATAATTTGATGGGCGCGTCTTCCCCCGATGCAAAACTGGTCCAGGAGCTTGCCGCAGCGCGCAAGGCGACGGACGACAAGCTGGTGGAACTCGAAAACTCTTTTGCCGCGGAAATCAGGGCGCAGCCAGAATTGGCAAAATCGCTGGTCGATACACGCCGAAAACTGGCGCAATCCCGAGAAGCGGTCGATCAGGTTGCTGCACTTCCGGAATCCGCGCGTAGCTACACGGCAATGTCCAACGCAATTTTTGCGATGTTCAAGGCGGCGGACAGCGTCAACATGCTGCGCGGCAAGACCGCCCGCGCGATCATCAAGGTAACGCCCAATGTAGCGATCGACATCGCCATGACCGGCACTGCCGGAGTGATGCGGGACCGAATCGGTCGCCTCGGTTCCTACGTGGTCATGAGCCTGCGGGCGAACAGGCAGGACAAGCTGAGCCTCCGCGCCAAATTCGACACGGAAATACAGAGCCTCACACTGCTGAAATCGTCGCTGACGAACTACACCGCCGCTTACCTGTCCACACCACGCGTCGATGCAGCGTTTCGCGATATTGAAATCTTCTATTTCGGCCAGGCACTTCCCTATGCGCAGAATACGATTGCGATGGTGGTGCCGTCCGCGCAGCCAAGCGTTCGCGAATTCTCCGAAAACTACATCAAGGGCATGCGTTCCTCGAGCACATTGCGCGACCTTATTCTCGCCGAAACACGGGCAAGGATAGAAAGGAACAAGGAACAGGCGTTGATCTATGGTGGAACGTCTCTCCTCCTCGCTCTCATCGCGGTTCTGGTATTGCTGCGGCTTGCATCGGTTTACAGAACGGCACTGTTCCGCCCCATGCAATCCGTCCAGACGCAGATCGCCGCAATCGCTGCTGGTGATCTTTCAGGAGCCCTGTATCAGGACAAGGCTGCTCCGGAAGTGAAGAAAATGTTCAAGGAACTGGATTTCCTGCGCGAGCAGCTTCGCCAGAAGGAAGAAATGGAAAAGCAGCAGTCTGCGCTGGCCGAACAATTACGCACGCTTTCAGAAACAGATGCCTTGACCGGTGTGTCCAATCGCCGTGCGCTGGAAAAGACCGTTCGTGCCATATTGAGCGGCGAGGAGCAGTTGCAGGCGCTTGGCGTGATGATTGTCGACATCGACCACTTCAAATCCATCAACGACCGTTATGGCCATGCCATGGGCGACCTCGCGCTACAGAAGACAGCGACTCTTTTAAGAGGCGCTCTCCGTAAAAACGATATTCTGGCGCGCTATGGCGGCGAGGAATTCGTGGTCGTGTTGCAGGATGTCAGCCACGCGACGGCGACCGCCACCGCCGACCGCCTGCGCCGGCTGATTGAAGCCCAGGTCATTGATGAACAAAGCGGGCTGTCGCTGAGGGCAAGTTTCGGCGTGGTCTGGCAGGAGGCACGGGCGATCAACAGCTGGGACGAGCTGATCGCAATTGCCGACGACCGGCTTTATGAGGCCAAGCGTGCGGGCCGCAACCGGGTGTGGGCGACCTATTTCCCCAAGGTAGCCAACGGCTAGGCGGCCCGGAGCAGCAGGTCAGATCAGATCGAGCGTCATAACGACAGGGCAATGGTCGGAAGCCTTGGGGCGGTCCCAGCCGGTGCGCGGATAACGATCCACCTCCTGCCCCGGCGGAAAGACCGTCCTGTAAGGCTGGCCAGCGCGGATGATTTCAGGAACCCTTGTCGCATTGATCTGCGCAAGATGTGGGGAAAGCCAGATATAATCGAGCTGGCAGAGATGCTGTTCCTGTGGCCCGCGCGAATGATAGAGCGTCCAGCGATCCATGACGTCACGGCGCGACATCGGATTGGTCACAAAATCATCCGCCGTGAAGATATCGAGCGCGCTCCGCTCCTCTTCCACCGGCGTAAAGCTGTAGCCGCTGCGCCGGTCGCCGGAAATCGAAATGCGTTCCTGATAATCATTCATGTCGCCGCAGATGGCAAAATTCTTGTTGCGGGTATTGTTTGCGCCCCAGCGGTTTTCGATGATGCGGCGAACCGCCATGGCTTCCGCCTCGCGAATCGGCATGGTGGCGAGCCGGGCATCTATGGCGTCACGGACATTGGTCATGGATTTGAAATGCGTGACGTAAAGCGTCAGCGGTTTGCCGCCGATCCTCAGATCGATTTCCAGACAATCGCGTTTGAAAATCTTGTCGTCTATCTGGTTGGTCGCGGCAAGTGCGGGATTGAAGAGATCGAGATTGCGGTAGGTTAGCGCGGCGTGGCTCTTGATGTCGATGACCTCGATCTTGTCGCCGTCTCGGGTCTGCTCGCGCATGACGACGGCGACATCGATGCCGCGGCTGTCATTGCCCTCCACCAGATATTTCTGCAGATAGCCGTTGCCGACCATGCGGTAGAGATAGCCATATTCGAAAGCCTGCAGGGCCGCCATGTTGTCGACTTCCTGCAGGCAGAGAATGTCGGCATCCGCATCCGCAATGGCCAGCGCCGAAAGTTGCCGCGTATCGTCTGTGGAAGAGACTGCCCGCGCACTTTCCAGCGCCTGATAGGTCGCCTCGTCCCTGATATCGAAAAGCTGGATCGCCCTGTCGCGCCGCGTCTGGTTGCGAAAACCGGTAAAGTCGAAACGGGTGAGAAGATTTTCGATATTGAAGGTGGCGAGCCGAAGCGACATGTTTCATTCCTGTTGCTGGAATGGGAGCTTAGCCGCTCCCGTTCGGTCTCGCCAGTGGCCAGTCGCGTCGATCAGATTTCCCTATTCACGATGTCGGATTTTATGTGCGGGGATATTCCCCACCCTCATTCCTGTGCCCGTCACAGGGATGAGGGTGCAAGCAAATGCTAAAGACGCCACGCCGCACGAATTGCAACCGGCAACCGGTCACCGACCGCAACCGATTCTCGAGAATAAGCCCGAAGCGCCTGCCCGTCCGGCAGGTCGAGACGCAAGGCATAACGCTCGCCCTCGTAGAGAACCGAGGTCACGGTGCAGGTGATTCCATCCGCATCCCGCACCACGTCCTGCGGCCGCACGAGAATATCCGCCCGTGGTAATTGCCCACCGTTATCCATCGCTGTGCGGAGCGCGTCCCAGTCAATATCCCGCGAAGAACCTTCCGGCATCGGCACGGAGAGAATGGCGCCCTGCCCCACCAGCGAGCCGACAAGACGCCCCTCGGGTCGTGCATAAAGCTCGGCGGGCGGCGCGACCTGAAGCAGCTTGCCCTGAGACATCACGGCGACATCGGTTGCCAGCGCCATGGCTTCCGCCTGATCGTGGGTAACATAGATCATCGTCGCGCCGGATCGGATGTGGAACTCGCGAAAGGTCTCCTCCATCTCCTGCCGCAAATGCCGGTCGAGATTGGCGAGTGGCTCGTCGAGCAGCACTACATCGGGTTCGGTGACGAGGCAGCGGGCCAAAGCGACGCGCTGCCGCTGGCCACCGGAAAGCTCGGCGGGACGGCGGTCCGCAAAGCCATCAAGGCGTACGGCTGCCAGCGCTTGGGCCACCTTCTCGCGATATTTCTCTCCGGAAATGCCGCGAACTTTCAGGGGATAGCCGGCATTGTCAGCAACCGACATGTGCGGCCAGAGCGCATAGGACTGGAACACCATCGCCATGTTGCGCCGCTCCGGCGGCACCATGCTGCCGGCATCGGCCAGCACCCGCTCGCCGAGCAGGATGGAGCCATCAGTCGGTTGCTCGAAACCGGCGATCATGCGCAGCACCGTCGTCTTGCCGCAGCCGGAAGGCCCGAGCAACGCGAGGAAACCTCCCTCACGCACCGTGAGCGAGACGTCGTCAACGGCGGGTTTCGACCCGGCCCCAAAGCTTTTCGTCAGACGATTGAGGATCAGTTTCGCCAAGGGACCACTCCTTTCGGCAGATAGCGCCCCAGAATTTCGAGCAGCAGCATGAGGAAAATCACCATGATGACGACAAGCACCGAAAGTGCGGAGGCAAGATCGAAGCTGCCGCTGTCATCGAGGTTATAGATGAGCACACCGAGCGTCTGCGTGCCGGCGGACCAAAGGAGCGCCGAAACCGTCAGCTCATTACAGGCGATCAGGAAAACGAGGATGACGGAAGCGCCAGCCGCAGGCCCGACCAGCGGCAGGATGATGTCCTTCAACCGCCGCCAGAAACCGGCGCCCGAAAGCCTTGCCGCCTCTTCCAGCGACGGATCGAATTGCAGGAAGGCGCTGACCATCGGTTTGAGGCTGACGGCGAAAAAGGAGGAAAAATAGGCGAGCAGAATGATCCAGATCGTGCCGTAAAGCGTGATGCCGAGCAGCGGAATGGGGGCCGCGAACAACAGGACGAAGGATACGGAAATCACCACACCCGGCAGCGCATAGGGAATATCCACCAGCGCCGACAGCAGGAACATGAAGCGGCTTTTGCCGCGCACCAGGAAATAGGCGGTCAACACCGTCACCGCAAGCAGGCAAAGGGATGTGACCGTCGCCAGAAACAGCGAGTTGCGGAATGCTGTGCGGGTTACGCTCTGCCGGTAGAGCAGCTCGTCATAGGCGTGCATCGTAGCGGTCTTGAGACTGAGCGGCACGCCATAGGCGGGGGCAAGCGAGCTTGCCACCAGCGCAGCAAGTGGTGCAACCAGCATGAAGAACAGCACGAGCCAAAGGACAAGCTCAGCCACTACACGCCAGCGCGACAGCTTGAAAGTCGCGGCCTTGCCGGAAAGACCGATGATGCGATAGTCCCTGCCCTTCATTGCCCGCTCTTGCAGCGCAAGACCGGCCACGGAGATGATGGCGATCATGGTCGAGAGAATGGCGATATCGCCGAAGGTGCTCGCACCAAAACTGGCGAAGCGGCCGTAGATCAGCGTCGGCAGGGTGAAGATCGAGGCCGGAATACCGAGGATCGCCGGAATACCGAAATTACCGACATTCGATACGAACGAGATCGCCGCCCCGGCGATCAATCCCGGCGTCGAAAGCGGCAGGATGATATCGAACAGCACGCGGCGAGGCAAAGCACCGGAAAGCTTGGCCGCCTCGATGCCATCCTGCGGCAAGGCCAGCAAACCAGCGCGCAGCGACAGATAGACAAGCGGCGCATGCTGCACGCCGAGCAAAAGCGCGATACCGGCAATGGAATAGAGCGGCTGCGGCGAGCCCATGGGCGGCGCAAGGCCGATGGCCTTTAAAAGCGTGCTCGACGGGCCGGTCATGCCGATCCACGACAGCGCCGTCACCTGCGGCGGGATCATCATAGGCAGCATGAAGAGGAAGCTTAAGATCGACTTGCCGCGTATGTCGCAGAGCGTCAGCGCCAGCGCGAAGCCCCCGCCGATCATGAGTGAAATCAGCATGCCGAAAAACGAGGTCGAGAGCGTGTTCAGCGCCGCATCCCAAAGGGCGGGATCAGCCAGCAATCGCCATATGTCACCATTGAGTGACGAAACAATGCCGGCATAGGCGAGCCGCCCGAGCGGCAGGGCGCTCAGCGCAAAAACGACGCTCACCACAAAAGGAAACAGCCAGCGCGGCTGGCTGTTTCCATAGGCACTTGATCGGGACATGCCGCTATATCAGCCCTTGGAGCCGAAAATATCGGAGAAGGTCTTCAGATCCTGCTCGGAATTCTTCAGCGCGTCCGCGGCGTTCAGCGGCAGGACCTTGAGCTTGTCGCGGGCGGGGAAACCTTCCGGCATGCCAGCGTCAGCGCGCGCGGGGATGTAACCGAGCTTGACGAAGCCCTGCTGGCCTTTTTCCGAAAGCACGTAGTCGACGAACTTCTTAGCGGCTTCCTCATGCTTGGTACCCTTGAGGATCGCGACCGGTTCGGTCACGGCCGAAACGCCCTCTTCCGGGAAGACGAACTCCACCGGGGCGCCCTTCGCCTTTTCGCGGATCGGCATGTAGTCGACGACAACGCCGTAAGCCTTCTCACCTGATGCAACCGACTTCAGCACCGCGCCGTTACCGCCGCCGGAAATGGCTTCATTGGCCTTCAGCTGCTTGTAATAGTCCCAGCCGAGGCCGTTGGCAGCGGCCAGCGTCTGCGCGTGGATCAGCGCCGCACCAGAGGTCAGCGGGCTCGGCATGGTCACGAGACCCTTGGCTTCCGCCTTGGCAAGATCCTTCCAGCTCGTCGGCTTCATCGCAACGGCAGTGTTATACATGATGCCGGTGGTGATGAGCTTGGTGGAATAATAATAGCCGTCCGCATCGTAGAGCGAGGCGTCGATGTTCTTCGCTTCCGGGGACTTGTGGGCCATAAGCTGGCCAGCCTGCTTCATGCGCTCGAGTGTGACGGTGTCGGCGATCAAGAGCACGTCGGCAACCGGATTGCCGGCGCTGATCTCAGCCATCAGCTTGGCCATGATCTTCGGCGTTCCGTCACGCACCCATTCGACTTCGATACCGGGATTGGCGGCCTTGAAACCATCAACGGTCGCCTGCGCGTCCTCGTTCGGCTGGCTGGTATAAAGCACCAGGTCGGCAGCATTGGCAGCGGTGGCGATGAAGCCGAGCGATACGATGGCGGTAAAAGCGGAAAGCAGCGTTTTCATAGGTCCAGTCCCTGTTGTTTCGTGGGACCGCTAAAACATGATTGCATAACATGTATGTGACAGGCAGGATTTTAGGGGGGGGTGATCTCGGTGGCCAAGGTGGAGACCGGGGCCTACCCCCCTCTGCCCTGCCGGGCATCTCCCCCACAAGGAGGGAGATCGGCAAGACGCTCTTTCGTCACTTAATTTTCAAACGTTGAGATGGGCGAAACCTCACCACGGGTCGATCTCCCCACCTGTGGGGGAGATGTCCGGCAGGACAGAGGGGGGTAAGCCGCCTCCCCGTCGCTGCCGAAAACCTCGCAACCCTCAAATCGCCGGAACCACTTCGGTCGTCTCCGCCTGCGCCGTCGCGATCAACCGGCCAAGCCGCTTCATGCCTTCCTCGATCATCGCCTCATTGGCGCAGGAGAAGCTGATGCGCAGCGTGTTCGTGCCCGAGCCATCCGCAAAGAAGGCGCGACCCGGAACGAAGGCGACCTTCTCCGTTGCGATGGATTTTGCCAGCAGTGCGGCACCATCCATGCCTTCCGGCAGGGTGACCCAGATGAACATGCCGCCTTCCGGCTTGGTCCAGCGCGTGCCCTTCGGCATGTATTTGTCGAGCGCAGCCAGCATCGCATCGCGGCGGGCGCTGTAGGCAGCCTTGATCTTGGCGACCTGTTTGTCGAAGCCGCGCGAAGCGACACGTTCGATGGCGATCTGGTTGATCGTCGAGGAATGCAGGTCTGCGGCCTGCTTCATCAGCACCAGCTTGCGGATAACAGGCGCAGACGCAACGATGTAACCGACGCGAAGGCCGGGTGCGAGCGTCTTGGAGAAGCTGCCGCAATAGATGGTGCGGGTGTTCTCGATGCCGCCCGAGCGGGCAATATCCAGCGCCATGATCGGCGGAACCGCTTCACCATCATAACGCAGTGACTGATAGGCGGCGTCTTCGATGACGGCGATATCCAGCTCGTCGGCCAGCGCCAGAACCTTTTCGCGACCGGCAAGATCAACGGTTTCCCCGGTCGGATTGGAGAAATCGGCAGAGAGATAAGCGAACTTCACCGCGCCGCCGAGCTTTGCCGCGGTTTCGCGGTAAGCTTCGGGCGTGCGGTTACCGCCGGGATTGAGCTGGTCGTAATTCGGCTCATAGGCATTGAAGGCGGAAAGTGCGCCGAGATAGGTCGGCCAGGTTACCAGCGCGGTATCCTTCGGCGACAGGAACAGCTTGCCGAGGTAGTCGAGACCCTGCTGCGAACCGGAAACGATGAAGACGTTGTCGGCAGTGCATTCAATGCCGATCTCGGCCATTTCGCCCGCCAGCCATTCGCGCAGCGGCTTGTAACCTTCGCTCACCGAATATTGCAGCGCCGAGTTAACCTGCGAACCCGAAAAAATTTCCGCATAAGCCTGCTGAAACTCCTCTGCGGGGAAAAGAGCCGGGTCCGGGATGCCACCGGCAAAGGAAATGATATCGGGCTGCTCGAGCAGCTTCAGCAGCTCGCGGATTTCAGACGCTTTCATGCGCGAAGAGCGCGTGGCGAAAATTTGTTCCCAATCAAGCATGGGTACGTTTCCTCTTGTGTCGTTTTTATGCGTGCATCTTTACAGAAATGTCGATACGTCAGCAATACTGACTTATCAGTTTTTCGAATTATTTCTGCCTCCCTGCATGTTACCCGCATTTGGGCCCGCCTTTGGCGGACAAAGCCAAATACACCCTTGCGCAAAGCTTCACAATCTTCCGTTTGCGATTGACGCGGCAAGGTTTTCCGGCTGGATTGCGGCCACGCGCCGCGACACGGCGAAAGCATCATGGGAGTTTGACGACATGCTGAAAAATATCGACCCGGCGCTGAATGCCGATGTTCTTCACGCCCTACGCGCCATGGGTCACGGCGATACGCTGGTGATTTCCGACACCAACTTCCCTTCCGATTCGGTGGCTCGCCAGACAACGGTCGGCAAGGTGCTGCGCATGGACAACATTTCCGCCGCCCGCGCCATGCAGGCGATCCTCTCGGTGCTGCCACTCGACACGCCGCTGCAGCCTTCGGTCGGACGCATGGAAGTGATGGGCGCGCCGGACCAGCTGGAACCCGTACAGGTCGAAGTGCAGAAGGAAATAGACGCGGCGGAGGGAAAATCCGCCCCCATGTATGGTATCGAACGCTTCGCCTTCTATGAACAGGCCAAAAAAGCATATTGCGTCATCACAACAGGCGAGACCCGTTTTTACGGTTGCTTCCTGCTGACGAAGGGCGTCATCCCGCCGGGCAAATAAGATCGAACGGCAAATTGGGTCGCGTGCTAAACCCGTCATGACAATTTCAAGTTGTTGTGGCAAAAACTTCCACTAGGTTTTGTAAAACCAACCGGAGGTGTGAGGTATCATGACCCAATATGTCCTGGCGTTCTGGAATGTCGAAAACCTGTTTGCGCCGGAAGGGTATCCGGCGCGCGAACCTTGGATTGCCGAGCGGCTGAAGAACGATCTGAAAGGCTGGACCGAAGATCTGTTCAAGACCAAGCTCAGGCAACTCGGTTTGATCATAAGGCAGATCGGCGGCGCCGGGCCGGATCTTCTCGGCGTGTGCGAAGTCGAGAACCGTTTCGTTCTGGAGACGCTTGCGGAACATCTGAACGACCTCATGCCTGAGCGCGCCTACCGTGTGGTGCATGCAGATTCCAGCAAGGACCAGCGCGGCATCGATACGGCCTTCATCTATGACAGCAAGAAGCTACTGATCAACGAAACCGAGATTTTCAGCCATTTCGTGATGCGCCGCACCGGTACCCGCGACATTACCCAATGCACCTTCATCACCAAGGGCGGACGCCAGCTTATCGCCCTTTCCAATCACTGGCCGTCGCGCTCCGGCGGCGCGGTGGAAAGCGCCGGTTTTCGCATGACCGCCGGTGAGACGCTTGGCTACTGGCACCAGCGGATCAGGGAAGAAAAAGGAAACGACATCGCCGTCGTCGCCTTCGGCGATTTCAACGACGACCCTTCCGATGCATCGCTGCGCTATCACGCCAATTCCACCCGCGAGCGCGACGATGTCGAAAGCTCGCAATCGGCTATGTTCTACAATCTCACCTGGAACTACCTGCGCCAGCAGGTAGTGGATTCAGTCGGTTCGGCAAGAACGATCTATGGCACGCTCTATTTCAACGGCGACGCCAATATCTTCGACCAGATCCTCGTCTCAAGATCGCTTCTGAACGGGAGCAGCGGCTTCGCGGTGCGCGAGGAAACCGCGAAAATTGAAGCCATTGCCTCCATGGTCAGCCACAGCAAGAATGAGGGGCCGATCCGCTTCGGCCTGTCGAAAGGCGATGCAGTCAAAAACGTCAATCTCGGTGGTTTCTCCGATCACTTTCCCGTATCGGTCATTATCGAGGAAGCCGACGCCATCGTGTGATCCTAGCCAGGCCCAATGCAGAAAGGCCGGAGCTCCCGCCCCGGCCTTCCAATATTCTGTCAAGCAATGAAGTTTAGTTGACGGCCTTGTCAACCAGCTTGTTCTTGCCGATCCAGGGCATCATGCCGCGCAGCTTTGCGCCGACTTCTTCGATCTGGTGGGCGTCGTTGTTGCGACGGATGCCCTTGAAGCGTGCGCCGCCGGCCTTCCATTCCTGCATCCACTCGGTCGTGAACTTGCCGGTCTGGATGTCGTGAAGAACGCGCTTCATTTCAGCCTTGGTGTCAGCGGTGATGATGCGAGGACCGGTCACGTATTCGCCCCACTCGGCCGTGTTGGAGATCGAGTAGTTCATGTTGGCGATGCCGCCTTCATAGATCAGGTCAACGATCAGCTTCACTTCGTGCAGGCATTCGAAATAGGCCATTTCCGGTGCGTAACCGGCTTCGACCAGGGTTTCGAAACCGGCGCGGATGAGTTCTACGAGACCGCCGCACAGAACGACCTGTTCGCCGAAGAGGTCGGTTTCGCACTCTTCCTTGAAGTTGGTTTCGATGATGCCAGAACGGCCACCGCCAACGCCGCAGGCGTAGGAGAGAGCGAGTTCAAGTGCGTTGCCGGAAGCGTTCTGGTGAACGGCAACGAGGCAGGGCACGCCGCCGCCCTTCTGGTATTCGCCGCGAACCGTGTGGCCGGGGCCCTTCGGTGCGATCATGACGACGTCGAGCGAAGCCTTCGGCTCGATGAGGCCGAAGTGAACGTTGAGGCCGTGTGCGAAAGCAATCGCCGCACCGTCACGGATGTTGCCGGCAATGTCGGCCTTGTAGATGTCGGCCTGCAATTCGTCAGGCGTCGCCATCATCAAAAGGTCGCCCCACTTGGCGGCTTCGGCAACGGTCATGACCTTGAAGCCGTCGGCTTCCGCCTTCTTGACGGTCGGCGAACCGGCC
Source organism: Agrobacterium sp. 6Ca8 (assembly GCF_055382765.1). Taxonomy (NCBI): domain Bacteria; kingdom Pseudomonadati; phylum Pseudomonadota; class Alphaproteobacteria; order Hyphomicrobiales; family Rhizobiaceae; genus Agrobacterium; species Agrobacterium sp. 6Ca8. The sequence goes on from NZ_AP026433.1 coordinate 1,682,301, forward strand.
TTCAGAGCAATGACGACGTTCTTGGCGCCGGAATCCTTGAGGTTCAGCGCATGGGCGCGGCCTTGGGAACCGTAGCCGACGATGACGACATTCTTGGACTTGATGAGATTGAGATCCGCATCACGATCATAATAAACGCGCATTTTATGGTCCTTCCCTAATGCTTGTCTCTGTGTGAACCGGAACCTCAGGCGACCTTGCCGCCCAGTTCCGAATGTACCTTTTCCGTGCCGTAGAGTGTTAGAAAGGCGACCACCGCCTTCTTTGCCCGGGCGGAAAAATCCTTGTCAGGCGCCTCGCCCAGCAGCATGCGCACATGCAGATCCGAAACGATGAGGCCGTAAAAACTGCGATACGCCTCTTCGGCGTCATCGAAACGCAGGTAACCCGAACGGCGACCCGCCTCGATCAACCCGCGGGCGCGGCGGTCGATCTGGCGACGGCCACGTTCCAGAAGAAGATCGCCAAGCTTGGAACCATCACGGCTCGCCTGCCCTATCGCCAGACGGTTGAGCGCCAGCGACACATCGCCCGCCAGCACATCAAGCAGATCATGTGCGAAAACCTCGAGATGATCGGCAAGCTGCGGCGCAGACACGCGATCGCCCGCCTTCTCGAAAGTGCGAACCTTGCTCTGCTGGAAGGTGATCATCGCAGCCAGCAGGCCGTCCCGGTCGCCAAACCATTTGTAGAGGCTTTCCTTGGAACAGTTGGCCGCACGCGCAAGACCGGAGGTCGTCAGCGCTTTCTCGCCACCCTCGACCAGAAGACGCAATGCCTGATCCAGAACGGCGTTCTGGCGCGGCGAAAATTCCTGCGCTGTGATCGGGTCGGAGGCCACTTATTTCCACTCCAGAGGCTCGATTAATGTACCGTACGGTACGGTTCGAGCGCCATTTAAGCGGAGGCAGCTTGCCCGTCAAGCGCTTTCTTCACAGTGATGTACGAATTGACGCGATGCGGCAGCAGGATGCGCCGCACCATAATGCCGCTTTATCCGGCCGCGCTTATCTCACGCGAGGCGTCGATGTCGCGTGAGGGCGACATCCCGTAAAAGCGGCTGTATTCCCGGCTGAACTGCGAAGGGCTCTGGTAACCGACGCGATGGCCGGCCGTGCCTGCATCCAGGCGCTCCAGCAGCATCAGCCGGCGCGCCTCATGCAGCCGCAACTGCTTCTGGTACTGAATGGGGGTCATGGCCGTGATCGTCTTGAAATGGTGATGGAAAGACGACACGCTCATGCCGATATGCTCCGCAAGTTCCTCGATACGCAGCTGGCGCGCGAAATTCTCGCGCAGCCAGGAGATGGCGCGGGCGATCCGATTGCCATGGCTTCCGGCAGCGACGATGTTCATCAGCTGCCCACCCGCTGGTCCCGTCAGGATTCGATAGAGGATTTCCTGCTCGATCAGCGGCGCCATGGCCGCAATATCCGCCGGGCGGTCAAGCAGGCGCATCAGCCTGATGGCCGCATCAAGCAGCTCCGGTGTGGCGGCGTTCACCACGATGCCGCGCTGGCCGCTTACCGGCTCCTGAGGGCGCTCGATCGGCATGCGGCTCATAAGGTCGAGCAGCTTTTCGCTGTCGATCGCAAGCCCGATGCAAAAATGCGGTACTTCCTCGCTCGCTTCCACCACACGCCAGGCAACCGGCAGGTCGAGCGAGGTCAGAAGATAGTCGCCGGCCCCGTAATTGATGGTGTCCGTTCCCAGCTGCACGCTTTTCGACCCCTGGATCACCATTGCCAAACAGGGACGATAGCTGCCGTGGCACGGCGCGCTGGGTGTGGACCGCCGGCTGATGCCGAGGGTTTCGATTGCCGTCTGGACCTCGCCATCGCGGGTGGCATGCCGTGCGGCGATGGAGGCGATCTCCTGATAGAGATTGAACGGCATGGTCATCTGGGAAACCCTTTAGGGAAGGAAGCAGCGTGTCTGTTTGCATTATCTAGAAAGCCGGGCCAGTTTCCGCAAATAGCCCACCGCAATTTTTTGCAGGATCGTGCAAGAAGCTCGGAGGATCGCTCTAACGCCCCGGCACCCATCCATTGCATATTCCGCCGTCCCCAACTCCCGAAAGGATATTCAGATGGCCATTGCAAGAGGTTATGCTGCGACCGATGCGTCGAAGCCGCTTACCCCGTTCACCTTCGAACGCCGCGAGCCTAACGATGACGACGTTGTCATCGATATCAAATATGCCGGCATCTGCCACTCGGACATCCACACCGTCCGCAACGAATGGAAGAATGCCGTCTTCCCGATCGTTCCCGGCCATGAGATTGCCGGTGTCGTGAAAGCCGTTGGCTCCAAGGTCACGAAATTCAAGGTCGGCGATCATGTCGGCGTTGGCTGCTTCGTCGATTCCTGCGTCGGTTGCGCCACCCGCGACCTCGACAACGAACACTACATGCCCGGCCTCGTCCAGACCTATAACGATGTCGATCCGAATACGAAGACAGCCACCCATGGCGGTTATTCCGACTCGATCGTCGTCAAGGAAGGTTATGTCCTGTCGATCCCGGACAACCTGCCGCTCGACGCTTCCGCGCCGCTTCTATGCGCAGGCATCACGCTCTACTCGCCGCTGCGCCGCTGGAACGCCGGTCCCGGTCAGAAGGTCGCAATCGTCGGCATGGGTGGTCTTGGCCACATGGGCGTCAAGCTCGGCGCTGCCATGGGCGCGGACGTCACAGTTCTTTCCCAGACCCTGTCGAAGAAGGAAGACGGACTGAAGCTCGGCGCGAAGGAATATTACGCCACCAGCGACGCCTCGACCTTCGAAAAGCTGGCCGGCACCTTCGACCTGATCATCTGCACGGCAGGTGTCGCAATCGACTGGAACGCCTATCTCGGCCTCCTGAAGCCCAAGGGCAGCATGGTCGTGGTCGGCGCACCGGAACATGCGATCCCGGTCCACGCCTTCTCGCTCATCATCGGTGCGAAGAGCCTCTCCGGCTCGATGATCGGCTCGATCAAGGAAACCCAGGAAATGCTGGATTTCTGCGGTGAGCATGACATCGTCTCGGAGATCGAAACGATCAACATCCAGGATGTCAACGAAGCCTATGAGCGCGTGCTGAAGAGCGACGTTCGCTACCGCTTCGTCATCGACATGGCATCGCTCGACGCTTGAGCCTTGGATTGGCACAAGCTCGCCACATCCGCACTCCGTCACCCCGGACTTAATACGGCGTGACGGAGGAATGGTTTGGCGCACTGACCGTAAATGCGAGCGCGGGAAGCCAATGCTTCCCGCGCTTTCCTTTACCCGCCCTGCCCTCAGGCCTCGTCCTTCAACGTCTCTTTCTGGGTGATAAGCCGCGCGCTGTGCTGGCCGCTGAGGTAAATCCACAGCCAGCTCCACGCCACGGCCAGCCGCGAGCGCGTTCCGATCAGGAAGTAGATGTGGGCAAGCCCCCAGATCCACCAAGCAAGCACGCCCTTGAGCTTGAACCTGCCGAAATCGATCACCGCCGCGCGTTTGCCGATGGTCGCCAGATTACCCTGATGGCTGTAGCGGAACGGCGCGGGCTCCGGCTCTCCGGATAGCCGCGCCTTGATGACCTTTGCCACATGGGCGCCCTGCTGCTTGGCTGCAGGTGCAATGCCCGGCACCGGTTTGCCGTTTTCCTGATTGACGGCGGCCGTATCGCCGATGACGAAGATATTGGGGTCGTCTTCCAGATTGAGATGCGGCCCGACGATAGCGCGTCCCGCCCTGTCGGCAGCAGCATTCAGCCACTTTGCAGCGGGAGACGCCTGCACGCCGGCGGCCCAGACCACCGTGCGGCACGGATAAAAGGTCTCACCCACCGTCACACCCTCATCGGTGCAGGCCGTCACCGGTGTGCCGAGCAGAACCTCGACGCCGAGCTTTTCAAGCGCCTGCTTGGCATAGGCCGAAAGATCGTCCGTAAAAACCGGCAGAACGCGCGGACCTGCCTCGACAAGCAGCACGCGGCTCTTTCTGGTATCCACATTGCGGAATTCCGGCGGCAGCGCCTTGTGGGCAAGCTCGGCGATCATGCCCGCCATTTCCACACCCGTCGGGCCTGCCCCGATGATGACGAAGGTCAGCTGCGCCTGCCGTTCCTCTTCGCTGGTGGCAAGTTCCGCGCGCTCGAAAGCCAGAAGCAGGCGGCGGCGGATCGTCGTTGCATCCTCGAGCGTCTTGAGGCCGGGAGCGGCACGCTCCCATTCGTCACGGCCGAAATAGGCATGACGGGCGCCGGTGGCCAGCACCAGCGTATCGAAGCCGATGACCTGACCGGAACTCAGATGCACGGTGCGCGCGTCACGGTCTACGCCGTTCACTTCCGCAAGCAGCGTCGTCACTTCCTTGCGGTCGCGGTAAAGATGGCGGATCGGCCAGGCGATTTCGGATGTCGCAAGAGCCGTCGTCGCAACCTGATAAAGCAATGGCTGAAATAGATGATGGTTGCGGCGGTCAATCAATGTGATGCGGACAGGGGCCCCCTCCAGCCCGTGTACCATTTGTAAGCCGCCGAAGCCTCCACCCACGACGACAACGTGATGTTCTTGCATGTGTCTCTGCCTTTAAAAGCTCGCGCACGGAGCATGCGCAAGCAGATTATAGGCAAAAAAATTGACTTTGGTTATGAAATAGCCTGACCGCAGGCGCGACAAAAACGCCGGACTGTTTCAGCCATGCCATATTCCAGCGCATCCGCCGTCAACCCGTGACCGATGGAGACCTCTGCAAGATAAGGTATGCGTTTCATAAGCTTGGGCAGGTTTGCTACAGTCAGGTCGTGCCCGGCATTGACGGCAAGCCCGAGCGCTGCGGCGTAATCCGCCGTCTGTCCGAGTTTTTCCAGAAGCGCGTCACCCTTTTGCGGATCGTCAAAACAGCCGCCATAGGGACCGGTATAGAGCTCGATGCGGGCAGCACCCGTCTCAGCCGCCAGCTCCACCGCTTCGCGCTCGCCGTCACCATCGGCAAAAAGCGAAACCCGCATACCGCCGGCCTTGAGGCGCCCAACGGCTTCTCTCAGGAAAACCGCGTGCTTGCGGAAATCCCAGCCATGGTCTGATGTCGCCTGCGACGGATCGTCGGGCACCAGCGTCACCTGCTCAGGCTGTGTCTGTTCGCACAGAACGAGAAAATCCTCGGTCGGATAACCTTCGATGTTGAATTCCGCGCTTGGGAAACTGTCATCGATGAGCGCACGCAGCACCGGCAGGTCCGAAAAGCGGATATGGCGCTGGTCCGGCCGAGGGTGTACAGTCAGCCCGCTAGCACCCGCAGCAAGTGCAATATGCCCGAAATGCGCGACATCCGGCCATGGGAGATCGCGACGGTTGCGCAGCATGGCAATTGCGTTCAGATTGACGGAAAGTTTTGCGGGCATGACATCGAGGCTCCGGTTCGGAATTGACATCCTGTTTCACGCAGGTTGACGCCGACCGCAAGGAGGCCGATAAAATTTTTTAAGGATACGGGAACGAAAGCAGGCAATACAGGTTACGGTTCTCATGCAGCATCGGCAAAATGTCTTGATCAGAAGACAGATCTGCGGTGGGGAACAAGTAACGAATGCCATAAAAAGCAGGCACACTGTCAAAACGCGCGAAGGGGGAAACGATGCAGAATGGCAGGATGCCGTTTGAACACGGCGACGAGGACAAACCCAATCTAAGGATCAGCAGCTTTTTACCGGATATAAGCCTGCCCTCCTCCCTGCCCGCCGAACCGGTTCCCATCGCCGACATGGCCAACATTTTCGGCGTAACGCACCGGACCCTGCATTTTTACGAAGAAAAGGCGCTGCTGACCTCAAAACGCATCGGCCAGATGCGGGTTTATTCCCACCGCAACGTGCAACGCATGGCGGTGATAAATGTCTGTCGCGAAGTTGGCATTTCCGTCGCAGCCATTACAGACATCATGGAAAAACTTGCCCGCTCTCTCTCGCAGGAAGAAGCGGACGAGATATTCCACTCCGCGCTGCGGCAGCGAAAAAGAGAACTGACCGCGGAACGCTCCACGCTTCAGCGCCAGGCCCAGCAGATCGAGGAACTGCTCGCCACCGATAACGATGCTGATGGCCTCGACGCGGCTGAGCGGGGACCGGGCAAGGATATCGCGCTGACAGACAACGAGCGAAAATGCCTGGAACTGATGGCGGAGGGGTACGCCCCGGTAAGGCTCGCGCGCGCTCTCGGCCTTTCAGGTAACGACCTCAACGAACTGGAGGCGAAGATCATCGGCAAGTTCAGTGCCAGCAACCGCTTTCAGGCGGTTGCCAAAGCGGTTCTGCTCGGTGTCATCCGCGCCTGACAAAGCATTTCCACGAAAACTGCACAGCGGTTTTCCGTCCGGACAATGCGCAGACAAAAGAATTGGAGCATTGAAGGTGTCCCGCTATTCACCGGAAATGCTCTATCTCAGCGAACGATTGTGAGTGTTTCTGCGGCGCGGGTGATGGCGGTGTAAAGCCACCGCTCGCGCGAATCGCGGAAGGCATAGCTCTCGTCAAAGAGAACCACATTGTTCCACTGCGAACCCTGCGCCTTGTGCACGGTCAGCGCATAGCCGAAATCGAACTCGTCATAACGCTTGCGGGTGGTCCACGGAATTTCCGTTTCCACATCCTCGAAAGCCGCCTTCAGCAATTTGATCTTGGCCGCGCCGCGATCCATATCGTCGTCTTCAGGCCGGATCATCAGGTTGATGCCGGGTTTCACCGTCTCGCGCGAAGAACTCATGACCTGCCAGAGCGAGCCGTTCAGCAGGCCCTTGGCCGGATCGTTCCTCAAGCAAACCAGCTTGTCGCCGGATTGCGGATAATCGGCCGTAAATCCCTTCAGCTCGCGAAGCCGCTGGTTATAACGGCGGCGCGTGCGATTTGTGCCGACGAGCACCTGATCGGCATCGAGCACGAGCGACTGTGTCACCTCGGACTTGGAAATCACCTGAGCGGCACCGTAATCGCCACGCATGATCTCGCGGCCTTCCCGCACATCCATGGCAAGATGGATGATGGGATTGTCCTTGGCCTGCCGATGAATTTCGGAGAGCAGGTAATCAGGCTCCTGCTCCGTGAAGAAGCCACCGCCTGAAACCGGCGGCAACTGCCCGGGATCGCCGAGCACGAGAATCGGCGTGCCGAAGCTCATCAGATCCTTGCCGAGCTGCTCATCCACCATCGAACATTCATCGATGATGATGAGTGCCGCCTTGGCGAGCGGGCTCTGGCGGTTGATGGAAAACATTGGCGCGACCGAGGTCTTGCCGGTTTCCTCGTCTTCCACGGTCTCTTCGCCGCGCGGGCGGTAGATCAGCGAATGGATGGTGCGGGCATTGGTCGCCCCGCGCGAGCGCAGCACCTGCGCCGCCTTGCCGGTGAAGGCCGCAAACAGCACTTCGCCATCGACATTTTCCGCGAAATGTTTGGCAAGCGTTGTCTTTCCGGTTCCGGCATAACCGAACAACCGAAAAACCGGCGTCCGGCCTTCCTTCAGCCAGCGGGAAACAGCCTTGAGCGCTTCGTCCTGTTGCGGTGAAAATAACATGCGCCCTCATCGCAGGATTCGAGCACCGTGCGCAACAGAAAAAGAACGAAAGATGAATCACACCATCAGAATGCGGCAATAAAACACGGCTGGTTTTTAAACCATGGCGGGTATCATGCCGCGCATGAAGATATTGATTCTGGGCGCAACGGGTTTCATCGGTTCCGAAGTGATCCGCAGCCTTCACGGCAAAGGTCACACCGTTACTGGGCTGGCTCGCACCATTGCGCGAGCTAAAGATAAATGGCCTTTCGCCAGCTGGGTTCCGGCCGATCTCTCGCGTATGACCAGCGCAGCCAACTGGGCGGCACTCGTTAGCGACCATGACGCCATCGTCAATTGCGCAGGTGCGCTTCAGGACGGCCTGTCGGATGATCTTGCCGCGACGCAGGAAAAAGCGATGCTCGCGCTCTACCAGGCAGCGGTAAATGCGGGCGGCAAGCTGGTGATCCAGATATCGGCTCGCACTTCCGGAGCCGCTTCCCAACTGCCCTTCCTCGCCACCAAACGCCGAGCCGATATGGCACTTGCCGCAAGCGGTCTGCGCTTTGTCATTCTCCGCCCCGCACTGGTTGTCGGCCGCAACGCCCATGGCGGCACAGCACTCGTGCGCGCGCTTGCAAGCTTCCCCTTCGCTGTGCCGCTCGTAAACGGCAAGATGCCTGTACAGACCGTAGCAGTCGAAGATGTCGCGTTGGCAGTCAGCGCGGCAATAGATGGCGAAATCCCGTCAGGTAGCGATATCGAGCTGGCAGCAAACGAAACGCTGACATTGCAAGGCGTGGTCGCTGCGCACCGGCAATGGCTCGGCCTCGCCCCTGCTCCCGCGCTAAATCTTCCGGCTGCCTTCATGCGCCCCGTCGCCCTCACGGCGGATATTGCGGGAAAGCTCGGCTGGCGGTCGCCGTTGCGCTCAACCGCCATGACGGTGATGTCGGAAGGTATCGTGACGGAGAACAGCCCGCCAAAAGCGACGACGTCGCTCAAGAGCTTGAGGGACACGCTGGCAGCTCACCCTTCCGGCGTGCAGGACCTGTGGTTTGCCAGATCATATCTGCTCAAACCCGTCCTCATTCTCTGCCTGTCGCTGTTCTGGCTATTGTCCGGCCTCGTCCCGCTGCTTGATATCGACAGCTCGGCCGCGCATTTCCTGCCCTTCATGCCGCAAGTGCCAGCCGTCGCCCTCACACTCGCCACCTGCCTCATCGATATCGCCTTGGGCGTCACCGTACTGATAAGACCACTTGCCAGAAAAGCACTCGTCGCCATGCTCCTGGTCACCGCCGCCTATCTGACTGGTGGCAGTCTGCTGGAGCCGGGTCTGTGGCTCGATCCGCTCGGCCCCCTCGTCAAGGTCCTGCCCTCCATCGCCCTGACACTTGTCACCCTTGCCACACTGGATGAACGCTGATGACACCTGAAGACCTTCTGCGGCTCGCCCATGTCATCGGCGCAACCGTGCTGTTCGGCACCGGGGCTGGCATAGCGTTTTTCATGGTGATGGCGCGGCGGACGGCAAACCCGGCGCTGATCGCCCATGTATCGGGCACGGTCGTCATCGCCGACACCATCTTCACCGCCACGGCGGCGATCATCCAGCCGGTTACCGGTTATTTTCTGGCGCGCATCATCGGCTGGCCGCTGAGCGAAGGCTGGATCGCCCTTTCGCTCTGCCTTTATGTCTTCACCGGCATTTTCTGGCTGCCGGTGGTGTGGATCCAGATCAAACTGCGCGACATCGCCCGCGATTGTGTCGCTGCGGACGAGCCCCTGCCGCCGCAATGGTTCCGCCTCTATCGCATCTGGTTTGCCTGCGGTTTTCCGGCTTTCTTCGCGGTTCTCGGCATCATCTGGCTGATGCTGACCAAGCCGGATATTGCCCTGTTCGGTTGATGCGCCTCAATTGATCGCCTGTCTTTCGACAAGCTGCGCCAGTTGCTCGGCAACCGTGTTCCAGCCGTCGAAAAAGCCCATCTCCGCGTGCCTGTCGCGATCTTCAGGGTTTCTGTGCATGGCATAGGCCACATACTCCATTCCTTCAGGATGATCGCGAAAACTCATCACCGCGGTGAGGAATGGGCGCGCGGACGGGCGAAAGCCTGAAGTCAGTGCATCGGTAAAGACCAGACGCTCCTCATGATCCACCGCCAGGAAACAACCGCTTATGTGATCGCCAAATGCCTTACCGTCTTCGCTGTAGCGGGTCTCGAAAGCGCCGCCGGGGAAAAGCTCCATTTTCTCGACACGGCATTTGCCGGGATGCGGCACCCACCACTGTTCGAGGCTGTTTTTGTCGACCCAGGCGTTCCAGACCAGCTGGCGCGGCGCCCTGATGATCCTTGAAATCTTCAGGTCGAGATCGGGATTGAAAGTGTCGGTCATTTGTCATTCTCCCCTTTATCGGAGGTTCTGTCCTGTTGCGCCATGACGAACTGTTCAAGCCGGTCCGTCCGGCCTTCCCAGATGGCATGCTGTTGCGAAAGCCAGCCCTCAATCATCGAAAACCGTTGTTTCTCCAGCGAGCAGAACCGCACCCGGCCCTGCTTGCGCGTCACGATCAACCCCGCTCCTTCCAGCTGGCGGATATGTTTCATGAACGACGGCAGGGCCATGGCGAAAGGTTCGGCAAGCGTGCCGACGCTCGCATCCCCGCTGCCCAACCGCAAAAGCACGGCCCTTCGTGTCGGATCGGCAAGGGATTGGAAGATATCGTCAAGTGGGGCTGAATAGTTATCCATAAGACTAACTATCACGGCGAAACAGTTAGCTCAACGGATAAGTTTAAAAATCGCACCGGCGGAGGGAATAAAGTGGTGACCTGCGGTGTCTTTTGATGTGCTGGCGGCAGAAGCCGCCCGAACCAAGGAGGATATGTCCATGAAAATCCGCTTTATCGTTCCCGCCCTCGTTCTGGCATTTGCCGGAACGGCCTATGCGGCACCCGCGGTCGAAACGGTCAAGACCGCCAAAGGCAATGTGCTCGCGGGCGAAAAAGGCATGACGCTCTACACTTTCAAGAACGACAAGAAGGGCGTATCCAATTGTTATGACAAGTGCGCCACCAACTGGCCGCCGTTCTTCGCGGCCACTGGCGACAAGGCCGAAGGCGCCTATTCTCTTGTGACGCGCAAGGACGGCAAGATGCAGTGGGCAAAGGACGGCATGCCGCTCTACTACTGGGCCAAGGACATGAAAAAAGGCGATGCAACCGGCGACGGTATGAACGGTGTATGGGATGCCGCAAAACCATGATGGCATGAATGGCAAGACGCGGGGGAGCCTCTCCCCCGCAGCCGGCTCCTTCGAGGCGGAGATGCTAGCGCTGATACCCATGCTGCGGCGTTATTCCCGCAGCCTTTCCCGCTCCGACGCCGATGGTGAGGACCTTTTGCAGGACTGCGTGGAAAAGGCGCTGACCAACAAGAGGCAATGGCACGGAACGGCGTTGAAATCATGGGCTTACGCGATAATGACGAATCTTTATCGCAACCGCCACCGCGCCGCGAGACGTCACCCGTCCGAAAGTCTCGACGGCCATGAGAGCCTGGCCGTTGCCGACACACTCGGCGACACGCTGGAAAACGATAGGCTGCACGTCGCGCTCGGGCTGCTTTCGCCAGAGATGCGGGCGGTGCTGATGCTGGTGACGGTGGAAGGCTATAGCTATCAGGAGGCAGCCGAGACATTGTCGATCCCGGTGGGTACCGTCATGTCCAGACTTTCCCGCGCCCGCGAAACCCTGCGCCAGCACCTGGCGGCGGACAATATCATTCCCCTGCGGAGACCACGATGAAAAGGCCCGATGCCATTACCGAAGACGATCTGCACGCTTATGTCGATGGGCTTTTGTCGGACGACGACCGCGCGGCTGTCGAGGCCTGGCTGACCGAAAGGCCGCAGGAGCGGGAGCGTGTGGAAGACTGGAAAAAACAGGCTGAAACCCTGCGAGCCGCATTCGCCGCCTATGCCGCCGAACATCCGCACGACACCGCGATGCTTGCCGAAAGAAAACACGCGCCCGCGTGGCGGCTGAAACCGGTTCTTCTGCGAACGGCAGCTGTGTTGCTGATCTTCGCGGCGGGTGCGGCAGCCGGCAGGCTTGTGCCGTCGCCGCTCGCCACGCAGCAGGACGTGGTTCTGGCGTCGTTGACGACTGACATTCCCGCGCAGGCGAAATCGGCCTATCTCATCTATGCAAGCGAGGTGCGCCACCCCGTTGAAGTTGGAGCCGAACAGCAGCAGCACCTTGCAACATGGCTCGGCAAAAGGCTCGGTTATCCCTTCGCCATCCCCGATCTTTCCAAGATCGGATATGATCTCGTCGGCGGGCGCCTGATCCCCGTCAGCGGCAAGCCAGGGGCGATGCTGATGTATCAGGACAAGACCGGCCGCCGGGTAACGGTGCTGGTCGGCCACAACGAGGAAAACCGCACCACCAGCTTCCGCATGGCGAGCGCCGATGGCGTCGAGACCTTTTACTGGATCGACAACGAACTCGGCTATGCGGTTTCTGCCGAACTGACGCGCGCCGAGGTGCAGAAGATCGCCGAGGAATGTTACCGCCAGTTCCCTGCGTAGAATAACCTATACCCCCACCCCACATCCATGCGACAGGCACAGGGATGACGAAGGGAGAACACCTATTTCAACATCGGCCAGAGGCTGACGACGAGAAGGACGGCCATGGTGATGTTGAACCATTTGAGCCGCACGGGAACGGAAAGCCAGTCGCGCAGGGCCGAGCCGAAGCCCGCCCAGGTCGAAACGCTGGGAAGATTGACGGCGGCGAAAACCACGCCGACGATCAAAACGGTGACGAGATATTGCCCCTCATCCGTATAGGTCGCCATCGCGGTCACGGCCATTACCCAAGCCTTGGGATTGACCCACTGAAAGGCTGCGGCGGCAAGAAAGCTCATCGGCACCGATGCGGCAGCACCCTCGTTCAGGCTGCGGGACGTGCCGATCTTCCACGCTATCCAGACGAGATAAAGTCCGCCCGCGAATTTCAGCACGGTATAGAGCAAGGGCACGGAGTGCAGCAGCGCGCCAAGCCCAAATCCGACGCCGATCAGCAATGACAGGAACCCCGCCCCGATGCCCAGCATATGCGGGATCGTGCGGCGGAAACCGAAATTCACGCCGGAGGCAAAAAGCATCATATTGTTCGGGCCGGGCGTAATGGAGGTTGTGAAGGCAAACAGCACCAGCGCAACGAGGGTTTCGACAGTCATGATCTCTCCTGTGAAAAGACCCTATCCGCCGAACCACCATCAAACCAGTCCGATCAACCGATAGGCGTAGTCAAATTTTTTGATGGATCGATCCTTTCCATGCCGGGTTTGAGAAGTCGGAACAAAGGGCTATTCTCCGTCAACAACCGCTGGAGCGAACCGATGTATGACGACATTCCTTCCGTCACCCTGCCATCCGGAAAAGAGATACCAGCCCTTGGCCTCGGCACCTGGAACATGGGCGAGATGAGATCATCGGCTCCGCAGGAAGTCGAGAGCATTCGCAAGGCGATCGATCTCGGCATGACGCTGATCGACACGGCCGAAATGTATGCAGACGGCCGATCCGAAGAGGTGGTGGGCACGGCGATTGCCGGCCGGCGCGACGAGGTGTTTCTGGTCAGCAAGGTCTATCCCTGGAACGCCAGCGCCCGAGGCACTATTGAGGCCTGCGAGCGCAGCCTCGCAAGGCTCGGCACCGACCGGCTCGATCTCTATCTGCTGCATTGGCGTGGTGATCACCCGCTGGAAGAAACGGTGGCCGCTTTCGAAAAGCTGAAAAAAGCCGGCAAGATCGGCGACTGGGGCGTCTCGAATTTCGACACCGACGACATGGAGGAGCTTTTCGCTGTTCCCGACGGTAAGAATTGCGCCGCCAATCAGGTGCTCTACAATCTCTCCCGGCGCGGACCGGAATTTTCGCTTCTGCCCTGGTGTCAGTGGCACAGCGTGCCGCTGATGGCCTATTCGCCAATCGAACAGGGGCGCATCCTCAACAACCACGAACTCATCCGCATCGCCAAGGCCTATCAGGCTACGCCTGCGCAACTGGCACTGGCCTTTCTTCTGGAAAGAGAAGGCGTCATCGCCATTCCAAAATCCGCCAGCGCCGCACGCGTGGAGGAGAACCGAGGTGCCACCGATCTCGAAATCACCGATGAGGACTGGGCCGCGCTGGATGCCGCTTTCCCTCCACCGACACGCAAGACGGCGCTGGAAATGCTTTGATTTAACAAAGCATTAAGATGTTTTTCGGAATCAGGCACTCAAGCAATTGAATCGAAATGTGAGCCCTGCGAACTGATGCTTTGGGCTGCAACATTTTAATTCAATAACGGCGCAGCGAACCGCGCCGTCAGTCTGCCAGACATGCTGCACCCAGTTACGGTATGCGGCGCTCATATTCCTCTTTAAGCCCCAGCCAGCTATCCCAGAAAGGCCCCGGCTCCTTTTCCTGAAGACGGGCGGCGAGAATGTCGAGATGCGCATGCCAGCCGGCGCTGACATTGAGCTTGGTCGTGCGATCCGCAAGCCGGCGGTGAACCAGTGTCAGAAGCACATCCTTGCCCAGAGCCTGAAGCTCGATCGACACTTCTGCGCTCTCACCCCAGGTGAAGACGAGGCGGTGCGGTGCAACGACGGTGATGATGCGTGAGGTCATCCTGTTCTCTTCGGAAAAACCTTCCGGGCGGCTGCCCGGCGGGTCGGAAAGCTCGTCGTTGCGCCAGACGAGTTCAAATGGTGCGTCGGGCGCAAGCCGCATCTCGCCGGACGCCAGCCACCGGCGGCGAAGTTCGCTCTGTGTCAGATAGGCCCAGACCCGCTCGATTGGTCCCGGCAGGAGCCGTTCTATCTTCAGGGTTGTCGGCTCGACGAGCCGGCCATAGGCGTCAGGCATTGCAATATCAGCCATTGTCATTTCCTCCATCTGCAGGGGATTTTCCCTGATCATCCTCCCTGAGCATCTGCTCAAGAATATCGAGGCGGCTGTTCCAGAACTGCCGGTAGAAATCCAGCCATTCATGCGCCTCTGCCAACCGTTCCGGCGCAAGGCGGCAGACATGGGTACGCCCCCTCACCTCACGACGAATAAGCCCGGCGTTTTCCAGCGCCTTGATGTGCTTGGATGCCGCAGCCAGCGATATGTCGAACGGCTCGGCCAGCTGGCTCACCGTTCGCTCGCCACGGGATAGATCGCGCAGCATCGTGCGCCGCGTCGCATCGCCAAGGGCATGAAAGACAGTGTCGAGATGTGGAACAGATAATTCAACCATGTTGTTGAATATAGGCCACCAGACTTAAAAGTCAACCATATGGTTGAATATCAATTCACCGGAGCGCAGCCCATAAAAAAACCCGCGGCGAACCGCGGGCTTGGTATTACAAGGATATTCGAAAGGCGGAGGATCACATCCCCTGCGAACCGCGGTTCATCGCTGCGATACCCGTGCGGCAGATCTCGATCAGGCCGAGCGGTTTGATGATGGCCACGAACTGGTCGATCTTGGACGACTTGCCGGTGATTTCGAAGATGAAATGCTCGACTGTCGCGTCCACCACCTTGGCCTGAAACGCATCCGCAAGACGAAGCGTCTCGGCGCGGGCTTCACCCGAACCGGCGACCTTGATCAGCGCTACTTCACGCTCGATCGGCCGTTCCTGCCCGAGTTCGCGGGCGCGAACGGTGAGATCGAGCACCCGGTGCACAGGAACGATGCGTTCCAGCTGCGCCTTGATCTGCTCCAGCACGATCGGTGTGCCGCGCGTCACGATCGTGATACGCGACAGATGCGCCTCATGCTCGGTTTCCGAAACCGTCAGGCTTTCGATGTTGTAACCCCGGCCGGAAAACAGGCCTATGACCCGGGCGAGAACGCCCGGCTCGTTGCTGACGAGAACCGACAGCGTGTGATTTTCGACGGCAGCCGTTTCTTTCTGGATGAAATAGGCGGAGCCGGTGGGTTGTAGGTGTGCGTTCATGTCCTTTTCCTCTCCCGGCTCAGACTAGCTGACGGCCCTTGGCATCGATGGCGTTGGCAACAGCTTCATCCGTCGCCTCGTCCGGCAACAGCATCTCGTTATGGGCTTTACCAGATGGGATCATCGGGAAGCAATTGGCGAGATTGGCAACGCGGCAATCGAAGATGACCGGCCTGTTGACCGCAATCATCTCGGCGATCTTGTCGTCCAGTTCCTTCGGATCGTCGCAATACATGCCAACCGCGCCATAGGCTTCCGCCAGTTTGACGAAGTCAGGCATGGCTTCGGTATAGGAGTTGGACAGGCGGTTGCCGTGCAGCAACTGCTGCCACTGCCGCACCATGCCCATATACTGGTTGTTGAGGATGAAAATCTTCACCGGCAGACCGTACTGGATGGCGCAGGACATTTCCTGAATGCACATCTGGATCGAGGCATCACCGGCAATGTCGATAACCAGCGCTTCCGGATGCGCGACCTGAACGCCGATAGCTGCCGGCAGGCCGTATCCCATGGTACCGAGACCGCCCGAGGTCATCCAGTGGTTCGGCTCCTCGAAGCCGAAGAACTGCGCCGCCCACATCTGGTGCTGGCCAACTTCGGTGGTGATGAAGGTCTCGCGCCCCTTCGATGCCTCGTAAAGACGCTGCAATGCATATTGCGGCATGATGACATCGTTGGAATTCTTGTAGGCAAAGGAGTTGCGGGCGCGCCAGCGCTCGATCTGCAGCCACCAGTCCGCGGTCTGCGCTTTTTCCGGCTTCTTGGGCAAAGCGCGCCACAGGCGAACCATATCTTCCAGAACATGGCTGACGTCGCCAATGATCGGAACGTCGACGCGCACGGTCTTGTTGATCGAGGACGGATCGATATCGACGTGAATCTTCTTGGAGTTCGGCGAAAACGCATTCAGGCGCCCGGTAATACGGTCGTCGAAACGCGCGCCGATGCAGACCAGCACGTCGCAATCATGCATTGTCATATTGGCTTCGTATGAACCGTGCATGCCCAGCATGCCGAGCCAGTTCTTGCCGGAAGCCGGATAGGCGCCGAGACCCATCAGCGTCGAGGTGATCGGGAAACCGGTCAGCTCTACCAGTTCGCGCAGCAGCCGTGTCGCTTCCGGGCCGGAGTTGATGACGCCGCCACCGGTGTAGAAAACCGGCTTCTTTGCCTTAGACATCAATTCGATGGCCGCGTGAATGGCGTTGAGATCGCCCTGAACCTTCGGCTTGTAGCTCTTCTGCTGAATGGCAGCGGAAGGCGGCGTATAGGTGCCGGTGGCGAACTGGATGTCCTTCGGAATATCGACGACGACGGGGCCGGGACGACCGGTCTGTGCGATGCGGAAGGCCTCATGGATGATGCCCGCCAGTTCGTTGACGTCCTTTACCAGCCAGTTGTGCTTGGTGCAGGGGCGCGTAATGCCGACGGTATCGCATTCCTGAAATGCGTCGGAGCCGATCAGCGATGTCGGAACCTGGCCGGAAAGGCAGACGAGCGGAATGGAATCCATCAGCGCATCCTGCAGCGGGGTGACCGCATTGGTGGCGCCGGGGCCGGAGGTAACGAGCATGACACCGACCTTACCGGTGGAGCGGGCATAACCTTCGGCAGCATGGCCGGCACCCTGCTCGTGACGCACGAGAATATGCTGAATGTCTTCCTGCTGGAAAATCTCGTCGTAGATCGGAAGCACGGCACCACCGGGATAACCGAAGATGTGCTCGACGCCGTTGTCCTTCAGCGCCTTCAGAACAATCTCCGCACCTGTCATGCTATTGCTGTTTTCCGTATTATCCTTATCCGTCATTGCCTGTTTCCATCCCGCTTTGGCTTTGGATATCGAGGAGCCCGAGGGCCTGTTTGAAGACATAAAAAAAGGCCCCTAGAGGAGCCTCGTTCAGCGCATGGGTGCTTTCGCCGGATGGTTACACCATCCTGCCCATGCGCCGTCCCACCACGATAAGTACGTTAAGATTTTTCATGGGCCGGAGTGTTAGCCAGAAAAGCGCCAGTCGTCAACGCATATTGCGGAAAAAATCGGCGTCCGCTTCTTTTATTACCCGTAAGGCGCCATGGACGAAATTTTCGAACGCAACAGATACACAGGTTGTTAAATATAATCTTTTACAATCAAAGATGCAGATAATGCCCGAACCACCGCGATCATCCGCATGTACCGGGATAAGACGTGAATAGTGACGAGTTTCATAGAGCGTCCCGCATGGACGAAACCGAACGGCGATCCGGCCAGCAGCCGGCTAACCGCATGCTCGGCCGCGTCATCGCCTGTGATGGCGCCCATGCGACAATCGCCGCAGAAACGGAAATCGGCTCAACCGATGTCGCGCAGCTCTGGTCCGTCGGACGCCTGATCTCGATCGAAATGGGAACGAGCCGTGTCGCCGCACTGGTATATGCCATGCGCACGGGCGAAGAACACTGGTCGTCGGACAAGCCGAACCGGCTGCTGATCGACGTGGAACTCGTTGGAGAAGTCTACCGCACCGAAGATGGCAGCGAACGTTTTTCCACCGGCATTTCCCGTTACCCCTACCTGGGCGCGGTTGCGCATCGCATCCGCACGGGAGACCTTTCCAAGATCTATGACAGCGGCAAGCGAGACACATGCGTCATTGGTAAGCTGACGCAGGACGACACGATTGGCGCGGCCATCAACATCCAGCAGATGCTGGCGAAACATTTCGCCGTCGTCGGCTCGACGGGCGTGGGCAAAACCACCGCCGTCTCCCTTCTTCTGAACAAGGCGATCGAGACGGACCCGAAGCTGCGTGTCCTCATTCTCGATCCGCACAATGAATTTGCGGCCGCCTTTCCTGATCATTCTGTCGTCATCGACACCGACACGCTCGACCTTCCCTTCTGGCTGATGCGCCTTGAAGAATTCGCGGAAGTGATTTTCCGCGGACGCAAGCCCGTACCGGAAGAGATGGACGTCCTTCGCGACATCATTCCGGAAGCGAAAAAGGCATTTCGCGGCACAGATGGCTCCGCCGTTCGCCGCACGTCCGACAAGAGCGCGATCACGCCCGACACGCCGGTGCCTTACCGCATGGCCGATATTCTCGCCCTCATCGACGAGCGCATCGGGCGGCTGGAAGGGCGCGGCGAAAAGCCGACACTGCGATCCCTCAAGGGCCGCATCCTCTCGGCCATCAACGATACGCGCTATAACTTCATGTTCTCCAGCAATACGATCAGCGACACCATTCTGGAAACGGTGGCGCATATCTTCCGTATTCCAGGAGAAGGCAAGCCGATTTCGGTTTTCCAGCTGTCCGGTATCCCCTCGGAAGTGGTGAACTCGGTCGTCTCCGTCCTTTGCCGTATGTCCTTCGAACTCGCGGTGCTGGCGCGCGGCTCGCTTCATATGCTTGTCGTCTGCGAAGAAGCGCACCGTTATGTTCCGGCAGACCCTGAGCGCGGATTTTTCCCGACCCGGCAGGCGATCGCGCAGATCGCCAAGGAAGGCCGCAAATACGGTATTTCGCTTGGCGTCATCAGCCAGCGTCCGAGTGAGCTGGACCAGACCATCCTGTCACAATGCTCGACCGTTTTTGCCATGCGGCTGACGAACGAGATCGACCAGAAGATCATTCTGTCCGCCGTACCGAACGCCTCAACCTCGACCACCAGTTTCCTCTCGTCCATCGGCAATGGCGAGGCAATCGCCTTTGGCGAGGCGGTGGGCGTACCGATGCGCATGCGCTTCGACCGCGTCTCCACGGCAAAATTGCCGAAGGCGAACGGCGCAGTCAGCCATACGCCCCACGAAACGCCCGATACGGTGGATCTAAACACCATCGTCAGCCGCATGCGCGCGGTAGCCAAGCCGGTCATCACCGGCTTCCAGCAAAGCGTCGAAGCGGCCTTCTCCGATATGCAGGAACCGATGTCAGCTCCCAGGGAAGCGGACGACGTCGATCGCTGGAAACGCGAACTGGGGACGGCGGCGACAGAAGGATACGAACCCTACCGCCCCGACATGCTGCCCGGACGCACAACCCTCGCGCCACAGTCGCCCGCAACGGCAACGGATACCAGCGCTGTCAACGAATTGCGCAAAGTCGGCTTCCAGATGCAGGCACAGAGTGGCCCGCCTCCATCAGAGACACGTCCTTCGCTGCGGGAGAGCCTGATGAAAAAGCCGCTAGGCAGCCTTTACCGCAAGGACTGAGCGCGCCCTTACGGCTGGATACGTGCCCAGTCCGGCCCCATCTGGTTGCGGAACCAGGTCATCTGCCGCTTGGCATATTGGCGGGTCGCGGCCGCCGATTTTTCGATGACCTCTGCCTCACTCATACCGCCAGCCAGCATATCGGCGATCTGGGAAACGCCGATCGCCTTCATCGCTGTGGCGTCAGGCGCAAGGTTCAGGGCGAGAAGAGCTTTCACCTCTTCCACAGCACCACTCTCCATCATGGTTTCGAACCGCCGATTGATGCGGTCGTGCAGCACGGGCCGTTCCGGCAGGACCACGAATTTCTCCGCTCGGTCCAGATCAACTATCATCGGACCACTGGCTTTTTGGAACTCCATGATCGACTTTCCGGTCGCCTCCATGACTTCCAGCGCCCGAACGATCCGCTGGCCGTCCCCCGGCTGAAGCCCCTGTGCCATCAAGGGATCGCACCGCGACAGTTCCGCGTGCAGGACCGTTGACCCCTCTTCGATCAGCCGGGCGCGCAGCCTCTCGCGTATGTCGTCAGGAATGTCGGGCATATCGGACAAGCCGCCCGTCAGTGCCTTGAAATAAAGCCCCGTACCGCCAACGATGACCGGAAAACGCTGCTGCCTGCGCAATTCCACAAGCAGGGCGGAAATGTCCCGCAGCCATTCACCCGTTGAATAGGAACTGCTTGCCGGCACATGGCCGTATAGCAGATGTGGCACGCCTGCCATTTCTTCCTCGGATGGCCGAGCGGTCAGCACCCGCAGCGTGTCATAAACCTGCATGCTGTCGGCATTGATCACGACACCGTTCCGCTCCCGCGCCATACGAAGCGCAAGCGCGGACTTGCCGCTTGCCGTCGGGCCGGTTATCAGGATCGCATCAAAATTCTCATCAAGGTTTTTCATCATGGCTTTCGTTGCCACGCTTATCGCCAATCCGTCAAATCCTGTTCTGACACCGGCCCTCGGCGAAGCGGCCGCCAATGCCGTAAACGCATCCGGTCTCTACTGGCTGGCCGATGGCATCGCCTGCGATATTGCCCTGCCCTCCGGCACCGATGCCGAACAGGCACGTGACGCGATTGCCGGCGTGCTTTCGGGCCAGCCGATCGATATCGTCGTTCAGGAACAGGACAAGCGCCGCAAGAAGCTTCTGATCGCCGATATGGATTCGACCATGATCGGTCAGGAATGCATCGACGAGCTGGCCGCCGAAGTAGGATTGAAGGACAAGGTTTCCACGATTACCGCTCGCGCCATGAATGGCGAAATCGCTTTTGAGCCGGCGCTCCGCGAGCGCGTGGCGCTGCTGAAGGGCCTGCCGGTCTCCGTCATCGATGACGTCATCGAAAAGCGCATCACGCTGACATCAGGCGGCAAGGAGCTGATCGCCACCATGAAGGCGAAAGGCTACTATACCGCCCTCGTTTCTGGCGGTTTCACGGTCTTCACCGGCCGGGTGGCGGCGATGCTGGGGTTTGACGAGAACCGCGCCAATCTTCTCGGCGAGGCCGATGGCCAGTTGGATGGCACCGTTGCCGAACCGATCCTCGGCAAACAGGCCAAGGTGGATGCGCTGAACGATATCGCCGCAAAGCTCGGCATCTCGCCGGACGAGGCAATGGCGGTCGGCGATGGCGCCAACGATCTCGGCATGCTGCATCTGGCTGGCGCGGGCGTTGCCCTGCACGCCAAGCCCGCCGTCGCCGCCGAGGCGCAGATGCGCATCGACCATGGCGACCTGACCGCACTCCTTTACATTCAGGGTTACCGCAAGACGGATTTTGTCGTTCCATGATCATCCGCGAAACATCAAGGCTCATTCTGCGCGAGTGGAAGGAGAGCGACCGCAATCTGTTCCGCGAAATCAACGCCGACGAAAAGGTCATGGAATTTTTTCCCTTCCGCCGCAGCCATGCGGAAGCGGATGCGGTTCTCGAAACCATCAATGGCATGATCCGCGGCAGCGGTTACGGCTTCTACGCCATGGAACTGCGCGAAACCGGTGAGGTTATGGGATTTTGCGGCATATCGCCGGTCATGAACCTCGATCCGCCCTTCCCGCTCGGAACCATGGAAATCGGCTGGCGGCTCGCCACCCGTTTCTGGGGTCACGGCTATGTCACCGAGGCCGCGCAATCGCTGCTCGTCATGGCTTTTGACGAAAAGGAAACGCCGGAAATCGTCTCCTTTGCCGTCCATGACAACCAGCGTTCGACGCGGGTGATGGAACGTATCGGCCTCAAGCGTGACCCGTCACGAGACTTCGACCATCCGCGCGTCCCGAAAGACACCCATCCGCATCTGCGCCCGCATGTGACCTATGCGCTGACGCTCGCGGAGTGGCGGGAACGACGGGCGCAGTAGCGCCCTCGCCCGCCAGTTAGGCAATTACTTCACCGCCGCATTTCCGCCGTCGGCAAACAGGGCCGATCCGGCAACAAAGCTCGACATCGGGCTGGAGAGGAAAAGGGCGGCCTGCGCCAGTTCTTCCGGTTCCGCAATGCGCTTCATCGCATGCAGCCCCGCAGCCCACTCCTTCTGGGCCGCATCTCCCGCCATCGGCGTATCGACTCCGCCGGGAAGCAGCGCATTGGCGCGAACTCCCTTGAAGGCGTAGTCGGCAGTAATGCCCTTCACCAGCCCCATCAGCGCCGCCTTGGCGGTGCCATAGGCTGCCATGCCGGGTATGCCGGCGCTGGTGCCGACGAAGCTGGAGATGAAGACGACCGAACCGCCTCCCCGCTTCAACATCGCAGGGATCTGGCTGCGCACGCCGAGAAATGCGGAAGTGAGGTTGGCGGTGATCACGTGATCCCATTCCTCTACCGAAATCTCCGCAAGCGGTTTTGTTGCTCCAACGGCACCGGCATTGTTGACGGCGATATCGAGACCGCCAAAGACGGTCATGGCCGCATCCGTCAGACGGGCATGGGTTTCCGCAACTGTGACGTCACCCACGACAGGGTGAACGCGACCGCCGGCCTGGCGAATGGCGGAAGCCACATCCTCGAGTGCCTCGGCACCACGCGCGTTGATAATGACGGCCGCGCCCTGTTCGGCAAACAGCCTTGCCGTCGCCCGGCCGATGCCGGATGACGCGCCAGTGATGATCGCAACCTTGTTTTCTAATAATTTCATATCCTTGGCCTCCTTTGGCGGAGACCGAGGAATAGAGAGCAAGCCGAACCACAGCCACCCGATTCCTGCCGAACCGGGCGAAAGAAGCTTTACTCCAGCGGCAGCGCCACGACGCGCAGATTGCCCTGTGCATCGGCAACCATCATATGCGCATTCTTGCGACCCTCGGATTTCAGGCCGTTGACACGCACAAGCACGTCGCCCGGAACCTCCATGAAGTCCTGTCCAACCTCGACGATGACATCACCCGCCTTCATGCCCTTCTGTTCGGCAGGCGAACCCTGATCGACGCTAGCGACAAGCACGCCTTCGACGCTTTCGGCAATGCCCTTCTCCGTCCGCAACTCGTTGCTCAGCACTACGAGGTTCATGCCGAGCACGCGCTGCGGCGCTTCGCGCACCTCCGGCGTCTGGTCCTGCGCCTGATCGTCGGAACCGCCCTTGTCATCAGGCACGACCATGCCGCCGTCACCGTCCTCGGCCTGCGGATCGTCGGTTGCGGCCTTTTCATCGGGCGCATCCTGCAACTGGCCAAGCTTTACCTTGACGGTCTCTTCCTTTCCGTCACGGAAGACCACGACATCGACTTCCTTGCCGACCGGGCTTTCCGCCACGATCCTCAAGAGGTCACGCATCTCGTGAATATCCTTGCCGTCGAATTTCAGCACGATATCGCCGGCCTGGATCGGGCCGTTTTCCACCGGGCCACCCTTGGCCACGCCGGAAATCAAGGCACCCTTTCCCGCTTCCATGCCAAGGCTTGCGGCCACGTCGTCGGTAACCGGCTGGACGCGCACGCCGAGCCAGCCACGGCGGGTTTCGCCGAATTGGATGAGCTGCTCAACGATATTCTGGGCGAGTTCCGTCGGAACCGCGAAACCGATACCGATCGAACCGCCGCTCGGCGAAATGATCGCCGTATTGATGCCGATCACCTCACCCTTCATGTTGAAGAGCGGACCGCCGGAATTACCCTTGTTGATTGCCGCATCCGTCTGGATGAAGTTGTCATAGGGGCCGGCATTGATGTTGCGCCCGCGCGCGGAAACGACGCCGACAGTCAGCGATCCACCGAGGCCGAAGGGATTGCCAACGGCCATGACCCAGTCACCGATGCGCATGCTGCGCGAATCGCCGAACTTGACTGCCTTCAGCGGAGCCTTCGGCTCTACCTTCAAAACGGAAAGATCGGTCTTGGTATCAGTGCCGACCAGCGTTGCCTTCAGCTTCGAACCATTCGGGAAAATCACCTCGATGGCGTCTGCGCCCTCAATGACGTGATTGTTGGTGACGATGTAGCCAGCCGGATCGATAACGAAGCCGGATCCCAGCGAACTGACCTTGTCGCCGCCTTCCGGTTTCTGGTTGTCGAAATAATCCTTGAAGAACTCCTGGAAAGGCGAACCTTCCGGCAGTTTCGGCGGCACAGGCCCTTTGCCTTCGGTCTTGACGTTCTGCGACGTCGAAATATTCACCACCGCATCAAGAAGCGGCGCGGCAAGATCGGCGACCGATGCCGGCCCATGGCTCTGCGCCCATGCCGCAACCGGTGCCGAAAGGCTACCCGCCACAAGTGCGAAGCCCGCGACTGCGGCAATGCTGCTGCGAAAAGGCGAAAGAAGGGTCACGGCCATAAGCGTCCTCGCGTTTCAAATCGTCATTCCCTGCATATATCGTCAAAGCATAAGGCGGAATGATGAAGTGTAAAAATACCTTTTCGTGAACAGCACCGGCTGCCTTGCTCACTGCCTACAGCATCGGCGCGAAAACGGATATCCCTTTCCGGGCGCGAGACAACAGGATTTTGCCCCTTTTCGTTTTGCTGCCACCCAGCCATTCACTCAAAAAGAAAGGGCCGGTTAAAACCGGCCCCTCCAAAATCATTCGATCCGTTATCAATTTGCCGGCGGTGCGGCAGGTGCGGCCGGAGCCGTGGATGGAGCACCGTTGATGTCGTTGAAAT
Source organism: Agrobacterium sp. 6Ca8 (assembly GCF_055382765.1). Lineage (NCBI taxonomy): Bacteria > Pseudomonadati > Pseudomonadota > Alphaproteobacteria > Hyphomicrobiales > Rhizobiaceae > Agrobacterium > Agrobacterium sp. 6Ca8. The sequence goes on from NZ_AP026433.1 coordinate 1,707,135, forward strand.
AACGGAAGAAGGTCGAGTCGGGAGACAGGACCAGCGTCGTGCCGGTTCCAGACAGCGCGCTGGAATAGGCCGCCATGGAACGATAGAACTCGAAGAAGCTCGGGTCGCGCTGGAAGGCTTCGCCGAAGACCCGGTTACGCTCCGCATCGCCTTCACCGCGCAGGACTTCGGACTGACGCTGGGCATCGGATTCGAATTCCACGACCTGACGGTCGGCAATAGCGCGACGACGCTGTGCCGCCTCGTTACCGCGGGCGCGGATCAGTTCGGCTTCGGCCAGACGTTCCGACTTCATACGCTCGAAGGTCTGCTGCGAGACTTCCTGCGTGAGATCGGTGCGGCGGATACGGACATCCACGATGCTGACGCCAAGCGATTCCGCATCGGGGCGCAGATCGTCACGTACTTCCTGCATCATCGATGCACGCGCATCCGAAAGCGCCGATTCGAAGCCGCGAAGACCGTAGACCCGGCGCAACGACGCGTCGAGACGAGTGCGTAGACGCGATTCCGCCGACATCTGGTCACCGGAGACCGTCTGCCGGAAGCGGCGGGCATCCGTGATGCGATAGACCACAAAGGCATCAACCTCGTAGAACTTGCCGCCGGAAACCTGAACACGGATGTTGTCGTGATCGAAGCGCAGCGCCCGGTTCTCGATATATTGCACCCGATCGGCATCCATGAAGGCGAAGGGCAGCTTGAAGTAGAGGCCCGGCGCCGTTTTCACGTCCTGGATCTGACCGAAGCGCACAACGATGGCCTGCTGGCGCTCGGTGACGACGAAGATCGACGAATAGGCCAGGAAAAGCACGGCGGCGAGACCGACGAGAACGGCCGTAAGACGGTTGCTCATATCAGTTGCCTCCCTGCTGTGCCGCGCCCGGATTGCCGCGCATGATCTCGTTCAGAGGCAGATAAGGCACCACACCCTGTTTTTCGTCGATGATGACCTTGTTGGAACCCTTCAGGACCTGTTCCATCGTTTCCAGGAACATGCGCTGGCGGGTCACGTCAGGTGCCGTGCGATATTGATCGTAGATGGAGATGAAGCGCTGTGCCTCACCCTCTGCCTCGTTAACGACACGAGATTTGTAGGCGTTCGCCTCTTCGATGATCTGTGCTGCCTGACCACGTGCGGCACCCAGCTTCTGGTTGGCGTACTGGTTGGCTTCCTGCACGAAGCGGTCCTCGTCCTGCTCGGCACGCTGCACTTCGTCGAAGGCGTCGGCCACTTCGCGCGGCGGCGCCGCGTCTTCGATGGCGACAGCATTGATGGAGATGCCGGCCCCGTATCCGTCCATGGTGGACTGGATGATGGTGCGCACATCCGCCGCAATCGCCTGACGGTTATCACGGAAAATGTCCTGTGCGGGACGGCGGCCGACGATTTCGCGCATCGCGCTTTCGGAAACCTGCTGCAAGGTCTCAGCCGGGCTGTCGACGTTAAACAGGTAGGATTTCGGATCGGAAACCGTATAGAGCACCGAGAACTGCACGTTGACGATGTTCTGGTCACCGGTCAGCATCACGCCGTTCGCGGAGGAAGACGAAGCGCGCGAACCGATATTCTGCTGCTGTTCGGTCACCTTGACGATTTCAACCGTCTCGATCGGCCACAGATGGAAATGCAGGCCGGGCATCGAAATCTCATCCTTCGGACGCCCGAAACGCAGCTCCACGCCGCGCTCGTCCGGCTGGACGGTGTAGATGGACTGAATGCCGAGGAAAACCAGAACGACGAGAGCGACGATCGCAATCGCGCCGCCATTGAAACCGCCCGGCAGGACATTCTTGAAGCGGTCCTGGCTGCGCCGGATGATCTCTTCCAGATCGGGCGGGCCGCCATTGCCGCCGCCACCGCCGCGAGGCCGGTTAGGTCCCTGCCCCCATGGGCCGCCACCGCCGCCCTGGTTGTTTCCGCCACCACCGCCGCCGCCCCAAGGGCCGCCGCCGCCATTCTGATTGCTCCAGGGCATCAATACCTCTTTATAAAAGCCTCTCCCGATCCCGTTCGAAAGCGATTGCTCGCGTGCGGCGGGAATATGGACCCGTTATAAGAAGGAGAAGCGTGCGTTTCAACGCAGAGGTGGTAACTAAATACCCAATCAGGGTAAATAGTTCACTTTGACGCGGCTCTGCGCAAATAAGTGGTGAACAGAACCGGATAATTGTCCTTTTCCCCGGCGGGAACGGCATTTTCCTCGATTTTTTCAAAGACGGCGGGATCGATTTCCGGAAAAAAAGTGTCGCCATCAAGCTTTACGGCCACATGGGTGACGGAAAGTTGATCGGCAAACGGCATGGCCTGACGGTAGATTTCCCCGCCACCGGCCACGAAAACCTCGTCCACACCCAGTTCCGCAGCCTTGCTTTTGCCAAGCGCGAGGGCATCTTCAAGCGATGACACGACATCCACGCCATCAGGCCTGTAATCGGCATTTCGGCTGACGATGATGTGCGGCCGGCCCGGCAAAGGACGCTCGCCCACCGAGAGAAATGTCTTCCTGCCCATGATGAGCGGTTTGCCCATCGTCATCGCCTTGAAGCGCTTGAGGTCAGTGGAAAGCTTCCAAGGCATATCGAGATCGCGGCCGATAACGCCGTTTTCCGACACCGCGACGATGATGGTGATGCGCGGCTCGCTCATACCGCGATCGGTGCCTTGATGGTTGAATCCGCCTCGTAGTTCTCCAGCGTAAAGTCTTCGAACTTAAAGGAGAAGAGGTCTCGTACATCCGGGTTGAGGCGCATCGTCGGCAGGGCCTTGGGGGTCCGCGTCATCTGCAATTTCGCCTGCTCGAAATGGTTGGCGTAGATATGCGCGTCACCAAGCGTATGGACGAAATCGCCGGGCTTCAGCCCCGTGACCTGCGCCACCATCAACGTCAGAAGCGCGTAGGAAGCAATATTGAAAGGCACGCCGAGGAAAATATCGGCCGAGCGCTGGTAAAGCTGGCAGGACAGCTTTCCATCCGAAACATAGAACTGGAACAGGCAATGGCAGGGCGGCAGTGCCATCTCGTCCACCAGCGCCGGGTTCCAGGCCGAAACGATGTGGCGGCGGGAATTGGGATTGGTTTTGAGGGCCTCGATCAAAAGCGCGATCTGGTCGATGTGGCGGCCGTCGGGCGCCGGCCAGGAACGCCACTGTGCTCCGTAAACCGGACCCAGATCACCATTTTCATCGGCCCATTCGTCCCATATGGAAACGCCGTTTTCCTTGAGATAGGCGATATTGGTATCGCCCTTCAGGAACCACAGGAGTTCATGGATGATGGAGCGCAGATGCAGCTTCTTGGTGGTGAGAACCGGAAAACCTTCCGCAAGATCGAAACGCATCTGGTAACCGAAGACCGAACGCGTGCCCGTGCCGGTGCGATCTCCGCGGTCTGAGCCGGTGTCCATCACATGCCGGAGAAGATCGAGATATTGTTTCATGTGTTCTGCCGCCGATTCCCTGATATCAAGGGAATATAATAACACAGGGCGACAGAACCAATCACCAGCGGGTCGCTTATCCCCGCGAAAAAATCAGAGCGACTGGAGTTTGCCCAGTTCCTTGGCCACCAGATAATAAAAGGTCACACGCGACTTGGAGCGGTCTGCGGCCATGGCCTTCGCGGTTGCATCGATCGCCTTGTCGGCGCTGTCATCGGTCACGCCAAGCTTCTTGCCGCACCAGTTCGCCTTCACACGTGCAAGCTCTTCCGGATCGGAAGCGGACACCAGCGATGAATCCCGGTTGCGCAGGGCAATGCCGAGATGTTTGACGATCTTGCCGACAATCGCTTCGTCGGCCGCTGCGTCGTATTTCTTCACATCTGCGAGATAGTCAGTCATGTCCACTCCTTCGTGTGTCCCCGGCCCGGTGTTGCTTGTGGTGACCGGTTGTAGGGAGAATGTGTCAGCAATCCCTCGTCGTCAAGAATTGTCTAAATTGTGGGCGGCAAACACGAAATCTTTTCATGGAATTGTCATCGGCCCCTTTTCTCGGCCAAGGGAAACGCCTATATGAACCTTGCCGGGGCAACCCGGCTATGGCGATAAACGGTCGGTGTAATAAACCTATTGGACCCGGGGGCGGTACCCGGCGCCTCCACCAAAAACCGGCGGCTTTTCAAGATGAAGGCCGGCTTTTGATGGGGGCGAAATAGGATCGACAAGGGCGTAAAGATCGAACTTTTGCTCGGCATGATACCGCCGTTATCGGGTCACAAGTGTAGTTGCAAATGACAACAACGCTAAGGAATACGCTCTCGCTGCCTAATGGCGGTGCGGGAATTCCGCTCTAAAGTCCTCACGGTTAGCCCCGTGAGGCGGGGTTCGGAGGTACCTGGCAACAGAAACCTCCACCTTCTCCATTTTGCCTGAATTGGTTATATGATAGCTGACTTGCACACAGCATCGGCTTTTCCGTTGCTGCCGTTCAGGACATTGCGTATACTTGGGTAATGCGTAGCCGCCAGGATCGAAATTGATCCCGGCTTGCGGATTACGCAAAGATTCAAAGTGTTACAGCGTCCTTGGCGCACTTGGTGCGCAGCGCTTTAAAAGACGTTCGAATAAGGGAAAGACAGGACCGCATGGGGCAGGATCATATCCGTTACGACATTCTCGCACAGGATGCCCTTCGCGGCGTTATTCGCAAAGTTTTGGGTGAAGTGGCCGCAACCGGCCGCCTGCCCGGCGACCACCATTTCTTCATAACATTTCTGACCGGCGCGCCCGGTGTGCGGATTTCGCAGCACCTCAAGTCCAAATATGCCGAGCAGATGACCATCGTCATCCAGCATCAGTTCTGGGACCTGAAGGTGACGGAGATCGGCTTCGAAATCGGCCTGTCCTTCTCGGATACGCCGGAAAAGCTGGTTGTTCCCTATAACGCCATCAGAGGTTTCTACGATCCTTCCGTCAATTTCGAGCTTGAGTTCGATGTGCCCCTGGCAGACGAGGAAGAGCTGGAAGATGCCGAAATCACCGCCTATCCCGTTTCCCATGAGGCAAAGCCGGCTACAACGTCCGAGACACCCAAGTCCGGCGAGGAAAAGAAGGAAGGCTCTGTCGTTTCTCTGGATGCCTTCCGCAAGAAGCAATAACGGCTTTTTGCCCGACCGCGCGAAGCTCAAGGAGACATATCCGCATGGCCGCCGATATCGTCAATCTGCGTCAGTTCCGGAAGCAGAAAGCCCGTAGCGAAAAAGAAAAACAGGCGGATCAGAACCGCCTGTATTTCGGTCGCACCAAAGCGGAAAAAAACCTCACATCGGCCCTAAACGAAAAAGCCGAAAAGGCGCTCGATCAGGGGCGGCTTGAAAAGGACGATGACAGGACCGACAGGGATTGAAGAGCCGGCCTGCCCGGGCAAGCTTTCGGAAGACCGGAAAAAACACCGCTAAACAGAGGCTTGCAGGCACGACATGATTCAGATTCCCAACCGGACCAGCCGGAGAGATTGATCTGATGATCCGCAAGCACTCCACGACATTGCACGGCCACCGCACCAGCATTTCACTCGAGGATGCCTTCTGGGACGAGCTGAAAATCATCGCCGAAAAGCGCAAGATCAGTTTCGCCGCCCTGCTTGCGGAGATAGATGACAACCGGCCAGCCGACAGCAATCTGTCCTCATCCCTTCGGGTCCATGTTCTGAATTGGCTGAAGAGCAGGTGAGCTTGCTGCAAGGTGGCATCGAAAGATGATACTGCAGCGGCGCGCATATGCGCCGGCTCATATCCAGCCATTCTCCGAATACAAACATTCTTGCCGAAAACTCATAATGTCGTGAAAGCATTCATTAAACATTAGCGCGCTAATTTGTACTGCAAGGCGCTTCAGTACTGCGTAGCCTTGCTTCCAGATTTGTATTTCAAGCTTTTCCTCCATCCGCACGCCACGAGGCGACCCATGGTTTCCGCCGCTTCGGGAACGAGCATCGCTGTTTCCGTCCTCTCCTCTTCATCCACCTCGTCTTCAAGCGTTGCCGAACTGAAATCGCAGATTGCCGAAAAGCAGTCAGAACTCGCCCAGACCTCCGAAGCGAAAGCACAGGAAGAACTGAAGAGTACTATTGCATCGCTGCAAGCGCAGCTCGAGGCACTCGAAAACAGCTCCGACAAATCGGCTTCCTCAAGCAACAGCGCGGACAAGTCCAGCCTGTCGGGGGAAAGCAGCAGGATCGGTACCAAGAATTTTGATGCCGACACGCCCTTCGGCGAGCGTGAAGCCTGGATTTAACAGGCTAACGGATAATTTTGGCAAAGTGGTCGAAGCGGCAGCTGTCCGGACCGCGTCAAAATTCGCCCTGAGACACGGGCTCTAACCTCTCCCCAAAAACGCGCCGTCGTCGCAGCAAACTTACGGATTGGCCGGAGCGTTTTCGGGCGCCAGTTGCCTGATCGCATCTTCCGTTGGAGGCACCGTCAGGGCCGGCGTTGATTGCCGCTCGGGAACAGGTTGCTGCTGCTGCTGCTGCTGTTGCTGCAACCGCTCCTGCTGTTCCTTTTCCTGCCGCAGACGCTCCTCTGCCGCCGCCTTAAGGCGCGCCTCCTCTTCGGCCTTGGCCTTGGCTTCCGCCTCCACCCGTTCCTTTTCAGCCTGACGTTCAGCCGCCTGAGAACGATAAAGCGCCGTTTCACGACGCAGGCGCTGCTTTTCGAGAACGCTGGCCTGCATGGCCTCGACGCGACGGCGTTCCTTTTCAAAAGCCCGGAGTGACAGATAATTGCCGAGCGCCGAAACATCGGTCGTCAAAGCCGGTGCGGCGAGCGGACCGTTATAGTTGAGACGCAGCGAGGGTTCGGCGCCAGCAACCACTTCGGTGCCGGGATTGAAGATAAGATCGAGATCGCCATTAACGGTCGATGCTGCAATATCGACCGTCGCATCTCCGGTAAGCGTCACTGGATCGATCCCGGCGCGCAAATTCTGGAAGTGCAGCGCGCCGCCATTCAGGGTGAATGGCAGGGCTACGTTGCCGAGCGGTATTTCGCCCTGCCACAGGCTCTGATCCACCAGCGGCCGAACCTTTGGCGCGTCGATCGGCTGCTGCAAGCCTTCCGCCGCCTGCAGGATCGGCGGAAAGGCGCCGGGATTAAGCCCTTTGAGCACAAGCCCGCTGGCGCGCACTTCCCCCGAGCCACCTGCCGATTTCAAAATTTCACCAACGCTTTTGCCCGTCGATTCGGCGGTCAGATCGATAGCCACCCGGCCCGTCGCGACCGGGCCGTTGGCATTCGCCCACAATATCGACTCGGGATTGGCGTCGTTCACCGCAATCTTGGTGCGGAAAATGCCCGCTCCCTCGCCTGTGGACATGGCAAGCCGCCCGGTCAGCTTTCCGCCCATGAAGGTGCCGGCGATATCATCAAGCGCGAGATTGCCATCATCATGCGTGACCTTGGTCGACAGACCCGTGACCGTGCCGAAGGGACCGGCCTCGAAACTCTCCGCTTTCAGCGACAGCGCGGCCTTGAGTTGCGGGAAAGCCGGCATGGCCAGCGGCTTGGCGTTGAGCGTGCCCGTCTCCGGGTCGATCACCGGTCCGTAGATCGCATCTCCGAGCCAGGCAAGATCGACGGTCCGAAGGGCAAGATCACCGGTGACGGAATGGGGGGCCGCGCGCTGGAACGCCAGACTGCCCGAGAAGGGGTTGCCGCCCGCCTGCCCGCCGAGGGCGGAAAACGCAATCTTCTGCGCATCCACCGCCATTTTTCCGTTCGCCTTCAGCGCCATGCCACCACCAAGCTGCGGCAGGCCAACCGCGTTCATGATGAGATAGGGCTCGATATCAGCGCTTTCGAGCGCCAGATCCGCACTACCCTCGCCGAAATTGGCGGCGGCAACGGCAAAGGATCCGATCATCGAGAAATGCGTGCGCTCCGTCGAGAAACGGATATCGGTCTGGACGGGAGAACCGAGCGTGCCGTTGAGCTTCACGGAAAGCAGCCCTTCGCCGTCGGCATCGAACGGCAGGGGATCAAGCCCTGCCTGCCCGAACAGGATCGCCGTCGACTGGTTTTTCAAAACCCCTTCCAGCGACATCGCCGTATCATCGGTGATGGACAGGAAATCCGGCATCTTAGCCACGGCAGACAGACGGCTGCCGTTGACTGTGCCGGAAACGGCGACATTGGCGCCGCCATTTTCGCTGTTGACCGAAACATCCATGGCAAGGTCGGAATTGGCGTACCACGGCGAACTCGCCGCCAGACGGCTGAGGAACGGATGACCAGGCAATTTCTGCTGCAGCATGGCGAAGAACGGCTGCATGTCTGTCGCATGCAGGTTCACCGTGCCCTTGCCCGCATATTTCAGCAACGACCCCTGCAACTGCCCTTTCGCCTTGACTTCGGCACCGGCGATATCGCCAGCCGTCATCTTTTCAAGCGAGAGAACGCCGCCCGCCATGGTGAAGGCGGTTTCCACATGATTTGCAGTCACACCGGCCATGTTGAACCGGTCGGCCTTGAACTTGGCGTCGATGCGATGGTCGAGAACAGAACTTCCGACCTGATCGCCGAGCGCCAGGCTACCAAGCGCCTTCAGGGCGTCGAGATCGATCTCGTTACCGGCAAGATCGATCGAAAGATTGGAGGCCTTGCCGTCAGAGCGCCGTTCCAGCTTCCCCTTCAGAGAGGCGTCGCCAATGGCAAGCTCGAGATTGTCGAAACGCTGGTTCAGCGTGGTCAGCGAGACGTCGGCGGAAAAACCGGCTGCATTGAGCTGGCGGATCGCCGGATCGACAGAACCGGAAAGCCAGTTTGCCAGCCCGGATGGCTGGTTGGAGGCAACGAGCAGATTGCCGTTGAAAGCGGGACCATCCAGCAGCGTCAGGGAACCTTTGGCTTCCAGCTGCGTCCTGCCAGGCAGCGTTGCCACGGCGTTAACCACCTGCCAGCCGCTGCCATCAGGGCGCACGTCCAGCCGGATGTCACGAATTGTCGTGTCGTCGGAAACCAGCGCCGGTAGGCTGATGCTGGCCTTGCCCGGCACCGGCGGAACCGGAATGCGGGCGACCATGGCGGCAAATGCCTCGATGCGCTGGCGCACGGAGGCGGTGGGCTGCCGCGAGGTCTTGCCGGTCTGCACGACGGGCGGTGCGAAACGATTGACGTCAATCTGCTGGCCATCCGCCGTCAGCAGGAATTCCGGCTTGGCCCCGGTATCCAGCGTTGCCTCGCCGGTCACGACGTAAGGATTTTCGTTGCCGCCGAGCTCCATGCGGTAGCTCGGTATGCGCACGCTTTCATTCGTCAGTTCGAAGCTGCCGCGGGTGCGCGGCGACGAGAACAGCGATTGCCCGGCCTGCTGCTTCTGTTTTTGGTCTTCACGGAAACTGAAGGCGAAGGAACCGCTATAGGCGGGTTTTCCCGCAGTCGCGGCAATCGCACCGTCCAGATCGACCTCGACCGGATGTTCATCCGGCACCACGCGAATCCGCAGGCCCATGCGCCCGTTGGTATAATCCGGCTCACTGCTGGACAGCGAGAACGAGCCTGGATGCCCGTCAACGGCAGCGCGCCCTTCCGCCTTCCATGGTCCGGCCAGCGAATTGGCGGACATGTCGGCGTTAAGACCCGTCACAACACGGTTGCGGCCGGATTGCTCATCGATGAATTCGATCTGCCCGCCTTCGATCTGCACACTTTCCAGAACCACGGTGCGGGCTGGAATTTCCGCCCGGCTGCCGCGCATCCAGTCCAGAGTGCCGTCTTTCAAAAGCCGGATCTTTGCCTTGGGTTCCTCGATGCGCATGTCGAAGATACGCGCTTCACCGGAAAGGAAAGGCGCCAGCTCGGCATCCATGGAAAAACGCGCCACCTGAATGAGCGGCGATCCGTCCGCATCCGTTCCGGCGCGCACGTCATGCAGCGTCACCGAAGGGAAAGGGAGAAGCCGGGCTTCGACGCGACCGTGCACCACCACCTTCTTGCCCAGAATGCGGCTTGCCTGATCTTCGAAATCGCGGCGGAAATCCGTCCAGTCAACGAAATAGGGAATGAGCAGCGCTGAAAACAGCACCACGGCCAGCAGTCCGCCCAGAAAAACCAGAATACGCCCGAGCACTGAACTGCTTCTCCCTTCGCGAACGCTGCAAACCTATTCTTATTTGCCTTAACGGCAAGCAGCCTTTTGTACCAATCAATTGTGAGAATGATCAGACAAGACGGAACAGTTTGCCTGGATTGAAGATGTTATCGGGGTCGAGCGACGTTTTGATGGCGCGCATCACATCCAGCGCATTTCCCGCTTCTTCGGCCAGAAAACTCATCTTGCCCTGGCCGATGCCGTGTTCTCCGGTGCAGGTGCCGTCCATGGCGATAGCCCGGCGATTGAGACGCGCAACGAAAGCTTCGGTTTTGGCGACACTTTCGGCATCCTTGCCATCGAACAGGATGAGTACATGGAAATTGCCGTCGCCGGCATGGCCGACGATCGGAGCCAGAAAGCCGTTTTCCTTGATATCCCGTTGCGTTTCCACCACGCAGTCCGCCAGCCGCGAAATCGGCACGCAGACATCGGTGGACAAACCGTCGAGATGCGGCGCGAGCGCCCGCGAGGCCCAATAAGCGTCATGCCGGGCCTTCCACAGCTTGTTGCGCTCGGCCGCATCGCTGGTCCAGCGGAAATCGACGCTGCCGCATTCCGCCGCGATCTCTGCAAATTGCTGCGATTGCAGGGCCGCCGTCTCTTCGGTGCCGTGGAACTCCACGAACAGCGTCGGTTTTTCCGCGTAGTTCAGGCCCGAATAGGCATTGCAGGCCCGCACCTGTACTTCATCAAGCAGTTCGATGCGCGCAACCGGAACACCCATCTGGATCGTCATGATAACGGCGTCACAGGCCGCCTGAATACTGTCGAAGGTGCAGACGCCACCGGCGATCTTTTCCGGGATGCCCTGCAACCGCAGCGTAACCGAGGTCAGAACCCCAAGCGTGCCCTCGGCGCCGACGAAAAGCCGCGTCAGATCGTAACCGGCCGACGACTTGCGGGCACGGCGAGCAGTGCGGATTTCCTCACCATTGGCAACAACGGCGGTAACGGCCAGCACATTGTCCTTCATCGTGCCGTAACGCACGGCATTGGTGCCCGACGCCCGCGTCGAGGCCATGCCGCCGATAGAGGCATTGGCACCCGGATCGATCGGAAAGAACAGGCCGGTATCACGCAGATAGACGTTAAGGTCCTCGCGCGTCACACCCGGCTCCACCGTCACGTCAAGATCTTCGGCGTTTACCTCAATGATGCGATTCATCCGGCTGAAATCGATGCATATTCCGCCATCAGGCGCATTGACCTGCCCTTCCAGTGAAGAGCCAGTTCCGAAGGGAATGACCGGCACCTTATACTGCGCACAAGCCTTCACCACAGCTTTCACATCATCTGCGTTTTCGGCAAAGACGACACCATCAGGCGCCTGCAAGGTCAGATAGGTGGTGGTATGGCCGTGCTGCTCGCGAAACGCCTGCCCAGTCTGTAGCTTGTCACCGAGCTGCTGCTTCAGCGCTGCAAGCACCGACGCGATGCCTTCCTCGTTGCGTTTTCCCGCAACCACATCTTTCAGCGCCATCGTCCATCTCCACCGCAAGATACCGCCGTAACGGACTCGATCCGTTACGAAATTCCGTTGGGTGGTATGGGATAAGGTTAAGGCTTTGTCCAGCCGGTCAGCCGCCCGAACGGTAGGAACAACCTCCTCTCACATGGCCTTCCGCATGCACATACTGCCAGCCCTGAGCAAGCTCCAGCTTGTATACACCTTATACGTGAATTTCTTCATTGATGCTCATAAATGCATATAAATTACAACCGGAATGCGGAGCCGGGCTAGAAACGGGTCCGTATTCAAACATCAAGGTTTCAACATGACTACAATTATAAGTCAGCCCTTTGCAGGATCGAATTATTTTCGACTGCTGACCGAAAACATTCCCGAAAAAAACCTAGCAAGTAGCCCTTCCGGCGCCACGAATGGTGTTGATCCTCTGACCGCACTGCTTGCCTCCAGCGCGGACGACGAAACGGGCGACCTTACCTACGACATGAGAGGCAGGATCGACGGGATGTCGGAGAAAGGTGCCGACGATGTTGACAAAGCAAAGAACAGCTCAGGCCCAGAGATGGCTATAGACTGGGCAGCAGAAGTTATTCGAACCACCAGCCTCAATGTTTCATCGGCCTCCAGCACTCGGGATTTGTTGGGGGAGGAATTGCGGTTCGGCCGGGCCATGCATACCCCAGGTGTACGGCCTGAAGACATTGTTCGCAATTTCGTTCCCGAGGGCATGACGAAAGAAAGCGTGTATGACCTAACACCGGAGGCATATCAGGCTGAGCTAAGTAAAGCATACCACAATGCTTCCGTGCGAGAACAGAGAGAGAGTTGGGCACTCGCTGGTATCGACTATGATACCTACTGGGCTAATTTTGATAGCCCCGGCTATGCCGCCATGGGCATTCCGGGGAGCATACAGTCCTTACAGAATGCGATCGATTTTTATAACAGCACACACAAAATCGAAGCCAAAGGAGTCGATCCGAAAACCCTGACCGAGAAACAGCGGGTAGTTCTTAAAATGTTCGAAGACACCAATAACTACTGGAAAAAGCGCGCCAAAGATCAACTCGACCAGACGATTTCCAGCCTGTTCAATAGTTATGACAGAACAGGAAACCTGATTGAGACGGACGCGAACGGCAGGGTAAGCGTTGGAACCTTTGAACTATCGTATAAAGGCGTCCAGATTTATAGCCCGAACAGGAGTTAATCAGCTGCCACGATCTGCTTAGCGCGTCGCGCTCTCGGGCTTGCCCATAAATTTTTATTCCGCCGCAAGCAGCTGCTTGTCCTCCTCCAGCGCCTTCCGACGCGCGGCAAGTTCCAGTTCGCGGTGGAGGCGGATTTCCTCATCGGCTTGCGGTTTGGCGAAACGGGCAATCAGCAGGTAGGAGACCGGGGTGATGTAAAGCGTCACCAGCGTCGCAAAACCCAGACCGCCGACGATGACCCAGCCGAGCGCGATGCGTGCTTCAGCCCCTGCTCCCTGCGCCAGCACCAGCGGCACGCCGCCCAAAATGGTCGCGACCATTGTCATCATCACCGGACGCAGGCGGATGCTGGTGGCTTTTTCGATGGCTTCGCGCACGGTGGCGCCCTGGTCACGCAGATGGTTGGCGAATTCCACGATGAGAATGCCGTTCTTCGCCATCACGCCCACCAGAAGCACAAGCCCGATCTGGCTATAGACATTGAGGCTCGATCCGGTGACGAGCAGCGCGATGACGGCGCAGGCAAGACCGAGCGGCACCGTCGACATGATGATGATCGAACTCAGGACACTTTCGAACTGCGCGGCTAGGACCAGGAAGATGATGGCGATGGCAAAACCGAAGGTCAGCAGCATGCCGCTCGAATTTTCCTCAAGCGTCGCCGCCTCGCCGAGCGGCAAAAGGCGGGCGCCGGGCGGCAGGAGGGATTGTGAGAGCTCGTTCACCTTTTCCAAAGCCTGACCGAGCGAAACGCCGTCCTTGAGATTGGCGGTAAAGCCGACGGAGGGAAGTTGCTGCTCGCGGTTTAGCTGCGGCGCCACCGCATTTTCCTTCAGGGTGGCAATGACCGACATCGGCACGATCTTGCCGTCACCCGTTTTCAGGAAGACGTTTTCGAGATCGGTCGGGTCGTTGATCGGCCGGGTGGAGGACAGCAGCCGGACCGGGATTGCATCCCCATCCACGAAGACGTCGACAACCGAACGTCCTTCCAGCAGCGATTGCATGGCGCGTGACAGGCCGGTGATATCAATGCCGAGATCGGAGGCGCGCTCACGGTCGATGGAGACGGATAGCTGCGCCTGGTTGGGCTCATTGTCCAAACGCGGCGTTTCGAACAGGCCGCTTTCCTCCATGGAAAGCAGTAGTTTCTGCGTCGCAGCCGTCAGTGCCTGATAATTGCTGCCGACCATTGCCACCTGCAGGCCGTTGCCCGCACCGCGAATGCGCAGGCTGTTCGGCTGCATGGCGTTGCCGCGCAGCGCCGGCACCTTGTTGGCGGCAGCGGTAACATCGGCGGCAATCTGGTTCTGCGTGCGGTCGCGATCAGCCCACGGCGCCAGCGTCAGCACCAGAAAACCGGTGTTCGAGGAACCGTTCATACCGGTGATGGAGTAAATATTGCGGATTTCACCGCTATCGCGCAGTGGCTGGAGATTTTCCTCGATCCGCTGCAACTGGTCGCGCGTATAGTCGAGGCTGACACCCTGCGGCGCCGTCACACGCATCATCACCGAGGCGCGGTCCTCGCGCGGCGTCAGTTCGTTCTGGATCATGCCGAAGGCAATCCAAGACAGGCCCGAAAAGACGAGCGCAACGATGATGACGATGAGCGGGTTGTTGAGGCAGGCGGAAAGCGTCTTCTTGTAGGTGGAGGCAAAGACATTGCCGAACCACGCCAGCGGTCCCGTGGGTTCCTTCAATCCGTCTTTCAGCATCCGCGAAGCGAGCATCGGACAAAGCGTCAGAGCCACGATGGAGGAAAGACCGACAGCAAAGGCGAGAACGAAACCGAATTCACGGAAAAGGCCACCCAGCTGGCCCGGCAGGAAGGAGAGCGGAATGAACACTGCGGCAAGGGTCGCCGTCGTCGCAATCACTGCGAAGAACACTTCCTGCGTGCCGAGAACAGCGGCAGCGCGCGGCCCCATGCCCTCCGCACGGCGGCGTACGATATTCTCCAGCACCACGATCGCATCATCGACCACCAGACCCGTCGCCAGAACGATGGCGAGCAGCGTAAGGATGTTGATCGAGAATCCGACCATGTAGATGGCGATGATCGTGCCGATCAAAGCCACCGGCATGGTGATCGCCGGAATGAGGGTTGCCCGCCAGTCACGCAGGAACAGGTAGAGCACCACAACAACGATGAGCGCGGAAAGACCAAGCGCCAGTTCCACCTCGTGCAACGCGCCTTCAATGAAGACGGCGTCGTCACTGGTCACCACGATGCGCGTACCCTGCGGCAGGTTGGCCGACATGGCCTCGACGGCAGCCTTCACGCCGGTGGAGATATTCAGCGTATTGGACTGCGCCTGCCGGATGACGCCGAGACCCACGCCCTGCACACCATTGGACCGCAGCGAGGTGGATTCGTCATCCGCACCCAGCATCACGGTTGCCACATCGCGCAGGCGGATATTGTCCTTGATCAGAAGGTTGGAAAAATCCTCAGGCTTCGTGAGGCTCGCGGTCGCGCGCACGACGATGTCCTGCGTCGAACTTTTCAGCGATCCCGCCGGCACATCCAGCGCGGCACTGGCCAGCGCGGTGGAAATATCCGTCACCGTCAGACCACGGCTGGCAAGTGCGGCCTGATTGAGATCGACACGGAAGACTTTTTCCTGATCGCCGTAAAGCTCCACATCCGCCACGCCATCGACGGCGGCAAGGCGGTCGATGACTTCGTCATCCACCAGCTTGGTCAGATCTTCCATGCTGAGCGTAGACGAAGTGACGGCAAGACGCATGATCGGCTGGCTGTCGGAATCCGCCTTGATGATCTGCGGCTCGTCAGCATCGTCTGGCAACTGGTTGGTTACGCGGCCAATGGCATCGCGAACATCGTTTGCGGCAACGGCCATATCGACATTGTCGCCGAATTCCATCGTTACGCGGCTGGTGCCGAATTGCGAATTGGAGGAGATGGACTTGACGCCACTGACGCGCGCAACAGCCCCCTCAATGGTCTGCGTCACTTCCTGATCGATGGTTTCGGGCGCCGCACCTTCATAGGTCGTCCTGACGCTGATGGACGGCCGGTCCACATCCGGCAACTCGCGCACCTCAACGCCAACCAGCGCGGCAAGGCCGGCAACCACAAGCAACGTATTGAGAACCGCTGCCAGAATGGGCCGGCGAACGAACAGTGCGGTGAAGGCGAGCTTGGAATCCTGACCCGAAGGCGACTGAGTCGTCATTGGCTGGCAACCTCCTCGGGCTTCGGCTGGCTTGCGACACGGACGGCACCCCCCTCCCGCACCCGCTGCAATCCTTCGGTCACGACCTGATCGCCTTCCGCCAGTTCCGCTTTCACGAGAACGGCGTCGGGGTTACGCTGCACGATCTGCACCCGCACCTTGGCCGATTTATTGTCGGTCACGCGCCAGACATAGGAACCTTCGGCATCCCACTGCACGGCAAGCGGATCGACGGAGGCATAGGTCTCTCCGGCAAAACGCATGGTGACGCCAAAGGACATACCGGCCCGAAGCTCATCCTTGTCGTTAGCAAACCGTGCCCGGATGCGGATGGTACGGCTTGCGGCGTCGACACGGTTGTCGACGGCCTCGACCTCACCTTTGAACGTCTCGCCGGGGCGTGAAATCGAGGTGGCCTCTACAGGCATTCCGACGGTAATTGCAGTTACGAACCGTTCCGGCGCCCAGAAATTGACCAGAATTTGAGAACGGTCATCAATGCCGACGATCGTTGATTGCGTGGTGACATTGTCGCCGATATTGGCGGCCACGATCCCGACAACACCCTCAATCGGTGCGACGATGTCGCGGCGCCTGAGGTTCAGCTCGGCGGTGCTCAGTGCAAGCTTGGCGGCTTCCTCGGCAATCTGCGCATCCAGCACATCAAGGCGGGATACGGATTTCAGGTTACTGTAGGAACTCGATTTTTCGACGGCGCTGCGTAGCGCAACCTGCGCCTTGTCCCGCTCGATCACCTGCTCCTCGTCATCGAGCCGCGCGAGCACCTGCCCCTTTACGACGCGGGCGCCGGATGAAATGCGGATTTCCGAAAGCGTGCCTGATGTCTGCGGCATGACGACGACCGACTGGATGGCCTCGCCACTGCCGATGGCGTTCAGCCTGTCATTGACCGTGCCCTGCTTGACCGGGGCCATCGCCACCAGGGTCGCATTGCCATCGCGGCGTGCAGCGCCGGCATTTTGGCCGGATGACGAACCGGGTGTTCTGGCACCGGATGCGGCAACCTCGACCGCGCCAACAGGTGTTTTGCCGATGCCGATACCCGCGAGCAGATTCCGCGCTTCGGGTGAATAAAACCCCCAAAGACAGAGTCCTGCTCCCGCCACAGCAAGACAGACACCCACCTGTTTCCACACCCGCATACAATTCTCCGATTATCCGCACAGCATAAACCCGCCCCGAAAAGAGCTTTTCGGAACGGTAGAAGTATTCCCGCATGCCTTAACGAAGGCAACGCACAAATCCGTTCCTTACATAATTGTAATTTGTGATGAATTGTCGTCAAAAGCGCACTGACGGCCATTTCTGTCGCAAACATTCGCCAATCCGGTAATCTGCAGCTGAAATAGCCATGACCGGAGGAATGCATGAGCACCGTAACGAAAGCCGAAAATCCCGAAGCCAACCCGCGCGTCAAGGCTGTATTCGACGATATCCGCACAACGCGGAAATCGGATTTCATCAACAATATGTGGCTCTACCTCGCCTTCGACCCCGATCTTCTGGAAAAGACCTGGGCCGAGGTCAAGGCGGTGATGGCCACACCTTCAGCGCTCGATCCGCTGGTGAAGGAAATGCTTTATATCGCCGTTTCCGTCACCAATGGCTGCTCCTACTGCGCCCACTCCCATACCGCAGCTGCAAAAGCCAAGGGCATGACGGGCGAACAGCATGCCGATCTCATGCGCGTCATCGCCCTTGCCGCCAAGACCAACCAACTGGCCGTGGCGCTGCAATTGCCGGTGAACACGGCTTTTGATGCCGACAGGCGGGCCTGAGACGAAAAAACGTCTTGGAATAGGCGTTTTGACGGATGATACCGGAATAAAAGCAGAACACGGTTCTAGCCTTTATATCCCGAATCACTACATTGGGCCGCATGAGCAACAGTTTTGACGATATGCCGTTCTTCGACGAAGAACCTGAGGCGCCGCGCAAGGCGACGAACAATGCCGATGCAGGCAACGCCGGCGGGCTTGGCATTGCCGCGCGCGCCATGGCGGCACGCGATCAGGCCCGGCCCACGCCCGACTATCTGTCCGGTCTTAACCCGGAACAGCGCGAAGCCGTGGAGACACTGGACGGCGCGGTTCTGGTGCTTGCGGGCGCCGGCACCGGCAAGACCCGCGTTCTCACCACCCGCATCGCCCATATTCTGGCGACCGGACGCGCCTATCCCAGCCAGATTCTGGCCGTGACCTTCACCAACAAGGCCGCGCGCGAGATGAAGGAACGTATTGGCGTTTTGGTCGGCGGCGCGGTTGAGGGCATGCCCTGGCTCGGCACCTTCCACTCCATCGGTGTCAAGCTCTTGCGTCGCCATGCCGAACTCATCGGCCTGAAGTCTGATTTCACCATTCTCGACACCGACGATGTGGTGCGGCTGATCAAACAGCTTATCCAGGCCGAAGGTCTTGATGACAAGCGCTGGCCGGCCAAACAATTCGCCGGCATGATTGACGGCTGGAAGAACAAGGGGCTGACACCGCCGGATATTCCCGAGGGCGATTCCCGCGCCTTTGCCAATGGCAAGGGCCGCGAACTTTACACGGCCTATCAGAACCGGCTGAAAACGCTGAACGCCTGCGATTTCGGCGATCTTCTGCTGCACCCCATCAGCATCTTCCGCCGCAATCCCGATATTCTGAAGGAGTACCACCAGAAATTCCGCTATATTCTGGTGGATGAGTATCAGGACACCAATACGGCGCAATATATGTGGCTCAGGCTTCTTGCCCAGCGCCCCAAAGGCGAGCCGCAAAACGTCTGCTGCGTCGGCGACGACGACCAGTCGATCTATGGCTGGCGCGGCGCCGAAGTGGACAACATCCTGCGCTTCGACAAGGATTTTCCCGGTGCCAAGGTCATCAAGCTGGAGCGCAACTACCGCTCCACCGAGCATATTCTCGGCACCGCCGGCCATCTGATCGCCCATAATGAAGGGCGTCTCGGCAAGACCCTGTTCACCGAGCGCAGCAGCCCCGACGATGAGAAGGTCGTGGTGCATGCGGCCTGGGATTCCGAAGAGGAAGCCCGCGCCGTCGGTGAAGAAATCGAGCAGCTTCAGCGCAAGAACCACAAGCTGAACGACATGGCCATTCTCGTCCGCGCCTCCTTCCAGATGCGCGAGTTCGAAGACCGTTTCGTCACGCTTGGCCTCAATTACCGCGTCATCGGCGGTCCGCGCTTCTACGAGCGTCTCGAAATCCGCGATGCCATGGCCTATTTTCGCCTTGTCTGCCAGCCGGCCGACGATCTGGCCTTCGAGCGCATCGTCAACACCCCCAAGCGCGGCCTGGGCGACACGACCATCCGCAATCTGCATGATTACGCCCGCGCCCGCGACATTCCGATGCTGGCGGCAGCGACCGACATCATCGAGACCGACGAGCTGAAACCGAAAGCGCGCAAGGCGCTGTTCGACGTGGTGCAGGATTTCCGCCGCTGGCAGGGGCTTCTGGAAAACACCGAACACACCACGCTTGCCGAGCAGATCCTTGACGAAAGCGGCTATACTGCCATGTGGCAGGCCGACAAGACGGCGGAAGCACCCGGTCGGCTGGAAAACCTGAAGGAACTCATCCGCTCGATGGAGGCCTTCGAAAGCCTGCGCGGTTTCCTCGAGCATGTCGCGCTCGTCATGGATGCCGAGCAGAACGAAAATCTCGATGCCGTCTCCATCATGACGCTGCATTCCGCCAAGGGGCTGGAATTCGACACCGTCTTCCTTCCCGGTTGGGAAGAAGGTCTGTTCCCGCACCAGCGGGCGCTGGACGAAGGCGGCCGCTCCGGTCTGGAGGAAGAACGTCGTCTCGCCTATGTCGGCATCACCCGCGCCAAGAAGCTATGCCATATCTGGTTCGTATCGAACCGGCGTATCCATGGTCTGTGGCAATCCACCCTGCCCTCGCGTTTTCTCGATGAACTGCCGCCAGCGCACGTGGATGTCGCGGCATCCGACAGCAATTACGGTGGTTACGGCGGACGCGGCGGTTATGGCCAGTCCCGTTTCGACAAGGCGGAGCCCTTCGCCAACAACTACTCCACCCCCGGCTGGAAACGTGCCCAGGCCAACAAGTCCGACGCGACCCGCGATAACTGGGGCACACGCTCCGGCCATGCGGTCGAGCGGATTGGGTATGGCGAAAGCGGGCCCCGCGCCCGCACGATCGACGGCGAACTGGTGGCCAAATCGGTTGCCGACACACCTTCGAAATTCGTGGTCGGAGACCGCGTTTTCCATATCAAATTCGGCAATGGCAACATCTCCGCCATCGAGGGTAACAAATTGACCATAGATTTTGACCGCGCCGGACAAAAACGTGTGCTGGATGGATTTGTGGAAAAGGTTTGATTCGGCAACTATGAGTGTGCGAATGCAGTTTTTTCCATAGCCCCCGTCACGCCGTTGCAATAAAGGAGTTGCAACAGGGTGCAGAAACCGGGCGAGGACTGCTGTGCATATTTTACCGAAAAGCGGGCGCAAGCTTGCCGTTTTCCTGATCAATATGGACAGCGCCACCAAGCGCCTCGAGGACATGAACGCACGCCTCGACGCCATCGGCCTGAAGGCAGAGCGGGTCCCGGGCGTCAATGGCCGTGAACTGAATTATCCTATCCCGGAATTCAGCGAGCTTTCCTACATGCTCATGCATGGCCGCCGCACCTCGCCGCCGGAAATCGGCTGCTATCTCAGCCATGTCGCCTGTGCCAACAGGTTCATGGGCAGCGATGCCGATATCGCGCTCATTCTTGAAGACGATGTCATCTTCGAAAAGGATTTCCTGGAAGCAATCGACGAGGCGATAGTGAACGGGAGCGACTGGGATCTGCTTCGGCTGACCACGGTCAGCAACGGTCGCAAGTTTCCGTTCCGCAAGCTCGTTGGCGGGCGCTCACTCGCAATTGCGTTGACGCGGGAAAAGGGTTCGGGCGCATATCTCGTCAACCGCCGCGCCGGCAAATGGATCTCGAAGCTGATCCCCATGCGGCTTGCCTACGATATTGCCTTCGACCTGGAATATCTCGCCGGCCTGAAGGCAGCCTTCATTTACCCACTCTGCGCCACGCAGGATGCGGACGGGGAAAGCCAGATCCAGAACAATCTGCGGATATACCGTCTGCCCCGCTGGCGCTACTTCACCGTGCTGCCCTACCGCACTTTTCTGGAAACCAGCCGTTTCCTCATGCGCAGCCTCCGGTTTGCCGTTGCCAAGCTGACCGTTGCGCTGGAGCGCGGTAAGGGCAAGACCGTTCCCACCGGCAATTGACTGCGCTGGCCTACACTTCGCCGGGCGTGAACCCAACCAGATAGACCGCCGCGATCACAGCTGCGAGAGTGAAAATCGAAATGACGAAAATCGTCATCCGGTTCAAGGGTTTGCGCGTCGTTTTCTTCATGGTGGAATAATGCGAAGCGCGCGTACTGGTTCCCTACGGATTGCCAGCTTTTGCGTGCGGTAACCTGTGAGACAGGTAATCCCGCATCTGCTCCATTGCCTCCTCGCGCGTCAAACCGCCGGACTGCAATCCTGAGCGCAACCAGAGGCCGTCGATAAGCGAAGTGATCCCGAGCGCGACAGTTGCGCAGTCTTGCCTCGGCACGAGATGCACCAAAGCCGACAAAAGATTGGAGCGCATCCGCGCATGGATCACCTTCTGAATCCTGGCGAGCTGCGGCTCGCGCGGAACCTCGGCGCAAAGCGACAGCCAGGCGTGGCAGATCGAGGGCTGAAAGAAGCTCTCGTCGAAATTCGCCTCGATAATCGCATCGAGTCGTTCACGCGGACTGACCGCCCGATTGAGGCGCGCCACCACGGCCTCCTTCAGCTTCACATTGGCTTCGCGCATCGCGTGCTCGAACAGTTCCTGCTTGTTGGCGAAATAATGCAGCACGATGCCTTTTGAGGCGCCTGCCTGCGCCGCCACCCTTTCAAGCGTGGCACCCGACATTCCCTCACGTTGAAGGACTTCGAATGCAGCCCGCCTCAGCTCCGCCCGGCGAATATCGCTTATCTTGGTCAGTCGCATCTTTGTCTCCTTGCGTGAGCAATATTGACAAATTTTCCGTAAAGATCAATTATTGTCCCACCGGTCAATCTAATGACCCAATAGACAAAAAAGGTGGAACAATGAAAAAATGGGCAGGTGTTTTTTCGGCCGCGATGGTTTTGACAACCGTCGGCACTTCCGCGCTCGCATCGGATGCTGAAACTTGCAAGGTTGTGCGACTAGCTGAACCCGGCTGGAACGATCTTGCTTTCACCACCGGCATCGCCATGTCGCTGTTGAAATCACTGGGATATGAGCCGCAAAGCCAGCTTCTTGGGATCGACGTCATCTACACGAGCCTGAAGAGCAAGGATCTCGACGTCTTTCTGGGCTATTGGAACCCGGCAATGGTGAACTACTACAAGCCTTACAAGGAAGACGGATCGGTCGAAAAAGTCCGAACCAATCTTGTAGGCGCCAAATACACTTTCGCGGTTCCGACCTATGTTTGGGATGCCGGCGTCAGGGATTTCTCCGACCTGCAAAAATTCGCGGACAAGTTCGACAGCAAGCTCTACGGCATCGAACCGGGCTCCAACCAGTTGATGCTGGATGCCGTCAACGATCCGGCACTGGGACTGCACAATTGGGAAGTGGTCGAATCCAGCGAACAGGGCACGCTTTCGCAGGTAACCCGTTTCGCCCGCAACAAGTCCTTCATTGTTTTCCAGGGGTGGGCGCCGCACCCGATGAACAGCAAATTCGACATCAAGTACCTGACGGGCGGTGATAAATTTTACGGGCCCGACTTCGGCGCTGCAACAGTCGATACGCAGGTACGCAAAGGCTACCTGCAGGAATGCCCGAATGTGGCGAAGCTGCTCGACAATCTCGCATTCGACGTGGAGTACGCGAACAAGGGCATGGACTATATCATGAACGGTGGAATGTCCCCGGAAGACGCGGCAAGGCAGGCGATCAAGGATGAGCCGCAACGACTGGACGCCTGGCTGAAGGGCGTACCGACGTTCGACGGGCAGGATGGCCTCACTGCCGTAAAGGCGGGGATCGGCCTGTGACAGCAATATTGCAGGACGATTGGGAGAAGCGGAAGCAATATGTAGAATTGCCCCGCGGTCGCCAGCTGGCTTTCATCGACACCGGCGGTCCGGGCCCAGTCCTGCTGATGCTGCATGGTTTTTCGGACACCAGCCGCAGCTTCTCCATGCTGGAGCCTTTTTTCAGCGAATACAGGCTCATCGTCCCTGACCTGCCCGGACACGGTGTTTCCTCGGCGGGACAGAGCCTGCATGTCGCTGATTTCGCCGAAACGGTCGATCGGTTTCTAACGCTCCTGGGTATTTCACGGCTGTTTCTGCTCGGCCACTCCATGGGTGCGATGACCACTATCGAACTTGCCGCCCGGCGAGGCGACACGATCCGGGCTCTTGCCCTCATCTCGGCAACGCTTGAGCCGGATTTTGGCGCGGAAAGCCAGTTGACCAGAGATATTCTCGCACTTCGGGACCCGATCGGACCCAATAGCGGCTTTCTGCGCGGCTGGTATTCGTGCAGTCAGCCAGTCGACGATGATTTTTTGTCGAAAATGAAACAGGATGCCGCCAACATGCCGGCTGCCATCTGGCATGGCGTCGTTGAGCGCTTTGCGGATACAAACCTGCATCACAGCGCGTCCAGAATAAAAAAACCGGTACTGTGCCTCGCCGGTTTCGAAGACCCCCTTTTCGGCGCGTCGCATCGTCGAAAATTGGCCGCCGCCTTTCCCGAGGCTCAAACCGTTACGCTCGATGGGCATGGCCACAATCCGCATTGGGAAAACCCGAAGGGCGTATCCACGCTGATCGCCGATTTTTTCGCAGATGTTATGTCAGACTGCGCTAAGTAAGAGGGTGGGGTGCGCTGGTTGCACATGTTTCTGGAAACAACTGACAAATCGATTTCGATTCAGGTGCCGATGTTGTAACGCTTCGCTGAATAATCATATTTTGGCTGGCCATGACAGAAACGACCCATCCCCGCCTGAACCCGTTGCACCTTGCCGCCGCCTTCGCAAGCGGTTGTCTTCTGACATTGATGGTTCATTTCAACGGCCAGCTTGCGCACTACGGTAACGCACTTTTCTCCTCCTGGACTGCACACGGCACCGGCACGGTGGCGGCGCTGATCTATCTCGCGATCATGCGCCCGAAGACGGAGGCGGGTGCGCTGGCCAAACCGAAGGCGCCGCTCTGGGCCTATTGCGGTGGAGTGATTGGTGCGGCCATCGTCATCCTCACCTCCACCGCCGTCAATTCGCCGCTTGCCCTCTCCGGCACCATCGCGCTCGGGTTGGGCGGACAGGTGATCTTCAGCCTTCTGGCCGATTTCTTCGGCCTGTTTGGCCTGCCCAAACGGCGGCCGGATTTGCGTGACATGGCGGCGGTGGCACTGATTCTCTGTGGCAGCGCACTTATTATCCTTGTCGGGAGAACGGCATGATCGTCTGGATAGCCATGGCGTTTACCGGCGGCGTCTTCGTGGCACTGAGCCGTCAGGTCAACGGCCGCCTCAGCCTGTCGAACTCACCGCTGATTGCCTCGTTCTGGAACCATATCGTCGGTTTCGGGGTATTGACCGTCATCGGCCTCATCGTCGGCGGCCTCATTCCGCCGGGCGCGGCCGACGCGCCGTGGCTTGCCTTCATCGGTGGCCCCATCGGTGTTGTCTTCATCGCTTCGGGAAGCTGGCTCATCCCCCGCATCGGCGCGGTCAATACCGCACTTCTCGTCATCAGCGGCCAGATGGTCTCAAGCGTCGTGCTCGACTTTTTCAGCGATCAGCCGCCGAAACTCTGGGCGAGCGCACTCGGCATTCTGCTGATTCTCGCCGGCATGGTGCTGACCCAGCGACGCGGCCGCTAGGGCATTTCTCCAGTAAAAATGTGCAGCGGTTTTACGTCCGGGAAAGCGTAAATCAGGTATCGCTATCGCGTGAGAACATGCTCAGCAGGGTCTTGCCGCCACTCTTGCCACCGCTGCTTGCGAGCGTCGGGCGACCACCATTCAGCTTCGGCACCACGACCATGCGTTTGACTTCGCCACGTTTGAAGGCCGCAAGGAACCGGGAGTAATCCCGAAACACAACGCAGCCATTCGATTCACCACGTTTCGCCAGCATGTAGGTGTGGGCGAGAAGACCGTCGCGGCCATGCGGATTGACGCCATTTTCCGGCGTCAGACGGATTGCTTCGACGCCATGGAACCGCGCCTCGCGCATCGTCAGACGATAGCTGGAGGGCGGCGTCGAGCCGCGCATTCTCACATGAACATAGTCGGGGTTGTCGCGCATCTTGCCGATGCCCGAATGTGCCTCAAGCTTTTCGCCGTTCGGCATATGAACCAGGCCGGAGGAAATATCGTAGATCGCCGTGCCGTTGCCGCGATCCGGCCACGGAACCGCATCCATCTTGCTCGGCTCGCGCACCGGATTATCAGGTTTTGCAAAGGCGAGCATGCCGGCCGTGCCCTGCCGCGGCTGCTGGGGTGCACGCGCAGGCACCGGCGCATCGAAAACAGGTGCGGAAGCAACGGCTGCCGGATGTTCATCGGTCTTCGCTAGAACGGCGGGGCGGGGTGATGGCTCCACCGTTTCGGCAGCCGCAACCTCGGGCCGGAAGCTTGGCAAAGGGACGTCGTCCGGAAGCAGGCTGCTCGCCTCTTCCTCGATCTGCGGGCGCCCTAATGCCACTTCAAATGCCGGATGTTGCGATGCGGCGCTCTGATAGGCGACCTCTGTGGTGCGTCCAAGCGCCGAATCGACGATGGCGGAGGGCCGCAGCGCTGCAAGTTCCTTGACTGTCGCCTGCCCCTTCGCGTTCGCAGCCGCGCCAAAACGCTCACGGAACTCCTTCTCGCCGATTTCGGGCATGATGCCGGCAAGGCGAACTGCCTTCTGCGGGCGATGGCTGTGGTCGCTCAGACGGGAAAATTTGCGGACGTGAATATCGCGTGCGGCTGCGCCGGAAATCGCAGCCTCGCCAGACTCCAGCCTCGCCACCAGCGTCTTCTCAAACTGCCCGACACCATGCGACGCGGCCGCCATCGTGTGAAGCGAGGCGAAGGCAGCGAAGGCGAACAGACCGGCAAAGGCACCACCGCCAAGCAGAGCGGACATTCGGCCAAGAGAAAAGGATTTGCCTCTCTTGAGGCAAGACGAACCGGCAAGACCGGCGCCATTATAAGCCGCAGCAGAATACGCCATGATACTCGTTACTCGAACCGTTCACGCACACCCGGGCAAAGCCGGAGGGATTTTGGGGCATCCGAAAAGCGGGTGGACACCCGGCCGATTTCGGAACTGACTGGTTCGAAGCATGACGAATTATGGTAACCAAAGTGTTTACGAGTCCCTGCAAAAATAATTCGTTAAGGTCTGCGCATTATCGGGCGAAGGCAAAACAATGACTTGCGCGGGCTGGCCATGCATCTGCATCGCCTTTTCCCGGAAAATACCCCGCAGGGCGTCATCGGCCTTTAAAGTTTACGTCGCCGCATCGTCAGGTAAATTCCGACTTTGCCGGAAATTTGCTGTAAATGCGGCAGGACTGCGACGGAGCAAATCTATGCCATCAGCCGTCAAGCACATACAAAGCTGGTAAGGGCACTTGATCCGTTGCTGCCGGCTTGGCATCCTGCCGGAAATAAGGGAGGCAAATCATGAAGGCGCTGCTGCTCATCGATATCCAGAACGGCTTTTGTCCGGGCGGCAATCTGGCTGTCGCCGATGGCGACCGGATCGTGCCCGTCGCCAATGCCCTGATCGACAATGGCGGTTACGATCTGATCGTCGCCTCGCAGGATTGGCACCCGGAAAATCACGGTAGCTTTGCCTCGCAGCATGTCGGCAAGAAGCCGTTCGATATGGGTGAACTCTCCGGCAAACCGCAGATGATGTGGCCGGACCATTGCGTGCAGGGCACGCCGGATGCGGAATTCCATCCCGACCTCAAGACGGAGGCTTTCGACTATATCCAGCAGAAAGGCGAAAATCCCGCCGTCGACAGCTATTCCGCCTTTCGCGACAATGATCAGGGGGCAACGACAGGTCTTGCCGATTATCTGACGCGCCAAGGCGTAACCCAGCTCGACATATGCGGGCTCGCCACCGATTATTGCGTCAGTTTCTCGGTGCTCGATGCCCTCGACATGCTGCCTGGCGTCAAGGTCCGTTTCATCGAGGATGCCAGCCGCGGCATCGATCCCCAAGGTATACAGGCGTCGATTGCGGCCATGCGGGAAAAAGGCGCGACCATCCTCAAAAGCCGCGACATTTTGCGCGACTGAGGGCCGGTCATCGCAGCCTCGGCTTCTCCAGCACGTCGATATCGCCTGCCGCATCCTCCAGACGCCGCAGGATCGCGGCATGCGCATCCTTGAGCCCCTGATTGTAGAAGACATATCCGACTTCTTCGGCCAGAAAGTCGACGAAGATTTCCGCCTGCAGCAAGCCGATCTCGGTTTCGGTCTCCCGGGCCAGATACTCCCGAACACGCGCGGCCAGCTCGGCCCTGTCCTGCTTCTCCAGCATTGATCCTCCATTATTCAATCGTTTGGGCGGGGAGCAAAAACCGGGTGAGGCCTTCCGTCCGACGTCGCGTATCGGCGTTACCGTAACGGAAGCTTCAAGGGAATCAATCGATCCATTCATGCAATTTGTTTGCCAGCTGGCCGGGACGGCGATAGAGCGGCGGGCAAGGAGTTCCTGAACAATGTCCAATGCAGATTTCCGCGAAGGCCTCAAAAGCGGCTTTCCGATCGCCCTTTCCGCCGCTCCCTTCGGCGCGCTGTTCGGCGCGGTCGCGGTCGATAACGGGCTGAGCGTCGCCGAAGCGACGATCATGAGCGGCACCGTCTATGCCGGTGCCAGCCAGCTGGTCGGCATCGAATTATTCGGCCAGAAAGTAGCCCCCTGGCTGATCGTTCTATCGGTCTTTGCCGTCAATTTTCGCCATATTCTCTATTCGGCCGCCATTGCCAGAATGATAACCAACTGGACTTTCCTGCAAAAGGCCATCGGGTTCTTCGTGCTGGTGGATCCACAATTCGCCGAGTCGGTCAGGAAATACGAAAACACTGGCGTGGTCGGTTTTGCCTGGTACATGGGCTTCGCCACGCCGATCTATATTCTGTGGCTGGTGATGACCATTGTCGGCGCATCGCTCGGCAATCTCGTCGGCGACCCGAAAGCCATCGGCCTTGATGTGCTGTTGCCGATCTATTTCATGGGCATGGTTTTGAGCTTCCGCCAGCGGGAGAATTTTTACCCGGTGATGCTGGCAAGCGCTCTTGGCGCAACCGTTGCCTATCACATCGTCGGCTCGCCCTGGCATGTCAGCCTCGGCGCGCTTGCCGGCATTTTCGTCGCAGTCGTCTATCCGCCGAAACCAACCGGCGAGGCCAATTCTGAAAGCAAGGTGGAAACGCCATGAGCGATCTGCTGCACGCCGACACGCTGATCCTGATCGCGCTCGCCACCGTCGCCACCTATCTTACCCGCATCGGCGGTTATATTCTGATGACGCGGATGAAATCCATCCCGCCGCGCATGGAGGCGGGATTGAACGCCGTTCCCGTGGCGGTTTTGACGACCCTTGTCGCACCCGCCTTTTTTGAAGGCGGATACGAGGTGAAGATCGCCATGGTGGCCGCTCTTCTGGTCTGCCTGCGTTTCCCCGGCCTGACGATGCTGGCCATTGGCTGGGCCATCGTCGTCGCCATCAGGCACTTTTCTCTCCTTTAAGCGTTCCGCGCCAGAGGCTGCGTGGCCGCAACAAGCCACGCTTTCACCTCTTCATCCGCGATCAAAGGCGAGAGCTTTTCCAGAACGCCGGCGTGATAGGCATTCAGCCAGTCCAGTTCGTCGTCGGTCAAAAGTGCCGTGACGACCAGCCTGCGATCGATAGGGCACCAGGTCAGGGTCTCGAAGGACAACATCGGCTGATCGCCGCCCGCGACTTCCGCCGCCTCGCGCACATAGATCAGGTTTTCGATGCGGATGCCAAAAGCGCCGGGGCGGTAATAACCGGGCTCATTCGACAGAATCATGCCCGGCAGAAGTTCCTGCGTCGAAAGCCGAGAAATACGCTGCGGCCCTTCATGCACCGAAAGATAGGAGCCGACGCCGTGGCCGGTGCCATGAGCATAATCCGCACCGGCCTTCCACAGCGCGATACGCGCCAGGGGATCGAGATCGCAACCGCGCGTTCCCTTGGGAAACCGTGCGTCGCCGATGGCGATCACGCCCTTCAGCACCAGCGTGAAGAAACGCCGCTGATCTTCCGGGACATTGCCGATTGCCACGGTGCGGGTGATGTCAGTGGTGCCGTTGACATATTGCGCGCCGGAATCGACGAGGAACATCTCACCATCGCCAAGTGTCCGGTCCGTATCGGTGGTGACGCGATAATGGATGATGGCGGCATGTTCGCCAGCGCCCGAAATCGTATCGAAAGACACGTCCTTCAGAGGATTCTGGAGAGACTGCCCCACTTTGGCGCGCGCAGCCTCCAGCGCATTCACGGCCGCGATTTCGGTAACGCTGCCCGGTTGCTGACGATCCAGCCAGCACAGATATTCAACCATAGCCGCGCCGTCCTGCACATGTGCCGCTGCCGAGCCGGCAAGCTCCGCCGCGTTCTTGCACGCGCGCGGCAAGCGGACGGGATCGGCCTCCTCGATCAAGGTGCCACCCGCCGCTGTAATCGCCCCTGTCAGCGCCACAGGCGTCAGATCGGCGTCCACCATGACGCGGCCCTTGGCGCTGGCAATGGCGTGCAGACGATCGGCGATATTCGATGGAGGCAATTGCGTCGCCAGCTGTGCCAGATAGGCCTCGGCCTCGATACCGGTCTTGCGTTTATCGAGAAAAATATCGGCCTTGCCATCCGCATAGATGATGGCGCGGGCAAGCGGATGCGGCGTGTGCGGCACATCGTTGCCGCGAATATTGAAAATCCAGGCAATGGAAGACGGATCTGTCACCAGCAGGGCATCGGCTCCCTTGGCAGACACCGTCTCTGCCAGCGAGGCGATCTTTTCCTTCGCCAGCTTGCCGGTGAAGGCTTCCGGCTGGATGACGACTGGCTCCAGCGGTTCGGACGGGCGGTCGTGCCACAGGGCATCGAGTGGGTTGTTTTCGAGCAGGACGACGGAACCGCCCTTCCCCGCAAGCGCCTTTTCCAACCGCTTCAATTCAGCGCCGGTATGCAGCCATGGATCGATCCCGAGCCGAAAGCCCGCAGCCCCGTGCTCCGACAACCAGACGGAAGGCGGGGCACCGACCAGATCACCACCGCTGAACACCGATTGATCGACCTGCGACTTCAACTGCGTGGTATAGCGACCATCGACAAACACCACCGCCTCTGCGCGCGTTACCAGCGCAATGCCCGCAGAGCCGGTAAATCCGGTCAGCCATGACAGACGCTCAGATGATTCAGGTACATATTCGCCCTGATATTCATCGGCACGCGGCACCAGGAAACCATCGATACCAAGGGCGTCGAAACTGGCACGCAGCGCCTCGACGCGGGCCTTGCCGAATTGCGGCGCGGATTTGTTTTCGAAGGTCTGGAACATGGGCATCTTTCGGGAACTGTCATGAGGAAAGCTGGTCGATAACGCCGTCAAATCATTGGCGCGCAACGACAATGCCATGCCGGCAAACCCGGTTTCAAGCCATATGTGCCATCAACCATTACGACAGGCACGTGCGCTGCCATTTACCCCAAAGGCCGAGACAAGACGCCGCTTAATTGAGCAATTTTCCCAAAATAAGTAATATTGAAAAGCCGAAGACATGTGAAAAACGCATACCTACCTTGAAGCAAGACCCCTAACCAAACAAAAACACATCGCTTATCTTCAAGCCAACACAGCGAGAGACACACTCTCCTGGCAAACAAGGATTTGAAGCAATGGCAAAATCTTTCCTCCGCACCGCTTTCGATCGCGTCATTGAAGCACGCGAGCGTCAGGTCAGCCGTCATGTCAACGCAGCCCTGCTTAACCTCGACGACAAGTCGCTCGAAGCGCTCGGCATGAACCGCGCCGAACTTCGCCGCACCGCAAAGTCCAGCTACGTATTCTGATCACTTCGGGCGCGGCGATCCTCCCTCCACCGCGCAGGAACAGGAATACGTCGACCCGCTTGAGCGATTCTCCTCCAATATGCTCGCGGGTTTTCAGGCGGCGCGAAAGCGCCGCCTTTTCTTTGTCCGGAAACGGATGCTGCTAAAGCGTCAGTCCTTGCGCAGATGCAGCGTGACCCAGCCATTGCGCCAGATGGTGCGGACGTGGGAGAGCCGCGCGCCATTATAGGCCGCAAGCACCTTCCAGCGCTGCGATGCGAGAATTCCCGACAGGATGACAGTGCCGC
This sequence comes from Agrobacterium sp. 6Ca8, assembly GCF_055382765.1. Classification (NCBI taxonomy): domain Bacteria; kingdom Pseudomonadati; phylum Pseudomonadota; class Alphaproteobacteria; order Hyphomicrobiales; family Rhizobiaceae; genus Agrobacterium; species Agrobacterium sp. 6Ca8. The sequence continues at coordinate 1,738,556 of NZ_AP026433.1, forward strand.
CGGGCGCCAGATGCGTGACAAGCTGCGGCGCCATCTTGATGAGCGGCCGCGCCAGAATATTGGCGATGATGAGATCGAACGGGCCGTATTTGCGGAAAGCGTCGGAGTGGAAACCCGGAGCGGTTTCAAGCGCCAGCCCGGAGACGATGCCGTTCAGCCGCACATTCTCCCTGGCCACGCGAACCGCGATGGGATCAATGTCCGTTGCGAGTACCGGAATATGGCGCATCTTGCGCACGGCAATTGCCAATACACCGCTGCCGGTGCCGAGATCGAGCGCATTGCGTACGGTCCGCGCCCGCAGAACATCCTCGATCATCTCAAGGCAGCCCGCCGTCGTGCCATGATGGCCGGTGCCGAAAGCCTGACCAGCCTCGATCTCGATGGCCAGATCGTTGGGCTTGATCTTATCGCGATCATGCGCGCCGTGAACGATGAAGCGCCCTGCCCGTACCGGTTTCAGCCCCTCGAGCGACTTGGCGATCCAGTCGATGTCGGGAACGATCTCCTTTTCGATGGCGAGGCCGGGAAAGGCCGGTGCCAGCAAGGTGTCGATGCGCTCGCGGAATTCGTCTTCCTGCTCGGCCATCAGGTAAACCGAAGCTTCCCAGATGTCGCGTTTCTCATCCACCTCGGTGGTGGCGATCGCAACATCCTCCTCGCCGAAATAGTCCGACATGAGATCGAGGATTTCACCGGCCTTGATTTCGGTCGTGGTGACGTAAAGTCGGATTTCGCTCACGGCAGGCTGCTCTCTCTAGCTAAGGTTCTTAAGGCTTGCATTTGCCACAAAACCTCCGCCAGTCCAATAAGCCAGGCACAATTATGCCGTCTCGTTCAACCCTTCAGCAGATTCTGGAGCTTCTGCTCGGCAACATCGGGGTTCTCGCCATAGGCGATGGTGCCGGAAAAACGACCATTGGCGTCAAGCAGGATGACGGAAGCCGTGTGATCCATGGTGTAGTCACCATTCGGATCCTTGTCATCGACCGGCACCTTCTTGGCATAGATGCGATAGCCTTTCAGCGTTTCGGCAATCTTGTCGGCCGGACCGGTGATGCCGGTGATCCGCTTCGAGACGTTGGAGACATATTGCTGCATGAGCTCAGGCGTATCGCGCTCGGGGTCTACGGATACGAAATAGGCCTGCAGCTTGTCGCCGGCCGGGTCTACCTTCTCCATCCAGCCGTTCAGCTCGAACAACGTCGTTGGGCAGACTTCCGGGCAATGGGTGAAACCGAAAAAGAGCGCCGTGGGCTTGCCCTGAAACGCCTTTTCGGTGATCGGCTGACCGTTCTGCGCCGTGAGTTCGAACGGCACGCCATAGGCCGTTTCCACCATTTCCTCACGGGTCTTCGTCATTTCGAGCGTCAACCAGCTGACGACACCGACAAGAACGACAACCACGGCCCACAATACGATGCGAATATTTCTCATTGTCCTAATCCTACCCCCGAAGGCCGGCCGCATGACGTGGGCCTCCATCGTCTGATAACGAACAGCGGTGGCGACGGCAAATCAACTGGGCGTATTTGCGTAAACCGCGCTGATTTGTCACAAAGCCGGGACGGGACGGCAGATTACAGACACCAGGCGATGCCGCTTTGCACGGCGGAGAGGAAAATATCCGTGCCGTGTCGCACCCAGCCATCGAAGGCAAGAAGCACGACGGTAAGCGAGGCCGCTACCGCAAGGCTTGCAAGAATAAACTTCAGCGGATTGGCAACGAGTGCGTTCATGCGTCTGTTATAACCTGTTTGCACCGGCACGAAAACCGCCAAAATACTGGGTTTTGCGAGCGCGGCACCGCCAATTGTTAGGGAAAGTTTAAAATCTTGCTGTGCAATATGGCCATAGCGGTTTTTAAGTTCCGACATGATGTCTCCCGGTCCATTCCGGCCACCGCATAAAGCTCAATCATGCATGGGCCTGCCTAAGAGCCGCCAGAGGAAACCTGCCGTCATGTCCAACGCCATCAAGCAATCCGGCGCATATCTCGAAATCGTTTCCTTCCATCTCGGCGGTCAGGAATTCTGCATCGACATCATGGCGATCCGCGAAATCCGCGGCTGGGCACCGGTTACCCCGATGCCGCACACGCCGCCTTATGTTCTCGGCCTCATCAACCTGCGCGGCGCCGTCATCCCCGTCATCGACATGGCAGGCCGCCTCGGCATGAAAATGACGGAACCCTCCGAGCGCTCCGCCATCATCGTCACCGATATCGGCGGCAAGCTGGTCGGACTTCTGGTGGAACAGGTCTCCGACATGATGACCATCCGCTCCGAAGACCTGCAGCCCGCGCCCGACATCATTCCCGAAGAACAGCGCAACTTCTGCCGCGGCATCGTGGCGCTGGAAAAGAGCATGGTGTGCTTCCTCAACCTCGACACCGTGATTGCCGACGAGCTGGCGCGCGAAGCGGCTTAATAGAGCCGGTGAGGTTTTGATAATATAACGCGCAGGTTCCACAGCTTGCCCTGAGGGGCACGGCAGGGTCGGAAACCTCTCCTCCGTCATGCTCGGGCCTGTTCCGAGCATCTAAAACCTATCGATTTTACGATACGTGACTGGATCCTCGGGACAGGCCAGAGGATGACGCCGCAGGTGAATTATGGTGTCAGCAGTACCAAGGGCAAAGCCTCAAGGCTTGCCCTTTTCCCACGTCACCTGCTGGTTATAGAGAGGCACCGTCGAAATCGCCATCTTGGCCGAGCCATCCTTCAGCTCGCGCGCATGGACCAGATAGATCAGCGTGTCATTCGCCTTGTCGTAAACGCGACTGACGACCAGCTTCTTCCACACCAGCGACATGCCCTGCCGGAAAACCTCTTCGCCGCCCTTCGACAGATCGATATCACCGATTTCGACCGGTCCCGTCTGGCTGCACGAAATGGCGTTGTTGGAAGGGTCCTCAAACCAATTGCCATTTTTCAGCCGGTCGATGACGCCACGATCGAAATAAGTGACATGGCAGGTCACGCCCTTGATCTTGGGATCGGCAATAGCCTCGATGACGATATCGTTGCCGATCCAATCGACACCGACCTTACCGACGACCTCCGAATGCGCAACCGTCACCGGAAACAACACCAGAAAGCCTGCAAATAAACCCGAGAGCGTTTTCATCGTCATCGCATGTTCTCCGTTATGCTACTTCAAACATAAGTGCCGGGAACGGTTACGCAACCCGCGAGACAACACGTTTTTTCATGCTGCAAGGCTGATAGCCCGTGGAAGTGAGACGGCCGGCAACCATGCCGATCTTTTCCGGCAGGTCGCGGATATGGTCAACGCGCAACGCCCTGGCCGCCGCAATCGATGCCGCAGCGCAGACGACGGCATCTTCGGCGGCGTTATGGTGCACGAAACGCAGCTGTAGGTGATGGGCAATCACATTCAGCTTGTGCGACGCCAGCTGCGGCCAGACATGGCGGGCAATCTTGACGCTGCACAGATAGGAAAGATCAGGATAGGACTGCCGGTATTTATCGAAGGAAGCCCGCATGACGCTGAAATCGAAGGCGGCATTGTGGGCAATCATCGTGGCGCCGTGGAAATCGTCGATGAATTCTTCCATCACATCAGGGAATTCCGGCGCATCCTCTACATCGGCAGGGCGAATACCGTGCACGGCAATATTGAAGGGCGAGAACCGCATGTCCTTCGGCCGGATGAGCCGTTCCTCGACGCGAACGATCTCACCGTCTTCTATCCACGCAAGCCCGATGGAGCAGGCGCTACCCCGTTCCTCATTGGCGGTCTCGAAATCAATGGCGATGGTTTTCAAGAGTGATTCCCGTTGTTTCATTCCGGCATAGACCGGATTGGCGTCAAAGAGAACCGGCTTCGGTAGACCCCGCTTCCGCAAGCATCCAGTCAAGCAGCCTCACAAGATCGGGATTATCAAGCATGCGCCGTGGATAAACCAGGAAATAGGCAAGCGTGCTGGCAATGTCCGTGCCGAAGGGAGCTATCAGCGCTCCCTCGGCAAGTTCGCGGGAAACAAGCGATCGCCGCGTCAGCGCAACACCATGCCCGGCCTTGGCCGCATCCAGCGCGCCGTTGCTGTCGATGAACACGGTGCCCCCGGAAGCATCGACCTCTGTAGCCCCCGCCGTTTCCAGCCAGCGCCGCCACTCGTTGCGGTTTTCATCGTGCAGAAGCGGCACGCATTTCAGATCACCGGCCACCCGAAGCGGGCCATATTTTTCAAAAAGTTGTGGTGAGCAGACCGGCAAGGTGCTGTCGTCTATGAATCGGATGCTTTCCAACCCTTCATAGCGACCAAAACCGTGACGCACGGCCAGATCGACATCGTCCCTTGAGAAATCCACCAGCCGGTTCGTCACGCTGATACGAACATCCACTTGCGGATGTTGTTGCTGAAAGCCGGGCAATCTCGGCATCAGCCATTGCACCGCAAAAGTTGGCGTGCAGCTTAACGTCAAGACCGTAATCTCTGATCGCGCCGTCAGTTCCGCCGTCGCCTCGCGCATCATCCGGAATGCGGTGCGAAGGGAACCGTAATACCGCTCCCCTTCCCTCGTCAGCTGGATGCTGCGCGGCTTGCGGACAAACAGCTGCACGCCAAGGCGGGCTTCCAGCTCCCGGATTTGCAGGCTGACCGCGCCGGGGGTGACGTTCAACTCGTTGGAGGCAAGCGTGACACTGCGATAGCGCGCCGCAGCCTCAAAGGCCTGCAATCCTTTCAAGGAAGGGAGTTCTGCAACCATGGTTTAGCTGAGCTCAATTATCCGACGAGAAACTATCGTTTGAAAACAGCATAATATGAGGAGTAAATAGATGCAACGGGCGCAGACGGAACCAAGATTGCCAGACGACTGATTGAGATAAACTCAACCGATATCGGGTGGCTGAACGTGGCGTTCTCTGTGACTATTTCAATTTTCCAGCGGTGGGAGATACAAAGTGGCAATACAAAAACAGATGGATGCCAGCGAATGGGGGATGCTTGTGGCGCTCTCGCTGCTGTGGGGCGGATCGTTCTTTTTCATCGGCATTGCCGTCAAGGAACTGCCGCCGGTCACCATCGTCACGCTGCGTGTCAGCCTCGCTGCCACGGCACTGCTGATCGTCTGCCGCATCATGGGCCTTCATCTGCCACGGCAATGGGCCGTATGGCGCGCCTTTTTCGGCATGGGCCTGCTCAACAACATCATTCCCTTCTGCCTGATCGTCTGGGGCCAGACCCATATTGCCAGCGGGTTAGCCTCGATCCTCAATGCGACGACGCCGCTCTTTACCGTCATCGTCGCCCATTTCCTCACAGCCGACGAGAAGATGACGGGCAACAAGCTGGCGGGTGTTCTCATCGGTTTTGCCGGCGTGGCGACGATGATCGGCCCGGCAGCCTTTGGCGGTGCGATCTCCGGCCTCTGGGGTCAGATTGCCATTCTCGGCGCAGCTATCTCCTATTCTTTCGCGGGCATATTCGGCCGCCGCTTCAAGGCCATGGGCGTGCCGCCACTGATGACCGCCACCGGCCAGATATCGTCCTCGACACTGATGCTGATCCCCGCCGCGCTCCTCATTGACAAGCCTTGGACGCTTGCCATGCCGAGCCTCGGCACCTGGGGCGCACTCATTGGTATCGCGCTCTTGTCCACGGCCCTGGCCTACCTCATCTTCTTTCGCATCCTTGCAACTGCCGGCGCCACCAATCTCGCGCTCGTCACCTTCCTCATTCCCGTCAGCGCCATCCTTCTCGGTTCGCTCATTCTCGGAGAACAGCTGGAAATCAAGCACTTCGCTGGAATGGCGATGATTGCCGCCGGCCTTGCCGCGATTGACGGCAGGCTGCCGGCAAAACTAAGAGATTTCCTGCGCAAGGCACCCGCTTGACAGTGACAGTTCGTAAAAGCATTCTCGCCATCATGATCGCTATCAAAACGACGACCACCCGCCATATGACGATGACCGGTCAACCGGCAGGGAAAGACATGTCCGCGCACTGAGCGATCAACATCCACCCCTGCCGATAAGAGCAGGGGTGTCACGCCTGCTCCGAACGCGCCACAAGGAGACAGGCCTGAACATGAAACCAGCGGATATTACAAACAAGCCATTTGATCTGAAGGACGTTGTCCTGCGTGCGACCCGGCTTGAAGACGTCGAAGCCTTGACGGAAATGCTCAACCTTCCCGGCGTCCGGCACGGCACCCTTCGGCAGCCTTTCCAGACGATTGAAAAGACGAGAAAATCGATAGAAAACCGAGCCCCTACCGACATCGTCATCGTCGCGGAGTGGCACGGAAAACTCGTTGGTAACGCCGGATTATACCGCAGAGCGGGCAGACAGTACCATGTCGCCGATCTTGCGATGTCCGTTCACGACGATTTCGCCGGAAAGGGCGTCGGTTCAAGGCTTCTGACGGCACTCATCGACGCGGCCGACAACTGGCATGATATCCGCCGCATCGAACTGAATGTCTTCACCGACAATCTCGCCGCCCTCCGGCTCTATGAGAAACTCGGTTTCGAACGCGAGGGCACCTTGCGCAACGATGCCTATCGCGACGGCAAATATGTCGACGCCTACGTCATGGCACGTCTGCGCTGATGTTTCAGGCGGACAAATGATCGGCAATCACTTCCCGAATGGTCCGACGTGACCATTCGGCCAGTTTCTCATCACGTCCACGTTGAGCCTCAAGCGTGATCAACGCCTTCCACAGCGCCCAGCCGCGCCCGCGTTGCCATGTGGCATCGTCGAGATCCATCGCCAGGCGAAAGACGTTCCGGCTTTCGGCGTCGAGCACGTTCCATGCCAGAATGAGATCGGAAGAGGGGTCTCCGACGCCGGAACTGCCGAAGTCTATGACGGCTGAGAGGCGGCCATCTCTCACCAGCAGATTGCCTTCGGCAATATCGCCATGCACCCAAACGCCCTGGCCCTGCCAGCTGCTCGAAAGAGCAAGCTGCCATATTTCCATGGCCAGCCTCTGATCGACCTCATCGGCAAGGCGCAACGTCGCCGCCCTCGCCTCGCGGTCATAGACTGCAAGCGACCCACCGCGGTGGAAATTGTGCTCGCCCGCAATTGGACCATCCGTCGCATCGATGCCCTGCAGGGGTTTCAAAAACGCTGCTACGTCGACGGCTATTGTTGCGAGATTTATATGCCCAAGATGCAGGGCGAGAGGCTCGCCATCAAGCCAGCCATAAACGGACCATGGAAACGGATAATCTTGTCCCGGCTCACCAATCGCCAATGGCTTTGGGATCGGAAGAGACAAAAGAGGCGCAAGCTTCGGCAGCCAGCGATGCTCCTTCTCCACCTGTGCCACATAGCGGCCAGCGCTCGGCAGGCGAACGAGCATATCATCACCAAGGCGGAAGCTGCGATTATCCCAGCCGCTCAGTTCCACCGGCCTGAGATCAAGCCCCGCCCATTGCGGAAACTGGCTCGCGATCAGAGCCCGCACCTGCTGCGCCGAGATAACGATGCGGTCATCCATGTCCCGTTCCCCGTTTCAGGATAAGACCCATAGCGGCGCAAAACAACGAGGCGATGACGGTGCTTCAGCCACCGATCAGCGCCAGCCACTCGTCCTCGTCCATGGTCTGAACGCCCAGCTCCGCCGCCTTGGCAAGCTTGGAACCTGCCCCCGGCCCGGCCACCAGAATATCCGTCTTCTTCGATACGGAACCGGCCACCTTCGCGCCCAGACTTTCCGCACGGGCCTTGGCCTCGTCGCGCGTGAATTTTTCCAGAGACCCGGTAAAGACCACCGTCTTGCCCGCCACCGGGCTGCCTTCGGTCGAGGGCTTCTCGGCCTCCTTCGGCCGCAGCTCCCGTATCAGCCGGTCGATGACATCGAGATTGCGCGGTTCCTTGTAGAATTCGATGATGGCGCGCGCCACGACCTCGCCGATGCCATCGATACTGTTGAGTTCGGCCCAGGCATCGCTCGCCGGGTCGGCTGCCGCCTTCATGGCTTCCTCGAAATGCTCATAGGTGCCATAGGAACGCGCCAGAAGCTTCGCCGTGGTTTCACCGACATGACGAATGCCGAGAGCGAAGATAAGCCGATGCAGATCGATCTCGCGGCGGGCATCGATGGCATCGAACAGTTTCTTGACGCTGACCTTGCCGAAACCATCTATGTTTTCGAGCTTGGTAAGATGCGATGCCTCCTGCCGCGCCTTCAGCGTGAAAATATCAGGCGCGGTCTTGATGGAAAAGGCCGGATCCTCGCTTTCGAAGAAGAAATCGATCTGCTTGGTACCCAATCCCTCGATATCGAAGGCATTGCGCGAAACGAAATGTTTCAGATGCTCGACCGCCTGCGCCCGGCAGACGAAACCGCCGGTGCAGCGCGTGACCGAATCGAGCTTACCGGTTTTTTCGTTGCGCTCCCGCACCGCATGGCTGCCGCACACAGGACATTTCTCCGGAAACGCATATTTCACCGCCTCAGCCGGGCGCTTCTCCAGAAGCACATCCAGCACCTGCGGAATGACATCGCCTGCACGCTGCACGATGACAGTATCGCCAATGCGGATATCATGATCCTCGGGCCGAATGCGCTCGCCGCTATTGCCGATACCCTCGATGTAATCGGCATTGTGTAGCGTCGCATTGGTGACGACGACGCCGCCGACGGTAATCGGGGTGAGACGCGCAACCGGTGTCAGCGCGCCGGTGCGCCCTACCTGGATTTCAATGTTCTCGACCGTGGTGAAGGCCTGCTCGGCCGGGAACTTGTGAGCGGTGGCCCAGCGCGGGCTGCGCGAACGGAAACCAAGCCGTTCCTGAAGGTCCAGCCGGTCGACCTTGTAGACCACGCCGTCGATATCGTAATCGAGATCGGGTCGCGCGACGCCGATTTCATTATAATGTTCAAGCAATTGTTCGGCAGAGGTGAATCGCTTCATCAGCGGATTGACAGGGAAACCCCATTCCCGGAATTTCTCGACGATACCATATTGCGTGTCGGCAATCCGCGTCGGCTGGCCGCCATTGGAAACCTCGCCAAGCGCATAGGCAAAGAACCGCAGCTTGCGTTTCGCCGTCACATTGGCGTCAAGCTGGCGCAGCGAACCGGAGGCCGTGTTGCGCGGGTTCACGTAGGTCTGCTTGCCATCGGCCTCCATCTGGGCATTGAGCGCCATGAAGTCGCTCTTGGCCATATAGACCTCGCCGCGCACCTCCACCACATCGGGTACATCGGCAGGCAGCTGGTTCGGAATTTCCTTGATGGTCTTGATATTGGCGGTGACGTTCTCGCCCGTCGTGCCGTCGCCACGTGTTGCCGCCGTCTTAAGCTTGCCGTTCTCGTAGCGGATGGACATGGAAAGTCCGTCGATCTTCGGCTCGGCGGTAAAGGCAATCGAATCATCCGGCAGGTGCCCGAGGAAGCGATAGACCGAACTGACGAAATCGCGCAGATCACCTTCAGAAAACGTATTGTCGAGTGAAAGCATCGGCCGCGCATGCACGATGGGCGCGAAGGTGGGAAGCGGCGTGAAGCCGACTTTCTTCGACGGGCTGTCGGCCCGCACCAGCGCCGGGAAAGCCGCCTCTATGGCATCGTTGCGCCGCTTCAGCGCATCGTAGTCCGCGTCCGAAATTTCCGGCGCGTCCTTGCCATGATAAAGCGCATCGTGGCGGGCAAGCTCGGCTGCCAGAAATGCCAGCTCGGAAGAGGCCTCAAGCTCGGTCAGGTTTTCGACGGGAATCTGGTCTTTCGACATGGAAGAAGCCTCACGGATGAATCTGCAATGCTTTTAGCGAATTATTGGCAAACGCAAAACCATCCTCGCTTTTCAACAGGCGGTAATCCGCTATTCTGAGCATCCGGATGAAACAGAAGCCGGAGCCCCCATGGAACTCACCACCCTCATTGCCTTTGCAGCAGCCTTCTTCGTGTTCGCGGCCAGCCCCGGCCCGGACAATATGACGATCGTCGCCCGCACCATCACCCATGGTGCCGCCTCCGGCCTCGCCTATGGGGCCGGAACCGTGGCAGGAATATTGATATTCCTCACGCTTGCAGCCTTCGGCCTGTCGATCCTCGCCGCCGAAATGGGAACGGTGATGGCGGTGCTGCGCTATGGCGGCGCGGCCTATCTCATCTGGATGGGCTTCAAACTCTGGACAGCGGAACCTGTGGTTCCCGGTCTGCAACCCATGAATGGCCGCCATAGCCTTCTTTCGATATTCGCCACGGGAACCGCGCTCAATCTCGGAAATCCGAAAATGCCGCTCTTTTACGTGGCATTGTTACCGAACGTTGTCGGCGCCTCGCTGACGGTCGATCACCTTCTGGCGCTGGCATCCGTCATCGTCGTGGTGGAGGCGGTTGTGATCGGCGCTCATGTGGTTCTGGCTGTGCGGGCAAGAAAGCTGCTTCGTGAGCCAAGAATCGTCCGCAGGGTGAACCGGGCGGCGGGCGGCGTCATGATCGGCTCCGGCGTGGCGGTGGCCGTCAGCCGTTAATCCTTGGCGGCAAGCAGGCGGGCGGCGGCAGCCCTCGCCTCATCTGTCACCGAGGCACCGGCAAGCATGCGGGCGATTTCTTCGGTGCGATGTTTCGGCTCCATGGTAGCGACACGCGTGGCGATGCGCTCGGTGCCGTCGCCGGAGGGGCCTTTGGAAATGAGAAGATGTGTGGCCGCCCGCGCGGCCACCTGGGGCGCGTGGGTGACGGACAGAACCTGCACGGTTTTCGACAGACGACGCAGCCTCTGGCCAATGGCATCTGCCACAGCGCCGCCAACGCCCGTGTCGATTTCGTCGAACACCAGTGTCGGTGCCGATCCACGATCAGCCAGCGCGACTTTAAGCGCCAGCAGGAAACGGGACAATTCGCCGCCAGAAGCGACTTTCATGATCGGGCCGGGCCGCGTTCCAGGATTGGTCTGAACGTGGAATTCCACGATGTCGATACCGTCAGCCGTCGCTTGCTCCGGGTCGGAGCTGACTTCGACGGTAAAACGTGCCCGCTCCAGCTTGAGCGCCGGAAGCTCAGCCATGACAGCTTCGGAAAGCGCATTTGCCGCATTGCGGCGTTTTTCGGAAAGCGATTTGGCCGCGTGGTCGAAATCGGCTTTCACAACGCCGAGATTGGCTTCAAGTTTGCCGAGCTTTTCTTCGCCCGCATCGAGGTCGGCGAGATCCGCGACCATTTTTTCCGCAAGCGCCGGTAGATCAGGCACCGCGACATTATATTTGCGTCCGGCGGCGCGTAGCGCAAACAGCCGTTCCTCCACCCGCTCCAGCTCGCGTGGATCGAACTCGGTGCGGCGAAGTGCGGCTTCCACTTCCATCTGCGCGTTGGAAAGGCTGTCGAGCGCGGCATCCAGCAATTGCACAGTGTCTTCCAGCAATCCCGGCGCCTCGTGGCTCTTGCGTTCCAGGCGCCGCATCATGGATGCGATCATGGGCACTGGCGAGGCGTTGCCGTTCAGGAACTCGCTCGCTTCGGCGATATCACCGGCAATACGTTCGGATTTCTGCATCACCGCCCGACGTTCGGCAAGCTCCTCCTCCTCGCCGTCGCGCGGCGAGAGCACCTCAAGCTCCTCGACGGAGGAACGCAGATAGTCCGCCTCTCGGGCAGCAGCCTCAACCTTGGCACGATGGGTTTTCAATGCCCGCTCGGCGTCCTTCCATGTGCGGTAGAAACCCTGAACGGCACGGGCATCTTCGCTCAGCCCGGCAAAAGCATCCAGCAGCGTACGGTGGGCATCGGTATCGACAAGGGCGCGGTCGTCGTGCTGGCCGTGAATTTCGACCAGTAGCTGCCCCAGCTGACGCATCATCTGCACGCTGATGGCCTGATCGTTGATATAGGCCTTGGTGCGTCCGTCTGCGGATTGCACGCGGCGGAAAATCAGGTCGCCATCGTCATCCAGACCGTTTTCGCGCAGGAGATGCCGTGTGGGGTGGCTGTTCGGAACTTCGAAAGTGGCAGTGACCTGCCCCTTCTCTTCCCCGTGGCGCACCAGACCGCCATCGCCGCGGCCGCCGAGGGCCAGCGACAGGCTGTCAAGCAGAATGGATTTGCCCGCGCCCGTCTCACCCGTCAACACGGAAAGGCCCGCCTCAAAGCCGAGGTCGAGCCTTTCAATCAGAACGATGTCACGAATCGAGAGCTGGACCAGCATGGCCTATGCCCTGTCTCAGGCGCCGATAAGCTTCTTGCCGGCGCGCGAAATCCAGGACCCCTTGTTTTCACGCGGCTCCAACCCACCGCCCTTCAGCAGCTTGTAGGAATCCGCATACCATTGGCTGTCGGGATAGTTGTTGCCGAGAACGGCGGCAGCAGTCTGCGCCTCGTCGGAAAGACCCATCGCATAATAGGATTCCGTCAAACGGGCCAGCGCTTCCTCGATCTGGTTGGTGTTCTGGTATTGCTCGACGACGATACGGAAACGCGAAACGGCGGCGAGATATTCCTTGCGCTCAAGGTAATAACGGCCGACCTGCATTTCGCGGCCAGCGAGCTGGTCGCGGGCGAAACGGATTTTGGCCTGCGCGTCAGCGACATATTCCGAATCAGGGTAGTCGTTGACCACCTTGCTCATCGCCTCGACCGTGCGCTGCGCGGCGCGCTGGTCCTGCGTCACGTCGGAAATCTGCTTCGAATAGGCAAGACCGATCATGTACTGAACGTAGGCGGCATCCTTGGAGCGCGGATATTGGCGCAGGAAGCGGCTGCCCGACGCGATGGCCACGTCGTTCTTGTTGGTGCGCGTGGCGATGAAGGTCTGCATCACAAGCGCCTTCTGGCCCCATTCGGTGAAGGGATATTGCTTGTCGATCGCCTCGAACTTGCGCGAGGCCTCCGTCATGTTGCCGGCGTTCATGTTGGCAAGCCCCTGCTTGTACAGAACGTCTGGCGGATCGGTCTCGACGCCGAGCTTGGTAATGTCGATATCCGGATCGGACTGGCAGGCCGTGACGGCAACACTCGCACCGACCAACATCAACGAAACGGCGATCCCCCGCATCGTACCCTTCATTGCACCAGACCCTACATGCTTCATTCGACAGTTCCCACTTCCCGCGCAAATACATAAGCATCGGCTTTGCACTGGCGTTTCTAGCCATAAAAGCATCTGCAGGGCAACGCAATGATGATGCATTAACGCATTTTTATGGCATCGGCCCATGCAATCGCATGAATATCAGGCGGTATGACAAAACATCCCGCCCCTCATCGTGAAAAAGCCGCCCCGAAACGGAGCGGCTTTTCCTGTCAATCAATAGCCTGCAAACAAACTCAAGCGGACCAGGGTGCAAATTCCGGCATGTTGACCGGAACGAATTCGCGGGCACGTACCTGGTTGCGGGCGGCCGGAGCCTCCACGATCTCATAGGCCGAGCGGTCGCTCAGCAAAGCCTTCAGCGCGTTGGCATTGACCTTGTGGCCGCCGCGATAGGAGCGATAGCAACCGATGAACTGTGCACCGGCAAGTGCCAGGTCGCCCACGGCGTCCAGCGTCTTATGGCGAACGAATTCGTCCTTGGCATAACGCAGGCCTTCCATGTTGATGACGCTGTTGTCGTCGGAAATGACAACAGAGTTTTCAAGCGAGGAGCCGAGTGCGTAACCGGCAGCCCACAGGCGCTCCACGTCACGCATGAAGCCGAAGGTGCGGGCGCGCGAAAGCTCGTTCTTGAACGTATCCGCCGTCAGGTCGCCCTTCCAGGACTGCTTGCCGATTAGCGGCGTGTCGAAATCGATATCGACCTCGAACCGCGTGCCGTCGTAAGGGCGGAACTCCGCCCAGGACGCACCCGAATCGATGCGCACCGGCTTGATGACGCGGATATAGCGGCGCTTCACACCAAGGTTCTTGATGCCAGCCGATTCGATCGCATCGATAAATGGCGCAGAGCTGCCGTCCATGATCGGCACTTCCGGACCGTCGACCTCAACGACGAGGTTATCGAGGCCCATGGCGTAGATGGCGGCCATGACGTGCTCGACCGTTGCCACTGACTGGGATAGCGAGCGGCCGAGCACGGTGCACAGATCGGTATTGCCGACATTGGAAGACACCGCCTTCAACTCGGTTACGCTGCCATTTTCATGAAGGCGCTGAAACACGATGCCCGTTCCGGCTTCTGCGGGCTGGAACGTCATCGAAGCCGGATTGCCGGAATGCACGCCAATGCCCTTGAGCTGAACAGCATTTGCGATAGTCGTCTGAAATCCGAGCAGTCCGATAGTCATGCGTATATGCCTTGTTTTGAAAACCGCGCCGTATATTCAGCGCCGTTCAAGTTTTTCAAGCCGGTTTCAACAACCGGCGAGGTCAATGTTTTCCCTTACCCAGCCTCATACATACGCACATGAAAGTGCCAGGACAAATCACTGTTCGTTTCGGATTGTTACACGCACAAGCCATTGAAAAGATGAATTAATTTACTGTTAATAACGCACAATAAAACAAAACGCCCGGGTCGTGTGACCCGGGCGTTTGGAGAGGCGAACGGAATCGCTGTTAGTTGGACTGGCGACGCAGGAACGCCGGAATTTCCAGCTGGTCGTCGTCATGGTGGCTTGACGAAGAAGGCGTCGCACGACCGTGATCGTCAAGCTGGCCACGACGCGGAGCGTAGAGGCTGGCTTCCGGCGAAAGTGCGCGGCGCTGCTGCGGCGCCATGCTCGGCGCATCCATCATTTCGGAAGGAACTTCTTCCTCTTCGCGTCGGCCAAGCGAGTTGGTGATGCGCTTCAGAAGACCCATCGGACCACGCTCTTCCTGGGCTGCAGGAGCTGCGTGGGCACGGTGATCCATCTCGGCCTTCACGACCGGCGGAAAGTCCTCAACCTTCGGCATGCGGACAGGCTCGGGCTGGCGGGCAACAGGAGCCTGCTCCTGATAGACCGGAGCCTGCGGCTGCTGCAGACGCGGAGCGGCAACCTGTTCCGGCGCATGATAAACCGGTGCCGGGGCAACAGGTGCCGGAGCAGCCTGCTGAACCGGCTGGGCCGGACGGAGAGCTGCCGGTGCTTCAGCCGGAGCGGATGCAAACAGCTTGCTCTGCGGACGGAAATCCTGAGAGGGCTGCTGGTGTGCTGCGAAACCAAGTTCACGTTCCATTTCGGCTTCCGCCGAACGGATGGTCTGGGCGATCTGGTCTACGGTCTTTGGTGCCTGCGATACTGCTTGTGCAGGCTGAACTGCGGCCGGAGCGGGAGCAACGGCCGCGGAAGGACGGATAAGCGGCTTGGCGGCTGCGGCGCGCATATCGGCAACGTTCTGTTCGCCAACGCCCGCAACGCGGTCGATGCCGGTCGCGACGACGGAGACGCGGATGAGACCTTCAAGTGCCTCGTCGAAGGTTGCGCCGAGGATGATGTTCGCATCCGGATCGACTTCTTCGCGAATACGGGTAGCCGCTTCGTCGACTTCGAACAGGGTAAGATCGCGACCGCCGGTGATGGAGATCAGGAGGCCCTGTGCGCCCTTCATCGAGGTTTCGTCGAGCAGCGGGTTGGCGATTGCCGCTTCCGCAGCCTGCATCGCACGGCCCGGACCGGAAGCTTCGCCAGTACCCATCATTGCGCGGCCCATTTCACGCATGACCGAGCGAACGTCAGCGAAGTCGAGGTTGATGAGACCTTCCTTCACCATCAGATCGGTAATGCAGGCAACGCCGGAATAGAGAACCTGGTCAGCCATGGCGAAGGCATCGGCAAAGGTCGTCTTGTCGTTGGCAATGCGGAAGAGGTTCTGGTTCGGAATGACGATCAGCGTATCGACGGACTTCTGCAGTTCCTCGATGCCCTGTTCGGCAAGACGCATGCGGCGACCGCCTTCGAAATGGAAAGGCTTGGTAACGACGCCGACCGTCAGGATGCCCTTGTTGCGGGCAGCCTGTGCAACGACAGGTGCAGCACCGGTGCCTGTACCACCACCCATGCCGGCAGTGACGAAGCACATGTGGGTGCCGTTCAGGTGATCGATGATCTCATCGATGCATTCTTCAGCGGCGGCGCGTCCGACTTCCGGCTGGGAACCGGCACCGAGACCCTCGGTGACGTTGACGCCGAGCTGGATGACCCGGTCTGCCTTCGTCATGGTCAGAGCCTGTGCATCCGTGTTGGCGACGACGAAATCGACACCCTGGAGGCCAGCCGTGATCATGTTGTTGACAGCGTTACCGCCACCGCCGCCGACACCGAAAACAGTGATGCGTGGCTTCAGCTCGGTGATATCAGGCTTTTGCAGCTGTATCGTCATTTTACCATTCCTTCTTTCTCTGGCCGCATCGCCCCGCTGGCCGATTCTTGAAAACTCAACTTGGAAACCTCAGGCTCACGCCACGAGGCCACTCAGAAACTCTCTTTCAGCCATTGCCCTACCCGGGCTATCCGGCCGCTACCCGTACCAAACGGCGAGAACATTCCGCCTTGCGCCGCATGAATTTCGATGTCCGCCACCTGCGGATAAATCATCAGTCCGCATGCGGTTGAAAATGCCGGTCCCTTTGCCGCAACCGGAAGACCCGCAACCCCCATGGGGCGGCCGATACGAACGTTGCGGGCAAGAATGCGCCGTGCCGTTTCCGGCAGCCCCGTCAGCTGGCTCGCGCCGCCCGTCAGGACAACACGTTTGCCGACGATGGGGCTGAAGCCGGACTTCTGGATACGATCACGGATCAATTCCAGCGTCTCTTCGATACGCGCCCGCACGATGCGGGTAACAAGTGCCCTTGAAACTTGCGATGGTTGATCGCGATCATCTTCGCCAATCGGCGGGATCGAAATCATGTCGCGCTCATCCGCGCCATTCAGCAAAGCCGAACCATGCACCACCTTCAGTCTCTCCGCATCTTCGATTCGTGTCGAGAGGCCTCGTGCAAGATCTGTCGTAACGTGATGACCGCCAAGGCCGATCGCGTCGGTATGAATGAGACGGCCTTCGGCGAAAACCGAGATCGTCGTGGTGCCGCCGCCCATGTCGATGGCCGCACAGCCAAGCTCGACCTCGTCATCGACCAATGCCGCAAGACCGCTGGCATAGGGCGTCGCCACCATGCCCTCGACCGAGAGATGCGCGCGATTGACGCAAAGCTCGAGGTTCTTCAGCGCCGTGCGTTCGACAGTCACCACATGCATGTCGACACCGAGAAGATCGCCATACATCGACAGCGGATCACGAATGCCGCGCTCGCCATCCAGCGAATAGCCTGTTGGCAGCGAATGCAGGATCGCCCGGTCCTGACGCATGGACTGCTGGCTCGCCGCCACCAGAACCTTGCGCAGGTCGCTTGCTTCGACTTCCTGTCCGCCGAGATCGATGCTCGCGGTATAGATGTCGCTTGCCAGCCGGCCGGCGGAGACATTGACGATCAGGCTGTCGACGGTCAGGCCTGCCATGCGCTCGGCCGCATCCACCGAAAGACGGATCACGCCTTCGAGCGCGTCAAGATCGGCGATCACGCCGGATTTCACACCGCGCGAGCGCTGGTGACCAATGCCGATGATTTCCACCTTGTGGGTGCGACCCGGCAGGATTTCGCTTTCCTGGCGCGGCGTCAGCCGTCCGATCATGCAAACGACCTTGGTCGAGCCGATGTCGAGCACCGAGACGATGTGGCTGCGTTTGGAAGACAGCGGCTTCAGACGAGGCAGGCCGAAATGGGAAGAACCAAAAAAGCTCATGTGTTCTTCTCCGCTTTCTTGAGTGCCTTCGTGCGTGCATCTACCGCCGTCTGGCGGCGCTCTGCTGCACCTTCGGTCAACTGGATCGTTGTGCGGTCCGTCAGACGCAGATCGACGGCAGCGACATCACGCGACAGAACCTTTTCCTCGAGATCGAGCCGTGCCAGCAATTGCAGTGCCTGCGGCAGGTTCTCTTCCGGCAGCTTGACGACGATGCCGTTGTCGAGATGCAGATCCCAGCGGCGGCCGGCAATGCGAACATAGGCGCGAACGCGGTTGCGAATTTCCGGCCAATCGGCCAGTTGCGCGACGAAACCGGCAGCACCCGTTTCCGCGTCACGTCCGACGAAAAGCGGCAGGGCGGCAAATTTATTGTCACGCAGCGGCGCGATCACGCTCCCGCTTTTTTCGATCAGCGACAGTTCCGTGCCATGCTGCCAGATGCCGAAAGCTTCACGCTCCTTCAGGCGAACCTCAACCGTCTTCGGATAGACCTTGCGGATATCGACATCTTCGACCCAGGGAAGCTGGACGAGCTTGCGGCGTGCCGCATCGATATCAAGCGCAATCAGGGAGGTGCTGCCGTCAAGGCCGAGAAGCTGGAAGACTTCGATTTCCGATGTCTGCAAATTGCCGGATACCTTGACGTCCTCGACCGCAAAACCGGCGGCCGATGTCGTGGTCTGGGTGACGATATTCGTATGTCCGCCAAGCGACATGCCGTAAAGCCCGATCACCGCGTAAAAGGCAACAGCCGAAATCGTGCCGGTATGGGCGGGAATGTGGATGCGTCCGGTCGCAAGGCTGACACCGAAACGCACGAAACGACGCAGCGGACGCGGCAGCACCCTGCGATCGTCGGCATTTGCCGTCGCCACGAATTGCTCGCGCTTTTTTGCCGTCGACTTTTTGCCGGTCACCGCAAACACGAAGCGTCCTCCACCATCCAGCTGACAAGGTTACCAAAGGAGCGGCCAGCATGGGCCGCCATTTCCGGCACCAGGGAGGTCGGCGTCATGCCCGGCTGCGTATTCACTTCAAGCCAGATAACTTCGCCATCTTCTGAGAAGCGGTCGTCGTAACGAAAGTCTGAACGGCTTACGCCACGGCACCCGATCGCCCGATGCGCCATAACCGCCAGTGTTTGAATTTTTTGGTAAATTTTTGGTGAAATTTCTGCCGGAATGACATGCTTTGAGCCACCGGCTGCGTATTTAGCGTCATAATCATAGAAATTGTGACCCAGCGGCACCACTTCCGTCACACCTAGCGCCTCGCCGTCGACCACGCCGCAGGTCAGTTCGCGACCATGGATGTAACGCTCGACCATGACTTGGTCGCCGTAACGCCATTCGGACGAAGTAAGGATTTGCGGCGGATGCGACTGGTCTTCCTTGACGATCACCACACCGAAGCTCGAGCCTTCGCGCACCGGCTTCACGACGTAGGGCGGCGCAAGCGGATGTTCGCTGGTGAATTCGAACCGGTTCATGACGCGTTCGTCAGCCACCGGAATGCCGGCAGCCGCAGCCACTTTCTTGGCCTGCGCCTTGTCCATGGCAAGTGCAGAAGCGAGCACGCCGGAATGGGTATAGGGAATGGCGAGATATTCGAGAATGCCCTGAATGGTGCCGTCTTCGCCGAAGGGGCCATGCAGCGCATTGAAGGCGACATCCGGGCGCAGCTCGCCGAGTACGGCGGCGATATCGCGCCCCACATCGACCCGGGTGACCTTGTACCCCTCGCCCTCAAGGGCGAGCGCGCAAGCGTTCCCGGACGAGAGGCTGACCGGCCGCTCCGACGAAAACCCACCCAAAAGAACAGCTACGTGCTTGCCGCCCATCGATACCTCTGACACCAAATCTCCGCTACGAACCGCACCGGAACCAACCGAATTTGACGAACGGTGATTCTGGCACATGATCCTTGAGATCAGTTAAACGCCATTAAGGTTAATGAATCGTTTACTTTCGTTAACCGCCGCGCCCAACATGCCAGTTCCATTAAAGAATCAGCATCGATCCGAATTACCTCCTTGGAATCAGAGAGTTGGACGGATTGCAACATGCAGGTTTTCAATGATCGGAAATACAACGAGGGTGCCGCACACTTCTATCCCTGATAAAGACAAGGCGAAAACGTTAACGGATGACGCTTTTCCCCAGCGAAAATTATCTGACGTTTCAGCATTTTAAATCCGTCGCCTGAATCAGTCTCTCAATCTTGAGACTGCGTCCTCGCACACGCTGCGGTCCCTGTCGTACCAGCCGATCACATTGTCCGCATTATTTCTTTTTTAGCATTCCAAAAGAACAAAAATTGCGTTAACGCAGTCAATGCCTCCCAAGGCATGACATGCAATCATCCAAAAATGGGACCAAAACCATGACTGACGCGATATCTCCGGTATCGCCGACAGCTGGCAATTCGAACGTTGTAAAGACAAATTCGCCTGCACGAGTTCTCACTGCCAGCCTGGTCGGCACGACCATCGAGTTTTTCGATTTTTACGTTTACGCCACGGCCGCAGTGCTCGTGTTTCCGACATTGTTCTTCCCGAACAATGATCCGATGACGGCACTTCTGGCATCCTTCGCCACCTTCTCCATCGCCTTTTTCGCCCGCCCGCTCGGCGCCGTCGTTTTCGGCCATTATGGTGACCGCGTCGGCCGTAAAGCTACGCTTGTCGCCGCTCTGCTGACCATGGGCGTATCGACGGTCGTGATCGGCCTTCTGCCGTCCTATGAGACAGCCGGTGTTCTGGCACCTCTGTTGCTGGCGCTTTGCCGCTTCGGTCAGGGCTTCGGTCTTGGCGGAGAATGGGGCGGCGCGGTCCTGCTGGCCACGGAAAACGCTCCTCCCGGCAAGCGCAGCTGGTACGGGATGTTTCCGCAGCTCGGCGCGCCCGTCGGTCTGTTCCTCTCCTCCGGCGTCTTCTGGATCCTGCTGCACTTCATGTCGCAGGAAGCGCTTCTGAGCTGGGGCTGGCGCATTCCCTTCGTCGCTTCGATCATCCTGATCGCGGTTGGCATGTGGGTTCGTCTGTCGATCACGGAAACGCCAGCCTTCCAGAAGGCGATCGAAAAGGAAGAACGTGTTGCCGTGCCGGTCGTGGAACTGTTCCGCAACCACAAGCGCAGCCTCGCGCTCGGCACTTTCGTGGCGCTGGCTACCTTCGTGCTGTTCTATATCGGTACCGCCTATCTGCTGTCCTACAACGTCAAGGTTCTGAAAATCCCGTTCCTCGACGCACTCGAAGTGCAGATCATGGGCTCCATCGTTTTCGGCATCTTCATCCCGATCGCCGGCAAGCTCGCTGAGCGCTTCGGCCGTCGCGAAATCCTGATCCTGACGACGGTGCTGATCGGCCTGTTCTCGTTCCTGCTGCCTACCCTGATGACAGGCGGCGAAGGTTCGATCTTCATCTTCGCGGCTCTTGCGATGACGCTGATGGGCATGACCTACGGCCTGATTGGAACGGCGCTTGCCGCCCCCTTCCCGACAAGGGTGCGCTACACCGGCTCGTCCATCACCTTCAACATGGCAGGCATCTTCGGCGCATCGCTGGCACCCTACATCGCCACATGGCTGCAGGTGAATTACGGCATGGGATATGTCGGATATTACCTCTGCGTATCCGCCCTCATCACGCTCGCCTGCATTCTTCTGTCCCGCAAGGATGAAGTCTGAGCGACAGGCCACTAAAAGATCTAGGCCGCGAAATCACCTTTCGCGGCCTTTTTCGTCTGTGATGATCCTCAGGCGATAATTTGACGGCCACCTTTCGCGCCCGACGAACAGATGCGATTACGCCCGCTACGTTTCGCCTCGTAGAGCGCCATATCCGCACTGTGCATGACCTTCTCGAAAATCTCCCTGTTCCCGCGCAAGGCCACACCTATCGAGATGGTGGTACTGATCTGCAAATCCTGAAAATGAACCGTTGTCGTCGCGATCTTCTCACGGACGCCTTCGCACAGTTCCAGGAACCGGTCCGGGGCAAGGGTGTGGACGACGACAAACTCTTCACCGCCCATCCGCGCCACATGAGCGGCTTCATCGAAACCTTCCCGAATTGTCTTGGCAACACTGGAGATAACCATGTCACCAGCCAAATGGCCATACCTGTCATTCACGGACTTAAAATGATCAATGTCGATAAATGCGACGCAATACGGCGTGCTCAGGTGAACGCAATTCGAATAAAGACCTAGCCGGTTGTGAAGACCTGTCAGAGCATCAGTCTGGCTGAGCTGCGCAAAACGCTCGTGTGACTGGATCAGTAACTGCATCTGCCTAGCATTGAGCCAGCAAATTAAAAAACCGACGGTGAAAGAGATTGTCGTACTAAGGACCAGGCCGATTGTGAGCCCATTGCTCAAGTCCGAGACCAGGTCCAACTGCGCCATCGTCAGGATCGCAACGACACAGATAACGGCGGCTATGGAAGCGATCAGGCAAGCCAATCGAAATGATGACTGTACCGGGTCAAGCCGACGCCATCCATCCGGTGTCGCCACGGTGAAAGTCGTTATCGCGACGAGTTCGCTTAAAAAACGTGACAGCTGTCCGCTTACGCGATCGGCAATGAAAATGCTCATAAATATCACCCAAGCAGTAGAGTGGCGCAACGCTGCCTCTCCCGTAATCTAAATACTGCTTATAGATAAAAACTATTGATCGACCGTTACCCGTCGCCAAGGGTGATATGAAACAAAAACTCCTGGCCGCTTGGTGCTGCCAGGAGAGATATAAAACGGCTAACGCAGTTGCTCATGGCAATCGCGAGGCATCGCAATTTTCAGGCGCCGAGGAAGGGCTCCACTTCACGACCCGGCATGAATAGGCCAAGCCGTTTGATTTCCCACTCCAGCCGAATGCCCGACTTCTCGAACACGCGCTTGCGAATGGTCTCGCCCAGATATTCCAGATCGTAACCGGTCGCATGGCCGGTATTGATCATGAAATTGCAATGCAGCGATGACATCTGCGCACCGCCGATGACCAGACCGCGACCGCCCGCTTCGTCGATCAGCTCCCAGGCGGAATGACCTTCGGGGTTCTTGAAGGTTGATCCACCGGTCTGTTCACGGATCGGCTGCACGGTTTCGCGGTGGTGACGCACGGCGTCCATATCGGCGCGGATCTTCGCGCGGTCTTCCGGATAACCCTCAAACAGGGCGCCGGTGAAGATCAGACCAGCATCGGCGCCGGAGTGGCGATAGCTGTAATCCATATCCGCATTGGAGAGCACATGCTGGTTGCCCTGACGGTCCACCGCATAAACCTCCACGACACGCTCACACGTTTCACCGCCGTTGGCGCCCGCATTCATGCGCAGAGCGCCGCCGATGGAGCCGGGAATACCGTAATAGAAATGGAAACCGCCAATGCCATTATCCATGGCCATCGCGGCAATATGCTTGTCCGGGCAGATCGCACCTGCCTTGATGCGGTTTTCACCCGAAAGCTCCACCGAGCCGAAACCTTTGGCGGAAAGACGGACGACGACACCTGGAATGCCGCCATCGCGCACCAGAAGGTTCGAGCCGACACCGACCACGGTCAACGGCACGTCCTCCGGAAGGATTTTCAGGAATGTAACCAGATCGTCGGTATCGTGCGGCTGGAACATGACTTCCGCAAGACCGCCGGCTCTGAACCACGTCACGCGGTCCATGGGCGCATCCGGTGTCAGACGTCCCCGCAATTCCTTTACCCCGTCGCCGAGCCTCCCCAGCAATTTAACCCCATCGACCTGTCTCATTCAGACTTTCCTGATATGCTCTTCAATTCCGAAGGCAGCGCTGCCGCCCATTGCGTGATATTTCCGGCCCCCAAGAGAACCACGAAATCGCCCGGATTCGCAATGCCTGCAACCACTGACGCGAGATCTTCCCGTTTTTCGAGAAAACGGGCATCGCGATGGCCGGCAGCCTTGATTGCGGAGACCAGCGCTTCCGAGCTTGCGCCCTCGATCGGATCTTCGCCCGCTGCATAGACCGGAGCAAGAATAATCGTATCGGCATCGTTAAAACAATGCGCGAAATCATCGAACAGGCTGGAAAGGCGGCTGTAGCGGTGCGGCTGATGCACGGCGATGATGCGGCCCTTGCAGGCTTCGCGCGCAGCCGCGAGCACAGCCTTGATCTCAACCGGATGGTGGCCGTAATCGTCGAAGACCTGCACGCCATTGGCTTCGCCCGTCAGCGTGAAACGACGCTTGACGCCGGCAAAGGAGGCGAGGCCCTTCTTGATGTCCGCTTCCGAAATACCGAGACGATTGGCGACGGCAATCGCAGCCGTTGCGTTCGAAACATTGTGGCGACCGGGCATCGGTAGGACGAGATCGGTGAAGGAGAATATCTTGCCGGTGCGGCGCCGGCGAATTTCCACATCGAAGATAGACCGCGTGCCATCGATGCGCACATTCGAAAACCGCACGTCGGCCTGTGGGTTCTCACCATAGGTGATGACCTTACGGTCTTCGATACGCCCAACCAAAGCCTGCACCTCGGGATGGTCGAGACACATGACGCCGAAGCCGTAGAACGGAACATTCTCCACGAATTGCCGGAAAGCAGCGCGCACGGCGTCGAAATTGCCGTAGTGGTCAAGATGTTCCGGGTCGATATTGGTGATCACGGCCACATCGGCCGGAAGCTTCAGGAATGTGCCATCGGATTCATCGGCCTCCACCACCATCCACTCGCCCTCGCCCATGCGGGCGTTGGTGCCATAGGCGTTGATGATGCCGCCGTTGATCACGGTCGGGTCGAGATTGCCGGCTTCCAGCAGGGTCGCGACCATCGAAGTTGTCGTGGTCTTGCCGTGCGTGCCACCGATGGCAATGGCGTTGCGGAAACGCATCAACTCGGCCAGCATTTCGGCACGGCGAACGATCGGCAGGTGTTTTTCCCGCGCGGCGATCAGCTCCGGATTGTTCTTCTTGATCGCGGTGGAAACGACCACGACCTCGGCATCACCTAGATTATCCGCCGTATGGCCGACGAAGACCTCGATGCCCTTGTCGCGCAGGCGCTGCACATTGGCGCTGTCGGCCTGGTCGGAGCCCTGTACGCGATGACCGAGATTGTGAAGCACTTCGGCAATGCCGCTCATGCCGATCCCGCCTATGCCGATGAAATGGACAAGGCCTATGGCTTTCGGCATCTTCATGCCTCAACTCCTTCAATGTTCTTCTTGAATTCCTGTACGGACTTTCCGCTCGCAATCGCCTCGACCAGATCGGCCAGTACATCTGCCGCGTGCGGTTTTCCTGTCGCCTTGGCCGCCGCCGCCGTTGCGGACAACCGATCCGGCTCGGACAGCGCCGAGGACAGAAGGCCGGAGAGCTTCTGCGGCGACAGTTCCGCCTGCTTGATGACGCTTGCACCGCCGGCTGCCGAAAGCGCTGCCGCATTGGCCGCCTGATCGTGATCCAGCGCATGCGGATAAGGCACGAGGATCGAGGGTCGGCCGATGACCGAAAGCTCCGATACCGTCGACGCACCCGAACGGCTGATGACCAGATCGGCCTCACCGATGCGGGAGGCCATGTCGCCGAAGAAAGGCGAGACATCCGCCTTCACGCCCAGCTTCTGATACGAGGAGATCACACTGTCCTTGTCTTCGGGGCGCGCCTGCTGGGTCACGACGATGCGCTTGCGCTGTTCATCCTTCAACAGGCAGATCGCCGCCGGAACCGCGCTGGAAAAGAACTGCGCTCCCTGGCTGCCGCCAAAAACCACGAGCTGGAACGTCTCGCCGGTCTGCGAAGGCGTATAGGGTATCTCTGACGCCGCCAGCACCGCCGGGCGCACGGGATTGCCGGTCGCAACCGTCTTGTCGGAATATTGGCCGTTGGCGGGCGGCAGAAAACCACCGGCAATCGCCTTCACACGGGCCGCCAGCGCCTTGTTGGCTCGACCCATCACCGCATTCTGCTCGTGAATGATCGATGGCACGCCAAGCCCGGTCGAGGCAAGCAGCGGCGGCACGGTGGGATAACCGCCAAAGCCGACGACCGCAACCGGCTTCAGCTTCGAGATCAGCCGGCGCGCTGAACGCAGCCCTGTCCACAGCTTCCACAGCGAACGCGCCACGGAAATCGGGTTTTTCGAACCGATGGTGGCGGATGGAACGACGTGAATTTCTTCCGCCGGAAACTTTCCCGCATAACGCTCGGCACGGCTGTCGGTGACCAGATGCACCTGATAACCGCGCGCTTTCAGCGTGTGCGCCAAGGCCTCGGCTGGAAAGACATGGCCGCCGGTACCCCCGGCGGCGAGCAGAACAATACCCTTGCTCATGATCATTTACTCCGCAGGAACGCCGGAACCGACGCGGAAGAAGCTGCGCTCCTGCGCCCTCTTTTCCGGCCTGTGGCGTGTCAGCGCCAGAAGGAAGCCTGCCGTGACGCAGATCGCCATCATCGACGAACCACCATAGGAAATCAGCGGCAGCGTCATGCCCTTGGCGGGCATCAGCTCCAGATTAACGCCGATATTGATCATCGACTGCATGCCGATCTGCAGGACCAGACCGGCCACGGCAAAGCGGCAGAAATCGTCTTTTTCCCTGAAGGCGTGCGAGAGGCCGCGCAACACGATGAAGGCGAAGATCGCCACAAGGAACATGCAGAAAACAATGCCGAATTCTTCCGCCGCCACCGAGAAGATGAAGTCGGTATGGCTGTCGGGAATGATACGCTTGACGATGCCCTCACCCGGGCCGCGACCGAACCAGTCGCCACGAATGATCGCCTCGCGCGCCGTATCCACCTGGAAGGTATCACCCTCACCGGTCCAGAAACGGTCGATACGGCCGGCGACGTGCGGCAGGAGCAGATAGGCGGAGACGATGCCGAGAACGCCGAGGCCGCCGAGCACGATGATCCAGAACCACGGAACACCGGCCATGAAGAACATGCCGCCCCACACCACCGATGTCAGGATGGTCTGGCCAAAGTCGGGCTGGGCGATCAGAAGTGCCGCCACGATACCGAAGGTGATGATGGCAAAGAGGTTACCGGGAATTTCGGGGTGACGCGCGCGTTCGGCAAACAGCCAGGCGCAGACAATGACGAAGGCGGGTTTCATGAATTCCGATGGCTGGATCGAGAAGCTGCCGATGGAAATCCAGCGCCGTGCGCCCTTGACCTCGATACCGAAGAACAGCGCGAAAATCATCATCAGCAGCGACGCGATCAGCATCATCACCGCCACGCGCCGGACCTGACGCGGCGACAGGAAGGAAAGACCGATCATGATCGCCAGCGAAGGCACCATGAACATCGCCTGACGTTCCACGAAGAAGAAGCTGTTGAGACCGATGCGTTCGGCAACCGCCGGCGATGCCGCAAATGACAGCATCAGGCCGATGCCCATCAGCGCGATGAACGCCGCCAGAAAGAAACGGTCGATGGTCCAGAACCATTCCGCGACCGGACCGCGATCAACTCGGCTTACCATGGCCTCAGCCCCCTTTTCCAGAGTGAACGAGCATCGTCACGCCATCGAGCGCCGCAACCTGCGCGACGAACGAATCACCTCTGATTTCAAAGTTCTTATATTGGTCGAAGCTTGCGCAAGCCGGGGATAACATCACGATATTGCCGGCCGTCGCATCTTTTTCCGCATCCGCCGCCGCATGCTGCACCGCCTTGTCCAGCGTGCCGGATATTTCATAAGGCACGGCTTCGCCGAGCGTCGCTGCAAATTCCGCCGCGGCCTCGCCGATCAGATAGGCCTTGGCGATGCGCGGAAACAGGGGCGCAAGGCTGGCAATGCCGCCGGCCTTTGGCAGACCGCCCGCGATCCAATAGATGCGCTCATAGCTCGACAAGGCGGGTGCTGCTGCATCGGCATTGGTAGCCTTGCTGTCATTGACGAAAGTGACATTGCCGCGCCGACCGACCGGCTGCATGCGATGTTTTAGGCCGGGGAAGGACTTGAGACCTGCGCGAACGTCCTCTTCGGAAACGCCGACGGCAAGGCATGCGGCAATTGCAGCCGCTGCATTCTGGGCATTGTGGCTGCCGCGAAGCGTCTGGATGCCGTCGAGATCGACCAGCAGCGAGGACTTGCCCCCATGCGCCCGCAGGATGCGGCTGCCTTCGGCGTAAAGACCTTCGGAAACGACATTGCGCTTGGAAATGCGCTCCACCTTCACGCCGGCACGCTCGATGCGGTCGGCGATCAGCGTGGAATAGCTGTCATCAACGCCGACAATTGCCGTGCCACTACCGGCCACAAGCCGTTCCTTGACATCGGCATAATGCTGCATGGTGCCGTGCCGGTCGAGATGGTCGGGCGTCAGATTGAGCAGAATGCCGGCCGTCGGATTGATCGTCGGCGCCAGATCGATCTGGTAGGACGAGCATTCAACGACATAGAAACGTTGCGCTTTCGGCGGATCGAGGCTCAGCACGGCAGTGCCGATATTGCCGCCGAGTTGTGTATCGCGGCCCGAAGCCTTGAGGATATGGGCAATCAGTGCGGTCGTCGTGGATTTGCCGTTCGTGCCGGTGATGGCGATGAAGGGGCAATCCGGCGCATGCGCCCGGCGCTCGCGAATGAAAAGCTCGATATCGCCGATAATCTCGACACCCGCCGCCCGGGCAAGATCGACCGACCAGTGCGGCTTCGGATGCGTTAGCGGCACGCCGGGTGCGAGCACGAAAGACGAAAAGGAATGCCAGTCTATCGTTCGAAGATCAGCCGTCGTTATCCCTTCGGCCTCAGCCTTGGCGACGCTGTCGGGATTATCGTCGAAAGCAACGACATCCGCGCCGCCGGCAACCAGTGCCCGGGCCGTGACGAGGCCCGAACCGCCAAGCCCGAAAAGCGCGACCTTCTTACCTCTGAACGACGAGACCGGGATCATCGCTCACCTCAGCTTCAGCGTAGCGAGGCCGAGCAGCGCCAGACCGACGGAAATGATCCAGAAACGGATGACCACCTGGCTTTCCGTCCAGCCTTTTTTCTCGAAATGATGGTGGATGGGCGCCATCAGGAAAACGCGCCTGCCGGTGCGCTTGAACCAGAAAACCTGGATGATGACCGAGAGTGTTTCCATCACGAACAGGCCGCCGACGATGACCATGACGATCTCGTGCTTGGTGGCGACAGCGATGGAGCCGATGAGGCCGCCGAGCGCCAGCGAACCCGTATCACCCATGAAGATGGCGGCGGGCGGCGCGTTGAACCACAGGAAGCCGAGGCCAGCCCCGACCACCGCGCCGACGATGACAGCGAGCTCACCCGTTCCGGGCACGAAGTTGATCTGCAGGTAATTGGCGAAAACCGCGTTACCGGCGAGATAAGCAATCACGCCGAAGGTGGCGGCTGCAATCATGACAGGCACGATGGCGAGACCATCGAGACCGTCGGTCAGGTTAACCGCATTGCCGGCGCCGACAATCACGAAAGCACCGAACAGCACGAAGAAATAGCCGAGATTGATCACGAGTTCCTTGAAGAACGGAAAGGCGATGGAGCTTCCGAGCGTGCCGCCATGCGGTGCGGAAGCAAGCGCCACCTTCATCATGAAGAACACGGCAATCGCCGCAATCAGGAATTCGATGCCGAGACGGGCTTTGCCGGAAAAGCCCTTGTCGCTCTGCTTCGTCACCTTGAGATAGTCGTCGTAAAAGCCGATAGCCCCGAAGCCGAGCGTCACCATCAGAACGGCGACGACGTAGACGTTCGACAGGTCACCCCAGAGCAGCGAACCGCCGAGAATACCGGCGAGGATCATCAGCCCGCCCATGGTTGGCGTGCCAGCCTTCTTGAAATGCGTCTGCGGCCCGTCGGCGCGGATTGGCTGGCCCTTGCCCTGGCGCACGCGCAGCGAATTGATGATCGCCGGTCCGAAAAGGAAGACGATCAACGCAGAGGTGAACATCGCCGCACCCGCCCGGAAGGTGATGTACCGGAAGAGGTTGAAGACTTGAATTTTATCCGACAGTTCGACGAGCCAGATCAGCATAATTGCCCTTTCAAAAGGCTATTTCAGACTTGGCGTTCCGTCTCGGGGAATGCCGGATACTTGTCAAGCAGTGCCGCGACAATCTTGCCGAAACCCAGCCCAAGTGACGATTTTACCATCAGCGCATCGCCCGGTTGCACCCATTGCAGGGCAAAATCTGCAAGTTCAGCTGTCGTTGGGAACCAGATGACAGTTACACTGTCCGGAAGCGCATCGCGAAGGGCGGCCATCGCCTCCCCAGCCAGCCAGACATGTTCGATACCACCGGCTAGCAGCGGCCCCGCCAGTTCCTCATGTAGCTGGGCTGAGAATTCACCCATCTCCAGCATGTCGCCGAGAACGGCAACGCGACGGCCATAACCCTGCGTTTCTGTTTCCGCAAGCACGGCAATCGCCGCCCGCATGGAGGCGGGGTTGGCGTTGTAGCTCTCATCGATCAGCAGGAAGGAACCGCTTTCAATCGTCAGTCGATGGCGCTGTCCGCGCCCCTTGACTGCCTCGAGCGTTCCGAGCACCTCGAAAGCGCGGTCGAGATTGGCGCCGGTGACGGCAACAGCGCCAAGCACCGCCATGGCGTTGTCGGCAATATGCCTGCCGGGAATGTTCAGGTGCAATTCGCTCGTTTCGCCGTTCAGGATCGCCCAGATGGTCGAGCCCGTGGACGTGCTTTCGAAATCGGCCAGCCGGAAATCGGCCTTGGCATGCTGCCCGAAGGTCAGGATATGCTCGATACCCTGGTCCTGCGCCGCTTCTTCAAGTTGCTCGAACTGGGCGTTGTCACGGTTGAGGATGACGAAGCCGCCCTCCTCCAACCCTTCGAATATCTCCGCCTTGGCGCTCGCGATCTCTTCTATGTTCTTGAAATTGCCCAAATGAGCTGGCGCGATGGTGGTAATGATCGCGACATGCGGACGTACCATCTTGACCAGCGGACGGATTTCGCCGGAGTGGTTCATACCGATTTCGAAAACGCCGAATTCAGTATCGGCGGGCATGCGCGCCAACGTCAGCGGCACACCCCAGTGATTGTTGAAGGACGCCACCGCCGCATGAACCCGGCCCGAAGGCGCCAGAGCCTGCCGCAACATTTCCTTCGTCGTCGTCTTGCCTACAGAACCGGTCACCGCGATGATCCGCGCCGTGGTCCTTTCACGCGCCGCAATGGCGAGCTTGCCAAGCGCCGCGAGGACATCCTCCACGACGATCATGGGCACGGTCAGGCGGCCGAGGGCCGGCAGCTTGCCTTCGGCGACGACCAGCAGGCCCGCACCATTGGCGACAGCAAAACTCGTATAGTCATGGCCGTCGACCCTATCGCCCTTGATGGCGAAAAATGCTTCACCAGCCTTCACAGTCCGGCTGTCGATGGAAATGCCGGTGATACCGGTCGGCAGGTTCCCGACGGGACGCCCTGCCGTGATGGCGATCATGTCGGCGACTGTCCATAACCAATTCAAATCTTCAATCCTTCCAGCGCGGTACGCACCTGTTCATGATCGGAAAACGGCAGCGTCACGGAACCGACGATCTGCCCCTCTTCATGCCCCTTGCCCGCGACGATCAGCGTATCGCCGTTCGAAAGCAGCGACACCGCATGACGGATCGCCTCTGCCCTATCGCCAATTTCCAACGCACCCGGCGCAGCCGCCATGACTTCGGAACGGATCGTTGCAGCGTCTTCCGAACGCGGATTGTCGTCGGTAACGATGACGATGTCGGAAAGACGTGTCGCCACTTCGCCCATGATCGGGCGCTTGCCCTTGTCACGGTCGCCGCCGCAGCCGAAGACGGTGATGATGCGGCCGGAGGTGAAGGGCCTGACCGAGGTCAGAACATTTTCAAGCGCATCCGGCTTGTGGGCATAATCCACATAGGCAAGCGCGCCGTTCTTCGTCTGGCCCACAAGTTCCAGGCGACCGGCAGCACCGATCAGCTTTTCAAGCGCCTTCATGGCCGTTGCGGCGGAAACGCCGGTGGACATGGCAAGACCGGCGGCGACGAGAGCATTGGCTACCTGAAAATCGCCGGCCAGCGGAATGTCGACTTCGTGGATCACGCCGTCATGGTGCACTTCGATCAGCTGCTTGTGACGGAAATGCTCTACACGCTTCAGCGTCAGATAATCGCCCTTCCGGCCAACGGTGCGCACATTGAGGCCTGCATCCGCGGCGGCGCGAATGGCCTTATCCGACCAAGGGTCGTCGGCAAAAATGACGGCTGGCGCGCCCTTTTCCATCAGCGTGTCAAACAGCCGCATCTTCGCGGCCATATAGTCCTCGATGGTCGGGTGATAGTCCATGTGATCACGGCCGAGATTGGTGAAGCCGGCCGCAGCGAGCTTCACGCCATCAAGTCGACGCTGGTCGAGGCCGTGGCTCGAAGCTTCCATGGCTGCATGAGTCACACCTTCGGCAGCAAGCTCGGCGAGAAGCGCATGCAGCGTCACCGGATCCGGTGTGGTAAGCGCGCCATAATCTTCGCGGCCGGGAGCGATGACACCCGTCGTGCCGATCTGGGCGGCGGCATGGCCAGCGAAAGCCCAGATTTGCCGCACGAAGGAGGCAACGGAGGTCTTTCCCGCGGTGCCGGTAACGGCGACCATGGTTTCCGGCTGTTTTCCATAAAAACGGGAAGCGGCGAGCGAAAGGTAGAGGCGCGGGTCAGTGACAGCAAGGACCGGCACATCGGCATCCACCGCATGCCCGGAAACGACGGCAACCGCACCCTTGGCGACCGCGTCCTTCACATAGGCCGCGCCATCCGCCTTGGTTCCCGCAACCGCCACGAACAGGCAGCCGGGCGCAGCCTTGCGGCTGTCTGCGGTAATTCCCCCGATTTCGATTGCCCCTATCTCAGACAGGAGCAATTCATTCAATTCCGGAAACGCCGTCCCGGATATATCTCGCAAATTCATCGACTGTGTCCGTCTTGTCCCCCCGGCGCGATTCGCCGGAACACCATAAGCTCTAACAATCAATAAGACACGAGCAAGGCCGAGCCATCCTTGCCGAACTTCGGCTTCACGCCCAGCACTGCCGCTGTGCGGCTGATGATATCGTGCACCATCGGCGCAGCCGAGGTGCCTGCAAGTGCCGCGCCATTGCCCTTGTCCGTCTTCGGTTCGTCGATGAAGGAGAGCACCACATATTGCGGGTCGTCCATCGGGAATGCCGAAAGGAAGGCATTGAAGTTCTTGTCATGCACATAACGGCCATTGACGACCTTGTCAGCCGTACCGGTCTTGCCGCCGACATTGAAACCGTCGACGCGCGCATTACGGCCAGAACCGTTGACACCGTTCCATTCGAAAAGGAAGCGCATATCCTTGCTGGCGCCGGGCTTCAGCACCTGTTTTGCCACCTGATCCGCCTGTTCGCGCGTGCGCGGCAGGAATGTCGGCTCGATCAACTTCCCACCATTGACGAGCGCGGCACCGGCAACTGCTGTCTGCAACGGCGTTGTTGAAACGCCGTGGCCGAATGAAATGGTGATCGAGTTGATCTTCTTCCATTCGCGGGGCTGTGAAGGCAGCGCCACTTCAGGCAGTTCGGTCTGCATGCGCGTCAGAAGGCCAAGCCGCGTCAGGAATTCCTTGTGTCCTTCGGTCCCCACGGTGTCGGCGATTTTTGCCGTACCGATGTTCGACGAATACTGGAAGATTTCCGGCACCGAGAGCATGCGGCCCTTGCCGTGGAAGTCCTTGATGGTGAAGCCACCGATGCGGATCGGATAACGCGCGTCGAACATATCGCCCAGGCGGACGCGACCCGAATCGAGACCCATGGCAATGGTGAAGGATTTAAAGGTGGAGCCCATTTCGAACGTGCCGTTCGACATGCGGTTGAGCCATCCCTCCTTGGCGCCTTCTGCCGGGTTGTTCGGATCATAATCCGGCACGGAGGCCATAGCGAGCACTTCGCCGGTATGCACATCCAGAACCACAGCCCCCGCGCCGATCGCCTGGAACTTGGTAATGGCCGAGGTCACGACTTCACGCACGATGGACTGGACGCGTAGATCGATGGAAAGCTTCACCGGCTCCAGCGGCTGATCGCTGGTCATGCCGAGCGCCGTCAGATCGGCCAGTCCCTGGCTGTCGACGTAACGTTCCATTCCGGCAACACCGCGATTGTCGATATTGACGTGACCGACAACATGGGCAGCTGTTGGCCCGCCAGGGTAGAAGCGGCGCTTTTCCGGGCGGAAACCGACACCGGGAATGCCGAGCGCCAGGATCTGGCTCTGCTGCTTCGGCGTCAACTGACGGCGCAGCCACTGAAAGCGCGAATTGGAGGAAAGCTTCTGATAGGTGCCGCGCTGGTCGAGATCCGGCAATACAGTGCGCAGCTTCTCGATGGCTTCGTCGATATCGACGATGCGATGCGGCTCCGCAAACAGCGACACGGTGCGGATATCAGTCGCCAGAACCTCGCCGTTACGATCAAGAAGATCGGGACGCGACGCCATCAGCCGGTCGGCAGGGGCAATGCTCGAAACCGTTTCCTGCTCGGCAAGGCCATATTGCACCAGACGGC
Organism: Agrobacterium sp. 6Ca8; assembly: GCF_055382765.1. Taxonomy (NCBI): domain Bacteria; kingdom Pseudomonadati; phylum Pseudomonadota; class Alphaproteobacteria; order Hyphomicrobiales; family Rhizobiaceae; genus Agrobacterium; species Agrobacterium sp. 6Ca8. The sequence continues at coordinate 1,772,733 of NZ_AP026433.1, forward strand.
CGCCCACGACGCCGTAAAAGGCGATGAAGCCGAAAATGATGAGACCGACGCGGCTTTTCGCCTGGGCCGCCCTCTTCTTGCGAGCGCCCTCGAAAGCAGCATGGTCAGTATGAATGCCGGTGGTGCTGGCGGAAAAGTGAGCCTTGCTCTTCAGAACCATGACGCGGGAGAGAAAAGACATCAGCGGTCCACCGATCCAGTTATGGTTTCATCCATTTCGCCATCTTCATCGCCTGCGACAGCGGCGACGGCAGGAGCCGGAGCCGCCGTGGGACGGGAAACACGCGCCCGCGGTGTTGGAACAGGAGCGCCATTGGCGGCAATCTGGCCGGCGGGCGGTGATTTCTTCTTGGCAGTTCCGCCAAGCGTGGCGCCCGGCTTGGAGCCGTTGACGGCAGCGGCGATGACATCCGCAACGCTCATGCCTTCCGGCTCGGGCGGCTGCGGCAATTGCGAGCGCAGCATCGGCAATTCGCGCGGCTGCGCCAATTGTGTCGGCAGCGTCGGCGAAAGGCCAAGCTCGTCCTGATAGGCATTCACGAGACGATGAAGGCGGTTCGGCTGGGTCAGCAGTGCCCAGTCGGCCCGCAAAAGATCAATCGTGTCTTTTTCGAGCTTGATTTCGGTCTCGAGCTTGCGGACCTGTTCCAGCTTGAGATCGGTCTTGTGCTTGATCGAATAGGTCACCACCGCCGCAGCGACCATGACCCCCATCAACACGACATCGAATGTGCGCAGCATATCAGCCTCCCATCTTTTCAAGGCTGGCGAGATCGGGAAGTTCGAAAATTGAAAAATCTGCCGCCCGGGCAGGTGCCGCCGTGCGCAGGCCGGCGCGCAGCTTGGCCGAACGGGCCCGCGGATTGATCTCCGCCTCCTCGTCGCTTGCAGCGACCATCGGCTTGCCGATATTTTCGAAAATGGCGGGCTTGTCTTCCACCATCGGCAGATGGCGGGAACCCGCCGCCTTTCCGGAACGTTCGGAGAAGAATTTTTTGACGATGCGGTCTTCGAGCGAATGGAACGTGACGACAACCAGCCGGCCGCCGGGCTTCAAAGCCCGCTCGGCTGCAAACAGCGCCTGCGCCAATTCGCCGAGTTCGTCATTGACGAAAACGCGCAGCGCCTGAAACACCCGTGTTGCGGGATGGATCTTGTCTTTAGCCTTGCGCGGCGTAACGATTTCAATGAGGCCCGCCAGATCACGCGTGGTGCGGAAGGGCTCTTCCGCCCTCCTCTTTTCAATGGCGCGGGCGATGCGGCCCGGCTGCTTTTCCTCGCCAAGAAAACCGAAGATGCGGATGAGATCGCCGACCTTGGCGCGATTGACGACATCCGCCGCCGAAACGCCGGAGCTCGACATGCGCATGTCTAGAGGACCGTTCTTCTGGAAGGAAAAACCGCGCTCGGCCTCGTCTATCTGCATGGAGGAAACGCCGATATCGAGAACCACGCCGTCAAGACCGCCTTCCGGCGCGTGCCTTGCCAGATCGGAAAATTGCGATTGAATGAGGGTAAGCCTGCCGCCATTTGCAGCAACCATGGCCTGGCCGCCGGCGATCGCGTTCGGATCGCGGTCAAGCGCGATGACATTGGCACCTTGATCGAGAATTGCCTGGGTGTAGCCACCGGCGCCGAAAGTGCCGTCGAGGATGACCTTGCCGGATGCGGGTTCGAGCGCAGCGATCACTTCGCGAAGCAGGACCGGGATGTGACGCTGAGGTCCCTCACCGGCATCAGAAGATCGCCCGCTAGAATTCGCCGCCATTCCGTGTCCCCGTCCTATGCGGGGCGTGCAGCCGAAAAACCGCGCCCCGCTCTTGCTGCCGCCTGCGCCGCCAAAAACGCCTGCGGTTGCCAAAGCTGAAAATGATCCGCTCGTCCAACGAAGGTGACATCCGTGGATATGCCGGTAAATTCCCGGACGAAATCCGTCACCGTCAACCGACCTTCCTGATCGAGCTTCATGAAAACGCCGCCGCCGTGTACCAGCAGCGACATTGCGTTCGCCTCCGGCGAGAAGGCATCCATGGACGCGATCTGCCGCTCGTAGCGCTCCAGCAAATCCGGACCGCCGACACTGATTGCCGGAAACGCGAAATCCTGAAGACAATAAAGCTCCTGAATCCCACGCTGTGCCAGCACCGAACGAAACGGAGACGGAACCGAAACGCGCCCCTTGGCGTCGATCCTGTTCGTTACGTTCGATAAAAAGCGGTCCATTACTCAACTCGCCAAAACCGCATTCCGCAAAGCGAATCATCCGCCCCACAGACAACACCGGTACGCACGACACATCGCCAAGCGTCAGGGCGACATGCCCTGCAGCAGCCCGTTGCAGGCTCCTCACTCGTTTCAGCGATTGCGGGTCAAAAACACGACCCAGTGTGGTGTGCATTTGGGATACCATGGGACACTATGGGCGTCAATGGGAGAAGCCGGCACGATACCGACTCCGCATCGGAAATTCATAAGCCGTTAAGTTTAACGAATGGTTTACTGCGCGAACTCATGTGCCAGCGGGAACAAATAAAACTTGGGTCGATATGCCATTTTTTTGTTTGCGAAACAGACACTTGGCGACCCTCGCCGAACACGCGCCACTTAAATCGCAAAAGGCGCTCTGATGCTGCCGTGGGAATGCCAGCTTGGTTGGCGTTACGGCTATCTGTGTGATTTAGCGATAGACCAGTTGCAGAGGTTCGATTTGACGCAGAAGCAATGCGCATGTTGCGCTCAGCCAGAACCGTCACTCTCAACAAACAACAACGCCGCGACGCTTGACTTTTTAAACTTTCAATTGATTTTGATTTCTGAAGTTGTGTTTTTCATTGTGAGACAATAATGCCGAATTACGTGGCAGGCTTACCTGCCTTCTTAAGTTATTTTCTGATCGGCCTGCTCTGCCTGGCAACCTTTTCCGCTATTTACACCCGCCTTACTCCCCACCGCGAGGGGGAGTTGATCAAGGCCGGCAACTTTGCCGCCGTCGTCGCTTTTTTGGGGGCACTGATCGGCTTCAGCCTGCCGCTCGCCTCGGCGGCGGCTAATTCCGTCAGCCTCCCCGACTATATCGTCTGGGCAGTGATCGGCCTGCTGGTACAGGTTCTCGCATTCTACATCGCCAAACTCTCCATGACCGACCTGCACCTGAAAATCACCGAGGATAACGTTGCGGCCGGGCTCTGGAGCGGCGGCATCGCTGTGGTCATCGGGATTTTAAACGCAGCCTGCATGGCCTATTGAGGAACAGACATGTATTTGGACGTGACAGAACATCCGCGTCTCGCCCTCGGTACGATTGCCGCAATAGGCCTTTTTATGGCTTTTTCATCGGAGGAAGAGGTTCTTTATACCTCAGTTGAAAAATGCGTTGCCTCCGGTGTCTATCCCAAGGCTTGCCAAGCGGCATCCGAAGACGCCGGCCAACATCACCTCGCCACTGCACCTAAATTTCTCAATATGGTCGCATGTGAAATGGAATACGGCGCGGGAAACTGCTTTGAGCTGAAACAAAATCTCAATTCCACTAACCCCACCGGCATAGGTGTCTTCACACCCTCACCCGCCGGTTTTGTTATGCCTCGGTCCATCGAAAACTTTGCAGACTACAGCAACTATCGCCGCAGGCAGAAAAACAGCGAGTCGGGTTCCAACGGTGCGATGTCGGCCTATCGAAAACGCAACGGCGACCTCGTCATACCGGATGTGACGGCCAGTGAACAGGACCAAGGCGGCGGGGGAATCACGTCAGGAGGAGGCGCGCTAGCGAATGACGTGAAGACGTCCAACGCCAAAACGAACGTCAAGGGCCGTGGTGGATTCGGCGGCCACTCCTTTTCAGGAAGCTGACATGCGCCGCATCACAGTCCCGCCGCGCCCGGATTGGCGCGAGAAAGCCAATGCTGTCGGTTTCTCCTTCCATGAAATGCATGGCGAGCCTTACTGGGTGGACGATGCAGCCTATTGCTTTGGACTGGCTGAAATCGAGCGCGACATCGAAGAACCGAGCCAGATCCTGCACGACATGTGCATGGATCTCGTCGCCGACATCGTACACAGTGAGGAGGCTTTAACCCGTCTTGCCATCCCCCGCGATCACCATGATGTCATTCGAAATTCTTGGCGGCGGTGCGACCGCCACCTGTATGGCCGCTTCGATCTTGCCTATGACGGGCATGGCCCTGCAAAGCTGCTGGAATACAACGCCGACACGCCCACTTCCGTATTCGAAACGGGATATTTCCAATATAACTGGCTGACCGATCAGGTCGCCCTTGGAACGCTCCCGCCGCAAACCGACCAGTTCAACTCGGTTCAGGAAGCTTTGATTGAGGCCTTCGGTCAATTCTCGCGAGACAGGATTTTCCATTTCGCGGCGGTGAGCGACAACGCCGAGGATTGCGGCACGACGATTTATCTCATGGACTGCGCCATTCAGGCGGGCCACCGTGCCCAATTCCTCGATATCAGAGACATCGGCATCGATGCGTGCGGGCGTTATGCTGACCTTCAAAGTCGCGTCATCGAACGCTGCTTCAAGCTTTATCCCTGGGAATACATGTTACGAGAATCCTTTGCCACGCATCTGCCTGCACAAGGCGATATTTTCATCGAGCCGGCCTGGAAAGCCGTGCTGTCGAACAAAGGCCTGCTGCCTTTGCTCTGGCAGCGGCATCCCAATCACCCGAATCTGCTCCCGAGTTTCTTCCCAGATGATCCTGAAATATATGAATTACGGGATTACGTGGTGAAGCCGCTTCTCTCGCGTGAAGGCGAAAATGTCAGCCTTTACCGAAACCGACGCGAAATTTTATCGGCCCCCGGCAATTATGGCCAAGAGGGGTATGTTTTTCAGGCATACGCACCATTGTTCAAGAGCGATTTCGGATACGCCGTGTTAGGAAGCTGGATCGTCGCCGATCGGCCCTGCGGGCTCGGGATTCGCGAGGACGCGTCACCTATCACCGCAAATCTCTCCCGCTACGTTCCCCATATCATCGAGGGCTGATCGCCACCGAAAAAAGCGGCAGGAAAATCGCCAGTTGGCCTGTAAGCCGGGTTCTGTATGGCCCCGGTATGACCCGGAACGTGGCAGCCATTCATCTGGGACGGCATTTGCATGCCGCCTCTCGCAACCCACCCGGATGACGGGCCCGGAAACCGGCTGTAGACGAAGGCTTTCGCCCGCGCCCCGTGTCATCCCTATTCGGTCTTGCTCCCGGTGGGGTTTACCTTGCCACCACTGTCACCAGCGGCGCGGTGGGCTCTTACCCCACCCTTTCACCCTTACCATGCCAGGCATGGCGGTTTGCTCTCTGTGGCACTTTCCCTGGGGTCGCCCCCGCCGGACGTTATCCGGCACCGTATTTCCGTGGAGCCCGGACTTTCCTCACCTTACCGTCTTTCGACATTGGTAAAGCGCGGCTGCCCAGCCAACTGGCATGGCGTCAATACCCATGTTCTTTGGCGAAAGCCACCGAAAAGCGTAACGGAAGATCAAAGAAATGCAGGCTTGAAATCCGTTGCATAGGCGTCGTTGCCAATTTTTCCATCCCGCAGCAACAGGGCGCCTAACCGCCCGATCTCGTCGGAACTCTTGGCTGCCGTACCGTTGCCGCCAGTCAGAACCGCGATGCGCGGTGACGTCGTAAAGCCGATGGCCGGATAACCGCCCGGCGTTTTGGACACCACGCAGGCGGCCATGGAAATGCGCGACCGGTCGATGGATGGCACCAAGGTCCCGACGATGGCGGAGAGATGGTCGCGAACGCTTTCGCGCCCGCCGGAACGGAACCATGCGCGGATTTCGGGATCGCTATCGAGCTTCTTATCATCGGGATCGCCGCCGATTTTCAGATAGAACCTGCCATCGGGATAACGGACGGGCGGCAGGAGATAGATATGTTTCGTCGTGTCGCGCGGCTCGTAAATCAGCGACGGCATGCCCGCATATTGTCCCAGCTCCGCCTCGTCTACCTCGAAGAAGGCGACGGTGCGCGCATAAACATTGAGAGCGACGGGCTGCGGCAACAAATCCTTCGTGATCGAGAAGCCACCCGCAGCGACCAGCACCCGGTCTGCCGTATAAACCGCACCCGAGGCCGTCTCGACGCGTGCACGGCCAGCCTCTTCCCGCGTTGAGACGACTATATCGTCGATGAGCGTAACGCCGGCTTTGTCTGCCAGAACGCTCTGCGCCTTCACCAGCGCGCGCGGATTGACGTAACCGGCGTTGTCCTTTTCGAACACGCCCTCGCAGCCCGGCTCGAAGGAGAAATAGGGAAAGGCGCTTTTCAGACCTGCATCGTCAAGCATTTCCGTGGAAACCCGCAGACGCGCCGCTGCCTCACAGACGTTGTCGACAAAGGGATTGTCGCCACCGCGTTCAGGCCCAACCATCAGACAGCCGACGGGAGCGTAAAATTCCACGCCGCTCCTTGCCGCGATGTCGGTGTAGCGCGCGATCGAGCGGTTGGCGAGCAGTGCCCAGTCCGCATCACCATCAATGGTGCGGGTAATGCGCGCCTCATCGTAATGGCTGGCGAAAACACCCGGATGTGACTTGATGTCGGCAGGTTCACAGGGGCCGATCAGGGCCACACCTTCGGTGTTTTCCGCCAGATGGCGGGCGGCGGCAGCACCCATCATGCCACGACCGACAACGATATATTTGAAATGTCCCGACATGCCGCCCTCTTCGCCTCAACCCGCTCTAATACAGCCGCGATTTTGTAGCCGCTTCGCTGCTGAATGTCAGATAAAAACGGGCGACATTTCGGCAGCAAAATCACTCTCGGTCAGCTGGCCATGCAGAAGCAGCACCGCGCCTAGCCGCCCGATTTCGTCGGAAGACTTGGCGGAAACGAAATTGCCACCGGTCAGAACCGCGATATTGGAAGATTGCGTATAGCCGATATATGGATAACCGCTACGGGTAATGGATGCGACGCAGGAACCAGAGGTCACGGGGCAGCCCGCAAGTTCCGGCATGAGCGATAGCGCCCGCTTCGTCAGGAATTCCACTTCGCCCGGCGTGCCGTCGGAATGAAACCAGCCGACTGCTTCGGCCAGCGTTTCCAGCCTGCCCTTTTCGCTCTCACCGCCGATCTTCAGATAGACCTTGCCGTCGGGGTAACGCACAGGCGGCAGAATATAGACGATATCGTCCTCGGTCTCCGCAAGCACGATGGTCGAGGGCATGGAGCCGAAGAGGGCCTGCCTTGCTTCGTCGAGTTCGAAAAACACGATGGTGCGGCCCGTTGCCGCCATATCGACCGGGGAAGGCAGAAGATCAGCCATGTTGGTGAAACCGCCAGCGGCCACTATGACCTTTTCGGCCGTGTGTACGGCCCCTTCCCTGGTGGAAACTTCCACACCTTGGGAGGTATCGCGAACATGCACCGCCGTCTCGCGGATCAGTCGCGCGCCCTGCGCAGCAGCAATAGTGGATTGCGCCCTCACAAGTGCACGCGGATTGACGTGGCCGGCATTGTGCGCCTCGAAGTAACCGTCGTGATCCGACGGCAGGGAAAACATCGGGAACCGGCCAGCCAGCGCATCGCCGCCGATCGTTTCCACGCCAAGACCAAGGCGGTCAGTCGAGACCAAGGCTCGCGAAACGTAGTCTCCAGCAAGCCCCTTGCCGTTTCCGGTAAACAGACAGCCCGCTTCGGTGAAGAAACGGATGCCGCTTTTTGCTTCGATCTCGGCATAGCGCCGGATGGAGCGTTGCGCCAGCTCCGCCCAGACGGGATCGCCATCGAAACCACGGGTGATGCGCGCCTCGTCATAGTGACTTGAAAACACACCGGTATGGGTCTTGCGATCGGCGGGTTCATCCGGCCCGATCAGCGCCACGCCATCCGTTTGCGCCGAAAGGTGCCTCGCTGCCGCCGCACCCATCATTCCGGCACCGACCACGATATATTTGAAATCCGGCATGTCATGCTCCGCATCAGGTTTGCTCCTGACTACAGCATGCACGCATAAACCGGAATCGATTTTCGTGACGTCCGAAACATGCCGCGCAAGAGCGTGCAGCGGTTTTGCAATAACGAGATGCGTTAAAACAAGGACTTAAAGCTTATCGCCAATCTGAAACATCACGACACGCTTGAGCAAAAGACCTCAGCTGGCCAGAAGCGCCTGGACCTTGCCGCAATAACGCTTGGACACCGGGTTCATGCGGGTGGCGGCGTGGCCGGCATTGTAACGCAGGATCGTGCTGCAAACCTCACCGCCGCCAAGCTGGTGGGCGGTTGCCAGATATTGCATGCCCCAGCGAATATTGGTCTCGGGGTCGAAGAGGGCTTTGGTCGTGCCGCGAAAGCCCATCATGCGCGCCGTTGCCGGCTTGATCTGCATCAGCCCGACCTCGCCCGCGCTGCCGCGAGCCCTAGGGTTGAACTTGCTTTCTACAGAAACGACGGCATGGGCCAGATTGGTGGGGACGCCGTAACGCTTGGCATATTTGACGATCAGATCGGAATAGTCGTTCTTGAGCGACGAAGGCAGGCTCTTTTCGGGAACGGGATAACCGGGCGTACGGAAGAAGGTCCCCAGCGTCACGGTTTTGGTCTTGACGTCCTCGTCTTTGGCAAAAGCAATCCCCGCCTGCGAAACGAGCATAGCAACGCCCGCTGCGACAGCAACAAAAACTCTGTTCATCTGTTGAAATAGTCTCCAGATCGGATAACCGGAACAATGAAACGATAAAAACGTCCAGCGCGCGGAAAGTCGATTACGACCTTCTACCGTCCAGTCTCCTTGATTGATATTGACGGCAAGCTCCCCTGAAGAACAGCACCGCGTCCACTGCGGCTCTTAGACTTCCTCAATGCGGATTAACTGTGGCACAACAAAAAAATCGACTTGCGCGACCGGGAAACGGGGAAGGCTTTTCCAGAAACGGCGTTCAAACGGCCGAAAATTTCGGAAGGCTGGCAATCAGCCGATGCAGCGTGTCGATCGTGGAAAAATCCGCGATACCATCCACCAGCGCCGGGCGGAAATGCCGCTGAAAGGCGGCCACGGCACCTTCTGTTTTTTCGCAATATGCGCCTGTTATTTCAACGCCATATCCGTAAATGGATAGCATGGACTGGAGTGCTTCCACCGGCTGGCCGTGATCGCCGCGCTGAAAAAAACGTCCGCCGCGGATCGGCGCTGGCTCTACCCAATGACCGACACCGTGCCGCGACAGGATGTCCCATGGGAATTTTTCACCCGGATCAACCTTGCGGATCGGCGCCACATCGGAATGCGCAAGCACCCTTTCAGGGGCGATAGACCACCGCTGGCCGCAATCGCGACACAATTCGATGACGGCAGCTACCTGTTTTTCCGGAAATTCCGGCAGGCCGCCCGGATGGCCCTGATTGGCGATTTCAATCCCGATGGAGCGGGAATTGATGTCCGCCTCCCCCGCCCAGCTGCTTTTGCCCGCATGCCAGGCGCGGCGAGTTTCCGCAACAAGCTGCATGACACGCCCGTCTTCAAAAACGAAATAGTGGCTGGAGACCTGGCTCGCGGGATTGCAGAGCCAAGAAAGGGCGCCATCGGCGGTCGTCATGCCGGTATAGTGCAGGAGAATGATATCCGGGCCCGCCACGCCCTGTCTTTCGCCATGGTTGGGAGAAGGCGCAACGGTTGCGCCCCCGAAATCCGGGTTGAAATCCGGCAGAAATTCACTCATGCGACGCGGCGTTCTTTCTCGATGGCCTCATAGGCGGCATTGAGAGCCGCCATACGCTCATTCGCGGCAGCGTGCAATTCCATCGGCACACCGCGCGCGATGAGCTTGTCCGGGTGGTGCTCGGCAACCAGCGAACGGTAACGCTTGCGAATATCCAGAAAGTCGTCCGAGGGCGAAACGCCAAGCACGCGATAGGGATCGCGCCCATCCATATGAACGTGCCGTGCCATGATCGTTTCGAAATGATCTTCGGTAATATGGAAGATTTCCGCGATACGGCCGAGAAACGCCAGTTCCCGCTCGTGTATCAAGCCGTCTGCCTTGGCGATGTGGAACAGGCCATCGATGACGCTTTCCAGCATCTCGCAATTGTCATGGCCGGAGCCGCAAAGACCGGCAAGACGTTCGGCATAGGCCTCGTATCCCGCAACGTCCTGGCGTGCGAGATTATAAAGGCGGGCAACGTTTCTGGCTTCTTCTTCAGGAAAATCGAAAATCTGCCGGAAGGCGCGCACTTCGGCATCGTTCACGACACCGTCGGCCTTTGCCATCTTTGCCGACAGCGCGATAATGGCCACGGAAAAAGAAACCTTGCGGCGGGTCTCCGGATCTCCCTCGAAAAGGGTACGGATCGCCTCTACCACGCGACCGAGCGTGCTGCCTGCCGCGTCACCGATCGCGCCGAGCAGCCGTTCCCACAGGGATGAAATATGCAAACAGGCGAAATCGAACATCATGACGCCAAGCATGACGGCATATCGCCGTGAATGCAATATGCGCGGCGCCGCTGCGGCATTAACTTTTATTCATTTTTGCGACAGTTTTTCTTCAGGAGCAAGGGGGCGGCAAACGGGAGAGCAACGGTTTTCCACAGACGGCGAAGCCTGGTGCAAGGTTGGAGGCGATTGAAACGATTATATTCGGCTTCTTTGCCCAAGCTGCTGAAAAACCGCGAGAAATCGGCATTTTTCGTGATAAATTCACTTTACACCTACACGTGGCTGTCGCATCCATTTGCCAGACATATCTTTCTATCCAAGCAAAGGAGAGCCACAATGGCCAAACAGAAAGTCGCAATGCTGACCGCGGGTGGCCTTGCTCCCTGTCTCTCTTCAGCCGTTGGCGGCCTGATCGAGCGTTATAGCGACGTCGCGCCTGATATTGACATTGTGGCCTATCGTTCCGGCTATCAGGGGGTGCTTCTGGGCGACCGGATCGAGATCAACAAGGACATGCGCGAAAAGGCGCATCTGCTGCACCGTTATGGCGGATCGCCGATCGGCAACAGCCGCGTAAAGCTCACCAACGCTGCCGATTGCGCCAAGCGCGGGCTGGTGAAAGAGGGTGAAAATCCGCTGCGCGTTGCCGCCGAACGGCTGGCTGCCGACGGCATCACCATTCTCCACACCATCGGCGGCGACGACACCAACACCACGGCCGCCGACCTTGCCGCCTATCTCGGCGCCAACGGTTACGATCTGACCGTCGTCGGGCTGCCGAAGACCGTGGATAACGACGTGGTTCCGATCAGGCAGTCGCTCGGCGCATGGACCGCGGCCGAAGTGGGCGCTTCCTTCTTCGACAATGTCAGCAACGAGCAGAGTGCTGCGCCGAAGACCTTTGTCATCCACGAAGTCATGGGCCGCCATTGCGGCTGGCTGACGGCTGCGACCGCCCGCGCCTACATCCAGAAGACCAACGGCAATGAATATGTCGAAGGACTGATGATGAACACGCAGATGAAGAACATAGACGGCATCTACCTGCCGGAAATGGCGTTTGACATCGAAGCGGAAGCCGAACGGCTGAAGGCGATCATGGACAAACACGGCTACGTCACGTTGTTCGTTTCCGAAGGTGCGGGGCTCGATTCCATCGTTGCCGAACGCGAAGCCGCCGGTGAGGCCGTCAAGCGCGATGCCTTCGGCCATGTGAAGATCGACACCATCAATGTCGGCGGCTGGTTCCAGAAGCAATTCGCCGGCCTCATCGGCGCCGAACGCTCCATGGTCCAGAAATCCGGTTACTTCGCCCGCTCCGCTCCCGCCAATGGCGACGATCTGCGCCTCATCCAGGGCATGGTCGATCTTGCCGTCGAAAGCGCGCTGAACAAGGTCTCGGGCGTCACCGGCCACGACGAAGATCAAAAGGGTAAATTGCGGACCATCGAGTTTCCGCGTATCAAGGGCGGAAAGCATTTCGACCTGTCTGCAAAATGGTTTACCGAAGTGATGGAACACGTCGGTCAACCGTTCACAGCGGCCTAATTTTACGATAGGCTGGATAAAGCGGCGACAGGGAGGGCAAGGAGGAAGAGAATGTCTGGACAGGCGTGGCTGGTTTTTTGTGCAGCATGTGCCGTTGTGTTCGCACTTCCCTCTCCCCTTGTATTCTCTGTCGCCTCCTATGCTGCTATCCGCGGCAGAAAAACGGTGTTTGCCTCCGTCACTGGCGGCGCGCTTGGCATCGTCACAGCCATGACGATATCCGCGATTCCAGCGGCTTGCCTTGCCTATCTGCCGCATGCCTTTGTGGAAATCGTTCAGTGGACGGGTATCGGCTGGCTGATTCTTTTCCTGTTTTGGACCTTTGCCACCCCCGCCGCCCAGGCAGCCAATGCAGACAATGACAATCTGCCCGGCAAATCATCCAGCGGCATTTTCCGTGATTGCTACGCCATTGCAGCGTTGCGTCCGCGCTATTTCATGTTCTTCCTGGCACTGTTGCCGCAATTCGTTTCCACCTCCGGCAATGCGGTCGAAACGCTGGCCGTAGCGCAGGCCGCAATCCTGTTGCTGGCACTTGGCATTCTGGCAGCGCAGGCACTCTTTGCCGGCTCCACGCTGGCACTGGTGCGCCGCATGTCCGGCAACAAAAAAATCCGGCCGAAATACCGCACTCACTTCATTTCTGGCCGTGCCGTCAGCGCCGGATACCGCCGCATCGCCGCCTGAAAAACCGCGACGCCACGTCCCGGCTTGCCGCTATCCTTACAATAGGTTAATGAAGGCTCGATGGGACACTGCCTGCTTCGCTCGACGCGGGGGTATCGACAGACAGGCATAACGAAGGCGGCAACATGCGAAATTCGGCAAAATTCCGCGGAAGAAGCGCACTTCTTCTGTCTTCCACGGTGGGCCTTGCACTGGCTTTGGCCGGATGCACCAGCGTCGAATATGCCGCAAAGGAAGGGCCGAACGGCCCGAAAATAGCTGCAGTCAACCAAACCGCACCGGCACAAGCCTCCGCACAGTCGGAAACGGCTGGTACCCCGGCTGATACCGCCGCACCGGCAGCACATGCCACTGAAGTGGCAGCCTCTTCCCAGCCCGAATCGCTTCCAACCGTCGCCGCCGTCAAGGGTGGCCGCGTGGCGCTGCCGCCGGCAGCCGAAATTGCAGCGGCAGTGGCAAGCCCAACCCAGATGCAGCCGCAGCAACAACAGACAGAGGTCGCGCAGGCAACGGTAACGACAGCCGCGCCGACGACGGCTGCGGCTCTTGCACCGCACGCCGCAACGCCGGCAGCCGCAGCGATCGAAACCGCAAGTGCCGCCGCGAAACCGGCGGCCCACAACTCTGCCGCCGACCTGCCGCGGGTGGTTGCCGTCAAGGGCAGCTTCCCGCCCGCACCGCCGCCGCCCGGAACGCCGTCGATCGGTACCGAACTGACCGCGGAACGGAAAGTCATTCCCCTGCCGAAGCCGGACAGCACGGTTCTGGCCTATGCGGCCGGTCCGACCAACGCCGCCCTTGCCGCTATCCGGCAGAACGAAACGATGACGGCGCCGTACAAATCCGCGCCGGCCGGACGTGAAAAGCTGAGCGGGCTTATTTCGAAATACGCTGTCATGTATAATGTGCCGGAAGATCTGGTGCATCGCGTGGTGCAGCGTGAAAGCAGATACAATCCCGGCGCCTATAATGGCGGCCACTTCGGCCTGATGCAGATCAAGCACGCCACGGCCCGCTCCATGGGCTTTGATGGCCCCGCCTCTGGCCTGTTCGATGCCGAAACCAACCTCAAATATGCCGTCAAATATCTGAGCGGCGCCTGGCTTGTTGCCGACAACAACCGGGACAATGCTGTCAGGCTTTATGCACGCGGTTATTATTACGACGCCAAGCGCAAGGGCATGCTGCACGTTCTGCGCAAGTAAGCCTTTGAGCAGCGCCGGGACTGCAATGCAGCAAAGCAGCTTTTCTTAAAAACGTCGAGCACGTCACTTTCGTCTCCTCGGGCTTGTCCCTGGAATCTGCAAGCTTTTGATTTTACGATATGTGGCTGGATCCTCGGTACAAGCCCGAGGATGACGTCGCATCCAAATCAAAGCTTGAGACCCGAGTGGTTTCACACCGCCTTTTCGATTCGTTACGTCGGCCCACAACCCCTGTCATCAAACTGTAGCGTCGTGACTGTAGACGCCTCTCAATCTATTGAGAGGTGAACATATGACGAGTGCGGCACCCAAGACCGGCTTCAGCAAGAATACGAAACTGAAGTCCGCATTGCTCCAGCACAAGGCGCTCTCGAAAAGCGGTTTTTCCGAACGGTTCTTCGGGGTTCTCTTTTCCGGTCTGGTTTATCCGCAAATCTGGGAAGACCCGGAAATCGATATGGAAGCGATGGAGCTTGCTGAAGGCCACCGCATCGTCACCATCGGCTCGGGTGGCTGCAACATGCTGGCCTACCTCTCCCGCAACCCTGCCAGCATCGATGTGGTGGATCTTAACCCGCATCACATCGCCCTCAACAAACTGAAGCTTGCCGCCTTCCGCCATCTCCCGGCCCATCAGGATGTGGTTCGCCAGTTCGGCCGCGCCAATACGCGCAGCAATAGTCACGGCTACGACCGCTTCATCGCCGACCATCTCGACGACACGACCAAGGCCTACTGGTCGAAGCGCACCCTGTCCGGCCGTCGCCGCATCTCGGTATTCGACAGGAACATATACCGCACCGGTCTGCTCGGCCGTTTCATCGGCGCCGGCCACCTTATGGCGCGCCTGCACGGCGTCAAGCTGACCGAAATGGCCAATAGCCGCACGCTGGATGAACAGCGTCGATTCTTCGACAGCAAGGTCGCACCGCTGTTCGACAAGCCGGTGGTGCGCTGGCTGACAAAGCGAAAAAGTTCGCTGTTCGGCCTTGGCATTCCGCCCCGCCAATATGACGAGCTGGCAAGCCTTTCCAACGACGGCACAGTCGCCTCCGTCCTCAAGGAGCGGCTTGAAAAGCTTGCCTGCAACTTTCCGCTCAGCGACAATTATTTCGCCTGGCAGGCCTTCGCGCGCCGTTATCCCGAGCCGCATGAGGGTGCCCTGCCCGCTTATCTCAAGCGGGAATATTACGAGACGATCCGCAACAACACCGCCCGCGTTGCCGTGCACCACGCCACCTATACCGAGCTGCTTTCCAAAAAGCCGGCAAACGGCGTCGATCGCTACATTCTGCTCGATGCGCAGGACTGGATGACGGATGTGCAGCTCAACGAATTGTGGTCGCAGATCAGCCGCACCGCCGCTCCCGGCGCCCGCGTCATCTTCCGCACCGCTGCCGAAAAGAGCGTGATCGAAGGCCG
The DNA here is from genome assembly GCF_055382765.1 of Agrobacterium sp. 6Ca8. Classification (NCBI taxonomy): domain Bacteria; kingdom Pseudomonadati; phylum Pseudomonadota; class Alphaproteobacteria; order Hyphomicrobiales; family Rhizobiaceae; genus Agrobacterium; species Agrobacterium sp. 6Ca8. Next base: position 1,788,011 of record NZ_AP026433.1, read on the forward strand.
TCTCTCGGCCGATATCCGCAACCAGTGGATCTATCTCGAGGAACGCTCCAATGAGCTCAACGCCATGGACCGTTCGGCCATCTATGGCGGCTTCCATATCTATCAGAGGGCTCTGGCATGAAAACCATCGGCGAGAATGTCGGCCTTGCGGATGAGGCGCATGCGAGCCTGATGGACCGCATGTATCGCCACCAGCGGCATATCTACGATATTACCCGCAAATATTACCTTCTGGGCCGCGACAGGACCATTTCCGGCCTCGACGTGCCCAAGGGTGGCACGCTGCTTGAAGTCGGCTGCGGTACCGGCCGCAACCTGCTGCTGGCCAGCCGCAAGTTTCCGGAAGCAAGACTGTTCGGTCTCGATATCTCCGCCGAAATGCTGCTGACCGCATCCGAGAATTTTACCGGAAAGACGGAACGCCCCGTTCTGCGCGTGGCCGACGCCACCGCTTTCCGCGCCGCAGAATTCGGTCAGCCGGACGGTTTCGACCGAGTCATGATCCCCTATGCGCTTTCGATGATACCGGACTGGGAAAAGGCGATCGAACAGGCGCTGACAGCTCTCAAGCCCGGCGGCTCGCTGCACATCGTCGATTTCGGCCAGCAGGAACAATTGCCCAAGTGGTTCCGCGCACTTTTGCAGGCATGGCTCACCCGCTTCCACGTCGCGCCCCGCGCCAATCTCCGTTACGTTCTGGCCAACATGGCAGGCCGTTTTGACGGTAATCTCGAATTCGAGGAGATTGCCCGGGGTTACGCCTGGCGGGCCGTCATCACGCTTCCGGTCGCCGAAGTGCAGCCAAAAGTCAGCCGCATTCTGACAGACGCCTGATCTTCAAGGGTTACGGCGCCTCGCCTCTGCAAATGCGGGCGAGACGCTGCCAGCCGACGGTCCTACAAGTATACGCCAGTGAGGTGCTCAGGCATTTCGCTCGCCTGAAAGACCGCAAATCTCTTGGAATCCAGCGACTTGCGAGCCGAAAAAAGGCCACTGCCTCTTGCCATAACGGCTTGTTTACCATGTTATGGGTAAATCGGGAGATGCGGCGCGCCATTTTGCGGCCGTGGATGGGCAACAATAATTCATCAGGGTTCCAATGCGGCTGCGTCTATCGGCACTTTTGTCGGCTATGTTGTTGATCGGCGGTTGTACGTCCACGAGCTATGACCTGCTTGAAACGGCTTCTGTTTCCAAGCCGAAATTCTCCGATACCGACCCACAGGATTTTGGCACGAACAACCCGCATCGCCACGAGGTGCATGGCATCGACGTGTCCAAATGGAATGGCGACGTCGACTGGCGGACCGTTCGCAAATCCGGCGTTTCCTTCGTCTTCATCAAGGCCACCGAAGGCTCAGACCGCATCGATCCGAAATTCAGCGACCATTGGCGCAGTGCGGCGGCGGCAGATATCCTGCACGCGCCATACCATTTCTACTACTTCTGCTCGACAGCGGACGCTCAGGCCGACTGGTTCATCAGCAACGTGCCAAAGGAAGCCGTCACCCTGCCGCCGGTTCTCGATGTGGAATGGAACCCCTCCTCCCCCACCTGCAAGACGCGCCCGGCTCCTGGCATCGTCCGTGCCGAGATGCAGCGTTTCCTCGACCGCCTCGAGGCCCATTACGGCAAGCGCCCGATCATCTACACCTCGGTCGACTTCCACCGCGACAACCTCGTTGGCCAGTTCAAGAATTACCATTTCTGGGTGCGCTCCGTCGCCGCGCATCCCGCCAAGATTTACGAAGACCGGCAGTGGGCCTTCTGGCAATATACGGCCACCGGCGTCGTGCCGGGTGTCAACGGCCCAACCGACATCAATGTCTTCGCCGGAAGTGAGAAAAACTGGCGGAAATGGATCGCTTCGGCCAAATAATACGGCCAAGAAGCAACACATTCGAAAAATCGGCGTTCTTCTGCACCGGCAGATCGCTGGACCCGTTTTTTTGTCGCAAACATGTGGGTAAAGCGGGCTAACAACCTATCGAGGAAATTCCCATGCCCACTTTTCGGTCGCGCAGCATCATTTTTGCCGCCGCTCTGTCGCTTCTCTCCACCGGCTCCGCCCTTGCCACACCGCCTGTGGCCTCGCCTGACGATCCAAAGCAGGTTGCCTGCGGCGGTGATCTCGGCGCATTTCTTGAGGGCGTGAAGGCTGAGGCCGCTGCCAAGGGTGTTCCGGCCGCTGCCATCGAAAAGGCGCTGGCCGGCGCGCAGATAGACCCCAAAGTGCTTTCGCGTGACCGCGCACAGGGCGTCTTCCGCCAGACCTTCCTCGAATTTTCCCAGCGCACCGTCAGCCAGGCCCGTCTCGATATCGGCCGCAAGAAGCTGCAGGAGCTCTCGTCGACCTTTGCCCGTGCCGAGAACGAATTCGGCATACCGGCTGGCGTCATTGCTGCCTTCTGGGCCATGGAGACCGATTTCGGCGCCGTCCAGGGCGATTTCAACACCCGTAACGCGCTGGTGACCCTCTCGCACGATTGCCGCCGCCCGGAACTCTTCCGTCCGCAATTGCTGGCCCTCATCGAAATGGTCCAGCACGGCGATCTCGACCCCACGTCCAACACGGGTGCGTGGGCCGGTGAAATCGGCCAGGTACAGATGCTGCCCAAGGACATCATCGCCTTCGGCATCGATGGTGATGGCGATGGCCATGTCAACGTCAAGAGCAGCGCACCGGATGCGATCCTCACGGCGGCGAAATTCATCCAGCACCTCGGCTTCAAGAAGGGCGAACCCTGGATGCAGGAAGTTTCCGTACCGGAAAACCTGCCCTGGGAAAAATCCGGCCTTGGCGGTTCGCTTACCGCCGGTGACTGGTTTACCCTTGGCGTGACCCCGCGCGACGGTAACAAAAATTTCGCCTCCCTGCCCGCAGCCCTCATCATGCCGCAGGGCCGCAAGGGACCGACCTTCCTCACCTATCCCAACTTCAACATCTATCTGGAATGGAACCAGTCGTTCATCTACACGACCTCGGCTGCCTATTTCGCCAACCGTCTGATGGGCGCCCCTGTCTATAACAAGGGCAATCCCGATCCGGGCTTCGATGACGCGACGATGAAAGAGTTGCAGACCAAGCTTGAAGCGCGCGGCCACGATGTTGGCAAGGTGGACGGAATTCTCGGTTCCGGCACCCGCGTCGCCATCCAGAAGGAACAGCAGCGTCTCGGAATCCCTGCGGATGGATGGCCGACCCAGGCACTTCTCCAGGCGCTTTAACCTGTGTTAATCGCACCTTCGGGCCTTTAATCTATCGGCCGGAATCAAGGCTTAAACTGTTAATCTCGACCGGATGACTGGGGATAACACCCCGGTCATTTACTTTTTTTAAAGATATGAAGCACTGCGTGATGAGAAAATAATCTTTTATTTTCAATTAATTACAGAAGTTACTTTTTTAAGCGGCGACAAAGCATGCTGCACCGCATCACAGAAACCGCTTTTCAAGTGCCACAAAACGGTCATATTATCGAACCTGTCAACAACAGGAGGCACCCATGGGACTTACAAAATCTCTCAATGCCTTGGCAGTCGGTTTGGCGTTTTTGTTCGTAGCGATGATGCTTTTCATCTGACGAGACGTGAAGACCAAACGCAGAAAAGAACCGTAGATGACACGAGTTTGAAAAGCGCAGGTCCTGTCGGGCCTGCGCTTTTTTCCTGTCGTAAATGGAATATCTGAAATCAGGCGGCGCTGCGGCGCAAACGCTCAAGACCGAGGTTCTCAAGCACCGCATCAACCAGCGGCGCACGGTTCATGGTGTAGAGATGGAACTCGTTGACACCCCGCCGTTGAAGATCGGCGATCTGCTCGGCAGCAACTTCCGCCGCAACGCGGGCGCGTCCCTCGAGATCGTCATCATAACCTGCAAAACGCTCATCCAGAAAACTGGGCACACTGGTACCGCAGCGGCCGGCGAACCGCTTGAGCTGGGTCAGGTTCTGGATCGGCATGATACCCGGAACGACCGGAATGGTGATGCCCGCAGCCGTAACCCGCTCCATGTAGCGCTCGAACACGTCATTATCGAAGAAGAACTGCGTCAGCGCCCGCGTTGCGCCGTTGTCCGCCTTGCGCTTCAGCATATCGATATCGACCGCATCGCTGGCGCTCTCCGGGTGCTTCTCGGGATAGGCAGAAACGGAAACCTCGAAATCGCTGATATCGCGTAGCCCCTTCACCAGAGCGGCGGCATTCTCGTAACCTTGCGGATGCGGCCTGTAATCCGTGCCGATACCGGTCGACGGATCGCCGCGCAGCGCCACGAAATGGCGAACGCCAGCATTGCGAAACTCTTCAACGACCTGATGCACGTCGTCACGGCTGGCATCCACGCAGGTCAGGTGCGCGGCGGTCGGCAGATGACTGTCACCGATCATCCGACGCACCGCATCCAGCGTCGGCGCCTTGGTGGAACCGCCCGCGCCATAGGTGACGGAGACGAAATCCGGATCCCATTTCTTCAGCTCGGCAACCGTTTCCCAGAGCTGGTTCTCCATCTCGGGGTTCTTGGGCGGGAAAAACTCGAAAGATAACCGGATATCGCCCCGGATTTCGCCATTGTGGCGCGCGGTTTCCGACCTCAACATATCATGCCCTCCCGGCAGCAAGTAAAACGGCCTCTTGCACCACATCGTCTGCCATCAGCAGCCGCTGGTCGCGGGCAACCCATATCGTGACGTCCAAGGATTCATCGGACGCCCGTTCAGAATGAAGATCGACGGCGCGGTCGAGCGCGAGCCCGGCCTTTTTCAGCCATTCATCCATAAGCGGATGCGAAAAGCCGAGCCGCACATGCGCATGCTCGTCGCGAAGATGCTCGAAGGAATGGGGTGCAAGATCGATGACGATCAGCCGGCCACCGGGACGCAACATGCGGGCGGCTTCGGAAAGCGCGATCTCCGGCTGGTCGAGAAAATGCAGAACCTGATGGATGACGATCAGATCGAAATCCTGGCCTTCCAGCGGCAGGTTGAGAATATCGCCATGGCGAACGGATGCATTGACCACGCCCGCCTTGTCCAGATTGGAGCGCGCCACCGACAACATGTCGCGGCTGGCATCGACGCCGATTGCCCGGCGATAGATGCCGCTCAGAAGCTGCAGGATGCGGCCCGTCCCGGTACCGAGATCGAGCAGCGAATCGATTGGGGTGGTTCCGACCAGCTTCAGCAATGCCCCTTCCACGGCCTCGTCGCTCACATGCAGGCGGCGCAGCTCGTCCCAGGCGGAGGCATTGCGGCTAAAATAATCCTGCGCCCGCTCCGCCCTCACCCGCTTGACGGTGGCAAGGCGTTCGCTGTCGCGCTGGAGAACGGCGTCAGAGGGCGATGCGGCGCCCAGCAGCTGCCTGATAACAACGGCGGGCTCGCCATCCTGCCGCAGGCGGAAATAGGCCCAGGCGCCTTCCTGATAGCGCTCGATCAACCCTTCTTCCGTCAAAAGCTTGAGATGACGGGAAATACGGGGCTGCGACTGGCCGAGAATTTCGGTGAGGTCGGTGACGGTCAGATCGCCGGCCGCCAGAAGCGCCAGCAAGCGAAAGCGCGTCGGCTCGCCGGCCGCCTTCAAGAGATCCACCAATTTATCCAAACCGAACGCCACGTCTGCCGCACCTTGCAATCTAATCAACATATAAAGATATCTTTATGTCGGCGTCACGCGAGATGCAAGCGCAATTTGCCACGCTCTCCCCTCAAGCCCCATTTATTGCATGAAAAAAGGCCCGCTTTTGGGCGGGCCTTTCTGAAGTGATCCGAGAACAGGATTAGCGCGTCAGGCGCTTGTAGCTGACGCGGCCGGGCTTGATGCTTTCCGGGCCGAGACGACGGACCTTGTCCTTTTCATAGTCTTCGAAGTTGCCTTCGAACCATTCCACGTGGCTGTCACCCTCGAAGGCGAGGATGTGAGTGGCCAGACGGTCGAGGAACATGCGATCGTGGCTGATGATAACGGCGCAACCGGCGAAGGCTTCCAGCGCTTCTTCGAGCGCTGCCAGCGTTTCCGTATCAAGGTCGTTGGTCGGTTCGTCGAGCAGCAGCACGTTGCCGCCTGCCTTCAGCATCTTGGCAAGGTGAACGCGGTTACGCTGACCACCGGAGAGGTTGCCGACCTTCTGCTGCTGATCGCCGCCCTTGAAGTTGAAGGCGCCGCAATAAGCGCGGGAGTTCGTTTCGAACTTGCCGAGCTTGATGATGTCGTTGCCGCCGGAGATTTCCTCCCAGACGGTTTTGTCACCCGCCAGCGTATCGCGGCTCTGGTCGACGTAACCAAGGTGCACGGTCTCACCAATGGTCACCGAACCGCTATCGGGCTTTTCCTGACCGGTGATCATCCGAAACAGCGTGGTTTTACCCGCACCGTTCGGGCCGATGACGCCGACGATGCCGCCCGGAGGCAGCTTGAAGGTGAGGTTTTCGATCAGAACCCGGTCACCATAGGACTTTGTGAGGTTTTCCGCCTCGATAACGACACGGCCCAGACGCTCGGCGACCGGAATGACGATCTGCGCGTCGCCGGGACGGCGATTTTCAGCGGCTTCCACCAGTTCGTCATAAGCGCGGATACGCGCCTTGGACTTCGTCTGGCGAGCCTTGGGGCTGGAAGCGATCCACTCCTGTTCGCGGCTGATGGCCTTCTGGCGCGAGGCGTCTTCGCGGGATTCCTGCTGCATGCGCTTGGCTTTTGCCTGCAGATAGGCGGAATAGTTGCCTTCGTAGGGAATACCACGACCACGGTCGAGTTCGAGAATCCAGCCGGTGACGTTGTCGAGGAAGTAGCGATCGTGGGTGATCATCATCACGGCGCCGGGATAGTCGCGCAGGTGCTTTTCGAGCCAGGCGATGGTTTCAGCGTCAAGATGGTTGGTCGGTTCGTCGAGCAGCAGCAGGTCAGGCTGCGAAAGCAGCAGCTTGCAGAGCGCCACGCGGCGGCGCTCACCACCCGAAAGGCCGGTTACTGCCGAGTCGCCAGGCGGGCAACGCAGCGCATCCATGGCCATTTCGACCTGATTTTCCAGATCCCACAGGTTCTGGCTGTCAATGATGTCCTGAAGCTTTGCGCCCTCATCCGCCGTTTCGTCGGAATAGTTCATCATCAGCTCGTTGTAGCGGTCGACGATTGCCGTCTTGCTCGCCACACCTTCCATGACGTTTTCCATCACGGTCTTGTTTTCGTCGAGCTTCGGCTCCTGCTCGAGATAACCGAGCGTCGCACCCTCAGCGAGCCAGGCCTCACCGGTATATTCCTTGTCGAGACCGGCCATGATCTTCAAAACGGTCGACTTACCGGCACCGTTCGGACCGAGGATACCGATCTTGGCATCTGGATAGAAGGAGAGATGGACGTTCTCAAGAACCTTCTTCGCGCCATAGGACTTGTTCAGCCCGGCCATGTGATAGATGAATTGACGTGCCATTGTAGCGAATGCTCCACATCGGATTTTAAAGAGTACGTATCGGGAAATTTGCCGCTATGTAGGGTAAATAGGACCTTGGGGCAACCTCTGGCACGATTATGACCCCATGATTATGACAAGGGATACCATGGCAGGCACGGGTGAAAGCATGAATGAGACGACGGATGACTTGACGTTCAGCCGGATTGAGAGGCTCGACGCTCCATCAGGCGCATCCATCGCCTTTCGCCACCAGCCCTCTGCCATTTCTCCGGCGCGCGGCGTGCTGATGATCTGCCACGGCCTGGTGGAGCACGCCGGCCGTTACCGCCGTTTTGCCGATGTCATGGCAAAGCAGGGTTTCGAGGTCTATGCCCACGATCATCGTGGCCATGGCCGCACAAAGGCTGCCGATGCGCCTCTCGGTCGCTTCGCCTGGAAGGACGGAGCCAGCAAGGTCGTCGCCGATGTCATGGCGATGCGCATGATGGTTGGCGAAAGACATCCCGGCCTGCCGATCATCCTGTTCGGCCATTCCATGGGCGGCCTTGTGGCGCTCAACACCGCCGTCAGCCATGCGGATGCCTTTGATGGTCTGTCCATCTGGAATTCCAACCTCAATCCCGGTGTCATGGGCCGTCTTGCACAGATTGTGCTGCGCCTTGAAAAGATGCTGAAAGGCTCTGATGTGCCGAGCGCCATCCTGCCCAAAGCAACCTTCCGTGCCTGGAATGCCAGAATGCCGGAAAAACGCACTCATGCGGATTGGCTGAGCCATGACAGGGTAGCGGTGGACGCTTATGTGGAGGATCCGCTTTGCCAGTTCGAGGCCAGCGTCTCCCTGTGGCAGGATGTCTTTGAATTGTCCTATCGTGCGCCGAGGCTCATCGAACGCCTGCCGAAGACGCTGCCGATTTTGCTTGTCAGCGGCGATCAGGATGCCGCGACCAATGACGGCAAGGAGATCGTCTGGCTTGCCGAACGCTTCCGCGAAGCGGGTTTCGGCCATGTCGAACACACGATCTATCGGGGCATGCGCCACGAAACCCTGAACGAGATCGGCTGGCATGCCGTGGCTGCGGATTTCGCCGCCTGGTGCGGCCGCGTCGTTGGCAACTGACGAGCCTTTGCCGAAACGGAATAAGTCCATGAGATAAAATCACATGCGGCAATGCGGGGAGACGTCTATAAACCGGCAAGCAGAAAACACCGGGGGACAAATGACCGAAACGCCGAACAGGAAACCGCCACTATCAGGCATTCGCGTCATTGAACTGGCGCGTGTTCTGGCCGGTCCCTGGGCGGGGCAGATGCTGGCCGATATGGGTGCGGATGTCATCAAGGTCGAGAACCCTGAAGGTGGAGACGATACCCGCGCATGGGGTCCGCCCTTTGTCGAAAGCGCCGATGGTGAAAACCTCTCCGCCGCCTATTACCATGCCACCAATCGCGGCAAACGCTCCATCGTCGCCGATCTCAAGACGGCGGAAGGCTGTGCGCTGGTGCGGCGGCTCGTGCGAACCGCCGATGTTGTCATCGAGAATTTCAAACGCGGCGGGCTTGCCAAATATGGCCTCGACTATGAGAGTCTCAGGGTTCTCAATCCGAAGCTGATCTATTGCTCCATCACCGGCTTCGGCCAGACCGGGCCTTATGCCGATTTCGCCGGATACGACTATATCGTGCAGGGTATGTCCGGTTTCATGTCGATCACCGGCGAACCCGACGGTCAGCCTATGAAGGCGGGCGTTGCCGTTGCCGATATCTTCACCGGCATCTATTCCGTGACAGCCATTCAGGCCGCGCTGATCCACGCCATGCGGTCAGGTGAAGGCCAGCATATCGACATGGCGCTTCTGGACGTGCAGTCGGCCGTGCTCGCCAACCAGAATATGAATTACCTGATTTCCGGCAATGCCCCCGTCAGGCTCGGCAACGCCCATCCGAATATTTCCCCCTATGAGGTGGTGCCGACGGCTGATGGTTTCCTGATCCTAGCGGTCGGCAATGACGGCCAGTTCCGCCGTCTCTGCAAGATCCTCGGAATCGAGGCGACCGCCGATGACGAACGTTTCGCCACCAACAAGGCGCGCGTGGCGCATAAGGCAGAGGTGCGGCGGATCGTTTCCACCGAAACGCTGAAATGGCAGAAGCGCGATCTTCTGACCGCCTGCGAGCAGAACGCCGTACCGGCCGGGCCAATCAACTCCATCGAGGAAATGTTCGCCGATCCACAGGTTCAGGCACGCGGCCTGCGTGTTGATCTCGAGGCGCAGGATGGCACCGTCATCCCCGGTGTGCGGACACCGATTATCATGTCACAGACGCCGCTGCGTTACGAACGCCCGAGCCCGAAGCTTGGCGAGCATCAGGCGCAAGTGCTGGCCGAACTGGAAAACATCGAAAGGACCACGACGCCATGAAAGCAACCGGAATGAAAAGAACAGGCGGACAACTGATCGTCGAAGCGCTGAAAGCCAATGGCGTCTCCCGCGTTTCCTGCGTTCCCGGTGAAAGCTATCTGGCGGTGCTGGACGCGCTCTATGAAAGCGGCATCGAAACCGTGGTCTGCCGCCAGGAAGGCGGCGCTGCCATGATGGCCGACACCTGGGGCAGGCTGACCGGCGAACCCGGCATCTGCATGGTAACGCGCGGTCCCGGCGCCACCAACGCCTCGGCCGGCCTGCATATCGCGAGGCAGGATTCCATTCCGATGATCCTGTTCATCGGCCAGGTACAGCGCGAAGCCCGCGAGCGTGAGGCGTTTCAGGAAGTGGAATATCGCCGCGCCTTCACCGAATTCGCCAAATGGGTGGGCGAGATCGACGATGCGCGCCGCATTCCGGAATTCGTCACCCGCGCCTTTGCCGTCGCCACCTCCGGCCGCCCCGGCCCCGTGGTGCTGACGTTACCCGAAGACATGCTGGTTGAAGAGGTTGAAGCCCCCGAGGCAAAGCCCTATACGCCGGTCGAAGCGCATCCCGGCCCGTCGCAGATCGCCGCTTTCTCAAAAATGCTGGGCGAGGCCAAGCGGCCAATCTTCATCATCGGCGGCACACGCTGGTCCGAAGAAAGCGTCGCAAGCTTCACGGCTTTTGCCGAAAGAAACAAACTGCCCGTCGGCTGCTCCTTCCGTCGCCAGATGCTGTTCGATCACTTGAGCCCATCTTACGCGGGCGATGTCGGCATCGGCATCAACCCGGCCTTGGCGAAGGAAATCAAGGAAGCCGACCTCGTGGTGCTGCTCGGCGGTCGCCTCTCGGAAATGCCTTCCTCCGGCTACACGCTGATCGACATTCCCTACCCGTCGCAGAAACTTGTGCACATCTACCCGGAAGCCGAAGAGCTTGGCCGCGTCTATCGCCCCGATCTCGCAATCTGCGCCTCACCGCATGATTTCGTCGCCGCCCTTTCTTCCGTAACGCTCCCCGATAACGCCGCCTGGGCGGACCGCACGGCCACCATGCATTCGGCTTACCTCACCTGGTCGACACCGCCGCAGACCGGTCCGGGCGCGGTGCAGATGGGTCCGATCATGGACTGGATCGAGGCCAACGTGCCGGATGATGCCATCTTCACCAATGGCGCGGGCAACTATGCCACCTGGGTACACCGCTTCCACCGCTTCCGCCGCTTCAACACTCAATCGGCGCCGACCTCCGGCTCGATGGGTTACGGCCTGCCCGCGGCTGTGGCCGCCAAGCACCTGTTTCCCGAGCGCGAGGTGATCTGCTTTGCCGGTGATGGCTGCTTCATGATGCATGGGCAGGAATTCATCACCGCCGTGCGGTATGGACTGCCTATCATCACCGTGCTGGTCAATAACGGCACCTATGGCACGATCCGCATGCATCAGGAACGGGAATATCCCGGCCGCGTCAGCGGCACCGATCTCGTCAACCCGGATTTCGCGGCCTTCGCAAAGGCCTATGGTGGCCACGGCGAAACGGTCGAAAAGACGCAAGACTTCGCCGCCGCCTTCGAACGCGCCCGGGCAAGCGGCAAGCCCGCCATTATCGAGGTGAAGCTGGATGCCGAAGCGATCACGCCAACCCGCACGCTGACCCAGATCAGAAGCCGGACCTGATATTGCGCATGGACATGGCTCCGGCATGGTGTAAATCCTGACTAGAACATACAGGTTAGGAAACGACATGCCGGATGCAGCCCCTCCCGTCATCACCCCACGCGGCGCAAAGATCGAACCTTCGGCCGGTGCGCCATTCGAGGCCGTGCGCGTGGCACGCGATGTCCTGCACACATCCCGCACAGCGGCGCTCGCGACCCTCGATCCGGTCAGCGGTTATCCCTATACGACCGCCACCAATATCGGCATAGAGCCGGATGGTACGCCGTTCTTCTTCGCGGCGGGCCTGACGCTGCATGCCCGAAACATGGAGGCCGACCCGCGTATGTCGTTGACACTTGCCCCCTTCGGCAAGGGTGACGCGCTGACGCTGCCCCGGCTGACACTGGTAGGCAAGGCGGAACTGATCGATCCGAAAGAAGTGCCGCTTGCCAGACAGCGCTACATCGACCGCTATCCCAAGGCAAAACTCTACCTCTCTCTTCCCGATACAAGGCTCTACCGGCTGCGGACAGAGGGCGTGCAGATCAATGGTGGCCCTGCCCGCAACGCCAGCAACATCACACCTGCCGATCTGCGCAGTGACCTTTCCGGCGCGGAACAGCTGATGGCTGCGGCAGCGGACGAGGCCGCGCGCCTCAACGCCATCAAGGGTGAGGCATCACGGCTGGCCGCTCTTGCGGGTGCGAAAACCGCAAGCTGGAAAATCACTTCCATAGACCCTGATGGTATCGACCTCGCCTCAGCCAACGACCTCGCACGGCTGTGGTTTGCAGAACGGGTGAGGACGTTGAAGCAGCTTGAGAAGGCGCTCGCCCAGCCAGTGAAGTGATGGGCGCAAGCGATTCACAAACCTGGGACAATCGCCTCTCCTCCGTCATGCTCGGGCCTGTTCCGAGCATCTGCTACCTATCAATTTGCGATACGTGATTGGATCCTCGGGGCAAGCCCGAGGATGACAAAACGAGCGTTTCGAATTTTCCCAACAAAAAAGGCCGGGCTGCATTCCGCAACCCGGCCTTTTCTCAAAATCAAACCGTTACTCAGAGAGCAGCGGTAACGATGAACTCAACCTTGTAGTCCGGAGTAGCAAGCGCCGCTTCGCTGGTGGCGCGGGCCGGCGGGTTTGCCGGGTCGATCCAGCCTTCCCAGACGGCGTTCATTTCGCCGAAGGTGGACATGTCGGAGAGGTAGATGATGGTCTGCAGGATCTTCGACTTGTCGGAACCGGCAGCGGCCAGCAGACGATCGACTTCAGCCAGCGCCGACTTGCTCTGATCGGTCACGGACACGCCCTCACCGACCTGGCCGGCCAGATAAACGGTGTTGCCGTGGATGACGGCGCCGCTCATGCGCTTGCCCGGTTCGATACGCTTGATGGTCATGGAAAACTCCTGTTGATTGGCTTTAGAAAATCGAATTATCCGCGGAAAATCAGCCGCGCAGGTGGTGGGTCTTTTCGTAGATCGCGGTCGAGCGCGCGCCGGAACGGCAATAGCCGAGCATCGGGCGCTGCAATTCGTCAAGCGCATCCACCATGCCGGTAACCGCATCCGCATCGACGCCGTAGCGGCCAACCGGTACATGCACGATGGTCAGGCCAAGCTGTTCGGCACGCTCGGCAATATCGGCGAAAAGCGGCTGGCCTTCTTCTTCGCCATCCGGGCGGTGGCAGACGATCGACTTGAAGCCGAGTGCCTTGACCTCGTCGAGATCGGCAACGCTGATCTGTCCCGTGACCGAATATTCGTCGTCTATGCGCCTGATATCCATAATAATGCCTCCGCTTAAACCGGCGCCTTGGCGCCGCTGGCACGCTGTCGCCACTGTCTGAAATCCGCATCCGATGTAAGGGCTCAAAACCCTTGCGTCAATGATGCGGCGCCTTCATTCGGTACGCCATTCAGTCCCCTATTCAGAGGATGGAAAAGCGAAGACCATAGGAGCGGCTTTCGCCCGGCTGCAGCATATTGAACTCGCCGGCGGCCTCAAGCTCGCCGCGCCCCACCCAGCGGTGCGAAACCGGTTCGATGCCAAGCACATTGGCCGGATCCTTCTGGTTCCGCCACATCTGCAGATAGGGCAACGTCTCCGTGCCGAAACGTACTTTCAGCGTCTTGCCACCAATTGTAGCAATCGGACCGAGCGCAAGTTCCGCCCATTCGTCCTGACCGGCGGGAACACAGAACACCGTGCCCGGCTCCTCGCCAAAGCGCCAGCCATGACCACCGCCATCGAGCATGGCACCTTCCAGCCGAACGTCCTCGTCAAACAACCGCGCGCCAACATTCATGTGGTACATCAGAAAGACCGGGATCGGCCGCGAACTCGTATTGACGATCCGGTCATCGAGGCTCACTTCTCCGCTTTCGCCATCGATGCGCCATGTCCGCTCGAGAAGGGCCGTGCCGCCATCGGCAAGGTTCACGGGAACCTCGGCACGCGCCAATGCATTGGACTCATGAACGTCGAAGGCAACTATCTTGGCGGGATGCGCGGAGAAGGACCCATGCAACGGATATCGACGCCCCTCGCCCTCACCGCCGATCGGTTCGGGATGGCGGATATGATCGGGACCGCAGGTGAACAGAAAGCCTTCCAGCGAATGGTCAATGCGCGGATCGCCATCATCTGGAATGGCACGGCCGGGCGCGATGTCGATACCATCGACAACACAGGCGCCAATATCGAAAACGGAGGTTTCATCGAGGAAAATGCGTGGCGATTTGCCGGCCTGAAACGAACGCAAGACAACCTCCCTGTGGCAGTAAAAGCGCAATAATCACGGAAACGCTACTAACCGTGACGTAAATTAAGATTGCTTTAACCGTGAATTCACCTTTTTCACAATAGGGTCAAGATTACGGTGTGTTTATCGGTGAACGAAGTAAGGGATAGCAGAATCGTGAAACAGTTTGTTAACGCAGCTCTGGGTCTGGCGATTGCCTTGGCGGCGGTTTGCGCGCCTCTACAGGCTGGCGCGCAGCAGCGTTATGGCTATCAGGAACAGCCGGTTCTGGTGACGCCGGATGGCCGTGTTCTCGATTTCGTGCCCCAACGTGGCGACATCGTCATCAGTCGCGACAATATGGGCCGCACGGTATTTTATGACCGGTACGGCAACCTGCTGGCCACTGAAATGCCGTCAGGCTATCAGCAGCGGCAACAGGTACAGCAGCGCGACACAACCTATTACCCCCCCGCCCCCGGCGGTGAATATCGTGAGCCGCAGCGCGATTACGGTTATCAGGATAATGGAAGCGTGCGCGATTACCGCGAATATCGCGGCAATGGTTCCGGCGACGATGTCTATACCGGCTCGGTTCCCGGCCCGGGCGCTGTCGAAAGCGCGCCGCTCAACCAGCCGATGCCCGAAGAAAGCACCACGGCTGCCGTTCCGCAGCCGCAGCACCTGATCGAGCGCCACACGCCCGTCACCACACCGGTCAACCGGTCCCGCCAGGAGATCGTGGCACTTCAGACTTTCCTCGACCGCGAAGGCATCTCGCCCGGCGTGATCGATGGCAAGATGGGCGACAACGTCAACAAGGCGATTGCCGCCTGGCAGGACATGACCGGCGAAAAGCTCGACCCGAACAATTCCGAGGACATTCTCGAGCGTCTGCGCGCCTCCGGCGGCATGCCGATCGTCGATTATACGATCACCGCAGCCGATGCAGCCGGCCCCTATGTCGCCTCCATTCCGGATGACTATGCCGAGAAGTCGCAGCTACCCGCCCTCTCCTTCACCTCCACGTCGGAGGCGTTGGCCGAACGCTTCCACATGGACGAGACCTATCTGAAAGAACTGAACCCCGGCATCGATTTTTCCGTGCCCGGCACCATCATCAAGGTCGTCAATCCGGGGGAACCGAAAAAGGGACAGGTGGCCCGCATCGTCGCGCATAAGGGCATCAAGCAGGTCTTCGCTTATGGAGAGGATGGTGCTCTGATCGCCGCCTATCCCGCCACCATCGGTTCTACGGACACGCCCTCGCCAAGCGGCACGCACACCGTCGAGCGCGTCGCGCTTAATCCGGGTTACACCTACAATCCGAAGATCAACTTCAGGCAGGGCCAGAACGACAAGATCCTGCAAATTCCGCCCGGTCCAAACGGCCCTGTTGGCACAGTCTGGATTGCCCTGTCCAAACCGACCTACGGTATCCACGGCACGCCGGAACCCTCGAAGATCGGCAAGACCAACAGCCACGGCTGTATCCGCCTCACCAACTGGGATGCGACGGAGCTGGCAAAAATGGTCCGACCCGGCGTCGTGGTTGAGTTCGCGGAATAGGATTGACCGCGAAGACGAATTGCAAAAGCCCGGCGGATGTCATTCCGCCGGGCTTTTTCGTTGCTGAATGTTATCCGCGCTTTTCAGTCAGGAAGTAAAGCAGCGCTGCCGCTGGTAGAGCAAAGCCGACCCAGGACGCAGCACCCCATTCCCCAACGGAATAGGCCCAGCCGCCGACGGCAGAGCCAATCGCACCGCCCATGAAAAATGTCGCCATGTAGACGCCGTTCAGACGGCTGCGGAATTCGGCGCCGAGCGTGAAGATGGCGCGCTGACCCAGCACCAGATTGGTGGTGACGCCGAAATCGAGAACGATGGCGGCGACCACGAGAATGCCGAGTGCCAGATGCGATCCTTCCGGCGCAAGATGCGTGACGGCGAATGACAGCGCCGCTGCCACCATCGCGGCAAAAGTAGCGGCATAGGTCCAGCCCCGGTCAGCCATGCGCCCCGCAATCGGCGCGGCGACGGTGCCTGCTGCACCGGCAAGGGCAAACAGCGCAATCTGGCCCTGGCTGAGATTGAAATGCGGCCCGCTCAGATAAAGCGGCGTCGTTGTCCAGAAAAGGCTGAAGGCAGCAAACAGGAAGGCGTGATAGATCGCCCGCCGCCGCAGGATAGGCGTATGGGCGGCAAGCCTGCCCATGGAGGCCATCAACGCCCCATAACCCAGCCTTGCCTCAGGCACACGAACGGGCAAAAGGCGATAGAGCACAACGGCGAGAATTGCCATGACGCCAGCCGACGTCAGGAACACACCGCGCCAGGAGACCACTTCCGACAGGAGGCTGGAGACCGGGCGCGCCAGCATGATACCCGCCATCAATCCGCTCATGACATTGCCGACTACCCGCCCTCGAACAGCGTGCGGCGCCATGTGCGCCGCATAGGGAACGATAACCTGCACCGCGACCGAACTAATACCGACCAGAAAGGCCGCAATCAGAAAAGGTGCCGCATGCGGGGCAAAAGCCGCCGCGAGGAGCGCAAGCACCGCCATCGAAACGGTGCTGACGACCAGCCTGCGATTCTCGACCAGATCGCCAAGCGGCACGACGAACAGCAGGCCGACGCCGTAGCCGATCTGCGTCAGGGTCACGATCAGACCGGTTGCGCCGGCAGACAGGCCAAGCTCCGCCCCGATGATGCCGGCAAGGGGCTGGCCATAATAAAGATTAGCCGCAATCAGTCCGCAGGCGGTAGCCAGTAGAAAAGTCAGGGCCGGGGAAATGGATGTTTCGTAAACATCCTCCCCTTCAACTACACGCGTCGTCATCATTTTCTCCAATATGGAAACGAATGTTTCCTAAATAGCCACAAAATTATTCGGCAAGTTTCAGGGCGATATCCACCACGGCCGTCATCTCTTCCATACTGCGCCCGGTCTTTCCCACCACCCGCATGCCGTACATGATGCACAACATCGCTCTGGCGAGATCATCGGGATCAGTCTTCGACTGCACGGAACCATCCCTCTGCCCCTCAGCCACCAGCCGGGCAACGATCCGCTCCCTCGCCTTCACCGCCCGCTCGACCACGACAGCGATATCGTCGTCCAGTGCGGCGAGATCGGCGGCAGCGCCAACCACGAGGCATCCATCCGAACCGGTGGCACCGTGCGACCGTTCCGCATAGAACATCAGGCCGGCTCGCAAACGCTCGTAACCGGTATCATAACCGGCAACGGCGGCTTCAAACCGCTCCGTCTGCAAGGTCCTGTAGCGCTCCATCGTCGCGATGAAGATGGATTTCTTGTCCTTGAAAGCCTTGTAGAGACTGCCCTGCGCCAGTTCCATCGCATCTGTAAGATCACCGACAGAAGTGGCGTGATACCCGCGCCTAGAAAAAACACGGATTGCTCCATCAAGCGCGCGGTCGATATCGAACTCGCGCGGCCTGCCGCGATGGCGTTGTTCCGGGGAATTGGTGTGGGTGGTATCGGTCATGCTCACAATATAGGAAATGATCATTTCCAAATCAAGCAAAAATAATGCCCGCACCTCCAGCAGTCCGGGCATTGGCAGTGTTTTCAAGCCGCCTTGCGGGTGAAAAAGCGCGCGGGTTGCGTGCCGAACCGCGACAGGCGTTTCGGCAAAAGGCCTAGCACCTCGCTCGCGAATGCTTTCGCATTCTCCACCGCCTTGTCGATATTGCTGACCTTGTCCTTGTCGAGACAGAGAAGCGTGCCGCCATAATCGAAGATATCGCGATAGGCCGCTCTTTCGACAATCGGCGTATTCAGAACCGAAACGTTCTTCTCGGCCAGCAGCATTTTGACGAGCAGCAGCGAGCGGGTCGCCACCATGGCGTTGACCCGCGTCAGCACGATGGAGTGGGCGATCGCCTTGCCCATCTTGCGGTTCAGGAACTCGATATGGTCAAGAACCTCTGCAGCCCCACGCGCATCCATGGCGCAGCCCTGCACCGGTATCAGCACATGGTCGGAAATACCAAGCGCCATGGTCAGAAGCGGGTTTTTCGCTCCCGGCAGATCGATGATGAAACAGTCGGTATTGGCATTGTTTTCGCGGATATGCCCCTCGAGGGACGCCATCGTGACATGCGAAATTACCGAGAGATTTTCGATCTCGCCTGATAATTCGTGCCAACGGGAAATCCACAATTGCGGATCGGCATCCAGAACCGTTACGCGGTGGCCGCTGCGGGCAAGTTCGGTTGCCAGAAGCAATACGGCAGTTGTTTTTCCCGCGCCGCCCTTGGTGTTGGCAAAAGTAATGACAGGCATGATATCCCCTGATGATCAGAGCCGTTTCATGCTCATTCATGCACCGAACCAATCATGGTGCTTTCCATAACCTTAACGAACATGGTTAAGAAAAGACTAAGATCGTTTGTGGGGACAACAAAAAGCCCGCGATAAATCGCGGGCTTTTGCCATCTGATTGATCACGCCAGCTTTCGGCAGGAACCCACATCGTCCGCACGCAGGCGACCGGCTTTTAGATCCTCGTACTTCGGCAAGTTCAGGGAACTGCCCAGCCTTTTCTCAACGGTTGCACGATCAAGCGTAATCATGCGTCCGGCGCTGGTGAAGGACACCATGCCGTTCTTTCCAGAATACGCCATAGTCGCGCGCATTTCACAGAAATAGCGGTCTGAGCCTCTGGACAAATTCCATCCCCCGATTCCCGCCTTATTGCTCGACAGAGCTCCGACTTTGTAACCTTGACCGGAAAGTTCCTTGAAAGAAGCGGCCTGCGCCACAAGGGGCAGGCTTAGAAACGCCACTGCGAGCAATGGCGAAAAAACTGAAAATCTCATGGCTGCCATAACTACCCTTTAAAAGCAGTCCTCAAACAATTTCCTGGTATTCTCCAGCGTCATCGGCACCGGATTGCCGCCGCAGCTCGGATCCTTGATCGCTTCTGCCGCCAGTTCGTCAATGCGGTCAGGCTTAATGCCCATGGCGGTCAGGTTATCAGGCACGCCGAGTTCCTTGCGAAGCTCCAGCACATAATCATAGAAACCATCGAAACCGCCCGAAATGCCGAGATATGCGGCAGCGCGGGCAATCTTGTCTTCGATGGCCGGGCGGTTGAAACGCAGCACGGCCGGCATCACGACCGCATTGGTCATGCCGTGATGGGTGTTATAGACAGCGCCGATCGGATGCGAGAGCGAGTGAATGGCGCCGAGACCCTTCTGGAAGGCAACCGCCCCCATCGCAGCCGCCGCCATCATATTGGTGCGCGCTTCGATATCCGTGCCGTCCTTATAGGCGCGTGGCAGGAATTCCTTGACCAGACGCAGGCCTTCAAGCGCAACGCCGGCGCTCATCGGATGGAAGAACGGCGACGAATAGGCTTCGAGGCAATGGGCAAAGGCGTCCATGCCCGTGCCTGCCGTGATGACCTTCGGCATGCCGACCGTCAGTTCCGGATCGCAGATGACGACGCCGGGCAAAAGCTTCGGATGGAAGATGATCTTCTTCACATGGGTCTGCGAATTGGTGATGACGCTGGCGCGGCCAACTTCCGAACCGGTGCCCGCCGTCGTCGGAACCGCGACGATGGGCGCAATCTTCGAGGCGTCCGCCCGCGTCCACCAGTCACCGATATCCTCGAAATCCCAGACCGGGCGCGTCTGCCCGGCCATGAAGGCGATGGTCTTGCCAAGATCGAGGCCGGAACCACCGCCGAAGGCGACGACGCCGTCATGGCCGCCATCGCGATAGGCTTTTACGCCGGCTTCCATGTTGATTTCGTTGGGGTTCGGATCGACATCGGCGAAGATCGCCCGGCCGAGCCCAGCCTCTTCCAGTACATCGAGCGCATGCGCGGTAATCGCCATATTGGCAAGGCCGCGATCCGTGACGAGAAGCGGCTTCTTGATGCCGAGCGTCTTGCAGGCTTCCGCCAGTTCCTTGATCCGGCCACGGCCAAGCTTGACGGCGGTGGGATAGCTCCAGTTGGCGACGATATTCATTTCGTGACTTTCTTCAGATGGTAGGATTTCGGTCGGGTCAGGTTCTGGAAACCGAGAACGGAGAGCGAGCCGCCACGGCCCGTTTCCTTCACACCTGTCCAGCAGAGCGCGGGATCGAGATAATCCGCACGGTTCATGAACACGGTGCCGGTTTCGATCTCACGGCCGATACGCCCGGCACGCGCTGCATCCTGCGTCCAGAGCGAGGCGGTGAGGCCATATTTACTGTCATTCATCAGGGCGATGGCCTCGTCGTCGTTCTTCACCTTCATGATGCCAAGAGCGGGGCCGAAGGTTTCTTCGGTCATGAACTCCATGGAATGATCGACATTGACGAGCACTTGCGGAGCGACGTAAGCGCTCTCGCCGTCATCGGCAGGGAAAAGCTTGGGATCGACCAAAGCCTTGGCGCCCTTTGAGACGGCATCAGCGATCTGTGCGCGCACCACCTTGGCGAAACGCTTGTTGGCCATCGGCCCCAGTGTCGTTTCCTGTTCCAGCGGATTGCCGAGCTTGTAATTGGACACCCACGCCACGGACTTCTCGACGAATGCGTCATAGAGGTTTTCGTTGACGTAGATACGCTCGATGCCGCAGCAGCATTGCCCGGAGTTATAGGTCGCGCCATCCATCAGCGTATCGACGGCAGCGTCGAGATCAGCATCCTCCATCACATAGCCGGGGTCCTTGCCGCCGAGTTCAAGCCCGAGACCGGTGAAGGTGCCGGCAGCAGCACGCTCAATGGCTCGGCCGCCTTCCACCGAACCGGTGAAGTTGACGAAATTGAACAGGCCTTCGGAGATCAGCGCCGAGGTCGTGCCGTGATCGAGGAAGACATTGATGAAGACATCGTCAGGTACGCCGGCCTCTACGAAAGCCCGCACCATCCGCTCGCCGACGAGAAGCGTTTGCGCCGCATGTTTGATGACGACTGTGTTGCCGGCCATCAGAGCCGGGGCAACGGTATTGATCGCCGTCATGTAGGGATAGTTCCACGGCGCGATGACGAAGACCACGCCATGTGCTTCGCGCTCGATGCGGCGTTCGAAATTGCCGCTTTCCTCGATGACGAGCGGCGCCAGCGCATCCGCCGCAATGGAGGCGACATAATTGGAGCGCTCGTTGAAGCCCTTGAACTCGCCGCCATAACGAACCGGTCGGCCCATCATATGCGCCAGTTCCGGCACCACCTCGGCCACCATTTCGTTAAGGCGCGCCACACCCTTGAGAACCAGCTGAACGCGGTCCTCAAGCGGACGTCGCGCCCAGTCCTTCTGCGCCTTGCGCGCTTTCGAAACGGCGGCGCGCGCCGCTTCCAGCGACATCGCCTCCCGCTCGGCATAAACCGAGCCGTCGATGGGCGAGATATTCTGGATCATGGTCATGATGTTTTCCCGTAATGATTAGGCTCTCTCGAAACCGCGCGCCACTTCCCAGTCGGTCACGCGGCGGTCGTATTCTTCCTGCTCCCACCTTGCGGCGTGCACGTAGTGATCGACCACGTCGTCGCCAAAGGCCTCACGCAGCATTTTCGATCCGTCCAGGAAGGCGGTCGCGTCGCGCAATGTCTTGGGTATCTCGCGCACGTCCTTCCCGCCATAGGCGTCACCGACAAAAGCGGGCTCAAGTTCGAGTTTATTTTCAATGCCGTCAATGCCCGCCGCAAGAAGAGCGGCCATGGCGAGATAGGGATTGAGATCCGACCCGCCGACACGGCACTCGATACGGATGCCCTTGGTTTCCGCGCCGCAAAGGCGGTATCCTGCCGTGCGGTTGTCGAGGCTCCATATCGCCTTGGTCGGCGCGAAGGTGCCAGCCATGAACCGCTTGTAGGAATTGATGTAGGGCGCCAGGAAATAGGTGATGTCGCTGGCATGCGCCAGAAGCCCGGCAACATAATGCCGCATCACATCCGACATGCCGTGTTCGCCATCCTTGTCGAGGAAAGCCGGCTTGCCATCCAGGCTCCACAGCGACTGGTGGATATGCGAGGAACTGCCAGCGGCATTGTAGTTCCACTTGGCAAGGAACGTCACCGCCTTACCCTTCGACCAGGCGATCTCCTTGGTGGCGTTTTTGATGATGGCGTGCCGGTCGGCCATGGTCAGCGCCTCGGCATAACGCACATTGATTTCCGCCTGACCGGGAGACGCCTCGCCCTTGGAATTCTCGACCGGAATTCCCGCACCCTGCAGGCCCTTGCGCAGCGCCCGCATGACGTCCTCTTCCTTGGTCGTCTGGAAGATATGATAGTCTTCGTTGTAGCCGCTGGCGAGGTTCAGGTCCCTGTAGCCGCTGGCGCGTGCCGCATCGAAGGTCTGGTCAAACAGGAAAAATTCGAGCTCGGTGGCCATATAGGCCTTCAGCCCCATCGCCTCCAGCCGCGCCACCTGCTTTTTCAGCAGCGCGCGCGGCGAATGCGGCACTTCTTCATGGGTGTGGTGATCGAGCACATCGCACAGAACCAGCGCCGTGCCTTCCAGCCACGGCACCTTCCGCAGCGTCGAAAGGTCGGGCTTCAGCGTATAGTCGCCATAGCCCTTTTCCCAGCTTGAGGATTTGTAACCGGGAACGGTTTCCATCTCCATGTCGGTGGCAAGCACATAGTTGCAGCTATGGGTTTCCTCAAAGGCGCTTTCAACGAAAAACTCCGCCTGGAACCGTTTGCCCATCAGACGCCCCTGCATGTCGACAAGGCAGGCCAGAACCGTGTCGATGCGCCCTTCGGCCACATCCATCTTCAGCGCGTCGAATGTATAGCTCGTCATTTTGTCCATCCCTTTTCATGTGGCGAGCAGGCGGCCGGTATGCGGCCGCCCGTCAGTTCGAGCATCAGGCCTTTGCAGCCGCCGCTGCCATGGCAGCCTGCTTGTGCTCCAGCGCGAACTCCTCTTCCGGCGACAGGATGAGGCGATGGCGTCCGACAAAGGCGAAGTAGGCAATGGCAACCGCAAACCATACGGCTACCCACAGCACACCCTTGGTGAAGTTCGGATCCTGGATCTGATAGAGCAGCGTCACGATGGCGATGATGATTGTCAACACCGCGCCCGGAATGCCGAAGGGCGAGCGGAACGGCCGCTCGATATGCGGCAGATTTTTCCTGAGCAGGATGAAGGAAATCGCCTGCAGGATGTAGGAGAACATCGCACCGAACACGGCCATGTTCAAAAGCACGCTGCCGATGATGCTGCCGCCCTGTTCCGCACCCAGCGAGAACCAGATGACGAGCATGACCGCAAGGCCGACGAGCGCGCCGGCAATATTGGCAACGTATGGCGTCCGGTATTTCGAATGAGTGATCGACAGCACTGTCGGGAAGTAACCCGCACGCGACAGCGAATAGATCTGGCGGCCCTGCGCATACAGGATCGTATGGAAGCTGGCAATCAGACCGGTCAATGCCACGAGACCGAGCAGCACCACGCCGCCATCGCCGTAGATCGCCTTGAAGCCATCCAGCAGCGGTTCAAGCGACGAGCTGAGATGAAAGGCGCCGACGCCCGGTAGTGACGGGTTCAGCAACACGATCATGAAGGCCGAAACCATCAGCGTGATGACGCCGAGAATGATACCCTTGGGCATATCGCGTTTCGGATCAACGGATTCTTCAGCCGCCAGCGGCAGCTGCTCGATGGCGAGGAACAGCCAGACCGCAAAAGGCAGCGTGGCAAGAACGCCCGAAAAACCGAATGGGAAAAAGGAACCGTTGCCTTCCGGCAGCTCCACAGCCTTGCCATCGGGTCCGACACCGATATTAAGCGCGTAACGCGAAAAATCCATGTTCGGAATGGCGCTGACCCAGAAAAACACCAGAACGCCGAGTGAAATCAGCGTGATGACCAGGGTGACCTTGAAGGAAAGCTCAAGTCCGAAGACGTTGAGAGCAAGGAAGATCGCGTAGAAGGCTATCCACACGAAGGGTGAATAGGCCGGATCGAGGCCGAGAATGGAGTTCACATAGGCGGTGATGAAGGTAACGACGACCGCCGGCGTCAGCACATATTCGACATTCTCGCAAAGTCCGGTGACGAAACCGCCCCACGGGCCCATGGCCGTGCGGGCAAAGGAATAGGCGGCACCCGTGTGCGGCAGCGCCGGGCTCATTTCCGCAATCGAGAATGTCAGCCCGAGATACATGATGGCGATAATGATGCCCGCCACCAGCATGCCGCCCCAGCCGCCGGTGGAAAAGCCGAAATTCCATCCGGAAAAATGCCCTGATATAACCGCGCCGACGCCAAGCGACCACAGCGACCACACGCCCGCGTATCGGGATAGTCCACGTTTTTCGAAATAGGATGCATCAGCCTTCTTGTAGCTGACGCCTGATGATGAACCGTCCATGCCCTTCTCTCCTTAATAGAAAAAAAAGCCAGCCAGCCGTTATTGGCCGATTGTGCCCCCAGTTTCCGGCATCGCCCGGGAGGTTTCCCGCACTGCGCCGCACGCATCTGCTGTTCCCTTGCCGCTTCATGCCGTTCCGGCTTTTGTCGATTGCGGCAGTCTCATTGACGGTCGGCTGCGGTGTTTTCACCATAAGCCGCCCCATTGCTCCCTCACTCATCGATTGATGAGAGCGCCTTCCCCATAAGCTCGTGGAGAAAATCGGCAATTGCCGATTGGTCTCCTTCATTGGCGATCAGATCGTTGCGGATCTCGATCATGACGTTCAAAAGTCCGTCCGGCAGCGCGTGCAGCCGCAATGTATGCGTTACACCGTCTTCCGGACCGTAGGGATCGTTGCGCTTTACCGTCAGCGCAGAACCCTCGGCGCCCACCAGCATCGCATCGGCCAGCCGGCTGTCAGTATCGTGCAGGATGCCGATCTGCACTTCACGGAACTGACCGTGATAGACCGGCGTGAAACTGTGAATGGTCACCACCACCACCTTGCGGCCGCGGTCCTGCCGCTCGGCAATAATCTCACTGACACGGTCGTGAAACGGCACGTAAAGCGCAGAGGTACGGGCAAACCGCTCCGCCTCGCTCAGATCGAGATTGCCGGGAATATTGTAAATCTCGCTTTTGACCGGCATGGCAGAAGGCGATTCCGGCGGCCGGTTGCAATCATAGACCAGGCGCGAAAACCGCTGATGGACGAGCGTGGCATCAAGCTTCTGCGAAAGCAGCCTTGCAACCGCCAAGGCACCCGGATCCCAGGCCGCATGGCTCGAAAGCACGTCCGGCGAAAGACCGAGCGTACCGAGTTTTTCCGGGATGGTGGCTGAAGCATGTTCGCAGACCAGAACGACGTCGCCCTTCGCTGCGGCGTTCTCGACGCCGACAGCCTGTCCTTCCGCTTCCGTGAAAAACCGTGAACGCACCGTCATGCACGCATCCCGCCCCGAAACCTGCCATCCCGCCGATGACGAAAAGAATTCTTCACATTATCGCGAGTGTCAAATGGAATTTTGAAATTTTCTCTTCATTTTCCCCATTGACTCGATAGCTGGCACAGATGCTTATATTCGCCAATACACCGGCAAAAAGACCGGAAGGGGAAAGATTTGCGCAGTACGACGGCCACCGTGTCGGATGTCATCCATGCCCACTATGACGCGCTGACCCGTTCGGAAAAACGGCTGGCGGAGAGCCTTCTCGGCAACTACCCCGTCTCGGGTCTCGGCAGCATCACCACGATTGCCGAAAATGCCGGTGTTTCGACGCCGACGGTGGCGCGCATGGTGCAGAAGCTCGGATACAAAGGTTACCCTGAATTTCAGGCCCATCTGCACCAGGAACTGGAAGCGACGATCTCCGGCCCGGTTGCCAAACATGACCGCTGGGCAACCAATGCGCCGGGTCTGCATATTCTCAACCGTTTCGCCGACGCCATAACGGGCAATCTGCGCGACACTTTGAGCGATCTCGACACCGCGGTCTTCGACAATGCCGCAAGGCTGCTCTCGGACCGCAAACGCAGCATCTATTTCGTCGGCGGGCGCATCACCGGCGCGATTGCCGAATATTTTTTCACGCATATGCAGGTGATCCGGCCAAAGACGACGCTGATGTCGTCCAACTCCAGCGCCTGGCCTCAATATATGTTGAATATGAGCGCCGGCGATGTGCTGGTGATCTTCGACATCCGCCGCTATGAGCACGACATGACGACGCTTGCCGAGGTGGCGAAGGCAAACGGCGTACAGATCATTCTTTTCACGGATCAGTGGACATCGCCGGTGGCGCGCCACGCGCTGCACACCTTCCGTGTGAAGATCGAAGCCCCCTCGGCATGGGATTCATCGGTCGTTACATTGTTTGTCGTCGAAGCGCTGATCGAAGCGGTGCAGAGCAGCACCTGGGATGAAACCAAGGAGCGCATGAACGCGCTGGAAGGCCTGTTCGAGCAGACGCGTCTGTTCCGCAGGCCGGACCGGACATGAACATTAGTAGCCGGCACAGTGCTTGACGCGGAAACCGCCGGCTGATTGGATACCCGAAATCGCTACCAGCGCGATAAAGCGGGATAAAAACAAGCTGGGGAACATATCTGTCCAACACGAATGATGATGGGATTACCCCGCGATTGCAGGCACAAAGCCGGGTGATGGCGGAAAATGGGCGTAAAGTGACGGAATCCGGATAAATAAATTGCAATCCAGCCGTCACATTAGCTTCATCCAGAATCCGTATCAGCGTCCGTAATACGAGAACACGAAGAGGAGAAAAAAGTGATCTCTCATTGCCGTCGACTGCTTGCTGCCACCACCGCTCTGGTAATGGCCTCCACCGCGATCGCTGCCGCTGCGCCAAGCGCCGAACTGATCGCTGCCGCCAAGAAGGAAGGCATGCTGACCACCGTCGCGCTGCCGCACGACTGGTGTGGTTACGGCGACGTCATCGCCGCTTTCAAGGCGAAATATCCGGAAATCACCGTCAACGAACTCAACCCCGACGCCGGCTCTGCCGATGAAGTCGAAGCGGTAAAGGCGAACAAGGACAACAAGGGCCCGCAGGCTCCTGACGTTGTCGACGTCGGTCTCGCTTTCGGCCCGCAGATGAAGGCCGAAGGCCTGCTGCAGCCTTACAAGGTCTCCACCTGGGACGAAATCCCTGACAACGTCAAGGATCCGGAAGGTTACTGGTACGGCGACTATTACGGCGTGATGTCCTTCTTCGTGAACAAGGACCTCGTCAAGAACGTGCCGAAGGATTGGGCCGACCTGCAGAAGCCGGAATATTCCGGTCAGGTAGCGCTTGCCGGCGATCCGCGCGCTTCCAACCAGGCTATCCTCGGCGTTCTCGCCGCCGGTCTTGCCAGCGGTGCGAAGTCCGGCAAGGAAGCCGGTGAGGCAGGCCTGAAATATTTCGCCGAACTCAACAAGGCTGGCAACTTCCTGCCAGTCATCGGCAAGGCTGGCACGCTGGCACAGGGTGCTACCCCGATCATCGTCGCCTGGGACTATAACGCGCTCTCCTGGAAGAAGACGCTGAACGACAACCCGCCCACGGAAGTCGTGGTTCCGGAAAAAGGCGTTCTGGCCGGCGTTTACGTTCAGGGCATTTCCGCTTACGCCCCGCATCCGAACGCTGCCAAGCTCTGGATGGAACACCTTTATTCCGACGACGGTCAGCTTGGCTGGCTGAAGGGTTATTGCCACCCGATCCGCTTCAACGCGATGGTCAAGGCCGGCAAGGTTCCGCAGGAACTGATCGACAGCCTGCCGCCGGCAGCAGCCTATGAAAAGGCAATCTTCCCGACGCTCGAAGACGTCGACGCCAACAAGGCCGCCGTTACCGGCGGCTGGGACAGCGTCGTCGGCGCGAACGTGAAGTAACCTTTGAAAAATACACCCCGGCTTTTCAAAAAGCCGGGGTGCTTCTTTGAGAGCATTTCAGGTAAAACTCCCTAGGTTTTACCCCCGGAAATTGCACAAAACAAAGATCGAAAGTGCGTCTGACGATTCCGTTTTAACCGGACGTGCGATAATAAAGAATTTTATAGACAGACCGTTTGAAAACGGCGTTTGGGGACCAGGCATGCCATCAACCAACTCCGGCGGACCATCCGATGCGGGCAGAAAGTTGCCGCTTCATTGGTTAGGCGTCGTACCTTTTGCTGTTTTTGTTCTGCTGTTTCTGATTTTTCCGACGATGAAAATCGTGGTCGGTGCGTTCCAGCGTCCCGATGGCAGCCTGACGCTGGAAAACGTCGCCGGGCTTTTCACCTCGTCCATCCTCGCGGCCTACTGGATTTCGATCAAGATCAGCCTCGCCTCGGCGGCTCTTGGCTGCCTGATTGGTTTTGCAGTCGCCGCCGCCGTGGTTCTGGGCGGTCTGCCGCAGCGCATTCGCGGACCACTCCTGACATTTTCGGGCGTCGCATCGCAATTTGCCGGCGTGCCGCTCGCCTTCGCCTTCATCGCCACGCTCGGCCCGGTCGGCCTACTCACCGTGTTTTTGAAGACGCAGATCGGCATTGATCTGAGACTCCTCGGCTTCAACATCCTGTCCTTCTGGGGCCTGACAGTCACCTATCTGTTCTTCCAGATTCCGCTGATGATCCTCATCATCACGCCGGCGCTTGACGGATTGAAGCGCGAGTGGCGCGAAGCTGCGGAAATCCTTGGCGCGACCGGCGTGCAATATTGGCGCATGGTGGCCTTCCCCATCCTCCTGCCATCGTTGCTTGGCACCATGTCGCTGCTGTTTGCCAATGCCTTCGGTGCGGTGGCCACCGCGATCGCGCTTACCGGCTCGTCGCTCAACATCGTGCCCATCCTGCTTTTCGCGCAGATCCGCGGCGACGTTCTCGGCAATCCGCATCTGGGTTACGCTCTCGCCTTCGGCATGATCGTCGTCACCGGCATCGCCAATGCGCTTTACATCTGGCTGCGCGCCCGTAGCGAAAGGTGGCTCAAATGAAGAAGTTCTTCGCCTGGGGCGCGCTGATCTTTGGCCTGCTCTATTTCGCCCTGCCGCTCATCGGCATGACCAACTTCTCGCTGAAAATGCGCCGCGGTGAATATTCCTTCGACGCCTATGGCAAGGTGCTCACCGACCCGCGTTTTCAGGAAACCTTCAGCTATTCGGTGGTGATGGCTCTCTTCACCATCGTTTTCGGTGTGCTGCTGGTGGTGCCCACGGCCTATTGGGTCCGCCTCAAACTGCCGGGCCTGCGCCCCTATATCGAATTCATCACGCTCCTGCCGCTGGTCATCCCGGCCATCGTCATCGTGTTCGGTTATATCAGGCTTTACAACACCTCCAGCTGGCTTCCGCTGACCGGCACGACCTTCGGCACCAACCTGCTTTTGATGTTCGGTTATGCCACGCTCGCCTTGCCCTACATGTACCGCGCCGTCGATACTGGTCTGAGGACCATCGACGTCTCGACGCTGACGGAAGCGGCGCAGAGCCTTGGCGCGGGGTGGACGACCATTCTGTCGCGCATCATCCTGCCCAATGTTCTGGTCGCCGTGCTATCAGGTGCGTTTTTGACCTTCGCCATCGTCATCGGTGAATTCACCATGGCCGCCCTTTTGAACCGCCCGGCCTTTGGCCCCTATATGCAGCTACTTGGCGCCAACCGCGCCTATGAACCGGCTGCACTTGCCGTGATCTCCTTCGGCATCACCTGGGGTTGCCTTGGGTTGATCCAACTCGTTTCACGCTACCAGAAGGGCGCGCCTCCCAAGGCCTGAGGACAAGATTTTCATGAGCTTTTTGACACTTAGCAATATCAAGAAATCCTTCGGCTCCGTACAGGTCGTCCATGATTTCAACATGGCCATCGAAAAGGGCGAGTTCGTCTCCTTTCTAGGCCCGTCGGGCTGCGGCAAGACCACCGTGCTGCGCATGATCGCCGGTTTCGAAATCCCGACCGGCGGATCGATCGTCATCAACAGCAAGGACCAGACGACGCTCAGGCCCAACCAGCGCAATATCGGCATGGTGTTTCAGGCCTATGCGCTGTTCCCCAACATGAACGTCTACGAAAATGTCGCCTTCGGGCTCAAAGTCGCCGGCAAGCCGAAAGCCGAGATCGATGCACGCGTGAAGGAAATGCTTCAGCTCATCCATCTGGAGCATTTGGCGGATCGTTACCCTTACCAGATGTCAGGCGGCCAGCAGCAGCGCGTGGCGCTTGCCCGCGCATTGGCCCCGAAGCCGGAAGTGCTTCTGCTGGACGAGCCGCTTTCCGCGCTCGATGCCAAGATCCGCGTATCGCTGCGCGAAGAAATCCGCCAGATCCAGAGAAAGCTCGGCATCACCACAATTTTCGTGACCCACGATCAGGAAGAGGCCCTGTCGATCTCCGACCGTATCGTTGTCATGAATTCCGGCCGCGCCGACCAGATCGGTTCGCCCTTCGATATCTACAACAAGCCCGCGACCCGGTTTGTCGCCTCCTTCGTCGGCACGCTGAACCTGATCGACGCAACCGTCGTCGATTCCTCTACCAGCACAATCCGTGTCGGGGAGCAGAACGTGACGCTCCACAAGCCGGTCGATGTTGCAAACGGTGAAAAAATCACTCTCGCCTTGCGCCCGGAAGCAGGAGCTCTCGGCGCTGACGCGAAGGGAGACGTCGCTATTTCCGGTATCGTCACCTCAAGCCAGTTCCTGGGTTCGGTCATCCGAACCCGTCTTGATCTCGGCGGTTCGACCTTGTCTTTCGACATGTTCAACGATCCCGGCACCGCACCGCCCGCCCTTGGCGAACAAGTAACGCTTAAATTCGCGGCTGGTGATCTTATGGTGATCAAAGATTAAATGGCTTTTCTCCAGCGTCGGAAGCAGATAGAGCAGGTATAATTCAAATCTGCTTACCGACAATGTGAGGCCAGGATGCGCGCGCTTTTTTACGAACTGTTCGGCGAGACCCCGATTGTGGCATCCCTGCCTGATCCGGAGCCGACCGACGACGGCGTGGTCATCGAGGTGAAGGCGACGGGCCTCTGCCGCAGCGACTGGCATGGCTGGATGGGCCACGATACGGATATTCGCCTGCCGCATGTCCCCGGCCACGAATTCGCCGGCGTTATCGCTGCGGTCGGAAAGAACGTTACCAGGTTCAAGACAGGTGACCGTGTCACCGTTCCCTTCGTTTCCGGCTGCGGCCGTTGCCATGAATGCCGCTCCGGCAATCAACAGGTGTGTGAGACGCAGTTCCAGCCCGGCTTCACCCATTGGGGTTCTTTCGCCGAATATGTCGCCATCGATTACGCGGACCAGAACCTTGTTCATCTGCCTGATACGATGAGCTACGCCACTGCCGCCGGTCTCGGCTGCCGTTTCGCCACGTCCTTCCGGGCTGTGACGGACCAGGGTCGCCTGAAAGGCGGCGAGTGGCTGGCGGTACATGGCTGCGGCGGCGTCGGCCTCTCCGCCATCATGATCGGCGCAGGCCTCGGCGCTCAGGTCGTCGCCATCGACATTGCGGAAGACAAGCTCGAACTTGCCCGCCAACTCGGCGCAACCGCCACCATCAACAGCCGCTCGGTTGCCGACGTCACGGAGGCGGTGCGCGAAGTGACCGGCGGCGGCGCGCATGTCTCTATCGACGCGCTTGGCCACCCGCAGACCTGCTGCAATTCCATCAGCAACCTGCGCCGGCGCGGGCGCCACGTTCAGGTAGGGCTGATGCTGGCCGATCACGCCATGCCAGCCATCCCCATGGCCCGGGTGATTGCCCACGAGCTGGAGATTTACGGCAGCCACGGCATGCAGGCATGGCGCTACGAAGACATGCTGGCGATGATCGAGAGCGGCAAGCTCGCGCCCGAAAAACTGATCGGCCGCCACATCACCCTTTCCGATGCCATCACCGCCCTTCCCGCCATGGACCGTTTCCAGGAAAGTGGCATCAGCATCATCGACAGGTTCGAATAACAGTCACAGCCGGAACGTCCCGGAAAATGCCGTTTGTCTAGACGGCATCAGGCATTCCTGCGTCCGAACGGCCGGACTGCCATCCCCGCGCGATTTGGCGCGGCCTCCGGTCTTCTGGTCGGCGGTGCAACCTCATTGAGAGCGGGCGTATAATCCTGGGTAACTGGAGCACGTTGCTGACGTATGGTCGGCGGACGGGGTTCCGGTAATTCGACGACCTCCTCGATATCTTCACGCTCGAGACGAGCGTTTCTGCTACCCGACCGATAGTACCAGCGAATACCCCTGCGCAGGAGCACGAACAGGCCCACGAGCAGCACAAACCCACCTATCAGTCTCCCTATAGGCTCAGCCGCCTCCGAAGCCGCCGCACGTTTTTTGCGGTCCTCGACGGTAGGGTCAAATCCAAGCATACTGGAAATGCCCTTAAGGCCCACCTCGTCCAACTTCACGTATTGGTCGCCATTATAAAGAACATAAGCGTCGCCACTACTGCTGTTCAGATAGCCGAGGTCAAAGAACTTCCCTTCCACCACGAAAGTCGTTTGATTGGGCAAGTCGTAGACCCTGTCGATCGTCTCACCGCGACTGAAGCCAGGCACCGCAAAAAACCGAAAACGCTTGGCATCGGCATCCACAGCAGACGCGAACAAAAATATCATGGCGACGTAAACCAGCGCAATCTGATTCATATCTTCCCCGCAATACAAAAATATCGGAGTATATTTCTACAATTGCCTTAATATAAAATTTAATCGATGACTATTCATTTAATTACTTTGAAAATACACAGATGTGAGTTTGAAACTTATAATATACACCAATATAATATACTCCTCTTCCGCCGCAAACGGACGCACAGAAAAAGAAGCATCGATAAAGAGGATTGAAAATGCTGTTTCTCGACAGCGTGACCATGAAGGAAACTCCGGACCGAAGGGACGAATACCCCTTCACCGTTCCGGCGCTGCGCCAGCTGGAACGCCTCGAATTCAAGACGCCGATCACCTTTTTCGCCGGCAATAACGGCTCCGGCAAATCCACGCTGCTGGAAGGGCTGGCGGCCGGAATGACGGCCTATGCCATCGGCAATCATGGACAGGTTGCCGGCGACCTCTATCTTCAGCATGCGGAAACCGTGGCGAAGGCATTCTATTTCGCCCGCAAGAAATACCCGAAAATCCGCATGTTCATGCGCGCCGAAGACGTGCTTGGCTACATCCGCAAGCAGAATGAAGAGACACTAGATGACTTTCGCTGGGAGCGGGAAAAAGCCCTGAAAAGAGGCGAAGATTTTCCCGAGGAAACGCCGGACACTTTCAGGCATATCGTCAGAAGCAACGTCATAGACCGGCGTTCGCATGGCGAGGGATTTCTCGATATCATGCAGCAGCGCCTGCACGGCGCCGGCCTTTATTTTCTTGATGAACCGGAAAGCCCTCTTTCACCGCAAAAGCAGCTGGAGCTTGCAGCCCTCGTCCGTCACACGGCAGATAGTGGTGGGCAGTTGATCATCGCAACCCATTCGCCGGTGCTCTTGGCCATTCCCGAAGCGACGATTTATTACTTCGACGAGAGCGGCATCACCGAGCGTCTTTATGATGAGCTGGAAAACATCAGTTTCCTGCGGCGCTTTCTTGATCGTCCATCAAAATTCATGAGCGATTAGGAGCTGATAAGGCTTGAAATCGCGCATCGCTTGCCTCATGCCCATTAGCAACATGTGAATTAGAAAAAGAAGCAGGCTTATGTCTCCCACCACCACACCGGCAGCTGCCCGGCCCCTCGACAGGCAGGACTACAGAACTCTCGGCCTTTCGGCCCTCGGCGGCGCGCTGGAGTTCTACGATTTCATCATTTTCGTGTTTTTCGCCACCGTCATCGGCCATCTGTTCTTCCCGCCGGAAATGCCCGATTGGCTGGTGATGATCCAGACCTTCGGCATCTTCGCCGCCGGTTATCTGGTGCGGCCGCTGGGCGGCATCGTTCTCGCGCATTATGGCGATCGTTATGGCCGCAAACGCGTCTTCGCCTTCTCCATCCTGCTCATGGCGCTTTCGACGCTCGGCATGGCGCTGATGCCGACCTATGCCACCATCGGCGTTGCGGCCCCCATCCTGCTCATCGTCCTGCGCATGCTGCAGGGTGCGGCCATTGGCGGCGAAGTTCCGGGTGCCTGGACCTTCGTTGCGGAGCACGTGCCCTTTCGCCGCGTCGGGCTCGCCTGCGGTTTTCTGACGTCCGGCCTCTCTTTCGGCATCATGCTCGGTTCGCTCATTGCCTTTGCCATCAATTCCCTCTTCTCGGCAGAAGATGTGGCGGCCTATGCATGGCGCATTCCCTTCCTGCTCGGCGGCATATTCGGCCTGATTGCCGTCTATCTGCGCCGCTGGCTGGAAGAGACTCCGATCTTCATGGAGATGAAAAAGTCGAAGTCGCTGACGGACAAGCTTCCGCTTGGCCTCGTGCTCAAGCACCATATGCGCGGCGTGATCATTTCCGCGCTGCTGACCTGGGTTCTGTCCGCAGCCATCGTCGTTACCACGCTGATGACGGCAACCTTCCTGCAGAAGCTCTATGGCTATACACCGACCCAGGCGCTGGCAGGCACCAGCTTCGGCACGCTGTTCCTTATCTTCGGCGTCATCATCGCCGGCGCATTGATCGATCGTGTCGGCTCCGGCATTTTCTTCATGGCCGCCAGCATCTTCTTCGGCATCGCCACCTTCACTTTCTACAGCTATGCCGGCACATCGCTAGAAACCATGTTCGTGCTTTACGGCGTCATGGGCCTGTCGGTCGGCATGGCGGGTGCGGTGCCCTATGTCATGGTGCGCGCCTTCCCGGCCTCGGTCCGCTTCTCGGGCCTCTCCTTCGCCTACAACGTCTCCTATGCCATCTTCGGCGGGCTGACACCGATTGGCGTAACGATGGCGCTAGCCGTCAATCCAATGGCGCATGCGTGGTATCTGGTGTTCATCGCCGCCCTCGCCTTCTGCATCGGCGTTTACCTGTATCTGCGCGGCAGCGAAATCGAAAGCCATGTCGGCATAGAGGAACTGGCGGCCTTCAGGTCGTAAGCCCAACGACGACACAAAAAAGCGCGGGCAGGACCCGCGCTTTTTATTGCAACAACGGTGGCCGAAACGTCAGGCCGCGCTGTCGATCTCCTCGGCACCGTTTACCGGTACGTAGTTGAGCACCGGTCCGAGCCAGCGCTCTACCTCTACCAACGGCATGTCCTTGCGACGCGCATAGTCCAGCACCTGATCGCGTTCCACCTTGGCAACACCGAAATAATAGCTCTCGGGATGGCCGATATAGAGGCCGGAGACGGAGGAGCCGGGCCACATGGCATAACTCTCCGTCAGCTCCACGCCCGCCGCGTTGGTAGCGTCGAGCAGGGAGAACAGTGTTTTCTTTTCGGTATGATCAGGCTGGGCCGGATAACCGGGCGCAGGGCGGATACCGGCATAGGCCTCGCCGATCAGCTCATCGCCGGCAAGAGCTTCTTCGGGCGCATAACCCCAGAATTCCTTGCGCACCCGCTCATGCATACGTTCGGCAAAGGCTTCCGCAAAACGGTCGGCCAGCGCCTTGACGAGAATCGACGAATAATCGTCATTAGCCCGCTCGAAGCGTTCAGCAATCGCCACCTCCTCGATACCCGCCGTGACGACGAAGCCGCCGACATAATCGGCAACGCCGCTATCGACAGGCGCGACGAAATCGGAAAGCGCCACATTGGGGCGTCCGTCACGCTTGGAAAGCTGCTGGCGCAGCGTGAAGAAGGTCGCCAGTTCTTCGGAGCGGTTTTCATCCGTGAACAGCCTGATGTCGTCTCCCACCGCATTGGCGGGCCAGAAGCCGATAACAGCCCGCGGCCGGAACCATTTTTCCTCGATGATCTTCTTCAGCATCGCCTGCGCATCGGCATAAAGCTGCCGCGCAGCCTCACCCTGCTTCTCGTCTTCAAGGATAGCGGGATATCGGCCCTTCAGCTCCCAGGTCTGGAAGAACGGCGTCCAGTCGATGTAACGGGACAGCTCCTCAAGGTCATAGGTCTCGAACACCTTGGTGCCGAAGAATTGCGGCTTCACGACACTATAGGTCGACCAGTCGATCTTGTGCGCATTCTCGCGGGCGCGGGAAAGCGGCAGACGCTGCTTTTCGCGCTCATTGCGGGCGTGCGCCTCCGCCACCTTGGCATATTCAGCCCGGATGCCGTCGATATAGGCTGGCTTCTGCTCGGCGGAGAGAAGTGCGGAGACGACGCCCACCGCACGCGAGGCATCGGTGACATAGATCGCCTGGCCCTGTTCGTAACGCGGATGGATTTTCACCGCCGTATGCACGCGGCTCGTTGTTGCGCCGCCGATCAGCAGCGGGATGTTGAAACCCTGCCGCTCCATTTCCGCCGCCACATGCACCATTTCATCAAGCGACGGCGTGATGAGACCGGAAAGACCGATCACATCGACCTTTTCGGCAATCGCCGTTTCAAGGATTTTCGTCGTCGGCACCATCACGCCGAGATCGATGATCTCGTAATTGTTGCAGGCAAGAACGACGCCGACGATGTTCTTGCCGATATCGTGCACATCACCCTTCACGGTCGCCATCAGCACCTTGCCGGCGGCCTTGTTCTGTTCACCGCCATTCAGGCGCTTTTCCTCTTCCATGTAAGGAAGCAGAACGGCGACGGCCTGCTTCATCACGCGGGCGGATTTCACCACCTGCGGCAGAAACATCTTGCCGGAACCGAACAGATCACCGACCACGTTCATGCCCGCCATCAGCGGCCCTTCGATAACGTGCAGCGGGCGGGCGGCCTGCTGGCGCGCCTCTTCCGTATCGGCTTCGATGAATTCGGTAATGCCGTTGACCAGCGCGTGTTGCAGCCGCTTTTCGACGGAAAGCTCGCGCCAGGAAAGATCCTGCACCTTCGCCTGTTTTTCACCCGTGCCGCGGAAACGCTCCGCCACGTCAAGCAGCCGCTCCGTCGCGTCGTCGCGGCGGTTCAGCACCACATCTTCGCAGGCCTCGCGCAATTCCGCATCGATGTTGTCGTAAACCGCAAGCTGCCCGGCATTGACGATGCCCATATCCATGCCGACCTGGATGGCGTGGTAGAGGAACACGGCATGCATCGCCTCACGCACTGGCTCATTGCCGCGGAAGGAGAAGGACAGGTTGGAAACGCCACCGGAAATATGCGTCAGCGGCATGGTTTCGCGGATGGTCTTTGTGGCTTCAATGAAGTCCACGCCGTAATTATTGTGCTCCTCGATACCCGTGGCTACCGCAAACACGTTTGGATCGAAGATGATGTCTTCCGGCGACAGGCCCGCCTTTTCAGTCAAAAGCTTGTAGGCGCGCGTGCAGATTTCCACCTTGCGCTGATAGGTATCCGCCTGCCCGACCTCGTCAAATGCCATGACCACGACCGCAGCACCGTAATTGTGGACGAGCCGCGCCTGCTGGAGAAACTTCTCCTCGCCTTCCTTCAGCGAAATCGAATTGACGATCGATTTGCCCTGCACGCATTTCAGACCGGCTTCGATGATTTCGAACTTGGATGAGTCGATCATCACAGGCACGCGGGCAATATCAGGCTCGGCGGCAATGAGGTTCAGGAACTCCACCATCGCCTTTTGCGAGTCGATCAGGCCCTCATCCATGTTGATGTCGATGATCTGCGCACCGTTTTCCACCTGATCGCGGGCGACAGCCAGCGCCGCCGTGTAATCGCCGGCAGTGATCAGCTTGCGGAAGCGGGCCGAGCCGGTGACGTTGGTACGTTCGCCAACGTTGACGAAGGGAATGTCCTTGGTCAGCACGAAGGGTTCGAGACCCGAAAGCGACATGAAGGGCTTGTGCTCGGGAATGGGGCGCGGCTTGTAATCCTTGACGGCTTCGGCAATCGCCCGGATATGCTCGGGCGTCGAGCCGCAGCAACCGCCGACGATGTTGACAAGACCGTCGCGGGCAAAACCCTGCACCTGGCGCGCCATCATCTCGGGTGTTTCGTCATATTGCCCGAATTCGTTCGGCAGGCCGGCATTCGGATAGGCGCAGACGAAGGTGTCGGCCACATCCGAAAGCTCCTGCAGATGCGGACGCATGGCATCTGCACCAAGAGCGCAGTTGAGGCCGATGGTGAAGGGGTTGGCGTGTCGCACCGAGTTCCAGAAAGCAGACGGCGTTTGGCCGGACAGCGTGCGGCCGGAAAGGTCCGTGATCGTGCCTGATATCATCACCGGCAGACGGATGCCCTTGGCCTCGAAACGCTCCTCACAGGCGAAGATTGCGGCCTTGGCGTTCAGCGTATCGAAGATCGTCTCGATGAGGATGATATCCGCGCCGCCATCGATCAGACCGTCGATCTGCTCGCCATAGGCGATGCGCAGATCGTCGAAACTGACGGCACGGTAACCAGGATTGTTGACATCAGGCGAAATCGAGGCGGTGCGGTTGGTCGGGCCGATAGCGCCCGCAACGAAACGGCGGCGGCCATCTTCGCGCTCAGCCCGCTGGGCAGCACGGCGGACGATCTGCGCCCCTTCGCGGTTGAGATCGTAGACGGCATTTTCCATCTCGTAGTCCGCCTGCGCGATGCGCGTCGACGAAAACGTGTTGGTTTCGAGAATATCCGCACCCGCCATCGCATAGCGATAATGGATTTCTTCGATGGCATCCGGCTGGGTCAGGATCAGAAGGTCGTTATTGCCCTGCTGGTGACAGGCGCAGCCGATAAAACGATCACCGCGAAAATGATCTTCATCAAACCCCAGTCCTTGAATCTGCGTGCCCATTGCGCCATCGAGAATGAGGATACGTTCGCTGGCGGCCTGGCGCAGCGCGCGCAAAATTTCCGCGCCGTCGCGCTTTGCCCCTTCAGGGCCGAACAGATCGTCAAACACGGGCGCACTCCTCATTTCGATTTGCAAGATCGCAAGCCGTCAAGTCACATAAAGATATGTTTATGTCAATATATCTTCAAGGTATAGGTATGGCTTTGCGTCGTTGCGGCAGACTACGAAATTTCACTGACAGATGACAGGTTTATGCAGCAAGGATATAAGCCGAAGCAGCAAACCGTATGGAGGACGAAATGCCCGAGGACGACCACAACAACCGGAACTGGAACACCTTGCCATGGCATCGCCAGTGGCTGGTCAAACAGGCCGATGGGCTTTTCGACTTCTTCCAGTACCGCGCCGTCAATCCGGCCGGCGGCTTCTTCGATCTCGATGCCAAGGGTGCGCCGCTGCAGAAAAACGATCCTGTGCGCGGCATCCATGCCTCGGCACGCATGGTGCATTGCTTCTCCATCGGCCACCTGCTCGGACGGCCGGGCTGCGGCGATATCGTCGACCACGGTATGACCTACCTCTGGAACAATCATCGTGACAGCGAGCACGGCGGTTATTTCTGGCAGGTCAACGATGGCGGCCCGGTGGACGCCACCAAACAGGGTTATGGCCACGCCTTCGTGCTTCTGGCCGCCTCCTCCGCCAAAACTGTCGGCCACCCGCTTGCTGACAAGATGCTGGCCGACATCACCGAGGTTCTGGAAACGCGTTTCTGGGAAGAAAAACACGGCGCTATCGCCGAGGAATTCAACCGCGACTGGTCACCCATCGACAATTATCGCGGCCAGAATTCCAACATGCATCTGACCGAAGCGCTGATGGCCGCCTATGAGGCGACCGGCGACAGCAATTACCTGACAAAGGCCGAACGCATCGCCGATCTCGTCATCCGTCGCCGCGCCGGTGAGCTGGATTTCCGCGTGCCGGAGCATTTTGACGAGAACTGGACGCTCGACAAGGAGTATCGTGGCAACGAAATGTTCCGCCCCTCGGGCTCCACTCCCGGCCACTGGCTGGAATGGGCGCGCCTCATCCTGCAATTGTGGGTGCTGGGCGAACGCCGCCACGACTGGATGCCGGTGGCGGCAAAATCGCTCTTCGTGCAATCCATGGCGCTTGGCTGGGACCGCGAAAAAGGCGGCTTCTTTTATACGCTCGACTGGCACGACAATCCCGACAAGACGGCAAAGCTCTGGTGGCCCATGTGCGAGGCGGCAGGTGCAGCCCACTTCCTCAACGAAAATCTGCCGGCGGACGAATTCTACGAAGACAGCTACCGCCGCATCTGGAGCACGATCGCCAACAATTTCATCGACCACGACAATGGCGGCTGGCACGAGGAGCTGACGGAAAATCTGATTCCAGCCAACACGCTTTTCCCCGGCAAGGGCGACATCTACCACGCGCTTCAGGCCTGCCTGATCCCGCTATTTCCGGCAACGGGAAGTTTGACGAAAGTGATCAAGGAAGGCGGCGGCTCCTATTGAGGCCGCTGCAAGAATGAAGCATCTGACACGCTCCGTCATACCGGACGTGATGATGCTGGACCCCGGATCAAATCCGGGGTGTCGGCATATCGAGGCGCCTCAAAATCCGATAGTTTCCTCGAAATCATCCCAGGACTGGTACATTTCATAACGGCCGATACCCGGGATCGGCACATGTCCGTAATAGGGTGAAAGCTGGAACTCGGCGGCAGCCTCGCTTTTGCCGGCAACGGCGCTCACATAGATCGCGGAGGCGAGCCCGGTTCGGTTGGCGCCGTGTTCGCAATGGATGAGGATCGGTTTTTCAGCGTTGCGCAGCACGGCGACGAGCGTTTCCGCTTCCTCCACCGAGACCTTCTCGCTTGAACTCAGCGGATAATCGACAAGCCGGACACCGTTGTTTTTCGCTGCCTGGCTTTCGGCGTCATACCAGCCTTCACGCTTTTCATCGCGCAGATTGATGATCGTCTTGATGCCGTAGGCCTTGGCATAGGCCGTGATGTCCTTACCGCTCGGCTGGGCCGAACGATAAAGTTCGCCGGGGATGACCTCGTGAAAATTTCCGGTCAGCTGGCCAATGCCCATATGCGCGCCGGCCAGAACCGGCAGAGCCACCAGGCCAATGGCGGCAATTTTCAGAAACTTCAGAACTATACGCAAAACCTAAACCCGCAACATTCATCGGACGGGTGGGCAGGTGGCATTGCAAATCGGCGAAAACAAGTCCCGCAACGGCGAAAGCGGCCTCGGCGTGGCCGGCAACGACGCGGGCACCTTTACGAACCCCTTGCGAAACAAGGGGTTCAGGCGACAGCACGAAAATGTTCAAGAAACCGTGAGGGTCGGAAGCAGCGACAGCCGTTCAATCGAATTCCGCAGAAACGATGGTGACGCGCCATTCCAGCCGTTGCGGATCTACCGTTTCATTGTTGCGCAGTCGGAAAGAGCGGCACGCGGCAAATGTCTCTCCAGCCTCGATCCGCCTTTCACTCACCTGATAGGGATCAAAGGCGACGGAGGCGCGGAAGGCAGGCTCGAACCCTTCAAGCGTATAGGTCAGGCGCTGCACGGCAACATTATTGTCGTTGCGGAAGCTGACGCGGATCGGCAATGCCGCATCCGTGCACGCCGCATCGAAGCTAGCCGTCGCAATGACATGGTCGAGCCGCTGGCTACCGCGCTGCCAGTCGTAAATGACAAAGGCGGCGGTGGTCCCCCAGATCAACAGCAGGCAGATGACGACCGGTTTGAGGTGCCGCGGAAACGCGATGAGGGTGAGAAGAAGAATGGCACTGAGAACGGCTCCGACAATCACGTCGCCCCTCCCCCATAAAAACTAACCCGCATGCGATCCTGTCCTCCCTTGCCCCTTCCTGCCCGCAACATCAGCCCTATCCAGGTGTCGAAGCACCGGCATTGCCGCAGACAGGCACAACTCTATGGTCGTGCCCCTCGCTGTCAAGACAACCAAGCGTGACCCCGCTTCCGTTGCTTTGACAAGGCGGCGAAAGGAACCAAACGCCGTTGAAGGCGTTCGCCGCATCAGAACAGCATGACGGGGCGGTAAAAAACGTCGCGATTTGGGCAAAGGAAGGCCGGCAACTCGAGGGAACAATCTGCCCCTTGGAACCGCCGATCTCCAACCCATATTAAATGCACCTAATATATGTTATAGAAGTCAATCAGCTCAGGGAGAAAAACGATGAAAACGCTGATCGTAACGTCACTCTTGGCCCTGTCCGCCAGCACCGCGATGGCTGCGGATGCCGTCTACGAAACCCCGGCGCCTCCGGTCGCGCAGGAAACCCTGCCGGTATTTACCTGGTCTGGTCCGTATCTTGGTATTCAAGGCGGCGCTGGCTGGGCGAACGGCGATTTTTCGGCTGGCGGCCCCGTCGCGTCGGATAGTTTCGATGGCGGCATTCTGGGCGCTTTTGCCGGTTACAATTACCAGTTCGACAATAATTTCGTCCTCGGTATCGAAGGCGATGTCGATTATAACTGGAACGACAATGACTATGCCGGCGTGAACATCGGCACCGACTGGCAGGGCTCTGTTCGTGGCCGTGTCGGTTACGCTTTCGACCGTGCCTTGATCTATGGTACCGCCGGCTGGACAGCGACGCGCGGTTTCATCGAAACGCCTGGCGCCGGCAAGGATAGCACCACGTTCAACGGTTACACCGTCGGCGCTGGCTTGGACTATGCCTTCACCGACAATGTGTTCGGCAGAATTGAATATCGCTACAATGACTATGGCGACAAGGACATCTTCGGCGTCAACACCGATTTCGACCAGAGCACCGTCAAGGTCGGCCTTGGTGTGAAGTTCTGATAGCGTCGTCAAACGTCAGCAAAAGAGCCCGGCCAAGTGCCGGGCTTTTTCTTTGTCGGAACGCCGCACCAGCTTCGCCCTGAGACTCTAAAAACGTGGAAAATGTGAACATCGCAAAAATGAGATATTCACGGACCGTTCAGCCGGCCCGTGCCATCATGCGGGCATAATGAGCCTCTATCTCCCGAAGCAGGCTTATGGAGTAGCCCTCGATGAAAAAGATCATTCTTACAACCCTTGCCGCGCTGGTTGCCACCGGCAGCGTCTTCGCGTCCTACGGCACCGCTGCCGCGCAGGACTATCCCTATCGTCCGCGCTACGACCGTGGCGGCCCGCCCCCACCGCCCTATCGCGAACACCGCCGCCACAATGATGGTGCTGCGATTGCCGGCGGACTGGCTGCAGGCGTTATCGGCGGCCTGATCGGCGGCGCAATCGCCAACGGCGGCAACAGCGGTCCCCGCTACTACGAGCCACCACCGCCGCCCCGCCCACGCTGCTGGTTCGAAGACCGCCGCGTTCCCAATTCCTATGATGGCGGCTGGCACACCGAAAGCATGCGGGTCTGCGACTGACCCCATAGCTGAAAATCCGTGATGAACAATCCGACCAGTCTGAATGGCTGGTCGGATTTTTTGTTGGATGAGCAAAAACCAAGGAATGCGCAATGATCGATGATGTATCGACTTGCTATACGGAATCGCACCAACTCGTTCAAAATATAAGGAAAATGGTGGGCCCGGAGAGACTCGAACTCCCAACCAAGCGGTTATGAGCCGCCGGCTCTAACCATTGAGCTACAGGCCCTTTCGGAAAAATTATCCGAAACACCGGCTTCGCAATGGTTCGAATCCGGTGGGTCACGCTCTAACGTAATTTTTACGGCCCGACAAGCCATTGATGCTATCGCAAGCTGCCGTTGCCGTATTAGCTTCACAATCTAAGGCAATACCCTGCAAAGGGACACAATCAACGAGGAAACACCATGACGACGACAAAGGCCCGCCTTTTCGCACTTAGTGCATTGACCGCAGCAGCAATGATGCCGCTTGCCGGTAATGCTCTTGCGCAGGATGCCACCCCGCGCGAAGCAACCATCAGTGTTTCCGGCGAAGGCCAGTCGGCAATCGCGCCCGATATGGCGATCCTGTCATTCAGTGTCGTCAAGCAGGCGGAAACGGCGGCTGCGGCTCTGACAGAGAATTCCAAGGCGCTCGCCGAGGTTCTGAAATCGCTGAAGGCGTCCGCCATCGAAGACCGCGACCTGCAGACCAGCAATTTCTCCGTACAGCCGCTTTACAAGCATTATGAGCCGAAAGACGGCGTTTACGTTGCACCGGAAATTACCGGCTATCAGGTTTCCAACGGACTGACCGTGCGCGTACGCGACCTGAAGAAGCTGGGCGAGATACTCGATACCTCCGTCAAGCTCGGTATCAACCAGGGCGGCGATATTACCTTTACCAATGACAAGCCGGAAGCAACCGTAACCGAGGCCCGCAAGCAAGCCGTTGCCGATGCGCTGGCCAAAGCGAAAACGCTGACGGAAGCGGCGGGCGTGAAGCTTGGACGCG
The DNA here is from genome assembly GCF_055382765.1 of Agrobacterium sp. 6Ca8. Taxonomy (NCBI): domain Bacteria; kingdom Pseudomonadati; phylum Pseudomonadota; class Alphaproteobacteria; order Hyphomicrobiales; family Rhizobiaceae; genus Agrobacterium; species Agrobacterium sp. 6Ca8. The sequence continues at coordinate 1,832,359 of NZ_AP026433.1, forward strand.
TGATCCAGATCAGCGAGAACATGCAGCGCCCCATGCCGGTGCCGCAGACCATGATGCGCGCTTCGATGGCGAAGGAGGCCGACAGCGTGCCGATCGCTTCGGGTGAGAACAGCTACAGCGTGGTGGTCAACGTCACCTTCGCCCTGGGCGAATAAAACAGTCGGAGCGGCGGCATTGCCCGCCGCCCGCATCTGCCGAACGGCTGCGCGTAACCGCCACCCGAGAGGCCACAAAAAGAAACGCCCCCCGCCTGTCATAACAAGCGAGGGGCATTTTTTTTGATCCGCGCGAAGGGCGGGGGATTTCCGCGGATCAATATCAGCCGTTTAGCGACGGATCACCGGGCAACCACGCTCATTGGCGAAGAAGATGCGGTCAGGGCCGCGACGGTCGAATCCTGCAACCACGACACGGCGCGACGATACATCGACAACGCGCGCGCGGCGAAGACCCATGCGGCTAGCCTTTTCCTCCGCAAGCCGCGGCGAGCAACCGTAACGCGGGCGGTCAGGACGGCCCCAACCCGGACCAGGACGATCGGGACGACCCCAGCCCGGGCCGCGGCCTCTGTCATGACCGTATCCATCCTGAACCTGAACTCTGAGCTGAACATCCGGGCCAGCCGAAGCAGCTGGAGCGGTGACGGAAATTCCGCCGAGGGCGATGAGGGCAGCCAGGCCGGCTTTTGCGAAGGTGCTGAACATGAACTCACTCCGTTTGTTTCTGCGCCGGCAGGGACGTCCCCCGGCGATTGACGAGACCCTAGACCCGCCCGCCTGAACGCCGACAGAACCGCATGTTCAGCAGACGTTCAGAGACATTAACGGGAAAACGAAAGGAAAAGGCAGGGCTTTTGACGGGAATCATGGGGAGATATGCAGAACGATTTCACGGCGGTGCGGCCGGTCGCGATGTTCGAAAAGATAAAAGCCCTGCCATGTGCCAAGGGTAAGCCTGCCATCGCTGATCGGTACTCCGATGGAAACCGCGGTCAGGGCCGATTTGATGTGAGCAGGCATGTCATCAGGGCCTTCGAGCGTGTGGACGACCCAGCGCATGGAGACATCGTCGGAAGGTGGCACGAGGCGGGAAAAAAATACCGCCAGATCGCGCCGGACATCCGGATCGGCATTTTCCTGGATAAGCAGGGAGCAGGATGTGTGCCTGACGAAGACGGTCAAAAGGCCTTCGTCCACCCCTGCCTCCTTCACAAAGCGCTCGGCCTCGGACGTAAATTCGTAGAGCCCCTGCCCGTGGGTGGTGGTAATGGTCATTTTCTTCTGCGGCACGTTATTTCCTTTAGAAAATTCGGAACAAATTAGGCACTGCAAACGTTGGACCATGTCGAATTGTAACTGATGGCGAAAAGGCGTGCTTCCATGACATGGCGGCTGCCTTTAATAGAACGGAATACCGGCGTCACGGTTGCAAAAAACGGGGAAGGATTGGCACTATCAGAATGAACCATTCAGGCTTTCCCGTCTGCGGACGACTAAACTATTTTCAGTGCAAGACGGGCAGAGGGTGCGAGAGATAGATTCATGGCATCCACTGATTATAATGTCGACCTGACAAATTGCGACCGCGAACCCATCCACATTCCAGGTTATATTCAATCGCACGGCTGCCTGATCGCTTGCGATAACGCCATGCGCATGGTCCTGCGACACTCGGAAAACTGTCGCGAGATTTTGCGCGTCGATGGCGATATCAACGGCAGAACCGCCGAAGAAGTGCTTGGTAAAAATCTCGTCCATGACCTTCGCAACGCACTCACGGTAACTGGCAGAACCACCCGCCCTGCCATGCTGCCCAATATGGAACTGCGCGATGGTCGCAGCTTCGATATTGCGCTCCACCGCTATAAATCCACGACGATCATCGAATTCGAACCGTCGGGGAGCGAGACCCAGCCGCTTGGCACCGCACGTAAGATGGTGGACCGCATTCGCGAGGCAGACACGGTCGAAAGCCTGATTTCGAGAACAACCCGGCTGGTAAAGGCGACCTTGGGTTACGACCGGGTGATGATCTACCGTTTCGAGGATGACGGTGCAGGCAAGGTCGTGTCGGAGGCAAAGCAGCCGGAACTGGAAAGCTTTCTCGGACAATATTTTCCGGCAAGCGACATACCGCAGCAGGCCCGCACGCTCTATCTTAAAAACACACTGCGCATCATCTCCGACGCCAGCGGAATACGAGTTCCCGTATTGCCCGCCATCGATGTGTCTGGTGAACCGCTTGATCTGTCATTCGCGCATTTGCGCAGCGTTTCTCCCATCCATTGCGAATATCTTCGCAATATGGGCGTTGGTGCCTCCATGTCGATTTCGGTGATCGTCGATGGCGCCCTGTGGGGTCTTATCGCCTGCCACCATTATTCGCCACGCGTTCTGACGATGTCAGTCAGGATCGCCGCAGAAATGTTTGGAGAGTTTTTCTCCATGCATTTGCAGGTCCTTAAGCAGAAGCGCAAACTCGATACCGTCAACCACGCCCACGCCGCTCTCGACCGCTTCCTGCGGCTCGCCGCCCATCACGCGCACATCGAGGAACTGCTGATCGACAGTTTCCAGGATTTTGCCGATCTGATGCCATGCGACGGCGTCGGGCTTTGGGTGGACAACAACTGGCACGGCCACGGCGCAACGCCGCCCGCGGATGCCATTCCCAGGCTGGCCCGCTTCGTAACCTCTGTCAGTGAGGGAAGGGTCTGGGCAACCCATGCCATCTCGCAAGCCATACCGGAAGCGGAGATTTATGCGGATATCGCTGCCGGAATGCTCGCCATTCCGCTGTCGCAGGTCAAAAACGACTATCTGCTGTTTTTCCGCAGGGAGATCGTGCAGAACCTGAACTGGGCCGGCAACCCGGAAAAATCCTATGAGACCGGTCCGCTCGGCGATCGTCTCACCCCGCGCAAGAGCTTCGCGATCTGGAAGGAGACCGTGCGCCTGCAGGCGCAGCCATGGTCAGATGCGGACCGGGAAATTGCCGAAGCCGCAAGAATAGCGTTGGTCGAGGTCGCATTCCATCACAGCGAGCTTATGGCGGGCGAAAGGGAGCGCGCGGAAGTGCGCCAGCGCATGCTGAACGAGGAACTCAACCACCGCGTCAAGAACGTTCTCGCCATTATCAAATCGCTGGTCGGCAATCCCTCGCAGGAGGGTAAAACCCTGCAGGAATATGTCGGTGCGCTAAAGGGTCGTATCCAGGCATTGTCCTTTGCCCATGACCAGATCATTCGCGGTGAAGGCGGCGGGTCATTGCGCGACCTACTGGACGCCGAATTGTCGCCGCACCGTTCAGCCGAGGCGATTGTTGATCTCGCCGGACCACAGGTCACGCTCGATTCGCGCGCATTTTCCGTCATGGCCCTCGTACTGCATGAACTGGCGACGAATGCTGCCAAATACGGCGCGCTTGCTCAGACCGGCGGAAAACTGGATCTACGCTGGGAAGTCGACGAAAACCGCGATTGCCTGATACATTGGCGCGAAACTCTGCCTACCAAGCTGCCCACACCATCACGCTCCGGGTTCGGCACGGCGCTCATCAGCCGCAGCATCCCCTACGATCTGGGCGGACGCAGCACCATTCGGTATTTGCCTGATGGGCTGGAGGCGGAAATTCTCCTGCCCTCCCGCCATATCTCAGCAGTCATGACAGCTTCCGAGATGAAGACGGAGGATGACACCGTACCACAACCCAGACGGTCCAACCGGGAGGAAACGTTGAAAATATTGCTCGTAGAAGACCAGATGCTGATCGCCATGGATGTGGAGAACATGCTGGAAGACAACGGCATCAAGACAATCGAAACCGCGACCTCCTCGGCAATGGCCATCGAGAAGCTGAAGAGCTACGTGCCGGATGTGGCTATCCTCGACATCAATCTCGGTTCCGACACCTCCATCGCCGTCGCACGCGAGCTTCACCGCCGCGGCATCCCCTTCCTGTTCGCCACCGGCTATGCCGATGCCAGCATGGTGCCTGACGACTTCGGCAACGTGCCTGTTATCAGGAAGCCGTACGACGAAGATGCGCTGATGGCGGGTATCGGGCTGTTGGTCGGGGATACGGAGAGGGTGTAAGCTCCTAGCCCTGCTGACCGACACATGTCCAGACTGGACGTCATCCTTGGGCTTGTCCCAAGGATTTAAACACGTCTACAAAATCAGTCGGTTGCATCTCCTCGGGACAAGCCCGAGGACGACGGAGTGGCGGACGGAAACCTTCGTCAGCAAACCAAAAGTTTAAAAAAACTAGCCTTCATTGAAATCGAGTGAAGCCCCGCTTTTTCGCCTCATCCGGTGTTAAGGCGTTCCCAATCTTAAACCGGAATGCCGTTACGGCGTAGTTATCCAGATCGACCTCGCACTGAAAAGACACATCGTGCCAGCTATTGCCGGTGTTGAATGCGCCGCCGGAAGCATCAATCGAATTCCCCGATATCCTCCCGCCCGTATCCGAATAGGGTATCATGCCACGGGCGGCAAAACCCGCGCCCTGAATTTGCGCCAGAGCCTCCGTGCTGCAAAGCTGAACAATGCGGCGGCGGGGCGGCAGATCACCAAACATCTGGCGTCTTTGGGCCGGAGAAAGCAGCGACGAAGACAATAATTGTTTGGCGGCCGGAAGTTTCGCGGGCTTCTCCTTTGCCACCTCGGCAGGTTTTTCGTCAGCCGGTTTCTCCTGCGGCACAGGCGCCTTTTCCGGCTCAGCCTCTTGCTTGACGGGTGAAACCGCAATTTCTCCCTGCTCGGCGGACGCCTTGAGATCGCCGTTGGCGGCAGATGGCGCGGGCTTGTCCTCAGCCGTCTTTTCAGGCTGGCTTTCAGGCTCCTTGGAAGGCTCGGCCTTGTCCGCTTCCTCCGCCTTACCCGGCTTGTCCTCTGGGTCCGCCTGCGTCTCCTCCGGCCGCATGGCGATCGCCGGCAGCGTCGCCTGCAAGGGCGGCGAAGGTTTCGGCTCCTCTGCCGGCGGAGCGGGCGGCGGCGGTGGAGGCTGCGGCTTTTCTTGCTTTGCCTGCTCGGCGGCGGGAGGCTTGGCTTCCTCCGGCTTCTTTTCCTCAGGCGGCGGCACCAGATCGACGCTGATGCTTTCCGGCTCCTGCGGTTCGACTATGCGTTCGGGCAGTTCAAAAAGAAAGATTGCGACCACAGCCAAATGCAGCAACACGGAGACGGGCACCGCCCATCCCTTCCCTCGCCATCTGCTTGCCGAAACCTGTTGCATGTTATCGAGCCAAATCGAACCTGAGCATTTCCGAAAACGCGGAACGCTTTGTTTTCACACATAAGGCTTGTCGCAGAGATCGCCAGTGCGGGAAACAAAAAACCCGGCCAGAGGTGACTGACCGGGTTCAATTTTAAAGCAGGCAGAGGCTTAGCTGTCGAGGAAACTTCTGAGCTTTCTGGAGCGGCTCGGATGCTTCAGCTTGCGAAGTGCCTTCGCCTCGATCTGACGAATACGTTCGCGCGTGACCGAGAACTGCTGGCCGACTTCTTCCAGCGTATGGTCGGTGTTCATGCCGATGCCGAAACGCATGCGCAGAACACGTTCTTCACGCGGCGTCAGCGAGGCGAGAACGCGGGTCGTCGTCTCGCGCAAGTTCGCCTGAATGGCGGCGTCGATCGGCAGCAGCGCGTTCTTGTCCTCGATGAAGTCGCCGAGATGCGAATCCTCTTCGTCACCCACAGGGGTTTCGAGCGAAATCGGCTCCTTGGCGATTTTCAGAACCTTGCGCACCTTTTCAAGCGGCATGGCAAGCTTTTCCGCCAGCTCTTCCGGGGTCGGCTCGCGGCCGATCTCGTGCAGCATCTGGCGCGAGGTGCGAACGATCTTGTTGATCGTCTCGATCATGTGAACCGGAATACGGATCGTGCGCGCCTGGTCGGCGATCGAACGGGTGATCGCCTGTCTGATCCACCATGTCGCATAGGTCGAGAACTTGTAACCACGGCGATATTCGAACTTGTCCACCGCCTTCATCAGGCCAATATTGCCTTCCTGAATGAGATCGAGGAACTGCAGGCCGCGGTTGGTGTATTTCTTGGCGATGGAGATCACGAGACGCAGGTTGGCCTCGACCATCTCCTTCTTGGCGATACGCGCTTCGCGCTCACCCTTCTGCACCATGGAAACGATGCGGCGGAATTCGGCGATGGAAATACCGGTTTCCGTCGACAGATTCTGGATTTCCTGACGGATCTCGCGGATCGTGTTGCTTTCCTCGCGGGCGAATTCCTTCCAGCCGCGGGCGGCCAGATTGGCAATCGACTTCATCCAGTTCGGATCGAGTTCCGCACCGTGATACTGCTCGAGGAAGCTGTCGCGCTTGACGCCATAGGATTCCGCAAGGCGCAGCAGCCGGCCTTCGTTCTGCATCAGACGCTTGGAAATATCGTAAAGCTGCTCGACAAGGCTGTCGACACGGTTCTGGTTCAGCGACAGCGACTTCACAGCCGTGATCAACTGGTCCTTGAGATCCTTGTAGCGGCGCTCCTGACCGGAAGACAGGGTCCCCGTGCAGGCAAGGCGAGCCTCGACCTGCTGGTCCTGAAGCTTGCGCAGCTTCTTGTAGGTGTCGGCAATGGTGTCGAGCGTTTCCATGACCTGCGGACGCAGCTCGGCTTCCATCGCGGCAAGCGAAAGGTTGGACTCGTCGTCGTCCTCTTCTTCCTCTTCCGGCGGCAGGCCATCGCCACCCACATCAGTCACATCCTCGTCACCGGAGGGCGCACGCAGTCTGCGGGTCTTTTCCTTCTCTTCGGCGGCCTTGCGGTCCGCCTCGATCTTTTCCGGGCTCTGGAACTGCGGGGCAGCCTTGGCTTCCGGGCCGGAATAAGTGGTTTCGAGATCGATAATCTCGCGCAGCAGCGTCGTGCCTTCGTTGAGTTCGTCGCGCCAGATGATCAGCGCCTGGAACGTCAACGGGCTTTCGCAAAGGCCGGAGATCATCGTTTCGCGGCCGGCCTCGATGCGCTTGGCGATGGCGATTTCGCCTTCGCGCGACAGAAGCTCTACGGAACCCATTTCGCGCAGATACATGCGCACAGGATCGTCGGTACGGTCGGTGGGTTCTTTTTTCTTCGCGGTCGCAAGCGCGGTACCGCCGGAAGGTGCCAGTTCGCCGCCTTCGGACTCTTCGTTATCGGAATCGTCGCTTTCGGCTTCGCCCGGTGCTTCCTCGGCATCCTCGTCCTCGATAACGTTGATGCCCATATCGGACAGCATCGCCATCGTGTCTTCGATCTGCTCGGACGTCACTTCTTCGGACGGCAGGACGGAATTCAGCTCGTCCATCGTCACATAGCCGCGCTTCTTGGCGGCCTTGATCATCTTTTTGACCGCGTCATCCGAAAGATCGAGAAGCGGACCGTCCGTCGCACCGTCGCGTTCGTTTTCTGCTTCTTCGTTTTCTTTGACTTTGGTTGCCATCTATCTCGTCGCTTTCCCTGACGCTAACACCTGTTCCGCCGCATAGCCGTTCGCCTTGAGAGCATCCGGCTGATAACAGCGAATCACTGTCAGACACCTAACGGAGTGATCTTTAATTGCCGATTAACCACGGCAGCCTCAGGCAGAATGCAAAGACAGTGCACCCGAAAATGCTTGCTCATGCAATTTCTATCCGCCAAGGCTCATTCCACCTTACTATTCCTGAATTGGTGATTCCCGCTATTTCCCGCCCCGTCAAGCCTTTGAGGGCGAGACAGCCACGGAAATTCATAAAAAGGGCCGCATTTTGCGAGTTATCACCAGACTACCCCCTATTTAGGGCGCTTGCAGCAAAAGGCAACCCCACACGTCTTTCTATTCTTGGCCGCAGTCCTCAGCCATGGCCGACAGCCGGACCCTTTACCCGGCCGGACATGACGCCGAAACCATCGATGATCGCTTCCTGATTTTCCATTCGGCCAATTTCCAGCTGAACTTCGGCCAGCGCCCGCACCAGAAGCGTGCCGCGTTCGTCGTCCGTCGCCTCGCCTATTTCCCGTTCCAGCTCGCGCTTCTGCCAGAGCAGGGATTTCGTCCTCTTGTGCAGGGAAAGCGCCTGCACATATCCCTCACGCGCATCTTCCAGCGCCGCCTGTTCCGTGGCCGTCCACAGGCGCGCATTGCGCACCTGCTGGTCCATGGTTTTCAAAAGCACCTCGAAACCCTGCTGCGACAGGCGCTCGATCAGCCCTGCCCGCGAAATCTCGGCCGCACTTTCCGCTGCAAAGGTCAACACAGTCGACCACAGGCGTTGCAGATCGCGGTTCTCGTAATCGATCGCGGCGATCTCGTCATATTCCTCAAGCAGCAGTTCGGGATGGTTGACGATGGTGATTGCGAGAACGCTTTCGCGAAGTGAAGGCTTGGTCTGGTGCCCCCTGACCAGACCGGACTGGGTAAGCCGGTCGGAAATGTTGCTGGCCGGCGCAGCCATGGCTCCACCCCGTCCGGAAGCGTTCCTCTGGAACCCGCGCCCATTACCCTGCTGGCCATCGCGGCGGAAATTTCCACCCTGCGAACCGCCCTGCTGAAAACGTGGCTGGAAGAAGGCATTGAGCCTGTCGCGCATATCCTGCTGGTAAAAACGCCGCACCGCCTCGTCGCCGATGACGGCAACGATCTGCCGCAGCCGGCTTTCAAGCTGGGCACGCTTTTCAGGCGTATCGAAAGTCACCGAAGACGTCTCGCGGCTCCAGATCATCGCCGCGAGCGGTTTTGCCTCGGAAAGCACACGGTCAAAAGGCGCACGCCCCTCCAGCCGCACGAGATCATCAGGGTCTTTTCCGTCGGGCAAAAGCGCAAAACTCACCGAACGATCAGGCTTGATATGCGGCAGGGCGAGATCGGCTGCGCGGTTGGCGGCACGAATGCCGGCGCCGTCGCCATCAAAGCAGAGGATCGGCTGCGGCGACATTTTCCACAGGAGCTCAAGCTGGCTTTCCGTCAGCGCCGTGCCGAGCGGGGCGACAGCATTTTCGACACCCGCCTGATAAAGCGCAATGACATCCATATAACCTTCGACGGCAATGACGGTGCCGCCGGAAGCCTGCGAGGCGCGCCGCGCGCGGGCGAAATTGTAGAGAACATTGCCCTTGTGAAAAAGCTCGGTCTCGTTGGAGTTCAGATATTTGGCCACTGCATCCGCCGCCATGGCGCGGCCGCCGAAAGCGATCACCTTTTCGCGCGACGACAGGATCGGGAACATGATGCGGTCGCGGAAGCGGTCATAGGAAACCGGCACGTTTTCATGCACCACCAGCCCGCAGGCTTCCATCTGTTCGCGCGCCACACCCTTGCTCGCCAGATGCTCCTTCAGCGCATTGCGGCTATCTGGTGCAAAACCGAGCCTGAATGTCTCGATGGTGCGCCCAGTCAGCCCGCGATCGCGCAGGTAAGCCCGCGCCCGTGCACCTAGCGCGGTCTGCAACTGATCCTGAAAGAACAGCGTCGCCATTTCCATGACGTCCTGCAACGAGGTGCGCTCGCGCTCGCGCTTCTCAGCCTGCGGATCGGGCTGCGGCATGGAGATGCCGGCCATGTCGGCGATCTGCTGAACGGCTTCGGGGAAACTCAACCCCTCGAGATCGGTGAGAAACCGGAAGTGATCGCCGGAAACACCGCAACCGAAACAATGGTATCGCCCCTTGCGATCCTCGCAGTGAAAACTCGGGCTTTTTTCGCCATGGAACGGGCAGCAGGCCCAATAATCGCCCCGCGGCGTATTGGTCTTCTTCTTATCCCAGGACACACGTCTGCCGATCACATCGGAGATGTTCACGCGGTCGCGTATCTCATCGAGAAAAGAATTGGAAAATCGCATGGGTTACCTGTTCGAGGCCAGTCTTTCATATAAGCGCAGAAAGGGGTCAGTACCAAACCCAAAGAACCGGAATACCCGATATTCACAGGCCATCGCACTAAAACCGCATCGCCGCTGTCGCCCGCTTCGGGCAAATTTATGGCAGCGCATCATCACAAAAAATTATGTTTTTGTAATTTGAGCCAACCGTCGCCGAGGTATAAAACATATTCAAAGGCAGCGCCCGGACATTCTCATAAAGCTGCTGACGCCCGCAGGCACGTCCCCCGAAAAACGCCTGCGCGTGACCGCATTTTGATCCGCCGAAATGCGCCTTCGTCGGCAGCAAAAAGGCAGGGCAGCCATGGCTGCCCTGCCTTTACTTTTTCCGAACGGGCGAAACCTACTTCAGCAAATCCTTGACGACGCCGGAGGCTTTCGCGAAGTCGATCTGGCCGGGATAGCGCTCCTTGAGCGCATTCATGCACTTGCCCATGTCACGCAGGCCGGAGGCGCCGGTTTCGCTGATGACGGCCTGGCACAATTCGCGAACCTTTTCGGCCGGAATCTCTTCCGGCATGAATTCCTTGATGATGACGATTTCCTCGCGCTCCTGAGCGGCAAGCTCGGGGCGACCGGCACCATCATAGATGCTGGCGGACTCTTCCCGCTGCTTCACCATCTTGGTCAGGATCTGCATGATCTCGTCGTCGGTGACGGGGTCCTTGCCCACGCCGCGATTGGCAATATCGCGATCCTTGATGGCCGCCTGGATGAGACGCACGGTCGATGTACGCCGGGCGTCACGAGCCTTCAGCGCGTCTTTCAGAGTATTAGCGAACGTGTCGCGCATCATTTCTTCTTCTCCTTGGGAAAGTGCATTCCGCAGCTTCTCGACACGGAAACTTTCCACCTTATTTTTCGAAACGACATAACCGAGCAAACCCGCTCAAGCAAATCAAATGCATAAGCCTTTGAATGTGCGAAGGTTTAATTCCGCGTAAATCTCGAGCCTGCGGTTGACCGTTTAAGCAGCTTTCGTTATTTTCCGGCACCTGCACGAGATTTTAACGAAGGGTCAAAACGCGAGTTTTTCGCGCGCCCCTTTATGTCACGAAGCCTGCGACAAAAAATGGCCCCTCTCCCCCTGCCTTTCAAGAGGCGGGGTGCGAAGCGGCAGAAACGGAACGAGATGACCGAGACAGCGCCCTGGACTACCCGCAAACCGACCGCAATGCTTGTTCTTGCCGATGGCACAGTGATCGAGGGAACGGGGATCGGCGCAACCGGCAAGGTACAGGCGGAAGTCTGCTTCAACACCGCACTGACCGGTTACGAAGAAATCCTGACCGATCCGTCCTATCTCGGCCAGATCGTCACCTTCACCTTCCCGCACATCGGCAATGTCGGCACCAATGAGGAAGACATCGAAGACCTGACGCCAGCCGCCCGCCGTGGCGCAGTCGGCGTCATCTTCAAGGCCGACATCACAGACCCTTCGAACTTCCGCGCCGCCAAACATCTGGATGCCTGGCTGAAAGCCCGCGGCGTCATCGGCCTTTGCGGCATCGACACGCGCGCGCTGACGGCATGGATACGCGAAAACGGTGCACCGAACGCGGTGATCGCCCATGATCCCAACGGCGTGTTCGACATCGAGGCGCTGAAGGCGGAAGCCAAGGCATGGAGCGGCCTCGTCGGCCTCGACCTCGCCATCGAAGCCACATCCGGCCAATCCTCCACCTGGACGGAAACGCCTTGGGTTTGGAACGAGGGTTACGGCACGCTGAATGAAGCCGATGCGAAGTACCATGTCGTCTGCGTGGATTTCGGCGTCAAGCGCAACATCCTGCGCCTCTTCGCCGGTCTCGATTGCAAGGTCACGGTGGTTCCGGCCCAGACATCCGCCGAAGACATTCTGGCATTGAAGCCGGATGGCGTTTTCCTTTCCAACGGTCCGGGAGATCCGGCAGCGACAGGCGAATATGCCGTACCGGTCATTCAGAACCTCATCAACAGCGACCTGCCGATCTTCGGCATCTGCCTCGGCCACCAGATGCTTGGCCTGGCCGTCGGCGCCAAGACTGAAAAGATGCATCAGGGCCACCACGGCGCCAACCATCCGGTCAAGGACTTCACCACCGGCAAGGTGGAAATCGTTTCCATGAACCACGGTTTTGCGGTTGACGCCAAGTCGCTGCCTGATGGCGTCGAAGAAACCCACACGTCGCTGTTCGACGGCACCAATTGCGGCCTGCGCATCGTCGGCAAGCCGGTCTTCTCCGTCCAGCACCATCCGGAAGCATCGCCAGGCCCGCAGGACAGCCACTATCTCTTCCGCCGCTTCGTCAACCTGCTGCGCGAGAGACAAGGTGAGGCAGCGCTCGCCGAGCGCTGAGACATCTTCGGAAAATCAGGAAAAATATACGGCCCGCTTTCAGCGGGCCGTTTTCATTTCACGCTTCACCAGAATGACGAAACGTATAGTCAGGAGAACGGCCGCCGTCGAAAGGCCGATCACGAAACCGAACCAGACGCCACGTCCGCCAAAGCCGAGCGGAAAGGCCATGGTCCAGGCCAGCGCCAGCCCGATCGGCCAATAGGAAATCAGCGCCAGCATCGCCGGAATGCGCGCATCCTTCAATCCGCGCAGCAAACCTGCTGTCACAGCCTGGATACCATCGACCAACTGGAAGATGCCGGCGATCACCACGAGGCTGCTTGCGTAGGCAAGCACTTCCGCCGCTTCCGGCAACTTCGCGTCAAGAAACCACTTCGCGAGAAATTCCGGAACAGCCGCAAACAGGATGCCGCCGCAAACGGCAATGCCGCAGGCAATCGCGTAGACCATGATGGCGGCGCGCACGAGGTTCCTGAAATCACCCTGACCGAACGCGACACCGACCCTCACGGTCGCCGCCTGCGACAGGCCGAGCGGGATCATGAAAGCGATGGAGGCAAGCTGCAGGGCGATTCCATGCGCCGCAAGCTGCACGGTGCCAATCTGTCCCATCAGGATCGAAGCGGCCGCAAACAGCGTCACTTCGGCAAGGATGGTGATGCTGATAGGCAGGCCAAGGCGCAGCACTTCGAACAGCGCATGCCAGTCCGGCCGCCAGAAGCGCACGAACAGCTCGTATTTCCTGGTTTCCTCACGCGTCTGCACATAAGCGACGATGAAGATGAAGCTGAAGGCATTGACGATGACGGCAACGACGGCCGCGCCGTTCATGCCCATCACCGGCAATCCGAAATGGCCGAAGACCAGCGCATAGGCCATCAAGCCATTCAGCACCAACATGATGATGGTGACATACAGAATGATGCCCGCACGGCCGATGGCACTGACAAGCCCGCGCAGCACGTAAAAAAGCAGCGCCGGCAAAAGGCCGAACTTGGCGATGGTGAGATAATGGCCGGTCAACGCCGCAACTTCGGGGTTTTGCCCGAGATAGACCAGAATGCGCTCAGCATTGAAGAATATCGGCAAGGCAAGAATCCAGTACGCGATTGCCACCCACATGCCCATGCGCAGCGAGCGGCGGGCAGCCGTCGCATCGCCCTGCCCGTAAGCCTGCGCTACCATTGGCACCACGGCCACGGAAAATCCCGAACCGAAAATGAAGACAACGAAGAAGAACTGCCCGGCCAGCACCATGGCCGCCAGCTTCTCAGCTCCGAGCTGACCGACGATGACCATATCTGTAGTGTGGATGCCAAGCTGCGCGAGCTGCGCACCGACAAGCGGAATTCCAAGCGCAAGCGTAGCCTTGAAATGCGAAAGCCACGACCCCGATCCAGAGGGAACGGTTTCTGCAACAACCGACGAAGACATTGTAATTCACCTGAATTTTGGCCATTGCCCGCGAATTGCGCAATGGCAGCAGGTGATGAATAAAATATTCCCTTCCTGCACGCAACCTTTGCGGATCAATGATCAAAATTTACGCAGAACGGCAATTTTACGTCCACTTGGGCCGAAACGGCGTGACATAAAACAAATTTAGCCGAATTTTACCATTTCACTTTACGCATTAGAATATCGCGAAGTTCTTTCAAACCATAAGCTGCATGACGCAGAATATTCCCGCCATTGAGGCATGTCTTTCCCATTATTTTCCAAGATGAGCCGAATGGGCACATCTGGTTCCAAGGACGTGTAGCTTGCCCAAAAAAACCAATCTCATGACGCGCATTCTGTTTGCGGCATCATCGCTTGTCGTTGCCGCTTTTGCCGGCTTTTCCTTCTATATCGACAGTCTTCAGCACCAGGTGACAACGCAAGCCGTGGCGGAAAATATCGATTCGTCCGGCAAGCAGGCAGCGCAAAGCATCGCCAACTGGCTGAACGGCCGCATCATGCTGACCGAAACGGTTGCGAAGACGCTCGCCAAGCTCCCAGATGACGACGCCAAACTGCAGTTCCTCCAGAACGACGTGCTGACGGCTCAGTTCATGTCCACCTATTTCGGCAATGCCGAAAGCGGCAGTTTCACGACTTTCCCGAAATTGCCATTGCCGGAAGGCTACGACCCGCGCAAGCGCCCCTGGTATCTGGACGCCGTCAAGGCCGGCAAGCCAGTACTGACCGAGCCCTATAGCGATGCGTCGACCGGCGGCCTTATCATCACTGCCGCCATTCCCGTGTCCATCGACGGCAAGCTGGCCGGCGTGACGGGTAGCGACTTCTCGCTGGATTCGCTGGTCACGATGATCAAGTCGGTGGATGCCGGCAAGGATGGATACGCCTTCCTCGTCAGCAAGGACGGCAAGATCCTCATGCATCCCGATGCGAAATTCGTCGACAAGCCGCTGACCGATCTCTTCAAGGTTGATACACCGGCAATTTCTTCCGCGATTTCGCAAACCGAGATCGACGGCAAGGGCAAGATCACCAGCTTCATTCCCGTCGCTGGTCTGCCCTCGGTCGATTGGTATCTCGGTTTCGTTGTCGATTCCGACGTCGCCTATAGCGCGATCGGCCAATTTCGCCTCGCGGCAACCATCGCTACGATCCTTGCCGCCGCGATCATGATCGCCCTTCTGGCAACCGTTCTCAGCCGTTTCATTGTTCGCCCCGTCACGCAGATGACTGCTGCCATGGAAAGGCTTGCCGCCGGCAATCTCGATGTCGCCATTCCCGGCCAGGAGCGCAGTGACCAGATCGGCTCGATGGCTGCGGCGGTTGCCGTATTCAAATCGAACGCCACGGAACGTCTGCGTCTTGAAGGCGACGCCGAACAGAACCGCACGCTTTCCGAACAGGAGCGCAACGACCGCGAACGACTGGCGGCGAAAGACGCGGCCGACATCCAGTTCGCAGTCGATTCGCTGGCAAAGGGACTGACGCACCTTTCGAACGGCGACCTCAACTACCGGATCGAGACACCTTTCGTGACCCGCATCGACCGCTTGCGCGACGACTTCAACAACTCCGTCGCCAAGCTGAACGTTGCCTTGAGCACAGTCGGCCAGAATGCACGCGCAATCGATGCCGGTGCTGGAGAAATCCGCCAGTCTGCCGACGATCTGGCCAAGCGCACCGAGCAGCAGGCCGCCTCTGTCGAGGAGACTGCGGCCGCACTTGAGGAAATAACCACGACGGTCAAGGATTCCGCCCGCCGTGCCGAAGAGGTAGGCCGTCTGGTCGACCGCACGCGCAACAATGCCGAGCAGTCCGGCATCATCGTCGAGGACGCTGTTCGCGCCATGGAAGGCATCGAAAAATCGTCGTCGGAGATCAGCAACATCATTGGTGTGATCGACGAAATCGCCTTCCAGACAAACCTGCTTGCGCTGAATGCCGGCGTGGAAGCCGCCCGCGCCGGTGAGGCAGGCAAGGGTTTTGCCGTCGTCGCACAGGAAGTGCGCGAGCTTGCCCAGCGCTCGGCAAATGCCGCGAAGGAAATCAAGACGCTGATCAACGCCTCAACATCACAGGTGCAATCCGGTGTCGATCTCGTCGGCAATGCCGGCAAGGCGCTGGAAACCATCGTGCGCGAAGTCCAGGAGATCAACCGCCACATCGACGCCATCGTAACGTCGTCGCGCGAACAGTCCACCGGACTTCAGGAAATCAACACCGCCATCAACACCATCGATCAGGGCACCCAGCAGAATGCCGCCATGGTCGAAGAACAGACTGCGGCAAGCCACGGCCTCGCCTCGGAAGCGGCGGCGCTCAACGAATTGCTTGCGCAGTTCCAGCTCGCCACGGCAACGCGGCGGCAGGCTGAATATGGGCGTGCCGCGTAGAGCGAGAATAGCTCACTTGTGAGACCATCGCACCGTTACCCCGGATCCAGTCCGGCATGACGGAGGAGACGTTTCAGTATTCATTATGGCCGGAGCGATCCGGCCATTTTTCTTGTCCGCCCTCAGCACGCGAAAAACCCTGTTCACGCCACTCACACGATCAGCTAGAGCTTGGTCGATCATGATTTGCGGAGGGATCTATGCTGGATTTGATTTGGCGCGGTATTGCCATGGGGGTTGGTGGCACCGTGTTTATGGATATATGGGCGATTGTGCTGCACCGGTTTTTTGGCCAGTCCGCCCCGAACTGGGCGCCGGTCGGCCGCTGGTTCTGGCATCTGCCGAAGGGCAGGATATTTCACGACAGCATCGCCACGGCCGCACCTTACGAGCATGAACTGGCGCTCGGCTGGATTTCGCATTATGCCGTCGGCATTCTCTACGGCATCATTCTCGCCCTGATAGTGCCGGCCTCGTGGTTTTCAGAGCCGTCCTTCATTCAGCCTTGGATCGTGGGCATCGTCACAGTCGGCGCGGGCTGGTTCCTGCTGCAACCTGGCCTCGGCATCGGCTGGGCGGCATCGAAGACACCGAATCCCACGAAGGTTCGCCTACTCAACCTTGTGGCCCATACCATCTTCGCCCTCGGCATGTATGTCGTGGCGCTCTTGATGCGCTGAATAAAAAGGGGGCTGAAAAGCCCCCTCGTTCATTTGATTATCAGATATTCGCCGAAAAGGTGTCGCAGTCCTCGACGCGTCCGTTCTGGAAGCCGCGCTTGAACCATTCCATGCGCTGCGCCGACGTGCCGTGGTTGAAACTGTCAGGCACCACATATCCTTGAGTCTGCTTCTGCAGGGTGTCGTCGCCGATCTGGTGAGCAGCGTTGAGCGCTTCCTCAAGGTCACCGGTTTCCAGAATTCCCTTCTGTTCGGTGAACTTGCCCCAGATACCGGCATAACAATCGGCCTGAAGCTCCACACGCACCGACATCTTGTTGGCATCCACCTGGCTCATGGACTGGCGGCGGCGGTTGAACTCCGGCAGGACACCGGTCAGGTTCTGGACGTGGTGGCCCACCTCATGCGCAATCACGTAAGCCTGCGCGAAATCGCCAGACGCGCCGAAACGCTTGTCCAGTTCACTGAAGAAACTGGTGTCGAGATAGACCTTGCGGTCACCAGGGCAATAGAACGGGCCGCTGGCCGCAGAGGCAGAACCGCAGGCAGACGCAACCTGCCCGGAAAACAGCACAAGGGTCGGTTTCTGATAGGTCTCGCCGGCGGACTGGAAAATGCCGCTCCAGGTATCTTCCGTCTCAGCCAGCACGGTGCGCACGAAAGCCGTCGTCTCGTCGGACGATTGGCCCTGCGGCCGAGTGCCCGCCTGCTGGCCGGATTGCTGCGTGGTACCGCCCCCATCCAGTGAAATGTCTCCGCCCGAAAGCAGCGTCAGCGGATTGATGCCAAGCACCCAGCTGATCAGCAGGATCAGCAGAAGACCGCCAATGCCGATACCGCCGCCGCGGCGCCCGATCGGCACGCGCATTCCGCCACGCGAAAAAGGATCGTTGCCGGATGGCCCCGATCCCGCCGACATGCCGCGCCGATCCTCGATATTGTCCGACTGGCGGCGCCCTCTCCATTCCATGCTTTTCTCTCCGCAAACGTCGCCTCAACAGGCAACCTTATAACGGCACTATAATACATCTTGTTCCGGAAGAAAGCGGAGGTGGGTGCATTCGTTCAGGAGGTTCGCCGCCTTTGCGTGAAGACGGTCAGAGACAGCAGGGCAAACACGAACACGCCCGCGAAAAGCACCACAAGACCCGGCTGACCGTCACCGAAAGCAACCTCGTGAATGATCCGCCCCGGAACGAAGGTGAAACCGCCTGCGATGACGATACCGCCGAGATAAACACTCTGCATGATCCTCATATGGCGCCTGATTTCGCCCCTGCGCGCGAAAAGGACCGATTGCAGACAGCCATATATGGTGAGAACCGATAAAAGATGAATCGGGCTGAAACCGTAAAACACCCTCAATTCATGAATGAAGAAGGTCGAAACGGACGTCATGACCATCAGCGTCACCCAAATCCTGCCGAGTAGCCGGTGGATGGCGGTTCCTTTGGGGCGAAGGAAAATGAAGGCGCCGAGAATCGCGGCCGGAACAACGGTGGCGACATGGAATTGCACGGCAAGCGGTGCGTCTAGCAAAGGCTGAAGTGACATGGTGAAGCTTTTTGACCCGGTTGAAATTATCGCTAACTTCGGCAAAACATGCGCGAAAGAAAAACGCATTGGCGTCAACCGCAGGAAAACTTCGTGGATCACCTCTCTTTGCAGTCCACGCTTCGTGAAATGCACGCCATCCTGCAATCGCGCAGACTGTGGCTGACCTTCCTTGCCATATTGGCGATCTTCATTCTGACCGGCCCTTTCGGGACAAGTGAGACCATGAGTTTCGCCGACCGGCTGCTTTACTGGACAATCGTTCAGGCTGGCGCATGGACGTTCGCAATATCCTTTTCCATCCTCGCCAACACCATCCTTGCCAGCAGCATTGAAAATATGCTGACACGCATGATGATCGGCTCGCTGACGGCAGCCCTGCCCATCGGGCTGCTGCTTTCCATCATGAACCAAATCTTTTCCGGCAGGGAAATGGGTTTCGCCGCCTTTCTGAAAAGCAGCATGTCGGCCCTGCCGCTCTGCGCCATCTTTTGCCTGCTGAGCTACCTCACGGCCTGCCAGTCACGCGCAACGGCAACGGATGCCGTTGCGGACCCGAATGGAGATGCCAAAGGTGAGGTGAAAAGCATCGCGCCGCTGCTGGAGCGGCTGCCGCCGCAAAAGCGCGGAGAATTGCTGCGGCTGTCGGTGCAGGACCACTATACCGAAATCGTCACCACGCGCGGCCATCAGCTCGTTCTGCTGCGTTTTGCCGATGCGCTGAAAGAAATAGGCCTCACGGAAGGCTTGCAGGTGCACCGTTCCCACTGGATTGCCATTTCCGACGTCGTCTCGTTGCGTAAACAGGCTGGCCGTCTGCACGTCATTACAAGAGACGGCTCGGAAATACCCGTCAGCCGCTCCCATAGCGCGGCCGTGCAGGCCCGTTTCGCCGCGCATACACCGGCGGGTTAAGAGTTTCTGTCGATTCCGGAATTTATGGGGTTCCGTTCTCAAAAACATTTGCCTATAAGCCGCTTCTAGCCTGAAAACTTTGAATTGCGCGCCCCGGCCGGTGATCTTTCACCCTGGCTGGTGTTTTGCGCAACCAAAACGCGGAACGAGAGAGCCATGCCGAAGCGCCAAGATATCAAGTCCATCCTCATCATTGGCGCAGGACCGATCGTCATCGGCCAAGCATGTGAATTCGACTATTCCGGCACCCAGGCCTGCAAGGCGCTGAAGGAAGAGGGTTACCGGGTCATTCTGGTGAACTCCAACCCGGCCACCATCATGACCGATCCGGGCCTTGCCGACGCAACCTATGTCGAGCCGATCACCCCGGAAGTCGTTGCCAAGATCATCGCCAAGGAACGTCCGGACGCGCTGCTGCCCACCATGGGCGGCCAGACCGCGCTCAACACCGCGCTGTCCCTGAAGCGCATGGGCGTTCTCGACCGCTACAATGTGGAAATGATCGGCGCCAAGCCCGAAGCCATCGACATGGCCGAAGACCGCGCCCTCTTCCGCGAGGCCATGGCTCGCATCGGCCTTGAGACGCCGAAGTCCATGCTGGCCAACGCCACTGAAATCAAGGACGCCGACCGCAAGAAGCACGAAGCTGCCCGCGCCGAACTCAAGGCGAAGCTTTCCGGTACGGAACTGGACAAGGCGCTGGACGATCTGGAAAACCAGTGGAACCTTGGCGAGACCGACCGCAAGCAACGTTACATGGCGCATGCGATTGCAATCGCCGCCCAGGCGATCGACCATGTCGGCCTGCCCGCCATCATCCGCCCGTCCTTCACGCTCGGCGGCACCGGCGGCGGCATTGCCTATAACCGCTCCGAATTCTTCGACATCGTCTCGGGCGGCCTCGACGCTTCGCCGACCACCGAGGTGCTGGTCGAAGAATCGGTTCTCGGCTGGAAGGAATATGAGATGGAAGTGGTCCGCGACACCGCGGACAATTGCATCATCATCTGCTCCATCGAAAACATCGATCCGATGGGCGTCCACACCGGCGATTCCATCACCGTTGCGCCAGCGCTGACGCTGACCGACAAGGAATACCAGATCATGCGCAACGCCTCGATTGCGGTGCTGCGTGAGATCGGCGTGGAAACCGGCGGCTCGAACGTGCAGTTCGCCGTCAACCCGAAAGACGGCCGCCTCGTCGTCATCGAAATGAACCCGCGCGTTTCGCGCTCGTCCGCTCTCGCCTCCAAGGCGACCGGCTTCCCGATCGCCAAGATCGCCGCCAAGCTCGCCATCGGCTATACGCTCGACGAGCTGGAAAACGATATCACCGGCGGCGCGACGCCTGCCTCGTTCGAACCGTCGATCGACTACGTCGTCACCAAGATCCCGCGTTTCGCCTTCGAGAAGTTCCCGGGCGCCTCGCCGATCCTCACCACGGCCATGAAGTCCGTCGGTGAAGTCATGGCCATCGGCCGCACCTTCGCAGAATCGCTGCAGAAGGCGCTGCGCGGCATGGAAACCGGCCTCACCGGTCTCGATGAAATCGAAATCCCCGGCTTTGAAGAGGGCGAAGGCTCCAAGAACGCCATCCGCGCCGCCATCGGCACGCCGACGCCGGATCGCCTGCGCATGGTCGCCCAGGCGCTGCGCATGGGAATGACGGAAGAGGAAGTCCACGAAAACTCGAAGATCGACCCCTGGTTCATCGCCCAGTTCAAGGCAATTGTGGACATGGAAGCCCGTGTCCGTGAGCAAGGCCTGCCGCAGGACGCAGAGAACCTGCGCATGCTCAAAGCCATGGGCTTTTCCGACGCCCGCCTGGCAATTCTGACGGGCAAGCGCCCGAAGGAAGTGGCCGAGCTGCGCAACAGCCTCAATGTTCGCCCGGTCTTCAAGCGCATCGATACCTGCGCGGCAGAATTCGCCTCGCCCACCGCCTACATGTATTCGACCTATGAAATCCCCTTCGTCGGCGCCGCCCGCTCTGAAGCGCAGGTTTCCGACCGCAAGAAGGTCGTCATCCTCGGCGGCGGTCCGAACCGTATCGGCCAGGGCATCGAGTTCGACTATTGCTGCTGCCATGCCGCCTTCGCGCTTAAGGATGCAGGCTTCGAAGCGATCATGATCAACTGCAACCCGGAAACGGTTTCGACCGACTACGACACTTCCGACCGCCTCTATTTCGAACCGCTGACGGCCGAAGACGTGATCGAGATCATGCGCGCCGAACAGGAAAAGGGCGAGTTGGTCGGCGTCATCGTGCAGTTCGGTGGCCAGACGCCGCTGAAGCTGGCCGAAGCGCTGGAAAAGAACGGTATCCCGATCCTCGGCACCGCGCCTGACATGATCGACCTTGCCGAAGACCGCGACCGCTTCCAGAAGCTTCTGATGAAGCTCGACCTCGCCCAGCCGAACAACGGCATCGCCTATTCGGTTGAACAGGCGCGCCTCGTCGCTTCGGAAATCGGCTTCCCGCTGGTCGTGCGTCCGTCCTATGTTCTGGGTGGCCGCGCCATGCAGATCATCCATTCGGAAGGCCAGCTCCAGACCTATCTGCTCGATACGGTTCCGGGCCTCGTGCCAGAGGACATCAAGCAGCGTTACCCGAACGACAAGACCGGCCAGATCAACACCCTGCTCGGCAAGAACCCGCTTCTGTTCGACAGCTACCTGACCAACGCCGTCGAAGTCGACGTCGATGCACTGTGCGACGGCGAAAACGTCTTCGTGTCGGGCATCATGGAGCACATCGAAGAAGCCGGTATCCATTCGGGCGACTCGGCCTGCTCGCTGCCTTCCCGTTCGCTGAGCAAGGAAACCCTCGACGAGCTGGAACGCCAGACGACGGCGCTTGCAAAGGCGCTCAACGTCGGTGGCCTGATGAACGTTCAGTACGCGATCAAGGACGGCACGATCTACGTTCTCGAAGTCAACCCGCGCGCCTCGCGCACGGTGCCCTTCGTTGCAAAAACCATCGGTGCGCCGATCGCCAAGATCGCTGCCCGCGTCATGGCCGGCGAAAAGCTTGATGCGGCGATTGCCGCTTACGGCAAGAAACCCGATCCGCGCAACCTGAAGCACATCGCCGTCAAGGAAGCCGTTTTCCCGTTCGCCCGCTTCCCCGGCGTCGACATTCTGCTCGGACCGGAAATGCGCTCGACCGGCGAAGTCATCGGCCTCGACACCGATTTCGCACTCGCCTTCGCCAAGAGCCAGCTCGGCGCCGGCGTCGACCTGCCGCGCTCCGGCACCGTCTTCGTCTCGGTGCGCGACGACGACAAGGACCGCGTGTTGCCCGCAATCCGTATTCTGGTCGAGAGCGGCTTCAGGGTACTGGCAACCGGCGGCACCCAGCGTTTCCTTGCTGAACAGGGCATCAACGCCGAGAAGATCAACAAGGTGCAGGAAGGTCGTCCGCATATCGAAGACGCCATCCGCAACCGGCAGGTCCAGCTGGTCATCAACACCACCGACAGCAACAAGGCGATTTCCGACTCGAAGTCGCTGCGCCGCGCAACGCTGATGCAGAAGGTGCCCTACTACACGACGATGGCCGGTGCGGAAGCAGCAGCCCTTGCCATCAAGGCGCTTAAGGCCGGCAATCTGGAAGTGAAGCCCTTGCAGAGCTACTTCCTGTAAAATCAGCCGACAACGAAGATCATGGAAACGCCGCGGGTCATGCCTGCGGCGTTTTGCATTGTCTCACAAAAAGCTCAAAAGCCTCACGCCGCCAGGGCTTCGCGCACGCAATTGCGCCCATCCGTCTTGGCGCGGTAAAGGGCGCGGTCCGCCATTTCCGCCAGGGTCTGAAGATCGCAGCGCATATCGCCGCTGGTTGCGACGCCGATGCTGATCGTCACGCCGACACGCAAACCGCCGCAATCGACTTCGGTTATCGCAATCGCATCGCGAATGCGTTCTCCGATCATGCAAGCCTTTTGAACACCGGCACCCGGCAGGAAGATGATGAACTCCTCGCCACCGTAACGCGCCAGCACGTCACCACCGCGTATGCTGCCGCCGATACGCTTCGCGACTTCCTGAAGAACGCTGTCGCCGACGGCGTGGCCGAAGCGGTCGTTGATTGATTTGAAGTGGTCGATATCGAGCAGCATCGCCGCATCGTGGGGACCCGGCACCACCGGCATGGCCTGGAAGAAAAAACGACGGTTCTTGACGCCCGTCAAAGGATCGGTGTTGGCGAGAACCAGCAATTTGCGCTCTGACCGCTCGGCTACCAGCATCATCACGAACAGCGCAATGGCGAAGTTCAACATGATGATCAAGAAAAACGCATTGACCAGATCGATGGCGGCGTATTGGGGCAAAAGCACGCTCTTTGCCACCGACAACGAAATCAGGCCGGAAATACCCGCAATCGCGCCCAACGCGAAGCGGGACAGGAGTGGCTCCTTGCGCCACCGCGCAAAAAGCCCGCCCGCTCCCGCAAGATAGGCCACAGCCGCACAACCGTTGAACAGGGCCGCACGATAAGCGTTATTGTCAGCCACCTGCTGTGCAAGGACAATTGCCAGCAAGGCAATCAAACAGACAGCTGATACTGTCCCCCTGCTGGCAGCACGTCCATCGCTCACGATTTTCAGGCCAAGCCAGATCAGCGCATAACCCACGATACCGAAGACGATGCTGCCGAATTGCCACAAGGCCGGAGACATTATTCCCCATTCGCCGTACCCAGCGAGCGTGGAGCCGGCAGCCATGGCTGCGAAGCCTGCTGCAAGAGCTGTCGGGCCGTGCAAACCACGATTTGTGAGCTTCAGATATATAAAACTCAGCATTCCAACAATGTAAGAACACTTTTGCATCAGTATCACTGTTGCAAGATCTAGCTCGCCGAGCATCATACATCCACGCAATGAATAAATATAAATATCTGAATTATGGTATCAAGTATAAAATTTCAATAAAAATAACAATAAACAAAAATTTAATCATATCGATGAAGACATCGATGATCATCCAATATAACGTAAAAACACACAGAACATTCTATTAGAACAATCTTATAAAATCAATTTCATTCCTGAAATTCTGCATTTCCGCCTCCTTCTGCTGCGAGTCTGGAAGGCGAAGAAGATAGGAAGGGTGCACCGTGACAAAAAGCGTCCGCTCCTCCTGCATCGGTATCGGGCGACCCCGAACCTCGGAGACCTTTTCCTTTCCGCCTGTCAGCGCATAAAGCGCAGTTGCACCCATGGCAACGATAAGCTTCGGCCGTACCAGCTCGATTTCCTTGTTAAGCCACCAGCGGCATTGCTGCACCTCGCCCGCATCCGGTCGCTGGTGAATGCGCCGCTTGCCGCGGGCCTCGTATTTGAAGTGTTTGACGGCGTTGGTGACATAAAGCTTTTTACGGTCAATACCGGCTTCAACCAACGTCCGGTCGAACAGCTGACCAGCGGGACCGACGAAAGGTTTTCCGGCAAGATCCTCGTGATCTCCCGGCTGTTCCCCGACGATCATCACTTTCGCATCTTCAGGTCCCATGCCGAATACTGTCTGCGTTGCCTTGCAATGCAGGGCGCAGCGCGTGCATTGGCCAGCCTCCCGCGCCAATGAAGCGAGAGTACCGTCCGGCGCCGGTGGCGGCTCTTCACGCGCCGAGGCCGCGGCCTGCAGGCGGTGATGGAATGGTTGCGGCTGGCTCGCAGCCTTTGCCGCCATCTCCAGCACCCGCGCCTCGGCACCGAGAACGAGACCTGGAATAAGCTCGGCTTCCGGCAAATTTTTCCAGTATTTCTTTGGCATCTCTGCCGTCATCGCTTTTATCTTCAGACGCGCCGGATTGAATATATTGGCATAATAGGTTCGCCACAGCTCGTCCGTTTCATCCGTCAGCTCAGGCTTGGACGCGGCCTGCGGCGATGTCTCCAGCACGTTTCCGTCCCACCGCGCGGAACCGTTCGGTGTCGCGATCAGCCAGTCCATATCCGTGAACCGCCGCTGGAAAAACGGGGCAGTGCGCTCGACGATGAAGTGATCCGGCTCGAACCATGCGACGAAGCGCCGCCGCGCGCCCTTCCCCTGCGGCAAGGATAATTCCTTGAAGCGAACAAAGGCCGTCATCTTGTGACAATCGCGGCGGACCGATTTTTCAAGCTGCCGGGCTTCGGAAACATCCGCATCGGACTTGAACTGCAACAGGGCGCGATCCCGCTTCAGCCGCCACAGCAACCGGTAAAGCAGTGCGAAACGACCCGGATCGCTATGACAGATAATCGCTTGCGCCAACGTCACGAAGGAGGCTGGAACGGACACCTGCACGTCATCCGCACGGGCCGCCGGCAAAGGCTCTCCGGCAAAATCGAGAAGCCCGGCTTTCTCATCCCGCAACCGCCAGTCAATCGCCTCCGGCGGCACATTGGCGGCGAGAGCCGCGCGCGCCGCATCACGCCACTCGCCGAAATCGCCCCGCCCTTCCAGAACCGGGCCGTACATCACAGCAGCGATAATTGTTCGGGCTGCGGAGCAAACATCGCTCGCAAATCCGGCCGTTCAGTCAGCTTGCCCGGCGTCCAGCCCTCGGCAACGATGAAGGCCTTCACCTTTTTCAGGGAAACGCCGAAGCGGGCGATATCCTCCAGCCGCAATCGGCGAAACCGGCGTGAAGACAGGATCGAGGCGACCGTCTTGGTACCGAAGCCGGGCACGCGCAGCAATATTTCGCGATCCGCCACGTTCACGTCCACTGGAAAACGGTCGCGATTTTTCAGCGCCCAGGCAAGCTTCGGATCTATATCGAGATCGAGCATTCCGTTACCGCCGATCGCGGTTATTTCACCAATGTCGAACCCATAAAAACGATAAAGCCAGTCGGCCTGATAAAGCCTGTGTTCCCGCATCAAAGGCGGCTTGATGAGCGGCAGGTTCTTCGACGAATCCGGAATGGGGCTGAAAGCCGAATAATAGACGCGCCGCAAACCATAGCTGCCATAAAGCCGGGCGCTGGTGGACAGAATGGTGCTGTCATCAGCCCCATCCGCCCCAACGATCATCTGCGTGCTCTGTCCGGCAGGCGCAAAACGTTTGGTCTTTCGCGTCCTGACAGTCGGCTCCCCCGCCTCCTCAATCTTCAGGCGGATATCAGCCATCGAGCGGCGAATATTGGCGGGCTGCTTTTCCGGCGCAAAACGGCTGACGCCGCTATCAGTCGGCAATTCGATGTTGATCGACAGCCGGTCGGCGTAAAGCCCCGCTTCCTCAATAAGCTTTGGCGATGCTTCGGGAATGGATTTCAGATGGATGTAGCCGCGAAAGCCATGCGTGACGCGCAGTTCCCGCGCCACCCGCACCATCTCTTCCATCGTGTGATCGGAAGAGCGGATAATACCGGAAGAGAGAAACAGCCCCTCGATATAGTTGCGCCGATAGAACTCCAGCGTCAGCCACACCACCTCCTCGGCAGTAAACCGCGCCCGCTCGACATTGCTCGAAGAACGATTGATGCAATAGGCGCAATCATAGATACAGAAATTGGTGAGCAGTATCTTCAGGAGCGAAATGCAACGCCCGTCCGGTGCATAGGCATGGCATATGCCTGACCCCTCTGTGGAGCCAAGTCCGCCGGATGCAGCAGAGCTGCGTTTCGTCGTGCCGCTGGAGGCACAGGACGCATCGTATTTGGCCGCATCGGAAAGAATGGCCAGCCGTTGCCTGATTGACTTCTTCATGGTTATGTTCACTATATGTTCTATTGAAAAATGTCAATCTCATCTGTTAAAGCCCTGAACGAATGCAAGAAAATGCCCGTCTCAAATTTGCTGGCATTTCGTTGTCGTCTTCTGATATAGTCGGCTTAGTTATGATTTTGGCATGGTTCCGAAGTTCCCCTCCGGAACCTGTTTCTTTTTGTGTCTGCAAGTAAAGCGACAGGACTGCGAAGGATAAAAAAATGGTAGAAAAAGTACCGATGACGCACGGTGGATTCATCAAGCTGCAGGAGGAGCTGCGCTTTCGCCAGCAGGAGGAGCGTCCCCGTATCATCGAGGCAATTGCGGAGGCGCGCGCCCATGGCGACCTTTCGGAAAATGCCGAATACCACGCTGCCAAGGAAGCCCAGAGCCATAACGAAGGCCGCATCACTGAACTCGAAGACTTGACCGCACGCGCGGAAGTCATCGACCTTTCCAAGATGTCCGGTTCCAAGATCAAGTTCGGCGCCACCGTCAAGCTTATCGACGAGGATAGCGACGAGGAGAGAATCTATCAGATCGTTGGCGACCAGGAAGCCGATGTGAAGGCTGGACGGATTTCCATTTCCTCGCCCATCGCCCGCGCCCTCATCGGCAAGGAAGTCGGTGACAGCATCGAAGTCAACGCACCGGGCGGCGCCAAGGGTTACGAGATTCTCGCCGTACAGTGGGGCTGATCTGCCCTTTCATGCAATGCGCCCCTCGGGCGCATTGCATTGATATCCTGAACTGAACATCCTGCCTTAGCCGCAAAGACGGAAGCCCATCTTGTCCCACGCCAGTCTGAAAGATGTGCAGGTGCTTGCGCCGAACTTCAAGCGCAGGCTCTCCGGCGTTACCTCCACCATCGTTCAGCTTATTCCGGTACAAAACCGGCTGGGTCAGAAAGTGGCCGTCATCGGCCCCGGCCTGCCGCAGCATCTGCCACATGTGCGCTTCCGTGATCTGTGGCGGCTCTGGCAAAACGGCCCGCTCAGCGGTCCGCGCATCTGGCACGCCCGCCGCAATCTCGAAATGTTGCCGGGCATTCTCATGCGTGACGTGCTGCGCATGAAGGTGAAGCTGATGTTCACCTCGGCGGCGCAAAGGCGACATTCCGCCTATACCCGCTTTCTGATTTCGAAAATGGATGCGGTCGTCGCGACAAGCGGCCGCTCAGGCTCGTTTCTGGAAGTACCACACAGCGTCGTCATGCATGGCGTCGATACCGAGCTGTTTCATCCCGCAACCGGCCCGGAGGATACGATCGCTTCGACCGGCCTGCCGGGGCAATTTCTCATCGGATGTTTCGGACGGGTGCGCCACCAGAAGGGAACAGACCTTTTCGTGCGCGCCATGATCGAACTTCTGCCCGACTATCCCGAATGGACGGCCGTCATCTCCGGCCGCGTGACCGCAGAGCACAAGGCCTTCGCCGACAAGCTCGTGGCCGATGTCGCAGCAGCCGGTCTTGCGGACCGCATCGCGTTTCAGGGCGAGGTGGACGACATCAAGCCCTGGTATCGGCGGCTAACCCTCTATGTCGCACCGTCACGCAACGAGGGCTTTGGCCTGACACCACTGGAAGCCATGGCGTCCGAGACGGCTGTCGTTGCCAGCAATGCCGGCGCCTATGAGGAAATGATCGTCAAGGGCGAGACCGGCATGGTCGTTGAGGCCGGCGACTACGCGTCCCTGCGGGATGCCATTAAAACCTATCTTGCCGATCCTGCTCTCGCCAGTGACCATGCCCGTGCCGGACTTGCGCATGTGCGTACTGCATTTCCGCTGGAAAAAGAGGCGACCAGTCTCGGCACGATCTATGACGCGTTGCGGCGCGGGTAAGCGCCGGCGCAATCACTCAAAGGTCCGCCGATCAGATTTCGACCAGACCGACGCGTTTGACCTGACGGATGGTGAGCATGGTGCGCACGGTGTCGACGTTTTCGTCCGCTGTCAGAACCTCGATGACGAAATCCTGAAACTCGGTCAGGTTTCTGGCGATGCAATGCAGAAGGAAATCGCTTTCGCCGGATACCATCCAGGCCTGGCGCACCAGCGACCATCCGGCCGTCGCCGCTGCAAAGGCTTTCAGATTGCTGTCCGACTGGCGCTTGAGGCCGACCATGCAGAAGGCAACGAGATCGAAACCGAGCTTCGGCGCGTTCAACATGGCGTGATAACCCTCGATCACGTCGGCTTCTTCCAGCTTGCGGACGCGCCTGAGGCACGGCGGCGCGGAAATACCGACCCGTTCGGCCAGCTCCACGTTGGTCATGCGCCCGTCGCGCTGCAATTCGCGCAGGATTTTCAGATCGATGGCATCGAGTTCGACGCTGGTCACGGAGAGGTTCCTCGTTAAGCCGGAGAACTTCCTTGTACTACCAGGCGCAGGATTCGCAACAATATGCCGCCGGCCGGTCACAAAATTGCGCACGCATCCACAACTGCCTTGTTGGTAACGCAAGGCTGCCCTTGAATAAAGGCACTAGACAACCTTAAATACCGGGCAACGAAGGGGTTGCGGCCTGTCCACCGTGCTGCGGCTGGAATGTTCTGCTGCCGAAAGGCCCCGCTACTTTAAAAAGGATTGTTTCCATGTCTGCCCGCCATACCAAGGTATTGATCATTGGCTCTGGTCCCGCCGGTTATACCGCGGCGATCTACGCGGCCCGCGCAATGCTGAAACCCGTGCTGATTGCCGGCATGGAACAGGGTGGCCAGCTGATGATCACCACCGATGTCGAAAACTATCCGGGCTTTGCCGATCCGATCCAGGGCCCCTGGCTGATGGACCAGATGCTGAAGCAGGCGACGCATGTGGGTGCGGAAATCGTCAGTGACCTCGTGACCGAAGTCGAAACCAACACGCGCCCCTTCGTGGTCAAGACCGATTCCGGTCAGGTCTGGACCGCCGACACGCTGATCATCGCAACAGGCGCAAAGGCCAAGTGGCTCGGTATCGAGAGTGAGCAGCACTTTCAGGGCTTCGGCGTTTCCGCCTGCGCCACCTGCGACGGTTTCTTCTATCGCAACAAGGATGTGATCGTGGTCGGCGGCGGCAACTCTGCCGTGGAGGAAGCGCTCTATCTCGCCCATATCGCCAAGTCGGTAACCGTCGTGCACCGCCGCGACAGTTTCCGCTCGGAGAAAATCCTTCAGGAACGGCTCTTCGCCAAGGAAAACGTCAAGATCCTGTGGAACACGGAAATCGCCGAAATCACCGGCGCTCCCGCCAAGCCGCCAATGCCACCCTCTGTTTCGGGTGTGCGACTGCGTGACACCAAGACCGGTGTGATCAGCGATACGCCCATCGACGGCGTCTTCGTCGCCATCGGCCACGCGCCGGCCGTCGAACTGTTCAAGGGCAAGGTGAAGCTCAAGGACAATGGCTACATGTGGACCGCGCCCGATTCCACCGCTACCGACGTGGAAGGTATTTTCGCCGCCGGCGACGTTACCGACGACATATACCGTCAGGCCATCACCGCCGCCGGTATGGGCTGTATGGCCGCCCTTGAAGCAGAACGGTACCTCACCGCGCAGCAGCCGCTTGCGGTAGCAGCCGAATAACCGAAAGGCAGGATAGGCATGGCAATGCCATTGGACTGGGATAAACTGCGCATTTTTCATGCCGCAGCCGAAGCGGGGTCTTTTACCCACGCTGCCGACAAGCTGCATTTGTCCCAGTCGGCCATCAGCCGCCAGGTCAGCGCGCTGGAGCAGGATGTTGGCGTGAAGCTGTTTCACCGCCACGCCAGAGGTCTTATCCTCACCGAGCAGGGCGAACTGCTGTATCGCACCGCCCATGACGTGTTGCTGAAGCTCGAAACCGTCAAGATGCAACTGACCGAAACGACGGAGAAGCCGAGCGGCAAGCTGCGCGTGACGACGACGGTTGGTCTCGGCCAAGGCTGGCTGACGGACAAGGTGCAGGAATTCCTGCAGCTCTATCCGGAAATGTCGATCCAGCTGATCCTCGACAATGAGGAGCTGGATGTGAACATGCGCCACGCCGATTGCGCCATCCGCCTGCGCCAGCCGCAACAGTCCGACCTTATCCAGCGCAAGCTGTTCACGGTGCACATGCACGTCTATGCGGCGCCGTCCTACATCAACCGCCACGGCGAGCCGCAGTCGATCGAGGATCTGGACAACCACCGCATCATCTCCTTCGGCGAACCGGCACCTAACTATCTGCTTGATGTCAACTGGCTGGAAAATGCGGGACGCTCGTCGGACAACACCCGCATTCCGCATCTTCAGATCAACAGCCAGACCTCGATCAAGCGCGCCTGCCTGCTGGGAATAGGTATCGCCTGTTTGCCGGATTACATCGTCGGGCGCGATCCGGGATTGATTCAGTTGTCGCTTGCCGCCGATATTCCCTCGTTCGACACCTACTTCTGTTACCCGGACGAGATGAAAAACGCTGCAAAACTGAAAGCCTTCCGCGACTTCGTCGTTGCCAAGGCACGGAACTGGAACTTCTGACGTTTAAATAGGCCAGCGCCACAAAATATCATACTAATTCATGGAGTTGGCCGTCCCAAGATGGCGGCGCGCCAGACGCGCCGCACTTCAGCTTTGCACATAAATTATACCGGAAATATCTAGACCTGCATCGTACGCATGCCTGACCTGCACAAAAAAGAGTTGTTTCGTGCACAAAAAAGCACCATATCGCTCTCAGTTGATGCACACGGTGGCTTTTCCTCCCAGTTCCACCGCATCAGCTGTTCCCCTCTGGAGGTTTTTGACCTTCACACTTAAAGGGCCCTGGATTTATCCGGCGGCCCTCTTTTTTTACCCGCAAGAATTTTCTCCAATTTGGCGAAATATCGCATGATGCAACCTTGTTTTGCATTCTTGCCACTCCCATATTTCAATCAGCTGTCACGCCTGCCTATGCACGCGACAGCTGTTCCCCTCTGGAGGTTTTAACCTTCAAACTCATTGGCCGCGGAGAAATCCGGCGGCCATTTTTTTGCGCGCTGTTCTCGGCTCGGGTGACTACCTCACAGAGACGTGAATTGTATATCGAAAACTATCGATATAAATATCGGACATGTCAGATATTAGAGAAACGCAGATGAACCCGGAGGAAATCCTCAAAGCCCTTTCACACCCCGCAAGGCTGAAGTTCCTCGAGTGGCTGAAGAGCCCTGAAAGTCACTTCTGTCAGGACCATCCGCTCAGCATGGGCGTATGCGCCAATCAGTTCCAGATCAGCGGCCTGTCGCAATCGACGGTCTCCTCACATCTGGCGGTTTTGCAGGCGGCTGGCCTGATAAGGTCAAAGAAAGTTGGGCAATGGGTGTTTTTCGAACGCAACGAGGAAACCATAGACGCCTTCCGCAATTATCTGCAAGCCAATCTTTGAGCCTCCCAAGCTTATAAGACCGGGGCGTCGGACCGGAAACTGCAAGGCGGTTTTCTCTCCGATGCCCATACATTAGGAAAGCGCGCCAGCCGCGCAATTTCGCCAACCGACCAGAAAGTGAAGTCGCATGACAAGTCTTTTCGAACCGGCACAGGCCGGCGATATCGCACTCGCCAACCGTATCGTCATGGCTCCCCTCACCCGCAACCGCTCGCCGGGGGCAATTCCCAACAATCTCAACGCCACCTATTACGAGCAGCGCGCAACAGCCGGGCTGATCGTGACCGAAGGCACGCCGATTTCCCAGCAAGGTCAGGGTTACGCGGATGTTCCGGGCCTCTACAAGAAGGAAGCGGTTGAGGGCTGGAAAAAGATCACGGATGGCGTGCATGTCGCCGGCGGCAAGATCGTCGCGCAGATTTGGCACGTGGGACGCATTTCCCACACCTCGCTTCAGCCGCATGGCGGACAGCCGGTCGCCCCTTCCGCGATTATCGCCAAGTCCAAGACCTATATCATCAATGATGACGGCACCGGCGCGTTTGCGGAAACCTCCGAGCCCCGCGCACTGACCATCGACGATATCGGTCTTATCCTTGAAGATTACCGGACCGGCGCGCGCGCCGCACTTGAGGCTGGTTTCGACGGTGTCGAAATCCATGCCGCCAACGGTTATCTGATCGAGCAGTTCCTGAAATCCAGCACCAACCAGCGCACCGACGAATATGGCGGCTCGATCGAAAACCGCGCCCGCTTCCTCCTGGAAGTCGTGGATGCGGTTGCAGAAGAGATTGGCGCAGGCCGCACCGGCATTCGCCTGTCCCCCGTCACGCCCGCCAACGACATTTTCGAGGCCGACCCGCAGCCGCTCTATAATTACGTTGCGGAAGAACTCGGCAAACGCAATCTCGCCTTCATCCATGTTGTTGAAGGTGCGACCGGTGGTCCGCGCGACTTCAAGCAGGGCGACAAGCCCTTCGATTACGCAACCTTCAAGGCCGCCTATCGCAGTGCGGGCGGCAAGGGCCTGTGGATCGCCAACAATGGCTACGACCGTGAGAGCGCCATCGAGGCGGTGGAAAGCGGCAAGGTTGATGCCGTGGCCTTTGGCAAGGCCTTCATCGCCAACCCGGATCTGGTGCGCCGCCTCAAGGACAACGCGCCGCTGAACGAGCCGAACCAGCCGACCTTCTATGGTGGCGGGGCTGAAGGCTATACCGACTACCCTGCTCTTGGCTGATCAGTGCTAAACTTGAAACGCCGCACCGCTCCACAGCGGTGCGGCGTTTTGCCGTTTCAGGAAAGGCCTCGCGCCTTCCGCGCAGCAAAGTCTGAAAATGCGCCCATTACGAAGGCGTTGGCCACATGCAGCGCCTGCAGAAAGCCACTGCCCGTTTCCCGACCGATGCTCATCAACGCCACCTGAAGGCAGTAGAGAGCGAGCA
The DNA here is from genome assembly GCF_055382765.1 of Agrobacterium sp. 6Ca8. Classification (NCBI taxonomy): domain Bacteria; kingdom Pseudomonadati; phylum Pseudomonadota; class Alphaproteobacteria; order Hyphomicrobiales; family Rhizobiaceae; genus Agrobacterium; species Agrobacterium sp. 6Ca8. Next base: position 1,866,090 of record NZ_AP026433.1, read on the forward strand.
GCACGAGCGCGCGCCCAAGGTTTGGCCGGAGGTCATCATGACGAAGGGCGAGCACGACCAGAGATACAATGGGAACGGCGATCAGCATGCCAAGCCCTTTGTGAACCACAAGCAGCGATCCGTCATAATAGATCGACAGCCCGGCCAGCAGCACCTGCGCGAAAATCAACACCGGCACGCCTGCCGAAATCACGGCGAACATACGGCGCCGCCGGGAAAATCCATTAGCCACTGTAACCATCACACCCTACCCCCGGCATCGGTCGCATGATGAAGGCCCGCCGGTTGCTGCACCTCGGCGAGACACCCAAGGCTCGCCAGTGTTTCCGATACTGCCGCATCGATCGGCGTTCGCGGTTCCGCGCCGAGGAATTCGACAAGCTTGCGGTTGCTCATCCGGATCGGCATCTGCCACAGATATTTCATTTCCATGACTTCGCGGAACAGGGGAACGAACGGTGCAGCCAGCCCGACGGCTAACCACGAAAGCCGCCGCATCTTGACCGGATGGCCGACGGCCCGCTCGATTGCCCCAACCAGTTGCAGACCGTCGAAATCCCAGACACCCTCCATGTGGTAGACGGCAAACGTCTGAAGCTCGTCCGAGCGATCGAGCAGCCGTCCGATTATCTCCGCAACATCCGGCAGATAGGCCCATTGATGCCCGGCATTCGGTACTGCTGGATTCTGAACACTGCGAACCGGCTTGCCCGGTCGCACCAGCATCTGCGAAAACCAGTTGTTCTTCGCGTCAGGACCAAAGAAATCACCGGTGCGGACGATCAGGACCGGCACGCCGCGCATCGACGCCATTTTCAAACGCCGCTCCATTTCAACGCGCAAGGCGCCCTTGCGGGTGAAAGGCTTTTGGGGGCTGTCCTCCGTCAGAAGCGGAAAGGCATCCGGGCCAAAATTATAGATGCTGCCTGGAAACACGATCCTTGCCCCGCAGGCCTCGGCAGCGGCAATGGTATTGTCGAGCATCGGCAGCACTTGGCTGTCCCAGTTGCGATATCCCGGAGGATTGACCGCATGTACGATGAGCCCGGCGCCTTTTGCCGCCTTCACCACATCCTCCCGGTTCATGGCATCACCAATCACGCGCTCGATGCCATCGACGGCATCAACTGGTGCCGATCGGCGAGTCATCGCCCGCACCCGCCAGCCGCGCTGCAACAACATCTTCGAGACATGGCTGCCGACGCCACCATTCGCCCCAACAATCAGCGCCAGAGGCCGGTTATTCTCTGCTGTATTTGCTTGGATTTCATATATCATTGCCATTACTCCTTCTTCTGGGCTGGAGTATCGGGCCATCAGGCGATATACGAAATTGTCCAAATGAGTGGAGCCGCTATACAAAATCTTATAATCAGAAGCCGCGATGTCAGCTGGGATTTTTACCGCACCTTCCTCAGCGTGCTGCGCGACGGCTCGCTTTCCGCCGCCGCCCGCGAACTCGGCATTACCCAACCGACAGCTGGACGCCATATCGGAGCGCTGGAAGAGGCCATCGGCTTTCCGCTGTTCATCCGCTCGCCGCACGGGCTGATGCCGACGGAAGCGGCGCTGGCGCTCCGGCCCTATGCGGAAAATCTGGCGGCGACGGCCGCAGCCCTTATGCGGGCGGCCTCCGGCGAGGTCGGCAAGATCGAAGGAACCGTGCGTATCAGCGCATCGGACATCATCGGCGTTGAAATGCTGCCGCCGATCATCGCTGCCATGCAGGAGATTCACCCCCGGCTTGAAATAGAACTTTCACTCTCCGACACGTTGGAAGACCTTTTGCGGCGCGAGGCTGATATCGCCATCCGCATGACCGAACCGCAGCAGGATGCCATCGTCATGCGCTATATCGGCAATTTCCGTCTGGGATTTCATGCCACACGCGACTATCTGGCAAGAGCCGGCATCCCGAAAAACATGGAAGAACTGAACAACCACCGTATGATCGGTTTCGACCGCAAGACGCCTTTCATCAGGGCGGCGATCCAGCGCATGCGCTCGCTTGATCCGGAAATACCCGATATCGAAGAAATTTCCTTCGAAATTCGCGCCGACAGCAACCTCGCCCAGCTTGCCATGATCCGCGCCAGCGCAGGCATCGGCGTCTGTCAGATCGGCCTGGCGCGCAAGGATCCGCGGCTTGTCCAGGTCCTTCCGAAAACCGACATCCCGCTGCACGCATGGGTCGCGATGCATGAAAATCTCAAGACCTCGCCGCGATGCCGTGCCGTGTTCAGCGCCCTTGTCGACGGCCTGAAGGCCCACCTGAAGGAAACCGATCCGGGCGCCCCGCCGCAACGACGCTAGCGCCATTACAGCATCGATGCCGCGCGGCCTTGCGCCCGCAAATCCGCAAGACAGACCGGCGAAGCATGGAGGGTGATGCTGTTCTCACCGGAAATGTTGACGCACTTCATCAAAACGGTCTGGCCGGCGGTGAAATCTTGTCGACCACTTCCGCCTCCGGCCGGTCGCCGCCCTGGCTGTATTCCTCATGCCACTGGCCGCGTTCGTCCTGATAGCTGATTTCCTCATCATCGCCGCCCACCTGCTGTTCGGCAGCAACGATGCGCGCGGCCTCGACCGCATCGGCATAGGTAGGAAATGTTTCGGAATAAGCGCCGTTCATGCGGTAGGCGAAGCCACCGTCATGTTCCACGACTTCATATACCACTTTTGTCATGCATGTTCCTCCTGTTTCAGTAGGCGACATCGCAACCACAACCGCGCTTCAAGCATTGCACCCGACGGGGGACAACACGGCATGAGCAGCATGTCCTTGACCGTAACACTATCCTACCAAAAGCACTCAAGCGCAAATCCTGCTTGATCTTAACGACGATACGTCACAGCCTCACACTCTCAGGGGAAGGGAAATCGATGGCGGGTTCTATTTTAAAGCAGGAGCGCATGTTGCTGCTGGCAATACCGGTGGCAGTCGTCGCCTATATGGCCGAACATGCGATATTCGAGGCCGGCAAAACGGCGTCGCTGATTGCCGCGATCGCCCTGATCGGGATGATCGTTCTGGTGTCGATGCGGGTTGCCCACCACGCCGAAATCCTCGCCGCCAAGGTCGGAGACCCCTATGGCACGATGATCCTGACGCTGTCTGCCGTGGCGGTGGAAGTGTTGATCCTTGCCATCATCATGAGCGAATCCAATTCGCCGACGCTCGTGCGTGACACGATCTATTCCGCCGTGATGATCGACATCAACGGCATTCTGGGACTGGCCGCCCTGCTGGGAGGCCTTCGCCACGGCGAGCAGCCCTACAATGACGATTCAGGCAAGACCTACGGCGTCATGATCCTGACTGCCATGGGCATCTCGATGATCGTGCCGGAATTCATCCCCAAGGAAAGCTGGCACGTCTATTCCGCCTTCACCATCGTCGCAATGATCGCGCTTTATGCGCTGTTCCTGAAAATGCAGGTTGGTCCGCACAGCTATTTCTTCAGCTACGCCTATCCCCGCAAGGCTCATCCCAGCGGTCATCCATCCGGCGATCACACGGAGGACGAGGAAGAGGGCAGCGTGTCCCTCTCCATCGGTCTCATCATCGCGGGCGTCGTGCTGATCGGCGTGCTGGCGGAATTCATGGCGGCCTTCCTAAGCCAGAGCCTCGAGGGCACAAGCGCGCCACCGGCACTGATGGCAGTCGTGGTCGCGACGATCTCCGCATCACCGGAAATCCTGACCGCGCTCAGGTCCGCATTGCGCAACCGCATGCAGGCCGTGGTCAATATCGCCATGGGCGCATCGCTTTCGACGGTCATCCTCACCGTCCCTGTGATGGAGGGCATCGCACTCTACACCGGTCAGCCGTTCATCATGGCGATGACGCCGGTTCAGACGGTCATGGTCTTCATCACCCTCATTGCCGCCGCCATCAACCTCAATGACGGTGAAACCAACGCGATCGAGGGAATGACGCATTTCATCCTCTTCGCCACCTTCATCATGCTGTTGTTTCTCGGGCTTTAGCCGCAACAAAAAAAGCCCGGCATCGCTGCCGGGCTTCTTCGTTCAAGATCGCAAACCGATCAGCGGCAATCGGCGCAGAAGCGCTGGATGCGCTTGCAGGCCTCTTCCAGCAGTGCTTCCGACGTGGCGTAGGAAATGCGGAAGTTCGGGCCGAGGCCGAACGCCGATCCCTGCACGACGGCAACACCTTCGGCTTCCAGAAGCTCGGAGACGAAATCCACATCCGACTCGATGACCTTGCCGGACGGCGCGGTCTTGCCGATCATGCCGGCGCAGGACGGATAGACGTAGAATGCGCCTTCCGGAGCCGGGCAATTGATGCCTTTAGCCTGGTTGAGCATGGAGACGACGAGATCGCGGCGGCCTTCAAAAATCTTCTTGTTGGCCGGAATGAAATCCTGCGTGCCGTTCAGCGCTTCGACAGCCGCCCACTGAGCAATCGAGCTGGCGCCCGAGGTCTGCTGGCCCTGGATCATATCCATGGCCTTGATGAGCGGCAGCGGGCCGGCTGCATAGCCGATACGCCAGCCGGTCATGGCATAGGCCTTGGAGACGCCGTTCATCGTAAGCGTGCGGTCATAGAGCGAAGGCTCCACCTCAACCGGCGTGACGAATTTGAAGTCGCCATAGGTCAGGTGTTCGTACATGTCATCAGTCAGCACCCAGACGTGCGGATGCTTGACCAGCACGTCCGTCAATGCCTTCAGCTCGTCATGCGAATAGGCAGCGCCCGAAGGGTTGGACGGCGAGTTGAAAACGAACCACTTGGTCTTCGGCGTGATCGCCTTTTCCAGCGCTTCCGGCTTCAGCTTGAAATTGTCTTCGAGCGTCGTGTCGACGAAGACAGGCGTACCGCCGCAGATCGCCACCATTTCGGGATAGCTGACCCAGTAAGGTGCAGGAATGACGACTTCGTCACCCGGGTTGAGGGTGGCCATGAAGGCGTTGAAAAGGATCTGCTTGCCACCGGTGCCGACGATGGTCTGCTCCGGCTTGTAGTCCAGACCATTTTCGCGCTTGAACTTGTCGGCAATCGCCTTGCGCAGTTCAGGAATACCTGAAACGGGCGTGTATTTCGTTTCGCCGCGCTTGATGGCGTCAATGGCGGCTTCCTTGATGTTTTCGGGCGTATCGAAATCCGGCTCGCCGGCGCCAAGGCTGATCACATCGCGGCCCTTCGCTTTAAGCTCACGGGCTTTCTGGGTAACAGCGATGGTGGCGGATGGCTTTACGCGGGAGAGAATGTCGGCAAGGAAGGCCATTTTTAATCGGTCCTGTTGTGGTTGACATCGGCAGAGGCGGAAAATCCTGTCTTCTGCGGCATTTTCTATGTCGAAAGACAGGCGCTCTTTCAAGGTCAAAAGCAGCATATGTGACACGGGGAAGAATTTAAACCTTCCTTAACCCGGAAGTAACGCTTGATGCGCTATATTCTCCGGCTAGAGGTCGTGTCTCTGTAGCTGGTTGAAAAATGGCGCCCAAAAGCATCTTTTCCAGTCTTGTCCGCGAGGTCGATGGCACATGGTCCACGGCCTATGGCACCTTCAACTTGAAATCCGCCCTGCAGCCCATCTTTCGCCGAACGATGAACGGCGCTCTCGACATCGATTCCTTCGAGGGTCTGGTGCGTCCCCATCGCAACGGCGAACCGGTGACACCGGGTGAATTCTTCTCGCTGGTGGCGCCTGAAGATATAGAGAATATCGACAGTATTCTGCGCACGATCCACATTCTCAATACCGGCAGGCTCAATCGTTCGCGCGCCCGCGTCTTCGTCAACTTCCATCCGGGCCTGTTCCAGACCCCGGCCAAGATGCGTCAGGAAGTGGAGCGCATGCGCCTTACCGCCCACGAGGCCGGCATGACGGCAGACCGCATCGTCTGCGAAATCTCCGAGAAAAAAGTCTCCGATACGCAGATGGTCGCCGACTTCGCCTATCATATGCATGACATCGGTTTTCGCGTGGCGCTGGACGATTATGGCGCGGGCGATTCCGACATTGACCGGGTGAAACTCATCAAGCCGGACTATGTGAAATTCGAGGCAGGCTGGGTGCGTGATTTCATGCAGAATTCGGCAGGCGCCGCCCTTCTGCGCGTCATCGTCAGCCAGTTTCGCGACGATGGGATAGAGCCGGTGTTCGAAGGACTGGAAACCGGCAGGCAGGTGGATATCTGCGAGGACCTCGGCGTCCTGCTGATGCAGGGATACGTTTTGGCAAAACCCGAACTAGCACCGACGAGTTTCGACGCTCGCTTTCCCGAACTCGGCAGCGGATATTTTTCACCCTCGCCAAGGTCGGACAGAAGCGCTGCGACACCGGCATTCCCGCGTGAAGACCGCCCAGCCGAGCCGCATACCCTGCGCCAGACCCGAACCTTCGGAAAACGCGGCCTTTGAGGCCGTTGACAGCGAAATTGTCCCGAAATCGGCTTTGCCACGATATTGCCACAATAAATACTGCGGAACGCCTGAATTCGGTCTCCAAGCCGTCCATTTCGAAGCCTCTTTTATCCTTTGAGAACAGGGACAAGAGGCGATCGCCATGTTTACCAACGACAGGACATCAGTTGAACGGTTAAGGGCGCAGAGAACGCTGTTTTCCCTCTGGATGGCCATTGCCGCCTTTCTTGTCGTCGTTACCATGGCCGCCGGGATCGCAACCTCGGCCAATGCAGCCTCTCAGGCAATCGACACCCTGCAGACATCCTCTATTCCGCAGGTGACGGCAACCGCGCGGGCGGGCGGCCACCTGTTGCTGGTTATCTTCTCCGCCGCAGCCTTCATAAGCCTCGGCATAGGCGGCCTCGCGCTTACCCGGCGAAGCCTGAAGGACGAGGCCCGCCGCCACAAGTAAGCCGCCCTCTCCTCGACTTGCGGCATCGGCGTGTTGCTGCTAAAGCACAGGGGAAGTCGTCAGAACGACGTTTCAAAAATCCCCGAAATGCCAAGGCCGCGACGGAATGATCTTCGGGCCCCTGCTGTGCTGGTGCCATCAATGACGCGTATTCAGGCCAACATGCTGCTTCTGCTCGCCGCGGCGATCTGGGGAGGCGGTTTCGTCGCACAATCGTCCGCCATGGCCTCGATCGGGCCATTCTGGTTCGTCGGTTTACGCTTCGCCATTGCCGCCATCGCCGTGCTGCCATTCGCCCTGATGGAAAACCGCTCGAAAAAATCGCCGCCACGTCGCAGGGAAATCGGCGGCTTCATCCTTGTGGGCCTCGCCCTGTTCGGCGGCGCGACGACGCAGCAGGTGGGGCTTTTGACTACAACCGTCACCAATTCCAGCTTCCTGACGGGACTTTACGTCATCTTCGTGCCCGTGATCGCCGTCGTTCTTTACCGGCGCCATCCCCACTGGATCGTCTGGCCCGGCGCCCTGATGATGCTGGGCGGAATATTCCTGCTCTCGGGCGGCGCATTCGAGGCGCTGACGCAGGGCGATATTCTCAGCATCATCTGCGCCTTCTTCTGGGCAATCCAGATTACGCTTGCAGGTCGTTTCGTTTCCGAAAGCGGACGGCCGCTTGCGCTCTCATGCACTCAGTTTGCGATTTGCTCTCTCTTGAGTTGCATGATCGGCCTTGCGGTAGAACCCATCAGCATGGCGTCCATAGAGGGGTCGCTGGCGGAAATTCTATACGTCGGCCTCGTATCCTCCGGCCTCGCCTTCGTTTTGCAGGTCGTCGCCCAGCGGTATACGACCGCGCCGCAGGCTGCGATATTTCTCTCTTCAGAGGCGCTTTTCGGTGCCTTGCTGGCGTCGATTTTCCTGAAGGAAACCATTTCCAACGCCGGTTATATCGGCTGCGTGATTATTTTCGCCGCTATATTGATCGTCGAACTGGTGCCGGAACTGACGCGTAAACGGCAAAAAACCGCCGTTGGAACGGCCTGACGCAGAAAGAACTGATTTTTCTGTTTCGAGGAAAAATCGTACCGCCGCATTCAAAATTTTGCCCGGAAACCGAAGGCAACCGGCAATTATTTCATCAATTATCAAATATGCGGAAAAAATGTGCGACTACGCGCAGGAATTCTACCGCAGGTTTTTATCCGACAAAAAGCCCGTGAAAACTTTTGCTTGCCAATTTTCCATAAACGCAGCAATCTACTGCGGTTCGGGCAATTTGCGAGCATGGGAAGGCCTATAAATTTGCGCACTGGGGACGCTATAAACCTCGGGCGGTGGGACGAAAAACGTTGGATGAGAACGCCATTACTTCCCGCTGTGAAGGTCCTTTTTCTCAATAGTCAAGAGCTGCCTGCCAACGCCCTCGCGGGGCAAAACTGTAATGCTGCCTGTAGCTGAACGCGGGCAGAGCGAAAAGGACCTGATGCATGGCCGAAACTGGCACCGTAAAATTCTTCAACACAGACAAAGGCTTCGGCTTCATCAAGCCAGACAATGGTGGCGCTGATATCTTTGTTCATATCTCTGCCGTACAGGCTTCCGGCCTGTCCGGACTTTCAGAAAATCAGAAAGTGAGCTTCGACACGGAACCGGATCGTCGCGGCAAGGGCCCGAAGGCAGTCAATCTGCAGATTGCTGGCTAACCCTAAAACGGCTTTCATTTCTAGTTGAAGCCCGGCAGGAATGCCGGGTTTTTTTATGCCCAATCCGGAGGCGCCAATACGCGCCCGGAAACTCAGATCCCCTTGAGATAGGGGTTGGTGCGCCGCTCCTCGCCAAGCCGCCCACCGGGGCCATGGCCGCAGATAAATCCGACATCATCACCCAGCGGCAGCAGCTTGTCGCGAATGGACGCCATCAATTGCTCGTGGTTTCCGCCCGGCAGGTCGGTACGCCCCACCGACCCCGCAAACAGCACATCGCCGACATGGGCGAATTGCTGGTCGCGATTATAATAGATGACGTGACCTGGAGCGTGACCCGGGCAATGGTAGACTTCAAAGACATGATCCCCGAACGATACCATGTCGCCCTCATTCAGCCACCTGTCCGGCAAAACGTTCTGAAGACCGCTGATGCCGTATTTCTCGGCCTGGGTCTCGATCCTCTCGAGCAGCGGCCGATCGTCCTCATGCGGGCCGATCACCGGCAGGGAAAGCTTCTCGCGCAGTTCCTTGGCGCCGCCGGCATGGTCGAGATGGCCGTGCGTCAGCCAGATTTCCTTGAGCGCGATGCCGTTTTCGGAAACCACCTGAAGAATGACATCCACATCCCCACCGGGATCGACGATAACGCCTTCCTTCGTATCCTCATCGAAGAGAATGGTGCAGTTCTGCTCGAACGGCGTGACCGGAATAATGCCCGCCTGCAACTTTCCCATATCCCGTGTCTCCCTGTCTGACAAATCCGGCCTCCTATAGCCTGCGGCCGGTTCCGGCACAATGGCGGAGGAAAAAGCAACGGTTTCCGGTGACCTTGCCACTCCCAAAAAATATGAGCTAATTCAATTAGATATCGGAAATGTTCCCGCCCGAGACGGGAGGTATCTGTGAAAAATGTGGAACGCCCTGAAGGCTGCGACGTTGTAGGTCCAGTCTTAAAAGGAGTGAGACACATGGACAAGACGCTTAAAATGCTCATGGCTGGCGGCGCTTTCGCCCTGATGGCCGGTTACGCAAACGCCGCCATGGTCGCCACAACAGCATCGGACGTTTCCGTTCGTTCGGGCCCAGGCGAGGATTATCCCGAGCTTGGCCTTGCCACCCGTGGCAGCAATGCGGTTCTCGATGGCTGCATGGACGGCAGCAGCTGGTGCCGAATCGAAGTCAACGGCCTGCGCGGCTGGGCACATGCGGATTATCTGAATGTCATGTATGAGGGCTCTCCCGTCATTCTCGAACAGCGCCGCTCCGATATCAGCGTGCCGGTCGTGACTTACGAGAAGACCTCGAGCGTACAGGCAGAACCCAACCCCGGCGACCCAAACCTTGGCCGCGTCGGTGAAGTCAATCCGCCCGAAACAGTCATCTCCTATATTGACGAGCACCCTGCGGACACTGTCACCTTTGATGGCGAGGTAGCGGTCGGCAGCACCCTGCCCTCCGATACCCGGCTCGTGGAAATCCCTGATTACCAGTACCGCTACGTTCAGGTGAACGACGTGCCTGTTCTGGTGGAGCCATCGACGCGCCGGATTGTCTACGTCTACCAGTAGACGCGAACTCGATACCGGCAGCATGAAACCAATGAAGAGCGCGGGCTTTCCGCGCTCTTTTCTATTTCCGGTAATGGCAGTCAGGATTCCAGTTGCACCGGCACCCGCAGCATATTATCCACCGCAACAGAAAATGATCGCGGCATCCTCCCGAGCGGACGCATTTTCGGCTATGTTTACAGAATATTGGCGCATCGACGCATGTCAGCCGCAGAATATGAAGGAACCGCAGTGCCACCGCAATCGCTCAAAACCGCAGCCGCCAGGCAGACACCGGCACTCCCGAAGGTTGACGACGGCAAGATCGACTTCGATACGATAGAGGCGCTGTTCTTCGCGTATCGCGATTTCGTCTCCGATCCAGATGTCATTCTTTCGAAACTGGAATATGGGCGCGCGCATCACCGGGTAGTCTATTTCGTCAGCAGGCAGCCCGGCATGACGGTGGCGGATCTGCTCGACACACTGCAGATCACCAAGCAGAGCCTTGCCCGCGTGCTCAAGCAATTGATCGACGACGGTTATATCCGCCAGATGGCTGGCCCGGAAGACCGCCGCCAGCGCAGGCTCTATCCGACGCTGACAGGGCGCGAACTGGCGCTGGCGCTGAGCGAGCCGCAGTCGCGGCGGATCGACCGTGCGCTGGAAGGGCTTGGACCCGACGCCCGCGCCTGCGTTCGCAAGTTTCTGGCGCAGATGCGTAGCCCGACACCGGGGGAAGGCGACTGACGATGGCCACGGCAACGACAAAACTCCCCCCCGCTGATGACGATGCGGCCCACCTTCTGATCGTCGATGACGACGCCCGCATTCGCAATCTTCTGCAACGTTTCCTCGGCGACAAGGGATACCGCATCTCCGTCGCAGCCGATGCGGCAGAAGCCCGGCGCAAGATGGTCGGCATCCGTTTCGACCTTCTCATTCTCGACGTGATGATGCCGGGGGAAAACGGGCTTTCGCTCACCCGGTCGCTGAATGAGAACAAATCCGTGCCGGTCATTCTCCTGACCGCCCGCTCGGAGGCGGATTCGCGAATTGCTGGGCTGGAAGCCGGCGCGGATGATTATCTCGCGAAGCCTTTCGATCCGCGCGAACTTGTCCTTCGTATCAACAACATCCTGCGGCGCAACACTTCGCCGGATACGCCCAAGATCGAACAGATCATGTTCGGCCCCTACAGCTTCTCTATCCCCAGGAAGGAATTGCGGCGCGGCGCTGAAACGATCCGCCTGACGGATCGCGAACAGGAGATCATGCTGCTCTTTGCGCTTCGCGCCGGCGATACCATTCCACGGCACGAGCTGGTCGAGGCGGAATCCGAAGTGGGCGAAAGAACAATCGACGTGCAGATCAACCGCCTTCGCCGCAAGATCGAGGACGACCCTGCCAACCCGGTCTATCTGCAAACGGTGCGTGGCATCGGCTACCGCCTGAGCGTGGATTGACAAGGACAAACGAAAGGCGGGCGCACAGCCATGGCGAGCCTCGATTTTCTAATCACTGTCAGGAACAGCGGCGTAGCGAAGACCTGGCGCGCATTTACCAGATGGCTTCGCCACTGGCTGCCCACCGGGCTTTATACGCGCTCGCTGCTTATCATCATCCTGCCGATGATCCTGCTTCAGGGCGTTGTCGCGGCCGTTTTCATGGAGCGTCACTGGCAGCTGGTTACCGAGCGCCTTTCCTCCGCCGTAACGCGCGATATCGCAGCGATCATCGAGCTTCTGCAAACTGATGAGGAAGAAGACGACTATCAGCGCGTCATCCGCATCGCTCGCGAGAAGCTGGGTCTCAGCATCTACATCGAGCCGAAGGCCGATTTGCCGGCCCCGAGACCAGAACCGTTGTTTTCCATTCTGGATACGATCCTCGCCAATCAGCTGACCCAGCAAATCGGCCGGCCATTCTGGATCGATACTTATGGCAACGGTTCCCTGGTTGAAATACGTGTCCAGCTCGAAGACAAGACACTCCGCGTCTTTACCAGTCGCAGCGCCGCCTATGCCTCCAACACGCATATCTTCCTTGTCTGGATGGTCGGTGCATCGCTGGTTCTGATCGCCATTTCCATCCTGTTCCTGCGCGGTCAGATCAAGCCTATCGAAGCGCTTGCCAAGGCGGCCGAAAATTTCGGCAGGGGCCAGAAGATCAGCGCCTATTCCCCACGCGGCGCAGACGAGGTGCGGCGGGCGGGACTTGCCTTCATATTGATGCGCGAACGCATCGAGCGGCAGATGGAACAGCGCACTGCCATGCTGAACGGTGTCAGCCACGACCTGCGCACCATCCTCACCCGTTTCAAGCTGCAACTCGCGCTTGCCGGCGACAATCCTGATCTGGAAGGGTTGGACAAGGATGTCGAGGATATGCAGTCGATGCTGGAGGCCTACCTCACCTTTGCCCGCACCGATGTCGAGGAGGATGTCGGCACGCTGGAGCTTCCGGCACTTCTGGAAAAAATCGACTATGATTTCGAGCTGCACGGCAAGAAATTCAGCTACGAGCTTTATAATATCGACCAGATCATCGCGCGCCCGAATGCCCTCTCCCGCCTCGTCGCCAATCTCGCGGAGAATGCCCGGCGCTATGCCAGCAAGCTCCATATCGACATCCGCAAGGCTCCACGCTCCATCATCATGACGTTTGATGATGACGGGCCGGGTATTCCGGAAGCGTCAAGGGAGGATGTCTTCAAGCCGTTCTTCCGGCTGGACGAGGCACGCAACCTCAACGCCTCTGGCACCGGGCTCGGCCTCTCCATCGTCCGAGACATCGCCCGCAGCCATGGCGGTGACGTATCGCTGGACGACAGCCCGATGGGCGGATTGCGGGTAATCGTCAAAATTCCGGCGTAGAGCAGCGGAGAGAAAAATGTGATGCGGCTCGCCCGCATCCGTCATTCCAGCCTTGAACCGGAATGACGGAGAAAGAGTGTTAAGCCTGCGCAATCTTCGGGTTGCGTGTTGTTGCGCTTTCTCAGCACATTTTCTCGCCGTTCGGCACCGGCCGCTCGACCGCGGCAAGCACGATGTCGCCGTTGCCATCGGCAAACCCCAGTGTCAGAACTTCGGAGCGGAACGGGCCAATCTGGCGCGGCGGAAAATTCACCACACCCAGCACCTGCCGGCCGATCAGACTTTCCGGGGTATAGTGCACCGTGATTTGCGCCGAGGATTTCTTGATGCCGATCTCGGGGCCGAAATCGATCTTCACCTTGATCGCCGGCTTGCGTGCTTCCGGAAATGGCTCTGCCTCAACGATCGTGCCGACACGGATATCGACCTTCTCGAAATCGGCATAGGAAATTTCACTGCTCATGCCCTGCTCCCGCCAGCCTGCTCGTCTTCAACCAGCCAGTTCCTCGGCGCGATTTTTCGCCGCAGCGATCGCCTTGTCAAACAGGGGCTGCATGCCGTCTTCGGCCATCAGCACCGAAAGTGCGGCGGCCGTTGTACCGCCCGGCGAGGTAACGTTCTGGCGCAGGCGCGCCGCCTCGTCAGAAGACTGATGCAGGAGTTCGCCAGCACCGGCCACGGTTTCACGCGCCAGCCGCATGGCTATATCCGCCGGCAGACCGGCCTTGCGACCGGCTTCCGCCATGCATTCAACCAGATAGAAGACATAGGCCGGACCGCTTCCCGAAACCGCGGTGACCGCGTCGATATCGCTTTCGGTTTCCACCCATTCGACCGGACCGCTGACCTTCAGCAATCCATCCACCACGGCCTTTAGCGCCGGCGTCACCAATTCGTTGGCATAGGCGCCCGTCACGCCACGGCCAACCATGGCCGGCGTGTTCGGCATGGCCCGCACGGCGGCGACCGAGCCGAAATGCGAAACGAAAGTGCCGATGGTGGTGCCGGCCGCAATCGAAACCACCACGGCCTCGGGTCCGAGCAAGGGCTTGAGGGAGGGTAGCACTGCTTCCATCATCTGCGGTTTTACCGCGACAAACAGAATGCCCGCCTTCACGCCGTCAGGCACGCTTTCGCTATGCGTGGCGCCCGCTTCCGCAATTGTCGTGCGCATGGCGTCGGAGGGGCGCGGATCGATGACGATAACCTGCGAACCCGGCACACCCTTTTTCAGCCAGCCCGAAAGCAAAGCGCCGCCCATATTGCCCGCCCCAACGAGGACGAGAGGACCGGAAGCCCTGTAGACCATTTTCAAGCTTCTCCGACGGTCTCGAACATGACCGCTTCAATTGCACTTTTCGCATCCAGCCCCGACCATACGACGAACTGGAATGCCTGATAATATTGTTCGCATGCCTCAAGCGCGCTGGAAAGCAGCACTTCCACCTGCTGGTTGTTAGGCTCCGCACCGCCAGCCAGAAGCAGCGACTGGCGGAAGATCACAACATCTTCCTGCCGCCACAGATCGAAATGACCCATCAGTACCTGGCCGTTGACCTGAGACAACAGGCGAATGACTTCGTTGACGCGCTGATCGGGCACCTTGATGTCGAAGGCGCACGCCAGATGCAGTGCCTCAAAATCTTCCATCCAGGAAAAGGAAACGTGATAATCGGCCCAGTGGCCCGCCACCGTCATGGCGATCTCGTCTTCGCCGGAACGTTCGAACGACCAGTCGTTCGAGGCGGCGACAATCTCGATCATGTCCACGGGATTGGACTGGCGCTCAATTTCAAATTCTATCAGGCTCATGCGGCACCTTCTCATCCGGTATGGATGTTCTGTTTTGAACGCCGGGCACAAAACGCACACACAAACCGGATTCAACACTTGAGACGATTGCCCGACACCAACAGAGTTACACATTCACCCTGTGTGGAGCTTACCAGGTTCGTTTCGAATCATCATTTAAAATCAGTGTATAATGGCCGAGTCCTGCTGCCACCCCTCGGGCAGCATTTTTACTTTTTGAACAGTGGATATCTTCTCCCCCATCACCTCAGGCGAGATACATAAGCGACTCTGGCAATTGCGTTTTTTGGAAGTGTCCACAGGCCTCAAAAAATTAACGATGGAGGCAGGTCCGGATCGAGAGGGAATAATTTCGGGTTGCATGGCCCGCAAACAAAAAGTCCCGGAATCGCAGGCGATCCGGGACCTATTGATGAAAAAGCGCGAAAAGAATCAATCCTTGGCAGCAGAAAGCTTTGCTTCCAGAGCCTCGATGCGAGCGCGCAACGCATCGTTTTCATCGCGCGCCTTTATCGCCATCTCGCGCACCGCGTCGAATTCCTCGCGCTTGACCACGTCGAGGCTGTTCAGCCAGCGATCCGCCTGTGCGTGCAAGGCAGCCTCGGCCTCTTTGCGCATTCCCTGCGCAGCGCCCGCCGCATCGGTCATCAGCTTGGCGAATTCATCCAGAAAACGATTGGTGCCTGTCGTGCTCATGGCCCTGTTCCTTCGTCGGTTCAGGGAGCGTTCCGTTCCCTGCTGTTGATGCCTTTCAGGTAGGCACTCGACAGCCGCCTTGCAAGCAAAATCGAAAAATCCACATGGCTTGCAATGGCCTTCGGCATCGCAAAGCGTCCCTTGAAGAATAATCTTGACCGGCGCTGCGGCAATCGCCATTTTCCTCGCGTAAAGAGACCGGAGAGCATCATCGCCCGGCTCCTTGAGGCAATGGGTCATTCTGTTGTCCGCCCAGCAACGATGACGGAATATACGGATTGTTAGCCGCTCCCACCCAACTTGCCATCATGCCATTTCCGAATATCGATCCGGTTGCCCTGTCTCTCGGGCCTCTGGCGATCCATTGGTACGGCATTGCCTATGTCGCCGGCATCATGCTCGGCTGGTTTTATGCCCGCCGCCTTGCGCTTACGCCTCGCCTGTGGCCAAACGATACATCGCCGATCTCCGCGCAGCATCTTGACGACTTCATCCTGTGGGCAGCCGGCGGCATCGTGCTTGGCGGGCGCATCGGCTACATCCTGTTTTACGATCTTGGCGCCGTCGCCGCAAACCCTATAAGAGCACTTGAGATATGGAACGGCGGCATGTCGTTCCATGGCGGCCTGATCGGCACGACCATCGCCATGATCCTCTTCGCCCGCAAGAACGGCATCCCTGTCTGGAGCATGTTCGATATCATCGCAGCCGTCGCACCTGTCGGCCTGCTGTTCGGACGCATCGCCAATTTCATCAATGGCGAATTGTGGGGACGTATCGCCGACGTTCCCTGGGCCGTCGTGTTCCCGACCGGCGGGCCGTTTGCGCGTCACCCCAGCCAGCTTTACGAAGCGGGACTTGAAGGCCTCGTTCTCCTCGTCATTCTGGCGGTCACCATCTACGTTTTCAGGGCGCTCAAGACACCTGGTATCGTAACCGGCATCTTTGTTTGCGGTTACGCGCTGTCGCGCATCTTCGTGGAATTCTTCCGCGAGCCGGACGCCCAGATCGGTTATCTCGCGGGCAACTGGCTGACCATGGGCATGGTACTCTCCACGCCGATGTTCCTTCTTGGCCTCTGGGCCGTCTTGCGTGCGCGGCGCGCTAAAATACGCGCTTAAGCGGAATGGCCTGCCATGACGACACCGCTTGCGCAACGCATCAAATCTCTCATCCGCCTGAACGGCCCGCTCAGCGTCACCGATTTCTTCTCGCTTTGCCTGGCCGATCCTGAACACGGTTATTACCGGAGCCGCGAGCCTTTCGGCCGATCGGGTGATTTCATCACCGCTCCGGAAGTCAGTCAGCTTTTCGGCGAAATGCTCGGCGTTTTCGTGGTTCACGCCTGGCAGCGCCATGGCGCACCCGCAGATATTCGTCTGGTGGAAATCGGCCCCGGCCGCGGCACCATGATGTCTGACATGCTGCGCGTCATCCGCCGCATCGCCCCACCGCTTTACGAGACGATGCGGGTGCATCTGGTGGAGACCAGCCCTCGCCTTTGCGCCATCCAGAAAGAGACGCTCGCTGCGCATGCCGAACGGCTGACATGGCATGACAGTTTCGATGCGGTGCCGGAAGGTTTCCTGCTCCTCGTCGCCAATGAGCTTTTCGACGCCATCCCAATCCGCCAATTCGTGAAAACGCCGCAGGGTTTCCGCGAACGGGTGGTCAGTCTTGGTACCGATGGTGAACTGGTCTTCTCGACTGGGCTTGCCGGCATCGACCCGACGCTGCTGCCGCCCGGCCCGGAACGGCAGCCGATAGGCAGCATATTCGAGATATCACCCGCCCGCGAAGCCGTAATGACCGCAATCTGCCAGCGTCTGTCCGCATATGGCGGCACCGCACTCGCGATCGACTACGGCCATCTGGTCGCCGGGTATGGCGACACATTGCAGGCCATGCGCAACCATGCCTTCGACCCGCCGCTTTCTCATCCCGGGCAAGCCGATCTGACCAGCCATGTCGATTTCGAAAGCCTTATCAGGACGGCTGAGGCAAACGGCGTTCATGTCAACGGCGGCATCAGGCAGGGCGACTTTCTTTATGGTCTTGGCCTGAAGGAACGGGCAACCGCCCTTGCCGCAAAAGCTACACCCGACCAGACGCTTGAAATCGCCGAAGCGGTCAACCGTCTCGCTGGCGAAGGGGCTGGCAGGATGGGGGAACTTTTCAAGGTCATCGCCGTTTCAAGTCCCGCGCTCCATCTCATGCCGTTTCGCGCGGTGGATTGACAGTGCAATCACCTCTGGGCCAACATCGGCCCAGAACGAAGCAAGCGAACGCAGACACACTGCACCAGACAAACGCCGCGCAACGCCGTGGCAACAGGAAACATCTCGCTTAACGCATCCCACTGGCCAACAGCGACATTCTCCAAGGAACTCCCGCACCATGCAGAACGAAACGCTGCCGCTCCCCATCCAGAGCCCCCTGCTTGCCGCCTTGAGTGAAAACCGTGTCCGTCACGGTTTCTTCACCCGGCAAGGCGGTGTCTCCGAGGGGCTTTATCAGGGCCTCAATGTCGGCCTCGGTTCGAATGACGAGCCGGAACTGGTGCAGGAAAACCGCCGGCGCGTCACGCAATGGTTCGGCTTGTCTCCGGAACGTCTCGCCACCGTGCATCAGGTCCATTCTCCTGATGTCCTTGTGGTCGATGAAAGCTATGACGGCAGCCGCCCGCAGGCCGATGCGATGGTAACGGCGACACCGGGTTTCGTGCTCGGCGTTCTGAGCGCCGATTGCGGCCCGATCCTCTTTGCTGATGCTGAAGCGGGCGTTGTGGGTGCCGCCCATGCCGGCTGGAAGGGTGCATTGTTCGGCGTGCTCGAAAACACGATCGAGACCATGAGGAAGCTGGGCGCCAGCCGCGAGCGCATCTCCGCCTCTCTCGGCCCCTCCATCAGCCAGGCCAATTATGAGGTCGGGCCTGAGTATATGGCGCGCTTCACCGATTTCGATCCTGCCTATGCGGCCTATTTCACCGCTTCGGACAAAGGCGGCCATGCGCTATTCGACCTCAAGCAATTTACGGTGGACCGGCTGGTCAATGCGGGCGTGAGAGCGGAAAACCTCGGCCTATGCACCTATCCTGATGAAGAACGCTTCTATTCCTACCGCCGCACGACCCACCGTGCCGAGCCCGACTACGGGCGGCAGATTTCCGCAATCGCAATTCTGGAGGACTAAATGGCCCTGCACTTCGAGCTCTCGGAATTCGATGCCCGACGCGAACGGCTGATTGCGAAGATGGCGGAAGAGAAGCTGGACGCCATTCTGCTTTTCGCCCAGGAAAGCATGTACTGGCTTACCGGCTATGACACCTTCGGCTACTGCTTCTTCCAGACGCTGGTGGTCAAGTCGGACGGCTCCATGATGCTTCTGACCCGTTCGGCAGATATGCGGCAGGCCCGAAATACTTCGACGATCGAGAATATTCTCGTCTGGGTCGACCGGCCCAATGCCGACCCGACGCTCGATCTTAAGAACCTCCTCAGCGATCTCGATCTCCTTGGCGCCAAGATCGGCGTGGAATACGACACCCACGGCATGACCGGGCGCGTTGCCCGCCTGCTGGACAACCAGCTTGCCAGCTTCTGCCAGATGATCGACGCCTCCTATCTGGTCAGCAGCTTGCGGCTCATCAAGAGCCCAGCCGAGATCGCCTATGCGAGGAAGGCAGGCAGACTTGCGGACGAGGCTCTGGACGCTGCACTGGAGCTCATCAAGCCCGGTGCGGACGAAGCCGCGATCCTCTCGGCAATGCAGGGAGCGGTTCTGGCCGGCGGCGGTGACTATCCCGCCAATGAATTCATCATCGGCTCCGGCGCGGACGCGCTGCTGTGCCGTTACAAGGCCGGGCGCCGCATTCTCGATGACAAGGATCAGCTGACGCTGGAATGGGCAGGTGTCAGCGCCCACTACCACGCCGCCATGATGCGCACGGTGGTGATCGGCGAACAGGACTTCCGCCAGAAGGAGCTTTACAGCGCCTGCCTGCAAAACCTCACCGACATCGAAGAAGTGCTGCGGCCCGGCAAGACCTTCGGCGATGTCTTCGACGTGCACGCCCGCGTCATGGACGAGCGTGGACTGACCCGCCATCGCCTGAACTCCTGCGGTTATTCGCTGGGCGCGCGTTTCTCACCGTCATGGATGGAGCATCAGATGTTCCATGCCGGCAACGCGCAGGAAATCGCCAGCGACATGACCCTGTTCGTGCACATGATCGTGATGGATTCTGATTCCGGCACCGCCATGACCCTCGGCCAGACCTACCTTACCACGCAAGGCGCGCCGGAACCGCTCTCGCGCCATAGCCTCGATCTTCTCACAGCTTAAATCTGCACCGGGTTTGACAGAGCGGGAAAACCGGCCCTACATTGCCGCCACCTTGGGCAAGAAGGAGCGGAACATGAGAGGAAACGTCGCATGAGCCGGACGGGGTTTACCCGCCCTTTCCAGACGTTTGTCGTTTCGGTCCTCGTCATTCCGGCGCTGGCGTTGACCCTGTCGGCCTGCAACACCACGGAGGCGCTGACGCCGCAGGTGAATGTCGGGCACAACAGCTCGCAATCGACACCGGTGACGCAGGGCGATCTCGACCAGATGGCTGCCGCCGCCGACCGCGCGCCCGCAGGCGCACCGGCAACCGCCTCTTCCGTGCCCGCTTACGCACCGCAGAACTCCCTGCAGGCGCAGGCACAGGCGCTTTCCAACGGCAATGAGTACGGCGAACCTCTTGGTCAGACCCAGTCTACCGGACAATCTGCAGGCCACTCACCCGCCAGCACCCAGCCGCCGCCTCCACAGCAGACGGCTGCACTTGCCCCCGCCGCTTCCGGCAACACCATCCGCTTCCTGCCGATCATCGGCGCGCCCGTTCAGGCCGTCACGCCGCTTTCGCGGCAACTGGGCGCCGAGGCGCGGGCAAAGGGGCTGACAATCCGCGCCTCGAACGACAATTCGGCAGAGAACATCCTCAAGGGATATTTCTCCGCCTTCGCCGATGGCAGCAAGGTCAACATCATCTACGTCTGGGACGTTCTGGATGCCAATGGTGTCAGGCTCCATCGCCTGCAGGGGCAGGAAACGGTGACAGCCAAGGGCAGCGATCCCTGGGCCGCCGCGACCGACAGGGTCATGCAGGATATCGCCGCAAAAACGCTCAACGAGTATTCGTCATGGAAGCAGTCTCAAAGGGGATGAGATGAAACGGCGGGAGAAGTCACAGAGATTTCATGAAAATCATTGCGAAAGCACGGAGTCCTCTTGCAATCGGAAGCAACAACGCTATTAAGGCGCGCATGGCAACAAGGCGTATCCGGCAAAGGCTTTTCAGCCGGATGTTCCTCCCCTTGAACGACGCTTGGTTACGGCAGACACTTTCCCGTGGCGCAAGGCGATTGCATGGAAACAGGCGGGCGCAATGAAGGTTTTCGCAGGCAATTCGAACCGGCACCTTGCCGAAGCGATCTGCAAGTATCTCAACGTTCCCTTGGGAAATGCCACCGTAAAGCGGTTTGCTGACCAGGAAATTTTCGTAGAAATCAGTGAAAACGTACGCGGGGAGGACGTTTTTCTCGTCCAGTCCACTTCGTTTCCGGCAAACGATCATCTGATGGAACTGCTCATCATGATCGATGCCATGCGCCGCTCCTCGGCAAAACGCATCACGGCAGTACTTCCCTATTTCGGTTACGCCCGCCAGGATCGCAAAGCCGGCCCCCGCACACCGATTTCCGCCAAGCTCGTCGCCAACCTGATCACCGAAGCCGGCGCCGACCGCGTTCTGACGCTCGATCTTCACGCCGGCCAGATCCAGGGCTTTTTCGATATTCCGACCGACAACCTCTTCGCAGCGCCCATTCTGGCCCGCGATATCAAGGACCACTACGACACCAACAACGTCATGGTCGTTTCGCCCGACGTTGGCGGTGTGGTGCGCGCCCGCGCCCTGTCGAAGCGTCTGGACTGTCTGCTGGCCATCGTCGACAAACGCCGTGACCGTCCGGGTGAATCCGAAGTCATGAACGTCATCGGCGACGTATCCGGCAAGGACTGCATCCTGATCGACGATATCATCGATTCCGGCGGCACGCTCTGCAATGCTGCCGAAGCGCTGTTGAAAAAGGGCGCAACCAGCGTCACTGCCTATATCACGCACGGCGTGCTTTCCGGCGGCGCCGTTGCCCGCGTGGCCTCATCGAAGCTGCGCGAACTCGTCATCACCGACAGCATCCAGCCGACCACCAGCGTCCAGTCCGCGCACAATATCCGTGTGATCAGCACTGCAGGCCTTCTGGGCGAAGCGATCAACCGCACCGCGCAGGAACAGTCGGTTTCCGGCCTGTTCGACTGAAGCAATCGTTTCTCTCGCACATCTGCAAAATCACTGCATCCGCATACCGTCACCCCGGATTTAGTCCGGGGTCCAGTGCGATCAAGTCTTTGATCGCGTGAGATCCTTTCTTACGGCGCGTCTGCGCCGTGGCTGGATGCTGGTTAAAGATTGGCATGATGAGAAGAAAGCTTATCAATTTTGCCAGCTATCTCAGCATCCGCAGAGATCGCAGCACTCCATCTGCACCATTCAGGAAGATGCCGTGCCCGCATCCGGCGGTCGTTGCAGCCGTGTGGCGGCGGCCTTGATTTTCGGCCACCAGCGCCGAGCGCGGGTGCGAACAGCATGGCTGCCATTGCGCCAAAGGCTGATGGCATCGGCCGTAACGGCATCGCCGGTAAATAGATGACGATGACGGGCAATTGCCAGCGCCCGGTAAAGGAACAGCGTCGTCAGTGCGGAAAACAGCACGGACATCACCACATCGCTGAGAAAATGCCCGCCAGCTGCAATACGCAGACCGGACATGAGGATGATGGCGCCGGCGGCAGTGCTGCCCATGAAAAGACGCCCGCCCCATTGCAGGCGGTTCCAGACAAGCGCGCAGAGCGGCAGGAAAAAGCTCGCTATGAGCGCCGTTTCCCCGGAGGAAAACGAACAGTTTGAATAACATTGCGTGCTGAACTGGAAAGGCGGCGTAAAAAGCTGATGTCCACCGAAATCGCTGACGCTGAACGGGCGGGCGCGGCCGATATTGGCCTTCAGCACCCCGTTTACCAGAAGCCCGGCGCAGAGCACCACAGGCCCGCAGAGAAAGGCCCAGACGCGCCAGCCCGTGCGCTGCAGCGCCCCCAGCCTGATGTTGCCGACCAGAACGATGAAGGCCAGAAGTGCGGCCAGTTCCGTTAACTCCCGCAACGTATCGCGAAACCATTCCGGAACCGGCAGGCTTCCAGCCCACAGGCGCGCTTCGGGCGAGAAAAACAGGGAAGAAAACTCGAGGTCGATGGACGGGAAGGTCGCGAACAGGATGACGAGCGCCAATGTGGCGAACGTAACCCAGATCGTGATCCGCATATGCGAAAGATCATTGTCCATCGGCAACCCTCGGGATGCATTGTGGCGGCAGACGCCAGAGACCGATTTCCTTGCCCTCGAACGAGCCCGGCCCGGCAACCCAGGTCGACAGCGGCGCCTGGCCATTGAGACAGCCCGGCAGGCTGTCCGCCCTCGCAAGATAGACGGGATTTGTCGCCTCTCCGGCTTTCAGCGGGTAAAGAAGCGCGTAGTGGCTGGAAGGAACGCCGGTTTCAGGCAGAGCGCGCGGCATGAGCAGCTTTTCGTCCCGCAGCTGATAAAAAAGCTCGGCCAGAATGGAGCGATCTGCAGCGACGATTGCATCCGCCCCCGCCTCTCGTGCCCTTGAAAGGCCGGTCGACACAAGCTCCGAGCCGCCGAGATAACGCTTCATCGCCAGGTCGCCATTCGGCAAGCGCAATTCCGTTCCGGCAATCGTCATCAACGGCAGTGCGATGGCAACGATGCCGCCGAGCACAAGGGTGGAGACGGTAAGCCAGCGCCGGGATGCCAGGACAGGCACCGCCAGAAGCACGCCCGCGGCATAAGCCCCCACCGCCCAGTTGGCGAGCGCCCGCGACATCAGCCCCTGTGCCGTTATCAGAAGCACGATCGGCACCGAAAGGGCGACAAGCGCCCGGGTTTCAGCGGTTTTGGCCCTGAACGTCGCGACGATCATGCCGATGAAGACGAACGGCCCGACAACACCCGCCTGCGAGAAGAAGAACTCGAGCGCCGGACCGATTTTCAGCTTCACGCCATGCCAGTTGGCATTGTCCGCCGTGTGGCGCGCGGTCATGAAATCATGTGCGGCATTCCACCACAGATTGGGAGCGACGACTGCGGCGCAGACAACTACAGCAATACCGGCGTCACGCCAACGGATGCGCCAGCCCACGCACAGCCAGCCGGCAGCGATGAAGCAGGGCAGAAAATAGATCATCGCATATTTAGACATCAGCCCGAGGCCGAAGCTTAGACCGAGCGCAATGCTCCAGAGCATCGCGGACACACCGGCAGCGCGTGCTTCCGCAAGCTTGCGCACGCAGATCATCGACAGCACGATGAACAGCATCATCGGCGTATCGGTCGAGATCAGCAGACTGCCGAGCGTCACGGCGGGCAGCGTCAGATAGATGACGGCAGCCAGCGAGGCGAGCTTCGCATCATAGATCATGCGCCCGAGCGCAAGGATCGCCGCGGCCGCTATGCCATGGATGACCGGCGCGGCGAGCCGGACGTCGAAGGTGCTCTCGCCGCCGCTCAGAGTGGTGGCGGCGCGAATGATCCAGCCGATCAGCGGTGGCTTGGAATAGGCGCCGAACGCCATCTCCCGGCCCCACAGCCAATATTGTGCCTCATCAACGAAAAGATCGGTGCGGTTGAAAGCAAGCCCGAGGACGCGCAGCACGGTGACGAGCACGATTGCCGCAAGCGCAAACGTCATCCATTGGCGCTGTTCATTCGCCTGCGCGTAAGGCAGAGCTGCGGCCTCATGCATGCTGGCGGCGTTCTGCATGGATCAACCAGAGATTTCGGGCATAAATGAACAGGCCGGAGGCCTGTCCCAGAATGAAAACGGGATCGCGACGCCAGATCGCGTATAATAGCAGCACAAGGCCGCCGACGATGGAGAAATACCAGAAGGCTACCGGAATGACCGAGCGGTTCGCCCGTTCCGACGAAATCCATTGAACCAGAAAACGCATGGTAAACAGCATCTGGCCCATAAAGCCGGTGCAGACCCAGAGAAATTCCTTCCAGCTGTTCACATGCAGCATGGACCATAAGGCCGGTGCGTTCACGGCGATGTCTCCGTTTTGAAGGTTTCGGCCCAACTTGCCCGCTTGCGCCGCCGCAACAGCCAGGCAACGCCGATCAGGTCGTGGATGCCGACAAGCGCGCGGCCGATATTGGTGTAATGGGAATTGCCATGAAGGCGCGCCCGGTGCGTGACGTCGACATGGGCAACCTGCCAGCCGTCGCGATTGAAGAGCGCCGGAAAATAGCGGTGGTGGTGATCGAAATAGGGCAAGGCGAGATAGGCGTCGCGACGGAAAGCCTTGAGGCCGCAGCCGGTATCCCGCGTGCCGTCCTTCAATATCCGCGCCCGCAAGCCATTGGCGAAGCGGGAGGAAAGACGTTTTGCAAGCGTATCGCGCCGGCCGACGCGCTGCCCGGCCACAAGCGCAAGCCGGCTCGGCGCGTTCGTGGCAAGAAGCGGCGCAAGAAGCGCCGGCAGATTGTCCGGCGGGTTCTGCCCGTCTCCGTCAAGCATACAGACAACCGGCGCGCGCGCTGCCTGCACACCGCTATGGATCGCAGCCGATTGCCCGCCCTGCCGGTCATGCCGCACCAGCCGCAGCATCGGATAACGCCCGGCAAGCGAAAGCGCCACATCCGCCGTGCGATCGGAAGATGCGTCGTCCACCACGATAATCTCGAACGGACCGACCGGCTGGCAGGCAGCAACGATCTCAGCGACAAGCGTTTCAACGCTCGCTTCCTCATTGTGCATGGGTACGATAACCGCGAAATCCGGGATCGATCTCAAAGGGGCTCCGTCATATCCAGCCGCGGGTGTTCCGCAAACATCGTCGATAGTGGCAAGAGCAGGAGCGCGAAAAGCTTGCATGAATATGAACAGCCGTTGAACTTCGCACGGTATGCGCCTGTTCCATTGCAGTTTTATTACGGAGAATGGCGGCCAGGGCCTTGGATTTTTTCACGGTATGCGGGAAATAATCATACAATTCCCCGCCAAGCTTAACGCGACCGTAAACAATTGTTGCGACGGTACCGCAACGTTCTTTTGGGGGGAGGAAACAGGATGCCGGGTGCAAATCCGACTGCTGTCAAAGCTAAATCATTGTCAATCAAGGCCAAATTCGCAGCGCTCGTCACGGGCGCGACGCTGGTTTCGTGCCTGGCCGTTGGGCTGCTGTCATACGAAATGGGCAAGTCCGGCCTGATCGACGCCAGCAAGATCAGGCTCGAGACGGTTGCGGGAAACCAGTCCAAACAGCTTGATGCCTATACGCTGCGCGTCGAACAAAGCATTTCCGAGCTGTCGCAGAACGCTGCGATCGCTCAGGCGCTGGAAACCATGACCACGGTCGTACCGACGGAAAAGGATGCGATCATTCAGGCATTCCGCCGCGAGGGCGTATCCGAGGAGGAGCGCGCCTCCTTCAACGGTGAAGGCTTGCGGCTGCTCTATGCCATTCGCCACGCCACGATCAACGCGGCCATCGCCAGCGTCTGGCGCAACACCCGGGTCAGCGACATCTACGTCATCGACAAGGCAGGCCTCATTATCTATTCCGTGACCAAGGGCAAGAACTTCCTGACCAATGTGACGGAACCGCAAAACAGCACGATCAAGGAATTGTTCGACCGCATCGAGGCCGGCAAGGACGGTGTCATCAGCACAACTGGGTTCAGCGATGGCGGCACCAATGACTCGGCCCTGATCGGCATGCCGCTTGCGGTCTCGAACTGGGGCCAGTTGCAGCGCAAGGGCGCCGTCATCATGCGCATTTCCGCAGACCGTATCGGTGCGGTGGTAACACCTGAGGAAACCGGCAAGTCCATCGACGACGCCGTTCTTCTGAGCGCTGAAGGCAAACTTCGCGCGGGCGTGCTCTCCGGTGGGGCTGGTGTCGCCGTTTCCGAAAGTCTCGCGGCACTTACAGGTGCCAGCGAAGCCGGAACGGTCATGGCGAAGACCCCTGCGGGCAGCATCTTCTACGCCTATCGTCCGGTCTCCGTTTTCGGACAGAAGCATCTTCTGGCCATCGGCCAGCAGGAGGGCAAGGTGCTGGCAGCGGCCAATGATCTCGCCTTCTGGGCAACGCTTGCAACACTTGCGGTGCTTGCCGTCATGACACTCATCGGCATTTTCGTTTCCGCCAGCCTGACCAAGCCGCTGACCGGCCTTGCCGGGTTGATGGAACGTCTGAACGGTGGTGACCATAATATTGAGATCAAGGCCGTTTCCCGTGGTGACGAAATCGGCACCATGGCGCGCGCACTGGAATCCTTCCGCCAGGGCATTCTCGACAAGCAGCGCATGGAAACCGAGTCCCATCGCAAAAGCGAAGAACTGGACGAGGAACGTGCCCAGCGTGAGATGGAAAAGGCAAGAAGTGCAAAGGAACTGGAAGAAGCAGTCGATGCGCTTGCGACCGGCCTTGCCAATCTTGCTGCGGGCAGGCTCGATCTTCGCATTGAAAAACCCTTCGTGCCGTCGCTCGACCATCTGCGCGTCGATTTCAACAACTCCATAGCGGGGCTGGATGCGACGATCTCAAGCATCGGCGAAAGCGCCAATGCCATCCGCTCCGGCTCCGGCGAGCTGAAAAGCGCATCGGAAGATCTGTCGCGACGCACGGAACGCCAGGCGGCCGCCCTAGAGGAAGCAGCCGCCGCACTTGGAGACATGACGCAGGCCGTCAACGTTTCCCTCTCCCGCTGCGACGTCGCAGTCGGAACGACGGCGGAAACCATGCAGGATGCCCATAAATCCACCGCTGTCGTCAAAGAAGCAATCGTCGCCATGGAGCGTATCGAGACGTCGTCGTCCAAGATCCGCCAGATCATCGACGTCATCGACCAGATTGCCTTCCAGACCAATCTTCTGGCGCTGAACGCCGGGGTTGAGGCCGCCCGCGCCGGTGAGGCCGGAAAGGGCTTTGCGGTCGTGGCACAGGAAGTGCGGGAACTCGCGCAGAAATCGGCGGCTGCCGCACGGGATATCACGACGCTCATCGCCACCTCTGCGGGCGATGTGGAAAGCGGCGTGGCACTGGTGCTGAAAACCGGAGAAAGCCTCGAGCAGATCCAGAAACGCATCCAGTCGGTCAACGATCAGATCGGTGAAATCGCCACAGCTTCGCGCGAACAATCCGGCCGCCTCGGCGAAATCAACGCCTCCGTCAACGAACTCGACCATGTAACGCAGCAGAACGCGGCGATGGTGGAGGAAACGACGGCTGCGGCCTTCTCGCTCGCAAGCGAAGCTGATGGCCTGACCGAACAGGTGGGCCAGTTCTCCGTAGGTGCCACCCGAAACCGCGACCAGCGTGACGCGGCATAGTCCGCAGTAAAAAAAGGCCGGAGGCAAAACCTCCGGCCTTTTATTTTGCTGAACTTCATCCGGGTTCCCAGGGACCGAAGCCCCTGGGAACTCGCCGGCGGCCGGAAATCAGGACGATCCGTCGCCGGCTTCCGGGGAGGAACTCAGAAGAAGCCAACCTTGTTCGGGCTGTAGGATACGAGCAGGTTCTTGGTCTGCTGGTAGTGATCGAGCATCATCTTGTGGGTCTCGCGACCAATGCCTGACTGCTTGTAACCACCAAAGGCGGCACCGGCCGGATAGACGTGGTAGCAATTGGTCCACACGCGGCCCGCTTCGATGCCACGACCAGCGCGATAGGCGATATTGGTATCGCGGCTCCAGACGCCAGCGCCAAGACCGTAAACCGTGTCATTGGCGATTTCGAGCGCTTCTTCCACCGTCTTGAAGGTGGTGACCGAAACGACAGGACCGAAGATTTCCTCCTGGAAAACCCGCATCTTGTTGTTGCCTTCGAAGACCGTCGGCTGAATGTAATAACCGTCCTTAAGATCGCCCGTGAGCGTCTTGCGGTCACCGCCGGTCAGAACCTTTGCGCCTTCCTTCTTGCCGATATCCAGATAGCGCATGATCTTGTCGAACTGTTCCTGCGAGGCCTGCGCACCCAGCATGGTCGACGGATTGAGCGGGTCGTCCTGGCTGATGGCCTGAACGCGCTTGATCGCCTTTTCCATAAAGCGGTCGTAGATCGATTCATGCACCAGCGCACGCGACGGGCACGTGCAGACTTCGCCCTGATTGAGCGCGAAGAAGGCGAAACCTTCAAGCGCCTTGTCAAGGAAGGCGTCGTCTTCATTCATCACATCGGCAAAGAAGATGTTCGGCGACTTGCCGCCCAGTTCCAGCGTGATGTTTGTGACATTGTCGGCCGCATAACGCATGATTTCCTTGCCGACGGGGGTGGAGCCGGTGAAGGCGATCTTGGCGATGCGCTTGCTCTGCGCCAGCGGCTTGCCCGCTTCAACACCAGTGCCGTTGACGATGTTGAGCACGCCCGGCGGCAGCAGGTCTTCGATAAGCTCCATCACCACCAGAATAGAAGCAGGCGTCTGTTCCGCCGGCTTCAGTACCACGCAGTTGCCGGCGGCGAGTGCCGGTGCAAGTTTCCATGCGGCCATAAGGATCGGGAAGTTCCACGGAATAATCTGGCCGACGACACCGAGAGGCTCATGGAAATGATAAGCGACCGTGTCATTGTCGATTTCGCCGATCGTGCCTTCCTGCGCGCGGATGCAGCCCGCGAAATAGCGGAAATGGTCGATCGTCAGCGGAATATCCGCATTGGTGGTCTCGCGTAGCGGCTTGCCGTTATCCCAGGTTTCGGCCCGTGCGATGAGATCCAGATTGTCCTCGATGCGCTGGGCGATCTTGAGCAGGATGTTGGAACGTTCGGTAACGCTCGTCTTGCCCCACTTCTCCCGCGCCTGGTGGGCGGCATCCAGTGCGAGTTCGATATCGGCCGCATCGGAGCGCGGAACCTCACAAATCTTGTGACCCGTTACCGGCGACAGATTGTCCATGTAGCGGCCGGATTTCGGCTCCACCCATTTGCCGCCAATGAAATTTCCGTATTTCAGCTTGAAGGGCGCTTCGCCAGCTTTGTGCTGAACCTGAATATTCATGATTTCATCCTCCCTGATGAAAACGATCCGCGACGGACCGCATGACAGGAAGGTGGGCCTAGATGATCGTGGCGGGTAGTGGCACCGCGCGGTTCCGCAGCGCACATTGTCTCACATCTGCGACAAACCCGCTCCGATCCCGCTGAATTGAGCGGGTATCCTCTCGGGTAGCCTCAATGCACGTCGAATTTCTTCATCTTGCGATGAAGCGTGGCGCGGCTAATGCCGAGCAGGGACGCGGCCTGCGTGACATTGCCATTGGTGCGCGACAGAACCCGGCGCAAAGCCGAACGTTCCGCCTCCTCAAGATCGGAACCGCCGTCGTGACGCTGTTCCTGCAAGACATCGGCGGCGGGCAGCCCCTGCGCAATGCGATGGTCATCGAGCTTCAGCGCAAGGCGCGCCGCGCGCGTCGCCCCAAGCACGAGATCGTCCTGATCGACGGCAAGCAACGAAAGTGCCGGACTGAAACCCGTAGGCACCACGACGATGCGCGCGCCGGGAAAGGCCCGGCGGAAGAGATTGCCCTCGATACGCTGGGCCGCATCCCGCACCGCCTGCGTGACGAAAGAAAACGTCATTTCGTTGATGTCGTCGCGGCACGTGGAAATATCGAGAGCGCCCGTCACCCGGCCGGTATGGTCGCGGATCGGGGCCGTGGTGCAGCACAGTTCCGTGTTCGATGTGAAGAAATGCTGATCGCGATAGACCACCACCGAACGCTCGTCGGCAAGTGCCGTTCCAATACCGTTGGTTCCGACGCTCGCTTCGCTCCAGACGGCGCCGGACCAGAGACCGAGCGCCCGGAAATCACGATCGTCACCGGCAGCACCCCGGCGCTCCAGCGCGACGCCCTGGGCGTCTGTCAAAAGCAGGCAGCAGCCGGATTTGCCGACACTGTGAAAAATACGGTCGAGTTCATCCGTGCTTTCGGCAATCAGGCCCGCCGCACTTTCGCGTGCACGGCGGAATTCGACGTCGGTAAGAAAGATCGGCTTGCGGTTTTCCTCCGGCGCAAGACGGTGCGTGACCATGCAACGGCGCCATGAGGCGATGATCGGAGAACTTGCGGCTGCGGAACGTTGGCGCGCTGTTTCATACACGCGGTCCGCATGGGCGATGTCTGTCGGCATTCGCTCCTCCCAAAGCTTTTCGGCAATGGTGCGCTGGAAGCGTTCACGTTTCAACTAAAAACTTTGCGACCCGCATCCGTCAGCGCAACCGCGGGCTGCGCCTGATATCATACCGCCTTGAAATAGCGTTGGCCGGTGGTGGTGACCTCCGGCTCGTCCTCCGTCGAGAGGAACGTGTCGTCGACGAGATTGGCGATGGAGGTCAAGGGACCGGGCCTGCCGAAGAAGAAGCCCTGCACCTGCAGGCAGCCTTCGCGGCGAAGGAACTCGATATGGGCTTTGGTCTCGACACCTTCCGCAAGCACCGGAATATTGAGGCTATGCGCCAGAATGAGCGTGGAGCGAACGATCGCCTCCGACTGAACATTGGTCGACAGGCCATCGATAAAGGCCCGGTCGATCTTGATCTTGTCGAAGGGAAAGCTCTGCAGGGTCGAGAGGGAGGAATAGCCCGTGCCGTAATCGTCCATGGCGATCTTGACGCCGAGCGCCTTGAGTTTGCGGATCGTGATCAACGCGTGGCGGTGGTCGGCGATGATGCTGCCTTCGGTGATTTCAAGCTCAAGCCTCTCAGGCGCAAGCGCCGTCTCCCTAAGAATCTTCTCGACCTTCTCGGGGAAATCATTGTCCGCAAGCTGCTGCGGGGCGACATTGACGGCGATGGAAAGCGATTTTTTCCAGAGAGCCGCCTGCGCGCAGGCTTCGCGCAGAACCCATTCGCCCAATTCGACGATAAAGCCGGTCTGCTCCGCGATCGGAATGAATTCGACGGGCGAGATCATACCGCGTTCCGGATGTTTCCAGCGCAACAGTGCCTCGAAACCGACGATGCTGCCGCTCTTGGTATCATTCTGCTGCTGGTAATAAAGCTCGAACTCGCTGTTGGCGAGACCGCTGCGCATGGCCACGGCAAGCGCGTTGCGTTCGCGTGCGGCTTCATCCATGGATTTGTCGTAAAAGCAGATCGTGTCGGAATTCCCGCCTTTTGCCCTATACATGGCGACATCGGCCTGCGCCATCAGCGTGTCGGCGTCGATGGCGCCGGTATTGCGCACCGATATGCCCACACTCGCGCCGACCGAAAATGTCTGCCCGTTCCATTCGACCGGCCTGCTGATCTGCTCGATCAGCCGCTGGGCGAATTCCGCACCATCGGCGCGGGTGTAATAGGAATGGGTCATCGCCACGAATTCATCCCCGCCCATACGCGCCAGAAACTCCCCGGCTTTCAGAACGGAACTTGCGCGGTCGGCAATGGCGCGCAGCACGGCATCGCCCGCCGCATGGCCGTGAACGTCGTTGATTTCCTTGAAGCGGTTGAGATCGATGGACAAAAGCGCCGTGTGTGCGCCCATGGAGAGATGGCGCGTGCGGCGGTTGAGATGTTCGATAAATGCCGCGCGGTTCGGAATGCCCGTCAGCGGATCGTGCAACGAAAGATGACGATAGCGGGCGACCGCCTGCTGGGTGGACTGGGCGTCGATGACATAGGTGGAAAGCCCGAGCGCCAGCAGGAGAAGCGTCACGGCGATGGCGCCCCCACCCATGATGGCGGGCGGCAGCAGACTTTCCGAAATGACGATGCGCGGATCGAACTCGAACAACATCGAGGCCATGCCGGTGTAATGCATGGAGGCGATGGCCAGGATGAGGAACGCAACAGAGCTATATTGGCAAAACCGGTTGACTGGGCGCGCGATGCGATTGACCGCGAGCGCGCCGAATACAGCCCCGAGCACCAGCGAAGCGATGACGTAGGTCTGGTTCCAGAAAATCATACCCTGGATCTGATAGGCAGCCATGCCGGTATAATGCATGGCCGCAATACCGAGACCGACTGTCGCACCACCCGCTTCCACCAGCGCTGTGCGTCCGCCATAGGCGGAAATGGCAAAGCCGGTTGTCGTTGTGGCAATGGCGATGAGAAGCGAAAGCCCGGTCAGATAGGGATCGTACCCCACCTCCCCGGCAGCGACATAACCCAGCATCGCCACGAAATGGGTGGTCCATATCGCCGACCCACCATTGACACCAGCCAGAAACAGCCAGTTGACCTTTTGCCAACCCCTCGCCTGACGCGCCCTCGAGAAAAGACGCATCGTGACGAAGCTTCCCAGCATGCAGACGAGGACCGCTGCTGTGGTGTATCGGAAGTCATGATCGACGGTAAGGCACTGGAGAACTTTAAGCATTGTCATCTACGCAATTGGAATTCCAGGCAGCCTTATCACTTGCCAAGTTTGCAGCCGGTTTATATGAATGGATAAGCATATATTAAAAGTTGCAATGCACGAGTGAATTAGACAAGTCTAATAAAATCACAGCATAGCATCCGTGGAAAACGGCCGCTCTTGTCTTTGTCTTCCGTTTGTATTATAGCGCCCGCACCCGTGTAGACACCCTTGGAGGCAACGCGGGCGAGATGGCTTTTAGCCTCTCCAGTTCAGCGCCTGCGGGCATGAACTCTCCATATAACCTCGAAAGGAATTGCCATGAGCAAAGAATCGTATGAGCTCAAGGCCGAGGCGCGCGAACGAGTTGGTAAGGGGTCCT
Source organism: Agrobacterium sp. 6Ca8 (assembly GCF_055382765.1). Taxonomy (NCBI): domain Bacteria; kingdom Pseudomonadati; phylum Pseudomonadota; class Alphaproteobacteria; order Hyphomicrobiales; family Rhizobiaceae; genus Agrobacterium; species Agrobacterium sp. 6Ca8. The sequence continues at coordinate 1,899,446 of NZ_AP026433.1, forward strand.
CTCGTGAACTTCGCCGCAACGGTTTGATTCCCGCTGTCATCTATGGTGACAAGCAGGCCCCCATTTCCATCGCTCTGTCGACCAACGAAGTAACCAAGCGTATCCACGCTGGCGGCTTCATGACGACTGTGGCGGTAATCGACGTCGACGGCAAGAAGATCAAGGTCCTGCCGAAGGACTACCAGCTTGATCCGGTCCGCGACTTCACCATGCACGTCGACTTCCTGCGCGTTTCGGGCAACACGCTCGTCAACGTTGAAGTTCCGGTTCACTTCGAAAACGAAGAAAAGTCGGAAATCAAGATCGGCGGCGTTCTGAACATCGTTCGCCACACGGTGGAATTCCACTGCCCGGCCAACGACATTCCGGAATTCATCACGGTTGATCTCTCCGGTCTAAAGATCGGCGACAGCGTTCACATTTCGAATGTGAAGCTGCCGAAGAACATCTCGCCTGTAATCGCCGACCGTGACTTCACGATCGCAACGATCGTTGCTCCGGCTGGCGGCGTTGCTGAAGAAGAAGAAGAAGCCGGCGAAGCTTCTGAATAATAATCTGCGGCCATAAGGCCAGACAGATTTGAGCTAAAAGGCCCGTTCCGTTTTTCGGAACGGGCCTTTTAGTTTTTATGAACTTTAAAAGCAAAAACCTCTCGCCGCGTGCAGGATGCCGGTCCCGTTTCAGCGTGAATTAACAATTCCATGAAACGATGCCCATTGCGTTATCGTGAAAACACCGGACGGGTTGAAGAAATACAGTGAGGATACAAGGCCGTTGCCGAAAACCTCAAGGATGTCTCTCCGGACGGGGCGGAAACGGGGCGCAGTTATCTGGGGTAGAGGGTACTGCAATAGAACATGGCTCATTCCGTCGAAAGTCGCTTTATCGCGATTGTTTCCGGTGCACTTCTCACAGTGGTCGCCCCGCTTTTCACCCTTTTGCTGACCCTCTCCTATCACGAGGCTATCCGTAGCCAGCGCAATCACCTTGAGATCCTGCTGTCAACCAATGCGCAGGCGCTTGCCCGCCCGCTATGGGATCTCGACGACGACACCATAAATCAGATTACCGGCACCCTCGTCTCCGACCCCGTAATCCGCATGGTAGAGGTCAAGGATACCTCTGGCCAGCTAGACATCATCCAGACGGCCGGCAGCGACATCATTCAGGATGCAGCCTCCACGACCCGCGAAGTGACCTACAAAACCACAAACGGTGTCGTCACCGTCGGGCAACTGACAGTCTATTACGACGATATCGGTCTTCTGACCTCTCTCAGCCGCACCGAACTGGCGTTCATCACAATTTTCATTCTCGCCATTCTCACCACCGTTCTTGCGGCCATCGCCGGCAACCGCTTCATGGTCATCCGCCCGCTGATGCGGCTGGCGGCAGCGATAGAAGCGACACGCCGCGTCGGCTCCCGCCACCATGTCGACTGGCGCTCGAAGGACGAGATCGGCAGGCTGGCAAAAAGCTTCAACGAAATGCAGACCCAGCTTGAAAAGGAAGAGCTGGAAATCAAGCATGCCCATGAGCGGAAGACGGAAATCTACAATCGCACACCCGCCATGCTGTTCTCGCTTGACAGATACGACCGGATTGCCGCGGTCAGCGACTATTGGGTGCAGGCGACCGGTTATGATCGGGCCAGAATACTCGGCCTGAATTTCGCCGACCTCATCCACCCGGATGACCGGTCCCTTTTCCTGCAGCGCAAGGCGGCGCAACATTCGCCCGACGCCGCACATGCGGGTATCACGGTGCGTTTTCATTGCATGGATGGCAGCGTTATGGACGCCCTCATCCTTGAAAAAGCCCTTAATTCCGGCAACGCACATCAGGGCACATATCTCTGCGTCATGACTGACGTGACGGAGTTGCGCCAGTCGGAAAAGCGCAACCGCCAGCAGGCTATTTCCGACCATTTGACCGGCCTCTTCAATCGCCAGGGTTTCGAGGCCATTCTCGACGTGCAGATCCGTGACGCAGACAGGAACGGCAGCGAACTGGCATGCCTTTTCATAGACCTCGACCGGTTCAAGGCCATCAACGACAATCTCGGCCATGCGGCGGGCGATGCGGTTCTGCGGGAATTCACGCTGAAAATCGAACCACTGCTGACACCGCTGGACAGCGCATCGCGTCTGGGCGGCGACGAATTCGCCATCCTGCTTGCCGGCGACAAGGTGGAGGAGCGCGCCCAGCTGTTCTGCGAGCGGATTTGCACCATGCTGGACACGCCCTTCGAGATCGAAGGCAACAGCATCCGTCTCAGCGCCAGCATCGGCATGGCGATCTACCCGCTGCATGCCGCAAGCGCGTCCGAACTTTTGCAGAATGCCGACATGGCCATGTATACCCGCAAGAGAACGGGCAAGAACGGCTCGCAGATCTTCGACAGCTCGATCATGGACCGGGCGCGCGAACATGCGGAACTGGAACGGGATATCGCGCAGGCGCTTTCCGACAATTGGTTCGAGGCTTATTTCCAGCCGATTCAAGATCTTGCAACGGGCCAGACGGCGGGTTTCGAGGCGCTGTTGCGTCTCAACCATCCGGAAAAGGGATTGCTTTCTCCCGCCACGATCATCAGCCTTGCGGAAGAAAACGGCACCATCCATCGCATCGGCAATGTCATCCTCGACCAGTCAATCGCCAATCTGGCCAGACTGTCGCACCTGCCCGGCATGGAGCAATCCTATGTGGCGGTGAATTTTTCGCCGCTGCAGTTCGAACCGGGATTGCCGACCCGTATCGCCGGCGTCCTTCACCGCTACGGCATTCTTCCCAAACGGCTGATTATTGAGATAACCGAGGCGGTCATCATGAAGGACGATCCGCAAATCCGGGCGATCCTCAATGCCATTCACCAGCTGGGCTGCCGCATCGCGCTGGACGATTTCGGCACGGGTTATTCGTCGCTGAGCTATCTCAGCCGCTTTCCGGTCGACATCGTCAAGATCGATCAGTCCTTCACGCGCTCGATCTGCGACGACACGGTGGAGATAAGGCAGCGCAGCCGCATGCTGGTCGAGGGTATCGCCGCAATCTCACACAAGATGAATTGCTCCGTCATCGCCGAAGGCGTCGAGACGGAAGAGCAGAAGGAGCTTCTGACAGTGATAGGCGCGGATTACGGACAGGGCTATTATTTTGCGCGACCGCAGCCCATCGAACGGCTGATAGCTGCATTGAATGCGGATAACGGCGCAGACCGCGCCGCGGCGCGACAGGCGTAAACGGGTGGGAGCAGCCATGGGATTGATCCGCTTTTGTCTGATCTTTCTTGCTCTTGCCGGCCCGGCCAGCGCAGCCAAGCTTTTCCTGACCACCGAGGTTTACCCGCCTTATAATCTGCAAAACGACGACGGCAGCGTGGCGGGCGTTTATATCGACCAGCTCAGGATCGTACTTGAGGATACCGGCACCGATTACGAGGTTGCCGTCATGCCCTGGGCGCGGGCAATCGCATTGGCCACAACGAAGGCCATGCATTGCGTCTTTGCCACGGCGAGAACGTCCGAACGGGAAAAACTATTCAAATGGGTCTCGCCGATCCATAGCGACCGCAACATCCTCGTGGCGCGCCAGAATGCGGATATCAACGTCTCCAGTCTGGAAGACGCGAGGAAATACCGGGTCGGCACCCAGCGTGGCGACTACACCGAGGTCCTTCTTGGCAACCTCGGTTTCGAGCATGTGGATGTCGGTGCTGATTTCCAGATCACGCTTCACAAGCTGAACGCAGGCCGCATCGACCTGATGCCCATGTCGGAAAGCACTTTCAAAAGCCAACCCCCAGGCACGTTCAGGGAAGTGATAACGCTGGCGCGGCAACAGCTGGGTCTTGCATGCAACAAAAGCGTTCCAGACGAGGTCATTGCAAAATTGCAGGCGCGCCTGGACAGACTGATCGCCGATGGAACGCAACAGAGCATATTCGACCGCTACAAACTCGTCAGCCCTTGAGCGCCCGCTCGCCACATCCAAAAAATCCATAAAAAGATTGACAGCCGGAACATTTCGGGGTGGTGACAACAGCATCGTCAGGCAAAAAAGCGGACATGCCCCATGAAGATCATCGCAGGCCTTGGTAACCCCGGCGCCCAATATGCGGGAAACCGTCACAACATCGGCTTCATGGCCGTGGATGCGCTGCAGCGCCTGCCTTCCTTCTCGCCCTGGGCGCGGAAATTCAAGGCGGAGATTTCCGAAGGCGAAATAGGCGGTGAGAAAGTTCTGCTGATGAAGCCCCTCACCTACATGAACCTGTCGGGTGAATCCGTCGGCGAGGCCATGCGTTTCTTCAAGCTTGCACCGGCAGACATTATCGTCATCCATGATGAACTCGATTTGCTTGCAGGCCGCGCGCGCATCAAGACCGGCGGCGGCCATGGCGGCCATAATGGCCTGAAATCGATCGACGCCCATTGCGGCAAGGAATACCGCCGCCTGCGTCTCGGCATCGGCCATCCCGGCGACAAGGAGCGGGTGCATGGCCACGTTCTCGGTGATTTCGCCAAGACCGACCGGGTCTGGCTCGATCCGCTGCTGGACGCCATTGCCGACAATGCCGCCATGCTGGTGAAATCAGAGGATTCGCAGCTGATGAACAAGCTGGCGCTTGCCACCGGCAGCAAGCCGGAAACGGAAAAACCGGCCAAGGCGGCCAAGCCCGCCGCGCAATCCCACATCCATCAGGCGCGCAACAACGCCCAACCGAAAAAACTGCCGGAAACCGGGCCGATGGCAGAGATGCTGAAGCGGATGTTCGGCAAGAAGGATTGAGCGCAGATGTCTTCAGAGACCATGAGCCTTCGCGAAGCTGGCCCGGACGATCTGCCGAAACTGCTCGAACTTTACCAGGCGCTGAACCCTTCCGACCCGCAACTGACGGCGCAAGAGGCAAGCACGGTTTTCGCCGCCATGCTCGGCCAACCCGGCCTCACCGTGTTCTTTGCCATGGAAGAGCAGGAACCCGTTGCAACCGCCACGCTTCTCGTCATCCCGAACCTGACGCGCGCTACCCGTCCCTATGCCTTCATCGAAAATGTGGTGACGCTGGAAAGCCGTCGCGGCCGGGGATATGGCCGCGCAGTCGTGCGCCACGCCATCGAGACCGCCTTTGCCGCAAATTGCTACAAGGTGATGCTGCTGACCGGCCGGCAGCGTCCTGAGGTACATGCCTTCTACGAAAGCTGCGGTTTCATTCAGAACAAGACGGGTTTTCAGATCCGGCGGGATTGAGCATAAAGCCGTCACTCCTCCGGCTCGGTGGTGAACATCAGCGGAAACCCGGCCTCCTTGCCAAGATCGTTCGCCTCCTTGGCCTTGGTCTCGGCAATGTCGCGCTCGCAGACAACGACGACCGCGCTCCCGAAGCGATGCGCCGTCATCATCACCCGGTGGCCGGTGTCCTCGCCCATGTGGAAGACGACCTTCAACACCAGGGTGACGAAGTCGCGCGGCGTATAGTCGTCATTCAGCAGAATGACCTTGTAGAGCTTAGGCCGCTCCAGCTTCGGTTTGACTTTCGGTTTCGGTTTGAGATCAACAGGACTGTCACTCATCATTGTCGCCCGTGATTGTCACTCAATTGTAGCCCATGGGGAAAATCCCCGTTGATGACGAAAGATCGGTTGCTCGACCGGCGCATATTGCGCCGCAACCGCAGCATCGACAACCCCGGCCTCAAACTTGCGCAGAATTCCGCGCCATTCGCGGGGCTTTGCCCGCCCAAATCGGCCCCCGGGCTTGACCTTGCCCTGCCCTTTCCGCAAAAGGCTCCTCAACGAATTCTTTCAAACGGACAGGTTTCAAGCCATGGGCTTCAAATGCGGTATCGTCGGGCTGCCGAATGTCGGCAAGTCCACCCTCTTCAACGCGCTGACGAAAACGGCGGCCGCGCAGGCCGCCAACTATCCCTTCTGCACCATCGAGCCCAACACTGGCGAAGTTGCCGTGCCGGACCCCCGCATGCAGCAGCTTGCGGCCATTGCCGGATCGAAGGAAATCATTCCGACCCGCATTTCCTTCGTGGACATTGCCGGCCTGGTGCGCGGCGCATCGAAGGGTGAAGGTCTCGGCAACAAGTTCCTCGCCAATATCCGCGAAGTCGATGCCGTCGTGCATGTACTGCGCTGCTTCGAGGACGACGACATCACCCATGTGGAAGGCCGCATCAATCCGGTTGGCGATGCCGACACGATCGAGACGGAACTGATGCTCGCCGACCTCGAAAGCCTGGAACGCCGTGTCGAGCAGACGCGCAAGCGCGCCACCAGCAAGGACAAGGAATCATTGGCCCAACTGCCGGTGATGGAAGCCGTAATTGCTCTGCTAAACGACGGAAAACCGGCACGTCTGCTTTTGAAGACACTGGCGGACGAGGAAATCGAAATCCTCAAGGGCCTCAATCTCCTGACGTCGCACCCGGTGCTTTATGTCTGCAACGTCTCGGAAGCCGAGGCATCCACCGGCAACGAGCACACCGCGGCTGTCGCGGAGATGGCAAAGCAACAGGGCGCCGAATGCGTGATCATCTCGGCGGCGATCGAGGCCGAAGTCGCGCAGCTTCCGGCCGATGAAGCCGAAGAATTCCTCTCGGCCCTCGGGCTCACCGAAGCCGGTCTCGACCGGTTGATCCGCGCCGGCTATCACCTGCTCGACCTCATCACCTATTTCACCGTCGGCCCGAAGGAAACGCGCGCCTGGACGATCGTGCGCGGCACCAAAGCGCCCGCTGCCGCCGGCGTCATCCATACCGATTTCGAACGTGGCTTCATCCGCGCCTTTACCATCGCCTATGACGACTACATCGCCTACAAGGGCGAAGTTGGTGCCAAGGAAGCCGGCAAGGGACGCGACGAAGGCAAGGAATATGTCGTCCAGGACGGCGACGTCATCCACTTCCGCTTTAATACCTGATCTGGTCTTGAGCGCGGCGGCGGTCACATCGCGTCTTTTGACGCGCTGACCGAAGTGACACAGACCTGTGGCTTGTTTCTTCTCCCGGCGGGGGAAGATAGCCCGGAGGATCGGATGAGGAGGCAAGGCTGGCGAATCTCACGACCCTTGCCCCTCATTCCGCTATCGCGACCTTCTCCTCCACTGGGAGAAGGCAGCATGCCGCACTCGCTCTCTCAACAGCATCTCCCTATGCCGCAAACGCACTCTCGATTTGACCTTTACGTAAAGGGAAAAATCATTTTAGATGCCGGTGACATCGACTAGGCAAGGGAGGAAGCCATGGCGCCGGTCGCGACATATGCCTATGAGGATTTTTCCGTTGGACGGGAATTTCCCCTGGGACCGCAATCGATTTCTGCAGCACAAATCATCGAATTCGCCAGCGAGTTCGACCCCCAGCCCATGCATCTATCCGAAGAGGCTGGCCGCCAGAGCATTCTCGGCGGGCTGGCGGCATCCGGCTGGCACACCTGCGCCCTGCTGATGCGAATGATGGCGGAGAGCTATATCAGCGATTCGACATCGCAAGGCAGCCCCGGCATCGATTATGTCGACTGGAAAAAGCCGGTTCTGGCTGGCGATACGCTTTCGGGAAAATCCATTGTTCTGGAACAGCGCACCTCCAGCTCACGCCCCGGCATCGGCCTCGTGAAGTTTCGCCATGAGCTTTATAACCAGCGCGGCGTTCTGGTATCGCACGGCGAAAACACCGTGATGTTTCTGATGCGTGCGGACGGAGGCCTTGCGGCATGAGACTGGCAGAACTTTCCCCGATCGGCGAACGGGTCACCCTCGACACATTGCATTTTTCCGCCGAAGACATTGTCCGTTTCGCCCGCGATTTCGATCCGCAGCCCTTTCATCTCGATGCCGAAGCGGCGAAAAACAGCGTCTTCGGCGCGCTCTGCGCTTCCGGTTGGCACACCGGAGCTGGCTGGATGAAATGTTTCCTTTCCCATTGGGGCAAGGAAGTGAAGAGGCTGAAACAACTTGGCCTTGAGCCGCCGAAACTCGGCCCCTCCCCCGGCTTTCGTGAACTCAAATGGAAAAAGCCGGTTTTCGCCGGAGACGACGTGACCTATTTCGTCACCTTGCTCGATGCCCGACCGCTGGAATCAAGAGCCGGGGTTTGGCTGAACACCACCTTCAACGAGGGCGTGAACCAGTCCGGAGAAACCGTGATGACCTTCCAGAGCGGGGTTCTGGAGTTCGAATAGCGGCTGGCCGAGATAGCCCGCGCGCGATACCCTCGGAATCGGCGTCGCGGCGGGAAGGCAAGAATGAACGATATCCTACAGGGTTATGCTGAAGCGGCAACGCCGGACCTGATTGCCAGGTTCGATGGACTGGATTGCCGGGAAATCTACGCACCGGTCATCGATCTGTTGCCGGTCTCACCGGCCCGCGTCGCGGATATTGGCAGCGGCACCGGTCGCGATGCCGCGTGGTTTGCTGAATGCGGCCATGATGTTCTGGCGATAGAGCCGGTCAAGGAACTGCGTGAACCCGGAAAGAGATTGCACCTCTCGCACAAGATAACCTGGCTTGACGACTGTTTGCCCGATCTGATGAAAGCGCGCCGCCACGACCCGTTCGATCTGGTTACGCTGTGCGGCGTCTGGCACCATATCGATGACGAGGTACGGCAGACCGCCATGGAAAGCCTCTCGGAGATGACGGCAGAGGGCGGATTGCTGATCATGTCCCTGCGTCACGGCCCTGCACCCGAAGGCCGCCGTGCTTTTCCCATTTCACCAGCGGAAACGACGGGCAATGCAGCCCGTCTGGGGTTCACGTTGATACGACAGGTAGAAGTTGCTTCCATTCAGGCGAGTAATCGCGCCATGGGCGTCCACTGGACATGGATCGCACTACGAAAGACCGGACAAAACACCGGCCTGTCGCAACATTCCTAGCCGGAAACCGGCCTCAATGCCCCGAAAACTCCACCAGTGTCCGCACTTCCACACCGAGGGCTTCCAGCTTCCTGCGGCCGCCGAGATCGGGCAGATCGATGACGAAGCAGGCCGAAACGATTTCCGCGCCCATCTGCCGCAAGAGCTTGACCGCGCCTTCGGCGGTGCCGCCGGTCGCGATCAGGTCGTCGACCAGAATGACCTTTTCGCCCGGCTGCACGGCGTCCACATGCATTTCCATCTCGTCAACGCCGTATTCAAGGCTGTAGGCCACGCGCACGGTGGTGTGCGGCAACTTGCCTTTCTTGCGGATAGGCACGAAACCGGCGGAAAGCTGGTGCGCCACCGCTCCGCCCAGAATGAAGCCACGCGCTTCCATGCCGGCGATCTTGTCGATCTTCGTCCCCGCATAGGGCTGCACAAGCTCGTCCACGGCACGGCGGAAAGCGCGCGGATTGCCAAGCAGAGTCGTGATGTCCCTGAAGATGATGCCCGGCTTCGGATAGTCGGGAATGGAGCGGATGGCAGCGGAAAGCTCCGAAGCGATAACGGTCATGGTATTTCCAGTTAGATTGGGAAATGGATCAGAAGGTTCGGGCCACCCTATCAACTTGGTGGCTGCGGACCAACTAAAAAGGACCGCCGCTCATTCCTGCCCCGACATTCCCTCGATCCGCGCCCAGACTGGGCATACATCCGCGAAGGAATGCGACAGAGGCCTTAGCGCCTCGTCATTTCTGTCGTCAAAAGAGCCGGAAACGAGGGCGACAGTCGGTACATCGTCGATGGCGCCAAGCGTGCTGCCGCAGACTGCGCAAAACGCACGGCTGGAATAATCTGAAGACCGGAAAACCATGGGCGCACCGCCCTCTCCCGTCCAGACCACTGCATCGCTCGCAAACTCCACCCAGGCAAGGCTGGAAGCGCCGGAATGCCGCTGGCAGATATCGCAGGAGCAGCTGTGCGGATTGCCGGGTTCACCCGTGGCCTCGAAACGGACGGAACCGCACAGGCAGCCACCGCTCCGGACTTTCGCCATTTCTCATCCTCCTTCGACACATGAAAAGGCCCCCAGGGCAGGACCATGGGGGCCAATGATTGCAGGCATTTGAAGCCGCTCAATGTTCCTTGTTGGCGTAGACCGATTTCTTGGTGAGATAGATCAGCGCCGTGAAGATGAACAGGAACACCATGACCATGAAGCCGGTGCGCTTGCGTGCTTCCAGATGCGGTTCTGCGGCCCACATCAGGAAAGCGGACACGTCCTTGGAATATTGATCCACCGTCTGCGGCGCACCGTCGTCGTAAGTCACCTGATCGGCGCTGATCGGCGGCGCCATCTTCAGCGCCACGGCACTGGCGAAATACGGGTTGAAATGCGTGCCTTCCGACACTTCAACGCCGGCAGGCGCGTCCTGGTATCCGGTCAGCAGCGCATGGATGTAGTCCGGGCCGCCTTCCTGATAACCGCCGATGATCGGAATCATGTCGATGACGAACTGCGGAAAGCCACGCTCCACGCCGCGCGCCTTGGCAAGCAGCGACATGTCCGGTGGTGCAGCTCCGCCATTGGCAGCAGCAGCCGCTTCGTGGTTCGGGAATGGCGAGGGGAAATGGTCGGAAGGCACAGCCTTGCGATTATACATTTCGCCGTCGGCGTTCGGCCCGTCCTGCACTTCATATTCCGCAGCAAAGGCCTTCACCTGCTCTTCCGAATAACCGAGATCGCCCAGCGTGCGGAAGGAAACGAGGCTCATCGAATGGCAGGCAGAGCAGACTTCCTTGTAGACCTTCAGGCCGCGCTGCAGCTGGCCCTTGTCGTATTTGCCGAAAGGTCCGGCAAAAGACCAGCTCTGCTCCTCGGGCTTGATGACCGGGAAGTGACCGCCGGCGATCGCATGCTCGGTCTTGGTGGCGAGATCGTGGCTCTCCTCCGCCGCAAAAGCGGCGGCGGAACAGCCGATGGCAGCGATAAGCGCGATGCTCGTTACAAGCTTCTTCATTGTCGTCATCCTTCCTTCGCGCTCAGACTTGGGCGGCCGCTGGCGCGGCAGTCTTCTTGGCGGCGTTCTTTTCCAGAACGGCCTCGGTAATCGAATTCGGAATACGCCGCGGCGTTTCGACCAGACCGAGGATCGGCATGATGACGAGGAAGAAACCGAAGTAATAGAACGTACCAAGCTGCGAAAAGCCGACGTAGTTGCCTTTGATATCGCCTCCGAAGAGCAGGCCGAGCAGGCCGCTACCTTCCGCAGGGCGCGAACCCAGCCAACCAAGTATGATGGCGTTGACCACGAACAGCCAGAAGAACAGCTTGTACCAGGGACGATAGACGGCGGAGCGAACCTTCGACGTATCGAGCCAGGGCAGGAAGAACAGCACGATGATCGCGCCGAACATGACGAGAACGCCACCGAGCTTGGAATCGATCGGCCCGATGTTGACGGTGACAGCGCGCAGCATCGCGTAGAACGGCAGGTAATACCATTCGGGCACGATATGCGCCGGTGTCTTCAAAGGATCCGCCATGATGTAGTTATCAGGGTGGCCGAGGAAGTTCGGCATGTAGAAGACGAACCACGCATAAGCGATGAGGAACACCGAAACACCGAGCGCATCCTTCAGCGTCGCATAGGGCGTGAAGGGCACCGTATCGGTCTTGCTCTTCACTTCCACACCGGTCGGATTGGTCTGGCCGGTCACATGCAGCGCCCAGATATGCAGGATGACGACACCCGCAATCATGAACGGAAGCAGGTAGTGGAGCGCGAAGAAGCGGTTGAGCGTCGGATTGTCCACCGCAAAGCCGCCGAGCAGGAACTGCTGGATCCACTCACCTATGCCCGGGAAAGCCGTGAAGAAGCCGGTGATAACAGTTGCACCCCAGAAGGACATCTGACCCCAGGGAAGCACGTAGCCCATGAAGCCCGTCGCCATCATCAAGAGATAGATCACACAGCCGAGAATCCAGAGGATTTCGCGTGGCGCCTTGTAGGAGCCGTAATAAAGTCCACGGGCGATGTGCAGGTAAACCGCGATGAAGAAGAACGATGCACCGTTGGCGTGCATGTAGCGCAACAGCCAGCCGTGGTTGACGTCGCGCATGATCTTTTCGACGGAATTGAAGGCAACCGTCGTTTCAGCGGCGTAATGCATGGCAAGCACGACGCCGGTGAGGATCTGCACGATCAGCATGACAGCCAGCATCGCGCCAAATGTGTAGGCGTAGTTCAGATTACGCGGGACAGGATAGGCAACGAAGCTGTCATAGATCATGCGCGGCAAGGGAAGCCGCGAATCGATCCACCTCTCGATGCCGGTGGACGGCTGATAACTGGAATGACCACTCATAAATATCTGTCCCCTTATCCGATCTTGATCACAGTATCGGATGTGAATGCAAATGTCGGGATGGCGAGGTTCTGCGGCGCCGGACCCTTACGTATGCGGCCCGCCGTATCGTAATGCGAGCCATGGCAGGGACAGAACCAACCGCCGAAATCGCCGGCCTGGCCGAGCGGAACGCAACCGAGATGGGTGCAGGAACCGATCATGACGATCCAGTTTTCTTTGCCCTGACCGGCGGAACGGTCAATGTCCGTCGCCTGCGCGTCGGGGGCAATGTTGGCGTTGCGCGCCACCGGATCCTTGAGATCGGCAAGAGCGACCGCATTGGCTTCGCCGATTTCCTTTTCCGTGCGGTTACGGATGAAAATCGGCTTGCCGCGCCACTTCACGGTCAGCGACATGCCCGGCTCGACCGCCGCGACGTTCACCTCGATGGAGGCAAGCGCCAGCGTCGATGCGTCTGGACGCATCTGGTCGATAAAGGGCCATGCCACTGCGGCGGCACCAACGGCGCCCGTCATTCCGGTTACTAGATAAAGAAAATCGCGACGGGTCGGTTCACCCGAGGCGTCGTGATTGGTTACGTGCTCGCTCACCGCTACACCATCCTCTGCGCTGTTTTTGCCGTAAATCGCATGAGTCCTCCCGCTATGATTTGATCCAAGACAATCTCCGTCCCACCGTCTCGGTCATCCTCGCGGCGTTTGAGAAACCGCGTCATTCTGTTTGATCGCAAAATATTGACTGACTTGGCAAGAGCAAAGCACACAAAGCTGCCGTAATTCTGCCAGAAGGGGCGGATTTGTTTCTCATTTTTTCCTGAGCCCCGGCAAGCGGGCAACATTGTGCCCACCCTTGCGGCATGTTACGAGACATCAAGGGAGAGCTTGGAAAGCAGGGATTCGGATGACGGCGAAGCTCTCGTGCATGGTCTCCACGGTCGTGGCTGCCGTACTTTTCATCGCCAGCCTGCGTTATGTGACGGATTTCTGGCTTTTAGCCTTCGTCACCAGTTTCCAGCTTCACATCGCCTTCGTCTGTATCCTGCTGTCATGCCTGGTATTTTGGCTGACGCGTGACGCGATTTCCGCTTTCCTCATCATCTGGTCGCTTGCACTCGCCATCCACGCCGTCGCCATGCTCATGGAATTCTCGACAAGCGCCAATGCGGCACCTGGCGCCAGACCCTTCCGGCTGTTGTCCTTCAACGTATTGATGGATAACGCCGCCAATGCGGATGCGATTGCCGACAGGATTCTCGAATCAGACGCGGATGCTGTCTATCTGTTCGAGGCGGCTGCGCTGGAATCGGTTCTGCCGCGTCTGCAGCAAACCTACCCCCACAGGCTTGGCTGCTATGCGGGAACACCGACCTGTGATCTTTTGATCCTGTCGAAGCGGCCGCTGCTGGAGGGCCGTTTCCATAGCCTCAGCGACCTGCGCCGCGACCGTTTCGCCATCGCCAGCATCGAGTTCGACGGCACGAAGCTGACGCTCGCCGCAGGTCACATCACCAAACCCTATTTCGACGACTATCACCGGGACGAGCTGGACGAAGTCAGCGAAATTCTCTTTCGCGTTACCGGGCCGCTCATTCTGGCCGGAGATTTCAATTCGGCCAGCATCGCTCCCGACATGCGCGACTTCCTCGCCGCCAACGACCTGAAGAAAGCGCCATGGGAACCCGCCACATGGCCGACGAAGGCAGGTCGCTTCGGCATCGCCATCGACCATATCTTCGCCCGCGAACCGGCCACGCTCTTGAAAACCACCCGTCTCCCCGACAGCCTCGGTTCCAATCATTTCGGCCTGATGGCGGATTTCATGATCGGGAAATAGCTGCCGAAAGACCCTATTGGGCCGCCTCGTCCACAGCAAGGAAGCCGCCCGACTGTCGCGCCCAGAGTTCCGAATAAAGTCTGCCCTGCGAGACGAGATCTGAATGGCTGCCCTGCTCGACGATACGGCCCTGATCCATGACGATCAGCCGGTCGAGAGCAGCAATTGTTGACAGACGGTGGGCGATGGCCAGCACTGTCTTGCCCTGCATCAACTCATCCAGATTGCTCTGGATCGCCGCTTCTACTTCCGAATCAAGCGCAGACGTCGCCTCGTCGAGGACGAGGATCGGCGCATCCTTCAGCATCACGCGGGCAATGGCGATGCGCTGGCGCTGGCCTCCGGACAACTTCACGCCGCGTTCGCCGACATGCGCGTCGAAACCCGTGCGGCCGCGCTGGTCTTCCAGCCGTGCAATGAACTCATCCGCCTTGGCCCGGCGCGTCGCCTCCAGCAATTGCGCTTCGGTGGCATCCGTGCGCCCGAACATGATGTTGTCTCTGATAGAACGGTGCAGCAGCGATGTATCCTGCGTGACCATGCCGATATGGGCGCGCAGTGATTCCTGGGTGACCTTGGCTATATCCTGCCCATCAATGAGGATGCGGCCTTTCTCGACATCGTAAAACCGCAGCAGCAGATTGACGAGGGTGGATTTGCCCGCGCCGGAGCGTCCGACGATGCCGACCTTCTCCCCCGCCTTGATATCGAGATTAAGATTGTCGATGACCCCGTTCGCCCGCCCATAATGGAAGCTGACGTTTTCGAAGCGGATACTTGGACTTTTCACGTCCAGCACTGTCGCATCCGGCGCGTCCACAAGGCCGATCGGCTGCGAAATCAGTTCCGCCGCATTCTGCACCGTGCCGAAATTGCGCATGATGCCGTTGAACTGCGTCATCAATCGCCCGAGCAGGAAGTTGAGGCGCAGAACCAGTGCCAGCGTGAAGGCGACAGCGCCGGAACTGATCTTGCCGGACAGCCAAAGGTCGATACACAGCGCCGCCATCGACGTGATCATCACACCAGACAGCAGCGCCATCGAGGCGCGCACACCGGTGATGAACCGCGTGAACGTCATCGTTGCGTTCTGGAAGATATCGAAGCCCTGCCGCATGTAGCGGTCATTGGCATCGTCGCGCCCGAACAGCCTGAGCGTCTGGATATTGCTGTATGCATCCACCATCCGGCCGGAAAGCATGGAGGCTGCCTCCGCCGTTTCTTTCGAATGGGAGCGGATGCGCGGCACGAAATAACGCGCCAGCAGCGAAAAGATCAGCACCCAGACGAGGACGACGACGGCAAGCCGCCAGTCCAGTCCGCCGATCAGCAGCAGCATCGAGACGGAGTAGATGCCGACGAACCAGACGCTTTCCATCAGCGAGGTGACAAGATCGCCTGCCGCCTGCCCGCCCGACCAGACCTTGGTAACGATGCGGCCGGAAAAATCATTCTGGAAAAAAGTCAGCGATTGCCGCGCCACATGCATATAGGATTGCCAGCGCACCAGATTGTAAAAGCCGGGCGTGATGATCTGTTGGTCCACCAGCGCGGTCACCATGGTGACGATAAAACGCACGATGCCGATCAACACCAGCATGCCGACGAGTTCGCCGCCATGGGCTGCCAGCAGTCCAGCCCAGCCCTCTTCCGGCTTGACGGTCGAGAGAATGTCGACCAGCCGCCCGACGAACCAGAAAAGCGCAGCCTCAATGGCAGCCGTCAACCCGCCCAGCACCAGCATGGCAAGAAACGGCGCCTTGGCCTGCGAGATATAGAACCAGATGAAACCGGACGTCTTTTCCGGCGGCCGCAAATCGTCCTTTCGGGCGAAGGGCTTTATCCAGTTCTCGAAAAACTCGAAGATGCGGGTAATGACCATGATCCGGATATAGGCGGATTCCCGGAGCGGGAACAGCCGCAGAGCGTTCGGGAAGAGATTATATTTCGGTAACGTTCGGGAAATGAAAAAGGGCGAAGAATGTTCCACCGGCCTCTGGATAGATCCACCTGGATTTTGCGCACTCGCAGCATCCTCACTCCGTCACCAAGGACTAGATCCGGGGTAAAGCGCGATTCAAGTCTTTGATCGCGGGAGACTCCAGTCACGGCGCAGACGCGCCGTGACTGGAAACCGGCTCAAGGCCGGTATGACGGAGGAGAGGTTTAACTCGCCTACATAGATAAACGCGAACCGCAAACGAAAGGGCGGGAAACCATGCTTCCCGCCCGTCGAGCTCTCCTTACTCGGCAGCCACTTCCGCCTCGTGGTCGGCTATGAAGCCGCCGGACTGGCGCCGCCATAGATCGGCATAGATACCGCCCATCGCCGCCAGTTCCGCATGGCTGCCCGATTCCACGATCTGGCCCTTGTCGAGGATGATGAGCCGGTCCATTTCGGTCAGCGTCGACAGGCGGTGCGCGATCGCGATCACCGTCTTGCCTTCCATCAGCGAGAACAGGTTTTCCTGAATCGCCGCCTCGACTTCCGAGTCGAGCGCCGAGGTCGCTTCATCAAGCACCAGGATCGGCGCGTTCTTGAGGAACACGCGGGCAATGGCGATACGCTGACGCTGGCCACCGGACAGCTTTACACCGCGTTCGCCCACCTGGGCATCGAGACCCTGGCGGCCATGCATATCGACAAGCGTTTCCACGAAGTCCCAGGCATTCGCCCGCTTTGCCGCCGCGATCACCTGCTCGTCGGTGGCCTCGGGATGGCCATAGGCGATGTTGTCGCGGATCGAACGGTGCAGCAGCGAAGTATCCTGCGTCACCACACCAATCAACTCGCGCAGGCTGTCCTGCGACACCTTGGAGATGTCCTGTCCGTCGATGGTGATCTTGCCCGCTTCCAGATCGTAGAAGCGCAGAAGCAGGTTCATCAGCGTCGTCTTGCCCGCACCGGAACGCCCGACCAACCCGACCTTCTCGCCAGGCTTGATATCCAGCGTCAGCCCGTCGATCACGCCCTTGTTCTTGCCGTAGTGGAAGCGGACGTTATCATAACGGATCGCGCCCTGCGGTGCCGCAAGCTGAGGCGCCTTCGGAGCATCGACGATGTCGTGCGGCTTCGTCATCATCGACATGCCGTCATAGACGGTGCCGATGTTTTCGAACAGCGAGGTGACTTCCCACATGATCCATTGCGACATGCCGTTGACGCGCATGGCAAGGCTTATGGCAATGGCAACCGAGCCGGCCGTGACCGAACCCTGCATCCAGAAATAAAGACCGAGCGAGGCCGTGGAAAACAGCACGACCGCATTGTTGAGGTCGATCAGGATGTTGAAGCCGGAAATCTTGCGCATCTGGCGGTGAACGGTTCCGAGAAACACGTTCATGCCCTCACGCGCATATCTTTCCTCGCGGCCCGCATGCGAAAACAGCTTGATCGTCGAGATGTTTGTATAGCTGTCGACGATACGCCCCGTCATCATCGAGCGCGCATCGGCCTGCTCCTGTGCGAGCCGGCCGAGCTTCGGCACGAAATAGGTGAGGATACCCATATAGATGCCGAGCCACACCAGCAGCGGAATGACCAGCCTCCAGTCTGCGGCCGCAACCATGAACAGCATCGAGACGACGAAGCTGATAGCGTAGACGAACACGTCGATCACCTTCAGCGCCACTTCGCGGATCGCCAGCGCCGTCTGCATCACCTTGGTCGAAACCCGGCCTGCAAATTCGTTGGCAAAAAAGTTCATGGAGTGGCGCAGCAGGAAACGATGCATCTTCCAGCGCGCGATCATGCCGAAATTGCCGGCAAGCGTCTGGTGCATCGTCATGGTGTGGATAGCGCCCATCAGTGGCAGCAGGAAGAGCACCAGCCCAGCCATGACCATCAGATGCCAGCCCTCATCGGCAAAAAACGTCTCGCGATTGGCCGTGGAAAGCCAGTCAACGACGCTGCCGAGGAATTTGTAGAGCATGGCCTCCGCAACGGCGATGCCCATGGACATCAGGCCGAGCAGCAGGAGCCACGGCCATGCGGGCTGCACATAATGCCACACGAACGGCAAAAGCTTCTTCGGCGGCACAGACGGCGCCGAAGAGGGAAAAGGATCAAGGCGTTTTTCAAACCAGCCAAACATAGGCCAAGCTCCGGCAAGCAATCGCCCCATCGTGAAACGTGAGCAAACGCAAATATGGCTCACGACGGAACAGAAAAGTATTGGATATGGCCGCAACAGCCACATGACGAATCAGACTATGGGAAACGCGGTCGAACCGCGGGGGTAACACCTAGGCCAGCAGCAGCACTACTGGGGCCGGGAGGCGAATACGAATGTCATTTTGCATCAGAACCTCCCTAGCTGGTGTTGAAGATGTCGCCTTGTAGCGCAAAAATTAATCGTTGACCAGCCGCAAAGATGCCGAACGCGTCAGAAAAGCTCTCGATTGCGACCAATTCTGCCGAACGGGCGGAGATGACCCGCGAAGGTCTCCGCCCGTCGTGATGCCTGGATGCACAGCTTACTCGGTGGCGTCCTGCGCCTGCCCGAGCGCCTTGATCTGCGCCAGAGTATCGGCCAGCGTGGCCGAGGTGTCGGAATAAAGATCATCGTCCTGCACCTGCGGATTGCCCACATGCAGATCGGTCAAATGGACGAAATTCGCCCGTTCGGACATGATATCTTCCTGTTTTTGCTGCGCGGAATCCGGATCGAAACAACGCCGATCCGACGCAACCGGATGTGCCGGATCGGCCTGACGACACGTTGGTTAATGGGTAGCCCGACTGTGTGTCACGCGAATGAATACGGCACTCTTCGAAACGGTCTTCTCGGGCTGCATCTGTCACAAACCCGCCGCCCGTGATAAGCGCTCCGGCATTCCAAACGCGGTGAGAAGACCATGAGCGATATCAGACCCGAAATCAGGATTGCCCTCTACCAGCCGGATATTCCTGGCAATACCGGCACGATCCTGCGGCTGGCGGCCTGTCTCGGCCTCGGCGTCGATATCATCGAGCCGGCAGGTTTCGATATTTCCGACCGAAACCTGAAAAGGGCAGGCATGGATTATATCGCAGCGGCGGCGCTGACACGCCACGTCAGCTGGGACCGGTTTGAGGAGTGGCGCGCAACCACCGGCCGCCGCCTCGTTCTCGCCTCCACCAAGGCCGCCCTGCCCTATACGAAAATCGCCTATCGCCACGACGACATCCTGCTTTTCGGCCGTGAAAGTGCTGGTGTGCCGGACCACGTGCATGAAAAGGCGCAGGAGCGAATCATCATCCCGATGGTCGAGGGGCAGCGCTCCATCAACGTCGCAATGTCCGCCGCGATGATCACCGGCGAGGCTTTGCGCCAGACCGCATGGTCGTAAGCGCCTTTTTTAACGCCATTTTTTCGTGCAAATACAAAAATTGACCGTTTTTGCTTCAAAACTGTCGCAACCCGGCCTGTACCGAAGGCTTTCAGGCTCCTATACTTATTAGCCGGACAACAAAAATCGCCCTCGCCGCAACCATCCGCCGGCGGGTGTGAGGAGACGTCGCATGCAATCCACCATTGTCATCGTCAACCTTCTCGGCGCAGTCGCGCTGCTGCTCTTTGGTCTTGCCCAGGTCAAGGATGGGGTTACCCGTGCCTTCGGCATGAAACTGCGAAGTGTATTGGCGACGGGCACCCAGAGCGGCCCGCGTTCCTTCTTTTCCGGCTTTTTCGCCACTGTCGCGCTGCAAAGCTCGACGGCAACCGCGCTTACCGTCGCCTCCTTCGCAGAACGCGATCTCATAAAGCCGCGCATGGCGCAGGTCGTGCTGCTCGGCGCCAATGTCGGCACCGCCGTCACCGCCTGGATTGTCGCGGCCGGTGTGGAGTGGCTGTCGCCACTGCTGATCCTCTCCGGTATCGTGCTCAAAAAGGGTAGCTCAAACGCCCGACAAGGTGGCGGAACCGCGGTCATCGGCATCGGCCTGATGCTTCTGTCATTGCATCTGTTGAGCGGCGCGACCGAACCGATGCGTGCCTCGCCAGCCCTTGGCGTCTTCATCGGTCTGCTTGATGGCGCATGGCCCGTCGCGTTGATCTTCTCCGCCGTGCTGGCCTTCGTCTCCTCCTCCAGCCTCGCTGTCGTGGTGCTTATCCTGTCGCTTGCTGCTACCGGCACGCTGTCCGCCGGTCTCATCATCGTTCTCATTCTCGGCGCCAATCTCGGCGGCGCCATTCCGCCGGTCATCGCCACGCTCTCCGGCCCGGCCTCGGCGCGGCGCATCACCATCGGCAACCTTGTGGTGCGCACCATCGGCTGCCTCATCGCCATGCCACTCGCATCCTATGGCGCAACGCTTTTGCAGCAATTGCCGCTTTCGCCCGCCAAATTGCCTGTTGATGCGCATCTCATCTTCAATGTCATTCTGGCAGCGGTTGCCTGGCCGTTCTCAGCCCTCATATCCGACCTGATGGCAAAGCTGGTGCCGGGCGATCCGAAAGCCGAAGATGGCCCGAATTTCCTCGATCAGCAGGCGCTGGATACGCCTGTTGTGGCGCTCGCCAATGCCACGCGTGAGGTCTTGAGCGTCGGCGATGCTATCGAGCGCATGCTGATCCGCGCCGAAAACGCCTTCAAGCATAATGATCTGGCACCCCTTCAGGAAGTGTCCCTGCTCGAAAAGAAGGTCGATCACCGTCAGCAGGAGGTGAAGGTCTATCTTTCCCAACTGGGGCGCAAAGGGCTTGCAGACGACGAAGCGCGCCGTTCGATCGCCATCATCGATTACGCGATCAATCTCGAACATATCGGCGACATCATCGAAAAAGGCATTTGCGAGCAGATCCGCAAGAAAGTGCTGAACAGCTTCAAATTTTCCGACGACGGTTATGAGGAGCTGAAGACGCTGTTCGACATGACAATCGAAAATCTGCGGGCTGCCCAGAGCATTCTGGTGACCGGCGATTTCGATCTCGCCCGCCGGCTGATGGAAAGCAAGGTGGATATACGCCGCCTCGAAAAACAGTCGTCCAACCGCCATCTGGAGCGGCTGCGCGATGGGCTGACGGAAAGCATGCAGACGAGTTCACTGCATCTCGACATGCTGCGCGACCTGAAGCGCATAAACGCCCATATCGTGTCTGTTGCCCATCCCATTCTGGATGAAAGCGGCGTTTTGATTGAAAGCCGCCTGCGTTACGCCGAACCGCGTGCTTAAAGCTTAGTCTGCCGAAGGAAGCCGCCGCATGGTGAATTCGATGCGGTCGCCTTCCAGCTGCCGCCAGCTTTCCACTTCGGTCCAATAGGCGGCCTTCGGAAAACTGTCGAACCACTCGCGCGCCTTGGCACGGGCTTCTTCACGGTTGAGACAAAAGGTCTGCCGCACGAACATGCCGTTGCGCATCGGATCGCCGCCGTCACTTTCACGCGCCTTGCGGTGATTGGCGATCCTGCGCTTCAGCCCGTCCAGGGGCGGCGGTCCGGCAAATTTCGTCATGATATTCACCTCTGGCACCTACATCGCTAAAGATAGTGCCCGCATGTGAACTTGGCGAGTCGAATTTGTGCGCAAGGCCAGCACCTGCTAGATGCGACAGGGAATCGACTTCACCAAAGGAGAACATGCATGGAACGGCCATCTTTGCCGAAGGGCTTGCCCGAGGACATAGAAGACAAGAAGGCCGCCGCCCAGGCCTGGTTCCAGCATCTGCGCGACACCATCGTTGCCTCCTTCGAAACCCTTGAAGACGAGCTGAGCGGCCCGCTCGCCGATCAGGAACCGGGACGCTTCGTGCAGAAGGACTGGCTGCGCGACAATGGCGCGGGCGGCGGCGGCAAGATGTCGATGATGGAGGGCCGCGTCTTCGAAAAGGTCGGCGTCCACACCTCCACCGTCTATGGTGAGTTCTCGCCGGAATTCCGCCAGCAGATACCGGGCGCGGAAGAAGACCCGAGCTTCTGGGCCTCGGGCATTTCGCTGATCGCCCATCCGGTCAATCCCAATGTGCCGGCTGTTCATATGAATACCCGCATGGTCGTCACCACCAGCCACTGGTTCGGCGGCGGCGCGGACCTGACGCCCGTGCTTGGACGCCGGCGGACGGAACAGGATCCGGACACCCAGCTTTTCCACCGCGGCTTCGAGATCACCTGTAACCGCCATCCCGTGGCCGACTATCCGCGCTACAAGTCGTGGTGCGACGAGTACTTCTTCCTCAAGCACCGCAACGAGCCGCGCGGCACCGGCGGCATCTTTTTCGACTGGCTGCACCCGGAAGAGGAAAAGGGCGGCTGGGACGCCAATTTCGCCTTCGTGCAGGATGTTGGCCGCGCCTTCAACCTGGTCTACCCAAAAATCGTGCGGTCCAACTTTAACCAGCCCTGGACGGAAGAGGACCGCGACGAGCAGCTTATTCGCCGTGGCCGCTATGTGGAATTCAACCTGCTTTACGACCGCGGCACGATCTTCGGCCTCAAGACCGGCGGCAATGTCGAATCGATTCTGTCTTCCCTGCCGCCCGTGGTCCGGTGGCCCTGAAATACTCACGTAAATTTGACGCCCGTCAGGAATTTGGGCGCAAATCGCGCAAATTAGGACTTATGGAAAAATAAAGGCAATGATAATCTCCTGCGTGCAGACGTACTGGAGGAGCTATCGTCATGATTACTTCGAACAGCATGCCTATATCCGCTTCCGCTGAGGGAGCCTCGCATTCCATCGATACCCCTGATTTGATCGACCGCCTGGCAGCGGAAATGCGTGCCACCGGCGATCGCGAACTGCCGCATTCCTTTTATGTCGAACAGGTAAAACGCACGCTTGCCGGAAAAGCGGTGACGCGGGCCGACAATGACGAAATGCCTCGTACAAAAATCCCGGCAGCCGGCACATCCTCTGTTTTCCAGTGCTGGGCGATGCCCGAATAGGGCCTGAACAGGGTCAGCGGACGCCGCTCTGGAACATTAGCGGCGACCGTTCGTTTCTTGTCAGAGGGACAGCAGGCATTTGCAGGCTGTCCCTCTGTCTAAAACAGGGAGGCAAGACCATGAGACTGTTTGAATGTGGAACGCTCGTGCCCGGCTGTGCCTGGCACACCCGCGCGGATGACGACGCGGAAGTCGTGCGCCGCACCGTGGAACATATGCGATCGGCCCACGGCGAAACCATCATTCGCGAAAACATGATCGAAAACATCAAATCCCGCATCCGCGACGAGGCAAATGCGGCCTGAGCCGCAACGCCTCCGGCACTGCGATCTCAATTCTCCAGCATATCTTTCAGCCGGGCGGTCAGCGCTGCCCGGTCTAGCGAGAAATTGACGTCGATCCACTTTTCTTCGAGGCTTTTCAGCACCTCGCCTACCTTCGGACCGGATTCCACGCCCGCGGCCATCACATCAGCGCCGCTTAACGGAAAGCCGGGCTTGTGGAACTTGTTCGCTCTCGTCAGCAGCGTAGAAAGTCGCGCGACTTTCTGCATCGCCGCCTCACCGCCCGAAAGGTCGGCGCGGGCCGAGGCAAGCGCCAGTTTCAGCCGCGTCTTCACACCGTCAACGCCCTGCCGGTAAAGCAGCCGGTCTAGCGCCGTCTCCTTCATCTCTGGATCGATCACCGGCGCGGAAGCCCAGTGGGCAAGATATGCAGCTTCAGCCTTGGACAGCCGCAGCCGCGCAGCAAGCGCCGCTAGCCTCTCCCTGTCGGGCGGCACTATCGCAGCGAGCCGCAGCATCGGGTCAACTGTCCAGCCAAGCGCCTGTTCGGTTGCCACCAGCCCGTGAATGGCGTCGATACCCCATTTTTCCGTTTCGGGAAGAATTTCCGCCAACACGCCGGATTGCCGCATCCACAGCAAGGCGCGGGAGGGATCGCGCGCGGAAAGCAGCTTTTTCAGCTCGCTCCACACCCGCTCGGCCGAGAGCGTCCCCAGCTTGTCCTTGGCTCGCGCACTGGCGCGCAAGCCATCGGCATCGGGACGACCGGAACCATAATGGGCGAAAAAGCGGAAGAAGCGAAGAATCCGCAGATAATCTTCCGAAATCCGCATTGCCGCATCGCCGATGAAACGCACCGTGCCGGTTTCAATGTCGGGAAGGCCATCGATGAGGTCGATGATCTTGCCCTTCTCGTCAGCGTAAAGTGCGTTGATGGTGAGATCGCGCCGTTCGGCATCGATCTGCCAGTCTGTGCCAAAAGCGACCTGCGCATGGCGGCCATTGGTCTCGACATCGCGGCGCAGCGTCGTCACCTCAAAACCTTCGCCGTCGATCACCAGCGTCACCGTACCGTGTTCTATACCGGTCGGTACCGCCTTGATGCCCGCCGCCTTGGCGCGCTCAACCACCACATCGGGGGTAAGCGTCGTCGCCATATCGACATCGACGACCGGTTGTTCCATCAGCGCATTGCGCACGGCGCCGCCGACGATCCGCACCTCGCCGCCATCGGCGTTCAACAGCGCGAAGATGCGCTTCAGCGCCGGCTTTTCAAACCAGTCCCGCCCGGCAAGGCTGCTCATGAATAAAACCTCTCGTAAATCGTCCGCACGATGCCCGCCGTAATGCCCCAAATGTAGCGCTCGCCATAGGGCATTTCGTAGAAAAACCGCTCCTTCCCCTGAAAGATGCGGCTGCCGCGCCCGTGATTGGCTGGGTCCATCAGGAAAGACAGCGGCACCTCGAAAACCTCATCCACTTCCGTGGGATTGAGCGTCAGGTCAAAGCCGGGACGAACGACTGACAGCACCGGCTTGATGCGAAAACCGGTACCGGAAATATAATCCGGCAGACGCCCGACTGTTTCCACGAAAGATCGCGAGAGGCCGATCTCCTCCTCCGTCTCGCGCAGGGCCGCCTCTTCCGGTGTGCGGTCCCCGGCATCGATGCCACCGCCCGGAAAGGAAATCTGGCCGGAATGTTTGCGCAGGGTTGCGGTGCGCTGGGTGAAGATCACCCGCGCTTCGTTGCCGTCGTCGATGACAGGCACCAGCACGGCGGCGTCCTTCAGCCTTATGCCGTTTCCCGAAAGCACCACGCCCGGATTGAGCAGATGATCGCCATTCTCGCGTTCCGCCACGCCCTTGCCTTCCTCCAGCACCCGGCGGCGGAAATCGGCGGCGGTAAAAGTTTCAAGGCGGGTTGTCGTCATTGTCATTGCGAAAGCCGTTCCAGTTCATTGGCGGGCATCACGGGAAAGACAACCCCGCCCGAGCGCACGGCAAACATCTCGACACCGTCCACATCGATCACCTCGCCGAGTGCCACGAGATCATACATCACCGCCCGCGAGACGAGCGCCTCCAGCCTGCCGCGCACCAGAATGTAGGGTTTCAATTCGCGGTTTTCTCCGAAAATCGTAAAGCGTAGCGGATGCTCCGGCCCGGCCTCCACCACATCGCCGACATTGGTGCGGAAGGTCAGCAGCGGCCCGCCATCCTTCTCGCCCGCCGTCACCTTCATCTCGACGGCCACGAAAGGAGCATCCACCACGCGGATGCCGACTTTTTCCACAGGAGTTACAAGATAGGTCTTGCCGTCGTCATCCTTGCGCAGGACCGTGGAAAACAGCCGCACCAGCGGCGCCCGGCCAATGGGCGTACCCATATAGAACCAGGTGCCGTCTGCGCGGATTTCCATGTCGAGATCGCCGCAAAAGGGGGGATTCCAGCGCTCCACCGGCGCAGGTCCACGTTTGGCGTCGCCGGTCTGCTCGGCGGCGCGGGAAATCATCGCCGCAAGCCCTGCTGCATCGCTTGCCGAATTTATCGTCTCCGCTGCCATATTCGAGTCTCGCTTTGCCGATAAGGAAATACTAAGTCACGACATAGTCATTCGAATGGCGCTTGTCAGCGGCCAAGAGAGCAATAAGCTAGTTGCAGCGCGAAATCCGCCCCGGCCAATGGCCATCAAGATTGGGGCAGGAATGGGTCGGCGGCAAAGGTATGAGGAGAGCGACATGGGCGTGATGAATACCGGCGAAACCCTCGACGAAAAAGCCATCGTCGCCTCGGCCGAAAAGGCGCTTTCGGATATTGCCGCGATCCGCGCGGAGGTATCCAAGGTCATCTTCGGCCAGGAAAAAGTGGTGCAGAACACGCTTCTCGCCATACTCTCGGGCGGCCACGCGTTGCTCGTCGGCGTTCCCGGGCTTGCCAAGACCAAGCTCGTCACCACGCTCGGAACGGTTCTCGGGCTCGATGCCAACCGCATCCAGTTCACACCGGACCTCATGCCATCGGATATTCTCGGCTCCGAAGTCATGGATCAGGATGAAAACGGGCGGCGCTCCTTCCGCTTCATAAAAGGTCCGGTGTTTGCGCAATTGCTGATGGCGGATGAAATCAACCGCGCCAGCCCGCGCACGCAGTCCGCACTGCTGCAGGCCATGCAGGAATATCACATCACCATGGCCGGCCAGCGTTACGACCTGCCGAAACCCTTCCACGTTCTCGCAACCCAGAACCCGCTGGAACAGGAAGGCACCTATCCACTGCCTGAAGCGCAGCTTGACCGCTTCCTGCTGCAGGTGGATGTCGGCTATCCCGAGCTTGCCGCCGAACGCCAGATATTGCTCGACACGACAGGCACCGCATCGGGCGAGGCACGCAAGGTTATCGACGCCGAACGCATGATGGAAATCCAGGCCCTCATCCGCCAGATGCCGGTCAGCGACAAGGTTGTGGACGCGATCCTTTCGCTTGTCCGCTCTGCCCGCCCCGGCCACGGCAACAAATTGACCGACAAACACGTTGTCTGGGGCCCGGGTCCCCGCGCCGGCCAGTCCCTGATGCTGACGGCACGCGCCCGCGCGCTTTACGAAGGCAGGCTCGCGCCGTCGCTGGACGATGTCTATGCGCTGGCCGAACCGGTGCTGGAGCACCGCATGGCGCTGACATTCGCCGCCCGCGCCGAAGGCATGTCGGTGCGCGATGTCATCGCAGCCCTTGTGGAGCAGGCGAAGAACTAAGGCATCGGACCGAAAAGTGTGACGCTGTTTTCGGAAAATCCGATGCTCGACAAAAACTCGGAGCGGCCCGCCGCTCTGACATCTGCCTAAGCTTTCTCGAAAGGAGTGCCTGTGGCATCCATCGGCCAGATCGTAGATAAGACACCGGGTAGCGAAGTCCTGGCGCGCGCGCGCCAGCGTGCCGCACTGGTGCCGGGCTGCATGGTCGAAGCCAAGCGCATCGCCAACACCGTCACCGCCGGCTGGCACGGCCGCCGCAAGCGCGGCATTGGCGAGAATTTCTGGCAGTTCCGCCCCTATGCCGAAGGCGAGAGCCTGTCGCGCATCGACTGGCGACGCTCGGCCCGCGACGACCACACCTATGTGCGCGATCGGGAATGGGAAGCTGCCCACACCATCTGGCTGTGGGCCGACATGTCGCCGTCGATGATGTTCAAATCCACCCTCGGCTCCGTTTCCAAGGAAAGCCGCGCATTGGTGCTGATGCTGGCGCTGGCGGAAATCCTTGCGCGCTCGGGCGAGCGCATAGGTTGTCCCGGTATCATGGAGCCCATCTCAGCCAGAAACGCCGCCGAACGTCTGGCTGCCGCCATCATGCACGCGCCGCTCACCACAGGCATGCCGGAAACGGGCATGATCCGCGGTGCAAGCGACATCGTCCTCATAGGCGATTTTCTCGACGATGCGAAAAACGTCATGGAGCGGATTTCGCCACTCGCGCGGCGCGGCTTGCGCGGCCATGTGGTGGAAATCGCCGATCCGGCCGAAGAAACCTTCCCCTATTCGGGCCGCACCGAATTTACCGACCCGGAAACCGGTGAAAAACTCGTCTCCGGCCGCGCGGAAACGATTCGCGAGGATTATACCCGCGCCTATCTCGCCCGCCGCGAAGCGCTGTCTTCTTCGCTGCGCCGTCTAGGCTGGAATTTCGTGTTTCACCGCACCGATCATCTCGCCTCCGAGGCGCTTGTGGCTGTTCACATGTATTTGTCCGGTGCGCCCGCGCAAGGCGGTGGCAACCGATGAGCGCATTGCCCTTCGTCTTCACCAGCCCCTATATTCTCTTCGGCCTTTTGGCATTGCCAGCCATCTGGTGGCTGCTGCGGCTCACCCCGCCGCGCCCCAAGGCGGAAGTTTTTCCGCCGCTGAAAATTCTGGCCACCGTGCTGAAGCGCGAGGAAACGCCCTCGAAAAGCCCGTGGTGGTTGACATTGCTGCGCATGGCGCTCGCCGCCGCCGTGATTTTCGCGCTGGCCGATCCGGTGGTGAACCCCCGCAACAACAGCATTGCCGGCACTGGTCCCCTGGTGCTTGTGGTCGATAATAGCTGGGCCTCCGCAACTGATTGGCAGAGACGCGTCGAAACCGCTCAGGCCCTGATCGGCGATGCGGAAAGGGCCGATCGCCCCGTTTCCATCAGCTTCACCGCAGATGCCGAACATGACGCCGTGCCAGCCACCACGGCGGTGGCGCTGGACAAGCTCGCCGCCGCCAAGCCGAAGCCTCTTGCGCCGGACCGCGTGCGCACGGCGGAAGCCATTACCGAGGCGCTGAACGGCACCTCCCCCGGCACGCTCGCCTATATTGCCGACGGCGTTGCCACCGCGCAGGATGAAAGCGCACTCAAAACGCTGGCCAGCCTCTCAGCTGCCGAGTTCCGCATCGTCACGGGTGATGGGAAATCCATCGCCGCCATTACCGGCGCCACCAACAATGCCGATGCGATGAGCGTCACGCTATCGCGGCTCGACACGGCCTCCCCCAGCCGGTTGACCGTCAATGCGCAGGACAGCCAGGGCCGCATCCTTGCCACTGGCACCGCCAGTTTCGCCCCCGGCGAAGCGGAAACGACGGCGACGGTGGAAGCCCCTTTCGAATTGCGCAACGACTTCGCCCGCCTCTCCATCGAGGCAGTTTCGACGGCGGGCGCGGTGCATCTTCTGGATGACGGTTTCCGCCGCCGCCGCGTGGCGCTGCTGGCCGGTGAAACCGGAAATGATTTCCAGCCGCTGCTGCAGCCGCTTTATTACATCAGCCGCGCCCTTCAGCCTTTTGTCGATCTCATCCCGCAACGACAGGCAGATCTTGCGCAGGCGATCCCGGAAATCCTGCAATCCAATCCTTCCGTCATCGTCATGGCCGATATCGGACGTCTGCCGCAGGAAACCTATGAGCCGATGCAGCGCTGGCTTGCCGCCGGCGGCACGCTGATCCGTTTTGCCGGACCGCGCCTTGCCGCAGCCCCCACCAATGATCCGCTGGTGCCGGTGACGTTGCGGCAGGGTGAACGCGCACTTGGCGGCGCGCTCTCATGGGCCGAGCCACAGCCGCTTGCCGATTTCCCGAATTTCGGCGCCTTTGCCGGAATGCCGAAGGCCGATGGCGTGCTCGTAAAACGGCAGGTTCTGGCCGAACCGACACCGGATCTTGCCGAGCGCACCTGGGCGAGCCTTGCCGACGGCACGCCACTCGTCACCACCCGCAATGTCGAAGCGGGCCGCATCGTGCTGTTCCATGTCAGCGCCGAGGCAAGCTGGTCCGACCTGCCGATATCAGGCCACTTCGTCGATATGTTGCGCCGTATCGTGCAATTGTCCAAGGCAGGCGGTGCTTCCACCTCCGCGAATGCCCCGGCCGCAGCATTACCGCCCTTCCGGCTACTGACGGCCGAAGGTGCTTTGTCAGCCGATGTCGGCTCCGCCCGGCCGTTGGAAATGCGCCCCGGTCAGGCTCCCCGCACCGGTTTCGACAATCCCCCCGGCCTTTACGGCACAGAGGATGGTTTCGTGGCTCTCAATCTTCTACCGGCTGGCGCCACGCTTCGCCCGCTCGATACCTCGCTCGCCGGTGTCAACACCACCAGCGAGGCACTGATCGGCGAAACGGCAAAATCGCTGCGCCCGGCCTTGTTCATCGCCGCCTTCCTGATGTTGATTGCCGACAGTCTCATCGTGCTCTTCATGAACGGCGCCTTCGCACGCCTGCCGAAAGCCCGCAGCGCCACAGCTGCCACCGTGCTGCTGGCCATTGGCGCCTTCGCCGCGATGTCCCCGAGCGATGCGCGCGCCGACGACCCCAAACCCGGTGACGAGCAGATTTTCGAGCGGCTGGACACGACGCATCTCGCCTATGTCCGCACCGGCGAGGACGATGTCGACCGCATTTCCGAACAGGGTTTGCAGGGGTTGAGCGAATTCCTGACCTGGCGCACGACGCTGGAGCCCGGCCGGCCGGTCGGCCTCGACATATCCAAGGATGAATTATCCTTTTACCCGATCATCTACTGGCCGGTGTCGGCCTCCGCCCCCATGCCGTCGAGCGCTGCCATATCGCGTATCGATGCCTATATGCGCGCCGGTGGCACCGTTCTGTTCGACACGCGCGATCAGTTTTCGTCGCTCGACACTGGCGCGACCAGCCCCAATGGCGAACGTTTGCAGGCGATCCTCGCCAATATCGATATTCCGCCGCTGGAGCCCGTGCCGGAAGACCACGTCCTGACGCGGTCTTTCTACCTGCTCACCAATTTCCCCGGCCGTTACAACGGCTCGCCGCTCTGGGTGGAATCGCGCCAGGGGGCGGCAAAGACTACCTCCGGCCTCTCTTCCTCCGGCGATGGCGTGACGCCGATCATGATAACAGGCAATGATTTTGCCGGCGCATGGGCCGTCGATGCGCAGGGCGCACCGGTGCTGCCCACTGTGCCGCCGGACGAGTTGCAGCGCGAACATGCGTTTCGCTCTGGCGTCAACATCATGATGTATATGCTGACCGGCAACTACAAGGCCGATCAGGTACACGTTCCAGCACTTCTCGAACGGTTGGGGCAGTGACATGACATTGACATTCGCCCCCTTCCTGCCGTGGATCGTGATTGCCGTTCTGGCCGTCGCCGCCCTTCTCCTCTCCTTCATCGGCCTGTGGCGCGGCGTGCGCGGCGCATGGCTGCGCGGGCTGGCGCTTGTCGCCCTGCTTGCCGCCATCGCCAATCCGCTTTTGACGCAGGAGGAACGCGAGCCTCTCTCCACAATCGTCCCCGTTATCGTCGATCGATCGCAGAGCCAGGACGTGCAGGACCGACCGCAGATGACGGATACGGCGCTTGCCGCGCTGAGAGACCGGCTGTCGCGCTTCCCGCGCATCGAACCGCGCATCGTGGAAGTGCGTGATGATGGTGAGAGCGATTCACCTTCGACGCAGCTTTTCTCGGCCCTCTCCTCCGCCGTCTCGGATGTTTCACCCTCCCGCGTCGGCGGTGCGATTTTCCTCAGCGATGGCCAGATCCACGATATTCCGAATGCTCTGCCCAATGCCGAACAGGCGCTTGGTTTCCGCGCTCCCCTCCACGGGCTGATCACCGGCAAGGCCGATGAATTCGACCGCCGTATCGAGATAGTCCGCGCGCCCCGCTTTGGCATCGTCAACGAGGAACAGCAACTGACGCTGCGCGTCTTCGATGATGGCCGTGCAGCCGCAGGCGGTGGCTCGGCGGAAGTAACCGTGAAGATGAACGGCGAAGAAATCGCCACCTTGCAGGCCACACCCGGCCAGCCGACACCCTTCACTTTCAAGGTTCCGCGCGGCGGCAACAATATCATGGAATTTTCCGTCGCCGAGCTTCCCGGCGAAGTGACGGCCGCGAACAACCGTGCGGTTCACCTGATCGAAGGCATCCGCCAGAACCTTCGCGTGCTGCTGGTCTCCGGCGAGCCGCATGCGGGCGAGCGCGCCTGGCGCAACCTCCTGAAATCCGACGCCTCGGTTGATCTGGTGCATTTCACCATTCTGCGCCCGCCGGAAAAACAGGACGGTACGCCGATCAACGAGCTGTCGCTGATCGCATTCCCCACACGCGAATTGTTCGTGGAAAAGATCGAGGATTTCGACCTCATTATCTTTGACCGCTACCAACATCGCGGCGTGCTGCCGATCCTCTATTACGATTACATCGCGCAATATGTCGAAAAGGGCGGCGCGCTCTTGATCGCAGCCGGCCCGGAACATGCCGGTCAGGATTCGATCGCCATGACGCCGCTTGCATCCGTGCTGCCGGCCCAGCCGACAGGCCAGGTGCATCAGTCCGCCTTTTATCCCCGCCTCTCGGAAGCGGGCAAGAAACACCCCGTTACCCGTGGGCTGGAAGGGTCGGGCGATGAGCCGCCGCACTGGGGCCGCTGGTTCCGCACCGTCAGCGTCGAGCCGCCGCAGGGCCAGACCGTGATGCTGGGTGACGGGCAGGACCCGCTGCTGGTGCTGAACCGCCAAGGTGAAGGCCGTGTCGCCATGCTGCTTTCCGATCAAGGCTGGCTTTGGGCGCGTGGCTACGAAGGCGGCGGCCCGCATGTGGCACTTTACCGGCGTATCGCCCACTGGCTGATGAAGGAACCGGAGCTTGAGGAAGAGGCGCTGACGGCGCGCGCCAACGGCCGCACATTGCAAATTACCCGCCAGACCATCGGCGACGACCCCGGTCAGGCAAGCGTGCATTTCCCCTCGGGCAAAACCGAAAACATTGCCTTCAACAATACCGAGCCCGGTCTCTACAAGATCGAGCGTCGCATGGACGAGACCGGCCTGTTCGAAATCAAGAACGGCGATTTCACTACGCTCGTCCATGTCGGCGCGGTGGATGCGCCGGAATTCAAGGCAATGATTTCGACAACCGAAACGCTGAAGCCGCTTGCCGACGCCACCAAGGGCAGCGTGCACCGTGTCGCCGACAATTCGGGTCGCGTGGCACTGCCCGATATACTGCCTGTCAGAGGCGATATCAGGGTTGCCGATGAGGATCGCATGCTGATACGCATGACCGACGAGACGGTGCTGAAAGGTGTCAATACCCTACCGCTGTTTGCCGGTTTTGCCGGGCTTGCCGCCCTGCTCCTTGCTTTCTCCGCGCTCTGGTGGCGTGAGGGCCGGTAGGAACTTTCCGGTGGAAGCTCAGGCGCTTTCACGTCTCGCAGTGGAAACGAGAAACGGCCGCCGCTCGGCGACCTGGGAAAGATAATCATGAATTTCGTTTTGAGCGACATCGCGGATGCAGAAGCTGAAAAGGCCATCCGCGATCCCCTGGTGGCCTATAATCTCGCCCGTTTTGGCGAAAGCGACAAACGCGAACTCATCATCACCATCCGCGACGATGAGAACACCGTCACCGGCGGTCTTGTCGGCTATACCGGCCGCGGCTGGCTTTATGTGCAGCTTCTCTTCATCCCCGAGGCCTTACGCGGTCAGGGCACAGGCGCGAAGCTTCTCGGCATGGCGGAAGAGGAAGCGAAAAAGCGCGGCTGCATGGGCGCTTATATCGACACGATGAACCCGGATGCGCTGAGGCTTTATGAGCGCTGCGGTTTCACCAAGATCGGCTCGCTTGCCCCGCTCTCCAGCGGCCAGGCGATCACATGGCTTGAAAAGCGTTTCTAATCCGTTCGAGAGAAAGCGGTTGGCGCAGCAGTGTCAGGAGAGCGCCACCCGCCGCGTTTCCGCGTTGATCATCGTTGCGGCAATCGCAGCCAGCACCAGCAGCCCGGCGAAAATGCCGATGGCGAAACCGAAGCCCTGCGCGATGGCATAACCCAGCAACGACGGCGCCAGAAGGCCGCCCAGCCTTGCCATGGCGCCCGCAGCCCCCATGCCGGTCGCACGCGATTCCGTCGGGTACAATTCGGGCGTGAAGGCATAAAGCGCACCCCAGGTGCCGAGCAGCGCAAAGCTCATGATCAGAAGCGACGTGGCGATCATTGCGCCGCCTGTAGCGAGCGTGAAGAGCAGGCAACCGAGGGCAGACAGCAGGCAGAAACCGATCAGCGTCGGCTTGCGGCCCCATTTTTCAACGCCATAGGCGGCAAGCGCATAACCGGGGATCTGCGCCAGTGCCACCAGTACGAGGAAACCATAACCGCGCACGAAGCCGAAACCGTCTCCCGCCAGTTTTGCCGGCATCCATGTGAAGACGCCATAATAGGAAACGGAGACAAGGAACCAGATGGCAAGGATCATGATGCTGCGCTGTCTGAGCGCCGGCGAAAATATCCCCTGCCCTTTTGAAACCTCCGGCTGAAAAAACCCTGTCCCTGCATCGAGTGGCGCGCGGCCGTTTACCACCAGCATGCGGTTGACGATGACCTTGGCTTCGTCCGATCGGCCTCTTCGCACGAGGTAAAGCGGCGATTCGGGCACCATGAACCGTAAACCCAGACCCACAACGGCTGGGAAAGCCGTAACCGCGAAAATATAACGCCAGGCATCGGCAACACCGGCAAGGCTGGCGCCCCACGCTGCAAGCGCCACGATCAAGGTTCCGATGGCCCAGAAGCCTTCCAGCATGACCAGCCAGCGGCCCCGGTTCTTTGCAGGCAGGAATTCCGCCATCATCGCATAATCCACCGGCAGGGTGCCGCCGACAGCCGCACCCGTCAAAAAACGCAGGACAAGAAGAATGGCAAAGTTCGGAGCAAAGACGGAAAGCACACCGAACACGGCATCGCAGGCCACGGTGACGATCAACACACGGCGGCGACCGTAACGGTCCGCCAGACGCCCGAAACCGGCAGCACCTAAAAGCATGCCAAAGAAGAAGGCCGTTCCAGTTTGAAGGGCCTGCGGAACAGTCAGGCCAAACGTTAGGGCAATCGAGGCGGCGGTGAAGCCGACCGCCAGCACCTGCATGGCATCCGCTGCCCAGACGAGGCCGAAAATACCCATCAACCTCCGCTGATAGGCGCCCGCACCTGCGCGTTCCAGCGCATCGTTCATTGTAATTGCCGTCATATGCTCGCCCCCGTGCCGAAATCGACTATCGAGTGCTATCGCATAGGGGAAAGAAACGGAATTGAATTTTGCGAAGTACGATGCATGGTTTCAAGGCAGAACACCATCACGTCATCTTTAGCGAAATAACCGGCCAGTATATGGGCGACTCAACGCCCCGTCCCTCATCAAGTCAGTCGTATTTGATGAGGGAAAAAGTGCGCACTGGTGAAGGGCGGGAAATCCGACGTAAAGAAATCCGTCAGCCGTAAACCCGAAGAGGCTCTTCGAAGCCGTCGTCTTCCGCCTGGGCTGCAGGCATGGCGGCATCGCATTTGCGCCAGCCGATCTTGCCCTTCAGCCGCTGGTGCACGTCGTCACCAACAGGCACGACCAGCACCCGGTTCGGATCCACCGGGCCTGGAAAATCAAGCGCGGCGTAGGCGACCTTTTCGAAACCGAGCGGCATGTAATAGGGCGGATCGCCGATCAGAATGACGGCCTCCGAACCCTTCCGCCGGGCGGCAGCGATGGCAATCCGGACGAGTTCACGACCGATGCCCATGTTCTTGTGCGAAGGCCGCACGGCAAGCGGGCCGAGCATATGGCCTTTCACCCCACCGGCCAGAACCGGCGTCATGCGCACCGAAGCGATCGTCTCGCCATCATCGGCGCAGACGAAGGACAGCGACCGGTCATGCGGACCCTGCTCGCGAATACGCGCGGCGGCACGGGTGTGCCGACCGGGGCCGAATGCTTCTTCGTTGATGATTTCGATGATGGCGTCGTGCGACGCGTCCTCGGTGAGGTAGACAAGATCGTGCTTGGACATGAAGAGACCGAAACTTCCAAAATGCGGATGCGACAATAGATGACGGCTGCGCCGGTAAAGGCGTTCAGGAGCGTCAGCGTCGTCGGAGCATCCGTGTTTCGATCATAATCTACGATTTCCTCAGATTTGTGAAAATCGCAATTATCAGGAAAATTCCCACCCGTCCAGAACAAATCTCGGCACTATCCCATTCAGCCCATGCGAGACCGGAAACGCATTGTTCAATGCGCCACGGGTTCGCGGCACCGCGCTAAACGGTTAGGATTGCGGTCAAGGAAACAATCAAGGAGATCATCATGGGCATGCTGGTGGAAGGCGTATGGAAAGACGTCTGGTACGACACCAAGGAAACCAAGGGGCACTTCAAGCGCAGCGCCTCGCAATTTCGCAACTGGGTAACGGTGGATGGCGCGCCCGGGCCTTCCGGCGAAGGTGGCTTCAAGGCCGAGAAGGATCGCTACCACCTCTATGTGTCGCTCGCCTGTCCCTGGGCGCATCGCACCCTGATTTTCCGTAAACTGAAAAAGCTGGAAGACCTGATTTCCGTCTCCGTCGTCGATCCGCTGATGCTGGAAAACGGCTGGGAGTTCAGACCGGAAGGCGAACGCACTCCGGGTGCAACCGAGGACCACCTCTTCGGCTTCTCCACGCTGTGGCAGGTCTATACCAAAGCGGATGCCAACTATTCGGGACGGGTGACCGTGCCGGTACTGTGGGACAAAGAACGCGGCACCATCGTCTCCAATGAATCGGCCGAAATCATCCGCATGTTCAACGTGGCCTTCAACGACCTCACCGGATCGGCGGCGGATTATTATCCCGAAGCACTGCGCGCCGACATCGATGCGCTGAACGACGTTATCTACGACACCGTCAACAACGGCGTCTACAAGGCCGGTTTCGCCACCACCCAGGATGCTTATCAGCAAAATGCCGTGAAGGTGTTTGAAACGCTTGATATGCTGGAAGACCGGCTGAGGGACCGCCGTTTCCTGTTCGGTGCAGAACAGACGGAAGCAGACTGGCGTCTCTTCACCACGCTGGTGCGATTCGACCCTGTTTATGTCGGCCACTTCAAGTGCAACATCCGCCGCATTCACGATTACCCGCATCTCACGGGTTACCTCCGCGACCTCTACCAGACACCAGGCGTGCCGGACACAGTCGATATCCGCCACATCAAGGAACATTATTACCGCAGCCACCTCACCATCAACCCGACAGGTATCGTGCCCGTTGGCCCGGAACTGGACCTTACCATGGCCCATGGCCGTGAGACGCTTGCCTGACGGCAGAGACGCCGCCGCTACCAGTAGTCGGCAATCGCCGCTTTGCCGGAAAGTTCGGCAAGGCGGCGGCGGGTGGCCGGCGTCACATTTTCCGGCAGGTCCGAGAGATCGAAAAAACCGCTTTCGGTGATTTCATGATCCGGTTTTTTTGGCGTGGTCTGGGTGACCTGAAGCCGGTAGAGCGCCACATGATCGCGGTTGCTGCCTTCCAGATTGAGATAGACATGGACAAGCTCGGGGGTCGACGCAGCCTCGAGATTGCCTTCCTCGCGGATTTCCTTGTTGAGCGCCATCAGCAGCGTTTCGCCGCGTTCCACCCCGCCGCCGGGCAGATACCAGCCGGGCAGATAGGTATGCCGCACCAGAAAAATCCGACCCGCATCATCGAAGCAGAGCGCACGCACACCGAGGGTCGCACCGCGTGTGAACAGAAAAACGAAATGAAGCAGGCGGATAAGGATACGCGTGTGGAACGGACGGGCCTGCCGCTCGGTTCTCTCGTCATTCACCCTGGTTTCTCCTTGCCGGCAGGCTTTTATTGGACGTGCCGCATATCATAGGTTATCTCTGCCGCCATGTTCAAACTTGCGCATATTTCAGACGTCCATCTCGGGCCATTGCCAAAACTCACTTTCCGGGAACTTGCATCCAAGCGTATCACCGGTTTCGTCAACTGGCACCGCAACCGCCGCAAGCACCTTTTCACCGACACGCTGGAAAAGCTGCTCGATGATCTCGAAGCCAAATCGCCGGATCATCTGGCTATTACCGGCGATCTCGTCAATCTTGCGACAGGCATTGAAATTCGCGCCGCCGCCGACTGGCTGGAAGAAGTCGGCGACCCTGAAAAGATCTCGGTCGTTCCCGGCAATCATGACGCCTATGTTTCCGGCGCGCACGACAAGGCCATGCGCGCCTGGTATCCTTATGTGCGGGGCGATGGCGACCCGGCGGAATGGGACGATGACCGCAAGATTTTCCCCTACATGCGCGTGCGCG
Organism: Agrobacterium sp. 6Ca8; assembly: GCF_055382765.1. Classification (NCBI taxonomy): domain Bacteria; kingdom Pseudomonadati; phylum Pseudomonadota; class Alphaproteobacteria; order Hyphomicrobiales; family Rhizobiaceae; genus Agrobacterium; species Agrobacterium sp. 6Ca8. The sequence continues at coordinate 1,937,290 of NZ_AP026433.1, forward strand.
GTCCCGTCGCACTGATCGGCTGCTCCACCTCGATTGCAACGCCGCCCTTCTCGGCCACCGGCTATTTCGGCAACCGTCAAGCACGCGCAACCGCGGAACTCTTAAAAAAAGCCGGTGAACAGGGGCTGTTCCGCGTGGTGATGATCCATCACCCACCGATCCGCGGTGCGGCGGCTGCGCACAAGCGCATGTTCGGCATTCGCCGTTTCGCGGCAGCGCTTGGCGTCGGCGGCGCCGAGCTCGTGCTGCATGGCCACACCCATTTGAACACCGTATACTGGCTGAACACTCACCACGGGCAAGAGCACATCCCGGTCGCCGGCATCGCCTCCGCCAGCCAGGGACCGGGCGGCGAAAAACCGCGCGCGGCCTATAATCTCTTCCATATTTCCGGTGGCCCCGGCACCTGGAACGTCGCCTGCGAACGCCACAGCCTCAACGATACCGGAACGGGTATCGGGCTTGAAGATATCAGGGTATTTTATGAGAATGGTAGGCCGTTGGGGTTCTCGCGGCTGGGGCGATAAACTCCGGAGTGTTGAGGTTAGAGTCTGTGGCTCACCCCCCTCTGCCCTGCCGGGCATCTCCCCCACAAGGGGGGAGATCCGCAAGACGCTCTTTCGTCAATTCATTCTGAACGTTGAGATGGGCGAGACCGTACCTCAGGTCGATCTCCCCCTTGAGGGGGAGATGCCCGGCAGTGCAGAAGGGGGTAAACCCACCCTCAAGCCCCCACTTACCTAGCTCGCTCTTCCAGCACCCGATTGGCCGCCGAAACAATCGCCTCCAGCGAAGCGCCAACAATATTCGTATTCACCCCGGCGCCGAACAATTTTCCGCCCGGATGCTCCATCTCAACATAGGCAATGGCGGAAGCATTGGACCCATGTTGCAGCGAATGCTCGGAATAATCATTCACCGACAGATCGATGCCGAGATAGACCGACAGCGCATTGATGAAGCCGTCGATAGGACCGGTGCCCTTGCCCTCGATACGCTTCACCTCACCGTTATCGGTGATTTCGGCGGCGACAATGCGCACGCCCTTGAAATCGCCCGCCGGATAGGTGTGGTGATCGACGAACTTGATGCGCGCATTCGGCTGCGTCACGTAACGCTCCATGAAGCGCTCGTAGATGCGCTTGGCCGGCAGTTCCACGCCTTCTTCATCGGTGATGCGCTGGATGTCTTCGCGGAACTCCACCTGCAGGTTGCGCGGCAGGTTGATGCCGTAATCCTGCTGGAGAATATAGGCGATTCCGCCCTTGCCGGACTGCGAATTGATGCGGATGATCGCTTCGTAGGAGCGGCCGACATCCTTCGGATCGATCGGCAGATAGGGCACTTCCCATACCGGGTGATTGGCAACCTTGATCGCCTTCATACCCTTGTTGATCGCATCCTGATGCGAGCCGGAAAACGCCGTATAGACCAGTTCACCGACATAAGGGTGGCGCTCGGGGATCGTCATCTCGTTCGAATATTCGTAGACCGCCTTGATGCGCTCAATATCGCGGCAATCCAGCTCAGGATCGACGCCCTGCGTATACATGTTCAGCGCCAGCGTCACGACGTCGACATTGCCGGTGCGCTCGCCATTGCCGAACAGCGTGCCCTCGACGCGGTCCGCACCGGCCATCAGAGCCAGCTCCGTCGCAGCGATGCCAGTGCCGCGGTCGTTGTGCGGATGCAGCGAAATGATGACGTTTTCGCGATTGTCGATATTGCGGCACATCCATTCGATCTGGTCGGCATAGATGTTCGGTGTCGCCATTTCGACTGTGGAAGGCAGGTTCAGGATCAGCTTGTTATCCGCCGTCGGCTTCACCACCTCGACCACCGCGTTGCAGATTTCCAGCGCCACTTCCAGCTCGGTGCCGGTAAAGCTTTCCGGAGAATATTCGAAGCGGAAACCGCCGCCGGCCTTGGCCGCCATGTCGGTGATCATCTTGGCGGCATCGACGGCAATCTGCTTGATGCCGTGTACATCCTTGCCGAAAACCACGCGGCGCTGCAATTCCGAGGTGGAGTTGTAGAAGTGGATGATCGGCTTGTTGGCGCCTTCCAGCGCTTCGAAGGTGCGGGTGATCAGTTCCGGACGGCACTGCACCAGCACCTGCAGGGAAACATCCTCAGGCACATTGCCCTGCTCCACGCACCAGCGGGCAAAATCGAAGTCCGTCTGCGAAGCGGAAGGGAAACCGATCTCGATTTCCTTGAAGCCCATTTCGAGCAGCAGCTTGAACATGCGGGCCTTGCGGTCGTGGCCCATGGGGTTGACCAGCGACTGGTTGCCGTCACGCAGGTCCACCGAACACCAGATCGGTGCCTTGGTGATGGTCTTGCCCGGCCACGTGCGGTCAGGAATATTGATGGTCGGGTAAGGGCGATACTTGACGTTCGCGTCCGACATGCCTTTGGAAATATTGGTGATCTTTCCGTCCATTTCGCTTCCTCCTTGCGCATTCCGCGGGCTTCTCGAGCCATCGGCGGATGCGCGGCCCTCAAGGGCCTAAATCCAGTATAAAATGAGATTTCGAGATGAGGAGCGTTTGCGCCAGCGGGCTTTCGGCCGCCGGGCGCTCCTCACTGGACCCGGCAACCGCGTGTAAGGTCGAGGCTAAGAAGCGAGAGTGCACCGCACGGAGAGGCAATCGCAGAAATCTGCGCGCTCATGCCGGAAATGGTTGCGATGCTGTTGCTCATGGGCAAGCTTATAATCGGCGAAATATTTGGATGCAAGGGCTATTGTCTCTTCAATCCTTTTACGAAACCAGTCAAAGCCATCATCAACCCGCCACCGATCAGCCCCCAGAAGGCACCGGAGACACCGGCAAAGGAAAGGCCGGAGGCGGTGATGAGGAAGGTGATCGCCGCAGCCTCGCGTGTTTCCGGATCCTTGAAAGCCGCAACGGCAGAGCCGGAAAAGGCGCCCACCAGTGCAAGCCCCGCCACCGCCTGAATGAGGATAGGCGGCGCCAGTGCCACGAAAGCCGTGACCGCGCCCGCCAGCAGGCCGAAGACGATGTAGCCCACACCGCCGATGATCGCCGCCCAATAGCGCCGTTTCGGATCGGGATGGGCGTCCTCGCCAGCGCACATCGCCGCCGTAATCGCGGCAAGATTGACCGCATGGCCGCCGAAGGGTGCGGAAAGCAGTGAGAAGAAGCCGGTCGCCGCGAAAAGCGGTCCGGGCTGCGGATCGTAGTGATTGACCTTCAGCACTGCGATACCGGGAATATTCTGCGACGCCATGGTGACTATGAAGAGCGGCAGCGCGATGGAAATGACGGCGTGCAGGCTAAAGATGGGCGTCACCCACTCCATCGGAGGCGTCAGCGATTGCGCCACACGGTCAAGCGCCCCCGCCGGAATATCGACACCGAAGATCATCACCAGCACGAAAGCGGCAAGTGCCGCAGGCACGGCGAAAAGTCGTTTAAAGGCTCCCACCACGATCCAGGCAAGAATGATCGGCAATCCGAGCGCCGGGTTAAAGCCGATCGCCTTGATCGGCGCAAAACACAGGCCGATGATGACCCCGGAGAGCATGGCGTTGGCAAGTGGCGCTGGAATGGAGGCCACCGCCTTTCCGAGCGGCCGGAACAGGCCGGCAATGATGATCAATATGGCGCAGATGATGAACCCGCCCACGGCGGCCGGAAAACCGCCCTCGATCACGCCTGTGGTCGCCAGCAAGGCTGCACCAGGTGTCGACCATGCGATGCTTACAGGCATTCGCGTCGCGACTGAAAGCGCTATCGCGCAAACCCCCATCGCCACCGAAAGCGCCATCAGCCCAGACGCCGCCTCGAAATCCGTCGCACCCACGGCCTTCAGGCCCTGCAACACCACGGCGAAAGAACTGGCAAAGCCGACAAAGGCGGTCAGGCACCCCATGAACAGGCTCTGTACGGAAAAATCTTTCATCAACATGGCGGTTCCCGGATCTTCTGTTTCCCTTGAAGATCAAAAAACCCAACCGCTGGCAAGATGCCCGCAGGCTGAACAGGTACGCCTTTTACCAGCGCAGAAAACGCGAACCGGCAAAAGCGCCGATCAGGCCGGTGATGAAAATGCCAAGCGAATACCAGATCAGCACGAAAGCCATGCCGTTTTCGGTGCAGAACCAGGAATAAACCCAGGATCCGGCCGCACCCGCCGCAATGCCTGCCACAAAACCTGCCAGGGCTGGATCAGCCGGGGCTGAGCGTTTGAGAACTGAAAAATTCGCTAGGAATACCGGAAGCGCGAAAGCGACGATCAAAAACGGGCAATGCAGCGCGGACGACCCCAGAACAAGCGTCCTGTAATTGTCCGGAAAGGCAAACCCCAGCTGTACGAGCGCTATCGCCGCCATCACAACGAAAATCACCGCAAGCCAAACGAAAAGGCAGCCGCTGTTCCCCTCGGGGCGGGTAAGGCGGCCGACCGCGAAAAACGCAGTCAGGGCCAGCAGGGCGTTATAGGCGGACTTGATCCAGAAACCCAGCTCGGTCAAGGCGTTGTGCATGTCGACCCGCGGCCCGAGAATTGCAAGCATCAGCAACAGCGAAACGCCAAGGCCGGGCAGGACGGCCAGCGCCAGCCGGCGCTCCAGTGACAAGGCAGGCACGGGCTTGAGGCCGCTTGCCAGTTGTTCAATGATGTCTTCCGTCTTCCTCACGTTTCGCCTCGCAACTTTGCCGCCAGCATTTTAAGCGTCCTGTGAATGCCGACCCTCGCCGCAAGCTCGGTCTGGCCGGATTTTTGGGCCGCTTCGGCGATTGACTGACCCTCGAGTTTTACCCTGCGAATGAGGTCGCGTTGCCGCTGCGGCAACTCGTCGAGCAACCGTTCCACATCCATACGTGCCGTGACCTGATCGACGGACGATCCCGCTTCCAGCGTCTCATCAAGTTCCACTTCCGAAAGCTGGCGCGCACCCCTGCCCCTGTAGTGATCGATGAGTTTGTAGCGCGCTATCGAAAAGAACCAGGCGGTAAACGGCCTTGCTCGATCATAGGTCTCGCGTTTGGCGTGAAGCGACAACAGGGTTTCCTGAACGAGATCTTCCACATCCCCCCGTGAAGCGGCCCTCATGCGCCGGTCGAAATAGGCTGTCAGCAGCCTGCGTAGGGCATGGAGCAAATGCCTGTAAGCGCCCTCGTCCCCATCGAGGGAACGCAGCATCAGCATTTTTAATGTCTCTTCCGAAAGGCTGCCTGTCATCGTCACTATCGGGTTATTCGCAATCGGCGGGATATTGTTACATAATGGCGTGAAAAGAATCTCGCCCGAATATGATGTCACAAACGCGTGAGCGTGTAACGACACACGGGCCCCCACCGAATGGACAATCGTGAGCCCCGGTGCAACGCCGGCGGACATTTAATGACGTCCAGAGGAGATCTTTCATGACCCGCATTTTCACCGCCATCGCCACCGCTTCCATGCTGTCTGTTCTTTCTTTCGCAGGCATCGCCCATGCCGACGGCATGAAAACCGATATGACGAAAATGCACAACGACACCATGAAGACGCAGACGATGAAAAAAAGCGACATGTCCATGGCATCCAAAAAGGACTGCATGCACAAGGCTGACATGGAAATGAACAAGATGAAAAAAGCCGACATGATGAAGGCCTGCAACACGATGAAGTGATGCCGGCCGAACATTCAATGCACATGACCGGGAGCGGCACGTATCATCCGGACTGAATGAAAAAAGCCCGTGCCGGTTTCCACCGGCACGGGCTCTCTCAACTAAAAATCAAAACCTTAAACTTCCGACTGGCTCTCGACGATCTTGCCGACGAGGCCGTAGCCCTTGGCTTCTTCAGCGCCGAGCCAGTAATCGCGATCGATGTCCTTGGCGATCTTTTCTTCGCTCTGGCCGGTGGCCTTGGCGAAGATCTTGATCAGGCGCTGGTTCATCTTGATGATTTCGCGGGCCTGGATTTCGATGTCGGATGCCATGCCGCGCGTGCCGCCGGAGGGCTGGTGCAGCAGGAAGCGGGTGTTCGGCAGGCAAAGGCGACGTTCCTTCGGCACCGAAACATAGATCAGCGCGCCAGCGGAAGCGACCCAGCCCGTACCGATGATATAAACCTTCGGCTTGATGAACTTGATCATGTCATGGATCGAATCACCCGATTCGACATGGCCGCCCGGCGAATTGACGTAAACGCGAATGTCGTCGTCGCTGGCGGCGGCAAGTGCCACGAGCTGCGTGCAGACCTTCTGCGCCAGTTCCTGCGTGATGCCACCATAGATGAAGATCGAACGCGACTTGAAAAGATTCGCTTCCGTTTCCTTGCCGATCGGCAGTTCCTTGCTCTTGTCGTCTTCGTCTTCGTTCATCAGCGGCTCTCCAGCGTAATTCATGCATGCCCTTCGGACATAGTGCGACTTGTTACGTAAGGCAATGAGCAAAAAAGGCAAGGTTTGCGCCCCAACAATAAACATCGCCCCCGGCAGATGACGCATGGACAGCCTCTCCGGGTTCGCGGTATCGTCAGGTCCTAATTGCAGTGCCGCCGATTGCGGGAACCCCAAGATCCCCTTGCTGGCGGCGATAATCAAAAGAGGGAATCATGCTGAAAAGACTAAGCCTTGCTGCCGCAGCGCTCGGCGCCACCGCCCTGCCCGCTTTCGCCCATTTGAACCCGGAAGAACACGGCTCCTTCATGGCTGGCGTCTCCCACCCCTTCTTCGGTGCGGATCATATTCTGGCAATGGTTGCCGTCGGTCTCTGGGCATCGCAGATCGCCATGGCGCAGAATGACCGCAAGGCGCTGTGGATCGTGCCTGCCGCCTTCGTCGGCACCATGGCCATTGGTTTCCTGATGGCCGTTTATGGCATCGGCCTTCCGTTTGTCGAACCGGCTATCCTGGCCTCCGTCATCGGCCTCGGCCTGCTGGTCACGATTGCGGCAAAGCTGCCGACGGCAGCCGCAGCGGCCGTGGTCGGCGCTTTTGCCCTTTTCCACGGCCATGCCCATGGCGGTGAACTCGGCAGCGCCGGCGCCCTGCAATTCGGCATCGGTTTTATGATAGCAACCGCGATCCTGCATCTCGCAGGCATCGTGCTTGGCCTGCGCATTGCCCGTTTCGGCTCGGCCGCAAGCCGTACCGCCGGCGCGCTGACGGCGATAGCGGGCCTTTCGCTTGCCTTCGGCGGGTGACGATCATTACCGAAATTTAAAGTTTCGGCCGCTTTGAAAAGCCTGAATTTGGACCTACCTCCTTATCGTTGATTTCCGCTTCACGGTAAGGAGGCATCATATGTCACCGGAAGAAAGCCAACTTCTCAAGGCCCTGTTCGACAGGACAAAAGCCGCATCCGCCACTCCGCGCGACCGCGAGGCGGAAATATTGATCGCAGATGCCGTGCGCGATCAGCCCGCAGCCCCCTATTATCTCGCCCAGGCGGTGATTGTTCAGGAAAAGGGTCTGGAAGCGGCAGCAGCACACATCCAACAGCTCGAAGACCGCATCCATGCGCTGGAAAGCGGTAATGCGGCCCCGCAAGCAGCCGCACAGGGTGGTTTTCTGAGTTCGATCTTCGGCACCGGCCAACAGCAATCACCTGCTCCGGCGCCCGTCTCTCCACCGCCCCAGACATCATGGCGCAACGATACCGCAGGCCAGACAGCCGGTCCCTGGGGCTCACCAGCCGGCCGCGCACCTGATCAGCAGCCCGGTGGCCTCTGGAGCCAGCAACCCGCAGCAGCCGGACGCTCCGGCGGCGGTTTCCTGCAAGGTGCGCTCGGCGCTGCTGCAGGTGTTGCCGGCGGCATGCTCCTCGCCAATTCGCTGAGCGGTATTTTCGGCAACCACGCATCGTCGCTCGGCATTGGCTCGCCATTCGGCAGCGGCAATCCGCTGGGCAACAACGCACCGGTCGAAGAAACCGTCATCAACAACTACTACGGCGACAGTTCCTCCCAGCCGGACAATAGTAACGATGTCCAGCAGGCCGACTACGACGACAGCGCCGATGACGATTTCGATCAAGGCGACGACGGGTCGTTCGCCTGAACGTTTTCAACCGTGAAAAGCCGGATCAGCCGCGGCCGCGATAGGTCGGCACACCCTGATCCGGCAACCACACGCCCTCAGGCACCGGTCCGGTCTGCCAGAAAACGTCAATCGGAATACCGCCGCGCGGATACCAGTAAGCGCCGATGCGCAGCCATTTCGGCTGCAACAGCTCCACCAGCCGCCTGGCGATATAGACCGAGCAATCCTCGTGAAATGCGCCGTGGTTGCGGAAGGATTGCAGGAACAGCTTCAGCGACTTCGATTCCACCAGAAAATCACCGGCAATATAGTCGATGACGATATGGGCGAAATCCGGCTGTCCGGTCATCGGGCAAAGCGAGGTGAATTCGGGTGCTGTGAACCGCACCACGTAATCGGTACCGGCATTGCCGTTCGGCACCTTTTCGAGAATTGCCTTTTCCGGGCTCTCGGGCGTATCGACCTTCGCGCCCAGCTGCGACAGGCTGGAAACATCCGTCACGGACATGGAAAACTCCTGCTTATTCAAACGATCACTTTGACGCCATGCGCCTTTTCGCCTTCCGGCTCGACGTGAATGGCAAGGCTGGCACCCGGTATGACTTCCCTTATGGCATCTTCAAGGCGGTCGCAAATATCATGCGCCTCCCGCACCGTCATCGGGGCGGGAACAACGACGTGGAAATCGATGAAGGCGGCCGAACCGGCGCGGCGGGTTCTAAGATCATGCACGCCGATGATGCCGACGGAATTTTCGGCGATCGCCTTCTTGATCGCCTCGTCTTCTTCCGGTTCCACCGCCCGGTCCATCAACCCGCCGAGCGAATGCAAAATGACCTTCGATCCCTGGAACAGGATGTTGATGGCCACCAGAATGGCGAGCAGCGGATCGAGAATGGCGTAACCCGTCAGAAGCGCCAGAACCAGACCGACCAGAACCCCTGCGGACGTTACGACATCCGACATGATATGATGACCATCCGCCTTGAGGGCTGGTGAAGCGTATTTCCGGCCGACGCGGATGAGGATTGTCGCCCAGACGGCGTTTATGACGCCCGCTGACGCGTTGATGGCAAGACCGAGAACCGGCGCTTCCGGCAGCTTCGGGTTGAAGAGACCACCCCAGGCTTCCTGCACGATCAGAAGTGCGGCGACGACGATCAGCACGCCCTCGACGACAGCCGAGATATATTCCGCCTTGTGATGGCCGAACTGGTGATCGTCATCTGCGGGCTTCTGCGCATAACGGATGACGAAATAGGCAATGAAGGCCGCAACAACGTTGACGGTCGATTCCAGACCGTCCGACAGCAGCGCTACCGACCCTGTGACCCACCAAGCCACGAGCTTGAGGCCAAGCACGCCGAAAGAAAGTGGAATGCCCCAGAATGCGAGCTTCCTTACCAGTGCATTGCCTTCAGTGTTCATTTTTTGCCCCCGTGCGGATGCGAACGAATTGCAGAACTGACCGCCAAAACGCACGAACCGCGCGCACGGGGTCTCCGTGCACGCGGTTCGTTATTTGCGCTTCCTATCGTTCAAACCGCAGCCGAGGTCAAGACCCATGAGGTCACGTCGAAGACGTCACCCCTCGCTTTTCTGCTCACAGAAACGGATACGGTTGCCGAATGGATCGATGACTTCCATGACATCGCCCCAGGGCAATTCTTCGACACCAGGCTTCAGGAAGCGATAGTCTTTGCCGACCAGCTCTTTTTGGAAGGCATGAACGCCGTGCATGGTGGCGAAGATATTGGAGCCCGGCGTCGCGTCGCCATGATGGCCGCTGAGGTGAAGCCCCATTCCGGCCCGCGAAACCTGCATGTAGAGCGGGAAGTTTTCGCCGAAGCGGTGTTCCCAGTCGACCTTGAAACCGAGAAAATCAACATAGAATTCCCGCGCCTTGGCCTCATCGAAAATTCTGAGAATCGGGAATATCCGCGCAAAGCCAATGTGAGGAAGGTTTTCCCCACCCGCCGCGCTTGCATCCCGGGCGTCCCGGTCATTGCCCATTCTGCATGCCCCTTGTCAGGCGACGGAGATGGTACCGGCCGCAACGGATGCGGCCGGTACGCCTTATCCTTATTCGGCTGCGACGATCTTGCCGTCCTGCCACTTGTAGAGCGAGAAAGCCTGCGATGACAGGTCGCCACTCTCGCCATAGGTGACCTTGCCGATCGCCGTGGCAAAAGCGTCACCGCTCTTCAGAGCCGTGATGACCGCTTCGGAATCCTTTGCGCTTCCAGCCTTTTCGATGCCGGCCTTCAGCACTTCGACGGCAGCGTAAGCGTTAAGGGTGAAGGCTTCCGCAGGAATGTTGGCGGCCTTTAGAGCTTCGGCAGCAGCCTTGGAATCCGCATTCTTCAGGGCGTCGGAGGCGTTGGTGAAGATCGTGCCTTCACCAGCATTGGCACCGATGTTCCAGAACTCGCTGTTCGACAGGCCGTCACCGCCGATAACGGCAGCCTTGGCGCCGATATCGTTCAACTGACGCACCAGAAGACCGGCTTCCGGATGGTAACCGCCGAAATAGACGATATCGACATTTTCAGACTTGAGGCGGGCCGTCAGCGCGCCGAGATCCTTTTCGCCTGGTGTCAGCGCGTCATAGAGAACTTCGGTAACGCCACCGGCATTCAGCGTGGTCTTGAAGGCGTCCGCCAGACCCTTACCGTAAGCGCCCTTGTCGTGAATGATGGCGACCTTCTTGTCCTTAAGCTTGGCAAGAACGTATTTCGCCGCAACTTCTGCCTGCTGGTCGTCCCGACCGCAAGTGCGGAAAACATTGGCAAGGCCACGGTTCGTCAGGCCCGGCGAGGTCGCCGTGGGGGTGATCATCAGGACACCGTTTTCAGCAAACACGTCCGATGCCGGAATGGCAACGCCTGACGTGACCGGGCCGACGACGAAATGGATGCCTTCGGCAACCAGCTGGTTTGCGGCCGACACACCCTGCTTCGGCTCGCCACCATCGTCTGCAAGCTTCAGAACGACCTGCTCTCCGAGAATGCCGCCCTTCTTGTTGATTTCATTGACTGCCGTCTGGGCGCCGTTCTTGACCTGGTCGCCATAGGCGGCGACGGGACCGGTAAGCGGCGCAATCAGGCCGATGACGATTTCGGCATGGGCAAGCGGTGCGAATGCGAAGGACGCTGCAAGCGTCACGCTGGTCAATGTCTTCAGTTTCATCCTGGTGTCTCCTTGGAAATGGGGTCTCAGCCCCGATGAGCGCCTTGGGCGCCGACCGAATGAAACTTCGCGGACGCCTCCCGGCGAAAACCCGTTCCATTTTTGAATTCCGAGCCTTCATTTCAACTCATACGGAAGGTTTGATGGCTTATGCAAGTCACCTTTGCTGGATAAGGTCTATTCGCGGTAAATCTATCGTCAGCCCAGCCTCGATCGTGTCATCGAAACGGGCGAGCGCAACGGCGTAAACGCTTGGCGTTTGGTCGCCGCAGGAGGATAATGGCGGCATGATAACAGCAGATGACGAATTTCTGACGGGTCTGCCCGTCTTCCGACATTTCGAGGACGTGGCCGACCCGGCGCTTTATCGCGCCCTGCCGCCGGGATGGGCGCTGGCCATTGCCGATATCATCGATTCGACAGGGGCGATCGGCACCGGCAGATATAAGTCCGTCAACATGGCGGGCGCTGCGGTCATCTCAGGCATATCGAACAGCCTCGGGCGTCACGACCTGCCCTTCGTGTTCGGTGGCGATGGAGCCGCCGTTGCGGTGCCACCGAACGGGATACCCCTTGCGCGCACCGCCCTTTCGAACGTGCAGCGCTGGGTGAAGGACGATCTCGACCTTTCGATGCGTGTGGCGCTTGTTCCGGTGGAGGACATACGCAACAACGGTTTCGATGTGCGCGTCGCGCGCTTTCAGGCAAGCGAGGATGTTTCCTACGCCATGTTTTCGGGCGGTGGCAACAGCTGGGCCGAGGCGCGGATGAAGGAGGGGCAATATGCCCTGCCTACGGTTGCGACAGGCGGGCGGCCGGACCTGACCGGCCTTTCGTGCCGCTGGAACCCCATTCCGGCAACCCATGGCAAGGTGGTGTCGATCATCGCCATGCCGGGACCCTCACTGGATATGCCGGCATTCCGCCAGCTGGTCATCGATCTCGTCGATCTGGCCACGCAGGACGCAAGACAAGGCCACCCCGTACCGGAGGATGGGCCGAAACTGGGCTTCGTGCGGGAAGGCCTCGGTCTGGAAGCCAGGGCAGGTGCGGCCTATCACGATAGCTGGGGCAAGGTGCGCCGTTCGCTGCGCATTCTCGGCGAGAGCTTCCTCGTGAATTTCCTAGGCATGACGGGATTGTCGCTCGGACGGTTTAATGCGGATCGCTATCGGCGCTCGGTTGCCAGCAACACCGATTTCCGGAAATTCGACGATGGCCTGAAAATGACGGTTGATATCGACGCCGAGAGGCTCGAAAAAATCCGTGCGCGGCTGGAGCTGGGGCGCCTTTCCGGCACCTGCTATTTCGGCTTGCACGAGCAGGACGCCGCATTGATGACCTGTATCGTGCCCTCCCCGCTTTCGAAGGACCATATGCATTTCGTCGATGGTGCCGACGGTGGATATGCGGCTGCGGCAAGCCGCCTAAAGCAACAGATACAGGCTGCGTCTTCGCCCTAAGTGGCGCGGGCGACTTTTCACCGCATTACATGCGAGCCAGACGCCAAAAAAAGAAAAAACCGGCGTCATGCGCCGGTTTCAACGGAATGGCACCGCCGGGCCGTGGGATGGCCGTTAGATCAAGCGGCAGCAGTCTTGCTGCTCTTCTGCACCTGGCAATAAATCTCCTCGAGGGAAGCGAGGATTTTTTTGACGGATTCGGAATTGCTGGAATAATAGATGGTCTGAGCATCCCGTCTTGTTTTCACCAGCCGCTGGGCACGCAATTTCGAAAGATGTTGCGAGAGCGCGGACTGGCTGAGACCAACTTGGGAGGCGAGAACACCGACCGGCACTTCCGTATCCACCAGCGTGCACAAGATCATCAGGCGCTTGGGATTTGCCATCGCTGAGAGCAAGTCTGCAGCGGCGATGCTATGTTCCGACAGAGATTGGTTATCCATACGCTCAAGTCTCCTGATGACAGTCGGAAAGACCGTCATGGTGGCTATTATAGGTGGTCCAAAAGGTGTTTTTTATAATTCAGTCGATACGTTGTATATACCTAAATCTTGCTTATATCGTGTCCCCCTCCAAGACTATTCTTCATTGATCATTTACCTGGACATCTTGATCAAATTTTCAGACTTTCGCCTGTTTTTCGTCATTTTAGCAACAAACTGCTACATTCTCAGTAGTATTTGGAGCAAAAAACAATCAAAAATTGAGCACACAAATCTTGTCTTCCAATGTCTGGCTTCGTGACCACTACCTTACACCACCTTAAATTTAGCAAGGAGGTACAGAATCTAGTTTTACTTTGCGCAATTTTCTCAAAGTTTGCAATATGCTTTTTATTCGTAATTATTTTAATGCATAACTTATAATGTCTTGGGTATTCTTTTTCTTTATACCAGCATTAGGTAATACAAAAAGGCCTTCCGGGGAGGAAGGCCTTTCGTTTTCTCGACCAATGCGAGTGTTTCTCATTTCTTGCGGTGGCGAGTGAGGCCTGTCACAATTTCGTCTGCGGAAATCGTGCCTATAATTGCGCCATTATCGACAACACCGATCGCGCCGGAATGTTTCGAGAGCGCATCGAGGATATCGATCAGCGGCGATGTCGGACGGGCGGTAGCGGCCACGTTCAACCGGCCGTTTTGTTCATCCACGCCTGGCTTCATCACGTCCGCGGCGGTCAGCATGGAGATCGGGTTCATGTTCTGCACGAAATCCGCGACATATTGCGTAGCCGGTTGCTTGACGATCTGCTGCGGCGTGCCGCACTGGATGATACGCCCGCCCTCCATCATGGCGATGCGGTTGCCGATGCGGAATGCCTCGTCCAGATCGTGACTGACGAAGAGGATGGTTTTCTTCAACCGGCTCTGGAACTCCAGAAGTTCGTCCTGAAGGCGGCTTCTGATGAGCGGGTCGAGCGCCGAGAACGGCTCGTCCATCAAGAGAATGGGCGCTCCGGTCGCGAAGGCGCGCGCCAGCCCTACGCGCTGCTGCATGCCGCCGGAAAGCTCCCCCACCTTGCGGTCAGCCCAGGCGGACAGGTTCACCAGCTCAAGCTGCTCGGCCACCATGCGCTTGCGCTCCGCTTCCGGCGTCCCGGAAAGCTCCAGCCCGAAACCGACATTGTCGGCAACGTTTCGCCAGGGCAGCAGGCCGAATTGCTGGAAGACCATCGAAACCGTATGCATGCGCAGATCGCGCAGCGCCTTCGCCGTCGCCCGATAGGGATCGACAAAACCGGACGCCGTCTTCACGCTGACATTGCCGCGCACCACAGGCGCAAGGCCGTTAACGGCCCTGAGCAGCGTCGATTTACCGGAGCCCGAAAGCCCCATGAGCACGAGTATCTCGCCCTCATTTACCGAAAGCGAGGCATTCGCAACGCCGAGGACCAGTCCGGTCTGCTCGTTTATCTCGTCACGCGTGCTGCCCTTGTCGATCAGCGCCAGCGCCGCCTCGGGCCGGTCGCCGAAGACGATATCGACATTTCCGAAGATGATTGCATCACTCATAGATCATGCTCCGTGCCGGGAAGGCGGAAAAGTCGGTCGAGAACGATCGCCAATATGACGATGCACAACCCCGCTTCGAAGCCCATGGCGATGTTGACGGTGTTCAATGCGCGTACCACCGGCACCCCAAGGCCGTTGGCGCCGACGAGGGCGGAGATGACCACCATCGAAAGCGAAAGCATGATCGTCTGGGTAAGACCCGCCATGATCTGCGGCGCAGCGAAGGGAAGCTCCACCTTGCGCAGAACCTGCGATGGCGTGGCACCGAAGGCGATGGCCGCTTCCACCAGCGCCGGCGGCGTCGAAACGATGCCGAGACGGGTCAGTCGCACGGGCGCGGGAATTGCGAAGATGACGGTGGCGATAAGTCCGGGAACCATGCCGAGGCCGAACAGCACTAGCGCCGGAATGAGATAGACGAAGGTCGGAATGGTCTGCATCAGATCCAGCACCGGGCGCATGCCGGCATAGATCCACTTGCGCCGCGCCGCCAGTATTCCAAGCGGTATGCCGATGATCATGCAGACCGCGCTGGAGGCAAGAACGAGCGCCAGCGTTTCCGTCGTCGCCTTCCAGTACCCGAGATTGATGATGAACAGCAGACCAAGCGCCGTAAAGACCGGCATGCCGACCGACCGCCTCGTCCAGGCTGAAAGAGCCGTCACAATCGCGACGATGACCAGCGGATGCGGCGCCTGCAAAACGTAAAGCAGGGCGTTAATGACGCTTTGGAAAATGAAAGAAAGCCAATCGAAGAAAAAAGCGAGATTGCCGGTCAGCCAGTCAATGGCCTCCTTGGCATATCGGCCGACGGGCAGGCGGTTTTCAGGAGCGCTGAGCCATTCCACGGTAAGACAAGACCTTTCGTGAACCAGAGCAATTCCAGTAAAAATGCGTAACGGTTTTGGGCCCGGAATTGCAAAAAAATAAGAAGAACAGGCATTGAAGGTGATCCCGTTTCACCGGAAATGCCGCTAATGCAGAAACGACGGCCGGCAACAGCATTGCCGGACACCGGGATGGCGCGTGACCCCGGATGCGAGAAAAATTCGCGGACCGAGATCATGCAAAGGACATCGTAATTTCCTGCAGTATCCGGCCTGTTTACAAGCTTAGGCCGGATACATGCGTTGTCTGCAACCTAGAGGCCCAAGGCCTTCTTGACGGCGGGCAAGGCGTCAGCGCTGCCATCCTTGGTCTTGACGTTGGCAAGCCAAGGTTCGATCGCGGCCGGGTTGGCCTTCAGCCAGGCAGTCGCCGCCGCTTCGCCCTCGAGGCCATCATTCAGGATCTTACCCATGATCTCGTTTTCCATGGGCAGGGAGAATTCCAGGTTCTTGAGAAAGACGCCAACATTCGGGCATTCCTCGGTGTAACCCTTGCGGACATTGGTGTAGATCGTCGCGCCGCCGAGATTGGGGCCGAAAACCTCGTCACCGCCGGTCAGATAGGTCAGCTTGAAATTCGTATTCATGGGATGCGGTTCCCAGCCGAGGAACACGATCGGTTCGCCGGATTTCCCCGCGCGGGCAACCTGCGACAGCATGCCCTGTTCGGAGGATTCGACCACCTCGAAACTCTTCAGCCCGAAGGTGTCCTTGGCGACCATGTCGAGGATCAGGCGGTTGCCGTCATTGCCGGGCTCGATGCCGTAGATCTTGCCGCCGAGATCGCCGCTATGGGCCGCGATATCCTTGAAATCCTTGATGCCGAGTTCAGCACCCTTGGCATTGGTCGCGAGCGTGTATTTCGCGCCGGTCAGGTTTTCACGCAGCGTTTCAACCGACTTGTCGTCGCGGTAAGGCGCGATATCGCCTTCCATGGTCGGCATCCAGTTGCCGAGGAACACGTCGATGTCCTTGTTTTTCAGGGATGTATAGGTAACGGGCACCGAGAGAAGCTTGACGTCGGTTTCATAACCGAGGCTCTTCAGCAGCACCGTGGCAGTCGCTGTGGTGGCAGTGATGTCGGTCCAGCCCACATCGGAAAAACGAACCTTGCCACAACTTGCCGGCTCCGCAGCGCCGGCTGCATTGAACGTCATGACGGAGATTGCTGCGGCCAAAGCCAGACAGCGACTTCTATTTGCAAACATCGCTTGCTCCCTTTTTTTCGTTCCCTTGCCATTATCAATATCTGCCGGACACAATCAACTCGCGTGCATTTGCGTGCTTTGGCCCGCCGTTTGCGACACGACGATGAAAATCTCCGGCTTTTTAGTCCGCGATACGGACAGCTGCGGGATGCGGAAATCTGTGTTTTTCCCGTTGCGGCACTTTTCAACCCGGCCCTTCGCCGTCAAAAGACGCGAAGGTGTACAGGGAGTGGACGATGGCAAAACTCTATTTCAATTATGCGGCGATGAACGCCGGCAAGTCGACCATGTTGTTACAGGCATCCTATAATTATCACGAGCGCGGCATGCGCACGTTGATTTTCACGGCCGCCTTTGACGACCGGGCCGGCTTCGGCCGGGTCGCGTCGCGCATCGGCCTGTCGTCCGACGCACGGACCTTCGACGCAAACACCGATATCTTCTCCGAAGTGGAGGCCCTGCATGCCGAAGCGCCCGTTGCCTGCGTTTTCATCGATGAAGCCAACTTCCTGTCCGAACACCATGTCTGGCAGCTTGCCGGTATTGCCGACCGGTTGAACATTCCGGTGATGGCCTACGGCCTGCGCACGGATTTTCAGGGCAAGCTTTTCCCGGCCTCCAGGGAACTGCTCGCCATTGCCGACGAGCTTCGCGAAATCCGCACCATCTGCCATTGCGGCCGCAAGGCGACGATGGTCGCCCGTTTCGACAATGAAGGAAATGTGGTCAAGGAAGGCGCGCAGATCGATGTCGGCGGCAACGAAAAATACGTCTCCTTCTGCCGCCGCCACTGGGTCGAAACGGTCAAGGGCGACTGACCGTCTGCGGCCGGTTGCCGCATTTGATTTTTCGCAAGGATGGCTCCCCTGCTCCTGCGCTAACACCATGCGGACACATTCGCGTGGGATGTGCTTTCTCTCAGGAGCAAAAGATATGCACAACAAAACTGCCACCGTCGCCAGCCTTGCCATCGCTGCTGCCCTCCTTGCCTTTCCCGCCCTGTCGGCCGAAATCGAGGTGAAGATGCTCAACAAGGGCAGCGATGGCCAGGCGATGGTCTTTGAACCGGCAACCGTCAAGGCAGCTGTCGGCGACGTCATTTCCTTCGTGCCCGTCGACAAGGGTCATGATGCGGCTGCCGTCAAGGAAATGCTTCCCGAGGGCGTTGCGGACTTCAAGGGCAAGATGAACGAGACGGTGAAACTGACTGTCGAGAAGGACGGCGCATACGTCGTCAAATGCACGCCGCATCTCGGCATGGGCATGGTCGCCCTCGTTGTGGTCGGCGATGCCGCACCGGCCAATCTCGATGCCATAAAGACCGGCAAGCTGCCGAAAAAGGCGCGGGAGCGGCTGGACGCCGAAATTGCCAAGCTCGGTCTGTAACCGCCTGTCACCTTGTCCAGGCGATACATGCTCCACGCGTAGTTCCGGAACACGGGAACGACCCGCGCGGACCGCAGGTTGAGAAAAGTTTCGCAATCATGTTGTATCCCGGTGGGTAGGGACATATCTGGAAGACAGTAAACGACCGCGGTTGTTGCGAAGCGCCAAAAGGCGTATGGCCGAACCGCGGTTGTTCCTTCCGGCGTTCAGCCCCACGGGCAGAGGAGACTATGACGACATGATCGACCGGATAACCGCTTTGATTCAGGCAGCCTTCAACGCCATCGGCAAGGCCGCCGGTCTGGTCGTCGCCTGGCTTCTGTGGCCTTTCATGGCCGCCCACGGCTGGTACCGCGACCGCAACTGGATCATCAAGGGTCCGATCGCTCTGGTGCTCATCCTTCTGGCCGGCTTTTACGGATACTTCTTCTGGCAAACGCAGGTCTGGACGAATTTCGACCCGGATTATATTTCCCGTTACAAGCTTGCCGAACGCACGGTGCCGCCCGGGCAGGAATTGCCGGCTGCGACACCCACGGCCGCCGCCGGCGCCACCGGTGCTGCCGCAAACACCTCCGCACCGGTATGCCAGCGCTCGGCTATCGTCGATGCCGCCGCCGATCTCACCGATTTCAACGTCAATCAGAATGCATGGATTTCCTCCATGCTGCTCTATCGTCTCGGCCTTTTCGGCATGGACTGGGACAGCACGCCATTTCTGGACAACAAGGCGTCCTTCCAGCGCGGCGTGAACCAGGCGGTGCGCCGCACCGCGGTGGAACTGGTGGATACGCTCGGTCGCGTTCGTGGAACATCCGGTATTAACAACAATCTCCAGGAAGCGCGCGGGAACATGCAGTTCAGCGAATATTCCTGGTATTTCGGCCTCGATCCGTTTGGCCCCAAAACACCGACACCGAGCTACTATCGCGCCGCCATCCGCAGCTTCCAGGCATTTAACGGTGAACTCACCGCCTGCAAGGCCGTCTTCGATACCCGCGCCGATAACCTCATCCAGTTCATCGACCGCATTGCCGGCGATATCGGCTCGACATCGGCCATTCTGCGCGAGCGTTCGGAAAACTATAATGGCGGCTGGTTCGACACTCGCGCGGACGACCGTTTCTGGTTCGCCTATGGCCAGCTCTATGGTTATTACGGCGTGCTATCAGCAGCCGGATCGGACTTCGCGCAGGTTATTCGCGAACGCAATCTGACCAATCTCTGGAACGACACCCTGGGACAGACCCGTGCGGCGCTACGCATCCAGCCGGCGATCATTTCCAACGGCGACGAAAGCGGTTGGATCATGCCCTCGCACCTTGCCACCATGGGATTTTATGTTCTGCGCGTTCGCTCCAACCTCGTCGAGCTTCGCTCCGTTCTCGACAGGTAAGTCAACAGCTTGGACCGGCATGAAAATCAGCTTATCAGGCCAAGGCGTATTGTCTTGGCCACCAGCTGCGCGCGGTTGACGCAATCGAGCTTGCGAATGGCGTTGTTCATATAGGTATTGACGGTGTGCTCCGAGATGGACAGAAGCTCGGCAATCTCCACGGAGGTCTTGCCCTGCGCAGTCCAGCGAACCACGTCGAGTTCCCGCTTCGTCAGTGGTGAGGGGAGTTTTGAGCCTGCACGACAAAGCCGGTCATAGGCCTCCAGGGCGTGAAGGGCGATCATGCACAGCTCGTTCAGCGAACCCTGCGACAGGACATCGCAATCGCCCGCGAAATTCATCAGATGCCGGTTTCCGTCCATGCCGTTCACCGGCACCAGAAGACCGGAGGTGATGCCCATGCCGCGCAGCAGGGTTGAGACTTCCAGCAGCGAGCCGCAGTTGATGTCCTTATCGTCAAGAGACCAGTATTGCGGCATCATCGATGAAGCGCCGCGCTTTATGACGGGACAATCTGCAAGTTCACCGTCCCGGGTCATCGCATTCACCACCCACACCGGCAGGCTGCTTTCCACCACTATCGGCAGGGCATAGGCATTGCGAATGCTCGGCAGCTTCAGCAAGGTCACGTAGGAATAACTGAACGCCTGCATCACCTGCTGCAGCGCCGCCAGCCATTGGGGTCTGTCAATGGCAGCCGAAAGGTCGCGGCAAAGTCTGGCCTGGCGTTCCGTCTTTGGCATTCAGGCGCCACCCGGCGGTGGGCGCAGGACACCCAGAAGCGACGACCAGGCGGCATGGGCAAACAGTGTTGCAACCTTCATATCGGGCGGACCACCTTGACTAAAGTGCCGGTTTTTCGGGTTTATCCTTCGGCTTGGCCATCAGTTTCTCCAGGAAACCGAGCATGACCGCCGAGACGACAAAGGCCAGATGGATGATGGTGAACCACATCAACTGGCTATCCGTATACTGACTGGCGTTGAGGAATATCTGTAGCAGGTGGATCGACGAAATCGCCACAATCGACGATGCGACCTTGATTTTCAGGCTGCCGGCATCAAGCTTGCCCAGAAACGAAACCTCGTCATCCGCCTCATCGAAACGGCTGACGAAATTCTCATAGCCGGAGATCATCACCATGACGATAAGGCTCGCGACCAGCGCCGCATCGATCAGCCCGAGCATGGCGAGGATCATGTCCGATTCGTCGTAAGTGAAAACGTTTTTGGCGACCTTCAGGAACTTCAGCACGAAGGAAAATGCATAAACGGCCAGCGCCGCAACGAGCCCGAGATAAAACACGACAAGCAGCCAGCGGCTGGAGAGAATGATCCGCTCGACGAGCAGTTCAAGTGACTTCATTTCCGTATCCGATTACTTTTTTGTATATTGTTGGAGCATGCATTCTTCCGCCATCTAAACTGGCTGCGAATATCCTAGCAAGCGTCAATGTCGGGACTTTGGCCGGAACCCGGCATTTTCGGGCCTCTCCACCGGTCCGGATGCAGTCTCACGGGGCGTCACATTTTTGCCACGCACCGTTATGCTTTAAAACATGATGATAAAAGTCATATATAATATGTTGACAGTTATGATCATGTTTTTTAGTCCTCAGCAATCGGCTTGCCCGTAACAAATCAAAACAGTTTCAGCCGCGACAGCAAGCGCGGCGCGTTTTTGCGCGCCATAGCTTCTGCGCGCGCCTTATCCGGGGGTATTTAATGTCCATCTCGCGCACACATTCGGCGCTGTTTTTGTGCACTGCCATGTCTCTTCTGCCCTTTGCCGGACCTGCGCAATCGCAGGATGCCGCTTCGCAGACGAACGACACCACCACGCTGGAGAAGATCGTGGTCAAGGGCAAGCGCGTCAAAAGCGCGAATGCAGCCGCCGACACACCGCTTGCAAGCCAGACGACGGCGGAAGACATCAGGAAGAAAGACATCGGCAGCATCAAGGACCTCGGAAACTCCACCGAGCCGGGTGTCGATTATGTGGATGCCAAGCCCGGCAGGCCCGGCGGCCTGTTCATTCGCGGTCTGGGCGGCGCCCGTGTCGTGACCCTGATCGACAATATTCCCGTTCCCTACTTCAACAATTTCGCCCGTCAGGGACAGGCCACGACGACCCTGAGTGATACCAGTTCGAGCTTTGATTTTTCATCGCTTTCCACGGTTGACGTTGTACGCGGCGCCGATTCCAGCCGCATCGGTTCCGGCGCCCTTGGCGGCGCACTCGTTCTGCGCACGCTTGAGCCGGAAGACCTGATCGGTGAAGGCAAGGACTGGGGCGGTGTTGCCAAGACCACCTATGACAGCGAGGACAGAAGCGTCGGCGGATCGCTCGCCGTTGCAAAGAAGATCGAAAACACCTCGGTTCTGTTCCAGGGCTCCTACAAGCGCGGCAACGAAACGGACAATAAGGGCTTCGCCGATATCTACGGAACCCGCCGCACCAAGCCCAACCCGGCAGATACCTACGAAAGCAACCTGATGTTCAAGATCCGCCAGGATCTGGAAGGCGGCCACCGCATCGGACTTACGGCCGAGCGTTATTCATTGCGAGATCGCAGCGACATGCGAACCCTGCAAGGCGTCAGCGTATCGGGATCGACTTACCGTATTGGCGACTACAGCGGCTACGAGGATACGGAGCGCGACCGCGTATCGCTTGATTACGAATATGAAGCGCCGTCGACAGACAGCCTGATCGATGCAGCCAATCTGTCGCTCTACTGGACGCGCCTCTCCAAGGAATCCGGCGCTGGCAACCGGCTGACCAACAACTCGCTCTATATCCGCGAAGACAGCATGCGCAACAGCGCTTTCGGCATCGTCGGCGGCCTTGAATCCGGTTTCGAACTCGGCGGCGTGCAGCACACCGTGCGCTTCGGCGGCAACGCCATGACAACCGATTTCAGCCAGGCGCTTTATGCCAACACAGGCGGAGTGACCTCATCGTCACAGTCGGACATGCCTGACGTGAGCGGCAAGAGCCTTGGCCTCTATCTCGATGACGAAATCGCGTTTGGAAACGGTTTCCGGCTCACCCCCGGCCTGCGCTTCGATTCCTACGATTACGATCCGGATGGCTCGGTATCCAGCAACAGCGGTTACAACACCTTCGGCCTGCCAAGCGGCAATAGCGGTTCGCGCTTCTCGCCGAAGCTGCTCGCCACCTACGACGTGACACCGGAATTGCAGCTCTTCGCACAATGGTCGATGGCCTATCGCGCTCCGACCATCAACGAGCTTTATCTGAACTTCTCGAATATCAGCTCGGGTTATGCCGTGGTCGGCAACTCCGCGCTCAACCCCGAAACCAGCAACGGCTTTGAAATCGGCGCCAATTACGCATCCGGCGATCTGACGGGGAGCCTGACGCTGTTCCACAACAAGTACAAGAACTTCATCGAGCAATACACGACCTCGACGACGCTGTTCCCCGGCTTCGGCGGCAGGGGCAACGGATCGCTCTTCACCTATCGCAACCGCAACAATGTTGAAATCTCCGGCGTGGAAGCCAAGGTCCGCAAGGAACTCGCAAACGGCTTCTTCGCCCATGCGTCGCTTGCTTATGCTTATGGCAAAGACACAGACAGCAACGAATTCATCCGCACGGTGGCGCCGTTCAAGTCCGTCCTCGGCGTCGGTTACGCACAGGAGACATGGGGCACGGAATTCACCGGCATCTTCTCCTCGCATATGCGTGACGACAAGGTGGCCACAACCTACGACGCACCCGGTTACGGCATCTTCAACCTGACCGGCTGGTGGGAACCGGAACAGACCAAGGGCCTGCGCATTCAGGCCGGCGTCTACAACCTGTTCGACAAGCAATACTGGAACGCCGTCGGCGTTCGTGACGTCAACCCCAATGCCGTCAGCACCGTCAACCAGCCTGTCGACTTCTATACGGAAGCGGGACGCACCTTCAAAATCTCTCTGACCCAGAAATTCTAAACCCGGTCGGAACATCATCTCCAGTCGGGGCGGCCTTCGGGTCGCCCCCTTTTTATCAGCGGCAGTAGAGATAACCTCCCTTTCGCTCCAGCACGTCGAGATGCAGGTGATCCTGATGGGTCGCGTCGCTGCCGGGGGAAAGAACGGTTCGGAAGAACAGGCAGGCGGCGGCTGTGATCGTCCGCTGGAAGGCACCTTCCACCGTTCCATCCTCGCCGCGCGGCTTCATCACCAGCGGATCGCCCTTGTCAAAGGAAATGGTGGAAATATCGACAGCATTGCCCTTGGCATGTTCGGAAATCTTGCCGGTTTCGGCACTGTTGCGGTTGCGGCAAATATAGGTCGAGGCATTGGCAATCGCCGTTACCTTTTTGTCCGGCAGGGCGAGAGCCGCAGCCGGCAGCATCATCTCCTTTGTCCAGCGCGATAGCGCAAGGGCGGTTTCGCAGCGCATGGTGCCAGATGGTTCAAGCTTGATGCCCGGCAGCACCACGGAAAGCTCGATCGGCGCTTCAATACCGCACCCCTGCTCTTCGTCGCGGATCGGCTCGAGCTCTTTGAATTCCGCGCCGATTTCCTTCAATGCGCCAAGGCAGGCCTGAAGCTTTGCCGGGTCTTCCGGCTTCACAGGCTCCGGCGGTTTTTCCTCGGGTTTCGTTGCTTCGACAGCCGGAGCTACCGTCTCACCGCCGTTTTGCCCCTTGTCGTCTTTCTTCTTGTCCTCGGCACCCTTCCCTTCCGCGTCGGATTTTCCTTCTTCAGGCGGTTGCGGCTTGGGGGTCGGTTTCGGTGTGTCTTCGGGCGTTTGCGCGCCCTTATCGGCCGGCTTTTCCGTTGTGGCAGGTGCTTGCTGTTCGCCAGGCTTCGGCTGTGGCACCGGCACCTGTGGCGGCGGTTCGGAAGCGGAAATAAGGGCGAGACTCGTCATCAGAAGACACAGGCGATGAAGCATTTTCCGGGGCACTCCTGACTGTTTCGGCAGGACAGGAACGCAACTCGCGCCGGTAAGGTTCATTCCGTCGCCGGAATCCGCTTGCCAAGGCGAATTGTGCAGGCTAACAATTTTCCCATGAACATCGTGTCTATGAACATTGCTAACTGGTGGTGGAGCAGCTTTACGCGGCCTTGACCAGTCATGTCTTCAGACAAAGTCCAAGCCGCCCGAATTTTCAGGCGGCTTTTTTGTTATTCTGCCGCCTGTCATCGGGCCTGAAAAACGGGAAGTGCGAAAGAAATGGTAACGATCATTCAGGATGACGGAGCGGAAACCTACGAGACGAAAGGCGGCATAAAGGTCAGCCGAAAGCGTCGCGCCGCCGAATATGCCAGCGCCATCGACAACTACATCGAAAAGCTCGATGCCCATCGCGGCGCGGTTTTCTCGTCCAACTACGAATATCCGGGCCGCTACACGCGCTGGGATACGGCCATCATCGATCCGCCGCTCGGCATTTCCTGCTTCGGTCGCCAGATGTGGATCGAAGCCTATAACGGTCGCGGCGAAGTACTGCTCGACTTCATCACCGAAAAGCTGAAGGCGACGCCCGATCTGACGCTTGGCGCATCCTCCGTCCGCCGTCTCGACCTCACGGTCAACGAGCCGGACCGCGTCTTTACAGAAGAAGAACGCTCGAAAATCCCGACCGTCTTCACGGCGCTGCGCGCCATCGTCGACCTGTTCTATTCGAATGCGGATTCGGCCATCGGCCTGTTCGGCGCGTTCGGTTACGATCTCGCTTTCCAGTTCGACGCGATCAAGCTTTCGCTCGCGCGCCCGGAAGACCAGCGCGACATGGTGCTGTATCTGCCCGACGAAATTCTCGTCGTGGACCATTATTCCGCCAAGGCCTGGATCGACCGTTACGATTTCGAGAAGGACGGTGTAACGACGGACGGCAAGTCCTCAGAGATCGCGCCCGATCCCTTCAAGACCACCGACACGATCCCGCCCAAGGGCGATCACCGTCCCGGCGAATATTCCGAGCTGGTGGTGAAGGCCAAGGAAAGCTTCCGACGCGGCGATCTGTTCGAGGTCGTTCCCGGCCAGAAGTTCATGGAGCGCTGCGAAAGCAATCCATCGGCGATCTCCCGCCGCCTGAAGGCGATCAACCCTTCGCCCTATTCCTTCTTCATCAATCTCGGTCATCAGGAATATCTGGTCGGTGCTTCGCCGGAAATGTTCGTGCGCGTCTCCGGCCGTCGCATTGAGACCTGCCCGATTTCAGGCACCATCAAGCGTGGCGACGACCCGATTGCCGACAGCGAGCAGATCCTGAAGCTGCTGAATTCGAAGAAGGACGAGTCCGAACTAACCATGTGCTCGGACGTGGACCGCAACGACAAGAGCCGCGTCTGCGAACCGGGTTCGGTGAAGGTCATCGGCCGCCGCCAGATCGAGATGTATTCGCGCCTCATCCACACGGTGGACCACATCGAGGGCCGTCTGCGCGACGACATGGATGCCTTCGATGGCTTCCTCAGCCACGCCTGGGCCGTCACCGTCACCGGCGCACCGAAGCTCTGGGCCATGCGCTTCATTGAAAGCCATGAAAAGAGCCCGCGCGCCTGGTATGGCGGTGCAATCGGCATGGTCGGTTTCAACGGCGACATGAATACCGGGCTTACGCTGCGCACCATCCGTATCAAGGATGGCATCGCGGAAGTCCGCGCCGGTGCGACGCTTCTCAATGATTCCAATCCGCAGGAAGAAGAAGCCGAAACCGAACTGAAGGCATCCGCCATGATCGCGGCCATTCGCGATGCAAAAGCCACAAACTCCGCCGCCACCAAGCGCGATGCCGCCAAGGTAGGCACCGGCGTCAAGATCCTGCTGGTCGATCACGAAGACAGTTTCGTGCACACACTGGCGAATTATTTCCGCCAGACGGGCGCCACGGTTTCCACCGTCAGAACGCCGGTCGCAGCGGAGGTCTTCGACCGCTTCCAGCCCGATCTCGTCGTGCTTTCGCCCGGACCGGGCAGCCCGACGGATTTCGACTGCAAGGCGACGATCAAGGCCGCCCGCGCCCGCGAGCTGCCGATCTTCGGTGTGTGCCTCGGTCTTCAGGCGCTGGCGGAAGCCTATGGCGGCGAACTTCGCCAACTTGCGGTACCAATGCACGGCAAGCCCTCACGCATCCGCGTGCTGGAGCCAGGCCTGGTCTTCTCCGGTCTCGGCAAGGAAGTGACCGTGGGTCGCTACCACTCGATCTTCGCCGACCCTTCCACCCTTCCGCGTGATTTCATCATCACCGCGGAAAGTGAAGACGGCACGATCATGGGCATAGAACACGCCAAGGAACCGGTAGCCGCCGTTCAGTTCCACCCGGAATCGATCATGACTCTCGGCCAGGATGCCGGCATGCGCATGATCGAGAACGTCGTGGTGCATCTCACCCGCAAGGCGAAAACCAAGGCAGCGTAAACATCCTGCATCGGCGGCGTCACTTCGGCGCCGCCGGGCAAGCCTCAAACAGCGCGACTTCGAGATCGCCTGCTGCCTAGCTACGCGGCAGCGATGTGGAAATGCACAGCGCGAATTTCTTCAAAAGTTGCATGTCGAAGTGGCCTTCCCGGCGCAACATCCACGTCAGCGCTTCGTTTGCCGTCCACGGCTTCTTGTAGGGCCGAACCGAGGTTACGGCGTCATAGACATCGCAGATCGCCGCAATGCGCGCGTGAAGACTGATCTCGTTTCCGGCGCAGCCGCTGGGATAACCGCCGCCATCAATGCGCTCGTGATGATTGAAGCAGACATCCAGAACCATGGCCGGCATCTGCTCGTTGCGAGACAAGATATCCCGGCCAAACGTTGGATGAAGATTGATGATTTCCCGCTCGGTGGCGCTTAAACCTTCCGCCTTGTTGAGGATCGATGAAGGAATTTCCACCTTGCCGATATCGTGCAGCAGGCCGCTGATGCCGAGCAGATCTACCGTTTCCTTGTCCAGCCCGAGATAATTGCCAAAATGGATCATCAACCCGCTGACGGAAACCGAATGCACGAAGGTCGTCTCGTCCTTCGACTTCAACCGGGTAACGCCGATGAAAATCGCCGGGTTCGACTGGACCGCATCGGAAATCTTGCCGGCCGCCGCTGTCATGCCCTTGAGCGACACGCAGCCACCGGCTTCGGCAACGGCAAATGTCTCGGCAATGGCATCGGCGGCAGAGCGCACGGCATGGGTGATGGCAGCCATGGTTTCGGGGCCATTGTTTAATCGCGGCGGGACGGTTCCAGAGTACGGCCTACCCTCGATATCGTTTCCCTTGGCCGTATTGATGATGATGCTTTCAGCGCCGCTCAATTTCAATTGACGCATCAACTCTTCATGGCGCAGAAGAAATCGATATCGCTGCAAAAATCCGCTGTTCGAAAGCGCTCCCTCGACCGCTTCGATAAACATGCCAACCGTCAATTGCTGGGTAGAAATTCGTTTGAGCATCAGACGCTTTTATTTTCCTTCCCGGGAATGGTAACCTCCGCTGGCAATTGCTGAAAAGACCGGAACCAACCGGTATCCCTGCAAGGGTAAGTTACGCATTCCTAACATTGTTCAATTTTGGAACTTAAACATAAGATAGCACGAATATGAAAATTTTTTACTCTGGATATATTTAAAACGCAAAGAATCAATTCGATTAAGCCAAGAAACAACCTAAGAATGTAAATACTGAAAATTCTCGCGAACGACGTAAACCAGGAGCCGAAGAAAAGCCGCATGAATTCGAAACTTGAAACGCGCATCGATCAGGGTACGGGCCGTGAACCGGCAGATATAGTTCTCAAGGGCGGACGATTCTTCGACCTCGTAACTGGAGAACTTGTTGCCTCCGACATCGCCATCTGCGGCGATACCATCGTTGGAACTTGCGAAAGCTACAAGGGTCGCCGGGAAATCGACATTTCGGGGAAAATCGTCGTTCCAGGTTTCATCGATACCCATCTCCACATCGAATCATCGCTGGTGACGCCGCACGAATTCGACCGCTGCGTTCTGCCCTACGGCGTTACCACCGCCATCTGCGACCCGCATGAGATCGCCAATGTTCTGGGCGCGGAGGGGCTTCGGTTCTTCCTGGACAGTTCCATGGAAACCATCATGGACATCCGCGTGCAGCTCTCGTCCTGCGTGCCCGCAACCCATCTGGAAACCTCGGGCGCCGATCTGCCGATCGAAAAACTGCTGCCGTTCCGTGATCATCCGAAGGTTATCGGCCTTGCCGAATTCATGAATTTTCCGGGTGTCATCCACAAAGACCCGGTATGCATGGCAAAACTCGAAGCCTTTCAGGGACAGCATATCGACGGACACGCGCCGCTTCTGTCGGGAACGGCGCTAAACGGATATCTGGCAGCCGGCATCCGCACCGAACATGAGTGCACCAGTGCTGCCGAGGCTTTGGAAAAGATCCGCAAGGGCATGCATATTCTCGTGCGCGAAGGCTCGGTCTCAAAAGACCTTCACGCCCTGATGCCTGTTATCACCGAGCGTCTGTCGCCTTATCTTGCGCTTTGCACCGATGACCGCAACCCACTCGACATCGCCGAACAGGGTCATCTCGATTATATGATCCGCACGGCAATCGCCAACGGCGTGGAACCGCTCGCCATCTACCGCGCCGCCTCGATTTCCGCCGCAAAGGCCTTCGGCCTGCGCGATCGCGGTCTTATCGCACCGGGCTGGCGCGCCGACCTCGTGGTGATCGACACCTTGCAGAACTGCAAGGCTGGCATGGTCTTCTCCGGCGGCCGTATCGTCGATGACGCGCTGTTTGCCACCCGCAAGCCGGTCGCGCCCGTCGGTCTTGACAGCGTCAAGGCAAGACCCGTGCTCGCCGCCCATTTCGGCGTGCCGGTCGCGCAAGGCGAGACCCCGGTGATGGGCGTGCTCCCCGGCAAGATCATCACCGAACATCGCCGCTACACGCTGCCGACGGACGGCAACCAGACGACTGTCGATCTCGCAAACGACATCATCAAGGTCGCCGTCATCGAGCGCCATGGCAAGAACGGCAACCACGCCAACGGCTTCGTGCAGGGCTTCGGGCTGAAGAAGGGCGCCATCGCCTCCACTGTCGGTCATGACAGCCACAATATCTGCGTTGTCGGCGTTAACGAGGACGACATGGCGCTGGCCGCCAACCGGCTCGGCGAAATCAAGGGCGGTTTCGTGGTAGTCGAAGACGGCAAGGTGACGGGCGAGATTGCGCTCCCTGTTGCCGGGTTGATGAGCCTCGAACCTTACGAAACGGTGCGAGACACGCTCCACACCCTGCGAAAGGCAGCCTATGCGCTCGGCACGACGCTCGAGGAGCCCTTCCTGCAGGTGGCTTTCCTGCCGCTACCCGTCATCCCGCACCTGAAGATTTCCGACATGGGCATGGTGGATGTGGATCGGTTTGCACTGATCTGACGATGGAGTTTATCGGCTGGAAACAGCGTAATCTGCTTATGCCGCGTTTCTGAGACGGCGCGAGCCGTCTCAGGTTTTCGTTTCTGCAGGCCAGGTCACGTAATAATATTTGCCCGCGACCCTGCCAAAATAGGCGTGGCGCAAGTTCCCGGAATTAGAATAAATGAGCCGAGCGACGTCCGCATAAAAAAGAAGGCGAAACGGACGGATTGCTAAATCGGCTGACTTACAGCATCCACAAGTCATGAATGCGATGGCAGCAGCTTGCGGAAATAAACCACCCGTTCGGTCTCCTCAAACCCCAGCGCCGCGTGCATGCGGTGTGAATCGACATTGGCAATATCGGCATCGGAGGCAAGCTCGCTCACGCCCCGGCTGATCGCCCAGCGGGTGACCTCGCCGATCAATGCCGCAGCAACGCCCTGACCGCGGAATTCTTCGTCCACATAAACGCCTTCGAGAAACGCAACAGGCGAGGTATCGCATCCGTTGACATAATCACGCCGGAGGCTGACGTCGGCGAAACCGATGGCCATTCCGACCAGATCATAGGCAATGAAACCGGCGTCGTTGTCGGAGAGGTTCTGCAATTCAGCCCTATGTTCTGCAACAGAGGCATCGGGCCATAAACGGTGGCGCAAAAGGGACCAGTCGTCCAGAGATGCTGCGGCGTCCCTGATGGAAAATTGGAGGCTCAAGCGAGGACCCCGCAAAACACGTCCAACCCCTCCAGCTTCACGATCCCGGCGTCGAACAGCGGCTCAAAACCCGGCATGGGCAGGATATCCGTGACCTCCATACCCTTCGGGACAGGAAATTCCACCGCCTCACGGGTCAGGTTGAAAACGAACAGCAGTTTTTCGTCACCCTTGTGGCGCGTGAAGGCCAGCACATCGAGATTGGTCTTGATGAAGTCCATATCGCCGTCGCGCAATGCTCCATGGGTTTTGCGGAAGGACAAGACCGCGCGGTAGTGGTTAAGAACCGAGTCCGGCTTGCGCTCCTGCGCATCCGCCGCCTGCATGGCGTGGACATAGGGCACCGGCAGCCACGGCTTTTCCGCGCTTGAAAAACCCGCATTCGGCTTGCCGGTTTCCCACACCATCGGCGTGCGGCACCCGTCACGCCCCTTGAAGGCGGGCCAGAAGCGAATGCCGTAGGGGTCACGCAAATCCTCGAAGGCCAGTTCGGCCTCGGTCAGGCCCAGCTCCTCACCCTGATACAGACATATCGAGCCGCGCAGGCTGGCGAGAACGCAGATGGCGAGCTTCGCAACCCGCGTCTGCTCCTCGGAGCCTTCGGAAAACCGGCTCAGATGGCGCACCACATCGTGGTTGGAAAAAGCCCAGCACACCCAGCCATCCGTCACCACCTTGCCAAAGGTCTCGACCGAGCCCCGCAGGTGTTTTGCGCTGAAATCCGGGCCAAGCAGATCGAAGGTATAGCACATGTTGAGTTTGTCATTGCCGGATGTGTAGGCCGCGACCGTCTTCAGCGAGCGTGCGCCGTCCCCCACCTCGCCCACGGTGGCGCGGCCCTCATATTCATCGAGAAGCGCGCGGAAGCGCTGGAGGAAGGCCACGTTTTCCGGCCGCGTCTTGTCGTAGAGATGATCCTGCATGCCGTAAGGATTGACGTCGGACGCATCGAGGCCAAAGCTTTCGTCGTCCAAAAGCGGCGGGTTGTCGCGCAACAGCTTGTCGTGGAAATAGTGATTGACGGTATCGAGACGAAAACCGTCCACGCCGCGATCGAGCCAGAACCGTACGGTTTCCAGAAGCGCATCCAGAACATCCGGATTGTGAAAATTGAGATCCGGCTGCGAGGCGAGAAAGCTGTGCATGTAATATTGCTTGCGCACGCCATCCCATTCCCATGCCGGCCCGCCGAACACGGAAAGCCAGTTGGTGGGCGCCGTGCCATCCGGTTTGGGATTGGCCCAGACATACCAGTCCGCCTTGCTGTTGATGCGGCTTGCACGGCTGTCCACGAACCAGGGATGCTTATCGGATGTATGCGAAATCACCTGGTCGATGATGACTTTCAGCCCCAGCCGGTGCGCCTCGGCCATCAATGCATCGAAATCGGCAAGCGTGCCGAACATCGGATCGACATTGCAATAATCGGAAACGTCATAGCCCATATCGGCCATGGGGGAGGTGAAGAAAGGCGAGAGCCAGATGGCATCGACGCCGAGCGAGGCGATGTAGGACAGCCGCTTCGTCACCCCGGCAAGATCGCCGTAACCGTCCCCGGTCGTATCCTGAAAGGATCGCGGATATACCTGATAGATCACCGCCCCCTTCCACCAGTCCGATTGCGCTTGGGATTTGTGGACCGGGGCATGGGTTGTCGGCATGAGCGATCTCCTGATGAGGGTTGGTCCGAGAATATAAAGCAGCTGTCCCTGCGTAAACCGGAACTTCGCAAATGCCCAAAATCACCTCGAAGCGGGCTTGTCAGGCACCTCCTGTCGTCGTAATCCCGAAGGTAAAGTAAGTGGAGGATGACGGCGTGGGCGGACGGTTTCTGTCGATTGGCGAATGTATGGTGGAACTGTCGCAGGCCGGAAACGGGCTGCTGCGCAAGGGTTTTGCCGGTGATACCTTCAATACGGCATGGTATGCACGTGCCTGTCTGCCAGAAGACTGGTCCGTCGATTATTTCACGGCACTCGGCGACGATCCTCTTTCGCAGGACATGCTGGCCTTCATTGCAGATGCCGGTATCGGCACGGAAAAAATCCGCCGCATCAAGGGCGGCACACCCGGCCTTTACCTCATCAACCTCAAGGATGGTGAGCGCACCTTCAGCTATTGGCGCAACGCCGCCGCAGCAAGGCAACTCGCAGCAGATGCGGACCACCTGCGCAAGACGGTGGAAAGCGCCGACGTCATCTATTTTTCTGGCATCACGCTCGCCATTCTCGCTTCGCCCCACGATGTAGATACTTTCCTTGCGGAACTGCGCCGCGCCAAGGCAGCGGGCAAGCCCGTGGTCTTCGACCCGAACATCCGCCCGCGCCTCTGGTCCGACAAGGACACGATGCTGGAGACGATTACCAACGGCGCACGCGCCGCAACGCTGGTAATGCCGAGTTTCGATGACGAAGCCAGCCATTTTGGTGACACATCCGTCGAGGCCACAATCGAGCGTTACCGTGCGCTCGGCGTCGCCAACATCGTCGTCAAGGATGGCGCAAAGGGTGCGACACTCGATTTCAGCGGCGCACGCAGCCACGCTCCGGCGGTAGAAGCCGTGGATGTGGTGGATACGACAAGTGCAGGCGACAGTTTCAACGGCGCGTTTCTCGCCCGATATGTAACCGGCAGTTCGCCGCATGACGCCGCCGTCTTTGCCGCACGGGCAGCGGCAACCGTCATCGGCCATCACGGCGCGCTGATCAGCCCCGAGCTTCTTCCGCTGGTCGGATGATGCCAGACGGAACCGGCTTCCTGATACCTGTGCTTGTCACAGGGATGACCAAGAGAGCGCATTACGGACAAGAGCAAGCTTGTATGTGCAAAGGACACTTCTCTACCCTCATCCGCCCTGACATGATCCTGTAACACGCACGCCGCATATACGGGCGGAAGCCGGGTGGTGGGGAATCGCCCGTGCGCAGTCGAGCAGGATCGGTGTTTCATGACGAGAATCACGATTGTCACAGATGCCTGGCACCCGCAGGTCAACGGCGTGGTCCGTTCCATCGAAAATACCAATACGGAACTCGCGCGGCTGGGCGTGGATGTGCACATGGTGACACCGCAGAGTTTCTACAGCATCCCCTGCCCGACCTATCCGGAAATCCGCCTGTCAGTCGCCGGCTATCGCCGTGTCGCGGCGGAGATTGAAAAAAGCCAGCCCTCCTTCGTCCACATCGCCACCGAGGGTCCGCTGGGTTTCATGGCGCGGCGCTGGTGCGTGAAGAACAGGATGCGTTTTTCCACCAGCTATCACACCCGCTTTCCCGAATATGTCGCGGCGCGCTTCCCCATCCCGGAAAGCTGGCTTTACGCTTTCGTGCGCTGGTTTCACAATGGCGGCAACACCTGCATGGTGGCGACGCCAAGCCTCGAGACCGAGCTTGAGGCCCGCGGGGTTCGCAACTTGAAGCGCTGGAGCCGCGGCATCGATGCCGAACTGTTCCATCCACGTCCAAAAACGTCGCTGCCTTTCGATCTGCCGAGACCGATCTTCATGACGGTCGGTCGTGTGGCGGTGGAAAAGAACCTGCCTGAATTCCTCGACCTCGAGCTGCCCGGATCGAAGGTCGTGATCGGCGATGGCCCGGCCCGCCATGAATTGCAGGAAAAATATCCGGACGTGCTGTTTACCGGCATCAAGACCGGGGAAGAACTCGCGGCTGCCTATGCGCAGGCCGATGTCTTCGTTTTCCCGTCCAAGACCGACACATTCGGCAACACCATTCTGGAAGCGCTGGCGAGCGGTGTGCCGGTGGCCGCCTTCCCCGTTACCGGGCCGATCGACATTCTCGGCGGCAATCCCGGGGCAGGCGCGCTGAATGACAATCTTCGCGACGCGTGTCTTGCAGCGCTCCATTGTTCATCGCAGGAGGCCCTGGCGCTTTCCAAAAGCTACAGCTGGGAAAAGGCATCGCGGCA
This sequence comes from Agrobacterium sp. 6Ca8, assembly GCF_055382765.1. Taxonomy (NCBI): domain Bacteria; kingdom Pseudomonadati; phylum Pseudomonadota; class Alphaproteobacteria; order Hyphomicrobiales; family Rhizobiaceae; genus Agrobacterium; species Agrobacterium sp. 6Ca8. The sequence continues at coordinate 1,971,842 of NZ_AP026433.1, forward strand.
ATTCCTCGACAACGTCATTCACGCCGCCGGAAAATCCCTGCCGCTTTTGTCCCGCTCACGACTTGCCTGACGTTGGGACACATTGATCCCCGACATTTTATCGGGGAACGGTGGACGAAACAAAGCAGGAGTGTCACAAGACGATCTGGACGCGACCGCCGTTATCTTTAGAACGGGGTCGGGCTGCTGATTGACGTCAGGCGGCTGCCGCGAGATCACGCTGGCCGTCCTAATTTCACAAAGACTTATCCCGTCTCAGATCACCACACGCCGACGAGCGCCTGGCCGGAAAGCGGCACCGTCCGCGCCTTGCCGTTCCGCTCCGTGACCGAAAGCGACGGGGACATCTGTTTCGGCGACTTGCGGAACCAGTTTGCGGCGACGCTTGCCAGATCGCCGATCATCGCCTGTTTGTGCCAGTCGGCAAAACGCCGCGCGGTGGCTTCCGGCTCGGAGCGGTAGAAGAAATCGCCGGAATGATCGAGATCGTTGATGGAAGCCGCCATGGCCGATAGCGGACGCTGAAACATCTTCGGGGGCACGGAAAGTTCGCGTGCGCTCTGCGAAAAAGCGGGCGCCATGAAATCGATCGCCCATCCGTCCGCTTCGACCCAGCAATGGAAATTATCGCCAGCGCCCGTTACGTAACCATCGTCACGATGGTCCGCAAAAAGCATGACCGTTCCACCAAGATTATAAGCGGCAAGCCCGCCCTTCGGCACAGCTTTCACCTTGTAATGCTGCTGAAGGATGAAGGCGCCGAAGGTGCTGAAATACATGCAGGCCGTAGCCGGGTCGGCATTGTCGTTGACGAGCAGGCTGTTGATGACGCGGTAAATCCGGTGATAGTCGGTCTGCTTGATCAACATGGTTTTTTACTCGCCAGTTTTATGATTATCGGAAGGCAACGGGAGAGACCGGTTCACCGTCGATCTCGATATTGGTGAGACCTCGGCCCCACGCGACGTCATCCTCGGGCTTGTCCCGAGGATCTACCTCCCAAGTCGCAAAATCGAAAGTTTGCAGATTCTCGGGATTAGCGCGAGAATAACGGAGGAGAGGTTTTCAGCAGCCGATTACCGCCTCTTCTTCGCCTTGCTCTCGAATGGATTGTCCGAGCCACGATAATGCACGCGGATCGGCACGCCCGGCATGTCGAAATCCTTGCGCAGACCGTTCACGAGGTAGCGCGTGTAGCTCTCCGGAATGGCTTCCGGTCGGGTGCAGGAAATCATGAAGGCTGGCGGGCGCGCCTTTACCTGCGTCATGTATTTCAGCTTGAGGCGGCGGCCGGAAACGGCCGGCGGCGGATGCTGCGTGGTCTGCGCATCGAGCCAGCGGTTAAGCTTGGCGGTCGAGATGCGGCGGTTCCAGATCTTGTCGGTATCGATGATGTTCTGCATCAACCGGTCAAGGCCATAGCCCGTCTGGCCGGACATCGGCACGGCGCGAATGCCGCGGGCCTGCGGCAGAAGCCGCTCGGTCTTTTCACGCAGATCGGCCAGAAAAGCCTGCGGATCTTCAACCAGATCCCATTTGTTGAAGGCAAGCACGGCGGCGCGGCCTTCGCGGATAACGAGATCGACCAGCTGCAGGTCCTGCTTTTCGAACGGAATGGTGCTGTCGAACACGATCACCACCGTTTCGGCGAAACGAATGGAGCGCAGGGAATCCGCGACCGAGAGCTTCTCCAGCTTCTCCGTCACCCTGGCCTTGCGGCGCATGCCGGCCGTGTCGAACATCTTGATGGTGCGGCCGCGCCAGTCCCACTCGACGGAAATACTGTCGCGGGTAATGCCCGCTTCCGGGCCGGTTAGCAGGCGGTCTTCACCAAGGAAACGGTTGATGAGGGTGGACTTGCCCGCATTCGGTCGGCCGATGATGGCGACACGCAGCGGCTTGGTCTCGTCATAAACAGGCTCTTCTTCTTCCTCTTCCTCGCTGCCGGGCTCAGTGCGCGGAAGAACGATATCGGTCTCCGCCTCATCCACTTCAGGCGGGAAGGCAACGTCTTCGCCGATCGCCTCGACGATGGCGTCGCGCAGGTCGATCATGCCCTGGCCATGTTCGGCCGAGATGGCGCACGGGTCGCCAAGACCAAGCGTAAAGGCATCGTAGAAGCCCGCATCGGAACCGCGCGCCTCGGACTTGTTGGCCACCAGAACCACCGGCTTGCCACGACGGCGCAGCATTTCGGCCAGCGTTTCATCGGCGGGCGTCAGGCCTGCCTTGGCGTCAACGACAAAAAGCGTCACATCGGCTTCGTCGATCGCCGCTTCGGTCTGCGCCCACATGCGGCCCTGAAGCGTCTCCGGCCCGGATTGCTCCAGACCAGCGGTATCGATGATGGTGAAACGAAGGTCGACAAGCTTCGCGTCGCCGGGGCGGCGGTCACGGGTCACGCCCGGCGTATCGTCGACAAGCGCCAGCTTCTTTCCGACCAGACGGTTGAAAAGCGTGGACTTGCCGACATTGGGGCGCCCGACTATGGCGACGGTGAAGCTCATTGATCGTTAATCCTTGGAGGTGGGAAAGCCGTGTTAGACAGCTTTGCCCGAAGCAGTGATATTGTCGAGCATGATCTGAGCGCGGTTCGTCACATTGCGTGGCGCCTGCGCGTCGCTGACGATCTGCTCGAACCATTGTTTGGCCTTGGCGAAATCGCCAGCCTTGTAGGCGGCAAGACCAAGGGCTTCGCGAGCCGATGCACGCATGGTCTGGTCTTCGCCGCTCAACGGCTCCGCAAGTGCAACGACCTGATCATACGTACCGTTGTCAACCAGCAGCCAAGCCGCGCGCACCTTCGCCGTATCGCGGAAGACCTGCGGGGCAGACGTGTCGTTGCCGATCGCGGTGAAGGCAGCAATGGCGCCAGCCGCGTCGCCCTTCTGCGAAAGCAGCGTCGCAGAACGGAACTTCGCCAGCACCGGATAATTGCCATGACCGGAGGTTTCAAGATCGGCAAAGGCTTTCAGCGCTTCGTCCGTCTTGTTGTCGGAAGCAAGCTTCAGCGCCGCAATGAACTGGTCGCCGGAGTTGGAAGCGCGGCTGGTGTTCCAGTATTCATAGATGCCGGCACCGGCGGCGCCCACAACCACGAGAACGGCGGCGCCAACGACCACGATACCGTAGCGGCCCCAGAAACGGGAAAGCTGCTCGGAACGGATCTGCTCGTTCACTTCGCGGATAAAGGTATCATTTTCGTTTGCCATCAAATTCTCCGTTACCCGCGCGGAGATCGTCGCCGATCCATCCGTTCGCGGACATACCAAGCCGCTTACCCGGGTCAGCAAAAGTCCGGCCGACGGGTCATGGTCGGCCTTCTAGCCTATTTTGCCTGATATGTAAGGGGGAAACGTTGATTTCCTACATGGCGATGGGCTGAACGCCGATCAACCATTCGTGCAGTTTCAGGATGAAAGCGCCCCAGAGAACGATGCCGCCGACGATGGCCACCAGATCGTAACGGCCGGAGACGAAGGGACGGACCACTTTTTCACCCGCTCTTTCCCGGCGCTTCAGCGAAATCCGCATCACCACACCCCAGGCGAGGAACGATGCAAAGAGAAGAATCGAAGAGGTCTCTCCATTCGCCAGAAGATGGGCGAGCGCCCAGATCTTGACCGCCAGAATGAGCGGATGTTTGGTTCTGGTTGCGATGTGGCCAGCCGGGATGAGGCTGGCGATAAGACAGATCATCGCGGGCAGCATCAGGGTCACGGCGAGGTGGCTCGTCCAGACCGGCGGGTTCCACAGAACGCCGGTTTCCTGTCGCGCCTCGCCAAACGCATAGATGACGAGACCGAGCGTTACGAGGCTTGCGAGAGAATAGACGCCCTTGAACGGTCCTTCTCCCATCTTCGCGATCATCTGCGCGCGAAATTGCGGCGCAAACACCTTCAAAAGATGCGTCAAGAAAAACAAGGCAAGACAGAGTACGAGAAAAAGCATGGAACACGGTCCCCCGGTGGAACGGAATGCGGCCTCATTACCGCGACGCAGAAAAGGAATTAGGCTGAAAGACGTAAAAAAGCCAGTTTATTCAAAGCTTCGCCTTATTCCACACGCAAAAGGCAGCGGTGTTTCACATGACGGATGCCTGATGTTTCGCCCATTGACTGCTTTTTCCCTGTCGCTCTGCCTTGCCCTTCCCGCTTTTGCCGAAAATGCGGAGAAGCCGAAGCAGCTCGTCATCGTTTCTTTCGACGGTGCGGGCGACAATTCGCTGTGGGAAAGAAGTCGTGCGACGGCGAAGGAGGTCGGCGCGCATTTCACCTATTTCCTTGCCTGCACGCTGGTGATGGACCGCAAGACCAGCGCCAAGACCTATCAGGGCCCCGGCCAGAAGGCCGGGCGCTCCAATGTCGGCTTTGGCCAGTCGCCGGAAGAGGTGGAGACGCGGCTGCGCAACATCTGGTCGGCCTATCGCGAAGGCCACGAAATCGGCAATCACACCTGCGGGCACTTCGATGGCGGCCAATGGACCGCCGAGCAATGGGACGGCGAGTTCACCACCTTCACCAGCACGCTGGAAAATGCCTGGCAGATGATTGGCAAGAAGGGTGAGGAACCCGAAGGCTGGCGCGACATGGTGAAAAACATCGACGGTTTCCGCGCGCCCTATCTTTCGCAGGGGCCGGCGCTGACCGCGGCTCAGAAGAAACACGGCTTCGTTTATGACGCCACCAGCATCACCAAGGGACCGGAATGGCCGGTGGAGCGCGACGGCATCGAACATTTCGGTCTGCCGCTGGTTCCGGAAGGCCCCGGCAATCGCCCGATCATCGCCATGGACTACAACCTCTTCATCCGCCACTCCATCGGCGTCGAGACGCCGGACCGCGCGCAGGAATTCGAGGACCGCGCCTATGCGGCGTTCCGCACCGCTTTCGACAAGCAGTATAATGGCGAACGCATCCCTCTGCAGATGGGCTTCCATTTCGTGAAGATGAATGGCGGCGCCTATTGGAACGCCTATGAGCGGCTGCTGCGCGAAGTCTGCCGCAGGGACGATGTCGCCTGCGTGAGTTACGCCGAGGCCATGCCGATCATCAAGGCGCGCAGGAAGCAGAAGACAGAGGGCTAAGGTCCCCCTGGTATAATGCAAAAGGGCGGCCAGTCGGCCGCCCTTTTTGTTTTCCGTCAGGGCTTGTTGGCCGCCAGCTCTCCGGCTTCCGCTTCCCGCTGAAGATAACGCTCGTCGATTTCAGGCAGTGGCTTGTCATCGATCGCGGCCTCGAAAGCCACAAGACGTTTGTGGATGGACAGCAGCTCGATGATCGTGGTCCAGGAATTGACCAGATACTGGAACGAATTACTGACCTGACCGAAGGCCGTGGCGATCTGCTGGTAGATACCATAGGTGATCTTGCCCGCCACGATGGTAGGAACAAGCATCAGGAGCAAGAACACGGCATCGGCCTGAATGTAGAAATACCGCGCGACGTTGAAGTAGAGGTAGTGCCAATACATGCGGAAATAGTTTTTCCGCACATTGGAGTAAAGCTCCTTGACAGTCGGCGGCTGGGCGCGGTCGGCGTGATCCTCACCGTAGACCAGTTCCTTGCGATAGGCCGCTTCCACACGCTGGTTGCGGAAATTCAGGCCGGGCAGCTTGATGCCGACCGTCGCCAGAAGCACGGTGCCGAACACGGACCAGACAATCGCCAGCCAGAACAGCGCGTGCGGCACTTCGCCAAGGATCGGCAATTCGGAGACGTAGGACGACAGCGCAAACAGGATCGGCAGAAACACAACAAGCGTCATGACCGAATTGATCAGGGTAATACCCAACCCCTCCAGCGTGGAGGAGAACCGCATCGTATCTTCCTGAACGCGCTGCGAGGCACCTTCGATGTGGCGCAGCTTTTCCCATTTTGACATGTAGAAGTCGTTCATCGCGGTGCGCCAGCGGAAGATATAATGGCTGGTGAAGAAATCCGTGAGGATCGACACAGCCATGCTGAGAAAGGCGATCTTGGCGAAGACAATCTGAAGACTGTAAAAATCCCAGACTTCGATACCCGGCTGTTTTGACAGCGCATTTTGCAGGAGATCGCCGAAAGGCCGCCGGAAATTGTTGATGACGACGGAAATCTGAACGCCGAAATAGGTCACCGCGATAATCAGCAGCGATCCCCATATGGACCAGAACCTCCAGGGGTGATCCTTGGCGAGAACGGTCCAGACAGCCCCGAACAACACCAGGCACAATGCCAGATAGGCGTAGAAGAACAGATTGGCGGGAACCAGAAAATAGCTGAGATCGTAAGGTTCTTGCTCGGGCATCACGTAGCCCCAAGACCTGCCTAGCCCTTCAACGATGAAGTACCATCCAAGAATGGCGACAAAAGCCCAGACGATGGCGGAGGTGAAGAACAATTTCGGTTTGGGAAAGAAAGAATGAAACACGTTTCGAACTCACGCGCGTTTGAAGTCAGCCATTATTGGCGAAGCACTAGATGGCCCGAACCTAGGGCAGAAATTTGTGCACAGCAACGAAGAAGCGACGACCTTAACAAGATGTAAGGCGCAAACGGCGGATCGATCCCGCAAGGAACCCCTGAAATCGCCCCTTGTGAGGCGCAATATGCCCGGGCGGATTTAGCGCCGCCGCTCCGTGGCGAGAACCGGCAGCATCAGGAGAATGCTGGCGACAAGCACGCCAGAGGCGAGAATACTTGGTGCAGTAAAACTTCCCGTCACCTCGGCAATCCAGCCGGCGGCGAGTGGTCCGACGATCTGTCCGGTACCGAAGGCTGCCGTCATCAGGGCAAAGGCGCGGCGTGGGCTTGGGCCTGCGAATTCCCGGCCGAGCTGAAGGCCATAGGCGGTGATGACCATGAAGGTCAGCCCCAGAAGCAGACCGCCGGCAAGCACGCCCGGAACGGGTGGCAGCATGACGGAAGCGAAGACGCCGACGGCTTCCACAGCAAGAACGATCACGAAAGCGCGCTTCAGCCCTTGCGATTTCAAGACCGGCTTCCAGAGGAAAAGCGAAATGGCGGCGGCACATCCCGTCACGAACCAAGCCAGAAATTCCACGAAAGCGCCAGCAGCAGCCATGCGGGCAATCGCAACAATGAAGGTGGCGGTGATGACGTAACCGAAGCCGAACAGCCCATAGGCGAGCGTCGTCAGAAAGAGCGGCTTCGTCCATTTGAGCGGCGGCTCCGACAGCGCAGAGGCATGCCGGGGTGGCCCGGCGGGCAGCACCCGCCAGACGAGAAGAAACGTAGCGAAGGAAAAGACGGCACCGGCAATCCACTCCTCCCGCCAGGAGGCACCGCCGCCATCAAAAACGACGCCGATGAGATAGACCACAAGCGAGGAAATCGCGATGCCGGCACCGACGCCGCCATAATGCAGCGCCTGAATATGGTCCTTGCCGGCTTTCATAGCGTGGCCGATGACGATCTGCGACGTGAAGATCATGGTCATCGCACTAGCAACGCCGGCGAAAAACCGGATCAGGGTGAAGGCCGCAACGGAGTTGAAGGCGGCCATGGCAAGCAGCAAGGCGCCCGTGGAAACCAAGCCGCAAAGGGCGACCAGCCGTTCCCGTCCCGAGCCCCATGAATAGGCGGCGAGAACCGCCCCCGCGAGATAACCGGCGAAATTTCCAGCCGCAACAATCCCCGCATCCCCCGCCGATAGCGGAACATCAGCCATCATGCCGGGAAGAATGGGGGTAAAGGAAAAACGGCCGAAGCCCATGGCGGACGCCATCATCAAGGCGCCGGCGAAACCGAGTGCAGTCAGATGTTTGGGGGAAAGTGGCTTGTCGATGCTCATGTACGGCTTATCGCAACCGCACTGTCACGGAACAAGCGAGTTATTTTGATCGGCAGCATAAGCCGTCTTTGTTGGTACGAGATGCAAGGACCTTGTTGCCTGCGCATCCTTATCCACCCTCATTCCTGTGCTTGTCACAGGAATCCAGCCGACGCGCGTCCGCGCGGCGAGAGAAGTCCTTTCAGCCCAAGGACTTGGGCTGGCTGGATCCCTGTGACAGGCACAGGGATGAGGGAGGAGAAAGGTCAACGAATGCGGCAAACGTCGTAATTGGCGCACTCAGCTACGAAACTTGGTGTCTTGTAAAGTGGCGGTCTTCACCCCTCACTCAACCAGCGTCAGCACCAGCGGGCCGTTCTTCGTAGCAACCACGGTATGTTCATACTGCACGGTCGGCGCGCTCGGATCGCTATAGAGCGTCCACGGATCGTCGTCGCCATCTTCGGCCCAATAGGCACCCGTCGACAGGAAGGGCTCAACGGTGAAGACCATGCCCTCCTGCATGATGCGCCGCTCACCCTTGTCCGGCCAGGTCGCCAGTTCCTTCGGCTCCTCATGCAGGGAGCGGCCGATGCCGTGGCTCGCCAGATTGGTGATTAGCGTGTAGCGGTTCTTTTTTGCAAAGGAGCCGATGGCATTGCCGATATCGGCAAAGGGCCGACCGGTTTTCACCTGCTGCAAGCCCGTCCACATGGCGCGCTTGCCATCGCGGCACAGCCGCTCGATCTCCTTTTTCACCGGCGGCACGGCGAAAGACGAACCCGTATCACCGAAGAAACCGCTCTTCACCGCCGAGACATCGATATTGACGAGATCGCCCGCCTTGATGATGCGCGGGCCAGGAATGCCATGCGCAACCTCTTCGTTGACGCTGATGCAGGTCGCGCCGGGAAACTGGTAGCAGAACTCCGGCGCCGATTGCGCGTCGTTATCCTCCAGTACCTTTCGGCCGATCGCATCCAGTTCGGCCGTGGTGATACCGGGTTCCAGCGCATCCGCCATGGTCTGCATGGCCACGGCGCAGATGCGACCGATATCCTTTAGCAAAACCAGTTCTTCGTCGGTGGAGATGACCATATTTCTGTCCGTCGTTCTAAATGGCGGGTCTGAAGACGCCCGCCTTGGTAATAATCAGGCCGTGGCTTTCACCGGATCGGCACTCCCCGTCAATTCTTTTCTGACAACAGGCGCGACTTTCGTACCATAAAGCTCGATGCCGCGCATGATCTGGTCATGCGGCATCAGGCCGATTGCCATCTGCAACAGGAAACGGTCGTTCTTGAAAACGCCATGCGCCTTGATGATCTTTTCCGCCACCAGCTCAGGTTCTCCAAGGAAGAGGTTGCCCTCCGGCCCACGCGCCGCATCGAAATGCGCGCGGTTTGTCGGACCCCAACCGCGCTCGCGGCCGATGCGATTCATCACCTCTGCCTGCGGTCCGTAAAACTGGTCCGCCGCCTTGTCGGTGGTGTCGGCAATGAAGCCGTGCACGTTGATGCTGGTGCGCAGCCTGGTCTTTTCCTGCCCCGCCCGGCGTGCAGCTTCGTGATAGAGATCGAACAGCGGCGCGAAGCGGCGATATTCGCCGCCGATGATGGCAAGCGCCACCGGCAGCCCCATGGCGCCGGCCCGCGCCACCGATTGCGGCGTGCCGCCAACCGCGATCCAGACCGGCAGACGCTCCTGAAGAGGACGCGGATAGACCCCGCGCCCATTGATGGCCGGATGTTTGGTGCCGGACCAGGTGACGATTTCGTTCTCGCGCAGCGCCAGGAGCAGGTCGAGCTTTTCCGCAAACAGCACGTCATAGTCTTCGAGGTCGTAACCGAACAGGGGGTAAGATTCGATGAAGGAACCGCGCCCGGCCATGATTTCGGCACGGCCGTTCGACAGGAGATCGACGGTGGAGAATTGCTGGAAGACCCGGACCGGATCATCCGAACTCAGAACCGAGACAGCGCTCGTCAGGCGGATATTCTTCGTCTTCACCGCCGCCGCCGCAAGCACGGTGGAGGGTGAGGACGCGACATAGTCCGGGCGGTGATGTTCACCCAGCCCAAACACATCCAGTCCGACCTGATCGGCAAGCTCGATTTCCTCAAGCAGTTCGCGCAGCCGGCGCGCACCTTCCGGCCCACGGCCATCGGCAGGGTTGGGATTAACATCCGCAAAAGTGTAAAGACCGAGTTCCATAGACGATACCTCTGTTTGATTGTCTGAGAGATAGGCACGGACGGCCCTTCAGACAAATGCAAAATCTGGCGTAAAATCTGGATGCTTAGCATCGAAAAAGTGGATGGACGCCGGCGCATTATGCCCCATGCTGGCCTCCCCCGAAATCGCGCCCGAAATCGCGATTGCCAGCCCGCCCCCTTTGGGCATAACCTGCTTAAATATGTGCGAAGTAATGCAAAAAGGGGAAAGCATGCATCGGACAGTTATCGTGACAGGCTCCACAAGTGGCATCGGCCTTGGCATCGCACAGAGATTTGCGAGGGAGGGCGCGAATATCGTGCTGAATGGCTTCGGCGACGAAGACGAAATTGAAAAACTCCGCCTCTTGCTAGAAGCCGAAAGTGGCGGGCGTGTGCTCTACCACCCGGCAGATATGACGAAACCGGACGAGATTGCCGATCTCATCAATTCCGCGCATGAAAAGCTTGGTTCGGTCGATGTGCTCGTCAACAATGCCGGCATTCAGCACATCGCTCCGATCGAGGAGTTTCCGACGGAAAAGTGGGACTGGATCATCGCCATCAATCTGACCAGTTCCTTCCATACGATGCGCGTTGCGATACCGCTGATGAAGAAGGCCGGCAAAGGCCGTATCATCAACATTGCCTCTGCCCACGGTCTCGTCGCCTCGCCGTTCAAATCGGCCTATGTGGCAGCCAAGCACGGCATCATGGGCCTGACGAAGACGGCGGCGCTCGAGCTTGCGCAGACGGGCGTCACCGTCAACGCCATCTGTCCCGGTTATGTGCTGACGCCGCTCGTCGAAAAGCAGATACCGGAAATGGCCAAGGTGCGCGGCATCAGCGAAGAGGCGGTGAAGAACGACGTGATGCTGGAATTGCAGGCGACAAAGCAATTCGTCACCATCGATGACGTGGCGGCAGCGGCGCTGTTTCTGGCAAGCGATGCCGCCAGCAACATTACCGGCACGCATATTTCCGTCGATGGCGGCTGGACAGCGCAATAATCGATGACATCTCTTTCCGTTTTGGAAACAATGAATTGCCAAAACGGAAATCGATATGCGCGCGCGGGCGTGCATAGATAGCAGATTGGGAACCGGCTCAACCGGACAAAAAGCAAGGCAGTGCATGAACGACGCGATCAGCTTCATCCTCAACAGCGAAACCATTTCGCTTAAGGGTTTCGGACCAACAGACACGCTTCTCGATTATCTCCGCCTTCAAAGACGGCTGACCGGGACGAAAGAAGGCTGTGCTGAAGGTGACTGCGGCGCCTGCACGGTGTTGGTCGGGCGGCTTGTTGATGGCTCGCTGCGTTATGAAGGCGTCAATGCCTGCATCCGCTTTTTGGGCTCGCTGCATGCAACCCATATCGTGACGGTGGAGCATCTGGCCGGCCGCGATGGCACGCTTCACCCCGTGCAGCAGGCAATGGTAGATTTCCACGGTTCCCAATGCGGTTTCTGCACGCCGGGCTTCATCATGTCGCTCTACGGCCTGTGGCTTGCCAGCGAAAACCCGTCCCGCGCCGATATTGAAAAGGCGCTGCAAGGCAATCTCTGTCGATGCACGGGTTACGAGCCGATTGTGCGGGCTGCCGAAAAGATTGCAGCCGCCCGCCCGAGTGCGCTGTTCGACCCGCTGCAACGGGACCGCACCGATATCATGGCAAGGCTCTGGGCGATCCGCGCCAATGAAACCATTACGGTTACCCGCGGCGAGGATCGGACCATCATCCCGGCAACGCTTGCTGAATTGACCGATATCTATGCCGCCGAGCCGAAGGCTACCATCGTTGCCGGTTCCACTGATGTCGGCCTGTGGGTGACAAAGCAGATGCGGGCGCTTAATCCTGTCATCTTCATCAACAACCTCGGCGATCTGCAGGGTATTACCGTGGATGAGAACGGCGTGACGCTCGGTGCCGGTGTCACCTACAGCCAGGCCTTCAAGACCATTGCAGAACATTTCCCGCCGCTTGCCCGGCTGTTCGATCGTCTTGGCGGCGAACAGGTGCGCAATATGGGAACCATCGGCGGCAACATCGCCAACGGTTCGCCCATCGGCGACACGCCCCCGGCCCTGATCGCGCTCGGCGCCACGCTCACCTTGCGCTCGTCTTCCGGCAGCCGCACCTTGCCGCTGGAAAGCTACTTCATCGATTATGGCAAGCAGGACCGGCTGAGCGGCGAATTCGTCGAAAAGCTCTTTATTCCGTTCCAGACGCCGGGAAGTCACTACGCCGTCTACAAGATTTCCAAGCGCCGGGACGAGGATATCTCCGCGCTCTGCGCCGCCTTCAATCTGACGCTCGATGCCGATGGCGCAGTCGAAAACATCCGCATCGCCTTCGGCGGCATGGCCGGCACGCCGAAACGCGCTGCACATCTGGAGGCAGCGCTTCTCGGTAAGGCGTGGTCGCAGGATACCATCGACGCGGCGCGCGATGTGCTGGACGAGGATTTCACACCGCTGACCGACTGGCGCGCGACCGCCGAATATCGGCAACTCACAGCCAAGAATTTGCTGACACGGTTTTTCCTCGAGACATCAGGGGAAAAGCAGGAACTTGCCCGCTTCTCGCTGGAGGAGGGTTGAACCATGGACACGACAAGCTTCGATAAGACCAAGACCGAAATCGACGGCCCTGTACACGCCTCGCTCAGGCACGATTCTGCCCATAAACATGTGACGGGCAGCGCCGAATATATCGACGATATTCCCGAACCCGCCGGCCTCGTTCACGGTGCGCTTGGCCTTTCCGACCGGGCCCATGCCGAAATCGTCTCGATGGACCTTTCGGAAGTGGAAGCTGCGCCGGGCGTGTTATGGGTGATGACAGGCAAAGACGTGCCCGGCGAAAACGACGTCTCCTCCGGCGGGCGTCATGACGAGCCGCTGCTGGCCGAAACGAAGGTTGAATTTCACGGCCAGCCGATCTTCGCGGTCTTCGCTGAAAGCCGCGATATTGCCCGCAAGGCCGCCCGCAAGGCGAAAATCGTCTACAAGGACCTGCCGCATTTCACCGATATCGACACGGCGATTGAAAATGGCGGCGCGCTCGTCATCGATCCGATGACGCTGAAGCGTGGCGATGCGAAGCTCGAAATGGACGTGGCACCCCGCCGCCTGACCGGCACGATGCGGATCGGCGGGCAGGAGCATTTTTATCTTGAAAGCCACATCGCCATGGCCGTGCCGGGCGAGGACGATGAGGTGACGCTGTGGAGCTCCACCCAGCATCCGAGCGAAATCCAACACATTGTCAGCCACATCCTTCAGGTGCCATCCAATGCCGTCACGGTGCAGGTGCGGCGCATGGGCGGCGGTTTCGGCGGCAAGGAAACCCAGGGAAACCAGTTCGCAGCCCTTTGCGCCATTGCCGCCAAGAAGCTGAACCGGGCCGTGAAAATTCGCCCCGACCGCGACGAGGACATGACCGCCACCGGCAAACGCCACGATTTCCGCGTTGATTACGAGCTCGGCTTTGATGAGGAAGGCCGCATCCACGCCGTTGACGCCACCTATGCCGCCCGCTGCGGTTTTTCCTCTGACCTTTCCGGCCCGGTCACCGACCGCGCGCTGTTTCACGCCGATTCCAGCTATTTCTATCCGCATGTGCATCTGACCTCCCGGCCGCTCAAAACCCATACCGTCTCCAACACCGCCTTTCGCGGTTTCGGCGGCCCGCAGGGCATGCTCGGGGCGGAGCGTTTCATCGAGGAAATCGCCTATGCTGTCGGCAAGGACCCACTCGATGTCCGCAAGCTCAATTTCTATGGCGAGACCGGTTCCGGCCGCACCACGACGCCCTATCATCAGGAGGTCGAGGACAACATCATCGCCCGCGTCGTCGAGGAACTGGAAGCATCCAGCGAATACCGCGCGCGCAGGCAGGCAATTGTCGAGTTCAACAAGACCAGCCCGATCATCCGCAAGGGCATTGCGCTCACCCCGGTAAAATTCGGCATCTCCTTCACCATGACCGCCTTCAATCAGGCGGGCGCGCTGGTGCATATCTATAATGACGGTTCGATCCACCTGAACCATGGCGGCACCGAAATGGGCCAGGGCCTCTACACCAAGGTGGCGCAGGTGGTGGCCGATGCCTTCCAGGTGGATATTGGCCGGGTGAAAATCACCGCCACGACCACGGGCAAGGTGCCCAATACGTCGGCCACGGCCGCCTCGTCCGGTACGGACCTCAATGGCATGGCGGCCTATGACGCTGCCCGCCAGATCCGTGAAAGGCTTATCAAATTCGCTGCCGAGAACTGGAACGTGCCGGAAGAAGAGGTTGTCTTCCTGCCAAACCGGGTGCGCATCGGGCTTGAGGAAATTGCCTTCAACGATTTCATCAAACGAGCCTATTTCGCCCGCGTCCAGCTTTCCGCCGCCGGTTTTTACAAGACGCCGAAAATCCATTGGGATCGCGCCGCAGGCCGCGGCACGCCGTTTTATTATTTCGCCTATGGCGCGGCCTGTTCGGAAGTGTCGATCGATACACTGACCGGCGAATACATGATGGACCGCACCGATATTCTCCACGATGTCGGCAAGTCGCTAAACCCGGCCATCGATATCGGCCAGGTGGAAGGCGCCTTCGTGCAGGGCATGGGCTGGCTGACGACGGAGGAATTATGGTGGGACGGCAAGGGGCGGCTGCGCACCCACGCTCCCTCCACCTACAAGATCCCGCTTGCCTCCGACCGGCCGAAGATTTTCAACGTTCAACTGGCGGAATGGTCGGAAAACGCCGAGCCCACCATCGGCCGCTCCAAGGCCGTGGGCGAACCGCCTTTCATGCTGGCGATCTCGGTTCTCGAAGCACTCTCCATGGCCGTCGCGTCCATCGCCGACTACAAGGTCTGCCCACGCCTCGATGCGCCGGCAACGCCCGAGCGGGTGCTGATGGCGGTGGAACGGTTGAAGAAGGTGTGAGGGGAGACATAATGACGTCCCTCTCCCGCTTCCTCGCCAGCTCCGGACCTGCAATCCTCGTGGAAATCGAGGCCGTGAAAGGGTCATCGCCGCGCGAGGCTGGAACCTTCATGCTGGTAAGCCGGAAGGCGCTGTGGGAGACCATCGGCGGCGGGCAGTTCGAATATATGGCGATAGACCATGCCCGTGCCATGTTGAAGAACGGTACGACCGAAGACGGCATGGATATTCCGCTCGGCCCCGAAATCGGTCAATGCTGCGGCGGCCGCACCTTGCTCCGCTTCCGGCTGGTAACGCCGGCCATCGCGGCAGCACTCGAGGCAAGGCTTAAGGCTGAAACCGAGCAGCAGCCGGCCGTCTTCATTTTCGGGGCGGGCCATGTCGGCAAGGCGCTGACAGATGCTCTGTCGCTTCTGCCTTTGACACTGACCGTGGTGGAAACCCGTGAAAACGAGTTGCGCGATCTTTCAGCCGGTGTCGTATCCGTGCTGACCCCCATGCCGGAAGCGCTGATCGCGAAAATTCCCGCAAACGGCGCTGCGATCATCGTTACCCACGATCACGCACTCGATTTCCTGATTGCAAAGGAAGCGCTTGCCCGCGACGATCTCGCTTATGTTGGCATGATCGGCTCAAAAACCAAACGCGCCACCTTCGCCCATTGGCTGGAGCGGGAGGGAGAACCCGCTACCCGCCTTCAAAAACTCATCCTGCCGATCGGTGGAAGTAGCGTCAGGGACAAGCGCCCCGCCGTCATAGCGGCCCTTGTGGCAGCCGAGTTGCTGCAAGCATTTTCCGCTGCCGAAACCCGTCGCACCGAAAATCAGCGCGGCCATCCTCAAGACCAAGATCACGCCTGATCCCGTCGGGCAGGCTTTCATCTACCAGATTATCCGGTCGAAGGCTTTCAAGGGAAAACCGTTCCGCGGTCCGCAGACCCGCGCGCAGGCGGGACCACGCGCGCAAGAGTGCTGTGCGCATGTTCGTCTCCATTTAAAAAATGTCAGAAGCTCAGTTGATGAATTGAGCTAAAAATGCTCTGTTTTCCGGATAAAAACCAATGAAACCTTTGGCAGTTGGCATAAAGAGAACTTATCCATGAAAATGTCCCGCCAGTTCCCCCTGAATGCCCTGCGCGTGTTCGAAGCCGCCGCCCGGCATCTCAGCTTCACCAAGGCCGGTGAGGAACTGGGCATGACGCAGACGGCGGTCAGCTATCAGGTGAAACTGCTGGAAGAGAATGTTGGCGAGCCGCTGTTCATCAGAAAGGCGCGGCAGGTTGTGCTGACCGAGGCCGGGCAGAAACTGGCGCCGAAAGTTGCGGAAGCCTTCAACACTTTACGGGAGGCCGTCGACAATGTCCGTGACACCTCTGACACCACCCTGACAATTCACTCCACCGCGACCTTCGCATCGCGCTGGCTTTCGCGGCATCTGGGAGCTTTCCAGCTTGAACATCCCTCGATCGCCGTGCGGCTCGACACATCAAGCGCATTGATCGATTTTACGCAGTCCGATTGCGATGTCGCCATCCGCTGGAGCAGCGACGATGGCAAAGGACTGATCTATCATCAGTTGCTGCGGGGCGTTTACACGCCGATGCTGCATCCGAACCTTGCCGAAAGCATCGGTGGATTGAAAAAGCCGGAGGATCTTCTGCGCCTGCGCATCATCGATCCGGGTGACATCTGGTGGAGCCAATGGTTCCGGGAAGTCGGCATCGAAAATCCGGGCCTCGACCGTTATCCGCGCAGCCGCCTCAGCGTGCAGGCTTTCGAAGCCGCAGCGGCAATTGCCAGCCAGGGGGTAGCCATGCTCACCCCTGAACTTTATGCGGACGAGATTGCCCTCGGCCGCCTTTATCAGCCCTTCGAGCACCTCAGCAACGAAGGTAAGAACTACTGGCTCGTCTACCCTGAAAACCGCAGGAACATTCGCAAGATAAGGCTGTTTCGCGACTGGATACTGAAGCGGATCGACGAAAACCGGCCGCAAACATCTCAATACCCCATATCAGGCGCATAAAAGCAGCGCGGCGTGTCCTCGTCCGGGAACAGACAGAGATGATATTCTCCATCCTCGGATCGTCTTGCCTCACGCTGCGACCAGCTGAAGACATGGCGCCGCGTCACCAGACGATGATCGCCGGGCGCAAGCGAGACCTCGTAACCATCCTGCGTGACACGAACACTTCGCGTAGGGATCATCTGGCAATCGCCGGTTTCGGCGTCGCCATTGCAGCAGTAGCTTTCATATTTGAACCCCTTGTGGGATTCATGCGCAAGCGCCGTGGCGTTAAACGCCATCAGCAGGAAAAGAACTGTCAGAACAAGGCGCATCGGCACGGTCTCCGTTGAAAACAACGGCGGCTGCCGGAAGGTCATTGCGTCACTTCATTCAAAATCCAAGCATCAACGCATACCCGGACGCAACGGCACCGGGAACTGCAACACCTGCCCCTGATCTGCCCCCCGCCCCCAGGGTTCGCAGCACCCGCTTTCGGAATGAACCGCCAGCGAAAAACATGTCATTGAAGCCCTGCGCCTCTGACCGAAAACCGGAAAGAACATGCGCAACATAAATGTGTCAGAGTGCCCTTCGAAGCGTCCTTTCGGACGCAGGTCGCTCCAAGGCCCCGCAGCCCAATAGTTTTGCACATCAGCAGACTGCTCAGCGGATAATAGCTGAGTCGCGTTAGCCAGCTAAGCACAAACTCAGCGGCAGAACGGCTCCTTGACGATTGGACGGGGCCGGAAGCGGGGCGTCGCCGCGCCTGCGCCAAAGTTGTGGACACGAGCGTACGGGATTGTGAACAATCATGGTGCGGTGTTTGCTTTTCCCTTTCCTAACGGTCAAATTTCTCGCAAGGTGCGCTGCACAAGGATCAGGGGAACCGAATGTACGAATATGCCATTGCGTGGGAATGGATGGCCTTTGCCGTCCGCTGGCTCCACGTCATCACCGCCATCGCCTGGATCGGCTCGTCCTTCTATTTCATCGCGCTCGATCTTGGGCTGGTCAAACGGCCGCATCTGCCGCCGGGGGCCTATGGCGAGGAGTGGCAGGTGCATGGCGGCGGCTTTTACCACATCCAGAAATATCTGGTCGCCCCGGCCCAGATGCCCGAACACCTGACATGGTTCAAATGGGAAAGCTACATCACCTGGCTGTCCGGCTTCGCCATGCTGTGCATCGTTTATTACGGCGGCGCCGACCTTTTCCTCATCGACCATTCGGTGCTGGCGCTCACCCAGTTCCAGGCCATCTGTCTGTCGCTGGCATCGCTTGCTGTTGGCTGGCTGTTTTACGATTTCCTCTGCAAATCGCCGCTTGGCAACAACACCTGGGGCCTGATGGTGGTGCTTTACGTCGCGCTGGTGGCGATGGCGTGGGGCTATACGCAGGTCTTCACCGGCCGCGCCGCCTTCCTGCATCTCGGCGCTTTTACCGCCACCATCATGTCGGCGAATGTGTTCTTCATCATCATTCCCAATCAGAAGATCGTGGTTGCCGACCTGATCGCCGGGCGCACGCCGGACCCGAAATATGGCCGCATCGCCAAACAGCGCTCATTGCACAACAACTACCTGACGCTGCCCGTCATCTTCTTCATGCTGTCGAACCATTATCCGCTGGCCTTTGCGACCGAGTTCAACTGGATCATCGCAGCACTTGTCTTCCTGATGGGCGTCACCATTCGCCACTGGTTCAACACCACCCATGCCCGCAAGGGCAAGCCGACATGGACCTGGCTGCTGACCGCGCTCATCTTCATCGTCATCATGTGGCTTTCCACCGTGCCGAAGGTGCTGACTGGCGAAGAAGAACAGAAGGCGGCAACGCTTTCGCCGATGCAGCAGCAATTCGTCAGCGACGCCCATTTCGCGAGCGCCCGTGATGTCGTTCAGGGCCGCTGTTCCATGTGCCACGCCGCCGAGCCGGTGTGGGAAGGCGTGCCCTTCACGCCGAAATCGGTGAAGCTCGAAACCGACGCGCAGATCGCCGCACACGCCCGCGAAATCTATTTGCAAGCCGGCCGCAGCCATGCCATGCCTCCCGGCAACATCACCGCCATCACCCCGCAGGAGCGCAAAGTGCTGACCGCATGGTATGAAAGCGCCGTTTCTGCGGGCAAAGACGCCAAGGAAAAAACCGAATGAGCATGGTTCTGCTGCGTGGCCGCCTGTTAAGCTTCCGCCGCGCGCCGCTCGCAATCGACGATACGCAAAGCTATCTCTACATCGAGGATGGCGGCCTGCTTATCGAAAACGGCAAGATCGCCGCCATTGGCGACTATGCCGATATTCGCAAGCAGGCACCTGATGACATCGAGGAGAAGGACCACCGCCCTCATCTCATCGTGCCGGGCTTGATCGACATGCACCTGCATTTCCCGCAGATGCAGGTCATCGGCTCCTATGCCGCCAACCTTCTGGAATGGCTGAATACCTATACTTTCCCGGAAGAATGCCGTTTCGTCGAAAGCGCGCATGCCCAGCGCATCGCCACACATTTTTACGATGAGCTTCTGCGCCACGGCACCACCACGGCTGTCGCCTATTGCTCCGTGCACAAGACCTCAGCCGATGCGTTTTTCACTGAGGCCCTGAAGCGCGGCATGCTGATGGTGGGCGGCAAGGTGATGATGGACCGCAACGCCCCGCAGGGCTTGCTGGACACGCCGGAAACCTCCTATGACGAGACCCGGGCCGTGATCGCCGACTGGCACGGCAAGGGCCGCAACCACGTCGCCATCACGCCTCGCTTCGCCATCACCTCTACGCCGAAACAGATGGAAGCAGCCCAGGCGCTGGCGCAGGAATTTCCCGATCTCTTCATCCAGACGCATCTTTCCGAAAATCTGGACGAGATCAAATATACCTGCGAGCTCTACCCGGAAGCGACCGATTACACCAACATCTATGTGCGTTACGGCCTGATGGGCAACAAGACCCTGCTCGGCCACGCCATCCACCTCTCGGAACGTGAGGCGGACGTGCTGTCGGAAACCGGTGCAGTCGCCGTGCATTGCCCCACATCGAACCTCTTCATCGGCTCCGGCCTCTTCCCGATGAAAAAGCTGCAACGGCGCGAAAAGCCGGTGCGCATCGCAGTCGCGACCGATATCGGCGGCGGATCGAGCTATTCCATGCTGCGCACCATGGATGAGGCCTACAAGATCCAGCAATTGCTGGGCGAACGCCTGAACCCGCTGGAAAGCTGGTATCTGATGACGCGCGGCAACGCCGAAGCGCTTTCCATGGTCGACCGCATCGGCACGCTGGACGCCGGCACGGATGCCGACATCACCGTGCTGAACGCCTCCTCGACACCCGCCATGGCGCTGAAGATGGAAGTGGTGAAAAGCCTGACCGAAGAACTGTTCCTGATGCTGACCATGGGCGACGACCGCACCGTCGTCGAAACCTACGTGGCCGGCAAGGCGATGAAAAGCGCGCTTGCATAGTTCGGTTTAGGCCGAAACATCAGGTCGTGGCCTCATCTATATCAGTACATATTGAAACGAGCGGGCGTCGCCTGTTTTTCTCTCCCCGCCGGGGAGAAGAAACAGGCCGCACTCGCCCGTTTCATATGATTGCCTGACAGCCCAAGTCAGCCGAAATGCGAATGACCTCTGGAGTGCGCCGTGCCGGATTTTGAGACAACCACAACGCTCATGATTGTCGCGACATTCATCGTCGCGGGCGTCGTCAAGGGCGTCACCGGCATGGGCCTGCCGACCGTTGCCATGGGCGTTCTCGGCCTTTTCATGCCGCCGGTCGTTGCCGCAGGCCTGCTCATTCTGCCCTCCTTCATCACCAATATCTGGCAATTGCTGGCCGGACCCGATTTCAAGGCGATCGTCTCGCGACTATGGCCGATGATGATCGCCATTGCCGTCGGCACGCTTCTCGGCATCCGGCTGATGACATCAGGCACCGGCGTCTGGACCACCTCGGCGCTCGGATTGTGCCTCGCGGCCTACGCAGCCTACAGCCTTCTTGCAAAGCCCTTCGCCGTTCCCGCAAGGCTGGAACCGAAACTCTCCCCGACCGTCGGGCTGGCGACCGGCCTTCTGACCGGCGGCACCGGAATTTTCGTGGTCCCCGCCGTGCCCTATATCCAGTCACTTGGCTTCAGCCGCGACGATCTCGTGCAGGCGCTTGGCCTGTCCTTCACCGTCTCCACCGTTGCGCTTGCCGCCGGCCTTGCCTCTCAGGACGCCTTCCGCGTCGAGCACATGTCGCTTTCCGCACTCGCCGTCCTGCCAGCGCTTCTCGGCATGTGGCTTGGCCAGAATATCCGCCGCATCGTCACTCCCGCGACATTCAGGCGCTGGTTCCTCATATGCCTGCTTATGCTAGGTGGTGAATTGTTCCTGCGAGCATTCTGGAGCTGATTCAAGCGCAGTCGAACCGTCACCGCTTCAGAGGCGCAATCAAATTATAGGCGACAATTTCTTTGTCTTCCGTCCCCTCATCGTAAATCTTCGCCACCGTGGCGCGCAGATCCGGCGAATAAACCGCTGTCCATCGTTCTTCCTCTTTGCCGTTTTTACGAATGTCGTAGGTCACATAAAACACCTCGTAATTGCAGAATTTAATCGGAAAGGCGCGCCGCTTCGTAACTGCAAGGGTCAGTGACCACTTATCCTCGATTTTGGTAGTTTCGAGCGGCAGAAATTCAAAAGTGCGTCGAGCGCCAACTTTCAGAGGCCAGAATGCTTCCAGATTTGACGTAAAGTGCTGGCTGTAATTGCCGTCATCGCCCGAACGCGCCAGCTCGATTAACCCCCGAAAGAGAAAAAGCCTCTGTTTGCCTGCGCCTTGAAAATCATTCTCCACCAAGACGATCGGTCCGGATCGCCTGAATTCGCTGCGCACCTGACCGTGGGCAAGAACAAACTCATCTCCATCATTTTTACCGGAGGGGCACTCGGCGGCGAAAACAATCGCGGGCGAAATAAGAACTGCGATAAATAATCTGAGCAAATAATTTAACATATTAAAATACGCTATTATTTGAGAAACCATCTGAATTATTATCAAAATACAGTATATTTCAAGCATAATCCCTAGCCATTTGCGAGTGCAAAAAGCACTGCTGCAAAGACGATTGCCATCGCGTAAACGCGATTACCATGTTATGTGAAGCCATCATTCAAATGTGAAGGCTTTATCCATGGGCAAAATCCTCACCATAGCGGACCTGAAGAAACAGGCTCAGCGCCGTGTGCCGAAGATGTTTTTCGACTATGCCGATAGCGGCGCCTGGACGGAAGGCACCTACCGCGCCAATGAGGAAGATTTTTCCAAGATAAAGCTACGCCAGCGTGTGCTGGTGGATATGACCGACCGGTCGCTCGCCACCGAAATGATCGGCCAGAAGGTTTCGATGCCGGTGGCGCTCTCCCCCACTGGACTAACCGGCATGCAGCATGCCGATGGCGAGATGCTGGCGGCGAAAGCGGCGGAAGAATTCGGCGTGCCTTTCACGCTTTCCACCATGAGCATATGCTCCATCGAGGATGTCGCCTCCGTCACCTCCAAACCTTTCTGGTTCCAGCTTTACGTGATGAAGGACCGGGATTTCGTCAATAATCTCATCGATCGCGCCAAAGCCGCCGGATGCTCGGCGCTGGTGCTGACGCTAGATCTGCAAATCCTTGGACAGCGCCACAAGGACCTGCGCAACGGCCTCTCCGCCCCGCCGAAATTCACCCCGAAACACATCTGGCAGATGGCCACACGGCCGAAATGGTGCCTCGACATGCTGCGCACCCAGCGCCGCAGCTTCGGCAATATCGTCGGCCACGCCAAGAACGTCTCCGACCTCTCGTCGCTCTCCTCCTGGACGGCCGAGCAATTCGATCCGCGCCTGTCGTGGAAGGATGTCGAATGGATAAAGGAGCGTTGGGGCGGCAAGCTCATACTCAAGGGCATCCTTGACGAGGAAGATGCGCGCGCCTCGCTCGATACCGGCGCGGACGCCATCATCGTCTCCAACCACGGAGGTCGCCAGCTCGACGGCGCGCATTCCTCGATCGCCATGCTGCCGAGGATCGTCGACGCCGTTGGCGACAGGGTGGAGGTACATATGGACGGCGGCATTCGCTCCGGCCAGGACGTGCTGAAGGCAGTAGCACTCGGCGCCAAGGGAACCTACATCGGCCGCCCGTTCCTCTACGGCCTCGGCGCGGATGGCAAGCAGGGCGTGACGACGGCGCTCGAGATCATCCGCAAGGAAATGGATATCAGCATGGCGCTTTGCGGGAAGCGGCTGATTACGGACGTCGACCGCAGCATTCTGGCGTGATGGTGACGACACGGCATACAACGTAAAGATCGAAGCCGATGCTTCGGTAAGAATATCGCCTTTACGCCGCCTCCCTCATTTCTGTGCTTGTCACAGGGATCCAGCGAGCCCAAGCCCTTGGGCTGAAAGGACTATTCTCGTCGCGCAGACGCGCGACGGCTGGTTTCCTGTGACGAGCACAGGAATGAGGTGGAGAAGTCCGCTCAATGCCCCACCGTCTTCGAAAACACATTGACGATCACCACCCCGGTCACGATGAACCTAAGACCAACCACCGCAGCAATATCGAGCGTCTGGCGGAACACGAAATAGCCAATGCCGGAAATGAGCACGATGCCAAGCCCGCTCCAGATCGCATAGGCAACGCCGACCGGCAGCGCCCGGAGCGTGAACGACAGGAGATAAAAGGCCGCACCGTAAAACAGTGCCATCAGCACCGTCGGCAACAGCTTGGTGAATTGCTGCGATTGCTGCAGAAAGGAAGTTGCGATGACCTCGCAGACGATAGCCGCGACAAGCGCCCCATAAGTCAAAACAGCCGCGTTCATCGTTCCACTTCCTTTTTCGTCTGGGCGATCATCCGGGCCCTCAGAGCCGCCCTGTCGCCACCCGCTTTACCGTCGTCGGCGAGTAGATCGGCAAACCAGATGCCGTCAGCCGCAAGCCGCACCATCTCCAGCACCACCCCGTCATCCGTTTCTTTATGACGGGCAAGGCGCCCCTCAATCCAGCTGTTCCACATGCGCCGAAGCGACGGTTCACCGACCATGGAAACCGAGATCGCTGCCCATTGCCTGCCCGAATCCCTGCCCCGATCCGAGAAAACCGCGTTCACATAGGCCCTTGTGAAGCTCCCAAAAGCTTCACAATCCTGTGAGATGAGGTCGTCGATCTCAGTGTCCAGAGCCGCCAGAAGGTCAGTCATCACCGCTTCCAGCAGCACCTGCTTGGAGGGAAAATGATGAAACAACCCACCCTTCGTCACCCCGGCGGCATCGGCCACTGCCTGCACGGAAAGCGCCGCAACCCCCTGCTCGGCAGCGAGTTTCGCCGCGCAATCGAGAAGATTGCGGCGAACGATCTCAGGCTGCTTTTTGCGTTCATGTGCATTTGTCATGGTCACAAACATACCGGATGGTTGGTTTCTTTGCAAGGAAATTGTGAGGGCGACGGCCGACTTGAATTTCATACTTAATTAAGCATGAAAGCGATCTCTAAAGTTTTAGCGGTTTTGTTGCCGGAAAGTGTCAGTAAAACTTCGCCCATCGCGGCGATCGAACAAAAAGGGGTGGACCATGTCGGGAACGATCAAACGGGGAATGGCGGGCGCATGGGTATTCGCACTCGCCTTCTTTTGCGCGATCCTCTCATTGCAGGCATCGCCTGCGCAGGCCGGTTATGCTCATTTCATCATGGATGCCAATACCGGCAAGGTCCTCGCCGCGCAGAACGCCGATGTGCTGAACCACCCGGCATCGCTGACCAAGATGATGACGCTCTATATGACCTTCGAGGCGTTGCACGCCGGCCGAATTCGCTGGGACCAGAAGATAAGGATGTCCAGGAACGGCGCAGCCGTCATCCCCTCGAAGCTTTATGTGCGTGAGGGCCAGACGTTTACGGTGCGCGAAGCCGTCTACGGCATGATCGTCAAATCCGCCAATGACATGGCGGAAGGCATGGGTGACCATCTCGGTGGGTCCGAGGCACAATTTGCGCAGATGATGACCCGTAAGGCCCGCCAGCTTGGCATGACCAAGACGGTTTTCCGCAACGCCTCCGGCCTGCCCAGCAAATCGCAGGTGACGACGGCGCGCGACATGGCGAAACTCGGCCTTGCGTTGCAGCGCGACTTTCCGAAAGAATACGGCCTCTTTGCCATGGAATCCTTCAGCTTCCGGGGCAAGCGCATCCGTGGCCACAATAATCTGATGTATCGCTATCAGGGCATGGACGGCATCAAGACCGGTTACACCAATGCGTCGGGCTTCAACCTCGTCAGCGCCATCAATCACAATGGCCGCCGTGTCGTTGGCGTCGTGCTGGGCGGCAAGACCGCGCGCAGCCGCGATGCGCAGATGGCTGCTCTGCTGGACAAGGCGATGCCGCAGGCCTCGAGAAGCCGTAATACCGAACAGCTGGTGGCAAGCGCCAATGTCAGCCGCACCTTCGATGTGCCGCCCGCAGCCGTCCCTCCGGCAGCCGTACCATTGCCGATGTTTGCCGAGCGTCGCGCCGATCCGATCGCCATGCAGATCGCCACGGCGAACAGCCAGATGGCGGATATGATCCAGGTCTCTGCCATTCCGAAACCCGCACCCGCTGCACAAATGACCGGCCAGCGCAGCCGCTGGGAAGTACAGATCGCCGCCACCGACAGCGAAGCTGCCGCCCGCTCGCTGCTCGCCAATGCGCGCTCCAACATCGCCGGCAGCTACTCCGGCATCGCGCCCTATACCGAAGCGGTGCAAAGCGGATCGGCAACGCTCTACCGCGCCCGCTTTACCGGCTTTGAAGACCAGTCTTCGGCGGTTTCCGCCTGTAAGGAGTTGAAGGCGCAGTCTTATGCCTGCGTTGTCATGAACAGCGAAGGGTGAGTTCTACCGCTTGAGCCAACCGTTTTCCAACGCATCGGCCAGATACGGAATGCCGTTGACCTTCGCCATCTCGGCCATGGCAAGATTATCGTAGCGTATCTGCCGGAAATACACCTGCCAGCCGCGTGCGGTTTCTTCCAGCACGGCGTAGCTGGCAAGCGGATGACCGACCTCGACATGATGGTCGAACGGCGTGTCATCCTTCCAGCCGGGGCAGCCAACGCTGCCGGGATTGACGATCAGGCGGCCATCGGAGAGCTGCACGGTGCGGGCGATATGTGTGTGGCCGCACAACATCAGCGGCTGGGTGATGCCATCAGCCATGGCCTCGATTTCGGAAAGCGGTCGCAATTTCAGCACCCCTTCCGGCGAAAGCGTCTCCAACCAGTATTCCAGATCACCGCGCGGCGAGCCGTGGCAGCAATAGGCGACGTCCTTGAAAACCATGCTGAACGGCAGGGTGTGCAGCCAGTCCAGATGCGCGGCGGTCAGCTGCGCATGCGCCGGCCTCTCCCAGCTGCCCATCTCCTCCGGCGCGCGCTCGATCAATTCGCGATCATGATTGCCGAGAACGCTGGGTATCCAGTTGCCAACCAGCACATCGCCGGTAAAACCCGCTTCCAGCGGACCACTGAAGCAATCGCCGAGATTGACGATGTCCTTGATGCCCAGCCTCGCGATATCCTCAAGCACGGCCTCCAGTGCGGCGCAGTTTCCATGAATATCGGCAATGGCGGCAAAGATCATGGCGGTCAGCTTCCTCGATAGGTGGAGTAACTATAGGGCGAAAGCAGAAGCGGCACATGGTAATGGCCGCTCTCGTCGGCAATGCCGAAACGGATGGGGATGATGTCGAGAAAGGCGGGTTCCGCCAGGGTGACGCCCTTGCCTCGCAGATAATCGCCCGCATGGAAAACCAGCTCGTATTCCCCGGCCTTGAAACTGTCGCCCACAAGTAGCGGCCCGCCATCAACGCGGCCATCGCTATTGGTCTTAACCGTCTTAATCTTCTCGCGACGATCACCCGAGAGCCGGTAAAGCTCGATCGTCAGCCCCTCGGCGGGCGTGCCATGGGCGGCATCGAGGACGTGAGTGGTCAAACCGGTCATAGGCTGGGCTCCGCGATCATGTAGGGCGCATCGAAAAAATGCTCTTCCAGATTGTTGCCCGGCCCCTCGCGATCGGCAACCAGAAAATCCGAAATCGCCTGCAACGGCATCAACGGGTAATGCCATACGTTGCGGCGGTAATTCACGCCCTGATCCCCGCCCGCCAGAAAAGCCTGCGGCCGACCAGGCTTGCCGCCCTCGTCCTCGGCAACGACAACAAGGAAAGGCCTGCCGGACAGCGGCGAGAAACTCTGGCTGCCGAGCGGATGCCGCTCCATCATCTCGATTGTATGGGGAAAGGTACGCGGCTGTCCGCGGAAAATATTGAGGATGATGCGCGCACCCTCGCCCGCTGCCTCGGGTGCCGCAAGCGCATGATGCCGCTCGGTCTGGCCGCCATTGATGTGGCGCATGGAAGAGGGTGTAATTTCGATCACATCACCGAAGGATGCGAACGCCTCTCTGGTGAGAGGCTTGATCTCGAGAAAATCAGTCAAATGTCATTCACCTTGGGCATGCCAGTTTCGGAGGAGTGAGAGACGCGCCTGCAAATCCGGAATGCTCTGCGTTATCGTTTTCCAGACCACCGAGAGTTCCGCCCGGAAATAATCATGCACGATCAAATTGCGCATACCCTTCATCTTTATCCAGGGGATTTCCGGGTGCTGCTGTAAAAACGCGGGGTAATGTTTGTCCAGTTTTGCGACCGCCTCGCCAATCAGGGCAAGGCACATCATCACCGCCATCTGGGTTCGCGTATCGGAAGAAAAAGTGGCCTCATCCATATCCTGAATGAAATCCCGTATTCGGGAGGCGGCAACATCCATCTCCTTCAGGTAGAGCAGAAGTCGATCCGTACTCATACTGCCTTGGCTTCCATCAGAACACGCGCCCGGATATCCGAGTGCAGGCCGCCTGAGGTGACGACGTCAACCTCGACACCGAGGATAGTCTTCAGTTCCTCCAGCAATCCGCCAAGATCAAACAGCGTCGTGCCCGGCAACGCATCCACCAGAATATCCAGATCACTGTCCGGCCTGTCCTCGCCACGGGCGACGGAACCGAACACGCGCGGGTTTGCCGCGTTGAAGCGCTTCGTCGCTTCGCGGATCGCTTCCCTGTTCTTTTCCAGCACCTCGGAGGGTCTCATGGCCTCAATCTCCAGATAGCACGAGTATAGCGGAACGACCGCCGCTCGCCAATTCAACCCTCGGGCAGCATCGAGGAAAGGCGCAGCCAGGCGATCTTTTCCACCTGCGCCGTCGCCGTCGCAAATTCTGTCGCCGCATCATTGCCGATACGCGTCTCGAAGGCGGAGAGAATATCGTGCCTGTTCAGCCCCTTGACCGCAATGATGAACGGAAAGCCGAATTTTTGCGTATAGGCGGAGTTCAGCTCGGAAAAGCGCGCATGCTCCTCCGGCGAAAGCCGGTCAAGCCCTGCGCCCGCCTGTTCATTGCGGCTATCGGCGGTCAACTCACCTGCTATTGCGAGCTTGCCGGCAAGATCAGGATGCGCGCGCAAAACACCCAGCCGTTCCGCTTCGGAGGCGGCACGAAACTGCGCGCATAATGCGCCATGAACCGCCTTCGCCGTTAACTCCAGACCTGCGCCTCCAACATCATAGGCCCGTTCGGCAATAAAAGGCGAATGTTCGAACACACCGCCGAAACGGCTGACAAATTCATCCCGCGTCAGCATCAGAGCGTTCCCGGCTTGTGGTTTTCATGCCAGTGACGAGCGATCTCGATACGCTGCGGGATCCACACCTTTTCATGGCCCAGCACATATTCGATGAAACGGCGAAGGGCTGCGGCGCGGCCGGGACGGCCGACGAGACGGCAATGCAGGCCGACGCTCATCATCTTCGGCGCGCCTTCAAGGCCTTCCTGATAAAGAACGTCGAAAGCGTCTTTCAGATAGGCGAAGAACTGGTCGCCGGAATTGAAACCCTGCGGCGTGGCGAAACGCATATCATTGGTGTCGAGCGTGTAGGGAATGATCAGGAACGGTTCATCCTGCAATCCCTTCACCCAATAGGGCAGATCGTCGGCATAGGAATCGGACGAATAGAGAAAACCGCCCTCTTCCATGACGAGACGCAACGTATTGTCGGAAGGCTTGCCCTGATACATGCCAAAGGGGCGCTCGCCCGTCAGCTCCGTATGCAGGCGCACGGCTTCGGCAATATGCTTGCGCTCTTCCTCCTCGGAAAAATCCTTGTATTCCAGCCAGCGATAACCGTGGCTGGCGATTTCCCAACCCGCTTCCTTCATTGCCGCAACGGCTTGCGGGTTGCGCGCCATGGCAGCGGTCACGCCATAAACAGTTGTGGTGACGCCGAGATCGGTGAACATGCGCCACAGCCGCCAGAAACCGGCGCGTGAGCCATATTCGTAGATCGATTCCATGTTCAGGTTGCGCTGGCCGGGCCAGGGCTGCGCACCGACGATTTCCGACAGCAGCGATTCCGACGCCTTGTCATTGTCGAGAATGCAGCTTTCGCCGCCCTCTTCGTAATTGATGACGAATTGCACGGCGATGCGTGCGCCGCCCGGCCATTTCGGATCGGGACTATTGCGGCCGTAGCCCACCAGATTGCGGGAGTAATTCTCGGAAATCATTCAGCCACCCAAAACACCTCTCCCGACGCGGAACCCGCTTCTGGAAGACATGAGCAAAACAACCATCCGAAGGTGTCTGCCCGGAACGGGTAAACACGACACGCTTCAGACATGCGATGCACGGACGGTAGCATCCGCATTCGGAATGTCGAGAGCAATTTTGCCGACATTCCGATGCTTTTTTGTGTACGATTTCTGCGGGGCGTTTCTCAGGCGATCTTTCGGGCGGAAACACGACCCATGGGATGCAGCGAGTGCACCCGGAAAGGCGCGCCGGGTTCATCCTCGATGAATAGCGCAAGGCTGGAAAATGACAGAGGCCGGGTGAGCAGCGGCTCGAAAACCTTGCGCACGGCACGCTCGATCCTCTGGCTGCTGGAAGGCTCGACACCGCCCGTCAGCGACATCTGAAAACGGAACTCGTCCATCACATGCGGACTGCCCCAGCGGTGCAGATTGGTCAGCTGCGAAGCCGAAAGCCGGTCGGGATCCGCCCGCTCGATTTCCGCCTCGGAGAGCGGCGCGCGGTAGCGGTCGAATTCCTGCACCACACGGGCTGCGAAAAAATTCAGCACTTCGCAGGGGCGCTCGGGAACGAGGCTGAAGACATTGTCATGCCGCGCCACTATAAGTTGTGGCAGCGTGAAGGGGTCCTGCCTGCCGGAAAAATACATCAGGTCGCGCAACAAGGCGGCCTCGGAATGACCTTCGGCAAGACGGAACGGGGCCTTTATGGTGCCGTGGAAACCATAACGGCGCGGCAGGGCGGTATGGTAGGAAATCTCCTGCATGCCGAGATCGATCATGCCCGGCGGCTCCACCGCATGGCCTGAATAGGCATCGCGTCCCAGCCACGCGGCAGCCGCCTGCGTCAGCGGGTCGTTGGGGGAAGGCGTGAAATGGATGGCGTATCGCATGCGCTATCACCTCGCCGCAAATGCGGCCAAACGGGGCTCTTTGCAGGCCAGCAAGTAAGCGATTTGCGTGACAGATTAACGACGTGGACCAAACTAATCAGAAGTTTCTAAAGTCCGGACGGCAATACTCACGTGTTCTTGAAGGCGAAAACCGGAAGGCACGTCCGGCGTGTGGCCACATACGGCCTGCAACGCAGCATCGGCAAGATAGTGGGCAAGGCCGAAGCTGACCTTGAAGCCGCCCGATAACGCCACGAGCCGCGGATATTCGGAAAGTGTACCCACCATCGGGTCCCGTCCAACCGCCTTCGGCCGCAACCCGGCCCAGCGTTCGATCACCGGCGCACGGCCAAGCGACGGCACCACGGCGCATGCATCCGCGAGCAATTTTTCCAGCTTTTCGTCGGTGCTGAATGGATCGGAAAAACAATCTTCGCTGGTACTGCCGATGGCGACGGTGCCATCCTCATGCGGCACGATGTAGAGGCCGTTCAGAAACACGACCGGCATGGCCGGATCGGCCGCAGCATCAAGAAGGGCGGCCTGCCCCTTCACCGCCTGTCCAAGCACAATGCCGGGTTCCAGACCGATGGCATCGCGGATCAGCGTGAAGGAACCATGGCCGTTCGCGACGATGACATGATCGAAGGCGACCTCGTCGCCCGACGACAGCACCGCCCGCCCTTTATCCGGATCGAGCGAGACGACGCGGCACTGTTCCGCCACCCGCACATGCCGGGCGTTGCGGAGGAAAGCCGACAGAAGGGCGATCATCGCCCGGGGAGAAACCCTTGCAGCCAGCGTATCCAGCACGAAGCCCGCTTGTCCCGCCGCATCGTCCACCCATCCGGCAACGGAAGGGCTGTCACCGACATGCCAGTGGAACCGGCGCCCGTCTGAAACCCAGTTTTCCCCGGCATCCCGCTCGTGCCGTGCGGCAATGCTGCGCAAATGTGGTTTCGGCAGGGGAATGATCCGGCCGCAACGCCGGTAACCGGCGGAAAGCCCGGTCTCGGCTTCCAACTCGGCGATCTGTTTTTCCAGCGCAACGAGAGCGTCGAACTGGAATTGCTTCTTGTCCGACCAGCGGTCCGGCATATGCGGCATCAGTGCGCCCAACAGCCCGCCGCTTGCACCATCTCCAAGACGGCCCGCTTCCAGCAGCAGGGCGTTTATGCCCATCCTCTCTGCCTTGACGGCAGCCCACAGCCCCATAATGCCGCCACCGACGATGAGGAGAGGCACCGAGCCAGGCAATCTTGGTGCCCGCAATCTTGGTGATTGACCAGATTCGAAAGCGGGACTATCGGCATTAGTCATGACACATTCCAAGGAAAACACCGCAGATATCGGTTCGGCAGCCGACAATCCGCCCGCCGCGCTCGACTGGCGTGAGGGGGATATGCCCTATTCGCTAGCCTTTGACGATCATTTTTATTGCCAGACGGATGGCAGGCTGGAATGCGGCCATGTCTTTCTGTCCGGAAACGGCCTGCCGCAGCGCTGGCATGAGCGAGAGAGCATCTTCCGCATCGGCGAACTTGGCTTCGGCACCGGTCTCAATCTCTGCGAGACCTGGCGTCAATGGAAAGAGGTGCGCAACGGTCACTTCAAGCTGCATTTCATGTCCTTCGAACTCTACCCGATGAAGGCGGACGAGATCGACCGGGCGCTTTCCCGCTGGCCGGAAGTTGATACCGAACGCAAGGCACTGGTCGCCCGCTGGCCGGCGGACCCGAAAGGCGAGGTCGATATGGAACTGGACGACCAGACGCGCCTGACAGTGGTGTGCGGCGAAGCGCTCACCGGCATTTCCGGCAGAAGCGAAGGCTTCGACGCCTGGTTTCTGGACGGTTTCGCCCCTGCCCGCAATCCTGACATGTGGTCGCTGGAAATCATGCAGACGCTGTTCGGCAAAACGGTACCGGGGGGCACATTCGCCACCTATGCCGCCGCTGGCTTCGTCCGCCGCAACCTCATCGCCGCCGGTTTTGAACTGGAGCGCCGCAAAGGGTTTGCCGGAAAGCGTGAGATGCTGTGCGGCACCAAGCCATCCCGCTGAGACGGCTCCCACAGCAGGAACCTGCCTTCACTGTCAGGCGGTCGGCACGTCGCGGCGTGGCATCGCGTCTCCCAGCCATTGCGCGATCTTGTCCTCGAGAATTTCGGGGCTGATGGGCTTCGACAGATAATCATCCATGCCTGCTGCGATGCAAAGCTCGCGGTCCGCGTCCTGTGTATGCGCGGTAACGCCGATGATCGGAACATGCCGGCCGTCGGCAGCCGCCTGTTCCGCGGCGCGGATTGCCAGTGTCGCCTGATGCCCGTTCATCACCGGCATCGACACATCCATAAGAATGACGGCGGGATTGTGCTCCTCCCACGCCTGAACGGCCTTCTTGCCATTGCCGACGATCAGGAACCGCAAACCCGCCTGCTGCAAGATCTGGGTGAAGACGATCTGGTTGACGTCGTTGTCCTCGGCCACCAGCACATCCACAAGGCAGGGTCGGCGCCGGTCTGGAACCGTCGTCGGAGGTGACACAACCCGCCGCTTCTTGTCCGTGGGGCCATTGTCCGGCCGCACCGGCGCATCGCTGCCGCCTGAGCCCAGCCCCTGCGGATCCTGCCGGGCGCGTTTCTGCCGCACATCCCGCACCACATCGAACAGGGTGGAACGCAACAGACGCGCCCGCGCCGGCTTCATCAGATGCGCCTGCACGCTGAGATCGGTGAAAAGGCTCTCGTCACCTACGACATCCATAGACGTCAGGAACACGATGGCGATATCGTCGAAACGGCTATCCGCCCTGATCCGCTCGACCACATCCAGCCCGTTCATAACAGGCATATGATAATCGAGAATGATGGCGTCGATGGCAAAATCTAGGGATGCAGCCTCCTGCAGCACGGCAATGCCTGATGGCCCGTCCTGCACAGCATGGCCGTCGATACCCCAAGTCTTCAGTTGCTCCGTCAATATGCGGCGATTGACGTCGTTATCGTCGATGACGAGTACGCGTATATCCTCGATCGCCATGGCAAGAAGCGGAGCGTCGCGCCGTTTTTCCGTAACGTGAAACGGAATATTGACCTCGAAGGTCGACCCCTTGCCGACTTCGCTCACCACATTGATCGTACCGTCGAAAAGACCGACAAGACCGACCGTGATCGCCAGTCCCAATCCCGTTCCCTCGTGCCGCCGCGTCGCTGAGCCGTCGACCTGGCTGAATTTGTCGAAGATGGTTTCGAGCTTGTCTGCGGGAATGCCGATGCCGCTATCTTCAACGCGCAGCGACAGAATGGTCTCCGACGCTTCCGCCGACTGCGCCGAAAGTTCGATCAGCACATGCCCCATTTCCGTGAACTTGACGGCGTTTCCAACAAGATTGGTGACGACCTGGCGGAACCGCCCGGCGTCCCCCATGACCTTGCCGAAAACCGACGGATCGATCCGGACGACAAGTTCTATGTTCTTTTCCAGCGCCGCTGAGGACAGGAGGGAAACCACATCCTCCACCGCTTCCGCCGGATCGAAAGGCACGCTGCGCAGCTTCATCTGCCCGGCCTCGATCTTGGAGAAGTCGAGAATGTCGTTGATGATCGTCAGGAGCGCATTGCCGGATTTGACGATGATATCGGTGAAGGTTTTCTGGCGTGTATCCAGATTGGATTTGGCCAGAAGTTCCGCCATGCCGAGCACGCCATTCATCGGCGTGCGGATTTCATGGCTCATATTGGCAAGGAATTCAGATTTGGCGCGATCTGCCGCTTCCGCGCGGGAAAGCAGCCGCTGCAACTCCTCCTCGCGCATCTTCATCTCGGTGACGTCGGTGACGATGATGAGCCAGTAATTGCCGGAACTGTTGGTCGCTTCCAGATTGAGCCACGTCTTTCCGGCAATATGGATCAGCCAGGAGAACGGCCTGTTGGCGGCTATGTGCTCTCTCCAGGCGGTCAGCGTCGCGGCCGCCTCCTCTTTGGTGCCAAAATCTCCGCGCCCGGCACAATGGGCAAAGAACCCCGACCAGTTGCAGCCCTTTTCCAACAGCTGCGGCGGCACATCGAACATTCGCGCCACAGCCTCGTTGGACATGATGATGGTTCCCTGCTCGACCAGCACCAGCCCCTGCGCCATGGCGCGCGTGGCACCCTGCATATATTCGCCGACACGCTCAAGCTCGGCCTTTGCCTCACTGATCTCGGCGTCGCGCATGCGCACGTCGGTCACATCGGCATAGGTGCTGAGGATTTTTCCGCCGTCGAGGCGGGTCTTGGAAATGACGGTGACCTTGCCGCTTTTGCTGCGCACCTCGCGCGGCGTGAAGACCTTGTCGTTGAGCAGCCGTTCTGCGCGCTGGTTGTAGAGCTCCTCGAAGGGTATATCGCCATAGTCATAAAGGCCGCTTTCGAAATTCGCCTCCATGAATTCGCGATAGCTTTTGCCGACAAGCGACTTCTCGCCGCCGATTTCGCCCCATAACGTGTCGAAGCACGGATTGACATATTCGATGACGAGATCCGCGTTGAGGAGTAGTACGCCAACCGGCAGGGCATGAAGAACCGTTTCGAACTGGCGATGCAGCGCTTCGGCCTGCGCCTGCGCCGCGATCAGCGCATTTTCCCGCTCCTTCAGCAGGCTGACATCGGTGACTGAACCCACCAGATAATATTCGTCATCGGGCGTCGTGACCCGGCCGAGCCGGGTTATGACCGGAACGGCGCCGCCATCCGAAAGCGGAATGGTTCCCGTCTTTTCAATCGCCTCTCCGGTTTGCAGGATATGCTCGTTTTCCCGCTGGAACTCTGCGCCCTCCTCCGGAAACATCTCGCATTCGGTCTTGCCCAAATAGTCGGCGAGGCTGCCGCCCCGGAATTTCTCAAAGGCCGCATTGGCAAAGGTCAGCCGCCTGTCCTGATCCCGCAGGAACACGCCCACGGGCAATTGCTCAAGCGCGGCGCGCAGCAGCCAGGTCTCGCGGATCTGCTTGCTAAGCAGGGTCTCATGCGCCTTGAACTCCGTCACATCGACGCGAAGCCCCACCAGCATGCCGTTTTCCAGCCGCTTGTTGACCATACGCACCCAGCGGCCATCGGCAAACTGCTCTACCCTTTCGAGATAGGGCAGGGAAAAATCCCGCAACTGCTTCTGCAGCCATGCCTGGTAATCCGGATCGTCCGATTTCACGCTGCGGTAGCCGCTCGAGAAATAGACCGCCTCCATCAGCGTCTCAAGCCGGGTGCCGGGCTTTAGCTGGAGGTTGAAATCACTGTAGAATTCCACGAAACGCGCATTGCAATAGACGAGCCGGTTTTCACGGTCATAAATTACGATACCGGCATCGATGAGGTCGATAACGCCGCTGTCGAACAGCAGGTCGGCGCTGCCGCCGTCCGAAACACCCTTCACGACAGAGGGCATTTCTTCGAACACCTCAAACAGGAACAGACTGCCGTCATCGCCGGTGAAACGTTCGCAACGCAGCTTGTAAGGCCCTGAAGACGCTGCACCATGGCATGAAATCACTTCGTCCGTGGCAAAGACCAGCGAGCGGCGCTCCCTGTCCTCGCGCTCGGCATCGCGAATATCGGCGGAAAGAGCAAGGCTGGTGTGGCCCGTGAACGCGGCGGGCGGACGCCCCATGACCCGGCCATAGGCTGCATTGACCATGAGGTAGCGAAGCTCGCTGTCCTTGATGCACGCGGGCAAATCCAGGGCGGCGATTGCCCCGTAAGCTTTTTCCAGCAACCCGCATCCTTGGGTCAAGCGATACTCCACACCGTGCAGTTCCATCCTTGTCGAATCAAATATTTCCAGAAGTCGTTGCAAAAACGTTATGTGAGAAAACCGCTATTTGCTATGTGCGGAATGGTCGCTTTACCCTTTTTTAACCATAATTATTCGCGAGCCTCCGCGCCTCGCCGGTAATCGCCAGCCTGCCTTCTGCATGGCAGCCATGCGCCGCGGGACGGCAGCGTTACAAAACTATTGCTTGACTTTACGCCATAAAACGCCCACATGCCGGTCAAGCTTTCACCTTCGGCAGCCGCGTGAGCTGCAGCACATGACCAAGATGACTTGGCCCGCATGAAGGAAAAGCGCAACGAATACAGAAGACGGCGTTTTGCCGCACTGATGCGCAGAAAGTTATTCCAACCCACAAGTTCCCAATTCACGCGGGGTTCTTGACGCCGAAACCGCCGGACAGCAGCAACTGCTCCGGACGATTGGTTTTTGGCGCCCCGAAAGGCATTACTATTGACCAGTTTTAGCGAACTCGGCCTCTCTGAAAAGATTGTGGCCAGCGTTACCCAGCTCGGCTACACAACCCCCACCCCCATTCAGGCAAAGGCCATTCCGCTGCTGCTTGAAGGCCGTGATCTCATCGGCCTCGCACAGACCGGCACGGGCAAGACGGCAGCATTCGGCCTGCCCATCATCGAAATGCTGATGAAGCAAGCCGACCGCCCGGCAAACCGCACCACCCGCACCCTTATCCTTGCACCGACCCGCGAACTGGTGAACCAGATCGGCGAAAACCTGCGCTCCTTCGTGAAGAAGACGCCGCTGCGCATCAACCAGGTTGTCGGCGGCGCGTCGATCAACAAGCAGCAGCTTCAGCTCGAAAAAGGCACGGACGTCCTGGTGGCGACACCCGGCCGCCTGCTGGACCTCATCGCCCGCAACGCGATCTCGCTTTCCAAGGTCACCTATCTGGTGCTTGATGAAGCCGACCAGATGCTCGATCTGGGCTTCATTCACGATCTGCGCAAGATTTCCAAGATGGTTCCGGCTAAGCGCCAGACCCTGCTGTTTTCGGCAACGATGCCGAAGGCGATTTCCGAGCTTGCCAGCAACTTCCTGACGGACCCGATCAAGGTCGAGGTAACACCTCCGGGCAAGGCCGCCGACAAGGTCGAGCAGTACGTGCATTTCGTCGCCGGCAAGAACGACAAGACCGACCTTCTGAAGAAGTCGCTCAACGAAAACCCGGATGGCCGCTCGATCGTTTTCCTGCGCACCAAGCACGGCGCGGAAAAGCTCTACAAGCATCTGGAACATATCGGCTTCAAGGTCGCTTCCATCCACGGCAACAAGAGCCAGGGCCAGCGTGAGCGGGCACTGAAGGGCTTCAAGGACGGTGAGATCAAGGTTCTGGTCGCAACCGACGTCGCTGCCCGCGGCATCGATATTCCGGCCGTGACGCACGTCTTCAACTATGACCTGCCGGAAGTGCCCGACGCCTATGTCCACCGCATCGGCCGTACCGCCCGTGCCGGCCGCGACGGCATTGCCATCGCGTTCTGCGCACCGGACGAAACACGTCTGCTGCACGATATCGAAAAGCTGATGAAGATCGATATCCCGGTTGCATCCGGTGAACGTCCGGCCGGTCTTGCCAGCCCGACGCGCCCGAACAACAACAACCGTGGTCGCAACAACAATGGCGGCCAGCCGCGTGGACCCCGCGAAGGCGGACGCCACAATGGCGAGCCCCGTCCCTCGCGTCACCACGCCCCGCGTGATGCGGACAACGATCTGGAAGTCACGTCAGACTTCAAGCGCGTGAAGACGGCGGAAGGTGACGCAGGTCGCCCGGCCGGCCCTCGCAAGCAGCGCCGCCCTGCCCGCAAGCCCGGCGGCAGCGGTGGCAACCGTCACGCTCCTGCTGGCGGCAACGGTCAGGAAAAGCGCGCTTCCGGCAACGGAAACGGCAATCGCGGCCGTAACCGCTAAGTAACTTAACTCTGCGCGAGCCGATTCCCCGGTATCGCGTGTCTACCTTCAAACCCCGCAAGCGCAGGCTTGCGGGGTTTTCTTTTTGCTCTCAACCGCCCTGCGCCAAAGGCCGGCGCCGCGACGGCAGGGTCATGGCCAGCACCCCGGCAATCACGCAGACAAGACCCACCCACATGGCAGGCGTCGGCACTTCTCCAAGAAACACCATGCCAATGGCGACACCTATCGGAACCCGCAAATACGCCTGCGACGTGGTACCGACCGAACCGAGCGTCTGCATCAGCCGGAAATAGACCATGAAGGCGAGCGCCGTCGAAAAGACGCTGAGGCACACAAGTGCGGTGAGCGACGCCGAAGATGGCGACAATGTCCAGGGCCGGTCAACGATCACGCTCACCGGCAGCAGAAGCACGGCGCCGCAGATCAGCGAGCCGGCGGCAGGCATAACGGGATCGAGACCCCTGAAGTTTTTGCTGAAGATGGCGGCACAGGCGTAGGAAAAGGCCGCAGTCAGCACGGCAATCTGGCTCCACAGCGCCTCACCCGCCCCGTTCAACGCATCCAGACCGATGATGAGACAGACACCTGTCATGCCCGCAACAGTGCCGAACAGCTTGCGCCCGCTGACCTGTTCATGCCGGATGATCAGCGCGGTGAGAAGAAAGGTGAAGATCGGCGTCGTCGCATTGAGGATGACGGCGAGACCGGCATCGATGCTCTGCTCCGCCCACGCGATCAGCGTGAAAGGCAATACGCTGTTGATGCAGGCCTGAACGAAGAAGAGCCGCCATGTGGCGAAATCCCGCGGCAACCGCAGCCCGCGCAGGCGAATGACCGCCAGCAGCAACAGACCGGCAATCAGGGTTCTTGCGGCAATGAAGGTCAGCGGTGGTATGGTCTCCACCCCGATCTTGATGAAAGTGTAGGATGCGGCCCACAGAGTGGACAACAGGGCAAGCAGCAGCAATTCGCGGGCGATAGGGTTTTGACTGGTCACGGATCAATTTTCCAACTGCGTTCAGGATGAACCGTTCCTAACCCGAAAACAAGCATCTATGCTTCGGTGACGGCCGAAGTTTCCAACGCTTCAAAAGCATGAAGCCCCGCATGGTACCAGCCATGCGGGGCTTCAATGACAGACCGGTGATTGCAGCGGCCGATCAGGCCCGGCGTTCATCCACCGAGAAAGCACCCGGACCGGCAAACACGAGATAAAGGAAGATGAAGCAGAACAGGATCGCGGCGTCGCCCCCATTGAGAGCGGGGAAGAAGCTCTTAGGCCCGTGCGCAATGAAATAGGCAACAGCCATCTGGCCGGACAGGATGAAGGCAACCGGACGCGTGAAAAGGCCGACCAGCACGAGAATGCCGCCAACGGCTTCCAGAAGCGCCGCCACCAGCAGCATCGTCGGCAGGGAGCCGTCCATCTGTGATGCCGGGAAACCGAACAGCTTCTGCGTTCCATGCGAAATGAAAAGCAGCGCCGTCATGATGCGCAGTGCCCCGAGTGCCTGCGGGCGATAGCGGGAGAGATTGTCTAAAATTGCCATGTTCATGTGTCCCCGTTGAAGTGGTGCGACGCTCGATACAGCGCAATCATGCCTTTATGGATACACGTCTCGAACACCGAAAATCACATTTCCGATATAGCAGAACTCCCTTAAATACATAAAGGGAGTCATTCTACACATGGTTGATTTTCCACCATAAAACTGCGCTCATGTGGAAAAAATCAACCCAAGGATACAGGCATTTTTTCGAGTGGCAAAGGCGGAAAAATCCGCCTCTCCGTCAGGCCTGCAACACCACGACCCTGGAGCCAACCGGCACGCGGCTGTAAAGATCGATGATGTCGTGGTTCAGCATCCGGATACAGCCGCTTGACATGGCGTGGCCGATGGATTGCGGCTGGTTGGTGCCGTGCAGACGGAACATGGTGTCGTTGCCGCCGCGATAGAGGTAGAGCGCCCGTGCGCCGAGCGGGTTGTTCGGGCCCCCCTCCATGCCGCCGGCGTATTTCAGATTGCGCGGATCACGGCGCATCATGTTTGCGGTCGGCGTCCAAGAAGGCCATTCCGACTTCCGGCCGATATAGGCGTCGCCCTTCAGCGCAAGGCCCTGGCGACCGACGCCGACGCCGTAACGCATTGCCCGTCCATCGCCCAGTACGTAGTAAAGACGCCGCGCGGGCGTATCCACAATCACCGTTCCGGCCGGATGCGCGGTATCGTATGCCACTTCCTGCCGGCGCAGCTCGGGCTTCACCTTGTCGAGATGCATTTCCGGAAGCGGAAACTTCTCGTCCGGCTTCGCCGCATAATTAAGCCTTTGCTGCCCGATGCCGGAACTTGCGCAGCCGGCCAGCAACAGCGGCAATCCGAACAGAACACCACGACGTGAAATAGACATGTAACCCCCGCCAAATCTCTAGATTAACGAGAGGTATAATTTTATGGTTAACAAATCTCTAATATGAGGTTGTAGGAATTAACGTGCCTCAACCGGCGCTGCGGGCCGGCGGTTGGCCAGATACACCCCCGTTACCGCCAGGACCGTGCCGGCAATCATGGCCGGCGTCAGCGTTTCCCCGAAAAGCAGGGCCGCTTCCACGGCGGCAAGCGGCGGCACGAGATAGATCAGCGAGGCAGCGCGCGAGACCTGCCCGCGCCGGATGAGATAGAGCAGCAGGGCCACCGCACCGATGGAGATCGCGCCCACCGACCAGACGAGCGTGGCGGCAAGCCCGAGGCTCCAGTCCACATGACCATCCTCCAGCAACAGCGCGAAGGGAACGGTGACGATGAGGGCGCCGACATATTGCAGCGTGGCGACCGCCATGATGTTTCCGCCATGGACGTATTTCTTCTGGTAAAGGGTGCCATAGGTCACCGACGTCATGCCCAGCACATTCACCGCCACGGCATAAAGCGGCACGGAGAGGCCGAGCGCGCCTGACGCCATGACCTTCGGCAGCACGGCGATGGCAATGCCGACAAAGCCGAGAAGCAAGCCGGCACGCTGCACCGGAGAGATCTTTTCGCCGATCATGTAACGGGCGGCAACCGCCGTCATCAACGGCTGCAAACCGGCAATAATGCCGCCGATCGCCGCCGGCACGCCCTGCCCTATCGCCCACCAGATCATGCCAAGATAAAGGCCGTGCAGGAACACGCCGGACAAGATTGCCCGGAAAACATCGATGCGCCGTTCAGGCCATTGAATGGAGGAAAACCGGCAGATCGCCCACAATATCGCACCCGCCAACAGGTAACGCAGACAGAGGAAGGTCAGCGGACCAGTATAATAAACGGCATATTTCGCGGTGACCCAGCCGGTCGACCAGAGAAAGACGAAGATGGCCGGAGCCAGACGGTCGAGCGACATGGGAACTTCCCCTGTGCCGCGTGATGCCCCGCAACCGGACATGGGCCCGGGACATAAGGCATGCGGCGAATTGACATTTTTACGACTTGAAGCAACCGGTGAACTACCCGGCCGGATCTCGGCGCGCAC
The DNA here is from genome assembly GCF_055382765.1 of Agrobacterium sp. 6Ca8. Taxonomy (NCBI): domain Bacteria; kingdom Pseudomonadati; phylum Pseudomonadota; class Alphaproteobacteria; order Hyphomicrobiales; family Rhizobiaceae; genus Agrobacterium; species Agrobacterium sp. 6Ca8. The sequence goes on from NZ_AP026433.1 coordinate 2,013,592, forward strand.
CCCTTGGCGAAACACAGCCGTCCAAGCTAGCCGGTATCCCCATCCCCGCAAAAGGTCAAAAGTGTTTTGGTGATCGCATCTTTCAGATTTTCTGATGCCACACCCAAAACCCATCAACCGAAAGCGAACGAACAAAATTTGTGCATTCGCCCACGGCGCACACAGTGCCACCACCCCGTTCCACCCCACCTTGCCCTGCAACCAATTTGCCAATGCCGCATTTATAGGCTGAAAGCGAAAAAACGCTTCTTTTTTAAAACTCTAGGGCGGTAAAAAATCTTCACGGAGGCGTCCGCATAGTTCTTGCATTGCATTTGTCGTTGTATTCATATGGCAAAAAAGGGGACATCGAAGTTGGCATTTGACGAAATGATAAATGCGGACAACGCGCCGCGAAGCCCATATGAAAACTATAACGAGTGGTACAGCCGGCAGGACAGGGCACACCTGATCCAGAAGTCTAAAGACGCGGAAAACATCTTTCGAAAAACCGGTATTACTTTCGCAGTCTACGGCCACGCCGACAGTTCAGAAAAACTGATCCCCTTCGATATCATTCCGCGCATCATTTCCGGGCGCGAGTGGCGCAAACTGGCCCAGGGTATCGAACAGCGCGTTCTCGCTCTCAACGCTTTCCTCGACGATATCTACCACAAGCAGGAAATCATTCGCGCCGGGCGAATTCCACGCGAAATTATTGAGAAGAACGTTGCATTCCTCCCGGAAATGATCGGTTTCACGCCACCCGGCGGCGTTTATACCCACATTGTCGGCACGGATATCGTTCGCACCGGCGAAGACCAGTTCTATGTTCTGGAAGACAACGCCCGCACGCCTTCAGGTGTCAGCTACATGCTGGAAAACCGTGAAACGATGATGCAGATGTTCCCGGAACTCTTCCATGAAAACCGGGTGCAGCGGGTGGAGGATTACCCCTATCAGCTGCGCCAATCGCTCGCCTCGCTTGCACCCCCCGGCTGCACCGGCAAGCCGCGCGTCGCGGTGCTGACCCCCGGCATCTACAATTCCGCCTATTACGAACATTCATTCCTGGCCGACATGATGGGTGTGGAGCTGGTGGAAGGGTCCGACCTGCGCGTCATGGACGGCAAGGTCAAGATGCGCACTACCCGTGGCTACGAGGCCATCGACGTGCTTTACCGCCGCGTCGACGACGATTTCCTTGATCCGCTCACCTTCCGGCCGGATTCGGCGCTCGGCGTACCCGGCATCATGGATGTCTACCGCGCCGGCAACATCACCATCGCCAATGCGCCGGGCACCGGCATTTCCGACGACAAGGCAATCTATTCCTACATGCCTGAGATCGTCGAGTTCTACACCGGCCGCAAGCCGCTTCTGGAAAACGTGCCGACATGGCGCTGTTCGGAGCCGGACAGCCTGAAATACGTTCTCGACAACCTTGCCGAACTGGTTGTCAAGGAAGTTCACGGTTCGGGCGGTTACGGCATGCTGGTCGGCCCCACCGCGTCGAAAAAGGAACGGGCGCTTTTTGCCGAAAAGCTGAAAGCCCGCCCCTCCAATTACATCGCGCAGCCCACGCTGTCGCTTTCCACCGTGCCGATCATGGTGAAAAACGGCATCGCGCCGCGCCATGTCGATCTGCGTCCTTATGTGCTGGTTTCAGACAAGGTGAAGATCATTCCCGGCGGACTGACCCGTGTTGCCCTCAAGCAGGGCTCGCTGGTGGTCAATTCCAGCCAGGGCGGCGGCACCAAGGATACATGGGTACTGGAGGACTAAGCCATGCTGGGCAGAACGGCAAACGGGCTCTACTGGATGTTCCGGTATATTGAGCGCGCTGAAAACATCGCCCGGCTTATCGATGCTGGCCTGCGCGTTTCCCTGACGCGCAGCGGCAGCGGCGATGAGGACTGGGACGGCGTGTTGCAGAGTGCCGGCGTGCACGAAGCCTTTCTCGAAACGCGCGAGAAAGTGACGGCGGCCAATGCGATCGATTATCTCCTGCGGGACAAGGCAAACCCTTCGAGCGTCATGTCCTGCATCGAGGCAGGCCGCAACAATGCCCGCATGGTGCGCACCGCGCTGACGCGCGAGACATGGGAAGCCACCAACGAATTCTGGATCGAGCTGAAGAACATCCTCGGCCGCAAGCTCAGCCATGCCGAACTGCCGCAGACCATCGATGTCATCAAGCATCGCGCCGGTCTGGTGCGCGGCGCCTTCCACGGCTCGATGCTGCGCAACGATCTCTATAATTTCTCCCGCATCGGCACCTTCATCGAGCGCGCCGACAACACCGCCCGCATTCTCGACGTAAAATATTACGTGCTGCTGCCGGCCGTGGCGCATGTCGGCTCCTCGCTGGACAATGCCCAATGGGAATCCATCCTCCGCTCCGTCTCGGCGCACCGCTCCTATGGCTGGGTCTACGATGCGGAATACAAGCCCGCCAACATCGCCGACTTCCTCATTCTCAACGGCCGCATGCCGCGCTCGCTCGCCTATTGCTATGAGAAGATCACCAGCAACCTCAATTACATAGCTGAGGATTACGGTGAAAAGCACAAGGCGCATGAAACGGCGGAGAGCATTCGCGACAGTCTGCGCAAGACAACGATCGATCGCGTCATGGATGAAGGCCTGCACGAGTTTCTGGAGAGATTTGTCAACCGGAACGGGCAGCTGGGGCAGGAAATCATGGAAGGCTACCGCTTTTATCTGTAAGCGCGTGGACGGGGACAGCTTATGCGTCTGAAAATCACCCATACGACCGAATATGTCTATGACGAGCCGATGCCCTATGCATTGCAGCGGCTGCGCCTGACGCCACAGACCGGCCCGTGCCAGACGGTGGAGGACTGGGATGTATCGGTCGACGGCGCCACCGTCGAAGTGAGCTATGACGACCATTTCGGCAACCGTGTCGCACTGGTCGAGACCGAAGGCCCGCAACGCAGGGTCAAGGTCGTGGCTGGTGGCCTCGTCATAACCGAAGACAGGGCCGGCATGGTCGGCCCCCATACCGGCAGTGCGCCGCTATGGCTCTTCCTGCGCGAGACGCCGCTGACGAAGCCCGGCAAACTCGTGCGCGAACTGGCGAAGGCCAGCACCGGCAACAGCGAGCTCGAGCGCCTGCACGACCTGATGGAGAAGATCAACAGCAAGGTAGAATATGTGCCGGGTTCGACCGACACGGAAACCACCGCCGAACTCGCACTCGAAGCCGGCAAGGGCGTCTGCCAGGACCATGCCCATATCCTCATTTCCGCCGCCCGGCTGATGGGCCTGCCCGCCCGCTATGTTTCCGGTTATCTGATGATGGAAGACGTGGCGGAGCAGACGGCAACCCATGCCTGGGCCGAGGTGCATCTGCAGGGCCTCGGCTGGGTTGGCTTTGACGCCGCCAACAATATCTGCCCTGACGATCGCTACGTGCGCATTGCCCTTGGCCTCTGCTACCGCGACTGCGCGCCGATATCGGGCATGCGGATCGGCCCGGCCGGCGAAACGCTGAACGTTTCGGTGACCGTGCAGCAATCGCAGAGCCAATCGCAAAGCTGAGACAATGGCCGGCAGAGACGACGAAACGATCGGCTTTTATACGGATAATGCCGAAGTCTATACGTCGAGAGGGCAGACGGCGGACCTTCCCCATCTGGAAAAATTCCTGTCGCGCCTGCCCAAAGGCGCGACCATCCTCGAACTGGGGTGCGGTGGCGGGCAGGACAGTGAATTCATGCTCGCTGCAGGCTTCGACGTGCGCCCGACGGACGGCACACCCGAAATCGCCAAGGCGGCCGAAACGCGGCTCGGCATTCCCGTCGCAACATTGCTGTTCGAAGATATCTGCGACGTGGAGACTTATGACGGCGTGTGGGCCAATGCCTGCCTGTTGCATGTCCCCCGCCCCGCTCTTTCCGGCATCATCCGCCGCATCCATACGGCGCTGAAACAGGGCGGCGTTTTCTACGCCAGCTTCAAGGCCGGAGAAGCGGAAGGCCGCGACACGTTCGGCCGCTATTACAACTATCCTTCGAAAACCTGGCTTGAGGACCTGTACGGGCATTTCGCCTGGGCAGGGGTGGAAATAGAAGCACGGCACGGCAGCGGTTACGACAAGCTGCCAACCGACTGGCTGCATGTGACGGCAACGAAACCCTGATCCGCTTTCAACAACCTGTGGGTTGCGAAAGCCCGCCGTGACCGGTTAAATCGCCGCAGCAACCGATCAGGGAGAGGGCTTTTTGTACAGTATTTCCGACTATCGCGACTGCCAGTCCCATGGACCCATCATTGCGGAACGGGTCTGGACGGCATGGTGGCAGGATAGTGGCCTCCAGGTCGGCGATGTGGCTGAACATCTGAAGGATATGGTGAACCCCCATGCCCTGCCGACCGGCTTCGTCGCCCATGGCGACAAGGGTTACGTCGGCTCCGCCTTCCTTATCCACTGCGATCTGGAGGAGCGGCCACAATATCTGCCATGGGTTGCCGCACTCTGGGTGGAGGAAAACAGCAGACGCTCAGGTGTCGCCCGGGCGCTGATGCAGGCCGCAACACAACGGGCCGCCGAACTTGGTCACGACATCAGCTACCTGTGCTGCCAGCGCCGTCTCGAAACCTATTATACGAACTGCGGCTGGACCGTTCTGGAACGTGGTGTTGGCAAGCACGACCTGACGGTGCTGACCTACAGCACGAAAACATAGACTGTCCGCTATATCCGTTGCCAGACATCGGGGAGGAACCATGAAACCGCCAGCCGCCCTTATGGAAACGGCGATCTACGCCAACGATCTCGACGCCGCCGAGGCCTTTTATCGCGATGTCTTCGGGCTGGAGGTGGTGCGCAGGCTGCCGGGCCAGTTCGTGTTCTTCAAATGTGGCCGCCAGATGCTGCTGGTCTTCGATCCGCAACAATCGCGCACGGCCACCCCCGACAATCCGATCCCGCGCCACGGCGCCACCGGACAAGGCCATTTCTGTTTTTATGCGAAAGACAAGTCGGAAGTGGACGACTGGAAAGCCCGCTTCGAGGAGCTTGGAATTCCCATCGAACACTATCACCGCTGGCCGAACGACAGCTATTCCGTCTACATCCGCGACCCGGCCGGCAATTCCGTGGAGGTGGGCGAAGGCAGGCTGTGGGGGTTCGAGTAAGCCCCAGATACCCGGAAGAACACTATGAAGAACATTTTTGTCGTCACGCACACCCAGTCCGTCCATCATGTCGAGAACAAGGTTGGTGGCTGGTATGATACCGAACTGACACCCAAGGGAAAAGCCGATGCGCAGGCGACGGCCGAGAAACTTGTGGCCTTGATCGGCAACGCATCAGTCGAAATCTTCAGTTCCGATCTTCTGCGGGCCTCCCAGACTGCGGCAATCATTGCTGAACACCTCAAGTCCCCTTTTGAAACCACGGATGGCCTGCGGGAAATCAGCTACGGTTCGGCGGGTGGTATGCCGCAGCAATGGCTCGACGCCCGTCAGATACCGGCCCCCCATCACGACCGGATGGATCATCGCGGCGGAATTGCTGATGGCGAAACGAGACGAGAGTTGGCCGAAAGAGTGTACCGCGCCGTGGACACGATTATATCGCGTCCTTGCCCCACGCAGATCATCGTTACCCATGGCTTCGCTCTTACCTTCGTCATCGCGGCATGGATCAAAATGCCGATCGACAGCGTCGGTTATGTCAGCTTTCCCGCGTCTTCCGGCAGCATTACGCACCTAAGACAAGACGATTACTGGCAAAACCGCGGCGTTATCGCTTTGGCGGATGTGTCCCACCTGAAGACAAGCCGGGGATGACGTCGAGAGGGGGACGCTGAGCGACCCCCTCCCTCAACCGTTTAACGTGCAGCCCCGGTAGATCAGATCTGCCGAACCGTGATTTCTTCTTCCGCATTAACCGCAAGCGGGTTCCTCAGCGGCAAGCCGAAACCGGCGGCCTCGATCTCAAACACGTCACCCGCTTCCGGCTTGATGCCCTCCGCAAAAGAGAGCGTCGCGGTGCCGAACATGTGCACATGGACGTCACCAGGTGCGCGGAACAGGCCGTATTTGAAGTGGTGATATTCGAGGTTCGCGAAGGTGTGGGACATGTTGTCCTCACCCGAAACAAACGGCTTTTCGAAAATGACCTTGTCGCCACGACGGATGCGCGAGGTGCCGCGAATATCCGACGGTGCAGCGCCGACGCGGATTTCCGGGCCGAAGCTTGCCGGGCGCAACTTGGAATGGGCGAGGTAGAGATAGTTGATCCGCTCGGTGACGTGGTCGGAAAATTCGTTCGACACGGCAAAGCCGATGCGCACGGGTTCGCCCTTGTCGGAGATCACGTAGATGCCGGCCATTTCCGGCTCTTCGCCGCCATCAAGCGCGAAGGACGGAGAGGTGAGAGCAGCACCGGGTGCCGCTGCGACATAGCCGTTGCCCTTGTAGAACCACTCGGGTTGAACGCCCTTTTCGCCAGCCTTCGGCTTGCCATTTTCCAGACCCATGCGGAACATCTTCATGGAATCCGTCAGGCTTTCCTCGGCGGCTTCCGTGGTCTTCTTGTGCATGCTGTCGCGGGTAGCAGCAGAGCCGAGATGGGTCAGGCCCGTGCCTGTCAGATGCAGATGCGCCGGATCGGGATGGGTGATCGGCGGCAGAAAGCGACCTTCAGCGTAAGCCTTTTCAAGATCGACGGCATCGCCGAGACCATGGGCGGACACAACATCGGCAAGGCTCTTGCCACTATTGGCAGCTTCCATGGCCAGCGCGTAAACCGATTGAGCGCCGTTGACGGCGTGCGCCTGTCCGCCTTCTTCGCGAACGGCGACGGTGATTTTGCCACTGGCATCCTTGATCTGTGAAATGAGCACGGGATTTCCTTCCTGCGGCGCAACGCGCCTTATCTTCTTCGGCGCGTTGCGCCTTCACCTTATGAAAGTGGCCGGAAACCGGCCACTTTTTTTGACTTGCTATATTGGCTGGGCAATCAGCCCTTGTTCTTGTTGTAGACGTCGAAGAACACGGCAGCGAGCAGCACGAGGCCCTTGACCATCTGCTGGAAGTCGATGCCGAGGCCGACGATCGACATGCCGTTGTTCATGACGCCCATGATGAAGGCACCGATAACAGCACCGGTGATCTTGCCAACGCCGCCGGAGGCCGAAGCACCGCCAATGAAGCAGGCCGCGATCACATCAAGCTCGAAGCCAACGCCTGCCTTCGGCGTTGCCGAGTTGAGGCGTGTCGCGATGATCATGCCGGCCAGACCGGCCAGTACGCCCATGTTGACGAAGGTTAGGAAGCTCAGGCGTTCGGTGTTGATACCGGAAAGCTTGGTCGCCTTCTCGTTGCCGCCCATGGCGTAAACGCGGCGGCCAATGGTCGTGCGGCGCGTCACGAAGCTGTAAAGCGCAATCAGAACCAGCATCACGATCAGGACGTTCGGCAGGCCACGATAGGTGGACAGCTGGTAGCCAAGGAACAGAATAGCGCCTGAGATGAGCAGGTTCTGCACAATGAAGAAACCGAACGGCTCCACGTCGATGCCGTGCTTCACGTTCACCACGCGACGGCGCCACGCCAGATAGAACAGCACGACCGTAATCACCAATGTCAGGATCATCGACGTCGTGTTCAGACCTTCGATGCCACCGATATCAGGCAGGAAGCCGGTGCTGATGATCTGGAAATCCGTCGGGAACGGGCCGATGTTCTTGCCGCCGAGCACAAAAAGCGTGAGGCCGCGGAACACAAGCATGCCCGCCAGCGTCACGATGAACGACGGGATGCGATGATAGGCGATCCAGTAACCCTGGGCAGCACCGATGATGCCGCCGATGACAAGACAAATCAGCGCCGCGAGAAACGGGTTCATGCCCCACTGCACGGTCAATATGGCCGCAATCGCGCCGACGAAGGCGACGATGGAACCGACCGAAAGGTCGATATGTCCGGCCACGATGACCAGCAGCATGCCAAGCGCCATGATGACGATGAACGAGTTCTGCAGGATGAGGTTGGTCAGGTTCACGGGCCGGAACAGAATGCCGCCGGTATAGAACTGGAAGAAAACCATGATAGCGACGAGCGCGATCAGCATGCCATATTCGCGGATATTGGAGCGAATATACGACCCGACCGAGATGACGTTGCTTTCTTCGTTTGTGGTGTTTGCCGAACTCATGAGTTCTTCTCCCCTGAGCGCATGATAGCGCGCATGATGCTTTCCTGGCTCGCCTCTCCCTTCGGCAATTCAGCGACGATGCGGCCTTCGTTCATGACGTAGATGCGGTCGCAATTGCCGAGCAATTCAGGCATTTCCGATGAGATCATCAGAACGCCTTTGCCGTCGGCAGCGAGCTGGTTGATGATGGTGTAGATTTCGTATTTCGCGCCAACGTCGATACCGCGTGTCGGCTCGTCGAGGATCAGGACATCAGGATTGGAGAAGAGCCACTTGGAAAGCACGACCTTCTGCTGGTTGCCGCCCGAAAGATTGACCGTTTCCTGAAAGATGCCTGAAGAGCGGATGCGAAGGCGTGTGCGGAAATCGCTCGCCACCTTCATTTCCTTGATGTCGTCGATGACGCTGGCCTTCGACACGCCGGCCAGATTGGCAAGCGTGGTGTTGTGCAGAATGTTGTCGTTGAGCACCAGACCGAGATGTTTGCGGTCTTCGGTCACATAGGCAAGGCCGGCATCGATTGCCTTGCGAACGGTGCTGACATCCACGGGCTTGCCGTCGATCAGAACGTCACCGGTGATCTTGTGACCGTAGGACTTGCCGAACACGCTCATGGCGAATTCCGTGCGCCCTGCCCCCATCAGCCCTGCAATACCGACGACTTCGCCCTTGCGCACGGTAACGTTGATGTCGTGCAGGACCTTCCGGTCGCGGTGCTGCTGGTGATAGGCGTTCCAGTTCTTCACTTCGAGAATGGTCTCGCCGATCGGCACGTCGCGCGGCGGATAACGATCTTCTAGATCGCGTCCCACCATGTTGCGAATGATGACGTCCTCGCTGATTTCTTCCTGATGACAGTCGAGCGTCTTCACCGTCATGCCGTCGCGCAGCACGGTGATCTGGTCGGCCACCTTGCGCACTTCGTTGAGCTTGTGGGTGATGATGATCGACGTCATGCCCTGCTTGCGGAACTCGATCAAAAGGTTGAGCAGAGCCTCGGAATCGCTCTCGTTGAGCGAGGCGGTCGGCTCATCAAGGATGAGAAGCTTCACGCTCTTCGACAACGCCTTGGCGATTTCGACCAGCTGCTGCTTGCCGACGCCGATATCCGTAATCAGCGTCTCCGGCGATTCCTTCAGGCCCACCTTCTTCAGAAGTTCGCGGGTACGGTTGAAGGTCTGCTGCCAGTTGATGACGCCGCCCGAAGCGACCTCGTTGCCAAGGAAAATATTTTCGGCAATCGACAGGAGCGGCACAAGCGCAAGCTCCTGGTGAATGATGATGATACCAATATCTTCGCTGTCGTTGATGGCGCGAAAATTTCGCACAGCACCTTCATAGTGGATCTCGCCCTCATAGGTGCCAGCGGGATAAACACCGGAAAGGACCTTCATCAAGGTCGACTTTCCAGCGCCGTTCTCGCCAACGAGCGCGTGGATCTCACCTTCCTTTACCTTAAGGTTGACGTTCTCAAGCGCTTTTACGCCCGGAAACGTCTTGGTGATGTTCCGCATTTCGAGAATGGTATTGGCCATATCGCAATCCAGCGCCCGATTAATTCAGGCGTTTTTATTTTTATGAAAAAACGGGGACGGCGCCAAGCCATCCCCGCATGTGTTGCAGGCTTATTTCAGCTGATCTGCGGTGTAGTAACCACCGTCGACGAGAACCTGCTTGTAGTTGTCCTTGGTCACGGCAACCGGCTTGAGCAGGTAGGACGGAACAACCTTGACGCCATTTTCATAGGTCTTGGTGTCGTTCACCTCAGGCTCTTTGCCCTGCAGAACGGCGTTGACCATGCCAACAGTAACCTTCGCGAGTTCGCGAGTGTCCTTGAAGATGGTCGAATACTGTTCGCCAGCAATGATCGACTTGACCGACGGAACTTCAGCGTCCTGACCGGAAACGACCGGCAGCGGCTGGTCCTTCGTACCATAACCAACGCCCTTCAGCGAGGAGATGATGCCGATGGACAGACCGTCATAGGGCGAGAGAACAGCGTCAACCTTTGCGTCCGTGTAATAAGCCGATAGGAGGTTATCCATGCGAGCCTGGGCCGTTGCCGGATCCCAACGCAGCGTTCCGACCTTGTCCATGCCCATCTGGCCCGACTTTACGACCAGCTTGCCGCTGTCGATGTAAGGCTTCAGAACCGACATCGCGCCATCGTAGAAGAAGAAGGCGTTGTTGTCGTCAGGAGAACCGCCGAACAGCTCGATGTTGAACGGACCCTTGCCGTCCTTCAGGCCAAGCTTGTCGACGATCGAAGTTGCCTGCAGAACGCCAACCTGGAAGTTGTCGAAAGTGGCGTAGTAGCTGACGTCGCCGCTGTTGCGGATGAGACGGTCATAAGCGATGACCTTGATGCCCTGCTGACCAGCCTGCTTCAGAACGTCCGACAGGGTCGTGCCGTCGATCGAAGCAATCACGAGGACCTTAACGCCCTTGGTGACCATGTTTTCGATCTGGGAAAGCTGATTCGGAATATCGTCGTCGGCGTATTGCAGATCGGTCGTGTAACCGGCTTCCTGCAGCTGCTTGACGATATTGTTGCCGTCATCGATCCAGCGCGCGGAAGACTTTGTCGGCATGGCGATACCGACAGAACCCTTGTCCTGCGCGAAAGCCGGCGCTGCAAAGGAAGCAGCACCGATGGCACAAGCCGCCATCAGCGAAATAATGGACTTCATTAACTCTCTCCCTTGAACCCTCTTTGGTACCCGCTTGTTGCGTTGCACCATAAAATTCATGCCATCAGAGGAAGAAGCCGCATTGCGCCCGTTCCGATCTCGCAACTGCGAAATGGAACAGATGCCGCTCCTCCCCGGCATTCCGCAAATTGTTCTGAATCCATATAACTGTCAAATAGAATAAATCAGTTTACGTATATCAATTATGATATATTAAATCGATACAATAACCATTGAGGGGTATAAACCGGCGAATGAGCAACCAAAAAGTGTATGAGCAGACGCAAACAGCGGATGCGCTCTTCGTCTTCGAAGACAACCCTTTGCTGCGCGCCGGCTTGAAGATGAGCCACCTGCGCATGCTGGTCATGATCGAGGAGCACGGGCAGGTCAGCGCCGCCGCCGCCGCCATGAACATGACGCAGCCGGCGGCATCGCGCATGCTCTCGGAAATGGAAGCAATCGTCAAAAGCCCGCTCTGTCAGAGAGCGTCGCGTGGTGTGGTGCTGACCAAGTTCGGCGAGGCGCTGGCGCGGCGCGCCCGCACCATATTGCTGGAGCTGCGTGAGGCGAGCCGCGAACTCAACCAGATGAAATCCGGCAGCGGCGGATCGGTTTATATCGGCGCCGTCACCGCACCGGCCATCAGCCTGGTCGTGCCCGCCATAAGACGGGCGATGGACACCTATCCCGGTATCGAGATCAACGTGCAGGTGGAAAGTAGCAACGTGCTGGCGCGGGAACTTCTGGCCGCACGTCACGATTTCATCATCGGCCGCATCCCCGATGATTTCGACCCCGGCCTGTTCTCCATCCATGAAATTGGCATCGAGCGCGCCTGTCTGGTGGTTCGCGAGGGCCACCCCCTGCTCCACGGCGAGCCCGTGACATTGCAGGATCTGTCCGGTTACGACTGGGTCTTCCAGCCGCCCGGCGCGCTTTTGCGCAGAACGATGGAAGACGTGTTCCTCACTCACGGCGTCGCCATGCCGCGCAACGTCATCAACACGCCATCCGTGGTGCTGACGCTTGCCCTTATCTGCAACACGGATGCAATTGCGCCAATCGCGCAGGACATGGCCGAGTTCGTGGCCGGCCAGCAGGCCGATATCGGCCGCACCCGCATCCTGCCGACGGATTTCGAGCTTGTCGTCAAGCCCTACAGCATCATCACCACCAAAGGCCGCGTTTTGCCGCCCAGCGCCCGGCTGCTCTACGATCTGGTTCTGGATGAAAGCCGCAAACTGACGGGCTTTTGAGGAAGGCAAGCCAGACGCCAACTTCATTGTATATAGAGGCCGGATTTATCGGGACTTGCCCAGGGAATAGCCGCATGCTTTTCGGACAATCCGTCTTCGAGTCGGTCGTTGAAAGACTGAGACAGGAAAAAGAAGACGAGAGCGCGGAGCCGACGCCGCCCACCGGTCATCGTATTGTGGGTTTTAGCTCTGGCTTCGTCGTGGATACCTATCCGGATGCACCGCAACCGGGAAACGCCAGTCTCGACGCCTATCTGGCCTTTCTGCCGGAGCCCGTTGCGCTTGCCGAGCCCCAGCCGGAACCCCAACCCGAACCCATGCCGGCCCATCTCGAAAAGACCTCGCTCGCGGATGTTTCAGCAGAACTGGCCATCCATGAAACCGACACCGCCGCAACGCTTGCGGAAAAGCGCCGCGCCTTCGCAAGGCTCAATCATCCCGACGGAGTGAGACCGGAATTCCGGCACAATGCGACGCTGCGCATGACAGCGGCAAATCTCCTGATTGACCAGGCGATCCGGATGCTGCGAACTCGTGAACATTTCCAATAGAGGCAGGTAGCGGTTTTACACCCGGAAAGCTCGCCTCAGCCGGCGTCGTTTCTATCCGTGGGTGCACTTTCCACTGGCTCGTCTGAATCGTCCCTGGCCGCGTCAGCCTTGCCTGCAGCGTTCTCCTCGCTGGCGGGCTTGAACTTCAGCAACAACTCATAGGCCGCATAGACCGCCACGCCGCCGACAACCGTGCCCCAGAAAAATTCGCGATTGACGAATTCGATGACGGACCAGGCGGCGCAAAAGCCGACGATGAGCAATCTGACCCACAAGCGGCGATAAAGCGGATGGCTCGTATCGATAATCAGCATGGCGTTCCCGTTTCGGGCCTTTCCAGAACATTGCGCAGTTGCGGCATGACGCGACGCCCAAGGCGTCGGCACGTCCAAGGCGTCTTGGCCGTTTCGCAGGAAAATTGCAACGCAAATCGACCCGCTACAAATCAGACCCTCGTGAAAGGGAGAGGCAGGGGCAGAGGGATTGCCGACCGGCTTGACCGATACCGCTCAGTCCCGCAGGCGCCCAAGCAGAGCCAGCAGCTGGTCACGGGCTTTTTTGCCGCCGATCCGGTCGATCAGCTTTTCCTCGCGGTCACGCCATGCATCGGAAAGGCGCTCAAGAAGGCTGCTGCCCTCATCCGTCATGTCGAGGAAATGAACGCGCCTGTCCTCTTCCGACCTGCGGCGGACAAGCAATCCCTTGCTTTCCATGCTATCGACGATCGCGACGAAATTGGCACGCTGTATGCCAAGTGCCTCGGCCACATCGCTCTGCTTGAGGCCCGGATTGCCGCCGACGATGACGAGAACGGAAAAATCGGCCGGCCGCAATCCCATCTCCGCCAGCACGTCGGAAAAGCCGTTTGCCACGGCAAGTTGCGAGTGCCTCAAATGATAACCGATCGCGGTCGTCAACAATCCATAGTCGATAGCGTTTAAATGTTCCGCCTGCGTGCCGCCGCTTTCGGCCTTTTCCGCACGTGGCCCGTTGCTATGTGCCAATTGCAAAGCCATCCGATCCCCCGCCTGATTCGTTCCTTAACCCTGCCGGAATGATAACCGACAACAGGACTAAACTGTATCCCAAATAAATGTAGATGATACTAATATTGTATAATAATTTGACAGTTAATACCCATTGCGACAACCCCTGTCTCGTAATCACCATCGGGCGCAAAAGAAAAGTATGATTATTTACCCACCGATTTTTAGGGTCAAAAACCATCTCCCCCGCCTTGTTTGAACGGCGATACGACAATCAACCCGGCTGTGTACAAAAGTGCCAGGACAGCCGCTGGATGCAGACGTAAAATACTACTTAAAAGGGAAACGTCTTATCAGGAAGAAACGCAATACCGCTAACAACATACCGCCCTGCTATCGCAAACATGCAGACAGCAGCCCTCGCAGCAACCCACGCTCTCCCCCTCACCGGAAAACAGACCCCATTTCGTAAATCTTTGATTTTTAGACATTGATGCGGAAAGAAAGCTGGGGTATGAACCAACCGCTGCACGCGATTCAAGCGTGACCGCTGCACCCGTAGCTCAGCTGGATAGAGTGTTGGATTCCGATTCCAAAGGTCACAGGTTCGAATCCTGTCGGGTGCGCCATTTTATGTAACGCTTGGCAACAGCGTACACCAGCTTGCTAACAACGTGCACTGAGCTTGGCATCAGCGTACACCGACTTCAAGAAAACTGAATGAAATCAATGGAAGCTTCATCTAGCTGCACGCTTTGTGTCTGACGCCGCCTGATGCTCGGTTACTTCTCGCGAGATCGGGCTGGAGACAGGACAAGCAGAGCTCGCGAGTGTCCTGGATATGGTTTGGGACCGTTTTCTGCCTGGCATCTTGCTCAACTTTTCGCTCGCCGCTCCCCGCCGCACGAAGAGGACTGAGTCCTTCAAGTCTCCCTAAGGCACAATTCAGAGCTTCGAAAAATATCTGAAAATTTTTCTGGGACGTTGAGGTGCAGCGACCAGCAGATTGCCCCCTCTTCTACTTGGCCCACGCCGAAGTCTTGGCAAATAAAGTTTCCATCGAGATCGGAGCAATGTAGATGAAGCGGTCGATGACGTTGTACAGCGGCCACTTCGGCAAGCATATCACCGCAACCACGACGCACTCATGGATTCGCCCTTGAATCCCAGCCGAATCTGTTACTCCTTGACAAGAACTCCGGGCGGGCGAGGCGTCGGATATGTGCGGGTCATCAGTCGCCGATGTTCCTGATTGCGATAAGGATCCGCGTTGGAATCCCCTTCACGTCTTCAGCAAACTTATCTTCGCCGTGGAATTCCGTTGCTGTTGTCCTCACCGCTGGGCCTCCTCGCTATGTTGTGGCAAGTGGCGATGCTGCTTGCTCTCCCATGTCTCGATCAGAAACAGAGCGATCGAACTGGCAGAGTTGAGCGCCAGGCGCGCGATGCGAGGGTCGATTCGACGGAATCCTTTCTCACGCCCATGTGCATCGCCAGCATGGGTTCGCAGCGCACCGATTCCTTTGGTGACAGATGTAAGGCCACCCAAGACCTGCCGAACATCCTGCTCGATTTCCAGAGATAGATCGGTTCGGCCTGGCGAGAGGTTCAATGGATCCTGCACGGCCCTCAGCAACCCGTCTATATCGCGCTTTGCCGGCAGCGGCAGTCCGAGTTCGATTAGTATCGAGCGGCATACCGCTTCGACCAGCGAGCATGCTGCCGTTACGGCGTCTTCCGGATCGGCGCTGACGCTCGGGAGCGCTCGGGCAATTTCGATTTGCACAGTATCAAAATCCAGCTTCGCAACTTTGCTGATGAAAGGTTCAACAATGAGGCCTGCGGACGTGCGCTCCACAAGATGCGCAGCTCCGCTGACAATTGTTACCGCTAGTCCATCGGCTTCCAGGGCGGCATTAACATGCTCTCTCACAGCAACAGCTTTGTCGGGTGCGGAGAGGTACTCTCGCGGGTCACAGACGCGGAGGATTACACGCTTCAAGGACTCACCATCGTCCCAGTGATTAGCAAGATCCCGTAGAAACTGGACGGTTGCCGGAACGCGTGAACTGCTCCCTATGCGCATGTCGAGACCACAATCAAGGAACAATGCCTCAATCTTCGGTCCACTCCGGTAGATCCCGATCGGCTCGGTGACGTCCGGCCCCTGCCCGGCGCCGCCGGTTATCACGTCTGTCAGCGCCTTTATCACAAACGGAGAAAAGCGCCCGCTCATGCTGCTGAAGCCACACGCGGGTCAAGGGCGAGACTGCCGATCCACTCTGCCCAACACTTTACGAAGTGCAGGAATGCTTCCTCGGTTGTGATCACCACTCTGTAGGTTTCGGCCCGCTCGCGCTGCTCCTGATCTTCTTCGTACCGCGACAGGAAGGCCATGTAGACCATCTGGTTTCCCGCGATTTCATGGCCGTCTCTATCGAGGTATATGACGTTGCCATGCGCCAGGGCGTTGCGAAGCACTCTTAACACCTCGCTGGCCTTTCGGCTCTGGATCGTGTTTGCATCGTCCGAACGCGGATCCCGGCCGTATGGATCTTTCCAGTCATGTGTCTTGTCAACTGGGCTTACTATGCGGGACTGGCGCCATGAGCCGTCGTCTGGCGGCTTTCGCCAGAATGGCGCTTTCAAAAAGTCAGCTTTCCCTAAGGCCTTCAGATTTTTCACCAGATCGTCGTCGTGTGCTTGATCGTGCAGGAAGTGACTTGTGCGCATCCGCTCGAACGGGATCGTGAGGACTGCAGATGCTGCCAAAAGTCCGAACGAGCCGAGAAGATTGTTCTCTCTGGCGGACGGCTCCAGCATGCCAATGAGTTCGAGCGCCCGTCTGGGATACTCGATAGCAAATCTGTCTGGTACTCCCATTCCGCGCCTCCCGATTCATCGATGCCGACGGCATATTTCCCGTCGAAGACTGGTTTGGCAATGGCGAACTCGACGTCGAACGCGTTCGCCCATGTTAAGACCAGCGAAACTTGTTATCGTACACCGAGGCCATAGAATTTCTTAGGAGAGCAGCCTAAAAAAGTCGCATGGGCCCGTTGACGTCCGAACAAAAACAGAACATATGGAGTGCCGTGATCCATATGGCTCCCTCGGCTCATGATGAAGCCGCAGCTCAAGCCACCAAGATTCCATGAAGGAACATGGCGATGCACACGATGCGAATACGACTAGGAATCCTTCCGCGAGCCTGAGGCCGCGTTTTCGCACGACAATCCGAGAATCCCAGAGTTTGAAATCACCCCGAGCTCGGTGCCGCAGCAGATGTCGCCGTGTCGATTGACTTGGGCTTGTACTGTCCGGTGCCCGCTTCGGAGGCGCAATTGTTCTTTGATCTACCTTCAGCGGCATCCGGCACAGGATTCGCGGAAGGACTCGTCGAAGAAGAAATACTTGGCGCAACTTTCAAGGTTTCAACGCTGAATCCTCAATAGTATCAATTTGTTAAGACGGTCCCCACTTGTCGTACCGAGCGTATTATGGGACCTTCCTCACGCGCCAGGCTTCGTCAACAGGTCTGGCCGATATCAACAGATAGTTCATCGAACGTGCTCCGGCCTCCCTGAGCGCGACCGGAGAGGTATTGCCAATGATCAGCCATGCTCGAAGTTCCTGCGTGCAGAACATGTCTATCAACATCGAAGATCTCGAAGACCTCGGGATTTCGACAAGACTGCTCAGTGAGCTGGCCGCATTGGTCGTCGCACCTGCGACCGCTGCGACGGATGTCGGTGAGCTGTCCTTTTTCCACGTAAAGAGGAGAGACCGAAATGCCCAGCCCCCATCGACGTACCCCGAAAAAGACGAGGCCCTTCCGAGTGACAGCGCCGTTGCCGTCGGACGACCGAAAGCGTTCGACGCTCGATGATTACAAGCTCATCCTGCAGTGCGTCCCGAATGGCACCGAATGGAAGCCAGAGCACCTGCGTCGGACATTCGACTACATCTTCTCGGAGAAGCACGAGCCGCGCGTGACCTTTCCGGCGCGCGTTCGAGAGCACAGTCGTTTCAGGTTCACGTCGCGGAAAATCCGGTCAGGAGGCGTAGTTACCGCTCGTGGATCCTGGATGCTGAATGGCTTGACTCTGCTCGATGGTGATCCCGACATCGTCGCGATCACCCCGTTTCCGATCACTGTGAGGTATTTCGCGGCCACGCCTGATAAGAAGGATACTGAATGGAAGGATCACATTCCCGCGGTAGGCGTGCTCCGCCAAGACGGATCCGTGGGCTTCATCGACTTCAAGCATGACCTCGATGCGCAGCGATGCGAGCAGCGCACTCGAGAACTATCGCTCTCGCTCTCAAAGGACTGCGGTGCGTCATATCAAATGATGCCAGCTTCAGAATGGTCGATCTGAGGCCTGGTGATCGTTCGATCATCTTTTCAGCGGATCTTCAAAGGTATGCCGAAGTTCGTTTCAAGGAATGGCTCCAACTCACTCGCACATCCCGGAAAGTCGCGGTCTTTGTCCGCCTGGAGACAAACGAGCAAATCAATGTCTCCAACGCTGGGCTGCGAAAGCTGGAACGAGCGCACCGCATTCGTCCTGTGGGATCGAATGCCAGGCCCAATGCCCCCGGATCATGGATGAGTTTGCCTGCCACTGATCTCGAGGCTGCAAAACGGGCAATGCACTACGTGGATCGCTACTATCGGTTCAGGGAGGCTATTCGGACGACAAGGGGGCCTTCAAAAGAGCATACCAAGGCATTTTTGGCAGAAGTAGCCGCGGAACGGGAAGAGCCTCCACCGAGCTATGAATGGTTGCATCAGATGATCGGAAGGGATCGAGATGGAACCCGTTTCGATCGCGTGATGAATTTCGCGAGGAAACCACGCAGAGGGAATGAATCCCCACGCCTTCCTGCGTTGATTCAGGAAGCTCTCGATGCCGCCGCCCAATTTGCATGGGAGCAGCCGAGCGGCGATTATAAGACGCTGCGGGAGCACTTCATTTCGCTCATGATGAACGATGAGCGTTTCGCGTCTGTCCGGCATCTGGGTATCAATGACAATGGTGCATCGCTGATCAGCAAGAGCACGTTCGACGCAAGACTTGCCGCCGTCGACCACTATACTCGTGACCTTCTGCGTTTCGGCGGGGAACATGCCGCCGTTGAGAACCAACAGTATATTCGAATCCATCGTCCCCGGTGCCTGATGGATATCGTTGATGTCGATCACCTGAAGACTGATCTCTTTGCCTACCTCGATGAAAATCCATTGGCCTTCGGCCGCCTCGATCTCATCGTTTTCCGGGAAAGGATGTCTGGCGTCATCCTAGCTGCGGTGCCGAGCTTCGGCGACCCTTCGTACACCACATTCGTACGAGGCCTCGAATTGGCGATCTTCGGCGTGGAAGGTCGGCTCAGGGTGGACGTCCCCTGGCCATGGTTTGGTTTGTTCAACAAGTTGGGTGTCGATAACGCCCTTCATTTCATTGGCGAATCCATCCGTGAAGCTGCAAAGGCACTCGGCTTTGACATCATCGAGCACAGGCCCGCCCGTCCAGGAGACAAGGGCGCGCTCGAGAGATTTCTGGGTACCATCACCAGAGATATCTTCCACATGCTGCCGGGCACCACGATGGAGTCGCCGAAAATCCGCGAGATGTTCGGCGAGGATCGCGACTTGGCGGTCCCTCTACTTGCATTGTCCGAAGTTGAGACCGTGCTCCAATACTGGATCGCAAACGTCTATCACCAGACACCACGCCAAGGCCTCGGAGGAGACCTGACTACGCATGAGGGAGTGCCGGCCGATCTCTGGACGAAGCATGGGGCTTCGATCCCAAGACGCCCTCTCCTCGACCGAACGATCTTCACGCGTCTCGCCGGTCACCATAAGCGAGTTACGGTACAAAAGGACGGCGTACGTGCCCACAACGTGACTTGGAACGCCCCAGGCCTGCTGGCCCTGTCCCTTCACCCCAAAACGAAGCGGGCCATTGCCGGGCGCGACTCCACCAAGTTCGATCTTCACATCAATCCATTCAATATCGCCCAGGCATGGGTCGTTGACCCCTATCAGCCCGAGGTCGTTACAGTCCTGGTCAACGCAAGCCTCATCAAGACCCGCGAGGGAGAAGACGGGAGGATCTATCTCGATCGCAGCTCCTTCGAGGACTTCCATGCCAGGTACGTAAACGCAAAGCTCTACCTCGACCAGCTCGACTGCAAGGCAGAGCATATCGAGGCCAGACTTCAGGAACTGGGCATCAAGAGGCGGCACGCACGGCTCCCGACCCGAAACCAGGTGTACATCGTCGAGAGGAAATCGCTTGCGAAAGCGCTTGGGTCGCTGGCCTACAATACAGAAGATCCCCCGATCTGGACGCGCTTCCGGGAGGAACTCGCGAGCGTGTGTCCTTCATTCGTGTTGCCAGTGTCCATGGGTGGCCGCGATGTCAAGGCACATACGGCGACGCGGGCGACCTACGTCGAGCTTCTGGTGGACGGTCAGGACCTGATCGTGCGGAAGACTTTCAGAACCCTAGCTCACCGCGAGTGGGCCGTATTCGTCGCCAATCAGTGGCAAATCCGGGATGAGTGGGCGATCTTCACGTGGTCGAAGAAGAATGCTCGCCAGAGTGTCACCGCAGAATTCAGGGTCAGGACGGAATGGGACGTCGCCGCAGCAGCCGTGGCTCTGAAGAAGCTTTATATGCATTTCCGGAACCCGAGAAAGCTACCGAAAAGGTGACCATAATACATCAGCGCTACCGGACCTTGCTTCGTCAAATGATATCTGCCAACCAAGAGAGCAATCTGGAGGGGTGGTATGACGAGCGAAACCTATATCGCGATGACCGGCGACGGGAACGAACTTTGGGGGGACTGCCTTGAGCGCAATCTTGTCGCCCTCGGCTATGACAAGCCATACTTCGACGCTTGGAAAGCCGGGGATCGCGACGAATTTCTTAGGATCGAGATGAAGGCGGCTCCCAAGGGATCTGCCGAGACCGACGTCAAAGGGAGGGCGACTACGTGGTTCAATCGAGCGACGTGCATCGCCGAGAGTGAAGATGATATTTGGCTTCATCGCGCAGGCAACGACCTCTATTGGTCCGTGTCGACTGAGGCCGCACCAGTCTTCGAGGAATACGACGGCAAGGTTATGATCGCCAAGCCAGTCACCCCGTGGTCACGTCGCAATCGCCGAACTGTAGCTCTCACCTGGAATTCAATTCACCCGAAGGCGAAGGACTACCTGACGACGCAGCAAGCAGTCTTCCGTGTCGTCGATCCGACAATGAAGGAGTACATCGAAACCCTCATCGATGGCGACGACCTCAGCCGATGGCATGAGGCTCCTGAGTGGAAGGCCAGACTCGGCGCCGATAGGGGAAAGACTCTGGGCAACAATGTCGAATTGCCCGAGCTCGTTTTGACCCGCATGATGATGACGATCAAGGAAACTGTCCGGAATGCCAAAGGTCAACAGGTTCTCCGGACACTCAAGGAGAAGAGGCTTCTTTGCCCCGAGCCGGAGATGAAGGCACACCTTGCCAAACTCATGATCAGTCAAGAGGGCCTCTGCGCCATCACGAGGTTACCGCTTCACGTCGATGGTCAAGATGACCTGGACTACGACATGCTGGCTTCGGTAGACCGAATCGACAGCAACGGGCACTATGAACCCAAGAACGTCCAGCTCGTCTGCAGGTTCGTGAACTTCTGGAAGTGCTCGCAGGAAAATGGCAAGTTCATGGAGTTGCTCGAGAGAGTGGTGGCGAGCCGACTTCAACCTGAAGGCTGAAGCTTGAGACGCTCTCGGTCGTTCGAGTATCTTTCAGAAGACCACTGAAGCGCCGCCGCACGCTCCCGAATTGTGCGCAGTTTCGCATCGCCCCGCCGTCCGGCATGAGGGTGATAGGTGAACACCGAGATGGCGTCACCAAGAAAGGGCGCTGTCACATATCCCGTGCTATCGGCAGCGCCATCGATTCTGTGGAAGTCGACATCGGTGTCGATCATTTCGATATTCGTCTTGTAGAGATGCCCTATCATCCAACGCATTCCTCCTGTGAACCATACGATGATGTCGGGTCTTGCATACTCGATTTCTGCCCGTGCCATCGCGCGTTGCCACCGGACAATCTGCATCTGGGCGGGAGATGATAGCTTGCTGATGCTGAAGCTTCCATCGATGACTTCGCCGAGCTGGACCTTGCTGACGTTTGTCCATGCGGTCGCTCGCCGCGATGAGAGTCCGAACGCCTCGCAGACATCGTCGTAGCCCCGCCAGAACGGATTGTTGTCGTGAGATCCTGCGATGGCAAAGTCGTATTTCTCGAAACTCCGCCGCTGCCTCTCGATCATCGCGTCTCCGCCTTCAGCAACGGCCTCGTTCAGCCACTTCTCGGCATCTCTGGTTTCCTGGCCCACGATCATCACCTGAACCGGAGCGTTCCGGTATTCGTCGGTCAGGAAAAGGACCTGCGGCTCGCAGATCGCCGCAACGGTTTCTGGTGAAAGACCTTCGAGTCGCAACATGCTCTCGATTGAGGTGCGATAGCTTTCAGGCAGGACCTCGATGTTCATTTCAGGTTCCTTTCGGTGATAATTGTTGTCAGATAGTGGTGGCGGTAATGCGAATCCGTCATTACCTTAGTCGAGCCGGGTAGGAACCACGACGAGATGACGTCCGAGTGCTTGCCGGAGGTTGATCCTCTATTCTTCGGCATTGGTCACCTAAGAACCCTTCGAGGAGGTCGTTTACGCTCCTCATGAGCGGAGAAATTAGTGAGGATTGCATTTTTCTCGAAATGCGAGATCAGAAGCTGTAGACAACCGATAAAGCATACTGCATCTGCCGAAATATGATCTTTAAAAGTGCTTCCGCGTAAGCCTATGTGTATCAGGACTGAAAATGACGGCCATTATCGCCTACGCTGAAGCCGGTTACGCTTTCGTTGCAGCAGACTCAAGTCGAAGCCAGTCGGGAGTCATCTTTCATCAAACTGTGAAAGTCTACTCGTGGTCAGACAAAGTGGTTTTCGCACAGTCAGGCAATGCCTTGCAGCAGTACGGCATGATCGCTCAGATGCTTTCGTGGCGTGGCTTTCCTTATCCGCACGACATGTCTGGTTTCGAAGCAGCATGGTTGGCTTTCCAGCCCCACTGGCAAAAAGAAGCAGGGCGACTTAAATTGAAAAACCCTCTTGTTGCGACCGATGGAACAATACTAGCGGCCGATGCAGCGAGTGGAAAGGTGAAATCGTTCGATTTTGCCACAGGCACTGTTTCGATCGTGCCAGCCTTTGGTTACGCTGGGTTCCCAAATGTTGGTCCGGCTGCAACCGCTGCTTGGGGAGCAGGCAGACGCGATTTAGACATGTGGGCCGTGGATACAATCAACCCTATATGTGCTTCGAACAGCGGTATTGACTGGCCAATTGACTTAATGTTGTGTGTGCCGCTTCCTTATGAGCGCACCATATCGACCCGATTGGCATCGAAGCCTTCAATAGGGAAGCCGGATTTTCTTCTTCCTTGAGGCTACCTGCTGCAGTCACGTTGCAATGTGCCTCGACGTTCTGTTGTAGCGTAGCGTCATAGAAAGCCGCGTCCGTGGCGTAGAGGTTAGACCACTACTCTGATGCCTCGCTTGAAACCGACCAAGATTATTGAAAATTCCTGGATTTCACTTTCAGCGTATCGATGTGTAAATCCCTGACGTAAATTTCCCTCGCTTCCGGGATAGACTTCGGCCGATCTCGCGCATCGCCACCTCCGGGCGAGCCATGAGCGAATTCGTCGCCACGGCCACTGGGGTTCTTGAACTCAGTATCGCGGTCCGCCAGCGCCGATAGGTCTCCAGACAAATCCTCTAGCTGTCGAGCGATGAGATGAACTACGTCGCCTTCGCGCTGAATTTTGCCTTGGATCCCCATCATGCTTGCTCCGAGGACGACGCGTCGCCTTTTCTCGAACAGCGACGGCCACACGACGATGTTGGCAATGCCCGTCTCGTCCTCCAAGGTGATGAACATGACGCCCTTCGCAGATCCGGGTTTCTGCCGTACCAGCACCAGCCCGGCAACGCAGAGCCAGCTCTTGTCGCGGGCATTCATCGCGTCCGCGCAGGTGACGATGCGCCGTGCGGACAGGTCCCGGCGCAGGAATGAAAGCGGGTGTGCTCGAAGTGTCAGGCCAACGTGCTGATAGTCCTCAACGACGTTGTGACCCTCGGTCATCTGCCGAAGCACGACCTCCGGCTCCTGTTGCTCCGCAACCGCCTTCGTCTCCCGTTCCGCCGCCGCCACGAAGAGAGGCAGAGGCTCGTCACGCAAGGCCTTTATCGCCCACAAGGCATCACGACGCTCAAGACCGAACGCTGGCCGGAACGCATCCGCCTCTGCGAGCTGGACTAGCGCTTCAGACGGAACTTCCGAGCGTCTCCATACGTCGTCGACAGACTCAAAGGGTCGCTCGATGCGGGCCACGATGATCCGCGCGGCATCGCCGGCCGCCAGTCCGGCGACCTGCCGCATGCCGAGTCGGATAGCGTGGCGATCCGTACCGGGGATCTCCTCGAGGGTACAGTCCCAACGCGAATGCTGCACCGAGATCGGGCGAACTTCGACGCCGTGTTTCTTCGCGTCTCCGATGATCTGCGCGGGAGCATAGAAGCCCATCGGCAAGGAATTCATCAGAGCCGCAGCGAACGCGTCAGGGTAATGGCACTTGATGAAGCAGGAAGCATAGGCGATCAGTGCGAACGACGCTGCATGACTTTCGGGAAAGCCGTAGCTGCCAAAGCCTTCCAGTTGCTTGAACGTCTTCTCCGCGAACTCCCTGCTGTAGCCGTTATTGACCATGCCATCGATCAGCTTTGTCTGGAATCTCGATACGCCGCCTGTGAACTTGAACGTGGCCATGGACTTGCGGAGCTGATCCGCCTCGCCTGCGGTGAAGCCTGCACATACCATCGCGACCTTCATCGCTGACTCCTGGAAGAGCGGCACACCGAGGGTCTTGCCGAGCACCTCTCGAAGTTCCTCTGTCGGATATTCGACAGGCTCCTTCCCTTCGCGGCGGCGCAAATACGGATGGACCATATCACCTTGTATGGGGCCGGGCCTGACAATCGCCACCTGGACGACGAGATCGTAGAACGTCCTCGGCTTGAGCCTCGGCAGCATCGCCATCTGCGCACGGCTCTCAACCTGGAATGTCCCGAGCGTATCCGCCCGACGGATCATCGCGTAGGTGGCGCTATCCTCCTGCCGCACCTTGGCGAGATCGAGGTCTTCGCCTTTATGCTCCCTGATGAGGTTGAAGGCCTTCTGCATGCAGGTCAGCATTCCGAGCGCTAACACGTCGACCTTCATCATCTTGAGCGCCTCGACGTCGTCCTTGTCCCACTCGATCACTTGACGGTCTTCCATCGCTGCCGGCTCGATCGGTACGAGGTCATCTAGCCGTGATCGCGTCAGAACGAAGCCACCGACATGCTGGCCCAGATGCCGCGGAGCGCCCATGAGCTCTCGCGCCAAGCGCAGCGTCATCACCAGGCGATAGTCGTCAGGATTGAGGTTCAGCTCGCGAACATTCCTATCGGTGATCTCTTCGCTCCACGACCACAGGCCGGACGACAGCGCCTTCGTAACGTCTTCCGGCAGGCCCATGGCCTTGCCGACATCCTTGATCGCGCCCTTGGCCCTGTAGCGGGTGACAGTACAGACCAGTGCCGCCCGGTCGCGACCGTAGGTCTTGTAGATCCACTGTATGACCTCCTCGCGACGCTGGTGTTCGAAATCGACGTCGATGTCCGGCGGCTCGTTCCTCTCCTTCGAGACGAACCTTTCAAACAGCAGGTCGTTTGTCTCGGGGTCGATGCTGGTGATGCCGAGAATGTAGCAGATAGCGGAGTTGGCAGCGGATCCACGTCCCTGGCAGAGGATACCCTGCTGCCGGGCAAATCGGACGATGCTGTAGACGGTCAGGAAATATGGCGCGTAATCCATCTCCTTAATGAGATCGAGTTCATGCCTGACAGACCGCAGCACCTTCTGCGGCAGTCCTTCGGGATACCGTAGGGGAATGCATTCGCGGACGCACTCTTCGAGCGACTGCTGGGCATCCATGCCGTCAATCAGCGCCTCCTCCGGGTATTCGTAGGTCAACTCCTCCAGCGAGAACTTGCACTGCTCAAGGATTTCCACCGTCCGCGCCAAGGCCTCTGGATACCGCGGGAACAGACGCTCCATTTCCTCGGGCGGCTTTAGATAGCGGTCGGCATGACGCTCGCGGTCGAAGCCGACATCGTCGATGGTCGTGTTGTTGCGGATGCAGGTAACGATGTCCTGGAGCTGCCGACGCGACGGCTCGTGGAAGAGGACATCGTTGGTGACGACGGTTTTGACGCGAAACTTCGCTGCCATGTTCGACAGCTCATGGAGCCGCATTTGATCGTTTGGTCGTCGCCGCAGGCATAGTGCGACATAAGCACGCCTGCCAAAGATGTCGGCCATCTTGCGCATCTGGACTGCACAGACGCCGTCGGGAAGATCTGGCACAAGGACGCCGACCAATCCTTCGGCGTAGAGGGCCGCATCCTCCAAATGCAGAATGCAGTTGTTCTTGCCGCCCCTGCCCTTTCCGAGCGTGATCAACCTGGTCAGCCGGGAGTAAGCTGCCTTGTCGGTCGGGTAGACTAGGATCGACATGCCGTCCTGCAGATCGAGACGGCAACCCACAACGAGACGAAGGCCGGTGTCCCGGGAGGCCTCAAGCGCGCGGACGATCCCGGCGAGCGAGTTCCTGTCGACGACACCGACGGCCTCTATGCCTAGATCCTTCGCAGTTTGAAACAGTTCCTGCGCGGACGATGCGCCACGCAGGAAGCTGAAATGGGTGGTGACCTGCAGTTCGGCGTACTTCATCCGAAGACCCCGTGCATGAACCATTTGTGCGATCCGGTCTCCGGATCCACACCGTCACCGGAACGGAATATCCAGAATCGCTGCCCTTCATCATCCTCGATGACAAAGTAATCCCTTACGGCTTCGAGCTCGTTCGGCCGCCTCCACCATTCTCCAAACACGCGCTCCGGCCCGTCGGCACGCTTCACGCGGTGACGCTTTCCCCGCCATGTGATCGTCGCCGGTGGATAGTCAGGCATCATCGCAATCGCCTGGATCTGTTCAGGTCGGTCGAACAGCCGAACTGGCCTTCGCCAGTGACTAACCCAGGATGCGTCCGCTTCTTCCGAGACGGCCGACACCCGCTGGACACTGCGCTCTGGGACATCCGATGCCAACGGAGCCACACGGTAGACCCGCTGGCCCCGGTTACCAAAGATGTCGATCAACGGCGTGATGTCGCTGGTCTCTTCTTCAACGAGAGAGGAAACCTTCTGCTCCTCAGCCAGAGGTTCGGCCGACACGGCAATGAGAGAGAGTTTTTCGATACCGAAGCCCGGCTCGATCTTCTCCGTTCGATCGCGGAAGAGCTTGGTCAGCCAAGCGATGTCACGCGCTGGCTTTGCCGTTCCGGCTCGGATCGCCTGGATCGTGTTGTCGACCTTGTGGACGATCAGGTCTGTGCGCCGGGCACCGAGGCCGCGCTTCTCGAGTTCCGCGACGAGCTGCACGACCAGCCTACCGACGTACTTGTTGATGGTCTCTGCGGCGCCGATCGGTTCCTGAAAAGAGCGCGATACCTCGACCAGATCCGAAGTGCGTATGGGGTCGATTGGCTCCGACAGAGTGTCGAACCTGCGGCAGGGCGGGCAGGTACGAACGCTCCGTGTTGGTGAAGCAGCATGGAGCTAGCGTGACCTTCGCAAAGCTCCGACGGATGTCGGCGCTCGGATGTGATCGGCTGGTGGATGCGACAGGAGATCGGTGCGGGACAATGTTCCCTTGTCTGACGAACGAGGATCGATAGCGAGCGGAGGCTTTTTTGGAGAAGGCGCAGCGAAGGTGGCTCGAAGAACGACGGGCGCAGCTCGTCGGCAAGTCTGTCGATCCCGAGATAGACAATATCAAGTACACCTGGGTGAAGGATTTCGGACACGGGATCACGGTTTCCTGCGGTCGAGGTCGATACTTCCGGATAGAAAATTCCGAGTTCAAGAAGCGCTACGTGACATTCAAGTTCTCGCGCCCGGGAATGCCAGACGCAAGCGCCCTGTTCTTCGAATGGGACTGCCCGGGTCTCGTTGACGTTGCAGACTTTGTCGACGTCGCCGACAGCAACAGTCAGGAGGACTACGAAATGGCGGCGGCTGTCGGCGAGTGCTGGTCCGATGAGTGCGATAATCCGCTTGATTATGGATCGATCGCGGTCTTTCACCGACTGGTCATCACGCACCCTATCCCTCTCCTATGGGACACCATCCGGGCTGCCATCAAACGCGAGTTCTCCCGGCGCGCAGCGATGTTGATCCTCAAGGCGTTTCCGCTGGAATGGGAGAACAGGTTCCAGGATCAGAATGCACCGGGTCAGGACGACTTCGAACGCCGCCTGAAGGCCATGGCGAAGCATTATCAGCGGCACCTTGGAGTCTCACCGATGCCAGTTTCTCCCGGTTTGGGGGCATGGTTCTGGCTGCCCGTGCGGTTTGACGAGGAGCCGCGGCAGGGCCCTGAACTCAAATCGGCATACCGTGTCTGATACCATCTACAGCTAGATTGGGCTTGTAGTAGTGGAGAGTAGCGGACTGCGCAGCGATCGGGATAGGATCATCGCGACTACTACGTCGCTGGGGGTGGGATGTTGGGAACGAATTGGCTTGGCTTGCTGGTCAGTGCTGTACTGTGCAGTGTTACGGTCGCGAAGGCGGCAGAAATCGAAAAGATCGATCTACCAGGAATTGACGTTCCGCTCATCAGTCTACGGGGACCCATTGAGCAAGGCGACGGCGACAAGTTCTCAAAGCTGGCTGAAGGTTTGCACCGTGCTTCTGTCATCCTAAAAAGTCCTGGCGGTCTCGTAAAGGAAGCATTGCAGATAGGTGCGATAATCCGGATGTCGGGTTTCTCGACGATGGTCGCCGCTGACCAGGAATGTTTCTCCGCCTGCGGATTGATATGGGTTTCCGGTGTCCGCAGATACATGTCCGACACCTCCCTTATCGGGTTCCATGCGGCATATCGGGAGGAGAACGGGGAGTATCGCGAGAGCGGTGTTGCGAATGCCGAAATCGGATCCTTCCTCACGCATCTTGGTCTCCGCATAGAGGCTATACGATATTTCACGACAGCGGGTCCGAACGACTTCCTTCTCCTGACCCCAGAGCGCGCGAGAATGCTGGGCATCGACACCTATAAGGTGGATGGTGGAAACATCACTACGCCGTCGGCGAATCCCACCGTCGACATCTACGCCGATAGGTTCGTCTCGTACTCACTGCTGCAGTCACGCTGCGCCCCTTTCCTGCAGCCTGATTTGGTAAAGGTCAAACAAGCTCACGAGACAGCTTTCGCGGAAGGCAACAAGCTTGTTGGCGCCGACAAGTGGATCGATCTCTGGACACCCCTCCTCGATGAGGTGAAGGCGGACCTGAGCAAGAAGGGGGCGCTCCTGCTCTGCATCGAGACGGAAGCGCACCTTCGAGGACAGGGACTGCAGACAGGGGTGGATGGACCGAGTTTCTCTTGCGCAGCCGCCTCGACACCAACGGAGGTCACGATGTGCCGGAGCCCGGAGTTATGGGCGAAAGACCGTGCCATGAATTCCATCTACATGTGGGTGCGAACCAACGTCGAGAAGTCGGTTCGCAAGCGCCTTCTCGAAGTCCAAAGAAGATGGCTCAAAGACCGCGACAACTGTGGCGGCGACGCGGCGTGCCTGAACGCTGTATACGATCGGCGGCTCAATGAACTCCGGGAGATCGACCTCCCATCATGATTGTTGTCGCCCCTCGAACGCACGTGTTCTAGTCGGATCGGATTTCTTTAGGGGACATTTTGGACACTAATCCCGAGCGCGTCCAAAACCTCCTGAGCGGGCAACTCGCGGCGACAGGCGAGTTCCTCGGCTAGGATCGTGCACGTATCCCGATGGCGAAGAAGAATGCTCTTCGCGCGGTCGAATTGCTCCTGCAGAACGGCGTCGACCCGCGGAAGAAGCATCGGGTCAAAGCTGCCCCCTTCAGGAAACCGGGCTGGGTATCCGTAAGACGCAAGCTTCGCACCCATGCCATACGTTCTCTCAAGCGCCATGGCAGTCTTCGTGGCCTCGACCAGATCGGATCTATCGTTCCCTGCCGCGCCGTCGTCGTGTCCACCAAGGAATGCGTCTTCTGCGGCCATGCCTGCCAGCGACATGGCAATGAGGTCGAGGTAGTGCCGCTTCGTTCTGCGGATCCATGGATCACGTCTGAAACGCGCATGGCCCAGGGACTGGAGATTCCCATCGACCCTTACGCGATGTACTCGGGCAGCGCGAAGCCGTCCCAGTTGCGTGAGATGTTTTTCATTGTGTTACCCTGGATGGAAAGGAAAAGACTGGCGGCGCTCTTAGCGCCTCACGTCATCTTCTTATCCGACGCACCTGGGTGTCAGGGCGGATCATATCGCTATCGAGATCGACCTCCAGGAATCCTTGCAGAACGAGCGCAGCCACCGTCGGCATCGGACGCCCCTCGACGACCGCCGACAAGCATTCTGCGATAGTCAGCGATCCCATTTCATCCATCGCCGCCAGAATACGAATCCTGTCGCCGAGTGGAGGTCGGTACAGGCCATACCGAAGCAGATCCTTGGCATTCCTCAGGCGGAAGCAGCCATCGACCTCCTCCATGGCGACAGGTCGATATCTGTGCCCCATGGATTCGATTGCGGGGATGACCCACGACGGGGGCGACGGTTCTTCGTAGGCGACATCAACGAGATATGACCCACTCTCGAACACGACGAGAAAGTCGAGCTGGTATTCGGCAAAACCGCCGCGCGTCAGCGGCGGCGCCACTCTCCATTCGACCACGTTAGGATCTACATCGAGCAGACATGCGTAATCCCTCGCATGCTCGGAGCGAAACGAGGCCGGGCCGACGTTCTTGATTGTGGCCTCTGAGTGGTAAATTGACGGTTGCCTGGCCCGAGGCGGAGCGACATCGCGCCGACGGCCAATATGCGAGACACTCTTCATGGTATCCCTCGTTATCGAAGACAGGACTGGGCGGCACCGGGCATGCCCGGAGTCAATCAGCGTATTCGGAACGAGTGGTGCGCGAAGGTGTTCATGGGCGGGAACGAATACAGAACAGCCGCGGCGACGTCAAGGACTATCTTGACGCCCGCTTCTTCGTAGATTTTTGTCGGGATCATACCAATTCGCGCCAACTCATACGAATTCCGGCCGAACTAGGAACGTTGACATAACCGCCTCTACAAGGATGGCAATCGAGGAAACCACAGGTCCATCGACCAGCAGCCCGCACTCGAGATTTGCGTTCTTCGAGCGCCAGAGGAAATTTGCTGACCCGACATAAGCATCGCTGCCGTCTGCCAACACGATCTTGGAGTGAAAGGTTTCGTCAGTCTCGCCCCCGCCATAGAAATGGATGCGGGTCGCAGTTTCCTGCAATGCGATCTTGTGCACACCGGCGTTGTTCAACTCCTCTGGCTTCTGAACGATCAGAATGCGTTCGGGCGCTGGGGTGTGAGCGAACATATCCAACACCCAGGCGCATCCCGTGGCATCAAGATACGGAGTCATCACAACAAGGCGTCTTTGCGCCTTGCAGGCGAGATGTCGAAACGCGTCCTCTGTGACCGTTAAAGCGAGAAGCGAGCTCGCGGAGGATGCCGCGAGAGCACGTTCGATATGGCTTGGCGAAGGCGGCATCGTCACGACAAGCCGGGCGGCACCCTGCGGGGCGAGCGGGATCGAACTCATGCGTTCAGCGCCGCGTCGAAGTAGCCGACAAGCTCGGGCGAACCCGGTGCCTCCCACTGCGGAGACGGACCTCCCTTAAGAACGGACCTCGACAGAAGAAGGTTGGAAGCGCTACAGGAAACTTCGCTGACCATGATGCAGGCTGGGCAAGCGCCTCCGCGGCTGTCACACAAGCTGCCTGATCCGCATCGTAACTGACGTTGATCGATCGAGCGCCTCAGGAAATCCATCGCATGATTGCGCCACATAGCGGAGATGTTTCCAAGGTCGGCGGTCATTCCTTTGCGATAGATGGTAAAGGCGAGATCGGCAGGGAAGATGTATTCGCCGATGCCATCCCGATCCAATCCAGACGCGTCCGCTAGTGAATGAATGAGCTGGTGAGACAGCGAATGTAGCAACATGTAGACGTAAGGAGCAAGTTCACGGGACATCCCTTGTCGCTCCTTGTCCTTGAATCCGTCCAGAAACTGGCCAAAATCCTGGTATGTCTCGAGATATCTGCGTGCCAGACTGCTACCTTCGGGCGGCAGGCCTCCAACTCCGTTTCTATCGAGCCACCTGACTACCCGCTTCTCGTCGAGTTTAATGTAGAGAGCCTCGTTCTTCTGCTGAGTGACGTAGATCGGATGCCCACCTCCTTTCATTTCATCGAACGCTACCAGTCTGACCGGCATAGGCACCTTGCGGTTCTGGAACTCGCGCTCATAGACCGGGGTGGATGAAACACGGGTAAAGCCAAAGCTATACTCGCAGATCGGAAGACTGCGCAGAACGAACATCTGGCTGATGCCCGTTGCGTCGAGCACATCGCGGACCGCCGCCTGATAGCGCCGAAGCTCATTTGCGATGCCCGCCTTTTCGAGGAGGGTGACATCCGGTTCGGTCACGTCGATGGCTGTTTTACGAGGGCCGAGCAGGCCTTCCGCAATATGCTCCTCCACGAACGCGGCGTGCTCCACCGTAAGCCTGATCGGATCGAACTTCTGCGCCCAGGCTTTGCGGCCCTCGACAGCGTCCGCGATCGCGTCGCTTGCCAGCCTCCCGCGTTGAATAACCCCTTCTGAAAACCATTTCTCCCGCATCGTCTTAACGATTTCTTCAAACGACCTTATCATTGAGCTTCCAGGGCTCAAGGTTCTAATCGCACCGCACGCGCTCTGGTAGTCGTTCCACTCGTTTCGCCGATTAGCTTGCAGCAGAGCCTGCTGGATCTCTTCCTCGGACGGCTCCTCGTATGGGATGGAATGGATGGCCGCCAGTTTCTGGAGGAGCTCGCCCTGTTGATCCGGCTTCATCAGTTGGACGACCTTCGTCTCCCGCACTTCAATGAAGCTGCCCCTCTGTGGATAGAACGCGCTGCTCGCGCGGTATGAAACCGGGAGCATATCGACCTGAATGTATTCGAACGACTGCCCACCGGGCTTGAGGCTGTCACACTTCAGCTTCTGGAGCACATTCCGCTCAGCCTTCTTGAGATCGCGTTGGGTGCCGCAGCTTTCGCATACGTATTTCCATTCCGAAAACACAGGTGCCTTGTTCTTGAGGATGAACTGCTGCCAGCCGCATGTGCAACGCTCGATCTGCCGGACTTCAAGGGTCTCGTCGCTGACCGTCCAGTTGTAGGGGCTTAGTGGCTCGACCGTCCCGTACCAGTGAGCGTAAACGACGTCGACCTGCGACCACCTCGAAGCGTGGTCCTTGCATTTAGCGGGCAGCTTCTTCTTTGCGAGTTCAGCCACGCTCTTGAACTCATGAACCCTGCCACATTCCCCGCACTGGAAGAGCAAAGGGTACGGCACATATCCGACAACGTTCGGCTGATTGAGGTCGAACCGAGCCCGGTCAACCTTAACTTCGCCGCTTTCGGCATCGTAGAACACGTCATCGAGTATGAATTCATCGGGTGCTGCCGGGCAGGCCTCGGACACTCTGACATGCCAGTTTTGCGCGAACTGCTCGACCCCCTCGAAGATCGTATCGACCACATTGCGGGGGAGCTTCTCGTCGAATGGCTTCCTGATGGGGACAGACTTGCAGATGCCGCGCCCGCCCTCCCAGGTCATGAGGACACCTGGTGCATAAGAGGTCGCGATCTGCGCGCGTGATCGCTGCATCATAGGCGGCCCAGCCTTCTTGGTTTCCTCTCGCGGCGGCGCGAACCGCGCTCCTGATGAACGGCCCATGTCGAACGTCTTTCCCCCTCTCCTCATCTCAGTCCCCCGTTATGTGATCGAAATCCACGTCTATTTCCGCGGCATCCCCGCGCTGTCTCCTAATGATTTTCATTGCCGTCGCGACATCCTCAAGGCTCATCTCCCTCGAGTATCCCCTCGATCCGCGATCAAAGTCGGACGCTCTGATCAGCCCTGCTTCATCGACGTCGCGCAGCGATGTCATCGGCATCTGAAGCTTGGTTTCCTGCTCCTCCCAGAACTGCCGCAGGCGCGCGGTTATATCTAGGTCCCTGATGGATTTTCCAAGCGCCGACGCAGCCGCGTCAGTTCTGGCTCGATAGAAATCCCTCGCTTGCGGTTCGCCGATCCTATCCTCGCCCCGTCCGCTGATACCCATCGCGTCTAGCATGAAGCCACCGACGTCGTTGGCAAAGGCCACAGCGTCCTTCCGTGCCATCTTGTTAAGCACCCTGGTCGAGTCATGCGTCACGAACTCGGACTTGCGCTCGTCAGGAAGATTTCGAAAGTTGCGCGCGTCCTTGAGCATCGCCCACGTCTGGACGTAGGAGGGCCGCACGCGGTCGATCGCCATTTCCGACCATCGCTCGACGGCCGGCGGCGCAATCATGCGCTCAAGAAACCGATGGAAGATGTCGTGAGTCTCGACGACGTACCTATCCCTCCGGCTCTGCGGGGTCGGCAGCAGCATGACGAATCCTACATGGGTACGTCCAACTCGGCTCGAGGCTTGGATGTATTCAGCAATGTCCGACGGAAGACCGGCGAAAAACATGCTGTTGAACCTGTCCACGTCGACCCCGTGACTGATGGCCGAAGTGGCGACGATGTTGCGCAACGTCTCCCCGATATCGGGATACTGTCCGCTCTCGAACGAGTTCTCAGCCAGCTTCATGACCGCTTGGATTTCCTGCATGTCGATACCGCCGGAGATCAGACGGCTGATGAAGCGGTCATGGGGGAACCCGGCGAGCACATGTTTCTGAGCCACGGCTGTGTGAAGCGCGTCGATGACCTGATCTCCACCCTTCTTGTTTGTAACGTAAGCAAGCGCGATACGATGGAGATCGACGAGGGCCATGATCTCGTCTACTCTTCCCTCATCGAGGGCTCGCTGGATCGCCGCCCGGCGCCAACCGCCCGCCCTGTCCTCCCGCACCGCAGCCGACAACTCGGCGACAGCGGATTGCGCCCTGTCGGGATTGAGTAGATCCTGCCAGAGGTGGGTGATGATCGTATGGAAGGAGCTTAGGACGCCGACGGTGGTCACGGTGTGCGTGGCGCCGTTTGTCATCAGTGATACGTACAGCCGCATCAGCGGGGCCGTGGCTTCTGGGGCAAGATGACGCGGCAGCGTCTGCGCCAGCGACGATCGTTCGTGGTTGCCGTCCGGTGGGTCACCGGGTTCGGAAAAGAAAGATCGGTAAATGTCCGGCCCGGGATACGGATACCTGAGAGGACGGCGTTGATAGAGAGTCTTGATCTGTCTATCTGGATCGCTAATTGTGGCCGTAGCGGCGATAACTTTCGGCATCCGCACCTTGAGATTTCCTTCGCGGTCGAGATACCGCGCGGCTCTCAGTTCTTTCCCACAGATGCCATCGATCGACTTGAATGTTGTTTCCAGAAGCGTGTCGAACAGTCCGCTGAACGTTCCGAGGCTTTCCTCGAGAAGATGTGCCTCATCCTGGATAATCAGGCTGGGGAACGGATCGTGGAATACTCGTTCTCCAGCCTCGTATGCAGGATAAGCGGCAGTGGCACCGCTTTTCGACGGTCCGCTGGACAACTCCTGCTGTTCGCCTGGATTTTCAAAATGGCCGTCCGGCCCGATCCATCTTGCGAGGCCGAACATGCCGAGGATGTCGGTGATCGTCTTGGGGCTCTGGCCAAGCATAGCGAGCTTGTCAACAGTGCCGAGCAGGATGGCTGGCGCACGCTGGTATATGGTGTCGTCGGTGAGGAGAAATGGCAGAGGCGTGATGCCGCCATGAATCTTGTTCCACTCGCATTTCAAGGAGAAGCATACGATGACCGCACGCTCCTTTCCGCCGGGCGACTTGTGTTTCCTGAGGCCGGTGGTTTTTCCGCAGCACGGACATGAGGGCACCTTGTTGTAGGAAGCCTGCGCGTCCTGATACCTCTTCGCCTCCGCGCTGTTGCCGTAAGCGAGAACGTCCTGTTCATCGGCCGAGGCGAGGTCTGGCAGGTCAGCCTTCATGTAGTGGAAGCGGTTTGGGGTATTGGATGCCCCGACCCAGAATCCGATCTCGATCGGCCAAGATCCGGCTTTCCTCTCCTTCCGGACGATTTCGCTCCAGACAATGAGCTTCAGGAGACGTTGCGCCTGCTGCAACGTGAGCAGCCTCAGCGGATAGCGGATCATCGCGGTGATGCCGCGATTCTTGCCGCGAAGCCTGTCGAGAAAGATGGCGAAGACCAGCGCGCCGTAGAACGCCTCGGATTTTCCGCCCCCGGTCGGGAAGTAGAGAAGGCTGGCCGCCATCTCGTCGCGGTCAGCATCGAAGTGTTCGGAGAACCCGTCCATCCTCGAAGCGAATGTGGGAATGTGAGCTAGGATGAATGCGAGCTGGAAGAGCCTCCAGCCTCTCCCCGGATACTTCGCGTCGCGACGAGCGAAGGACTCGTTCATCATGATCCAGGCATGCCATGGCGCTGCCTTTAGGATTAGCCTTTCCTTCTCCTGCCCGGCAGCACCAGTCACAGCCATGAAGGCCTTTCGGGACGCTACGAGGATCTGCACGCCCTGCTCGATGTGCCGAGCTTCGGTGCGCTGCCCGGCTAGATCCTCCGCAAAACGCACGCGCTCGCGGGCGGCATCGTCATCGGTCAGACCCTGTACGATCGAATCCTTGAGTGCGACCTCCTGCTGATCGATCCAGTCTCGATATTCCCGAACGAGGGCCATGAGTTTCCCTGGGTCGTAGTCGTCCGCAAGCAGCCTGAACCGGTATTCGAGGCCTTCGATGTTGCGCGGCACCACCCTTGGCTGATTGAACCTGGGAGCCCAGGTTGTCGACAGCTCGATCACTGCCGCCGACGAATCGTTTTCTTCCACCCCGCAGTTCAGACCGATGGCGGGGTATGTCATGTATTCGCGGAACCTGTAAGAAGGCACTACCCGGTCCAGTTTGACGGGCCGATGCGCTCTCCGGTCGAAGCGCAGGGCGAACGCAGTGCCGAAGATCGCATTGCACTGGATGCGCGCGTCGGCCTTGCTCAGTTCGGTGCAGGAATTGTCCAGCGTAATTCTCACTGACACGCGTGTCGGATCCATGAAGTCGCGCTGCCGCTCCATGCGCATGACCACGCCTGTGAGATCTGGGAAAATCCTGGGATCGACTTTCTCATTGGAAACTCTGTCAATGAAGCGCTTCCAGTTCTCTTCGCTGGCGGCATCGGCCTGAGTGACGGTCCGGTCCCTCCACGCGCTTTTTCCGTAGGTCTCCTGCCATTTGCCTAGCTGGTCCGTGATCGCCACTTGCATTGACCGGGAGTGCTCTACAAAGACCGATGCAAGTGCATCGCCAGAAAGGTCGGCGGTCCATGTGCATGTTGGCAAATCGAAATCGACACGGACCCATTTTGGTGGAATCTGTGCTGGTGAATACATGGATTCCGGAATGCTGGCACCGCTTGTCACCATGCGACCGAGATCAGGTGCCGCTTCCGTACCCGCCTCCTCGTCGCCAGGTGTACTGAGCGCGGGATTGTCTTCACCGTCGCTCTCGCTTAAGTCTGGCCTGTCGAAGATCCTGTTATCTGTCTCACCTATCCTGATGCCGTATTCGCCATAGACGCTTCGCCGCACGTCGTCTTGGATTTCTGTCCGGCGACGCTTCAGGTGCTCCCTCTGATCAGGCTCGAGCGCGTTCCAGTCCGGGCGGACCAGATTCTCCCGCTCGAAGAGTTTCTCGCGGCGCTCTCTGATCTTCTTGTCAATCTCGCCCTTCTTCTCCTTGCGGAGTTTGAATTCTACTGGGATTCCAAAGCGGTCACTCGATATTTCCTCCCAGGTTGGCAATACCCGGACATAGATCGAGAACTTCGGGGTCGCCTCGAGCACGCACGTCGCGTTCGCGTCCATGTTGAAGTCGAGGCCGAGCGCCGCAATGTGGATGTCGGAAGTATCATCGACATTCCCATCCGCGAGGCGTGGAAGGAGCTGGCCGGAAAAGACACTGCGTTGTGGCGACCTTCCATAGACTATGCGCCCTGCCTCGTCGGTGCCGCTAGCGCGCCGTGTGATCATGTTCACAAGTGCGTCGCCGATCGCTTCCTTGAGTTCGACGTCGATATTGCCGAGTTCGGCTGCATTTTTCGGTCTCATCATGGCCTGAACTTCCTGACAGATAGCACCTGGCTGACATGCTCCTCCGCCAGACGCTGGAGCTTCGCGATTTCGGCAGTCCGCTTATCGTCCCCGGCAAAAGCCAGAGCCGCGTGCGGATCGGTTAGGATATTTCTGTACGCGTCGTGGAACTCCATTCCCGCTTTCATCCTGAAGCTTCGCTGCGCACGCACGCCCCATTGCCAGAAGCGTTCGGCGAGCACCTTGTCCATGCCGAGCGCCGACGTAAATCGGAGAAACACGTCCAGCGTCCGCGGCGCCTGCGTAACCACGAGGTGCAGCGCCGCCTCCAACTGCCTGTCGAGATCGACCCATCTCTTCACCGTCTGCACCTGAAGAGCAGTGTCACCGATCCGGTCAATGAGTGCGCGTATCCTGTCAGCATCGTTGAATCCTGGAAGGCTCGAAAATCGTCGGACGACATCTTCGTGGTAGATGCGGATTACCTCGGATGCGTTTGCCTTGATGCTAACGAGAAGACGGGCGCGGTCAACGAAACCCGAGCTGATAACGCATATGTTCTCTGCTGGTCTGACATCCCTTGCGTCGATCTGGCGGAAGATGTCCATGCTTCTCGACCGTTCGAGACGGACGAGTGCCGTTCCAGGACGCGCGATGATCTTCTGGCCGCTGTCCATCACAAGCTCCACGAGTTCTCCGTCCCCCGTACGGACATTGCCTGCAAGATTGATGATGGATTCGGAAGGAAATTGAAGCTCCTCCGGCAGATCAGGGGTCTCAGTAATCCTGATCTGCGCGATCCCGAGGCCGGAGAGATCCTCGTTAGCGGCCGTGGCGTACTTCTTGAGCCGTGAGGCGATCTCCGGCTCCTTGATCTGTTCTGCAAGACGCGAGGCATCCCGGGAAGAAAATGCCACAGTGTCACCATCAGCAAGGACGTAGACCTCGGAGGGAAGCCATTCCTTGGAGAAGAAAGTCAGCACCCCGTCGCGAGGAGGCGCGACAACGTAGATTCGCTTAAACTTGTTTCGCTCGGAAGTAGGCAGTCCGGCCACGTCCGAAAGACCGCCGGGACCAGAGAAAACGATCATCTCCTTATCGAGACGTGCCTGGAGTTCCGGGATCTCCTTGCAGAGTGCTGCCATGGCAAATTCCGCCAGCGTCTGCTTGCGAAACATGAAGAGCGCCTTCGACGAGGAGTGGAGGATTGATCTGACCACGGCCGTGAGAAGATAGGACATGGGTGTTGCTTGGCTGAGTCGTTTCATGACGCCATCAGCCGCGCGAAGCGCAATCGACAGTTCCTCTCCACCGATCACGAATGCATCCGACGCGGCATTTTCTAGGTACCTTAGCTGCCCCGTGATCCGGTAGTTTTCCATGACGTCGATGGCGGCCGAGTGACCGTGTTCCTCCTCGAGATAGTCTCCGAATGCCCGCAGGGACCCGGGAAGGGAAGCGCTCCGCCTCAGCTTGCCGATGATGTCGTTGATCGCGGCGACACCGTCCCTATCACGTGCCTGTCGAAGGCGGCGCAGCGCCGTCCTCAGATCATCCGCTACTTTCCTGCCATCGCCGTTAAATCCTTTGACATCGACGACCCCGCCGCCGGACCACGATGGTACGTGACTTTCATCGGCAAGGATTGACGACGACATCGACGTTATCGTTATCGACTTTGCCGGACGGACACTGCGGTTCTTCTCCGCAGTACTATCGTTGAAGACTTCGAAACG
This sequence comes from Agrobacterium sp. 6Ca8, assembly GCF_055382765.1. NCBI lineage: Bacteria > Pseudomonadati > Pseudomonadota > Alphaproteobacteria > Hyphomicrobiales > Rhizobiaceae > Agrobacterium > Agrobacterium sp. 6Ca8. Next base: position 2,053,392 of record NZ_AP026433.1, read on the forward strand.
AGCTTTGTCGAACGACCAAGGATCCTCCGTCACCGCGAGGATACCGGCACTCGGAAAGAGTTTCTTCAGGACCGCGTATACCCGGCGGGTTCTCCCAGCCCAGTCTTCTCCTAGACGGTTCCGGCCTGTTCTTGTGAGGTCAATGATGATGAGGTCGAGACCACCCGTCATCTTTCGGAAGCCGATCTCCTCACCGTACCTTGCTCCATAGAGGTAGTAGCTCGCTTCAGAACCGATGTCCGCATGAGTGCGAACGGTGTTATGGTCCTTGAGGTCGGTTCTCGAACTGGCTCTCCAAAGGAGGGTGCCGTTGGGATGGGCTTTCCCCTCACAATTGCCGTGCGGCATGATCTCGTCGAGAGTCGGATGCTCGAATTCAGGCCGGACCGTGCCGTTCTTCGCTTTGCCGGAAAGAGTGCGAACTCGGCTAATAATGTGGTGATAGTCCTTGAGCGACCTGCGGTCGTCGTGGCCGCACGTGTGCCTTAGAAGGTGAGCGAAATGAGTTTGGTGAAGATAATCCCGGTCGATCTGGATATCCCGGGCTGCCTCATGCGTCGTACGAGCGTAGGGATAGATCAGCGCCTTTACGCCACGGGGACGTTCGAAGGACTTGTTTCTGCTTCCATGCAGTTCGATCTCGGTTTCGGGGCAGACCGCAACGTCAGCGAGCGCTAATAGCGAAGCTACGGCCGACATGCAGACATCGCGTGCTGGCCATGTCAGCAGCACAACGGGCTCGTTATTGTTCATCGCCCCGATCGCGGCACGGATGATCTCTTCGTAGACACCCGAGATTGGGAGCACCTCCCCACCAACCGCTCTGAGTGGCACTTTCCTCAGGGCATCGATCCATGCATCCGCGTTTCTGGCATCAATGAGGTTTTCGTTCGCAGCGACCTGCGCGTCGGCCGTCGGCGATGCAGCCTTGGCTGTGCGGGCGGATAGAAGTTCGGCGCGGCGGCGAGCCTGATCCTGCTGCTGGCGGAGGCGTTCGGATAGCGACGTACCGGGCGCACGACCGAAATCTCTGCGATCACCTCTCATCACGACGCCTCCGCCAGTCTGCTGTGACCACGGTATGCGATGACAGCGGCCTCTTCAGCATCATGGCCCTCGTTCAACGCTGCACGAAAGGATTGAGGACACGGAAGATCGAGGTCACGAAGCAGTTTCACCGATACTGTAGCAGTGCCCGATACCGCGCGGTAACGCTCGTCGACGGCTTTGGTATTCAGCAGCATTGCAAGAAGCGAGAGGTCTTGCTCACAGGATCCGGTTATCACGATTGTATGGTTCTCGCTGACGAATCCTTTCAACGCGGTGGAAGTACGATCGACCGTGGCTGCAACGAGCCGCCTGGGCTGACTGCTGTTGGTTGTTCGCTGCAATATGATTGCGGGTCCCGTGACGATGGCCGAACTTCCCTCAGGGACAAGAACGAAGTCGGTGCCGTTGTCCTTCCTATTGCGAGGCTTACATGCTCTTCCAGGTTTGACATTCTTCGCCCAAATCAGTGGGAATGCCCCTGGACTTGCAGGATCGCAGAATCTCTCCTTTGACCGGTTCCAGACGAAATAACCTGCCTTCGCGGTCGCCCCATATGTGGCGATCGTAGCTCCGCCTCTATCTCTTCTCGAATCCCACGGAGCCAGCCAAGGCGAAGAAAGGTCGGGGGGCAGCGGCCCGCCAGGAACTGGACGCGCAATGCCCCCGGCGACAAAGGATGGAAACTTCACATGGGCAGAAGGCTGGTGCGCGACGCCCTTCCGCACAAGAAGAACACTAATATCCTGCGTGACGTCTGCGAAAACATCTTCCCGGCTCACGACGTTGCCTAACACCAGGATTTCACCCTGATTGGCTATGAAGGAACGCATCCGATCATAGAAAGGACCGCCCTTGAAGCTCGATGGAATAACTAGCGCGACGAGACCACCCGACTTCGTCGCCCGAAAGCAGATCTCGGTGAAAACGGCATATTTGTTGATGTGACCACTATGTGCCACCTGCGTCCAGCGGTCATTATCCAGGTCTTTGGGCGTGATTCGACCATAAGGCGGATTCGCAATTACGAGATCGTGGGTGGCGGCGAACTCTTTTCGCAGGCTGTCCCCCGTTAAAACGATCTTTCTGGCCCTGAATCCTTCAAGCTGCTCGGCGATCAGGTATTCGGACATCTCAGCAAGGCACGGGTCGACCTCCACTCCGTTCAGCCTCTCTGCGATGTCGGACGGCTCGAAATTCTCGGCTCGCATTCTCTGGGCGATCAAGGAAAGGAAAGCGGCGCCGCCAGCCGCTGGATCGAGTACCGAGTGGCTACGAAGATTGAATCCGTGGTCAATTGCAAGGTCGATGACAGCATCCGCGAGATCGGGACGTGTGAAATACGTCGCCTGCGCACGGCGCATCTCTGTGGAGATCATTAGAGTGTAGAGCGTTCCAATCCAGTAGTTGCGCTCACTAACCCCCAACTTCGACAGACAATCGCAAAGAGTGGTGACCTCTTGGATTTCGTAAGATCGAAGATCAAGGCAGACTTTGCCGAGATCACTCTCCGGGGAGATGGCTCTCGACAATGCGCGCGCGGCTGCTTTTGCCACCGCAAGCATCGGCAGCTCAACCTGTTTCCTACCCCGCAATTCGATCACCCCGTACGTCATGAACCAAGGATCATCGCCGGCGGCACTCGAAGCAACACCAATGCGCTACGGGTGTCAGCCAGGACGTCACAAAGGTTGAGTCCCATGCCTCTAAAATATTCCCCCAGGTTGTTTCAAATGATGGGCAAAGTCAAACGGTCAACTGGCAGGTTTAATGGGGTTTCAACTTCAATATAAGCTGAGTTCTGACTTTGCCCTCTGAGGGCTCCAGGATGCCAGGGTGTGTCAGCGGTCGCACTATCGCGGACTCCACTGAGAAGCAATCACCAGCCCTGCGCAATCCCTTGCCCGCATGATTGCCTTCAGGCGCGATTCTGCCGCAAGACGCCATCAGAATGCTCAGTTTACGCTGTTGCCAAGCAGAGGGCGTCCGGTGCACGTTGTTGCCACGCCCAGTGTACGTTTCGGTGGTCGACCGACCCGGAAAGCGTAATGATTTCTATGAGCGCCGGTTTACGCTGATGCCTAGCGCTACATTTTACGCATTTAACGCGCAAATGCACACAGGTCACCATTATGCGGGCGGCACACGTCCGCCAGCAAGCGGAAACCCCGGGCCACATTTCGAGGGAAAAGAACGGAAAACGGCTGATCGTCTCACAGCCGCGCTTCGTTAGTTTTCTTACAATATTCATGCCGGCTACAGGGAATGTCAGTCGGCAAAACATTGACGAGGGCTGTTGCCCCCGTCCCCATCGATCAGTGACAACGTCAAAGAGAGCGTGTCATCCACCCCGGGCAAAAGACCGTGGCTTTCGCACCGTCGCCCATCGCTGAATTATGGAAGCCATGACGGCAAGACCGGCCATGACGGTGAACGCCGTGGAAATATCGCGATAGGTCACGGCAAAACCGAACCGGGCGATCCAAGGCTGGCTTGCCAGCGGCGATATGAAATGCCCGAGAAACATCGATGCCGTAACGACGCCGGCAATACGCCCGCGCAACCGCAGCGGCGCAAGCATGATCGTCGTGGACATAATAGCCGGCATCACAGCACCGAGGCCAAGGCCCACCACCGCAAGCGCCGAAAGCATGGAAACCAACCCGTATGCCGCGGCAAGCAGCGCAAAACCCGTTGCCATCAACACCAGCCCGACCGCCAGAATAACGGTCACGCCAATCCGCGCCCCCAACCGACCGAAGTTGAGCGCCATCAGCGCGCCCGCCAGATTGAAGATGCCGATGGCGTATCCGGCAACGCTGCCGGAAAACAGCCCAAGCTCCCGCAGGAAAAACGGCAATTGCGAGGGGATGGTGTAAAACAGGGCGTTGACGAGAAATACCGCCAGTGCCAGCACGGCCACCAGAAACCAGTTGACCGCAAAAGCCTGTTCGCCGCCGTTTTTAACGTGGATATTGTTTCTTGCCGGCTCCCGCAAAAACAACAGTGCCGCCGGCAGAATGAGCAGCGCCACGGCATAGACCGCGAAGGGCGCGCGCCAGTGAACATCCGCCAGCAAGCCTCCCGCCACCACGAAAACGACACCGCCAAGCTGGGTGAAGGCCTGTTGCAGGCCGAGATAACGCTCCCGCGCCGGGCCTTCGAAATAATCGCCCACCAGCGCCGTGCCGATCGTCATGATGCCGCCGATCGCAAACCCCAGAAAGGCCCGGCCAACGAGCAGGCCCGCAAGACTATCGGCAAAAAGCCCGGACATGCCGGAAAGGCTGTAAAGCAGGATCGCGCCGAGCAGCAGCCGCTTGCGGCCGAACCGATCCGCCAGCACGCCGGCGACCGGCGCGCAAAGAGCCACGAAAACCGATGGTAACGTCAGCACCATGCGGCTCATGATCTCGACATTCGGCGTCGACAGGAAGCTCTGTTCGATGGCGGGCAGCGAGGGCGCAACCGTGGTTCCGGCCATGATGGTGAGTGTGGCGACGAACAGAAGCGTGAGTTTCAGCGACGGGGAATTGTCAGTCATTCTCAAGCCCCTTTGTAGGGTGTTGCGGAACGCGCCTTATTCAACGCATGCGCCCACCAGCCCAGCTTGCCCATCATCGTTTCCAGCGCGCTTGCCGCTGGCGCTCCGGGGTCGAACTGCCCGGCGGCATCGACACGGTCCCAGGGATTTGCAAAGCTGACGACATCGCGGATCGTCGTGGCATGCAGTTCCGCAAACACGGGGCGAAGCTGCTCGACAGCGCGCAGGCCGCCGGAAATCCCGCCATAGGAAACGAAGGCCACCGGCTTGGCGCCCCATTCGTCATAGGCGGAATCGATCAGGACCTTCAGCGCGCCGGGGTAGCTGCGATTATATTCCGGTGTGACGACGATGAAGGCATCGGCGGCATCAAGGCTTTCACGAAGTTGCCGCACGGAGGCGCGGTCGGGCGTGTGGCCCTGCGGCAGATCAAGTTCGCGCGGGTCGAGCACCGCAAACTCGATCCCCGGCAATGCGCCGAGTTGCTCCTGCAGCCATTTGCCAATGACATCGCAGAACCGCGGATTGCGGGCACTGCCAAAAATGATTCGGATGGAGAGTGTATTATCGCTCATGGAACGTCCTTCAGTAATGTTCCACTCCCTGATAATTCCTCAACTATAGTTGAGGTCAATGGCCGCAACGAAAAAAAGCGGCAGGCGTTGAGCCTGCCGCTTTCAACTCAATGTCGCTGGGAGCCTGTCGAAGACTTCAGGCGGCCGCGCGCCGCAATGCCGTTGCAACGGTGTGGATATGGGCAGCGCCAATGCCGCAGCAGCCGCCGATCATGGTTGCGCCGGCATCCGCCCAGGAGCAGGCGAACCGCGAATATACATCGTCGGTCAGGTCGGTGCGCGTGCCGTGCAGACCTTCATTGGCGGCGGAATCGCCCTGTTCACCTTCGAAGGCATTGGCATAAACGCCGATCTCAAGCGAAACGCCCTTTTCCGCAAAGACAGCGGATGCCGTTTCCACGGCGGCTTTCATGATTTCCGGCTTGCTGCAATTGAACAGAAGGGCGGCAGCACCAGATTGCGCCGCCCATTCGGCCGCCGCCTTTACCGTTTCACCAGAGCGCAGCGCAGGCTCGCCACCGCCTGTCGCAGCCGCATCGTCGTTCAACGTGAAGGAAATCCAGAACGGTTTGCCGGTTGCGGCCACGGCTTCCCGCACCGCTTCGCCTTCGGCGATCAGGCTCAGCGTCTCACCCAGCCAGACATCTACAGAAGGAGCGAGATTGTCGACCAGCACCTTCAGATAGTCCTGCACCCTCGTGGCATCGAAATTCTGCGGCTCATAGGAGCCGAAGATCGGCGGCAGCGAACCGGCCACCAGCACGTCGCGGCCGGAGGCATCCGCAGCCTCGCGTGCCAGCCTGCCGGAAAGGGCGATCAGCGATGCGCCATCCTTCTGGAAACGCTCCTCGCCGATATGGAACGGCACCAGCGCATAGGAATTGGTGGTGACGACATCGGCACCGGCCTCGATGAATTCCTGATGCACCTGCCGCACGATATCAGGTGAATTGATGAGCGCCAGCGCCGACCATTCCGGCTGTTTCAGCTCGGCGCCGAGCCGCTGCAATTCGCGGCTCATGCCGCCGTCGAGAATACGGATAGTGCCCATGTTCATGCTCCTTGAACGGTTTACCGCCGGACCGGCACCTGCTGTTCGATGAGACCGAAACAGCGGGCAATTATGGCGGTGAGAATGAGATAGAAGACGGTGACGACGATCAGCGGCTCATAGACGAGCAGCGTGTCCTGCCGCACCTTATAGGCCACGGCATAGAGGTCCATCACCGTCACGGTAAAGGCAAGCGGCGTGGCTTTGAGCTGCATCACCACCTCGCCCGCAATTGTCGGCAGCGCGATGCGGATGGCGCGCGGCAGCCAGATGCGGCGAATAAGGGTGAAACGGCCCATGCCGAAAGCCCGGCCCGCCTCCAGCTCACCCTTTGGCACAGCCAGCAACGCGCCGCGCAGAACCTCGGCCTCATAGGCCGCGTAATTCAGTGTGAAGCTGACGGCGGCGAAAAAGAAGCCCTCGCGCAGCACCGGCCACATGAAACTCTGACGTAAGCCGGGGATCATCGGCAGAAACGAGCCGACGCCATAATAGAGCAGCCAGAGCTGGATCAGAAGCGGTGTGCCGCGAAAGAAGGTGCAATAGGCGCGCGCCAGAATTTTTGTCACCCGCCCGCCGCTAACCTGCGCGAAGGCAAGCCCGATAGCGAGAAGAAAACCAATGCTGACGGAGATGACGAGCAGCGCAAGCGTTTGCCAGGCACCGGACAGAAGCAGCGGCCAATATTTGGCGATCCATGAAAAATCCATGCAGCTTCCCCTTTATGCCAACGCCGGCTGGCCGCGCCGCACACGGCGCTCCAGCAGCGAAAAGACGAGGTTGGAAACCAGCGTAATGGCAAGGTAAAGGAGGGCTGCGGCAAGAAAGAACAGGAAATATTGCTTGGTGCTGGCGCCCGCCAGCCGTGTCGCAAGCGCCAGCTCCTGATAACCGACAACCGCCACCAGCGCGCTATCCTTCGTTACCGCAAGCCAGAGATTGGCAAGGCCCGGCAGGGCGTTCGGCAACAGTGCCGGCAAGACCACACGGCGGAAACGCAAGGCCGGCGACATGCCGAAGGCGCGCGCCGCCTCGATCTGCCCGTTCGGAATGGCAAGGATCGCACCGCGCAGCACCTCGGTCATATAGGCACCCTGGACGAAACCCAGAACCGCAACAGCGGCAACGAAACCGTTGACTTCCAGAGGCGGCAGGCCTGCCAGTTGTAGCAGCCGGTTCAGGCCATCAGTGCCGGCGTAATAAAGCCCGACGATGAGGATCAGTTCGGGAACGGCGCGGATTGCCGTCGTGTAGAGATTGAGCAGAAGGCCAAGCGGCCTGTTGCCGGAGAGCTTGCCAAGTGCACCGGCAAGCCCGATGACGATGCCGATCAGATAGGCACCGGCGGAAATGGCAAGCGTCGACGCCGCACCCTTCAAAAGGGTGCCGCCCCATCCCGGAGGATAGGGTGACAGCAGTTGCAGCGTGGTTTCAAGGCTTGCCATTTATGTGACCGGTCAGGAGAAATTACTTACCGTAGATATCGAAGCTGAAGTATTTCTTGGTGATCTCGTCATACTTCCCGCTGGCGCGAACGGCGGCGAGAGCAGCGTTCAGCTTGTTCTTGAGTTCGGTGTCGTCCTTGCGCAGGCCGCCGGAAACGCCAAGGCCGAGGATTTCCTTGTCATCCGCAACGTTGCCCATGTCGGCGCAGCAATCCTTGCCGGCATCGCTCTTCACGAAGGCATCGAGAACGAGCGAGTCGCCGAACACATAGTCGATACGGCCGGCTGCGAGATCCTGAAACGCCTCGTCCAGCGTCTGATAGGTCTTTTCGTCAGCGACATCAGCGAAATATTTCTTGTAATATTCGGACTGGATGGTCGCGACCTGAATACCGATAGTCTTGCCCTTGACGTCTTCCGGCGCCGCACCCGGCTTGCCATCCTTGGCGCCGATCAGCTTGCTCGGCGTGTTGTAATATTTGTTAGTGAAATCGATGACCTTCTCGCGTTCTTCCGTGTTGGACATGGATGACCAGATAACATCGAACTTCTTCGTCTGCAGCGCCGGGATGAGGCCATCCCAGGAAAGCTCGACGATCGAGCATTTTTCCTTCATTTCCGCGCAGACGGCGTCCATGAGATCGATTTCCCAGCCCTGCCACTTGCCGCTGGCATCCTTGGCGAAGAAGGGTGGGTAGGATTCGTTCATGATGCCAAACCGGACATCGGCGCTGGCGGTGAAGGCGGAAACCGCAAATGCTGTTCCGGCAAGCAGCGTGGCGAAGAATTTCATTTAAAGTCTCTCCTGTTAAAACAAACGGCGAAGCGAAGCGGCCATCACGCCAGCGCGCCGGTAAATTCCCTGCAACGGGCGCTTACGGGATTGCCGAACACCTGCGCCGGTGGCCCCGCTTCCTCCACACGGCCCTGATGCAGAAACATCACCTCGGTGGAAACATCGCGCGCAAAGCGCATCTCGTGAGTAACGAGCAGCATGGTGCGGCCTTCCTCGGCCAGATCGCGGATGACCTTCAGCACCTCGCCCACAAGTTCCGGATCGAGCGCCGAGGTGGGTTCGTCGAACAGCATCACCGCCGGCTCCACGCAGAGCGCGCGCGCAATCGCGGCGCGCTGCTGCTGCCCGCCGGAGAGGAACGCCGGATAGGCATTTTTCTTGTCGTAAAGGCCAACCTTGTTCAGCAGGGCTTCGGCCTTTTCCACCGCCTCCTGCCGCTTGACGCCGAGAACGTGACCAGGCGCTTCGATGACATTTTCCAGAACGGTGCGGTGGGCCCAGAGATTGAAATTCTGGAACACCATGCCAAGCCCTGTCCGCAGCTTTTCCACTTGCCGCCAGCTTTTCGGCACAGCCTTGCCGTCCCTGCCAATCTTCATGGCGATCTCCTCGCCATTGACGATGACCCGGCCGCGATCCGGCGTTTCGAGAAAGTTGATGCAGCGCAGGAAGGTACTCTTGCCGGAACCGGACGAGCCGATGATCGATATGACATCGCCTTTGTGGGCCTTCAGCGAAACGCCCTTCAAAACTTCGTGTGTGCCGAAGCTCTTGTGGATGTCATCCGCTTCGAGCGCACAGGCGCCTGTATCTGCCATTTATTGACCTTGCCGATCCGGTTCATTGCGTGTCGAGCAAAATGCGGAGCGGTTTTGCGACAGGACATGCATAACAACAAAGACTTAAGCCACGCATGTTTAGCGAAACCCGCTGCAAACGCGCGCAATATCAGGCTCTTTTACACATTTGAAACGAAAAATCATTTCAAAATATCATCTGCGAGCAACGATCTGCGCGATTTGCCCCTGATGCGCCTCGCCACGCTGGCCGCGTTACTGCCAGTCAGGGCCAATTGCGGTTCCGTCTGCGCCTCATCCTCGACAAGGCTGGCATTCGCCTGCAAACGCAGGCCCATCACGGCAACGACGAGGAAAAACCAGACGAAACCGGTACTGAGGAAGAACATCGTTTCGAGAAAGCCGTAGAGCAGGACATAAAGCCAGACGCCGACAAAGAGCTTCGTCAGCGGGCTTTTGCGCGTGGCCTCATCCATCTTGCCGAGATCGCGAAGCGGCATCAGACAAATCCACGTCAGCACCAGAATAAGACCTGGCACGCCGCCGCCAAGCACAAGGTCGAAATAGCCATTGTGGGAATCCGGCGCCGTCGTTGCCCAGGTATTGTTCTCGGTGAAGCTCGTCATCAGGGTGTCGCTGCGCCAGAAGGCCTGGTAGCCGTATCCGACGATCGGGCTTTGGCGGATATAATCTATCGAGACGGTCCAGATATCGGTTCTGCCGGTGAAACTGGCGTCGATCCCCAGTTTCGTCAGCATCTGTGAAAAGACCGGATCAACGGTCGTGCCGACGATCACCACGGCGAAGGTTCCCAGAAGCACGGTTACAACAGCGTAACGCCATCTGGGCCAGCCCACGATGAACCAGCCCGTGGCGATGATAATCGGCATCAGGCCGAGCGCGGTCTTGCCACCCGACTTGACGAGAAAGATCAACGACAGCAACAGAACCGCGAGGCCGCCGATAAGGGACCAGCGCTTGCACAGATAAATCCCGACGATCATTAGCACCGCCATGATCGAGGCTGCCTCGTTCTTGTGACGGAAGACCCCGCGCCAGTTGCCTGCAAGGAGCGGCTCCAGCGCATCGCTTGCCTGATGGATCGACCGCGACGGCAGGACAGCAACGCCGAAATAACAGAGGAACAGGATGATCAGCACGCATGTGGCAAGCAGCGTGGTGAAATGCCGCTCGGTGCGCGGCAATTGCAGGAAGCAGCTGGCGAGCACGCAGATGATGGCGCACATGGCAAGCCGCCGCAGCGAAAACACCGGCGCGCCGCCCACCACCGAGGTGAAGATATACCAGCCGAAGATCGCGAGCATCAGCAAACGCGGCGTAAAGACGATGGAAGACGACCGCTCCTTTGCCATGAACGCCACGAAACTGATGAGCAGGATGATCGCGGTGAGCTGGTTGAGGAGGTTGGACCCGGCCGCCATGGCGGACCCCAGATAGGTCGAGGAAAGCGAGATATAGGGCGAGAAGCCGACCGTGAAATAAAAGAACGTCACATAAAACAGTGCATTCCGCCAGGCGACACTCGCCTGCTCATCATGCGCTGCATCCATCAGGTAATTTTCTCTACCTTTTTCCATACGTTCTCACATCGTACCCGATGCTTCGTCTCGGTAAAATGAATATCCCGTCAAAACCCTATTTTTTAGTTATCCATAATACACGGAGGAATAGTAATTCCATTATCGAGGAATGAAGCCCGGGAAATTGAAACGGAACCTGATTTTCGAAGTCAACATATGGATAAGGGTAGAATCTTGACCATATCAAACTTCATCTGTCAAATTTAAGTTGCTGATTTCCCTATCATTGGCTAGACATACGCCCTCGTGCAGGTTGCTTATATCTATTTGACGACAGAGATATTTCGCTACGTTAAGGATATACTGGGGTGATGATCCGAAATTCTGTTTAACGTATATTAACAACTCTGGATATATCTTTGGCTTGTTGATTTCATAAACGCGTAAATAGCTGGAAACCGACGGTGGACGTTCCGATACACACCAATATGGACGATAGCAACAACGAAGGGGCGACACAACGCCCGGTTCAGCCAGCTGCGCCCGGCGTTCGACCCATGCGCAGGGACGATCTTCCGGCTGTCGAGGTTGTGCTCAACAGCGCGTTCAAAAAGACCGGGCTTGATAGAAACTTCGACTTCGGCGCTTACGTCGAAACATTGTTTTTCAGCAGTCCTGTGTTTGATCCCGAATATGGCAGCGTTGTCTACGATGCTGGAGAGAGCGGGGTTACCAGCGTTATCCTTGCCGTCCCCATGCGGTTTGTCGCGAACGGAAAACCCATTACCGCAAGGTTGTTATGTGCTTTCGCGTCGAAAGGAAAACTCGGCGCGCTCGGCGCCGCGCGCCTGTCCCGCAGCATGCGCGCGACGAAACACGATATGCTGTTTTCGGACACGGCCTCCCCCGTCAGCGCCGATCATTGGCTTGCGATCGGCGGCAGCATGTTGCCGATGGAAAGCCTGCAATGGCACAAGGCGCTCAAGCCTTTCAGCGCGATTGCCCTGCGCATGCCGCGCCGTTCGCAAGTAGTCAAATCCAGGCCCGGACTTATGGCACTTGGATTTGTGGACCGTATCCTGCGATCGTGGAAAAAGGGCATAAGGCCCAATGAAGTTGCCGGCACCACGGTCAGACCGGTGGATTTCGAGACGTTCCGACGCAACGCGCTGAAAATGATCGAGCGTTTTTCCGTCCGCCCGGAATGGTCCCACGAGGAATTCCACTGGCTGATCGAAATGAGTAAAACCAACGGCACCCTTGGTGAATTGAGCAGCCTGGCGATCGAAAATGCCGAAGGCCGCATCATCGGCGCTGCCCTGTTTTTCGGACAGGCGGGACGGACCGCCTATGTGCTGAACCTCGTCTGCGATGCCGGTCGCGAAAACGACGTGCTCGGTGCGCTGTTCCGCCATTTCGATGATGAAAACTATGCCCATGTCACCGGCATGTCGCAACCGTTTCTCATGAACGCGCTCTACCGTCAGAACCACGTGACCTTCCATCATCGCGGTTATTTCTGCATGGCCACCCGGGATGAAGCCCTCCGGGATCGGGCGCTTGCCGGCGATATCTATATTGGCGGGCTAAGCTCGGAAAGCTGGAGCAAGCTCATCACAGATTTCTAAGGCACTTGCGCCGGTTGTGAAGAAAATGCCGAGCCTTCTATGCCCCAGTGAAGCGCTGGACATTCGCTGAAATCAGGTGACGCAGCGCCTTCGCGTAACGTTTGGAGCGCGTCTTGGCCGCAAGGGCGCTCGACCAGTCCACCATCGATCCGTTGATATCGAAATCTCCGAGCTGGCCTTCGGGAACGTCACCCTTTTCGATGCGCTCGACGATGGAGCCCAGCGCCGCGTAAAACTCGGGCGAGCGATAGGGCGGATGCAGCGAATACATGCCCTTGCCCGTGCCGAGAAAATCAAGCCGGTATACGCCGATGCGCATCATATTGTCGCTCAGCACCTCTTCGGCAGGCATTGAGACCGGTTGCTGATTATAGGCATAGGAGCGGATGCGCCGTTTGACGTCGGGTCTCAGCAGTTCGAGCGAGCCGATACGCTTGGCGAAACGGTCCATGTCGATCATGAACAGGCGGGTGGAAACGGTCGCGAACCGCCATGTGGGAACGCGGCTCGGCAGCTTGCGCGGTTCGGGAATGTTCTTCACCCCCGGCATGCCGACATGGCGGGAGATATCGAGATCGCCGCGCACGGTGGGCGGCCCGGAAAACGGCGTGATGCAGAGCGCGTCCGGGTTGGCCTTCTGCAGCGCAATGGCTTCGTTGAACCAGCTCTGGCTGCCGCCGCCAAACATCATGTCGCTGTCCATATGCAGCACATAACGGGCGTTGGCACGTTTCAACCCGTGGAAATAAACATGGAAAGGCCCGCCGTCGAAAGCCTTGGCGGGATAAGGAACCGGCGAGCGCGAAAAGAACGTCTCCGCCACCGCACTGCGCGCCGCATCGCTATAGTCGGCAATATCCACATACAGATGCGGATAGTTGGCCTGCATTTCCTCCAGCATGTCAAACAGGCGTTTGCTGGCGGCCTCGAAACCGTTGCCCTTGTAGCGGCCGGCTCCAACCTGGCCGGTATCCACCGTCAGGAGAATACGGTCCACCTGCCCGCCCCAGACCCGCAGCTGATGCGGAACGGTCAGGGCCGCATGCGGTGCGTCGAAGGGATGCAGATTGATTTGCAGCGCCTTTTGTACGGGAGGAAGCGGCATTTCAGCAGTCATAATTACGCACCACGGTTCCGGAATTCATTGATGACAGCCATCATGGGTTTTTCGTTGAAGCTCCAGTCGAGCGGCAGCGGCCGGTTCGCGGTGCCATCCCGGCGGGGATAGGCCCAGCGGATCCAGGTATATTGGTCCGAAATGCCCCATGTGGTGATGGAGGAAAGCGGGCCGCCTTCGCACGCCGCTTCGAGAAAATCGCGGACCTGACCGTTTATCAGCATGTCGCGCTCGGCTTCCGGGGCGGGAAGCGTCTGGTCCATCGCATCCAGTTCCGTCACCAGAACGGCAAGACCATAACTGCGCATTTCCTTGGTAAAGGCGGCAAGCTCGTCTTTCGCAATGGGCCAGCCACCGCGCAGATGCCCCTGCAGGCCGATAGCGTTGATCGGAGCGCCTTTCTCTAGCAACTCGAGAATGAGATTGCGGAAGGCCGCGCGCTTGGCCGGCGATTTCTCGACCGCAAATTCCACATCATATTCGTTGAGGACGAGCTGGGCCTTCGGATCGACGGAATGGGCGATGTCAAAGGCCTTTTTGATGGCGTCCGGGCCTGCGCCATAATACCAGGCGTCGCGGCGCGAGCGCACATTGCCGGGCACGTCGGGGATAGGTTCATTGACCACATCCCAGCTGTGTATCACGTCCTTGTACCGTTCCATCACCTTGACGATGTGGGTTTCCATCAACTTCTCGACCTTCGCGCCGCTGCCGATGCTGGCAAGCCAGGGCGCGTTGGAAGCGTACCAGATAAGCGGATGACCATGCATGGTGAGTTTGTTCTGGCGCGCGAAGTTCGCAAGCGCATCGGCAGCGGCAAAATCGAAAACGTCTGCCGAAGGCCGCATGACCTCCCATTTCATCTCTGTGACTGGGGTGATGCGCGAGCAATATTTGACCACCGCTTCGCCGATGCGGCTATCGGCGGTAAGGTCCGGCAGATAGATGGCCGCACCGTAAGGGGCAATCTTTGTCGACGTTTTCCTGGTAGCGGCAACGCCCTGCCCTGCCATGGCATGCAACAGGCCCGCGCTTGCAGCACCACCCAGAAAATTCCGCCGCCCGATCCGCATTCGCCCGCCTCCACAACCCCGGCGCATCGGCCTGAAAATCGAAAGCGATTTTCGACAGGGACGATGCGCATATCACAACTGTCAGAACGTCATTGATGCGTCCCAATGGCCGCACGACGCTCTAATTCTCAAAACATAACATCTTGATCATGCCAAAAGGATATTAAAGATTTGCAAGGTTAACTGACGCTATACCACGTCACAATTGGCGCAAGCCGGCTTAATCCGGTAGTAACTTCAGTGTGAGAATTATTGACCCGCCCCTGATGGAGTAAAAATATTGGTTTCCGTCTCGATTGTCATTCCCGTTCGCAACGGCGAGCGTTACATCGTGGAAGCGATCGAAAGCGTGTTGTCTCAGGGGAAAACCGTTTGCGAAGTGCTCGTCGTCGATGACGGCTCCACCGACACAACGGCGCAAAAGGTGCAAAGTTTCGCCGATCCCCGCGTAAAACTGCTGGCCCGGCCGCAGGGACGGCAGGGCGTTTCCGCCGTGCGCAATTTCGGCCTGTCGCAGGCGCGCGGTGAATGGACGATGTTTCTCGATGCCGACGACCGCGTGAAGCCGGGCGCGATCGCCGCCCTATGCGCCGGCATCTCCGGACCGGATGTCGTTGCCGTCTACGGTGATTATGAGCGCATTGACGAGAATGGCGCCAAGATCGGACGGCGCAACCTCATCAGACGGCGGGAAAAACCTGATGGTTTCATCCTCCAGCCGCTTTTGGGCGGAAACTTCATCGTCAATGGCGGCATCATGCTGGTCAAAACCCGCATCTTTCAGGATTTTGGCGGTTTCGACGAGACATTGCGTTATGCGGAAGACTGGTATGGCTGGTGCCGGCTGGCTGCCTCCGGCCGTTTCGCCTATCTGCCCGGCCGCCACGTGCTGGATTACCGGGTGCACCGGACAAGCGTGATGATGAACCGCCTTCTGACCTTCCGGGATTGCGAACCGGCGATCGAAGCGGTGTTTTCCGATCCCGCCATCGTCGCCGCCATTGCGCCGCAGGAATTGCGCAGGCTTCGCCGCAAATCCGAAAATCACATGAATGCCTATACCGTGGCTCAGGCCTTTCGCGCCCGGCGCTATCGCGAGGCCTTTTCGGCGCTTGCCGATACGTTTGTCAATCGCCCGCGCCAAAGCCTGCGCGCCGTCGTGTTTTCCGCCGCAGCCCTTGCCGGAATTTAGGAGTGTCCATGTCCGAAATCATGCCGGAAGCGGTGGTGTGCATTCCGAGTTTCCGCAGGCCTGCAGGTTTGCAGAAAACGCTGAACTCGCTGGCAGCCCAGAAGGTCGATTTCCCCTTCGCCATCGTCGTCGTCGATAATGACGGGGTGGGCCAGGCGGGGCTGGCCGTCGCGCGCGCTTTTTTTGCCGAGAGCGGAATGATGGGCCAGACGCTGGTTGAGCCGACGCAGGGCAATTGTTACGCCATCAACACGGCATTCCGCACGGCGCGGCAGAGCTATCCATCCGCGCAGTGGTTTCTGATGATCGATGACGACGAAGCGGCCTCGCCCGTCTGGCTCGCTGAAATGGTCTCTGCCGCAAAATCCTTCGGCGTCGATATCGTCGGCGGGCCGGTCGATCGCGAATTCGATGCGCCCGCACCCAAGGCGGTTCTGGCACACCCGCTGTTCGGCTCCATCGAGGCGCCCACCGGCGTAGTCGATCAAATCCATGGGTCTGGCAATTGCCTGATCTCGAGGCGGGTTTTCGAAACGCTGGAAAAGCCGGAATTCGATGTACGGTTCAACTTCCTTGGCGGCGGCGACATGGATTTCTTCACCCGTTGCCGAAAGGCGGGTTTCAAATTCGCCTGGAACGCTCAAGCCCTCATCATCGAATATGTGCCGGAAAACCGCATGGCGCCGCGCTGGATCATGGAGCGCTCGCTCCGAACCGGCATCATCAATTACAGCATCGACCGCGCCCGACGCCCCGGCCTGAAGGCCGGGCTGCTACTTGCCGCCAAAAACGTTGTCAGCCTGTGCCTGTCACTGGTCCGCGCCGTTTCCGCATTCCTGAAAACCGGTGCGCTGCTGCCCGCCACGCATCCACCGCTGATGTCCATCGGCCGCGTCATGGCGAGCCTCGGTATTACGCTCACGCCCTATAAGGCGCCGGCGAAAAAGGCCTGAACGCGGGCTCGTTCCGACAGTTAATATCAGTTTTTCAGCTCAGGGTTTTTTCCCTGCGCAAAGATATCCCATTCACATGCCGTTTCTGGGAAGTGAATGACGAAAAAACGGCGGCAAGAATGAGAAGCGGCACAAGAACCGGCCAGAAGAAACAAAGGATGATACCGGTCACCCGGTAAAAGTCCCAATCCTTGTCGCGGCGGGCGCCTTCTATATAGGTCATGGCAAGAGAAGTAACGGTGCCAATCCCATATACGAAAAGAGAAATGGACGTAATTACCATCGCTGTCCTCAATATATTTCTGATTCGAATAAATATGTAATATCCGCTCAGTGTACCGCCGTTACGCCCACTTGCAACGATTTTCGGCGGAAAGACACCTCCACCCCGATACGTTAGAGCGACCTCATATAGCGCGACTCCATATGATGATTGCATGCGCCGGCAGATGCCACTCACATGATATCGATCGTGAACCGGCCGGACGGTCAGGGGCAATTCCGTAAAGAATCAATGAGAATGCGCAGATTTCAGACCTTGCCGGCCCCGAACCCGTAGCGATGCTTCAGCAGCGAATATATGGCGATGGGATTGGTCAGCAGGTAGCGCTTGCCGAGACGCCTCGGCTCAAGCATGGCCCTGTAGAGCCATTCGAGCCCCATATCCTGCATCCATTGTGGCGCCCTGCTGTTCTTGCCCGCGAGAAAATCGAACAGACCGCCGCAGGTCTTGATCACCGCAATGTCGGAAAGCCTGTCGAGATTGCGCGCGACGAAACGTTGCTCCAGCGGTATGCCGAAGCCCACCCAGAGAATATCGGTCTGCGATGCGACGATATCGGCAAGGATCGCCTCCTCGTCGCCGGGTCTGAAATAACCATTGCGCCGACCGGCAAAGACAAGCCGTGGATAGAGCTTTTGCATTTCCTCGACTGCCGCGCGGTTCACCTCTTCGGAACCGCCGAGAAAATAGAACCGCGTGCCGGTCGCCTCAGCCCTCCGGGCCACCGCATGAACGAGATCCGTCGTCGCCACACGTTCCCGCAGCGCCCTCACGCAGAACTGGCGGGAAAAGATCACCAGCGACATGCCGTCGGCATGAATCTGGTCCGCCTGCCGCAGCAGGGCTTCGAATTCCTTGTCTTGGTGACAGAGTGCGATGACCTGACCGTTCGCCGATGTCGAATAGAACGGCTTTGCGCCGGCCGCGCGTTCACGTTCCGCCCGCAGGATAAAATCCTGCGCCGTCTCTTCGATGGTCGCATCGGTGATGGGCAAAGCCGCAAGCGGAACAACCGGCCAGTGTGTGCCAGGCCCTTCCGCATGCGGGACATCTCTCCCTGTCATATTCTGTCCGGTGTCCAAGATAGGCATCGTTTCACTGTTATATTCACGCATAGGATTAAGGTATAAGGCTTCAAACACTACGAATAACTATCATTAATATTCTTATAAATCTGACGCTTGAATCAAACAATTATACGCCCGGGGGTTGAGTGACCACCCCAACCTCTCCTCCCCCTATTCCGGTTTTGCGGTTGATGGGTTAAGGGACGACGAAACCACACCACAGAAAAGGTCCCGGCCATGGAAACCATATCGATCGACAACCGCGGCGATTTCGGCCTTTGGGCCATCGAACGGGCAAAGGAAATCGTCGCCAACGAGGCGTCCGATCTTGCCGTTTCGGTCCGTGACGGCGACGAGACAGGCATTCGCGATGCGGGTAATGCGCTGGGTGCCGCCATCGCCGCCGCCCTGCTCGAAGTCTATGACGGCCTGATGTCCGAGGAGTAATCGGCGGTCGCAGCCCTCAGGCGTAGCGTTCCGCGTGGTCTGTCCGGCGCAGAAAACCCAAAAGCCCCAGTGCGATGGCAATTCCGAGACCAAGGAACAGACCGCCCACGCCACCGGCGATCAGGAAGATCAGCTTGCCGGGCGGCCAGCTTCTGGAATTGGGCGCTACCGGCTGCGAAATCACCCGCACATTGGTGGAATCGATTGTCTGCTGCTCGGCGATCTGCCGTGATCGGTTGAGATAGGTCTCGTAGATCGCAGCAGCTGAGTTGGCGTCTCGCTCCAGATCGCGCAGCCGCACCTGCGCCTCATTGTCGGTGAAGACGTTGGCGCGTTCCGCAACCGCCTTCAGCCGCAGGGCATCAAGCGAGGAGCGGGCCTCGGCGACATTGGTCTTGGCCGCCAGCAAAATCCGCTGCGCCTCATCCGCAATGCCGCGTTCCAGCATATCGCGTTCCGCCCCGGCAGTCGCCAGACGCGGATGGCGGGCGCCATAGGTCAGCGTCATCGCCCCAATCTGCTGCTGCAAGGTGCTGTATTGCGCACGAATGGTGTTCATGGTCTGGCTGTCGAAGATCGCGTCGCTCTGGGTGCGGTTCTGGGCAATCGCCGCCTGCATCTGCTTGAGGCGCGACTCCTCCTGAATGACGCGCTGCTGCGCGGCAAGAACCTGCGCATTCAGCTCGCCGGACGCCAGATTGCTGACCAGCTGGCCGTTATTCTCCTGCAGGCCGTTTTCGCGGCGGAAATCGGCCACGCGCTTTTCGGCAACCGTCACGTTCTGGCGCATTTCCTCAAGCCGCTTCTTTAGATCATCAACGATACGCAGGCTGCTGTCGGAGGTCGTCTGGAACAACTCGCTTTCGAAAGCCTTCACCATCGCCTTCGAGACTGTCACGGATTTGTCCGGATCATTGGTCCAGACCGCAAGCGTCACCACGAAGGAACGCGGATCCCGTTCCGCCGCAACCCGTTCGCCCAGCGAACGAAGCGCGCCGACCTTGTTGTCACCATCTTCCGGCTTGGGTGAAAAAAATGCTTTCAGCCGAGCAAGAGGCGGTGGGGATATGAATTCCGGGTCCTCATCCAGTTTCAGCTCGTCCACCACACGCGCCAGCACGTTGCGCGACGTGACGGTGCGCAGCTTGCTCTCCACTTCGAGAATCTGGGTGTCGCGCTGCTGGTTGGGCGAAAATACCCCGTCATTGACGACATTCAGGTTGGAGGGATTGACGACGATATCCGTATAGGCGGTGTAACGCGGCGGCGTCATATAGGCGTAGGCGAGTGCAGCCGCGACGCAAAGAATGATCGCAAGCACAATCCAGACGATCCCGGCACGCAGCCAGCCGAGTACCTCGTCCACACCGATCCGGTCGATATATTTCAGGCCCGGCAGCGTGGCCGCGAAACTGTTGCTTGGCGAGGTCGGCCTTGTGGGCTTTTCAGCCGGAGCGGGTTCGGCAACGGCAGCCGCCGGCTTCGGCTCAAGATGCTCTTTCAGCACCGTGCGCTCGAAAACCTCATCCTCATCCACCAGATCGTCCAGCAGGGAACCGTGGGGTCTGGCGGCGGGCGCCGCTTTTTCATCCAGCGGACGTGCCTGCTTATGTCCCGCCTTTTGAAGCCTGTACATCAGCCAATCCAACTTGAACGAACCACAAAAAAGGCCTGCAACAGATGGTTTTCATCGTCGCCAGAACCACTATTAACCGGCAAGTCTAGATATAACGGGTGAATTTTAGGTTACCCGCATCATCTCCGCCATCATCACCTATTCGCCGCGTCCATGAAAGAGATGATTGACTTGAATGGATCGATACGGTTCTTTCGGGCGTTATATTTTTGTATTATCCATTTGAACCTCAAAGATTTTATCGAAACGGAGTTTGGCATGAGCCTGAAATTTGGAACGAGCGGCCTTCGCGGCCTGTCTGTCGATCTGAAAGGAAAGGCCTCGGCCGTCTACGCAACGGCATTTGCAAGGCACCTTCTCACATCGGGTCAGGCAAAGGCGGGCGACCCCATTCTCGCGGCCCGCGATTTCCGCGATTCGAGCCCAGATGTTTCCGCAACCTGTATCGCCGCGCTGAAAAAGGCCGGCCTCACACCGCTCGATTGCGGCACGGTCCCGACACCGGCACTGGCGCTTTATGGACTTTCCCTCAAGGCCGGCGCGCTGATGATAACGGGTTCGCATATTCCGGCCGACCGCAACGGCATCAAGTTCTACCGCCCGGACGGCGAAATCGACAAACAGGACGAAACGGCGATCGCCGCACTCGCAGCCGAAGTCGAGGCTGAAGGGATTAACGACGAGGCCGAAACGGCGGACGACCATTCCGCAATTGCAGCCGAGCTCTTTTATGAGCGCAATGCCGCACTCCTGCCGGAAAAGGCGCTGTCGGGCCTGAAGATCGGCGTTTACCAGCACAGCACGGTGGCGCGCGATCTCTTCGTCGACGTTCTCGCCCACTATGGCGCCGATGTCGTGTCGCTCGGCCGTTCCGAGACCTTCATTCCGGTCGATACCGAGGCGGTCTCCCCTGAAACGCTGGAGCTTCTCAAAAAATGGGCGCCGGAACACGGCCTCGATGCCATCGTTTCCGCCGATGGTGACGGCGACCGGCCCCTGCTTGCCGATGAAAACGGCGTGCCGCTGCGCGGCGACCTGATCGGATTGATTACGGCGAATTTTCTCGATGCCGGCGTGGTCGTCACCCCCGTCACCTCCAATTCCGGCATTGAGGCGAGCGGTTCGTTCAAGGTCATCCGCACCAGGGTCGGTTCGCCTTTCGTGATCGCCGGCATGGCACAGGCCCTTGCCGAAGGAAACAACGGCGTCATGGGGTTCGAGGCCAATGGCGGCCTTCTGACAGCCTCCACCTTCACATTGAACGGCAAACCGCTATCGCCCCTGCCGACGCGGGACAGCTTCCTGCCCATCCTCGCCGTATTGCTTCTCTCCGCCGAGCAGAAAAAGCCGCTATCGCAGATTGCCTCCGCCTATAACCTGCCGGTCGCGGCTGCGGATCGTCTGGAAAACTTCGCACAGGAAAAAAGCGCTGCCCTGATGACGCATCTGCGCGCCTCGCGGGATAATCTCGAAACCTTCCTCGCCCCCGTGGGCACGGTCAAGGCGCTGAGCGACATTGACGGCCTGCGCGTGGCGCTGACAGACGGCAGCACCATCCATTTCCGCCCGTCCGGCAATGCTCCGGAAATGCGCTGCTACGTCGAGGCCGCCAATCAGGACGAAGCCGAAACGCTGCTGAGCAAGGGCCTCGATCTCATCCGCAACTTTGGATGAGTGGATGGCGCCGAACGCCTGAAGCGGACGGCCACCATGAATGTCCCAGTGTCGCATCCCGTCTTTGCCTGTTGCTCTTCCCGCTCCGGAAAGCGATAAGGGCCGCAGGGTTCAAGGAGGCGGGATGTGAGCGGCGAGACCATTACCCTTTATGAAGCGATCGGCGGCGATGCCACAGTCAGAGCACTGACCCGGCGCTTCTACGAATTGATGGACACCCTGCCAGAGGCGGCGCATTGCCGCGCCATCCATCCAGCCGATCTTTCCGGTAGCGAAAGCAAGTTCTACGATTATCTGACCGGATATCTTGGCGGACCGCCGGTCTATGTCGAAAAACACGGCCACCCGATGTTGCGCAGGCGTCATTTCGTGGCCCCTATCGGACCCGCGGAGCGGGACGAATGGCTGCTCTGCTTTCGCCGCGCGATGGATGAGACCATCGAGAACCCAAAGCTCCGGGACATCATCTGGGGACCGGTGGAGCGGCTGGCCTTTCACATGCAAAATCAGGAAGCAAATAACCCATGACGACGGAAAGATTGCGCGCCTTGATTTTGCTGCTGGGCAGCCTTTTGGGTGCTGCCGGCGTCATGCTTGCCGCCGCCGCCACCCATACCGGCGAAACCTATATGCTTGGCAACGCCTCGGCCATGGCGCTCGCCCATGCGCCGGTGCTTGTGGCACTGCATATCGGCGCGGACCGCATCAGAACCGCCATTCCGGCAGGGCTGATTCTTGGCTTCGGCACGGCGGTTTTTGTTGGTGATCTCGTCACCAGACATTTTTCCGGTCACAGCCTGTTTCCCTACGCGGCTCCCTTGGGTGGCCTCGGCATGATCGCGGGATGGCTGGTGCTCTGCGCCGGTGCATTTTTTTTGAAGCCGAGGGGCTAAATCGGCATCAACGCCGTTTCCAGCGAAACGACAGGATGTTGCCGCCACGTTGAGCCGCGTCACCGATCTCGAAGAACGGTTTTTCGCCCGGCTGGCGGGTGCGCAAATAGGGAAAAGCCAGCACATTGCCGCCGTCAGCTGCGGCGCGGTTGCGCCGCTCGCGTTCGCCGACGACTTCATACATCTCCCTCAGGGCCGGATCGGCGCCCTGATCGGCCATCTTGTGCAGCTCCACGTGGCAGGCCTCAGCCACCGCCTGCTCTGCATCCTTGAAATTATTGCGCTCGTCGCTCATCGTTTAAGGTCCGTTCATTCATCGTCTGCAGCGCCCGCTCCAGACTGGATTTGCTGCCATTGCGCAGCGGAATGAACGTCTTGCCGAATTTCTTGCAACCGGACTTCACCCGCAGACACGCATCGTGGCTGATACAGTCAATCGGGCAGAAAACGCAGTCGACGGAGGGAAGAACAGTGTCGATACGCGAGACCGCCTCACGCAATCCGCCATCGTGATGGATAAGCTCGGCGCCGAAATTGCTGGCGATCTGGCGAAGATGGGCAACCTGACAGTCACGGCCGCCAACATAAAGAAAGCTCTTCGGACCGGAAAGCTGCTGTTCGGCCACATCCTTTTCAGGTTGAGGCGCGCCCTTGCCCTGCTTGCCGCCGCGTTCGGCTTTCTTCTTTTCCTTGCGTGCCATTCCCTCACCTGCCGGTTGATTTTTTCATGCCCCGACGTTCGGGATGCCAGCACCATAATAAAGATGAGTTTTGGAGTAAAGTATAAAGGTGATAATTTTCCTCATGTTTTGACATAAAGAATCGATCACATATTCGCGATAACCTCACCAGATCAGTTGTTGATCTTCAATCCGCCCATGAAAAGCTGCTCCAGGTGCCGGGCTGCATCCTCAAACCGGCCTTCGCCACCGTTTTTGTCGCCCAGCACGGCCCGCACCTGCACGTCGAAATCCGCATAGTGCTGCGTGGTCGACCAGATAGAGAAAATCAGGTGATAGGGATCGCATTTCGCCATCCGTCCGGCCTTGATCCAGACACGGATTACCTCCGCCTTTTCATCCACCAGTTGCTTTAGCGGACCCTTCAGCTCATCCTCGATATGGGGCGCACCCTGCAGGATTTCATTGGCAAACAGGCGGCTCTCGCGCGGAAAATCGCGCGACATTTCCAGCTTGCGGCGAATATAGGAGCGGATTTCGCTTTCAGGATTGCCCTCGGCATCGAAAGCCCTGAGCGGATCCAGCCAGGTATCCAGCACCCGCTCGATCAACGCGCGATGCATCGCCTCCTTGGTGCGGAAATAATAAAGTACGTTCGGTTTCGACATGCCGGCCGCCTCGGCAATCTGGTCGATGGTGGAACCGCGAAAGCCGTTGGTGGAAAACACACTCAGCGCGGCCTCAAGAATCGCTTCCTGCTTTTCTTCCTGAATGCGGGTCCGCTTCTGTGTTTTCGCTGCGCGCGGTATGGCCATACTCTGCTCTCTGTGTTTCTTTTCGGTGCAATTGCCGCTACAGTATGCTTAAAAAATAATCGCCGCGTACAGTTTAGGCAAAATTAGTGCGATTCGTCACGAAAATCCCTTGCTGACGTCATGGCGAATTTGCAATGTTTACCAGCCGGTCAATTTATCCACCATCGCCATCACAAGGCAATGGCTGTTATCTTAACCGGCAAAAACGGGAACGGCACAAGCTTTGCTTCGATAAAAACAAAACAGGTGAGGACGACACTTCATGGCAGCGGGTAAGAACTTGACGGTCAATGGCGACCGTCTGTGGGACAGTCTGATGGACATGGCGAAAATCGGCCCCGGCATTGCCGGCGGCAATAATCGCCGCACGCTGACGGATGAAGATGCTGAAGGCCGCAGCCTGTTCAAGCGCTGGTGCGAGGCGGCCGGCCTCACGATGGGCGTCGACAAGATGGGCACGATGTTCGCCACCCGCCCCGGCGAGGACCCGGATGCACTGCCGGTCTATATCGGCAGCCATCTCGACACCCAGCCAACCGGCGGCAAGTTCGATGGCGTTCTCGGCGTGCTGGCTGGACTGGAAGTCGTGCGAAGCCTGAACGATCTCAACATAAAGACGAAACACCCTGTTGTCGTTACCAACTGGTCCAACGAGGAAGGCGCTCGCTTTGCCCCGGCCATGCTGGCTTCCGGCGTCTTCGCCGGCATTCACGATCTCGATTACGCCTATAGCCGCACCGATACCGACGGCAAGACCTATGGCGACGAACTGAAGCGCATCGGCTGGCTGGGTGAGGAAGAGGTGGGCGCCCGCAAGATGCACGCCTATTTCGAATATCATATCGAACAGGGACCGATCCTCGAGGCGGAAGGCAAGCAGATCGGCGTCGTTACCCATGGTCAGGGCCTGTGGTGGCTGGAAGTGACGCTGACGGGCAAGGAAGCGCATACCGGCTCGACGCCGATGGCCATGCGCGTCAATGCCGGCCTCGCCGCCGCCCGCATCCTCGAAAAGGTGCAGGAAGCGGCGATGGCCCACCAGCCGGGCGCCGTCGCCGGCGTCGGCCAGATGATCTTTACGCCCAATTCCCGCAATGTGCTGCCCGGCAAGGTGGTTTTCACCATCGACCTCAGAACCCCCTCGCAGGCGAAACTCGACAACATGCGCGCCATCTTCGAACGCGAGGTGCCAGTTATTGCCGAAGAACTCGGCGTCGCCTGCTCAATCGAGGCCATCGGCCATTTCGATCCCGTCACCTTCGATCCGGTGCTGGTGGGCCGCGTGCGCGCTGCTGCCGAAAAGCTGGGCTACAGCCATATGGACATCATTTCCGGCGCGGGCCATGATGCTTGCTGGACGGCAAGGGTTGCACCCTCCACCATGATCTTCTGCCCCTGCGTGGACGGTCTTTCCCACAATGAAGCCGAAGACATCTCCTCCGAATGGGCCGCCGCGGGCTGCGACGTGCTGCTGCATGCGGTGCTGGAAACTGCGGAGATCGTGCAATGACCGCCACCATTATCAAGAACGGCACCATCGTCACCGCCGACCTGACCTACAAGGCCGATGTTAAAATCGAAGGCGGCAAGATCACAGAGATCGGACCCGATCTGACCGGCGGCACAGTGCTCGATGCCACGGGATGTTACGTCATGCCCGGCGGCATCGATCCGCATGTGCATCTGGAAATGCCCTTCATGGGCACATATTCCGCCGATGATTTCGAGAGTGGCACGCGTGCCGCCCTTGCCGGCGGCACGACCATGGTGGTGGATTTTTGTCTGCCCGATCCCGGCCAGTCGCTGCTCGATGCCCTGCAAAGATGGGACAACAAGGCAACGCGAGCCAACTGCGATTATTCCTTCCACATGGCCGTTACCTGGTGGGGCGAGCAGGTCTTCAACGAGATGAAGACTGTGGTTCAGGAAAAGGGCATCAATTCGTTCAAGCACTTCATGGCCTACAAGGGCGCGTTGATGGTGAATGACGACGAGATGTTCGCCTCCTTCTCGCGCTGCGCCGAGCTTGGCGCCATTCCCTTCGTGCATGCGGAAAACGGCGATATCGTTGCGCAGATGCAGGAAAAGCTGATGGCGGAAGGCAATGTCGGCCCGGAAGCGCATGCCTATTCCCGGCCGCCCTCCGTCGAAGGTGAGGCCACCAACCGCGCCATCATCATCGCCGATATGGCCGGTGCGCCGCTTTATGTCGTTCATACATCCTGCGAGCAGGCACATGAAGCCATCCGCCGTGCGCGTCAGAACGGCATGCGCGTTTATGGCGAACCGCTGATCCAGCACCTGATCCTCGATGAAAGCGAATACGCCAATGCCGACTGGGACCATGCTGCCCGCCGGGTCATGTCGCCACCCTTCCGCAACCGCCAGCATCAGGATAGCCTCTGGGCGGGTCTCGCCTCCGGCTCGCTGCAATGCGTGGCGACCGACCATTGCGCCTTCACCACCGACCAGAAACGCTTCGGCCTCGGTGATTTCCGCAAGATCCCCAATGGCACCGGCGGGCTGGAAGATCGCATGCCGCTGCTCTGGACCCATGGCGTGGCGACCGGCCGGCTGACGATGAACGAATTCGTCGCCGTCACCTCCACCAACATTGCGAAAATCCTCAACATCTATCCGAAAAAGGGCGCGATCCTCGTCGGCAGCGATGCCGATCTCGTCGTCTGGGACCCGGCGCGGGAAAAGACCATCCGCGCGGAAAACCAGCAATCGGCCATCGATTACAACGTGTTCGAAGGACAGAAGGTCAAGGGCCTGCCGCGCTTCACCCTGTCGCGCGGCATCGTCAGCATCGAGGAAAGCACGGTCAAGACGCAGGAAGGTCACGGCACGTTCGTCGCCCGTGATCCCTATCCCGCCGTCAGCAAGGCGCTGTCCACATGGAAAGAGCTCGTCGCGCCACGCAAGGTGGAACGCAGCGGCATTCCGGCATCGGGTGTATGACCTTGAGCACCGATCCGAAACGCGAAATCGTCATCGCTGCCGCCGTTCTCCTGAATGCGCGGCGGCAAATGCTTGTCGTGCGCAAGCGCGGCACCACGCAATTCATGCAGCCGGGCGGCAAGATCGATCCGGGTGAAACGCCTGAGCAGGCGCTTCACCGTGAACTTGCCGAGGAAATCGGCCTCACGCTTCCTGAAAATGCCGCGCGATACGAGGGCATCTTTCGGGAGGAGGCCGCCAATGAGACAGGGGCGGAGGTCGTGGCCCATGCCTTCGTCGCCCAACTGAATATCGACGTTACCCCGCAGGCCGAGATAGAGGAGGTGCGCTGGCTCGATCTGGATGCGGCCTCCAATCTGCCGATCGCCAAACTCACGGAAACACGTATGCTGCCGCTGGCACGCGCAGCCCTGACGGAAAGTGGAAACAAGCCACGATGAACCAAGCCTCGTCCTATTCCGTCGTTTCCGCCAGAAATCTCGGCCTCACCTTCGAAACCGGCGATGGCCCGGTGCACGCGCTTTCCAATGTCGATCTGGAAGTGGGCAAGGGCGAGTTCGTCTCCTTCATCGGCCCTTCCGGCTGCGGTAAGACCACGTTCCTGCGGGTGATTGCCGATCTCGAAAAGCACACATCCGGCGATATCACCGTCAATGGCACCACGCCGGAAAACGCCCGCAAGGACCGGTCCTACGGCTATGTCTTTCAGGCCGCCGCACTCTATCCGTGGCGGACCATCGAAAAGAACATTGCACTGCCGCTCGAAATCATGGGCTATACGAAGGCCGAACAGAGGGAGCGCATCGACCGCACGCTCGATCTCGTCAATCTCAGCGGTTTCAGCAAGAAATACCCATGGCAGCTTTCCGGCGGCATGCAGCAGCGCGCCTCCATCGCCCGAGCGCTGGCCTTCGATGCCGACCTGCTGTTGATGGACGAACCCTTCGGCGCATTGGACGAGATCGTCCGCGACCATCTGAACGAACAGCTGCTGAAACTGTGGGATACGACCGGCAAGACCATCTGCTTCGTCACCCATTCCATCCCGGAAGCCGTTTATCTCTCGACCAAGATCGTCGTGATGTCACCACGGCCCGGCCGCGTGACGGATATCATCGAATCCACGCTGCCAAGGGAAAGGCCGCTTGAGATCAGGGAGACGCCGGAATTTCTGGCAATTGCGCATCGCGTGCGTGAGGGATTGAAGGCGGGGCATAGCTATGAGGGGTGAGGTCAGCGCCAGCACTACCCCCCTCTGCCCTGCCGGGCATCTCCCCCACAAGGGGGGAGATCGGCAAGGGGCGCACTCTCCTCTCAATTTTCGAGCCTGGAGATTGCCGAGACCTATCCACGATTGGATCTCCCCCCTGGTGGGGGAGATGTCCGGCAGGACAGAGGGGGGTAACTCCCATCAACCGAGGGCAACCCGATGACCCTCCTCCGCCACCGCGTCCTCCCCATCCTCACCGTCCTCCTCGCCATCCTCATCGTCTGGCACCTTTGCGTCATCTACCTCAACATGCCCTTCGTCCGCGATCAGGCAAACCGCGCCGGCCAGACGCCGAGCTTCATGGAGCTTCTGCCGCAAACCTTCGCACAGGAGCGCCCGGTTCTCCCCGCCCCGCACCAGATCATCGCGGAACTGTGGGACACCACCGTCAACAAGGCGATCACCTCCAAGCGCAGCCTCGTTTATCACGCGGGCGTCACGCTTTCGGCCACGCTCCTCGGTTTCGCCATCGGCGCGGTGCTCGGCATCCTGCTTGCCGTCTCCATCATCCACAATCGTGCCATGGACCGCTCGGTCATGCCGTGGATCATCGCCAGCCAGACCATTCCAATCCTTGCCGTCGCGCCGATGATCATCGTCGTCCTGAATTCCATCGGCATTTCCGGGCTGTTGCCCAAGGCGCTGATTTCCACCTATCTCTCGTTCTTCCCGATTGTCGTCGGCATGGTGAAGGGCCTCAGAAGCCCCGAAACCATCCAGCTGGACCTGATGCACACCTATAATGCCTCGCCCGCACAAATCTTCTGGAAGCTGCGCTGGCCGTCTGCCCTGCCCTATCTCTTCACCTCGCTGAAGATCGCCATCGCGATTGCGCTGGTCGGGGCCATCGTCGGCGAATTGCCGACGGGCGCCGTCGCCGGTCTCGGCGCGCGTCTGCTCTCCGGCTCCTATTACGGCCAGACCGTGCAGATATGGGCAGCGCTGTTCATGGCCGCCGGTGTGGCCGCCATTCTGGTATCGATCATCGGCATCGCCCACGCTGCCGTCCTCAAGAGAATGGGAGCGCGGCCATGACAAATCCCGTCTGGTTTATTGGCGCAATCCTGTTCTGGCTTGCCGCCTGGGCCTCCAACGAATGGCTGGTGCGCCACACCTTCGCATCACAGTCGGCAAAGCGAATGAGCCGCATGGCCGTACCGCTTCTCTTCGGGCTGGCCATTCTCGCGCTTTGGGAAGGTGTGGTGCGCGGCTTCTCCGTCCCACCCATCCTGTTGCCTGCCCCGAGCGCCATCCTCGCCCGCCTTCTCGGCTCGCTACCGATCCTCTGGGCGGATTTCCGCCAGACCTTCCTCAAATCGGTGCTGACGGGTTATGTGCTCGGCTGCGGCCTAGGTTTCCTCGTCGCCATCCTCATCGACCGCTCGCCTTTCCTGCAACGCGGGCTTCTGCCCATCGGCAATTTCGTCTCCGCCCTGCCGGTCGTCGGCATCGCTCCCATCATGGTCATGTGGTTCGGTTTCGACTGGCAGTCGAAAGTGGCTGTCGTCGTCATCATGACGTTTTTCCCGATGCTGGTGAACACGGTTCAAGGGCTTGCTGCCTCCAGCCACATGGAACGCGACCTGATGCGCACCTATGCCGCAGGCTGGGGGCAGACATTGCTGAAACTGCGCCTGCCCGCCGCCTGGCCCTTCATCTTCAACGCCCTGAAGATCAATTCCACACTGGCGCTGATCGGCGCCATCGTCGCGGAATTCTTCGGCACGCCCATCGTCGGCATGGGTTTTCGCATCTCGGCGGAAATGGGCCGCAGCAATGTCGATATGGTCTGGGCAGAAATTGCCGTGGCGGCGCTCGCAGGCTCAGGATTTTATGGTCTGGTGGCGCTCATCGAGCGCGCCGTCACCTTCTGGCATCCGTCCGTCCGTGGGGGACGAACGTAAATAACGAAAAAGGGAACAGCGATGAAAATGAAACTTGCCTCCATGCTTCTTGCCGGCGCGTCACTTCTGAGCGCATTTGAGGCTCAGGCGGCCGACAAGATCACCCTGCAGCTGAAATGGGTCACCCAGGCACAGTTCGCCGGTTATTACGTCGCCAAGGACAAGGGCTTTTATGAAGCCGAAGGCCTCGATGTCGATATCAAGCCGGGCGGTCCGGATATTGCGCCTGCGCAGGTTCTGGCCGGCGGTGGCGCGGATGTGATCGTCGACTGGATGCCATCGGCACTCGCCACCCGCGAAAAGGGCGTGCCGCTCGTCAACATCGCCCAGCCGTTCAAAACGTCAGGCATGATGCTGACCTGCCTCAAGGAAACCGGCATTACCAAGCCGGAAGATTTCAAGGGCAAGACGCTCGGCGTCTGGTTCTTCGGCAATGAATATCCGTTCCTGTCGTGGATGGCGCACCTGAAAATTCCGACCACCGGCGGCGCGGATGGCGTCACCGTCCTCAAGCAGGGTTTCAACGTCGATCCGCTGCTGCAAAAGCAGGCCGCCTGCATTTCCACCATGACCTATAATGAATACTGGCAGGTCATTGACGCCGGCATCAAGCCGGAGGAACTCGTCACCTTCAAATATGAGGACGAAGGCGTGGCAACGCTGGAGGACGGGCTCTACGTTCTCGAAGACAAGCTGAAGGACGCCAAGTTCAAGCAAGACATGGTCAAATTCGTCCGCGCTTCCATGAAGGGCTGGAAGTGGGCGGAAGAACACCCTGACGATGCAGCAGGTATCGTTCTTGAAAATGACGCCTCCGGCGCCCAGACCGAAAAGCACCAGAAGCGCATGATGGGCGAAGTCGCCAAGCTGACCGCTGGCTCGAAGGGCGCGCTGGACAAGGCGGATTACGAGCGCACCGTCAAGACGCTGCTCGGCGGCGGTTCCGATCCCGTCATCACCAAGGAGCCGACAGGCGCCTACACCACTGAAATCACCGATGCGGGGCTGAAATAGTCACGTCGAAGCCGAAAACATGGAAACGCGCGGCCATCACCGCGCGTTTTTTTGCGCGCTGGTGACCCGTTTGATGAATTACAACACTCGGAGATATACAAAAATGTATATCAACCCTCGGGGCTATGCGGATTGATTTGTATAGCAACAACAATTAGAGTCCCCGCCAACAAGACTGCCGAATTTGATCTTGTAAAAAAGCACGAGGCAAAGGTGCTTAAGATTCGCGTTGAGGGGCGTTTGAATCGGGAGGATCGAGAAGGAAGTATTGTGATCCCTTGTTTCACATTCGTTGCCGCATGACCTTTTAAAACACGCCTTCAGGCTGAAGGACATGCGATCGAATATTGCGCGAGCCAAGACACATGCAGCATAAAGTCACGTTTAACCGCTTTGTTTTCCTTCTTCTTTCCGCAACGGCCCTGCCATTTTCGGCCGTGGCCGAGGGAGAAGTGCCGGAACCGGTCAAACAGCAGAACCTGCCTTCCATCATCGTCGCACACGCCGCAACACGCGATCTCGTGGACCGCATCATCGCCACCGGCACCATCAGGCCCGTCGACGAAATTTATGTACAGCCGCTGGTCGACGGACTGTCGATCGACGAACTGAACGTCGATATCGGCGACAGGGTCGAGGCGAATGCGGTTCTGGCCGTGCTTTCCTCGGACAGTCTTCTCCTGCAAAAAAGCCAGCTTGAGGCCAACAGGGCCAAGGCGCAGGCCGCCGTTGCGCAATCCAAGGCGCAGGTTTTGGAGGCTGAGGCCAACAAGGCGGATGCCCTTCGCCAGCGCGACCGCGCCGCCAAGCTCGGCCAGAGCGGTTCCGGTTCCGTCTCCGAGACGGAAAAAACCGAGGCCGCTGCCCAGGTTGCGCAGGCACGCCTTGATGCCGCCAAGCAGACCGTTTCCGCCGGAGAGGCAGACATCAAGGTCGTGGACGCGCAGATTGACGACATCAATCTGAAACTGACGCGCACGGGTGTGAAAACCCCCGTCACCGGCATCGTTTCCGCCAAGAATGCCAAGGTCGGCGCCATCGCCAGCGGCGCCGGAAACCCGCTTTTCACGATCATCAAGGACGGCGCGATCGAGCTCGTCGCCGATCTTTCCGAGACCGACATCCAGCGGGTGAAGGCCGGCCAGAAAGCTTTCTTGACGGTTGCCGGCGGAGCCAAAAAAATTGAGGGCAAGGTGCGTCTCGTTTCGCCGACCGTCGATCCGGCAACGCGCCTTGGTTCCGTGCATGTTGTGCTGCCGACGGACAGCCCGGCACGGTCGGGGATGTATGCCAGCGCTGAGATCATCGTAAAAGAGACGAACGCGCTTGCCCTGCCGCTTTCGGCCGTCACCTCCGGGCGTGAAGGCTCGACCACCCGCAAGGTGGAAGGCGACATCGTCAAGCAGGTGAAGATCGAGACCGGCATTGAAGACAGCGGTTTCATCGAGATTGTCAGCGGACTTGCCGCTGGTGACAAGGTTGTCGAGAAAGCTGGAGCATTCGTGCGTGATGGTGACCGGATAAGACCGGTGGAAGCCCAGACGGCTGCGTCCAACTGACTGAGGGAATGAAATGAACTTCTCCGCATGGTCAATCCGTAACCCGATTGCGCCGCTTCTCGGCTTCGCGCTTTTGATGTTCCTCGGCATCCAGGCCTTCAACGCCCTGCCGATCACCCGTTTTCCGAATATCGACGTTCCCGTCGTTGCCGTCACCGTGACCCAGAGCGGCGCTTCGCCGTCCGAGCTGGAGATGCAGGTGACGAAGGAGATCGAAGACGCTGTCGCCGCCATTAGCGGCGTCGACGAAATCCAGTCGACCGTCACCGACGGACAATCCCTGACAACCGTCGTCTTCCGCATCGAAAAGCCGACGGAAGAGGCGGTTCAGGACGTCAAGGACGCTATCGACAAGATCCGCAGCGATCTGCCATCCGACATCGAAGTGCCTGTTGTCAGCAAGATCGACGTGGAAGGCCAGGCAATCCAGACCTTTGCCGTCTCCTCGCCGAACATGACGCTGGAAGAACTGTCCTGGTTCGTGGATGACACCATCAAGCGTTCGCTGCAGGGCAAGTCCGGCATCGGCAAGGTCGACCGTTATGGCGGCGCAGACCGCGAAGTGCGCGTTTCGCTCAGCCCCGAAAAGCTCGACGCCTACGGCATCACCGCAAGCGAAGTGAACGGCCAGCTGCGCGGCACCAATATCGACCTCGGCTCCGGCCGCGGCCAGGTTGGCGGCAACGAACAGACGATCCGCACGCTCGGCGACACCCGCGATGTCACCCAGCTTGCCAACACCACCATCGCGCTCTCCAATGGCCGTTTCGTAAAGCTCGCCGAACTCGGCACCGTCACGGACACCTATGAGGAGCAGAAGTCCTTCTCGCGCTTCAACGGCAACCCCGCTGTTACCTTTGCGGTGTTCCGCTCCAAGGGCGCCAGCGAGGTTTCGGTCGCCAAAACCGTGGCCGAAAGCCTCGATCAGGTCCGCAAGGACCATCCCGACGTCGCGATCCAGATGGTCGATGACGCCGTCTACTTCACCTATGGCAACTATACGGCAGCGCTCGATACGCTGATCGAAGGCGCGGTCCTCGCCGTCATCGTGGTTCTGCTGTTCCTCAGGAACTGGCGCGCTACCCTGATTGCCGCCGTGGCCCTGCCGCTCTCCGCGATCCCGACATTCTGGATCATGGACATCATGGGCTTCTCGCTCAACCTCGTCAGCTTCCTCGCATTGACGCTCGCCACGGGTATTCTCGTGGACGACGCCATCGTGGAAATCGAGAACATCGCCCGCCACATCAAGATGGGCAAGACGCCGTATCGCGCCTCGCTGGAAGCCGCAGACGAAATCGGCCTTGCCGTCATCGCCACCAGCTTCACCATCATCGCCGTCTTCGTACCCGTGTCGTTCATGCCCGGCATTCCCGGCCAGTACTTCATCCAGTTCGGTCTGACGGTCGCCTTCTCGGTGTTCTTCTCGCTGGCGGTCGCCCGTCTCATCACGCCCTTGATGGCCGCCTACCTGATGCGCGCCGAAGACGCGATGGACGACCATGCCGACAATGACGGCTGGCTGATGAAAGCCTATACGCGCATGGTTTCCGCCACCACCTCCAAATGGTGGGCGCGTTACCTGACGCTGGTCGGCGCCATCGGCTTCCTCATTGCTTCCGTCATGCTTCTAAGCCAGGTGCCGGGCAGCTTCCTGCCGCCGGACGACGCCTCGCGCGTAACGCTTTCGGTGGAACTGCCGCCCAATGCGACGCTGGACGAGACAGACCGGACGACGACCGAAATCTTCCACGCCATCCGCGATATCAACGGTGTGGAAAGCGTCTTCATCCTCGGCGGCGCCTCGCCCAAGGGCGATCTGGAGCTTCGCCGCGCCACCGTCAACGTCATTCTTCAGCATATCGACCATTCGCTGCTGAAAACCCTTGTCAACAAGGGTCTCGGCTCGCTTCCGCTTGTCGGCCAATATCTTCCGAAGATCGAGGAAAAGGGCCGTGTCCGTCCGCAGTGGGATGTGGAGCGGGATATCTTCGCCAAGGTCCACAGCATTCCGGATGTGCGCATCATCAAGCTGAACGACCGCGCGGAACGCGAACTGAGCTTCAACTTCCTCTCGTCCAACGAGAAGGATCTGAACGACGCCGTCGGCATTCTCGAAAGCCGCCTGCGCGCCTCGCCCATCCTTGCCAATGTCAGCTCGGAGGGAGCGCTTCCCCGTCCTGAACTGCAGATCCGCCCGCGCAAGGACGAGATCGCCCGCCTCGGAATCACGCCGCAGCAGATTTCGCAGACGGTGCGTGTCGCCACCATCGGTGACATCGACGCACAGTTGACGAAAATCTCGCTGGACGACCGGCAGATCCCGATCCGCGTGCAGGCATCCATCGATACCCGCCGTGACCTCGCCACCATCCGCGCGCTGAAGGTCAAGACCGCATCCGGTTCGCTGGTGCCGCTCTACAGTGTTGCCGATATTGACTATTCGGAAGGTCCAAGCTCGATCAAGCGCAACGACCGCAACCGCGTCGTCTCCATCGGCTCCGATGTACCGTTCGGCACAGCGCTCGATACGTCTACGGCGGAGTTCAAGCGGATCGTTTCGGAAACCGAACTGCCGGCAAGCGTTCGCCTTGCCGAAAGCGGTGATGCCAAGGTGCAGGGCGAAATGCAGCAGGGCTTCGTCAACGCCATGCTGCTCGGCCTGCTGTTGGTGCTGGTGGTGCTTATCCTTCTGTTCAAGGATATCATCCAGCCCTTCACCATCCTGTTCTCGCTGCCACTCGCCATTGGCGGCGTGGCCGTGGCGCTCATCATCACGCAGAACGCGCTTTCGATGCCCGTTCTCATCGGCATTCTGATGCTGATGGGTATCGTGACGAAAAACGCCATCCTTCTGGTGGACTTCGCCATTGAAATGCGCCGGCACGGCATGGAACGGGTGCATGCCATGGTCGAGGCCGGCCGCAAGCGCGCCCGCCCGATCATCATGACCTCCATCGCCATGTCGGCGGGCATGTTGCCCTCGGCACTTGGCGTCGGCGAAGGCGGCTCCTTCCGCGCGCCGATGGCGATTGCAGTGATCGGTGGCATCATCGTCTCCACGGTGCTGTCCCTGATCGTGGTCCCCGCCTTCTTCCTGATCATGGATGACCTGTCGCGCCTGCTCGCCCACCTCTTCGGCCGCTTCGTCGGCAAGAAG
The DNA here is from genome assembly GCF_055382765.1 of Agrobacterium sp. 6Ca8. Lineage (NCBI taxonomy): Bacteria > Pseudomonadati > Pseudomonadota > Alphaproteobacteria > Hyphomicrobiales > Rhizobiaceae > Agrobacterium > Agrobacterium sp. 6Ca8. The sequence continues at coordinate 2,089,517 of NZ_AP026433.1, forward strand.
GAAGAGGAGGAAGAGTCGCTCTCCAACGAAAAACTCTCGGAGATCGCCCGCGAAAACAGCCTGGCGCTCTCCTCGCTGGAAGCGCGCGTCGCCGGCATGGAAAAAGGCTCCGGTGAAAAATCCGGTGACAAGGGCAGCAATATATTGCGGTTGCCGCCGCTCGCTGCCGAGTGAAAGTTAAAACGCCGGGTCCAGTGCCCGGCGTTTCCTTTTGTGGTGAGTTTGCTTGGTCGCGACTGCGTTGCGGCTGGCTTCTTCTCCACGCCGGGGAGAAGAGATAGGCCGCACCCGCTCGCTCCACATTTCCCTGCTCCCCGCACAACAACGCCAAACCCATTTGATCGAAATCAATTCGCTTTTCAGGTGAACTGCTAATCTCCCTCGCATCGGGAATTGCCGGTCGAAGGATAATGCGATGAGCTCTTTTCAGATAGGCGTGAGGGAAAAGGAACATCCCCGGTTTCGTATCGCTTCGGACAACCCGGCAAAAGGTTTGAGCGGGAGCCGGATGGACGTGAACAAGACCGTAAAGCTGAGCAACAGGGACAGGAACATTCTGCTGCGCGTGCCCCTGATAGGGATTGCGGATGAAGCGGCGGCGTTGAAACTGATGGAGGCGGCAACCGTCACCAATCTCAATGCCCGCCATGTGCTCTTCAAGGAGGGCGAGGCAGCGCAATATTTCTACTGTGTGCTGTCGGGCTATGTCCGCCTTTACCGGCTGGACAGGCACGGGCGCGAGGCGGATGTGCGTGTCAGCGGTCCGGGCGATACCTTCAACGAATGCCTGATCTTCGGCAGCGACAGCTATCGTTACAGCGCGCAGGCGGCGGAAAGCTGCACCGTGGCGCGTTTCGAACTGGCAAGAATCCGCAGCCTTGTGGATCAGGAACCGGCAATCGCCAAGGCCGTGATGCGCTGCCTCTCCAACAGCCTGCTCGGCACCATGGATTGCATTGCCAACGACCGGCTGCAAACCGCGCCGCAACGCGTTGCCCATTACCTGATCAATCAGGGGCCTCGCGACGCTACGTCCTTTTCGCTGCGTCTGCCGTTCCAGAAAAGCCTGCTCGCCGGCAAGCTCGGCCTTGCGCCGGAAGCGCTGTCGCGCGCTTTCTCCGCACTGAAAAAGGCGGGCGTCACCGTTCGCGGCCGCATCGTGCAGGTCAATGATGTCGCGGCGCTGAAGCAGATTTGAAGAAGTACCGGGGAGAGGAAGAGGACGGGACGCCTACGGGTATCCCGTCCTCTAATTTTTTGTCGAGCAGGATATCAGACCGGCTGCGGCACGAAGCGGAAGCGATCGCCCTCTCGCTCGACGCGGAAAAACCCGCCAAGATGGCCGCCGGAAACCAGCCAGCCGTGATCGGCAACCTGGGTCAGCGCATCGAGACGTGTCGAGTATGCGGTTTCGGAATCGATATCATAGACGAAACCGATACCCGGATCGTCCGCCTGCAACGCGCTCACATGCAGCACATCGCCCCACAATAACAGCCGGTCATCGCCGTTACCGATGAGATAGCCGGTATGGCCAGGCGTATGGCCGGGCATGGCGATGGCTTCCATACCCTCGGCAATCCTGCCAGTTGGGATTGGCCGCAGCATGGCACCACAAATGTCGAGCAGCCGGGCGGCAATATCGAAGGCGCCCTGCCGCGCAGCCGGCAATGTCTTGCGCGCATCCTCGCTGGTGAAAAAGGCAAGATCGGCCTCGGGCACCCATATGTCCGCATTGGGAAAATAAGGCAGGTCGCCGTCGATAAGTCCCAGCGCATGGTCGCCGTGAATATGGGTGAGGATAACACGGCTGACATCATCAGGCTGGATCCCAGCGGCAATCATCCCCGCACGGGCATGGCCGTAGGTCGGCCCCCAGGCCGTGCCGCAACCGGTGTCTATCAGCGAAATACCATCAGGCCCTGACAGCACAAAACAGTTGACGTCCATATCCACCGTTTCGCCCTCATGCCCGGCAAGCGCCGCCGCCAGCGCATCCGCGCCCTGCCGGTGGATCAGGTGGCCGACAGGCGCCTTGTAGACACCATCGACAAAGCGGGAAACGTCATAGGAACCAAAACGGAGGGGCGTGGTCATGTCTCAGAGACCGCCCTGCTCTTTCAGGAAACCGACGATGCGATCGACACCCTCGCCGCGCTTCATGTCGGTAAAGACGAAAGGCATGGCATTGCGCATGCGGGTGGCGTCACTGTCCATCACCGTCAGATCAGCGCCGACGTAAGGGGCAAGGTCTTTCTTGTTGATGACCAGCAGGTCCGAGCGGGTGATGCCCGGCCCGCCCTTGCGCGGAATTTCCTCGCCCTGACAGACGGAGATCACATAGATGGTGATATCGGCAAGATCGGGCGAGAAAGTCGCCGCAAGATTGTCGCCACCGGATTCGATGAAGACAACATCGAGATCGGGAAAGCGCGCATTGAGACCGGCAATCGCCTGCAGATTGATCGTCGCATCCTCACGGATGGCGGTATGCGGACATCCGCCCGTCTCCACTCCAACGATACGCTCGGACGGCAGCGCCTGCATGCGCACCAGCGCTTCCGCATCTTCCTTGGTGTAGATATCGTTGGTAACGACGGCGACGGAGTAATCGGCGCTCATCGCCTTGCAAAGCTTTTCCGTCAGCGCGGTCTTGCCGGAACCGACCGGCCCGCCAATGCCGACGCGCAGCGGACCGTTGCCCGATTTCATGCCCGATGTCACAACCATGTTCCCTTCAATATGCTTTAATGTTGTCCCACCATAACGCTTCGCACAACCGCTTCAAGGGCGGCAATGCTGCATTGCGGCGAGATATTCAGGAGCGGAAAAGCCGCGTTCCCTGCATTTCGTGCCGCATGGTCGCGGTGTCGGCGATAACAGTGGCGCTGCCGAGATCGTCGAGCGTGGATTGCACGGCCCGTGCCGCCATTTCGCCGATCGTCGCCTCGCTTGCGGCGAGAATGGCAACGCCATCCTTCTGCCCCGCGACGCCGAGGCGGATACCGGCGGAGACGATCTGCGAGACACCGGCATGCAGGAATGCGGCAAGCGTTTCCCGAAGCGGCACGCCATGCCCTGCCGCCACCGCACCTATGGCAACAGGATAAGGAACCTCTTTCGGCAACAGCTCAAGAACCGCGTGCGGCCAGGCGCCGGCGGCGGAAACGAAGGCATCGCCGAGGAGCACCGTCTCGCGGTAGCGCTCCGCAGAACCGGCGAGCGCGCGAGCCAGATCCGCCGCTTCACTCAGGGCGACGGCGTCCGTTCCATTACGCCAGGCATCAGCCAGAAATACCGCATCGTTCCACAGACTGCCGGAACGCAGAAGCACCTCCACCCAGCCGTGAAGACCGGCGGCATCACTGACGCGCCGGTCCTCCACCGCCTTTTCAAGGCCGCCAGAATAGGAAAAGCCGCCGACAGGAAAGGCCGGCGACATCCAGGCCATGAGCCGCAGCAGCGCGGCAACGCCGCGATCTTCGCTCATGCCTCAGCCATGGTCGTGATGGTGACCATGGTCATGCCCGTGCCCGTGACCGTGGGAATGGCCGCCATGGGCGTGGTAAGCACCGCGCGCTGGCTGGAAAGGTTCTTCCACATCACGCACTGTTGCGCCAAGGCCTTCCAGCATCGCGCGGATCACGTGGTCACGCAGGATGAGAATACGCTCCTCCTCGATCTGCGCCGAAAGGTGCCGGTTGCCCAGATGCCAGGCAAGCTCGATCAGGTGAAGACGATCCTTCGCCTTGATTTCGAACAGCTTTTCGTCCGCAGCGCGAACCTCCACCAGATCACCGTTCTCCACCACCAGCAGGTCGCCATGGGCAAACAGTACGGCTTCCTTCAAATCCAACATCACCATCTCGTCATTCTGCAAATGCAGAAGTTTGCGGCGCAGATGCCGCTGGTCATGCGCGAGAGTGACATAACCGGAAGGTTCGTCGGCTGGAGTTCCGGCGGGGTGATAGGACGTGACGCGCAGCATGGGATGATCCATTTCAGAAACAGTCTTGGGGTTCCGATTGTTGACGGATAGCCCGGCCGATTTCAAGGCGTGTTTTCAGGTCGAACGCGTCTCGGAAAACGAAAAAGCCCGGCATCGCTGCCGGGCCTTGTCAAAAAAGCAAACCGCAATCAGGCCGCAGCGCGGCTCTTCAGGTTTTCCAGAATGTTCTGCGGCGAGGAAACACCGTAAGGGTCGGTATCGCTATTATCGCAATAGCCCTCTTCCTCGAACCACTGCTCCACCATACCGTCATTGATGACGGCGGCGTAACGCCAGGAGCGCATGCCGAAACCGAGATTGTCCTTGGCGACCAGCATGCCCATCTTGCGGGTGAACTCACCCGAACCGTCAGGAATGACCTTGACGTTTTCGAGGTTCTGGCCCTTTGCCCAGGCATTCATCACGAAGGCATCGTTGACCGACAGGCAATAGATTTCATCGACGCCGAGCGCGCGGAATTCGCCCGCGAGCTTTTCGAAATCGGGAAGCTGGTAGGTCGAGCAGGTCGGCGTGAAAGCGCCGGGCAACGAGAAGAGAACGACCTTTTTGCCCTTGAAGTAATCGTCGGAGGTCATGTCCTGCCAACGGAAAGGGTTGGGGCCACCAACGGCCTCGTCGCGAACACGCGTGCGGAAGGTAACGGCGGGCACTTTTTTGCCGAGCATGTCTTGTCTCCTGATCTGTCTTCAATTTTCTGGCGTTTTGCACGGATCGCTTGGGACCGATCCGCACGGAATTCTTTTGCCGTTTCTTTAGCGCAAGATGCGCTGCGGTGCAGCATAAAAATCGGATTACCAGACGTCAAATCAACGAAACGTCGCACCGCGGGAAGATCAATTGTGCAGCGCTACCGACCAGCGCAACAGTGGCGGCAACGGTGTCCACCAGCCGGTGTGAATGCCGGCTTGCCGCAGCATGGCGGCAGACCACGTGTTGCAGCCGGCCAGCGCATTGAACCAGCCATTCGCCTCGAAAAATCCATCCGTCAGGCTGTAGGAAGCACCGGGTATAAGCTGAACTTTGTCATTGTCCCGCAGGAAGCTCGCACGAATGCCCGCCACAAGTCGCTGATATCCCGCTTCGGAAATGCGAAGGCGCTTCACCCCGGCAAGGTCGGCGGGAAAATCCCCAGTCACATCCACATGCATCACAGACTGGTCGAGTGTCAGAGAGCGCACGACTGGCATCGGCTTCAGGTCGGCCCATGTCGGCGTCTGTATGTAAAACGACCGGCCACCCCAGCCGAACACCAGATAGGCAGCAGCCGGATGGTTGACCGCGATACCGCCCTCCTGCAATTCGGAAAAGACCCGACGCAGATCGTCATCAACAGGCAGGGCGATATCGGTATGGATCGGATTGGATAACAGCAATATCTCGCGATCCCTCACGCCGCTTGTTTCATCGGCAAAAAAGGGTCGCGGCACGACGGTGCCGAGCACAAGAAGCAGGATGATCAGCAGCAGGCCACCGCCGATCCACCTTGTGATAAATCTCACCGCGAAACGCCGTCAGAACAGGAAATAACGCTGCGCCATCGGCAGCACCGTCGCCGGTTCACAGGTCAGAAGCTCGCCATCGGCGCGCACCTCATACGTTTCCGGGTCAACCTCGATATGCGGGGTCAGCGAATTGTGGATCATCGAGGCCTTGGAAATACCGCCGCGCACGTTCTTCACCGCCATCAGCTTCTTGGCAACACCAAGACGCCCTGCAAGGCCGGCATCCAGCGACGCCTGACTGACAAATGTAACCGAGGAATTGGTGCGCAGCTTGCCATAGGCGGCAAACATCGGGCGGTAATGCATCGGCTGCGGCGTGGGAATGGAGGCATTCGGATCGCCCATCGGTGCCGCGGCGATGGAACCGCCGAGCAACACCATTTCCGGCTTCACGCCGAAGAATGCCGGGTTCCACAACACCAGATCGGCACGCTTGCCGACTTCGATGGAGCCGATCTCATGGCTGACGCCCTGCGCGATGGCCGGGTTGATGGTATATTTGGCGATGTAACGGCGGACGCGGAAATTGTCGTTTTCGCCGGTCTCTTCCTTCAGGCGGCCGCGCTGGCGCTTCATCTTGTCAGCCGTCTGCCAGGTGCGGATCGCCACTTCACCGACACGGCCCATGGCCTGGCTGTCGGAGGAAATGATCGAGAACGCGCCGATATCGTGGAGAATATCCTCCGCCGCGATGGTTTCCTTGCGGATGCGGCTTTCGGCGAACGCGATATCCTCAGGGATGGACGACGACAGGTGGTGGCACACCATCAGCATATCCAGATGTTCGGCCAGCGTATTGATGGTGTAGGGCCGCGTCGGGTTGGTGGAAGACGGGATGACGTTCAGATTACCGCAGACCTTGATGATATCAGGCGCATGGCCGCCGCCTGCCCCTTCGGTGTGGAAGGCATGGATGGTACGGCCCTTGATGGCGGCAACCGTGTCTTCCACGAAACCGCTCTCGTTCAGCGTATCGGTGTGGATCATCACCTGCACGTCATATTCGTCAGCCACCGTCAGGCAATTGTCGATGGCGGCGGGCGTCGTGCCCCAGTCCTCGTGCAACTTCAGCGATGAGGCACCGGCAAGGATCATCTCTTCCAGCGGCGCGGGCAACGAAGCATTGCCCTTGCCCGCCAATGCGAGGTTCATCGGGAAAGCGTCGAAGCTCTCGATCATCCGCTCGATGTGCCACGCGCCGGTGCAGGTGGTGGCAAGCGTGCCATGCGCGGGGCCGGAACCGCCGCCCAGCATGCAGGTAACGCCGCTCATCAGCGCTTCTTCGATCTGCTGCGGGCAGATGAAGTGGATATGTGCATCCATGCCACCGGCAGTCAGAATCTTGCCTTCGCCGGCAATCGCCTCTGTCGAAGGGCCGACAATGATTGTCACGCCCGGCTGCGTATCGGGGTTGCCCGCCTTGCCGATGGCGTGGATGCGCCCGTTCTTCAGGCCCACATCCGCTTTGTAGATGCCGCTATGGTCGACGATGACGACGTTGGTGATGACGGTATCGACAGCGCCCTCGGCCCGCGTCGCCTGGCTCTGACCCATGCCGTCGCGAATGACCTTGCCACCGCCGAATTTCACTTCCTCGCCATAGGTCGTGTAGTCCTTCTCGATCTCGATGAAGAGTTCGGTATCGGCAAGACGCACCTTGTCGCCGACGGTCGGGCCGAACATGCCGGCATAGGCGGCGCGGGAAATCTTGTAAGGCATGGGTTCAGGCTCCTTCGGACGCGGAGAAAATCGATATGGGAGAAATTCGTGTCAGCCGGCCCTCGTGTGTGAGGGCCTCTACAAGCTGTTTTTCGGCGGCAAACGGATGCCCGTTCCAGCCGTGATGACCAAAGCCCGCAATCGCCACCTCGTCATCACCGCCGCTCACGGTCTCCAGAACATGGGCGATGGCAAGAAGCCCGGTGCTCGGGCAGACGTAAGGGGCCGGCGCATAGACCTGCAATGCGTGATCAAGCCGCTCATGCACCCCGCGCGGAATGACGATGTGGCTCTTGCCGGTCTCTTCGGCTAATGCTGCGAAACCGGCGGTATAATCGGCACAAAAATCGGTCAGTTCGGGCCAGCGAGCGCGGATATCCGGCTCCATCTGCGAAAATTTCGCGGGATCGCGCACCGACCAGATGGCGGAAGCCTGCTGCACCCCCTCATTGTCGCGCCACGCGGCCCCTTCGCTCATCTCGCGGCCGGGCCGGCCGGTGTTGCAAACGGCCACCACATCCGTGCGGCTGCCGCCAGCGCCCAGCGAACGGCAATCGTTGAAGCGGATGACAATGTCGGAAAGGTCGATGAGATCAGCCACGCCCTGCGGCATTTCTCCGTTTCCGACAATCATGATCCGCCGCCCCATACCGTTCAGAAACCTTCGGACAACTGGCGCAATTCATCAGCGCGCTTGTTGCTCATATCGGCCAGGCATGAGGAAACCAGCATCGGCTCCATCGTGCCGCCACGCGCCTGAAACCCGAAGGCATCACAATTGGCATCGCGAAACGCCACCCAGGCACGCTGGGCGGCAACCAATGCATCCACGGCACCCTTGCCGCTTTCGTCTGCCGTCTTGTCACGCTCGGCAAGCTGCTTGCGAACCTTCTGGTAGGCGGCGTTCAACTGCTTGTCGGCCTTTTCGTAATCCTTGCCGGCGCAGATTGTCATATCGGCCTGCGTTTGCGGCGAGGTGCAATCGGGCGCGTCATCGGCAAATGCGGGAGACGCCGCAAGAGACAGCAGGACAGCCGCACCGAAACAGAATTTTTTCAAAGTCATGGCCATCACTCAGGCAGCCGCGCCATCGAAAGCCTGCGGCTTCAGCGCACGCGGATCGACACCATCAAGGCAATTGGTATTCACCGCCACCATCGGCGTCCCATCCGGCCCATCGGCATAGGCAAAACTCTCAATGCCGCAGGTGGAGCAGAACAGATGATGGATCTTGTGCTTGTTGAAGAGATATTCCGTCAGCTTGTCGTCGCCGGAAAGCAGGGTGAATTTTTCGCGCGGCGCAAAGGCAAGCGTCGAGCCCAAGCGCTTGCAGCGCGAGCAATTGCACACTACCGTGTGGTCGAGATCGGCATCGACCTCGAAGCTCACGTCGCCGCACTGGCAACTTCCGTGATAATGTGCCGTCGCCATCTCATAACCTCCCCATGATCTGTTGACGAAACCCGTAAACCTCACGCTTGCCGGAAAGCGGCACCAGCGTCACTTCCCGTTTCTGGCCGGGTTCAAAACGAACCGCAGTGCCGGCCGGAATGTCGAGACGCATGCCGCGCACCTTATCGCGGTCGAAGACAAGACCCGCATTGGTCTCGAAGAAATGGTAATGGCTGCCCACCTGAACCGGCCGGTCACCGGTATTGGCCACCTCGATCGTCACCGTCGGCTGGCCGGCATTGAGTTCGATGGTGCCCTCTGCGGCAATGATTTCGCCTGGTTTCATGGTGCTCCCCTTTGTCTCTCTCAAGCAGCGGTGGCTGCCGCGCAGCCTTCAGCCTTCAGCACCCGTGTCGTCGATGCCGGATTGTTAACGAGTTTGGCCGCCGGGCGGATGGGCCTGCGAACCAGCTCGCCGCCGCAATTCGGGCAGGCGCCTTTGAGCACATCGGTCGCGCAATCGGCGCAAAAGGTGCATTCGAACGAGCAGATCATCGCAACCCGGCTGTCGGGGGCAAGATCACGGTCGCAGCATTCGCAATTGGGCCGAAGCTCCAGCGCCATATCGTCCCCCTCAGCGTATCGGTTCGTGAACGGTCACAAGCTTGGTGCCGTCGGGAAATGTTGCTTCCACCTGCACATCATGGATCATGTCGGCGATGCCTTCCATAACCTGATCGCGGGAAATGACATGCGCGCCGGCTTCCATCAGGTCGGCCACCGCGCGACCATCGCGGGCGCCCTCGACAACGAAATCGGTAATCAGCGCAATCGCTTCCGGGTAATTCAGCTTCACGCCACGCTCCAGCCGGCGGCGCGCCACCATGGCGGCCATGGAAATCAGCAGCTTGTCTTTTTCTCTCGGAGTAAGGTTCATCGTCGTCCCGCAGCTTTCGCACCTGCCCCGCAAAACACAGTGTTTCAGGGGCCGATCCGACTTGTTTGACAGACCCCGGAAGGTCGCCTGTCGCGGGCGATCCGGAGCTTTACAGATTCCAGACTTTCGGCACTGGCGCGCCGTTTCGCAAGAGCGAAATGATCGGAAAAAGTATTTTTCTAAGGGAGAAGCCGTCCGCGGCGGACACGCGCACGACAAGCTTGCCCTGCCATTCGCTGGCGCCGCCGCTTTCACCGGCAATAGCCCGGATTTTAGGCAAAAGCGCCTCGGCCAGAGGCCCGATATAAAGAAGCGTGGCAAAGGCCACCTGCCCGGCAAGCACTGCCGGTTTTGCCGTCAGCTCCGCCACTTCACCCGCAAGCAGCAGCTCTTCGGCATGTACCAGCCGGCCGCCATGGCGAATGCGCCAGCGATCCCGGAACAGGCCATGCTGCATCGCTTCGCCCATGGCCTGACGCCCGAGCAGCACGGCTTCGACGGCGATGAATTCGGAGGTTGCGTCGAGATCGGCTTCCAGCCTGCGGGTCAGCGACGCGCGGTCGAAAAGAATGGTTTCCTGCGGCAGCCAGTGCAACCGGGCGCCCGGCCCTGCGGAAACGCGGGCGGTGACGGTGGCGGTTCCGGAGGATGCCTTGTAGACCTTCTCGCAGGCCTGCGTCGTCACCACCAGCGAGGTGCCGGCCCCGGCAACAGCCTGCCATTCCATTTCATCTCCGCCGGTCAATCCGCCGGAGGAGTTGATGAGGATGGCCTCGATCTCGTTGGAAAACGTATCCGGCAGGCGGATCTTGGCGCAACCTTCCTGGAACAATTGGTCCAGCCGGCTGCGCCCTTCGACAGCCTTGGTTACAATGCGTCCTCTGCCACGGGCGCGCTGCTGCCGGGCAGGTTCGCTGTCTTCGAAACCGGAAGGGCGGATGGCTTGCTGTTCTGGCTGCACGCGGTCTCCGAAACGGTTGCGGAAGCGGACCCGGCCTTGGCGCCGCAATCTTTTTTGACGACGGCATCCACCACCATCTGTCCTTCCGTGTTGCGGAAGAAATCCCACATTCTTTCCGCCGCATCAACCGTGCGCGTCACTTCGCCTGTGGGCATCTTGCGCTCCACGGCGGGTTCCGCCTTCGGCGTCTGCTCGCCACCCGGCTTGCGGGTAAGGACCGCCGACGCTGCCAGCACTTCCGCCTTCATGGTGGCGCGCGGCCAGGCATGGTCCCAATTGTCAATGACATAGGACTGGATACGTGCCCCGCCCTTGCAGACGTCATAGGAATTAACGGTGAAGCTCTCGCCCGGTCTGGTTTTCGCGCCGCCCTTGCAGCCGTCCATTTCCGCCCAGCGTTTCAGCGCCGTCTCGCCGCTATATTGCCAGTAGGACTTGCCACCACCCTGATAGGGATTGGCCGGATCCTTCAGACCCGCAAAGGCGATGATCGACATTGGCCGCGCCGGCTTGCAGCTTGCCGCATCCGGTCCCCATTTGCCCTCTGTCTCCAACGGATAACCCGCGCGCAACGATGCAACGAAGCCAGCAGCGGTGAAATCCGCGCTGCCATTGCAGATGAATTGCGACAGCATGCGCCCGCCGCCGGAATAACCGGAACCGTAAAAGCGCTCCTCATCCACGCAGAACTTGCCTTTCACCATGGCAATTGCATCGCGAATGAAGCTCACCTCATCCAGACCGCCGGGACGGGTGGTAACACCAGGAACATTCCAGGCATGGGTGCCGGGTAATTCGCCATTGAGGCTGCCCGCCAGCGCCACCACCATCAGGCCGTCGCGCTCGGCAAGCTTGTCCCAGCCGCTGCGGTTCAACTGGCCGTGCGGATTGCTGTTGGAGCCGTGGAAATCGAACACGACAGGCACCGGTTTTTTTCCGTCATAGGCCGATGGAACGAAATAAACGCCTTCGCGTTTTTGACCACTGGAGAGAATGGAAAAATCATGCCTGCCTGGCTCCACGCCGGGTTGAGCAAGCTGACCGCAGGTCGAGGCCGACGCTGCGACACTCGCGCTCGCGCAGATCGCAAGACCCAGAAACAGGGTACGGGCGGAGCGGAACAGCCGGGCAGCCCGGCCAAGGGCAAAGTCTTGATGCATTGACACGCCTTTATTGGGCACGGTTTCCCCGACGATACGTCGGACGCGCGTGGAATGTAAGGGATCAACTGTCGCGGCGTGCGAATAGACTTCGTCTGTGTCTCGCATGCAGCATTTCCGCTGCCAATATCACAGGCGTTTATTCAATGAAATGCTAAAATTGCGCATAAAAGCCATGCAGACACGCATAGACTTTCAAAATATTAATCGGCCGTTTGCACGCCGTGATCGGCAGGCGTGACTTCTAGTCTCGATTTATACTGTCAGATGGCGACGCGCCTCGGGCGTATCCAGCGTTTCGGCAAGCCCCTCATGCACAATTTCGCCCCGGTCCATGATGTAGACATAGTCGGCAAGCTCACGGCAGAAATCCAGATATTGCTCGACCAGCAGGATCGCCATACCGGTTGAATCCCTGAGATATTTGATTGCGCGGCCGATATCCTTGATGATCGACGGCTGAATGCCTTCGGTCGGCTCGTCGAGAACGAGGATTTTCGGCCGCGTCACCAGCGCCCGGCCGATGGCGAGCTGCTGCTGCTGGCCACCGGACAGGTCGCCGCCGCGTCTGCCCAGCATGGATTGCAGCACCGGAAACAGGCTGAAAATATCGTCGGGAATGAAACGCTCCTTGCGCGGCAGCGGCGCATAACCGCTTTCAAGGTTTTCCTGCACGCTGAGCAGCGGAAAGATTTCACGCCCCTGTGGCACGTAGCCGACGCCGCGCTTGGCGCGGTGGTAAGGCGCCAGCCCATCCAGTGCCGCTCCTTCAAAGCTGATCGACCCGCCACTGATGGCATGCTGGCCGGTGACCGCGCGCAACAACGAGCTTTTGCCCACGCCGTTTCGGCCGAGAACACAGGTGATCTTGCCCATCTCCGCTTTCAGCGACACGCCCCGCAGGGCTTGGGCTGCGCCATAGTGGAGGTTGATGTTTTCGACGTTCAGCATGGTGCAACTCCATTGATGCTTTGGTGGGCGGCGCTACCCCCCTCTGCCCTGCCGGGCATCTCCCTCACAAGGAGGGAGATCAGATGCCGTTCCCGCTCGTCCCATCGCCTACTGGTCTTGGGGCAGGGTGTTAGCCGCTTGCCGATCTCCCCCCTGGTGGGGGAGATGCCCGGCAGGGCAGAGGGGGGTAAAGCCGCAGACGCTTCCATCACCGTCCCAGATAATTCTCGATCACCTTCGGATCGCTGGACACAAAATCGATCGACCCTTCAGCCAGCACCGAGCCCTCGGCAAGACACGTCACCTTCACGCCCAGCTCGCGGATGAAGCCCATGTCGTGCTCCACCACCACGACCGAGCGGGTCTTGGCGATTTCCTTCAGAAGCACGGCGGTTTCGGCTGTCTCCGCATCCGTCATGCCCGCCACCGGCTCATCCACCAGCAGCAGCTTCGGTTCCTGTGCCAAGAGCATGCCAATCTCCAGCCACTGTTTCTGGCCGTGCGAGAGGTTGGCCGCGAGATCGCCGCGGCGGTGGCTGAGACGCACGGTGGCGAGGATTTCCTCGATACGCGCCTTGTCCTCCGCTGTCAGCCTGTAGAACAGCGTGGCGAAGACGCCGCGTTTGCGGTTCAACGCCAGTTCCAGATTGTCCCAGACGGTATGGCTTTCAAACACCGTTGGCTTCTGGAATTTACGCCCGATGCCCAGCTGGGCAATGTCCGCCTCGTCCTTTTTCGTGAGGTCGATGCTGTCTTCGAACAGTACCGTGCCGGTATCCGGCCGGGTCTTGCCGGTGATGATATCCATCATCGTCGTCTTGCCGGCGCCATTCGGACCGATGATGGCCCGCAGCTCGCCCGGCTCCACCACGAAGGACAGGGAATTGAGCGCCCTGAACCCGTCGAAGGAAACGGAAACACCGTCGAGATAAAGCAGGCTTTTGGTTCTGTTTTCGGAAACCGTGTTCATATCAGCCTCACTCCGCCGCCTGTTGCGCCGCTGTTGCAGCACTGTCATTGCCCGGTTGTCCGGCCGCACTTGCCGCCCGCGCAACACGCTTTTCGCGCCGCCCGACCAGATAATGCTGCACGGTGCCGACGATGCCCTTGGGGAAGAACAGCGTCACCGCGATGAACAGCCCACCCAGTGCAAACAGCCAAAATTCGGGGAAAGCGCCGGTGAAATAGCTCTTGCCGCCATTGACCAGCAGCGCGCCGATGATCGGCCCGATCAGCGTGCCGCGCCCGCCGACTGCGGTCCAAACCACCACCTCGATGGAGTTGGCGGGGGAGAATTCGCCGGGATTGATGATGCCCACCTGCGGCACGAACAGCGCACCGGCAATGCCCGCCATCATGGCCGAGACGACGAAGGTAAAGAGCTTGATGTTTTCCACCCGGAAACCGAGGAAGCGCACCCGGCTTTCGGCATCGCGCACGCCCACCAGCACCTTGCCGAATTTGGAATTGACGATGCCGGATGCAATCAGCAGTGAAAGCGCCAGCATAACGGCCGTCATCGCAAACAGCACGGCACGGGTGCCATCCGCCTGCACGGAAAAGCCGAGAATATCCTTGAAATCGGTGAGGCCATTATTGCCGCCGAAACCCATGTCGTTGCGGAAGAAGGCAAGCAGCAGGGCGTAGGTCATGGCCTGCGTGATGATGGAGAGGTAAACGCCGTTGACGCGCGAGCGGAAGGCGAACCAGCCGAACACGAAGGCGAGCAGGCCGGGCACCACCAGCACCATCAGTGCTGCAAACCAGAACATGTCGAAGCCGTGCCAGAACCACGGCAGTTCCTTCCAGTTGAGGAACACCATGAAGTCAGGCAGCACGGGATGGCCGTAAACACCGCGCGTGCCGATCTGCCGCATCAGATACATGCCCATGGCATAACCGCCGAGCGCGAAGAAGGCGGCGTGGCCGAGCGAGAGAATGCCGCAATATCCCCAGACCAGATCAAGCGCCAGCGCCAGCAGCGCATAGGCCAGATATTTGCCGAGCATCGACATGATGTAGGTCGGGATGCGGAACGCGCTGTCAGCCGGCAACAGCAGATTGGAGGCGGGCACCAGCACGGCGATGGCCAGGATGATGCCGATGGCGATGGAAATGCGCCGATCGAGCGCGCGCAGGAGGAAGCCGGTAATCATGCTTCGATCGCCCTTCCCTTGAGTGCGAAGAGACCACGTGGCCGCTTCTGGATGAACAGGATGATGAGAACGAGCACGAGGATCTTGCCGAGCACGGCGCCCACCGTCGGCTCAAGGAACTTGTTGAGCACGCCGAGCGACAGCGCACCCACGAGCGTTCCCCAGAGATTGCCGACCCCGCCGAATACCACCACCATGAAACTGTCGATGATGTAGCTCTGGCCGAGATTGGGCGAGACATTGTCGATCTGCGACAGCGCTACCCCGGCAAGGCCGGCAACGCCGGAACCGAGCGCGAAGGTGAAGGCATCCACCCAGGGCGTGCGGATGCCCATGGAAGAGGCCATGCGGCGGTTCTGGGTCACAGCGCGCATCTGCAAGCCGAAGGCGGAGCGCTTCAAAAGCACCAGCAGCGCGAAGAAGACGGAAAGCGAGAAACAGACGATCCACACGCGGTTCCAGGTGAAATTGAGGTAACCGACGCTGAAGGAGCCGGACATCCAGCTCGGGCTGCCGACCTCACGGTTGGTCGGGCCGAAGATGGAACGCACGCCCTGTTGCAGGATCAGCGAGATACCCCAGGTGGCGAGCAGCGTTTCCAGCGGTCGCCCGTAGAGATAGCGGATGACTCCGCGCTCCATGATGAGGCCGACGCAGGCTGTGACCAGAAAGGCGGCCGGCAGGGCAATCGCCAGTGACCAGTCGAACAGGCCGGGGAAATGGCTGCGGATCAGCTCCTGCACCATGAAGGTGGAGTAAGCGCCGATCATCACCATCTCGCCATGCGCCATATTGATGATGCCCATGACGCCGAAGGTGATGGCAAGTCCGATGGCGGCCAGCAGCAGCACGGAACCGAGCGACAGGCCGTACCAGATGTTCTGCGCGTAGTCCCAGATGGCAAGGGAACTCTCGATGCTCGAAATCGCCTCGTCCACATCCGGCTTCAGGCTCGGATCAACCGTGGGCGTCGCCGCCATCAGAATGCTGATCGCATCGCGCCCGCCAAGCGCCTTGATGGTGGCGATCGCTTCTTTCTTCACCTCGAGGGGGCGGTCGGAAGAGAGCAGCGAGACAGCCCGCGCCTCCTCCATCCGCGTCCGCACCTCTTTGTCGGCTTCCTTGGATATGGCCGCTTCCAGCAATTCCAGATTTTCGGCACTGGGGGCTTTCAGAACCGCATCGGCGGCGGAAAGCCGCACCGAGCGTTCCGGACTGAGCAACGTCAGGCCGCCCATCGCGGCGCGGATGACGCGACGCAGATTGTTGTTGACCCTGATCTTGGTAACCGCCGCCTTCGGCGCTTCGCCAGCGCTTTCGCCGGTCAGCGGATCGATGAGCGTGAAATTGGAACCCGACGGCTTGGTCATGAACACCAGATTGTCGGCCTTGCGCACGTAAAGATCGCCTGATGCAAAAGCCTCAAGCGCCGGCACCACCCGCGCGTCGCCGGTGGCAGCAATCTGGCCGATCAATGTTTCGGCCTGCTTGAAGTCAGCCGTGCCGAGCTGGTCGATCAGCGCCTTCGGATCGCTCTGCGCGAGGGACTGGGCGGCGATCCCCAGGGTGAGCCAGAGGAAGATGGCTCCGAGAAAAGATCGGATCGTCATGTCGGGTTCCTTGGAGCGGCGGTGTATTTTATCTGGCGATGAGTAAGTGGCTTACCCCCCTCTCCCCTGCCGGGCATCTCCCCCACAAGGAGGGAGATCGGCAAGACGCGCCTGCGTCGCTCTGTCTCTACAGACGAGAAAGAGCGGAGCCTTGCCGCGAGTCGATCTCCCCACCTGGGGGGGAGATGCCCGACAGGGCAGAGGGGGGCATGCTTGTTCAGTTTCGAATGATAAAACCGCCCCCAACGAGGGGGCGGAAACCACTAATCCCTATCAGCTACCCTTGCCGCCGCACTTGCCCGTGGCCACGTTGAAGTTGCCGCAAGACATCGGCTTGCGCCAATCCGAAATCAGATCCTTCGAGTCAGGCAGGTAATCCGACCATTCGTCACCCACGACCTGTGGCGTCTGCTGCACGATTTCGAACTGCCCATCGGCCTGGATTTCACCGATCAGCACCGGCTTGGTGATGTGGTGGTTCGGCATGACGGTGGAGTAACCGCCAGAAAGGTTCGGCACGGAAACGCCGATGATGCTGTCAAGAACCGCGTCCGTATCGGTCGTGCCTGCGGTTTCGACGGCCTTAACCCAGGCGTTGAAACCGATATAGGCGGCTTCCATCGGGTCGTTCGTCACGCGCTTGTCGTTCTTGGTGAACGCATGCCAGGTCTTGATGAATTCGGCGTTGACCTCGGTATCGACAGACTGGAAGTAGTTCCAGGCGGCAAGGTGGCCGACCAGCGGCGCGGTATCGAGACCGGCAAGCTCTTCTTCACCGACCGAGAAGGCGACGACCGGAATGTCCTCGGCCTTGATGCCCTGGTTCGCCAGCTCCTTGTAGAAGGGCACGTTGGCGTCACCATTGATGGTGGAGACAACGGCGGTCTTCTTGCCGGCCGAGCCGAACTTCTTGATGTCGGACACGATCGTCTGCCAGTCGGACTGGCCGAACGGCGTGTAGTTGATCATGATGTCCTCTTCCTTGACGCCCTTCGACATCAGGTAGGCCTTCAGGATCTTGTTTGTGGTCTGCGGGTAGACATAGTCGGTACCTGCCAGAACCCAGCGCTCGACGCCTTCGGTCTTGGCGAGATAATCGACGGCCGGAATGGCCTGCTGGTTGGGCGCTGCACCCGTGTAGACGATGTTGCGGGAGGATTCTTCACCCTCATACTGCACCGGGTAGAACAGCAGGGAATTCAGCTCTTCGAAAACCGGCAGCACGGATTTGCGCGACGAAGATGTCCAGCAACCGAAAACGGCCGCGACCTTGTCCTGCGAAATCAGCTGGCGGGCCTTTTCGGCAAACAGCGGCCAGTCGGAGGCCGGGTCGACCACGACGGCTTCGAGCTTCTTGCCGAGAACGCCGCCCTTCTTGTTCTGCTCGTCGATGAGCATCAGCATGGCGTCCTTCAGCGTCGTCTCTGAAATCGCCATGGTGCCGGAAAGAGAATGCAGCACGCCTACCTTGATCGTATCGTCGGCGGCAAATGCGCCATGGAAGGCGGTGGTGGACATGATTGCGCCGAGCAGCGCGGCGCTAAGCGTCTTGCGGAATGTCATCGGAAGAACCCCTCTCCTTGTTTAGCCCTCACGGGGCTTCAGCGGCATCGTTGACCGCTGCTGGAAGGGACTATCGATCTCGCGGGCGAGAAACCGTATACGTCAATTGACGTAGGAGGGGTGGCGAAAGCTGCAGGGGGTGTTGGGGAGAGGGAAATCCCGGCCGGGGCAATCGATGTGAAACCTGGCGTTTCAACATGCTTCTTCTCCGGCAGGGAAGACTCGAGCAGCAGCGGGTCGAGGGTGCGAGGTCGGAGACAGACTGAGATGTCGTCCCTTCATCCAGCGCTTCGCGCCACCTTCTCCCCGGCAGGGGAGAAGAAACGATCAGCGACGCTTCACATCAGGCGTGCGGCTTGTCGTCCCGCTCTTCGTCGCGGATCGCATCGTCATGATACCAGGAGCCGAAATCGACATGCGGCTGACGTGCCTCGCGCTCCAGATCGCTCAGCCCGATGTTACGGAACTTTGAGAGCCCCGCGCGTCCGCCGACCGGAAATTGAAAGATCGTTGCCGTTTCACGATGAAAGCCAGTTGCCATATCGAACATCTCACTTTGTTTGCATCGAAGCACTTTGGTTGTGAAGCAAACCCGTTAGCTCTGGTTTAGCTCCATCTGATTAAAAAAAAATCATGTTGCGAAAAATATAGGCATTAAATGGTCATTCAGCAAGAAAAACCATTCCGGAAGCGCCGGTTTTTGGGGCAAATGCCGATCCGTCGTTCGCAATCGAAAACATTGCACCGCAACAGGGCATTTTGAGCGATGCCACCCGCTATCTGTTAGGAATCACTGACGAAACATTAGGGTTCGATTTACCTGCCGCAGTGCAGCATGAGCGGTTAATGGCCATATCAGCCCCCTCGGCCCTGAGCATGCCTGAAAGATTTTTCGAAGAATTCGCAAAACATCGCCAATCTGGCACGCGGCATGCATCTATATGGCCAGCCCTTGAACGCGAATGTGCTTCCGGTGGCGAAAGCCACGGCAAGCCTCAAGGCTTCGCATTGTTACCTATGAGAGGTTCGTAATGACTAAGTTCAAACTCGAGTACATCTGGCTTGACGGTTATAAGCCGGTCCCCAACCTGCGCGGCAAGACACAGGTCAAGGAATTCGATGAATTCCCGACGCTCGAGCAGCTGCCGCTTTGGGGTTTTGATGGCTCGTCCACGCAGCAGGCCGAAGGCCACTCTTCGGATTGCGTGCTGAAGCCCGTCGCGATTTACCCCGATCCGGCCCGCACCAACGGCGTACTGGTCATGTGCGAAGTCATGATGCCTGACGGCGTCACCCCGCATGCATCGAACAGCCGCGCGACCATCCTCGACGACGAGGACGCATGGTTCGGCTTCGAACAGGAATATTTCTTCTACCAGGACGGCCGCCCGCTCGGCTTCCCCGAGCAGGGTTACCCGGCTCCGCAGGGTCCGTATTACACCGGCGTCGGCTTCAAGAACGTCGGCTCGGTTGCCCGCGAAATCGTTGAAGAACATCTCGACCTCTGCCTCGAAGCCGGCATCAACCACGAAGGCATCAATGCCGAAGTGGCCAAGGGCCAGTGGGAATTCCAGGTATTCGGCAAGGGCTCCAAGCGCGCCGCCGACCAGATCTGGATCGCCCGTTACCTGCTGCTGCGTCTTTGCGAACAGTACGGCATCGACGTCGAATTCCATTGCAAGCCGCTCGGCGATACCGACTGGAACGGTTCGGGCATGCATTGCAACTTCTCCACCAAGTTCATGCGTGAAGTTGGCGGCAAGGAGTATTTCGAAGCCCTCATGGCCGCTTTCGCCAAGAACTGGCAGGAGCACATCGACGTTTACGGTCCGGACAACCACCTGCGCCTGACCGGCAAGCACGAAACCGCTCCGTGGAACAAGTTCTCCTACGGCGTTGCCGACCGTGGCGCCTCGATCCGCGTTCCGCACTCCTTCGTCAACAACGGTTACCGTGGTTACCTCGAAGACCGTCGTCCGAACTCGCAGGGCTGCCCTTACCAGATCGCTTCCGTTGTTCTGAAGACGATTGCAGAAGTGCCGCTCGCAAAGTCGGCTGCTGCCTGATAACCCAAGACATGGCGTCGCCCGCAACCGGGCGACGCCATTTTTATGTCCACCGAACGGCCGGACCGGACAGGCGACCTTTCGCCCTCTGCCCTGCGTGGAATATTCTTGCCTATGCGCAAACTCGAAGACGTTGCGTGGCTTTGACCAACCGCATCGGCTTTTCCGAAACCGCGACACGGTTTTCGGTCCGATGCTCTAAAGCAAGAAGGTGAGCGATGGGCATTCTCAAAAAATTCTCTCTCGAAAACCGCATCGCCATCATCACCGGCAGCGGCCGCGGCCTCGGTTTCGAAATCGCCAGAGCCTTTGCCGAGGCTGGCGCCCATGTGTGGCTGACCGGCCGTAGCGCCGAGGCGCTGGAACAGGCAGCAGGCATACTTCGGCAAGCCGGCGGAAAAGCCGATTATGCCGCTTTCGACATTGCCGATACCGCCGCCGGAACTGGCCTCGTCCACCGCATCATGGACGAATTCGGCCATCTCGATATCCTCGTCAACAATGTCGGCGCACGCGACCGCCGCCCGCTTTCCGAATTCAGCGACGAGGACGTGCTGGAGCTTATCCGCACCGACCTCACCTCCTCCGTCTCGCTGTCGCGAGACGCCGCGCAAGCCATGAATTCCAACGGTTACGGCCGCATCATCACCATCACCTCCATTCTCGGCCACATCGTCAGGCCGGGCGATGCGATCTATCCCGTTGCCAAGCAGGGGCTGACCGGGCTGATGCGCGCAATAGCTGTCGAATATGGTGCGCGCGGCATCACCAGCAACGCCATTGCACCCGGCATGTTCGCCACGGAAACCAATGCGGCCCTTGCCGAAAACCCTGACATGGTCGCATTCGCCAAACTGCGCGTGCCGCTGGAACGCTGGGGCAGGCCGGATGAAATCGCCGGTGCAGCCCTGTTTCTGGCCAGCGACGCCTCCTCCTTCGTCAACGGCCATGTGCTGACGGTGGATGGCGGCATGTCGGTGCGGCTGTGAGAATGGCAAAACACCTTTTGCGGAAAGGGGCTGGATCCTAGGCATGGCCGCACGGCAACGCATCATCCCCGTCAGGCGCGAATATAACCGCTGGGTCGCCAACCAGACGCTGGAAGATTATGCGCTGCGCTTCACCGCCAAAAGCGCCCGGCAATTTTCGTCCAACCGCATCTCCCACACCGCCATCGGCGCGATTTCCTTTCTGGCACTGGAAGCCATCGGCGGCGCGATCACGCTGTCATACGGCACCACCAACGCCTTTTACGCCATCATCGTCGCGGCCATTGCCATGCTTGCCGTCGGCCTGCCGATCAGCCGTTACGCCATCCGTCACGGCGTCGATATCGACCTCCTGACACGCGGCGCGAGCTTCGGTTACATCGGCTCCACCATCACCTCGCTGATCTACGCCGCCTTCACCTTCATGCTCTTCGCCATCGAGGCGTCGATCATGTCCGGCGCGCTGGAGCTGGCGCTCGGCATTCCCCTGTGGATCGGCTACATCATCTCCGCCGTCATGGTCATTCCGCTCGTCACCCACGGCGTGCGCCTCATCAGCCGTTTCCAGATCATCACCCAGCCCTTCTGGATCGTGCTGAACGTCCTGCCCTTCATCTTCATCGCTTTGATGGACTGGGAAAAATACGATCTGTGGCGGGCTTTTTCCGGCATTCATCACGCCTCCGGTCCGCCGGGCACCGTGGCCCATTTCAATCTGGTGGAATTCGGCGCGGCGTCTGCCGTCATCCTCGCGCTGATGTCGCAGATCGGCGAACAGGTGGATTTCCTGCGCTTCCTGCCCGCCGAGGGACAGAGCCGCCTGCGCCATCGCATCGCGGTCTTTCTGGCGGGTGCCGGCTGGGTCGTCGTCGGCGTGCCGAAGCTGCTGGCCGGTTCCTTCCTCGTGGTCTTGACCTTCAGTTCCGGCGTCTCGGTGGACCGCGCCGCCGATCCGGCCCAGATGTACCTGACCGCCTTCGGCTACATGATCCCCAACCATACGGCGGCCATGCTGCTGATGGTCGCCTTCGTGGTGGTCTCGCAGCTGAAGATCAACGTCATGAACGCCTATGCGGGCTCGCTCGCCTGGTCCAACTTCTTCTCCCGCCTCACCCACAGCCATCCCGGCCGCGTGGTCTGGCTGGTCTTCAACGTGGTGATCGCGCTGCTGTTGATGGAACTCGGCATCTATCGCCTGCTGGAAGAAACGCTCGGCATTTTTTCCATCGTCGCCATGGCCTGGCTCTGCACCATCTCGGCCGATCTGTTCATCAACAAGCCGCTCGGCCTTGCCCCACCGGGCATCGAGTTCAAGCGCGCCCATCTCTACGATATCAATCCCGTCGGCGTCGGCTCCATGGCGCTTTCGGCCACCATTGCGCTGATGGCGCATTTCGGCACCTTCGGCGCACTCGCTGCCTCGCTTGCGCCCTATCTCACCCTCATCGTCGCCTTCATAGCCTCGCCGCTGATCGCCTGGGGCACGAAGGGCAAATTCTATCTGGCCCGCAAGCCGCGCCAGAAATGGCGCGAGCTGAGCGCCATCACCTGCTCCATCTGCGAACACCCGTTCGAGCCGGAAGACATGGCATGGTGTCCGGCCTATGCGGCGCCGATCTGTTCGCTCTGCTGCTCGCTGGACAGCCGCTGCCATGACATGTGCAAGCCAAAGGCCAAGCTCAACTATCAAGTCGCGACGGTCGCAAAATCTTTCCTGCCCCACCAATTGGTGGCAAAACTCGCCACACGGCTCGGACGTTATGGCATGGCGGCGGCCATCGCCGTCACCGCCATTGGCGGCATATTGGCGCTCATCGCCCATCAGGTCGGCACCGCCTCGCCGGCAACGGCTGACGTGGTCAACCGCACCATCCTCATCGTGTTTTTCGTCTTTGCCGTCATTGCCGGCATCGTCTGCTGGTTTCTGGTTCTTGCCCATGACAGCCGGGTGGTCGCGGAAGAGGAATCCTCACGCCAGAACACGCTGCTGTTGAAGGAAATCGCCGCCCACAAGAAGACCGACGCCGCCCTTCAGGACGCCAAGGAAACGGCTGAGGCCGCCAACCGCGCCAAGAGCCGCTACGTGGTCGGCCTCAGCCACGAATTGCGCACGCCGCTCAACGCTGTTTTGGGCTACGCCCAGATCCTCGAACGCGATGAGACCATTCCCGCGCCGCGGCAATCGGCAATCAAGGTCATTCGCCGTTCCGCCGACCATCTCTCCGGCCTGATCGACGGGCTTCTGGATATTTCCAAGATAGAGGCTGGCCGCCTGCAGGTCTATTCCAACGAGATCAATATTCAGGATTTCCTCGACCAGATCGTCGATATGTTCCGCCCGCAGGCGCAGGCCAAGGGTCTGGAATTCAGGCATGAACGCGCCCATTCCCTGCCGCAATATGTCCGCACGGATGAAAAGCGTCTGCGCCAGATCCTCGTCAACCTGCTCTCCAACGCCATCAAGTTCACCGACGAGGGCAGCGTCACCTTCGATGTCGCCTATCGCAGCCAGGTGGCGAGCTTCACGGTGTCGGATACCGGGCGCGGCATTGCCGAAAAAGACCTCGCCCGCATCTACGAGCCTTTCCAGCGCGGCGAGGCCGAAAGCGTGCGCCCCATGCCGGGCCTTGGCCTCGGCCTCACCATCACGAGGCTTCTGACCAACACGCTGGGCGGCGAGATTTCCGTCTCCAGCGAAAAGGACAACGGCTCCACCTTCCGCGTTCGTCTCATGCTGTCGGCCGTGCACCGGCCAAGTACCGCACCTGCGCCGGAAAAAACCATTCGCTCCTATTCCGGCCCACGCCGCACCATCGTGGTGGTTGATGATAACGAGGATCACCGCGAGCTGATGCGGCAGGTGCTTTCGCCGCTCGATTTCGTGGTGCTGACCGCCCAGAGCGGACCGGAATGCCTGACACTCATCGAAGGCGTGCAGCCCGACCTCTTCCTCATCGATATCTCCATGCCCGGAATGTCCGGCTGGCAGCTTGTGACGAAGTTGCGTGAAGCAGGGCAGACGGCTCCGCTCATCATGCTCTCGGCCAATATCGGTGACGGCACCGTAGCGGGTGCCGGAGAAGACAATCACAACGACGCCATCGCCAAGCCGGTCGATATCCGCCACCTGTGCGACAGGCTTGCGGTGCATCTCGGCCTGAAGTGGATTTACGATACCGACCTTCCCCCGGCACCCATCCCCCAGCCGCCGGCGCAGATCGTTCATCCCGGCGCAATTCATATCAAGGATTTGCAGAGGCTCGGCGAAATAGGCTACATACGCGGCATAGAGGCAAAACTCGCAGATCTCGCCCGCAACACCAACAACCTGCCCTTCACGCAAGAGCTTGGCACCTATGTGCAGGCCTTCGATCTGGCCGGTTACGCCCATTTTCTAAAGCGGTTTGAAGAGAGCGACAGGGGAGACGGCAAGGCATGAGCGGGCAAGGCGCAGCACTGCCGAGAGACATTGTATTGCTGGTGGATGACAGTCCCGAAGCGCTCGGGTTCCTCACCGATGCGCTGGAACAGTCAGGCTTTTCGGCGCTGATCGCCACATCCGGTCAGGCCGCGCTCAACATTGCCGAACGCATCACGCCCGATATCATCCTGCTCGATGCGGTCATGCCGGCCATGGACGGTTTCGAAACCTGCCGCCGCCTGAAGGCCAACGCCGCCGTGGCCCAAGTGCCTGTCATCTTCATGACCGGGCTGACGGAGACCGAACATGTCGTGCGGGCGCTCGAATCCGGCGGTGTCGACTATCTGACCAAGCCGATCAACATCGATGAGCTGCGCGCCCGCATCCGTGTGCATCTCTCCAATGCCCGCTCGGCGCAGAGCGCCCGCGTGGCGCTTGATGCCGCCGGACGCCACCTGCTTGCCGTGCGCGCCAACGGCGCGATCCACTGGTCCACACCACAGGCAACCCGGCTGGTCAACGCCGCCACCGGCCGTGATGATGGGCTGGAGATCGTCGTTGCCCATATTTCCGGCTGGCTGGCCGACAGGACAACAGTGGATTCCGCCCGCGATGCACCGCTGACGATCACCGAGGCCGGGCGGCCCGCTTTGCAGCTATCCTTCCTCGGCGCAATGGGACCGGACGAATATCTCTTCCGTCTGACAGCCGCCAACGAGAAATCCGACGACCACCTGCTGAAGGACCACTTTGCCCTGACAACGCGGGAATCGGAAGTTCTGCTGTGGATTGCCAAAGGCAAATCCAACCGCGATATCGGCGATATTCTCGGCCTTTCCGCCAGAACCGTAAACAAACATCTGGAACAAATTTACGTCAAACTCGGTGTCGAAAACCGCGCCTCCGCCGCCGTCAAGGCCGCGCATATTTTGCATCAGGGGTGACGGCTGCATCTGATGTGACACGGTTGGAAAAACATATATTTTCCGCTTAAGCATAGAGCATCGACTTATTCGCCGAGCGAGTGCAGCGTATTTCTTCTCCCCTCGAGGAAAAGAAACAAGCGGCAACGCCGCAATCCAAGTCCCTCCAAAAAACATCACCTTCCATCCAACCCAAACCCCGCGCAGGGAGGTTCCCATGCACCATTTCATTATTCTTTCCGGCTGCTCCGGCGGCGGCAAATCAACCCTGCTTGCCGAGCTTGCTCACCGTGGTTTCGCGACCGTCGAGGAACCGGGGCGGCGCATCGTGATTGAGGAAACGAGAAATAACGGCACCGCCCTCCCCTGGATCGACCTGGAAGCCTTTGCCCGCCGGGCGATCGCCATGGCGCTGGAGGACCGGCAAAAGGCGCCATCGGAAGGCTTCGTCTTCTTCGACCGAGGCCTGATCGACGCCGCCTCAGCACTTCATCATATTAGCGGCGATGGATTCATCGAAACGCTGCGGCGCACGCACCGCTATAACCCGCTGGTCTTCCTCACCCCGCCCTGGCCGGAGATCTACCGGGGCGACAGCGAGCGCAAGCATGGTTTCGAGGTGGCAGTGGAGGAATATCAACGCCTGCTGCACGACTATGCCCGTCTGGATTATGAGACGATTGTACTGCCGAAAGCCCCCGTCACGGAACGTGCCGATATTGTGCTGGAGAGGCTGGCGGCTGAAGCTGGCTGAAGGCGCGATCGGAGCCAAATGTTTCGAGCCTTTCCCACCACCGTCATTCCGTCTTTGTGACGGAATCCGTCTGACGTGCGGCTCGGAAAGTGTTTTAGACCAAGGACTTGGGCTGGCTGGGTGCTGAGGCCGGAAATGCCCCGCACCAGAAAGCAGAAAGCCCGGTCTTGCGACCGGGCCTCCATATTGCAGTCCAGTAAGACTTACGTCCCCTGCTGGATGTAGGTGAACTTGCCGTCCGGGCCCTTCTTCCACTCGTACATGACGTAACCGGGAAGCTTCGGGTCGCCCTTCTCGTCGAAGGAGATATCGCCGAGTGCGGTCGGGAAGGTGCCCTTCTTCAGAGCTTCGGCAACCTTTTCCGGCTCAACGGAACCGGCAGCCTTGGCAGCACCGGCAATCGCCTGCAGGGCGGCGTAGGAGTAGAGCGTGTAGGCTTCCGGGTTGAAGCCGGCGGCCTTGAACTTCTCTACCAGTTCCTTGTTTTCAGGACGCAGCGTCGGATCGGGACCGAAGGTGTTCAGCGTGCCTTCGACTGCGTCGCCGGCGATGGAGGCAAGTTCGTTCGAGACGATACCGTCGCCCGAGATGAGCTTCGCCTTCAGACCCTGGTCAGCCGACTGGCGGATGATCAGACCGGCTTCGGTGTGCAGGCCACCCCAGTAGATAACGGAAACGCCGGCTTCCTTCATCTTGGAGATCAGTGCGGAGAAGTCCTTGTCGCCGACATTGACGCCTTCATACATGGCTTCCGTCAGGCCGGCCGCATTGGCTGCCTTCTTGGTTTCGTCGGCAAGGCCCTGACCATAGGGGGTCTTGTCGTGAATGATGGCGATCTTGGCGTCCTTGTAGTGGTCGGCCAGATATTTGCCGGCAATGCCACCCTGCTGGTCGTCACGACCGCAGGTACGGAAGGTGTTCCACAGGCCACGCTCGGTGAAAACGGGGTTGGTCGCAGCAGGCGTTACTTCGAGAATGCCGTTTTCGGCATAAACTTCGGAAGCCGGAATGGAGACGCCGGAGTTGAAGTGACCGACGACGAACTTCACGCCATCAGCAACGAATTTGTTGGCAACCGAGATACCCTGCTTCGGGTCGGAAACGTCATCGCCGAGAACGATCTTGATCTGCTCGCCGTTGATGCCGCCTGCAGCATTGATATCCTTCGCAGCCTGTTCAGCACCCTTCTGAAGCTGAGCGCCAAATGCGGCGTTCGGGCCTGTCAGCGGGCCGCCGACAGCGATCACGATATCGGCCCAGGCCGAACCGCTGAAGGCGACCATGGCGGTCAGCGCAACGGCGGAAAGAAGAGACTTCTTCATTACTATACTCCCAGTTCCTTTGGATGGGTTGACTACCAGGACCTGTTCAGTACCCACCTTAACCGAACAGGAAACGTTCCACTCACGCGAGTATCGTGCAGCCGGAGGAATCCGGCTGTCAATCTTTCTTTTTATATGAAAATGCCGACGTCCGATCGTAGAGCCAATAGTAGTTATTGACCATCTGGCTCGTCCTGCGCATGCGGAAACCGATGCTGGAAAAAGCCAGAAGAAGAACGACGTCAAACACGTAGTAGAAGCCGTTGATGAACGGCCCGTTGAAAAGCGCGAAATGCAGAAACCGCATCACGAGCCCCAAAGCCAGCGTATAAATCACCACACGCGGGAAATCGCCCCAGCCATCGGCGACAGATCTGCCCGTGCGCCACGCCGTCCAGAAACCAAGAAGAACAACCAGTGCGCGCAGAATATAACGCACGCCGCTATCGGTCTCGAATAAAAGGCCCTGCATCTTCTTTCCCCATCAGCGCCGGGATGCAAATGTCCGGCCCTGCCTTGTTGTCGTCCCGCCGTTTTTCCGGCGGGCATTTTATTGTTTGCCACCGGCCATTTCCCCTTCGAAAACGGCCGGCGGCGGTTCGTTATCTTGCGCCGCAAAATTTCCGGCGCAAGTAAAATCTTTCAGTGCCGGCCGCCTTCGAGATAGGCTGCGCGTACCTGCGGATCAGCCAGCAATTCCCTGCCCGAACCGCTCATCGTCACCTTGCCGTTGACCATCACATAGGCGCGGTCGGAAAGCTTCAGTGCCGCAAAGGCGTTCTGCTCAACCAGGAAGACGGTCAGGCCCTCTTCCTGGTTGAGCTTCTTGATGGCCTCGAAGATGCCCTTGACGATCAGCGGGGCAAGGCCCAGCGACGGTTCGTCGAGAAGCAGCAGTTTCGGCCGTGCCATCAGCGCGCGGCCGATGGAGAGCATCTGCTGCTCGCCGCCGGAAAGCGTACCGCCACGCTGGCTCTGACGTTCTTTCAGCCGCGGGAACATGACGAAAATCTTCTCGACGTCCTCTTTGAAATATTTGAGGTTGTCGAGATTGGCCCCCATCTGCAGGTTTTCCAGCACCGTCATGCGCGGGAAAATCCGGCGGCCCTCGGGTGACTGGGCAATGCGCCTGCGGGCGATGAGGTGCGTCGGCAGGCGGGTAATGTCTTCGCCGTCGAACGTCACCTGGCCAGTGCGCGCCTGCGGGCTGCCGCAGATGGTCATCATCAGTGTCGATTTGCCGGCGCCGTTGGCGCCGATAAGGCTGACGATCTCGCCCTTGTTGACCTCGACATCGACACCGGCCAAGGCCCGGATGTTACCGTAGTAGGTTTCGACACCCTGTACTTTGAGAAGCGGTTCACCGGACATCAGGCCACTCCTCCGTCGAGTTCTTCCGCAATCACGTCTTCCACTTCATCATCCTCGACACCCAGATAGGCGGCGATGACCTTCGGGTCGTTCTTCACATGGTCCGGCGAACCGTCGGAAATCTTCTGGCCGTATTCGAGAACCACGACGTGATCGGAAATCTGCATCACCACCGACATGTCGTGCTCGATCAGAAGCAGCGACGTGCCTTCGTCGCGGATACCGCGCAGCAGCGCATTGAGCGCCAGCGATTCCTTCGGGTTGAGACCGGCCGCCGGTTCATCAAGGCAGAGAAGTTCCGGCCCCGTGCACATGGCGCGGGCGATTTCCAGGCGGCGCTGCGCGCCATAGGGCAGATCGCCGGCCGGGTCGTCGGCGCGGTCGGTCAGATCGGCCTTGTCCAGCCAGTATTTGGCCTTATCGATCGAACTGTTGACCGCCCTCTTGTAGGCGGGCAGGCCGAGAAGACCGAGAATGGTGTAGCCCGATGCCTTCATAAGCGCATTGTGCTGCGCCACCAGCAGGTTTTCCAGAACCGTCAGACCCGAAAACAGGCGGATGTTCTGGAAGGTACGCGCCACCTTCGCCTTCTTGGTGATCTCGAAATCCGGCAGGCGCTCCAGAAGATGCGCCTCGCCGTTTTGCTGACGCATGGTGATCATGCCCATCGTCGGCTTGTAGAAGCCGGTGATGCAGTTGAAAACAGTGGTCTTTCCAGCACCGTTCGGGCCGATCAGCGCCGTGATCTCGCCACGCTTCGCCTCGAAGGAGAAGTCATTGATGGCCATCAGGCCGCCAAACCGCATCGAGAGATGTTCGACCTTGAGGATCGTGTCGCCAGTTAGATTGGGTGTCATGTTTGTCGTTCCGGAAGCCATCAACCGTGACCTTCCTTGGTAAAGCTGCCGGAGACGGCCTTGCGTTCCCTGAGGAAGGCCGTCGGTTCTCGTGAGCCGACAAAGCCGCGCGGCTTGAACAGCATGACGATGACCATGGCGAGACCGAACAGCAGCATGCGGTAGAGTTCCGGCGTGAAATCAGGCCCGAAGACATGCTTCAGGAATTCCATTTCGCGCAGCAGCTCCGTGCCGCCGACCATGACGAGGGCGGCAATGGCGATGCCCGTGAGCGAACCCATGCCGCCGAGAACGACAATGGCAAGGATGACGGCCGATTCCAGGAAGACGAAGCTTTCCGGCGATACGAAACCCTGACGGGCGGCGAAGAACGAGCCGGCGAAACCGCCAAACATCGCGCCTGTCGCAAAAGCGGTAAGCTTGGTGATGACGGTATCGATGCCGAGCGAGCGGCAGGCGATTTCGTCTTCACGCAGAGCTTCCCACGCCCGGCCGATCGGCATGCGGCGCAGCTTGATGGTGACGTAAGCCGTCAGCATGCACAGAAGCAGGATCACGTAGAACAGGAAGATCTTGTAATAGGCCGACGACATCGTCAGGCCGAAGGCCTTGGCGAAATTGTTCGGCGCGCCGACATCGAAGGACCAGATGCCGAAGATAGACGCCTTGGCGATGCCGGAAATGCCGAAGGTGCCCTTGGTCACATCCGTCCAGTTCAACAGCACGAGACGGATGATTTCACCGAAGGCGAGCGTGACGATGGCAAGATAGTCGCCACGAAGTCTGAGCACCGGGAAGCCGAGAATGATGCCCCAGAAGCCCGCGAGAATGCCGGCCACCGGCAGAAGCACCCAGAAGGACAGGCCGAGATGGCTTGACAGCAGCGCGTAGGAATAGGCGCCCACCGCATAGAAGGCCACATAACCGAGATCGAGCAGGCCCGCGAGGCCAACGACGATGTTGAGGCCCCACGCCAGCATCACATAGATCAGGATCTGGATGCCGAAATTGTCGACGAATTTCAGCGAGCCCTGAAAACCGAACAGCTGCACGGCGACGACGGGATAAAGCAGCAGCAGGACAAGCGCGAGCTTCAGGAAGTGCTTGTGGAAAAAGCCTTTTTCCTCGGAGATTTCCAGAATGCCGCTTTTGGCCTTGGCAAGCTTGCGGCGATCCATCGACGGCCGGATGAAGCCGACCATCAGGAAACGGCCGATGGCGGCGACGCCGACGAAGATCGACAGAAGACCCCAGCGGGTGCCCCAGATAAGCTGGTTGTTGATATCCTGATAGGTGACGATACCGACGTAAAGAATGAACATGCCGAGCGAGACGATGCCCGCAAAGATGCCTTCCTTCACCGCCGTTGCCATCAGGCTCGGGCTGGAAGTGTCGTTTTCGGAAGCGATATTGGTCATGGGATCACACCTTCTCGACTTCCGGACGACCGAGAATACCGGTCGGCTTGAAGATCAGCACGAAAGCCAGGATGCCGAATGCCGCGACGTCCTTGTAGGCAATGGAGAAATAGGCGGACCAGAGAGATTCGATGAGGCCGATCAGGAGACCGCCGAGAACGGCACCCGGAAGCGAACCGATACCGCCGAGAACCGCTGCGGTAAACGCCTTGACACCCGGAATGAAGCCATCGTTGAACGATGCGACACCGTAATACATCAGATACATCGTACCGGCGACCGCCGCGAGTGCGGCACCCATGATGAAGGTGATCGAGATCGTCTTGTCGACATCCACACCCAGAAGGGCCGCCATCTTGCGGTCCTGTTCCGTGGCGCGCTGCGCCCGGCCGAGCGGAGTCTTGTTGACGATGTACCAGAAGGCGAACAGCAGCACCGATGTCACCGCCATGATGATGAACTGCTTCAGCGAGACGGTGATGGAGCCGAAATGGTAACTGTCCGTCACCATTGACGGGATCGGCTTGTTACGCGGACCCTGTGTCACCTGGATGAAGTTGGACAGCGCGATCGACATGCCGATGGCGGTGATCAGCGGCGCAAGGCGGAACGAGCCTCTGAGCGGACGGTAGGCCACGCGCTCGATCACCCAGTTCCACAGGCCGGTCATCAGCATGGCGACGACCATCATCAAAATCAGAAGAAGCGCCACCGGAATACCGGCAAAAAACGATGTTGCGATCAGAAAAACGATCAGCGCGGCGAAACCGCCAAGCATGAAAATATCGCCATGAGCGAAGTTGATCATGCCGATGATGCCGTAGACCATCGTATAGCCAATTGCGATGAGGCCGTAGATCGATCCAAGAGTCAGCCCGTTGATGAGCTGCTGGATAAAATACTCCATGTCTTTCCCCTGGGCATGACCTCTAATGAGCCACGCCTCGTTTATGTTAATTATAGGGGGAACCTTTTCGATTAGCCCCCACCTGCAAAATGCATATCGTGTTCGCTAAAAATGTGAAGTCAAAAACGGGCGATCCTGCACAAAATTTGGAATTTCCACATTCGTTGCCGTTTTCCCGATCAGAATAGCCAGGATTTCGGCAGTAAGTGCTAAAAAAATGGCGTTCGAATGCTTATTTCAGTGTTGCCTGACGCATTGTTTGACGGGTGGCGGGCAAAAGAGTAGCGAAATAGAGGGGTAAAGGATCCCCGGCACGAAATGGCAACGGCAACAAGATGATCGACATATTGACGAAAGCGGCGCTGGACGCCGGGCAGGCAATCATGGCGGTCCATCGCGCCGGGCCACACGTATCGTACAAGGACGATTGCTCACCCGTGACCGAGGCAGACCAGCGGGCGGAGGTGATCATTCTGCAGGCACTGGCTGCGCATTTTCCCCAAATCCCGGTCATTGCCGAAGAAGCGGTCTCGAACGGCATTCTGCCGGAGACAGGCACGGAATTTTTTCTGGTCGATCCGCTGGATGGGACCAAGGAATTCATTTCCGGCAAGGATGATTTTACCGTCAATATCGCCCTGATCAGAAACGGCGTGCCGGTTGCAGGCGTGGTTTATGCCCCCTGCCGCGGCCAGGCCTGGACCGGCAAGGACAACAGCGCCGAAAAGCTCGCAATATCAGGCGAAGGAGCGATCCTCGCGCGCCACCCCATCCGCGCACGCCAGCGCGGCGCCTCCCCCGTGGCGCTGATCAGCCGCTCGCACTGTACCGCGAAAACGGAAGCCTTCGTGGCCGAACACGGCCTGAAAGACTGCATTTCCGTCGGTTCCTCACTGAAATTCTGCATGCTGGCGGAAGGTGCTGCCGATATCTATCCCCGCTTCAGCCGCACCATGATGTGGGATACGGCGGCAGGCGACGCCGTACTGCGCGCCGCCGGTGGCAGAACGCTGGATTGCGAGGGCCGGCTGCTTGCCTATGAGGTGAGAGGCGATGGTGAAGATGCACTCGCGAACCCGGATTTCATTGCCGAGGGCGCAATGGCGGTTGCGGCGGATATCGCGCGATAGGACGGCGGCGACGCCGGAATATGGTGATTGCGCTTTTCTAGACGTCCGCTTCGGTGTTTGCGGCTTCACCCCCCTCTGCCCTGCCGGGCATCTCCCCCACAAGGGTGGGGATCAACTCGTGGCGGGGTCCCGCCAATCTCGACGTTTGAGAACGAAGCGGGGGTAGCGCATCTTGCTGATCTCCCTCCTTGTGGGGGAGATGCCCGGCAGGGCAGAGGGGGGTGAAGCCGCAGGCACCTGAGGCCCCTTGCCAACTCATGCCATCTCCGCAACCACGGAATGCACTCCCTACCGAAGCCGCAAAAATAATTTCATCCCCGCTCATCCCCGCCCCGCCGCGCCGCATCACAATCGTCGGCGAACAGCCACGGAGCGCGGAAGAGACATCATGACTGAACAGACGGCGAGACTTAGACTTCCTTATATCCTGCCCTCGCAGGCACAGAAACACGTCACCCACAATGAGGCGCTGCAGCGGCTGGACGCGATCGTCCAGCTGGTCATCAAGGACGTGGTCGCCGCCCCGCCCGACAATGCGCCGGAGGGAGACTGCTTCCTGCTCTCGCTTGACGCCGCTGGCGACTGGGCGGGCAAGGGCGGGAAGCTTGCCTTCCGGCAGGACGGTGCATGGCTGCTGATAGCGCCGCAACCCGGCTGGACGGCATGGTTTTCCAGCGAGGGTAAACATCGCGTCCTGCGGGACAGCGCATGGCGGGACGTGCCGCTGCCTGCCGCGGCGACCCTCGAAAAGCTTGGTATTGGCACACAGGCCGATGTCACCAACCGTCTGGCGCTTGCCGCCCCCGCCAGCCTCTTCACCCACACAGAAGAGAACGGCAACCACCGCATGGCGATCAACAAGGCGGCAAAGGCCGATACCGCCTCGCTGCTGTTCCAGTCCGGCTGGAGCGGCCGGGCGGAAATGGGCCTTGCAGGCAATGACGGTTTTTCGATCAAGACCAGCGCCGACGGCATTTCCTGGCACACGGCCCTTTTGTGCAACGGCGACGGCAGGGTCACGATGCCGAACCGGCCCGTGGTTCTGGCCAGCCTGCCTTCGGGCACGACGAGGCCGGCCAACGGCTCGGCTTCGGGGTTTTCAATGCTCTTCATCGATGAGGGTGGTTTCGTTCTCGGCGACGCGGTCGGCACAGGCGGCGGAAGGGAACTCGTCGTTCCCGTGAAAGGTCTCTATCTGGCCACCCTGTCGCTTGCCGTGGTGTCCTCATCCGGGCACCGGGTTTCGCTTGCCGTCAACGGCGCGGCTGGCGGCCTCACTGTAGCGGGCAACGCCTCCAATGCCGGCACCTCGCAGTCGACGACCCTTATTCTGCCCCTCAATGCCGGCGATCGCCTGCGGCTGTTGCATGAGGGAACCGCGGAATTCGCCCACGGCAGCGGGAAAACGTGCCTTTCGCTTGCGGCGTTGTGAGGAAAACAACCGATGGACGATAAAAAACACGATTTTTGGAAAAATTTTTTCCCGACAAAATAAGGCGACTCGAACAGATCGGGCGAAACCGTTCAAATTCTTAATAAATTGTCACGAACTGCTTAGGCAATTTTTAAAGGTACGGGGCTAAAGTTCCCGTCATATGGTCTTGAGTTTGTATAGAGTGTCCAATGACCGAAATGATACGCCCACGAGTTAAATATGTCATCGGCCCCGATGGCAGCCCTCTGACGATTGCGGATCTTCCGCCGTCAAATACCCGTCGATGGGTTATTCGCAGAAAGGCAGAGGTCGTCGCCGCCGTGCGCGGAGGACTGCTGAGCCTTGAGGAAGCCTGCGAGCGTTATACGCTCACCGTCGAAGAATTCCTGTCCTGGCAGTCGTCGATTGCCGATCATGGCCTTGCAGGCCTGCGCACGACGCGCATTCAGCAATATCGCCACTAAACCAGTGCGCCGGCGCGGCAACGCGCCCAAACCGAACTTCCAAAACGCCCCGTCGCATCGACGGGGCTTTTGGTTTGATTTTGGATTTCCCCTGAAAATTGCCAGACACAGCCGGTGACTGTCACCGGTTTGTGTCCACTGCGTTCGCTATCCCGCTGTTTCAATTCAGGCGCAGGCCGTTACAGTGGAAAAAAACGAAAAGCAATGCGAAGGCAGAGATCATGGATATCAAGACAAGCGAAACCGGATCGCGCGGCGAATATTCGGCAACCATCGACGGCCACAAGGCCGAGATGACCTATTCGCGCACCTCCCCTTCCCTCATCATCATCGACCATACCGGCGTGCCCGATGCACTGCGGGGCAAGGGTGTCGGCCAGGCGCTCGCCGCCCATGCCATCGATGAAGCCCGCAAGGGCGGCTGGAAAATCATTCCGCTCTGCCCTTTCTTCAAGGCTCAGACGCTACGCCACCCTGACTGGGCAGATGTTATCAAGGGGTAACTAGCCAGACGGGCTGAGGCTTGGGACAAACCTCAAGTTTGTTTTTTAGCGAAAGCGGAGCCTACACGCTCCGTCACCCCGGCCAGGAGCCGGGGTCCAGCCAGCTCAAATCCTTGAGCTTAAGGGAATCTTCCGCCGCGCAGACGCGCGTCGGCTGGATGCCGGATCAGGCCCGGCATGTCGACGGATAATTTTCAGGCTGCCAGCAATCACGCCACCTTCAGCGGCGGTGTTCCTGCATGTATGCTCCTTCGAACTTCGGCCCGAAATTCCGGCGTATCCTCGGCGCCATGCACTGCCACGGCATGTTGAACCGCCGCTTCCATGAGCTCCTCCGGCGTATCGGCTGAGATGGCGATCGAGCATTTGCTGTCGCTCGGGAATTCGCGGCAATCGATATATTGGCGGGCCATTTGTTTCCTCCCCGCTTCTGGCCCACCCGCGTCCGCGCTGGGCGCGCGTGGGACAAGCCTCCGGCTCTTGGTCGGAACTTCACCAAATTACGCCTTTCCCTGGCCCCGGACAATCGAAAACGCAGGGATTCCCTACATCCCTGCCCCGCAAGAAACCAGCCGGGCAAGGCGCTGCGGTGCACCAAAGCAAAAGGCCGCCAACGAGAGGCGGCCTTCCAGAAAAAAGCATGGGCATCCCGTCATTGAAAGCCGCCTCCTGATCCACCGGCAGCCGTCAATGAGGACGATCCTTATATGATCTTGCGCCAATACCTAGGCGCGGGCGCGGATCGCTCCGTCGCGGTTTTCCAGTGCCGCCGCCTTTTCATATTCGGCCTGCACCTCTTCCAGAGAAGCCTCTGCGGCTTCCTGCTGGGTCTTCAGCTCCCGGATCGAGACCTGAAGATTGTCCGCACGCTGACGCGCGGCCTTGGCGAAGGTCGGATATGCGAAGTGGGTCGGATCGGTAATGCCGGACTTGCTCTCTTCCAGCGATATCTGATGCACCAGTTCCTTTGCCATCCGCTCAAACTCGGACATCATCTGCTGCAACTGGCTAAGTTGCCGGCGTTTTTCATTAACCTGAAATTCTTTCAGGCGAACCAGGCTGTCACGCGACTTCATACGCAATACTCCATGGATAGCGAGACCCGGATCAAAAAGGCACTATGCCCCCTCGATCGGCCCGTTTAACCCGCCCGCTCAACCGGCCCGGTTAACCCGTTGTGCCGGAATGATTCCCAAAAGTTACCCGGCGTTAATAAAAAAACGCCGCCGTTAACCTTTCGTTTACGGGCATCGTTAATGATAAACACGATCATTTAAGGGTCGGTAAATGCCAGGTCCAAAAAAACGGGCCCGACGATGTAAGAGTCGATTGAATCACTTAGCGAGATATCCTCACGTTAAGCTTCAATTTTGGCGATGGTGGATTCACGTGCAAAAACAGCGAAATGCCAACTTTGCTTAATAAATTCGATACACCTTGCCAAAGGCAATTAGAATTTGTTAACCATTTGGTGGCAGCCTGCAAATCAGGCAACGTCTGGATCCGCATCGCGCGAGGCAATGATTTACCAATCTGCGGGCGGCAAAGGGGATAATTATGCGGGTTCTACTTATTGAAGACGACAGCGCAACAGCGCAGAGCATCGAACTGATGCTCAAGTCGGAAAGTTTTAACGTCTACACGACCGACCTCGGCGAGGAAGGCGTGGACCTCGGTAAACTCTACGATTACGACATTATTCTTCTCGATCTCAACCTGCCCGATATGTCGGGTTACGAGGTCTTGAGAACCTTGCGCCTTTCCAAGGTCAAGACACCCATCCTCATCCTCTCCGGCATGGCCGGCATCGAGGACAAGGTTCGTGGTCTCGGCTTCGGCGCAGACGACTACATGACGAAGCCGTTCCACAAGGACGAGCTTGTTGCCCGTATTCACGCAATCGTCCGCCGTTCCAAGGGCCATGCGCAATCGGTCATCTCCACCGGCGAGCTGATCGTCAACCTCGATGCCAAGACGGTTGAAGTGGGCGGCCAGCGCGTTCACCTGACCGGCAAGGAATATCAGATGCTTGAGCTGCTTTCGCTGCGCAAGGGCACGACGCTGACCAAGGAAATGTTCCTGAACCACCTTTATGGCGGCATGGACGAACCGGAACTGAAGATCATCGACGTCTTCATCTGCAAGCTGCGCAAGAAGCTCGCAAATGCCGCAGGCGGCGCAAACTACATCGAAACCGTCTGGGGCCGCGGTTATGTCCTGCGCGAGCCTGATGGAGCCACGGAATTTCTTGAAACCGCCTGATCCCCTTCAGGATATGGCAGTTTTTAAAAGACCCGCTGGCGACAGCGGGTTTTTTGTTGCGATTTCATGATTGGATAGTGCCATGGACCATTCTATCCCCACCCTCAGAACGGAACGCCTGATTTTGCGCCCGCAGATCATGGCGGATTTCCCCGCCTATCGCGACTTTATGGCGTCAACCCGCTCCATCGGCGTCGGCGGACCATATGACCTGCCGTCAACCTGGGGCGTTTTTTGTCACGATCTCGCCAACTGGCATTTTTTCGGCCACGGGGCGCTGATGATCGAACTTGGCGAAACTGGGCAATGTATCGGCCAGGTCGGCATCAATCACGGCCCGCTATTCCCCGAAAAGGAACTGGGCTGGCTGCTTTATGGCGGCCAGGAAGGCCACGGTTATGCTGCGGAAGCGGCCTCTGCACTGCGCGACTGGGCATTCGAGACCCTGAAATTGCAGACGCTGGTCAGCTATGTCTCGCCGCGCAACAGCAAATCCGCAGCGGTTGCACAGCGCCTCGGCGGTGTTATCGACCCATCGGCACCACGGTCTGATCCCGAAGACCTTGCCTATCGGTATCATCCGCAAAAAGTGGCCTGAAGGGTCGGGACGTCGCGCAACGGTTCATCGAGACGTCCCGTACACCTGTCTTAATGCATTTCCACGTTCAGGAAGCCGACAATCGCCTCCGCGATCTGCCGGTGGATGGCCGGGCGGTCCCTGCCCCCGCCGTCACGGCAGACGAAACCTTCCCCCGGTGAAAGCTCCTCGACGATTTTTTCGCCGTTTGGCTTGCATGTCTGCATGAAGCTGAAATGGCTGGCATCCGGTATTTCGCGATAAACCGTGGTCGCCTTTGGCAGATTGCGGGCGATATATTCCGAATCAGCCTTGATAGCGGCAATCTCGGGCGTTTCCACACCGGCGGCCAGAACCAGAACCGGTACATCGACACGTTTCAGCGTTTCCGGCAGGAAACCGGCAGCCGGGCCAGCGTCGAGCGCAATCACCGCGCGGATGCGAGCATCGCGCAAATCCATCGAAAGGCGTGGATCGGCCTTGCCACCGTTAACGATTCCGACCTTGGCCAGCAACCGTGGTGCCTTGCATTGCGGCAGAACCTTCTCCGCATTGCAGTCTTTTAGCGCGAGATCGGCGCTGTAGCGGGCGCCAGTCAGCTCCATGGCGGTCCAGCCTCCGAGAGAATGGCCGATGACCGCGATGCGTGCCCTGTCGATTTTTCCAGCGAGTTGATCGTTATCGAGCAACGCCGTCAACGTTCGGCTGATGTCGCGCGGGCGTTCCCATAACGGCACGATCTCCATCGCATTCTCTTCAGTGAATGATTCGCCCGCGTGATCCGGCGCGGCCACGATATAACCCTGCTGAACAAGCTCACCGGCGATCCAGTTCAGATTGCGCCAGCTTCCGCCAAATCCGTGTGACAGCAACACCAGAGGACGGGAACCGTCCAGAAA
Source organism: Agrobacterium sp. 6Ca8 (assembly GCF_055382765.1). Lineage (NCBI taxonomy): Bacteria > Pseudomonadati > Pseudomonadota > Alphaproteobacteria > Hyphomicrobiales > Rhizobiaceae > Agrobacterium > Agrobacterium sp. 6Ca8. The sequence continues at coordinate 2,128,775 of NZ_AP026433.1, forward strand.
TGACGCATCAGCTTGAACCTCGAGACCATAAAAAGCAGCGTTTTCGCCCACTGTCTCAGTTTTTCCCGATGGTGCGGACGGATACCACAATGACAGGTTCAGCATTCGCGTGCCCGAATCATCGGACAATTCCAGCTGTCTGAAACCAATAGCGTTCTCCGCCATCACGGGCGCAGCGGTGGAGAGGATGGCGATGGCGACCACAAGAAAATAGCGCATGTGAAGCTCCAAAAATTGATCTTGGATCAACCCTTGGTTCAAACCGCCACCGTCCGAGACCTCGAACAGGTTTCAGGTCGCCCTGAAACGCGATCGAGACGGCACGGCTGGAATGCGCAGCACTAGACCCCCACCACCCGCTCGAAAAGCCGGATGGGATTGCCCCGGAATGTCGAATCGCGAAACAGGCGGAAGCCGAAACGGGCGGCGATGACGAGCGAGGGGGTGTTGAGCGGGTCGATCATGCAGACGGTCCGCTGCGAAATTCCGCTGCGATCAAACCACCCTGTTGCCGCCGCCACCGCCTCGGTCGCGACGCCCTTGCCGTTCAGATCAGCATCGATTTTCCACATCGCTTCTGGCACACCATCGAAATCGGTGCCGTTTCCACGGCGCATATGGGCAAAGCCCACCTCGCCGACGATACGCCCGGAGCTTGCCTCCTCCACGACAAAGGGACCGAAGCCGAAGACCGACCAATGGCCGATGAAGCGCAAAAGACGGGCAAAGGCGATTTCGGGGTCCAGCGGCGTAATCGATGTGACCCCTTCGATGGGCCGGACATCCGCGCTCCAGAACGCACAATAAAGCGCTTCATCCGTGATGGCGTGCGGCCGCAGGACGAGGCGCGCGGTTGTCAGACGTGTCATGAACCTCTTCCCCAAAAGCAAAAAAGGCCGGCGCGTCGGAAAACGCTAACCGGCCCTTTCGCAAAACTACCTCTGCAACTGAACGATCACGCGGCAACCGTCTTTGCGGTAAACACGATGCGATCCTCATGCACCTTGTATTCCACGGCCATATCGGCCTCGTCCGCCAGAAGCAGCGTGTAATAGGGCTGCACGGAATGGGCGTCGACCGCCTCTTCCAGCCTGCCTTCGTAGATCTCGGCGAATTTGGCCGGAATGCGCATCATCTTGCCCTTGACGGTGATTTCGAATTTGGCGTCACCCTCCGGATCTTCCAGCACCACATCCACATTACCCCCGCGCGGGATCGCGCTGTAGGACACGAGAAAGAGGTTGAGCAAAAGTTTGACACGATTTTTCGCGACGATGGCGCGTGGGCCGTTCCAGGTCACTTCGGCCTTCTTTTCGGCGGCAGCGAAATCCTTGGCGGCTTTTTCAGCCTCGCCGGTATCGATCGAAGCGCCAGCGGAGCCGGACGCGCCGAAAGCAAGACGGGCGAACTTCAGCCGCACGGATGCGTTAAGAGCGGATGTGCGGATGAGATCCAGCGCATCGTCATCGGTGCCGCCCTCGTCCAGCAATTCGAGGCCGTTATTGATGGCGCCGACAGGAGAGATCACGTCATGGCACACACGACTGCACAGAAGAGCTGCCAGATCGGGACCGGACAGCGTGATATTGAGTTTGCTCGTCATAAAATTCTCTCCTGCGCAAGGGAGGCGCGGACGGTGTGGAAATTGTTAAGCCATAATGACACCATATTTGGTAAACCGATTGTTAATAGGATGGTTTCAAAATGCCAAATGCCTTAACAGGCCACCCTGGAGCGCCCTGCGTCCGTACGGACGTATAAAGGATGCTCTGGAACTTTGAATCTTCGCATGGGCCCTGCCGAAAATCGATTCGGATTTTCGGGCTGATGCACCAACGAACAGACGGACGGACATGACGATGCGCCTTACGAAAACCCGCACCATTGCACGCCTCGGACTGGGAAAGATTTTTGCGCTCCTTGCCAGCCTTTTGATGTGGGCCGCACCGGCCTCGGCCCAGAACAGCGATCAATATTCTTTTCAGGAAGTCGTGGATGCAGGCCACGGATTCTTCGGTGAAACCACCGGCGGCCTCGCCAAGGTGGTGGAACGCGCCTTCCAGCAATACGGTCTTCCGAACGGTTATATTCTGGGGCAGGAAGGTTCCGGCGCTTTCGTCGCGGGCCTCACCTATGGCGAAGGCACGCTTTATACCAAGAATGCCGGCCAGCATCCCGTCTTCTGGCAAGGCCCCTCGCTCGGCCTCGATTACGGCGGCCAGGGCACCCGCGCCATGATGCTGGTCTACAACCTGCCGTCGGTCGATTCGCTTTATCGCCGTTACGGCGGCGTCAGCGGCTCCGCATTCATCGTCGCCGGCGTCGGCATGACCTATCTGAAAAGCAGCGATGTCACGCTGGCACCCATTCGCACCGGCATCGGCGCGCGCCTCGGCATCAATGTCGGCTACCTGAAGCTTACCCAGGAACCGACCTGGAACCCCTTCTGACGCTGAGATGGGGAGGCACTCTTGCGGCTCCCCGCGCAATTGCCTTGGCGATACCCCTCCCAACGGTTGCAATAATAGCGTAACGTGCTCTCGCGCTCCTCTTTCCGAATGCGCGCGTATCTGAGTTTCGGAGACTGTCTCGCGTGATTGAATATGCCATTCTTTTCGGATTGGGTTTTCTCACCGCAACCCTGCTGGCCTTGCTGATCGCGCCCGCGATCCATCGCCGCATCGTTGCCTATACGGAAAACCGGCTGCGCGCGACAATGCCCATCAGCCCCCAGGAAGTTCGCGCCCAGAAGGATATGGCACGCGCGCTCTATGCCGCCGAAAACGCCAAGGTTCGTCAGGAACTGGACACCGAACGGGAAAAGAACACCTCGCTCCGCCTCGCCAACGAGGCAGCATCCAGCGACGCCTATCGCCTCGGCGAGCAGAACCGCGGCCTTTTGCTGAAAATCGAGGAATTGACGCTGGAAATCGGCGAATTGCGAGGCGCCCTGGACGCCAGCGAGGAACGCACGAGCGCAATACAGGCAAACCTTCTGGAGCAGGAACAGGCCGCAAATGCGCGTGCCGGCCAGATGTCTGAGATCACCGCTCGCCTCACCAATCTGACCCGCGAGCTGGATGATTCGAAAATCCTCGCCGCCACCCGCGATCTGGAGGCCGAGCAGGCAAAACAGACCGCCTCGCGTTTCCGCAAGGAGGGCGAAACGGCGACCCGCGAATTGCAGGATGTCGCTGCCCGCAACAAGGAGGCTATGACGGCGGTTGCGCGCGAAAGCCGCAAGGTCACCCGGCTGGAAGAACAGATCGCCAGTGTCATGGCAAAAAATGCCGATCTCGACACAATGCTGACCCTGCGCAATCAGGAGGTTGCCCGCCTGAAGGAACAGCTTGCCGCAACCGGCGGCCGCGCCGACGACATGATCATCCGTCTGCCCAACCCCGCCGTACTGAACGGTGAAACCGCAAGCCAGCCGCAGAAGGCGCCCGTCCTGCCCGAAATCGCGCCCGTGGTCGCGGCAGACATTCCACCGGTCTTAACCGCCCTCGAACCGGCAGTGCCGCCGCCGGAAGGTCTGGAGCAGGAGATCGAGGATATCCGCAATCAGGGAACGGCACTCACCGAACGCCTGCTGAATGTGCGCGGCACCGGCAACGACGAACCGATCCGTCGCGAAATCGCCCGCATCGCCGCCCAGATGATCGCGCTCACCGCAGCGCAGGAGGGCGAGAAATCGCCGATCCCGGGGCTGCTTGCGAAAGCCACCGCCTCGACCGGCCGTGAGAGCCTTGCGAAGCGGGCGAGTGTGTTGATGGAGAAGCGGAAGGGGTGATACCTCTACGCCTTTGCGTATTCGGCTCACCCCCTCTGCCCTGCCGGGCAGAGGGGGTGAGCCGAATACGCAAAGGGTAAACCTAAACCCGCCCTATCGCCCCGGCCATCTGATAAAGCGCCAGCCCCGAAGCCGTCCCCGCATTCAAACTGTCCAATTGCGGCGACTGCGCAATCCGGGCGGTATGGAACCGAGACAGTACCGATTGCGGCAACCCCTCGCCTTCAGTGCCGATGACCAGCGCCATGCGCTCCGAACGTGGAATATCGCGAATCTCGGTCTCGCCATTCGGCGAAAGGCTCCAGATCGCAAAACCGGCCTGCGAAAGCCGCTCCAGCATCTGCACCGCACCACCGCCGCGATGATAGGGAACCGAGAGAACGGAACCGACGGACACCCGGAGCGCCTTGCGATAGAGCGGATCGCATGAAGTCTCGTCCAGAAACACCGCATCGGCATAAAAGGCCGCGGCGTTGCGGAACATCGCACCCAGATTGTCGTGGTTGGAAATGCCGCAGCCCACCAGCACCAGCGACGAGGCGGGAAGCGCGTCCGTCAACCCGTCCAGCGTAATGTCACGCACCCGGCGGCCGAGCGCCAGAATGCCGCGGTGCAGGTGAAAACCGACAATGCCATCCAGCACCGGCGCTTCCGCCACATAGACCGGCACATCGGGCGGAAAATCGGCTAGGATATCCGCGACGCCGGAAAGCCGGTTCTTGAGGATGAGAATGCTTTCCGCCGCAAAGGCCCCACCCGCCTTGTGGGCGGCGGCCAGCATGCGCAACACAACCGTGCCTTCCGCGATGAAACGGCCCTGGCGACCGGTGAGATCACGCTCGCGAATATCGCGAAAGGCGGCAATGCGCGGATCGGCCGGGTCTTCGACCGGGATCAGAGCCCGACCGTCCAGGAGCGCATGCGCTCCCGCCGGATCAATATCCTCACTGGGCATCGACCGTCACATCGGCGAGAAACCGGCCGGCCGCGACGTTGAAGACCAGCGCCTTGCGGGTGCCGTTGGCAAGCTTGCCGTAAAACAGCATGTCACCGCCGGAATAGCTGACATTGTCGATTGTAAAGCCCTGCGGCAGGCTGGCGGTCACGGCAAGCGGTCCGTTGCCGGTGGGAACAGCCAGATTTTGCGGTACGCTCTGCGTTACAACGGTTTTCGATGGTCCTACCGCCTTGTAGACAACCGCGCCGAACACAGCCATAAGGCTGATGAACATCACGGAGCCCGACACGATCTGCAAACGGATCATCTTGCGGCGAACTTTATCCATGGCCGGATCAAGCGGCTTGTCTTCCTGTTCGTCTTGCTCGATGTGCGTCATCGGGTTCCCTAGAATGCTGATTGATCGGAAAAATAAGAATGAACGACCCCTTTAAACAAGGCGGAGACGCAAGGAAAGTCCTGATTGCCGGCGAAGACGCCGAAGGCCGCATCGATGTGTGGCTGGCGGGCGAAGTTGGCGGCGATCTGTCGCGCAGCCGCCTGAAAGCCCTGATCGAGCAGGGTGCCGTTTTATTGAACGGCACGCCGGTGACCGAGCCGAAAAAGAAGGTTCACCCGCACGACCGCGTCGAGATCGTCATGCCGGAGCCGGAAGACCCCGAACCCAAGGGCGAGGATATCCCGCTCGATGTGGAATATGAGGACGACGACCTGATCGTGCTCGTCAAACCCGCCGGTCTCGTCGTGCATCCCGGCGCCGGCAACTGGACCGGAACGCTGGTCAACGCCCTCATCTATCATTGCGGCGACAGCCTCTCCGGCATTGGCGGCGTGAAGCGCCCCGGCATCGTGCATCGGCTGGACAAGGAAACCTCCGGCGTCATGGTCGTGGCGAAAAACGACAATGCACACCGCCATCTCGCCGCGCAATTTGCCGATCACGGCCGCACCGGCCCGCTGGAACGCGCCTACAAGGCCGTCGTCTGGGGCCGACCGCGCACGCTGCGCGGCACCATTGACGCCGCACTCGGCCGCGGCGCCGACCGCACCAAACGCGCCGTCAAGCGCGAGGACACGGACGATGCCCGCGAGGCGATCACCCATTACGAGGTTATGGAACGTTTCCATGAAAAGGCGGATGCGTCCTGCCTCGCCTCGATGGTGGAGTGCCGCCTGGAAACCGGCCGCACCCACCAGATCCGCGTGCACATGGCCCATATCGGCCATCCGCTGATCGGCGACCCCGAATATGGCGCGGCCTTCCGCACCAAGGCGAACCTGCTTGAGGAACCGGCAAGAAGCACCGTCAACCGCTTTCCGCGACAGGCGCTGCATGCCTATCTCCTGGCCTTCGAACACCCCCGCACCGGCGAGGTGATGGAATTCGAAACAGACATGCCTGATGATATGGAAGAACTGCTCGTCGCCCTGCGGAGCTGAAAATGCCGCACGGCGAGGTCAAAAAAACCACGCCGTGCATCTTGCCGGAAGCCACGGAAAATAAAAAGAGATTAGCGGATAGCGATATTCCCCACATGGTCTTTCTTGTAGACCGCCCCAATTCCGCTTCAATCGTCGCACCTCTTCGAACCCCGGAAAGCTTGAAATCGTCACCGCGAATGCCGTGGCCGGACCTCTGGCTTGCCGAAAGACAGACGTTGCAAGGAACGCCGTTTTATCCGCAGAGCTGAACGGAACCGGCATGACGACGGGATCTATCGCGCATGAACACCGATGAACGCCAGTTTATCTTTCAGGAATTACGAAGCGTCGAAGGCTATATCGACCCACCCGACGCGCTTGTCTTCAAGGCGCTGCTGCAGGCGCAGACAAGGGACGGCCTGAAGGGCGGCATGGCGGAGATCGGCGTCTATTATGGCCGCTCCTATTTTCTGCTGCGCAAATTTGCGCAGCCGCAGGAAAAGGTTCTGGGCGTCGACCTGTTCGAACTCGACCCACCCTCGGACGGAAGCCTCGACCAATATGACCGCCTGATGGAAAACGGCAGGCGGTTGGGTTTTGCGATGGATGAGGACTTGATCATCAAGGGCGACAGCACCCGGCTCGCACCCACCGATATTACGTCGCGGACCGGTCCCGTCAGGTTCTTCAGCATCGACGGCGGGCACCACCTGCACCATGTGCTGGCGGACGCGAAACTGGCGCTGGAGGTGATCGCCCCGTACGGCGTCATCGTCTTCGACGATACCTTCAACCCCGCATGGCCGGAAGTGACCGTTGGCGTCGCCGATTTTCTGCGCACCCACGGCCACAGCCTCGCCTGCTTCGCCATGACGAAATACAAGACCTATGTCTGCCGCCGGGAATTTCACGCTGTCTACGCGGACGCGATTGCCTCTGGCCCCGACTTGCAGACACTCGATCATGTCGAAACGGAGTTTCTCGGCTCCCGGGTCGTTCGCCTGCACAACCCCACCCGCCGGCGGGTCATGTATGAGTTGATGGTGCGCTCCGGTCTCGGTGGTTTTTCGGAACGAATTTACCGTTCGAAAGTTAAACAGGTCAAAGAAGGTGTCGCCGGGACATAACGCATGTGTGAACGCTGTGTTCGCTTGAAACGCGGCGGGTGCATACATATTTGTTACGTGGGTTCGTGCGGGGTCGGTAACGACCCGCCACTAGCGGTGTGCCTTGGGCGAGTAATCGCCAATCGATGAGGGTGCCGTTCCAGACCATAGATAAGGGGGTGCTTTATGGCCCGCAATAGTTTGCCTACAATTACGGCCGGCGAAGCCGGTCTCAATAGATATCTCGACGAAATCCGTAAATTCCCGATGCTGGAGCCGCAGGAAGAGTACATGCTTGGCAAGCGTTACGCCGAGCATGGCGACCGCGACGCCGCTCACAAGCTCGTCACCAGCCACCTGCGCCTTGTTGCCAAGATTGCCATGGGTTACCGCGGTTACGGCCTGCCGATTGGCGAAGTCGTGTCCGAAGGCAATGTCGGCCTGATGCAGGCGGTGAAGAAGTTTGATCCGGAACGCGGTTTCCGTCTGGCCACCTACGCCATGTGGTGGATCAAGGCTTCGATCCAGGAATATATCCTGCGTTCGTGGTCGCTGGTGAAAATGGGTACGACTGCCAACCAGAAACGCCTGTTCTTCAACCTGCGCCGGCTGAAAGGCCGTATCCAGGCGATCGACGATGGCGATCTGAAGCCGGAACACGTCAAGGAAATCGCCACCAAGCTGCAGGTTTCCGAGGAAGAAGTGATCTCGATGAACCGCCGCCTGCATGGCGACGCATCGCTGAATGCGCCCATCAAGGCATCCGAAGGCGAATCCGGCCAATGGCAGGACTGGCTGGTGGACGACCATGAAAGCCAGGAAGCCGTGCTGATCGAGCAGGACGAGCTGGAAACCCGCCGCCGCATGCTGGCCAAGGCCATGGGCGTGCTGAACGATCGTGAACGCCGCATCTTCGAGGCCCGCCGCCTTGCCGAAGATCCGGTGACGCTGGAAGAACTCTCATCCGAGTTCGATATCAGCCGCGAACGCGTGCGCCAGATCGAGGTTCGCGCCTTCGAGAAGGTTCAGGAAGCGGTGCAGAAGGAAGCCCTCGAAGCCGCCCGCGCGCTGCGCGTGGTGGATGCGTAAGGCTCGGTCTTTTTAAGAGAGTGGGGCTGAACTTATCGGCTACGTCATCCTCGGGCCTGTCCCGAGGATGACTGCGCAGTAATTGGCTCGACTGCCATCCCATCTCACTCCCCTTGGTGTCCGGCGTGACGAAAAAGTGAGATTCTTTGCCAGTAAATTTCTAAGCCCGCAGATCGCGAGATCTGCGGGCTTTTTATTTGCAAGACATAAGGAAGAAATGAGGGGACCGGCTTTAGCGATCCCCAAGATCATCACTGACCGGTCGCGGGCTTTGCAGCCGCCCATTCGCGTAGCGCCGTGTCGAAGGCGGCGATGCCGTCATTGCCCTTTTGCAAGGTCAGAAGCGCACGGCGGCCGTTGCGGTAGGAAACCGGGATGTCGATCCAGTTGCGGCTCTTCAACAGCTCCAGATTGGTCTTCATCGCATCCGGGAAGTCGTTAAGCGCGATCATGTGGAAATCGTCGGTGATTTTGGCCGGAACCGCGATCAGGGCGTTACCACGATCCTGCTCCGTGCTCTTCATCGCGATACGCTGGACGCTGTCGATCGCGCCGCCTTCGAAGCCGGGCGAAACCGAGAAGACGATCTCGATCAGATGGCTTGCCGGAAGCGACGGATCGGTGTTGCGCTTGAAGGTGATGAGCGCACTGAGGCCACGGCCGGGAACCGTGATCTGGCCCTGCACCGTTGCGGACGGACGACCCTCATTGTCGTTCTCCTGCTGCAAGGACCAGGAAACGCTGCCCTGAATGGCGGTCGGAACCGTCTGGCCCAGCACCTCCTCGTAGAGGAACATGCGGTCGCCCGTGGCGGCTGCGGCCGCAGCAGGCGGCTGTGCCGGCGGCGTACCAGCCGGAGTACCCGCAGCCGTATTGGCCGGAGCCTCGCCCGCAGGCGGCGGCGCAACATTCTGCTCATAGACCGACTGGCCTTCCGCCGTGACGGGCTGGCCATTGGCGCCCGGCGCCGGCCCCTCGTCGCGCTCGGTCCCGTCGGCAAGAAGCCGCTGGGTGAACTTCGTGCCGGTGACGGACCCGTCATCGGCATGCGGCTGCGCCTGATGATTGGTCGGGCTTGTCGTCGGCTGCTGCCCGCTGGCGGGCGGCTGCTGGGCAGCTGGCGGTGTGGATGTCGGCGTCTGCGCCGTATTGGCTGGAGGCGTCTGGGTGCCGCCATCCTTCTGTGCCGATTGCACCAGGCCGCCGACCATGTCGTTCAGCGCATCACGGTTCAACCACAGCGCATAACCACCACCGGCAAGAAGCCCGGCGCCCACAAGCGCAAGTACCAGCGAGGCATAATTCCGGCGCGGCTTCTTCTTGACCATGTAAGCGGGCGTCGCGGCACCAGCACCGAGAGCGGGCATTTCGTTCGTCGTTGCCCGGCTGGAAGACGATGCGCCGTCATAACCGATCAGCTCGTCCAGATCGTCCCAGGGCGTGCGCTCCTTGTTGTCCTTGGAGGCACGGTCATCGAAGGGATCGTTATCGGCGCGCGGCAACGCAGGCGTGGCCTTCGGCGGGATCGCGAGATCCGTGTCCTCGAAATAGGACGAGAAGTCCTCGACGACGGCAGCCTTTTTCGGGGCCGTGTCTTCGGTCTGCCGGGGTTCGGAAAAATCGTCGTGCCCGCCAAAAATCGGATCGTGATCGGCAGCAGCGCGGTAACCGGCATGCTCGTTCCCGTCGCGCCGCTCAGGCTCGAAGCTGACATCCGGGGCCTGATAGTGCTGCGCGGAATAACCGGCGACGACGGAATGGTCGTCCCTCTCGTGGTGCACTTCGGCCTCGGCAGCCGGGCGAACATCCTCGTCTTGCGCTTCTTCGAGCTTGCGCCAGTCATCCTCGTCAACCGGCTGCGCCCAATGGGGCGGCACGGAATCATCGGCATGGGGGGCCGCCGCTTCAGGCGCGATATCGTCAACGCGCTCGTCCTCCGGCTGATAGGCCGGCTCTTCATGCGCGCGGGTGAAATAGGTACCGGCTTCCTCGTGAGGACCGGCTTCATGAATCGGCGCGACACGGGCCGGTTCGGGTGCGTCGTAAAGCTCCTCCGGCTCACGCGCGCCGTAATGCTGCTCCTCATGCGGGATTAAAGCGGCGACGGGTTCCTCGGTGCGAGGCTCCTCTTCGCGGGCCGGTTCTTCATAAACCGGCTCTGGCTGGACAGGATAAACCGGCTCCGAATGTGCGGGCACAACCGGAGCAGGCTCTTCCTCCACCGGCTCGTACCGCTCGGCGGCATGAACGGCAGGCTCTTCGGCAACGTCCTGCGGATGATAGACAGCATCCGCCTCTTCCGCCACGGGGGAGAAAGCATCATCCTCCTCCAGTGCCGGCAAGGCCTCGGCATATTCACTGTCCACCTCGGCTATGGCGGCGTCCAGCTTGGCGATCTGCCGGCGCAACAATTCTTCCGGCGGACGTGGCTTCATATTCTCGAGCTGGCGCACAACCGCACTGCGCGCCTTGTCGTAAACCTTCGCCCGGTTTTCGGGAGTATTGTTCGCCAAGCCATCCACGGCCTTGCGAATGACTGCTACAAAATCCGCCATAAGCACTTTCTCGTCGTGACCGGCGACGTACCGGCCCGATATGGTTTATGAATCTAGATCGCCGAGGACATTAGTCCTCAAACGGATCAGTCACAAGTATGGTGTCGTCACGCTCCGGACTTGTCGACAGAAGCGCGACAGGCGCCCCGATCAGTTCTTCCACCTGACGGACATATTTAATTGCCTGAGCAGGCAAATCCGCCCATTTTCGGGCGCCGACGGTAGATTCTTTCCAGCCTTCCAGCGTGACGTAGATCGGCTCGACACGAGCCTGCGCACCCTGGCTTGCGGGAAGATGATCGATTTCCTGCCCGTCGAGCTTGTAGCCGACGCAGATTTTCAGCTCGTCCAGACCGTCGAGAACGTCAAGCTTGGTGAGCGCGATGCCGGTGATGCCGTTGGTGGCGACCGACTGGCGCACCAGCGCTGCGTCAAACCAGCCACAACGACGCTTGCGGCCGGTGACGGTGCCGAACTCATGGCCCTTTTCGCCCAGGAACTGGCCGATTTCGTCATGCAGCTCGGTCGGGAAAGGACCTTCGCCAACGCGGGTCGTATAGGCCTTGGTGATGCCGAGAATATAACCCAGCGAACCCGGACCCATGCCCGAACCGGCAGCGGCCTGACCGGCAACCGTGTTGGAAGAGGTGACATAGGGGTATGTGCCGTGGTCGATATCGAGCAGCGAGCCCTGCGCGCCTTCGAACAGGATGCGCGCACCGGCGCGGCGCTTCTTGTCGAGCAGCAGCCATACGGTTTCGCTGAACGGCAGGATGCGTTCTGCAACCGAGCTCAACTCTTCCATGATGGTTTCATGCGAAACTTCAGCAGCGCCGAAGCCGCGACGCAGCGCATTGTGATGCGTCAGGATGCGATCGACCTTGGCGGACAGCGCCTCCATGTCGGCCAGATCCATGACGCGGATGGCGCGGCGGCCGACCTTGTCTTCGTAGGCCGGGCCGATGCCGCGGCGCGTGGTGCCGATCTTGGTGCCGCTGTTGGAGGCGGCGTCTTCGCGCATGCCATCAAGTTCGCGGTGCAGGGAAAGAATGAGCGTGGCATTGTCTGCAATGCGCAGGTTTTCCGGCGTAACCTTTACGCCCTGCACTTCCAGACGGCCGATTTCAGCGATCAGCGCATGCGGATCGACCACGACGCCGTTGCCGATGACGGCGAGCTTGCCCGGACGCACGACGCCGGAAGGAAGAAGCGAAAGCTTGTAGCTGATGCCATCGATGACAAGAGTATGGCCGGCATTGTGGCCGCCCTGATACCGCACGACGACATCTGCCCGCTCGGACAGCCAGTCGACAATCTTGCCTTTGCCTTCGTCGCCCCACTGCGAGCCGACCACCACAACATTCGTCATTTCTTGCTTTCCTGCTCATGGCGCTTGCGCGCCCGATAACCCGATGGGAAACCCAAACCCGCGAATGTATACTGCGTTGTTTTACGGAAAGCGACCCTGTTTCTTATGGTGAATTTTGCTTTTTCCGTGACAAAACGTCGAATTCCGCATTATCTCGCCCCGTGGGGGGACAAGCGCGGACACAAGGCCGCTATTCACCCCTTAGCCTTTTCCCGCCCCTTGAAGAAGCGAAACATCAGCGTGCCTTCGAAAGCCTATCTCGCCCTCATCATCGCCACGCTCTGCTGGGGTGGCAATACCGTTGCCGGAAAGCTCGCCGTCGGCCACATCAGCCCCATGGCGTTTACCTTCCTGCGCTGGGTTTTGGCCGTCGCCATCATCTTCGCCATTTCCGTGCCGCAGCTCATCAAGGACTGGCCGGTGGTGAAAAAACGCCTGCCTTACTTCTTCGTGCTCGGCAGTATCGGTTACACCGCCTTCAACGTCTTTCTTTATACCGCGCTTCAGCACACCTCCGCCATCAATGCCGCCGTCATCCAGGCCGGCATTCCCATGGTCATATTCGTGCTGAACTTCATCCTGTTCCGCACCCGTGTGCTGTTCGGCCAGATCGCCGGTTTCTGTCTCACCATTGCCGGCGTGGCGCTTCTCGCCTCGCATGGTGATCCGGTCTCGCTGCTGCAACTGGAGATGAATGCCGGCGACGCCATCATGCTGCTGGCGGTGCTGGTCTATGCCATCTACACCGTCATCCTGCGCTGGAAACCAATCGTGGACTGGCGCACGCTGATGGCGATCCCAGCCTTTTTCGCCCTCCTAACCTCAGTCCCGCTGGTCTTTTGGGAAATCTCACGCGACAACGTCGTCTGGCCCGATCAGAAGGGTTGGGTGCTGGTGGTCTATGCCGCCATCTTCGCGTCGCTCATCGCCCAGATCCTGTACATCAAGGGCGTGGAGCAGATTGGCGCCAACCGCGCCGGCCTTTTCATCAACCTCGTCCCCGTCTTCGGCACGCTTCTCTCCGTCATCGTCCTCAGCGAAACCCTGCATCCCTACCAGATCGCGGCGCTGGTGATGGCACTGGCCGGCATTGCCGTGGCGGAACGAAAAAAATCGCCGGCTTCCTGATCCCGTAAGGGTCTGGAAAACCGGCGCAGTCTGGCAGGCATGAAAAGTTAGGGTTAGAGCGCGGTTTCGCGCTCAACCGGAGAGAAAGCGGCGTTGCCGAGCACGATATCGCCCTTGTCGGTGCTCACAATGAGCACCTTTTCGAGCGATCCGTCATCATCAAGCAAAAAGGCAAGGCGCAGTGCTGCGGAAGACCAGCCGGCACCGGCCAGTGCCGTGCGCTTGATCGCGGCACAATCGCCACAATCATTGGCGCTTACCGAAGGCATTGCCGGAACATCGGCTGAAAAGCCGGAGAAATAATCATCGAGTGCGCCCATGGTGGCGTTCACATCGCGGTTGACGCGCAGCAGTTCATCGCGGCGTTCGCCGGTCAGCGGCGCGGCAATCGTCGAAACGCATTGGCCGGCGGACAAAACGCAGCCATCAAAACCGCCGGGCGCCGAAATACCGATCTGTGTTACGGCGCTCTTTTCGGCTGCGGCAAAGCTGCGGGCAAAACCGGCGGCACCAGCCGCATCGGCATGAGTGGACATGGAAGCAATGGCAATTCCGCAGATGGCGGCAGCAATAATCTTCTTCAGCATTTTCATACCCCGTTTGACGATCCGCCGGCTTGTGCCGGTCTCGATTTCTGTTTTCCGCAGCGGCCCCGTCCTTGCAGGTTGTCCGCTCCTTGTCTGTGATCCCACAATGGCACAGCACTGTTTTCAGCCGCTTTAAGCCGATTGCTACAATTTTATCGGTTTTCATTTTTGTACAGCGGGCAGGCTCTCCGGAAACATAGCCCGCGCCCGTCGCCCCGAAACCGAGGCAACGCTTAGAAGCGATAAAGGGGCCGCATCGCTGCGGGAGTATCAAATGGTGTAGTAGGGTTTTGCAGACGATGCGGCCCCGGCTTCAACATGTGACCCGCCCGCCAAACCGGTTCCTGTTTGGAGGATGAGCACATGCCGGCCGCCTCAACCGTGACATCGGGAAACTCCCCGGTTTTGGCCGCCTGCCCCGCCCACCTTGCGCCGCGCGCACGCTGGATGACCGGGATGGGATAAGGATAAGCGGCTTTGTGAGACCGGGGATGTGCGGGGATGCCGGCAATGCCATTTCCGGAAAAAAACGCCACTTACCCCATGGTTTTGCCGCATCCCGGACACAGGAATTTTCAGCGGGTTAACAGGCGCTTGATCAGCGGCATTTGAATTAACCTTGTCTTAAAACCCGACGTTAATGGTTAGCAATTTAAGAATAGCGGAACGAAAGGGTTCCGCGATGCGTGGCGTATTTGCCGTTGTTTTACTGATGACTGTTCTGGCCGGTTGCGCAACCGCACCGTCGCAGGTCACCAATGCCTGTGCGATTTTCGAGCAGCGGAACGGCCTCTTCAACAACTGGCGACGTGACGCGAGGGCAGCCGAACGGGAGTTCGGCGTGCCGGTGCCGGTGATGATGGCAACGATCTACACCGAATCCGCCTTCCGTCCCTATGCCCGCCCGCCGCGCACCAAACTCTTCGGCTTCATTCCCTGGACGCGCCAGTCCACCGCTTACGGTTATGCCCAGGCGCTGGACGGTACATGGGAAGTCTACAAGCGCGAAACCGGCCGCTGGTCGGCAAGCCGCACGGATTTCACCGACGCGATCCATTTCGTCGGCTGGTATCACGCCAAGAGCCGCCGCGAAAACGGCATTGCGCTGAACGATCCCTATAACCTCTACCTCGCCTATTATTCCGGCCATGCCGGTTACGCCAAGGGAAGCTGGCGCAACAATTCCGCCGTCCAGAAAGCCGCCCGCCGCTCCGCCAACATGGCGCTGCGTTACGAGGCGCAGTTGCAGCAATGCGGATATCGCTGAGGCGGGTGTAGCAGGATCGTTCTGCCTGGCTGCGATGCGGAAAGGCGGATCACCTACCCTCACCATCACCCCGGACTAGATCCGGCATGACGGTGAGGAAGGAGGCGGGGCAGAAAGCTACTCTCCATAAGGCGCCAGAAACTCCCGCACCGCCTCGATCTCGTTCGAACGGATTTCATGCCCGCCCGGATGCCACACCGTTTTCACCGTGCCGCCCTGCGCTTCAAGGCTCTTTTCCAGCGCCTTCGTCAGCGGCACCGGGCAGATGGGATCGCGTTCTCCGGCCGTGATCAGCACCCGGCGCGAGGATTTGGCCGCAGCCGCCTGCGGCTCGAACGGGA
This sequence comes from Agrobacterium sp. 6Ca8, assembly GCF_055382765.1. Taxonomy (NCBI): domain Bacteria; kingdom Pseudomonadati; phylum Pseudomonadota; class Alphaproteobacteria; order Hyphomicrobiales; family Rhizobiaceae; genus Agrobacterium; species Agrobacterium sp. 6Ca8. The sequence continues at coordinate 2,144,390 of NZ_AP026433.1, forward strand.
TGAGCGGATGCATCAGCACGGCGGCATCAAAAAGCTCCGGCTGTTCGATCAGCACATTTGCGAGGATATTCGCGCCGTTGGAAAAACCGAGACCGATAACCGGACCAGCCTGATAGTGCTCCCGGTTGGCTTTGACAAAATCCGCCAGCTTGGCTGTTGCCCGCTCTAGATCGGCCATGTCGTAAACGCCCTCACCCGTGCGCCGGAAAAACCGCGCAGCGCCATGTTCGGCGACATCGCCGAGCGGCGAGACAATCGTGGCATTCGGCAACAGGCCCGAGCCGAAATCAAAGAACTGATTTTCATCACCGCCGGTGCCGTGCAGCACGACGAAAAGCGGTGCACCCGCAACGCCGGCACGGGATTTATGGAAATATGCATCTTTGGTCATTGGATAATCCTTTCTGAAAGGAGAAATTCAGCGATACCGAACTCACTCTGCCGCAAGACATTGGGCATCACATGTCGAGCGAAAGGTTTCAGCGTGTCGTCTTCTCCCCGGACAGGGAGAAGAAAAGAGTAGCAAACGTCCTGCCGAAGGATGGCCAGGTCCGATAGGGTTAAACCGCCTTCTCGTCACCCAGCGGCTCCAGCTGCTTTTCCAGCTGGGCGCGCAGATGCGCGTGCTGGGTCGGCAGCTTCAGCGCCTCGCCGAGATGCGCCGTGTCCTCGTCGCGGTCGAAACCGGGCTCGTTGGTGGCCACTTCGAACAGCACACCGCCGGGCGTGCGGAAATAGATCGCCCAGAAATAATCGCGGTCGATCACCGGGGTCACCTGATAGCCGGTATCCATCAGCGCCTTGCGGACTTCGAGCTGTTTTTCGCGGTTTTCGACCGCAAAGGCGATGTGGTGCACCGAACCCGCGCCGAGGCGCGCGCCGGAGATGTTCGGCATGGTTTCGATGTCGATGACATCAGCACCGTTGCCGCCGGGCATGCCGAGACGCAGCACGCCATCCTGGCGGTCCACTTCCTCATAACCCATGAACTTCAAAAGCTCGGCGGTCGCCCCTTCGTCACGGAGGCGCAAGGAGGCGCCCTGAAAACCGTGGATCGCCTGATCCGCACTGACCCCATTGCCGGTCCACTGCGTACGGGCATCATCCTTGACCTCGACCAGCGCGAAACCATCACCATCGGGACCTGCAAAATGCAGGCGCTTGTTGCCGAATGCCTCGTCAGCCTTCAGACCGTCCACGCCCGCCTTGGAAAGACGATCCTGCCAGTAGCCGAGCGAGCCTTCCGGGACGGAAAACAGCGTTGTGCCCACTTCGCCGGTGCCGGGACGACCACGGGCAATGTGCGGGAACGGAAAATAGGTCATGACGGAGCCGGGCGTGCCGACCTCATCGCCATAATAGAGATGGTAGACATCCGGCGCATCGAAATTGACCGTCTTCTTCACCCGGCGCAGGCCGAGCGTATCGGTGAAAAAGCCGTTGTTCTGGCGCGCACTACCGGCCATGGAGGTGACGTGGTGCAGGCCCTTGATCTGGTTCAACATGATAAACCCCTTTTCGCCTTGGCGGCCCGTCAATCGGGCCAGCCGTGTTCATGGCGTGAAGATGGGGTAAGAAGTGCTGCGGGCATAGACCGGCAACAGGAACGGATTGTTCCCGATTGGTGAACGATAAAACCGACTGTTCAACTCAGTCGATAGAGGCATGCCTCAATGATCGTCGGCGAGGCCCATGCTCCAGTAACCGACTGCGCGCAGCGATGCCTTGGGGAAGGCGATCTCATCAGTGAGGAAGGATTTCGCCGCCCTCGCCTCGGACTTCTCGCAGGCAACGAAAACATGCAGGCCGTCATGCTCGCCCGTCCAGGCATGGCCGCGCAACGCCTGTTCGATAAGGCCCGATGTGCCGGCGGGCTTGCCGCGCCGATAAAGCCATGTCCATTCGACATTGGCGGCGCAGACGATCTCCTGCCGTTCCGCCTCGTTGTCGATCTCGGCATAGACGCTGAGCGTCTTGCCAACAGGCATTTCCGCCGCCATGCGCAGCATCACCGGCAGCGCGGTCTCGTCGCCGGCAAAGACGTAACGCTCCGCTTCCGGGCAAGTGCCGCTCGGACCGATGATGCCGAGAACGTCGCCCGGCTTTGCCGTCGCACCGAAATTTGCGCCCGGCATGTCATCGCCCTCATGCATGACGAAATCGATATCCACCTCACCGCGGCCAACATCGCCGGAGCGGATGGTATAGACGCGCCGCGTCAGAAGATCGTCGCCCGCCGGCCAGACGATCGCGCCGGTGGGCGCGAGGTAAGGCCAGACCGCAGCGCGCGCCTGATCGGGAACGAGCAGCAGGCGAACATGCATGCCGCCGGTGACAAGCCTTTCAATACCGCTTTCGACGGACACCACGAGACGGCGCATATGCGGCGTCAGATTATAGGCGCGGGCAACCTTGCCGACGAAGAGATTGGGTAGCTCGCGCTGATAGGCGCCGTGTCCGCTCCAACGGAAATCGAGTCCCGTCTTGCCGGAAAACTCAACGATATGCTCAGCCACCATGGCCTTGACCGACGTCAATATATGTTCCGAAACGCAGCTTACCCGGGCGGCGAACCGGCCACCTTCGGCGCTGAAGCTGCCATGGCCATATTCCGCCTTGAAACGCACCGTCGTCCCTTCCCGCTCCATCTCCATATGCTCCGAAAAATGATCCTCGAAAGCATCGACGATCGATGCGGGATCGGGCAGCGAGACAGAGGTTTCTGCAGATAGGAGAGACACGGGCACAAATCCTTCACTTTGTAGTCGAGTATTCTTAAACCGGACCCGACTGCGCTGTAAAGATGTTTGCTGCACTCCCCGTCATGCCCGTCTTGAGCCGGCATGACGGAGGAGGCTGGAAGGTTGCTTAAGCAGTTTCCGGCAATTGCCAGTCGATAGGCTCGCGGCCATGGGATACCAGGAAGGCGTTTGCCTTGGAAAAATGGCCATTGCCGAAAAAGCCGTTATGGGCCGAAAGCGGCGAAGGGTGCGGCGAGCGCAGCACGAGATGTTTTTTCTGGTCCACGAAAGCCGCCTTCTTCTGGGCATAGGAACCCCAGAGCAGGAACACCACATGCTCGCATTCGTCATTGACGGCGCGGATGACGGCATCGGTGAACTTTTCCCAGCCCTGCCCCTGATGCGAGGCAGCGCGCGATTCTTCCACCGTCAGCACGCTGTTGAGCAAAAGCACGCCCTGTTTCGCCCAGCTTTCCAGAAAACCGTGACTGACGGGGCGGATGCCCAGATCGCTCTGCAATTCCTTGTAGATATTGACGAGCGAGGGCGGAATGCGCACGCCGGGCTGCACCGAAAAGCAAAGCCCATGTGCCTGGCCAACCCCATGATAGGGGTCCTGCCCCAGAATGACGACCTTGACCCTGTCGAGCGGGGTCAGATCCAGCGCCCGGAAATATTCGGCACCCTTGGGAAAGATGTGCTTGCCAGCAGTTTTTTCGGCAAGCAGGAAATCTTTGAGCTTCTGCATGTAGGGGCTGGCGAATTCGGTGGAAAGAACACGTTTCCAGCTGTCTTCGAGTTTGACGCCTGCCTCTGCCATGTTGTGCCTCTTTGTTACTTGAACCGGTTGCCGCGCTGCAGCACTTCGATCTTGTAGCCATCCGGATCGCAAATGAAGAAATATTTCGCGAAAGGCTGACCTTTATGGTCGGCTTCGATGATCTTGCCCGGAGACAGGCCAAGCTCGATGAAACGCTGATGTTCGGCATCCACATCGGCAACGCTGACCGCGAGATGGCCGTAGCCGTCACCCAGCGCATAGGGCACTTCGCGACCCCGGTTGACAGTCAGCTCCAGCTCGAAATCGCCTTCGGCATTGCTGAGATAGATCAGCGTGAAATTTTCGAACTCGGCACGTTCCGCAATCTCAAGCCCGAAAGCCTGCTTGTAAAACTCCACCGAACGCTTTTCTTCCAGCACCCGGACCATCGAGTGGATCAGCTTGGCCATGGTGTTTTCCTTCTGCTTCTTATCTCGTCGTCGTCCGGTTGTGCTCCGGACATTGCGGACCAAGGGGATAAAGACAGAGTGCCGTGCTTTCAACCCTAAAGACGGATTAAGGAGCAGGGGAAACCGCCCGATCACGGCAAATGTGATGGCGAAACAGTTGGCGCATGACCTGGACACGCGGGCTTTCCGGTCAAAATGGCCCTCACATTTCGCCCCGCCGCTCTATCCTGAGTAGAGAACTCATGATACCGGCATATCCATGCGCCTTCTGTACCTCTGTCTTGGCTGGCTTATGGTCGCGACCGGCATCGTCGGCGCGTTTCTTCCCGTTTTGCCCACCACGCCATTTCTGCTGCTGGCGCTCTGGTGCTTTTCCCGCTCCTCACCGAAACTCGAGGCGTGGCTTCTGACCCACCCCCGATTCGGCCCGTCGCTTCGGCAATGGCGCGAACGCGGCGCAATTGCCCGCAAGGCGAAGATTGCGGCCCTGTCGGCCATGTTTGCGAGTTATGCCGCCTTCTGGTTCCTGAGCGACCCGCCGGCTCTGCGCGCGGCAATCGTTGCCGCCGTCATGCTCGGCTCTGCACTCTTCATCGTCACCCGGCCGGAAAGCTGAGGCGACATCACCTTTGGAGCCGCGTCGCATTTCCTGACGGAAAACCGGGTTCCACTTTTCCTGGAAATGCTCTAGCGATGCCTCGACTGCGGCAGCACATAAGGAATATGCCGCGCCGGCAGCCGTCCGACGACGCCGCCAATACCATAGACCCTTGCAATTGTCTCGTCGCTGATCGTGTCCAGCGATGGACCGCTCGCCGTTACCCGGCCGCCATGCATGACGATAAGTTGATCGGCAAATTCTGCCGCAAGGTTGAGATCGTGCAGGATGGCAAGCACGAGACCGCCGCCAATAGCGAAATCCCGCGCCGTTTCCAGCACCGCGATCTGGTGGCCGATATCGAGACTGGCCGTCGGCTCATCGAGAAAGAGAGCCCGCACCTCGCCGTTTTCCACGGGATGCGGCACCTGGGCGAGAGCGCGGGCAAATTGCACGCGCTGCTGCTCGCCGCCAGACAGCATGTTGTAGGAGCGCTGCTCGAACCCGCGAAGCCCGGCCCTGGCGAGCGCCCGGCGGGCCTGCTCTTCCGGCGCGCGCGACCCTTGCGCGACAGCGCCCATTCGCACGATTTCGAGCGCGGTGAAAGGAAAGGCAAGCTGGGTATTCTGCGGCAGCACGGCGCGGATGCGCGCAAGCTGAACCGGCGTAAACAACGGCAGGGCAACATCATTATAGGTCACTGAACCGGCCTCGGCACGCATCTCGCCGGACAGAACCTTCATCAGCGTCGATTTGCCGGCACCGTTCGGACCGATAATGACATTGACCTTGCCGGGCTTCAGATCGACGCAGACCTCGTCGAGCAGACGGCGGCCGGAGCGGATGAGGGTGAGGTTTTCGGCCTGGATCATGACATGTTCCGCATGGAAAATCCGCCGCGGCCAAGCAGCAGGAACAGGAAGACCGGCGCGCCGATAAGCGCGGTGACCACGCCGATGGGCAATTCCGCCGGTGCCGCAACCGTGCGGGCAAAACTGTCGGCGAGAAGCAGAAGTGCGGCCCCGCCAAATGCAGAGGCCGGCAGCAGGAAGCGGTGCGATGGGCCAATGGCAAGCCGCAGCAGATGCGGCACGACGATACCGACAAAACCGATGGAGCCGGCAGCGGCCACGCTTGCCCCGCAGGCAGCGGCAACGGCCAGAATGACGACTCGCTTCAGCCGCTGCACGGGAATGCCCATGTGAAAGGCCGCCGCATCGCCAAGGATCAGCGCATCCAGCCCCTTTGCGACAAAGGGAATGATGGCGAGCACGACGATGATGAAGGGCAAGGTGGCGAGAACCTTGGCAGGGGTGGCCCCACCAAGAGAACCGAGAGACCAGAAGGTGATGTCGCGGAGCGCCCGGTCATCGGCCACAAAAATCATCAGGCCGGTCAGCGCACCGCTGATCGCCGCAACCGCAATGCCGGCCAGAATAAGCGTTGTCGTGGAGGTGGCGCCATCCCTTGTGGCAATGACGTAAAGCAGCCAGGTGTTCAAAAGCCCGCCGAAAAACGCCATCAGCGGCAGAAAATGCGGCCCGAAAAATACGGCGACCGTTGCAAGCGCACCTTCCCCAAGAGAAATGGCCGCAACCGCAAAAAGTGCTGCACCCGAGGTGACACCGACAATGCCGGGATCGGCCAGCGGATTGCGGAAAAGACCCTGCATCATGGCGCCCGAGACGCCAAGCCCAGCACCGATCAACATGCCGAGCGCCGTGCGCGGCAGTCGCACCGCCTCGAGAATGACTTTATCACGCGCATCGAGTTGATCCGCGCTGCCAGTCAGATAGGCCCAGAGTTCGGAAATGCCCACACCCGTGGGTCCGCTGACGAGCGACACGCCGCAGGCAAACAGCAGGATGCCAACGAGCGCGGCAAGGGTAACAACCCCCTGACGGGATCTGTCACCGGCAACCCTGCCCTCCGTGGAACTCAAGGCAGCAAGGCTCACGGCTTCACCACATCAGGGTAGAGCTTGTGCGCCAGTTCACGACCGGCGGCGGGCGTGCGCGGGCCAAAACCGATGAGGTAAAGCCCGTCCATGCTGATCAGCGCCTTCTCCGCAGCAGCCGGCGTGGACTGGAACGCGGGCAGCGCGAAAATCTCATCCGCCTTGCCGGCATGGTCACCGCGCGCCATGGTCAGCACCACATCGGGCGCGGAGGCGATGACCGCCTCATCCGTCAACGGCTTGTACCCGCTGATTTCCTGCGCGGCATTGATGCCGCCGGCCATTTCGATGATCGCCGCCGCTTCGGTGCCCTTGCCCGCCGCCATGATGCGACCGCCCGCGCTGGAGAGCACGAAGAGCACACGCTTCCTGTTCTTTTCCGGCACGGCTGAGACGTCCTTGGCGAGCACATCAAGCCCGGCTTTGGTTTCCGCGGCCAATGCCTTTGCCTTGTCGGCAAGACCAACTGCCGCACCGACATCTTCGATCTTCCTGGGGATGGCGTCGCCGCTCGGCGGGGTATCGACGGTGACGAAAGGCACCGCACTGGCCTTGAGGATGGCAACGACATCCGCCGGGCCGGACCCATCTTCAGACAGGATGAGATCGGGCTTCTGCGACAGAATGCCCTCCGACGAGAGCGCCCGCATATAGCCGATATCGGGCTTGGACAGCACGTCCGCCGGATAGCTGCTGGTGCTGTCACGCGCAACGATGCGGTCGCTCGCGCCGAGCGCATAAAGGATTTCCGTTACCGTACCGCCGACTGCAACGATGCGTTTCGCCTCCGGATTGCCCTTGTCCGAAGCTCTAGCTCCGGGCGCGGCAACGGCGATGACGGCGGGCACGAGGGCGGCGAAAACGAACGAGCGAAGGCTTAAATTCAACATGACGCTATCCTGAAACACAAGCTGGCACGGGCGGATACGGGATTGCCCATCTTATTTAACTTGAGTTATTTGCACATGTTTATAGAAGGCGCAATCGATAAGTGGAGTAAAATTGTTCGCTTTATCGTCAGCCTCTTTCCATCCACGCTTCGGCTGGATATCCTGACTGCAACTGTAAACTTAAAGGGAGACTTCCATGTTTATCGCAATGAACCGTTTTCGCGTCGTACCGGGCTATGAGGATACCTTCGAATCCATCTGGCGCGAGCGTAAATCGCACCTGAGCGAGCTGCCGGGCTATATCGAATTTCACATGCTGAAAGGCCCGAAGGCGGATGACCACACGCTCTATGCCTCGCACACCGTCTGGGCCACCAAGGACGATTTCCTGAGCTGGACCAAATCCGAACAGTTCCGCGCCGCCCATGCCAAGGCCGGTGAGAACCGTGGCAAGGTCGAATATCTTTCCGGCCCGCATTTCGAAGGTTTTGACGTCATCATCCACGAAGACAAGAATGGCGAACGCCGTTCGATTGCCGCCTGAGGCTCGCCTATGAGCATTGCAGCACAAAAGACCGATGATCGGCAGGCCCGCGCTGCCGCAGCACTTGCCGAAAAGCCTGACGGCATCGTGGAAGCCATTGCCGCCAAGGCAGAGGTGACATCAGCCGAAGTTCTGGCGATCCTGCCGCAAGGTGCGGCCGTTTCGGCTGATTCCGATCAGTTCGACGCGATCTGGAACGAGATGCGCGGCTGGGGCGAAGTCCTGATGATCGTCCAGACCGGCGATATCGTGCTGGAAGTGCCGGGCGACCTGCCGGAGGGCAGCGAAAGCCACGGCTGGTTCAACATCCACGGTGACAGCCCCATCGGCGGCCACATCAAGAAGGACAATTGCGCCGGCATCACCTTCGTCGATCGCGGCTTTCATGGCCGACGCTCCTGTTCCGTCTGGTTCATGAATGCCGCCGGCGGCGCCATGTTCAAGATTTTCGTCCGTCGCGACGAAAACAAGGAACTGCGTGGCGATCAGCTGGCGAAGTTCGAAGCGCTGCGGGACAGTTTCCGTGGCTAAGTGAATGGGAGGCTGCTGGTGGTGGCCTCCCTCCTTCCTCATCAATCCACGATGGCTCAGCCCCACTCGTAAGGAAACATTCACCGGTTCATCGCCCGTTCAGTGCCGTTTTTTATCATCCGCTGAAATTCGATCAGCAGCACGGAGCAAGCACCATGAACGACCGCCAGCCACTTCTTTCGCGCCGGAATTTCGCAGGGCTCCTCGCGCTTGCACCGCTTTTTGCAGCGGGCGGTGCGGCTGCCGCACCCGCAAGCCTGCGCGGCAGCGTTTCCTATCGCGAGCGGATCGCACTGCCGCCGGGCGCGACTGTTACGGTGCGCCTCATCGATGTCTCGCTGGCGGACGCGCCTTCGCAGACGATCGCCGAAACAACCATACGCCCGCGTGGGCAGGTGCCGGTACCCTTCGTTTTGCGTTATGACGACCGCGACATCCGTGGCCGCCGCTCCTATGCGCTCAGCGCCGAAATCCGCGAGGGCGACCGGCTGCTCTTCACCACCACGCGCCGTTACTCGGTTCTGGCCGGTGGGCGTGACGACACCGATCTCGTTCTGGAACGGGTGGCGGCGGCTCCAGGCAGGCCGGAGCCGCACGCTGGCATTGAGGGGCGCTGGCTGGTGCAGGAAATCCGTGGCGAAAGGGTTCGCGGCCGCCGCGAGGCAACGCTGGAAATTTCCCGCGAGGGCCGCGTTTCCGGCAATGCCGGCTGCAACGGCATCGGCGGCGAGGTGAAGATAAGCCGCAACCGCGTCGATTTCGGCCGGATGATTTCCACCCAGATGGCCTGCGCTCCTGACATCATGCGCCAGGAAAGGCAGTTCATCGAAGCGCTTGAAGGCGCCCGCTCCTTCCGGCTCGAGCCGCGCCGCGGCACGCTGGAGTTGATCGACGGCCGCGGCCGCACGGCCATGCGCCTGCGCCGCGCCTGAGAGCGGTAACGGCAGGCGGCAACGCCTGCCGCCGCCGGTGCTGGCCGTGGAACATTCCATGTCGCTTCCGGCACGGCGCGGCCCCTTTTCCCGTCTTATGACTTTGCTGCACTCGTCTTGGCGCTTTGCTCCGCCACAGAGCTGCGCTATGGAACGCGCCAACTGCGCCGGTTCAAAGTCTTTGAGGGAAAACGAATGACAACCTATGTTCTGACAGTAGCCTGCAAATCGACCCGCGGCATCGTCGCCGCGATTTCCGGTTATCTGGCGGAAAAGGGCTGCAACATCGTCGACAGTTCGCAGTTTGACGACCTCGAGACCGGCAAGTTCTTCATGCGCGTTTCCTTCATTTCCGAAGAGGGCGCGACGATGCAGGCCATCACCGAGGGCTTTCAGCCGGTGGCGGAAAAATTCGGCATGGAAGCCCGCATCTATAGCGACGGCCAGCGCATGAAAACACTTCTGATGGTGTCCCGCTTCGGCCATTGCCTCAACGATCTGCTCTACCGCTGGAAGATCGGCGCGCTGCCGATCGATATCGTCGGCGTCGTCTCCAACCATTTCGAATATCAGAAAGTGGTGGTCAACCACGACATTCCCTTCCACCACATCAAGGTAACGAAGGAAAACAAGCCGCAGGCCGAAGCGCAGCTGATGGACCTGATCGAGACCAGCGGCACCGAACTGGTGGTGCTGGCGCGTTACATGCAGGTGCTGTCCGATAACATGTGCCGCAAGATGTCGGGCCGGATCATCAACATCCACCACTCCTTCCTGCCATCCTTCAAGGGCGCCAACCCCTACAAGCAGGCCTATGACCGAGGTGTAAAGCTGATCGGCGCGACAGCCCATTACGTCACCGCCGATCTGGACGAAGGCCCGATCATCGAGCAGGACACGGTGCGCGTCACCCATGCCCAATCTGCCGAAGACTACGTCTCTCTTGGCCGTGATGTGGAAAGCCAGGTACTGGCACGCGCCATCCATGCCCACATCCACCACCGCACCTTCATCAACGGCAACCGCACCGTAGTCTTCCCGCCAAGCCCGGGCAGCTACGCTTCGGAACGGATGGGCTAATACGCCACGAAAACAACGCGGAATTATTTTTACCGACCGGCAACCGAGCATCCCATGTGACCGTTTCTTCTCTGTAGCCCAACAGCGAGGTCTCTCACATGAAAAAACTCGTCATTGCCGGCGCCGCGTTTCTCATCGCGGCGGGGTCCAGCTTCGCCCAGCAGCCGCCACCACCGCCGGGACCAGCGGACGCTGGTTCAAGGGCGGATGCGCCGCCGCCACCTCCGCCGCCCGGCCCTGGTGGTCCGAGGGAAGCAGGCTGGCGGGACGGCCCGCATGGCAAGAGAATGCCACCCCCGCCCTCCAAGGCAGCGCATTTCAGGATTGAAGACGGCGAGCGCAAAATCGACGTCAAATGTGCCGATGACGAGCCGATGAAGGCCTGCGCTGACATCATGATGCAGATTATCGACAAGATGAACGAATAGGACCGCGAGTCTCATCCAAGGGGACGGCGCAGCAGTGCCGCCTCAGGAAAACTCTACCCGGGCCCTTAAGCCCCGCCCGCCCGCGCCGTCCTCCAGCGTCAGTCGCCCGCCGAACAGCCCGGCGATCTCCTCGATGATCGCAAGGCCGAGGCCGGCGCCGGGGGCGGCGTTGGCTTCGCCGCGGGCGAAGCGCTGGCGCACCATGGCGCGTTTTTCCGTGGGTATGCCGGGGCCGTTATCTTCAACTTCCAGCCAGACGGCGCCCGCTTGCCTGCCGACGCGCACGGTGACTTCCGCACCACGCCCCGCGTAGTTGATGGCATTGGAAACGAGATTGCCGATCAGTTCACCGATAAGGAGCGGCTCGGCGAGAATTGTCGCTTCGCCCTCGCCTTCGAAACCGAGATCGATGCCGGCGTCCGCCGCGCGTGGCACGAAATCGGCGGTCACGTTCTGCGCGACGGCCACCAAGTCTATCGCGGAAAAATCATGTTTTTCGCTCGAACCCGCTGCATCGATATTGGCCATGCGCAGCAGTTGGGCGAGGATGTGTTCGGCATGGGCCACCGAAGCGCCGCCCTTGCGCGCCGCCGCCTGCGCGTCTTCGAGACTTGCGGCGCGGGCGGAAAGCGCAAGCTGGGTGCTGATGATGGCAAGCGGCGTGCGCAATTGATGGCTGGCATTACCGGTGAAATGCCTGAGCGCATCGAGCGCCGATTGCAGCCGCACCATGAAGGAATTGACCGTTTCCACCAGATTTTCCACCTCCACCGGCACGGATTGCCGGATTGGATGCAGGTCGTTGGGGCTGCGCTCGGCAATCGCTTCGCTGAGCCGGTAAAGCGGCCGGAGCGAAATCGTCACCGCGATCCAGACAATGATCGCCGCGCCCACGATCATGAACAGCAGGCGCAAGGCCGAGCGCAGGATGATGGCCTGCGCAAGCTGGCTGCGGGCGATCGTCGTTTCAGCCACCGTCACGGAAAAGGGCACGGAATTGATGCCGGTGGAAGCAAAACGGCGGATCGCGGCGATGCGGATCGGCTCGTCACGAAACACTGCATCGCGATAGGCAGGCGTTTCTCCGGCCGGATTCTCCACCGTCGGCAGGTTCTGGTAACCGGTGAGAAATTGCCCGTTTGGCCCGTCGACACGGTAAAACACCCGGTCCTGCGCCGCCGATGTCAGCATTTCCAGCGCGACATAGGGAATATCGACCTCCAGCGAGCCGTCTTCGGCCACCACCACCCGCTCGGCAATCGCAAGCGCGGAACCTGACAGCACCCGGTCGGAGACGACATTGGCCGTATTGACCGCCTCGCGCCAGGTATCAGTGAGCGCAACGCAGCCGATGATGGCGGTGGAGATGAGAAGCCAACCTAAAAGACGCCGCCTGAGCGAATAGGCGGCCTGTCTCATTCAGCCATCTCCGGCAGCTTTTCCAGATAATAGCCGATGCCACGCGCCGTCTTCACCGTCAGCCCGTGGGGGGCAAGCCGCTTGCGCAGCCGGCTGACATATTGCTCGATGGCGTTGCCTGATATCTCGTCGTCGAAACCGGTCAGCGATTGCACGATCGCCTCCTTGGCAACCACCTTGCCCGCCCGCATGAACAGCACCTCGAGCAGCGCCACTTCACGCGCCGGAATATCGAGCGGGCGCCCATCGGCTGAAAAGGTGCGGGATGTGAGGTCGAACAGGACTTTGCCGAAGCCGAGCGTAGAAGAGCGCAGGCCGGCATTGCGACGCAGCAGCACCCGCACCCTCGCCTCAAATTCGGTGATGTCGAAGGGCTTGATCATGTAGTCGTCGGCGCCGAGGTCGAGCCCCTTGACCTTCTCCTCCGGCGTGCCACGCGCCGTCAGGATAAGCACCGCCGCCTTGTCCTGGCGCGAGCGCATGGAGCGCAGCACCTCGATGCCGTCCATTTCCGGCAGGTTGAGATCGAGAATGACGAGATCGAAATTTTCCGCCGCAATCGCCGCGTCGGCGGAAGCGCCGTCTGAAACGACATCCACCGCATAACCGCTGCCGCGCAGAAGCGCACACAGCCCTTCCGACAGCACCTGATTGTCCTCGACCAGCAAAATACGCAATTCTTCCTCCCGCAACATTGCCGAGCTTATCCAAGCCCTTGGCGCTTGTGAATGGCAAGCGCGTGCGGCATGATCTTTTCCATGCGTATCGCCGTTTTTCTCTGTCTCTGTCTTTGCATGGCCTCACCGGCGCTTGCACAAGTCGCCGTTTTCCCTGCACCATCAGGCAAGGCGGATGCGGAAACGCTGGTGGTTTATTCCTCGCTGGACGAACCGCTGGCCACGCCGATGATCGAGGGTTTCCAGAAGGCCAACCCCGATATCGCCGTCCATTACGAGGACATGCTGACGGGCGAAATCTATGATCGCATCGTGAAAGAAACCGATGCGGGCAAAAAGACCGCCGATTTCGCCTTTTCATCCGCCATGGATTTGCAGGTGAAGTTGAGCAATGACGGTTACGCCCAGCGCTCCGACCTTGCCATGAGCGCGCGCTGGCCCACCTGGGCCAACTGGCGCAACACCGCCTATGCGCTGACCTTCGAGCCGGCGGTGTTCGTGTATCACAAGCCGAGCTTCACCACCGAAAAGCCGCCCGCCACCCGTGCCGAATTCGTCGATTATCTTGAGCGCCACGCCAAGGAAGTGCATGGCCGCATCGCTACCTACGACATTGAGCGCTCCGGCGTCGGCTTCCTGTTCATGTCGCGCGATCAGGAGCAGTTCGGCGATATATGGAGCGTCATCAAGGCCATGGGCGCGGCCGGCGTGAAGGTCTATTCCACGTCATCCGCCATTCTGGAGCGTGTCTCCGACGGGCGCTTCGTGCTGGGCTACAATATTCTCGGTTCCTACGCGGCCGACTGGGCCTCGCGCCATCCCGATGTCGGCATCGTTCTGCCCAAGGACTATACCGTGGTCATGTCTCGCATCGGGCTGGTGCCGGAAGCCGCCGCCAATCCGGCGCTCGGCCGCCGCTATCTCGAATTCTTCATGTCCAAGGAGGGCCAGACGATCATGGCCCGGCAATTGCAGATCCCCGCCGTCAGCCCTGACGTGGCGGGCGAAAACACCGCCAACACCATGCAGGCGATCCACGGCGCACAATTGCGCCCTGTGCCCGTCAGCCCGGGCCTGATGGTCTATCTGGATCAGGTCAAGCGCAGCCGCCTGATCGAGCGTTGGAACGAGGCGCTACGCTCGCAATAGTAGACGGCAAGCACAAATTAATAGAGAGTAAATGCGCAAGGACTTGCGGTGCGTCAGTTAGATGACAGCTTTTTATGATGCTCTGCAATCCTTCTTCATTCCGTGGAGGCGGAAGAAGATGCGGGAGGAAATCTTGAGGACCGTAGAGCTCCGCGCTGCCCTGGCAGCGTCAGTATAAGCACGGCCTGAAACTCCCTTCCGCATAAACGAAAAACGACGCCCAAAAAGGGCATCCTGAGGAGGGTTTTCTAAGTGAAACATTTTCTTATCGGCACATTTCTGGCAGGCGTGATCGCGCTTCCGGCGGTCGCAGCGGACTACACCATCATCGCGCCGGCCAATCCCGGCGGCGGCTGGGACCAGACCGCGCGTTCCCTGCAGAGCGTGCTGCAGGAAGAAGGCATTTCCAAGAGCGTTCAGGTGCAGAACGTGCCAGGTGCCGGCGGCACCATCGGTCTTGCACAGTTCGCCAGCCAGCAGAAGGGCAACCCGAACGCCCTCATCGTCGGCGGTTACGTGATGGTCGGCGCGATCCTCACCAACAAGGCGCCCGTCACCCTCAAGGAAGTGACGCCAATCGCCCGCCTGACCGGTGAATATGAAGCAATCGTCGTTCCGGCATCCTCGCCGCTGAAAACCATCGGCGACCTCGTCGACCAGCTCAAAAAAGATCCGGGCAGCGTGTCCTGGGGCGGCGGCTCGGCCGGCGGCACCGATCATATCGCTGTTGGCCTGATCGCCAAGGCGGCCGGCGTCGATCCGACCAAGATCAACTACATCGCCTATTCCGGCGGCGGCGAAGCGCTTGCCTCGATCCTCGGCTCGCAGGTCACTGCCGGCATTTCGAGCTACGGCGAATTCGAAAGCCAGGTCAAGGCGGGCACGTTGCGCCTGCTGGCCGTTTCCAGCGAAGAGAAGCTGGAAGGCGTTGACGCGCCGACGCTCAAGGAAAGCGGCCTCGACGTCGTCGTACAGAACTGGCGCATGGTCGCTGCTCCTCCCGGCCTGACGCCGGAACAGGAAAAGGCCGTCAGCGCCGATATCGAGAAGCTCGCGAAATCCGCAAAGTGGCAGGAAACGCTGAAGACCAAGAGCTGGATGGATACCTATCTTTCCGGTGACGAGTTCAAGGCGCAGCTTGCCAAGGACACCGACGCCACCGCCGCCATCCTCAAAGAAATCGGACTGGTAAAATGAGCCAGGGTTCCAACCCTTCACAACATCAAGAGCGCCGCCCTGACTGGGCGGCGCTGGCGATCGCCGTAGCCCTCGTCCTTATCGCCTGCGTGATCTTCTGGGACAGTGCGCGTCTCGCCAGCGTCACCGGCTACTCGCCGGTCGGTCCGGCAACGGTCCCCTACGCCATCGCCTTCTGTCTTGTCGGCCTTGCGCTCTGGACGGCCATCGAAGCCTGGCGCGGTGATTTTCCTGAACGGGACAAACAGGAAGTCGCCCCGGTCATATGGGTCGTCGCCGGCCTTGCCGCGCAGATGCTGTTGCTGAACGTCGCCGGTTTCTCCATCGCCACCGGTCTCCTGTTTGCGTTTACGGCGCGCGCCTTCGGCAAACGCAAGCTCTGGTATTCGATCCCCATCGGCATCGCTCTGAGCTTCGTCATCTGGATCATCTTTGCGCGGCTGCTGCAGCTTTCTCTGCCTGCCGGGCCTCTGGAACGGCTGTTGTTCTAACAGCCATTCCGACCAAAATTCGAGATCACAGGAAACCGCCGGCGCGCGATGACGCAAACGCCAGCCGTTCCGCCCGCCCATCTGCTCGACTTGGGGGACATCTGTCCATGAGTACGTTTGAATTCCTGCTGCACGGTCTTGAGGTTGCTGCCCAACCCATGAACCTGCTCTATGCGCTGATCGGCGTGACACTCGGCACTGCCGTCGGCGTTCTGCCCGGCATCGGGCCGGCGCTGACGGTCGCTCTGCTTCTGCCCGTTACATATCGGCTTGATCCTGCCGGTTCGCTCATCATGTTCGCCGGCATCTATTATGGCGGCATGTATGGCGGATCGACCACCTCGATCCTGCTCAACACGCCTGGCGAAAGCGCATCGATCGTGACTGCGCTCGAAGGCAACAAGATGGCCCGTGCGGGCCGCGGCGGTCCGGCACTTGCCACCGCCGCCATCGGCTCCTTCGTCGCTGGTCTCATCGCCACCGTCGCTCTCGCCTTTGTTGCACCGTATATCGTCAAGCTGGCGCTGGTTTTCGGCCCGCGCGAATATTTCGCGCTGATGGTGCTCGCTTTTGTCACCGTCTCCTCGGCTTTCGGAGATTCGGCACTGCGCGGCCTTACCTCGCTGTTCATCGGCTTCGCGCTCGCCATCGTCGGTATCGACCAGTTGACCGGCCAGACCCGCATGAGCTTCGGCATTCCCGACCTTCTCGACGGCGTGGAAGTGACGACGCTTGCGGTGGCCATGTTCGCCATCGGCGAGACGCTGTTCATCGTTGCGCAGGGCCAGAGTGGCGACGAGAAGGTCGAAGCGGTCAAGGGTTCGGTCTGGATGAGTGCGCAGGACTGGGCGCGTTCCTGGAAGCCCTGGTTGCGCGGCACATTGATCGGTTTCCCGATTGGCGCCATGCCTGCCGGTGGTGCTGAAATCGGCACCTTCCTTTCCTATGCAACCGAAAAGCGGCTCAGCAAACATCCTGAAGAATTCGGCCATGGCGCCATCGAAGGGGTTGCCGGTCCGGAAGCCGCCAACAATGCGTCCGCTGCCGGTACGCTCGTGCCCCTCCTGACGCTCGGCCTGCCGACGACGGCAACCGCTGCCATCATGCTTGCCGGTTTCCAGCAGTTCGGTCTTCAGCCCGGCCCGCTGCTGTTTGCCACCAATCCGCAGCTGGTCTGGGGCCTTATCGCCAGCCTGTTCATCGCCAACCTGATGCTGCTGGTGCTCAATCTGCCACTCATCGGCCTGTGGGTGAAGCTGCTGACCATCCCGAAACCCTGGCTCTATGCCGGCATCCTGCTGTTTGCGACGCTCGGCACCATCGGCGCCAACCCGTCCGTGTTCGAACTCGGCATGCTGCTCGCCTTCGGTATCCTTGGTTACATCATGCGCATCTTCGGTTATCCGATCGCGCCCGCCGTGGTCGGCCTCATCCTCGGGCCGCTTGCCGAACAGCAGCTTCGCCGTGCACTCGCCATCGGCCAAGGCGACCCGACCGTGCTGCTCACCTCACCGATTGCCGTCGGCCTGTTCCTTGTCGCAGCCGCCGCCTTCATCGTCCCGCTCATCATGCGCATCCGCGGCCGCGGCGAGGTGCTGACGCAGCTTGCCGCCAACGAGGACTGATAACAAACAGCCTCCCAAGGCAACTGGCCCCGTCTCCTTCCGGATGCGGGGCCCTTTTTATTCACGGCAACGGGATGTGTGGCACAGGCACGGCCGTGATAGTATTCCTGTCCAACGCAGGAGAAAAACATGCGCAAGATCGCGATCATGCTGGTTCTGGGCCTTGCCGGCTGCGCCACCGCGGCACCCGACGTGCAACCCATTCCGGGCAGCATCACCTATGGCGGACAACCCCACACCAAATTGACCAAGTCACCCATCGGCAGCACGCTCAGCCACGAATTCGTCATGGGCGACGGCCGGCTGGCGATTGAAACCTACCGCATCCAGCCTGACCGGTCGCTGAAACTGGAAAGACGCGAGATCGTCGGCGACTGGCCGCCGAATTGAGAAAAGATACGGCCCCTGATGTGGCTCCGGGGTCTGCTTCCGGTGCCACACACATTTCCCGCTCACGGCAATTCAGAACCATTCTAAAACATATTTTTGATTTCCGCATACCTTGCCAATAAAGCTGACAGAGAACATCAAGTTACGCCTGCGGGATCCGCTTCCGCAGGGTCAAGAACCATATTGCAAGGGACATATCCGTGGCCATCAACTTCACCTTCCCCGTTCGGCTGCTGGCAGCAGCGGCCTTCAGCCTTGGCGCGATGACCGCAGGCGCTGAGGAAATGACGATCAAGCACGCGCAGGGCGAGACCGTTCTGAAAGCCGCGCCGAAAAAGGTTCTGGTTCTGGATATCCCCTCGCTCGACAATCTCGATGCGATGGGCGTCGAGCCAGCTGGTGTCCTTGGTTCCAACCTGCCGACCTATCTCCAGAAATATGCCGATGGCAAATATCTGAAGGTCGGCACGCTGTTCGAACCCGATTACGAGGCGATCAATGCGGCAGAAGCCGATCTCGTCATCGTCGGCGGCCGTTCGCGTGCGAAATATCCCGATGTTGCGAAGATCACCCCCGCCATCGACATGTCGATCGATTCCAAGGAATTCATCGCGAGCGTCAAAGCCAATATCACCAAGCTCGGCGATATCTTCGGCAAGCAGGAAGAAGCAAAGAAGCTCGACGCCTCCATTGACGAGAAGGTCGCAAAGCTGAAGGCCATCGCGCCGAATTCCGGCACGGCGATGATCCTCGTCACCAATGCCGGCAAGGTCGGTGTTTACGGCCCAAGCTCGCGCACCGGCTGGCTGCACACGGAAATCGGCTTCAAGCCGGTCGCTCCTGATATCGACGACCGCTTCGACCGGGGCGATGTCGTGTCCTTCGAATATCTGGCCGAGGTCAATCCCGAATGGCTGTTCGTGATCGACCGCGATGCCGGCATCGGCCGCGCAACGGACCCAGGCAAGGCCGCCGCCCAGGTGCTGGACAACGAACTGATCCACCAGACCAACGCCTGGAAGAAAAAGCAGATCGTCTATCTCGACCCGCAGGCGGCCTATATCGTCAGCAGCGGTTATACGGCGCTCACCACCTTGCTTGATCAGGTCTACGAGGCCGTGTCCGAGAAGAAGTCGTAAAAACTGCCTTCGCGACGTCATCCCCGGGCTTCTCCCGAGGATGACGAAGGAGAGGTTCAGTCCTCCGGGCAATCTGCGAGGTCGAAGCGAGCCATCACCATTTTCGAAAAACCACTGACGTGAAATCCCTGTCCCTCATCCTCGCCCTCCTTCTGGCGCTGACACTCGCCATCGTCAGCCTGTTCGTCGGCGTGAGCAACGTCTCGCTGGCGACGCTTTTTGCGCCGGATACGAGCGCGGATGCACTGCGCGTGCTCCTCGTCAGCCGCATTCCGCGCACGCTGGCGCTCATACTGGCGGGAAGCTCGATGGCGATTGCCGGTCTCATTATGCAGATGCTGGTGCGCAACCGCTTCGTGGAGCCTTCGACGGCTGGCACCACCGAATCCGCCGGCCTTGGCCTGCTCACCGTCACCCTGCTTGCCCCGGAAACGCCGATCTTCGGCAAGATGCTGGTGGCCGCCGCTTTCGCGCTGGCTGGAACCGCACTTTTTCTGCGTATTCTACGGCAGGTGCCGCTGCGCGATGTGCTGCTGGTGCCGCTGATCGGCATCATGCTGGGCGGCGTCATTTCTGCCGTCACCACTTTCTTCGCCTATCGTTTCGATCTGCTGCAATCGCTCGGCGCGTGGATGACCGGGGATTTTTCCGGCGTGCTGCGTGGCCGCTATGAATTGCTGTGGATCGGCTTCGTTTTCGCCATCGCTGCCTATCTCGCCGCCGACCGTTTCACGGTGGCAGGCATGGGGCGCGACTTCACCACCAATCTCGGACTGAACTATCGCCGGGTGATGGCGCTCGGCCTCACCATCGTCTCGCTGGTCAGTGCCGTCGTCGTCGTCACGGTGGGCATGATCCCCTTTCTCGGCCTGATTGTGCCGAATGTGGTCAGCCTGATGATCGGCGACAATATGCGCCGTTCCGTGCCCTGGGTGGCGACGCTTGGCGCGGTCTTCGTTCTTGCCTGCGACATCATCGGCAGAACGGTGCGCGCGCCCTATGAGATACCGATCGGAACCGTGGTCGGCGTCATCGGCAGCGCGTTGTTCCTCTATCTCCTGCTCCGGAAACGCCACCATGCATGAGAGACATCCCGACCGGCGCGCGAAACTCGTGCTGCTGATGCTTCTCGCACTGGCGCTCATCTCCATGGCTGCCTTTATGACGCTCGGTGCAAAGGGCAGTTGGAGCTTCATCTTGCCGTTTCGCGGCATCAAGCTTCTGTCGCTGCTGTTGGTGGCCTATGCCATCGCCGTTTCGACGGTATTGTTCCAGACGGTCACCAACAACCGCATTCTCACCCCTTCGGTGATGGGTTTCGATTCGCTCTATGTGCTGGTGCAGACGGCGCTGATCTTCGTGTTTGGCTCGGCAACCGTGGTGATGATTGATCCGCAGTTGAAGTTTCTTGCCGAAACCGCGCTGCTCGTCACCTTCTCCGCCCTGCTCTACCGCTGGCTTTTCGTCGGCGCGGAACGCAGCCTGCATCTTCTGGTGCTGGTCGGCATCGTCTTCGGCGTATTCTTCCGCAGCCTCTCGGGCTTCATGCAGCGCGTACTGGACCCCAATGAATATGCGGTGCTGCAGGATGTGCTGTTCGCCAGCTTCAATTCCATCGATCCCACCCTTCTTGCGGTATCAGCCATCATCGTCGGCGTGGTGACGATTATCGGGTTGCGGCTCCTGCACACGCTCGACGTTCTTTCGCTCGGCCGCGCAACGGCCATCAGCCTTGGCGTGGACTACAAGCGAACGGTGACGATCATCCTCGTGCTGGTCTCCGTTCTCGTTGCCGTTTCCACCGCACTCGTCGGCCCCGTCATGTTCTTCGGGCTGCTGGTTGCGGCGCTGGCCCATTATCTCACAGGCAACGGCAAACATGCCTATGTGCTGCCGGCTGCAATCCTCATCGCCATCATCTGCCTTGTCGGCGGTCAGGTGGTGCTGGAGCGGATCTTCGCCTTCAACACGGCGCTTTCCATCATCATCGAATTTCTGGGCGGCATCGTCTTTATCGGTCTTATTCTCAAGCGGGGTGCGCGATGATCATCGCCAGTCAGATCAGCAAATCCTATGGCGAAACGGTTGTTGTCGATGGCGTCTCCGTCGCCATTCCGGCAGGCGGCGTCACCTCCATCATCGGGCCGAACGGGGCGGGAAAATCCACGCTGCTCTCCATCGTGGCACGGCTGATGTCCATGGATGCGGGAACCGTGACGGTGGACGGGCTGGATGTGACCAAAACCCCTTCCGACACGCTGGCAAAACGGCTCTCGATCCTCAGGCAAGACAACCACATCTCGTCACGCCTGACGGTGCGCGATCTCGTCGGTTTTGGACGTTATCCCTATTCCAAGGGCCGTCCCACCATCGAGGACAAGGTCCATATCGACCGGGCGCTGGAATATCTCCATCTCGAAACCCTTTCCGGCCGCTTTCTCGACGAGCTTTCCGGCGGCCAGCGTCAGCGCGCCTTCGTGGCCATGGTTCTGTGTCAGGACACGGACTATGTGCTCCTGGACGAGCCGCTCAACAATCTCGACATGAAACACGCCTCAAGCATGATGAAGATCATGCGTCGCGCCGCCGACGAGCTGAAGAAGACCGTGGTTCTGGTACTGCACGACATCAACTTCGCCTCCTGGTACTCCGACACCATCATCGCCATGCGTGATGGCCGAATCTGCCGCCAGGGACCGGCGGAACAGATTATCCGTCCGGAGGTTCTGCGGGAAATCTACGACATGACCATCAGTGTCAACGACATAGACGGTCGACGCATCTGTCTGTTTTATGAGTGAGATACGACGATTGCAGAGGTTTTTTGCCATTGCCGTCCGAGCGACGGAACAGGGCAACCGGCCAGGGCGTTAATCGGCGGAGATTTTGCCAAACGGCATTCCGTCCGCAACGTCAGGAGACATCGATGAAGACGCACAAGACGAAGAACGACCTGCCTTCCAACGCCAAATCAACGGTGATGGGTATTCTGAACGAATCGCTCGCTTCGGTGATCGACCTTGCACTGGTGACCAAGCAGGCGCACTGGAACCTGAAAGGTCCGCAATTCATCGCCGTGCACGAACTTCTCGACACCTTCCGCGCCCAGCTCGACAATCACGGCGATACCATTGCCGAACGTGTGGTGCAGCTTGGTGGCACGGCGCTCGGTAGCCTGCAATCCGTCTCTTCGATGACCAAGCTCAAGGCCTATCCGACCGATATCTACAAGATCCACGATCATTTGGACGAACTGATCGCCCGTTATGGCGACGTGGCCAACATGATCCGCAAGGCTATCGATGATTCCGACGAGGCCGGCGACCCGACGACAGCGGATATCTTCACCGCCGCCTCGCGCGATCTCGACAAGGCGCTGTGGTTCCTCGAGGCGCACGTTCAGGAAAAGAGCTGAGCCGTAACGCGGCTACTGACACCACACACACGAAAGCGCCCGAGATGCCCGGGCGCTTTTTTTATGAAATGGCGCAATCAGTGCCGACGTAAAACCGCAAGACCGATGTCGCGCAACATCTCATGATCGAGAATGCCGCGCTGGGCGCTACGGATCAAAACCGCCGCGCACTCGTTGGCGACGTGGCTACAGCGATCTTGAAGGCACTCGAAACATACGCCGTCGAAAATATTCTGCAGATCGGTGATCTGCTGGGGCGACAATTGTGCGCCGACTCTTTCAAAAGCTGCATACGACAAGGCTCATCCTCCCGATGATGACATGCCAAGTATCGTTTCTTTTTTTGTGGACATGAAATTTGTACACCCGAACGAATCACTTGTCGAATCAGATTTTAACCAAATGTAAACAGGTTATTTTTTGGCCATCCGGCCGGTTGTGTGCATTTACAACCCAAATAAAGGCCAGCCGAAACAACACCTTCGCCCGCCAACACCCTTTTTTACGACGCATCGGCCCGGTCGTTTTGAATAAACCCACAGGCCAGACGGATTTCCACCGAAACCGCAAAAGAAACTGTTGCATTCCAAAAACGATTGAGCGATATAGCACCCGTCGCCACGCTTTGGCGGCCCGCGGTCCAGCGAACTACCCCGGACCAGCGGTTTTTGAGCGGGTGTAGCTCAGGGGTAGAGCACAACCTTGCCAAGGTTGGGGTCGAGGGTTCAAATCCCTTCGCCCGCTCCAGTTTTCCCTGGAAAACGTCGGGATTGTCAAAGCGCTTACGGGCACCGCCCTGATTTTGCCGCCGGTCCCAGATAGCTCCCCTTCAACCGAAGCCTACCCGCATGTTCTGGGCCGATCTGACGCCCAACCATAGTCCCGTGCCCTAGATACCGAACTTATTCGCTTCGGGAAGGCGTTTGCGGACGCGCAAGACATGACAACCGATTTGAGATGATCATTAGAATTATTCAGTATTAAATGCTATTCTTATTTAATATAATAGTAA
Organism: Agrobacterium sp. 6Ca8; assembly: GCF_055382765.1. NCBI lineage: Bacteria > Pseudomonadati > Pseudomonadota > Alphaproteobacteria > Hyphomicrobiales > Rhizobiaceae > Agrobacterium > Agrobacterium sp. 6Ca8. The sequence goes on from NZ_AP026433.1 coordinate 2,167,835, forward strand.
AATATATTATCATAAGATACGTAATTACTAATAATAAATAATTGTTTCTTAAATTTGTAAGTATAATCATCACCGGAAAAGCGCATGATGCCGAAATATGACCCATGAAGGGCTCGATTTTCTTGTGGGAGCCATAACGATGAGAAATATTCCCGTTGTCGGAAAGTTTTTGACGGTATTTGCGCTATTCGGCGTATGTGCAATCCTGATTGCGGCCTACTCCGCCATACAGATCAAATCGATCGATGGAAGTTATAGTGACCTTATTGCGCGTGACAGCGCAGCGGCCTTGAATTTGGCACTCGCGAACCAAGAACTGCTGAACGGGCGTGCGGCTTTGGCCGATATGATGATCGCCTTTACGGAACAGGGTAATGCCGCTGCCGAAGCTGAGGTGAAGGCCACACGCGACAAGTTCATGGTATCGATGGATGGAGCCATCGCCAATATCCCCGAAGACAACCGCCTGCGCGTACTCAAGGACGACGTGACGACGCTCTATAACGTGACGTGCAAGAACGCCTGGCACCTGGGCCGAACCGCATCAACCGTGGATGAGGCACTTGCGTCGCAAAAAGCGTTTGGCACCGAGTGTCAGCCAGTCTTTGCCAAGATCGGCTCGAAACTTACACAGATAGCCACTGATATTTCGAACCGTAGCGCCAAGCAGAGCGATGATCTGAGCGACATAAGCCAACGGACTGCACTAATTACCGTCGCGGCGGTCGTCCTCGGCTTCATCACCGTCGTCGTCATCGGATATTTCGCGATCAGCAGCTGGCTTGTCACGCCGATCCGGGGTCTTGTCGGCACGATGCAAACGCTTGCGGAGGGTAACCTGTCCGTCAATGTCGAGGGAACGGACCGGCGCGACGAGGTCGGCACGATGGCAAAGGCCGTTGAGGTCTTCAAGGATAACGAATTGAAGGCCCGCCGGCTGGAAGCGGATGCGGCGCAGGTGCGTAACCAGTCCGAGGCAGAGCGTCAAAGAACCGCCGAAATTGATCGCAGGCGCGCCGCCGAAATGGCGGAAGCGACCAGCGGCCTTGCCGAAGGTCTGAAGCATATGGCCAATGGCGACCTGTCCTACCAGCTGAAAACGCCTTTCTCCGCAGAATTCGAAAGCCTGCGTGCGGACTTCAATATCGCCGTAAACCAGCTTAGCAAAACACTGCTGTCCGTTGCCGATGTCACGGCCACGATCGACAACGGCTCTCGCGAGTTGAGTTCGAGTGCGAGCGACCTGTCGCAACGCACGGAAACCCAAGCCGCATCGCTGGAAGAAACAGCCGCAGCGCTCGACCAGATAACCAGCAACGTCAGCAATTCGACCAAACGGACTGAGGAGGCGCGGATCGTGGCGGTCGAGGCCAACAGATCCGCGCAGACATCCGGTCAGGTCGTCGCAACTGCGGTCGATGCCATGAAGCGCATAGAAAGCTCTTCAAGCCAGATTTCCAACATCATAGGCGTCATCGACGAGATTGCCTTCCAGACCAATCTTCTGGCACTCAACGCCGGCGTCGAGGCGGCCCGTGCGGGCGAGGCAGGCAAGGGCTTTGCGGTTGTGGCACAGGAAGTGCGTGAACTGGCCCAGCGCTCGGCGCAAGCGGCCAAGGAAATCAAGGAGCTTATCCGCAACTCCGCCGACGAAGTGCAGAACGGCGTGAAACTCGTGACCGCAACCGGCGACGCCCTGAAGATCATTGAAAGTCACGTCATCGCCATCAATACACAACTCGACGCCATCGCGACATCCGCAAGGGAACAGTCGGTCGGGTTGGCCGAGGTCAACAGCGCGGTGAACCAGATGGACCAGGTCACGCAGCACAATGCCGCGATGGTCGAAAGGGCAACGGCCTCCAGCGCATCGCTTGCCGGTGATGCCGAAAAACTCCGCCAGATCGTCGGCCAGTTCAAGCTGGATGGCGCAATGGCCAGCACCAGCACGGCTAGAACCGCATATAAGCCTTCAGCGCCGGTGCGCGTTGCGGACAACGCACAGCCGAGACCATCCCCGGCGCGTCGCATGATCGGCCAGGTGGCCGCAGCGCTCGGCGTATCCACGGCCTCGAAAGATCAGACATGGGGCGAATTCTGATCCACTCCCTCAGAAGACACCCGGATAGCTTATCCGGGTGTCTTAAGGTTATCTATATCAGTGAAAACCGCTCCTCCGTCATGCCGGGCTAGACCCGGGTGACGGCACCAGGAGGAATTCCACCCATACCCGTTGGCAACTGTCAGGCAGCCGCGTCCCATACCGGTGCAAGCCCGTCCGGCGAGACGATACGGCCATCCGGTCGAGCAAGAGCACGGATCGCCTCCGTCTCAGCGACCGACAGCGTGAAATCGAAGATCGCAAGGTTTTCATCAACACGGGCTTCGCTCACGGTCTTCGAAAGCGCAATCACACCCTGCTGCTGCACGAGCCAGCGCAGCACCACCTGCGCCACCGACTTGCCCCGGCCTGCGGCGATGTCCTTTAGAACCGGATCGGCAAAAACCTTGCCGTCGGCCATACCGTAATAACCCGTCACCGACATGCCGGCAGCCTTGGCCGCCGCGATCACCATATCCTGATCGATATAGGGATGGTATTCGATCTGATTGGTGACGATCGGTGCCTTTGACAAACTGACCGCCTCAGCCATCAGCGCCGTATTGAAATTGGACACACCGATATGGCGAACCTTGCCGGCGTCGCGAACCGCGTTCAGCGCGCCGATCTGCTCGGCCAGCGTTACCGCCTCGTTCGGCCAGTGCAGAAGCAGGAGATCGACATAATCGGTCTTCAGTTTTTTCAGGCTCTCATCGACGGAGGCAAGAAAGGCATCGTGCCTGTAGTTCTCCACCCAGACCTTGGTGGTCAGGAAGATATCGCTGCGTGCCACGCCGGAACCGGCAATGGCTTCGCCGACTTCGGCCTCATTACCGTAAATCTGCGCGGTATCGATATGGAGAAAGCCGGCCTTCAGGGCATGCGGAACGATCCGAAGAACATCGGGGCCGGGAATACGGAAGGTACCGAAGCCAAGCGCCGGGATCGATGCGCCGTTGGCGGTGACATCAAACATATATTTTCTCCTTTTAGGGTACGCCCGGCCAGCCCTTAGGCAGTGGCCGGGATTTATATGAAAAACTCAGGCAGTCTTCAGCGAGAGCGAGGCGCGACGGTCGAGTGCACTGCTCCAGAGGGTGAGAATGAGGGCAATGGCGACAAGGATGGCGCCAACCCACGGGGTTGCGGCAAGGCCCATCGGCGATTCCACCACCAGACCGCCAAGCCACGCACCAATCGCGATGCCGAGATTGAAGGCGGCGATATTGAGCGCCGAGGCGACATCGACAGCGCCGGGGCGGTGTTCCTTGGCCAGCTGCACCACATAAAGCTGCAGGCCGGGAACGTTGGCGAAGGACAGGAAGCCGAGCGCCACCAGCGTGATCAGGGTCAGAACCGGCGAGACGGCGGTGAAGGAAAAGACCAGAAGCACGATGGCTTGTGCCAGAAAGAGGCCGATCAACGCCTTGACCGGATTGTGGTTGGCGATTTTGCCGCCACCGATGTTACCGGCGGCAATGGCGATGCCGTAGAGCACAAGGATCAGGCCGACGCTCTTTTCGGAGAAGCCCGTGACGTCCTGAAGGATCGGCGCCAGAAAGGTGAAGGCGACGAAGGTGCCGCCGTAACCAAGTGCGGTCATGGCGAAAACGATGAGCAGTCGGCCGGAACCCAGCACCCGCACCTGATCGAGAAGGCTAGCGGGCGGCGCTTTCTTCAGCGTTCCCGGCAACAGGGCCGCGATACCGGCAAAGGCGATGACACCAAGACCTGCAACCGCCCAGAAGGTGGCGCGCCAGCCGAAAATCTGCCCGATATAGGTACCGATCGGCACGCCGGTGACGATGGCGACGGTCAAACCCATGAACATCATGGCAATCGCCGAGCCACGGCGGTTTTCCGGCACGAGATCGGCGGCGATGGTGGCACCAACGGAGAAGAACACGCCATGGGCGAAGGCGGAAAGCACCCGCGCGACCAGAAGCGTCTCATAGCTTGGCGAAACGGCGGCTGCGACATTACCGACGACGAACAGCGCCATCAGACCCAGCAGCAGCGGCTTTCTTTCGATCTTGCCGGTCAGCGCAGTCAGGATCGGCGCACCGAAAGTGACACCCAGCGCGTAAACGCTGACGATAAGGCCGGCAAGCGGCAGGGTAATGTGGAGATCTGCGGCGACCGTCGGCAAAAGACCGACGATGACAAACTCCGTGGTTCCGATCGCGTAAGCCGCGATCGTCAAGGCAAATATGGCCAATGGCATGACGAGTACCTCTTCGCCCGGAGCGGGATCGCGGGCGTTATGGACAGCGGGTGCTGTCCGTTTGGATCAACTGTGTGATTGCAATATGGGCGAAGGGGACTTGCATGATAATCAGCAAGATTGGATAAAGGCCTTTGAATTAATTTCACAAGTGGTGCAGCGATGGACAACAGGGCCGGAGAAATGGAAGTCTTCGTCGCGGCAGCCGAGCTGGGGAGTTTTTCCGCAGCCGGGCGCAGGCTCAAGCTTTCACCCTCGGCGGTGAGCAAACTTGTCACCCGCATTGAAGACCGCCTCGGCACCCGCCTTCTCGCTCGCTCCACCCGCGTGGTGACGTTGACGCCGGAGGGGGAAATCTATCTTTCCCGGGCAAGGCGCATTCTGGCCGACATCGCTGATACGGAGCAGATCGTAGCAGGCGGCGGCAAGGTGGTGCCGCGGGGGCTACTGCGTGTCAACGCCACGCTGGGCTTCGGCGAAAGGTATCTTCTGCCGCTCGCACCGGAGTTTTTATCTCTTTATCCGGAAATCGAGCTGGATATCTCGCTGACCGACGGCGTCATCAGCCTGATCGAGGAGCGCACCGACATAGCGATACGATCCGGCGGGATGGCGGATTCGTCCCTCAAGGCAAGAAAGCTGAAAGAGGTCCGCCGGATCATCGTCGCCTCCCCTGCCTATATCGAAAAACATGGCATGCCGGAAAAGCCGCAGGATCTGGCCCAACACAATTGCATCAGCTTCAATTTCAGTCGCAGCCTCAACGAATGGCCTTTCCGTGATCCCGGCACGACGGAAGTCTACCGCCTTCCCGTGACCGGCAACGCCTCGGTCAACAGCGGCATGGCAATGCGTAGGCTGTGCCTGACGGGCCTTGGGCTGGGAAGGGTCGGAGAGTTTCATGTCGAGCCGGATATCGAGGCCGGTCTGCTCGTGCCGGTGCTCGAGGATTACAATCCGGGCGACATGGAGGTGATCCACGCCGTTTATGCCGGACATGATCACCTGGCCGCCCGCGTACGCGCCTTTATCGATTTTGTCGCGGCAAAGGTCGGGCGGTGACGAGCCGCCTCAGACCAGGCTGTGAACCATCTTCGCCAGCCAGTCCACGAAGACACGGACCTTGTTGGTGACGTGCCGTGTCTGCGGATAGACCACATAGATCGGCATCGGTTCGCGCCGCCATTCCGGCAAAACCGGCACAAGCTCGCCACGCGCAAGCGCATCCTTGACCATGAAAACGGGCAGCTGCACCATGCCCATGCCCGCCAGCGCGGCGTTAAGATAGGTGCGGCTGTCATTCACCGACACGACATAGTTGGGCGTAATCTCGACGCTGCGAAGCCCGTTGTCGAATGAGATCGGCATGATCTGGCCCGTGGTGGCATTGAAATATCCCACGGAATGATGTCCGTTTTCGAGATCTTCAGGCTGTTGCGGCATGCCGAAACTCTCGATGTACAGGGGAGAGGCGAAGGTTTCGAATTTCAGCTCGCCGACCTTGCGCGCAATAAGGGATTGATCCCGCAAGGTGCCGACCCGCAGCGCGCAATCGACATTCTCCGCGATATAATCGACCAGACGGTCGCCGACGCCGAGATCGAGCCGGATTTGCGGATAGCGCTGGTAAAATTCGCAAAGATGTGGAATAACCACGAGGTCCGCGAAGACACCGGCCATTTCCACCCGCAACCGGCCAGACGGCTGCACCTGCGCGCTGGACATGCTGCCATCAAGCTCTTCGATTTCCGACAGAATCTGCGAGGCCCGCTCATAATAGAGAGCGCCGTCCGTCGTCAGCATCACCCGCCGCGTTGTGCGGTTGAGAAGCGTGGTATGTAAATGCGCCTCCAGCGCCTGGACCATGTTGGTGACGGTGGTTTTGGGCATGTTAAGCGCGGTCGCGGCGCGGCTGAAATTGCCGGTTTCGACGACGCGAGTGAATACCCGCATGGCGGAAAGCTGATCCATATCGCTATTATCCGTTTTTTTGGAATAGTGTTTTCATTTTGACGTACTTGATCGTTTTCTCCCGAACAATAATATGAATTTCAGATTTTGCAAATATGGTGAGCTGCTGATGGCGGCGCACGGGACCGGATCAAATGAAAGCGCACTGGGAAAATATCGAAGGCTGTGGGGGCTCGGCGTCCCAGCTTTCCGTGCGCCGATATGAAAGTGCCGGCCTGTGCACCAACCCGCCCGTGGTCCTTTATTTGCGCGGCGGCTCGTTTCTTGAAAAGGGCGGCAATTGCCCGGAGCTTCCGGTGGCACGCGCGCTCGCTGAAAGCGGCGCGATCGTCGTCGAGGCCGACTATAGCAAGTCGTCCGGCAACGAGTTTCCGATGGTGATCGATTGTGCCTTCGAAGCGCTGGATCACCTGAGCCGGGACCGCAAGCATTATGGCGGCGCGAAATCGCTGCTGTTTGTGGCCGGCGAAGAGGCTGGTGGCAATGTAGCGGCTGGGCTTGCGCTTAAGGCGCGGGACCGCATGCCGGGCAAGCTTGCCGGTCAAATACTTCTGTCGCCCATGATCGACCCGATGATGACGACGGAATCCTTCCGCGATGCGGACAGGATCGGCATGCGCCAGCGCTGGGCGGATGGCTGGAGCCATTACCTTGCCAAGGCCTGCGGGTTTTTTCACCCCTATGCCGCGCCCTGCCAGTGTACGCGGCTGAACCGGGTGGCGCCGGCGCTGATCTTTACCGCCGAGGACGACCCTCTGCGCGACGAAACGGTCGGTTATGCCGACAGGCTCATCGCCTCCGGTGTCAGCGTCCGGCAGCATGTTTTCCCCGCCGGCATTGGCTGGACGGGGCTTTATCAAGGAAAGGGCGGCGGATGGGTCCCATCCGTCTGTTCGGAGTTCAAGACCTTCGTTGACCAGATAAAACACTGAAATCGCATTTTGAGCATGTCCAGTAAAAGTGCGTAGCGGTTTTACGCCCGGACCATGCGACAAAACACACAGATAGAGAAACTGACCGGCTCCTGATCCGAGCCAAGGAGAGACCCATGACGCTGACCACAAAGCGCCGGGCCCTGACGGGCGCCGGTATCGGGCTTGCTATGTCCGTTGCAGCCGCAGCACTCATTTTCGACCTGCCCACCAGCCGTGATGCGACGGCAGCTTCCACCCCGGCTGAAACGCCGGCTATCCCAGTCACCGTCGCCAAGGTGGAAAGCCGCGATGTGATGCGCTGGGAAGAATTTTCCGGCCGTCTCGAAGCCGTCGACCGCGTGCAGATCCGCTCCCGCGTCGCTGGCCAGATCAAGGCCGTGCATTTCCGCGAAGGCGCGCTGGTGAAGGAAGGCGACCCTCTCTTCACCATCGATCCGGCCCCCTATCAGGCAGCCGTTGCAGGTGCTGAAGCCCAGGTCGCCTCCGCCGAAGCCAAGGTCAGCCTTGCCAAGACGGAACTCGACCGTGGCCGCAGGCTTTCCGACAATCGCACGATCTCCCAGAGCGATCTCGACCAGCGGCAAAGCTCGTTTGCGGATGCCGAAGCCCAGCTTCGCGCCGCCCGCTCGACGCTGACGACGGCTCAGCTCGATCTTGGTTACACCGAAATCGTTGCACCGGTTTCCGGCAGGGTCGGCCGCATCGAAATCACCGCCGGCAACCTCGTTGCCGCCGGCTCGACATCGCCTGCCCTGACGACGCTGGTTTCGGTCAACCCGATCTATGCCAGCTTCAACGCCAGCGAAGGAACGGTAGCGAAAGCGCTTTCCGAGCTGCCGAAGACAACCGACGCCCTGCCCGCGCTCGAACAGATCCCGGTGGAAATCGGCACGCTTTCGGATGAAGGCACGCCGATCAAGGGCACCCTGCACCTCATCGACAACCAGGTCGATTCCGCCAGCGGCACCATTGGTGTGCGTGCGGTCTTCGAAAATCCTGATGGCAGGCTCATTCCCGGCCAGTTCGTGCGGGTGCGCATGGGTGAACCGAAGCCGGAAAACCGGATAGTCATCAGCGACCGCGCCATCGGCACGGATCAGGACAAGCGGTTCGTCTTTGTCGTCGATGCCGAAAACAAGGTGAGCTACCGCCAGATCAAGCCCGGCGCACCGGCTGACGGCCAGCGCATCATCGACAGCGGCCTTGCCGCCGGCGATACGATCGTCGTCAACGGCCTGCAGCGCATTCGCCCCGGTGCAACCATCGCACCGCAGGCGGAAGACAAGGTCGCCGCCTCGCAATAACGCCGTCCCGCCTCCGGCGAGACGCATTTCACAAAGAACCGGCCCTCACCGGCGGCCATGATGCCGCCGGAACGGTCCTTGCATTTCCAAATCTACCCGGAGAGGGGACTGGATATGAATATTTCCAGATTTTTTGTCGACAGGCCGGTCTTCGCCGGCGTGCTGTCGATCCTGATCGTGGTCGCAGGCCTTCTCGGCATGCGCGCCCTGCCGATTTCCGAATATCCGGAAGTCGTGCCGCCATCCGTCGTCGTCCGCGCCACCTATCCCGGTGCGAACCCTGCCGTCATCGCTGAAACAGTCGCCACGCCGCTTGAAGAACAGATCAACGGCGTCGAGGACATGCTCTATATGGGCAGCCAGGCGACATCGGACGGCGTGCTGACGCTGACCGTCACGTTCAAGCTGGGCACCGACCCGGACAAGGCGCAGCAGCTGGTGCAGAACCGCGTGTCGCAGGCCGAACCGCGCCTGCCCGCGGAAGTGCGCGCACTCGGCATCACCACCGTCAAGAGCTCGCCCGACTTCATCATGGTCGTCAATCTGGTGTCGAAGACCGATGCCTATGACATCACCTATCTGCGCAACTATGCGACGCTGAACGTCAAGGATCGCCTCGCCCGTATCGAAGGCGTGGGTCAGGTGCAGGTCTTCGGCGCCGGTGACTATTCCATGCGCGTCTGGCTGGATCCGCAAAAGGTGGCCGAACACGATCTCGCCGCCAGCGACGTATCCGACGCCATCCGTCAGCAGAACGTCCAGGCCGCAGCCGGCGTCATCGGCGCATCGCCAAGCCCCAACGGCGTCGACCTGCAGCTCAACGTCAATGCCCAGGGCCGTCTGACGACGCCGGAGGAATTCGGCAACATCATCGTCAAGAGCGGCGCGAACGGCCAGATCACCCGTCTTCGCGACGTCGCCCGCATCGAACTCGGCGCTGCCGACTATACGCTGCGCTCGCTGCTCGACGGCGAACCCGCCGTGGCGATTGCCGTATTGCAGGCTCCCGGCTCCAACTCCATCGAAATCGCCGACAATGTCCGCGCGACAATGGACAATCTGCAACTGGCGATGCCTGATGGCGTGAAATATGAAATCGTCTACGACACGACGAAGTTCGTTCGCTCGTCCATCGAAAAGGTCGTTGATACGCTCCTCGAGGCCGTTGGCCTCGTGGTACTGGTGGTCATCCTGTTCCTCCAGACCTGGCGCGCCTCGATCATTCCGCTGATCGCCGTTCCGGTGTCGATCATCGGCACCTTCGCCGTCATGTATGCCTTCGGTTTCTCCATTAACGCGTTGACCCTGTTCGGCCTCGTGCTGGCCATCGGCATCGTGGTGGATGACGCCATCGTGGTGGTGGAAAACGTCGAGCGAAACATCGAAAACGGGCTTTCTCCGCGTGACGCCACCTACAAGGCAATGCGCGAAGTCTCCGGGCCGATCATAGCAATCGCGCTTGTGCTGGTCGCCGTTTTCGTCCCACTAGCCTTTATCTCCGGCCTTTCCGGCCAGTTCTACCGGCAGTTCGCGCTGACGATCGCGATTTCCACCGTCATTTCGGCGGTCAATTCCCTGACGCTGTCACCCGCTCTTGCAGCCCTGCTGCTGAAAGAGCACGACGCACCGAAAGACTGGCTGACCCGCTTCATGGACCGGATTTTCGGCTGGTTCTTCCGTGGCTTCAACCGCGCCTTCGGGGCCGCCTCCAATGGGTACGGCAAAACCGTAGGCGGTCTGGTAACGCGCAAAAGCCTCGTCATGATCGTCTATATGGCGCTGGTGGCTGCCACCTACGGCATGTTCAGCGCGGTCCCAAGCGGGTTCGTACCTGCGCAGGACAAGCAATATCTCATCGGCTTCGCCCAGCTTCCGGACGGCGCAACGCTTGACCGCACGGAAAGTGTCATCAAGCGGATGAGCGATATCGCCATGCAACAGCCGGGCGTCAGCCACGCCATCGCCTTCCCCGGCCTGTCGATCAACGGCTTCACCATCGGCTCCAATTCCGGCATCGTCTTTGCAGTTCTCGACGACTTCGAAAACCGCAAGACGCCGGAACTGTCAGGCGGCGCCATCGCAATGCAGCTGAACCAGAAGTTTGCCGGCATTCAGGATGCCTTCATCGCCATGTTCCCGCCGCCGCCGGTTAACGGTCTCGGCCAGACGGGCGGCTTCAAGCTGCAGATCGAGGACCGTGCCGGTTACGGCTACCAGACGCTTGACGAAGCGGCAAAGGCGGTCATCGCCAAGGCATACCAGACACCGGAACTGGCAGGCATCTTCTCCAGCTTCCAGATCAACGTGCCGCAGCTCTTCGCCGATCTCGACCGCGCCAAGGCCGAGCAGCTGGGTGTTTCGGTCAGCGACGTCTTCCAGACGCTGCAGATCTATCTGGGCTCGCTTTATGTCAACGACTTCAACGCCTTCGGGCGGACATACAGCGTGCGTGTACAGGCAGATGCGCAATTCCGCGCCCATGCCGAAGATATCGGCCGCCTGAAGGTCCGCTCGTCCACCGGTCAGATGATCCCGCTTTCCACGCTGTTGAAGGTAGATGCAACGACAGGACCGGAGCGCACAAACCGTTATAACGGCTTCCTTGCAGCCGATATCAACGGCGGTCCGGCACCGGGCTTCTCCTCTGGACAGGCGCAGGCGGCGATCGAGAAAATCCTTGCCGAAAACCTGCCGGCCGGGATCGAATACGAATGGACGGACCTGACTTACCAGCAGATCCTTGCCGGTAATTCCAGCCTCGTGGTCTTCCCGCTGGCGCTGCTGCTCGTCTATCTCGTATTGGCTGCGCAATATGAAAGCCTGACCCTGCCGATCGCGATCATTCTGATCGTTCCGCTCGGCGTTCTCGCCGCATTGACAGGCGTCTGGCTGACGGGAGGGGACAACAACATCTTTACGCAGATCGGCCTTGTCGTCCTTGTGGGACTATCGGCGAAGAACGCGATCCTGATCGTGGAATTCGCCCGCGAGCTGGAATTCGAAGGACGAACGCCGCTTCAGGCCGCAGTCGAGGCAAGTCGCCTGCGCCTCCGCCCGATCCTGATGACCTCACTCGCCTTCATCATGGGCGTGGTGCCTCTGGTCATCTCCACCGGTGCGGGTGCGGAAATGCGCGCGGCCATGGGTGTCGCAGTGTTCTCCGGCATGATCGGGGTGACGTTCTTCGGCATCTTCATGACACCGGTATTCTACGTGCTGGTGCGCAAGCTGTCGGGTAACCGTCCTCTCATCCAGCACAAACAGGAAGAACCTGCCAATTCGGACTACAAGCTCGAAAAGGCCGGCTGAGACCTGATGCAATCCACCGCAAACTTCGACGAAAGCCCGCCGCGCATCTCACGATGCGCGGCGTTTTTGTTGGTGGGAACGTCCATGTGCATCGCCTGAAACAGAATCTGTTTCAATGACTTAAGCAGCAAGCACATACATGTTGCGCCGCAATAAAGAAATAACGAATACACTATATCCGCATAAGGCAGCAGATACGTAAAGGAACAATGCTATTTTATGCTTTCCATTTTGTGGTAATTTCAAGAACAGGGTGATTCGGGCTAAATGATTTAGTTCAGGGGTGACATGATGGAGCAGGAATACGAAAACTGGGCGACAACCATTGCCTATTCGATAGTAATGCATGAAGGTCTGGATCTGGCGCTTGCCGCGCAGAATCTGGACAGAGGCAAGACCAGAAACAACCGTGAACGGCTGATGGAAGCCATCCGCACATCGCTGCTGGAGGCCCGTTCGCGCAGCCATCTGACGATAGCGCAGCGGCTCTGAAGTCTGTCGCCGTATCCGATGATGCCACAGGATCAGGTTGGAAGCAGATCGGTCCTTATCGCGGCTTTCAGCGGCAGGTGGTCCGAGGCAATGCGCGCCAGCGCACTGTCATGCGCTTCCACCTGCTCGATCAGCCCTTCGCGGTTGGCGATGATCCTGTCGAGCGCAAGCACCGGCAGGTTGGATGGAAAACTGGGCACTGCGGGCGGCAGGGCGCCGAATGCATCTCTCAGAGTATTGAGCGACGAGCCATTGCCGAGACGCCATTCGTTCAGGTCTCCCATGAGGATGGTCGCGCATTCGTTTCGCGCTTCCAGAAGACCGATAAGCGCCTTCGCCTGCTGGGCACGGGAATGCCTCAAAAGACCGAAATGCGCGGCGATTATTCGCAGTGCGCCACCGCTTTTCAAATCCAGTTCCACTACCAGCGCGCCGCGCGGCTCCAGCCCCGGCAATTTCAGCGTATGAACATCCCGCACCGCACCTTCCTTGAACAACAGGACATTGCCATGCCATCCATGCGCCTTCACACCCGCCAGAACAGGCACGGGGACAAGCCCGCTTTCCCGCTCCAGCCGGGCAAGATCGAGCAGGCCCGTGCGCTCGCCGAAACGGCTGTCCGCCTCTTGTAGCGCGATGATATCCGCGCCGATTTCCTGAATGACGCGGCTGGTGCGATCAGGATCGAACCTGCGGTCGCGGCCGACGCATTTATGGACGTTGTAGGACGCGATGACCGGAAAGGAGTGATCTCTCTCCACCTGCCCGGCATTCTTCCGTTGGTGGCGGTCGCGCAGCGACTGCATGACGAAGGCGGGCAGGCTGCTGTTTTTCGCCAGTGCCGTTTTTCCACGCTCCAGCAAACTGTTTTTCTTCACGCTGCGACGCCTCCGATGCGCAAATTAAAAGTTCTAGAGCGTTTCCGACGTATGGCGCTCTAAAGATACGGCGAAGCGAGCCACAGGACGCGCTCCACAAAACGGACAACGAATGGCCGCGCATTCAGTTCGCTCAGTCGCACGGGTAAAGCGGTTGCCCGTGCTTCCCGGATGCGGTTTCCGATGGTCGCGGCGAATTCCTCATCCATAACTTCCAGATCGACTTCGAAGTTCAGCCGCAATGAACGAGGGTCCAGGTTGGAAGAACCGATGTAGCTCCAGCGCTCGTCGATCACCAGAAGCTTGGAATGATTGAAGGGCCCTGTCGCCCGCCAGATGCGGCAGTAATTCTTCAACATCTGGTCGAATTGCGCCGTCATCGCCCTGTCCACAAGCACCAGATTGTTGCTTTGCGGCACGATGATATCCACCACGACTCCCCGCCTCGCTGCGGTAATGAGCGCTGAAATAAGCTCCCGATCGGGGAGAAAATAGGGCGACATGACGAGAATGGAGGAGCGGGCGACGGAAAACGCCCCCATCAGCATCTTGTGATTGGTCTCTATGCTCTTATCCGGCCCCGAGGAGGAAACGCGGGCGACGATCTGTGAACCCGGCACACCATCGGGAATGGCGATATCCCAGACCGGCGTGTGCAGAAGCTCCCCCGTCGTGAACCTCCAGTCCTCCGCCGCAATGGAGAAAAAATCAGAGACAACCGGCCCGCTGATCTTGAAATGAGTATCATGCGCCTGTTTTTCACCGCCGAATTCAAGGGTGAAGCCCTCGCGGATATTCATGCCGCCGCTAAAGGCGAGGCGCCCGTCCACCACGAGGATCTTGCGGTGGGTGCGCAAATTCGCATAGGGCAGCCGCAGCCCCATGATGACATTGCCGTTGAACACATCGGCAACGATGCCTTTTTCCCGGAGCGTCGGCAGGATGCTCGGCACGGAATAGCGCGCGCCCACGGCATCCACCAGCACCCGCACCTCCACGCCCCGGAGCTTCGCCCTTTCCAGCGCCGCGACAAAACGCGCGCCGATCCTGTCATTGTCGAAAATATATGTTTCGAGGATGATCGACCGCTTCGCCTCGCCTATCGCCTCGAGCATGGCGGCATAGGCCGCGTCGCCGGTGACAAGCGGCTCGATGCGGTTACCGGTCGTCAGTGCGTGGCGCGTCACCCGGTCGCCGAGCGTCTTCATCGCCTCGAAACGGCGTCCGAACCGCGCGGCAATCACCTCGCCGCTCGCATCCAGGCGCGCCACGCGATCCATGATCTCGTCCTGCATGAAAGACCGCTGCTGCCTGATACTGGACCGGCGAATCCGGTTGATGCCGGCAATCGCATAAATGACTGCACCGACGATCGGCGAAAGAACGATGACGCCCACCCAGCCAAGCGCGGAGCGGACCTCTTCCTTCGTCATCGTGGCATGTACGGCCGCCACGGTTCCCATCAAAATGGAAAGAGCGGCAAGGATATGAGGCCAATAGGCGATGACGAGATCGAGCATGATGCAACTATAGGGCATCGTGCCGAAAAGTGTACCGCGGTTTTGGGAAAACCCGATGCGTAAACAAAAAGGTAGGGCAGTTCGCCGATCCCGCAATAACGGACCGGCACCGGAAAGGCCAAGAAGACCGGACGCCCATCGTTTTACGGGATAGACCCTTGCGGGATTAACGGTGGAAAGTGACGATGCGATATGTCATGAGAGCGCATCTTGATCTGTGAGCAGGGGCACTTGCGGGCTTCTGTGGCGTTTGAAAGCAAGAAGGCCGTGATGCAGGAAAATACCCAGGGCGCCGTCATCGTCATTTCCAGCCACGTCATGCGTGGATCGGTCGGCAACCGTGCCGCAGTCTTCGCGCTGGAGACCCTTGGCTATCCGGTATGGGCGGTGCCCACAATCGTTTTGCCCTGGCACCCCGGCCATGGCCCGTCCACCCGGATGCGCTTTCAGGACGACGACTTCGACAAGGCCATGACCGACCTCGAAAACGCCAAATGGATCGGCGAGGTCAAGGCTGTCCTGACCGGTTATTTCGGCAGCGCGGCGCAGGTGCGCTCCGTCGCAAGGCTGATCCGCAATCTCAAGGAAAAGAACCCGTCGCTGATTTATGCCTGTGACCCGGTCATGGGCGATCTGGGCGGACTATACATTCCCCTTGAGACTGCCGAAGCCATCCGCGATCACCTCATTCCGCTTGCCACCGTCGCCACGCCAAACCGTTATGAACTGGCCTGGATGAGCGGCGCCGAGCTTGAGACCAACAATGCCATCATGGATGCCGCGCTCGCACTCGGCCCGCCGAAAATGCTGGTCACCTCAGCCGTGTCGATGATGGCGGGCGGCACGGGAAATCTCTATTTGAGCGGCCGGCACGCGCTGATGGCGGAACACCGCGCCATAGAAGACGCACCGAACGGTCTCGGAGACCTGATGGCGGCGCTGTTCCTTGCCCGGCTGCTGGAAGGCATGGACGACGAGAAGGCGCTGCAACTGGCCACCGCCAGCGTGTTCGAAATTCTGGCGCGAACCAAAAAACGCGACATGAACGAATTGACGCTGGAGACGGATTCTTCAAGTCTCTCCACACCCATGGCGATGGTGCAGATGCGCCATCTCTTGCATCCTTCGCGCAGCAAGCGCAAATAGCGGCTAAAGGATTGGTCTTCAACGCACCGAGTTCTTCTCTTGATCTTGGTCCAAGCACAACGGTACTGCGATAGATGAAAGATTTTCCGGAAAACCTTCTCAACGGCTACAAGAACTTCATGAGCGGCCGCTATGCCGACGAGCGCGAAAGATACCGCGTTCTGGCTGATACCGGACAGAAACCGCAGACCCTGTTCATTGCCTGTTGTGACTCCCGTTCGGCGCCGGAAACGATTTTCGACTGCGGACCGGGAGAACTTTTCGTCGTGCGGAACGTCGCCAACATGGTACCGCCCTTTGAGCCTGACGGTCAGTACCACGCCACATCAGCCGCCATCGAATATGCCGTGCAGGTTCTGAAGGTGAAGGACATCGTCGTCATGGGCCATGGCCGCTGCGGCGGCATTCAGGCCGCACTCGACCCCAATCTTGAACCTCTGTCACCCGGCGACTTCATCGGCAAATGGATGAACATGGTGAAATCCGCCGCCGAGCAGATCCAGAGCAACGACGTCATGACCGCTTCCGAGCGCCAGACGGCGCTGGAGCGCGTTTCCATTCGCAACTCCATCGCCAACCTGCGCGGCTTCCCCTTCGTCAAGGCGCAGGAAACCGCCGGCAAGGTGAAGCTGCATGGCGCCTGGTTCGATATCTCGACCGGCGAATTGTGGGTGATGGACGGCAAAACGGGCGACTTTCGCCGCCCGGACCTGTGATTGTCGAAACCTTCTCAAAGCTTCGTCACCCCGGATGTGATCCGGGGCCAAGTGCGATCAAGTCTTTGATTGCTTAGTATTGTTTTCACGGCGCAGACGCGCCGTGACTTGATGCCGGAACTAGTCCGGCATCACGGAAGTGGACGTTCCAATTGGGATAAAGCGGCCTTATTGGCCGTCAATCGCCTTGCCGATAAACGCAATCGCCTGCTGATAAACGCTTGCAGCGTTCCAGCCCTGAATGGCCGCGTAATTCGTCTGCCCCTGCTGATAGCCCGCGCCGCGCTGCCAGCCGTGGCCGACAAGGAAGTTGGCCGTGGAGGCGAGCGCATCGGCGCGCGAACCGACGAGATCGATGCGTCCGTCGCGGTCGAAATCCACGCCGTAGCGCACAACGTTCAACGGCAGGAACTGCGTCTGGCCGATTTCGCCATGGGCAGCACCCTTGGCGTTCACGTTCAGCGAACCGCTGCCGACGAGCTTCAGGGCCGCGTAAAGCTGCTCGGTAAAATAATCCGAACGGCGGCAGTCGAAAGAAAGCGTCGCCACGGCGGACAGCGTGTGCTGGTTGCCCATGAAGCCGCCAAATCCGGTTTCCATGCCCCAGATGGCGAGCAGCGGGCCGGCCGGCACACCATAGGCCTTTTCAATCGAGGCGAAGAGAGCCGCATTGTTCTTCTTCATGGTCTTGCCGCGCGAGATGATCGTCTGGCCGCCACGCTTCTGCATGAACTGGTCGAAGGACAGCTTGAAGCTGTGCTGGCCGCGATCGGCGCGGATGGTCGGCTGATTGTAGGAGACGCCGGAGAAGGCACGATCAAGCACCGAGGCGCTGACACCGCGGCTCGCCGCTTCCTGCTTGAAGGCACCGACCCAGGCGTCGAACCCTGCCGAAGTGTTGCCGCATTGCGCAGCCACAACCGGCGTCGCCGCCAAAACCGAGACCATGGCCACACCAGCCAGAATTGCCTTCATTGCCCGCATCAAAATCTGCCTTCGATATCCTTTGGGGAATTTATCCCGAGAACCAAAACGTCGCTGCTGTATGGGCTCGGGTGCCAAATTGCTTTTTGGCCGCCTAAATTGCCTTTTGGCAGCAAGGCCTGCAAATAAACTGGCCGTGATGATAGCCAATTGGAAAACCCGCCTGCCCCACACAGAACAGACGGGTTATACTTAACGAACCTTAAAAAATCGTATCAAGCCGCCGCCTTGCGGGGCTTGATGAGACCACGATTGACCAGGAGTTCGGCGATCTGGATGGCATTGAGGGCAGCGCCCTTGCGCAGATTGTCCGAAACAACCCAGATGTTGAGGCCGTTTTCAACCGTCGCATCCTCACGGATACGCGAAATATAGGTCGCATCCTCGCCAGCGGATTCAACCGGGGTGATGTAGCCG
The DNA here is from genome assembly GCF_055382765.1 of Agrobacterium sp. 6Ca8. Taxonomy (NCBI): domain Bacteria; kingdom Pseudomonadati; phylum Pseudomonadota; class Alphaproteobacteria; order Hyphomicrobiales; family Rhizobiaceae; genus Agrobacterium; species Agrobacterium sp. 6Ca8. Next base: position 2,185,832 of record NZ_AP026433.1, read on the forward strand.
CCATCTTCATGCTTGTCGATCACGAGGCAACCCGGCGCTTCGCGCAGGATGTCACGCGCCTGATCGGCGGTGATCTCGTTTTCGAACTCGATGTTGACCGATTCCGAATGACCGATGAATACCGGAACGCGCACGGCCGTGCAGGTTACCTTGATCTTCGGATCGAGCATCTTCTTGGTTTCGGCCAGAACCTTCCATTCTTCCTTGGTATAGCCGTCTTCCATGAAGACGTCGATATGCGGGATGACGTTGAAGGCGATGCGCTTGGTGAACTTCTTCGTTTCGACCGGATCGGCCACGAAGACGGCGCGTGTCTGCTGGAACAGCTCGTCCATGCCTTCCTTGCCAGCGCCGGAAACGGACTGGTAGGTGGAGACAACGACGCGCTTGATCTTGGCAAAGTCATGCAGCGGCTTCAGCGCGACAACGAGCTGGGCCGTGGAGCAATTCGGATTGGCGATGATGTTCTTGCGGGTGAAGCCCGAGATCGCGTCGGCATTGACTTCCGGAACGATCAGCGGAACGTCCTGGTCGTAGCGCCATGCAGACGAGTTATCGATGACGACGCAACCCTGCTGGCCGATCTTCGGCGACCACTTCTTGGAAATCTCGCCGCCGGCCGACATCAGGCAAATATCCGTGTCGGAAAAATCGTAGTTTTCGAGGTTGGAAACCTTCAGCGTGCGGTCGCCATAGGAAACTTCCGTGCCCTGCGAGCGGGAGGAAGCGAGCGGCACGACTTCATCTGCCGGAAAACCACGTTCGGCCAGGATGTTGAGCATTTCGCGACCGACATTGCCGGTGGCGCCTACAATTGCAACTTTGAAACCCATGATCAAGCTCTCTTTCTGTCTCTCCTCTTTTGGGTGAGGTGGGGAACCCGCATCGCATCGCGGCTTCCTCGATCCCCAGCCAAACCGGGGAGAGAGCGGTGGCCAGAGACGTCAGACGGTTTTAATCGTCGTTTTGGCCGTAATTCGGATAGAATAAGAAAGACGCGGATCATCGCCGGCAGATTGTGCCGGTCCTTCCATGACAATCATGTCTGCAACATGCCTGCGCAAGGTGATGCTCCTTCTTCGCGAGAAGCTATTAGAAGGTTTGGTGTTCGTGTCAAGAAAAAAGGCACGTTGCGAGCGACCCGGCGCATAAGCGCAAATGCCACCTCGCGACATTTTTGCACGTTATGCATTAGACTAAAGTCATAATCCGAAAGCATCGCTCTCATTGGGGTTAATTTTCTGTCACTCTAACATTACGCGCATTGCACCCTTACGGGGGAGTCCGGAGGAGAGACAGGGCTCTGCAATGCGCTCATTTGACATCTGTGGAGGACAGACAATGGCAAACGTAGCAGCCGTGAGCGGCGCCGCCCGTCCCATGACGGGTGAGGAGAAGAAGGTGATTTTCGCCTCTTCTCTCGGAACAGTCTTCGAATGGTACGATTTTTATCTGTACGGCTCGCTCGCGATCTATATCGGCGCGAACTTCTTCAGCCAATATCCGGAAACGACACGTAACATCTTCGCGCTTCTGGCATTTGCCGCCGGCTTCCTCGTGCGCCCCTTCGGCGCCCTGGTGTTCGGGCGTCTCGGCGACATTGTCGGCCGTAAATACACCTTCCTGATCACCATTCTCATCATGGGCGTTTCGACATTCCTCGTCGGCGTCCTGCCCGGTGCATCGCAGATCGGCATCGCAGCCCCGATCATCCTGATCATCCTGCGCATGCTTCAGGGTCTGGCGCTTGGCGGCGAATATGGCGGTGCTGCAACTTATGTGGCCGAACACGCGCCCAACGGTCGCAGAGGCTATTACACCTCATGGATCCAGACGACGGCGACGCTCGGCCTCTTCCTGTCGCTGATGGTCATTCTCGGCGTGCAGTTCGCACTCGGCAAGGAAGCCTTCGCCGCCTGGGGCTGGCGTATTCCCTTCCTCGTTTCGGTTCTGCTGCTTGGCGTATCGGTCTGGATTCGTCTGAAAATGAACGAATCTCCTGCCTTCAAGAAGATGAAAGAAGAAGGCAAGACCTCCAAGGCACCGCTCAGCGAAGCCTTCGGCCAGTGGAAAAACGCAAAGATCGCCCTGCTTGCCCTCGTCGGCGCCGTCATCGGTCAAGCCGTCGTCTGGTATACGGGCCAGTTCTATGCACTGTTCTTCCTGCAGAGCATTCTGAAGGTGGACGGCCAGTCGGCCAACATCATGGTCGCGGCGGCCCTCATCCTCGGCACGGGCTTCTTCGTGCTCTTCGGCTGGCTTTCCGACAAGATCGGCCGCAAGCCGATCATCATGGCGGGTCTCGTTCTCGCGATGCTGACCTACTTCCCGCTGTTCAAGGCGCTCACATGGGCGGGCAACCCGGCACTGGCGCAAGCACAAGCCAGCGTTCGCGCCACCGTGACCGCTGCTCCGGGCGACTGCAAATTCCAGTTCAACCCGACAGGTACGGCGAAATTCACCACATCCTGCGATATCGCCACCTCGTTCCTGACACGCAACTCCGTTCCCTATGACGTCGTTGCTGGAGCGGCTGGAACGCCGGCAAGCGTCAAAATCGGCGACGCCACCATTGCGAGCTACGACGCCATCGCAGCCGGTGCGGATGCTGCCGCAAAAGACAGGGCCTTCCAGAAACAGGTCAACATCGCGCTGCATGACGGCGGCTACCCGCTGGTGCGCGGCGTAGCACAGGTGCCGGACGCAAAACTGGATGCCTTCATTGCCGCCAACCCGGAACTCAACCTCAATGCGGAAGCCGTTCGCGCAGCCGACAAGAAGATGGTGGCGACCGACAAGCTGGTGGCCGACAAGTTGCTGACGCCGGCCGAGACCGCCGGAGCGGCGGAAATGGCCGTCTACAGCATTGCCGGTGGTGGTACCTTCGCCATGGTCGCCGATCCGGCTGCCGTGAACTGGGTCGTCATCATCGCGGTCCTGACCGTCCTCGTGATCTACGTGACGATGGTCTACGGCCCGATTGCGGCCCTGCTGGTCGAACTGTTCCCGACCCGCATCCGCTACTCCGGCATGTCGCTGCCCTACCATATCGGCAACGGCTGGTTCGGCGGCCTGCTGCCCGCCACCGCTTTTGCGATGAGCGCGGCGAAGGGCGATATCTATTACGGCCTCTGGTACCCGATCGTTTTCGCAGGCATCACACTGGTCATCGGCCTGCTGTTCCTGCCGGAAACCAAGGATCGCGACATCCACACCATGGAGTGAGCGGTTTCGCTCCCGACGATAGAAACCCGGCGCTGACGCGCCGGGTTTTTTATTGCCGCAGTACCGCCAGTGCCCGAACTGGCCTTTCGCAGGCTGTCAATCCGCCGCAGGTAGAAACCGCCAAAAACAAGACAAAAACGCTCGAAATAGGCTATGACGCCCTATCGTGCGGAAAAGGGAGAGCCATTTTGAAAATCGGGACGCCTAAGGAATTATATGATGGCGAGGCGCGCGTCGGCATGACGCCCGACAGCGCGCAAGGCCTGCAGAAACTCGGATATGATTGCATCCTCGAAACAGGCGCGGGCAAGGCGGCGGGATTTTCCGACGACGCCTATCGCGCAGCCGGTGTCACCATCGTCGATAGCGCCGATGCGCTTTATACAGGTGCCGACATCATCGCCAAGGTTCGTCCGCCGGAAACGTCGGAGATTGATCGCCTGTCTTCGGACAAGACGCTGATCTCGTTCTTCTATCCCGCACAGAACAAGGACCTTCTGGAGCAGGCGAAGGAAAAGGGCGCAAATGTCATCGCCATGGACATGGTGCCGCGCATTTCCCGCGCCCAGAAAATGGACGCGCTGTCCTCCATGGCCAACATCGCCGGCTATCGCGCCGTCATCGAGGCCGGCAATAATTTCGGCCGCTTCTTCACCGGTCAGGTAACCGCCGCCGGCAAGGTGCCGCCCGCCAAGGTGCTGGTCATCGGTGCTGGGGTTGCCGGTCTTGCCGCCATCGGCACGGCAACCTCGCTCGGCGCCATTACCTATGCCTTCGACGTGCGCCCGGAAGTGGCCGAACAGATCGAATCCATGGGCGCCGAATTCGTCTATCTCGATTTCGCCGACCAGAGCCAGGATGGCGCAGCGACCGGCGGTTACGCCGCCCCCTCCTCGCCGGAATTCCGCGAAAAGCAGCTTGAGAAATTCCGCGAGCTGGCACCGCAGATCGATATCGTCATCACCACGGCGCTGATCCCCGGCCGTGACGCCCCGAAGCTGTGGCTGGCCGACATGGTGGCGGCAATGAAGCCGGGTTCGGTCATCATCGACCTCGCCGCCGAGCGCGGCGGCAATTGCGATCTCACGGTGCCCGACCAGCGCGTCGTCTCCGACAATGGCGTCATCGTCATCGGCTATACGGATTTCCCGAGCCGCATGGCCACGCAGGCCTCAACGCTCTATTCCACCAACATCCGTCACATGATGACCGACCTGACGCCCGCAAAGGACGGCAAGGTCGTTCACAACATGGAAGACGACGTCATCCGCGGCGCCACCGTCACCTATCAGGGCGACATCACCTTTCCGCCACCGCCACCGAAGATCCAGGCCATCGCCGCGCAGAAACCCAAGGAACGAGCAAAAGAGCTTACGCCTGAGGAAAAGCACGCCAAGGAACGGGCCGAGTTCAAGGCGCAGACGAAAAGCCAAGTCGGTCTGCTCGTCATCGGTACGGCGGCCCTGCTTCTCGTCGGCCTTTACGCGCCGGCAAGCTTCATGAGCCATTTCATCGTCTTCGTGCTCGCCTGCTTTATCGGCTTCTCCGTCATCTGGAATGTCAGCCACTCGCTGCACACGCCGCTGATGGCGGTGACGAACGCGATTTCCGGCATCGTCATTATCGGCGCGCTGCTGCAGATCGGTTCCGGCAACTGGCTGGTGGTGATCCTTGCCTCACTTTCCGTCCTGATCGCGACGATCAACATCGTCGGCGGTTTCCTTGTGACACGGCGCATGCTCGCCATGTTCCAGAAGTCCTGAGCCGTGTAGGGGACACATAATGACCATTGGTATCGTTTCCGCGGCCTATGTTGCCGCAGCCGTTCTATTCATCCTCTCCCTCGGTGGTCTTTCCGGGCAGGAAAGCGCCAAGCGCGCCGTCTGGTACGGCATAACAGGCATGGGTCTTGCCATTGTCGCCACGGTCTTCGGACCTGATGTCGGCAACTGGTTCATCGTACTTCTGATGCTGGCGGGTGGCGCCGTTCTCGGCTACTTCGTCGCAAACCGCGTGCAGATGACCGAGATGCCGCAGCTTGTTGCAGCACTTCACTCCTTTGTCGGTCTGGCCGCCGTCTTCATCGGCTTCAACGCCCATATCGAGGAAGCGCATGTCGCCTCGCTAGATGAGACGGCGCGCTCCCTGTTGACAGGCTTTTCCGCCCTCCTCGCCCACAAGACGCCGGTAGAACTGGCAATCATGAAGGTCGAGGTCTTCCTCGGCGTCTTCATCGGCGCCGTCACCTTCACCGGTTCCGTCGTCGCCTTCGGCAAGCTTGCCGGCAAGGTGGACGGCAAGGCGAAGAAGCTTCCGGGCGGACACGTCCTCAATGCCGGTGCCGCGATCCTGTCGCTCGTCCTGCTCATCATGTATTGCAACGGTGCTGGCGCATGGACGCTGGTGCTGATGACGCTTGCCGCCTTCTTCATCGGCTATCACCTGATCATGGGTATCGGCGGCGCAGACATGCCTGTCGTCGTCTCGATGCTGAACAGCTATTCCGGCTGGGCGGCGGCCGCCATCGGCTTCACGCTCGGCAACGATCTCCTGATCGTTACCGGTGCGCTTGTCGGCTCCTCGGGGGCGATCCTGTCCTACATCATGTGCAAGGCCATGAACCGCTCCTTCATCTCGGTCATCCTCGGGGGCTTCGGCGGCACGACGGGTCCGGCGATGGAAATCGAAGGCGAGCAGGTGGCAATCGATGCCGAAGGCGTGGCATCAGCGCTGAACGACGCTGACAGCGTCATCATCGTGCCCGGTTACGGCATGGCGGTGGCACAGGCACAACAGGCCGTTTCCGAACTGACCCGCAAGCTGCGCGCCGACGGCAAGACCGTGCGTTTCGCCATCCACCCGGTTGCGGGTCGTCTTCCCGGTCACATGAACGTGCTGCTCGCCGAAGCAAAGGTGCCCTACGACATCGTGCTGGAAATGGACGAGATCAACGACGATTTCCCCAATACCGACGTCGTCATCGTCATCGGCTCCAACGACATCGTCAACCCGGCGGCACAGGACGATCCCAACTCGCCCATCGCCGGCATGCCGGTTCTGGAAGTATGGAAATCCAAACTGGTCATCGTTTCCAAGCGCGGCCAGGGCACGGGCTATTCCGGCATCGAGAACCCGCTGTTCTACAAGGACAACACCCGCATGTTCTACGGCGATGCGAAGAAGTCGATCAACGATCTTTTGCCGCTGATCAAGTAATGAAAAAGGGCGTTTCCGGGAGACCGGAAACGCCCTTCTTACTGACGTTAAAAGAAAGCTCCGCCGTCATCCTCGGGCTTGTCCCGGTTGCAGATCCTCGGGACAAGCCGGAGGATGGCGGCGCGCAAATAGCTAATCGTGAGTTAAGGGTAAACCGGCCCCAGAGACCGCTCTCAAAGCACCCGGTAACGCCGGTTGAAATACATCAGTGCTTCGTCGCCCTCATTGATCTTCATATCGACGACATCGCAGATCAGGATATCGTGCGTGCCGCCATCATGTGCCTCGCGAATGCGGCAATCGAAGGAGACCAGTGCGTCTTCCAGAACAGGCGCGCCGGTTTCGAGCACGCCCCAGCTTCCGGCAGCGAAACGTTCTTCCGCCGGTGTCTTGCCGCCGAACAGGGTGCTCAGCACCTCGTGCTTGGAAGCAAGCGTGTTGACGCAGATGACGCCATTGCCCTTCACCACATTATAAGCGGAAGAGCCGCGGTTGAGGCAGACGAGAAGCGTGGGCGGATTGTCGGAAACGCTGCAAACGGCCGTCGCTGCAAATCCCGCACGGCCTGCCGCACCGTCCGTGGTGACGATGTTGACTGCCGCACCGAGCCGCGCCATGGCATTTCTATAATCGAGGCTGCGTTCCTGTGCAGTCTTCGTCTCCATTTCCGCTTCCTTTTCAAGAGACATCATCCGCATCTAAACCATCCTTCCTTAACAGGCCCTCAAGCCAGAACACAGGCGTCTTCAAACGCAAGTCGCGGCAGGCGGCCGAACAGCTTCGACGGATCGCCGTAACCAAGATTGATGAGGAAATTGGATTTCCATGTCGTACCCGCAAAAAATGCCGCATCCACCTTGCCCTTGTCGAAACCGGACATGGCTCCGGTATCAAGCCCGAGCGCGCGGGCGGCAAGAATGAGATAACCGGCTTGCAGCGTGGCATTGCGGAATGCCGTTTCCTCGGCCATCGCCGCACTGGAGGTGAACCAGGAACGCGCATCGGCATGGGGAAACAGCACCGGCAGCTTCTCGTAAAATTCGCTGTCGATGGCAGCGATGACCGTGACGGGTGCTGCCATGGTCTTTTCCAGATTGCCCGAAGAAAGCGCTGGCCTCAATTTTTCCTTGGCTTCCGGGCTGCGCACGAAAACGAAACGCGCCGGCGAGCAATTGGCCGAGGTCGGCCCCATCTTCGTCAGGTCATAAAGCGCTGTCAGCGTCTCATCCCCGATCGGCTTGTCCGTCCAGCCATTGTGGGTGCGTGCCTCGGTGAAAAGTGTTGCCAATGCAGCGTCGTCCAATGCTCTCGTCATTTTACTCTCAAATCCCGTCAGAATGTTTGTGTTGCCGGTAGCAGAAACTGCAAAAGCCGCGCGTTGAAAAGGTCAGAATCGGTGATATTGACCGCATGCGCTCCGAAATCGAGAAGGCAAAGCTCGCTTTGCGGCAAACCTTCCGCAAGACGCAGCGACCGGGTATAGGGCACCAGAAGATCGTCCTTGGTTGCCACTATCAGAACCGGATTGCCGATCTCGCCGAGGCGCGCGTCGACATCAAAGGCCCGGAGCGCCGCGATGCGCCGAAGCACATTCGCCCTGCCCTGAAAATGCGCGACGCCATGCGCATCGTCACGTGCCAGCCGCTCCTGATGCTCTGACATCCAGGCCGCCGGATAAAGAAACAGCGGCTGGGCTTTCACGAAAGCCTCGACACCGGATTTTTCCAGAAGCTCGATCCGCACATCGAAGCAGCGCCCGGAATGCGGATCGGCCTTGCTCCAGGCATTGATAAGAACAAGCCTGTCGATGAGGCCGGGCTTGCGAAGCGCGATATCGAGTCCGATCAGACCGCCAAGCGCATGGCCCATGAAGTGAAACTTTTCGAGGTTCAGCGCCGAGACGATCTCAAGCACATCATCGGCCATCGCCGATATGCCGCCATCTGCCGGCACCTCGCCGCCGGTCCGGCCAGTTCCGCGATGGTCATAGGTAACGATCCGGAAATGGCTGGAAAGGGCCTCGATCTGCGGCGCCCAATAGGCGCCCGATCCACCCAGCCCCGATGACAGCAGGATAGTGGGCGCCTCAGGCTCGGCCCGGCCATGAACCTCGAAATGCATCATTTTGCCGTTTCGCCTTACTTGCCGATATGTGCGACGGTGGCGATTTCCACCAGCGCGTCAGGCTTTACGAGGCCGCACTGGATGCAATAACGCGCGGGCTTGTCGCCGGGGAAATATTCGGCATAGACCGTGTTCACGGCCTGGTAATTTGCCCAGTCGGTGATGAAGATGTGGTTCATCGTCACGTCCTCCATCGTGCCGCCGGCGGTCTCAATAACGGATTTGATGGTTTCCAGAACATGGCGTGTCTGGGCGCTGGCATCGCCCACATGCACGACATTATTGTCCTTGTCGAATGGCAGCGTTCCGGAAACGTAAACCACGCCATCGGCGAGGGTTCCCGGCGAAAAAGGGGCGATGGGTTTGCTTGTACCGGCAGGCACGACGATCTTCTTCGGCATTTCATTCTCCTCTTTGTGTTTGGGGATCAATCCCTGACGGGTGCGGCCTGCGAGATGACGCCGCAGAAATCATTGACGGTCGCCACCCAGCCGAAAAATTTCTCGACATTGTAGACCGTCGCCTGCTGGATGTAGTCCGGGCCCAGATGATGCGTCGCATCCTCCAGCATCACCCCGAAATATTCGAGATGGAAAGCGTCGCGCAGCGAGCTTTCGACGCAGACATTGGTGGCGATGCCGACGAACACCAGATTGCGGATGCCACGCGCACGCAGGACGCTGTCCATATTGGTGTTAAAGAAACCGCTGTAACGCGTCTTCGGCACCAGAATGTCGCCGGGCTGGGGCTGCAACTCGTCGACAATGGCGTAATCCCACGTTCCCTTGGCCAACAGCTGGCCCTGCAGTTCCGGCCTTTTGCGCATTGTTTTCAGCGCGTTGGACTTGTGCCAGTTGGGCGAACCCGGCCCACCGGCCTCGACATAATCCTTGTCCCAGCCATTCTGGAAATAGATGACCTGAACACCTGCCGCCCGCGCTGCATCCAGCGTCTTCTTGATGTTGGCGATGGTGCCCTTGGCGCCGGAAATATCGAACCCGGCAAGATCGACATAACCGCCCTCGGTCGAATAGGCGTTCTGCATGTCGACCACGACAACGGCGGTCTCGCTGGGCTTGAGGGTAATCGGCTCCGGCCTTGCGGGAAGCGTCACACTTTCCGAACGGCTTTCCGGCCCCTTGTAACCCGCCACGACGGCTTCACTCATTCCGCTGCCTCCAGTTCGGCCAGCACATGCTGGCGGCTCTTCATCAGCGGCTGTACATATTTGCCGAATTTTTCGACGCCTTCGAGAAAATCGTCAAAGGTCAGCATCACGCCACCCGTTCCCGGCACTTCGCTCATTTCATCCAGCATCGCCGCCACTTCCTCATAGGAGCCAATCAGCGTTCCCATGTTGATGTTGACCGCCGAGACGGGATTGGACATGTGCCGGACATTGGTATCAGAGCCGGACTTGGTGTCGACAGAACTCTGCAGGCCGAGCCACTTGATCGCGTCCTCATCCGCGCCCGCCTTGTAATGCTCCCACTTCGCCCAGGCATCCTCGGATTTTTCTTCCGCAAGGATCATGGTCAGCACGACGGATTTAACCTCGCGACCCGACTTTTCCGTTGCCGCCAGAAGTCGCTCATTGGTGGGTGCAAAAGCCTTTGGCGTATTGACGCCGACGCCGAAGCAGAAGCTGTAATCGGCGAATTTGGCAGAGAACGCCATGCCGGAATTGGAGGAACCGGCGCAGATGAGCTTCACATCCCCCTGCGGCACCGGCTTCATGCGGCAATCATCCATCTGGAAGAACTTGCCCTTGAAGTCCGACTGCCCTTCCGTCAGCAACTCTTTCAGCACGGAGGTATATTCGCCAAGATATTCATAGCGATCACCGAAATAATCGTCGCCCGGCCAAAGGCCCATCTGGCTGTATTCAGGACGCTGCCAGCCGGTAATAAGGTTGATGCCGAAACGCCCGCCGGAAATGGAATCGATCGTCGTCGCCATACGCGCAACGATGGCCGGCGGCATGACAAGCGTGGCGGCGGTGCCGAACAGCTTGATCTTGGAGGTCACGGCGGCGAGGCCCGCCATCAGGGTGAAGGATTCCAGATTATAATCCCAGAACTCGGTCTTGCCGCCAAAGCCGCGCAGCTTGATCATCGACAGCGCGAAATCGAAGCCGTATTTTTCCGCCTTCAGCGTGATTTCCTTGTTCAGGTCGAAGCTTGGCTTGTATTGCGGCGCGTTCTCGGAAAGGAGCCACCCATTATTCCCGATCGGTATAAAAACACCAACTTCCATCTTGCTGTTCCCTTTTTTGGCATCAGGCGTTTTCCTGATTTGAAGAAAGAGTAGCAGGTTCCGTGCCAGACGAAAAAAAATAATTTTATCAATTGGATAATTTTTTGGAGGCCAATTTCTTTTTACCAAAAGATAAAAATTTTATCATTTGGTAAATTAACATGCCTGTTTATTCGGCAAATATCGAACGCAATGTGCGGGAAATGAGTAGCTCTCACAATGGTTCTGAAGCATTGCACGACAGCCGAAAACCACTCCTCCGTCACGCCGGACTTGATCCTGTATCCAGCCGCGGCCCGTCCGCGCCGCCAATATAGCCCCGCGCGATCAAACACTTGATCGCACTAGACCCCGGACCAAGCCCGGGGTGATGGCGTGAGGATGCTAAGACGAGGTCAGCACGAATGTGCAACGAGGCATTTCAAGCGCTGTGAAGACAACCAGCGACAAGCTATGCCAAAACTTCAACCGAGGCGTTGCTGCGCGTAGGCATGCACGGCCCTGAAGGCGGCTTCGGCGCCGGCGACGACCCGCTCCTCTTCGTCGATGGTCAGCGAAATTTCATCGAGCGCGGCCGTAAAGGTACGCCAATGCAGGCCGCGCCCTTCCGGAGCGCCGGCCAGATGGCGCGCGCCGAATTCTTCGGTGAGGCCAAGCTTGGCTGCATCTTTAAGAAGGAAAGCCGCGCCGAGGTTCGAGCCTTCGACCACATAAAGCCAGCCCATGGCCTCAGGTAGATCGAACGGCGTTTCGCTTGTAAAGCGCGGCTCGTTTGTTTCAGGAATGGCGTGTCCCAGATCGGCAAGGTCCTGCTCTATCATGGAGAGACGGCGCCGACCCTTAAGATCAGGCAGCAGGCCATCAAGCGTTTCATTGGAGAAAAATGCATCGAGGTCGCGATGGAAAAGATATTGCGTTTCCACGAATTTGCCGAAGTTCTCCCGGCTCTCGAACGGCTTCGCTGCCATGATGAAGGTATCGAGACCACCATGCGCGCCACGCGTGGCAGCCCTCAGGCGCTTCACGCGGCTCTGCTCGATCTCCTCCACAGGCGCTGATTGCTCCACAATGGTCATGACGCTTCCCTTTATCCCATATTCAGATTGCCTGATAAAAATCTTTACTTAAACAGTCAAATTTATTTTAGCATTTTTCCTGTGCATCGCTAAAAAATGGCATTCGCGTAAACCGGTGTAAACATTCCATGCCCCACCGGGCGCAACACAGATCCTGAGGCAGCTTTAGAAGCCAATTCCCCCCTTTCAGCCTCCCGAACAATCATTCTGTAATTACCGCTTTACAACTAACATGTCAGTGTGCCATCAATCTGCAGCCATCTTGGAGGAGCATCTTAATTGACCCAGAAATTCGGCCTTTCGGCAGCACTGACGACCCCTTTCAAAACTGACGGAACCGTCGATACAGACGCCATGATCGCGCATGCCCGCCGTTGCCTTGCAAATGGTTGCGACAGCGTGACACTCTTCGGCACCACCGGCGAGGGATGCTCCGTCGGCAGCCGCGAACGGCAGGTCATTCTCTCCCGCTTCATCGAGGCGGGCATTGCGCCTTCCCGTCTGGTCACCGGCGTTCTCGTGGATTCCATCGAGGATGCGGCCGACCAGTCCGCCGAGGCCCTGAACGCAGGTGCCCGCAATATTCTTCTCGCCCCACCATCCTATTTCAAGAATGTCAGCGATGACGGCTTGTTTGCCTGGTTCTCGGCGGTTTTCGAAAAGATCGGCAAGGGCGCGCGCGACATTCTCGTCTATAACATCCCTTCCGTGACCATGGTAACACTGTCGGTCGAACTGGTGGGGCGGCTGAGACAAGCGTTTCCGGGCATCGTCACCGGCGTGAAGGACTCCTCAGGCAACTGGAGCCACACAGAGCGCCTGCTGAAAGAACACGGCGATCTCGCCATTCTGATCGGCGATGAGCGTGATCTGGCCAAGGGCGTTCGCCTGGGCGGTCAGGGAGCCATCTCCGGCGTTGCCAATTTCCTGACGCAGGAAGTCCGCGCCATGGCCGTTGACGGCAAGGACGATGCGCGCATCGTCGATCTTGTTGTGGAACTTCTGAAATTTCCGGTTACGCCCGCCGTCAAGGTGCTGGTATCACACACGACAGGGGAAGATATCTGGTCTGATGTGCGCGCGCCGCTCGTTGCCATTTCACCGGAGGGCCGGCGGCAGATCGAAGGCGCATTCGACGCGCTGTTTCGCAAACAGGCTGCCTGAACAGACCTTGAAAGGTTGAGCATGGACGATACCGGCGAACAGACATTGCGGGAAAGGGCGTATGAAAGCTTTACGCATCACCTTCTCTCGCGCGACGTTCGCCCTGGGCAATTCATCTCGCAACGCCGCCTCGTGGAATTGACGGGTCTGCCGCTGGGCGCGATCCGGGAAGCAATTCCACGGCTGGAGGCGGAAGGTCTGATCAAGACTGTGCCGCAGCGGGGATTGCAGGTCGCCCATATCGACATCAACCTCATCCGCGAGGCGTTCCAGTTCCGGATCTTTCTCGAGAAGGAGGCCGTGGCGCTCTTTACGCGTTCAGCCTCGGACGAGACCATCGCCAAGCTGTTGAAACAGCACCGCGATATCGTCGAGGCGACGGAAAAAGGTGGGGAATCGCCAGAGCTGGACCAGCACGCGCAGCAGGTGGACTGGGGCATGCACGACGCCTTCATCGATAGCCTCGGCAATTCGATCATCTCGAACGCCTACAGGGTCAATTCCATCAAGATGCGCCTCATCAATCAGGAGCGCTTTCGCATCGCAGGCCATGTCAAATCGGTGATGAAAGAACACCTCGCCATTCTCGAAGCCATTGAGAAGCGATCTGTCGAAGACGCCGTGGAGCGGCTGACCGCCCATATCCGCAACGCAAGGGACAGGGCGCTGGCAGTATAGGGCAATTCCGGTAGGGCAGAAGAAAGGTCCTGGCCGGAATTGCATGAAAATAAGCAACAAGCCGGAGGTGAGGAGAATTTCCGGCTAACTGGAGGAGAACTGATATGACGCATTCATTGCTCAACCCCACGCGTCGCGCCTTTCTGGCAGGCACGGCAGCGATCGGTGGCAGCGCGGTGCTCGGCATCCGCCCCGCATCGGCGGCGGTGAACTGGAAAAAACACGCCGGCACCACGCTTGAAGTCAACCTGGTCAAAAGCCCGCGCAGCGAAACGCTGATCAAATATCTGGGCGAATTCGAGGAACTGACCGGCATCAAGGTCAATGCCGAAGCAACGCCTGAACAGCAGCAGCGCCAGAAGGTGGTAATCGAGCTTTCCTCCGGCAAGCCGAGCTTCGACGTCGTTCATCTGAGCTACCACGTGCAGAAGAGACAGTTCGAAAAGGGCAAGTGGCTGGCCGATATCAGCGGCTTCCTGAAGGACCCGTCGCTGACCGATCCGTCCCTCGTCGAAAAGGATTTTGCCGAAGCCGGCATGCTGTTTGCCAAGGATAGCGACGGCGTGCTGCGCTCGCTGCCATTCTCGGTGGATTACTGGATCGTCTACTGGAACAAGGAACTCTTCGAAGCCAAGGGCCTGAAATACCCTGAGACCTTCGAGGAACTGGTGACGGCAGCGGAAAAGATCACCGATCCCGCAACCAACACCTACGGTTTCGTCGCCCGCGGCCTGAAGAACGCCAATACCCCGGTCTGGACTTCGTTGATGCTGGGTTACGGCGCAAAACCGATCGGCGCGGACGGAAAGGTCGACACCGAATCCAAGGAAGCGGTCGAGGCAGCGAAACTCTATCAACGCTTGATGACCAAAGCCGCCCCTCCCGGCGTTTCCGGCTTCAACTGGGCCGAAGCGCAGTCTGCCTTCCTTCAGGGCAAGATCGGCATGTGGTTCGATGGCGTCGGTTTTGCACCGCCGATCGAAAACCCGGAAAAATCCCGCGTGGTCGGCAAGGTCGGTTACGGTGTCATGCCGAAAGGCCCGGCAGTACAGGCGGCCGGCACCTTCGGCGATGGCCTTGGTGTCGTCGAAGCCAGCAGCAAGAAGGAAGCGGCCTACCTCTTCTGCCAATGGGCGATCTCGCACGACATGGGCGCGCGCCTGTTGCAGGCGGGTGCAGGCGTTCCTTTCCGCCAGTCCATCCTCGAAGACCAGAAGGTGCGTGAGGGCGTGAAGATGCCGGCCGCTTGGCTGGATGCGGTCGTCGGTTCCGGCAAGGTCTCGCAGCTTGCCCTGCCGGTCATCATTCCGGTCACGGAATTCCGCGACATCTACGGCGTCGGCCTCACCAACATGATCGGCGGCGCCGACCCGGCAGCTGAGCTGAAAAAAGCGACGGAACAGTTCGCACCCGTTCTGGCGCGTAGCGAGGGATAATGGCCTCCGTGAGCATCGAAAACACCAAAACAGGCGTCAGCCGGAAAGAAGGGAGCAGGCCCGCAAGGCTTGCTCCCAACTACTGGCCTTTCGTCATACCGGCACTTGTCGTCATCTCGGCGGTGATCGTTTTTCCGTGGGTCTTCACCCTGTGGATGAGCGTGCATCGCTGGACGCTCGGACAGGAGCAGAGCTTTATCGGTTTCGATAACTATATAAGGCTCGCAAGCGACGTGAGGTTCTGGGAATCGCTCTGGCACACCCTCATCTATACCGTGCTGTCGGTCGTCGCTCCGCTGTTTCTGGGAACATTGGCGGCGCTGGTTTTCGATGCGCAGTTTCCGCTGCGCGGTTTTCTGCGCGGCGTGTTCGTGATGCCGATGATGGCGACCCCGGTCGCCATCGCGCTCGTCTGGACCATGATGTTCCACCCGCAGCTCGGCGTTCTGAACTATCTCTTGTCCTTCATCCATATCGGACCGCTGGAATGGATCTACAACCAGTCCACCGTCATCCCCTCGCTGGTGCTGGTGGAAACCTGGCAGTGGACGCCGCTCGTCATGCTGATCGTGCTCGGCGGACTGGCTGCAGTACCCCGCGAACCCTATGAGAGCGCCGAAATCGACGGTGCCAACGCCTGGCAGAAGTTTCGTTACCTGACCATGCCGATGATCGCGCCGTTCCTGATGATCGCCGTCATCATCCGTTCCATCGATGCCGTCAAAAGCTTCGACATCATCTACGCGATGACGCAGGGCGGCCCTGGCACGGCCTCGGAAACCATCAACATCTACCTCTACAACACGGCGTTTTCCTACTACGACATCGGTTACGGCTCGGCCATGGCCGTCGTCTTCTTCATCATCATCGTGGCGCTGTCCTTTGTGCTTTTGATGGTGCGCCAGCGTGCGCAATGGAACGAGATGGAGGATCGCTGATGGCTCGCCAATTGCTCAAACGTAAAAACCTCGACCGCATCGGCCTGTTTTTCGTGGCGCTGGTGATGATTTCGCCTGTCATCCTGTTCTTCATCTGGATGATCTCGCTGTCGCTGAAATATGAAATCGACAACGGCGCCTATCCGCCGATCCTCATCCCCGAGCGTTTCGCATGGTCGAACTATGTGAAGGTGTTCGAGGAGAATAATTTCTTCCTCTATTTCTGGAATTCGGTGCTCGTCACCGGTGCGGCCACCATTCTGGCGCTGGTGATCGGCGTGCCTGCCGGTTACGGCATCGCCCGGCTGAAGGCGGAAAAGTCGGCTGTCGTCATCATGATCGCCCGCATGACGCCCGGCCTCTCCTTCCTCATTCCGCTGTTCCTGCTGTTCCAATGGCTGAACCTGCTCGGCACACTCTGGCCGCAGATCATCATCCATCTCGTGGTGACGGTTCCGATCGTGGTCTGGATCATGATCGGTTATTTCGAAACCACGCCGAAGGAACTGGAAGAAGCGGCAAGCATCGATGGCGCATCCTCCTGGCAGGTGTTCCGGCTGGTGGCGCTGCCGATTGCCAAGCCCGGCATCGTCGTTTCCTTTATCCTCGCGGTCATCTTCTCGTGGAACAACTTCGTCTTCGGCATCGTGCTGGCCAGCCGTGAAACGCGCACCCTGCCGGTGGCGGTCTACAACATGCTGTCCTTCGAACAGGTGAGCTGGGGACCGCTTGCCGCAGCCGCGCTGATCGTGACGCTGCCGGTGCTGCTGCTGACCATGTTCGCGCAGAAACAGATCGTGGCGGGCCTGACCGCCGGCGCCGTCAAGGGCGGCTGAATCAACCAATTAAAAATACGGGAACCAAAAACATGGCACCGGTCAATATTCTAAACGTCCAGAAGCGCTTCGGCGCAGTCAACATCATCCACGGCATCGATATCGATATCAAGGATGGCGAATTCGTCGTGCTGGTCGGCCCTTCCGGCTGCGGCAAATCCACCCTGCTGCGCATGATTGCGGGGCTTGAGGAAGTCAGCGACGGCGAAATCCACATCGGCACACGCGAGGTCAGCAACCTGCCCGCCCGCGACCGCGATATCGCCATGGTCTTCCAGAACTACGCCCTTTATCCGCACATGACGGTGAAGGATAATATGGGCTTCGCGCTGAAGCTGAAGAAGGTGAGCGCCGACGAAACCAAGGCCAAGGTCGACAAGGCCGCCGCCATTCTGGGGCTGGACAAGCTGCTCGACCGTTATCCGCGCCAGCTTTCCGGCGGCCAGCGCCAGCGTGTGGCCATGGGACGCGCGCTGGTGCGCGATCCGCAGGTCTTCCTGTTTGACGAACCGCTGTCAAACCTCGACGCCAAGCTGCGCGTGCAGATGCGCGGCGAGATCAAGGCCATGCACCAGCGCATCGGCACCACCACCATCTACGTCACCCACGACCAGGTGGAAGCCATGACCATGGCCGACAAGATCGTGGTGCTGCATGACGGCGTGATCGAGCAGATCGGCGCGCCGCTCGAGCTTTACGACCGCCCGGCCAACCTCTTCGTTGCCGGTTTCATCGGTTCGCCTGCGATGAATTTCATTCGTGGACGCGTCGAAGAAGGCGTGTTCCGCACCGTGAAGGGCTTAAGCCTTCCCCTGCCCGCCAACAGCGACATCGCCGCACTGGGCGGTCGCGACCTCGTCTACGGCGTGCGCCCGGAACATATCCGTGCAGCAAGCGGCGGTATCGAAGGCCGGGTCGAACTGGTCGAAGGCACCGGCTCGGAAATCTATGCCAAGCTGAACTGCAAGGGCGACGAGATCGCCTGCCTGTTCCGCGAGCGGCTGGACGTGAGGTTCGGCGATACGATCCATATCGCCATCGACCCGGAAATGGTTCACCTTTTCGACAAGGCAACCGGCAAGCGCATCTAACGCGCATGCCGAGTAAAATTGCGTAAGACAAAGACATAGGGTGACGGGCATGGACAGCCAACACGAGAGCCGCAAACATGTGCTGTGCGTGGGTGCAGCCGTGCTCGACACCCTGTTTCGCGTCCATGACATGCCAAAGGGCGAAGGCAAGGTCCTGCCTTACGAAATGTTGCAGATCGCCGAGGGCATGGCATCCAGCGCAGCCTATGCGGTGCACCGCATGGGCGGGCGCGCCAGCCTTTGGGGTGCGGTGGGCGACGACGAGACCGGCACCCGTATCCTGCGCGATCTCGCCGAAAGCGGTATAGACACCACAGGCATGACAGTCGCCGCCGGCGCACGCTCGGCACTCTCCACGATCATTATCGATGATCGCGGTGAAAGGCTGATCGTGCCTTTTTATGATCACAGGCTGCATGAGAAAAAGCGCTCCTGCACATCAGCGGACCTCGCCGCTTACGACGCCGTGCTGGTGGATGTGCGCTGGCCGGAACTGGCGCTCGATGTTCTTGATGTGGCACGCGCGCTCGGCAAACACGCCATTCTCGACGGCGACGTCGCGCCGGTCGAAACCCTCGAAAAGCTCGCACCCGCCGCGACCCATATCGTTTTTTCCGAACCCGCCGCCGCCCGGCTGACGGGGCTTGAGACGGTAGAGGACATGCTGGCGGTGCTGCACGCCCGCTACCCGCAAACCTTCATCGCCGTCACCGCCGGACCGGCAGGCTGCTGGTGGACGGAAGCTGGCGATCCCACTGTCCATTTTCAGGAAACGATGCAGGTCAACGCGGTGGATACGCTGGCGGCAGGCGACATTTTCCACGGCACCTTTGCGCTTGCCATAGCCGAAGGCATGGAAAGCCGCGCCGCCATCCGGCTCTCCTCCGTTGCCGCTGCGCTCAAATGCACCGTCTTCGGTGGTCGCATCGGGGCACCCACACGCGAAGAGACCGAAGACGCGATGCGGCAATGGCTGGAGCGTGAACGGGGACCGGCGCTACGCGCCTTCTGAGCGCATCCATTGCCCGCATAAAACTATTCCATTTTTGCGATGCCGTTTCCCGGCGAACTAGGCTAACGTCAAGTCAGAGCAAAGCTTTTCGCAAGCCGCGCTTGTTCCACCTTGAGCCTGCATTCCGCAAAAGTGATCGCCCGATGCATCAGACGACCCGCCCGAGACTGCGCGATATCGGCTTGCCGCCCGGCCATTTCGAGACCGGCCCGCTCAATGCCATCACCGATGTCGAAGGCGTGACGATCGGCCATTCGACCGTCATCGAAGGCGACACGATCCGCACCGGCGCAACCGCGATCCTGCCGCATGGCGGCAATCTTTTTCAGGACAAGGTGCCTGCGGGTTTTGCGGTCTATAACGGCTTTGGCAAATTTGCCGGCTCGACACAGATCGAGGAACTTGGCGAACTCGAAACGCCTGTCATCCTCACCAATACGCTTGCAACCGGCCGGGCAATCGAGACGATCAACCGCCACACACTGGCGCAGCCGGGTAACGAAAAAGTGGTGTCGATCAATGCGGTCGTCGGAGAGACCAACGATTCCCGGCTCAACGACATCCGCGCTGGACGCCCGACCGTCGAGGAAATTTCGGCCGCGCTGAAAAACGCTGCCACAGGCCCGGTGGCCGAGGGCGGCGTTGGAGCCGGAACCGGCACGGTGGCTTTCGGCATGAAGGGCGGCATCGGAACCGCATCCCGCATCGTCACCGTCGCGGGGGAGGCCTATACGCTCGGCGTTCTCGTGCAGTCCAATTATGGCGGCCATCTTCTCGTCTGTGGCAAAGCCTATTTGAGCCCGGAGCACAAGGACAAGGACGGCTCGATTGTCATCATCATCGCAACCGATGCGCCGCTGTCGTCGCGCAATTTGAAGCGCTTGGCCGCTAGGAGCTTCGGCGGCCTCTCGCGCACCGGTGCGGCACTGAGCAATGGTTCCGGCGATTACGCGCTGGCATTTTCGACCAACGAGCGGCTTCGCAAAACACCCGCACGCCGCAAGGCCGTGGCGGATTTTCCCGAGCTTTCCAACGACGCCATCTCGCCGCTGTTCGAGGCTGCCATTGAGGCGACAGAGGAAGCGATCCTCAATTCGCTCTGCGCGGCAACGACGACAACGGGTTTCAATGCCGCAACGGCCAAGGTCTCCACGGTCGAGGCCATTTCCATCGATACGCTTAAAACCCTTCTTTCAGCCTGACTTTTCCAGACGGAGTTTTCATGACTAGCCAATCCGGTCGCATCGTTTATCTCAACGGCGAATTCCTGCCCGAGGCGGAAGCCCGCCTTTCCATCTTCGACCGCGGCTTCCTGTTCGGCGACGGCATTTATGAAGTCACCTCCGTTCTCGAAGGCAAGCTGATCGACAGCGACCTGCACATGGCGCGGCTGGAACGCAGCGCCCGCGAAATCGACGTGCCGCTGCCGGTCACAACAAAGGAAATCGTCGAGGCCGAACGTCGCCTGATTGCCGACAACAACCTTGTCGAAGGCATGATCTACCTGCAACTGACGCGCGGCGCGGAAGACCGCAACTTCCTGTTTTCCGCCGATTTGAAGCCGACGCTGGTGATGTTCACGCAGGCCAAAAAACTCGTCGGCACCGCCGTGGAAGAGGCCGGCATTGCGGTCAAATCCGTTCCCGACCAGCGCTGGGCGCGCCGTGATATCAAGACCGTCTGCCTGCTGCCGCAGGTCATGGCAAAACGCATCGCCAAGGCTGAAGGCTGCGATGAGGCGTGGATGATCGAGGATGGTTTCGTCACCGAAGGCGCATCCTCCACCGCCTATATCATCACCGGCGACAGGAAGATCATCACCCGCGGCAACAGCAACAAGACCCTGCCCGGCTGCACCCGCCTTGCCGCCCTGCAACTGGCCAAGGAGGCCGGTTTCACGCTGGAAGAACGGCCTTTCACGCTGGAAGAGGCGATGAACGCAGACGAAGCCTGCCTGACCAGCGCCTCCAACTTCGTGGTTTCGGTGACGAAGATCGACGGCAAGCCGGTGGGTGACGGCAAACCAGGCGCGATGGTGAAACGCCTGCGCGCGCTCTATCTCGAAAACGCCCACCGCACCGCGATCTGACCGGGATCAATCTTCGAGAACCGCCCATATGCGCTCGACAACGGGACGGCGGTTCTCCTTGGAACGATAAAGCCGGATATCCACGGCAATATCGAAGCTTTGATCGGCGGCACGCACCAGCGCGCCGCTATCCAGCTCGTGCCGCATCAGGCTTTCCGGCACCCAGGCAACACCCCATCCCGCCATCGCCATGGCTTTCAGCCCCACCGACATGCTGCCCTCATGCACCCGCTCGAATTTCGGCAGGCGCGCACTCAGGAGATCGCGCAACAGCGGCCCGAAGAACGATGCTTTTTCGTAATCCAGATAGGCAAAGGGTTTTTTCGCGCTTTCCGTCAGGCTGTGCAGCGGTGCGCCGTCCTCTGCGGGGGCGGAAACGGGAATGATGTTTTCCGCGCCAAGCACGCGGAATTCGAAGGTCTGCGCATCGAGCAGCATCGGCACTTCGGGGTGGGCGTAGGTCAGAAGGAAATCGCTCTGCCCGTCCACCAGCGAATTGAGGTTCTCCTCCATGCTGCCGGAATCAGGCCGCAGAACCGAAAACAGCGGTCCCGCCTTCTCGTTCACCCGTTTCAGCCAGTCCGGGAAGAAGGTGAAAGACAGCGTGTGCAGCGCCGTCAGCCGCACTGTTCTGGCATCCTCGCCGTCTTCCTGCAACAGGGTGCGACGGGCGTGGTAAAGCTGCTTCAGGGTTTCCTGCGCCACCGGAACGAACTTCACCCCGGCCTCGGTCAGTCGTGAGGGATAGGAAGCGCGATCGACCAGCGTCGCGCCCACCCAAGCTTCCAGCTGCTTGATCCTTCGGCTGAAAGCGGATTGCGTGACATGGCGCTCTTCCGCCGCCTTCGAAAAATTGAGCGTTCCGGCCAGCGCCAGGAAATCCTCGAGCCATTTGACTTCCAAGGGCCTGTTCTCCCACAAAGATGTTGAACCGGCCTTTAGCTGGAACAAGGGTCTTTATTAGGAGCAATAGCAGCTGATTGAAACCCTCTTAAAGGCTTCTTGTATATTCGATCATTCGCGCCCGGCTCGCCACAAGCTCTATCCGGCTGTCGCTCAATTGATTGAGGCAGATGCGCTTCGTCCACGGCCCGTCCGAGAGCGTGAAGAGGAAGCGACCATTGCCGAGCGCCGTCAAAGGCATGGAGCGGCGCGTGGGACCGATACCCATGGTCAGCGACGAACCGGAAATCGTAAATTCCGCCCCTTCGGTAGAGCGCCAAGATCCGGAAAGCTCATCGGGCACCGCATGGTCGCCAACCGGCAGGAACCGACGAGCGGCGTGGCCTGCCTCGCCGACGATCGCATCGCCCTCGAGCCTCAGAAGCATCGGAGAGGATGCGGAGCGCGATGACACCCAGCCATCGGCATCTTCATAAAGCGTGTCGTCGCCATCGATGAAGGTCGAGGTACTGCCCTTGATCTCCAGCCACCACGGTCCGCTTTCGGTGACATAGAGGCCTTCCGGCAAGCTGGCGGCGGGTTTGGGTAAAGGCAGACCGGTCAGGGCCGCCATGCTTTCCAGCGCAATCTTGAAGCCGTTGGTATCCTCGCGGTTCGATACCACGACGAAACCCTTGCCGTTTTCCGGGTCGAGAAGGAAATACGTCTTGTAGCCGGGATGCGAACCGCCATGACCGACGAAACGTCTGTCGCCGAGATGTGACCAGCGCAGGCCGAGACCATATTCGCTCATCCGTCCATCGGCGAGCCGCCGCTCGGTGGAAAGCCCGTCCAGAACGGCGGCAAAGCTGCCCTCTCCGCGCATCAGCCCCTGCAGCCAGCGGGTCAGCGCTTCGGCACTGCCGGCAAGACTGCCGGAAGCGGAAATATGCAGCCCCGCCGCCGAAAGTTGCCAGTTGCTCTCAGCCTTCCAGTAACCCGGCACCAATCCGTCCACCGGATCGTTCCAGACGTCCGGCGCCTTCAGGAAAACACCGAACGGTCCGGCAATTTGCGTCTGCACGAAATCGTCAAAACGGAAGCCATGGCGCTCCAGCGCCGCCTCGACCAGACGATAACCGGTATTCGAATAGGAAACCTCGCTGCCGGCCGGAAAGTTCAGCCGGGTCAGCCGCGACAGATAGTCTAGAAGCGGGCCGGCCTTCGTTTCGGTGTAGACGGAAAGACCAAGCAGCGAGAGGCATTCGCGCGTGTCCGGCAACCCGCCGCTCATATCCAGCGCCTGCCCGACAGTGACGTCGCGGAGTGGCGATTGCAGCTCCGGCAGATGCTTTCCGAGTGGATCGTCAAGCCCGATCAGATCGGAATGGGCAAGCACCATGGCACAGAAGGCATGTTTGGTGACGGAAGCGTAACGCACCACGCTTTTCGGCGTGAACGGCGCAAACGTCGAAAGGCTCTCAACCCCGCCCGCATGGGCAAAACGGATGCCATTGAGATCGAAACCGATCACCGCTCCGCCTGGCTCGTTGCCGGCCCATTGCGAGACGAAACTCTCGGCAAGCGTCGAAGCGGCGTTCCAGTCGAATTGCTGTGACATTGTTCGGTCTCGTGTCTTCGTGGGTCTTGTGGGAAGCCTCATACCGCTGCCGCGACCTTCTCCCCGGTGGGAAGAAGAAGCGAGCAGCAACCGCTCGATCTATGTGCGACGGGGGCTCAAGCTGGCTCTTCCAGCCGGATACTCAGGCTGCGCAACTCTTCGGTATGCGGGTGTTTCGTGCGGCCTTCGCGTAGATCGCCTGCATTCAGCTGCTCGACCATTTCACCATTCAGCATCACGCCCACCTGTGGGCACAGATGCGCGATAACAGCCAGATTGTGGCTGACGAGGATATAGGTGAGGTTGCGCGCCGCCCGCAGATCCTGCAACAGGTTCAGGATTTCCGCCTGCACTGAAACATCGAGCGCCGAAGTCGGCTCATCGAGCAGCAGAACCTGCGGATCGGCAATCAAAGCACGCGCAATCGCCACGCGCTGACGCTGACCGCCGGAGAGCTGGTGGGGGTAACGGAAGCGCACCGCCTGCGGCAGGGCCACATCCGATAGCGCCTGCTGGATGCGTTTTTCGATATTGTCCATGCCGTGCACCAACGGCAATTCGCTGAGAATGCGGTCGATGGTCTGGCGCGGATGCAGCGAACCATAGGGGTCCTGAAACACCATCTGCACCTGCCGGAAGAATTCCGGCGTGCGCTTCAGCGGTGCATCCTTGCCGGCAAAGGCGATGCGGCCTTCCCAGCTTTCATTAAGGCCGGCCATGGCGCGCAAAATGGTGGACTTGCCCGAGCCGCTTTCGCCAACGATGCCGAAGCTGCCGCCCTTTTCGACCGAAAAGGACACGCCCTTCACCACTTCACGGTCGCCGAACTTGATACGGAGATTTTCGACGTCGATCATAGGCTGGACCACGCTGCATCACGGTTGAGAACGGGAAGACGCTCGCGCGGATGCGTCAGCGAGGGAATGCAGTTCAAGAGACCCTGCGTGTAAGGATGCTGTGCTTTCAGGAGTTCGGAAGCCTTCAGTTCCTCCATCACCCGGCCGGAATACATGACAGCCACGCGGTCGCAGAAATGCGAGACTAGCGGCAGGTCGTGGCTGATGAGGATGAGACCCATGCCGCGTTCCGATACCAGCTCCTCGATCAGCCGCAGGATTTCCGCCTGAACCGTGGCATCGAGAGCACTCGTCGGTTCGTCGGCGATCAGAAGCTCGGGATCAGGCGCCAGCATCATGGCGATCATGACACGCTGGCCCATGCCCCCGGAAACCTCGTGAGCGTAGGACGAAGCGACCTGGCGCGGATTGCGGATCTTCACCTGATCGAGCAGGGCGATTGCCGCCTCCATGGCCGCACGCTTGCTGCCGCCCTTGTGGGCGCGCCAGGCTTCCGCGATCTGTGCACCCATGGTCTTGACCGGGTTCAGCGAATATTTCGGATCCTGAAGGATGAAACCTGCCCGTTTTCCCCGGATCTGGCGCATCTGCTTTTCACTGGCGGAAAGCACGTCGATACCGTCAAAGGAGAGCTTGTCGGCCCTGATATCGGCATTGGAGGGCAGAAGCTTCATCAGCGCGCGCGCCGTGAGGCTCTTGCCCGAACCGGATTCACCGACGATGCCGAGCTTTTCTGTTCCGAGCTTCATGGAAACACCGCGCACCGCCTCGAAGCGGCTGGTGCGGGTCTGGAACGCGATCTTCAGATTTTCGATTTCGACCAGCATGGCTCAATGTCCCTTCGGGTCGAGCACGTCGCGCAGACCATCGCCAAGGAAGTTGAAGGCGAGCGAGACGAGGAAAATGGCGATGCCCGGAATGGTGGCGACCCACCATTGTTCGAAGATGAAGCGCTTGGCCGTCGCAATCATCGCACCCCATTCCGGCGAAGGCGGCTGCGCGCCCATGCCGAGGAAGCCGAGGCTTGCGGCGGTGATGATGATCGAGCTCATGTCGAGCGTGATGCGCACGATGAGGCTCGGCACGCAGAGCGGCGCGATGTGACGGGCGATGATGCGCCAGGCGGAAGCGCCTGTCAGCCGGTAGGCCGCAACGAAATCGCTGCCGCGAACCGTCATGGTTTCGGCGCGAGCGAGACGCGCATAGGGCGGCCAGGCGGTGAGCGCGATGGCGAGAATGGCGCTTTCGACGCCAGGCTTCAGCGCCGCGACGAAGGCAAGCGCCAGGATGAGGCGCGGGAAGGCCAGGAACACATCGGTCACCCGCATCAACACCGTATCGACGATACCGCCGAAATAACCGGCTATGCAGCCGATGGCGAGACCGATCGGCGCAACGAGAACAACGACGGCAATGACCATGCCGAGCGTGACGCGACCACCATAAAGAATGCGGGAAAGAATGTCGCGACCCAGCTCATCCGTGCCGAACCAGTGCTCGGCACTCGGGAAGGCAAGGCGGTTGCCGAGGTTCTGCGCGGCCGGATCGTAAGGCGCGATGAACGGCGCCAGCAGCGACAGCGCAATGAAGACGATGATGATCGTGAGACCGACCACCGCCAGCGGATTGGACTTGAGGTTCAGCCAGATGCGGTACCGGTTTCCCCAGGCAGCCTGCCTGCGGGAATGCGGCGTCTCATCCAGAGCCCAGTTTCTGAAAGTTGCTAACATCATCGAACGCGGGGATCCATTACTCGGTAAAGTACGTCTGCGAGCAGGTTGAGGCCGACATAGATCAGGCCGATCAACAGGGTCGCTCCGACGACAGGGTTCATGTCCGCGTTCATGAGCGAGACGGTGAGATATTGGCCAAGGCCCGGCCAGCTGAAGACGGTTTCCGTCACCACGGCACCTTCCAGAAGGCCGGCATAGGTGAGTGCGAGAACCGTGACGAGCTGTACGGCAACCGTCGGGAAGGCGTGCCCCCAGATAACGGTCATTGCCGAAAGCCCCTTGGCACGGGCGGTAATGACATATTCGCCCTTCAGCGCATCGATCATGAAGGCGCGTGTCATGCGGGTGATATAGGCCATGCTGAAATAGGCAAGGATGCAGACGGGCTGCACCATATGGGCGATGGCGTCGTAAAACGCGTCCCAGTCGCCGGCAAGCAGCGTATCGACCGTCATCAGGCCCGTGACCGGCGAGATCATGCCGTCATAGATGATGTCCTGCCTGCCCGGTCCGGGTGCGACGCCAAGCGTGGCGTAAAATACCAGCAGCGAAATCAGCGCCAGCATGAAGACGGGCACGGAATGGCCGGCAAGGCAGACGACGCGGATGATCTGGTCCGTCAACTTACCCTGCTTCACGGCGGCCCATACGCCGAGCGGAATGCCGATCAGCGCCGCGAGAACGAGTGCTGCCGTAGCAAGCTCGAAGGTGGCGGGGAAAACGCGCTTTATATCGATCCAGACCGGGTTGCGGGTCAGGATGGAATTGCCGAAATCACCGTGCAGCACCTGCGACACATAGTGGAAGAACTGAACGACCAGTGGCTGGTCCAGGCCCATTTCGGCCCGAACCCGCACAATGACGTCTTCAGGCGCGTTGTCGCCGACTGCCGCAATGACGGGATCGACAGGCATGACGCGCCCGATCAGGAAGGTGATGACCATCAACCCGAACAGCGTCAGAATGACGCTGCTCAGTGTCGACGATATGCTTTTGACGCGCTTGTTCAATGTTACGCTTTCTTAGCATCGTGGTAGGAATTGCCCTCGGAGAGAACGCCGAGTTCAAAGCCGGAAACGCCCTTGCGGAACGCGGCCGTCTTCGTCGTCTGGAACATGAAGACGAAGGGGCTGTTTTCCATGTGCTCGCGCTGCAGCGCTTCATAAAGCTCGATGCGCTTTGCCGGGTCCTTCTCGTCACGGGCGGCTTCTGCCTTCGCGGCAAAGTCGTCGTTCTTGAAGCGCGAACGCCACAGGAAGGGCTTGGACTTGGCGTCGTCGCCATTGTCCTTGTTGATGTTGAAGACATCGGCATTGGAATGCGGATCGAAATAATCCGTGCCCCATGCGGAAAGCGCCATCTGGTGTTCGCGGCCGCGCATCTTGGTCAGAACCTGACGGTTCTCGGCAGATTGCAGACGCACCTTGATGCCGATATCGGCAAGATTTGCTTGGATGGCCTGCGCCAGATCCGGGTAAGGCTGGGCGGAATAGTGATCCATGGTGATTTCGAAACCGTCGGCAAGACCGGCTTCCGCCATCAGCGCCTTGGCCTTTTCGACATCGCGCTGGTACGGCGTGTCGTTAACGGCGCCGGGGAAACCTTCCGGCTCGAAGCTCTGGTGAACCTTGTGCGTCAGCGGCACAATGTTTTCCTGCATGCCCTTATAGTCCAGCGCCCATTTGATGGCCTGCCAGACCTGTGGCTTGGCAAGGTTCTCATTGCCCTGATTGAGCGAGATCAGCACCAGGGAGGCGATGCTCTTGCGCTGCAACTCGATGTTGGCGTCGTTCTGGACGGTACGCAGCTGTTCCGAGGTCAGGTCGCGGGCAATGTCGATATCGCCCTTCTGCAACATCAGAAGCTGGGAAGACGGATCGGTGACATGGCGCAGGATGACGCGCTTGATGTTACCCTTGTAGGGGCCATTCGGGTTGACGGTGAGCGCTACGCTCTCGCTCGGCTTCCAGGCCTGCAACATGAAATCGCCGGAACCGGCGCTGTTTTTCTGCAGCCAGCCATTGCCGAGGTCTTCGCCCGAGGCATTTGCCAGCACGGCCTTCTTTTCAACGATCGCGCCGATATTGGCGGAGAGGCAATAGAGCAGGAACGAGATTGCGGTCGGCTTTGCCGTCGTCAGCTTCACCGTCTTTTCGTCGGCGGCAACGATGGTCGTTTCGGCATTGTCAGGCGTGAAGCCGAACTGGCCAATGATGAAGGCCGGGCTCTTGTTCATCTTGATGGCGCGCTGCAGCGAAAAGGCCACGTCTTCCGCGGTCACTTTCGCACCGCTCGAGAAGGTCGCATCGTCACCGATCACAAAGGTGAAAACCTTGCTTTCCGCATCGGCTTCCCAGGACTTCGCGATGACCGGATCGACCTTGGTGGAATCTTCACGGTTCGCCCGCACCAGCTTCTGGTACATGTTGGACATGATTTCACCGCCGACGGCTTCGAAACCCTCATGCGGATCAAGGCTCGTCATGTTGTCCAGCTGCTGCGCGACCACCAGAATATCCTTGGGCGTCGCAGCAAATGCCGGAATGTGCGCATAGGACAGGAACGGTACGGCAGCGCCGGCAATCAGCAGGTTGCGTCTTGAAATCATCGAAAATCCCCTTTCGGACCTTATTTTTCGGAAACGGTATGGGTTCGCCCCAATCCAGTCATTTTTTTTATGTTTTCCCGCGATTACCACGAGCAAACGAGGCGCGACCAATTCCAAATTTGGCAGAGCCTATGCACGGATTGCATTTGCTCCGACCTTGACCTTTCCTCTACCAATTCTCAAAAGTCTGACGACCGCGCGACCGCGCCCCGCCCGTATCCAAAGGTGAATGACCATGACCGATGAAAAAACCGTACCCGTCTTCGACGGCCACAACGACGTGCTTCTGCGGTTATGGCGATCGGGCAATGCCTCTCCCGAAACGCTTCTCATCGAGGGTGATACGGTCGGCCACATCGACCTGCCGCGCGCCAGGAAGGGCAGGTTGGCCGGTGGCCTCTGCGCCATCTACGTCCCCTCGCCCAGCATGGAGAAGGACGCGAACGGCGACTTTACGACACCGGCTGAAGCGGACGCGCTGAAGGCGACGCTTGGCATGGCGGCCCTGCTGTTCCGCGCCGAGAAACAATCAGGCGGTGCGCTGAAAGTCTGCCGCACGGCCGCCGAGATCCGCAGCGCGATGGCAGAGGGCGCCTTTGCCTCCGTCTTCCATATCGAGGGCGCAGAAGCGATCGGCGCCGATCTGGATGCGCTGCATGTTCTCCACGAGGCTGGCCTTCGCACGCTCGGCCCGGTCTGGAGCCGCCCGAATATCTTCGCCTACGGCGTTCCCTTCCGCTTCCCGTCGACACCGGATATCGGCCCCGGCCTCACCGATGCCGGAAAACGGCTGGTAAAGACCTGCAACGAACTGAAGATCATGGTCGACCTGTCGCACATGAACGAACAGGGTTTCTGGGACATCGCGAAGATTTCGGACGCACCGCTGGTGGCGTCCCATTCCAACACCTATGCGCTGTGCAACCACAGCCGCAACCTGACGGACCGCCAGCTGGACGCGATCCGCGACACAGGCGGTCTTGCCGGCATCAATTTCGGCGTTCTGTTCCTGCGCCAGGACGGCGTGAAGAACCCCGCTACCGACCTTGGCGAACTGGTCCGCCATGTCGACTATATCGTCAACCGCATCGGCATCGATCACGTCGCACTCGGCTCGGATTTCGACGGCACCACCATTCCAGCAGCCATGAAGGATGCGGCCGATCTGCAATTGCTGGTCACAGCCCTGCGCAACGGCGGTTATGACGACGCCGCACTCGCCAAGATTTGCCATGGCAACTGGGTACGCGTGCTGGAGAAAACGTGGGGCGCGTAACGCGCCCCGACTTTGGCATTCTCCCCGGACTTCCGTGCCGGAGACATGAAGCGGCAGGCCTCAGGCCTTTGCCGCTTTCTTTTTGCCCGTGGACCGAAACGCCAGCAGGCCTGCGACCAGACCAGCAATGGCCCATTTGATCGGCAGTACATCCGCCGTCTCGCTACGGATCGGCAGAACGGTCACTGTTCCCGGACGCGATTCATATCCGGCCTGCCCGCCAGCCTTCGCATCAGCGATCTGCTGCGGCGAAACAACCCATTCGGCGCCCCGCATCTTGTCATAAGCCATGTAGCCGCCGCCCACCAAAAGGGCTGCGATCAGCGAAATTACTATTCTTGTAGGCATGTTCATTTTGCATTTCCTTCAATTGAAAGAAGCGTTTAATCACATCAAACATCGCCTCCAAGCAATCGGAACGATTAATTCACGGAGTTTTTGATCTAAAATTTGAACATCGCTCTTTTTGGTTGCATTTTTCATTTTAACGGCGAAAATCTCGTTGGTTTGTCGCCAAACTTCACATCGACACGTCACGCATTTCTGCTAAGCAAATTTCCTCAACCGAAACGAATTAGCGACACAATCCTGTGGTTCGCCAACCAAGGGACTGGCGCTGGAAAAAGCAAATGGCAGACAAGAGCGAAATTATACAGACCGATATTACCGAATCCCCGGTTGAAAGCTTCTTTGCCAGAAACCGGCCCTATCTGACGGCCATCGCCATTACGCTCATCTTCGTGATGATGACGTTTGCGATTTACCGCCTCACATCCGAAGTGCGGTACGATGATGTGATCGCAGCTCTTCTGGACACTTCGCTTCCGGCCATTCTTCTTGCAATGGTCTTTACGGCGCTGAGCTTCCTGTCGCTGATTTTCTATGACGCCAACGCGATCGAATATGTCGGCAAAAAGGTGCGCTTCCCGTCCATGGCGGCCACCGCTTTTGCCGCCTACGCCATCGGCAACACTGCTGGATTTGGCCCCTTGAGCGGCGGCGCCATACGCTTTCGCGCCTATTCCAGGCTGGGACTTTCGCCGGGTGACATCGCCCGCGTCATCGCCTTCGTCACGCTGTCCTTCGGGCTGGGCCTTTTGTCGGTCAGCGCCCTTTCGACCTTCATCGTCGCACCACGCATCGCCGCCATCATCGGTCTCGACCCGACTGTTCTAAGGGGCGGAGCGCTCGCCGTCATTGCCGTTCTCGTTACCACCGCCTACGTCGGCCGCAACGGCAAGGCGATCCGGCTTGGCAAATGGCGACTGCGCCTTCCCGACAGCCGCACCTCCTCGCGCCAGTTCCTCGTCTCCGCCTTTGATATCGCCGCCTCCGCCTCCGTGCTTTATGTGCTCCTGCCCGAGACGCATCTCGGCTGGCCGACATTCTTCGCGATCTATGCCACCGCCGTTGGCCTTGGCGTTCTCAGCCACGTTCCCGCCGGTCTCGGTGTGTTCGAAACGGTTATGGTAGCCGGGCTCGGCAACGCGATCAGCGTCGATCAGCTGCTCGGAAGCCTCGTTCTTTATCGCGTCATCTATCACGTCCTGCCGCTGGTTGTTGCCATTCTGGTAATGATCGTTTCCGAAATGAAGCAGTTCGCGGCCAAGCCGGTGGTCTCCGATATCAGCCAGCTTGCCGTGCGGCTGGCGCCACCGCTGCTCTCCACCTTCGCGATCATTCTCGGCACCATGCTGATCTTTTCGAGCGTGACGCCGACGCCCGGCAGCAATCTGGATTTCCTGTCGAATTTCGTGCCACTGCCGATCATCGAGGCGGCGCACTTTCTGACGAGTATTCTCGGCCTCGGCCTCGTTGTCGCCTCCCGCGGCCTCGGGCAGCGGCTGGATGGGGCGTGGTGGATTGCCCTTGTCGCTGCGTCGCTGGCGCTCATCCTGTCGCTGGTGAAGGCGATCGCCGTTTTCGAGGCAATCTTCCTAGGCATCTTCATCGCGGCGCTCGCCCTCAATATGCGCAGCTTCAACCGTCATGCCTCGCTGGTCAAACAGGCGCTGGGACCGAGCTGGCTCGCCGCTATGGCCGTCATTATCGCCGGCGCGGCAACGATCCTTCTGTTCGTCTACCGCGACACCGATTACAGCCACACATTGTGGTGGGAATTCGAGTTCTCCGAAGAAGCACCGCGCGGTCTGCGCGCCCTTCTTGGCCTGGTGCTCGCTTCCTCCACCATTGCAATTTTCAGCCTGATGCGGCCGGTCACCTTCAAGCCGGATTCCATCCAGCCGGAAGACGTTGAACGTGCAACCGACATCGTCATGCAGCAGGATTCGGCCGATGCCAATCTGGTGCGCATGGGCGACAAGCATGTGATGTTCTCGGAAAGCGGCAGCGCCTTCATCATGTACGGCATTCAAGGCCGGTCATGGATAGCCTTCGCCGACCCCGTCGGCAACGAGGAGGATTTTCCCGATCTGGTCTGGCAATTCGTGGAATCCGCCCGTTCGGCGGGTGCGCGCGCCGCCTTCTACCAGATTTCGCCCTTCCTCCTGTCCCATTGCGCCGATGCGGGCCTGCGTGCCTTCAAGCTTGGCGAACTGGCGCTGGTCGATCTTACCGCATTCGAATTGAAGGGCGGCAAGCTCGCGACCCTTCGCCAATCACTGAGCCGCGGCGCCCGCGACGGGCTGACCTTCGAAGTTGTCGAGCAATCGCATGTTGCCGATATTCTGGATGATCTCAAGCAGGTCTCGGATGGCTGGCTCACCCACCACAATACAAGGGAAAAGCGATTTTCTCTCGGTGCGTTCGAGCCCAACTACATTCTCTCCCAGCCCGTCGCCGTGCTGCGCAAGGATGGCAAGATCACCGCCTTCGCCAATCTGATGGTGACGGACACCAAAAAGGAAGCCACCGTCGATCTCATGCGCTTTTCACCGGATGCACCGCGCGGCTCGATGGATTTCCTCTTCGTCAGCATCATGCAGCACCTGCGCGAGGCGGGATATGAAAGCTTCAATCTCGGCATGGCACCCATGTCCGGCATGTCGAAGCGCGATGCGGCACCGGTCTGGGACCGCATTGGCAGCACGCTTTTCGAACATGGCGAACGTTTCTACAACTTTAAGGGCCTTCGTGCGTTCAAGACGAAGTTCCACCCGAAATGGGAACCGCGTTACCTCGCCGTACAGAATGGCGCAGACGCCGCTCTGGCGCTGATGGACGCGACGGTTCTGATCAGTGGCGGTGTCAGAGGAGTGATCGGAAAATGAGAAAATACAGCATGCTGAAAGCAGCCCTTGCCGCTTCCGCCCTGTTCCTCTCCCCATTGTTTGCTTCCAGTGCCGCCTTTTCGCAGGACAAGCCAGCATATGACACCGGCATGATCCCCGCCGAGCACATCATGCTGCCTGATGGCGAAATTCTCGCCAGCGTCTTCCTGATTTCCGATGCGGACGGATGGACCGGCACCGACGAAGAACGCGCCAAAGCACTGGTGGAAAAGGGTGCCGCGGTAGTCGGCATCGATTTCAAGGAATATCTGAAGGCACTCGAGGCCGATGATGACGAGTGTATCTATATGATCTCGGACATCGAGTCGCTGTCGCAGCAGATCCAGCGCACCGCCGGGACCGCCAGCTATCGCCAGCCTATCCTCACCGGCATCGGCAAGGGCGGAACGCTGGCGCTCGCCATGATCGCGCAAAGCCCGGTCTCCACCGTTCAGGAAGCCATCGCGGTCGACCCCAAGGCGGGCCTGCCGCTTGAGAAGATACTCTGCACCCCCGCCACCAAGGACAAGGTGGACGGTGAAACGGTTTATGGCCTGACCGATGGCCCGCTGCCAGCTCCTGTCAGCGTGCTGTTCACGCCCGATGCGGATCAGAAGGGCCGCGACCACGTTAACGCCCTGGTGAAGCTTCATCCCGATATCGAAGTGACTGATGTGACAGGCAAGGCGGATGAGATTTTGTCCCAGACCCTGTCCGACAAGGTCGATGCGGCGGGCGACACCAGCAGCCCGCTAGGCCTGCCGATCACGGTTCTCGAAACGAGCCCGGCGATGGACACCATGGCGGTGATCTATTCCGGTGACGGCGGCTGGCGCGATCTGGACGAGGAAGTCGGCGGCGCGCTGCAAAAGCAGGGGATACCTGTGATCGGCGTCGATGCCCTGCGTTACTTCTGGAAAGAAAAACAACCGCAGGAAGTGGCCAATGACCTTGCGCGCATCATCGACACCTACCGCAAGGAATGGAAGGTTCGGAACGTCGTGCTGATCGGCTATTCCTTTGGCGCCGATATCATTCCCGCCACCTATAATCTCCTGCCCGAACGCGCGAAATCCCATGTCGTGCAGCTGACGCTGCTTGGACTTTCGACCGAAGTCGATTTCGAGATTTCCGTCCAGGGCTGGCTCGGCGTTGCCGGCGAAGGCAAGGGCGGCAAGACCATCGACGACATCGTCAAGATCGATCCGAAGCTGGTGCAATGCGTCTATGGCACGGAGGAAGAAGATGAAGACCCCTGCCCCGGCCTGAAGGCAAAGGGCGTGGAGACGGTCGGCATCGAAGGTGGCCACCATTTCGATGAGGACTATGAGGGGCTTGCCAAGCGCATCGTGACCTCCCTGAAAACCCGGCTACCGAAATAGGCTGTCGCAACCTCTGCGGCTTCGGGAGAATTCCCGAAGCCCATACTTCCATCAGAATTCAATCACCTGAAGCGCCGCCGGCAGGATGTCGGCTCCCCGACTTACCGATCTCGGCTCGCAGACCTTCCTTGAAGGTTCCACGCATCACGGCCATACTTGCGGAATCGATTAAACTATTATTCAAAAGAAATATGCTGGTTGCGGATATCCATGGCATTTCCGCAACCATGCTTCTGTTGATTGCCAATCATAGATTTTATATTTCCCGACCGGTTCAGGGGCCGCCGCATGCTCGCACGAAAGACCAAAACTCCAGTTCTCGTGGAACGCATCGACCAGTTCGTCGGTCGGGTCAGGGAGGCGATGAAAAGCAGCGAGACGTTGCGAAACAAAAAAATCCGCGATCTTTGGGACGCAGAGGTCCGCTACCATTTCGACAATGGCCGCACGGAAAAGACGCTCGAACTTTACATCATGAAATATCGCTATGCCCTGAAGGCCGAATTTGGAGCTAAGAGCACCCCGCTTGCCATCTGCAACATGAAAAAGCTGCGGGAGCGGCTGAAGACCTATATAGAGCGGGCCGACTATCCGAAAACCGGCGTGGCGACCTCCATTGTCGAAAAGATCGAACGGGCGGAGTTCAACACCGCCGGCCGCAAGCCGACAGTGCTTTTGCGGATCGCGGATTTTATTGCAGCGATGAACGGCCTGGGCTCGAAAGAAGAGATGCAGGCCTTGTGGACCGCTGAAATCGACCTCATGAAGGGCAGAGCCCAGACGACGATCATTTCCTACATCACCAAATATCGTAACGCCATCCGCGAAGCCTTCGGTGACGAGCATCCAATGCTGAAGATCGCCACCGGCGATGCAGCGATGTACGACGATGCGCGCCGGGTCAAGATGGAGAAGATCGCCAATAAGCATGGTGCGCTGATCACGTTCGAAAATTACCGGCAGGTTCTGAAGATTTGCACCGATTGCCTCCAGTCCAACGATCCGCTGATGATCGGCATCGGCCTGATCGGCATGACGGGGCGACGCCCCTACGAGGTCTTTACGCAGGCCGAGTTTTCACCCGCTCCCTATGGCAAGGGCGTTTCCAAATGGAGCATCCTGTTTAACGGCCAGGCCAAGACGAAGCAGGGCGAAGGAACGAAATTCGGGATTACCTACGAGATCCCGGTCCTAGCACGCTCCGCAACCATCCTGTCCGCCTACCAGCGCCTGCGCGAAAGCGGGCAGGGAAAACTGTGGCACGGCATGTCGATCGACGATTTTTCATCGGAAACCCGCCTGCTGCTTCGGGACACGGTTTTTAATCTGTTCGAGGATTTCTGGCCGAAGGAAGAACTGCCCAAGCCCTATGGCTTGCGGCACCTTTATGCGGAGGTGGCGTATCACAATTTCGCGCCGCCCCATGTCACCAAGAACAGCTATTTCGCGGCCATCCTCGGACACAATAATAACGACCTCGAAACCTCGCTGTCCTACATGACCTACACGCTGCCGGAAGACCGCGACGATGCATTGGCGCGAGCCAAACGCACGAATGAGCGCACATTGTTGCAGATGGCGACCGTCGCCCCCGTCTCCCGCAAGAACCCGTAGCGGTACCCGGAACTGCCCTAGAAAAAAGCCTCTAATCCGGCCTTGCCTCAGGATAGCGCTGAACACGCTGCCAGCGGTATTTTCGCATGTCTGTCCCAACAGCCCGGACAAATGTGCCGCCCTCAGCTTTTGCCAAGTCTTTCCCCTTTGTCTGCCGGGGTGGTGTTGGCGTTGGCGCTTGGGGCCGCTTCTGCCTGCACGCGATCTGAACGCAGCCACGCACCAAACAATCAATATAAATCTCAACTAATTTAATAATACAAAATATTTAATCTAAATATTACTTTTGATTATACAGCTACGCGCAAGACTATACTGCAACTATCCGCTTCATAACTGGTTCACGCACAGATTTTGCCATAGTTTTTTCGGAGACACATGGTGCTGCCCGCATATACGACTTACGCTCTTTACAATCGTGATATGGAATTGTCGCTGAAACGCGTCGCGAACGACCCCGTCGTATCGCGCGACGCCAAATATTATGCGGATAATATCGGCAAGGTCAAAAACCTCGACGCGTTCCTGAAGGACTTCCGGCTCTATTCCTACGCCATGAAGGCACATGGACTGGAGGAAATGATCTATGCCACCGCCTTCATGAAGAAGGTGCTGGAAAGCAATCTCAACGATCCGAACAGCTTCGCCAACAAACTGAAGGATACGCGATACCGCGACTTCGCTGCCTCTTTCGATTTTGGCACGATCAAAGCGGAAAAATCGGTTCAGACAAAATCCCAGCAGGACCGGTTGATTGCCACCTATCACGCTACGATCGAACAGGAAGGCGCCGAATTAAAGGAAGAGACCCGTTTTTACAACATTGCCATCGAGAAGGTCGGGCATGTCGACGATATCTTCAAGAACACGCGGCTTCGGGATTATATCTTCAAATCCTTCGGCATCGACCCCGAGACCTTCAGCTACAAGCACGTCAAAAACGTTCTGACGAGCGATATCAGCAATGCCGATAGCTACATCAACAAGACCTACAAGTCATTGATCCCGGAGTGGAAGGCAAAGGCGGCCGATCTGCGCATAGAACGTGCAGGCGTCGCGTCCACCGACAAACCGGCGCTCGCAAAGATCGACTACCTGATCAGCCAATATAACAAGCGTATCAACGATGCCAACAAACTGTTCGAGATGGCGGCCGCGTTTAATTTCCGGGACGACGGCCGCGTAGATGACGGCATGCCGGCGCAGACGGCTGCGCAGAGGCGACTGATTAACGAAACCTACGTTCTTTCAAATCCCCGCCTGACGCAGGCCGGAGCTGTTCTCAACCGCGAGTATTTCGCGGACAAGATGAAAACCATCACCGAGGCCAGCCAAATGACGCAGTTTGCGCGCCTGAGAACGATGCTCATCGTCAGCTTCAATCTGACGGACAATGATGAGACGGACAAGAAAATCGGCTGGGCCGTCTTGCAGGATCCGAATGATCCGAAAAGCCCTATCCATAAGGAGAAGGACAAAGGTCTTGTCGATCTGGCACGCGCCTTCAATTTCGGTGCGGATGGCAAGATCAAGACCGGCAAGGTCGCGCAGACCGCCGAACAGCTCAACACCATGATGAACCTCTACTTCAGCCGTTACGATGACAAGGACGAAGCAGCGGACGAAAAGGCAATCAAGAACTACCAGCGCTATATCGGCCTGACGAAAAATCTCGAGGATTTTCTGTCGAACGCGCAGGGCGCGGTCATCATTCGAAACTTCGCCCTGAAGGCCTTCGATATTACCGCTGAAGAAGCCTCGTCCTTCACGCTGAAACGGGTATTTACCAGCGATCTGTCAGACCCGAAAAGTTACGTTTACACTTTGAAAGACGAGCGTTTCGTGCGGCTGGCCAAGGCTTTCAACTTTGATGCCGAGGGCAAGATCGGCTCACCCCGGCTCGCCCAGTCGGAAAACGAGATCACCCGAATATCACGAAATTATCTGAAGGAAGTTACCCGTTGGGACAAGGACAAAAAGGTCAGGGAGAAAGGCGAAAAGGAGGTCACCTACTATCGCCAGAAAATGGAAACGATTGAAACCGTCGATCAATTGCTCTCCGACCGCCGCCTTCTCGATTTCATGCTGATTGCGCAGCGTATCGACCCCAAAACGGTCACCACCGACTACCTCAAGAAGATCTTCAAGTCCGACCTCAAGGACCCCAAAAGCTTCGCCAATACGGAAAAAGATGCCCGCTTCCGCGCACTTGGCGGCTCCTTCAATTTCGACGCCAAGGGGAATATCGTCGCGAAAGCCGGCCAGAGCGTGCAGAACACCCGCAGCCTCATGGAAACACGCGACAAATATGTTCGGCAGACGCTGGAACAGCGGGTCGGCGAAGAAAATTCCGGCGTTCGCCTTGCGCTCTATTTCAAGCGCATGGCCGCCAGCATTTCCAATCCCTACGACATACTCGCCGACAATGCGCTTGCGGAGTTCACCCGCACCGCCCTTGGAATTCCCGCAGAAACCGCAAACTCCAAGGTGGATGCGCAGGCAAAGATGATCGAGAAGAAACTGAAGATAAAGGACCTGCAGGACCCCAAGAAGGTCGAAAAACTGGTCAATCGCTTTTTGCTGACATTCGAAGCGAACAACGCAACGTCGGATCCGCGTCTCGCTCTATTCGGCAGCGGCAGCACGTCCATCAGCGGCAATACACTCGCGACGTTGGGGCAACTCCGCAGCCGCCGCAGAGGTTAGACCATCTATTAGTGCTGGCCGCAGGTTTTGCCCTGCGGCCAACATCATCTTAGTCAAACCCGCCCGTCGCCTGAAGTGCGGTAGAGCAGGGTCAATACGGTCAAAGCCAGCCCGACCAGCGCGATCGAGCCGAAAATGTAGAAGTTCCACTCCGGAGCCAGGCCCCGTTGCAGCACGAGACCGCCGATCATCGGACCGGCGATGCCGCCCAGCCGCCCGACGGCTAGGGAAAAGCCAAGACCCGTACCGCGAATATGGACAGGATAAAGCCGTCCCACCAGAACATTTGCAAGAATCTGGGTTCCAATCGTTCCCGCACCCGCAAGGGCAACGAAAAGATAGAGCAACGGCCCCTTGTTTACCGTCAACGCCCAGATCGAGGCCGCGCCAATGGCAAACAGGACGGCCACAACCACCTTGACGTTACCCTTGTCGGCGAAACGCCCGCCGATGAGAATGCCAATTGCGGCTCCGACATTGAGCATGATGGAAAAGCTGAGCGCCGAACTGATGTCGTAGCCCATCTTGTTCATGATGGTGGGCAGCCAGTTGACCATGCCGAAGGTCAGCAGAAGCGAGCAAAAGTGAATGCCCCAGGCATTCAGCGTTGAAAGCAGCCGGCCTTCCGAGAAGAGGGCGCCCACGCCGCCCTTTTGGATCTTGGCATGCGGCGTAATGCGTTGCAGGCCGTAAGTGTCGCAAATCCCGTCTGCCTCTGCCTGCCGGCCCTTGCTTGCCAGCCATTCCGGCGATTCCGGCAGGAACCGCATGAAGATCGGCAGAAGAATAAGCGGCAGGCCGCCGATCAGCATCAATGGCCGCCAGCCATAGCTCTCCAGAAGCAAAATACCCATGAGGCCGGAAATGATGCCGCCGATAAGATAACCGAGGAACGACAGGGAGTTTGCCTGTGCCCTGCGCTTGGGCGGCGAGAACTCCAGCACCAGCGCCGTCACCGTCGGCAGGAGCGCGCCAAGGCCGAGACCGGCGAAGAAGCGCGTGATTTCGAAAGCAAGAAAGTTCGGCGTCATGGCCGAGGCGATCATCATCGCTGAAAATCCGGCAAGGCTGATGAGAACGACCTTCCGGCGGCCGATACGGTCCGCCATGGTGCCGGCAAACAGCGCGCCGAGCAGCATGCCCACCAGCGTCAAGGCGGCAGCCCGCCCGACCATGGCTGGATTGAGCGCCCATGCGCCTTCTTTCAGCAACGCCGGTGCAACCGCGCCGTAAACGACAAGATCGTAACCGTCGAACATGATCATCAGGCCGCATGTCGCGATGACGCCAGCCGGGTTCTTCGTCCGCACCGAGGCGGCGCTCATATAGTTCGTGGACATATTCCTCCCTTTCACGCATGAACGCGCCACCCGGAATGGATCGACGTCTTCCCGTTCCTGCGATTGCTCCCTGGGTGCCCGGCTTGCTCCACCCTGATGTGCGTCTCGCTCCTGTCAAGACACATATCGCCGGTATCACCCGCCTTCGATTAAATGTTGCGTTTGCAAAAATTGCAATTGAAATATTAACAATCGCCAACAGCCATTGCAGGCGTGGTTTTCAGTCGCCTTGCAGCCCCGAAATCCTCGACAAAGTCGGCGTCCAGTTCAAAATACGAATGCGGTTATAGACGCCGTGAATGACAAAAGGGTCGGCGTCGCTAAAAGCCATGACGTCCTCGATACAGCGGGCTTCAGCAATGATGAGGGCCGCGGCAGACCCTCCGCTTTCCGCCTGCATCGGGCCGGATGCGAGAATTCTGAATCCTTCCGGAACGCCATCTTCGTTGCGTAAATGAGCCTTGTGGGCACTCATCTGCGCCAACCTTTGCTCAGCGGCAGCGGGATCACTTTCAGCAAAACGCACATAGAGCCGGGGACGGTCGCTACCGCGGGTCATCGGGCGAGCACGAAATCGTGGTCCACCGACCAGAACCAGCCGTTGGCGAACCCCAGCTCCTGCGCCCTCTGCGCATCCTCCACCCGCTGAAAATCGGCCAGCAGGCTTTCCTTCACACCGAAAACCGCATCCGAACGAATGTAAGGATCATCAGGGTCGAAAATATGCGTGACGAGCGTGGTGAAGCCTTCTGCCGAAACGATGTAGTGCAGATGCGCTGGTCGGTAGGGATGACGCCCCATGGCCCGCAGAAGCTGCCCCACGGGGCCATCATCCGGTATCGGGTAATATTTCGGCTTCGCCGCCCGGAACCAGTAGCGTCCGTCCTCACCGGTGACGAATACGCCACGCAGGTTGAAATCGGGCTGAATGCCCTTCTGCTGCACGTCGTAGAAACCTTCGTCATTGGCCTGCCAGACGTCAATGCGGGCGCCTGCGACCGGCACTCCGTCGGTGTCGAGAATGCGGCCGGTTACCAGCATGTCCTCGCCCTTGCCGTCGAGGCAGATATTGGCGCCCATCGGCATCTCAGGCGCATCGGCCACATGAAAAGGCCCGAGAACGGTGGATTCCGACGCGCCGCTCGGCTTGCGGTGGTTGATCGCATCGACCAGCATGGAAACGCCGAGAATATCGGAAAAAAGGATCCACTCCTGCCGCCATTCATTGCAGATCTGGCCGACCTCGGTCAGAAAATGGATCGCCTTCATCCATTCCTCTTCAGTCGGCTCAATCTCTTTCACCGCCTCGTGAAGCTTGCGGGTGACGACCGCCATGATCTCCTTGAGACGCGGATCGTCACAATCGCGCATACGGGCAATCACGGTTTCGGCCGAACGTTCCTCGACGAAATAGCCGTCGTCACCGGTTGTTTTCATGTCCATAATGTCCTCCTCCCATCATTGCCGCTCCCTGCTTGCCGGATCACTCCGGCCTTGCGCCCTCGAAGGCGCGTTGCAACAGGGCGCGGATCGCGGTTTTTTCAACTGGCCGCGGGCACCAG
Source organism: Agrobacterium sp. 6Ca8 (assembly GCF_055382765.1). Lineage (NCBI taxonomy): Bacteria > Pseudomonadati > Pseudomonadota > Alphaproteobacteria > Hyphomicrobiales > Rhizobiaceae > Agrobacterium > Agrobacterium sp. 6Ca8. Next base: position 2,227,784 of record NZ_AP026433.1, read on the forward strand.
TAAGGATTGGCGGTCGCAAGCTCGGCCATAGCGTCGAGATCTTCCCCGCCAACACCGAGTGCTGCAAGGCTTGCCGGCGCGCCCAGCCGGGCGGCAAAATCGTAAAGACCCGTCCCTGCCCTGCCACCGACAAGTGCGGCCAGCGGCGCAAGCTGATCCGGCACCGCCTGTTCCACATAAGCGATGGTGTACGGCAGAAGCACCGCATGGGTTTCCGCATGCGGCAGGTCCAGACTGCCGCCCAGCGTATGGCAAAGCTTGTGATGCAGCGACATGCCAACAGCGCCAAGCACCGTGCCACACAGCCACGCGCCGTAAAGTGCCGTTTCGCGCGCCTTGGTATCTTGCGGCTCCATCCTCACACCGGGAAGCGCCTCGATCATCGCCCGCAACCCTTCCACCGCCATCATACTGGCGATCGGATTGCGATCCCGAGCATAAAGCGCCTCTGCCGCGTGGGCCATGGCGTTTAGCCCGCTGGTCATGCTGATACCAACCGGTAATCCAAGTGTCAGCTCGGCGTCGTAAATCACCACTTCCGGCAGGATTTCCGGACCGCGCAGGGTGGTCTTCACTCCATTTTCCGTCTGGCCAAGAATGGGCGTCACCTCAGAGCCGGCATAGGTCGTTGGAATGACGATCTGGGGCGCATCGGTGCGCAAGGCAATGGCCTTTCCAAGACCGGTGGTAGAGCCGCCGCCGAGCGATACGACGCAATCGGCACCGGCAGCGCGATAGGCCTCGACCGCCCTTTTCGTCACCTCGACCGGCGTATGCATGGCCGCATCGGAAAAAACACCGGCAGCCAATGGGCCAAGCCGGGCGGCCAAAGCCTCCGCATCGCCCTTCTGGTGGGGTGTGGAAAGCACCAACGCCCGTGACAGCCCGAGGCGACGGATTTCCTCCGCCACCCCCACGGAGCTACCCGTGCCAAAGACGATGCGGGCCGGGGCCGTCGTATAGACGAACGGCTGCATGGCTCAGGCTCCGTCGAGCTTGAACAGGCGGCGCGCATTGGTGCGGCCGATCTTTACCCGGTCGGCCTCGGCAATGCTCGTCGCATTGAACCAGTCGGAGGCATGATCGATGTTCTCGAAGGGCCAGTCGGTGGAGAACAGGATGCGGTCGGCACCGATTTCCAGAATGGCATCGATCAGGGTCTGGGTGCGGAAATTGCCAGAGGTGGTGATGTGGAAATTCTCGTTGAAATAATCCATGAAACGGCGCTTGGCCGGATAGCGCGGCGGCAGCTTCACCCAGGCATTGCGGTGGTCGATGCGCCACATCATGTAGGGCAGGCCCTCGCCCATATGGCCAAGAATGATGTTGAGGCGCGGATGCTCGTCGAACAGGCCTGATGCCATGAGGCGCAGCGCGTGAACCGCCGTTTCCTGCGCAAACGCCCAGGTGGGGCCAAGCAGCCAGGGGTGGCCGTCATAGATGCGGGAATCCTGCGGTAGCGGATTGCGCGGATGCAGATAGAAAGGCACATCAAGCTTTTCCACCTCGCCCCAGAATGGACGATATTGCGGCAGGTCGTAATAAAGCGGTGTCTGGCCATCGCCCTCCTGGCTGAAGCCGTTGACGAGCGCGCCGACGAAACCGAGATCGTTGACGCAACGCTGAAGCTCCTCGGTCGCCGCATCCGGGTCCTGCAACGGCAGGGCTGCGAAGGCGAGGAAGCGGTCCGGCCGCTTGGCGCATTCTTCAGCCAGGACGTCATTGGCGCGGCGCGCAATCTCGATCGCCTTCTTCTTGTCGGGAATAGCCTGCACCGCCGGCGCATTCAACGACAGGATCATGGTTTCGATGCCATGCGCATCCATCAGCTTCAGGCGCGTATCCTGAATGTCGAGCAGGCGATGCTGCAGTTCCTTCCAGTAATCACCGGGCACGAACCCGGCCGAATCCTGAAGTGTTTCCGGGATTGCGAAATGCTCTTCGAGAGCGACCTTGCCTTGCATGTTATTTCCTCCGAAAATCGCTGTTCAGTTGCCGCCACGTGTGCGGTCAATATTGGCCCTTGGGTTCCAGGCCGAGCATGCTCTGGCCGATCATGGTGCCCACGGCATCCCAGTTCATGCTGATATGGCGGCCCACCGCATTCGCATCCCGCCAGGCCCGCTGGACCGGATTGGAAAGATCGAGCCCGACACCGCCGGTGGAATCGTTGAGTGCCTGCACGGCGCGCAGCGCCAGAGAGACCGAAAAGGACTGGCCGCGACGGCTCAATAGCCGGTCGTCCACCGAAAATTCCGCCCGCCCTTCAAGCCTTGCCTGTGAGAGTGCCTGAGCCCGCGCAACGTCGCGCAACAGGATTTCACAAGCGGCATCCACGCTCGCAGCGGCTTCCGCGACACGCAGCTGGATGGTTGGAAATTCCGCCATGCGGTTATTGCCGCCCGCCACCGCACCGCGGGTCACCCGGCCACCGACATGATCGACATAGGCTGCCAGGGCACCCTTGGCTGCGCCGACGCCAGTCGAGGCGAGACAGGAAGGAATGCCGGTAAGAAGCGGCATGTTGAAGAGACCTTCCTGCGCATAAAACCGCCCGCCCGGCGTGTGGCCGCTGGTCGCGTCCGGAAAGGTCAGAACCCGATGTTTGGGAACAAAGACATCATCGAGAACCAGCGTCTTGGAACCCGTGCCGGCCAGTCCGACCACATGCCACGTGTCTTCAATGGCATATTGGCTTGCAGGCACGAGAAGGAAGGCCGGAACCGGCCGGCCTTCGCCCTGCGGCGGCAGGATGGCGGCGCAGAGAGACCATTGGGCATTCTCGCAGCCCGAGGCAAAGGCCCATTTGCCGCTCAGGCGGTAACCGCCGTCAGCGGCCTCCGCCATCTTTACCGGCGCATAGGAACCACACAGAAGCGCGTCAGGGTTTTCGCCCCAGACATCCGCCTGCGCCTCCTCTGGAAACATCGCCAGCAGCCATTGATGGGCGGAAAGCAGGCCGGCAACCCAGCCAGTCGACGCGCAGGCCGCCGAAAGCTCGATATTGGCTTCGACAAGCTCGGCAAATTCACCGCCCTGCCCGCCGAAAGCCCGCGGTTTGACGACATCGAAATAGCCGATGCCGCGCAGCGCCGCGATATGACTGGCGGGAACGCGGCGCGCCTCCTCTGTTTGTCGGGCGCTGGAGCGGAAAAGATCCGCTACACCGGCAACGCGACCGACGAGGCGGACATGCGGCTTCGTTTGCGCCGGCTGTGGCGCATGGCTCATATCGTTCATGATTGTCTCCTCCGAGAATAGTCTAGCCGGGAAATATCAGGCGGACAGGCCTGCAGGGCTTGCGGCGCAATATTGGGCATTTTCGTAAAGCAGCGGTCGTGTCGTCTCGCTTACATCGGCCGACACCACCTGTCCGATAAACACCGTATGCGTTCCATATGGCATTGCCGCGACACGGCGGCAGGCGATGGCGGCATGGGCCGTGGGCAGATAAAGAACACCGTTGTCATGACGCTGCCACTCGCCGTTGCGGAAACGCTCCTCAGGCGAAACCTTGCCGCTGAAAGCATCAGACAAGGCAATCTGGTCCTGCGTCAGTACATTCACGATGAAATCGGGCCGGCAGAGCAGCAATTCGTGCAGAAACGTGCGGTTGTTCAGGCAAACCAGAAGAGAGGGCGGCTCCATCGAAACCGAGGTGACGGCGGTAACCGTCATGCCGTGATCGCGCTGATCACCCGTGGCACAGGCAGTGATGACCGTCACGGTCGCCGGAAAACGGCGCATCGTCGTGCGGAAATTCTGGCCGACGCCTTCAGGCGCAAGATTGTTCAGGCCAAACAGTGCTGATGTCATGAGATCCTCCCAAATCCTGCATTCTTAAATATTTTCATTTGCAACATTTGTCAATGCAAATGTTTTATGGCGTGGGAAGCTGCGATATGGCCTCGCCGTCCCCGGTCTTCTGGAGCGAAACTATTGAAACTGATAGATTATGCCGGTACAGCCGATGGGTGCGCCACGTCATCCGCGCACGTGTTTCTCAAAACGGGGTTTTGCTTGTGTCTTATCAGTTCACTGACTCGGTACCCTACCTGCTCAACTGGGTAGGTGTTCGGCTTGGAGAGCGCTTCTCCCTGAGGCTGGCATCCTATGACATCACCCTGCCGATGTATCGTGTGCTGGCAACGCTGAGACAACAGGAAAGCAAAACGCTGACCGAGCTTTCAGACCTCGTGTCGGTGGAGATTTCCACGCTTTCCCGGCTTGTTGGCCAGCTCGTCAGACGCAACCTCGTCAGCCGCGAGCGACCGGTCGACAATGCGCGGATCGTGCGCATCACGCTGACGCCAAAGGGTGAAGAACTTGCCGAGGAACTGATGCCCATTGCCGCCATGTTCGAAAAGACCGCGATCGAAGGCCTTGACCCGGCCGAAGTGAAACTTTTCAAAAGCATCCTGCGCCACATCGGCCGCAATATTGCCGGTCTCTGATCCCCCAAGGATCCGCTGACCCGTCACGACCTTCGCGTGCAATGTACTTGTAATGGCTGGTTCCTATCCCTGTGGCAACTCACCACAGCGGAGGAAATTTGCCCATGTCCGAGAGATTGTCACCCGCCTTCCTGACAACGCTCGCCCTTGTCACAGCATCGATCCTGGTTTCGGCCTGCGCCTCGACAGTCATGAAAAGCTACATCGGCGCGCCCATCACCAGCGTGATGCTGGACTATGGGCCGCCGGACAATATCTATAGCCTTGGCGGTGGACAGCAGGCCTACCAGTGGCGGAAGAACAAGACACAAGCTGTCGCCGGATCATCAAGTGGCGAAGTGCGGACAACACGGCGCGGAGAGCGTTACGAAGTGTCCGAGACGCCGGGTTATGTCGAGCGCATAGACTGCTTCTATACTTTCTACACACGCAATTCCGGCGGCGAATGGTATGTAACGAGCTTCCGGCAACCGTCACTCGAATGCGAGTGATCGTTTCCGGATTTCAAACTCAGCCCTCCCAGATTTTTGACCGCCGCTTTGATGCTTGAAGCGGCGGTTTTCGTTGGAACGTTCTCCTGGGATTTCTCATCGGATGGGCCGGTCAGAAGCGGTAGTTCAGGCCGGCCTTGATGACGTGATCATTTGGATCGGACTTCGACCTGCCGCTCGCCAAACTTGGCCGACAGGCCGCCGCCGAAGCTCCGTTCGACGCCAGCGCCAACCCGATAGCCCTGTTTCCATCCTTGAACTTGGTGGTGGTAAGGCCGGGGAAACGTACCTGATCGCTTAAAATCCCGTCAGCTAGACAGCGTCAGCCGCAGCATCTTCCGAAGCGACCGAGCGAATTTCCAGCCGGACGCAAAAACCGGGATTGAGGTCGAGGAAGACAACGCGTCCGCAATGGATCTCTGCCGCCTTCTGGACTAGATTCAACCCGAGGCCGGCTCCTGGCGAGTTCGTATTGACGCGGTGAAACGGCTCGAATACCTGCTCGCGCTCCGAGACGGGGATGCCCGGCCCTTCATCGCAAACGTCAATGAAGCCCGCAGCACCGACCCGGATCGTGATAGCACCCTTGCCGCCGCCATGATCGATTGCGTTGCGAACGAGATTGACGACCGCCATCTCGATGATCGAAGTCTGGACCGTGAACACGGCCTCTCCTTCACTTGGCTCGAAATCGAACTCGTAACCGGCATCCATCGCAATCGGCGCGAGATCGGTCGCGATGCGCTCGACAAGGATGTTCAGGTCCTGCCGCTCGGCGGGTAATTCCACCACGCCGACTGCCTGCATCTCCAGCAACTGGTGCGCAACGCGTGTGAGGCGATCGATATCGGCCCGGAGTTGTCGGCTCAGCGCGTCATCGGGCAAAAGATCGGCCCTGATCCGCGCGATTGCAATCGGCGTTCTCAACTCATGCGCGGCATCGGCGAGGAAACGGTTACGGCGATTATATCCCTCATCCAGCTTGGAGAGCGCGACGTTGAAGGCATTTACCAGGGGAATGATTTCGCTGGGCACCTTGGAACGATTGATACGGGCAGACCGGTTCTCGAAATTGATGGATTGCGCCTGGCTGACCGTTTCCATGAGGCCGCCAAGTGAACGGCCGACCGCCCTCGGGGTCACGATCAATGTCGCGATACCAGTCAGGATCAGCATGGGCACGACGGCGATAAGAATGACGAAGCCCACACCCGGCAAGACTGTAAGCCAGCGGATCTCGCCGTTGGCATCCTTTTCCAGATCTAACTGCATACTGATCCATAGGCTGAGGCCGTCATTCGGGATGCCTTTTTCCGTACCGGCAATGAATTGCAACCGCCCGGCAGGCGTATTACGGTTTTCCATAGTGGCCCGGACTTTTTCCCCCGCTTCCAGACGCGCCCTTTCGATGCTTGACGGAAAAACTGCCGCCAAAGCCGGTACTGGGATTTCTCCATATCGCAGGACGATTTCATCGGCGTCCCGCACCAAGAACCAAAGATTCGGATAGCGCTGTTTCAGCTCGACCAATCCGGGCGTGGGCAAAACTTGCGCCCGGCCCTGCCCATCCTTTGTCACGCTTTCCGCAACGATGCGGACAGCCTCTTCATTGGCGCCCTCCAGCCGTGGATCAATGATCCAGATCCAGCCGACGAGGAGGATGACAAACAGAACGAGCAAGAACGCCTGCAAGGCGAAAAGACGCTTCATCAGCGCCCACCGCAGGGATCGGTTGCGCTCCTGCTTCATGTATTCGCCCGGATGAGATAGCCGATGTTTCGCACGGCTCTTATCTCGACCGTTGCTTCGGCCTGCGCGAGCTTCTTCCTGATGCGGGAGATATGGGCGTCGAGAGCGTTGGATTCGATCTCATCATCCAGGTTGTAAACCGCTTCGACCAGATTGGAACGCGTCACGATGCGGTTCGGACGTCGCATCAGAGCCTCGAGCGCCAGATATTCCCGCCGCCGAAACTCGATGATGGCACCGGCAACTGTGACTTCATTGCTCTTCGGATCAATGCTCAGATTTCCGAAGCTCACATATTGGCTGGAGAGCGAAGGGCCGCGCCTGTGCAGCGCCCGAAGGCGGGCAAGCAGTTCCTCGATCGCAAAGGGCTTGGCGAGGTAATCATCCGCTCCGGCGTCAAGACCGTCAACGCGGTGATCGACACTTCCGAGGGCCGTCAGAACGAGGATCGGCACCGAATGCCTGGCTTTGCGAAGCGAAGACACAAGGTTCAACCCTTCACCATCCGGAAGACGGCGATCAAGAACCAGCACATCGTAAGACCCGTCACGCGCCAGCGCGTCAGCATCGGCAATCGTCCTGACATGATCCGCAAGCACATCACGCCGTCGCAGGGCTTCGAGCAGGGCCCGAGCCATTTCCGGTTCATCCTCGAGAAGCAGGATTCGCAATGACTTTTCCCCAAAGGTGAATGCTTGCCGTCCTCACCACTGGTCGGTGAATGTTACAGCTACATTGCAGGCAAGGAGCCGGACTATCCTTCTCTCACCCTCCTGCCAGACCCAAATCGACCGTCACACCTTGGATGCCTTATCCCGGCCTGTACCCATGTCTTGCATAAAACCGGTCAAGCTCGCGCTGCTGCGGCACCTCACCGGTGTAGATCGCAATATAGTCCGGGATCCTTTTCATGCGCACGGCCATATCTTCCTCCGACTGCATGGAGATATAGCCGATCTGCACGAGATAGGTGGTGCGGGCACGCACATCCGCCATATTTTCGGAATGGCCAAAACGCATGAACATGCGCGAAAGCGCATCCATTCTCGTCTGATCGGCCTTACGCACCTCGGCAAGAATATCATCGGACTGAAGAGCCCAACTGCGAACCGCAAATTCGAACCTGTTGTCGAAGAGGCCGGCATCCAGCCAGCAATCGAAGACATTCAGCATCGCTTCGGCCAAGGTCTCCGCATAGGCCTCCGACTGCCTGACGATGCTGCCGGTATTCTTTTCGCGCCAGCGGGAGACGAGTGCGGCCAGCAACTCCTCCCGATCCCGGAAGAACCAGTAGAAACTCGTGCGCGACAGACCGAGTTTTTTCGCCAACGGCAGGATTTTCACGGAATCCACGCCGGATTCGAGAAGTGCCTGGTAGGCGGCCTCAAGCCAGCCCTCCTGCGATCCGCGCCAACCAGTCTCGTTCAATGTCGCTTCCATGATGATTTCCTAGCAAATTGGTCTGGTCGCGACAAGGCGAATGTTCACTCATGTCGAATGCGTAAACACAAGTGTTTTATTAATTGACACCTATGTACATTCCCGCTTAGCCTTCTCCCATAAACGTTCTCGGAGCACGGTCGCCATGTCGAATGACCCCCTTCTTCAGCCCTACCAGCTAAAGCATCTCACCCTGCGAAACCGAATCATCGTTACCTCGCATGAACCCGCCTATCCGGAGGACGGCATGCCGAAAGGGCGCTACCGCGCCTATACGCTCGAGCGGGCAAAGGGCGGCGTCGCCATGACAATGACGGCAGGCTCCGCAGCCGTCTCGAAAGACAGCCCGCCCGTCTTCAACAACCTCTTGGCCTACAAGGATGAAATCGTTCCGTGGATCAGGGAAATGACCGACGCCGTGCATGAAGAGGGTGCAGCGATCATGATCCAGCTGACGCATCTCGGCCGCCGCACGCGCTGGGACAAGGGCGACTGGCTGCCGGTGCTGGCACCATCCCACCAGCGGGAGGCCGCGCATCGCGCTTTCCCAAAGAAGATCGAGGATTGGGATATCGAGCGCATCATCAAGGACTTCGCCGACGCTGCGGAACGCATGAAGGCGGGCGGCATGGACGGGGTGGAGCTTGAAGCCTATGGTCATCTCATCGACCAGTTCGTCTCGCCGCTGACCAACGAGCTGGATGGCCCCTATGGCGGCTCGCTGGACAACCGCATGCGTTTCTGTTTCGACGTCTTCAGGGCTATGCGCGAGCGTGTCGGCGACGATTTCATCCTCGGGGTTCGCTATACCGCCGACGAATGTCTTGAAGGCGGCACCGGAAAGGCGGAAGGCCTCGAAATCTCGCGCCGGTTGCGGGATAGCGGCCTGATCGACTATCTCAACGTTATCAGGGGCCATATCGATACCGATCCCGGCCTGACCGACGTCATTCCCATTCAGGGCATGGCGAACGCGCCGCATCTGGACTTCGCGGGCGAAATCCGCGCGGCAACCAGTTTCCCAACCTTCCACGCCGCCAAGATCCAGGATGTCGCCACCGCCAGATACGCCATCGCTTCCGGCAAGGTCGATATGGTCGGCATGACCCGCGCTCACATGACGGACCCGCATATCGTGCGCAAGATCATGGAAAAGCGGGAGGACGATATCAGGCCTTGCGTTGGCGCCAACTACTGTCTCGACCGCATCTATCAGGGCGGCCTTGCATTCTGCATTCATAATCCGGCGACAGGCCGCGAAGAAACGATGCCGCACGAAATTACCAAGGCGACGGAAAGCCTGAAGGTCGTGATCGTCGGCGCCGGTCCGGCCGGGCTGGAGGCCGCGCGTGTCTGTGCCGAACGCGGCCATGAGGTCGTCGTCTTCGAGGCCGCAAACGATCCGGGCGGCCAGATCCGCCTGACCGCGCAAAGCGAACGCCGCCGCGAAATGATCAGCATTATCGACTGGCGCATGAGCCAGTGCGAAAGGCTCGGCGTTACCTTTCACTTCAACAGCTGGGCGGAAGCGGACACGGTGCTCTCGGAAAGCCCAGATGTCGTCATCATCGCTACCGGCGGATTGCCGTATACCGATGTGCTTTCAAGCGGCAATGATCTGGTCGTTTCCTCGTGGGATATCATTTCCGGCGACGTCAAGCCGGGAACGAATGTGCTGGTTTTCGACGATGCCGGCGACCATGCGGGCTTGCAGGCAGCAGAATTTCTCGCAAAGGCGGGCGCAAAAGTGGAGATCATGACCCCGGATCGCGCCTTCGCGCCGGAAGTCATGGCGATGAACCTAGTTCCTTACATGCGCTCACTGCAAAAACTCGACGTCACCTTCACCGTCACCTATCGGCTGGAAGCGGCGGAAAGAAACGGCAACCAGCTCGTCGCCCACGTCGGCAGCGATTATGGCGGCGTGACGAAATCAAGGACCGTGGACCAGATCGTCGTCAATCACGGCACGGTGCCGCTGGACGATCTCTATTTCGACCTCAAGCCGGGCTCCAGGAACCTCGGCGAAATATCCTACGACGCCTTGCTGGAGGGCTCCGCCCAAACCGTCGAGCGCAACCCTGGCGGTGCCTACCGGCTCTTCCGCATCGGCGACGCGGTCGCCGCACGCAATACACATGCGGCGATCTACGATGCGCTTCGTCTCGCAAAGGACATTTGAGAGGGCCGCCGCGATACGCTTTGAAACTCAGGCCTGGATCAAGGCAATGCCACGGTTCTTGAACCCGAGTGTGACATCGCTTTCGGGCGGCAGGCTGGTCTCGACCGCATGGTCGATGATGAAGAGCGTGCCGATATCGGTCTCGACTTCATATTCGACGTGACCGCCGAGATAGGCACTGTGCAGCACCCGCCCGGCAAGTCCCTGCCCGCCCGATTGGGCGATGGAAATCGAACCCGGACGAACCGCAAGCTTTGCCGGGCCAGGTTTGGCGTTGCGTGCCGCAACACGGTGATCGATCCCCCCAACGCGGATCAACGCATCGGCGCCCTCAAGGCTGACCACCTCGCAGCCGACGACATTCGCCTCGCCCATGAAGTCGGCTATGAAGGAAGAAGCCGGCGCCTCGTAGAGTTCCCGCGGCGCGCCTGACTGGGCGATCTCGCCTTCCTTCATCACGATGATCCGGTCGGAAACGGCCAGCGCCTCGTCCTGATCATGCGTCACATAAACGGCGGTAAAACCAAGCCGCTGCTGCAATTCCCGGATTTCGGTACGAACCCGGCGGCGAAGACGCGCATCGAGGTTGGAAAGGGGTTCATCGAGCAGCAGCACCTGCGGCTCCAGCACCAGAGCGCGGGCAACCGCCACGCGCTGCTGCTGACCACCGGAAAGCTCGGCAGGCAGACGATGTCCCATGCCGGCCAGCCCCACGAGCTTCAGACCTTCCTCGGCCTTCTCCCGTGCTTCCGCCTTGCGCAGTCCGGAGGATTGCAGGCCATAAGCGACATTGTCGAGCGCCGTCATATGCGGGAAAAGCGCGTAGGACTGGAAAACCATCGAGACATCGCGCTCATTGGCCGGCAGCATGGTCACATCCTTGTCGCCGATCAGAATGCGACCGGCCGTGGGATGTTCGAGCCCCGCCAGCATGCGCAGCGTCGTCGTCTTGCCGCAACCGGAGGGACCGAGCAGTGTCACCAGCGTACCGGGTTCGATGGTGAGCGAAAGGTCGGGGATGGCGGTGAAGGCGCCGAATGTCTTGCGGACATTCTGAAAGGTGACCGAGCCGGGCTTTACGGAAATCATGCGGTTTTCTCCTGAGCGAGAGGAACGGAGGATGCGGACGGCAGTCCCGCGACGCGGTTTTCGCGGCGCAGGCGACGCTCGCCTACAATGAGCTGGAAGCCGGTGATAACAGTGATCATCACCACGATCAGCATGGAGGAATAGGCAATGGCGACACCGTATTCACCGTTTTCGACGAGACCGACGATGTAGGAGGTCGCCATGTTGTACTGGGCGCTGACGAGGAAGATGACGGCGCTGATCGAGGTAATCGCTCGGACGAAGGAGTAGACCAGAGCCGCCGTGATCGCCGGGCGCAGCAGCGGCAGGATCACTTTCCTAATCGTGCGGAAACTGTCGGCGCGCAGCGTCAGCGAGGCCTCATCGAGGCTTTTGTCGAGTTGGCTCATTGCCGCAATGCCGCCGCGCACGCCGACCGGCATGTTGCGGAAGACGAAGCAGGCGATCAGGATCAGCGCCGATCCCGTCATTTCCACCGGCGGAAGGTTGAAGGCCATGATGTAGCTGACGCCGATGACCGTTCCGGGAATGGCAAAGCTCATCATCAGGGCAAATTCGAAGATGTTCCGACCGGCAAACTTCTGCCGCACGATGATATAGGCCGTCAGCAGACCGACGGCAGCGGTCAGCGGCGCCGACACCAGCGCGATCTCCATGGTCGTCCAGAACGAGTTCCAGGCAACACCGGTCCAGGCGATCGAGCCGTTGGAGAAGCTGACGGAGAACGCGCGGATGTAGTGGTCAAGCGTCAGCGAGTTGTCCAGACCCCAGGTCTTCACGAAACCGCCGACGAGGATCATGCCGTACACGACGATGGTGAAGACCATCCACGGCACGACGACGGCATGGACACCAATGGACAGGCCGCGTGGCAGCGCGATATGCGCGCCGCTGTCGCCCTTGCCGGTAACCGTGGCGAAGTTCTTGCCGGCCAGCCAGAAACGCTGGGCGAGGAACGCCGAAAGCGTGAAGCACAGGAGGATAATGGCGAGAACAGCGGCGCGTGAAGGATCGTTCTGCGAACCGACGACGGCAAAGAAGATTTCCGTCGACAGCACCCCATGCGTGCCACCAAGCACCAGCGGATTGCCGAAATCCGCCATGCTTTCGATGAAGCCGATGAGAAACGCATTGGCGAGACCCGGCTTCATCAGCGGCAGCGACACCCGCCAGAAGGTGCGCCAGCGGTCGGCGCGAAGCGTTTGCGACGCCTCCTCCATCGACGGGCTGACACCTTCGACGACACCGATCAGCACCAGGAAGGATATCGGCGTGAAGGAGAGAACCTGCGCGATCCATATGCCGGTCATGCCGTAGAGCCAGCGGCCGGGTTCGATGCCGAAGAGATAGGAAAGCCATTCAGTGACGACACCGGCGCGGCCGAAGAGCAGCGTCAGGGCAAGACCGATGACGAAAGGCGGCGTTATGATCGGTAGAACCGTCAGAAGGCGCAGGCCCTTCTTGAACGGAAAACGGGTGCGGGTGGCGACCAGCGCGAAACCCAACCCAAGCACTGTGGAGCCGAAGGCGGTCATCAAGGCGAGGAAGAGCGTTCGCCAGGCAACGCCGCAGCGTTCTTCACCCGTGACACAGCCAAGGCTCCAGATGCCGGGATCCTGAATATTGCGGATGAAGCCATCGGCATTAAAGGAGCCATCGAAATCCTGAACGGATGCGATCAGCATGCTGCCGATCGGATAGAACACGAAAACGGTAACGAGGAAGGCCAGAATGGAAATCGAGCCGACGACAAAGGCATCGCCCTTCATCACGCCGCGTTCGGCAAGCCCGAAGGCAAAGAAAAGCACAAAGACCAGCGACATGACGACGGCACCGGCGCCCATGGCGGGCTGGCCATCGGAAAGCACGCCGAACAGGTTTTCACTGAGGCTCCATGTCCAGCCGGTAAAGCCGATCGCCAATCCCTGCAAAATCAGAACCACGAGACCGGCAGCACCAATCCACGCAAGCAGCTTGCCCCGCAGCATCGGATCGCCAATCGGGCGGACAAGGCATCCGGCGAGGAAAAACAGGCCGGCACCGGCAAGCCATGGTTTTCCATAAAACAATATTTGCAGCACACCGGGCGCATTGCTGGGGGAAGAGAGAAACTCAGACAGCCAGCGGAAGCTGAAGAAGCCGCCTTCAATGCGATACCAGGGAAGAAAAACCAGGGCAAAAGCCCCGAGCGCCAGGACAATGTTCAGCCTGCGATTGCCACGTGTCATGGCCGACCTCGCTTATTTCATGCCGATGAAAGAACGGCGGACATCCCGGCTTTCAAAAGCCGGGATGCCGATCGCCGGAGTTCAGATCAGTTTGCGACTGCACCGACCTCGCGGTCCCAGCGTTCCAGCAGCGCCTTGCGCTTGGCCGGGTCGCCATAGGTCTTGAAGTCGTAGTCGATGAGCTTGATGTCCTCGAACTTCGGCGCTTCCTTCGGCACTTCCGCGGTCTTGTTGGATGGAAGCTGGAAGGACTTGGCGTCCTTCATGCGTGACTGGACCTCTGGTTTCAGCGCCCAGTCATACCAGGTCTTGGCATTTTCGAGGTTGCGGGCACCCTTGATGATCGACATGGAGCCAATTTCGTAGCCGGTACCTTCGCAGGGCGCGATGGACTTGACGGGGAAACCTTCCGCTGTCTGCGCCACGGCATCATGCATGAAGACGATGCCGAGTGCCGTCTCGCCACGCGCTGCCGCCTTCACCGGCGCGGATCCGGACTTGGTATATTGCGAGATGTTGGCGTTGAGCTTCTTCAGATAATCGATCGCCTGGTCTTCGCCCATGATCTGCACGAGCGAGGCAAGCGCCGTATAGGCTGTGCCCGAAGAGTTGGGATTGGCGATCTGGATTTCGCCCTTCAGTTCCGGTGCCAGCAGATCGGCCCAGCACTTCGGCTCCTTGTAACCCTTGGATTTGAAGATTTCGGTGTTGTAACCCCAGCCCAGCGCGCCGGCATAAACGCCGACGGTTCTGTAACCGGTGCTTTCCGCCTGTTTGACGGCCCAGTCCTGCAGCTGATCCAGCATCGGCGACTTGTATTCGAGCGTCAGGTTTTCGGAGGCCGCCTGCATGTGCGGATCGCCGGTGCCGGCCCACCAGATATCGGTCTTCGGGTTGCGGGCTTCCGCACGCACCTTGGCATAAGTTTCGCCGGAAGACAGGCGAACCATATTGACCTTGATGTCATGCGACTTTTCGAAGTCGCCCTTCATTTGTTCGCAGATGACGACATCGGCAGAGCATATCAGGTTAAGCTCGCCTGCCGCCTGCACCGATGTGGTGCCGAGTGCCGTACCGGCAAAAAGCAATGTGGAAAGTATCGTCAGTCGCATGGTTATCCTCCTGTAGCTTGCGTCTGAATGGTTCGGCAGTCCACAAACATGGCGCTGCCGGTCGCGGCATCTCGTGCTGCCACGCTGTCTGTCTTTTCGGTCTTGGATTGCTGACCCCTACTGGGTCGGGTGAATTTCGTTGTCGAAGCGGCTTAACAATCGACTTCGCTCTTCGGGTTGGCCAAAGGTGGCGAAGTCGTAATCCACCATCTTGATCATCGATATATCGGGCGCCGTCAGCGGCAATGTCGCCCGGGCGTTGGATGGCACCTGGTTCTGCCCCGCCTTTGCCCCGGTCGCCTGTCCTTCCGGGGTCAGCGCGAATTCAACGAAGGCCTGCGCAAGCGCATCGTTGTGGTTGCCCTTGACGATGCTGACCGCACCGATCTCGTAACCGGTTCCCTCGCAAGGGGCGACGATCACCAGCGGAAAGCCTTCGATCTTCTGTGTCACGGCGTCATGCATGAAGGAAATCCCGATCAGAACCTCCCCCCGCGCCGCCGCCTTTACGGGCGCCGAGCCGACCTTGGTGTAGCTCACCACATTCTGGTTAAGCTTGCCCATGAAACTGAAAGCCTCCTCCTCGCCAAAGAGCTGGACAAGCGTGGCAAGCATGGTGAAGGCCGTGCCCGAATAGTTCGGGTTGCCGGTCTGGATATGGCCGCGATAAATCTCCTTCGCCAGATCCTTCCAGCATGTCGGGGCCGGCAGATTGTTCTTGGCGAGCAGTTCCGAATTATAGGCAAAACCGAGCGCACCGGCATAGATTCCGGCCGATTTCGATCCCGACATCGCATTGAAATTCTGCGCCCATGGCAGCAGATCCTGCTGATGGGCGGGCTGATACTCTTCCAGAAGGCCTTCCGAACCCGCCTGCAAATGAGTGTCGCCTGTACCGCCCCACCAGACGTCGACTGTCGGATGGGCGCGTTCGGCACGAATCTGATCGAGGATTTCGCCGGTGCTCTTGCGAACCATCGAAATCTCGACCCCCATCCGCGCTTCGAAAGCCCGCTGCATGGTCACGCACCAAGCCTCGTCGACGCCGCACAGGACGTTCAACTTCGTCGCGGCCATGCCATGCCCTGCGCCGCACAGCCATAAGGCCATGCTCGCCGCAAGTGCGGTCAATGCTCTCAACTGAGCCTCCCTGCTTGGAACCTCCCCGTTCCAATCTCCGCCATTAGCATGTCACATCCTGACCGCACCGCAATCGAAGAATGGTTACCAATCTTTCCGAACAAGATTACAGATATTACAAATATGACAGGGCGGATAACCAGCTAGGCTTTGAAGATCGCGTCTGCCGCGCCTATGATGATGGCGGGAGGAATACGCAGTGCTTAATCAGAAGGTTCGCATTCTGATCGTCGAGGACGATCCGGATATGGCAGAGCTTATCTCGGACCTCGTCGAGGCGGAGGGCTGGCTGCCCACCTGCGCGCGCTCCGCCGAGGAAGCGGACGAGATATTGGCGAAGGACGTGATGCAGCTGGTGCTCGTGGACCACAACTTGCCCGGCACCTCCGGCCGCACCTTTGCCCAGAGACTACGCAGCAAGGTCGATATCGGCATCGTCATGGTAACGGCTGCCGGCAGCGCCGCCGACCGGGTTCTCGGCTTGGAAACAGCGGCCGACGATTATGTCGTCAAACCCTTCGAACCGATCGAACTCACGGCACGGATTAAGGCCGTTCTGCGCCGGACGATCCCCTCCTTAAAGCAGGAAAAGGACAGTGAGCGCGACCACGGCCGGGCAGCATTGCTCCTCAGCGACTGGGCGATTGATCTCAATGCCCGACAGGCGGTCTGCCTGACCGATCGCAGCAGAACGCTGACAAGTGCCGAATTCGCACTTCTGGAAATTCTGGCCGAAACGCCCAACCAGCCCGTCAGTCGCTCCCAGATCCTCGACAGGCTGGGCTCGGAAAGCGACCGCTATATCGATAGAAACGTCGATGTGCTGGTGCTGCGGCTGAGGCGCAAGATCGAGCGAAACCCCGATCTGCCGCGTCACATCAAGACGCGGCGCGGCAGGGGTTATGTGCTCCACACCGACGAGGGCGAGCTTTCTCCGTGATCAGCCGCTCCTTCCTTTCCTCGATCGCCTTTCGCCTGCCCTTTGCGATCGTCTTCATCTGCATCCTTGTCTTCAGCCTATCCGCCATCGCCATCTACGGCCTGCAACGCGCCCGCGATGAAATGGCCGCTTACGGCCTGCAGGCCTTTTCCAGCCTTGCCAAGGCATCGCTGGTTTCGCGGCAGGTCTCCGACCTCGTCTCGAGTGCACCTTTCCTGATGAATGCCGCCTCGCCCTATCGCGTCTCCAGCGAAAGCCGGTCCGTGGTCCAGCAGGTCGATATCCTGCTGGAGATGACAGGGCCAGGCAACGGTGATCGGGTCGCCCGCGGCTTTGCCAACGAGCGCATCGTCGAACTCCTTGAATTGATCAGAACACAGACGCTGGATCTGGCAAAGGATGCCGATGCGGCGCAGGGCCACAAGGCGGAAGCGGCAGCCGCGCTTGGCGAAATTGCCACGGGTCGCGGCATCACCGATCCCGAACTGCGCCGGCGGATGAACGGCATCGTGCAGGCCGCATCCGCATCCGACAGCCTCTTCCAGCTTGGTGAACTGCGCCGCCGCTATGTTGCCGAAACCACCGCGCGCCAGGAAGGTTATCCCGGAGAGCGGCTCCCCGTGGCCGAGCTGCGACCCTATGAGCGGGTCTTTGAAGCGCAGAGCCGTTACCTCTTGGAAATGTTTGCGATCCGCGCCTCGGTGTCGCGGCTTCACATTGTGTCGCGCGATCTGTCCCATGTCACCGAAACCCAGAGCGATGCGGTTGCCCGCAGCCTCAACGAGGATCTGATCTCGACCTCGGACGCTCTGAGCCGCCTATTGGTCATCGTCGCAGTCGCTTCGCTTCTGGTTCTGGTCATGGCAACATTCTCGATTCGATCGGTGATGCGTGTCTCACGCGGGATCGCGACGCTTTCCAACGGCATGAACGCGCTCGCCAAGGGTGAAAAGGATGTCGGCCCGCCATCCTACACCGGATCGGAGACGGAACTGATCCGCCTGCTCGATGCTTTCCGGGCTTTCCATGACAGCGTCGATCGTGTCTCCCGCCTGCGGCGCACGGCGGAAGCGGCGGCCCGAACCATCCGCTCGACCTTCCGCAACATGAATGAGGGAATAGCGCTGTTCGATCCGACCGGTCGGCCAATCACCATGAACCGCCGGATCATAGAACTTGTCGGTCGTTCCGGCTCGTCGCGTAAGCTGCCGCTTCGCCGTTTTGTCGAACCGATACCGGAGATCGATCCCACACTGTTCCCTTTCGAGAGCGGCCGAGGCGAGTTGATGGACCGGGCAGTGGTGCGCCATCGCACTGGAGATCAACGAGTGATCGAAGTATCGATGTCACGCCAGCCGGATGGCGGTATCGTGCTGCTCGCCCGGGATGTAACTTCTCTCGATCGTCAGGAGGCGGAGGCCGCAAAAGCCCAGAGGCTTGATGGCATCATGCGCATGACCCATCAGGTCAGTCATGAAGTGGGCAACATGATCGGCATCATCACCGGCAGCCTCGGCCTGCTGGAGCGCGAAACTGGTTTCAACGATCGCCAGAAACGCCACATCGCCCGCATCCGCAAGGCGGCGGATCGCGGCCGTTCTCTGGCCAGCAGCATGCTGACCATCGGCAGCCAGCAGCCCATTCATCCGAGCTGCATCAACGTCGCAAACCTGCTGCGCGGCATGGCCGATATCCTTGAGATTGCAGTCGGTCCGAAATGCCGGATTGCGCTGGAGATTGACGAGGATCTTCCCTCGATTGCGCTAGACCCTGCCCTCCTCGAGCAGTCCATCCTCAACCTTTGCCTGAATGCGGCAGCGGCCATGCCCGATGGTGGCCTGATCTCGATCAGCGCCGCTTCCGAGAAGGATGCACTTGTGATCGCGGTCACCGACGAGGGGGTCGGCATGACGCCCGAGGCGGTGGACAAGGCCTTCGAGCCCTATTTCACCACCCGGCAGGAACACGGCGGGGCAGGCCTCGGCCTTGCAATGGTCTACGGCTTCGTCCGGCAGAGCGGCGGCGAGGCGCATATCAGCTCGATGCCGGGCGATGGCGCAAGGGTACAACTGACTTTTCCGGTAGGCGCCGACCAAGTCCAGATTCGATAAGCCCCGAGAAGGCCTTCCAGGGGGAGAGGAATTCGTCAACCAATTGAGTTGTTAACTCCCGATCAACTCAGAATATTCACTGTCCGTTTCTTCCTGCTCTCTAGGATCACGCCATCCGAGTATGGGAAACAGTACCGTCGTGAAAAATCAACCAAAAGCTGAAGCCAGTGATCCGCAAGCGTACCTGACCGCGCGCCTTGCAACCGCACAGTCTCGTATCGAGAAGACCTTTCTCGAAGGCGGTTCCGTGCTCGTTTCAGTCATGGAGATCCTGAACCAGCTCATCACCATATTGGACCGCATGACGGATTCGATGGACGGCGATACCGCGGATGCGGCAATGGCCAACATGCAAAAGACCATTGAGGACATGGTCCGCCTGCCGGAAACCGAACAGTTGCGACAGGCCGCCTTCGTTGAAATGAGTTCCCTTTGCAAGTCTGCAAACGGCCATGTCGATGATATCCGCGAGACGATCCGTTACCTGAAAACCTTTGCGGTCACGGTAAAGATCACCGGCGCAGGCATTGCCGAATTTTCCTCCTTTGCCGAGGAAATCCGCGAACGCATCCATTTCGGCGGTACTGAAGTCGGCAAATTCGCGCAATATCTCGATCTCATGGACAAGCAGCTTGCCAGAGCGCGCGACGTCTCATCCGTCATCGGCGCCGATTTCGAAGCAACGATCCCAGGCATCGTCGGAGGTTTGAAGACAAATTCCGGTCGCATCGGCGAACAGCATCGCGCCATGACGGCCATGGCGGCCAAGGTGAAATCCGTCGCGCAGGGCGTGCAGGGCAAGATAGCGGCAACGCTGTCCTCCCTCCAGATCGGCGACATCACCCGCCAACGTGTCGAACATGTGCAGACGACACTCGCCCTGTTCAGCGATTATCTGAATTCCGAAGAGGCGCTGGCGTTAAATTCCGCCGAAATGGACGCTCTTTACGACACCGTTTTCGAGATGGTCAGCGCCCAGATCGACGAGATGGCAACCACCTTCCAGCAGGATTGCCGCAAGATTTTTGCAGGCATCTCAAGTTTCGCCGACGATGCCGCAACCATTCTTTCACTGCGCGACACCCTGGTGGAAGATGCTGCCAATGATGGCGGCAGCGCGTTGCAGCTGCTTGAGAAGGACATAGCAAAGGCGTGCGATCTGGCCGGGCGCGTTCAGGAAGGCATGGCGGATGCCAATGCGGTCGTCGCTTCCGTTACCGGTACCGCACAGGACCTGTTGCACGGCATTGAAGTGCTGCGCTCGATCAAGACTGAAATCCATTATATGGCGCTGAACTCAAACCTGCGCTGCTCGAAACTGGGCGACGAAGGCCGGTCGGTCAATGTCGTCAGCGGCGAGCTGCGGGTCTTTGCCGACAAGCTGGAAAGCCCGGCGGATTCGATCGTTGCCGATCTCCACCGGATCGAAAGCGTCATTACAAATCTGAAGACGGCTGAGAACCGGAGCGCCGGTGACCTGCGGGAACCATTGAACGAAGCACTGGAAGCCATAAGCCACGCCAAGGGTCAGATGGAAACCGGTCTTCAGGATCTCGCCACGGAAGGTCAGGCCGTTTTCAGCCGCATCAGTGCCGCCGTGATCAAGCTCGATTTCGAAAGCGAACTCGGCGATGTCCTGAAAGAATGCCATCACGTGGCAAGCGGGCTGGCCGCCGGCGGCGCCGGAGACATTTCCGGCTTCGCAGAGAAAATCCAGCCGTTTTCGACACGCATCTACAAGATCTACACGATGGCGCAGGAGCGCGACGTGCATCTTCGCTACTTGCCGGTCGATCTTGCGCCCGGGCAGAAAGCACCCGCCACCGTCGAAGATGACGACGATCTGTTTGCCGACGCGCTTTTCTAGAGCGTACCCGATCTAAACAGGATCGATGGGGCGCTTTTACTGCGCCGGGTTCCCGGCGTCAGGCCGCCTGCATCAGTTTGCCAGGGCTTTTCTTGCTGGAGGCCTCAAGGAGACGGAGAACCTCGGCGGCAAAAGCTTCGGCATTCTGCAGAGCCTTGTCGAGATTGCTGACATGGCCGGCTTTCATCATATGCAGGCATCCATCGAATTCGAACATATCGCGAAACGCAGAACGTTCGAAAATGGGCGTATCGAGAACACGTACATTCCTTTGCGCCAGCAGTTCCCGTGCGGCCAGAAGCGCGCGGGTCGTGACCAGCGGATTGACGCGGGTCAGCACGACGGAATGGTCGATCCGGATATTCGCCTTTTCATCGAGATAACGCAGCAGCTCCAGCACCTGCGCCCCGCCCTGCGCATCCATGGTGCTGCCCTGAACGGGTATCAGCACATGGTTGGAGAGACCTATCGCAGTCGCGAGCAGGGGCGATTGCGCACCGGGCAGGTCGATGATCACATGATCGAATGCACGGCGGCTGTCGATGACATGCTGCTGTAACGTCGCCGCCGTCACATAGGTGATGACTGAAAAATCGACACGCGCATCGGCCTTTTCACGCCAGCGGGAAATCCAGCGCTGTGGATCTGTATCGATGACGCAAACCCGCGATCCGCGACGCGCCAGTTCGGACGCCAGGAGAAGAACCGCCGTGGTTTTCCCGGCACCGCCCTTGGTGTTCGCGAAGGTGATAACTGGCATGGCATGATCCGGAAAACTGGGCGGAGACTGTCATGCCTCGCGGAACGCACCTGTCGCATGGTGTTGCCGCCATCATTGGCGAGTTTGGTTAATGCCGGGTAAAAAAGGGTCGCGCCATCAGCGGCGGCGGTCTTCGGCCTGAATTTCCAGCGCGATCCTGTCGAGTGGCAGAACCTTGTCGACACCGCCATGGGCGATCGCTTCCTTCGGCATGCCGAAGACAACAGAGGATGCTTCGTCCTGCGCCACCGTGAAGGCGCCGGCCTGATGCATCTCCAGCATGCCGCGTGCGCCATCATCACCCATGCCTGTCATGATGATGCCCATGGCGTTGGCACCGGCGGCACGCGCGGAAGAACGAAACAGAACGTCCACCGAAGGCCGGTGTCGCGAAACCAGTGGCCCGGTGCGGACCGAAACGCGATAACGTGCACCCTGCCGCTCCAGCAGCATATGTCTGTCGCCCGGCGCAATCAGCACATGGCCGCGCAGCACCGGATCGCCGTCCTCGGCCTCCTTGATCTCGACATCGCAGAGACTGTTCAGGCGTTTTGCAAATGCGGCGGTAAATTTTTCCGGCATATGCTGAACGATCACGATGCCGGGTGAATTGGCCGGCAGCCTCATCAGCATTGCGCGCAACGCTTCCGTGCCGCCGGTGGATGCACCGACACAGACCACCATTTCAGTGGTGCGTGCCATGGCCTTGCCCGAAGGCGGCGGCAACACGGCATCGGCGGTCAGCTTGGCCTGCGGACCGCTTGCGGCAGCCGAACGCAGCGCCGCCCGCGCATTGCCGACGCGGGCGTGCGCCGCACTTTTGACGACCTCGCAGATGCGCGTGGCCTGCTCCGCCAGATGATCGGCAGCGCCTATCCTCGGCTTGAGGATGATGTCGACCGCCCCCGCCTCCAGTGCCTGAAGCAGAGTTTCCGATCCGGCCTCGGTCAGCGACGAGCACATGACTACAGGGATCGGTTTCTGCGACATGATCTTGCGCAGGAAGGTGATGCCGTCCATGCGCGGCATTTCCACATCAAGCGTGATGACATCGGGAATTTCTTCCTGAATGCGCTTGGCCGCAACAAACGGATCGGCAGCGGCCCCGATCACCTCAATGCCGGGATCGCTTTCGAGAACCTCCGTCAGGGTCTGCCGGACGCTGGCGGAATCGTCGACGATGAGAACGCGGATTTTTTTCGACATGGCTCTCTGCCGCTATTGCTTCTTGAAAACGGTATTGGCGACCTGCCGCAGGGGCAGGTCGATACCGGTTATCGTTTCGGAATGACCGATGAAAAGGTAACCGCCCGGCACCAGGCGCTTGCACAATTGAGTCAGGACGTGCACCTGCGTTTTTTTATCAAAGTAGATGAGAACGTTACGGCAGAAGAGAAGGTGCACCGCATCGCCGATCTGGTAGGTCGGGTCCATGAGGTTGAGGCGGGCAAAACCGATCTTGGAACGCAGCCGCGGCACGATACGAACCTCCCGTCGTCCGGCATCGACCGACCGCATGACATATTTCCGCATCATGTCGGCCGGAACCGGTTCGAGCAGTTCACGGGCATAGATACCGCTATGGGCTTTCCTGAGCACATCAGTGGAAAGGTCGGTCGCAAGGATGCTGAAATTGTTGATGACCTGTTTCTCGGCCGCTTCGGCCAGCACCATCGCCATAGTATAGGGTTCCGCACCCGTCGAACAGGCGGAACTCCAGGCGCGGATACGCCCATGGCCTTCACCCGCAAGTGCAGGCAAAGCGAATTTCTCCATGTAGTCGAAATGGTTCGGCTCACGGAAAAAATCCGTCTTGTTAGTCGTCACCACGTCAATCAGGTAGATCGCTTCCTCTTCCAGCCCGTCTTCGCGGAAGAGGAAATTGCAATATTGAGCGAAGGTGGCATGCCCCGTGGCGCGAAGGCGCTTGCGCAGACGCCCTTCCAGCATGGTGCGCTTGCTGTCCGGCATCTTTATGCCGCTGTAATTGTAGATGTATTCGGCGAGCAGCCGGAAATCCCGCTGACTCAGGCCATCATGCGCGGAGCTGGGAGCAATGGAGGCATCCACGGAAGGGGCTCTCCTCATGCCGCCTGAACCGGTGTGCCGCCCTGCCGGGCAATGGCATTTTCTTCGTTCGAGAAAAGCTTTGCAAGATCGATGATGACGACGAAATCACCTTCCCGGCGAACCACACCTGCAATGTAGTCGGAGTTCCAGTGAACGCCGATATCGGGTGCCGTTTCCATCTGGTCGCGACGGAACGGCGTCACCTCGAATACCTTGTCCGCCACGAGACCTATCGCCAGCGTGCGGGATGGAAACGGAATATCCAGCACCAGCACGCGGGTATGGGGTGTCCGCACGCTGCGGCTCATTCCGAGCCGCAGCCGCAGATCGATGATGGGCACACCCTGCCCGCGCACATCTCTCAGACCCAGCAGATATTCAGGACTATGCGGAATCTTGAACGTGTCCTCATAGTCGAGGATTTCACGGACGACCGCGACGGATACCGCAAAGACCTCCTCACCGAGGCTGAATGTCACGAACTGGCCTTCTGAAGATGTGCTGGTCATGGTCAGGCGCTTTCGCGGAAATCCGCGTCGTCAGCATCGGGACCGCCCATGGACATATCCAGTGCGAAACCTTTGACGCGGGCTTGCTGGGCGCTGACGGTGTTGCCCGTCTGCGGTTTGCGAACGGGGGCCGGCTTCATCGCCGGACGCGTCGCAGCAGGCTTTGCGGCAGGCCGATGTGCAGCCTGTGCGGGGCGCGACGAGACGCTTGAGGCATCCACCTTGAAGAAGGCGATACTGCTCTGCAACTCTTCGGCCTGTGCGGCCAGCTCTTCCGAAGTCGCCGACATTTCCTCCGAAGCGCCGGAGTTCTGCTGCGTCACCTTGTCAAGCTGCTGGATTGCCTCGTTGATCTGGGAGGCGCCGATATCCTGCTCACGGCAGGCGGCGGAGATTTCGGCAACCAGCTCGGCGGTCTTGCGAATGTCCGGCACCAGACGGTTCAGCATGTCGCCCGCTTCGGTTGCCACCTGCACGGTCTCGCCGGAAAGCGAGCTGATCTCGCTGGCAGCAGCCTGGCTGCGTTCGGCGAGCTTGCGCACTTCCGATGCCACGACAGCAAAACCCTTGCCGTGTTCCCCAGCGCGCGCCGCCTCAACGGCGGCGTTCAGCGCCAGAAGATCGGTCTGGCGTGCAATTTCCTGCACGATGGAAATCTTCTCGGCGATGGTGCGCATGGCGACCACAGCGCGGTTGACGGCTTCACCGCTGGCTTCGGCGTCCTTGGACGACTGACGCGCGATCTTTTCCGTTTGCGCGGCATTGTCGGCATTCTGCTTGATGTTGGCAGCCATCTCTTCCATCGAGGCCGAGGCCTCTTCGGCAGACGATGCCTGCTCGGTCGCGCCCTGGCTCAGCTGTTCGGAGCTGGCCGACAGTTCCTGGCTGCCGGAGGACACATTGTCGGAAGCGGAAAGCGCATCGGCGACAATGCCACGCAGGCGCTCAACCATCCGTTCCAGCGCAAGGCCGAGAGTATCCCTGTCGGACAGGGGTTTCGGCATGACGGTAAGATCGCCATCCGCAATCCGGTCGGCAATGCCTGCCGTATTGCGCAGATTGCCCGTCATCGTGTTGATGCGCGCAACGAGATCCTTGATCTCGTCATTGGTCTTGATCTCGACATTCTGATCGAGATCGCCGATCGCAACCGCCTCAGCCACGGTCATGATCTTGCGCAATCCGCTGCTGATGCCGAGCGCGATCCAGAATGCTGTCGCGATGGCGATGAGTACGGCAACGACCGATGCACTGACCAGCAGGGTGCGGGTCTGCTCATAGTCATCAGCCGCCAATTGCTTCGATTCTTCAAGACGGTCGCGGTTCATCTTGACGCCCTCGCCCAGTTTCCCGGTCAGGGCATTGGCAGCGTCACGGCCCTTGCCGGACGAGTACGACGCGGCGAGCGACGTATTACCCTGCGCAACCAGTTCCCGGACGTGATCATCACTGGCCTCGAAAGCCTTGGTGATGGCCTGCAGATCCGTCCAGAACGCACGCGTCTCGGCGCTGGCGGTGGCTGCCATATCATTCAGCATGGCCGTCAACTGGTCGCGACTTTCGTTACCGGCCGCCTTGAAAAGCTGGGTTTCCTCCGGCGAGGCAGCAAGGATGATATTCTTCTGCGACCGGACAGTTGCCAGCGCCAGTGCGTTCATCTGGTGAACCTTGTCGAGGCGCACGACAGTGCCATCGACCACATCGTCCATAGCATTCTTGGCGATACCGAGGCTGTAGATGCCGTAGCCGGCCGTTCCGGCAAGCATCAGGATCAGAAAGCCGAAGGCAACCGCCAGCTTCATCTTGATTGTAAATCGCATCTCAATGCTCCTTGGAAAGTTCGATGACGTTGCCACGCGCGCCGGACGAAACCGGTCCGGACTCGCGATGCCCCGTGAAAATTGCTGTCAGATTTGGAAGAATGACGAACTCGCTGCCGCGTTTGATGAGGCAATGGATGTAATCCGCCCGCCACCGCATGCCGACGCTCGGCGGCGGTTCGCTGGCTGCCCGGCTGAACGTGGTCACCTCGTTGACCTTATCGGTCCTGATGCCGATCAATGCCGGCTCGCCATCAAACGGCAGTTCTATGACGACGATACGGCTATCAATGGTTCGCTCGGTGGCTTCCATGCCAAAGGCAAGACGGATATCGGCCAGAGGGATGACCTTGCCCCGGAAGTTGATAACACTCGCCACGAAGGCTTTCGCACCGGGAACGGCGGTTTCGGGCAGAAGATCCAGAATTTCCCTAACCTTCACCGCCTCGATGGCGAAGGTCTCGCCCGCGATGTTGAAGGTCAGAACTTCCACGGCGTCGGACACGCCCCAAAATTCGTCCGTCTGCTTCAAGAGAGACTGGTTCATCCCGCGGCCCGCAATCGCGCCTCCTGCTGTTGCCCCGCCATCACCAGATGTGCGACATCGAGGATAAGGGCGACATTGCCGTCACCGAGGATGGTCGCGCCGGAGAATGTCGCGACATCATGGTGCAGTTTCGACATGGCCTTGATGACCGTCTGGTGGTCACCGATGATCTGGTCGACCACAAGCCCGACCCGCTCGGAGCCGGTGGAAATGACGACGATCTTCTGGAACTGATCCGGCTTGGTTCCGGTGTTGAACAATTCGCGCAGGCGAATGAAGGGAACGAGGCTCTCTCGCAGTGAAATGAAGGACCGGCCCCGCGAACGAATATCGTCGTCAGGCGACAGTTCGAGGCATTCCTCCACCGCCGGCAGCGGAATGACGTAACAACCATTGCCGACCCGCACCAGCAGGCCGTCGATGATGGCCAGAGTCAACGGGATCGCCAGCGAAACTTCCGAACCCGCGCCCGGCATGCTGGTAACGCTGATCGTGCCGCGAAGGGCCTCGACACTCTTCTTCACCACATCCATGCCGACACCACGGCCGGAAAGACTGGTAACTTCAGAGGCTGTCGAAAAGCCCGGCTGGAAGATCATCTGCAGCAGTTCCTGATCGCTGACCTGCGCGTTCGGAGCCAAAAGGCCGGAAGCCTCAGCTTTTGCCCGGACGCGCTGGCGATCGATGCCACGGCCATCGTCACGGATGGTGATGGTCACATCACCGCCCGACTGGCGGGCAATGAGGGTGATCCGCCCCGTCGCCGGTTTTCCGGCCGCCACACGCTCATCGCTTTTTTCGAGGCCATGGTCGCAGGAGTTACGGACAAGGTGCACGAGGGGATCAGCCAGGCGTTCGATCACCGCCTTGTCGACCTCTGTGCCTTCGCCCTCGGTCTCCAGCTCGATCTGTTTGCCCGTTTCCCGCGCCAGGTCATGGATCAGACGGCGGAACCGACCAAAAAGCTGGGCGATCGGCACCATTCGCAGGACCATCATCGTATCGCGAAGTTCTCCGGAAAGACGCTCGACATCCTCCGAAACAGAGCGCAAAAGAATATCGACGCTGCTACCCGCCAGCTGCGAAAGTCGGGACTGGGCAATGACGAGTTCACCGACCCGATCCATCAACTCGTCAAGTCTTTCAGCAGGCACCCGCACGTTTTCGGCCGCCTTGCCGCCCTTCGGATCGGCGGCGACCTTTCTGGCTTCCGGCAGGATTTCGGAAACGGGGAGCTCTTCTTCGACAACCGCTTCGATTGCGCGGATATCGATCTCCATGTCATCCATCACGAAGATGAAAACGTCGTCGATTGCCGATTGCGGCTGCTCGGTCGTCAGCCGGACTGTCCAGCCCAGATGGAGATCGCTCGGATTGAGTGCATCGAGAGACGGCACCGTCGAGGTGTCGGCAACGATTTCACAATCGCCGAGTTCGGCCAGCTCATCGAGAAGACCAAGGGGATTGGTTCCGTTTGCCATGGCATTGACGGGCAACCGGAACCGGATTTCCCAGGTGGCGGCTTTTGCCTTTGCCTGCTTCCTGGCGAGATTCTGCGCCGGAACATGTGTCAGGACACCGCCATCGCCACGAGTGCCGACTGCCGCACGAAGCTTGGCGAGCAGCTGCTCTCCAACATCACCCTGCACACCGTGCGGATTGTCGACCAGCGCCTGCATATGATCCTGCGCTTCAAGAACGGCTGCGACCAGTTCGCTGGTTGCCGGAACCTCGCCCTTGCGCACCCGGTCAAAGGCGGTTTCGCAATGGTGGGTGAAAGCGGCAAGCGCCTCGAACCCGAACATTGCCCCGGACCCCTTCAATGTATGCAGTCCGCGGAAAACGGCGTCGATCTGATCCTGATCGGTCAAATCGTGAAGCAGATCGAGAAGGCCACCCTCGATTTGCTCGAAAAGCTCCGCAGCCTCCGTTCTGAAAACCTGAATAGGGTCCAGCGTCGTCATTTTCCGAGGACCTTTCTGACGATCTTGACCAGATGTTCGGCATCGAAGGGCTTGGTCAGCCAGCCGGTGGCACCGGCGGCCTTGGCGCGCGCCTTCATGTCCGCATCGGATTCCGTCGTCAAAAAGATGATCGGAATGCCGGTATGAGCCGGAGATTGCCGAAGCGCCTCAATCATCTCGAGACCATTCATGTTCGGCATGTTGAGATCAGTGACGATGAGGTCAAAATTCGCGGCCTTCGCCTTGGCAAGACCGTCCTGCCCATCAACGGCCTCGGTAATCTGGTAGCCCGCGCCTGTGAGGGCGATCTTCGTCGTCATGCGAATGCTGGCGGAATCGTCGACCGTTAAAATATGTGCGCTCATGATATGTCCTTTCCATGCAACCAGAACTGGCGGGAGGTTTCATCCATCCGCGACAGGAAACCGCCCCGCCGCAATGTCTGCAAAACCTGACCGTCAGCCGGCTCTTTCAATGTTATCGTCTTGTTGTTCTGCGCCGCGAAATTGCGCGAGGCTTCCATCAGCTGCACGAAGCTCAAATCCGCATCCGCATCCTTGGGCACCTCGACCACCAGCCTGTCGGTGTCTTTGAGACGGTCGAGAAGAAGACCGTGTGCCGGCGCAATCGACCGTATGGAAAGCGCTTGCGGCATCTTCAGTGTGTCGTTCGTGGTTTCATCAAACATGGGGAGTCTCCCGAACGGCTGCGGCTTGCATGCCGCCATCCGCCCTGATCGGTTGTTCTTCCGGTGTTTCGAGGCTCGGCACTTCGATCTCCAGAACGCCGTGGCCCGTCATGAGCCTCTCGATCAGCGTCCATTGGCGCTGGAACGCCGCGACGCAAGCGGGATCGAAATGGCTGCCGCTCTGCGCGACAACATGCGCATAGGCCTCTTGGGTCGACCACGCCATCTTGTAAGGGCGCTCGGAGCAGAGAGCCTCAAAGACGTCCGCAATGGCGACGATACGGGCTTCCAGCGGAATGCCATCGCCCGACAAGCCGTGCGGATATCCCGTTCCATCCCATTTTTCGTGATGGCCACCTGCAATCGCCTCGGCTATGCGCAGCAGGTCGGATGAACCGTTTTCGAGAATCTGCACACCGATACCGACATGTTTTCGCATTTCGGTAATCTCATCAGGCGTCAGGCGACCCGGCTTCAGCAGCACGCTGTCGGAAATTCCGATCTTGCCGACATCGTGCAAGGGTGCCGCGAGATAGATCATGCGGCAATGCTCGTCATCGAGGCCGAGATCCTTTGCCATCAGCATGCTGATTTGCGCGACGCGGGAAATATGGTCGCCGGTGTGGCCGTCGCGGAATTCGATGGCCCGCGCCAGGCGCCAGATGATTTCTTCTTCGCGGGCCGCGAGTTGCCGGGTGGCCTTGCGCACCTCATCCACAAGGCTGCGCGCCTGTCCGGCAAGATCGCGCTGCGCCTTGCGCAAGGCGAGAAGGTTGCGCACCCGCGCCTTCAGCTCCACCGGGTCAAAGGGCTTGTGGATGAATTCCGTGACACCGCTCTCTATCGCTTCGATAAGGACAGGCCGGCCTCTTTCCGATGTGATCATGATGACAGGCACATGCGCGAAATGCTCATACGTATTCAGTGCCTTGAGGAGCTGTATGCCGTTATATTTCGGCATCGTATAATCCACCACAAGCAGATCGACCGCATTGTTGCGGCAGAATTCCAACGCCTCCGTGGGATCGGTGAAGCCCACGATGGTGCCGACATCCGGAAGCCCGCGGACCGTCGCTTTCAGGGCAACAAGAATCGACTTGCTGTCATCGACCAATACGATTTGCACTTGTCCTCGCTATCATTGGATTGCGGGCGAATAGACGCGCGAACTCCTCGGCTTTCACCGAACGAATTCTACGGATCTGGAAACATTTTTTTGGGAAAAGACGACCGCGTCATGTGGTCATGAAAATGAAGCGCCTGCGCGAAATTCGCCTGAGAAGACAACTTCTTATATGAATAAATTGACCAGATGTTGGTTAACAGCGACTTAAGTGTGACTTATGAATACTTATAGTGAAGCGCCATCATCAGGCCTTCCAACGGGAATGTGATCCCGTGGCGTGGCGCCGCAGCCTCTCGGGCTGATGCGCAGACGCGCCACTAATCCTTGTTAGTATTTCTAACCTACGGAGAAGATTTCGGCCGATTGTTGCAGCGTTGATCCTCGAATAGCCTGAGACCAGAATTGGTATCAGGCAAAAGAGGGAACGATGTCGAAACGGCAGGACAAGATCAAGCTCGGAACCTTTGTTTACACGTTCGGCTTCCATGCAGCCGCATGGCGGCACCCGGCAAGCAAGGTAACCGCAGCAACCGACTTCAGCCACATGTTGAATGTGGCCAGAATTTCTGAAGCTGCCA
Source organism: Agrobacterium sp. 6Ca8 (assembly GCF_055382765.1). Taxonomy (NCBI): domain Bacteria; kingdom Pseudomonadati; phylum Pseudomonadota; class Alphaproteobacteria; order Hyphomicrobiales; family Rhizobiaceae; genus Agrobacterium; species Agrobacterium sp. 6Ca8. The sequence continues at coordinate 2,258,649 of NZ_AP026433.1, forward strand.
AATTCGATTTCATGTTCCTCGCCGATTCCGCTGCGGCTGCCGTTGGTGACCCCGACGCCTTGGCGCGCAGCCCGACCAAGCAGAACCGGTTCGAACCGCTTTCTCTCATCTCGGCACTTTCGGTGATGACGGAAAGACTGGGTTTGGTCTCGACGGTATCGACGAGCTATTATGAACCCTTCAATGTCGCCCGGATTTTCGCGTCTATCGATCAGCTGAGCCGGGGACGCGCCTGCTGGAATGTCGTCACCTCCGATCATGACGAGACCGGCTACAACTTCAATCGTCAGGGTCTCGATCCTCACGCCGTCCGTTACGAGCGCGCGCAGGAATTCATCGACGTAGTGTTCGGCCTATGGGACAGCTTTGAACGCGACGCCTTGCTGCTCGATCGCGAAAGCGGCGTTTATTATGACAAGGACAAGCACCATACCCTCAATCATGTCGGCAAGCATTTTCAGGTGCGCGGCCCGCTCAACATTGCGCCTTCCGAGCAGGGGCGGCCTGTTATTGCTCAGGCCGGCGGCTCCGAGGCCGGAATGAACCTTGCTGCACGGACGTCGGAAATCGTCTTCAGCCTGGCATCCAACATCGAGAGCAACAGGGCTTTCTATCAGAACGTCAAAGGACGTATGCCGGCATTCGGTCGCGATCCCGAAGATCTCAAGGTCATGCCGGGAATTGTCGTCAATGTTGGGGAGACCGAGGCCGAGGCGAAGGCAAAAGTCGATTTTCTCATCGACAGCCTGCATCCGGACGTGGGTCGGTTGATGCTTTCGGAGTTCCTCGAAGCCGACCTTCGTGGCGTTCCCCTCGATCAACCATTTCCGATGGACCGGCTGCCCGCCGAGCCGAAAGGCTCGCGCAAGATGTTTGACCAGCTCGTCGAGTTCGTCAAACAAGGACAGACAGTGGGACAATTGATCCGCCACTACGCAGAACGCCACACCGGAAACGGAATAACCGGGACACCAAAACAGATCGCAGACTACATGGAAGAGTGGTTCGAAACCCGTGCCGCCGACGGTTTTATTCTTATGTTCCCGACACTTCCCGCAAGTCTGGAAGATTTCGTCCGCCTTGTCTTGCCGGAGTTGCGGCGGCGCGGACTGTTTCGTGAGGAATATGAAGGATCGACGCTGCGCGAGAACCTGGGGCTTTCGATGCCTGCCAACCGTTACACGGCCGCCAAAGGCGATAAAGAGCGCATCTGAAGGAGCCGATCATGGTGGACCAGATGAAAATGCAGGTGCCGTCTCCGGGCGCTGACCTCTTCAAATCCTCCATGCGGAATCTGGCGGGTGCCGTTTGCGTCATCACGACAGGCACGGGTGAAACACGAACCGGCTTCACCGCAACATCCGTCACAGCACTTTCTGCGGATGGCCCGACGGTGATGGTCGCACTCAATCGTGGATCCTCGTCCTAGGAAATCGTCGAGAAAGCCAGACGGTTTTGCGTCAACGTCGTCGCTGAAGGTCAGGAAAACGTCGCCCACTCATTCTCGGGTTTTAATGGCCTTAAGGGTGGCAGCCGCTACGATGGCGCCGTCTGGCACACGATGGCGTCAGGCGGCCTTGCGCTGGATGGCGCTCTGGCAAGTCTGGACTGCGAACTCGAAGACGCGATCATCCATCGATCCCATGTGATCCTGATCGGCCTCGTCCGGTCGATAAGGACACATGACGATGCCCGGCCACTTCTGTACTGGCGCGGAGAATATCAACACATCAGAAAGTGATATCCCGAGCGGTAGGCCATTAGTCACGCACTGCGGTTCGGGGACGATGCGACAGACTGCTTTTTCGCGATCCCCATCACCCACATATGAAATTCTCTTCCGTAGGGCTTATCGAAAACGGAACGATCCCATGCCAGATAGTAGCTCTCGGGAAGCGGAAGGCGGATGTCGAAAGGAACAACAAGTGTACCGGCCTGCAACTCGTCCTCGATCATCGAGACCTGAGCCAGCACGAAGCCGTGTCCGTTGACCGCAGCGTCGATTGCGTTGCTCGACAGCGCGAAAAACAGGCTCGAGAGTTTTTCATTCACGGTCGCGCCAACCAGCTGCGCCCACTCGCTCCATTGTGGCGGACGGCTGTAATGGGCTTCCCACTCGATATTGAGCAAAGGGAATTTGAGAAGGTCGGCGGGCGCCGATAATGTCCGTCCCCCGAGCAAACGCGGCGAACATGCGGGAACCACCCAATCCGTATAAAGCGGCACGAAATGCGCGTGCACCTCTGCCCGCTTTCCATAGGTTATGCGAAAATCGCTCTGGCCGCCCGACAGGCTGGGTTCGTCATCCTTGCCGATGATACGGACATTGGCTTCCGGATAGAGAGCCTGCCACTCGAAGATCTTGCGGCCGATCCACTTGTTCACCACCGAGCTGAGCGCAGTCAGCACGATGCCGGTCTGGCTCCGCGCCCGTTCGAGAACATCGACGGAATGATTGAGCTGGCTGAAGCCTTTGGCGACTTCCTTGTGAAGAAGAACACCCCACGACGTCAGTTCCACACGGCGTCCGATACGTTCGAGGAGCGTAACGCCGAGATGGTTCTCAAGCTTGCGCACCTGTTGGCTGATGGCACTGGGTGTTACGCCCAGTTCTTTGGCGGCCGTGCTCATCGTGCCGCACCTTCCTACGGCTTCGAAAGCTTGCAGGGCATGGAGTGGGGGCATAGCCAATAGAGTATCTCCAGTTCTGCTTTTTGTTAAGTTTTTCTAAACAAAAACGCAACGAAAATCCGCTTGTCCCGCATCGCAACAAGGAAAATACTGATCCGATTAAAGCGAGAACGGGGGAAGAAAATGTTTCTCAAGAATGCTTGGTACGTCGCCACCTGGGATCACGAAATCGGACGAGACCTGACACCCGTAACGATGCTCGGCGAAAATATTGTTCTTTATCGTCTTCAGAATGGCAAGCTTGCAGCGCTCGAAGATGCCTGTCCCCATCGCAAGCTCCCCTTGTCCATGGGGCGTATCAAGGGCGACGACGTCGAATGCGGCTATCACGGATTGACCTTCGACTGTTCCGGCGCCTGCACCCGCGTACCGGGTGCAGAGCGTATTCCACATGTGGCCTGCGTCCGCTCCTACCCGGTGGAGGAACGTTACGGGCTCGTCTGGGTCTGGATGGGTGAGGCCGCGAAAGCCGATCCCGCAGAGATTTTCCATGTCGAACATTTCGGTGATCCGTCCTGGGGCGTCAATCGCGGCGAGTCGATGACGATCAACTGCAATTACCTCTACATGACGGACAATCTGCTGGACCCATCCCACGTCGCATGGGTACATCAGAGCTCGTTCGCCAGTTCCGCCTGCGAAGAAACGCCATTGGAAACAACGGTGAAAAGCGATGGCGTCGTCGTCTGGCGCTGGATGCTGGATTCAGATCCAGCCCCCTTCTACGCACCGTTCCTGCAATTTGAGGGGAAATGCGATCGAAAACAGCATTACGAGGTTCGCTACCCCAGCAATGCCATCATCAAGGCCATCTTTGCACCATCAGGCTCCGGTGGCGAAGGCCGCGAATTGCCAGCCAATACGTTCTTGATGGACAGCTACAATTTCATGACGCCAGTCGATGAGAACCGCACGAAGTATTATTGGTTTCAGATGCGAAATTTCGCGCCCGACGACCCGGACGTTTCAGCGCGCTTCGCAACATCCGTACGCGGCGCATTCGAGGAAGACCGTGTCGTGCTAGAGGCGGTCCACCACGGGATCGCGAACAAGAAGACTCCAAACCTCGATCTGAAGATCGATGTCGGACCGCTGCGGTTCAGACGCAAGCTTTCACAGATGATCGATAGCGAGACCATGAATGTCGTCGCTGCCGCGGAGTAAGCGCCTGCGCCGGAACGACTAACGATATGGTCTTCGCCTGCTCAAATGTATCAGGCGGAGATGGCAAAAAAATAATAACCGGGAACATAGCTGGTGATCGGCAAAAGCCGACGCCCGCCACAAATCGGGAGTATCCTTGATGCGCCACATCAGGCAGCCTGAGCTCTATTCAGTGGACTATAATGTGCTGCGGCAACGTTTTCTTTCCGCTGCGCGCCGGTCGAATGCTGCGTTGTTCGAATATAAGCATCCATTGCATGGCCCAGGTGGAGAGCACCTTTTCACGGATGTTGCATATCTGGGCGAACGCAACGCGTCAAAAAAACTCGTCATCTTGTCCGGCACGCACGGAGTTGAGGGGCAATTCGGATCGGCTTGCCAGGCTGAATGGCTTGCCGCAAATAACCCTTTACCGCTTCCTCCCGATACGGCTGTGGTGATGATCCATCTGATCAACCCATGGGGAACAGCATGGAGCCGACGGGTCAACGAGGACAATGTCGATCTCAACCGAAACTTCGTTGACTGGAAGAGAGCCGTTCCACGAAACGAACGATACGCCCCACTCCATAATGCATTTGTCTGCGCCGAGTGGGATGGACCCGATCGTGACCGTGCCGATCAACTGCTGAGAGATGCCAAGGCCGCTTTAAATGGTCACGCCGGGATCGCCGCGATTATCGAAGCAGGCCAATACGACTTTCCAGACGGACTGTTTTATGGCGGCAACGGCCCGACATGGTCGAACCGCACCCTCAACGATATCTTGAGCACTTTCGTCAGTGGCGCGTCGGATGTCGTCGTCTTCGATCTTCACACCGGTGCAGGCCCTTACGGATATCCCGCACTGCTATCCGTGGCGGAAGAGGACCATGCCGGTCTGGAATGGGGCAGGAAAACCTATGGGCACGCACTCGCGGTCGTGATGACCGGCAATGGCGCAACGACCGATACCGGCATTGCGGCAACGGCTACGGGCTACGTTTCAGCAGCGGTCTGCAAATCCTTGCCCGAGAGCCGCGTATTGCCGCTGGTAATCGAATGCGGAACCCTTGAAGGCCCGGTGGTGATGGACGCCGTGCAGGCCGATAACTGGCTGCATCTTTTCGGGAATATCGAATCTCCGCTTGGGCAGAAAATCAAGAAGACGCTGAGAACGGCGTTCATTCCTGACGATCCCGAATGGCAGCAGAACTGTCTTGGGACAAGCTTGCGATATTTCGACCGCGCGCTGACCGCACTTGCCTCGGTTACTCCCCCGGCTTCAAAGGGCGCACCCGCTCCGGCTTTGGTGAGCGACTGGCCACCGGCCGTGCCTGTGAACACCAAACGCCATGAACGGCCAGCCGTTGAAGTTCATGATCTCCACAAAAGTTTCGGCACGCACGAAGTCCTGTCGGGCGTGGGGCTGAGTGCCGATCCCGGCGAAGTCGTTTCGATGATCGGCTCGTCAGGTTCCGGCAAGAGCACGTTTTTGCGCTGTATAAACCTGCTTGAACAGCCCAGCAGTGGAACGATCGTCGTTGATGGCGAGGAAATACGAATGAAGGGCGGAGCGAATGGCCGTTCGCAGCCAGCAGACATGCGCCAGGTCGAGAGAATTCGCGCCCGCGTGGGAATGGTATTCCAGAACTTCAATCTCTGGCCCCACATGTCCGTGCTTGAGAACATCATCGAGGCTCCCGTCCATGTTCTTGGCGAGCGTCGCCAGGATGCAATCGACCATGCCCATCAGTTGTTGAAGAAAGTGGGACTGTCGGAAAAGCATGCCCAATATCCCGGGCAGCTCTCCGGCGGCCAGCAGCAACGTGCGGCCATCGCAAGAACACTGGCCATGCGGCCAAAAGTCATCCTCTGTGACGAACCGACATCCGCTCTCGACCCCGAACTTGTGGGAGAGGTCCTGCGCGTGATCCGTCAGCTGGCAGAAGAGGGCAATACCATGATCCTCGTGACGCATGAAATGCAGTTTGCGCGCGAGGTATCTCACAAGATTCTCTTCTTACACAAAGGAAAGGTGGAGGAAGAGAGTACCCCGGCGGAATTGTTCACCAATCCGCGATCGGAACGCCTGCGTCAGTTTCTGTCGCGAACGTTATGACGTGATCCGCTGTGCCGGCGCTGTGTCCGGCAAATCAAACCTAACAAATAACCAAATAGGGGAATTCGCATATGAATCTGAAAGTCCTGTCACTCGCCCTGCTTCTTGCAGGCGTCAGCACGGCGCACGCTGCCGAAGGCGAATTGTCGATCGGCACCGAAGGTGCCTATCCACCATGGAGCATGGCCGATGCTGCCGGCAATGTAACCGGCTTCGACGCCGATGTCGGCAACCTGCTCTGCACGAAGCTCGCCGTGAAGTGCCGGTTCGTCGTGCAGGCCTTTGATGGCCTGATCCCTGCTCTCAAGGCGAAGCGCTTCGACGTCATCATCTCCGGGATGTCGATTACCCAGGATCGAAAAAAGGAAATCAATTTTTCGGTCGGATATGCTGAGCTGGCAAACATGTTCCTCGTTCCCAAGACGTCCGATCTCGCCGGCATCAAGGATATCGACACTTTGTTGAAAGGCTTGGACGGCAAGACGATCGGCGTTCAAACCGGCACGACGCACGCCCATTTCATCGAAAAGCGGGTGCCGAATGCCAATCTCAAAACCTACGACACGCTCGACAATATGCAGATCGATCTCGCAAGCGGCCGCGTTGAGGCAGCATTTGCAGACGCCTCTGCACTTCAGGATTTTCTCGCCAAGCCTGAAGGCAAGGACTTTCAGTTTGTCGACGTGAAAGTTCAGAGCAAATTCGATTCCACCCTCGGCGAAGGGATCGGCGTCGGAATTGCCAAGGAGAACACCGAACTGAAGACGAAGATCGACAAGGCACTGTGCGAGCTCGTTGCGGATGGTTCGATCGGCAAAGCGAGCCAGAAGTGGTTCAAGATGGATATCTCCAGACCCTGCAACTAAGACGCCTGCCCCGCTCTTCCCAGAAGTGCGGGGCAACCACTCAATCGCAACCTGACAGGGTGCGCACGGTCGAAGACGCTGACGATGCCTGCTGCCAAAAAGGCAAGGGAGTGCGCAGCAAAACCAAGGCAAATCCAATGGAGTCTAGTCTGATCCTAGTTTGGCAGGGTGGTTGGATAAGAGCCATTCTGCAGGGGGCCGCAATAACGATTGCCGTCGGTACGGTCAGCATGCTTGTCGGTGCGTTGATCGGAACCTTGTGCGGGGTCATCAAGTGGGCGCGGATATTCCCGCTGACACTTGTGGTAGACGCCTATACCTCTCTCGTGCGGGGGGTGCCTGAACTGCTTATCATCTATCTGCTGTTCTTTTCTTCCGTGCAATTCGTGACACAGGTTGCCACAGCTTTCGGATATGCTGCCCTTGCGGACAGCGGATATGCCTTCATCATTGCCATCATTGCCATTGGTACGATTTCAGGCGCCTACTCGACCGAGGTTATCAGGGGAGCATTGGCTTCCATCCCGACGGGACACATCGAAGCTGCGCGCGCACTGGGGATTCCAGGGCGCCGCATCTTCAGGCGCATCATCATCCCGCAAATGCTACGCATTGCCATCCCCGGTATGAACAATGTCTGGCAGACAACCATCAAGGACACGGCACTGGTATCGGTTGTCGGGCTGCAGGAACTGATGCGCGCCGCCTCGGTTGGCGCCGGTAGCACCCGCAATCCCCTGATTTTCTTTCTTATCGCAGCCGTCGTGTATTTCGCGATCACCATCATGAGCCAGGCTGGATTCGACAGGGTCGAACGCCTGGTGAGACTAAGGGCGAGGAAGTAACGCGATGGATATCGAATTCCTGAAAACATCGATGCCTTTCCTCTTGAAAGGGCTTTCCACAACGGCGACCATAACCGCGATATCTGTCGCGATCGGTTTCAATCTCGGCCTTGGTCTTGCGCTCATGCGGCTGTCCGAAAACCGTTTCCTTGCCGGGTTTGCAAAATATTACAGCATGGTCTTTCGCGGTACACCGCTGCTTGTACAGCTGTTCCTGTTTTACTACGGGCTTGGCCAAATTGGCTTTATCAAAGGCAATGCCATAACGTGGTGGGTGATTAGTGATGGTGCGCGCTGCGCGGTCATGGCGATGGCGCTCAACACAGCCGCCTATACATCGGAGATTCTGCGAGGCGGATTATTATCGGTTCCCGCGGGTCTCAAGGAAGCGGCCAAAGCCACGGGAATGTCACCATTTATGCGTTTCCGCCGGATCGAATTCCCGCTCGCCATTCGCCAGGCTCTGCCGGCTTACGGCAATGAGCTGATCCTCGTCGTCAAGGGTACGAGCCTTGCCTCGACAATCACGGTTCTCGAGATCACGGGATATGCAAAGCGCCTGATGAGCCAGACATTCGCGATTTTCGAGGTTTTCGCCCTCGCGGGTGCCATCTACCTCGTCATCAACCTCACCCTCGTCATGCTAATCCGCATGCTTGAGGCACATCTGATGCGTCACGAAGCGCGCTGAAGGCCAGTAGTCTCGAACCTTACGACTGCCTGTCACGCGCATTGATGGACTATATCGCCGCCTGGACAGCCAAAAAAATGGCGTTCTGTCGAACTGAAACGTAGTCGCCCATATCGTGTCCGCGCCGCGCGCCTAAAGAGCGCGGCGTTGTCATGTTAGCCAGTGACTTTGCCGGGGTTAAGAGTGCATCCGCCATCGATTGCGGCCTTGATCCGCGTCATCAGGGCAAATTTTACCGGGTTCGCTGTCTCCCGCAACGCATGAATGCGTTTGGAGCCTATCCCATGTTCCGCCGAGAACGAACCACCCGATTGCGTCAGGTCGCGGTAGAGAACGGATTCGATGGCAGCAATCTTGGCGGGCGTCAGAGTTGTCCCGGCTGCATTGAGAACAATGTGAAGATTGCCATCGGCAATGTGGCCGAAGAGGTAGGGATCGAGGAGAGGATCGATTGACCGAAGCTCCGGTACGCAGCGAGCCACATATTCTCCGATCTGCGACAAGGGGACGGAGACGTCAAAGGACGGCGCAGCCGGATATCTGCGATAGATAAGGTCCGTGTCCTCCCTCAGACGCCACAACTCTGCTTCCTGCGCCTTCGATGTTGCGACGACAGCGGACACGTTCGGATAGGTTTCATACAGCTCCTCGTAAATCCGGCCGAGCTCCATCTGAAGCTGTTCCTCGTCACCGCCGCCCAGAGACATGATGAGGTTGACAGGATAGTCAGGGGCATAATCTGCCGCCGACCAAAGGTGCTCGCCAGCCGTCAGGGAGAAAAACGAATTCCAGATCGCTTCCGCCGCACGCATGTGGCCATACCTCACGGTCAACCCCAGCCCGGTTGCATCAAGAGCCGCTTCAACGGAGGGAAGCCCAAAAAGTGCGGTCGCGGTTGCTGCGGGAACCGGCTCTAGCTTGATGGCAACCCTGGTCACAATACCAAGCGTACCCTCGGCCCCGATGAAGAGATGCTTGAGATCGTATCCTGCGGCGTTCTTCACCACGCGTGTCAGGTCGGAATATATCGAGCCATCAGGCAATACGACTTCCAGTCCGAGCACGCGATGTCGCATCACCCCACATCGAAAGGCAGAAATCCCGCCGGCATTGGTCGAGACCATTCCGCCAATCGTGGCAGAACCACGCGATGGCAAGTCGATGCCTGGCTCGAGACGATGCTCCGATGCGGCCGCCTGCAACGCTTGAAGCGTAACGCCCGCCTCCACAACGGCAACCCGCTCATCTGGATAGATTTCCACGATCCGGTTCAGCCGGGCGGTCGACACCACGATTTGACCGGGGACGGACACACCCCCGCCAACAAGCCCGGTTCGGCCACCCTGTGGTACAACCGATATACCATGGGCAACCGCAGTTTTTATGATCGACGCAACCTCGTGCGGAGATGAAGGGAAAGCAACCGCATCCGCACCGAAATTCGCAGGCGTTACGCCATAATCGAGATTGGCAACGGCATCACCGCGTTTCAGGTTCGACAGGCCGATAATCTGGTCGATCTCATTGAGAAACGCGGCGGACAAATCCCGTGTTGAGGCGGTATTGTGTTCGATCATGACGCGACTTTTGCCTCAGGAAGCTTATCTTTGAGTGAGCGTAACGCTTCGAGAAAACGGTCGTTTTCCGCAGGAAGCCCGACGGTCACACGAATGAAGCTGGCGAACTCCGGTTCTTTCCAGGGCTTAACGATGACGCCATGGGACAGGAAATGATCGAAAGCGATCGAACTGTCGCAACCAACATCGATGAAGAGAAAATTCGTCTGAGAGTCCGGAACGAAAAGATCAAGCGAGGCGATTGCCGCAGCCATGCGCCTGCGCTCCTTGACGACGCTTTCTACGGAAACCCGCATCCAGTTTTCGTCATCGAGCGCGGCAACTGCGGCCAATTGCGCGGCTGCATTGACGTTGAACGGTGTTTTTGCAGATGACATGGCCTGTGCCAGCCGCTCATCGGAAGCCACGGCATATCCGACGCGCAACCCAGCCAGCCCATAGGCCTTCGAGAAGGTTCTGAGCACGACCCAGGAGATAGCGCTGTCAGCCAGTGTCTTAAGCCCATCTGGCGTATTCCCGTCGCAGAATTCGAAATAGGCTTCGTCGAAAACAAGCAACGTCTCTTTCGGGACGGCTGCAATGAGGCTTGAGAGCTGATCCTGTCGCAACGCCGGGCCCACGGGATTGGAAGGCGAGGAGATGAAGAATATCGATGGCTTTTCGCGCAATGCGGTCGTCATCGCTTCAAGATCAAACCGAAGATCCTTCGTCATCCATATCTTGATGATTTTCGCACCATTTGCTTTGGGTTCGATTTCGTGAAGGCCGAAACCAGGTATCATCGCGACCACGGTAGCATCGGGACGCAGGACCGCGCGACAAACGGTAGCAATCATCTCTTCCGAGCCGTTTCCAATGACAATCCGGTTTCCGGCAACGCCGAGCTTTCGACTAAGCGCATCACGCAAGATCACACAGGCAGGATCCGCATAGCGTGAAGGGTCGAGACTGGCCAGCGCAGCGGTTACCTTCGGAGAGCAGCCATATGGATTCTCATTGCTGGCAAGGGCCGCAATTTCGGCCAAACCCGTCTTGCTTCGCGCAACGGCGATATTCATTCCAGCATTATAAGGCGGGAGTTCAGCAACGTGCGGGTTGAGTCTGAGTGTATCGGCCATGGGTTGATCTCGCTGATTTGGATAAACGCTGGAATCTGGTTTCAGAGGTCGAGTACGACTGAACTCACGGGCTTGGAACAACAGAGGAGAATCTGCCCGGACGGCACGTCATCCAGCGGCTCTTCCACATATTCAAAGTCGCCGGACACAAGGTTTTGGACACAGCTGCCGCAGACACCCGCGCGACAGGAGAATGCTGGCTCAATACCCCGGCTCTCCAGAAAGCTCAGGATGGATTCCGAGGCTGAATCCCACTCGAATCTGGCATTTGATTTTCCAAGAACGATCTCGATGCCGGAGTACTCAGACTCTGACGCCACCGGAGCAACAGGGAGGCTGAGGTTTGCTTCCTTCTTCGGCTGCGATGGCGAAAGCAGGGAGGCAGGCCCGAAAAACTCGTAGGCAATCTTGCTTTTCTCCAAGCCGAGGGAGAGGAGCAGATCATACATCGCCTGCATGAACGGCGGTGGTCCGCACATATAGACTTCGTAATCATCCAGCGGCAGAAACGACTGCAAGGTCTCCCGAGTGATGAAACCGGCGGAATGGAACAGCCCGGCTTTAGCATCCTCGTCAGTCGGAAAACGATAACAGTAATGAATATGGACGTTGCTGCGCTGTTCAGCGAGCACCCGTACTTCTTCACGCAGCGCATGGGTAGCAGCCCCGTCGCAGGCATGGACGAACCAGACGGGCCGATCGCTTTCCGCAACCAGGACCTTCAACATGGAAATCGTAGGTGTCAGCCCGACGCCACCGGACAAGAGAATAACCGGTCGCTGACTGGCCTTGTCGAGTTTGAACGCACCACGCGGCCTGTCAATATGGATGACCGCACCCTCTTCAACGGCGTCATGGAGCCAGCACGAAACAAGACCATCGGCCACATCGGGCGTTAAAGCAGCCTCCCGTTTCACGGTAATACGATAGACCCCGACCTCATTTGGTCCCGACGAAACCGTGTAATTCCGGACAAGCGGTTCTTTGCCTTCGGGATGCGTTATCTGGATCGTCAGAAACTGGCCCGCCTCAAAAGTACACCAATCCGCAGGATCGACAGGCGTGAGGTAAAAAGACGTGATCGTGGCACTCTCGCGCACCTTGCGCTTTACCTCGAACGGGCGAAAACGTGGATCCAGGCGGGTCGTCATGATTTGCTTGTCCTGATGATTGCAATATCCGGAAATCCGCAGATCGCCTCGAGAGCCCTCCCCGTGAGATCGCTCAAAGCTTGCTTCAACCTGCAGACGGTCAAAGGTTTTCGTGGGAGGCAGAACTTCCTCAAAAACTCGCTGGCAATTTGGTCTTCACCAATTTGCAGCCCCAAGGCCCCACCTCAATTTATCCCTCTGACAAATCTCATTATTTGCGCGTCAACAAAGAGAGACAATCCCGCCACAGATGGGTTTTTGTTTAGAAAAGCTAAACTATGGGGGTTTGAACCGGCGCGAGCAACTCTGGATTTGCGCCCTCGTTTTTAACGGGATACGCCAAGCAGAACGTGATCTTCATAACCAATCGTTAGATAGTTGTAGAGTGCTCCGCGAGCAGGATATAGGCCTAGGTGCACGCCATCAGAGCCCCACGGGGCCATACCGCGAGCAATTCATTTGCGGTATCCAAGGCCCTAAACGCAAGGCGCCCTCCGGGATGGGAGGGCTTTGTTGTTGATAGTCTTGAAGATATTGGTTGCGGGGGCAGGATTTGAACCTGCGGCCTTCAGGTTATGAGCCTGACGAGCTACCGGGCTGCTCCACCCCGCGTTACCAGCGTAAATCCCTATGGGATTTATCGCGACCAGCGTAAATCCCTATGGGATTTATCGCGACCAGCGTAAATCCCTATGGGATTTATCGCGACCAGCGTAAATCCGTATTGGATTTATCGCGACTGCATCACAGGGACGCTGTGATGTATAGTTCCGGATCAAATTGCCGAAGGCGATTTGTCTCCTTTAAGGGACGCACGAGGCGTTTTCCTTATGTTTTCATGTTACGCAATGCAAAAAGGCCGCTTTGAGCGGCCCTTTGTATCGGCTGGGCCGAAGAGTTTGCTTGAGAAGATATTTGTTGCGTTTTGCAGACCTGGCAGCGACCTACTCTCCCGCGTCTTGAGACGGAGTACCATTGGCGCTGGGGCGTTTCACGGCCGTGTTCGGAATGGGAACGGGTGCAGCCGCCCCGCGATAACCACCAGGTCGGCAAAACGCAACACAGTTCATGTTTTCACATGAGTGTTGTTTCGAGAAGCTGGGAAGCTTGCGCTTCATTTAATTTAACACGTCTTTCTGCGACCCATCCCGTATGTTTGCCATACAGACCAGAGGTCGTCGCGCCCTGTGGCGCGGCCCGTCCGGAGCGCTATGCGCGTCAGGACAGAACAGATGATGCTCATCTTTGATGAGCATGAACAATGGGAACGAAGAAGTCGATCGAGCTATTAGTAACGGTAAGCTTCACATGTTGCCATGCTTCCACACCCGTCCTATCAACGTGGTCGTCTTCCACGGCTCTGATAGGGAACACTCGTTTTCAGGTTGGTTTCCCGCTTAGATGCCTTCAGCGGTTATCCATTCCGTATATAGCTACTCTGCTATGCCCTTGGCAGGACAACAGATCCACCAGAGATACGTCCATCCCGGTCCTCTCGTACTAGGGACAGATCCTGTCAATATTCCTACACCCACGGCAGATAGGGACCGAACTGTCTCACGACGTTCTGAACCCAACTCACGTACCGCTTTAAATGGCGAACAGCCATACCCTTGGGACCTGCTCCAGCCCCAGGATGCGATGAGTCGACATCGAGGTGCCAAACAACCCCGTCGATATGGACTCTTGGGGGTCATCAGCCTGTTATCCCCGGCGTACCTTTTATCCGTTGAGCGATGGCCCTTCCACACGGGACCACCGGATCACTATGACCGACTTTCGTCTCTGCTCGACTTGTCAGTCTCGCAGTCAGGCGGGCTTATGCCATTGCACTCGACGACCGATTTCCGACCGGTCTGAGCCCACCATCGCGCGCCTCCGTTACTCTTTCGGAGGCGACCGCCCCAGTCAAACTACCCACCATACACTGTCCCGGATCCGGATAACGGACCGCGGTTAGACATCCACGAAGATAAGGGTGGTATTTCAAGGATGGCTCCACAAGAACTGGCGTCCCTGCTTCAAAGCCTACCACCTATCCTACACATGCCTTGGCGAATGCCAGTGTAAAGCTATAGTAAAGGTGCACGGGGTCTTTCCGTCTGACCGCAGGAACCCCGCATCTTCACGGGGAATTCAATTTCACTGAGTCTATGTTGGAGACAGCGGGGAAGTCGTTACGCCATTCGTGCAGGTCGGAACTTACCCGACAAGGAATTTCGCTACCTTAGGACCGTTATAGTTACGGCCGCCGTTTACTGGGGCTTCAGTTCAGAGCTTGCACCCCTCCCTTTAACCTTCCAGCACCGGGCAGGCGTCAGACCCTATACGTCGTATTGCTACTTCGCAGAGCCCTGTGTTTTTGATAAACAGTCGCTACCCCCTGGTCTGTGCCACCCCATCATACTTGCGTAAAATGGGGTCACGCTTCTTCCGAAGTTACGCGTGCAATTTGCCGAGTTCCTTCAACATAGTTCTCTCAAGCGCCTTGGTATACTCTACCTGACCACCTGTGTCGGTTTCGGGTACGGTCTATACGGTGGAGCTATTTCCTGGAACCTCTTCGCCGCACATTCAATCCAGTAAGAATGTACAACACACGAGATCCGTCACTACCACCAGGCCCACGAATATTAACGTGGTTCCCATCGACTACGCGTGTCCGCCTCGTCTTAGGGGCCGGCTAACCCTGCTCAGATTAACTTTAAGCAGGAACCCTTGGTCTTTCGGCGAGGGAGTCTCTCACTCCCTTTATCGTTACTCATGTCAACATTCGCACTTCCGATATCTCCAGCAGCCCTCACGGGTCCGCCTTCACAGACTTACGGAACGCTCCGCTACCACGCAACAGTCACTACAACTGTCACATCCTCAGCTTCGGTGCATGGCTTTAGCCCCGTTACATTTTCGGCGCAAAGACCCTTATTTAGACCAGTGAGCTGTTACGCTTTCTTTAAATGATGGCTGCTTCTAAGCCAACATCCTGGTTGTTTTGGGATCCTCACATCCTTTCCCACTTAGCCATGACTTGGGGACCTTAGCTGGAGGTCAGGGTTGTTGCCCTTTTCACGACGGACGTTAGCACCCGCCGTGTGTCTGCCGACTAGTACTCCTCGGTATTCGGAGTTTGGTTAGGATCAGTAAGACGGTGAGTCCCCATAGCCCATCCAGTGCTCTACCCCCGAGGGTATTCGGTCGACGCTCTACCTAAATAGATTTCGCGGAGAACCAGCTATTTCCGAGTTTGATTGGCCTTTCACCCCTAGCCACAAGTCATCCCAATCTATTGCAACAGATACGGGTTCGGCCCTCCAGTTGGTGTTACCCAACCTTCAGCCTGCTCATGGCTAGATCACTCGGTTTCGGGTCTAATGCAACTAACTCAATCGCCCTATTCAGACTCGCTTTCGCTGCGCCTACACCTACCGGCTTAAGCTTGCTAGTTACACTAAGTCGTTGACCCATTATACAAAAGGTACGCCGTCACCCTTGCGGGCTCCGACTGTTTGTAGGCATCCGGTTTCAGGTTCTATTTCACTCCCCTCGTCGGGGTGCTTTTCACCTTTCCCTCACGGTACTTGTTCGCTATCGGTCATGCACGAGTACTTAGGCTTGGAGAGTGGTCTCCCCATGTTCAGACAGGATTTCACGTGCCCCGCCCTACTCAAGGACAATGACTGTTCTACGCGTAAGGGGCTATCACCCTCTATGGCCGACTTTTCCAAATCGTTCCGCTTTATTCATCATTGCCACTGGCCTGGTCCGCGTTCGCTCGCCACTACTTACGGAGTCTCGGTTGATGTCCTTTCCTGCAGGTACTTAGATGTTTCAGTTCCCTGCGTTCGCTTCTTACCCCTATGTATTCGAAAGTAAGATACCTTATCACAATGCTTGGAAACCCAGGCCGTTCATAAAACAGACTGGATTTTCCAAGCATTTAAGGTGGGTTGCCCCATTCGGAGATCCATGGATCAAAGCTTATTCGCAGCTCCCCACGGCTTTTCGCAGCGTATCACGTCCTTCTTCGCCTGTGCATGCCAAGGCATCCACCAAATGCCCTTAATTCACTTCTTCGTTCTCATTGTCTATGCTCATCCATAGCCGTTCCAAAGGAACGGCAATCCGGTTACCTTTTACAACCAGATCAT